>NZ_JMLZ01000002.1:2710000-4100000 GCF_000686105.1 Robinsoniella sp. KNHs210
TTTTTCAACTTTATTCGAGTCGATTTCTCGTGTTACATTCGTGTCGGATTTTGTTTTTTGCTGTCTGTTTGAGACAACTTTGTTATGATACCACCTGGAAACCGATCTGTCAACACTTATTTTGTAATTTTTTCATATTTTTTGCACAATTGATTCAATTTATTAATTCTACTGTATTCTACTGTTTTTTTCTCCCCTATCCAATGCATCCTGTCAATTGTACCTCTTTTCACAACATATTTTAATCTGTTATGAAATCAACTGTTAATTTTCAACTATATTGTAATAACCGGCTGCATACTGAATTACGTCTATTTTTTTAAGATTTGGGATAAATTATTATATTTACTTTCCTTCCTACGCTCTCTATACTGTAGTTAATAACAATGCTAAATGCCAATATATAATGGTAAATATACAAAATATCAAGCAATAGGAAAAAACAGAACTGGTACGGTAAAAGTACTTAAAACAGTAGATGTAGATTTCGTCTACAATTTTTAATTCTTAGAAAGATAATCTTTTTTGCCTTTCAAATACTATTTGTAGTATTTGGGAGGTTATTTTTTGTTCTAAAATTATTGAATAAAAGTATGGTACCCTGCTTGTCTATACGAAAAGTTCCCGTAGTGGGTAATCATTTATTGCTAATATTAGCATTTTGATGACATGATTTTTACATTTCAGTACATATCACATCAAAAACACCAAAAATTATTTTATAATGTACTCTTAAATTTATATGAAAAGGGAGAAAATGATATGTGGAAGAAAAAAGAAAGAAAAAGATTTTTAAAGTCAATTATATGTATAACTATAGCAACATTGGTATTTGTTTCAGATATCCCTAATTTAGGACTTATACTAAACGTTATGGCTAACCCAAATCCAGATCAGTTAATGACTTTGAAAGAAACAGAAGAAACGGAAATTAAGCAAAAAGATACTGAAACAGAATCAGAGGAGTCAAGTATCATTACGGAACCAAATAGCGGATCTGATCTAAAAGCAGAAACGGAAAGTGAACAATTTGAGAGCTCGGAAACAAATGTAGAAGAAGACACAGATTTGTTTCAAACAGAAGGTCAAAAAAAGGATAATGGTGATAACCGGCAGTCTGATTATGTCAACAAGACTATTCCTAAAGATATTGTTTACGATGAGATTATAGAAGGAGATACTGTTCTTAGTGGAGGAGAATATTATAAGAAAAAAATATTATATAAAGGAAATGTGTATATTGATAACCGTATTAATTTTAGTTATAGTACAATTAGGGTAACTGGAAATATAGTTTTTCAATCCGGGGCATTGGAGTCAAATGAATCCACTATTTATGTAGATGGTGATTTCCGTATCCAATCTGAGGATGAGAGAGGCGAATATGGTAGCACACAAGCACATTTGCATGCAAACTCGGGTACTCATATTGTAGTGGGAGGAGACTTTTATACCCAAAGTACGAATAATTCGAATGAAATTGACCGGTATCGATCAGTACTGGAACTGCATGGGAACTTTAACCAAGTCGACGAAAGTTATTTCAAGAACTATGGAAAACTGGTATTTGCAGGGGAAAAAGACCAGCATATTTCAATGCCTTTGCTTAATTATCCATCTAAAATATCATTTTTAGGACGCATAGAGGTATCTAATAAGGAAGGAAAAATTTATGCTGATACCATATTGTGGGATATTGAATTGATACAAGATACGGTAATAGGCGGGGAAGAGGTGAGCCTTACAGGTAATACCAATGGTTACAATTTAAAAATTGATAATAATTACTTAGAAAATGGACTAATACTGAACAAAGGATCTGTACTGCATATAGGTGGGGATTATCGGCTCCAGAAAAAGTCAGTGGATGGTGGATATGAAGAGACTGGGTGTGTGCTTGGTGCTGAAGAGGGGGCACGCATTATTGTTAAGGGTGACTTTTACACACAGAGTGCTTCTAAATATAATAGTTTAAAGCCAGGAGCTATTTTAGAATTATATGGCGATTTTTATCAATTGGGTCCTACTGTGTTATATGGAATTTACGGATTTAACGATGTCGCTCATTTTGGAACAGTAATTTTTGCTGGTAATGAAACGCAACAAATTACAATGGAATCCAATCAAGCAAATTTGTTAAATATTATTCAAAATGAATCGTGTCCAAGCCTGGCGCTAAATTGTACAGGTGGTATGGTTGAATTTGCTAGTGATGTTAAGATAGAAAATGATGCTAAAATATATGAAATTGGCATCGGTCACGTATTAGATCTACAAGGAGATGCCAGTATAGCTGGTAAGCTTCATTTGGGCGGAGCATTTAAATGCAGCGGAAACTTAAGTTTATCAGGTCCGTCATCTATCAGCGGGGTATTGAAAATTGATGGGGATTTATTTATTGAAGGAAATGGATATCTCTGGATGTATGAAGATAACGCAGTCACCGCAGTAAAGGGCTCTTTATATAATAATGCCCTAGAGGATCAGCGTATCGATCACGGATTGTTGGATATAAAAGGAGATTTTATCCAAAGTACAGAAAGCACATTTAGTTCATTGGCGAATGCTTTTATTCAGATAAGGGGGGCTTACCACCATAATGTAAACTTTCCTGTAAAAGCGAAGGTTTTTTTTGGAAACTTTGGGATTGATCCCAGCAGGAACTATACCTTTACCAAACAACCCATATGGGGAAATCTCTATCTGGCAGTAGAAACAGATCAGATGACGGAACGTATAGCAGCCAAGTATTTTGGTAAACCTGGAACAAATGCAGCTACTGGAAATTATGCACAGGCTTTCTCTGACATAACAGTGCAAAGCGCCCTTGGACCATTTGAGATCACGCATTCTTATAACTCCATGAGTGAGGAGGATGGGGCTCTTGGAAAAGGTTTTTGGTTTAGCCCAAATATAAAGATGACATCAGAAAAGGTTCTGGATTCAGAGCAGAAGACTATATTTTTGCCGGATGGTTCCCGGTATACATTTCAGAAAAACAGCAATGAACAATATGATGCACTGGATTCTAGAGCAAGACTAATTGAGATATATGGGGATTTTCAGTTAAGAACACCAGACCAGGCGAAATTTGCTTTTGATAAAAACGGACATATACAATATATGGAAGATAATATTGGCAATCGAATAACCTACTCAGTAGATGATAACGGGAATATAGTTTTGATGCAAGATTCTTCTGGCACAAATGTTTCGTTTCATTACGATGGAAAATTACTGAAAAGTATTAAAAATGAAGAAACCGGAGAATTAGCCAGTTTTGAATTTACTGAAGGAAAACTTTCAAAATCTACGGATGCGAATGGTAAGGCTACTGGATATGAGTACAATTCCAATGGGTTACTAACTAAAATTATAAATAACGATGGCAGTATTTTTGAGGAAATCACCTATATCAATGGCGGAATACACGATAAAAAAGTAGCTACAGTAAAAAACATGATTGGTAATATAGATACGTACCTATATGATGATATCTTACGTAAAACTACTATTACGGATTCTAACGGACGATCTGTAACAAAGAAGTTTGATTTTAATTATAAATTAACTGACTCTACTAATGCACTAGGTGAAACTGTCCATACTCAGTATACTCAGACAAATGGGATATATAATTACAGCGAAGTAGAATCGGAAACTGATGTATATGGAAATGATACCTTTTATGAAAGAGATGATAAAGGTCGTGTAACAAAGGTTACTTATCCAGATAGATCAACTGAAATCACACAATATGATTATCATGGCAATATAAGTAAAAGTATTGATAAAAATGGTACAGCTACTTATTATGTTTATGATGATTCTGGCTTATACCTATTGGAAAAAGCAACTCCGCTGGATGGAAGCAGTATTTATAATGATGGTGCTAATAAAGAAAATTTTGCCATTACTACTTATACATATGACATGGATCATGAAATCAAAGGACTCCTTCTAACTGAAACAAATCCACTTGGGGATAATAAAAATTATATAGAATATATAAGGAACCAAAAAGGACAGACAATTGCCATGACTACCTATATGGATGGGAAACCTTATAAAACTACATATCAGTATAATGAGAAATGGCTTCCTACAATGGAAACTGCTCCAGACGGCATTGTTACAAAGTATGACTATAATAAACATAATGAAATAACCCGGAAAACAACGATAAGTGAAGACGGGAAACAGAAGACTCAGGAACGTTATTCTTATGATAATATGGGAAATAAGGTAATCGAGGCAGGAACGTTGTCTTATGATTCTTCTTTAGATGATTTGGAAAGCGATATTTATACAGGTCCCGGAACCAACTTTACCTATAATGAGGCAGGACAGAAAACTGTTAAAACGGATGCTCAGGGAAACACCACTGTTTATGTGTATGATTTATATGGTAATGTTTTAAAAGAAACAGACTCAGATGGTTCCTATAAAGAATATACATATGATGCCCTGGATAGGAAAACAAGTTCTATGTTTTATGATAGTACCACATCCGAAAAAATTCTTTTAGAAGAACAAAGTTACAGTCAATCAGGAAAAAATCTGCAGACAACCAAAACTTCCTATTTGGATCAAGAACGTACAGCAGTGACTACTGAGATAACAGACTTTGCCGGCAGAATTATAAGGGCTGTTGATGCTGATGGTAATACCATCAGTAAAACCTATACAGGTGATGGAAAGGTTTTATCCGAAACAGATCCCGATGGAAAAACAGCTACTTATACCTATAATGCATTGGGAAACCTAACAAGCCTGATATCTCCTTTTGACGGAGATTCCTATTCGCAGACGGTATATACCTATGACAAAGCTGGCAACATGCTTACAGAAATGGTATCAAACCAGGCAGTAGGAAGTTCCTCAGTTACATCTAGGAAAACGGCATATGAGTATGATGCATGGAATAATCTTCTGAAGACCATACAATATGATGGGGATAATCCGGTAGGTTATGTACAGGGATATTATAACTTCAAAGGACACCTGTTAAGAGAATACAAAGGATTGTCAGAGCCATTAACCATCACTGGACTTGACCAGATAAAAACAAACGGTGATGATGTATATACGGTAACAAAATATGAATATAATTACCAGGGTAAAGTTTCAAAAATGACTGACAGTGCCGGTCAGATGGAGACTAACACCTATGATAGTGCCGGAAACCTGTTACAGACAAAGGAACAGGGAGGGGGTACCTATCAGGCAGCCTATGATATTTTAGGCCGTAAAACCGAAGAATCAAAATCATTTTCTGGGAAAACAGCCATACGGAAAACATTTGCCTATGACAGTATGGGAAGACTGATCTCTACAACGGAGAATAGTGATCAGGTAAACTTTACATATAATGGTCTGGGACAGATGGTACATGAAGAATGCGCCTCCACAGAAAAAGAATATCAGTATGATCATAGCGGAGCTGTATTATCTGTCCGGATTTCGGACAGCACAGGAGAACTGCGGAATACAAAAAATACCTACGATATTTTAGGGAGGCTTACAAGTGTAAGCGAAAACGGAAAACGCAAAGCATCCTATACTTATGATAAAAAGTCCCGTCTGTTGACTACAAAATATGAAAATGGAATCACCGAATCAACTGCTTACAATGATGGTAACATGCCGATATCCGTTGTAAACAAAGATGCTTCTGGAAAAATTATTTCCGAATACCAGTATACCTATGCAGTCGATGGCAATCAGCTCAGCAAAACAGATGCCGGTGGATCTACATCCTATCAATATGACGGTTTAAACCGTTTAATCGAAGAAACACATACCAATACTGGAGAAGTGGAAACAACCAGTTATGAATATGATGAAAATGGAAACCGAATTAGGATGGAAAAGATAACTGGAACTGGGCTTAAATGGGAGACATATACATACGATCAGCTGGATCGGCTGTTAACAAAATCTACCCCGGATGGTGAAACAGCATATACTTATGATCGGAACGGCAACTTGCTGACAAAATCAGAAGATAAAAAAGAGGAAATCCAGATATATGATGCGTTGAACCGCCTGATTTCCTGGACAGACGGAAGCAATACAGCAGAATATACCTATTATCCGGATAATAACCGCGCATCCAAGACTGTGAATGGTGTTACTACCAGCCATATCTGGTCAAACGGTGAAATACAGGTTGACTTTAAGGAAGGAAAGAATGTAAATTATATACATGGCCACCGCCTGATCGAATCAGATTATGGAATTTATTTATATAATGCCCATGGGGATGTTGTTCAGTTGGTAAAGAATGATCAGGTGTCACAACGCTATGATTATGACGCATATGGAAATCCCAAAGGCGAAGAGAATAGAGAGAATAAAACAGCAGAAAAACAGGAAGCCAGACAAAACGGTAGTAGCCATGTTGATCAAAACCCATACCGTTATGCAGGAGAATACCGCGATAAAGAAACAGGGTACATTTATTTACGGGCGAGGTATTATGATGTCAAACTGGGGCGTTTTCTAAATGTAGATCCAGCAAAACAAGGTACAAACTGGTATGCCTATGCTGGTGGCAACCCTGTGCTGTACCATGACCCCAGTGGATTGTCTTTCAGTGAATTCTGGGATGATGTGAAAAATACAGGTAAAAAATTCGTCTCAGGTGCCAAAAGTTTTTTTAATTCAATTGGAAGTGCGGCTTCGTCTGCTGGAAAAAAAATTAAAGAATTTGCGTCAACCCCTGGTGGGAAAATAGCAGTTGGTGTCTCTGTAATTGCCATAGCTGGAATAGCTACGTTAGCAACCGGAGGAGCTGCGGCTGGCTTAGCCGGCGGAATAGCACAGGGCGCGCTGATAGGTTCATCGGCAGCCGGAGCAATCGGAGCCGGATCAGGTGCATATTCGGCCGTTGTTGCCAATCGTGAGAACACAGGTAGCTGGGATGGGTCATTTTCAGCCGCATTAGATGGAGCAGCTTCAGGTTTCCAATCAGGAGCACTAGCAGGTGGATTTATTGGTATGCCTTTTGGGGCAGCAAGCTATGGGTCTAGTTACCTAACAGGACAGATGATGAACCCAAACAGTCCATTATATAGAGGAACAAGAGAGCCAGGTTCTATAACTGCTGGAGCAAAACTGGTTGAAACCTTAAACGATACGAAAAATGGTGGAGAAAGTAGTGTTTCAAATATTAAATCTGGATTATTGAAAATGGATTTGCAATACTTTGCTAAGAAAGATTTAAAACAGATATCAGATGTGGCAAATCAGATAGGCGTAAATAGAACAGATTTTGGAAATTTTATACATGAAGTGAAATCAGATCTGGGTAGAAAAGCGAATGAAAATTTTTCTTACCAGGAACTGATAGAACTAGCGAAGGAATTTAAAGGATTTGGAGGAAAATGATGCAAGGATATATAGCGCTTACAATTTCAGGAAAGTGTTTAGACTTTGATGAAATTAGTAAAAACATCAGTTTAGAACCAATTAAAACTGTAAAAAAAGGACAAAGAGTGGCTCTTAATATGGAAGTATCTGAAGAACAGTGGATTTATAAGATAAATTTTATAGATGAAGATTTTACAAATAAAATTAATTGTTTTCTTTTAAATATAGATTCATATAAGAATTATATTAATGATCTTCTAAAAACAAAAAAAGTAGAGTTAAATTGTTATTTAAATTCAGAAATGGGGCAATTTGGATTTACATTAACGGTTGAACAAATAATAAGAATACGAGAATTGGGGTTAAACATTAATTTCCATATTTTATCATATGGATTAGTGGAGTAGATAGGCATGTGTTTTCTAAATGCAGATCCAGCATAGACATACCAGTATGTCTATGTTGGTGGCAACCCTGTGTTACCATAACCCTAGTGGATTAAAAAAATATAGGTAAAAAATTCATCTCAGGAGCCAAAAGTTTTTTAATTCAATAGGAAGTGCGGCTTCGTCTTTCCTGTTTTTCCGCTAAACTTGATTTTCAATATATTTTGAGATGTGGAACTTTCATGCTGGGGAACTCCTTGCCCACAAGACATGCAATTATAAAAACTACCCTGTCGCGACATACAGGGTAGTTAGTTTTAATCCAAACTTTATGCACTTATTATCTTAATATTGGGTAATCACTTGACATTTTCCAGACTGATGCAAAATCCAAAGTTGGAAATGAAGATTGTTCTGCCATCTGACTACCGGTAAGTTCAAAACACTTACAATCGCCATCATTAATATTAATAGTGCAGTAACTAGATGCAGTAGTTAACCAATAGCAATTTAATATATATCCATCATTACTTGCCATAATACCAGCTGTTGCTTTTCCTATATTAACACAATTCTCTATTTCTCTTCCATTTCCCGCAATGCCTCCACAATACGGTATAACTGATGTAGAATTGACTTCACCTAAATTATAGCAATTTTGTATTATACCTGAATCGCCGGCTATACCTCCCGCAATTCCATACCATTCACCTTTAATTGCAGAAATTTTACCACAGTTAAAACTTTTTTCTATAATGCGAGCATTTGCCCCACAAATCCCACCTACACAACTTACTGCAATCATAGTGTTATGATGGCAAGAAGCCGGACGATTGATGGGGATTATGAGATATGCCCACGTAATCCCATAGTTACCCATCGTCATTTATCACTGTTAAATGAGATTTCTGTGGTTGGGCATGCAGATATCGTAACAACACAAAATGGGGAATGGTGGATGGTTTTGCTGGGCGTCCGGCCTTATAAAGGCTTCCATTATAATCTTGGAAGAGAAACCTTTATGATTCCAATTGTATGGTCTGAAGACGAATGGCCTATGCCTGACACTGAAAACGGACTGGTTCATAAAGAAGAGCGTTTGCCTGATCTTCCAAGCTTTTATTGTCCTTTTACCGATTCGAATGACAATTTTGACTCCGACAGACTTTCTATGATCTGGAACATGATTCATACGCCTCAGAGAGATTTTTATTCTCTGACCAAACGCAGGGGATGTCTGCGCCTCTCACTGGAACCAGAAGTGATTCAGGAAATCTGCAACCCGTCATTTATTGGCAGACGTCAGCAGCATAAAGTATTTATGGCTTCTGCTGCAATGGAGTTTACTCCTGCAAATGATTTGGAAGAAGCAGGCATTGTATTAATCCAGGATAACCGTTACAATCTGGTTTTTGTTAAGACATTCCGTAATAACCGCGCTGTCCTGCAACTGCACCGAACAGAAAATGGGGTACGCACTTTAATCAAAGAACTTCCGCTCGAAAATACCGGGCGCTTATGCCTCAGTGTACAGGGGCGTTGTGAAACATATGCCTTCTTCTATGGGCTAAATGAACACGAATTAAAACTATTTGCGGAGGATATCGATGCAGCTCTTCTGAGTTCTACCGTAAATGAAGGATTTACGGGTGTTTACATTGGCATGTACGCCAGCAGCAATAAATCCGTTTCCACAAATTATGCAGACTTTGATTGGTTTCATTACACTGGAAAAGACATCTAAGATCAGATAGCGATGCCTTTGGGATTGGTTTCTTATTGATAAAATTATCAATAAGAAACCAATCCTTGCATTTTTTGAGAATGTTGTATATAATACGTGGCAAAGGTGGTTAGCTTATGCTAACATTTTTATCCATTTTTCGAAAGTGAGGATTTATTATGTCAAAGAAACATCTATTAAAAAATTTTGCAGTACTGTCCTGTGCGGCGATGCTGTTATTATCCGGGTGTCAAAGCTCACCGGATACTGCAAAGGACAGTTCCCAGACTGCAGCCACGAATTCCAGTGCCGAAACCGGCGCAGAATCAAATACGGATACTAAAAAGGATACGAATAAGGATACTAATGGGGATACAGACAAAACTGCTAATACTTCTGCTGAAACCGGAGATAATATTACCGTTACAGATGCCAGAGGCGAAATTTCAATACCGGCAAACCCACAGAAAATTGTAGATATAAGTGGAAACAGTGATATCTTATCTGTGCTTGGATATAAGGTTGCAGGAACTGCGAATTCTGATGCTTATGACTATACGAAATTCCCTTCCTATCTGGAAGATGTTCTGGAAGGAGCTTCTATTCTGGGCTACAGCATGCAGGATACCATGGATGTAGAAGGAATTATTTCATTAGAACCGGATCTGATCATTATCTCTACTGTTCAGGAGAAAATGTACCAGCAGCTATCTGAAATCGCTCCGGTTGTTATGTTAGAACTTGCCCAGACAGACTGGAAAGAAGATGTCAAAAGCGTTGCCGGTATTATGAATAAAACCGCAAAAGCGGATCAGTGGCTCTCTTCTTATGAAGAAAAAGCATTAAAAATTGGTGAAGAAATCCGCAGCTCTTATGGCGAAGACACTACTTACCTCGCTCTTTTGGCAAGCGGGGGACAAATTTTTATCTTTGATAAGGCCGGTATTGGCAGCATCTTATACGATGACATGGGCTTAAAACGGCCTGAAGGAATGCCGGTTCAGGAAAATATCAGCCTCCCGGTTGTCAGCTACGAAGGACTTGCCCAGATTGATGCAGACCGCATTCTGGCTATCGGTACAGATGAAGATCTCGCATCCCTTCGGGAAAATCCAGTTTGGAAGAATATGGATCCGGTGAAGAACGGAAATGTTCTGGAGCTTCCTTCCAGCCCTTATTTTAACCAGGGTTACAGCTGCATCGGCAGATTTTTGTTTTTGGATGAAGCATCATCCCTGATGGAGAAATTAAAATGAATCGTAAGTTAACAGGTGCATGGTTCTTCAGTATCCTCTTAGTGGCGGCCGGATTAATGGCCGCTGCTTGCGCAGGTGCAAAAAATATACCAGCGGAAACTGTTCTGAATAGTTTATTTGCAGCCGGAAAGCCCGAGGAGCTTCCTCTGGATATGCAGCTTGTAAGAAATATTCGTCTTCCCAGGGCACTTGCAAGTGCTATCATCGGCGGTCTTCTTGGAATGGGCGGTGCCATGATGCAGGGAGTAACCCGCAATCCTATTGCAGAGCCATCCATTATGGGAATCACCCAGGGAGCTGCCCTTGCCGTCGCTGTCGTAAGTGTCAATACTTCCCTTTATGGTATACTGGGTAATTTTGCGGCAGCAATGCTCGGCGCTTTCATCAGCGGTATTTGCGTTTTGCTTTTCAGTTTAAAAAGCGCTTCTAATATGAATATTTCCCGCCTTATTCTTGCCGGAACAGCACTTGGAACCTTTTTCCTGTCTCTGGCATCTGTCATCGCTTTGTTAGGCAACCGTTCACAGGAACTGGCCTTCTGGGTATCCGGCGGATTTCGTACGGCTTCCTGGGATCAAATGAACATATTACTGATTGTCAGCATTCCCTGCCTTATCTCTGCTCTGATTATAAGCAGCAAGATAAATATTGTAAGCCTGGGAGATGATGTCTGTACAGGGCTTGGCGTAAATCCTGTTAAAATCCGGATTCTTACAATGATTCTGCTGATTCCCATGTGTGCCGTAAGTGTGGCAATTGCCGGAAATATTGCTTTCGTAGGTCTGATTGTTCCTCATGTTGTACGCAAACTGTCCGGGAATGATTACCGTAAATTGATACCGCTATCTTTTTTATTTGGAAGTGCGCTCCTGATTTGGGCGGATATTGCAGCCAGAATGGTTCAACCGCCATACGAAACCCCTATTGGACTTTTTACTGCTCTGATTGGAGTTCCTGTATTTCTCCTGATGATTAGAAAGGAGAGCCGGTGATGAAGAGAAGATTTCATATTGTATTATTCGTTACTGCTTTTTTCCTGCTTGCTGCCATGCTTATTTCTCTCATATGGGGAACTTATTCTATTTCGGTAAAAGATGTATTCAACACTCTTTTCGGACAGGGCAGTAAATTGCAAAACACCACCATATTCCAGCTGCGTCTCCCAAGAATCTGTATAGCCCTATTTGTCGGAATCGCACTTTCTACAGCAGGCTGTGTTCTGCAAAGTGTGACCCGTAATCCTTTAGCGGAACCTGGTATGATTGGTATTAATGCAGGTGCAGCCCTTGCCGTTGTACTTTTTATTTCCATAAAAAGTACTGCGTATTATTCCGCTTTGTCTGCCGCTACCGTATTTATGATACCTGTTTTCGCTTTGGCTGGCTCCCTGCTTTCTTCTCTGCTGATTTATTCTCTGGCATATAAAAAGGGGATTTCGCCGAATCGGCTGATCTTAACGGGAATTGGTGTAAATGCAGGAATTAATGCTTTTATTACCTTATATCAGCTTAATATGTCCAAAGGTGACTATAATCAGGCACTGACCTGGATTAGCGGAAGTCTTTGGGGGAGCAGTTGGATTTATTTTATATTTCTTGCCCCCGCAGTTCTGCTCCTTACTATAATTGTCCTTTATAAGAGCCGCACCCTTGATGTCTATGCTCTTGGAGACGAAACCGCCAGTGGATTAGGGGTCTCTGTACAACGGGAAAGCAGAATTTTATTACTTCTGGCTGTTGCACTTTCAGCACTTGCAACCTCAGTTGCAGGTAATATTGCTTTTCTTGGATTACTCGGTCCTCATATTGCCAAGAAGCTGGTAGGCGCCGCTCATAAAAGGCAGATTATTACCGGTGCCATGATCAGCGCTGCATTAATTATCGCTGCCGACAGCATCTCCCGAAATCTTTTCTCACCTTTAGAGGTTCCGGTTGGCATTACACTTTCCATTGTAGGCGTACCATACTTTATATACTTAATGTTAAAGGAGAAATAGACTATGAACCAAGAATGTATACAGACGAAAGATCTGCAGATTGGATATGAAGATGAGATTGTTATAAATAAATTAAATTTGAAAATTCCCAAGGGGAAAGTTACAATGGTGATCGGCTCTAACGGATGTGGAAAATCAACATTGTTAAAAGCCGTATCCCGCATTATTCCCAGCCGCCATGGCGAGATATTATTACATGGCAAGTCGCTGCGCAGACAGGCTTCCAAATCCATTGCCCGCAAAATGGCTGTTCTGCCTCAAAGTCCTTGCGTACCCACCGGGCTTATGGTGAAGGAACTTGTGGCATATGGCCGTTTTCCTTACCAGCGCCCGATGAGCGGACTGAATGAACATGACCTTCAGATGATCGATTGGGCAATGCATTCCACCGGAGTCTACGAATTGAAAGAAAAGATGGTGGAATCCCTGTCCGGCGGCCAGCGTCAAAGGGCATGGATAGCCATGGCACTGGCACAGGAAACTGAGATATTAGTATTGGATGAGCCCACCACCTATCTTGATATGTCCCACCAGATTGAAATATTAAAACTTCTCAAAAAACTGAACCGTGAAAACAACCGTACAATTATTATGGTAATTCATGAACTGAACCATGCTTCTAAGTTTGCAGACCATTTGATTGGGATGAAAAAGGGCAATGTAATATTCGAAGGAAAACCGGTTGATGTCATTACCAAAGAAAACTTAGTTCAGCTTTACGGAATTAATGCCCGGCTGGAGCAAAGCAGAACGGGCGACTATCCTATCTGCGTTGACTATGATACACTGGAACATGTTTAAACGCTTCTTTTATCCGACTCCAGAAACTCTCGGAAGATCTGTACATGAAGTATTTCGTCCAGTGCCAGGCGATTCAAAACAGCGCTGACACAAGGATCTTTGATCTCTTTTGCAGTCTGTTGGTAGAATGCGGCAGCTCCTTCTTCAGAAGCTATATTTGCTGCCAGTATATGATGGACCTCCTGGCAATAGTCAATGGCATCAGCATTCCAGCATTCACATGCATTGTTGGCAAGCCTAGGATCTCCCCCCAGCATAGTGATCAATTCTCCGATCGTATAGAGATGGAACATTTCCACTTTGGAAATAGCCATCAATGTCTTCCCCAAATCGGAAAACCGGTCTGACAGAATCCAGTGCTGGTATAAATAGGTGGTAATAGCGGTCATTTCACTTTCCTGTGCCCTTATTGCCGGATAAAGCATCTCCGCATAATATGGATTTTTCCTGCTTACTTTAATCGGCGGATAAGGATCCGGATTGGCAACGGGCCTGGTACTCCCGGAATTATTCTGCATCATGGCTATGTACCTCTGTTTTCTTCATTTATTATCTATCATATGTCTCCCAACCTGAAAAATGACATGCATTCTATTTAATTAAAAAAGACTGTGCAGTTCCCTGCAGCAGCCTTTTCAACTTTTTATGCCCTTAAAGCATAATCCTTATTTTTTTAATTGCCTTCTGCTCCATCTGATCCACCCGCAGAACCACGCCATCCGCTTTTAATTCCGGATGAGTTCCATCTTTCGGGATAAATCCAAGATGTTCTACCATATACCCGGACATCGTATCATAATTTTCCGTTTCCAGTTTCAGGTGCAATTTATCATTTAAATCATCTACCAGCATTTGTCCATCTACTACATATGTTTTCTCATCAACCTGAACAAATTCAGGCTCTTCTTCCTCATATCCATTATTGATCTCGCCCATTACTTCTTCAACCAGATCTTCTACTGTAACGATACCTGAGAATCCGCCGTATTCATCAATTAAGATCGCCATATGATTTTTCTTCGTCTGCAGGTCACGGAATAATTCATCCGTATTCTTAGACTCCGGTACGAAATATGGCTCCTGCATTATCTCTTCTACCTTTACACCGGTAAAAGTGCTTTCCTTGGCTGCCAATATGAAATCCTTCATATGCAGAACACCGATAATATTGTCAATATCTTCTTTATAGACCGGTATTTTGGAATGTCTGCTGGATAACAGCTCATCCACATAGTCTTCCAGCGGCTCGTCTATATCAATTGCATAAACTGCTTTTCTGGGAACCATAACATCCTTTGCTATTTTATCATCAAAAGAAAAAATCGATGTTATCATTTCCTTTTCAATTTCATTAAACACACCTTGTTCACTGCCTGATTCTAATAAGGCCTTGATTTCCTCCTCCGACACACGCTCTTCTATATTCTCTGTTTTCATACCAGCTAATCGTAATATGAAATTCGTAGACAGAGACAAAAGCTTAATAAACGGCGCCATTACCTTTGATACAATGTAGATCGGTTTTACTGTCCATAAACTAAAGGCTTCCGCTTTCTGCAAAGCTATTCTTTTCGGTACCAGTTCCCCCAATACAAGGGTTACAAAAGAAAGTAAAATAGTAACAATAACAAGTGCGATGGTTTCGCTGAATGGGACGTTGAACTTGCTCATCCATCCTCCCAGAATCTTCGAAATACCGGATGCTGCTGATGCACTGGAGAAGAAGTTTGCAAAAGTAATCACTACCTGAATCGTAGATAAGAACTTTGTGGAATCCTCCATCAGTCTGAGTATCAAAACTGCTTTCTTGTTACCGTTCTCAGCAAGACGTTTGATCTTGTTCTTATTGACAGATACCACTGCCATCTCAGCTCCTGCAAAGAACGCATTTACAAATGTTAAAAACACCAAAAATAATAGTTGCAGTGCAATCTGTGTCGCACCAGGGTCAGGGTCTAAATCCATGATATAATTCCTCCTAAAAAATTTTAGTCCGATTATATCATAGGATATTCACCCTGCACAACTATATAATAGAAAATTAATAGATTTAATAAAAATTTTATCTTTCACTAATATACAGATTTACTTTTTGCAGAATGGTATTTACTGCATCCTCTACGGAAACATTATCCTTTACGCATCGTTTCACCTGCTCAAATACGGTTTCTTTAATTACATTATCAGACAGCGGTCCTTTATCCAGAGACTCTACAAAACCTTTAAAGGTATTAATTTCTTCATTTGTAGGCCACTCAATATCCAGGGAGACCATTTCCCCCGTCTGGCTACTTCCACTGCTTAAGCTTCCTAACCCTTTTGCCGGTTTGTCGTTAATCACTGTATCAAATGCAGCTTTATTTACCGGGAATCCCCCTCCCTGATTGACAATCTGAGATTCTTTGGACAAAAGGAAAGATGCAAATTTCCCAGCCTGCTCCGGCGCTGTACTTTTACTGCTGATTCCGATAACCGTCCCCGGTACATATACATTCTTTGACTGCCCATTCAGCAATCCATAAGTTTCTCCATCTATCTGCTTGATTGAGGAAACCACCATAGCCAAATCGTTCATAGACATAATATTTCCAATGCTGATTCCCATACTGTCATCCATTCTGCCCATACTTCCCATAGAAACACTTAAGAAAGAACTTGCCGTTGAATTTTTAATGTCTTCTTCCACATAGGTATCGACCTGATCCTGACTGTGGTCCTCCAGATCATAGAGACGCTTGAATTGTGTAACAAACTCTGTCAGTGCATCCTTATCCAGGGTTCCGTCCTCTTTTTCCCATGCAGGTGAGCTTACATTATATAACGGTTCCAATGCCAGGTCTACCATGGACATCTGAGAGAGTACTCTCATATAGCTCTTTTCATTCTTCATTTTTTCAGCCTGATCTGCAAGGGATTTCAGATCTACTGCCGCATCAACCGTCTCTTTAGTGGACTGAATCGCCGGTATCTGGAATCTGCTTGGAACAGCATAGATTTTCCCATCACTTTCATAGGTATTCTTAATGTTTTCAATAAATCCCTCTTCAGAGGAAATCGGTTCCAGCACACTGCCAAGGTCTGTCAATATTCCTTTTTCTATATACGACTGAATTGGCATTCCGTCCAAAAGAAGCAGATCCGGTCCTTTCCCCGCCAGGATATTTGTATTTAATGTACGGAGTGCATCGGATGTATTTACTGCATCATCCCCCGACAATCCAACTTCCAGCGTCACACAGGTATCCGGATACTTCTTTTGGAAGAGGGCTATTGCCTGGCGGATTTCAGGATTATCCCGTAGTGTATAGGCCTTTATCTCATTACTTGGTACGGCTGGTGTATCCTTTGAGTACACATAACGCAATAATTTATATTCGCTTCCATCCATGCAGGCAACCAGGAAAGAATCATCATCCATGGATGCCATGGACACCAGTCCCGTGCTGGGGCTTCCAAGGGAATTCAACTCTCCATTCATAATCTGTTCTGCTATGCTTCCCCCAATGGTATGGCTATAGAAACCATTGGAATTGCAGTAGTATACCGACTCTCCTTCTTTCCCTTTTTGGAACAACACCGACTTTGTACTGGAACTGCCCTCCAACTGTCCCGGGGAGTCTTTTCCCACTATCTGCTCATCCAGAACTTTATCCTTATCCATCAGTTTACCAGTTGTGATATCATAAAGCTGCACCTCATCCGTAGTTACTACAAGAAGTACGTTTCCTGCAGTTCCAATGGTTATGGGAGAGGTACCCTTTGCGAACTCTTGTGCCACAGTTCCTTTTTCTGTATCTATTAAAAATACGCCCTTGCTTCCCATTGCCAGCAGTTTACCGTCTTCCGTAAAGCTTACATCGGACAGGTTTGCCTGGGCATTTGCTTCTGCTCCGCCAAATAATTGGTCAAATACTTTTACATTTCCATCTTTGTCGGCATACAAGGGCTGGAAACTGCCATCTTCCGAATATTTTACAGCTCCAATCGCACCATCCGGTGACAAAGCCATATGATATAAATAAGCCACATCATCGTTCAGAATATCTGCCGGGAAATCCGACACTTTTTCCCAGGTCTTTCCCACATCTTTGGAACTCCATATCTCCCTGCTGCCTGCTTCATTGCTAATCGCCATATTCACACTTCCGTCTGTCTGCCTGCATATATCCAGTATCATAGCTGTTCCCTCAGGCAATGCCGCATCTTCTTCCAGATAGCGTCCCATCGCACCTGCTTCTGAACCAGTTGAAGTATTGGTTCCGGATGCTGCCTCATTTCCCCCTTGTGTATCCGATACACTATCGGTACCACTCTGGCATCCTGCCAGCGGTATAGCCGCCAGCCCCGCCGCCATTGTCAGACATATTCCCTTTTTTAAAAAACCTCTCATTGTTATTCCTCCTCATAATGATATTAATTTGTTTTGATGGAGCCAGAATAGCATACTTTTCTCTAGCTACTCTCTAAAAATTAAAACTTAATGATTCTTAAGTTATTTTCTGCTTTATTTTAATACAATTCATATTATAATAGGATCAGGAGGCGAAATGTTATGAGAATATTAATAATTGAAGATGATTTGATTTTATGTGATTCATTAAAATACCAGTTAGAACACGAAGGCATCTCTGTGGATGTCTGCCACGACGGGGAGTCCGGACTTCGCTATATACGTGAAAATGTCCATGATCTTATTCTGCTGGACCGTATGCTCCCTTTAATGGACGGTACTGCCGTTCTGAAGAAAGTGCGTTCGGAGCAAATATCCACACCTCTGATTCTGGTGACTGCACTGGGTGATTTACATGACCGTGTGCAGGGGCTGGATCTTGGAGCCGATGATTATATTGTAAAACCCTTTGCATTTGAAGAGTTAATGGCAAGAATCCGCTGCATCAGCAGAAGGCCTGCAGGCTGGAATGAAAACAAACCCCTTACCTATGGCGATATCTCTTATGATGCGTCACAGAAAAAACTCTCACGGGGAGAACTGACCTGTGCCCTGTCACGTCGGGAGGGTGACCTGCTGGAGGCTTTTTTAAATAATTCGGGTAAAATTCTTCCCCGTATGACCCTGTTAACCCGCGTGTGGGGACCGGATGCCTCTGTGGAGGAAGGGAATCTGGATAATTATATCCATCTCCTGCGAAGGCGTCTTACCAGTGTCAGCAGCACCCTTACCCTGAAAACGATCCGCGGGATCGGATATAGCCTGGAGGATACAAATGTTTAGAAAATTACACCATCAAATGACACTTTTCTGTACTATGGTGACCGGACTCATCCTGGTCGCCATGTCCTGCATCTGTCTGACCATAGCTGAATCCGGCATCAGAGATATCAGTTATTCCTCTTTTATAAATAACATAAATTCACTCTACTCTTATCTTGAGAACCAATCAGTCATTACTCATACCTGGATTACTCAGATGGAATACAATTACCATATACAGCTGGAGATAAAAGACACCGGAAACAATCTGGTATTCGACTCCCTGAATCCATCTCCCGCTGCCGAAAAGCTAACTGCCCAGGCAAACGAAACTGCTTTGCAGACCTTCGGACTGGATATTGACAATTTTAGAAAAAACAGTGTGCTGTCCAAACATGAAGAATTTAAAATGACAGGAGAGGATGGAGAACTTTATTATGCCTCGGTAGCTCTGATTCCCAAAGACAGCGGTTATCTTAGTATAACTGCCATCTCTCCTTTTACCTCCCAGAAATCTCAGATCTTTCGCCAACGTATGCTTATTGTACTTGTTGATCTGTGCGCTATTATACTTCTCGGTATTTTTTCCTGGCTCTTTACACGCCATATGATTCGCCCATTAAAAGAAAACCGGGAAAAGCAGGTACAATTCGTCGCTTCTGCATCCCACGAGCTCCGCTCTCCCCTCACGGTTATTACAAGCAGTCTGTCCGCACTGAAAATTGCAGGCAAAGAGGATGCCATACGATTTATCCACGCAATGGAATCAGAAGCGGCCCGTATGGCAAGGCTGATCAATGACATGCTTACCCTTGCAAATGCAGATGCCAGAAACTGGACCATTCAGCGGGAGCCCACGGAACTTGACACACTGGTTTTAGAAACTTATGAAAAATTCGAGCCCCAGGCTTTGGATAAGAATATGGATTTTGCCTTTCATATTCCAGAGCAGTCGATTCCCCCGCTTCTCTGTGATCCGGGACGGATTGGTCAGATTCTGTCCATACTGCTGGACAATGCTTTCTCCTATACTCCTGAAGGCGGAAAAGTGAGTATTTCCCTTACATTTGGTTCCGGCAAGTTCCAGATTGCCGTGACCGACAGCGGTCCCGGCATCGCGGATGAGAATAAAAAAGCGGTGTTTGACCGGTTTTACCGGGTAGATGCATCCCATAAAGATAAAGAGCACTTTGGACTTGGTCTCTGTATTGCAAAGGAAATAATAAAACTGCATAAAGGAAGGATCTGGATTGAGGATGCCCCAGGAGGCGGGACAAGCATTATGATACTGCTGCCTGTTACCTCATAAAACCTGACATCATGCATCCGCCCTTTGCTCCGGCGCGGATTACCTCCTGTATATTGTCCGGTGATATCCCCCCAATGGCATAAACCGGAATACTTACTTTTTGGCAAACTTCTTCTAGAAATGCAAGCCCCCGCCCGGGAATTCCTTTTTTACAGTCCGTCTGAAAAATGTGCCCTGCGAGCAAATATCCGGCACCCAGAAGCTGTGCTTCTTCTGCTTCTGGGACACTGTGAACCGACACCCCCACCGCCTGAAACTCTCCCAGTACAGTACTTTGTAAATTACAGGTGCTGCCTGCTCCGGTATTCACTCTTTGCTGTACTGTATTTCCTGTATATTTCCTGAGCATCTCCATAGAGATCTGCACTTCCGGATTCTGCAGTTTTTGAGCGGTTTCTATAAACTGATTGATTACCAGCGGTTTCCCATACTCCTGACAGATCTCTTTGCATTTTTCTGCCAGTGCTTCATAATCATCGGAAGAAAGATCTTTCTCCCGCAATACAATTTTCTCTATCTCCTGCCTATCCGCCAGTTCCCTTATCTTCGTTAAGAAATTTCCTGTACAAAGTTTTCTGTTAGTTATACACAAATACATCTTCTGCCTCCCGGGTTTTCCACAATTGAGATTATATATACTACACGCCCCCTGCATAAAACCTGTAAACATGCATTTTGTCCATGTATTACACTCTGATATAATCCACATAGACAGGCTGCAGTCCCTGGGCAATAATTGCCCGCTTCACGTCTTCTACATTTCTGGGGTCTGATATTTCGAACTGTTCATCGCCTTTTGCCTCTTCTCCATGCCCTCCAACGCTTACCTTTACCCCCGCTGATATCTTAGTGGCGCACATACCAATGACATGATCCCGGAAGCCTTCCCTTTCCCGGGTAGAAATGGTTATCCCTGCAAATGGCATGAACAGGCGATATGCCAGCATGACCTGAAGCAGCTGGGTTTCGTGAACATCTTTGGGATTGATCTTGTCATTATTAATAATTGGACGAAGCCTTGGCGGAGAAAAAGCAATCTCCGCATGGGGATATTTCTGCTGAACCAGATAGGCATGCATTCCGGTTGCAAACGCATCCTTACGAAAATCATCCAAGCCTAAAAGGGCGCCAAAGGCTACGGAACGCATTCCTCCTTTCAGGGCTCTTTCCTGGGCATGAAAGCGATATGGATAAATACGCTTGGGACCGCTTAAATGGAGCCGTTCATACCTTATGGGATTGTAGGTCTCCTGATAGACACAGACGTAATCTGCACCGCAGGTATGCAGATATTGGTACTCGTCCGTATTCAAAGGATAAATTTCAACCCCCACTAAGGCAAAATACCTGGCTGCTATCCTGACTGCCTCTCCAATATAGTTTACATCAGATGCCTTTCTGGATTCTCCTGTTAATAGTAAAATATCCTGTAATCCGGTGGATGCGATATTCTTTAATTCCTCTTCTATTTCATCCATGGAAAGTTTTCCCCGTAGAATTCGGTTTTTACAATTATAACCACAGTAAATGCAGTTATTTTCACAATAATTTGCAATATACAATGGAGTAAAAAGTGAAACTGCATTTCCAAAATGCTTTCCCGTCTCTGCCTTTCCTTTTCTCGCCATCTCTTCTAAAAAGGGTTCTGCCGCCGGGGAAAGAAGCGCCGCAAAATCTTCGGGAAGCAGGCTTTCCTTTGCCAGCGCCAGTTTTACATCTTTGGCGGTGTAAGCTTCATAATCATATATATTGACCTTTTCCAGAACCTTATCCATAATATCGGATTGTAAATCTTCCATTCCCGGCTGATATTCCATATGGTTTGTCTCTTCCGTGATAAACCTGCCGGATCTAATACCGGAGAACCCTGCTTTGGGATACTCCGGTTTCTTCTCATTTTCTGTACTCAAACACACTCTAGTTTCCTTTCTTTCATTCGAAATCTTAAGTTGCAAGCTGCCAGAGCATTCATATTTAATTAAAGCAATTTTCAAATGCTCTCTGATTCTATCATATTCATACGTGCTCTAATCCTGTAAAAATCCGGTCAATGGACTGGATGCTTCCGCCATCTGTTCCAATACCCGGCCTGGTCCTGCCAGATATGCCATTCTTCCTGATATTACCGCCAGCTTGAATGCTGCTGCCATCTGTGCCACATCTCCTGCCGTTGCAATTGCGGTATTTGCCATAATGGCGTCTACCCCCATTTCCATTGCCTCACATGCCTGGGAAGGCCTTCCGATTCCGGCGTCAACGATGATCGGCAGGTCAATTTCTTCCACCAGCATTTTGATAAATTCCCTGGTACACAGACCCTTGTTGCTTCCAATTGGAGCTCCCAGAGGCATAATGGCTGCTGCTCCTGCATTTACCATATCTCTGGCTGCATTTAAATCCGGGTACATATAGGGCATTACAATAAATCCTTCCTTTGCCAGTACTTCTGTTGCTTTGATTGTCTCATAATTATCCGGAAGCAGATATTTGGAGTCGTGCACAACCTCAATTTTTACAAAGTCACCGCAGCCGATTTCCCTTGCCAGACGTGCAATGCGGACCGCCTCTTCCGCCGTTCTGGCACCGGATGTATTTGGCAGTAAGGTAATGCCTTCCGGCATATAGTCCAGGATGTTTTCTTCCCCGCCTACATTGGCACGGCGAAGTGCCAGTGTAGCCATTTCCACTCCTCCATTTTTAATAACTGCATTGGTCATCTCTAATGAAAATTTGCCTGATCCCAGGATAAACCTGGATTCAAAGGCATGACCGCCTATGATTAATTTATCTTCCATTTCTGTATCCTTTTCCTTTCGAAACATTTATGATGAACCTGTATTCCTGCGTTTGCCGCAGATATTCTATTGATGCAGACCGCGCACTATACGTCCGTGATTCCAAGTATCAGACGCAGAACCATATTGGCCTGATGTCCGGCACACACCTGGACTCTGGGTGCCATCAGCCCTCTTCCTTCCTTTGCTTCATTTTCCATATCCCCGCACACATAGAGCCTTGACATCTTACGCACGGTCTTTATTTCATTGGCACTGTCATATCCGGCCATCCCGGATGCGGAAACGATTGTGGATTCCGGGAGTTCCATCAGTACCGCATTTACCAGAGCCGCCTTGGCTTCCGGCCTGTCAAATGCTTCACATATAATGGGATATTCCTCAAATATACCCGCCGCATTTTGTGAGGTTACCCTTCTGTCTATTGTCTCTACCTGGATAAAAGGATTGATCTGGGCAATCTGTTCTTTTAATGCCTCTGTTTTCTTCTTACCCAGATGGGAAACCAGATAGTTCTGGCGGTTTAAGTTACTCGGTTCTACTACATCAAAATCTACCAGCAAAAGCTTCCCTACGCCTGTCCTTGCAAGCATCACCGCAATGTGAGATCCCAGGCCGCCCAGTCCCGCTACTGCGACACAGGCATTGTTCACTTTTTCCCAGACCCCGGGGGTGTGCCTGGATGCCATCATGGCCTCCAGCTCCTCTTGCCCCGGCAGCACCCCTCTATGTATAAAAAACACCTCATCCATCTCTTTTAATGTTCTTGTCCCACTGATGAATTCTTCTATGGGAACAGAAAAACCATTTAAGATTACGATATCCTCTTCTTTGCCGTACTGTCCTTTTAATTCCGCCAGGGTATTGCACTGAATTTTGGTGATCTTTCCATTTAATTTTATCTGCATTGCTCAACCTCCGCCTACGAAACTGACGATTTCCAGGCAGTCCGCATCATTTAAAACAATGCCTGCAAATTTCCCTTTTGGTACGATTACTCCATTTAATTCTACAGCGATTCTGGAAAGATTATAATTTTTTTCTATCAGAAATTCTTCCAGCGTTATTGTTTTTATTAGTTCTGCTGTCTGTCCATTTATTTTCATGATTTATATCCCGTCCTGTTTCTTTATTCCCACAGCAGCGCGGCAAGCGGACCTGCCTATATGTAAATTGGGAGACTGCCGTGAGGATCTAATATAAATTTTTACTTTTCCGTACAGAATTCTACCTTTTTGCCTTCCAGTATCATATTTGTAGTTCGGACTGCACACATTTTTCCGCACATGGAACAGGTATGGCGGTCTGCCGGAGGCGTGCTTTCAAAATACTCTTTTGCCTTCTTTCCATCAATTGCGATGTCAAACATTTCATCCCAGTCCATCTTATGCCTTGCTTCTGCCATACGGTTATCAATATCTCTGGCTCCTTTGATTCCTTTGGCGATATCTGCTGCATGAGCTGCGATCTTGCTGGCTACAATGCCTTCTCTTACATCACTCACATCCGGCAGGCGCAGGTGTTCCGCCGGAGTAACATAACATAAGAAATCCGCTCCGTTTGCAGCCGCTATTGCGCCTCCGATTGCGGATGTAATATGATCATACCCCGGTGCAATATCCGTTACCAGAGGTCCCAGAACATAGAATGGGGCATTATGGCAGATTCTCTTTTCCATTTTCATATTTGCAGCAATCTCATCCATTGCCATATGTCCCGGCCCCTCTACTAATACCTGCACATCCTTTTCCCATGCCCATTTAGTCAGGTTGCCGATTTCTATTAACTCCGCAATCTGTCCCGCATCGGAACTGTCTGCAATGCATCCCGGACGCAGAGCATCTCCGATACTGATTGTCACATCATGTTCCCGCAGTATATCCAGCACTTCATCATAGTATTCAAAGAATGGATTTTCGTTTCCCGTCATTTCCATCCAGGCGAACAACAGGGAACCTCCTCTGGAAACAATATTCATTTTCCGTCCTGCCCTGCGGAAGCTCTCCACCGCTCTGCGGTTTAATCCGGCATGGATAGTAACAAAATCAACGCCTTCTCTTGCATGTGCTTCTACCACTCTTAAAAAATCCTTTGCCGTGATCTCTAACAAATCTTTCTCTAAATAACCAATGGCATCATACATCGGTACCGACCCAATCATTGCCGGAGACATCTCAATTAATTTTTCCCGGAAGTCATGTGTTTTTCCATAATTACTCAGGTCCATGATTGCTTCTGCTCCAAAATCAATTGCCATCTGCACCTTTTTCAATTCCCGGTCATAATCCTTACTGTCCCCTGAAATTCCCAGATTTACATTTATCTTAGTGCGAAGTCCGCTTCCGATTCCCTCCGGAGAGAGAGAGGTGTGATGTACATTAGCCGGAATTACTGCCTGTCCGGATGCCACCAGTTCCATTAATTTGGGAACCTCCATTTCTTCTTTTGCCGCTACAATCTCCAACTGCGGTGTTACAATTCCTTTCTTTGCTGCTTCCATCTGCGTGTAATATGCGCGCATTTGCTGTTCCTCCTTATGTGTTTGTATTAACGAATAGCAAATGCCTGGTTTATTGCATGAAAAAAGACAGGTAATTGCTTACCTGCCAGTTCACTCTGTTTTTCATAAAAAAATGTTCACTAAAAAGTGAACATCCAACTATTACTCATCGAATGCTCCCTACCACAGTGTTAACTGTCAGGTTCAAAGGGTTAGATATATACATATCAATCTCAACTATTATTAGTTCCCCTGCATAGCTATTCAGTTAGTGTTATTATAGGCGTGTGGGATTTAAATGTCAATAGGGGGGGATGAATCTTTTCGTCCTGTGAAATTAAAATAAAGGCCGAAATCCACCTAGAGCGTGTTTGAAAATTCATTCCTGCCATCTGTACGCCCCACTTTGCGACATATTTGCCCCGAATTCAGGTTACGTAGCCCGCTACGCGCCCTTCATCCGGGACGAATCTCCCACAAACTGTGACGCACAGCTGCCAGAAAGCAATTTTAAAACACGCTCTATTGTAATATCAGCCCTTATTTTATAAGCACAGAACGGGATATCACTAATTTAGAAATAATCGGAAAAATATGGTTTTCCCACCGGTATTAGCCGTTCTAATATCTGTACCATATAATATTCCATATCAAGCCTGTCATTTTCATACAGATACGAAGGCCTTTTGTATCCCATTAACATTGTGGTCAGAGTTTGTATATCTAACTCTACGATATTCGTAAGCGGCAGATCATTTTCCTGATCACAATATGTCTTCTGATCCTTCCAGTAAATCTGAAAATCTCCTTCATTCCAGGGCGCCATATTATCATGAACAATTAAATGAATATGAAAGTCTTCCGGCATTACCTGAAATGGATACTGCAGAATGAATTCCCGGACATCTACAATCCTTGCCATAATATAAGGTGCAATGGTCTCGGTGATTTCACTGTCTTCCAGAAGAAAAGCAAGGGGTTCCCCGGTATAATTATATCCTTTTACTTCAGTAATCATTGAAAAATGAGAACTGATATAATTCCAGATTCCATGTCTTGCTTCTATATTCAGATAGAGAATTTCTTTGACGTTAAATACTTCATTTTCAATAGAATATACGATATACCCCAGCGGTTTATGCTCTTCACTGTAATAGATTGCCGCAATGACATCATCGGATTCCCAGCGCCAGTATTCTTCCCATGCCAGATCGTCCCTGATTAAAGCTCCGTGTCTTTGGACTGCAAAGTACCGGTAAACGTTCTTTAAGTCTTCATGATCCCATTCTACTCTTTCTACCATACCGGGAACGGGTTGCTTCTTGGGCAGCTGTGTATCCTTAATGCTGAACTTAATCTGATCTGATACAATTTCCCATCCCTTTTTCCTGTAAAAAGGAATAGAGTATGGATACAAAAATGAAACAGACTGCTTTTCTTCCCTCATGTGCTCCAGAATTTTCAGCATCAGGGTATGAATCAATCCTCTGCCGGCATATTCGGGATAGGTAGCAACCCCTGTAATCCCTCCCATCTTATAGATCTCTCCATAGACATTCACTTCCATGGGGTATACTACTATCTGGGATGCCAGTTTATCTTTATGAAAATAGCCCAGTATATAGGACTGCTTTAATATTGGTGCTTTTGCACGCTGGATTTCATCTTCTTCCCAGCCTGACTTTAGTAACTCATCTCCTGTAACCTGAAATACATAGCGAAGCAGCGCATTAAACTCCTCCAGATCGCTGTCCTTTAACTGCCGCATTTGAAACATATCTTCGTTTTTCATCTTTCCTCCAAGAAATTGTCAAAACTTATCTTATATATATATAGCGTGTCTTTATATCTTTTTTATTCTAACACAGGGAAATGTAATTGTCCAATCTACGTTAGAACTTCAGATTCACCGTCATTCTCACCGGCTGATGATCTGTATTCTCAAAACCTACGTCAACTACATCCGCCGTTTCTACCATTATATTTTCAGAAACAATGAATCCATCCAGAACATATACCTGGGAAGTATCATACGAACCGGTATACGGTGCATCCAGCAGACGGCAGGTAGGCGCTGAATCATCAATAACAAAGCGGAAACCTTCCGGAAGGCTGTCTTCATCCATTTTGGGCGGTACCCATCCATCTTTATTCCAGATTGGATACTTGGCTACCGAAGAAAAGGTCTGATTAAAATCACCTCCGGCAATCACATAATTTCCCTTTTGATACTCTTCTTCCAAAACCTGTGCCAGCAGCGCACTCTGCGCCTTCTTCCCTGCCCCATCGTCATAAGCCTCCAGATGGAGATTTACAAGTACAAGCTCTTTGTCTGAGTCCTCGAAAGGTATCCTGGTCGTCAACAGACACCTCTTTAAATTACATGTTTTCACCGGCCAGGAAAAAGACTCCGGCAGTGCTATACGACTGGCTTCTGCTGCCCCCAGCTGCGTATATGTTGCGACGCCCGATTCCACATGTCCGATGAACGGCAGCGGATAAGGAACAAAGTCACATTTAAAATTATAGGCAAACATATTTCCCATCCCAAGTTCTTCTCTGTAAAATGCTGTCTGATCCTGGTAGTAGGAACGTTTTGAATAAATGTCCACTTCCTGAAGAAAATAGACATCCGCCGCATTCTCTTTTAATGTCTGGGAAATTGCCTCCATATTTGCCAGTACCTCTTCTTTTTTATCCGGCATCACCTTCGTACCACCGTCCATAAAGAAATCCTGGGTTTTATCTAAACCGGCATATCCGGTATTCCATGTCAGGAATGTTAGTTTATCGGATACCGAAAGCTTCCTGCTTCCCTTGGGAACTTCTACTTTTTCATTCTTCTTTGGTCTGTATTCCCTTACAGTAAGGTAAATTACACCGGCTGCTCCTATCAGAAATACCACCGCCATTACACCAATAATCACTTTTAAAATCATTTTTGCCATTTTCACACCGATAACGCATCCCGTTCTTACCTGGGATACGGCCACAAATCATACAGGTTGAAGAAATCACAGCGTGGCTTCCTTTCCATTCATATTTTTCTGCAACCCTGACATCCTACTGCCTGCATTTCACTTCAATCCATACAGTATCCGATACTTGCTTTTTCTTCTATTCTATCATATGCAGAAAGAGAAAGCGAGATTTCCTTAAATATCAGACAGCACGTTTAAACGGGCATCCATTTCCCACAAAAATAACAGTACCCGTACAGCTCGCGCAATTAACAGTTAATTACGCAATGCTGTACGGGTACTGCCACTTTTCCTTTACTTGTCCAGCGGTAAGCAGTTCCAGAATTGCTGCTGCACAAATTCCTTTAAATGATCCTGCGAATCTGTTCGCAGTAATACTGTACATTTTCAAATATGGCATCCGGGGCAATCCGATGATCCGGGCAGGGAATGTATCCCCCCAGTTCTATCAGCGGCTTCAGTCTCTCTATCTCTGCATCTATGGCTTTATAATCTCTGGCAAATATAGTTTTATTCATACCTCCAACACCGCGAATCTGTTTTCCATATTTTGCTCTCCATGGCTCTATGGACGCATTCCACGTGCCTACTTCAATGGGAAACATAGTATTGACGCCATTTTCCAGCCAGGTAGGTATCAGGGAATCAATCAAACCGTCACAATCCACTGAAACTATGGTTACGCCATATTGTTTTAACAGCTCTGTTGTCTTTTTATAATGAGGACCTACGTACTCATCAAACACACCGGGTATCACCAGCGGACCATTTTTAAAACAGATATCTTCCCAGTAATGGGCATAATCAAACTTTGCTCCGGATTCCAGCGCCGCTTTGACCCACTTGTAAGACAGCCCTGCCATGGTATCGATTATTTCTGCATACAGCTCTTCGTCATCCATATATAAGTAGCTTAACTGCTCTACCCCCAGCAGATCCCTCATCCTGCCAAGCAGCGAACCGCAGTGTATTGCAACGGGAACCTCACGCCCGGAGGTATCCTGCAGTGATTTCAACAGGCTTTCATCCATACGTTCCTTAGACCATTGCAGACGGGGAAGATAATGTTCTTCCCATGCCTGACGGTCGGTCATTGAGGTTCCAATCTCTGCTGGTATGGAAACTGTCCCCGGTTTTTCCAGTACAATCAGCCCCAGCTCATCCCGGATGATCCTGGAGCCATCCGGCCTTTCTTCCATTACCTCCACTTCAAATCTTGGATAGATGTCCACCTGGCATCCTACGCAGGAGTTCCAGTTAAAATCAAACCCAAGTTTTTTCATCACACTTTTATCAGCCTCAGAATTGTCCCCAAACTTCCGGTAACCTTCTGCTTCTTCTCTGGTAATATGTCCCTCCGCTGCCCATTTGTCCAGCGTTTCCACCCAGTACCCAAAGGACACCACCGGCATATTTTCATAAGGCTTGTAATTTAGAATCGCCATAATATTTTCTCTGTAATTCATTGCCGCCACCCCATTTCTTCTTTTTCATCCTGATAAAAATTCAATTTAAGACACGTTCTAATGCATTTTCTAAGTCTTCCATCAGATTATCCACGCCTTCTAAACCGCAATGGATACGTATCAGCCCCCGGTCATGATCTGACAGATTTAAAAATTTTATTTCCTCTTCCGTTGCCGTATACAGCGGACAGAGGGCAAGACTTTCAAATCCTCCCCAGGAACAGCCTTTTCCAAATAATTTTAATTTGTTAATTACTTTTACCGCTTCCTCGGGGGAATCCTTCAGCACAAAACTTAGTAATCCTGTGTGTCCTTTCTGCTGTTTTTCGATTAACTCCCGCTGGGGATGGGACGGCAGACCGGTATAATAGACGCGTTCCACTCTTTCATGCTTCTCCAGATATTCTGCAATTATCTGTGCCGTCCTGCCATGTTCTGCCACTCTGAGCGCCATAGTCCGAAGTCCCCGGATTGCAAGCCAGGCTTCCATGGGTCCCATATTAGCTCCAAAAAGCTCACGGACGGTGAACTGGATTTCGATCATAAGTTCTTCATCTGCAGATGTGAGAATACCGCCCATAATGTCACTGTGCCCACCGATATATTTGGTAAGGGTATGCATAACCAGATCAATCCCCAGATCCAGCGGTTTCTGATAAAGCGGCGTGCAGTATGTATTGTCAATATACGTTTTCACCCCATGCTTTTTTGCAATTGCTGCTACGCCTGCGATATCAACCACAGTAAAGACAAAGGTAGCCGGGCTTTCTATCATAATCAGATCTGTTTCCGGCAGGATTGCCTTTTCCAGTTCATCCAGGCTCTCTCCTGACCAATAAGTAACAGACATATTCAGCTTAGGAATCATATACCGGTTTAAAATATTCTTTACAGGCCCGTATACATCCCGCATACAGATTATATGGCTTCCTGCTTTACAGGTTGCCAGAATCGCTGCTGATGTTGCCGCCATCCCGCTTCCAAAAGCTGCCGCCCGGCATCCATGCTCTAATGCAGCCACCTTTTCTTCCAGAATATGCACGGTAGGGTTCGAAACTCTTCCGTATTTAAATTCTCCTTTCTTAGAAGCATCACATCCGGCATATTCCTCAAACGTGGGAAATACATGCAGGGAATTCATAAAAACAGGCGGGATTACTGCATTTAAATATTTATCGTATTCATCGCCTAAATGGGTCATGCTTAACAGGTCATCCATCATAATGTCTCCTTCTGGTCCGCCGGATTCACCATGCTGTACAGCTGTATATCCAGCTCAATAATTTTCCGATAGATTTTAATTACTTCTTTTACATTTCTTGCTCTCATCATCCGGACCATATCCAGATGGTAAGGGATGGTATCTAAAATAGTCTGATTTGTTTCATTGACCACACCCTCACACAGATGGAAATAAACATCGTTATATTCACCAAATACATGGATCATATTTTCCACCAGATTGATCATTTCCTTATTACCGTAAGACTCTAATAAAATTTTGTGGAACAGGTTGTCCAGTTCCTGCGGGAAGATTCCGTTATCACACATAGTTATCATCTGTTTTGCAATGTGTTCCAATTGCGATAATACCTCTTCTGATATCACCGGGGTGATCTTTTTCAGCATATACTCTTCCAGAACGGTCTTAATCTCAAACTGTTCGAAAAAATTCCTTTTCTGGATTTTAAACATCATGGATTTGTCAGAGACTTCACCAATCACAAAGGAGCCTCTGCCTGCTTCCACACTTAACAGTCCCTGATTTTCTAACTCACGTATTGCTTCACGCACCGATGACCGGCTTACCCCCCACATCACGGCTAATTCCCGCTCACTTGGAAGTTTTTCCCCTATGCCTATTTTATTTTCCGTAATGTATTCACATATGCTGTCCGCAATTCTTGAATATAACAATCTTGTCGAACCTAATTGTGCAATATTCGTCTTTAATTTAGCCACACTACATACTCCTTTACTAATCTTATTATGACAATTATAACTGTATTTTACTTAGATTCATTATATAAGAACTGCCAACGCTATTCAACCAAAACCACCTGCCAGTTGCAGGTATTTACCAATATATCCCTACCTTCCCCCATATTCCGGAAGGAAGTGGCTCTGCTATCATTTCACGTTCTCTCCAGTTATAGACCCGCTCCCTGCGGCAGCGGTTTAATGCCGCGGTAGAATAGGGCCATTCACTTATAACAGGTTCAGGATAATCCATTTCCGGGTATTTGGGATCTATCGCCCTGTTTATCAAAAGGTTCGAAACTCTGACCTCCAGAGTATTGCTACCCTCTTTCAGGTATTTTAAAATATTCATTTTATAGGGACGTTTAATAAATGTTCCTGCTTCCTGTCCGTTTACAAAAATGCCTGCCGTTTCACCGATATGCTCAAACTGCAGCTCTGCCATGCCCGTTTCCTGCATCCGGTTCCATTTTTCTTTTTCTATAGAAACCTCTTTGCAGTATATTCCTTCTCCGGAATAGTAACGGAGGCTTTCTTCATTTTCCCAGCTCTCCAATTCATCGTAGTGCTTTGTAAAACAGCCGCTATCTGCGGAAAACTTCCAATCTTCGGACAGATCCAGGGAGAATTCCTTTTTATGTTCTTTCTGAACCGGAGTTTCATCTTCCATTTCAACCGAAAATACAAAGATTAGGGACTGGAAAGCTTCAAATTCAAGTTCCACTATGGTATCCGCCCCATCTTTCTGTTTGCTGCGAATACCTTTTTCCTGTCCAGTCAAAGGATCAAAAACATAAAAGTTATTTTTCTGGTCGGAAAATCTTATCTTTTCCTGTTTGTTCCCGGCGCTGATATTGGACAGAAAATAAATATCTGTGACTCCGTCTTCCTGATGTACATAACCGATTTCTTCCTTATTATAATATACCTTTACATCGGGGACTAAATTACGGGTCAGTTCCGTTATCAAATCATCATCATTTTTCTCCGTAATAATTAACTGTCCAGCCTCTTGCATCTCTTCCATTATATGTTGGATTTTTCCGGTGTTTTCCTGATAAGATAGTAATCCGCAGGAACGGGCGGGAGCAGGCCCTTTACAGATGATTTTTTTTCCGCTGTCTGCAAATTCCTGCAGCTTATAAACTGTCTGCAGGGGCATCCGCTCACATTCCAGGAGCACGAGGATTTCGTAATTATAATCCATCCAGCGCTCCACGGCATCATCGTTTACATAGTCGAACCAAAATCCTTCCTTATGAATGCGGTCTGCAGTCCTGGTGGTTATCCGCTCTTCTAATTTCATACACATATGAATATCCGACAGTGGATTCTCCGCCCAGATATCAGACTGTGGAAGATAAACTGCCAGCTTTACTTTCGTCTTTCCACGGCGCAGGAAATCACATACCCGGTTGAAATAGACACTTAAGGGTTTGTAATATTTCCACCAGGTATTCGTATGGTTGATCTGGGATGAAGCGTAAAATGGCCATCCCAGTTCATTTTCATTTTCAGGACTGTAGGAGTATCCATGATTCACAATCTGATTCATGCCGTCTAAAAAAATGCTGTCTGCAGCAGCTTTGATATTTTCAAGGGTAACCACAAATCTGGGAAACCGAAGCCAGGTAAAGGACTCGTTAGAGATAATTTTTTTACCATAGACATGTCCTGCAGAAGATGCCAGTTTTCTGTGAACCGTATTGACTTCATACCGGTCAAAGGCGGAAAAGGTTTCCCCTTCGGGTATATCGGCGGCACCATATGCCTGAAGAATATCCCCCCAGGATCCATGAGCCTGTATTCTGGAAAGGGCTCCTTTTTCATGGCACCATTTCGTCATCTCCCGGAAAAAATTCTCTACCGTTAATTCTGCCATGGTCTTCTGGAAATCATAGCGAACCAGGTCCGTCATTCCCTGCACCTCTCCCCAGAGAGCATAAACCAGCGGACGCAATTCGTAACCTCTTCTTTTTCGGAATTCATCATAGATAATATCTGTCCAGTTGTGTCCGAATACTTCTATGGAATCACAGAAAAAGGACTGAATCTTCCCCTTTCCTACAGCATTCACAATCGGGTCGCCCCCATGTTCAAAGAATAATCTGGCGGAATCCTTCCGGTTGTGGTCTATAATCAGTCCATCGCCTCCCGGAAGAGGCTTTAATACGGTCTGACGTTTATCGCTGGATACCATTACCACAATCTTATAATTTCCTTCCGGGACGGTTACTTTTTCCAGCTGCTTTCCCCAGGGCCATTCAAACAGAGGCTTATCCATGATTTTATCGGTAATATCGACAATTGATTCCGGTACCATCTGACTGTCTTCCATACGCCCCATAATACAGGCTGCAGCCTCGCCATACAGTCTCGTAGTGAAGTCGTATGTTAATTCACAGGGTCCTTTCACATCTATGGTATAGGGTATCACCGTAGGCCCGCTTAACTCAACGGGAACAAAAGGTCCTCCGAACGGCCAGGATGAGCCTAAGGTGAGGTCAAATTTCATATTTCGTTTATTCGCCTCTTCACAGGCAAATTTAATCAATTCAAGAAATTCAGGGGATAAATAGGTACAATTTTTTAACCCGTTATCTTTATCATCTGCTGTAACCGGATAGAGTATCTGAAGTTCCACTCCGCCCATCCGGGCATCCTTCATAAAATCCAATTCTCTTATCAATTCATCCTTTTTTACTGCACAACCGTACCACCACCATCTGGTATAACCTCTTGTATCTTCTCTGGGATGCAGTATCTGATGTTCCACTTGCGCTCTTTTTTTTAACCCCATAATTTTCTCCCTTAAGTTCTTATTCTTTGACTGCTCCGGCAGTCATTCCTTCTACGATGAATTTCTGCATTCCGGCAAACATAATGGCTGTTGGAAGAAGTGCCATTACACCTCCTGCCATTAGAGCTCCCCACTGCACGCTGTATTTTCCAATCAGTGACTTTAATCCAACCGGAATCGTCCACATATCCGGCGTACTGATGAAAATAGTTCCTGCGATCAATTCGTTCCATGCACCGATAAATGCAAATACAAATACGGAAACAATCCCCGGGAACATAATAGGAAGAACAATTTTTATCAAAGATTTCATTTTCGTACATCCGTCAACCCTGGCAGCTTCTTCCAGCGTTACCGGAATCCTTTCGAAAAAGCTTCGCATAGTTACTACACAGAACGGCACATTTACAATGACATAATAAATGAACAGCCCAACATGGGTGTTAATCAGACCGATCTTGGAAAATATGAGGTATAGGGGGATGATAACTAATATGCCGGGGATCATCTGTGTAACCAGAAAGAACAGCACCATCGCACCTTTTCCTTTAAATTTATATCTTGCCAGGGAATAACCGCCCAATATAGACAGCATGGTAACTACTAAGGCAGAAGAAACCGAGACAATTACACTATTCTGCAATAAAGAACCATAGTCGAACATCTCAAACAGTCCGGTATAATTTTCCGTTGTAAAGGTATGCGGAAAATAAGTGATATTTTGCATATTGATAATTTCCCCGTTTGTTTTAAAGGATGTAATGGTCATCCAATAAATCGGAAGTACCACAAGTGCAAGAAAAAATGCTAAAATAAAAAATCTTCCAAATCCTAATGCTCTTTTTTTTCCCGTTTTCTTCATTAGAAATCACCTGCCTTATTGTAATTTGTAGCACGCAGAAAGATGACTGCAAAGATGCCCAGAACAACCATAAGCAGCACTCCAATCGCCGCTGCAAACCCAAAGTCATAGGTTCCAAATGCTTTGGAATACATGTAAGCCGGAAGTGTCTGGGAAGTATTTGCAGGCCCCCCATTTGTAATAATGACTACCAGATCAAAGGAATTAAAGATCCAGATGGTACGAAGCAGAATGGTAGTAATAATAGTTGGTTTTATGTAAGGCAGTGTAATCTGAAAGTATTTTCGGATTGCTCCGCATCCGTCCACATCTGCCGCCTCATAAACGTCTGCCGGTATGGACTGCAGAGCAGCTAAAATCATAATTGCAAAAAATGGTATTCCCATCCAGATCATTGCCATAATGATAACCGCCAGGGATACTCCGGGTGTCCCAAGCCAGGCAATGGATTCCTTAATAATCCCAAGATTCAGCAGTATGTCATTTACCACTCCATATTCTCCATTAAAAGACCAGCGGAACATTAATCCTATGACAAATCCGGAAAATGCCCATGGAAGAAATACGATTGACTGATACAATCCTCTTCCCCTGAACTGCTTTTTCAGTGCCATTGCCAGAACCATCCCTAACAGGAACTGACCTGCCACAGAAATCAAAACATAAATCAATGTATTTTTTACAATCATAAAAGTATCGGTATCATCAAAGAGCTTCTTAAAATTTTCAATCCCATTAAAAGCAGCTTTTCCTGAACCGGTCAGCTTATAATCCTGAAATGCCATAATGAAACTATTAATCAGAGGATACCCAAACATAACTAACAGCAGTACAAATACAGGCAAAATAAATAAGTATGGCTCCATTTTGGATTTAGTCCGATTTCCTATCACAACTCTTTGACCGGACCTCACATGCATCCGCCAGAAAATGGCGCCGCAAACAACTACAACAATAACGAGGAATGCTATTAATACTCCCATCTTATCTCCCTTCCATTCTATCAGCCGGATTCACAAAGGGGACGGTTAAACCGTCCCCTCCCTGTGCTATATGACAGTTTATCTGCTACAATTATCTAATACGCCCCAAAGCGTGTCTGAAAATTCATTCCCGCCATCTGCATGCCCCACTTTGCGGCATATTTGTCCCGAATTCAGGTTACGTAGACCGGCGTGTCTGAAAACTGCTTTCTGCTTTATGGAACTTGCTTTACTGTAATGTTCTTGGGCTCTCTATGGCGGAGCCTTCATTTGCAGCCAGATATTCCTTCATTCTCTTTGTTAACTCATTGGATATGTTATTCAGCACATCTTCTGCAGACTGTTTGCCCAGCAAATACTTCTGCATTTCTGCATGGAATGTATCCTGATGTAAATCGGTGTAGTTAAATGGTCCATACATTGGCGGAACGGTAAAATCAGGATCATTTAACTGGTTTAAGAATGCTGCATACGGTCCGTCTTCTCCATATGTGGGATCCTTGGATGCTTCTTTTTTGATTGGAATCAAGCCGCCCAGCTTACAATATTCAATATTGTTTTCCGGTTTTACAAGGTAGTCCATCAGCATCAGCGCTTCATCCGGATGTTCTGACTGGGCTGAAATTGTGTAGGAATAAGGACTGCTGGAAGTATTCAATAGCTTGTGGTCAACTGTAGATACCGGCATGGGCAGTACTCCCCACTGTTCCGGTTTCATATTGGTCTCACATGCTACGGCTACTTCTGAGTCATTGGAAATTGTGCCGGTTAATCCTCCTGTAAAGTTATCCACCATCTCTACAAATCCCCAGTTAATGGAATCTTCCGGTACATAGCCATCTTTGTATACTGCACACCATTTTTCAAATGCATCTACACATTCCGGCTTATTTAACAGGCAGTTTCCTTCTTCATCGTACACATAACCACCGGTAAATGTCTGTAAATAAACTAACAGCGGATCGAATGCTCCTCTTGCCCCTCTGAAAGAGTTGCCATATCTCTTTTTCTCTTTATCGGTCAATGCCTTTATTAAGTCAAAGTATGCCTCATAAGTCCAGTCGTCTCCGGTAGGAATCTCATATCCGATTTCCTCTACCCAGTCTTTGCGATAGAAAATACCCTTTACCATAAACCCATCCGGAATGGTATATATGTGTCCATAGTTTGCTTTTTCATTAACCCAGTTGCTTTTACTGATAATATCTACAAATTCATCTTTATGCTCTTCTGCATATTCATCAATGGGAAGTACCCAGTTGGATTCCGTAAACTGTCCCAGCCATAACGGATGGGTTGTCATTACATCCGGAAGCTGGCCTGATGTGCCAAGTACCGTCAGTTTATTAGCCGCATCATCCCAGGGTACACTTTCATAAGCCACGGTAATTCCGGTTTCGCCTTTGAATTTCTCAAAAACGCCTTCATAATATGCCTGTCTCTGTGGGCTTGGATTTACATCAATAAACCGCAGCGTAATATCCGACTTCTGCGTACCCGCTGCTTCCTTGCCACCTCCGGTCTCTCCTGCCTTTTCAGAATCTGCAGACTTTTCCGTGGTTTTGCCATCTGATTTCTGATTTGATCCGCCGCATCCGGGGATCATTCCCGTAACCATTGTTGCCGCCAATAAAACCGCTAAAATTCTCTTTTTCATAATACTGCCTTCTCCTTTTACTTTTTATAAAAATCATGTCCCCAAAACACAATTTTCACTGCCTGCACACATCTTCTGTGAAACAATCTGCCCTCCTTTATTCACTTTTTGCCGTTCTCTTTAATTGGTTTGACTGGTCTGACCAGTTGATATGCATATTATAGTATTTAGCAGCTCTTTTGTCAACGTAATTTTCATATTTTCTATTTTTTATCTTTCAATTACCCACTATTATTTTTAAATCTGACAACTTTGTAGATACATTTTAATTTTTTATAAATTCAATTTAAGGTTTTGTGTATTTATTTGTGTACAATTCAGGCTTTTATCAGGGATAAGGTGACAATATGGTAGATTAAATTTATGTTATTGACTTTCCCTCTCATCTTCTATATACTGGCAATAACACACACTCTTTTTTGCATGTACTCTTATCTGGATATTGATACTGGGATGCCGGTTCCATTTTGCCCAAGGGCATTTTATCCTGAAAGGAGATACCTAATATGAGCAGCAAATACAAGAACAGCAAGCGCTGTTATCTGATCGATCATCATTCCCCCCAACCTCCTGTTGTAACTTTAGACCAACTGAATATTACAGAATATGAGCAATTCTTTGATACCTCGCATATTGATTCCCTTATGGTTTACTGCAAAGACCACTGGGGTGTTACTTATTACGACAGTAAAGTGGAAGGCGCCCGGAAACATCAGGGCTTAAAGACGGACTGGATACAGGAAATCAGCACCGTTCTAAAGAAAAAAAAGATTGAATTTATTGCCTATTACTGCATTGAATACGATGAAGGTGCTGCAAGGCAGTTCCCCCAGTGGCGGGCAAGAAAGCCGGATGGCGCTCCCCTGATCCGGGAAGATGAATTTGCCCGGTGGAGTTTGTGCTGTTATCAGACAGGTTACCGGGAGTACTGTCTGTCCCAGATGGAAGAAATTGTACAAAATTATAACCCGGATGCTTTATTTATGGATATTTTTGGGTCTTCTCTCTGTTATTGCGAGAAATGCAGGGAAAAGTTTCATTCGGCCTATGGCTATGACCTGCCTTCTGATGAGGCTGACATCCGATTGCATATGTCGGACATGATAGATTTCTTAGATGATAATGCCCAAGAATTTCTGCTGGATGTGAAGCAGCGCTTAAAAGCAGTGGATCCCGGTTTAGCCATAACCGTTAATTTCTCCTGCCATTATCCGAAACCGGTCAGAGATCTGCTGGACTATCAGTTTTCCGAACCTCTTCTAAAGGATAACTGGTTTTCTTCTGCTTATGCCAGAGATACCGCAATCGGACAATACCCTATCCTGGTTCCGGGAGAAGCCTCCCAGGTATATAACTACGATACAGTTTCCCAATATCTCTGTGACTTAAGCTCCATTGCAGCGCAGGGATGCCGGGTTGGCATGTACAGCGGTTCCCAGCACGCAGATGGTACTCTGGACATGGAAGAGGCAAAGCGGCTTGGTGTTGTTTACACTGCTCTGGAAGAAATGGAACCGTATTTAACAAACCGTACCCCGGTAAAATCCATTGGTATTCTGCAAAGTGACTGTTCCAAGGCTGTCAACATGCCAACGCTCAGTGCGGATGCCATTCTGCGGATGAAACGGCATAACCCGCATCTGAACGCCATTCTTGGCGCCATGCAGTTGTGTGAATATGCCAAGATCCCCTATAACATTCTGCCAGAGAGCTGTCTGACGAAATCTCTTCTGAAAGAATATGACATGCTACTGCTGCCGGAGGTCTATGTCATACAGTCAGCAACAGTTTCATTGCTGGAAGATTATGTGGCCGCCGGCGGCTGCCTTATCTCCTCCGGACAGACCGGACTTTGGAATGCCGATTCCACCCTGCGGGAGTGTTCTGCCCTGCACAGGCTGTTCGGATGCGGCCCCGCAAAAGTTCACCGGGAATATACTTCCAACCGCTGGTCCGCTTACCTGCGCCCAGATTCATCCCAGCCCTTTACCGGGCTCATCGCCTGCACCACCCCTCCGGTCAGCGAGCACTTTCTGGAGGTCGAAGCACTTTCTGAAAAAAGCAGCCAGAGTGCGGAATCTTCTATTATGGAAATGCTGCATTTTGACCTTCCCTGTGTATCATGCGATTCTGATCACTGGGTAAATTGGTGGAGCCCTCCGCCCGGTAAAAAAACAAATTATCCTGCACTTCTTCACCACCTCTTTCAAAAGGGGCATGTATTTTATCTGGCATTTGACTTTTTTACAATGGCGGGAACGGAAAAATACCCTTACACAAACGATTTATTTACCGATCTTTTATTAAAAGCCCAAATACAGCCGCCCGTCCGCCACAGAACGGATACGCCTGATATCATTCGGACTGCATTTTTTGAAACAGAAACAGAATATATCATACACCAGATTTCCATGCTGCCAAAACGCTTTCATGGAGATACTCCGCCGATTCCCGCAGGCGAAATCATGTTTAAGAATCCTGTGGAAAGTGCAAAACTGGTCTATCCACAGCAGGAGGATCTCACACTGTCAGGCAACGGAACCTGTGCAGCACTGCCTCCGTTTACCCTGCAGCAGATTATATTGTGTAAAAAGAAATAAAAGACAGATGCTGCTGCCGCTTTTATTGCGGCAGCAACATCTGTCTTAAATATCACTTGCTTTAAATATCACTTGCTTTAAAATTACATCTATGTTAAATTCCCATTTCTTCTTTTACCCGTTTAAAGCACTCTAATACAAAGTCCAGATCTTCCTTGCTGTGTGCAGCTGACACCTGGGTACGGATTCTCGCTTTTCCTTTCGGTACGACCGGATAGGAGAATCCTACTACGTATACGCCCAGTTCCAGCATACGCTCTGCTGCCCGTGCCGCAGTCACCGCATCGTAGAACATGACGGCTACAATAGGGTGGGTACTCTCTACGATGTCAAATCCCATTTTCTTCATCTCTTCACGGAAATAAGCCGTATTTTTATGGAGCTTTTCTCTGTGCTCCCCTTTTTCCTTTAACAGCTCAAGTGTCTTGATTGCACCGCAGGTAATTGCCGGAGCAAGAGTATTGGAGAACAGATATGGCCTGCTTTTCTGGCGCAGTAAATCGATAATTTCCTGCTTTGCACTGGTGTATCCGCCGCTGGCACCGCCCAATGCCTTGCCAAGTGTTCCTGTTATAATATCCACTCTGTCGGAAACCCCGCAATATTCCGGTGTTCCGGCTCCGGTGTCTCCCATAAATCCAACTGCATGGCTGTCATCTACCATAACCAAAGCATCGTATTTATCGGCAAGATCACAGATGGATTTCAAATCTGCAATAATGCCATCCATTGAAAATACGCCATCGGTTGCAATTAACCTGATCCGCATTCCCTGTGCTTCCTGCAGGCAGCGTTCCAAATCAGCCATGTCATTATTGTTATAGCGGAATTTCTTAGCTTTACACAAACGAACACCGTCAATAATGCTGGCATGATTTAGGCTGTCACTGATAATCGCATCCTGATCCGTCAATAAAGTTTCAAATAAGCCCCCATTTGCGTCAAAACAGGATGAGTACAATATGGTATCATCCATATGGAGAAATTCTGTAATGGACTTCTCCAGATCCTTATGAATCTTCTGGGTACCACAAATAAAACGTACGGAGGATAATCCGTATCCCCACTGGTCGTAGCTGCTCTTTGCCGCTTCGATAATCTCTTTATTATCCGCCAGACCCAGATAATTGTTGGAACACATATTTATGACGTTTTTTACCATGTCGGTATCAATATGTCCTTTTTGGGGTGTCACGATCACTCTTTCATTTTTATATGTACCATCATTTTTAATTTCCTGTAATGTATCCTGAAAAATCTGATACGCTGCTTTCATCTCACACTTCCTCCATTCCTGCATTTGTCCAGTCTAATACAACTTTTCCACAATTACCGCTGTTCATTATTTCAAACCCTTTTTCAAATTCCCGAAATGAAAATTTGTGGGTTAGTATCTTATCCAGTTTCAATCCGCTTTGCAGCATGGACATCATCTTATACCAGGTCTCAAACATTTCTCTTCCATAAACGCCTTTGATGTCCAGGCATTTAAATACGACCTTATTCCAGTCGATTAATGTTTTGTCACTTTGGATTCCCAGCATTGCTACCCTGCCGCCATTGTACAGGTTATCCAGCATCATATTGAATGCGGATCCATTTCCGGACATCTCCAGACCAATATCAAAGCCTTCACAGATACCCAGATGTTTCATCACTTCCCTGATATCCTCTTTTGCCACATTTACCGGATAAACATATTCATCACATATTTCTCTTACCAGATGAAGCCGGTAATCATTAATGTCAGTAATAACAACATGTTTTGCACCTACATGTCTACACACTGCAGCCGCCATAATCCCAATCGGACCTGCTCCCGTAATCAGAACATCCTCACCTACCAGATTGAAGGTAAGTGCCGTATGGACTGCATTTCCCAATGGATCAAACGAGGAGCACAGTTCTTCCCGGATTCCTTTTTCGCATTTCACCACATTTGTTGCCGGTATGACCAGATATTCCGCAAATGCACCGGAACGGTTCACGCCGACTCCCTGTGTCTGTTTGCATAAATGCCACCTTCCGGCTTTGCAGTGACGGCAGGATCCACAGACAATGTGCCCTTCTCCCGACACAATATCCCCCAGCTTAAAGCCGGTCACTTCATCTCCCAGCTCTGCTACCTCACCTACAAACTCATGTCCGATAGTCAGCGGCGGTACTATCGTCTCCTGGGACCACTTATCCCAATTATAAATGTGCAGATCCGTTCCGCAGATCGACGTATAATGAATCTTAATCTTCACATCCGCCCTTCCTACTGGCGGTACCTCAACTTTCTTTAAAACCAGCCCCGGACCCCTGGTTTCTTTTACAAGTGCATACATTTTTTTCTGCATACGTTCCCTCCTAAGAAGATATTTGTCTTTGTATAGCGCACATATTCCAAGTTTTTGTCTTTCTCTCAAATACAAAATAGCATATTCTGTAAAAAAAATCAATAGGCATTTTAAAAAATTAAATTAAAACTTTTTATTACACATCGAATGGGATATAATATATTTTTAACAGACATATGAAATTGGAGGTAGTATAAATGGAATCCTGTAAACAACTGCTCAAAGATGAAATCCCCGCATTTCGCTCTGCAGGCCATGCTTTTTTAAACGGTGAAATTTCACGCATGGAATTCAAAGGAAAATCAGGTGGGATGGGCTGTTATGCCCAGAAAGAAAACGGCAAATTTATGATAAGGCTCAGAACACCGTCCGGAGTAATCAGCCGGGAACATTTTAATCTTATACTGCATTATGCAGATCAATATAATCTTGATAAAATACATCTCACAACCAGACAGGCTGTACAGCTGCATGACCTTTCTCTGGACGAGGTATGCGATATTATGGACAATGCTATCGACCATGGTCTCTTCACCAGAGGCGGCGGTGGAAATTTCCCGCGTAATGTAGCGCTTTCTCCTCTGGCAGGTGTGCAGAAGGGAGAATCTTTTGACGTGACACCTTATGCGCTGCAGGTCGGGAGTTACTTTACGGTCAATGCTCCCCACTACAAGCTTCCCCGTAAATTAAAAGCAGCTTTTTCATCCGGTCCGGAAGATACCGCTTGTGCAACTTTAACGGATATTGGATTTATGGCTATTGAAGAAAATAAAAAACCCATGTTCCGCGTCTGGCTTGCTGGCGGTCTTGGAAGCGGTCCGGCAGCTGGAATTCCATATGATGAACCAATTCCACCGGAAGATGTAATGTATCATATCGAAGCGATAACACAATTGTTTAAAGCAGAGGGCGATTATCAGAACAAATCGAAAGCCCGCATTCGATTTATCCCCAGACGAATGGGTGAGGAAAATTTCTTAAAAACTTACAGGGAATATCTCTTCCAAATAAAAGAAAAAGTAAAATTTGATGAAATAAAAGCAGAACGCTCCGAAGAAAACCCATGGGAACCAGAACTCTCTCCGTCCAATATCTGCATACCCCAAAAACAGGCCGGTTATTACACCGTAGTTCTTCATCCCCTCTGCGGTCAGCTGGAAAAAAATGCACTTTTAAACTTGGCAGGACTTCTGGAAAAATGCCCCGATGCCGAACTTCGGCTGAGCATGAATGAAGAATTGTATGTACGCAATCTAAACAAATCCCAGGCAGAAGAATTTTTACATTTTGCAGAAAGTAAACTAATGACTACCAAAATACAAATGAGCGTAAGCTGCGTGGGAACGCCTACCTGTCAGATTGGCATTATGCAAAGCCAGTCTCTGTGCCAGGGTATCATAACGGAACTGAAAGAAGCCGGCATTCAGGAAGACGTACTGCCGTCCGTTCATATCAGTGGCTGCCCCAACAGCTGTTCCAGACACCAGATGGCGCAGATTGGATTTGCCGGTAAGAAAAAACGGGTCAATAACGAAGTAATTGATGCATTTGAAATTCAGGTAAATGGAAAGATCGGTGCAGATGTTACAGAAATGGGTGAGATTCTGGGCGTCATGGCTGCATTGTCTATCCCGGAATTCATGGCTGCCCTTGCCAAGAATCTGCTTACTGAGCAAAAAGATTTTACTGATTTTTATGAATCGAAAAGAGAAGCATTTATGGAATTAGCCGGGAAATATCTGATTTAACAAAAATATTCCCAAAACGAAAAGGGACATTGAAAATCTGCCTTTCCGGTAAACTTTGCAGTTAAAAAATATGGGACTTTCGGATGCTTTTTACTATCCAAAAACCCATATTTTTTACTTTAATATTTAATATTTTATCATTTAAATCAATATTACATCCAAGATTTTCTCTATAATTTATATTTTAATTACACCTTTCACTATATCTGCCTTCTTTTCCACACTCTGCTCCAGCGCATCTGCAATCTCATCCAGTTCAAAAATATTCGTAACAATATCTTTAATTTTAATCTTTCCCTGAGCCACCGCTTCTATCGCCATCGGATAGATATTACGGTACCGGAAAACTGTTTTAAAAGTCAGTTCTTTATCTAATGCAGTACTAACCGGCAGGGTTAATTTTCCGGATGCACTGTAGCCAACCAAAACAATGGTGGAACTTTTTTTTGCCATCTGGATTAATTGTGTAGTTGTGATTTCTGTTCCAGCAGTTTCAATGGATAAATCACACCCTGCACCATTGGTCCATTCCATAATTTTAGCTGCAGCGTCTTCTTCTCTTCCATTTATGACTCCGTCTGCTCCTAATTCCAATGCCTTTTGAAGCCGTTTTTCCATTACATCCACCACATACACTCGTGATACACCCATAGCTTTTAGCGCCATCAGGCTTACCAGACCAATGCAGCCTGCCCCGGTAACTACTGCAGTCTGTCCGATACCTGCACCGCCCTGTATCGCTGCATGTAGCCCCACAGCCAGCGGCTCAATAAGCGCTGCTTCCATTGTACTCATATTATCAGGAATCGGAAAACAAAGTCCGGCATCATGTACGGCATATTCCTGAAATACCCCGTCTACAGGAGGCGTAGCAAAAAACACCACATCCGGACAAAGATTATATTTGCCGCTCTTACAAAATTCACATGTTCCGCAAGTCTTCCCCGGTTCCAGTGCAACACGGTCCCCAACTTTCAGATTCCTCACGTTACTTCCTGTCTCAACTACGATTCCTCCTGCTTCATGACCAAGTATAAATGGTGGTTCTACGATAAAATCCCCTATTCTTCCAGCTTCATAATAATGCAGATCGGAACCGCAGATTCCTACATACTCTACCTTTACCAATACCTCATTTTCTGCAGGCACCGGAATCGGCCGATTCGTTAATTCTACTTTTCGGATACCTGTCATAACTGCTGTCTTCATGATACCTTCCATGTTCTGTCCTCCCTGGATCCTGTGTCAGAATGTTGTTAATTTAAGCATTATGGAATGCTTCCTTTACTTGTTGTGCCAATAATTCCACATCTTCTTTTGATACGAGAAAAAATTCATTTTCATTTATACTTGCCAGGCAGTATTCATCGTCATAGGGTTTAAAAGCAACCGTGATATCCGGCGCATTTTCCATATTCCTCTGAAAATCAATCTGTAAAACCGGCTTTTCTTCTTTTACTTTATCTGTCTTTTTATCTTCCGGCTCGCCCTTAACAATGACTCCCATCAATGCCTGATATAATGTTGAAAATGTTTTCTCATCAACTTCTTTTTTATCAAATGCATATTTTTTCTGTGCGGCATTCACATCTATAACATGTGAGCTTTCACCAGCATTTATTTCCACTTTATCCACTGTTGTATAGTCCACCAGACAGCAGATCTTCAAAATATAATCGTATGGATTTACCATGAGCACCGGATCTACCGCACTGGATGAAATTTTATAAACGGTGTCAAATCCCTCGATCTGAGCATAATAATTGCCCTGTTCATCTTTCTTACCGAACTTAATCAGACAGGTAGTGTCCGGATTGGCATTGGCAGTATCCGACTCCGATTTCAAATCACAGTAATCTATGGCAATACTTGCCGCGGGGTCTGACAGTCCCGTGTCTTCCCCTTCTTTTAATTGAGCAGTATTGCTGAATTTCCACGCTGCAAGAGTATTATACAGATTGAACATTTCTTCCGTATCCACCATTACCAGTGATTTATATGGCGTAATAATATCCCAATACGCAAAATTACTTTTATATTCCCTTGGAGCATAGATTATTTCAAATACATCCTTTCCTCCCACAGAAATTGCAGCACGTCTGACTTCACTTGCGGCAAACTCAGGTTTTTCTGCGCTTTTAAGTTCTATCTTCTGTTTGGCCGTATGCTCTTCTGACTCCTCCGCCACAGGAGCCTTAGATGTCACTGACTGCCCTTCCTTCTTACTGACAGCCGAAGTTTGTGATTCCTTTATTTCGCCAGAACTGCTGCACCCAAATGTACACACTGCCGCCGATATCATTAATAAGGCGATACCTAATAAATGTCGTTTTCTCATTTTAAGCCTCTTTTCTGCTTTAGAGCGTGTTTTAAATTTGCTTTCTGACAACTGAGCATCACACTTTCCGGGAGATTTGTTTCAAATGAAGGGCACATGGCTATGTAAGATTGCTATGCTTTGTGACCTACAATTTAATCTTCAATTCCACTGGTGAACTGTGCATCAGCTGTACGCTTCTGTGATCCGGCTGGGAAATTCCGGCGTATAACGTAAATTCATCACTGTCTAAAACTCTTCTGCCATCTTCATCAACTGCTTTCAAAGCCGATGCCTGCACTCTTAACGTTACTTTTACCGTTTCTTCTGAAGCCAGAGCCACACGTTTAAATGCACACAGGCTATAATTTTTTACCGCCAAAGCAGATTTCATATCTTTCACATATACCTGGACCACCTCTTCAACCGCTGTACCGCCCCGGTTGGCAAGGGTTACCTCTACTTCAAAATCCTGATTTTTCTTCGGCATTATGGTAAATCCGGCTTCTTCCACTTCCACATTTCCGTATGTGAGACCATACCCAAATGGATACAATGCTTCTTCTTCCATATACCGATAGGTCCTGTTCTCCATGCTGTAGTCTTCAAAGGCCGGCATATGCTCCAGATTCCGGTAGAACGTTACCGGAAGTTTTCCGGAAGGTGATGCCTTACCGAATAACAGGTCGGCAATTGCTTTTCCTCCGCCTGCGCCCGGATACCATGCCTGCAGGATTGCATCTGCATGTTTGTCTGCATAACTTAAATCAATTGCACTCCCTGCCATCAGTACCACAATGGTTGGTTTGCCGGTTTCCAGGACTTTTTCTATCAATTCTTCCTGTACTGCGGGGAGCTTCAGATCTTCCTTGTCTCCGGAACCCACATGGTTTCCCTGATCCATCTCTTCCCCTTCCAGCGTTTCATCCAAACCTACCACCAATACCACCACATCGCTGTGTTCCGCAACAATCTGTGCTTCCGATATTCGATCCTGATCCCATGCAAGGCTCTCTGTTTTACGGTTCCAGAGTCCGCTGCCTTCCGAATACAGAACTCGGATATCGTCTCCCGCTTCATCCTGAATGCCTTCCAGTACTGTAATATATCTGGATGCCGTACCATGATAATTTCCAATCAGAGCCACACGGCTGTCTGCATTCGGACCAATTACACCAATTGTCTTAATCTCATTTTTCTTTAACGGCAATACCCCATTATTTTTTAGTAGAACTGCACTCTTTCTGGCTGCATCCTGGGCTAGTTGTATATGTTCCTTACATTCCACTACTTCGTATGGTATTTCATCATATTCACTTCCATCAAATAATCCAAGCAGATATCTGGTGGTAAACAGCCTCTCTGCTGCCTGGGTAATATCCTCTTCCGTTACCAGCCCATCCTGATATGCCTTTAAAATATACAGGTACGTAACTCCGCAATTCAAATCACATCCGGCCTTCAGCGCAAGTGCTGCAGATTCTTTTGCATCCTGGGTGATTCTATGATGTTCATGAAAATCTTTTATTGCCCAGCAGTCCGATACGAAATGCCCTTCAAATCCCCACTGTTCTCTTAAAATATCACGAATTAAAGTATTGCTTCCGCAGCAGGGCTCTTCATTTGTACGGTTATAAGCTCCCATTACTGACTCTACCCCTGCTTCTTTTACAAGTGCTTCAAATGCCGGAAGGTAGGTTTCTCCCATATCCTTCCTGGTGGCAACAGCGTTAAATTCGTGGCGCAATGCTTCCGGTCCGCTGTGAACGGCATAGTGTTTTGCACAGGCAGCCGTTTTCATCACCTCTTTGTCCCCTTGCAGCCCTTCTACAAATGCAACACCCAAACGGCTGGTCAGATAAGGATCTTCCCCATATGTTTCATGTCCCCGTCCCCATCTTGGATCCCGGAAAATATTTACATTAGGTGACCAGAAAGTAAGCCCCTTGTATATATCCCGATCTCCTTTTGCCGAATATGCATTGTATTTGGCACGTCCTTCTGTTGCAATGGTATCGGCGATTTTTTTCAACATTTCCTCGTCAAACATGGCCGCCATGCCAATTGCCTGCGGAAAACTGGTTGCCGTTCCCGCCCTTGCAACACCGTGAAGTGCTTCATTCCACCAGTTATATGCCGGAACGCCTAATCTTTTAATCGGCGGCGCATCATATTTTAACTGAGAGGCTTTTTCCTCCAAAGTCATCTGTGCTACCAGCTCTTTTGCTTTTTTTCTTGCTTCTTCCCTGTTTCTCATAAATATACCCATTGCATATTACAGGCCTGCCTGTAATACTGCCACAAATAAAACAGGTTGAAAGAATTACAGCGTGGCTTCCTTTCTATAAATAATTTTTCTTCCAACCTTATACTCCAACATTATCACATTTTTTGCTTGCAGTGCAACTATCTTCACGAGCACAATTTTATAAGTTAGTAACACTACTATAACACAGGGAAAAATTGAATAACATTAAATAAAATGACCATTATCTATAAAATATTATCCTGTTTATTTATTGGTTCCCTCATCCGTCTGAAATGGAACATCGTGGGATTCATATGCTTCTAATGCTGCTTTCGCTTCTTCTTCTGTCAGGTTATACTTGTCCTTTATTTTTTCTTTTATCTCTTCCGGTGATAAATAAAATTCCTGACAGATTGCGATTAAAATCTTCACAGCTTCCACTTTTGCCCTTTGCACTCCAAGTTCCATACCCTTACGCTGCCCAATCTCCATGCCGTTACGCTGCCCAAGCTCCATGCCTTCTGCAAAACTATCCCTTTTTTCATTCTCTATATGCCAATCCTCATCATATTCTGTTAAAATCACCTGCATCACCGTTGCCAAATCCTTATAGAACTTTATAAAGTTATGTTTAATTGCTCGTTCACCCTGTCCGATTTGGCTAAAAGCTACTTTCGTTTGCTATAACAGTCCAGAGCCTTAAATTCCCATACAACGAATGGTACATATTAGCATTTTCGTTAAGTGATATTACGCTAATTCGTATCTTGAAAGGTTTAATGATGCATTATAATCTCTGTCAATTATAAGACCACAACTATCACATTTGTAAACTCTTTCTGATAGTGAAAGTTTTTGTTTTTTGTTGCCACAACCACTACAAATCTTAGATGATGCGAACCATTTATCAGCTTCTATACATGCGATACCATTCCACTCACATTTGTATTGTATTTGTCTTTTAAACTCATACAGGCATTGCTGTGCAATCGCTTTTGATAAATGTCGGTTCTTCATCATATCTTTGATATTAAGTGTTTCCATAACGATTTGAGATGGTTTGGTTTTCACTATCCTGTTCGTTGCCTGGTGCAAGTGATTCACTCTTATGTTGGCTAATCTTCTATGCAATAACTTTATTTTTCTTTCAAGTTTTATAATGTTACTTGTTTTGACATACTCCTTTCCATTTTTATTTTGTTGGTATTTGTTAGATACCTTGCGTTGTAACCTACGCAGTCTTTTCTCCATTTGCCTGATAACTCTTGTCCTATTGATATTTTTGAATGTCATGCCGTTACTACAAATGGCCAGGTCTTTGATGCCAACATCAATACCTATGCTTTCTCCGGTAAGTTCTACATATGGCTGTTCTTGGTCCAACCCTATGGACAAATACCAATACTTCCCGTCAAACGAAATTCTGGGGTTGATGTATTTACATGGAGATAGAGGTAATTGATTCGGTCTAATAGTTACCCAACCAATCTTCTCTAATAAAACAGCTTTTGCATTTACCTTTAGCTTAGACGTATCATTGTAAAAGCTAGGTTTCGTTTTCTTCCTACTTTTAAACCTAGGTCTTTCAGTCATTCCTTTGAAGAACTTCTTATAAGCATCGCAACCATCTTTTACAGCCTGCTTTGCCACGTTATTTGACACTTCGTTTAGCCAAACAAGGTCGCTCTTTTTGAGATTGGTAATTTGTTTTCTTAACTCATTATCGCATATAAACTTACCACCTTGTTTGTAGTTCTCTTGTTGTTTTCCAAGTGTCCAGTTATAAATAAATCGTGCAGTACCTACGGACTTCCACATTTTTTCTTCTTGCTCCCCGGTAGGATATAATCTAATTCTCTTGGCTCGTATCATTTTCTAACAACTCCTAAATCATTTTCTTTGCTTGGTTTGCTCGCTTACAACTGGTCTTTCACAAATTTAACTGCTTATACCTTAAGTGCGTTAATTAGGATAATGGAATATTGTACGGAACTGTACTGTTAAGAATCCTTAGAATTTATATATCAGAATTTCAGAAATGGTGCGGCTTCCTGCCGCTGGTGAGTTTATTATAGCAAAGAGAGTGTTTATACGCAAGCAGTTTTTCAAGAAATGTTTCGGATAGGGTATTTTCCCTTTACAGTACAATCCGGGTCCATCACTACGCTGATGGACCCGAAAGCCACAAGAAAAAATATGCAATAAGCCTGCCCCTTCGCCAAAGACAATTTGAAATATTCTCACACCCGCACATTCTCCCTATACTTCGTAGGCGAAACCCCGGCATGCTTCTTAAATGCCAATGAAAAATAATTCGTATCCCGGTACCCCACTAGCATTGCAATTTTCCCCGTCTTCATATTTGATGTTTCTAATAAGAATTTTGCCTTTTCTATCCTCTTGCGCACGATGTATTCGTTGCACCCTTCCCCGCAGACCTTTTTAAAAAGCCGCGAAAAATAATTTGGGGTAATATAGAGATCCGCTGCTATATTTGCTACCGACAGTTCTTCTCCCAGATACTGATCTATGTATTTCTTAGCCTTTGATACGATCTCATGAATGTTTAACTCTTCTTTACTAAATAGCTGCACGATATAATTACGTGTAATTTCACAGGCTTCTTCCCGCTGGGCATGCAAAAGGGACTGCAGGAGGGCATTAATTTTACTGTCTGTGGCTTCCCCGGAATCACTGATATAAGAAAAGTACAGCACTGCGGCTATCTCAAAACAGCATCTGCGGACATACGCACTGGATAAATTGTATGACTCTGTTGCCTTGCAGAATGTCTGGAATGCTTTTAATACATAATCAGAGTTACCGACATTTGCAGTCATGACATTTTTCAGCTCCATATAGATCTGCTGGAACATGGAAACTCTGCTCTGGGCATTATAGGACTGGATAATTTCGTGGATATTTTCTTTTTCATGTTCCAGCAGATATTTGGCATCGTTGTAAGAGACATAGAGATTTTTAAATCCCTCTACACTGCTGCCAATTACAGCTTTTGGCATACTGTTGAACTCATCTTTCAAAATATGATTCAGCTGTTCTACCCGCTCCACTGTCTCATCTGCCTGCTCTCCTGAAAAATATGCCAGAATAATTTTTCCATCGTCATCCATGAAGGTAATTCCTTCTTCTCTGGCATCCACCATGCCAATGCAGATATTCTTGATGGACATGGCACGGAAATTTTCAGATATATCCTTATTATCCGCATACAGTGTCGGTACCAATATCACGATCTGTAATTTCTGCTCCACAGCATAACGGTTTTCCAGCAGCAGATTTTGAAACCCTGACAGATCTGCCAGACGATTATGTACCAGATCCCGCATATATTCCTCCAGCTGCATCTGGGCAGATGCACCCTGGGTTCTCTGCATTCGGCTGGCGAGCTTCTCCTCCAGATTTTTCTGATCCAGATATTCCGCCTGATCCTTCATCAGCTGAGTCAGAAGGTCCTCATCGATGGGCTTTAACAAAAAATCCACTACCTGCATCCTCAGGCATTCCCTGGCATAGTCAAAGCTGTCATAACCGGTCAGAACTACAATGCGCATATCACTTTTAATGGCTTTTACCTGTTCAATCAACTGCAAACCGGTCATCTCTGTCATCTGAATATCCGTAATCATTACATCCGGCATATGCTCTTCTATAATCTTCAATGCCTCATTTCCCGAAGCGGCGGCAAATACTTCCTGAAAACCGATGGCATTCCATGGAATTATATTTTTAATTCCCATACGTATCATTTTTTCATCATCCACAATTAACACTTTATACATTAAAGTACCCCCTTGTATTGTATTTCCTGCTCCAGAGGCAGGCGTATCCGCACCGTCACACCGCCCTGCTCATTGCAGCTGTAGCGCAGCCCGTACCCGTCCCCATACAGAATCTCGATCCGTTTATTAACATTTCTCACTCCATATCCAAAGGTCTCATCATACTGGGAGATAGACGCATTCATTTCATCAATCTGATCCCGGGTCATACCAGTTCCGCTGTCCGCCATAATAATGATCAGATCCTCCCCATCTTGATTAGCGCGGATTGTCACCTTTCCTTTCTTCCCTTCCTTAATCTTCAGCCCGTGGTAAATAGAATTTTCAATCAATGGCTGCAGAGTCATTTTGGGGATCTTGACATTGAAATACTCTTCCGAAATATCAATTTCACTTTGTATGATGTGATCATAACGGATATTTTGAATGGTGAGGTAACTTTTAATATGCTCCAGTTCCTGGGATAATTGGATAATATCCTTTCCTTTACTCAGGCAGATCCGGTAATAACTTGCCAGGGCTTTCACCATGGTGGAGCTCTCCAGATCTCCGTTGGCAAGCGTCTGCCAGTGGATACAGTCCAGCGTATTATACAGAAAATGCGGCTGTATCTGGGACTGCAGTGCATTAAAGCGGATCTGTTCCATCTGATGCTGTTCCACCTTCACCTGCTCCATTAACTCAACAATCCGGTCCATCATCTCGTTAAATCCATGGGATAATTTCTGAAAATCCTGGCCCATTTTTTCTTCCTTTATACGGGTATCAAATTTTCCTTCAGATACGCTGTCCATCTTGCTGATCACTTTATCCAGCGGCTGATATGCCTTATGGACGATCCGGCTGCTCTGCACAAGTACAATTGCCACCAAAAACAGAATCACGACGGATAACATCGCCATAGTCATAATGCTGTCCCTGTATAATTCAAACTCCGGAATGACCATCACCATATAAAAATCCCAGATTCCAAGTCTTTTATAGAGGTATAATTTACCGGATTTTTTAAAATTTCCTTCTGTACCAGTCAAGAGATTTTTATAATCCACTTCATCCATGACGGAATCCGGTTCCGAGGATGTCACTACATTTCCTTCCAGCCCCACCAGGCAGGTGATAGAATCAATTTTCCGGTTTGCTTTACTGCCTATCTGAATCAAAGTTGTCTCGTTGATATTCATACACAGAAGACCCAGCTTTTTTCCTACGTAGCTGGTATCATAGATAGGCTGATAAATATTAAGGGTATATCGGCTGCCCTTAAAATAAGCATTGTTATAGGTATAACGCATTTCCCCATAACCGGCAAAGCTGCTGCTGTCATAATCCTTTTGATAAGTTTCCTCAAATCCTGTTACCGCCAGGCCGTTATCCCCTTTATACAGATAACTGCCGGTATTGGATACCACCCCCAGGAAATTCAGATTTGACTGCAGATTCTTTACGTTAGACAGGGTATTGGTGGCCTTGTTGGTATTCTCTACCTGGGTTATGGCAGACTGCGCCTTTTCCTCGCTGCTTTGCTCACTGTTTTTGTCAGTGTCCTTTCCGGCTGCATTATTATACTTTAGATATGCCTGTACATTTTTATCCATGACAATTGACCAGGCAATTGCCTTGTAATTATTCAAGCCACTTTGATAATTCTCTGCCAAAGTATTAATCTGTTCCATAGCTAGTGCCATCGTCTTCTCACGAACAGACTTAACAGAAGAAATCGTGGAGATGCTCAAAATACACATGGTACTGACAACTACCGCCATGGACAGGAAAAATTTCATCTTTTTATCAAAATTCATGCGTTCAAAGTAAATTCTCAAGTTTTTAAACATCGCACCACCTGCCATCCTTCTAAAGTACACAAACGATTCCACCTGATTGAAGGTGAAATCGTCTTATGGTTTTCCATGATTCTGTTTGCAGTATGAACTTCCTGCTATTGTATTCCCTTATTATATTTCACAATTGTCTAAAAGTCCATTTCAGCCTTTTACGGCTCCCGCCGTCATACCTTTTACCAGCTTATCCTGGAAGAAGATAAACATGATAATCATCGGTAAAACTGTCAGGGTCAGTACAGCCATAATCATCGGTGTATTCATAGAATACTGTCCCTGGAATTCCCAGACTGCCAGGGGCAGGGTTCTGTTCTGTGTGGACTGGGTCAGGGTATAGGCAAAACTGAACTCATTCCACATATTAACACCGTTGTAAATTGCAAGTGTAGAGAGTCCGGGTTTTGCAAGCGGTAAAATCATCTTAAAGAACATCTTGTACTTATTACATCCGTCTATCTCCGCTGACTCTTCAATCTCTCTTGGAATTCCCTGCATAAAGCTGGTGAGAATGAATACTGAGATAGGAACTGCAAACGCCACATAAGGACCGATCAATGCCCAGATGCTGTCATACAGTCCGGTACTCTGGGACATCTTAAATACCGGGATTAAAGTAATATGTATCGGTATAGACATACATGCCACAATCATTGCATAAAGCGGATTTGCCAGCTTAAACTTAAATCTGGCCAATGGATAAGATGCACAGGCAGAGATAAATAATAGTATTGTCAGGGAAACAGCCAGTACAATCACACTGTTTCCAAAAAACTTCCAGAAATTCCCCGCAAATACCGCCTGGTAATTATCCAGATTAAAAGCATCCGGCAGACTGAAAATTCCTTTTACCAGCATTTCAAATTTTTCTTTAAAGGAATTCAGCACCATAAACACAAATGGCATAAATGATATTATCAGATAAAAGATAGCAAAAACAAAGGCAATAACCCAGCAAATCACACTTTTCATTTTTGATTTTTTATATTGATCCATGAATTACGCCTCCTTTTTTCCATTTAATATTTTCATAGTAATAAGGGATACCAGGGTAATCAGGATAAACATACCGCCTGCTACCGCAGATCCATACCCCATGTTGAACGTCTTGAAGGATTGTTTATACATATATGTTGCCATTAATTCCGTAGAAGTACCGGGACCACCGCCGGTCATAACATAAATCAAATCAAAATATTTTAAGGAACCTACCATAGACAGAATTGCTGCACTCTTCATGGATGGTACTAATAATGGAAGTGCTATTTTCCAGAAATATTGTCCTCTTGTTGCCCCGTCTATGCGGGCAGCTTCAAATACATCATATGGAACATTGGTGAATGCTGCCATAAAATAAACCATGTAGAAAGGCGTAAACTGCCAGCAGATAACACCGATAACCGTTAATAACGCTGTCCGGGGATTACCCAAAAGGTCAATGTTGCCGCCCCCGAATACTTTGGCGATGGTACTGATGATGCCCCCATTTGTAGCTAACGCATAAGAAAACAAAAAACCAATCGCTACCGATGACATTAACAATGGTATAAACCAGAGTACTTTAAATAAATTCATTTTCTTCCCGCCAAAATCCAGGAATGTTGCCAGTGCCAGACCAATTGGAATCTGAATCACAATCGAAAGGATCATAATCTCTATATTATTTCGAAACGCTATCCAGAAACTTCCATCCTTAACCAGTGTAGACCAGTTGCCCAGCCCAATGAAAGACTTACTGGAAGAGATCCCATTCCATTTATAAAGGCTGGTGTTAAACGTATCGAGAATAGGATAAAAAATAAATACGATCAATAAAATAATTACAGGTGCCAGGAAAATGGCTGCTGCCTTCCTGGTGGCTCTTTGTCTTTGTTTCAGCAGGGAAACCTCTTTACCATCCATCGAATAACCTCCTTTTATTGAAAGGAGGACTCTAAAGTGTGTCCTGAGTCCCCCTGATTTCTGCTGTTTAACTTACTTATCAGCCAGATAGCTCTGCATTGCTTCCTGAAGTTTCTTATTAGCTTCATCCGGAGTCATGGTAAGACCAAAAATCTCCTGGCAGGTATCTTTATGCACTTCTGCTACTGCAGGCGGAAGGTACTGGTCATACCACAGCTGTGTGGATGATGCGTCATTTGCTGCGGTCAGGATATCTTTCGCTACCGGATCTGTAATCAAAGATTCTACACCCTTTACAGGCGGGATTTTGCCTTTATCAACCATCAGCTGTGTAGCTTCATCATCATAGTAATGTTCTGCACATTCAAAAGCTGCTTTTAACTTATCATCGGTACAGTTAAAGGAAATAAACTGATCTCCGATGGTTCCGATCTGGATAGACGCATCTGCATCTGAACCATCTACAGCCGGGAAAGAAAACCAGCCAATTTTTTCATAGAATTCCTTACTGTCGTTCTGGAAGTTTCCGGTATACCAGGATCCGCATAACAGCATTCCTGCCGACTCCTGATACATCAGCTGTCTTGCCTGTCCGTCATCCTCGCTTAAACTGTTAACACCTTCCGGGAAATAACCTTTCTTTACCCAATCCTGAATCTTGTCCCCTGCATATTTAAAGCATTCATCTTCGAATGATCCTGTGCCGTCCGCAGCTTTACTAAATGGTTCCAGTCCGCCATAACGGGTTGCAAGACTCATAAAGTACATTGAACCGGTCCATTTGGATGCATTTGCAAGGGCAAATGGTGTAATGCCATTTTCAACAAAAGTATCACAAACCTTTTCCAGTTCCGAAACTGTCTTTGGAACTTCCAGATTATATTTTTCAAACATTTCTTTATTATAAAATATACCGGAAATAGATACATTCAAAACAGGTACTGCATAAATATGGTCTTTGTAGGTTGACTGTGCAACTGCCGCATCCATTGCTTTTTCTTCTACCTTACTGCCTTTGAATAAGTCATCGATAGGCTGGCCATATCCGGAATCGATATATTCAAACATTGGTCCTCCCGACCAGCTGGTATACATATCCGGACATTCACCTGAGCTCATTGCAATAACCAGTTTTTCCTTGTAAGTATCATTCTGTGTGGGAACAGAAGTAACGGTATAGCCTGACTGGGTCTCGGAATTAAATTTATCTACGGCATACTGCATGATTGATTTATCCGGGTCTTCCGTACCGATATTCCAGAAAATGATCTCTTTGCTGTCATTATTCGCCCCTGCGTCTGCCGCTTTGGTTTCACCTGCGTCCCCGGCCCCATCAGCAGTTGCTGCATCTGTGTCTGCCCCATCCGCAGCTGCCTGTGTTCCTGCATCCGTTGCCCCTGTGCCTGAAGTTCCGGAACCGCCGCATCCGGCACATAAGCTTGCCGTCATAGCTGCCGCCAGTGACAATGATACAACTGCTCTCCATCTCTTTTTCATTGTGTATCCTCCTTTTTCTTTTACAATTTCCTTGCTTTGTTATATGGTAAATACATATTATCACATGATAAGGATAAGCGAAATTTAATAAAATGTCTGAAATATATAATTTTCTTACCTTTTGGAAAATATTAGATGGGAGCATATCAGACAGAATATCAAAGAACAGATAAAGAAATAAAAAAAGAGAAAAAACAGCTATCAGACTGTCTTTTCTCTTTTTTAATCAATTAACTTTTAAAAGCACTCACCGGGTTCCTGATCCGGCCATTCTGTTTTCACACATTTCAAGATCATTGCTGAAGTCCTGGACATGGTGACATTCACACTTCCCCTGCATATGTCATATACCAGCGGTTCCATCGTATATCCATTCTCATCTGTGAGAACTAAACGAAGCAGACGGTCAGCATTTCCGATATTCGCCTGCCATACAGGTATGGAAAACTCCTGCTGCCCATCGCTGTTATTAAAAATAACAATCATCTGCTCATCTGCCGAAAACCTTCCATAGCTCAGGCAATGTCGTCTGCTGTCTAAAAACTTCAAAGATCCATGGGTTAACACCGGATTTTCTTTATGAATCTTAATCATGTCCTTATGGTATTGGATCAACTCCAGATCTTCCTGTCCCCATGGATAAGTTCTTCTGTTGTCCGGATCCGTAAATCCACAGACACCCGCTTCATCTCCATAATAAATCGTCGGTGCTCCCGGCCAGGTCATCTGCATGACCACTGCTTCACGAAGCACAGCCTTATTAATGAAATTCTCCGCAGCCTCATATCCCAGATTCGCCACACGGCCCACACAGTGGTTAGTACGGGTGAGGAAACGGGAATGGTCATGGTTAGACAGCTCATTCATGGCTACCTGAAGGGAAGGCGCCAGGAAGTTAGACATATGGTGGGTCATCGCCCCCACAAAGTTCTCATGATTTCCCAGCATATCTTCACGGTATTCATCACTATGCTTTTCCATGCCGGTAAAGAACCAGGTCATCGGCTCCATAAATGCATCATAATTCATGACCGTATCCCATTCATCGCCTTTCAGCCACATTCCTGCATCTCCGTAATGTTCCGCCAGGATCAGAGCGTCTGGATTTGCCTTCTTTACAACCTTTCGGAACTCCTTCCAGAACTTGTGGTTGTATTCATTGCTGAATCCAAGGTCAGCCGCCACATCCAGGCGCCATCCATCCACATTAAAGGGCGGGGAAACCCATTTCCCGGCAATCCTCATGATATATTCATACAGTTTCTCAGATTCCTCGTAAGCAAGCTTAGGAAGGGTATCATGCCCCCACCAACCGTCATAATAAGCATTATAAGGCCACTCATGTTCATTGTTAAACTTAAAAAAGCTGCGGTAAGGACTGTCTTTATCAATATAAGCCCCTTTTTCATATCCCGGCTGGTTCTCATAGATCCGTTCCCGGTCAAGCCATTTATTAAAAGATCCGCAATGGTTAAACACGCCATCCAGGATAATCTTCATCCCACGGTTGTGTACTTCCTCTACCAGCTTCGCAAAAAATGCATTGCTTGCCTCCAGGTTCTCTTTGTCGGTTACTCTCTTAATGTATTTTGTCGCATGTGTATTATCTTTATCCCAGGGTTCCAGCACCTGTCCCCCATCACTTACAATTTTCCCATAATGGGGATCAATATAATCGTAATCCTGTATATCATATTTATGGTTGGATGGCGAAACGAATATCGGGTTAAAATAAATAACTTCCACGCCTAAGTCCTGTAAATAATCCAGCTTATCCATTACACCCTGAAGGTCTCCGCCGTAAAACTCCCGGATTCCCATATATGCAGGACGTTTGTTCCAGTCTTTCACACCGGAAGCATGGTCTCCAATGTAAAAATATTCTCTGTCTTCCACATCATTGCTTTTATCCCCGTTATAAAAACGGTCCACCATGATCTGATACATAACTGCGCCTTTTGCCCAGTCAGGGGTCTTAAATCCAGGCACCAGAGCAAACGCATAGTACTCCTGCAAATTCCTGGATACACCTCTTTTATTATAAAAGCACCGAAACTTTCCGGTCTGTATTTCAAAATAATAGTGTAAAGGATTCTCTCCTACAGTAATTTCAATCTTATAATAGTCAAAATCCCCCAGGCTCTCTTCAAACTGCATTATAAGCCTGTCTGCGCCACTGATAAAATACACTGCATCTACATTATTTTTCGCTGTTCTGAAGCGTATTGTTACCGTCTCATGGGGATCCGGTTCCATCGGCATCACGTAATTCTCAGTTTCATCACTAAACAATGCTTCCATATCGAAAACAGGCCGCATCCGCATTACATACTGCCATGATCTCTGTATCCGTTCCAATTGATTACTATCCATGATCACACTCCTTAATCATATCCTGATTCCATTCTATATCATTCCTACAGTTACTACAAGCCTTATTTGCTGTCAGAGCCTGTTTTCAAACGCGCTCTTATCCCAAAACAGTAAAAAAGACAGCCAGTAATCTGCTGTCTTTTTTGGAGAAGGTATTTCTTCTTATGGGGTGTAGCAAAAACTATATAATGTATTGGGGGGGGGTTTTACGATGATTAGTATATCATCATTGTCCGAATAAGTGTGCACAAACTTCACAAATTTGCTTATCAATTTTTGTGCACTTTTCACTAAAACAGTGCTTCGAACTCTTCCCGGCCAATTTTTTCCTTTTCAATCAACAGTTTTGCACACTTGTGAAGCACTTCAATATGCTCCTCAATCATAGAACGTGCCTTTGTATGGGCATCGTCAATAATCCTCTTCACCTCTTCATCGATGGTAGTTGCAATATGTTCACTGAATGCTCTGGTATGCGCCAGATCTCTGCCGATAAAAACTTCATCATCGTCACTGCCGTAATGGATCAGTCCTACCCGGTCAGACATTCCAAACTGGGTTACCATCGCCTTAGCAAGCTTGGTAGCCTGTTTGATATCCTGGGAAGCTCCCGTTGTAATATCGTTCAGGACCAGTTCCTCTGCCACACGTCCGCCCAGATCTACAATGATGTTCTGAAGCATCTGCCCTTTGGTATTGAACATCTCATCCTTTTCAGGCAGCGGCATCGTATAGCCAGCAGCACCGGTTCCGGTAGGTATGATGGATATGGTATGCACCGGACCCACATCCGGAAGTAAGTGGAATAAAATTGCATGACCTGCTTCATGGTAAGCGGTAATCTTCTTCTCTTTTTCTGAAATAATACGGCTTTTCTTTTCCGCTCCGATACCGACCTTGATAAATGCACGGTTAATATCTTCCTGTTTAATATATCCTCTGTTATCCTTTGCTGCATAAATTGCTGCTTCATTCAACAGGTTCTCTAAATCTGCTCCGGTAAATCCTGCCGTGGTCTGTGCTATGGTTTCCAGATTTACATCATCCCCAAGGGGTTTGCCATTTGCATGAACCTTTAAGATCTCTTCCCGGCCTCTGATATCCGGTTTACCAACACCCACTTTACGGTCAAAACGTCCCGGCCTTAAAATTGCCGGATCCAGAATATCAACACGGTTCGTAGCTGACATTACAATGATGCCTTCATTTACACCAAAACCATCCATTTCAACCAGCAGCTGGTTCAAAGTCTGCTCACGTTCATCGTGGCCGCCGCCCATTCCGGTTCCCCTTCTTCTGGCTACCGCATCAATCTCATCGATGAACACAATACAAGGCGCATTCTTCTTGGCCTCTCCAAACAGATCACGGACACGGGATGCACCGACACCTACAAACATTTCCACAAAATCAGAACCGGAAATACTAAAGAACGGTACTCCTGCTTCTCCTGCCACTGCTTTCGCCAGGAGGGTTTTACCTGTTCCCGGAGGTCCAACCAGCAGTACACCTTTTGGTATTCTGGCGCCTACCTGAAGATATTTCTTTGGCTCCTTTAAGAAATCAACGATTTCCTGAAGGTCTTCTTTTTCCTCCTGCAGGCCTGCAACGTCTTTAAAGGTTACACGCTTGCTGTCCGGAGTGGTAAGGGTTGCTCGGCTCTTTCCAAAATTCATCATTTTATTATTCCCGCCGGATGCCTGACGATTCATCATACTAAATAAGAATATCATCATAACCCCCATCAACAGTACCGGGAAAATGGTTGTCATAAACATACTTTCTTTCGGAATATCAAATAAAACGGTTGGAACATTTTTTTCTGCAAGCTGAGCCTGGGACTCTTTTACGTCCGACACATTCAGCTTCTTGGTCGTTCCATCTTTTAAATATACATATAACTGTCCTGTTGGCACCTGGCTGTTCTGATGAATCTCTACTTTCACCACATTACCGCTGTCCAGCGCTGTGGAATATTCCTGAAGGCTGTACGTCTCCTGCATGGATAATCCGCCCCGCAGCATCATAAATGCTGCAACCACGAGCACGGCAATTACAATGTAGATGCCCCAATTTCTTGAACTCTTATTCAATGCCTTAAATCTCCTCTCTGTAATTCTCTGGTAGTACTTCATTGCGTAATAATGTACTAATATAACACCACGTAAGCTTCTGCGACAATTACAGCTCCACTACTCCGATATATGGAAGATTACGGTATTTCTGCGCATAGTCAAGACCAAAACCTACAACAAATTCATCTGGAATATTGAATCCCACATAATCCACTTTTACATCTGTAACACGTCGTTCCGGCTTATCAAGCAGCGTACAGATTGTCATACTGCTCGGTTTTCTTTCTTTCAGTATCTGTGCCAACCGGCTTAATGTTCTTCCCGAATCAATAATGTCTTCGATAATAATAATATCTTTATCCTCAACGGATTCATCCAGATCTTTTTTAATCTTAACTTCCCCGCTGGACTCTGTACCTGCCCCATAACTTCCCACCGACAGGAAATCCATTGTCACCGGTACAGTAATTCTCTTAGCCAGTTCACAGGTAAAAAATACACTGCCCTTTAATACACAGATCAAATGCACTTTCTTACCGGCATATTCTTCACTGATCTTTTCACCCAGTTCTCTTACTCTTTTGTTTACCTCTTCTTCCGGTATTAACACACGGATCTTATCTTCCATTAGTCTGCCTCCTGCTCCACTTGTATCTTTAATAAAATTTTTGTATCTTCTGTAACTTTATATGCCTCACTGATGCGATATCCCACAATCCACATGATATGGGGGCCATCCGCCAGGAGTAAGATCCGGTCTCTCTCATCCTGAGGAATTTTCTCATCAATAAAATAAGACTTTAATTTCTTTTTACCGCCCTCCCGGTTTGTGATAAAATAATCCCCGCTTCGGCGGCTGCGTAAAGAAACTGCATTGTATATTTTATCATAATCCAGCCATTTCGTATATGCTTTTTCTTTAATATTTTGGTTTTCATATATTTCCGTGGTAAAAATTACCCGCTTTCCACCGATAACGTAAGTTCCGGGCACCTGAACCTGCAATTCCTGCTCCTGTAAACCCATGTACGCCTTTTCCACAGGCTTTTCTTCTTCATTGGCAATGCAGATCTGGCCGGGAAGACGTTTCGCCCGATACCCGCCCGGCAGCTGAATCATTCTCCCTGACTGCAGATCCGGCAGTTTCATCAGATTATCGATATGGACACTTCCTATATCCCGGAGTCCGCATCCGATCTCTTTTAAACAGAACCGGCAGAGGTATTCTCTTATCACCTCCGGCTTTTGGGAAAAAATCGCCGTATCAATTAAGGCTTTCCCGTTTGAAATGCAGATACAGTCTTTTGCCTCCCGCCTGGAAGCCTCTTCCATATACGCTTCTATCTTCTGCAAATGCTGCCCCGTTTCTGCAATATGGGCAGTTGCTGCCCCATTTAATTCCTTTTCCAGATAAGGAAGGACATGGAGACGCAGCTTATTTCTGGTATAATCATCGGACAGATTCGTAATATCTGTCCGGTACGCTATCTTTCTTTCTGTGAGATACGACTCAATTTCGGCTCTGGATGTATCTAGAAGCGGCCGTATAATGCAATCCCGCACCGGTCTGGTTCCGCACAGCCCCCTGAGACCGCTTCCACGTACCAGATTCCACAATATTGTCTCTGCCTGGTCATTTGCATTATGGGCAACCGCAATCTTATTGCCATTAAGGCGTTCCATGGCATCCGCAAATGCCTCGTATCTAGCCTCCCTGCCTGCCTCTTCCACAGATATTTTCTTATCCCGTGCTGCTTTTACCACATCCACGGAATATAAATAAAAAGGAATCCCTTTCTCTTTACAAAGGTTATCCACAAAGTCTGCATCATCCAGACTGTCTTGTCCACGAATTCCATGTTCAATGTGGACAACTTGTATAGAAAAAGGAATTTTCTTTCTTACCTCCAGCAGTACAAAAAGCAGGCATACCGAATCAGCTCCTCCGGATACGCCCACTATAACACTGTCATTTTCTTCAATCATTTTATATTTCTGTATATATTGGAACACTTTCTGCATGCATCTCCCCCTGAATATTACAAGCCAGCTTACGCAATGCTGTACTGGTAGTTTGAAAGCGCTTTTCTTTCAAACCTGGCTCTCCCGTATTTTTATGCCGGATTTCTGATACTTCCGACTATATAACTACTAATATAAAGAATACTTATGGAAAATGCAAGCATCAATTACTTTTTCCAGACTCCCCCCACCAGTACTGTCATGTCATCCATTGCCCTGCAGTTCTGATAAATAAGTACTCTTTCCAGAAGTGCTTTGGCAAATTCCCTGGCATTCGTTGTCTGAATCTCCATAATCAGCTCCTTCATCACCTCTTCCGCATTTTTAGGCGGCAGCGCATCCAGCACCCCGTCGGATATCATAATAATAAAATCTCCTGAAGTTAACTTTTTACTGGTGCAGTCAAAATCAACCGTCTGCAGCATCCCCACGGGCAGGCTTGTACTTGTGACCGCCTCAACCCAGTTATTCCGCTTAAAGAAAGTAGTGGAGGCTCCGATCTTCATCAGTTCGCAGCTTCCATTGTAAAGATCAATGGCGCATAGGTCGATGGTAGAAAACATCTGCATTCCCCCCTGCAGTACCAGCGCTGAGTTGATCATCCTGACCGCTGTTTCCTTATTGAAGCCTGCGTCCAGAAATTGTTCCAGCAGTTCAATGACTTTTTCACTTTCTTTACATGCACCGATGCCGGAACCCATCCCATCAGAGAGGCTCATGATCATCTGACCATTATCCCTGCTTAAGAAACCAAAATTGTCACCGGAAATCATTTCCCCATCTCTGGTTACCCTGGCCACACCATTTAAGACACTGAATTTGGTATCCGATACAAAAAGTACCGTACTGTACTCCCGGTTTATCATCATCCGGGAATCTTTAGCCGGTACCATAGGGCTTTTACAAATCTCACTGAGAACAATACCAATTTCTTTGGTAGAGACGCATCTCCCTTTCATAGACCTCATTGTCATAAATATCTGCTGCCTGTCCTGATCCTGCGGAAGCACCCATAAGTCCTTTACCACCACAAACCGCAGCCTCAGGCGCATCTTAACCTTTTCTCTGAAATCCTCATCCACATTTTTTACATCATAGACATTATCTGAAATCTTGCGTACAATATCAGCAGTTTCATGGAGCTGCTCCGCAACAGCGGATCTGTTTTCCAATAGGCGGTTGCTCCACAGCAGGTTTAGCTTAGCCCTTGAAAATACTTGTACCATTTCTTCCAGAAAAGTTCTTCCATGGATGCAGTACTCAATGAATTCCACCTGCTTGTCCGCACTGATCTCTTCCCCTTCTTCTTCTATCGCTGAAAGGATGTCATAGACCCTGCGGTAGGTATTGTAATGTTCCTTCTCCCAGCAGTTGCTGCACATGGCGCACTGGCTGCATATCCGGTCCTGTACTTCATGAAAAATTTCTTTCACATCACCCTGTGACAGACGTTCCTTCTGACAAGGCATACTGTGGAATGTATTTGCAAGATCCTGAAAAGAATCTGCTATCTTTCCAATCATTTCCTTACCCGGTCCGTTTACAAACTCTGTCGCCGGTTCGCCTTTTTCTTTTTCTCTCACGAGCAGCTTTAACAAATCCCATAGTATCCATAAGACACTTACTACGAGAACAGCTATGATGAAATCCCCCATGTTCTTAACCTCCCTGAAATTCTGCTCTTAAGGTGGTATTATAGACCGGGGCAAGAAAAATATTTGTCAAAAACAAGGATCAAAAACAAGGAATCTTTTGACAAAATGCGCGCAGGCAACGAGCCAAATGAACCCGCAGGCTCGTACATCTGGCTCGTTGCCCGCGACTAAAACGTATATACAAAAAAGGCACTATGGATAAACCATAATGCCTGATTTCAGTAGCGGAAGGGAGATTTGAACTCTCGACACCACGGGTATGAACCGTGTGCTCTAGCCAACTGAGCTATTCCGCCACAACGATACCCATTATATCGATTTCTTTCCCATTTGTCAACTGATTTTTGGAAATTTTTTTAATTTTCGAGTAAATTCGTTAAATACGTTCCATAAGACCAATTCAAGGCTTCCCCTTCTATTCATCTTCCTTGAAAAGTATCTCATCTTTGTACACTAATCCCAGCTTGTCCCTGGCTACCTTTTCTGCATATTCTTTCGTCTGCATATAAGCCTTCATGTCTTCAATATCTTTCGCACGCTGCTCCTCTGCCTCAAGCTGCGTCTGGAGCTGTGCTTCCTGTGCTGTATATATGGCATTTTTCTGCTTTATAGTATTACTTTGAACAAACAGTGTCACCAAAAGAACAAGCACCACCGCTGAGATGCAAACCATACCCCGGCGGTTGCTGCCTCTATCTCTTCTTTTTTTGCGCATATGACCCTTCCTTACTAATTTTTCCCCATTTTTTTCTACGTAGTCTTATTTTACCCGCTTTTTTTCCAGATTTCAATGTTTTTACCAAATTCTTTCTTAAGAATTTTTTAAGTTTCGAAATTGGTCGGAATATGACGCTGAATAATGTCGAAACCCAGTGGAATATGAAATTTAATGCGGTGGAAACCCCCTTGACAATGTAACCGCTCACGCTTTCGTGATATAAAATGACACCCAGCAAAATTCCCGCGATGGCAAATCCGCGAATCGCTCCATTATTTTTTTCATATATCATACAAAAAATGACGAAAGCAGTCACACACCAATAGAGAAAATCTTCCACTCCGGTAAGTATCGTACCGTGTTTGAAGACCCTTCTTAAGATCCTCAGCAAATCATATGCAAATACCAGTAAAACCCCTGTGGCAACCGAAGTCAGAAAGAACCATGTCTCGTTTTGAATTACTTCACTCATAAGCGCCTACTTGAACAGCCTTCCAAGCAGAGAGTCACCCTGTTTCTTGGAATGTCCGTTTTCGGAATAAATCAGACTGTCTATCTTCCCTTCGATGTCTACTTCCCCTTTTTCCAGTGTCAACCGGTTCACATGCAGCTCTTTTCCTTTTATCTGTAAAGTCCCCAGATCCGTTTCTAAAACCACTTCGTTTTCATCAAAAGAAAGCACATCCGATACTCCACTGATGGTTCCTGTCTTTCTTCCACTCATGGTTACCTTATGTGCTCTTACGATCTGTTTTTCATCCATAGAATCACCCCGCCTGGCAATATCTCTTTTTAATATATTAGCCAAAACGGGGTTTTATACATCTTTTTCAGATGCTTTTCTATTTAATTTTTTATGCCTGAAATCGTTAGGCAAATTCGGTCAGGAACCCCTTATCAGGCTTACACCGGTCTACAAATAACGGTACAGTTCCTTCGCTTCATCCTTTTTTACTGTTTCCTGGACATCCAGTACCTCCACTTTGACAGCCTTCGTGCCAAACTGGATTTCAATGACATCGCCTTCCTTTACATTTGTGGAAGCTTTTGCGACTTTTTCATTGATGAGTACCCTGCCTGCATCACAGGCTTCATTTGCTACGGTTCTGCGCTTGATCAGCCTGGATACTTTTAAAAATTTATCTAGTCTCATTATTACCTCCATGCATATCGTAAATATCCTATGATACTCACAAATTGCCATTCATGCCGACAAGCAAAAAGGGGAACCGAAGTCCCCCTAATCTTATCTTTACTGAATTATTCGTTGATCAAATCCTTTAATGCTTTTCCTGCTTTGAACTTAGGTGCTTTAGATGCATTAATTGTCATTGTCTCGCCTGTTTGAGGATTTCTTCCTTCTCTAGCTGCTCTTTCAGACACTTCAAATGTACCAAAGCCAACTAACTGGATCTTTTCACCTTTCTTTAATTCTTCAGCAACAACATCCGTAAATGCTTTTAATGCCTTTTCCGCATCTTTTTTGGATAATTCTGTCTTTTCAGCAATAGCTGCAACTAATTCTGTTTTGTTCATGGAATAATTCCTCCTCTGATTTCTCTTATTGTTCTATACAGAATATATTTATATTTTCGAACTCTATAACTCGCCTTGCAAGATAAGTCCTTATGTCTATTTATAAACTCTCGTACAGATTTTGTCAAGGAATTTCCGCTATTTATTGGTGTTTTCATCAAGAATTAAGAATTTATTCACAACAAATATTGCGCCATTTCCGCTTTCGCTTTTGTCAAGGCTCTTTTTTGTATTTCTTCCGTTTCTTTTGATTTTCCTTGTTTTTCCATTTTCTTGATATCTTCCCATTTTACAAGGACTTCAGCCGATGTTCCGGCATTTTCACTTGCAAATACATGAGGGTGCCGGCGGATCATTTTCTCCCCTGCACACTGGATTACATCTTCTATGGAAAATAAACCCTCTTCAGATGCAATCTGGGTATGTAATACCACCTGCAGCAGCAAGTCCCCCAATTCTTCACAGAGGTTCTCACTGTCACCTGTTTCGTTATAGATATCAATTGCTGCCAGCAATTCTGCAGACTCATTAAGCAGACAGGACTTCAGGCTGTCATGGGTTTGTTCCCTGTCCCAGGGGCAGCCGTCCTTTGCCCTCAGACGGGCAATAATCCGGCAATAGTCCTCAAAGCTATACTGCCTGTCCATTTTAGAGCATCTCCTGGATCATAGCCAGTACTTTTTCTCCAAGAGCTGCGGACTTGTCATCTGCATCTTTCAGGGAAGTACCTTTCACACCATAGTAGAATTTTACTTTTGGTTCTGTTCCGGAAGGTCTGACGCACAGCCATGCATCATCATTTAAATCGTAATAGAGAACGTTGGAATTAGGCAGACCAGTTGGAGAAACTGCTCCTGTTTCCATGTTCTTAATCGTATCCTTTTTGTAATCTCTTGCAGAAAGTACTTTGTAATCGCCAATCTGTACAGGCGGATCATTACGCAGTGTCTCTAAGATCTCCTGGATCTTGGCAAGTCCTTCAATTCCTTTTAAGGTAATGGACTTAATATCATCTTTGTAGTAGCCGTATTTCTCATACATATCGATCATGGCATCCCAGAGAGTCTTACCCTGGCTCTTGTAATATGCCGCTGCTTCACACAGTGCCATCGTTGCAACAATCGCATCTTTATCTCTGGCATGGGTTCCGATCAGACAGCCATAGCTCTCTTCAAACCCAAACAGATAGGTTCCTTTGCCACTGGTTTCAAATCCAAGGATCTGCTGGCCGATAAATTTAAATCCGGTGAGGACTTCGATAAATTTCACTCCATAAGCCCTGGCAATTGCCGCTGCCATATTGGTGGTAACGATAGTACTGATCAGTGCACCGTCTTCCGGAAGACCTTTTGATGCAGCTCTCTGACCAATTTCATAATCTGCCAGGAGACATCCGGACATATTTCCGGTCAACGTAATGTATTCTCCTGTTTTGTCATCTTTTACATAAACACCCAGACGGTCTGCATCCGGATCTGTTGCCAGTACCAGATCTGCATCCACTTCTTTGGCAAGCTTAAGTCCCAGCTCAAATGCTTCTTTCGCTTCAGGATTCGGATAGCTTACTGTTGGGAATTCACCGTCCGGCAATTCCTGTTCTTTTACGACATATACATTTTCAAACCCAAGCTCTTTTAATACTCTTCTTGCCGGGATATTTCCGGTTCCATGAAGGGGGCTGTATACAATTTTCAGATTCTTCTGTTCCGCTTTAATAGCATCCCAATGAATTACCTGGCTTTTCAGTTCTTCAATATATGCATCGTCAATATCTTGTCCGATTACCGTATAAAGTCCTGCAGCTTTTGCAGCTTCTTTATCCATGGTTTTCACTGTGCTGTAATCAGTAACCTTCTTAACTTCATCCATAATTCCGGTATCGTGCGGCGGCGTAATCTGAGCGCCGTCTTCCCAGTATACCTTATATCCGTTATACTCCGGCGGATTGTGGCTGGCTGTAATATTAATACCTGCGATACAGGAAAGCTTACGAACTGCATAGGAAAGTTCCGGCGTTGGCCTTAAGGATTCAAAAACATAAGCCTTAATTCCGTTTGCAGCAAGGCAAAGTGCCGCTTCATCTGCAAACTCAGGAGACATTCTCCTGGAATCGTATGCAATCGCAACACCTTTTTCTTTGCCGCCAACGCTTGCTATGTAGTTAGCCAGACCCTGTGTAGCCTTACGTACAGTATATACATTCATTCTATTTGTTCCGGCACCTATAATACCACGAAGTCCGGCTGTTCCGAACTCGAGATCCGCATAAAAACGCTCTTTTATTTCATTTTCATCATTTGCAATCCCTTTTAATTCATCTTTCGTGGCTTCATCAAAGTATGGATTGTTCAGCCATCCTTCGTAAATACTCTTGTAATCCATTGTACTACCTCCTGCCTAAGTTTATAATATACAGACGCTTTTCCACGTTAACGGTTGAAAATTGTCTCTGGGTACATTATATAATAGAAACAGGAAAAAAGGAATCATTATTCCAGTATTTTTAAGAAACAATTTCTCTGATCCTGTTGTTTCATCAGGATTTCCAGCTTTTCGACATTTTTCTGCGGGATCCATGCCTTGTTCATATTATAGTACTGGTTTGCCAGTTTCCAGAACTTTTCGGGATAATACAGCCGGAGCATCAGATGCTCCATTTCCATGTCGGAAATCCGCCTTACGCTTCCATATTCCCCCAGCATTTTCATTCCAAGGGCAATATTCCAATCCTGTTTTTCCAGGATTTTGCGAAGGAATTGATACAGATCCGTTACCGGGATATCATAGCGGCACTTGTCAAAATTGGTGGTCGAAACACCGTCGCGGCCGATCAATATCTGATGCTGATTGTAGCATCCATGTATTAACTGTCCCTTGTTCAGCGATTCCTGACGCAGTTTCTCATAAGTAGATTCCTTAATACGGCGTACAGAATCCTCAGCCTGTTCAAAAAATACAGGAAAGCTTTCCAGAAACTTAGATTCGAACGCATTTTTACCTCTCCTGCTCCGCATAAAGGCACGTACCTTTTTTAGCTCCTGATTGTGGCGTTCCAGCTCCTCTACCAGGTCACCGCCCTGATAGACCATGTCCTCCTCTGTTCCCTCCATACGCATTACCTTATGAATCATTGCCAGGTTCTTAATGGCAATTGCGATATCTTCTTCATTTTTTGTATCACACTCTTTCCCTTCAAACCAGTCCTTAACGACATATCCATTCTCATCTCTGTCATATGAAACCAGGTTTCCCTCCATATTTTCCAATATGTAGTCTACATTTGAAACCCCATTCTCCTTCAGCAAAGCCAGGACCTTATTCTGGAAGGCAAGTCTCTTTGCCGAACCGGAAAACTCCGTTAAGAGTTTCTTTCCCTTATCTGTCTCGCAGATATAGGAGCCACGGCCTCTCCTGGTAGCGGCCACCTTTAAGTCATACTGTTCTAATACTTTTAAACCTCTATCGTTCACTCCAATCCCCCCAATCCCTTACTCCCTCTATCTTATGCGGGGGTATTCTAAAATATGAAGGAGTGAATCTTAAAAAAACGCACACTAATATTTCAGGGCGATTTTTAGCAGTTCTTCTTTATTATTTTTCTCAGGGTCTTCCAGAACAATCTCCAGAAGTTGCTGAAGGCATCTCCCAAGCTCTTTCCCCGGTTTCATTCCCGCCTGGATCAGATCTCTTCCGGTAACCGCCAGATCCTTTAAGGAAAGACACTGTTTTTCTTCCAGTATCCTATGATAAAGTTCCTCAATGCACTTAAGGTCATTCAGTTTTTCTTTCTGCTGATAAGTGCTCTGTGCCAGGACATCCGCTCTTTGTACCTCTAACAGCTTTGGAAATAGATCCTCCCCGATTTTATAAATCGCTTTTCTGACGCTCCTCGCATTGGTCCCGGGGTGATAGTCGTGATATTTTACCAGTTTTTCCACCTGGTATAGCGTTTCATTATCCAATTTCAGCCGTTTCAGCAGATCTTTCGCCATCTGGCTGCTCACTTCTGCATGTACGTAAAAATGATCGGTTCCGGACTCATCCGTAGTTCTCGTTTCCGCTTTGCCAAAATCATGGCACAATACGCTAAGACGCAGAACCTTATCTGCCCGCACCTCCTGCAAAGCCTTCAGGGTATGTTCCCCCACGTTTAAGATATGATGGGGATTATTCTGAGGGGTTTCCATCATGCGGTCAAATTCCGGAAGGATCACTGCGGTAATCCCAGCCTCACAGGCAAGGCGCAGAGTCTCCGGGTGAGGGGACACGATGAGCTTTAACAACTCCGTCTGAATCCGCTCTGCGCTGATATGGCTAAGATGAGGTGCCAGCCTGCGTATCGCAGAAAACGTCTCCTCTTCAATCCGAAATCCCAGCTGCGCCGCAAAACGCACTGCACGCAGAATCCGAAGTGCATCTTCGCTAAACCTTTCCTCCGGATTTCCCACACAGCGGATTATGCCCTGCTTTAGATCTGCCACACCGTCAAATTCGTCTACCAGTCCCCGTTTTTCACTATAAGCCATGGCATTAATGGTAAAATCACGGCGCTTTAAGTCTTCCGTCAGATTGGAAGTAAAGCAGACTTCCCTGGGATGCCTGCTGTCCTCATACTCGCCGTCAATCCGGTACGTGGTTACTTCAAACCCTTCTCGGTCTAATAAGACCGTCACCGTTCCGTGCTGGATTCCCGTATCCACCGTTCTCTTAAAGAGCGCTTTTACCTGCTCCGGTTTCGCAGAAGTAGTGATATCCCAGTCGTCCGGAATACGAAAAAGGAGAGCGTCTCTGACGCACCCCCCTACAGCGAAACCTTCATATCCATTTTCTTCTAATTTTTCTATAATTGTTTTCACCTGTTCAGGCAGTGTAATCTTCATAGTGTACCTCCAAACTGCTCCAGGGCTTTACGCCCCGGGTGCCGAAACACATATTATCTCAGCATAAAAAATAATAATACGATGATACCAAGTACGATCCGGTACCAGCCAAATACTTTAAAGTCATTTTTCTTGATATAGCTGAGCAGGAACTTAATAACGATAATGGAAGAAACAAACGCAACCACCATACCTACTAATAGAATAGCGAGTTCCCCTCCTGTAAAATTAAATCCGAATTTTACGATTTTCAAAAGGCTGGCTCCAGCCATTACCGGTATAGCCAGGAAAAATGTAAATTCAGCCGCTACGGTTCTGGACAATCCAACCAGAATACCTCCCAGAATCGTTGCTCCGGAACGGGATGTGCCGGGAAAAATTGCTGCGATCAGCTGGAATATACCTATCCAGATGGCAGTTGTATAAGTAATCTCTGCGAGAGAATTAATCTTAGGGCTTATGTGTTTGTTCCTGTTTTCAATTACAATAAACAAGATACCAAATACAATCAATGCAATGGCTACTGTCTGATAGTTATAAAACCATTCATCGAACTGCTCTTCAAACAGAAGTCCCACAACCGCTGCGGGCACACATGCCACTAAAATTTTAAACCACATTACAAAGGTATCTTTTTTAATAAAATATTGTTCTTTTGTTGAAAAGGGCCAGATTTTATTCCAGAATAGTACGACTACTGCCAGAATGGCGCCTAACTGAATTACCACAAGGAACATTGACAAAAACTCTTTGGAAACATTCAGTTTCACAAGTTCATCCAGAATAATCATATGTCCGGTACTGCTGATTGGAAGCCACTCCGTGATTCCTTCCACAATTCCAAACAACACCGCTTTTAAAATTTCTACTATATCCATAATCCTCTCCTTTGCTTTCAGAGCTTATATTGAGTTCTATCTGTCCGCCAGGAAAAGTTCAAACAGGTGAAAGAGCCTGTTTCAAAGCTTCAATGTTATAAATATGCCAACCGGACGACGAACGTTGATAGTATAACATAATTTATGAGCCTGCGTCCTTATAAAATTCTTATTTTTTACTGATTCTTCCATTTTTAAATAAAAGTAAGATAATCTTACGTATGGAACGTTTCGTATCTTTGTCCAGATGCTTAAAGGTACTCAGCATCGCCAGGGTACTTTTATACCATTCTTCTGTAAGCTCAATTAAAGTAGCCGCCTCCGCACCTTTTATGATCTCAAACAATGAATTCACAAATACCTCTCTCTGATCGGATGGAATATCACAGATCCATTTATTAAAAGCTTCGTCTTTGTAAAGAGAGGTCTTATAAATCTCTTCCACATATTCAAAATCACCATTTTTGATCACCCAGGTAAAGGGGTCATGCTGCAGAACTCCGGTTCCGGTGCTCTTAACTACTTTGTAGTCAATTTGATTCTGGAACATCATTCCTACAAAGGATTTCTCCGGGACAATTTTCTGTATCCGGTCCGCAACAGCCAGATATCCCTCTTCTTTATACACATCATCCCGAAAACCAGGACCGTCAAAGCAGTCTATTTTAAAAATCCGGTTCTGTATTTCCTCCCGGCACTCCATCCCGGCATACATTGCCACGTTTCCGCCCTTGGAATGGCCTCCCAGTACAATTTTTCCTTTCCACAGATCCCCCGCCTTTTCCAGATAACGAAGCGCCGCCACCTGTGTGGGGATGGGACTCATAAATGCCATATTAAAATCTTCCTTCCATCCAACGATGGACTCATCCGTCCCCCGGTAGGCAATATAGATCCAGTCTCCCATAAAAAAGGTAACCGCTGAGAACTGCATTTCCATATCTTCATCCAGAATATCCATAAAATAATTCATAGAAATATCCCGGAACCTGGGACTGTTATAAAGCGCTACATAAAAAGCCCGGTACTGCTCTTCAAATCTGGTGTCCCCATACAGGTGTTCATATTGGGGATGTCTGCGCAGGCTTTTGATGAAGACAGGCCGCTTCCCCTCTTCTAAGCCTCCCACAATTGTATCCAGTTTAAAATAGGATAGCTGGCATAATATTAAACTGTCAACCAGGTTGAATTCTTTTTCCTGAAAAGTCAGATGACCATACTCTTTCAAATAACTAATTGTATTATCCTTAATATTCATTTTGCCTGCTCCCTTCTCCAAAATATCTGTGAAACTTTCAGTCCTGTACGCATATCTTAGAAGCTTTCGTTCCTATATACATATCTGTGAAGCTTTCGTTCCTGCGCGATCCCATCACCGGAGCATAGAACATACTTCAAAATGCTCTCGCAGCAGCAGGTGAGAATTTTAAACAAGTTGAGCTTCTGGTAATTATCCCGTTGTAATGATTCTATTGTTGTTTTTAAAACAACAAGTTGATCAACCCTAAAATAAATCCAATCAGCGCTCCAAGATTTACAATTGCATTCAGTTCTTTTTTCATAATGGACATCAGCAGTTCTTCTACTTCCAGTACGTCCATCTCATTGATTTTCTCCTGGACAATGCCGGAAATATTAATATTTTCCATCATATCTCCCAGTTTTTCTTCCACCAGGTTTTCATATGCTTCTACCGCATAGGCTCTGACCGGGACATCTGATTCCTTTACCATGGTTACCATTCTGCCAATCGTGACCTCATTTACCTTTTTGGCAATCGGCTCCCTGAAATTCTCCAGCATTTTTTCATTAACCATCATAGCCAGAAAACTGCCCTGTACCGATTCCAGTATTCCTTTGATTACCTCTCCTGCCACGCTGCTGCCAATCTCATCGGAAATCTGCCCCAGCTGCATCTCATTTTCGCTTTGTACCTCAATGATCCCCTCCAGGGCATCTCCCACTTTCTCTTTGATGCTGTCAGAGAGCAGTACCCCTTCCATTGTCTCCTTGGTCAGCAGCTGTTTTCCCACTGCCGCCCCTATGGCTTTCGCCAGACGTTCCTTTCCTTTTGGAATAATGCCTGGCGTAAAGGGAAGGGTAAACTTTCCTATTTTAACCGGATGCAGCGGACGAAACATCATCTTAACTGCAATATAATTAGTACAATACCCAATCACCGCCCCAATCACGGGCCCTGCTATCATTCGTATTTCAAACATTTTATAACCCTCTCTTCTATATAAATTATGTACCAAAAAAATTATTTCAACACTTTTCTTTCATCCTAAATTATATCTGAAATAAAGTCAAGGGTGATCTTATTACAATTAAGAGCCTTTGCAATTAGATATCAGGTACAGGCAAAACAATAGATGACAATGATCGAGCGGTAAACACATAAATCTTAGTACTAACACTTTCTTTTGGTACACACAGACATTTACTGAGATACTGAAGTAGTTTGCAGTTTGTCGTTTATATTCACTTAAAAGATTACATACTCAATAACGATAAGTTTTTCTTAAAAAAGTAAAGAGACTGCCGTACCACTAAAGTTCGACAATCTCTTACTTCTTTTTAATCAATATAGATTTTACATAATCCCATTTTCTTCAAGCCAAGTTTTTAATAAATCTTCTGGCATTCCATTCCTTTCATCCCATTCGATATAGGATATATTCTTTTTTTCTTTAAAATGTATAATAGCAGGAGTTTGAGAAAAACCATACATATTTTTAAATGATTCCCATTCAATTTCAGTCACTACCTTTCATCTTACTAAAAGCTTTCTTGTATACAGGTTCCATGTTATTGCAGAGAATACATGAATGCGACTCAAAGATAAAATAATATATATGTTTGATCTGATCCTAATGATTGTTTTTCTATTGACTCTAATTCTGATGGTTCTATACTTATGAATTTGGATTGATTTGGCTTAAAGTAATAAAAGCATATGATACAAACTAATACTAAAAACGATATACCAGATATTATATATAATGTTTTAGATATCTCCTTAAAATTAATTTTTGTAAAAGGTTTAAAAACAAAAAAAAGTATTAAGTGAATCAAAAATGGTACCAAAATATAGAAAAATACGATTAAAGTAAACTTCACATTATTAAATATCAAAAAAAATGCTAATACAACAGATATAATAATCCCATTTAGAGGAAGATGTAAAATATAAAATTTTATATTTTTATTAATATTGTCATTAGAATGACTATCCATAAAACTCCTCCTTATATAAAAAGAAATATTAACTTGTTTTCATTATATATCTATAAAGATAATAATCAATACCTACATCACATTAAACCGGTTGTACATCATAAGTTTATTTATAATGAACTATTTTTGTATGAATCCTTCAAAAAGAGATCTATAAGTTTTGCTAACTGATATTGTTTCACCTGTATATAGAGAAACAATATAATGTTAACATTTACTATCAAAACTTACAATAAAGAATGTCTAATTGGTATTGCATTTCGTCTAATGAGTATTATATTCACTTAATATGCAACAAAATATAGGACTATACTTAGTTAAAAATTTGTAACTATTCACAATCAACCTAACTATTTATATTTTATGATCCAAAATTATGATTTTTAATTTATAATTCATACCCAACTAATAGTTTATGAAAATTTGAGATCAAAATTTATTTTTAATGCAACAATCCACTATTTATATTACACTATATCTATGAACTACATGTAGAACAACAGAACCCGCAGCCGCGGCTCTGTGGAAAAGGGGTGAGGTTATGGCAGATTTTGCCGAACTGGCATCAAAAGCGAAGCTTGGCCAAGCAGATGCCTTTGCACAGTTATATGAATTAGTATATCAGGATTTATACCGATTTGCTCTGTATACATTAAAGAATGGTCATGACGCAGAGGATGTAGTCAGTGATACGATAATGGATGCATATTTGGAAATAGGCTCCCTGAGGGATGCAGGAGCATTCAAAGCGTGGATATTCCGCATTCTTGCAAATAAGTGCAGGAAACGTTTGAAACAGTACATACAGAAAACAGCGGAATTGCCCGAGGATTTCGCCGGCAGTGAGCGGGATGTCTGTGAGGATATGGACGTGCGCAGAGCATTTGCAGCCCTGAACGATGAAGAACGTCTCATTCTTGCCCTGAATTTATTTGGTGGTTACAGCAGCCGAGAGATTGGCAATACACTTTTGTTAAGTCCAGGCACGGTACGTTCCAAACAAAGCCGGGCACTGAAGAAAATGGAAAACATGCTTACCCGATAACCGAAACGAAAGGAGTGTCTTATTATGGATGAAAAAGACCTTTTAAATAGAATAAAAAAATCAGCTGATTCTGTAGAACCGCCTGAATCGCTGGATCCGGATCATATCAAAGACCGGTTGGAACATTATACACCGCCACTGGATGCCGGAAAGAAAAAGAAATTTCCTGTTTATCGATTAGGCGCTGCCGCTGCCGTACTTTTAATTGCACTGATTTCCGTATGGACAGTGAATCGGATTCCAAATCAATCTATAAGTGAAATAGCTTCCGGATCTTCCGGTAATCAGGATGCGGGGGCGGGGGAAGGTTTAACAGAAGCTGCCACCGCCCCTGAAAACGGTCAGGAATCCTCTGTAGATGATAACGGTAATGATACCGTGATCTCTGAACCAAAAACCTCACCCGACGGAAAGGTCACACCTATTCAGAATTATGATGTCCTCTACAACACCCTGGTTAAAAACTTTTCGATGCAGGAGGGAGGGATCACGAATGAAGCAAAAGCCAGCACAGGTGCCGGTATAGGCGGTGATATGGAAAGCAGCAAAGAAATGGCAGACGGACTTGCCGGGGGAAATACAGAGTCGAAGGCAATGGATACCGGAGCAAAAGACAGCAGCGATTATTCGTCTACCAATATTCAGGAAACCGGTGTGGATGAAGGTGACGTGGTAAAAACAGACGGAAATTACCTCTATATTTTAGGGAACGATAACAAGCTCCACATCATCGCCGCTGACGGCAGCAAGCTAAACGAATCCAGTTCCATTGATTTCAAAGACTTTTCTGAAACAATAGAAGAATTTTATATTAGCAAGAATATTTTAAATATTATAACTACTGCATCCACAACCACTATGCAGAGCGGATCAACTGAATCTGACGGAAGTATCATCGAGGACGACATAGCCTGGGTGGATTCCGCAGATGCAAAAAAAGACATCTATTCTGTTAACAGAAATCTGATTACAAAGTTATATACTTATGATATTTCAGACCGAAGTGCTCCCAAACTGACCGGAACCACCACGCAGGATGGGCATTATCAGACCAGCCGTAAAACAGGCGATTACATTTATCTGTTTTCTGAATATTCACCGGTTTTAAAACAAACCAGGGAAGACAGTACCATTATTCCCAAAATAAACGGCATAAATCTTTCTTCTTCAGATATTTATATCCCGGAGTTTTTAAATTCTCCTGCCTATCTGATCATTACTGCAATTAATATCAAATCGCCGGATACAATACTGTCAAAGAAAGCAATCGTTTCTGCGGCCTATCTTTACTATGTAAGCACTGAGAATATATATATCTGTACAAATGACTGGAATGGTTCCACTAATACTACACAGATTATGAAGTTTCAATACGAGAAAGGCAGTATCGCACCAGTAAGCGCCGCCGAAGCAAAAGGCGCGCTCAATAACTCCTTTTCTCTGAATGAACACAATGGTTATCTGCGGATCGTTACCACCTCCTATAGTGAGAATACCGGAAGTGTAAATAACCTGTATATTTATGACGAATCTCTGAACCCCTGTGGAAAACTGGAGAACCTGGCACCGGGTGAAACTATTCAATCCGCACGTTTCCTGGGTGATACCGGATATTTTGTCACATTCAGACAAATGGATCCCTTATTTTCTGTAGATTTGTCTGACCCAAATCATCCGAAACTCCTTGGGGAACTGAAGATTACAGGCTTTTCATCCTACCTTCATTTTTATGGCAAAGATAAACTTTTGGGGATCGGGTATGAAGTAGATCCGGAAAGCGGTGCTTATAAAGGAATGAAAATGTCAATGTTTGATCTCTCGGACCCCTCCAATGTCAAAGAGCTTCACAAATACATTATTAAGGATGCAAATGATTCCCAAGGTCTCATTAATTACAAAGCTATTATGATTAATCCTGATAAAAATCTGTTTGGTTTTCACTGTCGTACCGATGCTGATAATTATATGGTATTTTCTTACGATCCTGGGGATGGGTTTCAGAATAAACTTGTATATACCTTTAAAGGCACCGAAGATTACAGCCTTGCCATTAACAACGCCCGTGGCTTATACATCAATGATACCTTTTATCTGTCATACGGGCAGGATACCCAAAACCATATCTTAAGCTTTGATATAAATAATAACTTTACCCAGCTGGAATCCTTTAAAACGAAATAGAAAACTGCATTATATTACCCCTGCTTCCAGGTAAGAAGCAGGGGCTTTTTTCTAACTGATGTTAATTATCCTTTTACACCACTGCTGGTGATACCCTGCACAAAGTACTTTTGAAAGGGCAGGAATAAAAACAGCGGTATTAATGCAGATATCATGGAGCCTGCATACAGGCACGACCACAACGTGGAACGTTCCTGTTGAAAAGAAGACAATGAGATCTGTATGGTTCGTATTTCTCTGGTTCTGGCTATCAGCAGGGGCCAAAGATAGGAATTCCATTGATCCATAAAAATCATCAGCCCTGCGGTTATAAATACCGGAACAGACAGTGGTATAATGATTTTAAAGAAGATCGCAGGCAAAGCTGCACCATCCACTCTTGCCGCTTCTACCAGACTTCCGGGAATCTCCTTAAAAAATTGTACAAACAGAAACAGTACCAGACCGCTGGCAATTCCGGGGAGAATAATTCCCATCCGGCTATTCACCAGCCCGAACTTATCTGCTATGGAATATAACGGAAGCGCGATTGCCTCAAAAGGTATCATAAATGAAAGCAATATGATACCAAATAATATCTTCTTAAACCTGAAATCAAATGCTGCAAATGCAAAAGCTGCAACGCTGTTAACAATGCAGCCTAAGAATATAGATACTACCGTTACGAACAGCGTGTTTAGAATCGGCTGCAGAAAATTAAAGTCCGTAAAGATCTTCACATAAGCCTCTGCCGTAAAGTTAACCGGAAGCAGTGTGTGTATGGAAAACGGAAGCGCATATTTATATAACTCACTATCATTTCGAAAAGATGCGGATATTCCCCACAGTAAAGGAAAAAGCGTAACCAGTACCACACAGGCAAGTCCAAAATATATTGCCACATTTTTTATAATCTTTTTTTGTCTTCTGCTCATGCCCTCTTCCTCCCTTTCTTTTTCTTCCCGTTTGTATCATCATCCTTATCTGATAAAATAAAGGACTGCAGGCAGCAGATCAATACGATGATAAGCAGCAGCACAGTTACGATTGCAGAAGATCTGGGACGGTCGATAAACTTGAATGCAGATTTGTATGCCTCAAACATCAGCACGTTTGTACTATTTTCAGGCCCTCCATTTGTAATCATCTGCATCGGTACAAACAGAAGTACGTTTGCAGTGGTATTTGCAATAAATACAAATAGTAAAACACGCTTGATAAGAGGAAGTGTAATCCGGGTTGTTGTCTTTATCCAACCGGCACCATCAATTCTGGCCGACTCATAAATGGATGTATCGATGTTTTTAAGCCCTGCCAGGATAAACATCATCCAGTAGCCCACACCCTTCCAGGTTGCAATAATAACAATACACCAAAGTGCCTGGCTCTTGCTGATCAGGAATCCCTGGGCAGGGATTCCAAATACACTTAATAAACTGTTTATAATACCGTTATTAGGATTAAACATCATGTTCCATAAAATAGTGGCTACTGTCAGTGAAATGGTTACCGGCAGATAAAATATTGTGCGGAAAAACCCAATGCCCTTAATGGTAGTATTGGCAAGCATAGCTATGAGGAATGCCAGCAGTACCTGAAGTGGAATCATCACAATATTAATTTCAATAGTAACCCATAAAGCATTCCAGAATACAGGATCCTGAAATAGGGTCAGATATGTATGTAAGGTGAATTTTGAATCAATGATAATTCCCTCCAACAGCGTACTTATAATCGGAGATATTTTAAATATAAGTATAAGCACAAATGCAGGCAGTATCATAAGGTAAGGAATAAACCAGTATTTTTTAGTCAGATTAAACACGATATCACCTCTGTGCCTTCTATTTTTTGTATTTTTCCATTGCAGTGTTGATTTGAGATACTGCATTGTCAAGTGCCGTCTTCACATCAGTACCGTTGCGAATATCTTCCCAGGTATTTGTGATTACCGTATCATACTCGGTGTAACCTGGGGTAAGTGCCCTTGGAACAGCTGTATTTGCTGCTTCATATGCTGCTATTTTCATAATACCATCGGCATTGTCATCATTCAGAATTGCATCTACTGCTGCCTTCGTGGATGGAACGTCATGGTTAATATCAAGCCACATGTCATTTCCTTCTCCTAAAGACAACCATTTGATAAAATAAGCTGCCAGATCTTTGTTCTGGGAATTAGCCGGGATACCAAAATGCCAGCTTCCTGTTGAAGTTCCCACCTGATCTTCATGTCCTTCAAAAGCCGGAACCGGGCAGTAACCATAGTCTTCAAAACTCTTCTGTGCACAATTTGCCTCCGTCCAGGTGCCGCCGACCATAAATACCACTTTGCCAGCCGTGAAGGTATCCGTAACCTCATCTGCTGTAATCCCTCTGAGCGAAACTCCTTCCTGGTAGAGATTCTGATACCAGGTACAAGCTTTTACCCAGCTTTCATCATTAATGACACCATCTACCCCGTATCCGTCATCTCCGATATTTTTTCCTCCCAGACTGTTTGCAAGAGGATTCATCTGGTAAGTTCTGCTTACCTGCTGAAACATAAGCCCGGCAATTCCCATAGTTCCATCCGGATCAACTGCAGCAAGGGTGTCTTTCGCCATTTTTTCTACCTGTTCCCAGGTCAGGCGGTTCTCAGTATCCGACTCCGGCATTTCTATACCCGCCTCTTGAAGCAGCGCCTTATTGTACCAGAGAAGCTGGGAAGAAGTATTCATTGCAGGAGCATAGAATTTCCCATTCCAACTGCCTGCTGTCACTGCCGAGTCTATAAACTGCCCTTTTTCTTCCTCGGTAAAATATTCATCCATAGGCGCCAGATAGCCCCTGTCAGCATAACCTGCCACCATTGGAACATCCACGCTTAATACGTCATAATCAGAGGAGCCTGACCCCACTTTCACTTCTATTACTTCAAATAAATCCTTAAATGAATACCACTCTGTCTTTACCGTTGCTCCGGTCTCTTCCTCAAATTTTTCTATCAGAGGTTTTGTCTGACCTTCCCATGCATTGTCACCTACTCCCTGTGATACCCAGGTAATTGTCTGCCCTTCAAAGGGCTTTTCAGCAGTATCTGACTTTGCATCTGCTTTGTTAGAATCCCCGGCTTTGCCGTCGCTGCTCTGAGACTCAGCTTCCTTGCCGGTATCACTGCTTCTCTTTTCACTGCCTGCTGTTTCCCCTGTTCCTGACGCCTGCGTCTCTTTCTCCTGACCTGTTCCTGCACAACCGGTCAATGCAGATACTGTCATCGTTACCGTTAATAATATTGCTGCAACTCTTTTTTTCATCGTAATTTCCTCCATCATTTTCTTCTTATATTTAACTTGTCAGTTTATGAAATAAGTCTTCAAACAGCCGGTCTCTGTTAATGGCATAAACATATTTAATCAGATGCCGTGTCCGGTCAAAGGCATACCGGTCATCGTACTCCGGAACCGGGCTGTGTTCATAACGATCCAGCATAAAGGACTCATCCAGCAGCCATGCTACCGCCGCAACATCCCAGATTGCCCTGCTCCAGCAGGCGCTTTCTTCATATTTGTCCGCCTCCGCGGCCGTTACATCTACCAGATAGTCACAAAGCTTGTTCTTGCCGGACAGCCAATACTTAAGTTCCGGACCAGTAGTCGCAAAATGGGAAACAACTCCCATACAGGGCAGCTGTACCAGCGGTACTTTTGAATCAAACACTACTCTGGCTGCTGCAACATCCTGGAATAAATTAAACTCCCTGTTATCGTGCCAGTCATAGGCATGTCCCCCCAGCCAGATCACTACCACCCTGTTTACAATTTCCGGTTCCATTATAATTGCAGAAGCAATGTTGGTAATTGCACCTATGGCAATAATATAAAGAGGATCATCCTCTTTTCTCTCCATAGCTCTTTCCACAAGATCTCTTACTGCAGCTGATTCTACCGGCTGCGATTCATCCGGCAGATATTTAACCGCCCCCTTAAAGACATTTTCCTTTAAATCCTCCCGTTCCATCAGCTCCAGCACATTCATAATCTCCTGATAACTCTTCTCCATTCCATCTCCGGGTCCAGCAGACTTTTCATTGTGAAAAGGTGCCGCATAGATTGCTTTCAGCCTTAATTTCTCCCCTGACTTAATCAAATAAGCCAAAGCATACTGGTCATCAATCTCATTGTAAGTGTCCGTATCGATTACAACGTCTACCGGACCTGCCGGTCTTTCTAATTTTCTGATTAATTCCTGGTCTGTCATTTCAACTTCCTCCTGTAAGAGAATTTTTATTTTACGCATCTTCTCAATTTCTGCAAATTCTGTCCTGCAGATCACATGCGTATTTTTCTTGTGTATATAAGATGATAGATTTAGTGTACAATTGCAGCTCTATACTTTGCATCAAGAATATAAGCTGCAACATCAATTAAGTTCCTCTGCTCCTCCTTTCAAAATATAATTGCTAGTTTAGGAAAATAATTTTCTTAAATCAATTTCTTGATGTTATCTTATCACGTTTTCGTTTTATGTCAATACTATTCCTCATACTTTGTTAGATATAACTATTTCAGAAAATTGTTTTTTGTGCTATTTATACAATTTAAGTCAAATAGCAATTGACAAAATACAGTTCATATATGATAATTATGTCATTGCAAGCACACCTGACAACCTTTTTTAAACTTGGAGTAATAGTGATATGACAATTAAAGAAATTGCCGGTTTAGCCGGTGTATCCATTTCCACCGTTTCTAAGATCGTAAACAGCAAGGATGAGAACATCAATGCCGAAACCAGAAACCGTGTTTTGAAAATCGTTAAAGAATATAATTATACCCCCTATTCCTCGGCAAAAATTGCATCTACTGCTAAAACTTTTGTATTGGGTGTATTATTAAAATCCGCCTCAAAATCCCGTCTTCTGCTGGATGGAATAATGTCCTCCGCACGGGAAAACGGCTATCATATTTTAATCTGTGACAGTATTAACAGCGCGCAGGAAGAGTTGAAAAATATAACTGCACTCTGTAAAAACAAGGTAGACGGTGTTATCTGGGATCCGGTAAGCAGCCAAAGCCTCTGTCACGGGCACCATTTTGCAAAATTGAATATTACATATGCTGTTTGTGGACCATCAGCTCCGGATAACAGCTATTGCATTGATTTTTCCTCTCTGGGGTACCAGGCCGCCAGGATTCTGGTTGAATATAAACATCATAAAATTGCCTGTCTCCTGTCACCCGGCACACACCGCTCACAGCTCATTCTGGAAGGGTTCAAAAAATGCCTGTACGACAATCAGATTCCGTTTACCGACAGCATGGTTCTATCAACAGATTCTGAAAGCTGGTATTCAGATATTGTCGCACGGAAACTCACCGGCATTTTATGTTCGCACTTTTCATTATGCCTTGCTCTCTACGAGCAGCTGGACAAATTCCATTATCGGATTCCATATGATATTTCTCTCATTACGCTGAAGGATGATGTCCCGGGGGAAATTCAATACCCTGGAATTTCCGGTATTCCGGTTCCTTACTATGAATTTGGAAAATTTATTTGCAGACACTTGATTGAAGAATGTGAAAAAAGAGAATTTTCTGATCTCAGCTTTTACCAGACATCCATACTGGACCACACTGCCAGCCTGGATGTTCCCTATCCAAACCGTTCCCCGAAAATTGTAGTGGTCGGAGGCATCAATATTGATGTCACATTAAATCTAGATGAGCTGCCTCATTCCGGAAAAGCAGTCAGCACAAGCCGTTCCACTACTTTCCCGGGAGGGAAAGGCGTAAATCAGGCAATCGGCGCTGCCCGCCTGGGTCATCCCGTCTCCCTGATCGGCAAGGTTGGAACTGACTATGATTCCGCTCTGATTTACAGTGCTATGAAGGAAAATGGTGTAGATATACAGGGAATCGGAAGGGATCTTAGCGCCAGCACGGGAAAAGCTTACATACATGTACAAAATGACGGGGAAAGTACGATTTCTATCCTTACCGGGGCAAACCAGAATGTGACAGCCCAGGATATTATAAATAATGAACGGCTATTTGAAAATGCGGGTTATTGCCTGCTGCCAACCGAAATACCTGATTTTACTATTGAGACAGCAGCACAAACCGCAAAAAAGTACGGCGCCAGGACTATCCTAAAGCCAACACTTCTGGATCGGATACCCGATTCTATTCTTAAAAATATTGATATTTTTATACCAAACCAGATCGAAATGATTTCTCTCTGTCCGGGCATCCGTACACTTCCCGAACAGGCAGACTGTTTTCTAAGTAAAGGCGTAAGCACCGTGATTATCACCCTTGGACACCGGGGATGCTACGTTAAATCAAACGGTCTTGAGCGTTATTATCCGGCTGTTGGTTTTGTATCTGTTGACAACACAGGCGCCGCAGATGCCTTCATATCTGCTCTTGCCTCTTATCTTCTGTATGGTTACAGCCTGGATGAAGCCATACGGATTGCCAGTTATGCCGCAGGGTTCTGTACTTCCAGGCAAGGGGTTGTACCTGCGCTGATTGACCGGAGCTCATTGGAAACTTATATAAAAAAGGTGGAACCAGATCTGATACATCGATGAATTTACAATTCTTGTAATTTTCTTCTTGACAACTATTCTTGTCATTGCTATACTGTCTTTGACAATAATAATTGTCATTTTGACCTAATTCTTTGTCACTCCATGGATTATAAAAATTGTTATAAGAAAGGGGATGATCATATGCCCTTATACAATCGCTTGAAAGAATTCCGCGCAAAGCTGGGAATTAACCAGCAGCAACTGGGAAGCCTGGTAGGTGCATCCAGGCAGACAATCAGTTTGATTGAACGGGGCGATTATTCCCCCTCAGTAACTTTAGCACTTAAAATAGCCAAAGTCTGCGGGGTTGGTGTTGAAGAAATATTTAGTTATGAGGAGGGAGAAGATGATGAAGAATAGAAAAAGGATTGTCTTAATCCGCTTTTTTCTAGTCATTTTTCTGGCAGGTGTACTCGGAGGAATCGCGGGTTATCTTTTTGCTTCAACTGAAGCTAGTTTAACCAGTGTGGGGAATACGGTATCCGGCATCTTGATTCGATACTCCATTTATATGAGTGTTGTGTTTGATGCCATAGCCCTTTTGATTTCCTACGTTTTATACCGTATCTCTAAAAAGGAATTCAAGTTGTGGGATCAGGAAGATTCCGATTCCATCATTCAGACGGAACGAAAGCTTTCCATTTCCCTGATGGCAAGTGAAATCGGTCCTATTCTGGCAATGATCGCTTTCTGTATCGGAATTATAGACATTCACAAAGGGGGCGCAGCCACCCAGCTGATCTGCATGCTGGCATTTATCACGTTGTCACTTGCATTAGCACTCCTTCAGCGGAAGATTATCGGGCTGGATCAGGAAATTAATCCGGAAAAGAAAGGGGATCCTCTGGATTTCAACTTTCAGAAACAATGGTTGAAAAGTTGTGATGAACAGGAAAAGCAAGTTGCTTATAAGTCAGCTTACAAAGCGTTTCGCATTTCACAGATCTTTTATGTGTTCATCCTGATTTTTTTAATCCTGCTGGGTCCATCATTTGAAATTGGAACCCTTCCCTTTTTAATCGTTGGTGCAATATGGTTATTACAGGTTATGGTATACTCCATTACCTCTTTAAAACTTTCAAAACCCAAAAATCATTAGCAACAGAAAGGACATATTATGGTTGAAATTAAAAATCTTTCTAAAATTTATCACCTGAACAAGAAGCAGCAAAAAGAACAAAAAGCAAAGAACACTAAAAAAACAGCAGTTTCCGATCTTAATCTGGAGGCTCATGAAGGAGAGATCTTCGGCCTTCTGGGTACAAACGGCGCCGGCAAAACCACTACCCTTCGTTGTATGGCTACGCTCCTGAAACCTTCCAGCGGCAGCATATCCGTATGTGGATATGACACTATAAAGGATTCCGCCAAAGTTCGTGAAAATATAGGATTTTTAACAAATGAGATCAAACTGGATCCTCAGTTTTCACCAAAATACCTCATGGGATTTTTCGGGAAACTGCACGGGCTCTCAGAAGAAACCATCAACCAGCGCAGGGATGAGCTTTTCAAACATTTCGGAATAAAGGAATTTGAAAACAAGAAAATAGAAGAACTGTCCACCGGTATGAAGCAGAAAGCCGCCATTGCAGTAAGCTTAATTCACGATCCCAAGGTAATCATCTTCGATGAACCCACAACAGGACTGGATATCATTACGGCACGTGCAGTTACTGATTATCTGCAGAAGCTGAAAAAAGAAGGTAAATTAATTATCATGTCTACGCATATCATGTCCGAAGCAGAGAAGCTCTGTGACCGTATTGCGATTATTATTGACGGAGAATTAACAATAGAAGGTACACTGGAAGATATCTTAAACCAGACAGGATGTGACGATCTGGAGGATGCTTTCTTTAAACTGTACCAGACTTATGGAAAGGCGGTATAAACATGAACGGAACAAAAGCAATTTATTGCAAAGAATTAAAGCGTGTCTTCAAAGATTCAAAAATGATCTTCTCACTATTTATCCTTCCCGTTGTACTTATGGTTGGAATTTACAGCCTCATGGGTTATTTGGGCAATAAGGAATCACAGAATACCAAAGAGCATGTTGCAACGGTTTCTATCCAGAATGCGCCGGAAGATATGGCCGGACATATGGCGGATTTTATCGGTAAAGCAAATGTTTCCTATCTGAAAGCAGACGAAACTCTGGATGCTGCAAAAGATGACATTTATAACGGTAAGCTCGATCTTCTGGTAGTCTTTCCTCAGGATTTCAGCCAGCAGATTGCAAATTATAAAGAGGGGGATCCGATTCCTGACATTCAGACTTTTTATAATCCGTCAGAAAATTATTCCCAACATGCCCACGACGAATTCACAACATCCCTGAACGGATATCAGAAGGCATTATTGGCTGACCGGCTGGGTAACCTGGATATGATAACCATATTTACAATTGACAACACGAATCAGAATTCCATTATTCAGGATGATGCTAAAGCTTCCGGTCAATTCCTTGCCATGCTGCTGCCTTACCTGGTAACTATCCTTTTATTTGCAGGAACGATGTCACTGGGTACCGACTCGATTACCGGCGAAAAAGAACGCGGTACTCTGGCCAGCATGTTAGTAACACCAATCAGCCGTTTTGAAATAGCCCTTGGCAAGCTTCTGGCACTAATGACGCTGTCCATTATGTCCGCTTCCGTATATATTATTGCTTTAACTGTTTCTCTTCCCAAGTCCATGGCATCTATGGGTGCGGAAAATATGACGGTTACCTTTACTGCAGGGCAGATTATTATGATTGCTGCAATTATCATAGCTCTTGCATTTTTATATGTGGCACTGGTTGGAATTGTATCGGTATTCGCCCGCACTGTGAAAGAAGCAGCATCTTATGTAACTCCTTTATACATCATTGTTATTGTTGCAGGACTTTTTACCATGATTTCTCCATCCTCAGGACACGCAACTTACGAATACCTGATACCAATCTATAACTGCAGTATAGCACTTGGCGAAATCTTTACCAGAGAATTAACTGTACTTCACTTTGCCATGACTCTTGGAATTACCGTTCTGGTGGGCGGTGCAGTAACTGCAATCATTGCAAAAGCATTCAGCAGCGAACGCATCATGTTTAATGCTTAAATAAATACAGACAGCAACAGCGCGGACGATATGTTCCGCGCTGTTTTCATTAACCTTTTCATAAATGCTTTCATGGTTACTTTCATATTTTATATTTCGTTATATCATGACAGCAAAGAAGGACTGCATCCTTCCCTTTCCAGCGGATCCTTGAAGCATCCGCGCTGGACCAGACATTTAGTATCGGATTATAGAATTCTTTGGTACAGTTTTTTACAGTATCATCCAGATCCTTTACCGGACAGTTTTCACAAGGTTCCTCCCTGTCAAAAAATTTACGGTAACAGCACATGCCTTCTCTTACATCAGGCACCAGCGATTTTGTCTTTTGGTTGATATAATACATCTCATAAGATTCTGCACCGATTACATAAATCCAGGAATTCTGATTATCCAGGATATTCTGCATCCCCTCCAATGTCTGAACCACACTGTCCTGTGCACGTTTCTTTAACAGAAAAGTACTTAGTATTTCACTGGTAAAAATTAGTGTCGTGATCTGCTCCTGGGTCCAGAACCTGTTCATCCTGCATTCATCGAAACCAACATATCCTTTGAACTCTCCATTGTCTGTTATGGCACACTGAAGCATAGACTTAATCCCCTGTGGTTCCAGAATAGCCTTTTGTTTCGGCGGTAATTCCATAATATCCCTGCAATAGAAGATTCCATCTTCGTTAAAATTTGCTACATAGTTTCCTCCCAGATCAAAATCATAAGACACATGCTTCAGATTATCAATTTCTTCCTTCACGCCGGTATTACACCACTCAAAGGTATTGCTGCAATACCGGTCATCCTCTGTATTTTCAAATATGTATGCGCGGCTTACATTAAACTGATGCCCTACAATTTCCAGAATCGCGCTTACCGCAGCTTCCACATCAATGGATTTATAAAGTATTTTAAATATATACTCAACCAGCTTACTGTTCAGGGTGTTCCCCATGCCTTCGTTAGAGTCAATTTTTTCATTTACTGCCGTTGGCATCGAGACAGGTATTCCCGGAAATCCGTCGCCAATTGAATCGTCATAATGTACATACTGATTCTTACCCTGCTTTTTCGCCTGATACAAAGCATAATCTGCCTTCTTATAAAGCTCCTGGAAATGCTGACCGTCATTCGGAAATACAGAGATTCCTATGCTGCAGGATATGGATTTATCCCAGCTCTCCTGCATAGGCAGATTGCGAAATGCCTCAACCACCTGACGTGCTTTCTCAAACACCAGTGCATTGCCAGGAATATCCTTAATAAAAGCAATAAATTCATCTCCGCCTATACGTCCTACAATATCAGACTCACGAAACAGTTTCCGCACATCTGATGTGATCTCTACAAGAAATGCATCCCCAAATAAATGCCCCAGAGTATCATTCACCATTTTAAAATCATCAATATCAATAATCATCAGCGCAGACTGCTTCCCCATATTACTGCACTGCAAGTAGTTATCAATCAAAGCATGCGCCGTACCTTTATTATAGAGTTTCGTCAGCGGGTCACGCTCAGCCTTTTCCAAAAGCTGCTGGGAATTCTTTTTTTCGTTATCTATATCAATGATTACCCCGACCGCTTTAATGGGAATCCCATCTTTATTTAACTGGGAAGTAAGCCTAAATCTACACCAGATGTATTCTTCTTTCGTCTTTTTAACCCTGGCTTCTATCTCCATGTAACCTTTACCGCTTCGAATCTGATCAAATGCATTTCTAAAAGCGGGCAGATCTTCCCGAAAAACATGAGAATTATAGGATAGCGACGCGAAAAACCGCTCTTTTACAGGCTCATAATGGAATTTCTTTTCCCAATTAGCAGAAAAACTTAAACTGTCCCTCTCAATATCCCATTCAAATACAATATCATTTGTCTGATCCATAATAATCTGATGGCGTTCCAGACTCATTGCCAGTTCTTCCTGAGCAAGTCTCCCTTTCGTAATGTCAACCAATACACAATAAAAGATACCACTCCCATCACTGGCTGTGATCAATCTTCCCTTATCCAAAATCCAGGCAACGCTGCCGTCTTTTTTTCGGATACGATACTCTATTTCTTTGGTATCGCTGAGGGCAAGCTGCTTTTTTACCTCTTCCAGAGTTGCCTCACGATCCCTTGCGTCTATCATTTCCCAAAAACTATTCGCGAACTTTTCCTCTATCTCTTTTTGTGTATAGCCGAACATTTCCAAAAATGATTCACTCATCTGCGTCAGAGTTAGGCGTTCGTCATATTTACAGCAAAATATTGCACCCGGAACATTATTGGTTAACATCAGTAGTTCCAAATTCCTTGCCTCAATATCAGCTGCTGGTGCAGAAACATGAAAATAGCATAATTTTTCTTCCGTATCTGTTAACCTGCAGATAGCTGTAATCAGTATTTCATGGCTTTTACATAACTTATCGGCTGACTTCTCTTTCAGCCGTGCCTTTAGCAACACCAGGCAATAGTCTCTTCCCAGACGTTTAGTTTTATATAACGGCTCTGTAATCTCATAGCTATGGAAATTTGCTGTCCGTTTTTCTTCTGCCAATTTTAGCACTGCATCCTGACCAGAATAGAACGTATCAATCCCCGTCTCGAACCAAAGAATTTCACAATCCATCATATCTGTTATTTTTTCAGGATTCCACTCTTTATAATAATAATAAAGAAACTTTTCTACAAAACTTACACCTTGATTTCCAATATCCATGCTCTCAAAGCTCCTCTGTTATATAATTACAACACAACTGCCATCATTATCAATATTTTCTATTATAACAGACACTGATACGGAAACAATAGTAAAATATATTTATTTTCTATTTTTCATCAAAAATTTATCTTTTTCATTCTGGAAAGAGAAGGGGGCGGACCGTTCACAAACTGTTCGCTGCCATACTACCCCAATGCCACATCTAATATCATCATAATCAAAAATCCAGCCATAACCCCCATCGTACCTACATTTGAATGTTCTCCTAAATGTGCCTCCGGTATTAATTCTTCTACTACAACATAGATCATGGCACCTGCTGCAAATGAGAGTAGCCATGGCATATAAGGCTCTATATTTTTTGCCACCAGAACAGTCAGTACACCAAAAATCGGCTCTACTATTCCCGACATACTTCCATACAAAAATGATTTCCCCGTACTGACGCCTTCCTGCTTCAGGGGCAGTGATATAGCTGCGCCTTCCGGGAAGTTCTGTATTCCGATACCAATCGCCAAAGCAAAGGCACCGGCATATAATGCTGTATCACCGCCATGCTGGGCTGCTAACGCAAAAGACAGTCCAACTGCCATTCCTTCCGGAATATTATGAAGGGTCACAGCAAAAACCAACAAGGTAGTTCTTTTCCAGGATGCAGATACTCCCTCCTGCTCTTTACTTCCCGGATGCAGATGGGGAAGCAGTGAATCCAGAATTAAAAGAAATGCGCCTCCCAGTAAAAATCCTCCTGCTGCCGGAAGCCACCCAATCTGTCCCTGTGCCTGCGCCTCATCAATTGCCGGTATCAGCAATGACCATACGGATGCGGCAATCATAACACCTGCCGCAAATCCCAGAAAAATACGCTGGATTCCATCATTTACTTTCCCACGGAAAAAGAATACCATGGCAGCTCCCAGAGTCGTCATCAAAAATGTGAAGCCGGTACCTCCTGCTGCCCAAATTACTGAATTCATAGATACACCTCTTTTCTCTCTTTATAAAAATTACTTTTCTTAGTATTACCCGTTCTCATTCTCTAAACCCGGATATCCTTATTATAATACATTTCGTGAAAAATAGTTCAATATTTTTTATCAGAAATATACCTAAAAAAGTACAGTCCGAATCCTCCGTCCCCCATTTTATCGGGTTACGGATTTCCTTCAGATTGTACTTTTCTTATGGCTTAATCCTGTTTTAACTATCTTTCTCGAATATGTTACAACTTAGTTTGCGTATCTAAGCCTCTGCCGATCACTTTTTTACTGCGGTTTTTATCTCCGTCTATTTCATTTCCGGACGAATTGCCAGGAAGCCTCATCCAAAATTCCACACCATTATCTACGTTGACAGCACCGCATTCACCATGGTGTAAGCCTACAATGCTTCTGACAATATATAGCCCAAGCCCTGCATGCATAGATCTATCTTCCTGCGGTGATATATCATTGTCACCTTTCATGTAAAAACTCCTCCAGATCTTATCTATATCCTCTGCCGGGATCGGTTCTCCTTCATTGTATACTTCTATATAGACATCTCCTTCTTTTCGGGTCAGGCTGACCTCAATCAGACCGCCCTGGAGCGTATGGTTAAAAGCATTCATCATAAAGTTCCCAACTGCCTGTTCCAGGTATACCCGATTTCCCATTACAGTACATTCCGGTTCAATATGGAAACTACATTTGATCTGGCTCTGCCTGAACAGGGCATCGTATTTAAACATGAGGTACTGCATCATTTCACTTAAATTTACTTTACCCATCTGCATCGTATCCATATGATGCTCTATCACAGTAAGATTGAGCATATTCCCAATCATATCCGACATCTTTGACACTTCTTCTACAATTGAATTGTAATAATATTCCCGGTCAATCTCATCTCCCATACATTGAAGCATTTCTACCTGACTGGAAATAACCGTCAGTGGTGTCTTTAACTCATGTGATATATTTGCCATGAACTCTTTACGGACTTCATCAATCTTGCCCTGCTGCACATTTTCAATCTCTAACCGGTCCTTATCACCCTCCAGGCTCTGCACATATTCCTGAATCTGCTCGGACATGGAGTTGATATTTACCGCGAGGCTGTTAATTTCCTGAAAGGATGTATCCGTTCTAGCCTTTCTGGTAAAATCCCGCTTGGCAACCCGCTTCGCGACCTCACCAATTTCTTCAATCGGTTTTGCAATACGGTTCGACAGTATATACATTATGATACTGCCTATCAAAAGGGAGATAACAATTACTACTGCCAGGAAGGTCTGGGTATATTTAAAGGAGCTGTAGGCTGACTTAATCTCTTCCTTAATACTCACATAATACAGATTTCCATCCTGTTTGATAATTCCCGGAAATCGAATCAATCCCATAACCTTTGACATATTCCTTCGAATTTTGGGCTGTTCCGTAAAATCTTCAATATGAAGGTTCACATTTTTATAAACCTGGGCTTTCGGTCCTGACTTCCTTGTTGTATAAACAGGTTCGTAATTAGCATTTGCAATGACGAACGAAAAGTTCTCATTTTCATAACTTTTAAACAAATTTTTATCGTCGCTGTCTATCTTTTTTAAATCCACCGATTTTATTTCTTCAAATGCTTCTTCCATCATTTTGCTCTTCTGTCCAACATAGTAATCTGTTGCAAAAAGACTGAATACAAGACTGCTTCCCCCAACAACGATCAAAAGGAATGCCCACTGCATTATAATCATATTGCCTTTTATTTTTTTAATCATGTTCTCCTACTCCAAACAGATACCCTACGCCATAGACAGATTTAATATAAGGACATTGATCCGTCAATTTTTTCCGAAGCTGCTTCACGATGGTGTCGACCGTCCTGGTATCTCCGTTATAATCGTAACCCCAGACTGAATTCAAAATAGCTTCTCTGGAAAGTACAACGTTTTCATTTTCCAGGAAATACACCAAAAGTTCAAATTCCTTTGGCGTAGTTTCCAAAAATTCTTCTTTTAAATAAACCTTCTGGCTTGCAATCTCTATCTTAAGCTCTCCTGCAAATAAAACATCCTTAAGTTTTCCTGCACGCTTTAAGACTGCCTCTACATGGGCTTTGATAATTGCCAGTGTATAAGGTTTGGTAATATAGTCATCCGCACCTTTATTAAAACCATTCAACTGGTCTGTAATCGCATTTTTAGCCGTGAGCAGAATAACAGGCACCTCAGATTTCTGACGAATCTCTCCCAGTACCTCAAATCCATTTAGATGCGGCAGCATAATATCCAGCAACACCAGATCTAATTTATGCATGTTCTGATAAAAAAGTTCTACAGCCTGCTGACCGTCATAAGCAACTATTACCTCATATCCATTGATATTCAAAAAATCCGACAGCGTCCTTGCCAGTTTTAATTCATCCTCAACAACTAAAATACGGTTTTTCCTCATTTCACACTACTCCTAACGAATTCTGCTGGCATCGTCAAATCCACCTAATTTCACGGTGCCTGTTTCTTCATATTCTTTCTTCAATTTGTAATAATCATTCTTACGTTCTTCAATATGCTCATAAGCATTGCGCTTTGTAACGTAAGTACCAAACCCTTCATAGGAACGTGTGCCTTTTATTGTATCAACCATCAAATCGTATACTTCATAGAAAAAATGGCCTTCATTATAAAAATTATAGGGATTCAGATCAATATCATTATAACCACTAAAATCCCAAACTTCTGATACTGATATGATGTCATATAAGAACTGCCAGTAGTCTTCACTCTCATGTTCACTCATCTCACCGATAAAGGATGGGGCAATAATCACCATCAGTTCTACATTATTTTCATCGCACACTTCTTTTATCATTTTGAAAGCATTTAGGTTCTCTTCATAATAAGGCCTTTCACTAGGTTTTGTAAAGAGTGTTTTTAAATGTTTATCGATTTTATTTGTAACAAACTTCTCTGTGAATTTCTGAGGGTTCTCATCTCTCCTTAAATAATACTTTTCCAGGTTCCTGGCACCATCCCCGATTTCCGGATAGAATGTCTGTGTCCCCTTCTCTTTCCATTTTTCTTTCAGCTCATCCAGGCTTACCGTGACATCTTTTAACATAAAATCAATAAATTCCATTGCCTGGGACTTTCCGGAAATAAGTGCCGGAACCTTATACAGGTCTCCCACATGCTCTGCCTCAAACCTGCGGACTTCACCTCCGCTGATGTTCAGCACAATTTTTTTAACATTTGTATTTTCCACCAGATATTTTGTGTTCAGATAATATTCGTTAAAGTTTCCTACCGTGGAAAACATATTGTAATAACGGTATCCGTCAATCTCACTCATTTTTTCCGCAAGATAGGTTCCCGCCTTGGAACCGCCTATGATATACCCATCGTATTGGTCCTGATAGTTTTTTACATGCTCCGCTTTAAAGAACCTGCTGTAACTATTGTCATTCACTTCAATCGTACCAAGGGCATCATAATCGCCTCCCCGAAATGCAAAATATCCAAAGGGATCTACAAAATAATTCATTCCGCAGATAAATCCAAATACCGCTAACACAAATACCAGGAATCCGACTGCCCATTTTTTATACTTCATTCGCTGTCCTCCTAAAACTGAAAGTACAGGAACTGTACTACCTGATTCATTTTACAGATACAAATCGCAAGCAGCGTCCCTGCATATAAGAAATGCAAAGCATTCGGCTTAAATCTCTCCGCCATTGTCCTTGTGGTTGGCGCAAACCAGCAGATCAGAAGCCCAACTACGGTAATCAGTCCCACCGTCTGGTGATCCGCCACAAAATGGGAGATCTCCTGCCATACCTGGGAAGCTCCCAGATCTATCAGCGCTTTAAAGTCAAACATTCCTTTATATACCACCCAGGTATCATGCATATTCGATGCCACGAATATAACCCTTGTAAGTACGATAAAGAAAAAGGTTATGATAACACCGATCAGGTATGGCGGTTCTTTTTTGTGATAGCTCTGATATGCGCCAATACAAACCAGGACACCATTCATGAGTCCCCAGATTATGAAATTCCATCCTGCCCCATGCCAGATACCCGACACTAAGAAGGTCACCATGGTAGCTATGTAATAATTCCGCCATTTTACGCCTTTGCGGAATACATTCTTAAATACGTATCCCCCAAGAAATCGTGAAAGCGTCATGTGCTGCCTCTGCCAGTATACCTTGAAATTACTTGCCCGAAATGGTGCATTGAAATTCTCCGGCAGCTTTATGTTGAAAAACAGTCCCAGTCCGATAGCCATATCTGTATAGCCGGACAAGTCAAAATAGTAGGATACGGAATATTCTATGGTATAAAACCAGGATTCCCACATGGTTACCGAGTCTTTGATTGAGCTGTAAAAATCTGCCGCACTGTTGTTGAGCGGATCTGCCAGCAGCATTTTCTTACCACAGCCGATGGCGAAGATAAACACGCCCAGGGCAATATTGCGGTAGTTTAGTTTCATATTCTCGTCATTTTCAAACTGCGGTGTAATTTCTTTGTGGTGTACAATCGGTCCTACAATCAACTGCGGGAAAAATGTTATGAATAACAGATATTCCAAAACTCCGTATTCTTTTGTCTCTCCCCGATAGGAGTCAACCAGAAATGCAATTAACTGGAATGTGAAAAAGGAAATACCAATCGGCAGCGCTATCCGTTTCAGTAAAAAGTCTGTGCCTGCTATCTGATTGATATTTTCTATAAAAAAATCATAATATTTGTAATAGCCAAGTAACGCAACATTTCCCAGTACACCTGCGAGCATAAGAATCTTACGCTCTAACCTGTATTTGTCTTTTTGCATTCTGCAAAGAGTTGTTCCTACAATATAGTTTGCAAAGACACTTCCCAAAAAGAACGGAAAGAAATCCGGACTTCCCTGTGCATAAAAATACATGGATGCTAGAACCATCCATACTTTAGACAGGTAATAGTAATGGAAGCGATTCAGTATGCCATACACAATCGCCACTACCGGCAGGAATACCAGTATAAATTGATAAGATGAAAAAATCATATAATTCCTCCAGCGCCGCATCTTCTGCGGCTTATTTTACTGCCATTTTTTCCATTGATTCGTTCGGCTTTCAAGAAACCGGAACAATACTTCTTCCATGAGCATCATAATAATGCCAAGGCTGATAATCGTGATGATCGTAACGGACGTATTTGCCGTATTTCGCCCCACGCTTAATACGTAGCCGAGACCTTTTGGCACGCCTACCATTTCAGCTGCTATCACTACCCTCCAGGCAAATCCCAGCCCCAGCTTAAACCCTGAAACAATATAGGGGATAATACTAGGGATGATACAATATTTTACAACCTGCCAGGTATTTGCCTCCATAATACTGAGAACATCATAGAGCTTCTTATCTACGTTCAGAACCCCCTGGAGGGAATTTACAATAATCGGAGACAACGACCCCATTACTATGATAAAGATCGCTGCATTGTTTCCAAGTCCAAACCACAAGATTGCCAGTGGAACCCACGCAACTCCCGGTATCGGAGAAAAGAAACGAACCAGAGGGTAAATAAAATTCCGGACATTTTCGCTGATGCCCATGATGATTCCAAGGGGCAGTCCGATTGCAGCTGCAATTCCGAACCCAATCAGGACCCGCTGCATACTGACCCAGATATTACTGAGCAGATATCCGCTTCTTATCATGTCCGCAAACTCTGCCGCCACCTCATTTGGCATAGGCAGAAGCAGCTTTGCGGTATCCGGATCCAGTTTCCCAAACAGCCCCGTTTTTGAAGCAATGCTCCATATAATGATTACTACAATGATGGTTATACAACCCTGTAAAAACGGTTTTGCTTTATATTTCATAAGACTTTACAAACCTCTCTATTTTTTCTCGTAAAAAATTTCTGATTTATCCGGCACTTTGTCAATATATCCAAGATCAGCTGCCCACTGTAAAGTCTCCAGGGTAGCTGCCTGATCTATGTCAAATGTATAGTCAATACGTTCACGGGCATTCTGGATTGTTATTTCGTCCATATCCAGAACCTTTGCCAGTACTGCATTGGCTCCCGGGTCTGTATTGATATAGTCAACTGTCTTCTTGTAAATATCCAGGAACTTGTCCAGATCTTCCGGTCGGTTATCAATGAAATCCTGGTTAGCCGCCACTACATTAACAGGATAAAACGCGTTGCTTCCGGTCTCTTCCTTAATTTCTTTTGCTGTGTCATAGAGAACTGTAATGTCTTCATAATCTTTCTCAGCCTGGGCAGCAAATGGCTCCCAGGTAATCATTGCATCCACTTCCTTCGTAACCATCAGAACTGTTGCCATATCAGCCGGCTTCATACCCGGAATCAGGGTAACATCCATATCCGGGTCAAGACCTGCATCCCCCAGAATTTTACTTCTTAATAATGCATCAGTCACAGTAGCGATATTTGGCTCGGCTATTGTCTTTCCTTTTAAATCTTCAACCGATGTAATTTCCGTATCTTTTCTGGTCATTAGTACATGGCCGCCACCATTGGCAGAAGCAACTACCTTCATGTCGATACCTTTTGAAATCCAGGTAGCAACTGGTATGACACCGGACAGTGCAACATCCAGTTCTCCTGCTGCAAATGCTTCCATCAGAGCAGAACCATCCGCAAACTGGGTTACTTCGATAGAGATATCGCTTCCTTCGAACAACCCGTTCTCCTGTGCAACGAAAGGAGTTGCCGTCCCCAGTGCCAATATGGAGCCAACCCGTATTACATTGTCACCGCCTGCTGCTTCACTGCTGCCCTGGGTATCCTGTTCCGTATCTTTGTCTGATACTTCCTGTGACGTGCTGTCACTGGCAGCATCTTCTGCCGTCATTCCTGCTGTCTCTGCGGATGTTGCTGCTGTCTCCCCTGCTCCGCATCCACATACAAAAATTGCTGCTGCCGCTGCCATTCCTACTAATTTCTTCCACTTTCTCATTCCTTTACCCCTTGTCCTTTCTTAAACATCTCCACTAATTTTAATCGCTGGATTTTCCCATTTCCTCCTTTGGGAATATCCTCTACAAAAAATACCATCCGCGGAACTTTATAGCTCGCTATCCTTTCTTTGCAGTAGGTGATTACATCTTCTTTTTCCAGGCTGCTGTCTTCTTTCACTTTAATATAAGCAGCTACTTCTTCCCCATACACTGCATCCGGAACGCCTACGGTAGCGGCAAGTTCTACCCCATCCATCTGATAAATGATCTCATCTACTTCTCTGGGTGAGAACTTTTCTCCTGCACGGTTAATCAGTTCTTTAATTCTGCCATCTAAGAACAGATATCCGTCCTCATCCAGATATCCAAGGTCCCCCGAGTGGAACCACTCTCCCGTAAAAGCTTTCTTCGTCTCTTCCTCCTTATGATAGTAGCCTCTGGTTATATTATTTCCCTTAATCAGAACCTCTCCCAGACATCCTGTTGGCAGTTCATTCATCTCTGTATCCACGATTTTAATATCATTTCCAAATGTCAGTCCCACAGAACCGGGTTTTCTTGCAAGGGGAGGCATGGGATTTGTGGTAATCTGGCTGCAGCCTTCCGTTATACCATAGGATTCTATTATGGGCATACCGCATTTCTGTTCAAACTCCTCCAGAACTGCTACCGGCAGAGGCGAAGAAGCGGATCTTGCAAAACGCATGGAACTGAAATCCACGTCTTCCGGGATTCCTTTCGCCAGCAAGTGGGAATACATCGTAGGAACCCCGCTAAACCAGGTAGTCTTATATTTCTCAATATCCTTCCAGAAGCTGCGCACGCTGAATTTGCCGCCTATCACAATACTTCCGCCTGAGAATAAAGGTGTAATCAGGGTGATTACCAGTCCATTAATATGAAACCAGGGAAGTACACACAGCGCCACATCCTTTTCTGTCAGCTTATGGGCCGCCGCGATATGCTCTGCTTTCGCCAGCAGATTCCGGTAACTTAAAATTACTCCCTTGGGATGCCCCGTAGTTCCTGATGTATAAAGCAGCATTGCCACGTCATCCGGCTCTGGCTTTGTTTCGGGAATTTCCGGTGCTCCCGGTGTACTGGCAGCTTTCAGTCCAATGCTCAGGAAGATATGCCCATCTGCCATAGACAATTGTTTCATTCTATATTTTTTTGGGATATTTTCAACGAACTTCTCAGTTGTAATGATTGCTTTCGCCTGAGAATCCGTGATGAGATAAGAAAGCTCCGCTTCCTTTAAATATGTATTGACTGGAATTACCACCGCTCCGGTGTCTGTAACTCCAAAATAGGTTATGGCAAACTCAATACTGTTTTCCATCATAAGTAAGACTTTATCTTCTTTCCGAAGTCCCAATGCCCGAAGATGAAGGCTCATTGCATCAATCTTATCACGCAATTCTATATAGGTAAGGGACCGAAGTGTTCTCGCGCAGGTGACAAAGCATCGATCCTGGTATTTTTCCGCCATGTCTCCAATCAATGTTCTAAACGTTGCTGTTTGCATTTCTGTGCTCCTCATTGTTAATATTTTAATTATATACTCCTATATTAATAGGTACTTGAGCGTGTCTGAAAATTGCTTTCTGACAGCTGCGCATCACGCTGTACCGGAATATCCCCCATACTTTCATGCACCGATACCCAGTTCCAGAATCCTGTTCCTGATCGCCTGGAATTCCGGACTTGTCCTGTTTCTGGGCTTTGGCAGGTCCACCGTAATGATTTCCTTAATTTCTGCAGGAGAGTTTGTAAATACAACTATCTTGTCAGATAAGTATACAGCTTCTTCACAATCGTGGGTTACAAAACAGGTGGTAAACTCTTTTCTGTCACAAAGGCGGACCAGCTCATCCTGTAATTTCATACGGGTAAATGAATCCAGCGCCCCGAAGGGTTCATCCATCAACAATATCTTTGGATTCATAACCAGTGCCCTGGCAATTGCCACTCTCTGCTTCATGCCTCCTGATAACTGGTTAGGATAGGATTTTTCAAATCCATTCAGCCCTACCAGATCAATTGCCCAGTCCACTTTTTTCTGAATTCTTTCCTTATCATTTTTTCCAATTTTAAGACCCATCGCTATATTATGGTAAACAGTCATCCACGGAAAAAGTACATAATCCTGAAATACCATCATTCTTTCTTTGCTGGGTCCTTTTACTACTTCTCCGCCAATCTCCACTGTACCTTCTTCTGAATCCAGCAGTCCTGCCATAATTCTCAGCAGCGTGGACTTTCCGCATCCGGAAGGCCCTACAAAAGAAACAAACTCCTGCTTCTCAATACTCAGGGAAAGGTTCTCAAGAATTGCCAGCATTTTTGTGTCATCATTCTTTGTAAAAGATTTTGTAATATTTTTAATTAAGATCGCCATTTATTTCTCCCCAATCATTCCAGAATAGGAATATTTTAACGAAATATTGTGATATAAGTTTGTAATACCCTCACAATTGTAACATTTACTTAATATTTCTTAACATTATTGATAGAAATTTGAGGAAAGAAAAAAAGAAAGGAAAAAAGAGCACTCTTTGATAAGCATAATTTACTTGAGATATGGTATATTCTATTCAGCTACCAGAAAACAATTTTAAGACACGCTCGCTCCAGCCATCGCGGCAGCCGCCAAATGGACATGCAAGCATGTCTGCCTTGGCTCATTGCCAACAATAATAAAGGAGGTGCAGGTAATGCACGCATGGGAATCAATACAATCCACGATCGATTATATAGAAGAACACTTAAATGAAGAACTACAAATCGAAACCCTGGCAAAAACCGCAGCTTTATCTCCATTCTATTTCCAGAGGCTTTTTAGCCGCCTCGTAAATAAAACAGTTTATGATTATATAAAAATGCGTAAACTGTCAAAAGCCTCGGAAATTCTTAAATCCAGCAGCAGCCGCATTGTAGATATTGCAATGGAGTACGGATTTTCCAGCCACTCAAATTTTACAAGGGCATTTAAAGAAACCTTTGGCATCACTCCGGAACAGTATCGCGCTGATCCAGTGGTTTTAAATCATTTTATCAAACCGGATCTCATATTAAACTATGTAATGGTAGACGAGAATGTTCCGTTAATCACAGACGGAATGGTACTTGAAATCTTCCGCCGGAAGCTGGATCAGCCGAGAACATTTGCCGGCATTGAAGGTGAGATTCCAATTGCCCAGCTTATGGGCGGCGAAACTACCGGAGTTGCCGCAGGTGCGAAACTCTGGGAGGATTTTCATAAAATCAAGCCTCTCATTCCCAATCTGCTGCCGGAGGGCAATGAACTTGGTGCCCTGTATCTGGGGAATGCAAAAGAGGGGAACTGCATCTACATGGCCGGTGCAGAAATCATTCCAGGTACAACAGTCCATGGCTATCAGACCTTCGAAATGCCTGCCTGTGAATATCTGGTCTGTGGTTTTGAAGCGGAAAACATCTCCCAGCTGTACGGAGATGCGGTGTTCAAAGCGGATAAGTTCATGGAACGCTGGTTAAAACAACAGCAGATCCGTACAGCCGCCTTTGGGGTTGAGATGTATTATCCACCGTCGGCGGAGGCTGCCTATCTGGAGCATTGGTCGATTCCGGAACGCTAAACACTTTAAACTGCTACTCAGCCTGTTCAAAATAGGTTTTAAACTCCCGGGGTGACATGTCATATGCCTTTTTAAAATTCCGAAAAAAAGAGGAGTAATCTGCAAAGCCGCACCGTTTGTACACATCAGAGATCTGGCTCCCCTGCCAGATCTGCTCACAGGCGGCAAGCAGCCTCTTTTTTATAATAAAATCATGGATGGACATACTCGTAATGGATTTAAAGGTACGCAGAAACTGATACCTTGTCATGCTGGTAAGGTTTACCAGATCCTCGATTGCTATGGCATCCGCGATATGCCGATCAATATATTCAATTACTCTTTTCATCATTTCACTGGTTGTGGTTTCCTCTTCCGTAAACTGAAACCTCTGTCGGGCACACAGCCGGTTTAAATAAACAAAAAATAAAGTCAGATAGGATTTTTCTATCAGCATCTGTTCTGCGTCTATCCCCTCTTCTGTGGAAATACCAAACAGGATCTGAAACAGGTAATCTGCCAGTTTATCTTCGTGATGTGCCGGAAAATGGTAAGCCGGTGCCCCTTCCATAGTAAAACAGCCGGTCAGATCCACTTCCGGTCCCGACAGCTCATTTAAGAATTCTTTTGTAATCCACAGCAGTATCCGCTTGGAATCCTCATGCTGTTTCTCCACATACTGGTAATGATGCATATGATTTCTGTCTATCAGGAGTAAGTCTCCGCGCTTCAGGTAATATGTGGTGTTATCAATAAGGCAGTTAAAAGTTCCGTCCACTATATACAATATCTCATAAAAATTGTGAAAATGAATCTGCAGGGCACCCGTAGGCACCCCATACTTTTCCATGATTTCAAATTTATCATTCAGCATATACTGGCGTTCATCTTCGGGTTTCATTATATGTGTATTCCTTTGCTTCATAAGTTTTCCTCCGTATCGTCTGCTCTGCCAAATAAGAGGGCTGTGCGGTATGCCAGCCCTCTTTCCTGCACACGGTATGAATGTGCATATTTACGATTTACATTCCCAGAATATCCTTTGTGTCTAAAAATATCTGGTTGACCTCTTCTGTATATTTCGTACTCCCTTTGGATTCACAGTCAGCTACATAAGAAGCCCAGTCTTTGTCAATATCTCTCTTACCGGTGATAAATTCCAGTGCCGCAGTATTCACATAATCCATCAGTGGTACTTTAATCAGATTCAGTTCCTCCTTCTGCATCTCCGAAGCAAGTACGGGCGGCGCCAGTTTCTGATCTGTTTTATTTGCGTTAATCCTCTCATTCCACTCTTTTTCGGATTCTGTGAATTTGGAAAGCTGAATCTGTACATTACCTCCGTATGCAAAAACACCGCCCCCGAAACCATATTCCACATTCAACTGTTTTTTTGCATCCGGGTTAAAACCATTGTAATAAATATCTGAATTCAGGGTAATATTTCCCTGGTCGTCCTTTGTATAGGTCTCTCCCTCAACACCCCATTGAGTCAGTTCGTGCCCTTCATCAGAATACCATAGCCAATCAATAAAGCGGAGCATTTTGATAAACCCATCTTCTCCCAGATCGTCCAATGCATTTTTCGTAATCACAATTCCATTCTCAAAACGACCGGAAGCGCTGGATACTTTCAGATTTCCTTTTGGACCTGACGGGGTTGTCATAAAATACAGCTCTGCACCATCCACCTGCATTTTGTTCTGCGCCTGAATATCAGATAATATCTGGTAATTTGCTGTCAGGACGTAAGAATCACCTCGGAAGAATTTAGCCTGTGCCTGGGTGCTGTCCTGAGTGAAGGTCTCAGGATCCAGAATTTTTTCCTGATAGACCTTATTAAAGTATCTCAGAAATTCCTTATAGTCCTCCGTAGTATCTGCAAAATAAAATTCATTCTTGTCAAAATCAAATTTCATTCCATCCTGCAGCCCCCAGTCTCCGCCGTCAGCAGAATTTCCGGCCTTAACGCCATACACATTAGCTGCTATGTTCATTGCACACCCCAGCTGAAACTGATCAGACCAGATATTGTCTTTGCCGGTATATTCTTTCACCTTCATAAGCGCCGAATAGAAATCTTCCCAGGTCCACTGCGCTTCCTTACTCATGTCTACTCCCGCAGCCTCGAAGATATCTTTACGGATAATGAAGGAGTATCCGCCTGCCACTGATTCCCACATGCCCGGAAGCCGGTAATATTTGCCATCTGCCGCAAGTATCTGTTTTAAATCTTCTTCCATTCCCCATTCTTTTACCTGTTTCTGGAAGTTGGGCATATACTGCACCCAGTCACTGACAGCGACGATCTGTCCGCTGTCCTCAAATGGCTTTGAATCATAGATTTTCGGAACAATATACGGCGCGCTCCCGCTGTTTATGGCTGCAGTCACCTTATCATTGTAGTCTGACCGGGCTACCGAGGTCAGTTTAAAAGTTGTATTTGACTTTTCCTTAATTGCACTCCACAGTCTCCAGTCATCCTTAACCGGGTAGTTTTCATGATCCGAATACATCATGGTATATTCAACCGGTTCATCTGAATGGAAGGTTACGTCTTCTCCAAATTCGTAATCCAAATCCTGCTGTGCTCCGGCTGATGCAGATTCTGACAGATCAGATTTGCTGCCTGACGCTGATTCCTTTTCTCCTCCCTGGCATGCAGTCAGTGTCCCTGCCAAAACAAGTGCCATCATTAGTGCGGTCCATCTCTTCTTCATATTAATTCCTCCTTGAATAATAATTTTTATTACACAACTAAGTTCCGGATGGTTTAGTAAAATCATATGTCACCATATGAAATCCTCTCCAGAACCGTACGTGCGGCTTTCCCGCATACGGCTCTTCATAATAACATTTACAGTTGCAAGCTACGCATAGAGATTAAAATATCTCTTGGGATATACCATCGGATAATAATCCAACATCTGCTTGAATCCCTCCCAGTTGTAGCTTTTCTTCTGACTTCTGCGGTTCATCCACTGAAACAGCAGTTGCGTAGTGTAATAATGGTACTTCACCAACGACTGTACGTTATACGTTAAGCCGTAGTATCGGTAGTGTCCCACCAACTTTCGGTTTAGTGCTGGCATCAATACCTTCAATGGCATCGCACGATTGCATTTCAGCCACTTACGCTTAGCCCTGCCTGTTACCAGTCAGCACCCAAGACTCGCTAACGGTGGCTCGCTACGCCTTGCCGTATGGGATTTCCACCCATTAAACCAATTGCCCTTTTCTGGACGCGCCTATCCCTTCACCGCTCCCATTGTCATACCCTGCACGAAATATTTCTGTACAAATGGGTATACACAGATAATGGGTAATGAAGTGAGTACCATTGTTGCTGATTTTAATGTTGCCTGCACGCTGCTTGCCTCTGCGGTGGAACCGATGTCCACCTGATTCGCCCCCTCTACCAGTTGTCTTACCCATAACGCGATAGGCCATTTGTTCCTGGATTCCAGATACAGGAACGGTCCAAACCATTCATTCCACATCCCTACCAGATAAAACAATGTCATCGTAGCCAGGATCGGCTTGGAAAGAGGCAGAATAATTTTTGCGAATACACCGTAGACTCCCATGCCGTCCATTGCCGCCGCTTCTTCCAGTTCCTCCGGAAGTCCTGTGAAAAATGATTTCATCAACAGCAGATTGAAGGTACTTATCGCTCCTGGAAGTACGATTGCCCATATGGAATCTCCCAGCTTCAGCCACTGTGTTACCAGTATGTAGTTAGGGATCATGCCTCCTGTAAAATACATGGTGAACACCACAAACGGAATAAAAAATTTATTCATACGCAGCCTGGGTTTTGACAGGGGATATGCCAGGATAGCGGTTCCGAATACGGAAATTGCCGTTCCGGCTATGGAATAGAAAATGGTGTTGCCGTAAAATTTAAAAAATGAATCATCTCTTAATATATACTTGTATGTCTCCAGGCTGAAATCAATGGGGAACAGCGTAACCTGTCCGGCGCTGACAGCAGCGTCGCTGCTTAAGGACTGCGCAATCAGATAGATAAACGGATAAAGGGTGATGATGATCACAAGCACCATGACAACCGTATTTACCGCCTGAAATGCCAGATATCCTTTTGTTGGCTTCCTATTCATAATTCTGCTCCTTTCTACCACAGTGATGTATCCGTAAATTTCTTCGAGAGGAAGTTTGCACTGGTTACCAGGATCAGCCCAATTAAAGCCTCAAATAATCCGACTGCCGCCGCATAGCTGAAATTTCCTCCTGCAATACCCATTCGATACACCAGTGTTCCAATGATATCCGCGCGTTCCTGGGTCAATGGATTATACAGCAGCAATATTTTCTGCATATTGCTGGAAGTTACGATACCCCCGATATCCATAATCAACAGTGTCATAATGGTTGGCAGAATTCCGGGAATTGTCACGTGTATTGCCTGTTTGAACCTTCCGCCCCCGTCTATTGCCGCCGCCTCATACAGCTCTGTATTTATGTTTGTCATGGCGGTCAGATAGAGGATGGTTCCCCACCCCAATGCCTGCCAGACACCGGAACCGATATAGACAGCATCAAACCAGCCCGGTTCGGAGAGGAACGGAATCTTGTCTAATCCCAGAGAAGCAATCAGGGAGTTAACCGGACCATTCGTTGCCAGTAATTCCTTAACCATACCGCATACTACAACCAGTGAGATAAAATGTGGCAGGTAGGAAATGGTCTGTACCGTCTTTTTCCACCTTTTTTTCCGGATCTCATTGATCAGCAGGGCAAATATCAGCGTCGCCGGAAACCGGATCAGCAGATAACCGATGCTAAGCCTCAGGGTATTAAAGAACGCATTCCAGAACGAGGGATCGGTCAGAAACTGTTTGAAATAGCGCAGTCCAATCCAATCCTGGCCTAAAATGTTTGGTCCTCCTTTATACCGGCGAAAAGCAATCACATTTCCGATGACCGGAACATATTTAAATAATATGTAGTACAGTATTGGAAGTATAAGGAAAGTATACAGCTTCCATTCCTTTTTTATATGGCGAAGCAGAGACTCTTTTTTACCAAACGTCACTGTCTTCCCGGATACTTTTGGTTTTAACATATCACCACTACTTTCTTTCATTTTCATACCTCTGAATAGCGCAAGCTGGCTTGGGCGATTTCCTTTCTAACTTATTCATAAATATGCCGTCCTTTTTCATCCGGGATCATACTTTTTCTGAAAAAATAGGTATTAATCTGATCCCTCCATTCTCCTGCATGTTCCTTCTGATGTTCCAGTCGTTTTTTTACCCGCTCAAATACCTTTTCTGAAATGCATCCCTCCAGTGAATCCCACAGGACTGCCAGTTCAGCCGCATCTTGCGCTCCTTCGAAATGCGTATCGTAGATGTGCTGGATCAGCGTCTTTCCCGATCTCAAACGGTAGGTATAAGGAACATGGTGGAAAAATAAGAGCAGTTCTTCCGGGCACGTCAGGATATTTTCATAGATGGATGCAAGCGGTTCCCGGTACTGCCGGGCATATCCCGTACCCCGGGAGCTTCTGTCCACACCGATTCCCAAATGATCAGCCCTGTGGTATGTTCCCCATCGGTCATACTCATATCCGTCTACATTGGGACCGTAATGGTGATTTGGATTTACCATCCACCCAATTCCCAGAGGGGATGTATACTTCTCGTATGCAGGCCAGGACATAAGCAGCATCTTCACAACTGTTTTTGTTACTTTTTCATTCTTTCCAAAAGTACATACTGCCCATTCCTCTGCTATCTCTTCTGCGGTAAGCTCAGAATCAAAACTCAGCCTTCCAAAGCCATATAGATTTGCTGCCGCCAGATCATGCCCCGTCCAGTTTTCGTCATTTCCGGTATTGGATATTGCAGCCATGCCCCAGTTATTTTTCCGGAAGGATCCATCTAAGATTTCTTTAAACATGGGGATCAGATAGCAGATATGCCTCTGCTGCCCGGTATATTCCTGTGCAATCTGAACCTCCAGTATCTGATTTGTATCCTGCAGCCCGTCCAATAGGGGGGATAACGGTTCTCTGACCTGGAAATCCATAGGACCGTTCTTAATCTGCAGGATTACATTTTCCTTAAACTTTCCATCTAGCGGCATAAAATTTTCATATCCTGCCTTAGCCCTGTCCGTCTTCCTGTCTCTCCAGTCCTGCTGGCAGTTATATACAAAACACCTCCAGATAATCACTCCTCCATGAGGCGCTGCTGCCTCCGCCAGTGTATTTGCTCCGTCCGCATGGTCTCTGCCATAGGTAAAAGGTCCCGGACGTCCTTCGGAATCCGCCTTTACCAGAAATCCTCCCAGATTGGGGATTCTTCCAAAAATATCTGCCATAGCCTCTTTCCACCAGGCTTTCACCCTATCGTCCAAAGGATCTGCCGTATCAAGATCACCAAGTTCCATAGGGGCTGCAAAATTCAGGCTCAGAAACAGGCGGATACCGTATTGTGCAAATATTTCCGACATCTGTCTGAGTTCTTCCCCATACACATCCGTTATAAGTTTTGTTGCATTTCCCCTTACATTCACGTTGTTGATTACGGATGCATTGATCCCTGCCGACGCTGCCAGCCTGGCATATGCACGGGTACGTTCATTTACAAGAACCATCTCGTCCTGAAAAAAGAACGAATTGCCGGAATATCCTCTTTCTATGCTGCCATCCATGTTATCCCAATGGTTTAACATACGGTAAGGGTTGGATGGTACCTGCTCAATGCAGATTCCTTCCAGCGTCTGCTCCAGCTGCAAGCGTCGGATCAGGGCGAAACTCCCATATAAAAGTCCTCTGTCTCCTGCAGAGCTGATGATAATCCTCCCATCCTTTTCCCGGATATGGTATCCCTCTTCTCCAGCCTCTGAATTCTGATCCAGCTTCAGCCAGATACCTGCTGTCTCACAATTCCCCACACGCTCTGTCTTAATATTCAGTATCTCACGTGCCGCTATTTCCAGCTCCCTGACTGCTGTCTGCGTATACAGGCAGTTATCCCCGGCATACACCTTACTAAAATACTTTTTATCACGGCAATCCTGCCTCATCCTGTAATTCAGCCATGCATTGTCATAACTCATTCCAAGCTCCTTTCTGATATTCCGTACATCCAATGTCTGTTTTACTTTGGATAGATTGTACAATTTTTCCTTTGGTTTTTCTTAATTATAGGGCAGATTATTTTTCAATGCATTGCATTTTTTGCCAAACACTACCCACATATTGCTTTCTTTTTGCAATATATTCATTTTTAAGCTTAAAATCATTGCATATAAAACGGTTTCTTTTCTTAAAATATGGATTTGAAACAGTTCTTTTGCAATGTGAATTTTCAATATGTTTTGTAAAATAGATTCCTAATTCTTTTAAATAAAAAAACCCGGGGGCACCGGGCTTTTTTTTTATATATATTGGGGTTTAGCTGAGTAAGGGGACGCTTTGTAGATGTAGGTAGTGTACGGAAAGAGAAGGGGGCGGACCAGGACATTGGTTTGGAAGGCTTACCGCAGAACTGGCATTTTCTAACCTTCCCGGAGCACTTTTTGGCGGCCCGCGGGCATTCGCTCCGAAATCCTGATGCATTTCGCAGCTCACTGCCCGCTTACAATCCGATGGGAGAAGTACTGCATTTTGCAATGCAGTACTGGTCGAATTGTATCCGCCAAAAAGCACTCCGGGAAGGTAAGTAAATGCTCAGCTCTGCTATACGCCTTCCAAACCAATGTCCTGGTCCGCCCCCTTCTCTTTCCGAGATAGCATTCGTTGATACAAAGCTGGTTTTCTCAGAATGATGGGACCCCGGGGGTGTGGCATGCCGGACGCGACTGGCGTAAAGCAACTGATCTTGAAAACTGAATTTGTATTTCATTCTGTAACCAGAAAAAGGAGCAAACTTCCATCTTCTTTTACGCAAACAGCCGAAACATACTGCGCAGCATCTAATAAAGAATAGCCGGCCACAGCCCAGGGGTCCCACCCTGCTGAGAAAACCAGCTTTGTATCAACGAATGCTATCTCGGAAAGATGGGTGTGGGAAACTGGTATGGGCGGAGGAAGCGTAGAGCAGAGCTGAGTATTTACTTACCTTTTCGAAGTGTTTTTTGGCGGATAGTATTCGACTGGCTCCCATCGGATACTAAGCGGGTACTGAACCGAGAAATGCATCAGGATTTCTCGGTGAATACCCGCGTGCCGCCAAAAAGCGCTTCGGAAAGGTTAGAAAATACCAGTTCTGCGGCCAGCTGACGGAGCCCTTGCCAGTTTCCCACACCCATCTTTCCGTACACTACCTACATCTACAAAGCGTCCCATTACTCAGCGAAACCCAAATTTAAGATAAACTATCTGCTTATACCAAACATACACCATATGATATTTAACCGGGATTTGGGCTTCCAATAAATTGGAACCAGCAAAAATCAAAGTCACTGCCGGGCAGAAAAACAAAGCTCAGAGACTGGTATCCTTTCCTGTTTTCTACCTGGAACTCCTGTTGTGAAACCTGATCTCTGTGTTCAAATTCCAGAAGCTGTACATATTCTCCCTCACCTGAAGCAAACCGAAGCTGAATGGCATTCTTCTCCAATGGTGTATATCCGCAGATAATTAGTTTTAATGCTTCAGGTTCCCCCAGATCCATCTGGTCAAACTGAATGGTCACATTGTTACCAATATGCTTAATTCCGCTGTCTGTCCTTTGAAAGCTATCCCCGTATACGCTTGTGCATTCTACGGCTTTCAGCCTTTGATATGCCTTTTTCAGGCGCTTAAAATAAAATCCTTTCAGATGTATTTTCTGATGGACAACAAAGCAGATGCCGGTCACTCCTTGAAGCCTCCGGTTCAGGTGATAAGTTTCCTCCTGGTAAACATTCCAGACAGATGGTTTTCGGTAGATGACTTCTCCCACAAGGCTGCTGCCCGCTTCTCCCGGCATCCCCTCCCAGATCTGTATCGGATATTCTTCATCTGTGAGGGCAAATATTGGCAGTGTGATCTCATCTGATCCAAATTCTCCAAAATCTATACCGTGGAAGCCAATCTGAGTCTCTCCATCTCTGGCTGTAGCAACTCCATGTTCGTTGCCATTTCCCACTGCTCCCCTGCTGTAATCATACAGCCCGCCGGAAATCATACGATAGGGGTCAAGCCAGGCTTTACCCAAACCGCACACTTCAAAGTTCAATTCTGAGATGATTCTTATCTGACCGCTTCCACTTTCGGACATACAGCGCAGCCGGAAATTCCCATCACTTTTCGCCGTTACCCTAGCCTGCGTGCCATCTGCTTTTACTTCCGCCAGAGAAGACGGGATACCACCATCATCCACTGCACACCACACCACTTTGCGGTCACTGGCACCCGGCGGACAAATAACTGCTGATACTGCTACTTCCCGATGCGCTTCATTTAATCTGGTTCCCTCCGGGCAAAACAGCCTGACTGCGCGAACCGGTATATCTTCGGCAGCTTCCGCTCTCATTTCTTCCATTTCTATTCCAAAGGTTTTCTTTTCCATACCTTCCTGCTCATACAAATCATCTGTCGGAATCTCAATCCTGGCTCCGACCAGCCCGGAGGACACGGCTTCAACAATCACACTTCCTTTTCCCATTCCCGGTGCGGCCACAGCCAAAAGTTTTCCGTTAAACAGTTTTTTGGAATTGGTCTTATACCCATCGGTATCTGTGCTGTCTCCATTATCCAGGCCCACAAGATATCCCGGTCCCAACACCCTGACAAATATCCGGTTTGACGCATTTTCCACCGGGTTTCCATCTGTATCTTCTGCAGATATCTCGATAAATGCCAGCCCCTGCCTGTCTAACCGCGTGCAGCTGCTTCTCATCACAACTGCTGCCGCTTCACCAAAAGAATGGCGGGTCTGAACTGCGATCACGCTGCCCTTGCAGTCATAGGCGCAGGCTTTTAATTCACCCGGTGTATATGGGATCTGCCAGTACCCCAGCAGATTTCTGCCGTTTTTATGATCAATTTCATGGCTTCCCAGACACTCCCCATTGAGAAATAATGCTACCTTCGGCGCATTTGAACAGACACGGATATCGATCAGCTGACCTTCATTAAAATCCCAATATGGAAATAAATGAACCATTGGCCTTTCCTTATAATCTGTCCACTCCGCCTGATAGATGTAATAAGAATCCTTTGGAAAACCTGCCGTATCTACCTGCCCGAAATAAGAATTTCTCGTATGATAGGGCGTCGGTTCTCCAATATAGTCAAAACCCGTCCATAGGAATTGACCACAGGAGAACTCATGGTCCCGTTCTGCAATAATACAGCTCTCAGAGGACGGGGCACCCCAGCTGGTAGTGGAATTCCCCAGGGCTGAGCACTGACTGTCAGCATCCGCAAGGACAGACCTGCTGTATGGAAAATGATATACCCCCCTGCTCTGGACGGTTGAGGCAGTCTCACTTCCATAGATGATCCAGTCAGGATGTTCAAGATGATGGGCATCATAGTATTTTTCTGCATAATTGTAGCCTGCAAGCTTGATAATATCTGCACACTTCTTTGCATTTTCCCAGGGCATATAATTAGATCCGATGGTGATGCAGGCATTGCCGAGGGGATCATGCTTCCTCACCTCCCCGCACAATACCCGGGTTAGTTCCTGCCCTCTTTCACTGATATGGGTGTCATATATTTCATTGCCGATGCTCCACATGATCAGACTGGGATGGTTCCTGTCGCGGCGAACCCAGCTTGCCACATCCTTATCATACCACTCCGGGAAAAAACGTGCGTAATCGAAAGGTGTTTTCGAACGTTCCCACATATCAAATGCCTCTGAAACTACAAGCATTCCATATTCATCTGCAAGTTCCATTACATCGGGAGCCGGCATATTGTGGGTCAGGCGGAGGGCATTTACCCCCATCTCACGCAAAATTTCCATCTTCCGCCGCATTGCACCAGAATGATATGCCGCACCCAGACATCCCAGGTCATGATGTTCACATACACCGTTTAACTTTAATTTTCTATTGTTAAGCAGAAACCCTGATTCGGGTGAAAATGCTATAGTTCTGAATCCTATGGTGTAAAACTCCTCCTGCCACAGTTTCCCATCTGCCATAAGCAGAACTCTGAGCCTGTAACGGACAGGTGATTTCACATCCCAGATACCGGGATTCCATACCCTCTCACTTACTGATGCCAGCCAGAAGCCTTCCCTATCCTGGGGCTTTGCCGATACCCTTTCTTCTCCACTGGCAAACGCTGTCCGTTTTCCTGTCTGCATATCCCAGAGTTCATATTCCACCCGGAATGCAGTTTCAGAATTTTCTTCTTCCATTTTAGCATCTTTTTCCGCTTCTTCTCCGGCTTCTACTCCGGCTTCTATTCCAGCTTCTACTCCGCCTTCTATTCCAGCTTCTATTCCGGCTTCTACTCCGCCTTCTATTCCGGCTTCTACTCCGGTTTTTTCTTTCGCACTGACACATAATTCTGTCCGGATGTCAATCTGCCACTCCTGATTTTCCTGCTTCTTTACTGTGATGTAGCTGCCATCAGATATAAGGTATGACTGATGCTGTACTTTCAGCCATACATCCCTATATATGCCTGCCCCGGAATACCATCTGCTGTTTGGAGCCTGGTGTGCCACGCGGACCAGAATCTCATTCTGCCCTTCTTTCAAATAGGCTGTAATATCCACCTCAAAGGTAGAGTAACCATATTTCCATTCTGCAGCCTTTTCACGGTTAATGTAAATGGTGCTGTCCATATAGACACCTTCAAAGCGCAGCACCAGACGCATATCCTCTTCCCGCTGCCAATCCTGATATTTCCGATACCACCCGCTACCATCCTCATACAGATTGTCCGCCTGCCAGATCAGCCAGTCATGTGGTATTGATATCATTGTAAATATTGGCTGCTGCTCATCAAATGAATCTATTGTGACAGATATGGGGAGTTTTACAAACTCCCAGCCATTGTTATAAAGATGCGTACCGTATGTATTCTGTATCTGTTTATAAGCTTGTTTCCCCATTGCCTTCTCCTCTGCCAAAACTCCTTTTATCCAACCGAAATGGTGCTGCCAAAATTCCGGATTTATTACAGATCAGCCCCTGCCTGGGCTCATTCCCCCAGGCATATCGGACTGACACCGCTTCCCGGACTGCTTCGCTTTTCAGAACCGCCTGATTACCATACAGTTCACATACAGCCGGATAAAACCTCATGTCCTTTCCAGCCAGACAGAACTCACCGGGATTCTGTCCGTCTTTCGTCATCAGAATTCCATCATCCCCCACATCAAAGGTGATTTTCACCTTAGCCTTGTCACAAGACCAGCTTCTTGGCACCGGTCCTTTAAAAGTTATATTTTCTCCATATACCATGCACCTTGCTGCCTGTACGGCACGAAAAGCCACTTCCTTTTTATCCGATGGATGAAGGTCATTATCCTCCCCCAGATCCAGGTTTACAGTCACCGCGGTATCAGGGATAGCTTCTGCCGCTTTGCTTTGGGCTTCCCTTATCTCAGGCCATCCGCTGTTTTCCTCAGGAAGATCGATGGAAAACCCTGGAAGCTGTACTACAACAAACGGCAATTTCTTCTGATTCCAGCTTTTCCTCCAAGACAAAATCATTCTCTTTAACAGTTCTTCGTAATCTCCGGGTGCTTTATCATTGGATTCCCCCTGATACCAGAGCACTCCTCTTACCGTATATTTCTGGCAGGGTGCCAGCATTCCCTGGTACAATCCCCCGGCTTTACGGCATAAAAAATCCATCTCCGGAGCCTTCTTCATCGTTTTGTGTATCCGGTACTCCCAACTGCCGCTTAAGTCAACCCTTTCAGTTCCCAGAAAAATGCAGAAATCCTTTCCGGGTGTCACCCGTCCGCGCCCGTCATTACAGATCAGATGAATGCAGATATTATTTTCCCCTTTTCGCAGCACACCTGCAGGCACTGTATATTTTCTGGGAGGATACTGATAACCTGTCTCACCGGTAAAAGTACCATTGATATAAGTCCTGTCACTGTCAGTCATAGTGCCAAGCCACAGATTTGCAGGCTGCCCCCACATAGCTTCCGGTACGGTAAAATTACGCCGCAGCCAGATGCTGCCGCAAAAATCAGAAAGTCCGGCATCGGACAAATACCCCGGAATCTGAATGTTTTTCCAGTCACTTTCCGGCTGCCCGCCGGTTGAAGCCGCTGCCTGGGAAATCCACTGGTTCATGGAATCCTCCTGATTCTGCTGAAATTTCTGTACTGCATCCACGTCTGCCAGCTGCCTGGCTTCCGTTAAGATATCTTCATATCCATTCAGGGATTCCATACTCATCCACGCCTCAATTCTGGAACCTCCCACGCTTACATTGATCAGTCCAACCGGAACTTCTCTAACCTTTTGCAGATATTGCCCAAAAAAGTAACACAGTGCTGAAAATTCGCCGGTATTATCCGGATGACTCTCTTTCCATTCCCCTGCTGCACAATCGGTCAGGGTATGGCTGAAATCATAATGCTCCGCTACTTTAAAATGCCGTATCCAGGAATTTTTCTTTATCATTTCTTTTGGATAGCAGTCCTTCACCCTCTGCATGGTCAGCTGCATATTAGACTGCCCGGAACAGATCCATACCTCACCTACATAGACATCTGAAATGATTCTCATCTCTCCGGCATCATTTTCTATTTTCATCCGGAACGGACCGCCCGGCGTCAGGTTGCACAGATATACCTCCCATCTCCCAGAGGCCCCGGCTTTTGCTCTTCTTGTCTGGCTCTGCAGTTCCACCACAACTTCCATACCCGGGCTGCCGGTTCCCCAGACTCTGGTTTCTCCGCCCTGTTGGAGGACGCAGCCATCACCAAACAATATGGAAGGCTCTAACATACAGCTGCACACGCCTTTTCCAGCAGTTCCGTTTTATCAGCCTTTATCTCCAGGCACACCGGATGTTTTCCCGTCAATTCACTGCTGCGCGCATCCGGCTGCTGGGTTCCTACATATATTTCATAGCTGCCCTCACCTAATATGAGATCTCCTTTATCATCACGAATGCCAAACACCCTGTCGGCAAGTTCCATACTGATTTCCTCTGATTCTCCCGGCTTCAGCTCTACTTTCTTCAGCGCTTTAAGCTGGGCATTAGGCGTTCCCGGACGTTTCGCCTTTATGTATACCTGCAGGGTTTCTGCACCGCCCATTTTTCCCTGATTCGTCAGCACGGCAGTGACCGTTACCATAGTACCCTTTTGAACTGTATCCTGGCTGACTGCAGCTTTCGTTACAGCAAAATCAGTGTAGGAAAGTCCATAGCCAAAGGGATACAAAGCTTTTTGCTTCATATAGCGGTAAGTTCTTCCCTCCATAGAATAATCCCTGAAATCAGGAAGTTCTTCTGTCGTGCGGTAGAATGTTACAGGCAGTTTCCCTTCCGGCGAATAATCCCCAAAGATCACGCTTGCCATGGCTTTTCCGCCCATAGCACCTGGATACCATCCTTCTATAATGGCAGGTATATGCTCATCTGCCCAGGAAACTGCCAGCGCGCTGCCGGACAGAAGTACCAGAACTACCGGCTTCCCGCTCTCCCATGCAGTTCTTAATATATCCTGCTGAAGTCCAGGAAGAGCAAGATCCGGCTTATCTCCGCTTGCATATTCATTTCCTTCGTCTCCCTCTTCTCCTTCCAGGCTGGAATCCAGTCCCAGGCAGGCAACTACCACATCACTGTGGGCACAGACCGCCCGTACTTCTGCCAGACGGTCATTCTCCTGCCCCAGTCCGCTTAAACGGGTTTTACACAGGTGACATCCCTCGGAATACAGAATCCTTATATCATCACCAACATAATCCTGTATTCCCTCGGAAATAGTATAATACCGGGATGCTGTCCCCTCATAATTTCCCACCAGTGCTTTTCTGTTGTTGGCATTGGGTCCAATGATGCCGATTGTCTTTATTTTATTTTTATCCAATGGCAGCAGATTCCCTTCATTTTTCAACAGTACAAAGGACTTTCTGGAAGCCTCGAAGTTTAGCCTGCCATGCACGGCAGTATCATTTTCTTCATATGTAATTCCACTGTATACTGTTGCTGCCTCATCAAATAATCCCAGTTTCATCCGGGCACTCAGCAGATTTGTAACTGCCTCATCCAGACGCTCTTCACTGACCATCCCCCGTTTAACTGCCTCCGTCAGGTACAGATACAGGCTGCCGCAGTTTAGATCACATCCGTTCTCCATTGCCATGGCTGCTGATTCTAAAGCGGATGAGGTTACCTTATGATATTCGTGGAAATCTTTTACTGCCCAGCAGTCTGACGTCACATGACCTTCAAATCCCCAGCCTTTTCTCAGAATCTCAGTGAGCAATGTACGGCTTCCGCAGCATGGTTCCCCATTTGTCCTGTTATACGCGCCCATGACTGCTTCCACTTTTCCCTCCTTGACACATGCCTCAAAAGCGGGAAGATAAGTTTCAAATAAATCCCGGGCATTAACCTTTGCATCAAACGAGTGACGCTCATCCTCCGGACCGGAATGGACCGCAAAATGCTTTGCACAGGCGGCAGTTTTCATATATTGGCTGTCATCCCCCTGCAGTCCTTCTATAAAGCGCACTCCCAGTCTGGAAGTCAGATAAGGATCTTCCCCGAATGTCTCATGCCCCCTGCCCCACCTGGGGTCACGGAAAATATTTACATTAGGTGCCCAAAAAGTTAGCCCTTTATAGATATCCAGATCGCCAAATTCCTGCTGCATATTGTACTTAGCACGTCCTTCTGTAGAAATGGCATCCGCCACCTCCCAGACAAGCTCTTCGTCAAAGGATGCAGCCATTCCGACTGCCTGAGGAAAAACCGTTGCAACCCCGGCTCTTGCCACCCCGTGAAGCGCCTCGTTCCACCAGTTATATGCTTTTATCCCCAGCCGTTCAATCCCTGCAGCACTGTGTACCGTCTGGGAAACCTTTTCCTCCAGCGTCATTTTCCCTACCAGCTCTTTTGCCCGTCTGCGGCATTCTAATACTTTTTCTGCTCTCATCATGCTATCCTCTTTTCTATTTTTCTGGTTATCCCGAAGCTCTGTAAATAACAGTAAAACAGAGCCGGAATGATTATATTTTAATAGATATTGATTTGTCATTTAATTCGATGATAGCATTTTGCACAAACTATTTCTTCTCAAATCTTGCCCCATTCTCACCACATATTGCTTTAGGAGTCTTCCTTGCCTTTACACTGAAGGCATTCCCATTTCTTACGAAACTCGCTGGGCGCACAGTTTTTCATTGCACGAAAAGTCCGGTTGAAAGCGCTCAATGAAAAAAATCCTGAGTTCATTGCCACGTCTGTCACACTCATCTCCTGATTGTAAAGCAGTTCCTCTGCTCTTTTCACCCGCTTGGAATTCAGGTATTCATAAAAGGTCATATTCATATACTGCTTAAAAATGCGTGTAAAATGGTATTTTGAAAATCCGCTTGCTTCTGCAACTTCTTCCAGCGTGAGATTTTCCAGATAATGTGAGCTGATATAGGAACAAGCTCCCATTACAGCCTCTATGTACACCTGCTTCTTGGCCGAAGGAATTTTTTCTGCTGTCTCGATCAGATAAACTTCCCTGCGTCCCAGTTCTACAAAAATCTCAATCAGATTCGCATAAATCAGCGCCTCTCTAAACGTACTTTTGGAATCATATTCCCAGATAATTTTCTTCAGTTTCTCATTTATAACCTGCCAAATTTCCACATCTTTCCTGTTTGGAATATAAATCAGCGGCTGCATCATAAATAAAAGTGTTTCCATACCCTTTAAACCATAGAGTAATGCCGTATCAAATTGAAGAATGACCCGTTCCCCGGTTGGGGGAGCCTCCAATGCATGGATAACCCCGGAATTAATCAGCGCTATATCCCCTTCTTCAAGTCCCTGCCGCTGCTCTCCCACAATTACCGTATAACCGTTCTTTACCGGAATAATAATCTCAATACCTGTATGCCAGTGATCCCCATAATCTTCAAATTCCACATTATGATACAGGCGAAATCCCTGTGAATCACCGTAATTGATGGTTTCATGCATTCCATTTAAGATTTCTATCACAACTACACCTCCCTGTTTTGACTATTTCTATAATACAATGGACACAGAATCAGTATTCTGTGTCCTATTTTAAGCACGCTAAATCAAATTTTCCGGATTTAAACACTCCAGTTCCGGAACCACAAACTTTCCGTCTTTCCGGATTAATACATCATCAAAATAGATTTCTCCGCCGCCATATTCTGCTCTCTGTATCCATACAAGATCCCAATGAATGGAAGAATGGTTGCCATTGTACGCATCGTCATAGCAGCTGCCCGGGGTAAAGTGAATGGATCCCATTATTTTTTCATCAAACAGTATATCTTTCATTGGTTCCAGAACATAGGGATTTACTCCTATAGCAAATTCACCGATATACCTTGCGCCTTCGTCCATATCGAAGACTTCGTTAATCCTCTTTGTATCATTTGCAGCTGCATTGATTATTTTCCCGTTTTCAAAAGTGAGAACAATGTTTTCATAAGTAAATCCCTGATACAGCGACGGCGTATTATAAGACAATGTCCCGTTTACAGAATCTCTGACCGGCGCCGTATATACTTCTCCGTCCGGTATATTACATTTTCCTGCGCAGGGAATTGCATTCATGCCTTTAATTGAAAAGGTAAGGTCTGTCCCCGGTCCTGTCATACGGACCTTATCTGTACGTTCCATGTATGATTTGAGATTTTGCATTGCCTTATCCATTTTTCCATAATCCAGATTGCAGACTTTAAAATAAAAATCTTCAAATGCCTCCGTACTGGAATTAGATAGCTGAGCCATGGAGGCATTCGGGTAACGAAGAACCACCCATCTGGTCTTTTTAACACGGATTTCATGATGTACCGGGGTATTGTAGTATTTATCATAGATTGCCATTTTTTCTGCCGGAACGTCCGATAATTCTGATACATTATTCGAACCGCGAATTCCAATATAGCAGTCCATTTTAGACATTTCCAGTCCGTCTACCTCTGCCATCAGCTCCACCTGTTCCTGCGTACATTCCATCAGGATATCCCGTTGTACTTTATTGCTGATAAACCGGATAAATGGAATTCCCTTTGCCGCATAGACTTCCTTTATAATCTGTCTTGCCAGCTCCTGGGTATCCTCCCCGATATAGTGGATGTAGACCTTGTCATTTTCTTTCACCTCACAGGAATAGTTCACCAGGTTGTGTGCCAGCGTTTTTATTCTTTCATCCATATTTATTTACCTCTCTTTCTGATTTCTTATTATGCCATTCTTTGCATTTTGTATGTTGTCTTCTGTTTATTTTAGGATATCCACATATTGGCAATTGCATTCAGGGAAAGCAGAATTTACTTCTATAATATATGAAACGCCCCAGCTGATAGCCAGGGCGTCTTCCTATTTTCAGATCCTGTTGTTAAATCCCCATTACTCTCCACGCTCAGGTTCATGATTTAATATGCTTGTGACCGGCTGATTGTTCCTTTACCTGTCTCAGTTAATATAGGTTATAAATATATTTCCTGACTTTTCAAATAACTCTTTACTGTCATCCGACGGATAATAATAGGACTCTTCTTCTCCGGGCTTAAGCAGTATTGTATTATAGTTATCATAACCAACCATAACTCTGACTCCTTCCGAAGTCTGTACCAGTACCGGGTAACCGTGGCTCACATAATAGAGCACCATCTCCAGCGTACAACCGCTTAGATCCAGAACGGTCTTATCACTCAGGGACTGTTTCAGTTTTGCCACATCCATTTCTCCGTTTTTCATAATCTCAGGGACTTTTGTAATATCCAGTTCCATTTCATCTTCTTTATTACCACGTTCCCAGACATATTTCTGACGGTTATCCACTACAACTCCAAGCATTTCATCTGCCCTTCGGATAGCTGCGTTGGCATTGGCATATATGCTGTCTAATTTACCGTAGGCATATACATAATAGAGATTCTCACTCTTCTCTTTTGCCTTTACGGATACTGTATGATTGCCCTCCGGTACGACCTGGCGGCTTCTTACCACCTGCGGTGTTTTTACTTTCAGATCCTGTCCTACTCTCAGTATCATCTCCGTCTGCTTCTTATCCGTGACCTGCGTAGTCATTCCAAATGCAGAATCTTCATCAGCGGCATTGTTCACAATATGATCTTCCGCGGCTTCGGTAAAGGTATCTCCGTTCTTCTGCATCCTGGTAAGTGTCAGTAGCTTTTCCGTTATATCTGTCTTAGTTATATACAGACCTCCCGGGGTATAGTCTTTAACGGTCTCTCCCTGGCTGTTTTGAATCTGCATTGTCTTCATTGGGAAAAGTTCATTTCCTTCATGCTGTGTATTAATATCCGACGCATCTGCAACTCCGTATACCAGGTCTTCGCCCATAAATCCTATAATACGGATTCTTTCTGAATCCTGACAGGAAATCTCACGGGTTTCTTTTGTGTCCATATTCATTATGATGATAGTCCTGGAATCATATGCCTCATTTTCTTTCAGCCATGCAAAGTATTTGCCCGACTGGGATCCAGCCATACATCCCTGTTTAATATCCTTAACAATCTTCTCTACCTGCATGGTAGAAAGATTTACCTGATAGACGTCTCCATCAATCAGCAGGTTAAAATCTTCCTGGTCATCTGAGACATATGTCAGAATGTCCAGGTCTTTCTTTAAGAGTTCATAGGACTCTCCACTGCTAACAAATACACCCTCCCTGACATATCCCGAAGCAGCTTCATAATAATACAGCGCCACACCAGACTCTCCCTCGTGGCTGCCGCGGTTCATATATCCGCTGACTGTAAAGTAAATATTTCCATTGGATTCCACCTGGATAATACTGATATCATGGCGGTTGTAAACATCCCGGTAATCAGACTTATCTTTTTGGCGGAAAGTGAATACCTGGGCGACTTTATTGCTGTTTACATCGTAACTGTAAAGTTCATTTTCCTGTACAAAAGCAAAATACTGCTGCTTTTCATCTGTCATATAGGTGACATCTCTTCCGGTAATTCCAAGATTTACACCTTTTGTTGTGATGATCGAATTTTCAGGATTAAAGATCTGCTCTGTTTTCCGTTCAAAGTCCAGAAGCATAATTTTGGAATCTGCATCCCTCATTCTATAAAATTCGGTAACATTATACAGCTCTTGCTGCCCGTCATCATTTTTGGCAGAGATGATGTAATTCAATACCACAGATGCCGTACTTTCATTTAATTCTTTAATCGCCGGAACCGGTTTATAATAGATCTGCGGACTTAAGGTTCCCCAGCTTAACTGATCAATGCTGGAATGAATATCCATACTTGCAAGGGAACTATTATCTCCTGTATCGTCCGGCTCCGTATAAGATGCCAGCCATTGGCTTTCATTCTTATTGAGGCATTTATCATAAAAACTCATTACAAAACTCAGATAATTCTTTGTATGCAGTCCGTCCTGCTGGAGGATCCTGGTGTAGTAATAAATATCTTTTCCTGCACTTTTAATCTGCAGTTTTAACACATATTCCTGATTCATAAGAATGAGATTCTGTAATTTTATGGATGTTTTAACATATTCCCCATCCTCCTGATATTTGGTTACCTTTGTATTTTCCAGCGATTCTTTTCCGTCTACGGAAAGAACCTCAAAATAAATATCATCAATGGGAACTCCGAAGGTCTGAATCTGTATATCCAGTACCCGGTCGGACGTCAGCGGCGTCAGTGTATCTCTCATAGCCGTTACCGGCATCTGTTGTACATAACCATGCAGACAATTCAGCTGCGTTCCTTCATTTGTCATATAGACCAGGGGCAGTGTGGCTGCTTTCATTTCTTTTGCCGTTTCCGTTGTACCTCTGTTGATATATTTACTGATGCCAAAAACCGCACCTATAAACACCAGCACCAAAACGCTGATTCGTATGATTATCTTTTTCATATTTGCCTCATGCCTCCTCTTTGGCATTTAAGAGTTTATTTATTGTCGGTCTGGCCCCCACCAATTCCATACATTCAGCAAGATTTTTGACTTTTTTTGGCACACCGGCCTTTACAGCCCGTATCAGAATATTTTTTGGCGTATGTTCCATATCGATAAATTCCAGAATCTGGACATTGTAACCCTCTTCCTCCAGCCTGCCGGCACGGAAAGCATCAGTCAGCAAAGCCGCCATTCTTTCTTTAATTAATCCGTACTTTAATACGGGTTCCAGTATATCATTCTGAATCTGCCCGTTTAATTCATGCTGACAGCATGGAACGGAAAGAATAACTTCTGCCCCCCATTTCACAGCCTTAGCCAGGGCATAATCTGTAGCTGTATCGCAGGCATGTAAGGTTACCACCATGTCTACGTGATCCACGCCTTCGTAAGATGCGATATCTCCTATATAAAATTCTAATTTATCATATCCATATCCTTTTGCCAGTCCATTACACTTTTCAATGACATCTTCCTTCAGGTCCAGACCGATCATATGAATATCCAGACCCTGAAGAATCTTCAAATAGTAGTACATCGCAAATGTAAGATACGATTTTCCGCACCCGAAATCTATGATCGTCACCTCTCGTGTACGGTCCAGCTGAGGCATAATATCCTCCACGAACTCCAAAAAGCGGTTGATCTGCCGGAACTTATCATATTTGGAATTTACAATCTTCCCCTCCTGAGTCATGACCCCCAGATCCACCAGAAATGGAATCGGCGTGCCTTCCTCTAACACATACTTCTTTTTACGGTTATGCTGTAGAGAAACGGGTTCTTTGGGCTTGTCCCATCTTTTTTTCTTAATGGTCATTTTCCCCTTTTTGCTCACCAGTACTGTAATCGCATATTCGACTGTATCCATCTGTAACTGTTTATAATCAGACTCCATCCAGGATTTTAACTGTTCTCTCATCTCTAGATTATCAAAATTTTTATGTATTTCCTTTTTTCCATCTGTAATTGCAGTTTGAAACTTTAATAATTCTTTATTTAAAACCGGGCGGATTTTGATCTTTGACGGGATGTCCGCTTTTTTAGCCCCGCTTACAACCGCCTGCAGCATATTTTCATCTAAATATTGTTCTAATACTTTCATTAATTCTTCCATTATTATTTCCCCTTAACGACAAGACAGGTCCCATAGATTCTCCCCATGAATAGACCATGTCTCTATTGTACTGGCTTTAGTTAAAAACCTCAACATAAATTTTTATTAAATGCAACTTTTTTAGACAATAAATGCGGTTAGCACCACAATCGCTGTCTCACTTTTAAGAAACCGGTGTAAGTTAGCCACCGGTTTCTTCATTAAATATCTTCAGACGCTTACATCAGTCCGACATTACTTTTATTGCTTAATACCATCTCCGGCAATGGCGGTGTCTGCAGCGCCTCTGGAACATCTCATGATAGAGCATTACTTCTACGAAGTCACGAAGCCAGTTCTTTCCCGGCGGATATCTTCTTCTGCTTTCCTTATTCATTGCAAAGAGGTCATCTTTATCTTCTTCCTCTTCTACCGGTACATCTTCTCTTACTTTATCATAAATACTATTTACCGTTCTCATCATGTTTACTTTATCCGGCTGTTCATCAAACATTGGGCTTCCTGCATATTCCAGATCGTCACATGCCTCTTCTACAAATAATTGGATTTTTTTAGCAATGTCCGGATACATGCCTTTTAAGCGTTCCAGGTCATGTTCTGTTTCCTGCTCTTCTTTTTCCATTTCTTCATTCCGGAACACCGGATTAATTACTCCCCGCATTCTATCTGAGGAGCCATTCGGATAGTACATATATCCTGGTCTCATCTGGTTGCCCGGCATTTCCATGTCCGATTCCATGTCCTGTTCCATATCCGGTTCCATATTTGAACCGGGCCACATCTGATTGCCTGGCATTGTCATGTCGGGGTACATCTGGTTTGTTCCGTTCCCCATATCCGGACGCACCTGAATTCCCGGCATTTCTGAATTTCTGTTCATACCATTTCCTGAAAATCCCTGGTTCGGCTGCATTTGCCTTCCTGACCACGGCTGGCTATTTGGCATGGATCTTCCTGGCCATACCTGGTTGTTCGGCATAGCTGAGTCAGACCACGTATTTCCATTTGGCATATTCATCTCCGGCCATGGCTGACTTTCTGGCATTGGCATATTCATCTCCGGCCACGGCTGACTTTCCGGCATTGGCATATTCATCTCCGGCCACGGCTGACTTTCCGGCATTGGCATATTCATATCGCCATTCATTTCGGATTCCGGAATATCGTACATATCTGATTCATCCATCCATGGACTTCCCCAGTTCTGGGGCATTTCCATATCAGGTCTCATTTGATTTTCCGGCATGTTCATGTCCTGTTGGTCAGACTCCATATCCCATCCCATGTCTGCATCTGAATTACCAGGCTGTCCGGCACTTTCCATTTCCATGTTTCCGGATGACCATGGCTGTGGTCTGCTATACGATCTCTCATTCCATTCATTATCTGACTGCCATGGGTGTCTGTCTTCATTTAATCCGCCCTGGTAATCATCCCCCGGCTGCCACGGCCGTACTCCCGGATTGTACATATCCCGACGATCGTCCATTCTTTGCCATGGCTGTTGACCGCCCCAGCCCGGATCTCCATGCTGATTTCCGGATGGCTGCCACGGCTGTGTTCTGCCCCAGCCTGGATCCGGTCTTCCCGGATCCTGACGCTCTGAATCACTCCCCATGGATGGCCAGACCGGTGGAATTGGCTGTGATGGCAAAGGCGGCCAGAATGGCTTTTGTGGCTGTTCCCCGCCCTGCTTATGCATCATATCGTCACAATTAGGATAGCACGGACAATTTTCTATTTGGTTATGGGGATAATTTTTATGTTCCTCCATAAACTACTCCTTTATTACGCATTTACTATAATATATGCTGCTGTGTAAAAAAGTGAAGCTTATCTGGGAAATTAATCATATTAACTTAAACCCATTAGTCTGCTTGTGTTTGAAAATATCTAATAATCCAGCCCAAGTACCGGAGTCGCCACATAGACATATGTTTTATCTTCCTCTTCATTATACCGCATGGCTATATTTACATTCACTGCCTGATCTTCCTGCATGACATAATCCGATACATAGGTAGTGTAAGCATAAATGGTATAGAGCTGCATATCCCTGTGCTCAGTTACAATCTTGGCACCCATTTCACCAAGGATTTCGTCTGCCACTTCATTTCTCTTATCTAAATCCAGCTTACCATCATAAGATCCGATTACATTGGCAGAACTTCTGCTCTGGGATGTATAGTCATCCAGCGTTTTTTCCAGCTTCTTTTTATGTGCCAGCGCACTTTCCATATCTTTATCCAGAGCAATGCTGGCTATCATATATTGTTTTGTCTCTTTTCCTTCTTCATTTGTGATAAACCGCAGAGTAGTCACAGCATGCTTAGCTTTTTTTGTCAATGAAACTTCCTGCCTTTTTTCTTCGTATGTCCGCTCTACCTTCATACCTTTCGTAATTCCAAGTTTCAAAGCCACTTCCCGAAGAAGTGCTTCCCGGTCTTCAATTGGGAGATATTCTTTATCATATGTTCCATAGTATTCCACCATACTAGTCTTTTGTTCGCTGCCTACTGTATGGAAAACCTCAATCAGCTTATTTTCTTCCGCTGCTTCTTTCCCCTGTATGATCTGAAATCCTGCAACGCCCCATAAAAGAACAATAAATGCAACCCATATTTTTTTCATACAAAAACCCTCCAATTCGTAATACCTAAGTATCACCAATCGGAGGGTTTTTATTCTCTTTTTTATTTTCCAGCCAGTTCAATTCGGATTAATGCTTTGCGCAAAGCCATTTCGGCACGCGTTACATTTATATCCGAGGGGTGGGTCTGTATTCTTCTTTCCGCCCGCACCTTGGCCTCTTTTGCACGATTTATATCAATCTCTTCCGGCCACTCTGCAATTTCTGCAAGAATTGTTATTTTTTCTTTTAAAATTTCAATAAAACCTGCATGAACAGCAGCTTCTTTTTTGCCGGAAGCTTCTGTAATGGTTACAATTCCCGGAACCAGTATGGTGGTCAGCGGAATATGGTTTTTATAAACACCAATTTCACCTTCGGAAGTATTGAGTTCTACCATACTTGCCTTTCCCTGATAAAATATCCGGTCCGGAGAAATGATCTCCAATTCAAAAAATTTTTCATCCGCCATAAAACTCCTATCTGTCCCAGACATGGACATTGATGAATGCTTCCTTTTAACTTATTATTTCACACGCTCCAGAACATCATCTATAGAGCCTGCATTTAAGAAATAACTCTCCGGAATATCATCGTGTTTCCCATCCAGAATTTCTTTGAATCCCCGGATTGTTTCACTGATTGGCACGTACTTTCCATCCAGCCCTGTAAACTGTGTGGCAACGAAAAACGGCTGGGACAGGAATCTCTGTATCTTTCTGGCACGGTTTACGATCAGCTTTTCATCTTCCGACAACTCATCCATACCTAAAATTGCAATAATATCCTGCAATTCCTTGTATCTCTGCAGAATTTCCTGAACGCCTCTGGCTACCCCATAATGTTCCTCTCCCACTATCTGGGGATCCAGTATACGGGATGAAGAATCCAGTGGGTCAACTGCCGGATAAATACCCAGTTCCACGATAGAACGGGATAATACGGTGGTTGCATCCAGATGGGCAAAAGTTGTAGCCGGAGCCGGGTCTGTCAAATCATCCGCAGGTACATAAACAGCCTGTACAGATGTGATTGAACCATTTTTTGTAGAAGTAATACGCTCCTGTAAGGCTCCCATCTCAGTCTGAAGTGTGGGCTGATAACCAACTGCTGAAGGCATACGTCCAAGAAGCGCTGAAACTTCTGAACCTGCCTGTGTGAAACGGAAAATATTATCGATAAAGAGCAATACATCTTTACCGCCTTCATCACGAAAATATTCCGCCATGGTAAGTCCCGTGAGCCCCACTCTCATTCTGGCGCCCGGCGGCTCATTCATCTGTCCGAACACCATAGTTGTTTTATTGATAACACCGGATTCTGTCATTTCATAATAGAGGTCATTTCCTTCACGCGTACGCTCCCCTACACCGGTGAATACCGAATATCCGCCATGCTCTGTTGCAATATTACGAATCAGTTCCTGGATCAGTACGGTTTTACCTACACCGGCACCACCGAACAAACCAATCTTTCCGCCCTTTTGGTATGGGCAGAGAAGATCCACTACTTTAATACCGGTTTCCAGTACTTCTGTTGATGTGGACTGTTCTTCAAAAGACGGCGCCTTTCTGTGAATCGGCAAATACGCTACATCCTTAGGCGGTTCTTTATTGTCTATTACATCTCCGGTTACATTAAAGATTCTTCCAAGTGTATGTTCCCCAACCGGTACCGTTATGGGTGCACCTGTTGCGACAGCCTCCATTCCACGGACCAAACCATCGGTAGATCCCATCGCAATACATCTGACCGTATCATCACCCAGATGCTGTGCAACTTCTACTACCAGCATTTCACCATCGTTTCTTTTAATGTGTACCGCTTCATAAATTTCCGGAAGATGCCCCTCCGGAAACTTAATATCCAATACTGCACCTATGATTTGAGTGATTTTGCCTTTGTTTTTTTCTGACATTGTCTGGTTCTCACTCCTTTTTCTTTCCATATTTTACTGCATATTGCAGGCAAAAGCCTGTATTAGAACACGCTCTAGCTGATCGCCTCTGCACCGGCAATAATTTCTGTTAATTCCTGTGTGATAGATCCCTGCCTTGCACGGTTGTACTGAAGTGCCAGTTTATCTATCATTTCGTCTGCGTTGCTTGTTGCCGCATCCATTGCCTGCATTCTGGCCCCGTTTTCACTAGCCAGAGCTTCCGTAAAGGATCCATATAAGATGCTTGTTACATATTTTGGAATAATTATATTTAATGCCTCGTCCTCATCAGGCTCGTAATTCATAAGCGCCATCCTGTCTTCCCTTGATAATTCGCCCTCCGCAAATTCAATCGGAAGGAGTTTCATCAGTTTTGGTTCATGAACTACGGTATTCTTAAATGAGGTATAGGCAACATAGATTTCACCAATCTCATCCCGGGCAAAAGCATCCAGCACTTCTTTGCTGATCTCCTGGGCATCCTGAAACATCGGCGCATTTATCACCTCACTGAAATCCCCCCGGATATGATATCCCTTTTTCTCAAGGGATTCCTTACCCTTTCGCCCTATTGCATATATCTCCAGATCTTCCTTTTCCCACGCTCCTGCTGTTATCAGCTTTGTAACATTGGAGTTATACCCACCTGCAAGTCCTCTGTTTGAAGTAATGACTATCACTGCTTTCTTCGGAGACTTTCCGGGTCTTAAATAGGGATGATCCAGTTTGCCTGACCTGGCCAGCATGGAGGTAACCACAGCATACATACGTTCAAAATACGGCTTAGACTGTTCTGCATGGGCTCTTGCCTTCTGCAGCTTTACGGTGGATACCAGCTTCATTGCCTTGGTAATCTGCTGAATACTGGTTATACCTGCCCGGCGCCGCCTAATATCTCTCATCGAAGCCATTGTATCACCCTTTCTAAACGATTTTCATCCTATCTGGATTCTTTAAACTCTGCTTTGCATTCTTCTATTGCTTTCACAAGTGCATCCGCCGTCTCATCTGAAATCTGCTTTGTCGTTCGGATTTCTTCCGGAATCTCAGGATATTTAATATCGATATACTCAAACAGGGCTTTTTCAAAATCCAGTATTTCTTCCACATTAATATCTAACAAATACTTGCGGGTAGCTGCAAAAATAATGATAACCTGATATGCAACCGGCATCGGCTTATACTGGGGTTGTTTTAACACCTCTTTGATCCGCTCGCCCTGCGCCAGCTTCTCTCTGGTGTCATTGTCAAGCTCTGAACCAAACTGGGAAAATGCTGCCAGTTCTCTGTATTGCGCAAGTTCCACACGGATTGGGGATGCAATTTTCTTCATCGCCTTAATCTGTGCCGCACCACCTACACGGGATACGGATAATCCGGCATTGATTGCCGGCCGGAATCCTGCATTAAACATTTCCGTTTCCAGATAAATCTGTCCGTCAGTAATCGAAATAACATTTGTCGGTATATAGGCAGATACATCCCCTGCCTGGGTCTCAATAATCGGAAGTGCCGTCAAAGAACCTCCGCCCAGTTCATCCGACAATCTGGCTGCTCTTTCCAGAAGCCTGGAATGCAGATAGAAAACATCACCCGGATAAGCTTCGCGGCCTGGCGGCCTTCTAAGAAGTAAAGACAGGGTTCGGTAAGCAGCCGCATGTTTGGATAAGTCATCATAAACAACCAATACATCCTGACCTTTCTCCATCCATTCTTCGCCTATTGCACATCCTGCATAAGGAGCAATATACTGCAGCGGCGCAAGTTCACTTGCTGTTGAAGCCACGATCGTCGTATAGTCCATTGCTCCGTATTCTTCCAGTTTCTTAACAATACCGGCAATCGTAGATGCTTTCTGTCCGATTGCCACATAGATGCATTTTACACCCTGTCCTTTTTGATTAATGATTGTATCTAATGCTATCGCCGTCTTTCCGGTCTGCCTGTCGCCAATGATTAACTCCCTTTGCCCACGTCCAATTGGAACCATGGAGTCAATTGCTTTAATTCCTGTCTGAAGCGGTGTATCTACCGATTTTCTTGCGATTACACCAAAAGCCACGCGTTCGATTTTCCGGTAATTATCAGCCCGAATGGGACCTTTTCCATCAATAGGCATACCCAGGGAATTTACAACACGCCCCAGCATTCCGTCACCTACCGGAACCTCAACCACTCTTCCGGTTGTCTTAACAGTATCGCCTTCACTGATACTGGTGGTATCTCCCAGTAATACAGCACCTACGTTATCTTCTTCCAGGTTCAGAACCATACCGTGGACTTCTCCCGGAAACTCCAGAAGTTCTCCCTGCATGGCATTCTCCAGACCATGAATACGGGCAATCCCATCGGCCACCTGGATTACCGTTCCAACATCAGACACGGCCATCTCGGAGGAATATCTTTTTATCTGTTCTTTAATAACGGAACTAATTTCCTCTGGTCTTAAATTCATGAGGCTTTGCCACCTTCTTTCCTGCAATTTACATAAATCAATATTTCTTGAATTTTCTTTCACACTTGTTCCTGAACTTCTATTATTTCAGGCTTCCAGGGAAATCTTGGTAAGCTTCCCGGTGAGATCCACAAGATGACTTCTAATACTGCTGTCCACTACACGGTCTCCAATCCGGATAATCAATCCGCCGATCAGACTGTCATCCACATGAAAGTTCATTTCCATTTTCACATAGTCCGTTGTCTCTAACAGTTTTGCCTCAATTTTCTTTTTCCAGTCATCTTTTAACGGAACCGCGGATGTAATCTGCGCAATTCCAATTTTATTATATTCCTTTACTTTCGCAATAAAATAATCAAATATCCGGGGAAGCTCTTTGTAACGCCCCTTTGTAACAACAATGACTAAAAGTCCCACACAATCGTCCGAGATTCTGTCCTTAAAAACAGACTCAATTGCTTTGATCTTATTATCATTGTCAATCTTAGGATGAAGCATCAGCTGCTCAAATTCCGGATTTTCCAAAAGAATCCGCTTTACAGCCAGAACTTCTTCCTCTAATTCCCCTAATCTTGCCTTTTCCAATCCAACTTCAAACAGGGCGTCGCCATATACTTTCGAAGCTAACTTTGCCATGTCTGATCACCTATTTCCTTTAAAGTATCCTCTATTAATGAATCCTGGACTTCCATATCGATAGAAGCCTTCACAACTTTACCAGCCATAAGCGAAGCAATGGATATTATTTCTTTCTTCATATCATCTGCCGCTTTCTTTCTTTCCAGTTCCACCTGGGCATTTGCTCTGGCCATAATTCTGCCAGCCTCTTCCTTCGCCTCTTCTATGATCCTGGCTTCATTCTTCAGTGCTTTTTGTCTGGCAGCACTCAGGATTTCTTCTGCTTCTTTATTGATGTCTTTGAGCTTTCTGTCGTATTCCTCCATAAGCTTTTTCGCATCTTCTTTATCCCGTGCAGCCGTGTCAATATCTGATTTGATCTTATCCTGACGCTTTTTCAGCATATTTCTTGCAGGATTAAACAGCAGATATGACAGGAAAGTAAACATTACAAACATCGAGATCATAAGCAGCACCGCGTCATGAATCAACTGCGGGTCCAGATTAAATAATCGTTCCAAGGTTTCGCCTCCTTTCGCTTATTATTCAGACCTATTTCTCTTAAAGCTTTCCAAGAAGCGGATTTGCAAAGAGTAAAATAAATGCAATTGCCAACCCGTAAAGACCGGTTGTCTCTGCAACTGCCTGTCCTAAAAGCATGGTAGATGTGATGTCAGATTTTGCTCCCGGATTTCTTCCTACCGCACTTGCACCGTAACCTGCTGCAATACCCTGTCCAATACCAGGACCTACACCGGCGATCATCGCCAACCCCGCACCAATTGCGGAACACGCTAAAATTAAACCTTCATTTGTTATATTGCTCATTCTGAAATCCTCCTGATCTTTATATTATAATTCTTTATTATTGCGTGATAACTTCAAAACTCTTTCATTATTCCTGCTCTGCTTACGTCATTGATTTTAATTCATTAATTTTACGTCATCGAATTTACATCATTGATTTTACGTTATAGCCACCCTGCACAATAGCCACCCTGCACAATCGTGCATGAGCTATGCCTCACCCGGAAGCTTATCTGTTACGAATACCATCGTTAGCATACAGAACACATAGGTCTGTATTGCGCCGGAAAAAATATCAAAGTAGATGTGTAAAAATCCCGGCCATCCGATTGCAATCGGTGCCAGCAGCGTATAAATCAGTGACATCATTACGGTACCGGATAAAATATTGCCGAACAAACGCAGCGACAGTGAAAATGGTACCGCAATTTCACCAATCAGATTGATCGGAAACAAAAATGGCAGCGGCTTAAATAAGCCAGTCAGTGCACCAAACTTATTGTATCTGATATTATTGTACTGAATAATAGCAAATGTCATAATACCAAGCGGCAGCGTAACACCATAATCCGCAGTGGGCGGCCTGAGGCCAAATAGTCCGGAGATATTACTGACAAAGATAAACAAAAATATGGAACCGATGTAATTTGCAAATTTGCCTGCGTATTTTCCCATGCTTCCATGTACCATTTTGTCCAGCATCTCTACAATCATTTCCACCGCATTCTGAAATCCCCGCGGTATCTCATCGGGATTTTTCATCTTGCGGTTTGCTATAACAGCAAATACCAGAAGAATGATCATAACGATCAATATACTGACATGGGTGGTCGTGATATAGAATTCCTGTCCAAACAGTTTGTATTTGAACAGACCGTGAATCATAAAATCTACCTCACCGCCCGCAGCCAGCAGCTGGCCCTGACAAAGATACGCATTTCCCACGTTCTCACCTTCCTTTTCTTTATTTTTTTATTTTTTGAATTAAACGATGGAGAACCGGCTGCAGATAAGCTCCTATCTTTAATCCAAATAACCCCAAAAATACTGCGACAACATCTCCCAGTTTAAGCAGATACGTGCCAAAAAATACTACTACCACTACCAGCGCCCGCAGCATAAACATTTTTTTCATGTGACTGACAGCGCCCTTTTCATCCATTTCCACTGCATTTTCAATAGACCAGTTCATATGAACCGCCAGAAAAACAGAGATTGCAATTCCGATCCACAACCCGGTAGTATAGAGCACCTTTGAACCGGATAGCCATATTAGTGAAAATTGAAATATAACCCCACATATTAGAATGCCAAGAATCAGCTCTTTTGATACAGGATTTAACTTCTTAATCATCCTTTTTCTTTCCTCCTGCATTCACCATATCCTTTAATAGCATGTAACAATTGCGTCCACCGGCAAGGATACCCAGAATAAGAAGAACGATCGTGGTATTCCAGCCGAATTTCCGATCAAGCCAGTATCCAACAAATACGCACAAAATTATGGGGGCCAACATGCTGATGCCAATCTGAGTTATCATCGCCAGTGAACGAAAAACATCTTTTTTATATTTCACACGCCTGCCTCCTTTACGATATTTTACCGTAATATTATCTTAAAACATTTTCCAGATAATGTCTAGTTATTTCACTAAATAATACACAAAACTTTCGGTGTTTTTTATATATATTTGACAAACTTTTAACTGGAATGTTATTTTTTACACATTATTGCCTAAATAATATTTGCAGAAATTGGAATTTTATACATGGATGTAATAATATCTTATATAATAAGAGCTTTGGCCGGTATTTTTTTAGAATACCTTCCAAAGCTCTAGAGCGTGTTTGAAAATTTCTATATGGGAGCTGTGAGTCACAGTTTGCGGGTGAGGTAAATACCTGTTTCTTCTATTCTACTACTACCCCTTTTTGCAGCATAATGTTTGCATAAAGAGCTTTCTCGCTGGTTGCAATGATTGCATAAGCCGTCTTTGCTTCATCATAAAACGCAAAACGCTCAATGTTACCAATGGCTTTATCTCCGCGGCTGTCATACTTTGCAACGATTTCTTTGTATGTATCCCAGATCGGTGTCTCTACATCATCTCCCGGCATTACTTCCATTAAGTTTACCGGATTTTCCACATAAGTATCCAGTGGAAATACTTTTAAAATAGCGTCCAGGATTTCCGGTACACCATGTCCGTCACACCGGATAACAATTGCATCTTTTCCCATGGACTCTGCCGGGAAATTCCCGTCTGAGATTACAAGACGGTCACTGTGACCCATCTCGCATAATACTTTTAACAACTCTGGTGATAAAATCTGTGGTATTCCTTTTAACATTTGTTTGTCCTCCTAACATATGCGTTGATTTAATTTTATGATACAACTGATGCCTGATAATCAGGCATCAGATATAACCTTTATAAACTTCCAGACACCGTATTCCATGATGGCTTTATTATTATTGCACTGTTGGAAAACAATTTCAAGAGATATTACTTCATTTTATAAGTAATTACATTGGAATATTTTCCATAGAAGGTTTTTCCATCTGCTTTTACGTACGCACGTACTTTAAAGCTGTAGGTTGTGCCTTTTTTCAGTTTATTTACAACGGCTGTTGTGGTTTTTGCTGTATCAACTTTTTTATATTTTCCCTTGCCTGCTTTCATGTAAACTGCAAAGCCATCGCTTCTTACATTTTTGAATGTAAGTTTTACACTGTCTGCCGTATTTTTCTTTACAGACTTTAATGTTACTTTATTTGGCCTTGTAGCTGTGGTTACTGCAGTTGAATAAGCACCTTTTCCGGCTTTATTTACTGCTGCAACTTTGACCTGGCATTCCATACCAACCGGCAGTCTCTTAATTGTCATGCCTGTTTCATTTGTAGTTCCTGCCTTTGACCATTTCTTGAACTTTTGATTGTATACGTATACCCGGTAAGTATCCGCACCTTTTACTTTATTCCAGGTCACTTTCATTGAATGCGTTGCATTATTGCTTACTTTTACATTCGTAACCCTGCCTGGTTTTACGACTGCCGGTTTATTATCCTCCTTAACCGTAATGGTACATTTTGCTGTAATATCTCCATCTGCTGTTTTCACAATAATTTCCGTTTTTCCATTAGATACAGCCGTAACTTTTCCATTGGAATCAACTTTTGCTACTTTTTTATCCTTAGACGTCCAGGTTACCTTTTTATTTGCTGCATTTTCAGGATAAACCTCTGCTTTCAGCTGAAGGCTTGCCCCTTTGCCGTATAATACAGCATTTGTTTTATTCAGGCTTACTCCGCTTACGGAGATTACAGGTTTATCAATCTTAACCTCTGCCTCACAGGATGCCATAAATGCTCCATCCTCTGATTTTACTGTGATAATTGCTTTTCCATCTGCAATTGCAGTTACCACACCGTTCTTGTCCACTTCTGCCACTTTTGAATCGGAAGAGGTCCAGGCAACATTCTTATTGGTGGCATCTTCCGGTGCTATGACTGCTTTCAGCTGTGCGGTCTCTCCTGCTTTGCTGAATTTTAAATGAATTTCCTTTAAGGAGATTCCGGTTACCGGTTTCACAATGGAAACTGTTATCTGGCAGGTTGCTGTAAAATGCCCGTCTTCCGTCAATGCAATAATAGTAGTCGTTCCATCTGCTGCTGCAGTTACCACACCCTGATCTACATCTGCAACTTCCGGCATCGTAGATATCCAGGTTACATTTTTATTGGTTGCATTTTCCGGCATTACTGTTTCGTGTAATTCTAACGTCTCTCCTGCTTTTGTCAGGGTTGCTTCTTTCTTATCTAAGATAAGCTCTGTAACTCCAACCGGAATGGCTACCTTAATGGTGCAGGCTGCTTCAAATCCGCCATCCTCTGTTGTTGCCGTTATCACTGCATCACCATTTGCAATTGCTGTTACACAGCCATTTTCATCAACGGTTGCTGCCTCCGGATTGGAGGAATTATAAGTTATTTTCTGATTGCTTGCATTAGACGGCTGAACCTGCGGTTTTAACTGCAGTATTTCGCCTGCTTTCTGCATGGTGTGTTCCGTAATATCCATTGTGATACCTTCTACCGGTATAACCTCTGGTACAATTGCTACGGTAACTTCACATACTGCGGTGAATCCGCCATCTTCCGTAGTAACGGTAATCGTTGCCGGCCCATCCGAAACTGCGGTAACCAGACCATTTCCATCAACTGACGCGATATCCGGATCAGAAGATACCCAGCTTACATTTTTGTTGGTGGCATTCTCCGGATTAACGGTTGCTGTCAACTGGATATTTCCATTTTCTGTTGTGATTTCTGCAGTTGTACGATCCAGCGATACACTTTCTGCTCTCACTGGTATTTCTACATTTACTCTGCATGCAGCCACATAGCCGCCATCTTTTGTAATGGCTACAATTTCTGTATTCCCATTTGCTGCTGCTGTAACCAGACCACTCTGATCTACTGTTGCTGCACTTTCATTTGTAGATCTCCAGGTTAATTCTTTGTTCATTGCATCCTGCGGTGTAAATACAGGATTTAACTGGAATGTTTCTCCTGAAGCCGTTAAGGTTTTTTCGGTTACGTCAAAGGCAATTCCGGTTACCCGAAGCCCTACTGTAACTTCACAGGACGCTGTCATATTTCCGTCTTCGGTGGTTACGGTAATATTAGCCGTTCCGGTTGCAACTGCTGTTACCAGTCCGTTTTCATCTACCGTTGCTGCCTCTGGATTGGATGACTCCCAGGTTACGTTTTTATTCGTTGCATTTTCAGGTGCTACCGTTGCAGTTAACTGCAGGGTCTCTCCCACCTGGGTCAGTGTTGCACTGGTCTTATCCAGTTCTACACTTTCTACCGGTGCAGCCGGAGCTGTAAACTGTACATCGAACTTATCGATTACCGGGCCTGCTTTTGCATCTGCTGTAAATACCAGTTCACCTGCACCTGCTTTCGTCACTACAATTGGAAGTGCTACTGTTTTATATACATTTGCATCCGGTCCGGATACGTCCTGGCTGCCGCTTACTACGTTGGTACCGCTCCATACAAATGCATTTGGTGCTGAGGAGTTTCTTCCGCTTCTGTAAGTTGCGGTGAGTGTATAGGTACCTGCCTGAGTTGCGGTGAACGGAAGTTTAATTACATTTCCTGGTTCAAACCAGTTGATTTCTTTTTTATTGCTTGCATTCTCGTTATCGGAAATTCTTACATATTTATCCGTATTCACCGGATACAAGGTAAAGTGCTCCGCTTCTAAATTAGCTGTGCTTTCATCGGAAGGGAATGCAAATGGCAGAGCTTCTGTATAATGGTCAAATACAAAGGAAGCTTCAATGGTGCTGTTTGCCTGAACATTTACAAAAGTATAAGAATATGAATTTGCTGCTTCATCCTCCACTACTAACTGGTCTTTCACCGATTCGCCATTTACTAATACATCATCAATTTTGTAATTAGCCTCTGGTGTGATCACAAACTTCTTATCTGTTCCCTGATAAACCTCATTATCACCTGCATCACTGATACTTCCGTGTTCTCCTGCTGATGCATCTATCTGGAACTTAACGTAGTCAATTTCATTTGGTGTAATCTCGAACTTATCAATTACCGGTCCTGCTTTTGCATCCGCTGTAAAGATAAGGGTTCCGGCACCTGCTTCTGTAATCTTAATCGGAAGTACCACTTTGTGATATTCTGTGGCTCCATCTTCACCGTATACATCCTGGCTGCCGCTTTCAATCTTTTCACCACTCCAGACAAAGGCATTTGGATTGTTCTGTGCCCTGCCGCTTCGATAGGTAGCTTCCAGATTGTAGGTACCTGCTTTTTCAGCTGTATAATGAAGTATAATCTTATTTCCAGGTTCAAACCAGTTTACTTCTTTTCCGTTACTTGCCTGGTCACTTTCTGTAATTCTTACATATTTATCCCCTTCAATCGGATCCAGGGCAAAAAATTCTGCTTCCAGAAGCTTCGACTGATCTTTATATGCCGGGAAGGCAAACGGATCTTCTTCTGTATATGGATCTCTGGACACCAGTCCGTCAATCGCTGCTTTCAGATTATTATATGCATTTGTGATTGCAACTCCGGTTGCACTTTCATTATCCACAACCTTTTGAGCTTCTTTTTTCGCATCCATCATTGCATTCCAGCTGTCTTCCTTGTAGTATGCACTTACCAGCGAATCAGTAGAAGCAATCAGTTCTGATACCATATCTTTTGTGATCTTATCAGCATCTGTGATTGTTACACGGGCAGAAGGCTTAAATCCTAGTACCGCGCCATCGGATGGCTCTACCAGGTCAACGCTGAAGTAAAGATCACCGGTATTTAAGGTCTGGCGTTTTGTCGTTACATGAGCTGTTTTTTCAGTTTCTCCCTCTTCAAATACCAGTTCTATTCCCTCTGTGGGTATGTAATCACTTTGCACTGCCGTTCCCGGATTATCCTGGAACAGAACGGTTGCTCTGCCTTTGGAACCTCCGATACGTTTTACCACAAACTCATTTACCGTATCTTCCGGTACGGTATAGGAAGATTGTGCTAATTCAAACATTCCTTTTCCGCCATTATTTAATGCTAATGCCGCTTCCAGTCCGATTGCTTTGTTCTTCACTACCAGTCTGATGGTGTGCTGTCCATCCTCTAAGTCCGGAGTTTCATATAAGATCTGTCCAACTGCTCTCTTGGATGCACTTGTATCAATGGTTACAGGCTCTGAAGCACCGTCAATATACAAATCTGCTGTTCCATGATTCGGGTCCTGTGTTCCTAAAAGCCACGCTTTAGTCCCTTTAAACTTAAGTGTTACTTCAGCTCTTGGATTTGCCCACATGTTCGTACCATTTGTGTACTGGGAACCGGTTTCCTGAGTCCATCCGTTTCCGATTTCAAATCCAATTCCATCTGCCGTATCCGTATCTTTGATGTCGATGTTATCCAGGCCATCCGGGATCGCCTGACCTACTTCAAATCCCTGGGATGCTTTATAGAGTCCTACTTCACTGATTACAGGAACTGCATAAGATCCGGTAATATTAATGCGTACCTTATCTGCTTTTACAGGAGTTTTCCGGCAGAGTTTTTTCGGACCAATTGTAGTCCCTTCTGCAAACTTTTTCCATTCCCCGCCCTGGTTCTGGTATTCCACGGTAAAGGAAGAAACACGCTGTCCCAGCTTAATCGCTTCTTCTATGGATACCACATCAAATGTTTTGGTTGATCCAAGGTCTATCGTTATGGAACCTGTAGTGGAGCCATCATCCATGGTCCAATAGGTATCATCATTATTATCTTTTAAATTATCCGGTGAGTACGCAATATCATCGCCCCTTACCGATGATGCAGAAATAGTCACGCCTTCCTGCGCAGCTAAATTCTTCTTAAACGTCTCATTGATATTCGTTCCGAATTCGGCAACCCGGTCCAGAATAGGCTGATCAATCGTGCCTTCCCTGTTCGGCGGTATATTTAATAACAGAACCGCACCATGTCCAACAGAATCGAAATACATATTGGATAGCTGTTCCAGACTGAGGGGTGTCTTCTTACCCGGTCCCCAGAACCAGCCCGATGTAATCTTTGCATCTACCTCCGGAACTGTCCATTGATTGCCGTCATGATATCCCGAGGTTGCTCCCCCTACCTGTCTGCTGTCAATGGTATCTCTCTCTTTATCCACTCTTGACTTCGACCAAGTCTCTTCGTTGGCAAAACCGCTTTCATTCCCGATCCAACGTACAGTTGTACGGGATTGTGCACCAAATAACATACAATCAGATTCATATTTTTTAGAAGCAATTCCTTCGTTTTTCTGGATTGTATCAAACCATAAGTCAAAATCATAATCCTGAGCCATGGAACCGTCGCCCTTTGCTCCATCCATCCACACTTCTACGAAATGTCCGTTATTTCCATATGCGTTATTTCCCAGAATCTCCTGGAGCTGGTTATTATAATACTTATTATAATCTAAAACGTCATGCTCTTTATCAGTTGGATTCCCCTGTTCATCACGATATCCGTATGACGGATTATTTACATCCCACGGTGATAAGTATAATCCCATATCCATATCATACTTTGTACATGCTGCGGAAATTTCCTTCAGCACGTCCCCCTTATAATCAGTACTTTCCAGATCATGATCTGTATACTCGCTTCTCCATATACAAAATCCATCATGATGCTTTGCCGTAATGATTAACTTCTTAAATCCTGCATCCTGCAATGATTTTACCATGTTATCTGCATCAAAATCATTTTCAAGTGCAAAACTGCTTGGTGATTCTTTCCCATTACCCCATTCCGTGTTGGTATAAGTATTCATGCCGAAGTGACAAAACGCAGCTAATTCCTGTTTCTGGTAATCGTATTGATTCTGGCTCGGTGTTACCCCCCATGGAGCCGGCGCTGCAGTTCCATTATCACTCAAATCAATGCTGTAGACTCCCTCCCTGTTTGCTCCCTGGGCTTCCGCCTTAACGCTCATCGAGCTTACCGGTGCTAAAACTCCCGGTACGATCATCGCTGCGGTCATTGCTGACGACACAAATCTTTTCCACGTTTTCTTCATACCTCTTCTCCTTTTCTTGTATATTTGGTTTATTTTATAAAAAATTCTGAGTATTCAGAATGTTTTATCCATTATTCCCACAATTTACCAAGCAATTTAAATACAAAAATAGAGAGGGAATTTACAATCCACTCTCTATTCCGTTTTGAAGCATATTAAATTAAAACTATGAGTTAAAAGTAGTTCAGTACAATCTACGGATTATTCGTACAGACAAGGAGCGATGTCTGGATCTTCCATAGTTTCAGCTGTGTAATATAAGCATCCTGTATCAACATCAGCTACTTCTTCACCTTTAGCTGCTTTTGCTGCTAAAGTAACTGCCTGGTAACCGATCTGTACTGGGTTCTGTGTGATAGATCCTGCGAAGATACCATCTTTGATTGCCTGTAACTGGATTTTACCGGAGTCAAATCCTACAGCGATGATTTTGTCAGCGCCAAGTTTCTGTAAACTTTCATTAGCTGTAACGATATTCTTAGCTGAGAATTCGTTAGAACCATAAATTGCTACTAAGTCAGCTTTGTTTAACAGTGTATTTGCTACTGTAACACATGCTGCATCATCTGTTGTTGCAGGAATACCTACTTCGATGATAACTTTTGCTCCGTCAACTTTTGCATTGTATTTGTCATGTCCTTCAACAGAAGTTTTGTCAGCTCCGATTAAAGAAACCATTTTATCAATGAAACCGCCAGTACGTTCACCGATAGACTGAGATGTAGCATCCTGAGATACACAGCCGATTCTTACTGTTTCAGCTGGATCTGTTACTTTGTCTTTGATCAGGTCATATAATTTTTCTGCTGCAAGCTCGCCTGCTGCATAGTTATCTGTAGCTGCATTAGCAACAATTGCACCTTCCGGAGCATCTGGTACACCTGAGTCAAATCCAACAACCGGGATTCCTGATGCCTGTGCATCATTTAAAGAACCTAATACTGCTTCTGTATCAAGAGCTGCAAGACAAATAGCACTTGGTTTTTTATTGATTGCATTCTTTAACTGCTCAACCTGCTCTGGAATAGCACTTTCATTCTGCGGTCCAACGAAGTTTGTTCCTTTTAATCCAAGTTCTTCTGCAGCTTTTTCGGTACCTAACTTAACAGCTTTCCAGAAGTCATGCTGGAAACCTTTTGCAACGATTTCAACTGTAACATCACTGTAATCCCCTGTAGCTGCTGCTGTAGTAGAAGCTTCTGAAGTTGCTTCGCTTCCTGCTGCTTCTGTTGTAGCTGCCTCAGATGCTGCTTCGCTTGCTGCCTCAGTTGTTGCTGCTGTAGTTTCTTTTTCTGAAGCTGCTTTTGTTGCTGCTTCAGTTGTTTTTGTTTCGGAACTTCCACACCCTACGGCTAAAGCTGCTACCATAGATACGCCTAATACTACACTAATCACTTTTTTCTTCATTGTTAAATCCTCCCTTAATAGAATTTGAAGTTTTTATTTTGATCTTCCTGCATATTGCAGGAAGACTGAATAACATTAATAGATGCTACTGATTAACCCTGTTTTCTTCTGTTATAAACATCAGCAAATACTGCGATGATTAATACGAAACCAGTAATAAATAACTGATAGTGAGGCTGTAATCCAATAAATGGAAGACCTGTTTTCAGTACGGACATGATGAATACACCAATTAAAGTACCGGATACGGAACCAACACCACCGGAAAGAGATGTACCACCGATAACTACGCCGGCGATTGCATCCAATTCGTAGCCATTACCTGTACCAGGCATGATGGTTAAGTAAACTGCTGCATAGGAGATACCTGCTAATGCTGCAAAGAATCCACTGATTACATATGCTAATGTTTCCCATTTTACTACGTTTACACCAGACAGTCTGGTTGCTTCTTTATTACTTCCTAATGCAAGGATGTAACGTCCCGGACGGGTTTTATTTAAGAAGATGGACATAATAATTGCCAATACAATTAATAAGATAAATCCTGTTGGAATTCCGGCTAACGGAAGCCCTTCTCCCTGGAACTTGAAGATATTTCTAAACCAGCTTCCTGCTGACTCACCCTGTGGGAAAGTAACACTTGCTGTTGCTGTTACGATAGAACCTAAACCTCTTGTGATCATCATCATACCCAGTGTAGCGATAAAAGCAGGGAGTCCCATTACTGAAACCATTAAGCCGTTTGCCATACCGAATAAGATACCTAAAACTAAGATTACTACCATACAAAGTGCCATCGGAAGACCTGCTTTATTAAATAAAGTACCGCCGATCAATGCACAGCAGACACAGACTGTACCGATTGATAAGTCAATTCCGCCTGTAATAATTACAAAAGTTACACCAATTGCTAAAAATCCAATGTAATAAGATGAATCTAAAATACTGATAAATGTACTATATTGAGCAAAATTGCTTCCGGCTATACAAAAGAAGATAAATAATACAACCAGTGCCAGTACGGCTACCAATTTCTGCGTTCCAATACTTCCTAACTTTCCTTTTTTCTGCTCTGCCATTTTCTCTTAACCTCCTGATTATTCTCTTAATGTTGCAGCATGCATGATCTTTTCCTGAGAAGCTTCTTCAATTGTAAGCTCTCCAGTCTTACGGCCTTCGCACATGATGATGACTCTGTCACTCATACGAAGTACTTCCGTAAGTTCTGATGAAATCATGATAATGGATTTTCCATCTTTTACAAGTTCATTCATCAGAGCATAAATCTCACTCTTTGCACCGACGTCAATACCACGGGTAGGTTCGTCGAATATCAGGATGTCACAGTCTCTGGTAAGCCATTTTGCTATAACAACCTTCTGCTGGTTACCGCCAGATAAGTTCTTTACTTTCTGTTCAATCGAAGGTGTTTTTGTCTTTAAAGCTTCTACATACTTCCTGGTAACTTCTTTTTCTTTTTTCTTATCGATGAAAAGACCGTTTGTAAAGTTCTCCAGGGAAGCCATCGTCGTATTTTCAGCTACTGTTTTTTCAACATTTACACCGAAACGCTTTCTGTCTTCTGACAGGTATCCGATACCCGCATTTACTGCGTCCTGAGGACTCTTGATCTCTACCTTTTTGCCATTGATATATACTTCACCGCTGTCTTTTTTATCGGCCCCGAACAATGCTCTTGCTGTCTCTGTTCTTCCGGCTCCCATAAGTCCTGAGAAACCAAGGATTTCTCCTTTGTGAAGATCAAAGCTGACATTTCTGACCATCTTCCCGGCATTTAAGTTCTTAACACTTAATACAACCGGTGCATTTGGAGGTACATTGCTGTGTTCTTTGGGGTCTTCATAAACAACACGTCCAACCATCATATTGATGATATCATCCTTCGTGGAATCTTTTGTTACGATTGTTCCTACATACTCACCGTCACGCATAACTGTTACTCTGTCAGTAATCCGCTTAATTTCATCCATTCTGTGAGATATGTAGATAATTCCGATATTCTTCTTGCGAAGGTCATCGATGATCTTAAACAAGTCAGTGATTTCAGCATCCGTAAGTGCAGCTGTCGGTTCATCAAATACAATCACCTTTGCATCCGTTGAAATAGCCTTTGCAATTTCACACATCTGCTGCCTTCCTACTGTAAGATGTCCCATCGTATCCTTAGGATCAATATCAATATTCAATAAATCAAATAATTTTTGTGCTTCGACATTCATCTTTCTGTCATTGATCATTTTACCGTTCATGCTTTCGCGTCCGATAAATATATTTTGAGCAACAGTCAAATGATTCATCATGTTCAATTCCTGATGCACAATAACGATACCTGCTGTCTGAGCTTCTTTTGGGCTTTTGAACTCTACTTCTTTACCCTCAAATGTAATGGTACCTTTGTCCTTAGCATAAATTCCGGTTAATACTTTCATCAAAGTTGATTTACCGGCTCCGTTCTCACCCATCAGTGCATGAACTTCACCTTTTTTTAATTCCAGATTAACCTCTTTTAAGGCATGGACTCCGGGGAAAGACTTATCAATGCCTTTCATTGTCAGTATTACATCACCCACGTTCTCACCTTCCATTTCTTTTTTTTGCAGTTATTAAATAACTTTCTTCTAACTAATGAACATTATATGTCTAAATTGTGAATATAACAATAGAATATCTTCTTAGAAAAGGTAAAAATCTTACTGTATAATAAATTTTTTACCTTTTAGTGTACAAAATGACTTAATTGCCTAAAGCCGATTCTCTCAACAGGCAGAAACTCTGGGTTGTGACAAGCTGACGCTGTTTGCAATTGTATCAGATGTTTGGAAATATAAGATATTTAGATTTTTTAGTTTTTTAGATTTTTAAGATTTTTAGATTTTTAAGATTTTTAGATTTTAAGATTTTTATATTTTAAGATTTTTATATTTTTAGATTTTAAGATTTTATGTATATAAGATACTTAAGATTTAGCAGAATGAACAACCAGTCCACAATGATAAGCTAAAGCTGCCTTATGCATTTTATACGTTCGATGCCAATAGTGTACAGCATGCCACCCCCCTGGGGTTCCACCATGCTGAGAAAACCAGCTTTGTATCAACGAATGCTATCTCGGAAAGATGGGTGTGGGAAACTGGTATGGGCGTAGGAAGCGTAGAGCAGAGCTGAGTATTTTCTTACCTTTCCGGAGTGTTTTTTGGCGGATAGTATTCGACTGGCTCCCATCGGATACTAAGCGGGTACTGAACCGAGAAATGCATCAGGATTTCTCGGTGAATGCCCGCGTGCCGCCAAAAAGCGCTTCGGAAAGGTTAGAAAATACCAGTTCTGCGGCCAGCTGACGGAGCCCATGCCAGTTTCCCACACCCATCTTTCCGTGCACTGCCTACATCTACAAAGCGTCTCCTTCTCAGCCAGACCCAATTTCAATAAATTGTACACTAGTTAGATTCCCGAAAATGAAACAGCAATTTCTGATTTTCTTCAGTATACATATTATCTTTCGTAATTAATTCCGATCCGGAATTCACATCTTTCTCTACGACGGTTCCATGGGCAATTTCCACTGCCTTCTGTACACCAAGATAGCCCATATTAAAGGGCTTTTGAATGATAATCCCCTTGAAGACGCCTTCTTCCAGCAATTGAATTTCTTCTATAGAACTGTCGAATCCAACCATGGTAATCTTTCCTTCCAGACCCAGGTCTTTCACCGCACGGGCAGCTCCTACCGCAGAATATTCGTTTAATCCTGCTATGACATTAATACCGGGATTTTTTTCCAGCATTTCTTTTGTAACCTCATATGCCTTCTGGTAATTGGAATTGCAAAATACCGTATCTACAATATTTTCTTCGTATTCTCCCAGTCCGTCCCGCAATCCATGCTCTCGCTCCATGGCGGTAGAAGAACCTTTTACATGGGCCACAATGCCGATCACCGGGTCACTATCCGGCAGATTCTTTTTTATAAAATCTCCCATTTTCTGTCCTGCCTGGAAATTGTCGGTTGCCACCAGGGTTAATCCCAGTTCCTGGTCGATAGAGGAATCCACAAGCACAACCTTTATTCCCATCTCAAGTGTCTGTTTAATTGCATCCGTTATATCCGTAAAACTGCTGGGGGCAATCATGATAACGTCCGGCCTGTCCTCTGCCGCCTGAAGCAGCAGCTCCCTTTGTTTGATATAGTCATTTTCAGAATCTGCTCCGGTAATGGTCATATTCGCATCATATTCCTTCGCCGCCACCTGGGCACCTTCTGTGAGCGATCCCCAAAAATCCGAATCATCCACAATTTTAGGGATAAACACTATCTTAACCGTGCTGGTCTTCCCCTGCCAGTGTCCAATCAGCGCCCAGCCCGTGAATAGGAGCACTGCCCCCACTGTCAGGATGACAAGGATGGATTTTTTACTCTTCGTCATACGTATCTTCCTCCATTTCATCATTTGGTATCGTTACGTATACGCTTGTACCAATACCCGGGGAGCTCTCATAAGCCAGACCATATTCCTTACCGTAATACAGCTGCAGACGGTTGTGGACATTATAGACCCCAACTTTATTAGATACTTCGTCCGGACGTTTGTTTTCCAGAACGTGGTCCAGCACTTCTTGTTCCATTCCCACTCCATTATCCCGAATGCAAAGGATGATTTTTTCTTTTGTCATTTCTCCGGTGATATAGATCATTCCTTTTGTTTCTTTATATTTGATACCATGATAAATTGCATTTTCAACAATAGGCTGAATCACCAGCTTTACGATACTCTTTCTCTGAATCCGGGCAGGAACGTCTATCTCAAATTCCAGCTGGTCACGGTAACGCATTTTCTGAATTGTGAGATACTCCCGGGTGTATCCCAGCTCTTTTGCAATGGTAACAATTTCATCCTCATTACTGATACTCTGGCGCAATAGTTTTGCCAAAGACGATGTCATCTGCACTACCTCACGGTTTTTCCCTCCCTCAGACATCCAGATAATGGAATCCAGGGTATTGTATAGAAAATGCGGATTGATCTGGGATTGCAGTACCTTTAGCTCACTTTTCCTCTTTTCCTTCTGTTCCCGTACATTTTCCTCCATCAGGTTCTGTATCTTTCCTGTCATAATATTAAATGATTTGCCAAGGCTTGCCACCTCATTTTCCCCTTTGCTGACAAATGCTGCATTTTGGAAATTTCCCCGCTCTACTTCTTTCATGGAATCCTTGAGATCCTTAATAGGCTTTGTAATTTCTTTCGACAACACAACCGCGAGTATCATGGCCAAAGCAAACAGCCCGGAAGCTATTACCAGATAAAATATCTGCATTTCGTCTTTGTTCTTGATCAGCTCTCCTATGTAAGAAACACCTGCTATGGTCCATCCGGTTTCCCTGGAAGTACTGACCGTATATAATTTACTGCCATTACCTTCATCTGTAATGAAGCTGCCATTTTCCTGTGCCAGAACGCGGTCTATTGCTTCTACTTTCAAACCACTGTTCAGCAATTGCTGCTGGGGATGGTAAATGATGCTACCGTCTTTATCCAGAATAAACATATATCCTTTATTACCCAGCTCGATTTTTTCACACAGACTTTTGATGGCACTGTAATTCAAATCAATAAAGAAAATCCCTTCAATTTTATTAGTAGCCGGATTAATCAATCCTTTGCTTAAGGTAACTACCCACTGGTATTTATCTTTAAATGCATTCTGCACATGGGAACCGGATACTACAGCAGCCCCATTTGCTTTAATCGTATTCAAATACCAGGGCTTATTTGGGATATCCCCATTGGGATTGAGTGTCGCTACTCCACGGTTCAGCACCATCTTCCCATTATCTGCGATAACAGCTATATTATAAATATCTTCCCTGGTATCCAGAACGGTCTTAAACTGTTCCAGCAGACGAAGCTTTAAGGATTCCCCAGTACTGCCGTCTCCAAAGAGATAGTCCACAACATCGGAATGGTCCGTTACCATCTGGGAGATGGATTCCATATAGCTAATATAGGAATCAATATTTGAATTTACCTGCTCCACCAACTGCTTAGTATAATCCTTTGAATTGTCCAGAACTGTTTCTTCCGTGTAATTCAAAGAGAAAAGAAGGAATATCAGCAACGCAAGCACAACCACAAGCGTAAAGGAAAACAACATCGAATTACGTATACTTTTAAAGTGAAATAGAAACCGTACTGCCTCACCCCTTTTTTTCTTATCCATAAATTACCTCATCTTTTTTGCATATTCTGTAGGAGTCATCCCCGTTATCTTTTTGAATGTGATACTGAAATAATGAGGATCACTATATCCCACATCTTCTGCGATTTCATAAGTTTTCTTTGCTGTATTTTCAATCAGAGACTTTGCCTTCTCAATCCGCTTCTTAGTCAACGCCTCAATAAAGGTCTCCCCGGTATAATTTTTAAAAATAGAGCTGAAATAACTGGTACTCATCGCCAGATGCAGGCAAACGGAATTCAGGGAGATCTTAGAATCACCATAATTCTTGTCTATGTAATCCAGCGCCTGCAGTGCCTGTTTCTTACAGTAGCTGTCCTTTTGGTCTTTCATACTGTGGGACAGAGTCTTGCCAAACTGAATTAAATCTTCCGCTATATCCGTCAGATGTTCCTTTTCATAAATGGAATTCAACAGTTCTCTTTCTTCTATAAAGATCTCGCTTTCGCTTAATGTAGAAGCATCCAGTTCATTCATAATGGACAGCACCATGTTCTGTACGTAGAAAATACTTCTGTTTTTTGTCACATATGCATCTCTTAATGACTGTACAAATCCCAGTACATATTTTCGTATTTCATGTTCATTGTTGGTTTTAATCGCCAGTACAATCTGATTTGCCCACTTTGAGACGTCCACATTCTGGCTTTCCTGGCTGTCCCTTAGATTCTTGGCATAAATCACCTGATTTCCACCCAGTAGGAAACGGTATTCCATTGACTTTTTCGTATCATTAAAGGAACTGTAGACCAGAGACAAAGAATTTACCACCCTGCCAAGACCGATGGTAGATTCAATTTTTAAGAATTTTAATATTGCCTCCTGTATCTCTTCGCAGACACGCAATGCCTTCTCTTCCAGATTTTCATCCCCCGCAAAGATCATTACGGTTTTTTCTTCAAATGCCTGGAATGTTACTCCGGCACCATACGATGCCATAATCTCAGCCGATATATTATAAATAGCAAAATAAGCCAGATCGGTCTTCGTATCCGCTTCCTGGTTCAAAAACGGAGAAAGATCATCCCCCAGTACCATTGCTGCCATAAAATGGCTGCCGTTTAACTGGATCTGATAATCCATGAGCTTGTCCTGAATTGTCTCTTCATTCACATTTCCCTGCAAAAGTCCAATTAAAAAGCGCCCGCGCATCAACGGGAGGTTGCTGATATAGGCTCCGCGTATTTTTTTCATATTCTGTTTTTTCAGCTGTTCTGCATCCAGAGCTTCTTTTACCTTCAGCAGTGTTTCAGAAAGTTCAAAAGCGGTTATCGGCTTCAGTATATATTCTACAACCTGATATTTTACAGCCTTTTTTGCATATTCAAATTCATCATACCCGCTGATAATCACTACTTTAGTATCTTTATACTGTTCATATACAAACTTTGTCAGCTCCATGCCGTCCACATGCGGCATACAGATATCCGTAAGAAGGAGATCCGGTGGATTCTGTATGATCATGTCCATTGCCTCTTTCCCATTTTTGCAAGCACCGACCAATTCATAACCCAATTCATTCCACCTTGTATTTTCACTGATAGCCTCTCGAATGAGGGCTTCATCATCAACTAATAATACCTTGTACATATCTGCCTCCCTGAACATTTATTTTAATTCTTTATTATTCTATCTTATATGATATAGAAATACAATAGAATTGTCAATGATGCTGTGTTAGACATGGATAACCATTGGTAAACAGGTAAAATCTACTCTTCCATTACTTCCCCTCTCTTAATCTCTTTGTAAATCTCCACAATAGCCAGCAAAGTCAATGGTCCAAGAATTACCCCGGCAACCCCGTAAATACAGATTCCTGCATACACTGCAACTGCAATTACAATGGGATAAACACCAAGTTTTTTTCCAATCATCTTAGGCTCCAGAAATTCTCTGGTAGTATTTGCAACAAAGAACAACGTGGCATATGCTGCAGCGTGTACAAAATCACCTTGCAGAGCACATACCAACGCCCAGGGTATCAGTATCGTTCCGGTTCCGATAAATGGAAGTGCATCCGATACGCCGATCAGCAATCCAACCAACAGGGCATAGGGGTACCGAATCACCCACAGTCCTGCAACACAGATAACAGAAACGATACTCATAATAATGAGCTGTGCTTTAAAGTAGGCTCCGCCAAGTCCCCAAAGCCGATTCAAAACGGTAGCTGTTCTGCGGTATAATTCAAACTTTTTAAGTTTATCATGTATTTCGTCATAATCCTTTAATAAAAGCAGTACAGATACAAATAATGCAAAAAATAATCCTGCCGCTTTCACAAAACCAAGCAGATACTGCAGTGAATAATTAAACATATCCGGCACAATATATACCTGAAGACGGTCTGTCATAACCTGAATATTCTGATATACAAAATCTTCAATGGCTTCTGCCTGAATCCCCAGCGTCTGCTCCATCGCAGAACAGCAGTTTCCAAGTATCAGTCTGAATTCTTTTTCATAACTGTCCAGATTGGATACTATGGCTTTAATCTGCGCAAACAGCTGGATTGTCAGATAATACAGTCCGCCAATCAGTAAAATTGAAAAGAATCCCAGTACCACAGCCGCAAGCCATTCTTTCTTTATTTTTATCCTGCGCTGCAGCCGCTTTACAAATGGATTCAGTATCCGCACGATAATATACGCAATAAAAAAAGGGGCTACAAATGGCAGCAGGTATTTCATTCCAACGAATACTGCAATTGCAATCCCTATTACGATAAGTACTTCTTTATATTTCTCTGCTCTGCCCATCCTTTCGCCCTCCTATATTGTAAGAATAGGATGTGCAGATTCATTTTGATTATTCATTATTAGAAGACAGAAATCTGGTACAAATGGCAATATCCGCCATGTTTTTATCTGGACGTGAATATTGAAAAAGCATCACCTTTGGGTTCACAGGAAAAAGCCATCTGCTTTTTTGTTTTTGGATGTAAAAAGCTTAACTTACAGGCGTATAAACCGATAGTTGTTCTCTGGTCACCTGCTGTTTTGGGATTATATTTTTTATCTCCATACAAAGGTGTTCCTGCACCAGCCAGCTGCACACGGATCTGATGATGACGCCCGGTAATCAGGTGAATTTCCAATAGTGACAGGCCTTCTTTTTCTTCCAGAACCTGATAATGTAATTCCGCCCTTTTGGCACCTTTTTGTTCCTTTTTTACAATTCTGGACGTATTGGTTTTACCGTCTTTAAACAGATAATCCACAAGCACTCCCTGGATTTGGGGAAGTTTTCCACATACTACAGCCTGATACCTTTTATCCATCTCCCCATTACCTGCCTGTTTACTTAAATACGCAGCAGCCATCGGCGTTTTCGCAAATACCAGTACGCCTCCAACCGGCTGATCCAGCCTGTGGATAACTCCCAGATAAGGCTCGCCATTACCACTATTTTCTGTACTCAGATAATTTTTTATTCTGCTTTCCAGATCCATTGTTCCAATTCCCGCGCTTTGTACCGCTACACCGGACGGCTTTTCACAGACCAAAACCTGGCCGTCTTCATAGATTATATTTAACATATAGGATTACCTCTTTCGCATATTTTATTTTTTAATAATAAAAGCCGGTATGGATCTGACTTTCTGACTGATTACACAACACCTTTACTGTAAATATTTTTCCAGTTGTTTTTTGCTTAATATAGGAAATAATAACATCGATCATAATTCTTTGCAATAGTTGGTAATAATTATTTCATAAAACCGATACCCTGCTATTTATTGACAAATTATATAAAATAATTTGACAAATTTCTGGTAATTCAGTATGATGACAACAGGTCATTTAAGGAGGAAAAAAATGTTAACTTATGTTCTGCTAATCATAGGATTTGTACTGCTGATAAAAGGTGCCGACTACTTCGTGGAAGGCAGCTCCAATATTGCAAGACTTCTCCGTATCCCCAGTGTCATCATCGGACTTACTGTTGTTGCATTTGGTACAAGCATGCCGGAAGCTTCCGTGAGTATCACCGCTGCCATCGAGGCTCAAAATGAACTGGCACTAAGTAATGTTATTGGTTCTAATATTTTTAATCTGCTGGTTGTAGTGGGCATATGCGCTGCTATCAAGCCTATGGGTATTACACCTTCCGTTTTAAAACGCGAATTTCCCTTCTCCATCGTGATTACCGCGGTATTGCTTCTGCTGTCTCTGGACCATGAAGTAGGCCAGATCGACGGTTGGATATTACTTGCTTTCTTTGTGCTCTTCCTGGTGTTCACCGTTAAAAGTGCACTAAAAAGCCGAAATGAAATTCAGGCAGACTCTACTGACGGTATCAAGCAGTTATCCCCGCTCTTAAGCGGCATCTGCATCATCGGCGGTTTGGCTGCCATAGTAATCGGAGGGGATCTGGTAGTTAACAGTGCCGTTTCCATAGCTGAATCTTTTGGGCTCAGTCAGACACTGATCGGCCTTACGATTGTAGCCCTTGGTACCTCTCTGCCCGAACTGGTAACCTCCATCGTTGCTTCCCGAAAAGGAGAAAACGACATTGCACTTGGAAATGTGGTAGGATCTAACATCTTTAACATCCTTCTGGTTTTAGGCGCATCTTCAGCGCTCCATCCGGTTGCAGTCAATCTGTTTTCTATTTACGATATCATGATTCTGATCGTTGCCAGCATTGCCGTATTTATATTTGCATTGCAAAGCAAGATACTGAATCGTATGGAAGGGTGGATCATGCTATTGGGCTATGCTGCATTTATGGGATTTATTATTTTAAGATAGACTTCTAAAAGAAAAGGGACGCTTACAACCAATAAAAGAACAGGTTATAGCGTCTCTTTTTTATTTTTGCACCGGAGATTTTAATACAATCAGTACTGCAATACCGCCAAATATTACCGAACCGGTCAAAGTACTCAGGAAGGACCATGCAGGATTCCCCCCCGTGCCTCCTAACAAAAGGGCAAGCATCCCCAAAAAGAACTTTGCGATTCTGCCGCCTGCAGCATACAGGTCTACGATCGGCAACACAATCAGTAAGAATACCGGAACTCCAATGCTGATTACCATCTTTTGAATCTTACCCAGATTATAATACAACGCTCCGAAGAAATATCCTATCATCGTAAATAGAATGACAAAGCCTGACCAGAACAGAAGTTCCACTCCCAGCTTCTCCAATCCACCTGCCTGCTCCCAAAAGGATGGGTATATTTTGCCAAAGATATTTCCTGCCCGCAGATTACCGTCTCCCAATGCTGCCAGTTCATAAACCAGGGAAACCAGTCTGCAAATTACCGCCAGTACAATCCCGCTTAACAGTGTATTTAAAATTCTTCCTGCCGCTATCATTTTACGGCTGACATTGTTTTGCATCAGCATTTGGAAGTTTTCCCGAAATGAATTTGCTCCCATAATAAACCCGGCCAATACTACCATTGATTCGTTGCGGAAATAAATCCCCTTATCTTCCATGCCACTTATCTTAATTCCAACAAGGTTTGCTAATTCCAGAAACAGTAAAATCCCAAAAAATAATACATAGGAAATTTTGTAATCCCGAAACTGATATTTAAAAACTGATTTTAACCTCATATTTTTCTCCCTCTATTTCTGCACCTGGGCACGAATTACTAACAAATAACTGATTCCTCCCAGAATTACCGTACTTACCAGAAATGTAATCACTGCAATAAACGGATTCTGGCTTTTCTGTCCCATTACCATTAAGAAAAAGTCGAGTAATTTCTTATAGATCCCTTTAACCAATAATACATCTATAATTGGAAGTAAAACCACAGCAAATACAGAGAGGGCTACTCCTAAAATAATCTTTGTTGTTCTTGACAGATGATACAGTAAGGAACTGACACAATATCCAAGCAGCGTAGCCATCATAAGCGCCAGGCTCCAAAACAGAATATTTATCAGGAATAACGGCAGGGATTCCATTTCACCCAGCATTTGGGGATACATAACCTGGAGAATATTGATTTCAAATATAATGTTTTTATTGAAATGTACAAATATCCTGCAGACCAGCGTAATCAGCTCATTTAATACAGCAAGCGCAATGCTGCTGGTTATTATGGTTAAAATTCTGCTGAAAACAATTGTCTTTCTGGAAACTCCATTTTGCATCATAAGTAAAAATCCCTCCTGGAAACAGGAACATCCCATTACAAATCCAAATATAATGCTTCCAAATTCTAATCCGGAAAAAGAACCGCCGGCATCAATCTGCCCAAATATTACTAACCCGCTGAAAAAGATAATCAGCGACAGCACTACAGCAGCGTAGCCTGTTCCGGCACTAACGTACTCTCTCATCTGATATTTATATACCGACTTCAGTTTCATAATGTTTCCCCCTAATTTGTCAACTGGATAAATAATTTTTGCAGATCTAACCCGGTTATCTCCAATCCTTTCGGCAGATTAGCACGATCCGGTCTGCCAATGATATACGCAGTTTTCAAGCCTCCCAAAACATCTGTACCAATTACTTCTTTTCCTCTTATATACGTATCCACAAGCGCTCCATTTCCGGAAACCGTATAGCCTCTGCTAAGAAGCTCTTCCCGTGTTTCCGATCGGATTACCTGACCGTTTTTAATAATTACAATATCCTCTATCACGCTGGAAACTTCTTCTATTAAATGTGTGGATATCACTGCAGCAAAAGGATTCTCACTATATTTTTCAATTAAAATCTTATAGAACAGTTCCCTGTGATTTGCATCCAGTCCCAATACCGGTTCATCCAGGAAAACAAAAGGTTCATTTACCGATAATGCAATAATATTTTTAAAAATGGAAGTATACCCCGTTGATAATCCTTTGACCTTCTTTTTCACATCTAACCGGAACTGCTCTGCCATATTCATTGCAAAATCCGTATCAAAATTTTTGTAGAATTCCTTACTCCATTTGAAAACTTCTTTAATTTTCATGGATTCCGGATATAATGTTTTTTCACTCATCAGATAAATCTGTTCCAATGCCTGATCATTTTCCCTCACCGGTACTCCATTCATAAGAACCTGCCCCTCATCCGGAAAAATACGGTTACTGATAATATTAAGCAATGTAGACTTACCCGCACCATTCCTTCCAAGCAGTCCATAGATCTTTTCTTCCTCAAAAAGGAGATTCACATGATCAAGTGCCACGGTGTCTTTAAACCTTTTACTGATATTTACTACTTCAATCCCTGTCATTTCCTAAATCCCCTTTCTATCATCCCTAATAATTCTTCATCTGAAATGTTCAATCGCTTTGCTTCCTCAATCATTCCACTGATATAGTGCTCAAAGAACTGATCTTTCCTCTTTTGTCTCAGCTTCTCTACCGCTCCCACTGCTACAAACATACCTACACCTCTCTTTTTATAAACAATGCCTTCCTCAACCAGCATATTGATTCCCTTCAGGGCGGTTGCCGGATTGATCTTATAAGTTACTGAAAATTCCGTAATTGAGGGGATCTGTCCCTCTTCCTGAAAAGCCTCTGTCAGAATCGCATCTTCAACGCCCTCCGCTATCTGCATAAAAATAGGTTTTTCATCCTCAAAGTTTAATTTCATGAAAACCACCTCTTGTTTGTTGGTTAGTTACTTGACTAATTAACTATATATGTATTAAAGCATACTTTTTTGTTTATGTCAACTCCTTAAATAGAAAAATTAAGATAATTTTCCCAACACAAAAAAACTGTCCCAATTTATAATCAGGACAGCTCTCACTATAATTCTTTTCAATTTTGAACAGTTTTTATATCTTAAACCGGTACCCTACACCCCAGATCGTCTCTATATACTGAGGCTTCGCCGTGTTGAACTCAATCTTCTCACGAATCTTCTTAATATGAACCGTTACGGTTGCAATATCACCGATAGATTCCATATCCCATATCTCGCTGAATAACTCTTCTTTAGTAAATACGTGGTTCGGGTGTTCTGCCAGGAACGTTAATAAATCAAATTCTTTTGTTGTAAATGTCTTCTCTTCTCCATTAATCCAGACTCTTCTGGCCGTCTTGTCTATCTTAATACCGCGAATCTCAACAATATCATTTGTCTGGACATTACTGCTGATTAATCTGTCGTAACGTGCCATATGTGCCTTCACTCTTGCTACCAGCTCACTGGGGCTGAAGGGCTTTGTCATATAATCATCTGCTCCCAGTCCAAGACCGCGGATTTTATCGATATCATCCTTTTTCGCCGAAACCATAAGAATCGGTGTGTTCTTCTTGTCCCGGATGGATTTACAGATTTCAAATCCGTCTACTCCCGGAAGCATCAAATCCAGGATAAATAAATCAAATTCTTCTTCTAATGCTCTCTTAAGTCCAATATCCCCACGATTTTCAATCTCTACCTCAAAACCGCTCAGTTCCAGATAATCTTTTTCCAGATCTGCGATACTTTCCTCATCTTCAATAATCAATATCTTACTCATTGACAGGTACCTCCTGATATTTTCTAAGCACAAAGTACATAACTGTGCCTGTTCCCATTTTACTGCTTGCCCAAATTTTACCGCCGTGATCTTCTATAATCTTCTTAACAATGGACAATCCGATTCCGCTTCCGCCCTGGGCAGAATTTCTGGATGCATCTGTACGGTAGAACCGGTCAAAGATAAGCGGCAGATCTTTCGGTGCAATTCCTTTTCCGTTGTCCTCAATTTCCACTTGAATGAAGTCGCCTACATCCTTAACCCGGATATTGATATAACCCTTAGGCTTATCTAAATACTTTACGGAATTTCCTATAATATTATTAATTACCCGCTTCAGCTGTTCTGCATCAGCGATAATCCAGGTTTCTTCATCTGCATAATTAAAATAAGAAAACTCAATATTCTTAGATTCCAGATCCAGACCAACCTCTTCAAAGCAGTCATCAAAGTAACTGGATACGTTAATTTTACTAAATGTATATGGAATACGGTTCGTATCGATCTTCGAATAAAATGTCAATTCATTAATCAAACGGTCCATATCATTAGCCTTATTATAAATCGTACGGATATATTTATTCATCTTCTCAGGAGTATCCGCCACACCATCCATAATTCCTTCTACATAGCCTTTCACAGCCGTAATCGGAGTCTTCAGGTCATGGGAAATATTGCTGATCAATTCCTTATTTTCCCTGTCGTACTCTACTTTTTCTTCGGCAGATTCCTTCAGCCGCTTCCTCATCTCTTCAAAATCCTGGCACAACTCGCTGATCTCATCTTCACCTTCAGCTACTAATGTAAAGTCCAGATTGCCTTCTTTGATATTCTGGGTAGCTGCACGAAGCTTTCGAAGCGGTGTACTGATTCCCGAATAAATCCAGGTACTCAAAAGACCTGCGGTTAAAATCAGGATTACAACAATTGTAATAAACATATCCCGAAGCAGTGACTTCATCTGCGGCAGCATATTATCCATACTGGTTATAATGAAAATGCTTCCTGCTGTTTCATCCGAAAATGTAACATCAATCTGCTTTACAAATGCCCTTACATCTTTTCCGATATACGTTCCGCTGTCAGCAGACGTTGTATAAGTATTGGGTCCCGGCAGTTCTTTAAAAAGCTGTGCATTATTTTCAGATGTTCCCGAATAATACTGGGAACTTCCTTTGCGCACAATGAGATAAGAATTCTTGTCCTGCAATTTATCATTAATCGTACACAGATAATCCACATCCAGAAACTGATCCGGATCTTTGTCGGCTTCCTTCTTCATCTCCTCAAAAATACGCTTCGTGGTTATGCTCAGCATCTGTACTGAATTAGAAAATGCGTCATAGGAAACATTGTCGATTCCATATTTATCTTCTATGGATTTTAACTGGTACTGACTGAAACCCAACAGAGCTACGCCTGTTAACAGAAGCGGGACACATATAATTACAAAAAAGGCTATGATAAGCCTTGTTTTTAATTTCATAGCAAAAACTCCTTTATGTTATACCGTTCTCTTTTCAGTATAGCATAAAGGAGCCATATTTACATCTAAACAAACAAGGACTTTTATAAATTTTTCATAAATTTACAAGTACTTCTTAAGAATTTCGACTTTATCCAGCTTCTCCCAGGGCAGATCCAGATCATTTCTGCCGAAATGTCCGTAAGCAGCAGTCTGCTTATAGATCGGGCGGCGAAGATCAAGCATCTTTATAATTCCGGCAGGACGAAGGTCAAAATTCTCTCTTACGATTTCCGTAATCTTCTCATCTGATAATTTGCCGGTTCCAAAGGTATCGATCATGACAGAGGTGGGTTTTGCAACTCCGATTGCATAAGATAACTGAATCTCACATTTTTCAGCCAGTCCTGCGGCCACAATATTTTTTGCCACATAACGTGCTGCATATGCTGCAGAACGGTCTACCTTGGTGCAGTCTTTTCCTGAAAATGCTCCGCCGCCGTGTCTTGCATATCCGCCATAAGTATCTACAATAATCTTACGTCCGGTAAGACCGCTGTCTCCATGTGGTCCGCCGATTACAAAACGTCCGGTTGGATTGATAAAAAATTTCGTATTCTCATCTACCATTTCAGCAGGCAGAATTACATCAAATACATATTTTTTAATATCCTCATGAATCTGCTCCTGTGTTACATCCGGATCATGCTGTGTAGACAGAACAACTGCATCCAGTCTGGATGGCTTGCCATTTTCATCATATTCTACACTGACCTGAGTCTTTCCGTCCGGTCTCAGGTAAGAAAGTGTGCCGTCTTTACGAACTTTTGTAAGCTGCAGCGCTAATTTGTGTGCCAGTGAAATTGGATACGGCATTAATTCTTCCGTTTCATTTACCGCATAGCCGAACATCATTCCCTGATCTCCTGCACCGATTGCTTCAATTTCATCATCAGTCATGGTATTTTCCTTTGCTTCCAGCGCTTTGTCAACGCCCATGGCAATATCGGAAGACTGCTCGTCAATGGCTGTGATAACGCCGCAGGTTTCCGCATCAAATCCATATTTTCCACGTGTATAGCCAATGTTTCTTACCGTATCACGCACAATCTTCTGGATATCCACATAAGCATTTGTAGAAATTTCTCCCATTACCAGAACCATGCCTGTAGTAGTTGCAGTCTCACACGCCACACGGCTCATGGGATCCTGCTCTAACAGAGCATCTAAGATAGCATCAGAGATCTGGTCGCACATTTTGTCCGGATGTCCTTCTGTTACTGATTCAGAAGTAAATAATAATTTTTCCATAGAATCCTCCTTTGGATAAGAGCATTTATATTTTCTCACGAGATCGATTTAACATATCCTGCAGGCTTACTTGAGGCCGGGAACATGTCCCGCTTCACAAAACCGCTCCTGCTTTTAAACTAAAAAAGGTCCGCACTAAGCGGACCCCCTATCTATTATGATAAGTAAATCCTCTTATTGTTCGAATTACTCGCTCAGGTTGGCACCTTCCTCTGACGGGGTTGCCGTGGTTTCACAGATCCTTTGTATCTCCACCACTCTGAATAAGAGAAAATATAATATTTAATTTTGTTACGTCTACTACGATAACGCTTATTCGCCTGTTCGTCAAGTACTTTTTTATGGAAACTACTCTAATGATAAAAATTTGATAAAAAATTATATAGAAAAAGCAATAGAAGCAGATATGTCGTGACTTTAGTATTACCAAATGATAGAATATGGTAAAGAAACAAGCAGATAAGCGGAACGGTACAATAAGATAGCACAACAATCGGAACAACGAATAAAAATCGTTTGCCTGGTTGTGGAAAGGGGAGTAAAATGCAGATTCAAAATACACCTGCACTGGAAACAGACAGACTGATATTAAGGAGATTCACTGAAAATGACATGGATGCCTTATTTTCCATCTACAAAGATGAAGAAGTGAATACTTATTTACCCTGGTTTCCTCTGAAATCACTGGAAGAAACCAGAACTTTTTTCAAAGAAAACTATGCCAGATCATATCAGCAGGCGAAAGGATACCGATATGCTGTCTGCCTGAAAACAGATAATGTGCCCATTGGTTATGTACATGTGTGCATGGATGACAGCTATGATTTCGGCTATGGGCTGAGAAAAGAATTCTGGCACAAGGGAATCGTATCAGAGGCTGCAAAAGCCGTATTAGAGCAATTAAAAAGAGACGGATTCCGGTATGTTACAGCTACCCATGATATCAAAAACTCCCGCAGCGGCAAAGTCATGAGACGCCTGGGCATGAACTATCAATATTCTTACGAAGAACACTGGCAGCCGAAGGATATATTAACCACATTCAGAATGTACCAGCTCAATTTCGATGGACAAAATGAACGGGTTTATAAAAAATACTGGGATAAATATTCTGTTCACTTTATTGAAAAAGATCTGTAAAGCAATATTTGTTTTCGTTGACTTTTTGTTGTTTTTTCTTTATACTGAATGCATGAAAGTATCGTTAAAGAGGAGAAAACAAAACTATGGATGTAAAATCAATCAGCATGAACTGCACAAGAACGGAATTTATCGGAACCGCGGTACTGGACACAATCGGTTTGGTGATTGCGGGAATCGATGATGCTCTTTTGGAACAAATGAATGTTGGAAAAGCTTATCATACCATAGGTGTTTTCAGTTCCCGAACCGGTGCGGCAGGACAGCTCACTGCTGTAGATGAAGCAGTGAAAGCCACCAATACAGAAGTATTATCCATCGAACTTCCCAGAGATACCAAGGGCTGGGGCGGACATGGTAATTACATTGTACTTGGCGGAAACAGTGTTTCTGATGTCAGGCAGGCTGTTTCCATTGCTCTTGAACTGACAAATAAGTATGCAGGGGAACTTTATATCAGCGAAGCCGGACACCTGGAATTTGCTTTTTCTGCAAGTGCTGGGCAGGTACTGAACAAAGCTTTTCACGCTCCCGCAGGCCAGGCGTTTGGCTTCTTATGCGGTTCACCGGCTGCTATCGGTCTTGTAATGGCTGATAATGCAATGAAAGCCGCCGGCGTAAATATAATCGAGTATATGACCCCGAATAAAGGTACCAGCCACTCTAATGAAGTCATTCTTGCTGTATCCGGCAACGCCAGCGCCGTAAAGGAAGCTGTTCTGGCCGCTCGACAGGTAGGGCTGGAATTATTGATTTCCATGGGCAGCTACCCGGAGATTCCCGGCATACCTTATCTGTAAATATGGTAAATAAAAAAGTTATCAAGAACGTAATCATCTTGATAACTTTTTTCTTATACTGCATAACCGTAAACTTCCCTCTTTCTGCGGAAGAAGAAACAGGAGATAAATACAGTGAGACACTCTGCAAGGGGAACTGCCATCCAGACCCCATCAACGCCTATGATATAAGGCAGAATCAAAATGCAGCTCACTATAAAGCCAAAGGTACGCATAAATGATATCGCCGCCGATATTTTACCGTTTGAAAATGCAGTAAACATGCCGGAAGCGAATATATTCATCCCTGCAAACAAATAGTTGAATGAGAACAGAAAGAATCCTCTGCTGGCAATTTCATAGGTTGCTGAAGTACGCGGTGTAAATATTTCTACAATTATGGGTGCCCCCGCCAACGCAATGATCGTAATTACAACTGCGGAAACGGCAATAAACCGGGTACAGATTTTATATATCCGCCGTAGTAAAATCACATTTCCACTTCCGTAGTTAAAACTGAACACAGGCGCTACACCTATTGCAAATCCCAGATATAAAGCATTGAACAGGAACTGGCCATAAAGTACGATCGTAATCGCCGCAACGCCATTTTCCCCCAGAAACCGAAGCATAATAATATTAAACAAAAAGGTTACAATTGCAGCAGACAGATTGGTAACCATCTCTGACGAACCGTTCAGACAGCTTTCTTTCAGCACGCCAAAATCCATTTTGGGTTTAACAAAGAATAAATCTCTCTTTATTTTCCAAAAATAGATAAGGCCGGCTACACCCGGTACTGCCTGTCCAATTCCGGTAGCCAGAGCTGCTCCCCCGATCCCCATCTGCAACGGACCCATAAAAACGTAATCCAGCACAGCATTTGTAAGTCCTCCCAGCAAAGTCAGTCCCAGTCCGATTACAGGCTTCCCTGCTGTCACGAAGAATGACTGGAATAACAGCTGAAGTACACATGCAGGCGCAAATAAAAGGAGAATCTGTAAATAAGAAATACTATTCCCAAGTATTTTATCCGTAGCCCCCAGCGCTTTTACCATAGGCTCTATAAAAATATTGCCTGCCGTTAAGGACAAGATACCAAACAACAATCCGGAAATTACAATTAAAGTAAAATTCTGTCTGGCTTCCTCTGGTTTCTTTTCTCCCATTTTTCTTGCTATAATTGCACTGCCGCCGGTAGCCAGCATAACGCCAACCGCTATCAGTATATTCACCGCAGGATAAACAATATTTGTAGCAGACAGAGCATCACTTCCAAGAAGCCTGGATATAAAAACCCCATCCACAATGGTATACAGGGACATAAACACCATCATTACCATAGTAGGCAGAGCAAATCTCAGCAGAGAAAAAAAATTAAAATCTTTCGTAATTGAATTTTTCATGATATAACACCTCTTTTTATTGCATTTTAGCGATTTCTTTACTATCATAAGGTATCGGGTTACCCTATAGTCAAGGAAAAATTATATTCTAAAAAAATATGAGCTTACAATTTATATATCATTTAAATTAAAAAAAATATGAAAGGAAGGGAGATTTATGATTAATAAAGATCTTTATTTTACAACAGGAGAATTTGCAAAACTCACCGGAGTCACCAAGCACACCCTGTTTCACTATGACAAAATCGGTCTGTTTTCCCCTGAAATAAAGCTGGACAACGATTATCGGTATTACTCCATTTCCCAGCTGGATGTGTTTGATGTGATCTGGAATTTAAAAGAGCTGGATATGCCCCTGTCTGATATAAAATACTACCTGGATCATAAAAGCCCTCAAGCCTTAATATCACTTTTAGAAGAAGAGGAAAAAATAATCGACCGGAAAATGGCAAAACTGAAGAAAACCAAAAAATGGCTGCGGTTTAAATCTGAATTTATTCAAAAAGCTCTGCAAAAAGATTTTTCCAGAATTGAGGTATTAGAAACAGCGCCCCAGTACTATATTCCTACCCATACTTCAACTTATAATGACAAAGAACTGGCAAAAAAAATAGGGGAACTGATTAGTCTGGGGGAAAACCTTGGAATTAAGAGCCCTTATGGGATCGGATTTCTGCAATACGCAACGAAAATTCACCAAGGTATATACAACGATTACCGCCATATTTATCTGCTCCTGGATTCCCCGCCTAAGGGAGTTTCTTATACCTTAAAGCCGGGAGGGGCTTATTTATATGGTTACCATCAGGGCGGTTGGAAACAGATCGGAGAAACTTATCGCCGGATGCTTACTTTTGCAGGAGAACATGCACTGGAATTAGATGAACTCTTCTTCGAAGATTATCTGCTGGATGAACTAACAGTAAATGGATATGACAATTATGTGATTCAGATTTCTGTTTTAGTCAAAGAAAAAAGAGACTGATTCAGTCTCTTCAGATCTCTTAACCATTCAATTCTCTTCCTTCTTACTAAGATGAAGGTCATATTCTTTTTCTTCATTTTTTATTTCCCAGTGAATTAAAAATGTCAGGATAGCCCGCAAAGCAATAATTCCTGCTACCAGGACAATTTCAGAGATTTGGCGAACAACTACCGTTCTTAGAATTTCACTGCCAAGCTTAAATTCCAACCCCATTGCCAGTCCCTTTGCCAGCATGAGCCGCGTCTCCGGTTTTCTGCGGATATAATTAATAATTCCCTGAATTCCGGTATACGCGATGACACCCACGCCAATGTACTCAAAGAGCAGCACCGCCAGGTTTACGATGGACACCAATGTGCTTTCCAAAAATACCATTGTTTCTTATCCTTTCAGCTTTATCTGTTCTGTCCCCCAAGAGCGTGTCCGAACTTTGTTTTCAAACACGCTATAAATCATTTTAAAATTATTATTTCTTACTCTTTGTCACAAATCCAAAATCTACTGTTCCGTTGCCCCATTTTGCGGTTATCTGATAGGTATACCCTGCTTCTGCTGCCGGAATAATGAATACTCCATCCTTCTCTTCCGGCTCTACCTTTTCTCCCTCGGGTAAATCGCTGCCTTCGCTATACTGCTTCTGTACATCCTCCGTCCACCGGATAATTTCTATGGTGTCTGGTTTTTTCGTAAAGTCCAGTTTCAGATCCGTAGGTTCATTTAAAGTAAGATCATTGATTTCCTTCCATCCAAGGACCGGCGCCATATCTGTTTTTGCAGTACCTGTGGTTCCATCCTCATTTTCGTAGCTCCACTCGTATCCGCCCCGGGTAATCGCTGCCGATACGACTGCTTCCGGCTGGGTGTACTCAGCAGAAAGATATGGAGGCTCAGCAGGATCCGGCTCCTGGTAAATCTGGTCGATGATCTCATTATACTGGTCCGCATCCTCCGGCTTTCCGGTCTGATCCAGCACCATTTTTGTAACTCCCGGGTACTGTCCCGGATAAGACTGCAGCATTATTCCATTTCCATAAATCTTTAAAATATTTCCTCTGGTCAGATCTTCCTGCTTGATCTGTTTCCCATCTTTATCAACCAGACCGCCCTCCGGCACCGGTGCCGTGAAAAGTGTTCCGTTTTTTGTATCGATAAAAATAAAGTTTTCTTCTCCATAGGTGAGATACATGGCAGTAATTACATTTTCCTCTGGATTTTCAGATGAATTTTCAGTTTTTTTCTCCGTCTGTAATTCCGATGAGTTTTCTGTTTTTTGTTCTGTCAATGTTTCCGATGACTGCTCCGTTTTTCCCATTTTATCTTCAGAATTTTTTTTCTTATTTCCTGTCACCAACACAGCTGCAGCAACTGCTATTACAACGAGCACTACAACTCCGGCAATGATATACTTCATGTTTTTATTTTTCATGTTCGTTTTCTCCTTTACTCTGATTATGAACAGTATCAGTTAATATCATACTATATATCATGATATTTATAAAGAAGAATTCAATTTTTTATTAGGATAAACCTTGATTGGCATGAATTGGTGCTTAACCCTTTCTTCCCATCAGCTGATCAAACATTGTAGCGCAGCGGATTGTCATTTCATGAGGTGTCACCTTGCTCTCCACCTCACCACGTTTCACGCAGTCCACCATTTCCTGGATTTCATAAATAAATCCATTCTCTGTCTGATCTGTAAAATGTACCGGTTCTTCCCGGTCACGGTACAGGGAACACTCTTGTCCATAGTGAACCAGCGGTACTACAATCTTCCCTTCGGTCCCGTAAAATACAGCTTCATCATTTAGCTTCGCAGCAATGCTTGCGTGCATATTAGCAATACAATTATCATATAAAATGGATATCTGTTCGGTTTTATCAACCCCGGTTTCAGATTGAATCATATAGGTATGTATATCTTTTACCGGACGATCTAAAAAATATGTCATCAGTTCAAAACAATAAACCGTGATATCCGTTGCCGCACCGCCCGCCAGATCAGGATTATTAAAGCGGTTCTTTGGATCATTTCCCGCCTGGAAGCCAATATTAATTTCGGCCAGCTCTACATTACCGATTTTACCTTCATCCAGCCATTGTTTAGCAATTTTGTTATGAGGAAGGAATCTGGACCACATCCCCTCCATAACAAAGACTCCCAGCTCTTTGGATCTTTGGAATACTAGTCTTGCTTCCTCTCCATTTACCATCATTGCTTTTTCACAGAGTACCGGTTTCTTATAATCCAGGCAGAGCATCGTAAGTTCAAAGTGGTAATTGGGCGTCGTTGCAATATAGACTCCATCCGGATCTGCATCCTTTAACATCTCTTCATAGCTGTCATATGCCTGGGCTACATTGTTCTTTTTAGCAAACCGGGATGCCCGGTCCAGACTCTTACTGGCGACTGCAATTACTTCCATGTTCTCCAGCCGGTTAACCGCATCACAAAATTTTTCAGCAATACCTCCTGCCCCCATGATAGCAAAGCGAAATATCTTTTCCTGTCCCATAAATATCATCCTCCATCTCTTTCATAAAAAGCCAAAGAAATCAATCCTTTGGCTGGTTTACAATTTAAAAATAAATAAAGAAGGACAAAGGATTGCTAAAATCCTCCGTCCCCGATTGTCAGAGTGTATCTTCATCCCACTCTTAATTTAAATTTCTGTATTTCTTTTTCACTCGAAACTTTTTCTATTTCAGCTCCAAGGCCACGGAGTTTATCTTCAAAACACTCATAGCCACGCTGGATATAAACGATATCATCTACAATTGTGATTCCTTCCGCTGCAAGCCCCGCAATGACAAGCGCTGCACCAGCTCTTAAATCAGGTGCGCTCACCTGTGCACCTGTCAGTTTGTCCACACCGTAGATAACTGCCGTATTGCCTTCTACCTTGACTGTAGCTCCCATTCTTGCCAGCTCATCCACATATTTAAAACGATTTTCAAATATGCTCTCTGTTACAATACTGGTTCCTGTTGCCAGTGCCAGCGTAACACCGATCTGCGGCTGCATATCCGTAGGATATCCGGGATATGGTAATGTCTTTACATTTGTATTGCGTAACTGCTTTGATGCGACAACACGTACCGCATCATCAAATTCTTCTACTTCACAGCCAATTTCAATCAATTTTGCTGTTGTGGCTTCCAAATGCTTTGGAATTACATTTCTCACCATAACATCACCCTTCGTTGCTGCTGCTGCAAACATGAAGGTTCCTGCTTCTATCTGATCCGGAATAATGGAATATTCTGTTTTATGAAGCTTCTCTACACCGCGGATACGGATTACATCAGTACCTGCGCCTTTGATATTTGCTCCCATACTGTTCAGGAAGTTCGCCACATCAACGACATGAGGCTCTCTTGCTGAGTTCTCAATAATGGTATATCCTTCCGCCATGGTTGCTGCCATCATAATGTTAATGGTAGCACCAACGGAAACGGTATCTAAAAATATATGTTTTCCAACGAGTCTCTCCGCCTGGGCAACAATCGCTCCATGCTGAATGCTCACTTTTGCTCCTAATGCCTTAAAACCTTTTAAATGCAAATCAATCGGCCTGCTGCCGATATTGCATCCGCCCGGCAGAGGTACTTCTGCCTTCTTGTATTTTCCTAATAACGCTCCTAATAAATAGTAAGAGGCTCTTATCTTTTTTATGAACTCATAATCCACGCTGACACTGCCAATCATGGAGCCATTAATTAAAACTGCGCTCCTGCTTACCCGTTCAACCTTTGCGCCAATTACACTGATAGCTTCTAACAGCACATTCACGTCCTGTACATCTGGTAAATTTTCTACTAGTATGGTCTCATCTGTCATAATTGCGGCTGCAAGGATTCCAAGCGCTGCATTCTTAGCCCCACCGATCTCAACATCACCTACCAGTGGGTTACCGCCTTTAATAATATATTGTTCCATAGGACACCTCTATACTTATTTATACTCTCTTCAATTCTTATAGACAAAAACGACCCCTCGAATTTTGTCTTACTGTTACCCCTTTAAAATATCTAAACTATATTATATCACATTCTTTACTTTTGTAAACAAAAATTAAAATTTAAGTAATTTTTTCCATATATCTTTCAAAAAAAATACAATCAAATAGCATTTCCTGTGCACTATTACCCCTAAAATATGGCAAAATGTTACAAAATTATGTATTTCTATTTGTCTATTTTTTTCTGCACTTCGATCTGTCTCCAGGTGCAATCCCCAGTTTCTTCAAACCTTCCACAACTGCATCCAATGTCTCTTCCACCGTTAATCCTGCCTCATTGACAACAATATCCGCATATTTGTCATAGAGCGGTGTTCGTTCGTCAAACAGATTCCGAAGGGTCTGTCCCTCTCTCAGAACAACACCACGCCCTTTTAAATCGCCCAGGCGGGTAAATAAATCTATGTAATCTAATTGTAAATAAACCACTGTTCCAATTCGGCTTAAGTTTTCCATAGCATCTTTTCCGTATACTACGCTGCCGCCGGTAGCGATTACGGCATTTTCTTCCTGAATCCGGCTGTTCACCCTGTTTTCTATTTCAATAAAGCCATCTACACCGTCTTCTTCAATAATCTCCCGAAGCAGCCTGCCTTCCTGCTCCTGTATCAATATATCAGCATCCACGAAATGATATCCCAGCACTTTAGCCAGAATTACCCCGACGGTACTCTTACCTACGCCCGGCATCCCGATCAAAACCACGTTACTCATTTGTATACCTCGTTCATTTATTCCTGCGAACAACGAGCCAGATGGGTTCGCTTGCGAATCCATCCGGCAACTGACGCAGGGGTCAGGTACCCCACCGCTTACAGGGGGTATTGTTGTACCATCTTAACATAAATACACATTTGTTGCAAGCTTACAATCAAAAGCAGCCTTATATCAGGCTTTAGAACCGATATAAGACTGCTTCTGGTTATCTTATATATTTCTCCAGGGTCTGGAACAATTTATCAACATCTACCGGTTTAACCAGATACCCGTTCATTCCCGCTTCAAAAGCCTGGTTTTTATCCTCATCAAATGCATTTGCCGACATTGCTATAATTGGAATGGCTCCTGCATCTTTTCTCAGCAGGCCTCTTATGGATCTTGCAGCATCCAGACCATTCATAACCGGCATTCGGATATCCATAAGGATTGCCAGATAATAGTTTTCCGGCATACTCTGGAATTTTTCCAGTGCCTCGGCCCCATCCTCCGCTGTGTCTACCTCCATCTGATGCATTTCAAGGAGCGATTTCGCTATTTCCATATTTAATACATTGTCTTCTACGAGTAGCACACTATGTCCGTTCAGATGATACCCTTTTTTTACTTCCGGTTCATTATGCGTAATCTGAAGCTGTATCAGAGTGTCATAAAGGGTTGCCTTAAATAATGGTTTAGCAATAAAATAATCGGCCCCGGCAGCTTTTGCTTCTGCCTCGATCATGCTCCAATCATATGCTGAAATAATAATAATCATAGTATTGGGACCGGTTAATTCCCGAATTCTCCTGGTTGTCTCTACGCCATCCATGTCCGGCATCTTCCAGTCAATCAAAGCCAGATCAAATAAACATTCATTTGTCAGTGCTGTCTCTACTTCCTCAATTGCCCTCTGTCCAGAATCAACCCATATGGATTTTGCTCCGATATTGGAAAGAATCATGGATGCCTGCTCCCCTACAATACTGTCATCATCTACAATAAGAACGCTGAGTCCCCTTAACAGTTCCTTTGATTTACGGTCATTTTCTTCCTTTGCATCATCTTCTGCCAATCCAAGTGGAATTTCCACCCGAAATGATGTTCCTTTTCCTACATCACTTTTGACCTGGATGGTACCTCTCATCAGCTGCACCAGATTGTGCACAATAGACAGCCCCAGTCCGCTTCCGGTCTGGTTTCTGGCTATGTCTGAACTTTCCTGTTCAAATGGCTGATATAATTTTTTCATAAAATCTTCAGTCATTCCCACTCCGGTATCCGAGATTGTAAATTCCAGATTTGCAATACTATTTGACCTTCTGACTTCCCGGATACCCAGAATGATATTCCCGCCTGAGTGAGTAAACTTCATAGCATTTGAAAGCAGATTCATTAAAATCTGATTCATGCGAAGGGAATCTCCTATATAGAAGCGTTCCAGCGGTTCCTCATGGTGTACTTCAAAATCAATCCCCCGCATTACCGATTGCGGATAAATAACTTCGGTAAGGTTCTTTATAAACTCCGTAAATTCAAATCTTGAATTGGTAAGAACCATTTTTCCCCGTTCAATCTTAGACATGTCTAAAATATCATTGATCAGGGCAAGGAGATATCTGGATGATGCATCTATTTTCCGGAAGCAATCCAGCATCCTGTTTTTATCGTTTATCTTCAACTGCCCGATTGTACTCATTCCTATGATTGCATTCATTGGTGTACGGATATCGTGGCTCATCCTGGACAGGAAATCCGACTTAGCATTATTGGCTGATTCCGCAGCGGCCAGCGTATCACGTAAGAGCTGCTCCTGACGTGCTTTCTCTGCTCTCTGTTCATCCAGAACCCGGAAAAGCATGATTGCAAAAACATCTTCATCGTATGGATTAGCGACAAATATAACATGATTAGCTACCCAGTGATATCTCCCATCCTCTCCCATCTGCCGGAATTCCGTGTATATATCATTGCTGCCGCTTTCAAATCTCTTTAAAATCCCATCTTTGTCAAATGTTCGCTTATATTCTTCCCTGTATGCCGGATAGATCAGGGGATATACCTTTTCTATCATCTCATGATAATTCCCATGGTCATCATGCTGCATAATAAAATGTCCCGAAGTCAGGCATTCATATGTATTCTTTGACAAGTTTATCTTCATTATCAATGGATATGCTGTATAAATGGCAGCTCGTAAAATCTGGTTTTCCAGTAGCTGTTCCTGTTCCCGCTCCTTTGAAAGCAGCTTGTTCTCTGTGATATCATTCAGAACCGCCTGAATAACCTCTATGCCGTTAGCATTTATTAGCCGTTCCATGAATACGCTGACCCAGTACCTGGTTCCATCTTTACCTACCCCTTCTCTTTCATAGGCGACTTTATCACCGGTACATTTTAAATTGTCAAATACCGATCTGAAATGCTGGTTTTCTTCCTTTAGCACTAAATCAAAAGTGTCTTTCCCATTTTGAAGAAATTCCTCTCCATTATACCCATAGATTTCCCATGCACGTCTGTTTGCATAATAAATTTTATGGCTTGGGTCCGTACTCAGTTGAATAATTCCGCTGGGAATTGTATTATAGAGCTGTGTCAGGAAATCAGCCTGCCTTTTCACTTCCTGATTAGCCTTTATCAGTCTGAATTCCTGATTTTTACGCTCCGATATATCAGTGATAAAGCAGGAAACAGAAGGCTCTATTCCATCTGTAACTTTTTTGCCAATATCCATTACCCACAAAACTTTTCCATCCGGACGCAAAATACGGTATTCCAAAGAATAAATATCACCCGCTTCAAAAGCTTTCTCAACCTGTTGCCTCACACTTTCCCTGTCTTCCGGAAATATAAAGTCCCGAAAAGAAATCCGCAGTTCTCCGTCATAGGTGTTCCTGCTCCCGCATCCCAATATCCGGCAAAGCCCGGGGCTGACCCACTTGACGGTAAACGACTCGTCCATGCCGCAGACTGCCATTCCGCCGGGAAGCTGTGACATCATCAGTTCAATCTGCCGGTTCTGCTCAATCACTTTCTCCTGCATCTTCTCAAATGCTTCTTTTGCAGCTTCCACCGGAAATAATTCATCTTCACCCATGGCTGACAGAGGAACTGAATTATGGATATGCATGGTCTCAAGTCCTTTATCCGTTCTTCTGAATATAAAAGTGATTCTTTGACGGGTATGCATGTTCATGCCCGTATCCGGTTTTGCTTCCAGCATACTTTCTCCTTCACAGAGATAATAATCTGGTCCCAATTCAGATACCACGTAACGCTTATCCCACATATCACAAAGAATCAGATCGTCTTTTCCCTCCAGAAAGTGGCGGCTGACTTCCTCCTTGCCTTCCGCCCGCTGTTTTTCCCCCGCTCCCAGCCAGATAATATCCTGACTCAGCGTTGAAATAAAATAGTCTATATCGCCTTCGCAAAAGTATCTTTCCAGAATATTGTCTGCAAAGGTTATAATTTCTCTTTTTTCATGATCTGTCATAACAGAAAAGCTCCTTTTTCCCAGAAAATCACTAGTTTATTTTATTATTTTAACATAATTATTTACGAATAGATAGAGGTTCGCACCGAGAAAAATCAGAGGATTTCCCCTTAAATATTTTCCTTTCAGAATGCCCTTAAATTCCTTATTTTTTGCTTGACATTTTCCCCTTAAACGACTATAATTTGACTTGTATCAAAGATTTATTGGATGTAAAGTAATTCACTAGTTATTAGAGATTATATTTAACACCTATATAATCTGTAATAGCTGGTGAATTTTTTTATTTTCAAGAGCACAATATTTTAATGGAGGTACCACAAAATGAACAAAGGTACAGTGAAATGGTTTAACGCAGAAAAAGGTTACGGATTTATCACAGGAGAAGACGGAGCAGATGTATTTGTACATTTCTCAGCTATCCAGGGAGACGGCTTCAAATCTCTTGAAGAAGGTCAGGCAGTTTCTTATGATTTAACAGAAGGCGCTCGCGGAATGCAGGCAGCTAACGTTGAAAAAATGTAATTTCAGTTAATCTAGCGAAACCAGAATAAGGTTGTTATACTATGTATTTAGTATAGCAGCCTTATTCTTTTGCCGATTTTTTTTACATGAAAGCGCAGATACAGCTGACCGCCTGTTTTATAAAAGCGCAGATGCAGCATCTGCCCTCTAACAGGCTGTCAGCCGCATCTGCGCTTTTAGAATATATTCCTGACTCGTGAACACAAATCATTCATATATTTCAACGACACATTTCATAATACCTTTCAAAACACATTACCGTAACTTCTACTGGTTTGTATCTACATATTTCTTGATATTCGAAGCATTTACATATTTTTTCGCCTTATCACCTTCTACCACAACCAGTGTAGGTGCCTGCATCACACCGAATTTCTGAACCAGTTCCTGATTTTCTTCTGCATCAATTACAACGTAATGCTCATTTCCCAGCATTTCCTTGGCAATCTTACAGTTTGGACAGGTCTTTGTGGTAAACAGGTACTTGATTCCCTTGCCCGGCTCTACTTTCACATCATCTTTTGATATGGTTACAATGCTGCTGTGAACCTTATGCAGACAGGAATTGTCCACATCGTATAACTGGCGGTTTTTGTATTCCTGCGTCTTGCCATCGTTCCAGTTCTGAACCGGACGGTAATACCCGGTGATACGGCTGTATACTTCTGCTGTCTCACCGCATTCCGGACAAACAAAATGTTCTCCTGCAATATACCCATGATTCTTACATACCGAATAGGTAGGTGAAAGTGTATAATAAGGCAGCTTATAATTTTCTGCAATTTTACGTACCAGTGCCGCTGCTGCTTTCCAGTCCGGAAGCTTCTCTCCCAAAAATGCATGGAATACAGTTCCGGAAGTATATAAGGTCTGAAGTTCATCCTGGATGTCTAATGCTTCAAAAATATCAGCGGTATATTCCACCGGCAGGTGGGAACTGTTAGTATAGTATGGCGTATCCCCGTCTTTTCCTGCCGTCTTGATGTCCGGCCAGCGCTTTCTGTCGTGTTTTGCAAGGCGATAAGTGGTTGATTCTGCCGGAGTTGCCTCCAGGTTGTATAAATCGCCGTATTCCTCCTGATAAATAATTAATCGGTTTCTCATATAGTTTAACACATCTTTTGTAAACTGCTGTGTCTTCTCTTCCGAAAGATCCTTACCAAGCCATCTTGCATTTAAACCGACTTCGTTCATGCCGATTAATCCAATAGTGGAAAAATGATTGCTGAAATCCCCTAAATAACGTTTTGTATATGGATACAGCCCTTCGTCCAGAAGCTTTGTAATAACGTCTCTCTTGATCTTTAAGGAACGAGCTGAAATATCCATCATGCGGTCCAGACGCTTATAAAAGTCTTCTTTGTTACTTGCCAGATAAGCGATACGCGGCATGTTAATTGTAACCACACCTACACTGCCTGTACTTTCTCCCGAACCGAAGAATCCGCCGGTCTTTTTACGTAGTTCGCGAAGATCCAGACGCAGACGGCAGCACATACTTCTTACATCACTTGGCTCCATATCACTGTTAATGTAATTTGAAAAATAAGGCGTACCGTATTTAGATGTCATCTCGAATAACAACTTGTTGTTTTCGGTATCGGACCAGTCAAAATCTCCGGTGATCGAATAGGTAGGAATGGGATACTGGAAACCGCGTCCGTTGGCATCTCCTTCAATCATCGTCTCAATGAATGCCTTATTGATCATATCCATTTCTTTTTTACAGTCTTTATAACAGAAGTCCATTTCTTTTCCGCCTACGATAGCCGGAAGTTCCGCCAGGTCATTGGGAACGGTCCAGTCCAGTGTAATATTGGAAAATGGTGCCTGGGTTCCCCATCTGCTGGGGGTATTTACCCCATAAATAAAGGACTCGATACATTTTTTAACTTCCCGGTAATTCAATTTATCTGCTTTTGCAAAAGGTGCAAGATATGTGTCGAATGAAGAAAAAGCCTGTGCGCCTGCCCACTCGTTTTGCATAATTCCAAGGAAATTCACCATCTGGTTGCAGAGTACGGATAAATGCTTTGCCGGAGCGGAAGTAATCTTTCCCTTGATTCCTCCAAGGCCTTCCTGAATCAGCTGCTTTAGGGACCAGCCTGCACAATATCCGGTAAGCATTGACAAATCATGAATATGGACATCCGCATTTCTATGAGCGTCTGCAATTTCCTCATCATATATCTCAGACAGCCAGTAATTTGCCGTAACCGCACCCGAGTTGCTCAGGATCAGGCCTCCAACGGAATATGTAACTGTAGAATTTTCTTTTACACGCCAATCCTCTACTTTAACATAGCTGTTAACGATTTCTTTGTAATCCAGGATAGTCGATTTCATATTACGGATTTTTTCCCGCTGTTTCCGGTATAAGATATATGCCTTTGCAACATCTCCGTATCCTGCCTGAACAAGAACGTTTTCCACGCTGTCCTGAATGCTTTCTACATCGATGACCCCGTCTTTAATCTTCCCCTGAAAATCAGCTGTCACACGAAGACCCAGAAGATTGGTCATATCCTCATTATATTCCTTTTGTGTGGCTTCAAATGCCTTTGCTATGGCATCACTTATCTTCCCTAAATTAAAATCTGCTACTTCCCCGTCACGCTTTACTACTCTAAACATACCCATGCTCCTTCCAATTCTCATACATCAGCTCATCTATTGTTCTAACTGTAAATGACATATTTCCAGTCAAAAAAAGCTCCATTCGTTCTCTCTTTTGAGAGCGACTGCAATTATTGTAGCAAATAAATTATTGACCGTCAAGCCAAAAAAGTACTATATCTATGTATTATTTTTGGCACATAACACTAGATATAGTACTTCCTCTTTATTTTGCAACATTTAGCCTGTCACATTTCCATAAATTTCCATAGGCACATATGCTTTGACATAGATCCCTTCCGCACGGTAATCTTCTTCCAAAAGCTGGCCGTATTTTCGTATTAATTGTATCAAACCCACATCAGCATAGGGATATATCCGCTCTATTAAAATATTTTTCTCCTGCAGAATCTGTTCTAAAATATTTTTGAGCTCTTCTAAGCCTTCCCCTGTTTTGGCAGAAATGCACAAAGTTTTATCTGCCTTAAAATCCCGCAGAGTTTCTTTCTCAATAACCCTGTCCTGTTTATTAAAAAGTGTCACCACAGTTTTATCTGTGACACCCAGATTCGCCAATGTTTCATAAACTACAAACATCTGCTTTTCCATTTGCGTATTAGATGCATCTACTACATGAAGTATAATGTCTGCATACTTTGCTTCTTCTAACGTACTGCGAAAGGCCTCAATTAAATGATGGGGCAGTTTTCGTATAAATCCTACCGTATCGGTGAGCAGAATCTCCTGTCCGCCGTTTAAAGCGAGCATCCGTGTTGTGGGATCGAGGGTTGCAAACAGTTTGTCCTCTTCCAACACTTTTGCATCGGTAAGATGATTTAAAAGGGTTGATTTCCCTGCATTGGTGTATCCTACGATTGCCGCTACCAATGTCTGGTTCTTACTCCGCTTCATCCTTACCACTTCACGGTGGCGCTTCACATCAGCCAGTTCTCGTCCTAACTGAGCAATTCTGTCCTTGATCAGACGCCGGTCCATCTCAAGCTTCTTTTCACCGGGGCCTCTGGTACCAATTCCGCCTCCCAGACGCGACAGGGAGCTTCTAAGCCCCACAAGACGTGCCAGGCGATACTTTAACTGTGCCAGCTCCACCTGGATCTTTCCTTCGCTTGTAGACGCCCTTGCAGCAAAGATATCCAGTATGATCAAAGTTCTGTCCATAACCTTTATATCCAGTTCCTGCTCCAGATTACGCAGCTGCGCAGGGGATAATTCATCGTCACAGATCACTCCGGTTGCAGAAAGCTCATATACCATTTCCCGCAGTTCCTGGATTTTCCCTTTGCCTATATAGGTACCGGGATGAACCTGTTCCCGATTCTGGATTATACGCCCGACTGTAACAGCTCCTGCTGTGGATGCCAGGTCTGTCAACTCATCCAGCGATTCCATAGTATCGTCATCATCAGATGTGCTGACACCCACCAGAATTACTTTTTCCTCTAATTTTTCAATATCATATAAATCCGCCATATTCTCTCCTGTCAACGTGTGGACAGGAAGTCATACTCTTTCTTACCTGCCGCATCATTTGGGTATTTTGCTATATATTCGGCCGCCTTGGCCTTTGCCGTCTGGAAATCTTTCTTGCGCTCATATGCCACAATTTCATTATAGAGCAGATCCTGCTTTCCGGTCTCTCCATTTAAAGCCAGTCCCTTTTGTATCGTTGCGATTGCCGCATCCGGAGCATTGTCCGCAAGATCACAGAGCGCTATTCCGTTATAAGCCTCGGGCGCTTCTCCAAAATCTTTCAGATACTGCTGGTAAATATTCCTGGCTTGTTTGGAATCCTCCAGTTTCAGATAAACTTTTCCAAGAAGCAGCGCAGAAGTCTTGTCCTTTTCCTCTACCGGCTTTAGCAGTTCTTCTTTTGCTTTTTCATAGTTCTCCAGATAATAGTATATGCGTCCGCGCTGATAATAATCCTCTGTTTTTTCTCCGCCGATGCTCAAAGCCTTCTGCAGATATTCATCTCCCTTAGCAGAAAGATTTTTATCTTTATATGCTTCATAAATATTCCAAAACAGGTCATAATCCTCAGGTGACATAGATGACGCCTTGTCAAAATCTGCTTTTGCTTTCGCTTCATCCTCTTTCTGAAGATAACAGGTTCCTCTCATATAATACGCACTGCCATCTTCATCTGCAGATAATATCTGACTGCAGGTCTCTATGGTACCATCGTAATCTTCAGATTTTAATTGCGCAGAAGCTTTATAAAGCCTGATATCCTTTATGGTCTTCACCATTTTTTCACCTGCATTTTCCAGGGCTGAATTAAATGCAGTAATTGCCTTATCATATTCACCAAGTCCAATATAAGCCATACCTTCACCCCGGTACGCCAGAACGATATCCTTCTCTTCTGCAATGGAACTTTCAAAACTTTTCAGTGCTTCCTCATATTTCTGCTGTTCCACCGCCGCCATCCCCAGATTCAGAGAACTATCGGGATCGTTTTTCGGCTGACATCCACTCAGTGTACATGCGGCCAAAATCACTAACAGTAGCTTTTTATATTTCATGGTATTGCCTCCATTACAAAAATATTCTCTAAACACGCTTTTAGCCAGGTGCAAGCATTTTTCAGATACGCTCTAGTATATCAGATATCGACTCATAAATATAGTGGTTTTTTATTAATTCGGGGATCAATATAGACTGCAAAGGGGCTGATAATCCGCAAATTATCAGCCCCGTCGAAAACTCATTGTACTTTTTTCACTATAATTTACCCACATGTCTTTTATTCCAGAATTTCCCGTCTTTTTCGAAAACTCATAAAATATAAAATAATGGATACCACGCTAAAGAATATGGAATGAAAGAATGCCAGTATCATATCAATCTGCGGCTGGTGCTTTGCAGATTGAATAAGGAAGAGGAATGCCTCTTCTTTCTTTTTCCACAAATTTGTCCAAAAGTCAAAATCGGACCATTTGGTTGGTATCATTTCCTTAGGGATTGTTATAAAGCGGGAAACTCCCCATATGGTCATGATTAGCATCACAATCAAAGCTCCCCACCAGATATAAGCAGATATCCCCTGACCTTTTTCTTCTCTTGCATATCGCAAAAAAGTGAACATGATTCCAAATGCAAAGAATATCGGAAGAAGCAGTATGAATATTCTTGTAATTCCTTTTAAAAGATCCAGATCCATGATTTTTCCTTCCAGTGCATGACGCATAAGAAGCTCATTAACGATAGTTTCGGCTTCTTTTCCTTCCGGAACCTTTACCGTGAAACTGTCCAGGTTCTGAGCATCACCATCTGCCTGCATTACCACCATCTGTCTCTCATCATCAATACCGTTTAAGATTCCTCTGACGGTCAGTTTCCTGTCCTGGTACTCCAATTGTTTCCCCACCACATCCGTGCTCCCAAATAAATCATAGGCAGTTTTTTTATCAATTAAGCAGCCATTTTTATCCTCTGGCGCAAGTGCTGCTGTTCCATTAAAAAGAAGCTGGGGATTATTGCATACCAGCACAGCGGTTGCGGAACTATTACGCTGGTATTTCTTATTTGATAACATGACATTTTCTTTTTCTCCCCATATCGTAAATAGCAGTGGATTATCCTGATTAAGCTCTGTTTTCTGGATATCAGAAGCAGATTTTGCATCTAACCGGTTATCCGTCAGGACAGCCGTAGCTGTCCCCGGATTATCGCTCATCATCTTACCGTTATAGAAAACTGCCAAACCATAACATAAGATCATAAGCAGCGCGCCCACTATTCTTGCCCAATACTTTTTTAGCATCATTCCTCTGCCAGCCGCACACGACTGCCTCCTGAAATATTCTTATCTGATCCGGTAATGATCTTCTGGTCATTTGTGATGGTTCCATCTGAAAGTGCTGCAAAATTCTCATTCTGGTCTAATACTTTTACGACTACTTTCTGCGCCTTTAATTCATCCCCAAGAACAGACGTTGTTTCCTGGATTACATAAATAAATTTTTCATTGTTGTCTTCATGCAGCGCCGAAATGGGAACACAGGTCGGATAGGATTTTGATGTTCTTGTCACCTCGAATTCTGCCGCTGTTCCTATCTCTAATGTATCTGCCGGTAATTTTACGGTAACATCCAGCATATCTTTGTTCTCTTCGTTTGCCTTAACCGATTCTACCGTCAGGCCTTCGATTGGCTGTCCATTATTGCCTGGCTTTAATACAACCGGATCGTTCTTCGCAATATATTTTTCCTGATCAACCGGTACCTGTGCTACGAATTTACTGCCATTTGTTGTATCCGCCAGCAGCATAGCGGTTCCATCCATTGTCTTATCGCCGGTTGTAATTGCAATTTTCGTAACAATTCCCTTGATAGGTGCCTTTATCTGACCTCCTGCTGCCAGTAGTGCCTCTAATTTCTGTAATTCCATCTGAAGCTTCTCTTTATCAAGTTTGCTGATCTTACCGCTGCTGTCCGTTCCTTCCGGTGCATTGGCATCCTCTAAAGCTCTCTGGGCAGTACGTATGCTGTCATCTCTTGCATTAACTGCATCGTCATAAGCCTGCTGTTTAGCATTTACGTCATCAATCAGCAGCTGTTCCTGTTCCTGCGTACCTTTTGCCTGGTTTTCCGCCTGTTCCTGCTGGTATTGCCCAATTGCCTGTTCCGCAGAACTTTTTTCTTTCTGCGCTTTCTCAACTTTCTTATTTGCTTTCTCCAGCTCGCTCTTGTATTGATCCCGGACCGCCTTTTCTACCTTAGCCAGATCCTCAGTTTCGGGGGCCGGTGCCGGTGCCGGAGTTTGAGTCTGGGGCTGTGCTGCTGACCCATTGGACACTAATCCTTTCTCATCAATGGATGGCTCTGCCGGCGCTTCTGTCTGTGGCTCTGTATAAGCTGCGGCCTGAGCCTGTGCTTCCTGATTTTTCTTTTCTGCTGCATCCAATGCCTTATTTACTTCCCGTTCGATTTTGCGCTCCAGTTCTTTTAGTTCTTCCTGCGCCTGCTGCAGAGCCTTGTCTTTTGCTTTCAGAGTTTTGTTAAGTTCTGCTAATACTGCATCATTCCCATCCGTAGGGATTCCCTGCTGGTTTCTATATTCCTGCAACTTCTGCTGTGCATTTTGCAAAGCTTCCGCGGCTCTGGTTACCGCTTCATTTCCTTTTCCCGCTGCCAGGCCGACATCCTGTTCTGCCCGGTTCCTGGTACTGGATTTTTTTTGCTCCTCAGCACTTGATTTACTCTTGTTATCCCCCTCTGTAAGATCCATTTTTTCTATTTCCTGCTTTTTAAGAAGAATCTGTTCTTTTAGATTTGCAATATCTAAATCAAATAATAATTCCCCTGCTTCTACAGTCTGACCTTCACTAACATAAATTGTCTGTACCTTCTGATCCCCTATTGTGGATACCGCCTGTTCTCTATTCTGCATGACTTTTCCATTCCCCGTTACCCTATGGTCAATTGTCATGCTCTGCGCTGTTTTTGTCTGTACATTTGCAAGACTGGCACTGTCTGCCGCCCTGGACAACACTGTAAACAGCAGCATCAGCACTAAAAATGAAGCTAAAATACTAATTACCTTTTTTCTATTCATATCACCTACTCCTTTACCGCCGCTGCTACGATTCCCTGTTCCAGATAATCCTGTCCTCCCATGAAGACCAGGATTGCAGGGATTAATGTTACAATTGAAGTTGTAAATGCAATCCCTGCCTGTTCCATTCCAATATTCGGCAGAAACAGTGAAAGTGGCCACAATGTCTTATCCTTTAAAAATGTAAGCGGCTGCTCAATAAGATTCCAATATTCCAGGAATCCCAGCACCATGGCTGAAATAATTCCTGCAGATCCCAGGGGCATTCCAAGCCATATAAATATTTGCAAATTTCCTGCTCCGTCTATTTTAGCTGATTCTATTACCGCATCCGGTACACTCTCAAAAAAGCGATACATGATAAATACAGGAAATGTGGAAAATACCATCGGCAGTATAATTCCAAGATGGGTATCTATCAAGTGCAATTTATCTAAAACCAGATAATTGGAAAGCATAAGTACCTGGAAAGGCATCATCATAAGAATTATATAGAGTGTAAATAATGCTTTTTTGAGAGGGAAGTGGAATTTCGCAAATCCCCATGCCGCAGGAACACCTATGAACAACTGACCAATTAGAATCATAACCACTAGTTTAACTGAATTCCAAAACATCTTGAAAAATTCCGGCGAATCAATTAATAATTCAACATACGACCGCATAGTTGGAGACATCGGAATCATTCTCCACATCACATACCCATCTGCTCCAGTTAGAACCGGTTCTAAATATTCTTTTAATTCCCCGGCACTCATAAATGATCCTGTCAGCAAAAAAATAATGGGGTAACATGCAATCAATGCCAGCATACATAGCACGACTATAACAATTTTTTTCTTCATTCTTACTCCTTAGAATCCCATGCTTTTTGCAGTAACATAATTAACAGGAATATAACCAGGGCATTTACTACCGCTGCTGCTGCCATCTTATCCAATGACAGATCTCTGAACCAATTATTTAAAAGATGCTGAAGAAGATACATGCTCTGATCCGGATAGTCGCCGGCTACCAGATATGCCTCCCTAAATACTTTAAACGAATTCAGAAATGATAATACTGCAATGGTAAAGAGGGAAGGAAGCAGATTCGGCACTGTAATTTTGCAAAAACATTTCCACTCCCCTGCACCATCTACTCTTGCAGCTTCATATATACTCTCTGAGATACCTGAAAGACCTGCAACCCATAGAACAATATCATATCCCAGGTTCTTCCATACATAACTAAACACAAGTATCCAAAATGAATGCTTAGAATTCATCCAATCTACTGTGGTACCCCCGATTGACTGGATAAAACCGTTTAATATTCCGTGATTATCAAACAATAACCTCCACAATAACACAATGGATGCCACCGGAATCGCCATCGGAATAAGGAAGCTGGTTTTCAGCAAGCTTCCAAACTTTTTCTGCCTATGTAAAAAGACTGCAATAACCAATGATAATATGATCAATATGGGAATACAAATTGCCACAAACCGAATTGTATTACCAGCAGCCAGACGGAAGGCGGGATTTGTGAAAATTGTCTTATAATTATTAATCCCTACCCATTCCCCGCTGATTGCTTCGGTAAACGACCTGCGTATAACATCCATAAATGGTATCAATACAAAGATGCTAACACCTATAAAACTCGGAAGTATAAAGAGTATGCCTGACCATTGATATTTAGTTTTAACTTTAACCTGCCTTCTGCCTTTACTTCTGTCTTTTATCTTCATTTTTACTCCCATAGGACACCGCTGCCGCTGATTTTCTTCTTTAAACTTTATTAACTATTATTCTGATAAGTATAGATTCACTTTCTGCATTACATTCTTTACTGCTTCTTCAATAGTTATCTGACCGCTAACACATTGTTCTGCCTGCTCTTTAATGTTATCCTTAATAACAGCATCTTCTACAGAAGGTGTTGTAAGTGAATCAATCATATCATTCAGGTATTTTATATCCTCTTTTGATGGCTGTTCAGTCTTATAATCTTTTTGCCGCCCATTGGCATCAATATACGGTATCTTTTCCGGCAAAACAACCGTTCCTTCTTTTATCCCTTCATCAAAAGCTTCTCTATTAACTGGTAAACCCCCACCCTGATTTATTTTCTGTGCCTCTTTCGAAAGTAAAAAGGATATAAATTTACCTGCCGTCTCCACATCAGAACTCTTATTACTGATTCCTACTGTTGACATGGGTACAAATGTGTTCGATGACTGTCCGTTCAGAAGCTTCACTGCCCCATCTTTCAATGCTCTGTTAGAAGATACCACCCGGGTATATTGTGTAAAATCACCTAACAGACCAATATTCATAAGATTTTTCTTCCCTATCAGATTTGCTATACCACCATCTATACCATTGAGCGAAGGCTTTACCCCATCTCCTGCTGCTGTCAATGCCGCTGCCGAATTCTCTGTTTTAGTTTCATGCGTATCACTACCATAGATTCGTTTTAACTTTGTAAAAAAATCTTGTACCGCTTCTTGGTTTAGCGTTCCATCTTCTTTTATCCATGCTGCTGAATTGCTTACATACAATTTTTCAAACAGTTCTTCAAAATCCAGATCTCCGAAAATTCCCATATCAGGGTTTTCTTTTTTTAGCTTCTCCATCTGATCCGTTAAACTAGTTAAATCATTGATATCATCTATATCCCCTTTGCTTCCCTGAATCAACGGCACCTTAAATCTTGTTGGAATCGCTTGAATTTTGTCTCCATTCAAATAGGTCTTTTTGATACTTTCAATAAAATCCCCTGAATTTTCCTCTTGCTTTAAAATCTCTGTAAGATCTTTCAGCAATCCCTTTTCCATGTAAGAATTAATGGGCATGCCATCCAGGATCAACACATCGGGACCTTTTCCTGCCATTATATTGGTATTTAATGTACGAAGGGCATCTGAATCTGTAACCGCATCATCCCCTGACCTTCCAATTTCCAACGTAACATAAATATCTGGATTTTTATTCTGAAAAAGTACAATTGCCTGGCGAATTTCTACATTATCTTCCAAACTGTATACTTGTACCCCTTTACTCGGGATTGTTGGAGTATCCTTAGAATATGTGTATTTGTAGAGCTTATAGGTATCAAATCCATCGGTCCCTGCTACCAGAAATGATCCATCTTCCAATGCAATAATGGAAACAAATGAAAACTTCGGATTCCCCATAGATGTTAAGGATCCATTGATTACCTGTTCTATCACATTTCCCCCTATTGAATAGGAGTACATTCCATCCTTACTGCCAAAGAATACAGATTTATCATCTTTCCCTTTTGCAAACAAAAATGGACTTCCCTCGATACTTAACATCTGCATTATATCCGATTCATCTTTACCCTTAAATATTTGATCATTAAGGGCTACCTCTTTTTCCATTTGCTCTCCTGTACTTAAGTTAAAAAGCTGTACTTCCTTATCCGTTGCTACAATTAGAACATCGCCTATAGCCTGATATGAAATAATATAATTTTCCTTTGCTACTACACTAAATTTCTTTGTGATTTCACCTGTTTTTGAATCAAATAAATGTATGGTATTCTCTTGATCTAAGCCTAACAACTTTCCACTATCCGTATAGGAAACTTCAACAATTCTATTGGCGTAAGAATCCGCCTGCATTTCCCCATTTTTTCCCTCCGTGGGGTTATTTTGCACACTTTGGGGTAAGTTTATGGGCAACTCACTTGTATTTCCATCCTTATCTATAATCCAATAATTTATTGGGACTTCTCCTGTTTCATTAATCTCCCCAATTAACACAACTGCAGACTCACCCGTCGCAGATACTGCTGATGCTATAATCCGTGAATCGCTTTTTACAATATCCCCCGTTAGATCTTTCACTTTTGTCCAAGTACTTCCGTTATCCTTTGAATCCCAAATACCCGGTTTATTTTTCTCATTATTTGCCAGAATCCTTACTCCACCGTCCGCTAATTTAGACATACTCATTATCTGGCTCAATCCTTCTGGAAGCTTCATTTCCTCTTCCTGATATCTCCCCATTGCAGATGTCTTGGTATCATTTGAACCATCTCCCGAATTGTCACTTTTCCCATTAACGCACCCAGTCAGTGTACTGATCACTACGGCACCTGCCATTGACAGCGCTAAAACTTTCTTTAATATTGTTTTCATATATCCTCCTGTTTTCTATATCAAAATATCCCTTACTTGATTTGATTTTTATTATAGCACCCGTTTCTCTAAGTTATCTCTAAAAATATACTTTTCAAAAAAACTATATTTTTAATAATTTTTTCAAAGTTATACTCTATTTAGCAGTTTTCTATGCTATAATTTTTAATAGAAGTATCATGTTTAGATCAACGACTAGGAATAGTTATCCCTAGCTTTAATTTTCTAATTTGATTTTTCATGATTGTAGCACTTCACAGACAATGCTAGTACAATAAAATAAACATTTGTAAAGGAGCTATTATGAGAATTTTAATTGTAGAAGATGATGTCAAATTATGCGAATCTCTAAAGATTCAGCTGGAGCAGGAGAATATCAGCGTCGATCTCTGCCATAATGGAGAAGACGGGTTACATCTTATTCGAGATAAGGCCCATGATATTATCCTTCTGGATCGTATGATGCCTCTGATGGACGGGCTTGAGGTTTTACGTCAAATGCGTGGCGAAAATATATCCACTCCGGTTATCCTTGTAACCGCACTTGGCGAATTAGATGATAAAATTGAAGGATTAGACTGCGGAGCTGATGATTATATCGTAAAGCCATTTGCATTTGGTGAACTTATGGCTAGAATCCGCTGTATTGTTCGGCGCCCTCAAAAATGGGAAAGCAGTGGTTTATTGAATTTTGGAGATATTTCATATGATGCTTCCCTGAAAAAATTAATAAAAACAGACTCCTCCTGTTCGCTTTCTAAACGTGAAGGGGATCTGCTGGAATTATTTCTCCGCAACCCGGGTCAGACCCTCCCCCGGCTTACCATATTGACTAAGGTCTGGGGACCGGATGCAGATGTGGAAGAGGGGAACCTTGATAACTACATACATTTTTTAAGAAGACGACTGAAGGGGGTGGGAAGCATCCTGAGGCTGAAAACAGTCCGTGGCGTAGGTTATTGCCTGGAGGAAACACATGTTTAAAAAATTGCACCTGCAGATGACATTCTTCTGCACTTTGATCACCGGCTTAATCCTGGTAACTATGACCACACTCTGCCTTTATATAGTAGAAAGTGGAATGAATGACCGGAGTTATACTTCTTTTCTGGATAACCTGAATACCATGTTGACTCATTTTGAAAGCCAGTCTACTATTTCACATCAATGGATTCTTCAAATGGAAGCGAATTATCATATTAAACTGAACATTCTGGATAATGATACTCCGCTTTTCTCTCAACAGCTGAATAGCGATCAGGAAGTATCCGTTATTTTTGAAGAGGCGGCTGAAAAAGCCAGAACAGACTATGACTTTAATGACGCCGGAATAAGTCCGGCAAATATTCTCTCCCGGCATGTGGAGTTCAAGATGAAAGGAAGCAATGGGCAGAATTATTATTCCTCTGTAGCATTAATACCAAAAGATAATGGTTATCTGAAGGTTACTGTTCTGTATCCCCTTGACAACCTGGAACATGATATTATGGTTCAAAGAGCTCTTTTTGCACTTCTTGACCTGCTTGCCATTGGAATGCTCACGATTTTCTCCTGGCATTTCACAAAACGAATGATTCAGCCAATCAAAGAAAGCAGAGAACGTCAGGTACAGTTTATAGCGGCAGCCTCCCACGAACTCCGTTCTCCTCTTACCGTAATATTAACCAGTTTATCCGCCATGAAAGTAGCAGATAAAAACCAGTCAGAACAGTTTGCTGATTCCATCCAATCCGAAGGGCAGCGGATGTCCCGTCTGATCGATGATATGCTGACACTGGCAAATGCCGATAACCGAACCTGGAGCATCCATCCTTCAGATATTGAACTGGATACATTGCTCTTGCAGACCTATGAAAAATATGAACGGATTGCCCGGGATAGAGGTCTTGTTCTGGATGTTGACCTCCCCGAAGATATACCACCCACATATCCATGTGACGGGGAAAGAGTAGCCCAGGTACTTTCCATCCTCATTGACAATGCCATGAGCTATACCCCAAAAGGCGGCAGGATAAAACTTGGACTAAAGACAGAAGCTTCCCGCATACAGCTCTATGTAGCCGATAATGGACCCGGTGTTCCGGATGAATCCAAAAAATCTATTTTTGACCGGTTCTATCGGGTTGACAAAGCCCATAAGGATAAAGCCCATTTTGGACTGGGACTTTGTATCGCAAAAGAAATTGTAAAATTGCACAGAGGGAAAATAGCAGTGGAAGATACTCCGGGAGGCGGAGCAACCTTTATTGTAACTCTGCCACAGACTTAATTAACATAAAACTACTTTTTAAATGTAGAAGAAGATGAGAATAAGATATCCTCATCTTCTTATTACAAATATCTTTGGAACTGTCTACAAATCATAGTATCTCTGGAATTCAGCCGGATGAGGAATCTGGCTAATATCTTTACTTTCTCCTCTTTTCCGTTCAATCCAGATTTGAATCAGACGTTCCGGAAACACACCGGATTTTGTCAGATAAGCATTGTCTTTTTCTAATGCATCAAGTGCTTCATCCAGATTTTTGGGCAACGACTGAATCTTTGCCTGCTGTTCTTTATCCAGATCGTACAGATTAAAATCATAGGGACCCCAGCCATTTTCGGTTGGATCAATTTGATTTTCAACCCCATCCAATCCAGCCATTAATATAGCTGCATATGCATAATAAGGATTCGCTGCAGCGTCCGGGCAGCGAAGTTCAAAACGTTTTGTATTCGGTGATTTTGCATATGCCGGAATACGAACTACCGCACTTCTGTTGGAAGTAGCATAACCGATCGTTACGGGTGCTTCATAGCCTGGTACCAGACGTTTAAAAGAGTTGGTGGAAGGATTGGTCCAGGCACAAAGAGATGCCGCATGCTTTAATAATCCTCCTATAAAATAATGTGCCGTTTTACTGAATCCGGAATATCCGTTTTCGTCATAGAATACAGGTGCGCCATCTTTTTGCAGCAGCATATGTACATGCATTCCATTTCCGGCTTCCCGGTATACCGGCTTTGGCATAAAGGTTACCGTCTTTCCTTCCGACACTGCTGCATTCTTAACCACATATTTTGCAATCATGGTTTTATCAGCCATATCCACCATCTCTCCCAGTTCCACTTCTATTTCCATTTGACCGGAACCGCCCACTTCATGATGGTGATACTTCACTTTTACTCCCCAATCTTCCAGAAGCATACACATTTTACTGCGGAGGTTATAATTTATATCATTGGGTGCCGAAATATGATAACCGCCCTTTTTCGGTACCTGATAACCATTGTTAAACCCATCATCTATGCCGCTGTTCCACTGCGCCTGTCTGGTATCCACCGAATAAAATGATTCCTCCGGTGATACAGCGAACCGCACATCCTCAAAAATATGAAACTCAAATTCCGGACCGATGATCATCTTATCTGCAATCCCTGTCTGTTTCATATACTCTGCGGCACGAAGGCTTACGTTTCTTGGATATTGATCAAATGGAGTATTTTCCTCTTTGCCGATTACACATACATCCCCTGTCATTGATAATGTCGGAATGGTAACAAAGGGATCTACAACTGCGGTTGCAGGATCCGGAATAAAAACCATATCACTTTTTTCAATGGGGGCATAACCATAATTAGACCCGTCAAAACCTATTCCATATTCAAATATCTTCTCGTCAAATCTCTCTGCCGGAATGGTGATGTGCCGCCATCTTCCATCCAGATCAGTCATTTTAAAATCAATCATCCTGATACCGTTGTCCGTACATAACTGCTTTACCTTTTCACTTTTACCCATGCTATCCTCCAATTTACATTTTATAGCTGACTCATGAATCAATTTTAGCATAGGATATATAAGAATTCTATAGTGAAATACAATTATTGGCCGGTACCACTATAGTCCCGATAAAGGATAAACATATATTTTATTACTCTTTTATATAAGATATCTGTAAGATCATCTCTATTTTTTCTACTTTGCTCTGCTTCCTCACGATTACGTTCAATCAGTATATCGTTCATTGATACCCCCAAAAGTATACTAAGGGCAAACAAATTATCCACATTTGGCAGCGTCATTCCACAAAACCAGCGGTATATGGTCTGGGGACACGCAAATCCCATATATTCCTGCAATTCTTTTACAGAAATATTTTTTCCTTCGCATAAACATTTTATATTCTCCCCTGTTTTTGGCATGTCTATAACCGGATAAATTACCACCTTAACCCCCTTCTTTATATGTATACTGAAACACAGTTAATAATAATGATCCAACAATTCCTCATTGGATATCAACGCATAATAGATTTGGTAACTCTCATCATTTACCACCTTCACTCTGAAAAACGGGTAGTATTTCTTCATATATTGGTCATCCAGAATGTGGTTAAAGATCTGGTTCCAGAATCTTTTACTTAATAAGAACTGTACATTATTTGATATAAGCATCCTGCACCGTTCCCTTACATTCAGAGGTAAAAACTGTTTGTCATATTCATCTTTACTGACCTTTTTCATAAACTTAATCAGCTTTTGCACACACCGCTCCAGCTGAGGCTCCATGGTATCTCCTTCCTCATACTGCATAAGATCTTCAAAATCCACAATATCGTAAACCTCATTTTCTTTATCTTCCTCCTCCAGCATTTTTCCCATTTTAAGCATAATTTCATTATTATCATAAAACAGGCTCTGAAAGCTTTCCTGCTCTTCTTCATTTTCTTTTCGAAACTGCTCTACAATCTTTTTCACATCACATTCATCCTTGAAGTTTTTTTCCAGAACTGTCATCATATCATCGTAGGAAAGATATGCACTGACATTTTCATTTACTGCACCGGACATTAATGCAAAAACCTTGGACATCTGGTCTTTAATTGTCTCAATTTCTTCACTGTCCGGCCTGTCCTGAATATGTTCCGTGTAATCATAAGTGTTCTTCTCTTTTACATATAACTTTGACTTAACAACACGCCGGATGATGCTTTCTGCCGTAAGGGCTTTTGTTGATTTATGCTTTTCTTTTACCAGCTTACAGAACATCTCCAGATCAAATCCCATGGCGAAATACTTCTTCATTTCATGAATAAATCCTATCTGATCCGGGGCAAATCCATTAAAAGACTTTTGAAAATAAGTTTTAATAGTATCTTCGTTAAAATGCTCACGTATAAAATCCCCCATTTTCTCATCTTTCTTCTCCATAGCCAGTGTCAAAAATGCATCTAATCTTTCATCTTCATCCAGACTCATTTTCAAAACCCGCTTATAAAGCTGAAGCATACAAGCTCTGTCCGTTAATTCAATCGGTATTTCCAGATACTGGTTGGCCCAGCGAATGGCACGCTTACACTGTCCCAGTGATATATCTCCATATACAACAGCCGCTCCCGGCAGCCTCGCCTCTACCAGACAGCCTACCGCCAGTAAATATAAGTGATATGGTTCTCCCTGGGTTTTTGCACCCCATAAACTTTGAATATCGGGAATCCGTTTATCATCATCTTCTATACAAGCCTTAGCAGATAAAATTGACCAGAACACGTCCTGATCAAGCTGATCCCGGATACCTCCCCCATAACTTTTCAGCTCTTTCGGAAAACGGAAAGACTCGCCCCTCTTTTTGCTCACAAGATCGCCGCTGGTAAACCAGCCCGAATGTCCATATTGATTTGTAATCTCCCGTGTTTTGACATAAAATGAAAATGTCTGCCCGTATTTCTTTGCGGATACACGGTTTAAGAAAGGATAGTTCTTAATCAGAACCAGACTTTCTTTGTATACTTTTTCCCACTCCTCTTTTGCAATTTTTTCTGGAACTACGTCCAGTGAAATATGAATCCCCATAGTCTTCCTCCTCTTTTATGCGTATAATCGTTTTCTATTTCATGATAGACTATCTGAAAGAGGAAGTCATTGAAGTACAAATTCAAAAAAAGAAGGGATCTGGTATTTTTCATATCTTATGTATCTTTTTTTATTTTTATTTTTTCAAATTTTATTTTGAGTGATTTATTCTTTTAGGATACTATAAAGTTAATAAAAAAGCAAATTGTATTAGCAGATCAACAAATTTTTATAAAAAGAAGGCAGCTGCCCCGGTTATATTTAACCGGAAACAGCTGCCTTCTTATTTTAAATCAATCCATTTTAAAATGTCCAGCCTAATATTACTATCATATTGCTTTACATTTCTAAACTTTAATTTACTGTTTACTTTACAATCTTAAGCTTAACATAATCATTTTTATTATTGTAAGTTTTGACCGTAATCTTAACCCTTCCTTTTTTCAGTGCTTTTACTTTTCCACTTGCACTAACCGTTGCAACTTTAGGGTTGCTGGAGGTATAGGTTACTTTTCCTGCACTTCCCTTTGAAAGCTTCGCCTTCAGTTGCATGGTCTTGTTTACTTTTAAACTGTCTGATTTCGCTACAAGCTTAACACTTTTTGGCTTTTTCTTTACGGTAATTTTACAGTATGCACTTTTTTTGTTTGCTGTTTTTACTGTAATTTTAGCCGTACCAGGTTTCTTAGCCGTAATTTTGCCTTTTTTGTCTACTGTTACAATCTTTTTATTGCTGCTGCTCCATTTAAGGGTTCCGGCGCTGACACCGGATGGTTTCAGCTTCACAGTTAACTTAAATTTCTCTTTTTCTCCAAGCGTCTTTTTCTTCACATTTAATTTAACTGATGTAATGCTCTTTTTCACTAAACCTTTTACTGCCTGATTCAGTTTGTTATAAAGTGCGTCTACTGTTTTCTGGTCTGCATTCGCATTTGCCATTACCGCATCAATCTGTGAGAACAGATCTTTTACAGCTTTTACTGTTTTGTCTGTGTACTTACTGAATGAAATTGCCTTCGCACTTTGATAAGCGCTGTTTAACTTCGTCTTATCTGCACGTTTTACCAGCTGGCTTTCTGCCGCTTTTGCCTGTACAAGTAAGTCTGAACCTTCTTTTTCAGATACATTTGAGGTATCTGCCAATACCGTTTCAATTCTAGCCAGTACCTGCTTCATAGCGGCAAAACTGTTAGAAGTATAAGCAGCATCTTTTCCGTTATAAGTATTGTAGATGGTCCTCAGACTATCGATTACATTCTTTTGTACTACTTTCACAAGTGAATTCTGTGCAGCTGTCATTCTGCCAACGGCTGCGTCCAGTTTTGCCTGTGTCAGGTCTGTACTGTTGGCAATTAAGTTCTCTACTTCCTTGATTGCATTTTGTAAAGTTGTAAAGGAGTCTTTTGTGTAATTACCCTGTACCACTTTCTTAGCTTCTGTCAATGCTTTCTGGGCTTCTACGATTTTAACAAGTCCGTTGATTGCATCATTCAGGTTCTTTGTTGCAGCATCTACTGCTTCCTGATCTTTTCGGTCTACATTCTTTGCATTTTCCAGAGCTGATGCCAGTCTTGCATAGCTGTTTGCCGTGTACTCACCCGGATTAACGGCTTCTGCCTTTTTAATCAATTTGTCCAGATCACCGTAATTTACAAGATCTGCTGCTGCTTTATCTAAAGCATCATAAGCTTCTTTCAGCGCTGCAGCCGTTGACTCCTGGCTGCCTAATGCTTCTTGGGCTGCATCCAGTGCTTCTTTGAATACTTTCCAGGACTGTGCTGTATATTCTTCTTCCTTTAAATCCTTATTTGCATCATACAATTGCTGTAACTTGTTTTTCATTTCTTCATAATTGTATTTGACGCCTACATTATCTAATATCAACGCATATGCAGATGTTGGATTGGAATCTGTTGGTTTTAAAATTGCCTTTTCATAGAAGTAAATCTGATAATCCTCAGCATCTCCCGTAGTGAACGTACCTTTAAATGTTGATTTTGTTTTCTTATCTCCGGTAGTTGGGGTATGGCTCAGTTTCACTTCTGTGGCATTTCCATGGTCTTTGAATCCCAGCTTTCCATTATCTCCCTGGCTTACCGGTTTTACATAGACTACATAATCACAGCCATCCTCTAATGTATAATCAAAGGTTAAATCATAAGAAGTGTTCGGCTGGAGTTTTAAGCCGCTTTCATTTGTAACTACATATCTGCCCACTTCATTTTCGTTGAGCTTTAAGGAGTTTTCTCCATCTAAAACCCAGGTCATTACAGGTCCTACTTTGTCTTCGCCAGGCTTTACAATTTCGTTATTATCATTTGCATTGCTTCTGTCGGATGCGATATGAATTTTTCTGGATCCGCCGCCATATTCTAACGGTCCCCAGCCTTCATAGGTGTTTTCAAAGTCTTCATAGAGTACATAATCTGAATTGTTTACATCATTTTCTGTTGTTGTATGCTGCCATACTTTTACGTCATCAAAGTTAACCACTCCATCGCCTTTTTCTGCGGTCAGCTTAATCTGTGCTGTGGTTACTCCTTCCGGAACGGTAAACTCAACATCCATTCTCTGCCATCTGGTTCCCACATATTTGAAGGAAGAGCGGTGCACTCCGTCTTTACCGGTAACAAAGTTGGTATAAGACTGATCTCCAATTGTCACTTCAATAGAAGCTTTACGTCCGTTCTGGGTTTCTGTCCAGACACCTACGGTGTAGTCCTGTCCCGGTTTCAGATCTGTCATTTCCTGGGCCAGCGTTCCGCCCTCTGTCTTAAACTGTGCATAGCGGTCCCAGCGGTTTTCGCTCATTTCTTTGGAAATGTCATAATTTACTTTTCCCGGTACAACCTCAATGGATGCATCTCCGGTTTTTTCCCATACGCCGCCTTCATCTGCAAATTTTTCTGCATTAAATGCAAAATCCTTTACAGGGCTTCCTTCGCCCCAGTCTCCTGCTGCTTTCAGTACCTGAGTGCTTGTGGAAGGATATAATACATATGGTGTGTTTTTCTTGCTGTTGATGGTGATTGTGCCACCGTCATTAGCGATTGTTCCAATTTTCACTTTTCCCTGCTGTGTGGTCTCATATAAGTCAAAGGATGGAACATTCTTAAATTCATCTGTCAGTTCCCAGGTAGTCGAATTGCCTGTTGTATTCCAATGATACAACTTTGCGCCTCCGTTAATGTCTAGCTTATCGCCTGTTTTGATATCCCAGCTCCACGGAATCAGGGAATTTGCCTCTCCTGCATGACGTTCTCCTTCATCCGTTGTGGTTCCAGTGTCGGCCCAGGAAGAGATTAACTTTCCGTCCTGACGCAATTCCACCATCTTTGTTTCTTTATTTCTTGTGGAGGTAACATTTCCTTCAAATGTAATTTGGTCTGTTTCTGATTTTAAAACACCAAAATGCTGCATGAATTTTGTTGGCAGTACTTCGTTGTAGAACACGGTCACACCCTGCTGTACATCGGTCTTAGAATCTCCCCAGGTGGTTACAACCGGAATTTTCTGTCCTTTGAATAAGGCGTTTCCAACAAAAATGTCCAAATCATTTTTTACCATTCTGTAAAGAACGCTCTTGTTTCCTTTGTTCGGATATCCCAGGTCGGTACCCCAATGTGTAAAGGTAACGCCAGGCTCAATTGGTCCTGAGAACTCCGTACCTACTTTAACGCCAAGGTCATTGATATAATCAACTAATTTGTAAGCATTATAATCATTACCTGTATATACATCAATATAGTAGAAATCAAGTCCCTTATCTCCAACCTTTGTCAAATCATAAAGGTCTTTGAACCGTTTCTGAAGCTGTCCTGTTAAAACATCTTTTGTCTGGTCTACGTAGTATGCAGTATCAATCCAGTCCCAGCCTTTTGCAAGCCTGTCACTCTGATATCCTGCTGCTGTAGCACCGCTTAAGTTCGGATAATATAATTCATTTGCATCCAAGTGATATTCGGTGGCATTGAGATGCACACCTATGCTCATGTTATATTTATCGCCTTCGCCGATGAGAGTTTTAAAGTCTTCAACCCCACCCTGTCTTACACCGACGTTGGAATAGGAAGGAATATCATCATCATGGCCTTCTGCCTGATACCCTTTATGAAGTACCATCTGCCCGAATCCATCCATGTAATTGTACAATACCTTACCTGTTTCTAAGGAATTGAGGAATGGGTCGTTTGCCTGGCTTGCAAAGTTAAATGCAATGTACATCATATTGTTTGCCATGTCTTTGGCACCAAATGCTTCTTCCAGGATATATTTCCGATGTGCTACTGCTGCATCCTGCCAGTCAACATTTTCATCTGCATTAGCATCTTCTGTAATGACAATTTTTGCCCAGGGCAATTCTTCTTTATCGGTGGTGTCGCTATAACGGTAAGTCCATTCTCCATTTCGTATCTGAGCCTTTTTTACCAGGGATTTTACGGATTTTTCCATTACCACTTTATTTCCGCCGGACATTACGTTGTTTTCGATGGAAGCAGCCAGACCATTTCCACTGATCATTGCCATGGTAGTTCCTTCCGCACCGCTCTTTTCCATTTGTGACATATCATCCGCTAATTCTTCGGATACACCATGCCATTGGCCATTTGATTTTGTCCAGGCATAAGATGCGCCTTCCATCTTGTCATCTGCATAAGCCCAGGTGCTTTCGCCCAGTGAAAATGTTTTCACTTTAAAGCTGCCGTTTTCTGCAATATCTGTAATTTTAAATTCTACCACATGATTTTCTGCTACAGAAAGTGTTGCTTTCATCGTTACACCTTTATCTGCAAATTCCATTACGTACTCGTAGGTACTGTCATCTTTCTTTGTTCCGGTTACAGCCGGTGATACTTTTTCTCCGTTCAGCACTACGGTTCCCAGCTGATCTTCCTGACCTCTCATAGTCTTTTCATTCAGCTTATAGGAAAGGATACGCGGGAATGACTGATCAATCATAGCTGTCAGTCCGTCTTTTTGAATCTCAACTGTTTTCTCATTTGCAGAGAATAACGGAAGAGAAGCTTCCTCTATCATTTCAAAATTATCAAATGTCAGTTCTTTACTTCCATACCAGGACTTTATGCCAAAGAGTCCGGGTGTATTTTTCATAGATTCCATGGTAACGGAACCCATATCTGTGACAAGCCCATCTTTGTCCGTAAATTTCAGCTGTACGGTGTTCCCAATCAGGTCAATTGCTACCTTATAAGTCTCACCTGCTTTTAATGAAAATGTCTTGCCAAATCCCTTGGTACTGTCATCTACATTTACACGCCAGTTTCCATTGATATCAACCTCTACCGACAATCCTTGGGTAAAGTCGGTGTCGCGGAAAACGAAACCATAACGTCCGCCCTGCATGTCATCCCCAACGCTAGGTGTGAAATCAAATGTGGTATGCACATCCTTCATTGGAATCGAATCTTTATTTAAGAATCTGGTTACGCCCGGTACTTTTATTGTCAGCGTGCCTGCTTCCGTATTATGTATCGCATTATTACTGTTATCAAGAGGTTTGCTGGATTCCCAGTTAGGATTATATAATTCCCCAAAGGTTTCTTCATATACGCTTAATTCCTCTGCTCCCATTGCATCGATTTTTACATTCATTTTCTCTGCATTTGGATTGTAGATACCGAATCCGCCCTGTGTCTTATCATAAGAAACTTCATTTGCGGTTCCAACAGTCTGGTTATTCACTTTTAATGTTAGATTTCCCTTTACTATTTCCACTCTGAGAATATAATCTGCATCAGCCGCAATTGCTTTACTGATTCCCAGCGGTGTGATTTCTGATCCATTATCCAAAACCCATTCCGTTGCAGAAGTATTGTAAACTTTTAAATTTCCAATCTGAATACCGCTCTTCAGCTGGTCTGCCTGCATTTTCACCTGGAATACACCATGTTCCGGCATACTGATATCACTGTTAACAGCCGCCGCATTCCCTGCAACTGCACCTTCCAGATAGCCATTTTTAATCTGGGGTGTTTCGAATTCTTCCCAGTTTACCGCTGCAATTGTATCATAGTATTCTTCATAATAAACTTTATCCAGCGGAGCTGTTGAGATATCCTCGAACTTTTCCGTGTAAAGCAGATCATCCAGATAAATCTTACCGGTTCCTGTTATTCCGGGATATCCCATTCCAATAGAAACTCCTGCCGGTATCTCAGCAGCAGATTTTTTTCCATTGATGCTGAGTGTTACTTTGTCTCCGGTAAATGAAACTGCGAGATCGTTCCAGGCCTTTAACTTTGGTGATTCTGCTTCGCCTGTAAATGGATACGTCTGATTTTCTAAGACAAACTCCCATTTATTTACATTATACTGCACAATTCCAGTGCCGATCTTAAGACCAAGATCTGCATGTTCTGTCTTTACTTTTGCCCCATAGGTTCCCTGTGATAATTTTACGGCATCTGTTAATTCAGCCATGCCGCTGACATTTGTTAAACTCAGAACCTTATTGGATCCTTCCTTTACAATTGCAGGTGATCCCTGGCTCCAGGTTCCTGTGATGCCATCCTGGAAATCATTTTCATATTTCACGATAGCTTCCGGCTCAATTATTTTATTGGTGTAGATAACATCATCAATTAATACGGCAGTACTTCCCCAGGTACGGATACCGAACTGACCTGCCACACCATTTTTTAATACATCCAGTGTAAAGGTTCCTACCGGCTCTTTGTTTAAATAAACGGTGATCGATCCTTCCTGGAAATTAATGATTAAATCATTCCAGGTTCCGTTCACTGGTTTTTGCATATCGATGGAAGGATAACCAGACTGATTCTCTACAACCCATTGTCCCCCGTCCCAGTTTAACTCACGGAACTTATTGTCCTTAGCGCCAAAACGGAATCCAAACTGCTTCGGTGTGCTGTTCGCAGGTGCAACTGCTTTGTAACGAAGTGATAAGGTTCCCTCTTTGATATCCGGTGAATCCAGATCTACCACTCTTGCTTTACCGGCTGCAATTTTCAATACTCTGTTTCCGGTATCTGTTGTTTCGATTGATGCAGCATTATTACTCCAGTTTGGTGTATATTCCGGATCTTCATAATCCTGAACATATTCCACAACGTTGGATGGCTTGTCCTTTGTTCCTACACCTTCTACCTTAAAATCGCTGATAGATACTGTTGCAGGTACGTTAAACCATTTAAATATTCCTATCTGTCCTCTTTGATTAATAAGCTCCTCTGTCAACACATTCGGAACTGATTCATTAAAGATAACAGCATCATCTAAAGCAATGATTATCTTGTCACCATAGAAACCTATCCGAAGTCTGTATTCCGTATTTTGCTCTAAAACAGGTCCTGAAAATGTTTTCCATTTTCCGCCTTCATTCTGGCTCTGAATATTCCAGGTGCCTTCAACATCATATCTTACGGAAATACCATTTGAATCATCATTTGCCTTAATTAAAAAGCCAATTCTTTCACCCTCAGACTGATATTTAAAAACGGCGGAAATAACACCGGAGGTAAGATATGGTGTATTATCCCAGGTCGCTGCAAATTCATTGCCTGTAAGAGATTCAATTTTCATAGTCAGCCCGTTATCTACGGTCGCTGTTCCTTTACCGGATTTATAAGTAAATGGTTCCGGCTGATTAGACTGATAGTTATTACCATAAGTGACTTTTTCCTGTCCTGCAGGCATTGCTGCATACATCTCGTCCAACAGGCCGGCAAATGCTTCATCTGCACTTACTTCCCCTTCTGCCACAGTTGCAGCATTCTTTTCCTGCAATTCACTCTCTGTCTCCGCTGCCTCAGTTGCAGCCTCTTCCCGATCGGCGCCATCTATTTCGCTTGTTGATTCCGTCTCCTCTATATCCGGTATCTCACTTTGCAACTCTGTTTCCTTTACAACCTCTGTTTCTGTTGGTATCTCCATGACCTCAGACCCATTCTCCTGCAGTTCTGCCGCATGCACAACCCCAGATGAGAAAAGACCTTCAGCACTGGAACATACCAGACATAATGATAATGTAAAGCTGATTATTCTGGCTGCCAGATTCCTCTTATTCCTCATAACTCTTTTTTCCTCCTGCTTATTATTACAGAATCTTAGAGCGTGTTTGATCATAGCTTTCGGACACGTTCCAGACTGTTACCCACAGAATAAATTATATACTAAATTTTAGCAATATCTTCTATGCAAATAAGCAATATTCCACAAAAAAAGCACTCGATTACACAAGTGCGGCTTAAATTTCACTCTCATTTTCCACTTTAGGTTATACTATTTTATATCTTTTGTATATTGCATTTTCATCATTGTGTATTGTCAAGTTAAAATGCACATAAAATTCATTTTTAACCCGGAAAGCTGTCTTTTACACAGAGCGTTCCATATCCCAGCGTGGGATTTGGATAAACCCTTTCTACATTTAAAGGCCTCGCCCCCCGGATCAGATATGCTTTGACTTTCTCTCCATATAAATAAGGATCATTCCCCATTACAATCCCCCACTGCATTAACATCGCCGCTGCCCCTGTAACAAACGGTGTTGCAAAAGAAGTCCCGGAAACAGTGGTATATCCCCCTCCAGGCGTGGCAGTTGTAATATCAACACCGGGAGCTGACACATCCGGTTTGACCTGGCTGCTATCCCGGTTATATCCTCTTCCCGAGAAAGGTGCATAAGTTAAAAGTCTGGAATCATAGGCACCTACTGCAATAACTTTCCTGGCAGTTGAGGGAATAGTTAACGTGGTTTCAACCGTGGGCTGATAAAATCTCGTGCCGATTCCTACCGCTGCTGATGCCGGTAGCCAGACATCATAACGCCCTTCTACAATTCTCTTTGGAGTAAATATTAACCGCCAGATACCGCTGTCAATATAAGTATCCCGGGGAATAAAATCTATGTAGATCTCCTGGGACGTGCTATAAGGGCTGGGTTCGCCATAATAGACCAAAAGCTCTGTCTCCCCTGCAATATAACGTTGTGGTCCCAGTACTTCCTGTAATGGTCCTACAACCTGCCCGGATGGATGCACGATAGTAATCTCAAATTCATCCACATAAGACTTCCAAATCTGCAGATTTATACTCAATTCATTATTTACTATCCCCAGCTGTATTTCTACAGGCACATTGTTTTTCAGTATCCCGGAAGTGTGTCCTCCGGTACTCCCCTCATTCCCCGTCCCCACCGATATTGTAGATTTCCACAGATTCGAAATGTCATCGATATATGTCTCCAAAAGTCCGCTTCCATCATGTGAACCATAAACGGTTCCAAAACTTAAATTAATGGCAACGGGCTTCTGATATTCAATAGACTTCCTAATTACATAATCCAGCGCCTGCATCAGCTCTGTTGTCCTTGGAAATGAATTCGGGCGTGCCAGACCCAGTTTGACTACAATAATATCACTTGCATAGGCAACACCTCTGTATCTGCCGTTAGATGCCCTTCCATTACCTGCTGCGATTCCAAGTACCTGCGTACCGTGACCGCTTAAGTCCCTGGATGGCACAGCCTGTGCAGACCTTTCCCCTTCTGCCTCAGGGTTCAGCGCAGCGTTGATCTGTGCCTGGTCAAACTCAGTCCCGATTTTATATCCTTTTGGCGGATTCCCCGGCAGCGTCTGATCCCAGATATTTAATATGCGGGTACTTCCATTGGGATTTCGAAAATCAGGATGTGTATAATCCACCCCCGAGTCAATAACTGCAACAATAATGCCCTCCCCATTTAAATTAAAAGCCGGTGTCTGAAGCACATTCATGCAGGATGCTGCCCTCCCCTGATTAACCGAGAAAAACAGCCGCTTCGGCTTTTCAATAAATTCAACCTCTGGCTGTGCCGCCAGGTAAGCAATTTTAGATTCCGGTAATGTTATGATTGCGTATTCATTGATTAATTCCACTACCTGAATGTCTTCACTCTCAAGCCTTGAGATATCCCCTGAGTACTTTACGATAATTTCCCACTTCTGGTCCACCGGATCATACCCCACATCTAACGTCAGTGATTTTTCCCGTTCTTCCGGAGTGGCATCCAGCGCCAGATTCAGAAGATTTTCTATTTTTTGGTCAGTTGCCATAGCGTATTCTCATCCTTATTCTGCAATTAAGGACGGAAGATTAAACAATCTTCCGTCCTTAATAAATATTAATACATTATATGATTTTATTTGGCCTGATATTCTATAATTTCATCCGGGCTGCTAACCGGCCATGGTGCGTCTTTTCCAAAATCCGGTGTTACATTCCTTGCCTGAATTGCTTCTACATTAAAGACAATCTCTATCTTCGCGGAATTAAAAGCATTTGTCCATGATGTAGGAATTTGCATTGTATAGATATTGCCTTCGCTTCCCAGCTCTTTCAACAGCGGAACCTTATCATTTCCAGATACAATGTTCTTATAATAAATGTAATCACCTTTCAGTACCCAATTTTCATTTAAAACCGACCCAAAATCAGAAGATCCATCTTGATTAAACAAAGGATAATCCACCTCATTTACGGTTACCTTTGGCGCTGCAATACGGATATAGGAATCCTGGCTTTCAGCTGCCAGATTAATTGTGGGATCTTTCCAAATTGGATCACCCGGCAATAATGCCTGATAATTCTCTTCTTTATAGTTTGGTTCATCAATCTCTACACTTACAAAACCAACTGCCAGTTTATTATTCGCTGTATCTTTATCCGTGAACCACGCTAATGTAGCTCCTACGGTTACAAGACCTATAAGTGCAGCTGTCGTAACCAACAGCGCTATTTTTTTCTTAACCATTACTCTTCCTCCTCTACACCTATGGCAGAATCCATCAAACGGATTAATTCTAAAGCACTACGAAATGGCTGTATTCTTTTTTCTTCCACCCAGTTTACCGTTCCCTGCCATGTCTGATTTTTTCTGCTTTTTACTGTAACAATAAACGTCTTTTCTTCGTTTTTATTTGAACCACCCATACGTCACGAATCCATTCCTTTCTTCCGTTGAGCCATCAGGCTGATTTTCCCGCTGATATAATAAGCTGCTGAAGTTTGTTATTTTATAAACTTCAAGCGTGTTTTCACACTGCCCGTATGCGGCTGACTGCTCCACCTTGCGGGAGGGCAGTGCAAAATTGGCGGCGTAGTGGGGATACGTTCTTAATTTGCACGGCTGCACCCTGATTAGCGGAGCTATCAGATCAGGCGATGAATTTCAAACACGCTCTGGTGAGTATTTACTGCTAATTGCTATCCTGTTTACTGTACTTCTGTTGGAACTGTTTTATTTGTTTCTGCCTGAATATCATTTCCTTCTGAATCTTTCCATCCCATAATTAAACCACGTTCTGAATATGGAGTAAAGCTATCAGCCTGAATAGCTTCTGCAAAAACATTAATCTTAAATGTCAAACCAGATACTTCATTGCCCCAGTTTTCCGGTATTTTTACGGTTTGGAACAGATAATCTGATGCTCCAGCCTTCATTGGAGCCTGATAATAATAGTATCCGTCTGTTGATAAAAACCATTTTTGAGTATCAATATCAATCAATGGTAAAATATCTTCAATTTGTTTTTCACTTAAACCTTCAAACTCAATTTTGGCACGTACATATGCTTCTAAAGAACCTTCTGCTACTGTAATTTTAGGGTCTTTTACAATACTCTGATTTGGCTTTACGTCCGTAATTGTATCATCCGGATTTTGACTAAACTCCGGCTCTTCTAAATCGATATCAACTTTTCCCATGGTTACAACGTTTGTCTTACTGTCTTTATCTGTGAAATATGCTAAAGTTGCCCCTACTCCGATTACTGCTACTAATGCTACTGCTGCTACCATAGTTAATATTTTTTTCTTTTTCATAATTATATTTACCTATCCTCTCTTTATTATATCCGTGGTTATATTTAGTGTTATATTTGGGGTATATTTACAATAAATTATATGCTGATTTAATGATGTTTTCGTTGTCTATGCCTCTGGATTTAATGCTTTACTTAACTGTGCAGTAGCTTCTTCCAGTGCTTTCGCTTCATCAATACCATCAGCCTGAATTGCAGCTGCAACTACATTTACTGTCCCAACAGTACCTTCTAAATTACCCTCTGCCTTTTCATTATATTTAACGCTTGTAAATACAGCCGGAAGTATATTATTTTTGTTCTGTTTTAATACTTTATCTTTATATTTGTAGATACCATCTAAGCTTATAGTTTCATCTGTCTTAATCCAGTCTGTATTCCATCCATCAATAGTAAAGTTCTTACTTACTAAATCATCTGCTCCGCTTACCTGTACATACACCCAACAGTCAGCAGAATCAGCATTGACGGTAACTACCGGTCTCTTAGCAACTTCCTGTCCCGGATACATATTCTTACCATCGGTCGTATCATTCCACTCTGTTTCTTTCGTAAAATCTTCATTCGTTTCACCGGTTTTTTCATTTAAATCAATCTCTACTTTACCAACTGTAAATGTATTTTGTGCTACATCTGTCGTGCTTGTTAAGTACGCTAAAGTTGCTCCAACCATTACTACACCTGTCAAACAAACTGCTGCTACCATCGTAACTAAACTTTTTTTCTTCATCTCATTATCTCCTATTCTTTCTATCCATTTATAAGTTCTTTTCGACTTCCTATGTTATGTATCCAGTATATAACAATCCAGTCACACACTGGTCATACAGAGATAATTCCATGATACTTTTTTATTCTTTTTTACTATCTTTTTTATTTTCTTTTTTCTCGTCTTTACTGAAAATTTCAGGTAAAAAAACAAGCAGAATTAACACTATAAATACGGCACATATCCCCGCTATTCCAAGCGGTGTTTTAGCATAAATACTGATATATCCCATGAGCGGAATATGAAATCCCACCTTACCGATAATGCTGGGTGCTGCTACCGGTTCGGCATCTTGTACTTCATTTGCATCACCTTTTGTTGTGATTAGCTGGTTCTCCTGATCCACATCTTTTATTCTATGTGTTACCACCGTATCGCTTCCCATATGAAAACTAATTACATCTCCCACTTTTAATTCATCAAACGGAGCTTCCTTTACATAAGCAATGGAACCCACACCTATGTTGGGTTCCATACTTCCGCTTAAGACTGCCATCGTTTGATATCCAAAAAAGTGTGGTACAATTAACGCTGCTGCAACTAATGCTAATATAATTAATAATAAAGAACTTAATATCCCACATACTTTTTTTAACATCTCTTTTCCTCCAAGCTTCTAACTTTTTTGTCGTATTTTGCATTTAAATAACATAAATATACTTTATTCAGCACTATAAATCTTCCATATTTTATTTGCTGATTCCACATTAAAATTCCCATTTTTGTCTAATGCAGAAATTACATCTCCTGCATCATTAACAGCTTCTGCCTGCACCGCTTCCTGGTATAATGTCATATCAAATGGTTCAAACTTTGCCGGATCTTTTATTTCATATTTACTGAATAATGCCTGTGTGCTTTCTCCCGGCTGAACAACGGCATTATAATAATAAAACCCATCTTTTTCATTATAAATCCACAATACATCTTTGCTTCCGCCAGAGACACCTACATTACTCTCTGCACTCTGAGGAGATATAGTCATTCTCATACGAATAATGCATGCATTTTTACCTGTGTTTCTCACTGTGGGCTCTTTAATACCTTCTGATGCAACAATGTTTTCTTCAATATCAGTTGTCACATTACCTACGGTAAAAGAATTTTCTTTTACCGTAGAAACGTCCGAGTATAACGCAATTGTCATACCGGTAATACCTATTGCTGCCACACATACCATAACCAGAGTGGCCATCAATGCTTTTTTATTTTTTATAAATCGATTCATCTTATCCACTCCTTAATTTTCTTTATTCTCTGACTTTCCCAACTGATCCGGAGTAATTACAATATTACCATTTTTGTCCATGGTAAATTTATTAATTACCACATCTGTATGGGAATAGTTATCCGGATTCGTACGAATATTTTTAAATGCTACTGTCTGATTTAATGCAGTTTTCTTTAATTCTGTTTGTTTTACATTTCCACCTACACATTCATATCTAATCGTTTCTAACTCAGTTATTTCATAATTTCCAAGGGGTAAAAGTTCGAAGGTTTTTGTCTGTGTTAACGCTTCATCTTTTTTAAAACGCATTGTATATTCAAACACTTTTCCCGTTTCTAAATGTTTAATTTGGAATGTAAAAATCGGATCACCATTGTCATAATTTACAGAATCTATAGTCTTTTTAATTGTCAAATTTCCTAACAGCAAGGTATTCGTAACAATAACTTCTGCATTCTTTTTAAACAATAATTTTCCGGAAGCTTTTTCATCAGTCGCCAGAACTTCTGCATTTACTACTTTATAGTTTTCTTTATCATATTTTGTAAAAGCCTGATTGAGTTCATTTAAATTAGATTCCTTTACTTCAAAACTGGTTCCTGACGGAATCTTGGGAATCCTGATTTTATCACCTGCTTTTACATATATCTTTCCTTTGACTGCCTGCTCACGGTTTTCATCTTCTTTTGCTTCATTTCGAATAAATTCACCTTCAAATAAATGACCTCCCACAGTAACCGTCAATTCATAAATATCTTCTGAAGATCCTGAAGTTAACACTTTTTCAATTACCAGATCCTGCAGGTTATCTCCTGTACAGAAGTTTTGAAAGTTAACGGTAAGATCCGTTCCAACCAGCAAAGCCTGACTTCTGACAATATATTTATCTGATCCTTCGTCTCCTTCAATTATGGAACCATTCTCTGTCGTTAACTTTACACCATTCACTTCAAATTCATCATACTGGCTCTGAATAACATCCGTTTCTTCCACAAAATACTTTTTGCCCATATCAAACTGAGTAAACTGAGCTGTCTGACCATGTTTTAAAGTAAAACTGCCATTAAGGTCAGTCTGCATTTCTTTTATCTTACTTCCATCAATAAGTGTATATGCCCCATCTGTAACCAAGCTATACTTTGTATTATCATTATCGCGCGTTACATCTCCATTTTCATCTTCTACATAAAGTTTAAAGTTAAAGTTTACATCACTGAATGATCCTTCATTTATATTACCAATTTCTTTTGTAACATTTACACTTCCCTTAGGAACTGCCGGAATATTGAATTTCAATTTACAGTTAGATGCTCCTGCACCACGCTCCATATAGAATATCTTAATTTCATGAGCTGTATAGTTTTTAAAATAGTTCCCGCCTTCTACAAATTTAGAAGTATCTGCCTTTGCTTTCTGAAATAAAGCTTTTATATTTGTATCTGCAACTCCCTGAACCTTTACATCTCCTGTTTTGAAATTAATGCTTCCACTGCGGGCATCATGACAACCGCCAATATCTAACACCAGAACGCCATCGATGAAAACCCACATATCATCATCGCCGTTAAATTCAAAAACCATTGGGCTTCCATCTACCATTCCATTTTGCGGCTGTGCAAAGGAAGCGCTCATATTCATGCCAAAGTGATACGTTTTTCCCTGGGTAAGATATAATTCTTCTCCATACCGGGAATCATTTTTGTCTAATGGGTTACCCTGTTCGTCGTAATAATTTTTATTTTTACTAAGTTTTCCATTCGCTATATTATTGTACGGCATAAAGTTACCACGCTGATAATATAATTGATTCGCATTATCCGGTGTTCCAATCTGTTGATAAACAGTAAAATTACCTGCATTATCACCTGTCTGATTTAAATAAGCATAATTATCAAAACTGCTATAGTAAAAGTACTTACTCTCATCATATACACTTTGTAAAAATAAATGGTTTGCATTTGCCTGAGTGGTATAGCTCCCCTGTGGATTAAACCATTCTTTTAAAGTAGTTCCTCTGAGATCCTTATTACTTCCGAATTTTTTAATTGCCTGACCAAACTTTTCACTAAACACGGGATAGCCATCTGCATCTAATTTATTCTGGACCATCCCCTGTTTAACACCGCGGCCGGCAGCAGTTTCATTCCATTCCCCGCCCGAGAACTGATGCTCATTAACGCTATAGTTAAACATATTCAATTCAATGCCCTTGCTATTGCTGTCGATGGTATCAACTGTTTTAAGATTGTCAGTATATTCAAAATATAATTCATCGCCCGGCTGCACATTGTATGTTACGTCATTTGAACTCCACTTTACCTGCCATCCGTTGTTACTTTCATTTTTCCAGAGCATTACATTGCTGACATCTTTTTGTCCCCCCCATGAATCAGAAGTCATATATGCACGACAAAAAGATTTATTTTCAAGTGTCTTATGATTATCCATATCTTCACTCTGAATCCATTCACTGATTTGACTGGGTGAAGCCTGTGGCCAGGATACTGCTGTCTTATGTTGAAAACTAATAGGTTCATTCATTAAATCATTTCCCTTTTTATCAACAATGTGAATTTTCAAACTCTGCGTTGTATTCGCTTGACCCGAACCAGCAGTATTTTTCCAAACTAACGTAAATATTGAGAAACTGTTAACTTGAAAATTGGTTGTTACCACTTCAGCTTTATTATTAACATCTACTGAGGCATGTTTAATTTCTTCAACATTTATATCCTGATTGCCATTTTCATTAAAATGGTATACCGTAACATTCTGTTCTGCATTGTTTTCTGCTTTTTCAGCATTACTCTTTGTTGTTTTTTCCGGTTTGACTCCTTCTTTAAAATCCATAGTCACTGCCACTTCACCGGAAGGTTCCACCTCAACACCATCTTTTACAAAACTAATATCATATGCCAGAAATCCTGTTATTGTATCATCTTCTGCTTTTGCATTGTTATTTAACAGGCTCTCTACTCTATCCAGTTCCTCTTTGTCTACTACCGGGACAACTTTCAGTTCTGCTCCTCTGGGAAGTATCCCCGCTTCACTTAAAACAGCCTTTACCGTCACCTGGTCATCATCGTATGTATATTCTGTTGTTGTATCCTCACCATTCCAAGCAATTGCGAACTGGCTTACATTATCTGATTCAAATGCTACTTCATTAACTGCAAAATCGGAATTACAATTTAAAACTGTTGTTTTTTCTTTCAAATCAATTACATTTGTTTTTCCAGCTTCATTTTCATCTGCCGTAAACTTTAATACCTGCGCCTGAACCGCTTTTAAATTTATTTCTTCCGTTCTGAAGGTTTCAGGAAGAACTGCGTTTTTAAAATTAATGGAAACTTTCATTTCATCTTTGACCGGATAGATCACACCATCTTTTTCAAACTGAATTGCATAAGCATTAAATCCATCGATTGGTGCTGCTTCTTTTTCCGCTTTTTCATTTAATAAAGTATTAATTTTGTCATACTCTGCTTTTTCAGCTTTATCTGTTTCAGGGCTGTTATCTGAAATCATTTTATTTAAGATTGGCTTTACCTCTAACACCGCATCCGCTGGAACTGTATCCGAATTCATCAATTCTACTACTGCTGTCATCTCTTCATTTTCAAAAAGATATTTTGACTGCATTTCTTCCGGTCTGCTTTCTGTTTCTGTTGAAGCAGTTTCTGTTGTCTCCGATGTCATTTCGGATTGCATTTCTTCCTGGCTCTCTGCTTCTGTTTCGCTGGACATCTCTGTCTCCGGAATATTTTCAGTTCCTGCTTCGGAATTCATTTCCGTTTCCGGTACTGCTGCAGCTTCTGTTTGAATCTCTGTCATTACGACAGGTTCCGTCTGAGCAGCCGCTTCACTTTCAATCGTCTCTGCTGCCGGGCTTACTACGTTGACCTGTTCAGCCTCTGCTGCCGTCCCCGGGACTTCTGTATGATCAGTATTATCCGCCGCCAGTACTACTCCATTGGAACCTAATGTAGTCACGATCATGGCCATACATAAAAGGATTGCGGTTAATCTTTTTTTCATTCTTGTCTTCATGTGGATCCTCCTCTGATATACTATCTATTCTCTTTCAAATATCAACTTATCCCGTTAATTCTTCGTTTTATAGATTTACTATATCAAAATCAAGTCACAGACTGGTCACAGCAAACATTTTTCCAAAAAAATATGGCGATATCACTGATCTGATATCACCATATTGCTCGTTAATATATCTATCATTGTAATGGCACCTTCAAAGCTGCCCAGTTTTTCTCTCTGCAGGCCATATACCTCCCCTTGCCAGGTAGAATGCCTCCTGCTGATAACTATAACATCAAAGGTTGCTATGACACCTTTTTGATTTAAAATCTCATCAATATCCTTTTCACTGCCGGGATTCATTGAGAAAAAAGATCTTGAATGCTCCTTTTGAAAACTTCTTTTTTCCTGAAATGCCTGGGGATAACCTGCTTCATCAAAGATCTTATCTACTTCAATTAAAAGGCTGGAAAGATCCTGAAACTTAATTTCATCTTTTGATAACCTTGTATAAGCCCTTCCCTGAAAATAAATATCTTTCTTTTCATCTATACATATTCTAAGAGCATTCATCAAGTAATAAGGCTGTATATTTTCCACAAATGCTCCTCCTATTCGTTACTTATATCTCCAAAACTAATTTCTTCCAAACTGCTTCTTAAGTTAAATTTCTTCCATTTAGCAGAATTATAAAAGTTGTCTTCGATCCTCTTCAATACCATCTTACCGGATTCATATGTACACGTAGGTAACAGCACAACATATTGTGACCCGCTGTATCTGGCTGCAACATCTCCTGCCCGGAGACATCCAAATGCATCTTTCACATGATCCATAGCCCGTTTCAGCATTGACAGATATGTTTCTGTCCCCTTTTCTATGTACTGAGGAGGGTTTATGGTTATCAGCGCTACATGGACAGCCATTCCGAATCGCTGGGCCTGCCTTGCCTGCAGCCGGTATATTTCACGGAATATCCCATACTTACACAGAAATACACCCTGGGGTTTTGCCGCTTCGCACAGATCCTCCTGAATTCTCTTAATATCCAGTTCCTGACTGTTCATTTCGTTTAACAGCGACTGATATATTTCTTCCAGCTGACTGGAAGGTTTGACACCCAGATTTTCATACAGATGCTCTACGGCTCTTGTATAATATTCCTGTGCAATCTTCTCTTTGTGCTGTCCAATCAATGACTTAATCAGCAGATAATACAGATATTCATCCAGCGAATCCATAGAAATTGCTTTACTGCAGACATTTTCCATTTCTTCAAAATTTCCGGCTTCTTCATATAGTTCCGCCAGGCTCTTCACGGCTGATAAAAACATTGAATGATAATAGGCTGATAAAGAAATAACCCAGTGTTCCGATGAAATCTTAGGTAAGTACATACCGGCATAAAGATCTACTGCACGGCGGTACTGAACAATCTGGCCTTCTATATCATCTTTCAGATTTTTGGCATTTTTACAGCAGGTTTCAAATTCTTCACAATCCACCTTTACCGTAACATCCGGATTCCAGTAATAAGCTCCACGCCCTGTCAGAATATATTCGGAACTTCCCAGTAACTTCTTCATAATGTTTCTAAGACGATACATCAGGTTTTTTAATGCCCCTACCTGATTATCCGTTTCGTCCTCATTCCATAGAAGATCACCCAGTTCCTGCACCTGAATCATTCTGTTTCTGTTGTTTAAAAAGTATGTCAAAAGCCTCGTCACCATGACAGAACGAATGTTATCGTCATTTAATATATTCTTTCCATCTGTTACATGAAAATCGCCAAACATCTTCACCTGTAATTTGTTCAATTTATTCTCCATATTAGCCATAAGACATTATTCCTGTCATTCTGATTATTTTATGCCAATACCCCATATCATCAGAACAGCGATATGGGATATCGATTATTTTTCTAATCTTATCATAGCACTAATATTCATATGATGCAATGCTTCGTGGCTCATTATACTGCTATCTTTAATAAATCTTAATAATTTAATTCCTTTATTTACGTCTTCTGGAAACAACTGTCTTAATTCCAAAAGCTGCCGCTGCTGCTGCCAGAATTCCAAGAATGATATATATAACCGTATAATCATTTTTGATCTCCGGAGCTGCTGAAAGCGGTACATCCTCGTCTTCTATGCTGATCGTTTCCTGTTCAGAATCCGTCTCAGGGGAATCCGCCAGCGGAACCTGCTCATCCGGGATGTCTACCGTATTCTCATTTGCAGCTGGCTGATTATTTTCATCCGGTGCTGCCTGTTGGTTGTTTTCACCATTATTAGGAGTATTATTTGCGTTGTTATCCACTGTATTATTTGGTGTGGTATTATTTGGTGTGGTATTTGGCGGTGTAGTTGCCGGAGTATTATTTGCTGCAGGAGTTGTTGGCGCAGCAGGTGTATTATTATCCGGATTGTTATTTGGTGCTTCCGTCGCCGGTGGATTTGTCTGAGGCTCCGTCTGCTGTACATCGGATTGATTGGATGTATAAATAAACTGAATCTCAGAATTTTTATCTGACAAAACCACAGATTTTGACTTTTGGTCTGCCGTGTAGCCGCTGATCAGCAATGCTGTTTCTGTTATTTTATTTCCATTCTCACCCATAGTAACCTTAGTGGTTGCAAGCTGATTTCCATTTGTGTCTACATATTTAACTGCGTATTCTACTCCACTTACTACCGGAATATATTTAGCGACATAGATTTTTTTCCCGGTTACCGGTGTTCCGGCTTCCTGGGGTTCCTCGCTCCATTCTTTAAAGACATATCCTGTTTCCGGGATGGCATAGGGACTATTTGGGAATCCCTCACCATATGGGATATTATAAACGACTTTCTTTCCATCACCCTCACTTAAGGTTCCGTGAGAACCCCCTCGAAAAACAACCTCATAGTTTTTTGCTGCTTCTGCAGAAAGTACCGGCACTGCCAAAAATATCATAAGAAAGCACATTATCAACATACTTATTTTTTTCATTTATGACTCCTCTCCTTTCTGATTCTTTTTCCGTCTGCCTGCAGCTATAAATATCATTACGCATACACAGGCACCCATCGTCCCTGCAAGCAGAAAAATCGGCGTATCATCGCCAGTTTTTACTTTATTTGTTGTTTGATTTGTACCGCTGCCGCCATTGGAATTCCCATTGCTGCTGTTATTATTGTTATTATTATTTGAATTACCCGGATTTTTATTTGTGGTCGGCTCTGTCTGGTCGGCAGAATCATCATGTGCCACACGGAACGTAAATTGGATGACACCCTCTGTTTCCTGGTAGCTGTTATCCATGGAGTCCCCATCCACATAGACTTCCATATCTATATCCGTTGATTCCCCTTTTCCAAGGCTTTCTAACAGGAAATTCTCACCCATATAACCTTCCCCAAAGCTTTCCAGCCCGCCGATTTTTCCTTTATAGAACTGTTCCCCGTCTTTTTTCAGGGTAATTTCAAATACCACCCCGCCTGCTCCCATTTCACGAAGCACCTGAGCACTCATGTAAAATTTCATCTGTTCATAGTCATCATTTGTCAGCGTAATTTTCTGAGTTCTCGTCTCCCCGGGCATCATATTTTTAAAATTATCAAACAGATCATTGCTTCCGTTTAAAAATACAAATTCTTTGGCATCACCATCAAAAGTAACATTTGTATCACTGTCAGCGAATACCACCATATTCATTTGTAAAAGCAATGTCAGTATAATGAAAAAACTAAATATTTTCTTTTTCATATTTTCACCCACCGCATATTGCAGAACCGCCTGCAATACTGCCACTATAAAACATGTTGAAAGAATCATGATGTGGCATCCTTTCTGCTTTAAATTTTTCTTTCAACACTTACCTCCTGTTAATATTCGCTTCTATTCTTCCTCTACTTCCTGCAGAACTCCGTTTTCATCAATTTTAACTTCTAATCCCCATTCTGACAGCATGGCATCTGCTGCCCCGATTACCTGGATCGCATCCGCCTCCACATCAAAAGCGATGGAAAGTCCGGTATATAAATTTTGTTCTTTGCTTGGGATGTTGGCAATTTGGATAAAATCCATTATCTTCGATGTAGACTCTTTTTCATTCAGGGGTTTGCGGTAGTAAAAGTACATTTCTTCACCATTTTCATCGTCAGCCTGAATAATCCAGTCATCCTTTTGATTCGTTATAATTGAAATGTAATTTGCGTCAGCTTCCGGATTTTTCTCACCGCTGCGGTCTTCCCAGCTCTTATGCAGTGTTACTCTTAAGTACAAAGGGTTATCTTTAATATTATCTACATAAATGGCCTCCGGAATTTTATCTCCAGGCATTCCTGTAATATTCTTGATATCGCCTTCCTTTATTTCTTTTCCGCCATTTGCCGTTTCTTCCATAAGCTGTATTCCAATATTTCCGGCACTGATTTTATTTTTAGAAGTTGTTTCTGCCTGAAAGGATGCCATTGTCCCGCTTATCAAAGTCGCCGCTAAAAGCACAGCCGCCGCGCCGATTATCATGAAATTTTTCTTTTTCATAGCTATTTTCCTTCCTTGTATATACTGGTACTGCGTTGCATAAATAGCTGTGATACAGCACCCGCTATCCACAGTTATTTATGCAATGCAGTACTTGCATTTAATGATACTGATGCACTTTATAATTAGATTATAATGGATTTTTGTCACACTTTAGTCACACGGAATCATTTTCATAAAATATATTGTATTTACATCTGAGCATTGCTATAATAAGCATTATTACAGCAAACTGAGAGGGAGGTATTTCTATGTATCCCTGCAAACTTCATAAATATGCCTTTCTGATGATACTGCTTTTATTCAGTATCTTTTTATCAGCCTGCGGCAATTCAGACGATCGGGAGCACGTTGTCTCCAAGGGTTCCTCCGGGTCTGGTATCAGTTCCACGGGTTCCCGCCCGAATACACCAAAGGTTCTGACTCCAAAAGCTGCCGGAACAACGGTACAGACTGATGCGTACGCTTCCATTGATACATCCAGCCTGTCAGAAGGCTATTTTATGGTAAAGTACCTGGGCAATGCATCCAAAGTGAAGCTGCGGGTGAAAGCTTCCGATAATTCTACTAATGACTATAATATAAAAAATACCGGAAACTATGAGGTTTTCCCCCTGTCCCAGGGAAACGGGAACTATGAAATTATGGTTTGTGAACAGCTGGCCAATGATAAATACGCTATCGTAAGCTCTTTATCCGCAGATGTAACATTAACAAATGAATTCGGTCCCTTTCTGTATCCGAACCAATATGTCAATTTTACAGCTGATTCCCAGTCCGTAAAAAAGGCAGCTGAACTCGTAAAGGGAGCTTCAACAGATCTGGATGCCATTACCTCTGTATACAATTTTACCATCGATAACATTACTTATGATACGGATAAGGCAGAAAGCGTACAGTTTGATTACATTCCCAATGTGGATGATACTCTGACAACCAAAAAAGGAATCTGCTTTGACTACGCTTCTCTTATGGGAAGTATGCTGCGTTCCCAGGGCATTCCCACCAAAATTGAAACCGGATATTCCGGGGAAGTTGTCCATGCCTGGATCAGTGTCTATACAAAGGAGGAGGGCTGGATTGATGACATTATTCAATTCGACGGCAAAAGCTGGTCACTCATGGATCCAACCTTCGCAGCCAGTGGGAAAAACAGCAAAAAAATCCAAAAATACATTGGAGACGCAAAGAACTATACCACTAAACATACCTATTAATAGATATTTAAATTTGCGTTTTGAAAGGAGTTCTTATGGCAAAACAAGCCAACAAACCATTATCCAATACTGAAATATCCTTTTTCTGTAATCAAATGGCAATGATTCTCCAGTCGGGTATTTCTTCTATTGAAGGCATCTCTATCATGCTGGAAGATAACGTCAGTCCGGATGGAAAGATTGTTTTGGAATCTATTTATCACACGCTAGAAGAAACAGGGAACTTCCATGCTGCGGTATCAGACTGCGGAGTATTTCCTAAATATTTTACAGATATGGTTGAAATCGGCGAACAATCAGGCCGGCTTGACGATGTCATGTCCTCTTTAGCCCAATATTATGAGCGGGAGGAGAATATCGCTAAAGGAATTAAAGGTGCTATTACATATCCCTGCATTATGATCGGGCTTCTGTTATTTATAGTAGTGATCCTCATTGTGAAAGTACTGCCTGTCTTTAATCAGGTTTACATTGAGCTGGGCAGCCAGCTGACGGGATTTTCCAAAAGCCTGCTGAACCTTGGAAACATGCTCAGCCATTATGCAGTGCCCGTAATTATCGTTTTCGCAGCTTTTACGGCTTTCTTATTTTTCAATGGTTCTAAGATACGTTTTTCCAAAACTCTTCAGCATAAGATAGCCCAGGGTCGATTTGCCAGCGGAATGTTTCTTACACTGAGCAGCGGTCTGGACATCGAGCAGAGTCTTACCATGACCTCTAAGCTGGTTGATAACCAGGATTTACAGGAAAAGATTAAAAAGTGTCAGACTTCCATGGAAGAAGGCGAAAGCTTTTCACATGCAGTAACCAGTTCCGAACTTTTCCAGGGGGTATATGCCCGCATGATCGCAGTGGGATTTAAAACCGGCAACGTAGACGAAGTTATGAAGAAAGTAGCTGATCAGTATGAAGAAGAAGTCGACAATCGGATCGAAAGATTGATCTCTATCCTGGAACCTTCCCTGGTAGTTGCACTATCTATAATTGTGGGTGTTATTCTGCTCTCTGTTATGCTTCCGCTTATGGGCATTATGTCCAGTATCGGACCGCTTTAGGAGGTATTTCTATGAACCGTTTTCACCAGTTACCTTTTCATCGAAGAATAAGAGCCGGTTTCCTGGTTTCACTCTGTACCTTCGGACTTGTTATGATTTTATTCCTATATGGAATCGGCAATATCTCTGCCACAACCGACGCTGAACAGCAGAGAACCCTTGCCGATGCCCTAAGACGGTGTGCCGTACAGAACTATGCCCTGACAGGCTCCTATCCGGATACCCTGGAAGACCTTTTGGCACACTATGCCGTCGCATATGATGATGATAAATTTATTATTCATTATGAACCTTTTGGCTCTAATATTATGCCTGACATTACCATTATTAAGAAATAGGAGGCCACCTTATGAAGAATTTCCGGTCAAAGGAACACTTTGTTGATATCGTTTTTACCCTGTCACTGTTCTGCGTATTTGCAGCTTCAGCGCTGCTTGTGGTTCTGATCGGTTCTAATGTTTATCGTTCTACTGCCGGGCAAATGGCAGAAAATAATTCTTCCCATACTGCACTCTCTTATATTTCTGAAAAAATCCGGCAGGCGGACGGTATTGGTGATATTACCATTACCAGACTGTCAGGCACCGATGCCCTGGCTCTTACAGACCAATATGACGGGCAGGACTACATAACTTATATTTATGAGGATCAAAATGAGTTAAAAGAACTATTTGCAAAAGCAGACACTTCCGTATCTGTTGAATCCGGCCAGTCCATTACAGATATTACCTCCCTTAAAATGGAAGAAGTGAGGGAAGGGCTTTATCATTTTACCGTTTCTACAGAGGACGGGAATGGTATTGACCTCTATATCCACCCCAGAAGTGACATTAAAGACATTGAATAAGAAAGAAGGATTCCAATATGAAAAAGAACACTCCTTCCAAATCAAGTTTATTTTTAATCGAATTGATCATAGCCATACTGTTTTTTACCGTTGCAAGCGGTATCTGCATTCAGCTGTTTTCAAAATCTTTTTTGCTGAGCCAGAGTTCAAAAAATTTGAGTACATCTTCCCGACTGGTATCAAATACAGCCGAAGTACTGGAAAGCTGTAACGGTTCCCTGTCAGAAGTGCAGTCTTTGTTTCCGGAAAGTGTCACTGATGGGGATTCCATAATCTTTTATTATGATACAGCCTGGGAAAAATGCAGTGAATCAGATAGTAAGTTTACTCTCATCGCTACAGTTACCGGGGACTCCCGTAAAAAGGACGTCTCCATCTCATCATTTGAAACTGATAAACCGGAAAAACTGCTGTATTCTCTTGCAGCCCAAATAAATATTCCTCATACTCTTGAGTAATAGAAAGGCCGTTTATGATGAAAAAGAAAAAGAAACATACTTTTTTAAATATCGGAACTTCTTCCATTCTGCTTGTATTTGTGCTTTTATGCCTGGTAACATTTGCTGTTCTTTCAATCGTTAACGCCAACATGGATTATCAATTGAGCAAGAAGAATGCCGAGCATACCAGTGCCTATTATAAGGCGGACCAAAAGGCCAAGCAGATACTGTCTGAAATTGATGACATTTTATATTCCGAGTACAGATCGCAGACTTTTTCCGACCCACAATCTTATTATACCCGAATAATAAAGGTACTCTCAGACAAGGATACATATACCTTTGACCAGGATCGTCCGTCACCTGAATTACATTATGCGGTACCAATTACGGATGATCAGATGTTAAAGGTAACTCTGGAGCTTAATTTCCCAACACAGTCGGGAGAGCGCTTCTATCGCATTATAACCTGGAACAGCGAATCTGATGGCAGTTGGGCACCGGAAAGTAATGTACCTGTATTCAACGGATCTTTTGAATCTGAATTTTAGGAGGAACTTTAATGGAAATAAATGAACTATTGGAACATGCGGTAAAAGCCTTGGCATCAGACGTTTTTATTGTAGCCGGGCTTCCCCTGTCCTATAAAGTCAATGGCACTATGGTACATGATGACTCAGACAAACTTATGCCTAATGATACCGAAAATATTATAACGGAAATTTATCAACTGGCCGGAAACAGATCTATGCAGATTTTGCTGGATAAAGGCGATGACGATTTTTCATTTTCCATTACCGGCCTGTCCCGATTTCGAATCAATGCATACCGTCAGCGTGGTTCCCTGTCTGCCGTAATCAGAATTGTGCGGTTTAATCTTCCTGATCCCCAGGAATTTGGCATTGGGAATAATATACTGCGGCTTGCAGACTTTAACAAGGGTCTGGTTCTGGTTACCGGACCTGCGGGAAGCGGAAAATCAACCACTCTTGCCTGCCTGATTGATGCCATCAACTCTTCCAAAGAACGTCATATCATTACACTGGAAGATCCCCTGGAGCATTTGCACCGCCATAAAAAAAGTATAGTAAGCCAGCGGGAGATTAACACAGATACCGAAAGTTATCTGGTAGCCCTGCGTGCCGCCCTTCGCCAAAGCCCCGATGTTATTCTGCTGGGCGAAATGCGTGACTTTGAAACAATACAGGTTGCCATGACCGCAGCTGAAACAGGTCATCTGGTATTTTCCACCCTCCATACTATAGGCGCTGTGAATACAGTGGGAAGAATTATTGATGTTTTCCCTCCAAGCCAGCAGACCCAGATTACCGTTCAATTATCCATGGCGTTACAGGCAGTAGTATCCCAGCAGCTGGTTCCCTCCGTTAGCGGGAAACTTATCCCTGCTTTTGAAGTTTTAACATTAACTCCGGCAATCCGGAATATGATCCGAGAGAATAAAATCCCCCAGATTGACGGAACATTATATTCTTCTTCCTCGGATACAATGTTCTCCATGGATGCCAGTCTGGTCAGCCTTTGCAAAAAGGGGCTGATTACATCCAAAACCGCCTTAGAATATGCAGTAAAACCAGATATGATGCAGCGTAAATTGTAGGCTGCTGTCCAATTGACATACTTACCTTACCTCGCTGCTACTGTACTTTTTGCTATACTGTTTGTTTTACTGTTCTGCTTCTTTTACTGTACTGCTTCTTTTACTATACTGTTTCTTTTACTGTTCTGTTTCTTTTACTGTTCTGCTTCTTTTACTGTGCTGCTTCTTTTACTGTGCTGCTTCTATCACTATATTGCTTTTTTTACTTGACATTTTTCTGATAACGCTGATACTGCTTTGGCGTCATCTCTGTAAACTTCTTAAAATGATTGCAGAATGAGGCTGCGTCCTTAAACCCACAGGAATACGCAGTCTCTGTAATACTGTACTTCATCGTTTCCAGCATATTCATCGCTGTCTTCAACCGAAATTGAATTAAAAACTGCTTTGGCGCACACTGCTCTACATCCATAAAGATCTTATACAGATATGTCCGGTCAATCCCCACGTACTTTGCTATATCGCTGATTTTAATGGGATAGCCATAGTTATGACAGATATAATCCACTGCTTTCTGGAAATATTGCTGCTCATAGCTTTCCTTTGGCTCATCCGACTCCCGTACCATAAGTGCCATTACCTGATAAAACATTCCGGTAAGTTCAAACTCATCTTCTTCATGCTCCAAAAATATCTGAGCTAATCTTTGCATTCTTTCTATAAATAAATCTGTCTGCTCCGGCTGAAATGTCAGTTTATGCCCCTGAAATCCCGTTCTTTTTAAGATTCTCTTTGCCTCATAACCGTCAAAAGCAACCCAGGCATATTCCCATGGTTCCTGATCGTCCGCCCTGTACAGGGTCATTTCGTTTGGGTAAATCAAAAATACATCTCCCATCTTTAGATGCATTTTCTGACCTCCTGTTTCATAGGTCCCTTTTCCCTTCACTACCACATGCATCAGATAATGTGGGCGTAATGCCGGTCCAAAAAAATGACCGGATTCACATTTCTCCCTCCCCGCATAAAATACCGACAAGGATTTTGAATACCTGCTTTCCATAGCATCTCCTTCCTATTACTTTTCAACAAATCAACAATTTTTACGAAACAATTTGGATAGTCTGCCCATATGATTTATTATATAATAAATTACAACAGATAACAAATATTATCCACATAAAACCAGGAGGTCCTATATGATTAAAATAACATTTATGGGTGCCGGAAGCACTATATTTGCAAGAAATGTACTGGGTGACTGTATGTGCACCCCTGCTTTATGCGAAAGTGAAATCGCACTCTATGACATCGACAGACAGCGCCTTGAAGATTCTGAGATTATTTTACAGGCAATCAACAAAAACGTAAATGAAGGACGAGCTACTATTAAAACTTATTTAGGAGTGGAAAATCGAAAAGACGCCCTTCGTAATGCTAATTTTGTTGTTAATGCAATACAGGTTGGCGGATATGATCCATGTACTATAACTGATTTTGAAATCCCTAAAAAATATGGTTTAAGACAGACTATTGCGGATACACTGGGAATCGGAGGTATTATGAGAGCTCTGCGTACCATTCCGGTTATGGCTGATTTCGCCAGAGACATGGAAGAAGTATGCCCTGATACACTTTTCATGAATTACACCAATCCTATGGCGATGTTAACAGGATATATGCAGCGTTATACAAAAATCAAAACCGTAGGACTCTGCCACAGCGTTCAAAAATGCTCAGAGGATCTTATGAAAGCACTTGGCATGGAAGATAAACTGGATGACAGACGTGAACTCATCGCTGGTATCAACCATATGGGATGGCTTCTGGAGCTCCGTGATAAAGACGGAAATGATTTATATCCGGAAATTCGTGAACGGGCTGCTAAGAAAAATGCGGAAGAAAAGCATAATGACATGGTTCGTTATGAATATATTAAAACTTTAGGATATTACTGTACAGAGTCCAGCGAGCACAACTCCGAGTACAACTCTTTCTTCATCAAATCCAAATATCCGGAAATGATTGAAGAATACAATATTCCTTTAGATGAATATCCAAGAAGATGTATCAAACAGATCGCTGAATGGGAAAGTGAAAAGGCTTCTATTTTAAAGGATGGCAAGATCACCCACGAACGTTCTCTGGAATACGCTTCTTACATCATGGAAGCTGTAGTTACGAACAAACCATATAAAATAGGCGGTAACGTATTAAATACTGGCTTAATCGATAATCTTCCTGCAGATGCCTGCGTAGAGGTCCCATGTCTGGTAGACGGAAGTGGAGTAACACCTTGCCATGTCGGACGCCTGCCGGTTCAGTTAGCCGCTATGAATATGACCAATATTAATCCTCAGCTTCTGACCATCGAAGCAGCCGTTACAAAAGACCGTAGCCACATTTATCAGGCAGCCATGATGGATCCACATACCGGTGCTGAACTTAATATTACTGACATCAAAAAGATGTGTGATGAATTAATCGAAGCTCATGGAGATTATATGAAAGATTTCCAGTAATAATTAAAAATCGGGGGCATGCAGATTGTTGAAATAAATTCCCCCCCTTTCTTCGGCAGGGGACACCTTGAATGCATACTTCAAGAGGTCCCCTGCTTATTTCAATACTTTTTACTGACTTTATTCATCATAATGACAGATACGACTACAGCATGAAATAAAATATATCTACATTTGTTTCTGAAACTCATCAATAGTATGAGTTACTGCTGCTATTTTAATCCACCCGGATAATCTTTCCACATCCTTCTCCGATATAATCCTCTGCCGCAGATCGTCTGAAACAGTTCCTTTTATATCCAAAAATTCCACGATCGCTTCCGCCTTCCCCTGGGATAGCCCAAGCTCTATTCCCTGGGAAATCCCATCATCTACTAACATTTGCCCTAATCTTGTCATATTCATTACCCCCTTAATTTCATCCATCTCTTCATTTTTCAAAAATTTCTCTGCCAATGCATAAATAACCGCTTGTATCTTTTGGGACTCTTCTGCTCTTAAACAAATCTCTTTACTGACAATCTGGAGCGCATTTTTAATCCGGTCCTTCATTGGTATTTTTCCCTGCATCAATGGAGTCAGCGCCAAGGCAACCAGTTCCTGCCTTTCTATAGGCTTTCCACATTTCTGCTTTTTCAAGAGTTTTTTTATGATCCGGTCTGCATTCTTATTCTGCATAATAATAGGGATTACCCGATAGGTATTAATGCCTTCCGTAAATTGATATTGTGGATTCTTAATCTTTCCGGAAAACAAAACGTAAGTCACAACCGGCACTTTATTCTCCTGGCTGGTTAATGCCTCATAAACCCGAAACCTTTTTAAATCCGTAATTCCTCCATTAGTTGACTGAAACTCAAAATGTTTCCAGGTTCCGTCATCCATAATCAGATTCATATCTTCATACAGCCTTTTTATCTCCATATGTATTTCCTCTGTTGGTGCAATCATCTTCACCTTTCCTTTAATCCCCAAATAAGGGAGCAGCTCATCTGCAAAAAAACGTACCATTGTTTTCATTACTGAATCTTCAATCTGATTAGCACCGGTCTGCTTTTGCTTCACTTCCTGCATATAACCTCACTTTCTATACTCCAATGCAGAAATCTACCTATTTCAAAAACAGAGCATAGCAGAAATTGCTCCAAACTATAAGATAATGGTTTTCCTATTTACATACTATAATTGAATTTCGCTTTGAAAATAAGCGTGGAATTTAATAAGAAATTAAAACTAAGAACTTAATAATAAATATAAATACATAATCAAAAAATAGATAAATTTTTGCACTGAACCATTATCTTATTTAGATAATAGCAAACTAATGCTTTGCTGTCAATAACTATTCTGCTGCCAGCCGACAGAATCCTTGCAATCCCCCACTCTCCATCCCTCTGACTTTGCGGGATCGCAGCTAATCGTCCTTTTCTTTAAGTTGACGCAATTCCCCCGCTATATTATAATAAACATACAGTTAAATAGAGGAGGGGATTACATGGAATTACAGGTTGGTTATACCGACTCTGCCAACTACAAGTGTCTGGAAGACCTGCAGCGTGACTATGTTGATTTGTACCTGAGCTATTGTGGGATTGAGAACTGTGAAGCCGGATTTGGCTTTGGACCGCAGAAGCGTACGGAATATGTGATACATGTCATTACCAAGGGCAAAGGCTTTTTTCAAGTGGGCAAAGAAATATATCCTCTGGTAAAGGATCAGGCTTTTTTAATTATACCTGGTGTAGAATGCTATTACGAGGCTGATAAAGAAGATCCCTGGTCTTATATTTGGATAGGATTTAACGGTTTAAAATCCTATGAATGCATTGCAAATGCCGGTTTTTCAAAAGAAGAACCAACTATCTCACTAAATTGTACGGACAAGCTGATTACCTGTATTTCAAAAATGCTGGATGCACGTCAGCTTACTTACGCAAATGAACTAAAGCGGGGCAGTTTATTGATGCAGTTTATGGCTATTATAATCGAAGACTATTCCCTTCGGGATCAGGAACATATTAACTACGATTACTCGGGAGCTGTCTACGTAAAACATGCTATTAATTTCATGTCCCATAACTACTCAAAAAAGATAAAAATAAACGACCTGGCTAATTATATCGGAATTAACCGAAGCTATCTTACCAATAGTTTTAAAAAAGCAATGGGTGTCTCACCACAGGAATTCCTGGTCAGCCTTCGCATGAATAAAGCGGCTTCTCTCCTACAAAAAACCACTTTACCCATCAGTACGATTGCGATCCAGGTAGGCTATGACGACCCATTGGCTTTTTCCAAAATATTTAAACAAAAATACAGCGTCAGCCCAAAAGCTTTTCGGGAAATTCCGGAACATCTTGTAACGCTGGAGAAAAAAAATGATTACGTAAATGTACGATCATTGTAAACCGGGATAAACTTCAGATTGTAAAAGGGGGCGTTTTTATGCGTCCCCTTTTGTAATTCTCTATTATAATTTACCACCGGAGGTTGCAATACCTTCGATGAACTGTTTCTGAAATATTACATAAATAACGATCATCGGCAGACAGGCAATCAGAGACGCTGCCATCAGTTCCGGGAATTTCGTTACATACTGCCCCTGCATTTTCGCCAGCGCTGCAGACAGGGTAAGCATGTTCTTGTCTGTATTTACAATCATTGGCCACATCAGGTCTTTAAATGCAAATACTGCTGTGAAGATACCCAGTGCAACCATCGCTGACCTTGTCAGCGGAGCCATAATAAACAGGAATGTCTGTCCTATATTACAACCATCCAGTCTGGCTGCCTCTTCCAGGTCATTTGGCAGACCCATGTATCCCTGTCTTAACAGGAATGTTCCAAACGCTGTTACAAGACCCGGGAAAACCAGTGCAAAAATCGTATTCATCATACCCATTTTGCTGATCATTAAGTACTGAGGAATGATAAAAATCTGCGCCGGAATCATCATTTGGAATAACACTAATGAAAACATCAGGTTTTTACCTTTAAAATTCAGTCGTCCAAAGGCATAACCTGCCATGGTTGCCGTAATTACTGCACATAAGACTCTTCCAACAATCAATAATAAGGTGTTCTTATAAAGCAGCAGGAAATTCATATTATTCCACACTGCTTTAAAAGCGTCTGTTCTCCACACCTTTGGAAAAATTACAAACGGGTCTACCTGTGTTGCCTCTGTTACCGATTTAAATGCCGTTATTATCATCCAAAGGAAAGGCACAAGCATGGTAATAGAAATTAAAATCAATATTACGTGAATCAATACTGAAACAGCTTTTTTCTTTGTTTCCATCACTTTCCCTCCTTCTAATTATAATGAACCCATTTTTTCTGCGCAATCATCTGGAATACGGTAATAATCATGATTACCACCAGGAGCAGCACAACAATTGTAGAACCATAACCGAGATTTTTCTCCGTAAATGAATAGCGGTAGAACAGATATACCAGTGACTGTGTCTTTTCCAGTGCAGGATTTGATTTATCCATAACCATGAAGATCAGGTCAAAAACCTGTAATGCGCCGATTACTCTTGTTACCAGTACAAAGAAAATGGTTGGAGAGATCAGTGGAATGGTAATGTGGAAAAACTGCTTGATTCCGGTTGCCCCGTCAATTTCTGCAGCTTCGTAATAATCATGAGGTACTTCCTGCAAACCGGATAAGAATAATACCATATTATATCCGATTATAGACCATACCCCGATAACCGCTATTGCAAATACTGCAATTTTAGGATTGGAAATCCAGTTTGTTTTTGTATGAAGCAGATTATTGATCAAACCAAAATCAGAGTTATATAACCATCTCCATACCATGGCAATCGCTGCCGGAGCCGCAACCATCGGCAGGAAGAAAATCGTTCTGTATACACTGCGCCCTTTCATCTTGCGATTTAGCAAAACAGCCAATATAAGGGCAATTGCAATTGAAAAAGGTACTTCTACAATTGCATATTTAAAGGTATTTAACAGTGCCTGCCATACCTGTCCGTCTGCAAACAGTTTTGTATAATTGGCTGCACCAACGAAAATATTACCTTTACCAAAATCACCCGTCTTGAAAAAACTCTGATAAATTGTCTGAATGATCGGGATAATATTCAAAACAATCAAACCTATCATTGTTGGTAATATAAATGCCCAGCCCCATAAAAACTCATTGCGGGCACGTGCGGTTCCTTTAGCTCCTGGTTTTGCCATATTCTCACTCCTCTTTCTATGTATTGCATTTCATCCTGAGAAAACGTGCCGGCGTCAGCTCTACCACTACGCCAGCACCACGCTCTCAGCTATATCATTATTTGTAAAAACAATTACTCTTCGGCAAGAATTGCATTCATTTCTGATGCTGCTTCTTTACAAGCATCTTCCATGCTCTTTTCACTGGTCCATGCACTCTTTAATACTTCATTTACTTTATTTTCCCAGGTAACTGTCTTTGTAGAATATGGTCTGATAACCATGTTTTCCGGTTTCATAACATCCAGGAAAGACTGGAGATTGAATTCCGGTACAGACTGTGCCCATGCATCAGAGGTTCCGTTATAAGCAGACATGGTTACACCTAACTGAGCCTGTTTTTCCTGCGCTTCTTTGGAACCTAAATATTCGATTAACTGCCATGCTTCATCTGTATGGGAACCATTTGCTGAAGCTGCCCATCCAAGACCGTTATAGATCGTTTTTCTTGTTCCGTCTGCAGCACTTGGAATAACGGCAAAACTTGCATTAGCTTTTGAATATTCATTGTCACGGTAGTACGCTACCATCCAGGAACCCTGCGGAATCATTGCAACTTTACCTGAAGTAAATAATGCTTCCGGATTTGTCTCAGACATTGTCTCCTGGCTTGGCATAGAACCATCTTTAATCATCTGTTCGATAATCTGCATACCTTTGATTGTATTTGGATCGTCATAGCCGGAAGTTTTCTTGTCATCGCTGATAACTTTACCGCCCATATCATAAATCATATTGTAATAACCATCCTGGTTATTGGAATTACGAATCGCGGTACCATACTGGCTGCCATCCTCTTTCGTGAGTTTTTTAGCAGTTTCCACAAAAGTATCCCAGGTCCAGCTGTCATCCGGATAAGCAACTCCTGCGTCATCAAACATTTTCTTATTATATACCAATGCTACGGTATCCACGTCCTTTGGCACTGCATAATACTTATCGTCATAAGTATACAGGCCCCAGATATCTTCCGGATAGTTCGCCGGGTCGATCACATCACTGCCTGAAATCTTATCTGTTAAATCTAATAACATGTCGTTGGACATATATCTGGAACTTTCGTTAGAGTGCATCCAGAATACATCCGGTAATGTTCCGCCCTGGGCACCTGCTTCTAACAGTGTCCAATACTCGTCCCAGGTTACTACCTGAAGGTTTGTCTTAATTCCGGTCTTTGTTGTGAAGTCGCCAAGAATCTCATTGATACCCGGTTCCTGGTTTGCATCCCAGATCATAACGGATAATGTATCTCCGGAAGCAGTATTCTCTGATGCTGCTTCACTGTCACCTGCTGCCTGAGTTTCACCCGCAGCCTGTGTCTCCGGTGCTTTTGTTCCTTCCGTACTTCCGGAACCACCGCCGCATGCGGTAAGGGATAAAGCCATTGCTGCTGCCATAGTTAAAGTTACTACCTTTTTCAATTTCATACTTATTTCCTCCTATAAAAATAAATATTGTCTATAGTTCCAAATTTCTCACCATTTTTCATTCGGTGTTTTCTAACTTGTCCTTATTATAACAAATATGGTAAAATGTTAAATGGTTAATCGTAGTGTTTTTATGTCAAAATGTTATTTATCCATAAATAAACTTATTTTTTATGTGCATTTTGACCACTCAAAGGGTTTCCCTTTAAAATTTTCAAAAATGTGCATTTGTTTTTTGCACATTATTGCTATCTTTCATATATTTTTTTGTGCATTTTTATATTTTAGCACCATGTATATATCACATTTTTCCATGTTTTTTATTGTATTCCATGTATATCCGACATTTTTCCATAGCATTTTTATTGAAATTCTTCTTCATTTTACACAATCGAACAATATATTTTGACAGAAACGGCACACGTCTTGATCACTATTCTAGCCAGATTCCAAAATAAAATACTTTATCATACTGTTTTTCCTCATATTACCTGCCATAATTTCAATTTCTGATTATAAACGGGACATATTATAGAATGTGTAAGAATATATCTTTCTTCAAATTAACATAGATTGTTTACAATATACCATTGCTATTTTACCAAATTGTACTTATAATTTTTGACAATGATTTGTAACATCTGCTATACTATATTTCTTATTAAAAATACAGTTATTCTGTATGAGATACCAGAAAGGTGGGACCATTTATGGGATTCTTAAACCCTGACAATTTTTTAAACAGATTTTTCGGTAAAGTAGGTGATATTATTACTTTGAATATCTTATTTATTCTCTGCTCCATACCGCTGTTCACCATTGGAGCATCGGCTGCCGCACTCTACTACTCCTGTATGAAGATTATAAAAGGAGATGAAACCGTGGCTCGAAAAGATTTTATAAAGTCTTTTAAAGAAAACTTTAAGCAATCGACTATTGTTTGGCTGGTATTTGTCGTAATTGCCGTAATGCTGATTTTTAATATACAGTTTTTAGTTACACAGCAATCCTCCTATGGAAACATCCTCAAATATCTTTCCTACGGTATATCAGCAATTGTCGTATTTGAACTGCTTTACATTTTCCCGGTTATCGGAGCATTTGCAAACACCACAAAAAACCTGCTGAAGAATGCATTTTTATTCACTTACATGCACATTCCTTCCACATTAGTTATGGCCCTGCTATGGGTGATTCCATTAAGCCTGACATTTACGGATTTGAAACTGGCTCCATTATACTTGTTCTGTTGGTTTTTCTTTGGATTTGCTCTTTTAGCACTGATTTGTTCCTGGTTTTTTTATAGGATTTTTAAGAAATATCTTCCTGCAGAGGAAGATATAGAAACAGCCTGAATCAAAAATCTAAGAAATGAGCAATTACGATTAAAGGCTCTGGCATTTCACATCATGCCAGAGCCCTTTTTACGTAACCGGGTTATGAAACTTCTGTAAGCAGAATCTCCACAGCCTGATAATCACCACTTGTACGCGGGAATAATATACCACCGTGCATAAGGGCTTTACCGCTATGAATTTCATCGGTTCCATTTACACGGTAAATCTTATCCGGATCCAGACCTTTTAGCTTCACATGTATTCTCACCATGTTCGCTTTTGCATGAAGTACCACACCATGCAGAAGGGCCTCTGATTTATCTTCGGAAACGTATTCCCAGGCTGCATAATCATCCCGTTCAAATGGATTGGAAAGACGATAGTAATCACCATAGTGAATCAAATCGTAGTATTTTTTGAACCTCTCTATCTGCTCTGTTACCATCCCTTTTTCTTCATCGGAAAGCTTGTTCAAATCAAGTTCATAGCCAAAGCTTCCAGCCATTGCCACTACACCTCTGGTTTCAAAAGGAGTCAGCCTTCCCGTCTGATGATTGGGAACTGCCGAAACATGAGATCCTACGGAAGAAATAGGATATGCGAAAGATGTACCATACTGAATCTTAATTCTTTCGATGGCATCCGTATCATCACTGCACCAATACTGAGGTGAATAATAAAGCATTCCCGGATCAAAACGTCCGCCGCCGCCGCTGCAGCCTTCAAACAGCACATCTGGATATTTCCCTGTCAACTTTTCCAGAAGATCATAAAGTCCAAGAATATAACGATGTGGTATCTCTGCCTGACGGTCTTTTGGAAGGTCTGCGCTGTACAAATCACAAATGCTGCGGTTCATATCCCACTTTACATATTCTATATTAGCGCTGTCCAGAACTTTACTGATCTTCTCAAACAGATAATCCCTTACATCTTCTCTTGTCATATCCAGAACCAGCTGGAAGCGGGAACGGTTAGGCTTCCTGTCTGGCATGGTAAATGCCCAGTCCGGATGTGCCCGGTATAAATCACTGTCCTCGCTTACCATTTCCGGCTCAAGCCAGATTCCAAATTTTAATCCCAGGTCATTTACCTGTTTAACAAGTGGTTCCAGCCCGCCTTTTAATTTCTGTGTGTTTACATACCAGTCACCCAGTCCGGTATTGTCATCATTTCGAATACCAAACCAGCCGTCATCCATAACCAGCATTTCAACCCCCAGACTTGCAGCACCTTTTGCAATTTCCAACAGCTTTTCTTCATTAAAATCAAAATAAGTTGCTTCCCAGTTATTTAGAAGAACCGGCCTTCTCTGCTTCTTGTATTTTCCCCTGCATAAATGATTCTGGTAGGCTTTATGGAGTTTTCTCGACATTGCACCTAAGCCTTCCCCACTGTAAACCATCACAACCTCCGGGGTTATAAATTCATCTCCCGGCTGTAATGTATAAGCGAACTTCTGGCTGTTGATGCCCATAACTGCTCTCACCTGATTCAACTGGTCCAGTTCAATCTGCGCTTCAAAATTACCGCTGTAAACCAAAGAAATTCCATAACAGTTTCCGTAATCTTCCGTTGCCTCTTTATCACACAAAATTACAAACGGGTTGTGATGATGGCTGGATGCTCCTCTTGTACTGCCAACTGACTGGATTCCATGAAAAAGAGGAACCCGCTCCATCTGACGCTCCATGGCATGGCGCCCATGGAAATGCATCATATCCCAGTCACCATAGGGGAGATCCAGGCAGACAGAAGCTGCTTTTTCTAAGCGAACAGGCTCCTGATTCCCGTTTTTAATTTTCACTGCTCTTGTAATGATATCAAATTCTTCCCAGACACTGTAGTATAAAGTAACCTCCAGATCAGTAGCAGTGTCCTTTAATAGAATTTCCAGGGTGTCCGCATCTTCTTTCTCACCATACATAGCCGGTAGTCCCTGGAGCGCATATTTTCCAGGTATTATGCGATAAGATACATAACGCAGGTCAGTTCCCCGTGTACCGTCTGCATTCTCTACTTCAATACTGTTAATGCGGTAATCTCCCACTCCATTACTGGTATACTCCTGAGGCTGTACATCCAGTGAAAATGTCCGGTCTCTGCCTGTCTCATAAGGATTTCCTGCAAATGACACATCCCACATCTGTGCAAGATATCCCATATCTTCCTCATCAGTCTTCCCTCCATAATACTGATGAAGAAGTATCCCCCAAGCATTTACTTTCATCTGATAGGCAGCGCTATCAGTAGTTAAAGTAAATAACTTCTGTTGTTCATTTACTGCAATTCCCATATTTATTCTCCTTTTCCTCTAAGAACCTGTATAAAAATCATTAATGAAAACGGACTGTATATCGTGACAGATACATTTTTTATACGCTCTTGTGATTTTTTTAAATCTTATCATATATTATGATTGAAATGAATGGAGTTTTCACGCGAATACATGGGAATTTGTGAATTCCTACTCACAACTTGCTGGAACTGTGAAATAAAATATAAAATTTTCCTAAAATAGTTGCATATGCAAGCATTTTATGGTATTCTTTTTTTAGTTGCATGCGCAATCATTTGCACTTGCTTATCAGAACCAGGTCCTGTGCTCTGGCATTTCTGAAATATTTTTGAGAAAAGGAGATTGATTTATATGAACTATGATAAAGAACAACAGGAACTAAAGAAATTAACCGATCTATGCAAAGAAAATGGTAAAATCGACCTTGAACTCTACGAGAAGTACAACGTAAAAAGAGGCCTCCGCGATATTAACGGCAAGGGTGTCCTGACCGGTCTCACCAAAATATCGAATATTCAGTCTTCTATTGAAAAAGACGGAAAGAGTTATCCTTGTGAAGGGAAACTTCTGTATCGTGGTGTAAATGTACAGGATCTCGTTCAGGGCTTTATTTCAACAAACACCTATGGATATGAAGAAACAGCTTATCTTTTAATTTTCGGTAATCTGCCAAACCAGAAACAATTGGATGATTTCAAGGAATTACTCGGAAGTTATCGTACACTTCCAACAAATTTTGTCCGTGACGTTGTAATGAAGGCTCCAAATAAAGACATGATGAATTCCCTTGCCAAGAGCATTCTCACACTGTCCTATTATGATCCGAAAGCGGATGACATCTCTGTGGAAAATGTACTGCAGCAGTCTCTGAAGATCATTAGCGTCATGCCTATGCTTGCCGTCTATGGATACCATGCTTTCAATCATTATGAGTGCGATGAAAGTTTGTACATACATCAGCCGGATCCGACCCTTTCCACTGCTGAAAACCTTTTAAGACTGCTTCGTCCGGATAAAAACTATTCTGACCTGGAGGCTCGTGTCCTGGATCTTGCTCTAATCCTTCACATGGAACATGGAGGCGGTAATAACTCCACCTTTACCACTCACGTAGTTACCTCTTCCGGAACAGATACCTATTCCGCAGTTGCAGCTGCCCTGGCTTCCCTGAAAGGACCAAAACACGGCGGTGCAAATATTAAAGTTGTAGAAATGATTCAGAACTTAAAAGAAACCGTCAGTGACTGGACCGACGAAGATCAGGTACGTGACTACCTTGAAAAATTAATGCGGGGTGAGGCATTTGACCGTAAGGGCTTGATCTATGGTATGGGACATGCTGTTTATTCCATTTCCGATCCAAGAGCACAGGTGTTAAAATCCTTTGTTAAGCAGCTTTCCGAAGACAAACATCGGGAAGAAGATTATAAATTATACTCCATGATCGAGAACATGGCTCCTCGCATCATCGCCGGAGAACGGGCAATCTACAAAGGTGTCAGCGCCAATGTGGACTTCTACAGCGGATTTGTATACAGCATGCTGGATATCCCGGAGCAGCTCTTTACCCCTATATTTGCAATTGCCAGAATTGTAGGTTGGAGCGCACACCGCCTGGAAGAGTTGATGAATATGGGGAAAATTATCCGTCCCGCATACAAGAGTGTTCTGGATGACGGTGATTACATTCCGATGAGTGAGCGTAAATAAAATGAATACCGATGATGATATTATTTATCCTATAAGCCGGCTCGCATCATCTCTGTACCGCTTGAGCCAGCGGTATTATGACCGCGAGCTGGAAGAAATAGGAATCAGCGGCGGCCAGCAATTTTTTCTGCTGCACATAGCTGACCATGAAGGTATCAGTATATTAGATCTGGCCGGAACCGAACACTTTGACAAAGGAACAACTGCCAGAGCCATTCGGAAACTGGAAACACTCAAGTATGTTGTTCGTGAAAAGGATAAATATGACAGAAGGATCAGCCGCCTTTTCATTACCTCCCATGGCAGGGACGCAATCCAGAAACTTTATGAAGTTCGAAAAAAATGGAACCGGATTCTCACTGAACACCTGACCGATTCAGACGCCCGGGAAGTAGAACGAATCATGAAGATTCTAATCGACAATGCCTGGAATTATCTGGAGGGCCCAAATCCTGCTAAATAATAAAGCCATTTATTCAAAAAACTCCATAGCCCATTTTTTCAATGGGTTATGGAGTTTTTTATTCCTTCCTGTCATTAGCTATAAGCCATTTTCAAACAGGCTCTAGCATTTCACGAAAGCGAATTTTAATATATGCTTCGATCTCCTCGACACACTTATCAAATCCCAGTTTACTGCTGTCCAGACACAAGTCATAATTTCTTGCATCATTCCATTCTCTTCCCGTGTAATAACGATAATAGTCTCCACGGTATTTGTCCGTTTTGGCTATAAATTTCTCCATTTCCTTCCATCCAAGGGAGGACCGCTCCAAAGCTCTCGCCATACAATAGGTCTTCGGTGCATGTACGAACACACTGACAACATTTGGATTGTCCCGAAGAACAAAGTCTGCACATCGTCCGATCATGACGCAGGATTCTTCCTGTGCCAATTCCTTAATTACCTTTGCCTGGTAATTGAATAAATTGTCATTGGATACAAAATCATCACTTTCCGGCGGAATCAGCTCTCCTTTGTAAACCTTTTTTGTGATTCCAAACAGCGGACTGCTTTTTAACTTTTCATCTGCCTGGTTAAACAGTTTTTCATCAATACCGCTTTCATCGGAAGCCATTCTTAAAATCTCCCTGTTATAGCAATTGATACTGTTTTTCTTGGCAAACATCTCACCAATTGTCTTTCCGCCGCTGCCATACTGCCTTGCAATCGTTACTATTACATTTTCCATAAGGACCTCCTTTTTTGCCATCTCTTAAATATCATTGGCAATCCCCGCCAAGCTGCCCGGACAGGCACGATAGTTCGGCCTTTTACTCTCCAAGATACGCTTTCTTAATGGAATCATCCATCATTAAAACAGATGCTTTTGCTTCTTTTACAATATTACCTGTTTCCAGTACATATGCCCGGTCGGCTATAGACAATGCTTTTTTTGCATTCTGTTCTACCAGCAGTACGGTTGTGCCGCCTGCGCTGACTTCTTTGATAATATCAAAGATCTCATTTACAAAAATAGGTGACAGACCCATAGATGGCTCATCCATTAAAATTATCCTGGGATGTGACATCAAAGCGCGTCCCATTGCAAGCATCTGCTGCTCTCCACCGCTAAGGGTTCCGGATAACTGATTCTTTCTCTCCTCCAAACGGGGGAATCTCTTATAAACCATATTCAGGGTAGATGCTATCTCTTCTTTATCTTTTCTCGTATAAGCTCCCAGAATCAGGTTCTCATATACACTCAGGTCTGCAAAAACACGGCGGCCTTCCGGCACATGAGCCATTCCCAGCGTTACAATTTTATGTCCGGGCAGCTTCGTAATATCCCTGCCTTCAAATTCAATCTTACCTGCTTTAGAAGGAATCAATCCTGTGATCGTATGAAGTATTGTAGTTTTACCGGCACCGTTTGCTCCGATCAGTGCAATAACTTCTCCCTCGTTTACTTCAAAGGAAATACCTTTAATCGCCTGGATTACACCATAATTTACTTTCAGGTCAGTAACACTTAACATAGCCATTGTAATCCACCTCCTATTCGCCCAGATATGCTGTGATTACTTTCGAATCATTAAGCACATCCTCAGGTTTTCCATTTGCAAGTTCCGTACCAAAATTTAATACATACAGATATTCACAGATTCCCGCAACCAGCTTCATATCATGTTCGATCAAAAGAATTGTAACATGAAACTTTTTCCGGATCAGCTCTATCGTATGCATTAACTCTGCTGTTTCATTTGGGTTCATCCCGGCAGCCGGTTCATCCAGCAGAAGAAGTTTTGGTTTTGTAGCCAGGGCCCTGGCAATCTCCAGCTTCCTCTGTTTTCCATATGGTAAATTTGATGCCAGAACATCAGCATATTGATCCAGTTCAAATACTTTCAGGATCTCCGTGGCATGTTCATCCATTTCTTTTTCTTTTTTCGCAAAAGATCCCAAATGCAGGATACTTTCAGCAAGGGTATACTTAATTTCATTATGAAGGGCCGCCTTAACATTGTCAAGCACCGACATCTGAGCGAACAGACGGATATTCTGAAATGTCCTTGCAATACCTGCCTGGCAGATCTGATCCGGCTTCAGCCCTACCAGACTTTTCCCGTCCAGGGTAATCGTTCCATCCGTCGGAAGGTATACTCCGGTGAGCAGGTTGAATGCCGTTGTCTTTCCTGCACCGTTTGGTCCGATCAATCCAACCAGGCTGCCCTCTTCAATACTCATATTCAAGTTATCTACCGCCCGAAGTCCTCCAAAGGAGATACCCAGGCTTTTCACTTCTAATAATGCCATACTTATACTCCCTCCTTCCGGACTTTGTCAGACTGCCGCATGTTTCTCTTTTCCATCATCATTTTCTTGAAGGAAGAGTTATTAAACAGCATAAGCGCAATCAGTACAATCGAATAAATCAGCATTCTGTAATCTGCAGCGCCGCGGAGTAATTCCGGAAGTGCTGTCAGTATCACGGCTGCAATAATAGAACCTTTAATATTTCCCATGCCGCCGAGTACCACCATAACCAGAATCTCAATAGATGTGTTATAATCAAAATTAGCCGGTTTCAAAATACCGATATTACCTGCATATACAACACCGGCCATACCAGCCAGGAATGCAGCCACAACAAATGCCATAATTTTGAATTTACTGACCGGAATACCAACTGCCTGGGCAGCCACATAGTTATCTCGTACTGCGCAGATAGCACGTCCATGTCTGGAATTAACCAGATGGGCTACTACAATAATCACAATCATCGTCAATATAAATACCACTGTGAAGTTTCGGTATGTAGTGTTTAAAGGAATCTTGGAAAGACCTTTTGCACCACCTGTAATTCCAGTCATGGAGTTAATAATTGACTTGATAATCTCACCAAATCCCAGAGTTACAATTGCCAGATAATCCCCTCTCAGTCTGAGAACCGGAATACCAATTAACAAACCAAAGAGAGCCGCACAGATACCGCCTACCAATAGTCCAAGAATTAGGCTTACCAGAGATGGCAGATTCTTCGTGCCTATCATGACAAGCGCTCCGGTATATGCCCCAATCGACATAAAGCCGGCATGCCCAAGGCTTAATTCACCTAAAAACCCAACTACCAGGCAAAGTGATACAGCCAGCATGACATAGGTGCAGATCGGGATGATCAGGGACATCATCTGGCGGCTCAATACTCCTGCATTAACCAGTACCATAACGACAGCATAAACTGCAACTGCAATCACTGCATTTATAATTAATTTCTTCTTGTCTTTCATGATCCCACCTACACTTTCTCAATCTTCAACTTGCCAAGCAAACCTGATGGCTTCACAAGAAGTACGATAACCAGAACGCCAAATACAATTGCATCTGCCAGCTGTGTGGAAATATACGCTTTGGAAAGACTTTCAATCACGCCCAGGAGAATCCCTCCAAGCATTGCGCCAGGAATACTTCCTATACCGCCAAGTACTGCAGCTACGAAAGCCTTTATTCCCGGAAGAGCTCCCAGTGTGGGCAGCAGTGTCTCATATTGTGCTATAAATAAAATTCCCGCAACTGCTGCCAGCGCAGATCCAATTGCAAATGTCATAGAAATTGTTTTATTTACGCTGATTCCCATCAGTTCTGCAGCACCTTTATCTTCCGATACCGCACGCATCGCCCTGCCGGCCTTTGTCTTGTTAATAAATGTTGTCAGGGCAATCATACAAACTGTAGTTACAACCAGAGTTACAATTGTAATTCCGGAAATGTTAAGCGAACCAATCTTAACAGAGGGAACTTTAATAATCGAGCCAAACGGAATCGGGGTTGCCTTAAAGATCAGCAATGCCAGATTCTGCAGCAGATAACTGACACCAATGGCTGTAATCAATACAGCCAGCGGCTGTGCATTTCTCAGAGGCTTATATGCCACTTTTTCAATTACAACACCCAGGACGGCACATACTATTATTGTCAATAAAATGGCTGCAACCGGGTTCAGATGCAGCAATGCCACGAATACATACAGAGAGTAAGCTCCTACCATAATAATATCGCCATGGGCAAAGTTAATCATTTTCGCAATACCGTAAACCATCGTATAACCCAGAGCAATTAAGGCATAGATACTTCCTGTTCTCAAACCATTAATTAATTGTTCTAAAATATTGTTAATCAGGTCCATTTCTCTCCACCTTTCTCAATTCATTAGTTATCTAAACTAACTTTTTTTATTGTAATATAATTAAGATGTGCTTGCAAGAATTATCGAGAAAAAAATGAAATTTACCATTTATTTGTCGTAATAAATATGCATTTTTACCCTGTAAAGGGATATTTCCTCCAGATCACATCGAATTTCTCCCGTCGAACAAATGTCTGTCTGCAGCAAACACTCATCTGTTAAAAAAAGAAGACAGCTTTTCCTCACTGTCTTCTTTTTTCTCAGAGCATATTCTAAATTGCTCTCTGACAACTGTGCGTCACACTTTGCTGGAGATTCATTCCAAAAAAGAAGGACACATTTTCTAAAGATACTGATGCCAAAATGTGCGTTCCTTAGTTATCTGTATACTTATAAGCTCCGTCTTTTACTTCCACGAATTTAACTGCTTTAACTGCAGATCCAGCTGCTTCAAAAGTCATACCTTCACCGGTCAGTCCATCAACAGAAATTTCAGGCATAGCTGCAATTAAATCTGCACTTTCAATGGTTCCTGCTTTTTCCATTGCTGCTTTGAATGTATATACAGTATCGTATGCATCTGCTGCGAACTGGTCAGGAGTTGCTTTATAAGCATCCTGATAAGCTTTTACGAAATTCTGAACTCTGGCATCATCTACCGTTGCACAGAACGGGCTGGAGAAGATACATCCTTCTACGGTAGATTTATCTGTTACTGTGTCTAAGACACCGTCCCATCCGTCAGAACCGATAAACTGAACGTCAATTCCCATATCAGCTGCCTGTTTTGTAATATAAGTTACGTCCTGATAATACGCTGGAACATAGATTGCATCTGCATCTGTTCCTTTAATTTTTGTCAGCTGAGTGTTAAATTCAACATCATTTGTCTGGAATGCTTCGCTGGCTACAATTTCCGCGCCTTTTGCCTTTACTTCTTCTTCAAACGCAGCCTGAAGTCCTGTACTGTACTCATCCGCTGCATTATAAATAACTGCAATTTTCTTTAATCCAAGTGTATCTACAGCGTAGTCTGCCATAGCCACACCCTGTGCCTGGTCTGAGAAACAGATACGGAAAGCATTGTCATTTGCAATACATCCGTCTGCTGAACCGGAAGGTGTGATCTGAAGGATACCATCCGCATAGGTCTGATCAACAATCGCCATACAAGCTCCGCTGGTTACACCGCCCATAACAGCATTGATTCCCTTATCCATTAAGGAATTGTATGCCTGTGTTGCTTTGTCTTCTGTTGCTTCATCATCTGCGAATTCTAATGCAAATTTATAAGTTTTATCACCAGCTTTTACTCCGCCGGCTTCATTTACTTCTTTAATAGCAATTTCAGCACCCTGTTTTACGCTGGTTCCGTAAGATGCTGCTGCTCCTGTAAGAGGTCCGATACCCCCGATTAAAAATGTCTCTGCATCGCCTGTATCTGCAGCCGCTTCATTTCCTGCCGCCTCTGTTGTGCCTGCAGTTCCCGCTTCCGTTGTCTTCGTATCACCGCCGCCGCAGCCTGCCAATGATGCAGCCACCATAGATGCAATTGCAATTGCGCTCAAAAACTGTCTAAACTTTTTCATAATAATACCTTCCTCCTTTTGATCTTTCCCGAAACACGCATTCAGGTTGACGCTCCCTTATGAAAATCCAGGGACTTTGCGTATAATAATACCTCCTTATAAATTCTTTGTCAATCCCCATTTTACCGTGTATGCATGAAAATAAATCCCTGTTATCTGCATGTCCCGCTCCGGTGTACAAACGTACCGAAATTCGTCCGCACAGCCCGGAATAATGAATTTTTTCGTGATACCTCTTAATTCCACTATCTTATTTTCCTTTTTATGTTATAATTCATTTAAATACAAAAATTTAAGAATATTCACCCCCAGAAAGGAGATTCTTCCCCTGATGAAGAAAAAACTGAAATGCATATGGAAAGCTCTTGGCATGGAGCTGAGAGAACACAAGAGTTCATTTTTGGTCTATTTTGTTTTACGGGCACTTGTAATTATTATGATGATTATGCAGCTCTTTAACCAAAACTATGAAAATGTATTCCTGTGCGTACTTACCCTGCTGCTTCTCGTAATTCCAAGTTTTGTCCAGATGGAGTTTAAGATCGAGCTCCCGACAGCTTTAGAGATTATTATCCTTCTCTTTATATTTGCAGCCGAGATCCTTGGAGAAATAAAATCATTCTATATCCGCTATCCAATGTGGGACACCCTTCTCCATACCATGAACGGCTTTCTTGCTGCGGCAATCGGTTTTTCACTGGTGGATATACTAAACCGGAGTGAAAAAGTTAAATTTGAGCTGTCTCCTATTTTTATGGCACTGATTGCCTTTTGCTTTTCCATGACGATCGGCGTACTTTGGGAATTTTTCGAATGCGGTATGGATTTGTTCCTGGGCTTTGATATGCAAAAGGATACCATTGTAAACAGTATCTCTTCTGTTATGCTGGATCCCAGCGGAGGGAATACGCCATACACCATAGACAATATTACCAGTGTTATTATTAATGGTAAGGACCTTGGTCTGGGCGGTTATCTGGATATCGGTCTGCTGGACACTATGAAGGATATGTTTGTAAACTTCATTGGAGCTGTAGTCTTCTCCATTATCGGATTTTTCTATGTGAAAAATCGTGGCAAAGGTAATTTTGCCCGCCGTTTTATCCCACATCGCAAAAAAGCTAATGCTGATTTTCTACAGATTGCGGAAACTGAGGAAAACGAAGAAAAATAACTCCCAATGGCATTTGGAATGAGAACACCTTATTCATTGGAAAAAGGGCAGTGAAAGATTTGCTTATTACGGTAAATCTTCCACTGCCCTCTTTATATAATAACTGATTAAGCTTCCATATTATCCGTTCTAACCATACGGTATCCGATTCCAATATGGGTCTGGATATATTTTGCATGTTCCTTATCCGGTTCTATTTTTTTACGCAGGGTGGCCATGTATACCCGCAGGGATGACAGATCACTCTCCAGTGCATTTGTCCATACTTTATCCAGTATATACTGATGTGTCAGGACTTTCCCCACATTTTTAGCCAGCAGGCAAAGCAGGTTATACTCCATTGGCATCAGATGAATCTCCCGGTCACCAACTTTTACAGTCGCCGAAGAGTAATCGATCTCCAGCTCACCATTTCGGAAAACCGCTTCTTCTACATTTCCCTTTGACTCCAGATACTGAATCCTTCGCAGTGTAGACCGCAGTCTGGCTAACAGTTCTTCTACACTGAAAGGCTTGGTAAGATAATCATCCGCTCCTGCATCCAGTGCCTTGATCTTATCTTTATCATCGTTTCGGGCGCTGATCACAATAATAGGCGCCACAGACCAGGAACGTATTTTTTTAATCACTTCGATACCATCCATATCCGGCAGTCCCAGATCCATAAGAAATATGTCTGGTTTGGCAGATACGGCGCTCATGATTGCCTGGGTGCCGTTCACGGCTGTCTGATATTTATAATTCTGAGTCTCCAGAGTTGTTGTAATAAGGTTTCTGACTGGTGCATCATCCTCAACTACCAGTATCTGTGGTTTTCCATTAATCATGTTAGGTGTACCTCCTCCGCTTTTAGCGTAAATCTGAAAATAGTTCCATGGGGTATGTTGTCATGTATGGTGAGATCTCCTGCGTGGGCAGTAATAATAGACTTACATAATGCCAGTCCCAGCCCCATACCTCGTCTTCCATCCGCCACAGAATTATTTGCAGTATAAAACATGTCAAACAGGCGTTTCTTATCTTCATCGGGAATTCCATTTCCATTATCCGCAATTTCTACCAAAACACTGCCATGCTGACGCTTAGTAATGATCGTGATATGTGATCCGGGAGGTGTATACTTAATTGCGTTATCTACCAGATTGATAAACACCTGGACAATCAGCTTAATATCCATCCTGGCAACCAGGAGATCATCCTCCTGCTGCACCTCTATATGATGCTCCTCCGCTTTTCTGCTGATATGACTCAGCGCTTCTGTAATTGCCTCATCCATTAGCTCTGCCTGCATATTCAGCTGCATGGTTCCATTATCAATACGGGTTACGGAAAGGAGATTTTCCACCAGATTTATCAGCCACATAGAATCATCATAAATATCAATATATAATTTCTTCCTCTGTTCTTCACTGATTTTGTCTTCATTTCCAATCAGTACACTGGCATTTCCTGAAATACTGGTGAGTGGTGTCCGAAGATCATGGGAAATGGAACGTAATAAATTGGCACGCAGCTGTTCCTGCTGCAATTTAATTGCAGCTTCTTTTCTCTCTGCAACTAACTGATCTTTTTCAAGCGCCAGAGCACATTCATTTAGTATTGCACTCATAATTCCCGCCTCAAATGCCTGAAGTTCTTTTCCTTCCATATCAATCCCCACTACAGCAAATACCCGTTCGCTGCTTCTCACTGCCAGATACATACACTTCACTCCGGGCAAAGTTGTTGTAGAAAAACCAGCATGCTTATTATTCTTAAAAACCCACTGGGCTACTGCCCGTTCTTCCTTCTGGTCGTAATAAAAATCACTCTGGCCATGACTTGATTTGAAAACAATCGGTTCAGCGTCATTCAGGGGATTCCCAAGATAAAATACCACATTGCGCTCTAAGAGCTTGCTTAACTGCCTTGCCGTACTTAAGGAAATCTCCTTTGCATCCACCGCTTTTTGCAGTTTCTGGCTGGTTTCCAGCAAAATCTCTGTCCGGTAAGATTTCTTCACCGCCTGCTTTGCCTGATCTTTTACCTTTTGTGTTAAAGTAGCTCCTATCAGCGCAGAGAGAAACATGATTCCAAAAGTTACTATATAAGAAGGATCATTTACAGATAATGTCTGTTTGGGATCAGTAAAACAAAAGTTAAATATTATAACACTTAATATACTGGACAGCAAACTGCAAAGCTTAGTTCTGGTTACAAGGGAAATCGTCAGAATCCCCAGAATATAAACCATAATCAGATTGGCATCGCTGAATTTCCAAAACGAAAACAAATAGGCAATGGCAGTGGAAATTCCTAATATCCCTACCGAGATCAGAGCATCAGCTACCAGTGCTTCCGGCGAAATCGCAGCACGGAACCTTTTTTTACGGTATTTCTTTTTATACGCATCCGGAATAACAAAAATCTCCAGCTGGGGTGCCAGTCTGGTAAGCTTTTCAGAAAAACTTTCCTTCATGGAAAGCCACGCCCTCTTTGTATTTGTCCTTCCAAGAACAATTTTTGTTACCCTTGCTACTTTGGCATACTCTGCAATCTGTTCTACAATATCGTCCCCATAAGAGGTCACCGTCTTTGCCCCCAGCTGTTCCGCCAGTCTGGTATTAATGCGCAGTCTCTCCACGTCCTCTTTTGTATACTGGGTAAAGTCCGAGTTCTCCACAAAAAAGGCCGTAAACTTCCCCCGGAACGCCGAAGCCATCCTGGCTGCCTGACGGATTACCTTTTCGTTGGATGGTGCCGGAGACAAACAAATTAAGATATGCTCTGCCGCCCCTGCTTCTCCGGTCTGAAAGGACTTTTCCTGTATCAGATTAACCCGGTCCGCCATACGCCTCAGGGCAATCTCACGCAGCGATACCAGATTGTCAGTGGTAAAGAAATGATTCAGTGCCTGCTCTGCCCGGCTCTCTTTATATATTTTACCTTTTCGTAACCTGTCCAGCAGATCCTCCGGCTCAATATCTACCAGCTCCACCTGGCTTGCCTGGTCAAACACAAAGTCCGGAATCCGCTCCTTTACCACAATCCCGGTAATTCCGTCCACAAGATCTATCAGGCTTTCCAGATGCTGCACATTTACGGTAGTGTAAACATCTATGCCTTCTTTTAACAGTTCCTGGATATCTTCATACCGTTTCTTATGCCTGCATCCCTCTCCATTTGTGTGAGCCAGCTCATCCACCAGAATCAGCTGGGGTTTTCTCGCCAAAGCCCCATCTAAGTCAAATTCATTCAGAGTGATATTCTGATACCGGATCTGAAGCTGCGGCAACACTTCCAGTCCCTGAACCAGCGCTGCCGTATCCGGTCTGGCATGTGGTTCTATATATCCTGCAACAACATCCAGACCGGCTTTCTCTGCCTCATGGGCAGACGCAAGCATGGCATAGGTTTTCCCTACGCCTGCTGCATATCCAAAAAATATCTTTAATCTTCCTTTTGTCCTGGATGCTTCCTCTTCCAGCTTCTTCAAAAGAACGTCTGGTTTACGGTACTCTTCTGTCATGGCTCACACCTTCCTCGGTAACAGTATAGCACATCTGTTTTAAAAATCTATTCCTATTTAGCAATTCCATCTTATACCAAGTGAACTCAGATTTAAAGTTCATAAAGTTTAAATTGAATACACTCACTAATGATATTGCCGATTATAACAGACCAGATATTAAATAGGCATAACAGATATGGCGCCTGACATTAAAATCACATTAAAATTGCATTAAAATTACAGCTCTTACATGATCCCAAGAGCTTTGTACACCAGCCATATAAGAGTACCTCCCGCCAGAGCAATACCTCCTACAGTTAAAATTAATAAGAACGCTACAGCAATCTGTCCAAATATCATCGTAAATAATGGATGGCGGTCAACTGCTCCCCATAAATTTGTTTCATGCAATGCTAAATACTTTTTCATAATCCTGCACCTTCCTTTGTCGGAATAACCTCTTTCTCTCCTGAATATGGCTTTAGTATAGCAATATTCAGATTAAATGGGTGTAAGTGTAGGGATCCCTGCGTTAAAATCAAATTAAAATATCTATTTTGCCGAAACTTAATATTTTCTATATACAAAATGCACCTGGTTGTTGTAGAATAACTATATATGGAGATGGCAGTATATGGGAGTGTACATGCCCTCCTGAAATAATGAAAGGGGTATCTATCATGAAAAATTTAATCGTTGGACAATCCGGCGGCCCGACAGCCGTTATAAACAGCAGCCTGTTTGGAGTCATCAAGGAAGGATTACAACACAAGGATAAAATCGATCATGTATATGGTATGATTAATGGAATTGAAGGATTCTTAAAGGACCATTACATGGATTTAGAAACTGACGTAAGTCAAGAGGCCCTGCAGTCCCTGCGCATCACACCCGGCGCATTCCTGGGATCCTGCCGTTATAAACTTCCGGAGGATCTGGAAGATCCCGTATATCCGGAGCTCTTTAAAAAATTCAAGGCACTGAAGATAGGTTATTTCTTTTATATAGGAGGAAATGACTCTATGGATACCGTAAGCAAACTATCACGCTATGCAGCAAAGCATAAGAGTACCATTCGAATCCTGGGGATTCCCAAGACCATTGATAATGATCTGGTACATACGGACCATACGCCCGGCTTTGGAAGTGCTGCAAAATACGTAGCATCTTCCGTCTGTGAAATAGGTATCGATGCCTCTGTATATGATACAAAATCAGTTACAATTGTGGAGATTATGGGTCGTCACGCTGGCTGGCTGACTGCTGCCGGAGTGTTGGCACGTAAATTCGAAGAGGACAACCCTGTGCTTATTTACCTGCCGGAAGTTTCCTTTGATCAGAATCTCTTCCTGGAACAGATAAAAAAAGCACTGGAGAAAAAGAATAATCTGGTGGTTTGCATCTCCGAAGGTATACATGACAAGGACGGGAAATTTATCTGCGAATATGCCAGTGAAGTTGGTACCGATAATTTTGGACACAAGATGCTTACCGGAAGCGGCAAATACCTGGAGAATCTGGTAAAAGAGCATCTGGGTGTTAAAGTCCGCTCTGTGGAACTGAATGTAAACCAGCGCTGTTCCACCTTTACCCAGTCCCTGACAGATGCAAGAGAAGCTGCTACAGCCGGTTCTTATGCCGTCACGGCAGCCCTGGATGGAGAAACCGGAAAAATGATTGCTTTTAACCGTTCTGCCGGAACACCTTACGACATTTCCTGTGGGCTTGTAGATGTAAATGAAGTGTGCAATAAAGAAAAAACCGTTCCCCTTGAATGGATTATTAATGATGGCACCGACATCAGCACCGATTTCATCAATTATGCATTGCCGTTAATTCAGGGCAATTCAGCTATTCCAATGAAAAACGGTCTGCCAAATTATGCATATCGAAAATAACGTAAGCAAAGGCACCTGGAAATCCAGGTGCCTGATTTTTTCTCTGCTTTTTCATAACACGTTATGCTGAGCGTTACAGATCAACGATGGTATAATCATGACCTGTATAAGGCAGAAATTTTTCCAATATGTCTTTCGTTTTCACTTTCAGACTGGATGTATTGATACATGGATGGCATCCTATATACTCCGATTCTGCCACTTCACGGTCAATTACTAAACGAACCCGCTGTTCCTTGTCATTCATAAGTCCCATGATACTCACAGATCCCGGTGTAATATTTAAAAATTCTTCCATATAAGTTTCATTGGCAAAAGACAGTCTGGCCACTTCTAACTGACCGGATAAATCCTTAGTTTTAAATTTCTTCATGCCCGGCATTAACAATAAATAGAACTTTGTCTTCTGACTGTTGCACAAAAATAAATTTTTACAAATCTCTATCCCCAGCTGTTTGTCTACATCATGGCACGCTTCAATCGAAGGTGTTACTTCATGATCCATCCTTACATATGGGATGTTTAACTTTTCCAGCACATCATAAACTGCCATTTCTTTTTCCAGCCGCCCATTTTCATCCGGTCTGGTTGTATATAGTGTATTGTCCATTCTAGTAAGCTTTTCCCCAGTATACCATATGCTTCGCCGGTTTGCCGCAATGCACGCATACCCCTGAAATCTCTTCCTGCACAAACGGAATACAACGTGAAGTCACTCCTACTTCTTCTTTCATGGCATCCTCACATTCCTGGCATCCACACCACATCGCCTTGATAAATCCAGGTTTCTCATCCGCGATTTGTTTCATCTCTTCTATATTATGAGCAATATAAGTGTGGGTATCCCTATGCTCTCTCGCTCTTTCCAGCATATCTGTCTGCATTGTTTCCAGGATCTCAGCTGCCTTATCTGCGATCTCATCAAATGCAGCCACAGTCTTCTCTCTGGTGTCACGCCTTACAATAACAGCCTGACCTGCTTCGATATCTTTTGGTCCCAGTTCAATTCGGATTGGAACTCCACGCATTTCCTGCTCAGAGAACTTCCATCCCGGACTCTTGTCAGAATCATCCACCTTCACACGAAGTCCTGCTTTCGCCAATGTATCTTTCACTTCGAACGCTTTATCCAGAACGCCGTCTTTTTTCTGCTGGATCGGAATCACCATAACCTGGGTAGGCGCAATCCTTGGAGGGAGTACCAGACCGCTGTTGTCTCCATGCACCATGATGATCGCTCCGATCATACGGGTTGTCATTCCCCAGGATGTCTGATGAACATATTTCAAAGTATTATCCTTATCTGCAAACTGAATACCGAAAGCTTTTGCAAATCCGTCACCGAAATTATGGCTGGTTCCTGACTGCAGCGCTTTTCCGTCATGCATAAGAGATTCAATCGTATAAGTCGCTTCTGCACCTGCAAATTTTTCCTTGTCTGTTTTCTGTCCCCGTACAACCGGGATTGCCAGTGTCTCCTCACAGAAATCAGCATAGAGATTCAACATCTGCTTTGTTCGCTCTTCAGCCTCTTCTGCCGTAGCGTGAGCAGTGTGTCCTTCCTGCCATAAAAACTCTCTGGAACGAAGGAACGGTCTTGTTGTTTTTTCCCAACGAACAACAGAGCACCATTGGTTATATACTTTTGGAAGATCACGGTGTGAATGGATATCCTTAGCATAAAAATCACAGAATAATGTCTCTGAGGTAGGACGTACGCACAATCTCTCCTGTAAAGGTTCCAGTCCTCCATGAGTAACCCATGCCACTTCCGGAGCAAACCCTTCTACATGGTCTTTTTCTTTCTGAAGCAGGCTTTCTGGTATAAACATAGGAAGATATACATTTTCTACCCCTGTTTCTTTAAAGCGGCGATCCAGTTCATGCTGAATATTCTCCCAGATTGCATAACCTGCCGGTTTAATTACCATACATCCTTTTACACTTGTATAATCAATCAATTCTGCTTTCTTAACAACGTCTGTATACCACTTCGCAAAATCTTCTTCCATCGAAGTGATGGCTTCTACTAATTTCTTGTCCTTTGCCATTGTTCTGACTCTCCTTTTCATTTTTAAATCTGCTCTATGGGATGATCCGCTTTTCTTATTTTTCTACCTTTATAAACTTCAAAAAAGCACAAAAAAACTACCGGATCCTCCTATGCCTGACACATAAGGGACCGATAGTTTAAACACTTCGGCGGTACCACCCTAATTAACAGCCCAAACTTTGGCCATTCTCTCATATTCCCGTTAACGCCGGGAACAACGTTGCATTTTCATGCAAAGCTCCAAGGCAGGTTCCATCTTCTCCACTTGAGAATCTCACACCAAATGATTCTCTCTCTGAAAAGCTTCCAAAATGTACTAATCCTCTTCAACGCTGTATTCTCATATCTCAATATGGTCATTCTAAAATAAATAAATTCATTTGTCAAGCAGGGATTTCCGCAATCTCCTTTCCAATCTCCTTTCCAATCTCCCTTCCTCCTCTTGACATCCCTTTCTTTTATCGATAGACTATTTCTATATTACATAAGATAAACGAAGGAGCTAAATTTCATGACTAATCCAGACCGCAAAACCGCCGGACATATTCTGGCACTGCTTACCATCATTGTATGGGGCACTACTTTTATTGCAACTAAAATTCTGTTAGATTATTTCAGCGCTACACAGATTATGGTACTCCGCTTTTTTATTTCTTATATCGGACTTCTGCTGATATGCATTCTGAACCGGCAATTTACACTGAAACACAACTGGAGGGATGAGGTGGGAATCTTCCTGCTCTCCATGTCAGGTGTAACGATATACTACTTTTTTGAAAATACTGCACTATCTTTTACTCAGGCTTCCAATGTCAGTATTTTAGTTGCCTTTGCCCCGATTTTTACAGCGATTCTCGCTCACTTTTTTACAAAAGATGAAAAGCTGAAGAAAAATATTATATTTGGTTTTTTAATCGCTATCATCGGTGTAGTTATGGTCGTTTTTAACGGAGCCGTAGTCCTGAAATTAAATCCACTGGGTGACGGTATGGCAATTCTGGCAGCCCTTTGCTGGGCTGTTTATTCCATTCTTTTGAAAAAATATATTAATAAATACGATAACTTCGCCCTGACACGTAAAGTTATTTTTTATGGATTTGCCTGTTCCTATATTATGATGGTAGTATCAGAAAAGCGCCTCCTTCCCCCTGCAGCAATTAATACAGAAATTGTCATCTGCCTGCTGTTTCTTGGAATACTCGGAAGCGCAATCTGCTATTTAACCTGGAACGTAGCTATCAAAAAAATTGGTATTATTAAAACAAACAATTATATTTACTTAAATCCATTCATCACCATGGTTGCTGCATTTTTCATTTTGAAAGAACACATCACACCTACCGGATTTTTGGGCGCCCTGCTTATTGTGGGAGGTGTAGTTCTCTCCGAACGCTGATCCCTATTAGAAAAGGCACTCCATCAGAAGTGCCTGTCTAACATGCTTATCCACTTTTACTCACATGATCCTCAGGGCTTATACCCTGGGATCCCAACACCAGACGCTTTTACTGCTTTAAGATTTTTTCATAATCTGCCTGAGCAATTGGTCTGGAACAGTAATATCCCTGAATATAATCACATGAAATACTCTCCAGAAACTCGTATTGTTCTTTTGTTTCCACACCTTCCGCCACAACTTTAATCCCCAGTTCCCGTGCCAATGCAATTACACTGGTAATAATTTTTTTGCTCCTGGTGTTATTTTCATAATCGTCTATCAGTGTCTTATCCATCTTAAGCAAATCAATCGGAATATTCTTCAGGGTATTTAAAGACGAATATCCGGAACCAAAGTCATCCATCAGAATGCGAATTCCATTCTTATGGAATTTTTCAAGAATACCAACCAGAATTTCTTCGTTATCCAGTAATACTGTCTCCGTCAGTTCCAGTTCAATCAGTTGGACCGGCACTTTATATTTATTTATAATATCCAGATACGTGTCAACAAAATCCTGACGGTATAAGTGCAGTCTGGAAACATTTACAGAAACCGGCGTTACCTGATATCCCTCTTTCATCCACTTTATAATCTGTCTGCAGACCTCTTCAAAAATATATTGATCCAATTGGACAATCGTTCCATTATTCTCAAAAACAGGTATAAATTCCCCCGGAGGCATCAGCCCTTTTTCCGGTCTATGCCATCTGACCAGCGCCTCTGCTCCTTCAAAACATTGCTTCTCAATATCAAACTTCGGTTGATAATAAATAATAAACTCGCCCTTTTCCAGTGCTGTTTCAAAATGATCTTCAATATCCTTTGTGCGGATCTTCCGGTCCCGCATTTTATCATCATAATAACCACATACCTGAAGCAAATCGCCTTCCGGGCGATTCAGTGCCATCTTCGCTCTGTCGACCATTGTATCAATTTCATCAACTCCAGGTTCAATCTGGTATATCCCTGCTGTCGCCTTAATCTCATAATGCTTTCCGCCAAAATCCGTTTTGCTTTGCAGCTGGGCGATAATATTTTCCACGCGGCTCTTTAACTCTTTTTTATCCTTTTGCTGCAGAAGTGCCACAAAATGATCGGCAAGCATTCTGGCAAACGCCTCCTTATCTCTGAGGTTTTCCTGGATAACCCCTGCCACATAGGTAAGTGCCCTGTCCCCTTCCGCATAGCCAAACAAATCATTTATGTATTGAAATTTATGAATATTAAAGCACACTACTGTATATTCCTGATCATTATTATCTTCCAGAATCTGCTTTGCCTCTACCTTAAATTTATTAAAGTTAGTCATCCCGGTTGCTTCATCTGTAAATGCAATCTTTTCAAGGTCTTTTCTGCTGACCTGTCTGATCCGGTTGATCTGAAGTATCAAAATGATAATAAGGCAAGAACAGAAAAAAATAAACAAGTATGCCAGGGTTAAGATTTCACCCATGCTCTGTTTAATCACTTTTCCAGGGACCACCGTCAGCAAAAACCACTGGTTGACAGACAGCGGCTGATAATACATATAGTATTCCATATCATCCTGGAAAACTACATATCCATTTTCCCCCTTGCTTACCCCTCTCTTCAGTTCTTTTACGGCAGTGCTGTTTTTTCCCGACCGTTCTTCCATAAAATTGTAAATGTTCGCAAACTGTTTTTCTTTATGGCCTGCCCCTTCTCCTACAATATAATCACCGTTTCCTCTGATGATATAACTGTAGCCGTCTCCTGAATAGATCGTTTCAGCCAGAGCGCTTTTAAAATTATCTGTCTCCAGTGTTGCAAAAAGAACACAACGGAATCCATCCCGGAAACTGACCGGAGCGCTGTAAACATTTATCTTATCCCCGCCTTCCACATCTTTCAAAGTATCGGACATAATAACACTTCCATCCATAGACCTTTTAAAGTAATCTCTGCCATCCAGGTCCATAAGTACGCCGTCTGTAGTATAAGCCGTTCCATCTGGCATAATAATACCCATTCTCTTAAAATCGTTCGACTCATCTACGGCTTTAATTTCCTGAATCAATTCATCTGTATCACAAGTATCGTGCTGTCCCAGCAAAATTGCCAGATTGCTGATAATATCTTTCCCTTTTTCTGCTTCCCGCTGGAAAACCTTGGCACTCTGATTCGAGATTTCCGCCAAATTACTTAACACCTTTTTCTGCGAACTATTATAAAAGAGTTTTGCAAACAGAATACCTGCTGCTGCGATTACTAAAATAATCAATACAATGTCAAGAATTCGACGATTCCGTAACCTCTTCTCCATCTCTTCCTCTCTTTCCGTTCCTTCACGGACTTTTCATTCCCCATATATATTATATTTATTATATATCACCCTTCTGACTTGTGCAATAAATTAATCAAAAACATTCCTATGTCACTTGTGATTTATCAGAAAATTACCCCTAAATATTAATATACAGCAAAATTTACTCTTGTATTTTCCGATAGAAGTGCTATATTTAAACTAACGTAAATACTATAAATATTGGGGATTTGTATGTATCAGGAAAGGAGAAGGAATCTATGACACAATTGAATTTTGAAAGTAAAGAGACAGAGGAATATTACAGAAAAATGCGCAGGACATTAGGTATCAGCCATCCAAGCCGCTGGAACCATAACCCTTGTATTACAAGAGAAGATGTTGATAATTATGTGAAGGATGCCCAGAATATATTGGCATGCTGATTATGAAGAAACGGATGATGGAAGTCTAACTCCTCCATCATCCGTTTCTTTATAATGACATCTCTTTTAATTTTCCGTAAATATTTCTAAATTCTGCTTTTAGTTTTTCTTCATCCATTTCTGCCGCCAGGCACCCAATCTTTGTCACAGCATTTCCCCCGGTAATATTACCATAGCAAATGCTTTCCATAATATTGCATTTATGATACAGTCCATACATAAAACCGGCTGCAAATGCATCTCCGGCGCCGGTAGAGTCTACATGTTTTGCCGGTGACGCCGGTATCCGAATCTCCTTTCCATTAATCATCAAAAGGCAACCCAGATTACCTGTTTTTATGATTGCTGTTTTCAGGAATTTGGACAGTTCTTTCAATGCATCCCCTGGCCGGTTTGTACCTGTAATTTTCAGCGCCTCGCTTTCATTTGGAATGAAATAATCAACATAGGGGAAGATCTCATCATACCATTCCAGACTGAGGGAATCACTCCAGGCTGAATCCATAACAACCGTACACCCGGCAGTCTTCAACCGACGGCATAGCTGTCTTTGCTCAATTGTAACGTAAGCAATTTTTTTTCTTCTGTAAAACTGATACAATCCCTCATCATCTACTGAAAAAGATTCCTCCTGAGGCTTATATGAGATAATGCCCCTGTCTTCCTTGCAGGAGACAATACAACTCAGCGTAACCGGATCAGCCTCCCTGCTCTGAAGCATGTTTTCATACTTGACTTGGTTTTTCTCAAGTTCTTCGGCGAGAAACTGGCTCAGTGGTCCTGTTCCAACATAGGTTGCCAGCTCCACCGGCACACCCAGCCTGGATAGCTGGATCAGCGTAGCCACAGGCCCTCCGCCCAGCTGCCTGGAACAGCTTTCACTGTAAATCTCCTCTCCAAGCCGCGGCATTCTGGGAGAATTGCCAAAGATAAAGTCTATATTCGCAATACCAAATCCCGCTATACCTTCCTGCATAGCCATCCCCCCTGTTTTGTACTGATTATCCGCATATTATCTGCCGGTCTCATCGTGTCTCCTCTCTTATTGTGTCATCATAATTTCAAGTATTTTTTTGTCGGTATCCCGCATTCCCTCTCTTCCTACACGGCTTACATAAGCAATCGTAGTCTCAAGGTCTTTCCCTACAATACCTTCTCCCTCCCGGAACCGGCACCCATCTTTAGCCATTTCATATCCCAGCATACCTGCCTGAACACCGGCTGCAATCTTTGCCGCACAGGAAGGCTTCGCACCATCACATATGACCCCTGAAACGGCAGCCAGGGTATTGGTAATGGTATCTTCTATTACCGAAAATGACGCATAATCCAGATATGCAATTCCACATGCCGCAGCACAGCCTGCACTGACCGCCCCGCAGTAGGCTGATAATTTACCAATTCCAGATTTCAGACGGATAGAGACCAGATTGGCAAATGCCAGCGCCCGGTAGAGAGCATCCTCGGAGGATCCGATTTCTTTTGCATAGATTATAACCGGAACGGATACCGTAATCCCCTGATTCCCGCTGCCGGAATTCACTACCACAGGCAGACTGCATCCACTCATTCTGGCATCGCTTCCCGCCGCTGCATATCCCGCAAGTACGGCATATCGATTCCCATGGCAGAGATTTAGCAGATGCCTGCCTACACTTGCTCCACATTTTTCCTTTATTCCCTCCTCTGCAATTTTCATATTACAGCGGATCTGTGGCTCCAGTATGGGGATCAGTTCTTCTAATGGTACCGCTTGTGAAAATTCATAGATATCCAGCATTTTTACATCATCTGTGGTTTTTCTACTGCCTCCCATACATTCCCTTTGGTTGAATTCCCTGGTAAGATCCTTTCCATTACGCAAAACCCTGTTAATATTAATATGGCTTTTTTGTATTTCCGCCTCGGCCCAGTCGCTGCCGCTGGTCAGGCGCACTTTGATATACAGAGGCTCTATCGTATCAGACAGTGTCAGCGTATAGCGTTCTTTTTGAGCCAACATGCTGCGGACCCTCTCTGCCACTTCTTCCGTCAGGGTACTCAACACCTCCAGTTTATTTTTGGCAGACCCTCCGGCTATGCCGCAAAGAGCGGCAGCCGCCACTCCTTTTAAGCCTCCTGTATTTGGAATCGAAACACTTTTTACATTCTTCAGCATATTTCCGCTTACCTGGATATCCATATGTTCAAAGCTACATCCCAATGCTTCATTTGCACAGGCTGCTGCAAGAGCTACTGCCCCCGGTTCCGTACACCCTAATGCCGGAACTATTTCCTCTTTTAACAGCTGAAGACAGGTACTAAGATCAATTTCTTTCATTCAATAAAACCTTCTTTCGTAAATTCAGATGTAAGTATGCAAAAGGCTGCTGTTTCATCCGCTTCTCCTAAAATATCTACTGTTTTTTTCTGAGTAATCCTGTGATACTGTCCAGCGTTATGCTCTGCTCCAGATACAAGCCTTCCGCGTAAGCACAATTTGCACTTGCTCCGTATTCTCTAGCCATCTCCAGGGCAAAAGGCAGTATATTTTGAGAGTGGTGTGCTTTGCATGCATCTTCCTTCACATTCATAACGTCTGTAATATCCACATAAACATCCGGTCTTCTTTTATTTGTCCGTCTGTCTGCACTGAAATAAAAAATTGCATCGTAATGCCAATCGGTTCCATCTGTGGAATATTTTTTAAGACCTGCAGTAAAACATGCATCCCGGGTAATTCTTGAAACAGCCACATGATCCGGATGGTAATCGTTCTCATGAAGCGTTAAGATATAACGCGGAGAACATGCCCTTAAATGAGGAATCAGTGCTTCCACTGCATCTCTCCTAAATTCCAGTCCTGCATCTGGAAAGCTTAACATTTCAAAATAATCTAATCCCAGAATTGATGCTGCCTGCTTTGCCTCCTCTTCCCGGGTACTCTGTTCTGCATATCCTCCGGACTCACCCCTCGTCATAATCACCAGCCCCGTTGTCCATCCTTCTTTTTTTGCTTTTGCAAAGATTCCTCCTGCACACACCTCCAAATCATCCGGGTGGGCGCAGACTGCCAGAATATCAATCATATATTTCTCCTCCCTCACAGTATTTTAAACTGCCGGTTGTTCTATTGTTTCACACCTGTCGCTGCAATCCCTTCTACAAACTGTTTCTGGAATAAGAAGAAAATCAGAATCATAGGTAAGACTGCAATGATCCCCCCTGCCATGACCTGCGGATAATACGTTGTGTGTTCTCCGATCAGCATTGCAAGCCCTGCGGAAAGTGTCATTTTCTCCATAGCATTGTTCACAATCAGAGGCCACATCAGATCTTTAAAAGTCGAGATTGCAGTCAGAATCGCCAGAGAAGACAATGCCGGCTTAATCAAAGGAAGCAGAATCTTATAGTAAATCTGAAAGTAACTGCAGCCATCCAATTTTGCAGCTTCATCCAAAGATCTTGGGAGTCCCTTAAAAAATTCACGCAGCATAAAGGTTCCAAATGCACTGAAAACTTTTGGAATCCATAAGGCTGTTACGGTATCCGCAAGCCCCAGCTTCACCATAATATCATAATTGGGAACTAAAAAGATCTGTCCTGGTACCATGAGCAGCGCCAGTAAAATAATGAAAATAACATCCCGCCCAGGAAATTCCAGCCTTGCAAAAGCATATGCCGCCATAGAACAAATCACCAATTCAATTGTAATTGTAAAAAACAGTACTACAAAGGTATTACGGTAAAAATCTAAAAATGGAAACTTATGTACTACCTCTTTGTAACTCTCCAAGGTGAGCACCTGGGGAAAGATAGTCGGCGGAATCTGAATACTCTCTTCATATGTCTTAAACGATGTCAATATCATCCACAGAAATGGTCCTACTGTGATTACCACACACAGAACCAGAAGCAGATGTAACGGCCATTTTCTACTTTTCATGCCGTATTACCCCTTTCCATATAGTTCTTGCAAACCATCATTCTTTATTTCATCCTTCCTGACAAAAGTACATATAATGCAGTGTATCGTGCAGATGGATGAAATTCCAAGCAGGCCTAAAACTGTCAATCATCGTAAAATACCATTTTCTTCTGGCAGACCAACTGTACTGCCGTAATAATCAGAATCAGCAGGAACAACATCAGACTAATTGCTGCACCATATCCTTTATGAAATTTCACAAATGACTGTTCAAAGAAGTAGGTCACCAGAGACCGGGACGCTTCTGTTCCACTGCTTCCCTGGGGTATCATTAAATAAATGAAATCAAAAATCTGAAATACATTAATCATCGTGGTAACACAGACAAAGAAAATAGATGGTGAAAGAAGCGGGAGCGTAATTTTAAAGAATCTTTTTATTCCATTTGCCCCATCAATACGCGCTGCTTCATGATAACAGACGGGTATCCCCTGGAGTCCCGCAAGCAGAATAATCACCTGATAAGCAACGCTTGCCCATATAAATACCAAAGAAATAGAAACCAGCACGATTTTTGAATCCGAAAGCCATGCAACTGGCCCTTTTCCCAGAGTTCCCAGTATTTCATTGACCAGACCAAACTTATAATTCAGCAGCCATTTCCACAGCAGCCCGATAGCTGCAGGCAAGGTAACTGCAGGCAAAAAAAGGCAAACTCTGTAAAAACCAATTCCTTTCACTTTTGTATTTAACAGCACTGCCAGTAATACCGCTAAAACAACAACCAGAGGTACGCATATTACCACATATAGAAGTGTATTGACCAACGCTCTGTAAAAATCCGCATCCTGAAACAACTGAATGTAATTCTGAAATCCAACAAATTTAGGGATGCCAAAACTGGATTTGTTTGTAAAGCTATAATAAATATTTTGAAAAAATGCTCCGATAAAGAAAACAGCCACGCCTGCCATTAACGGTAATATCATTAGATATCCTGCCAGCATTTCCTTGCTTTTTCTTTTTCCTTTGGTACTTTTGTGTGTCTTCATACCATATCCCCCAACTGGTCATTGGGGCGGCGTACGGACCAGCCGGTCCGCCCCGATAATTTTATTATGATTCACTGTCCAATGCTTTCTGGGTGACTTCCTGCATTTGCTGACATCCTTCCTCCGGTGTAAGCTCCTTTGCAAATATCTTTGCAGAAATTTCATTTACGGACGGAAGCCAATCCGCAACGCTTGGAGATGTAGGAAATAGTTCACCTGTTTTTGCAGCTTCATAAAATATATTTGCATCTACATGCTTAAAATTAGGCGTATAGTACTGCTGTGCACTGACAAGCGCCGGCATATCTATTTTTGCCTCAGCCTGCATTTTATTAGATTCTTCTCCTGAGAGATATTTTATCAATTCCCATGCCGCATCCTTTTCTTTGCTTGCCGCATTCATTGCAAATCCTAATCCCCCAATCACACTATGGTTATTTTCATCCTTCTCTGGCATGGCAATTGTGCCGATATCGGAAGCAAAACTGGCTTCATCAAGTACAGCTGCTTTCCATGATCCCATAAATAATATCGCTCCTTTCTGAGACAGGAAGAGATCAGTACCTTTGGTATCCGAAAGCACTTCACTGCCGGGCATAAGCTGCTTATCCATTAAATCAACAATATCCTGATATGCCTTAACTGTTTCCGGCTGATCAAATCCGGCTGTTTTATTATCTTCACTTAGTACATATCCGCCGTTCTGGACAATAAAGTTAAAGAACGAAGGTTGTGGATCTAATTCCATTAGGATGGGATATTCATCAGACCCCTGTTCTGAAATCTTTTCCTTTAGCTGCTCAGCCACTGCGGTCATATCATCCCAGGTCCATCCTTCCTTTGGAACTTCCACTCCGTATTTATCAAAAATTGATCTGTTGAAGAATACCTGTACCGTATCCATACCCTTAGGCATACAATACTGCACTTCCTTATAATTATAAGCCTTGGTAACTACCTCGGCATAGTCGCTCAACTGAACTCCGTCTTTCTCAATATAGCTGTCTAGTGGTTCCAGAACCCCTGCTTCTGCATATTTAGGAAGATAGGTATTCATCCAGAAGACATCCGCTGCACTGTCTGCCCCCATAGCCGCATCCAGTTTCGTCCAATACTGGGACCAGGGTGTCAGCTGTACATCCACATGAATATCCGGATGCTCCTCCTCAAATTTCGCAGCAATTTCGTCAAATACGGGTTTCTGCACTTCGTCCCATAGAGAGAATGATATATTTACCTTGTCCCCATTTTCCGATTTTCCTGATTCTACCTTGCCTGTTTCGTCTTTACTTGTTTCCTCTTTGCTCGTTTCCTCTTTGCTTGTTTCCGATTTGCTTGTTTCCGATTTGCTTGTTTCCGATTTGCTTGTTTCCGATTTTGAAGTTTCCTCTTTTCCGGTATTATTACCGCTGCTTGTACCGGTGTTGCCGCAGGCTGCCAACATGCCTGCCATTACTGCTGCCATCGTAAAACATAACACTCTCTTCTTGTTCATTTTCCTTCCTCCATCTTCTTACTGTATTCTTTGCAGGTTCCCCTTTTTAAAATTTCATATGGAATTGTAATTTCCACATTTTCATCTTTCTCCAGGTCTAAAAAGGTATTAAGTGTAAGTTCAACCATTTTTTTGATAGGCTGTGCAATAGTAGTGAGTTTCGGTGTAATACGCTCTGACATACGGATTCCATCAAAACCAAGTACGGAAATGTGTTCCGGCACACGCAGTCCATTTTCATAAAGTGCACTGATTGCTCCCATTGCTGCTTCATCACTAAAAGCAAACACGGCACTAAAAGCCAATCCCTTCTGCAAAGCCTGTGCCGTAAGCCAGTATCCATTTTCATAGGTCAGTTCTCCATATTTTGCAAACTCAGCTTCAAATGGTACCCCAAACTCTTCATAAGCCCGCTTACATCCCGTTATTCTCTGAAATCCTGAACTAATACTTTTTGGATAATCAGATAGAATCAATATTTTTTCATGTCTCAATTCCAACAGGTATTTTGCACCTTCATATGCTGCAGATAAATCGTTTATATGAATCATTTTACATCGGACATCTGAGCTGATCCCGCCAAACATAACCATTTTGATATTCTTGGCAGCTATGTAATTCATCATATTACAGTTCATATTTTCTTCCAGATAAATGACACCTGTTATATTCAGCTCTCTGAAAAATAATTTATAGCTCTCATCCTCTGATGATGTAGGAATAAATACCAGCCGATAGCGGTATCTGGGTGCTGCTTCCAGTATCTCTTTTAATACTTCACTAAAATATGCCAGCTTCAGATCCGGTATCAAAACTGCGATCACTCCAGGGTCCATATGTTTATGAACCGGAATATACTGCAGTTCTTTTACAGCCTCCTCGATTCTTCTTGATGCATCGTCTGAAACAACATTTGTTCCATGAAAATACCTTGATACAGTTGCCGGCGACAGTCCAGCCCTACGAGCTACTTCTCGTATAGTTGACCCCATTTTATCACCTCCCCTCCTTTGTTAATTGTATAAATAGTACAATTTTTTACATTTTTTCTTTGTTTTTATGATAAATTTATTATATATTATGAAAATAACAGCGTCAACATTGTTTCATATGTTTCATTATCCTTTCATATGTTTCATATTTTATCATTAACAAACACTCATTTTGTATCCGCTGTCTTAGATATAATTCTATAAAAAATCAATTCTCCTGCTGCTGACCGACACGTTTTGCAATCTTTACAAAAAAATGGATGAGAATAGGGATTTACCCTATTCTCATCCATTTGTAGACTGTAAATATTCTAAAAATACTTCTAGCTGCTCAGCCTTACCATACAAATACCCCTGGTAAATATTACAGCCAAGCCTCGCCAGAACATCCCTTTGCTCTTCTGTCTCCACAAACTCCGCCACAACTTTAAAATGCAGAGATTTAGCCATCTGAATAATACCCAGAACAATATTCTCAGAACGCTTATTATTCATCAGCTGCTTTACAAGGCTGCCGTCCAGCTTCACCTCTTCAAATACATTTTCCTGCAAATAAGTAAGAGAACTGTGTCCCATTCCAAAATCATCCATGCTGATCTGGATCCCCATTGCTCTCAGCTGCTCAATCCGGTTAATCATAACAGCCGTGGTGCTAAAAAGAGCCCTCTCCGTTATTTCAAACACAAGAATTACATTTCCCAGCGTGTACTTTCCAACAATTTCCCGGACTTTCTCTACAAAATCCTCTTCTTCCAACTGATGCGGGGATAAATTCACAGATATATGAATTGGTTTCTCATATACCTTCTGAATCTCCTCGATGTTTCTGCATGCCTCTTCAATAATATAATACCCTAGACTGCTTAAGAATCCTGACTGGGCCGCCAGGGAAATCAGGAGCGGAGGTGATATGTATCCCGCAACCGGATGCTTCCATCTCAGGAGTGCTTCCCCTCCATAGACCGCTCCATCCCGCTGCACCTGAACCTGGTAAAACAACTTCAAATGGCTGCGTTTCATGGCATTATTCAGATCCACTGCCAATGTCTTTGCCGCATAATTATATTCATACGAATTAGACAAAAATCCGGGAATCCTTCCCTTCTCTTCCCCCACCTGCATATCTTTCTGTATCATCAATACTTCATTTGTAAAATCTTCCGTCTGTCTCTTCTCGCTTCTTTTCACAAAAGGAATGTAAATAAAAACCCCAACTGCAATGTTTACCAGCTGCAAAATACTTCCCGCAACGGAACCGGTGGCCGTATATCCGCTTAAAAGCACGGGAGAAGTCCATTCTACCGAATGAGTTACAAGGGGCACAAACCCCAGACCCATTACAATACTGCTTATGACGGCCATAACAATGGGCGTCAATATAAACGGGATGATCATAATCGGATTAAAGATTACCGGGAAGCCGAATACCACAATCTCACTGATATTGAACAGCACCGGTACACAGGAAAACTGTGCGAGCCTTTTATTATGGCTCTTTTTTGCAACAATAAACAACGCAATAATTAAACATAGCGCCGTACCGCAGCCGCCAATAAAAACAAATACATCCAGAAAAGTTTTGGAAAATATTTCTGTTGGCTGTCCGCCGGATGCAATTAATGCCTGATTAACATCAATTCCACGCTCAAACAATCTTTTAGCCACAGCATCCAGAGTATTTGTTCCATGTATTCCAAAAAACCACAAAAGATGGGAAAAGAAAATATACAGAATAACACCCAGAATATTTCCTCCTATTTTTTCAAACAGCTGCAAAAACAAATAGGAACCGAAATTCATGATGTTTCCATCACCCATCAATACTCTAAGACCTATTCCCAGTGCGGTAAACAAAATAATGATAACCACAGACGGAAGCAGACTTCTCATCGCCTGATTAAAGATATAATCCGCACCTATCGTATGCAGTTTTTCAAATTTATTATAAAAGTTCATCCCCTGCCGAAACATGGCACAGGAGAGTACGGTTATAAACATTGCCGTAAAAACCCATTCTGCACCGAAAATATGCTCCTTTTGATTCTGAAGTCCTCCTATAAAAGCAAGATAAGAACAGATAGCTATTGCAGGATAAAAATTCAGGTCTTCTTTTCCAAATAGTTTCCCGATAGAAATACTTATGGTAAAAATCAAAATCAGCGCTAAAGAACCAAGCGTAATATTATAAATTACCGTAAAAAATTCCACGAGTTTTCCATCCAGAACCCCTTGAATCATGTTCTGGTATGCCTCCCAGGGAAAAGTATTTAATAAAAGAGCAAACGACCCTATTAAAAGGAACGGAATTGCCAGGCTCAAACCCTGCTTAATTGCAAGACCATACAGGGAACTATGTAATTTCATCCTCTTTTTCATCTTCATTATCCAGTAACCTCTTTCATAATATCAGTAACTCTGTCCGCACGTTGATACAACGAATAATTAATACTCCTGGCTGTTAGTATAACACAAAAAATTGCTGCCGCCTACGGTTAATCGGCAGGTCGGCAGCAACTTTTTTACTCTTTATTTATTTGACCTTTACACTTTTCTTGTTACTATAACTGGTATAAACTTTTTTTCCGCCGATTATCTTATAGGCTCTAATACGGAAATAATAAATAGAGAACAAACAAAAAAGGATCATTGCACTTCATAACATGCAATGATCCCTATCGTTCTTCTATTTAATTTTATTTATATAATGGTCCGTAAGCTGCGCAAGCTCTGTAATCCTGACCTTCTTTATCCTGTCCGAATGCGTTCCAGGAAGCTGGTCTGAAGATTTCTTCTTCCGGTACGTTATGCATAGCAACCGGAATTCTTAACATAGAGCACATTGTGATTAAGTCTGCTCCGATATGTCCGTAGCTGATTGCGCCATGGTTAGCACCCCAGTTATTCATTACATCGTATGCTGTCTTAAATGCGCCTTCTCCTGTTGTTCTTGGTGCAAACCAGGTACATGGCCATGTGTAGTCTGTTCTCTTCCATAATTTATCAGATACTTCGTCCGGAAGTTTCACTGTGTGACCTTCAGCGATCTGAAGAACCGGTCCTAAGCCTTTTACAAGGTTCAAACGGATCATGGTTACCGGCATTTCAGCTTCTGTTAAGAAACGGGATGAGAATCCGCCTCCTCTGAAATATCCGTTATCAGCAGGATTCCAGGTAGTTGCATTCATGATTGCATCCTGATCTGCTTCTGTAACTTCATACCAGGGTTTCATAACGCCATTGCCGTTTTCATCTTTGGCCTGTCCGTTTGCATCGAGGCAAGCTGCTCCGGAGTTGATTAAGTGAATGAATCCGCCGGCTTCTTTTGCAACACCTTCAATATCATATCCGGTAGCTTTCTTAACAGCTTCAGGGCTCCAGTATGTACGAACATCTGCAAAGATCTGTGCTCTGTTGGTCAATAATTTCATGAACATCATGCCGAGACCGTTTAATACGTCATTTTCTGTTGCCAGGATGTATGGCTCTCTTGCTCCATTCCAGTCAAAAGAAGTATTTAACATTGCTTCCGGGAAATCACAGTTTGGATAGAAATCAGTCCACTGTCTCTGACCCTGGAATCCGGCTGCGATAGCATTGTGTCCAATTGCTTCTTCTGAGAATTTAGGATCCAGATTTTTATTTCCATTCATTAAGTCTTTGATGATACACATCATCTTAACTACGAATTCAAAATCTTTTTCTTTCTGCTCGTCAGATACCTGTAATTCAGGTGGGTTCTTATCGAATCCGATCTTGCATTTTTCTTTAGACCATGCAAGTGCTTTCTTATACTCTGCTTCATCATAGATACCTTCTGTCATACGACGGATGATTTCTACTTCATCAACAGATTCCACTCTCATGCCTAAGTATTCTTCAATAAATGCCGGGTCAATGATAGATCCGCCGATACCCATGCAGATAGAACCAATCTGTAAATAAGATTTACCTCTCATAGAAGCTGCTGCAACAGCTGCGCGTCCAAATCTTAATAATTTATCTTTTACATCGCAGGGAATCTCTGTATCATCTGCATCACAAACATCATGTCCGTAAATTCCAAAAGCAGGAAGTCCTTTTTGTGCATGTGTAGCCAGAACAGATGCAAGGTATACAGCACCCGGTCTTTCTGTACCATTGAATCCCCAAACACCTTTAATCGTGTTCTTTTCCATATCCATTGTCTCAGCGCCATAGCACCAGCAAGGAGTAACTGTCAATGTGATGTCAACGCCTTCTTTTCTGAACTTTTCAGCACAGGCTGCTGTTTCACCAACACGTCCGATTGTGGTATCTGCAATAACAACTTTTACTGGTTCACCATTTGAATATTTTAAATTCTCTTCGAATAATTTAGCTGCTGATTTTGCCATGTTCATAGTCTGCTCTTCCAAAGAACCTCTTACGTCCAAAGCGCCTCTACGTCCGTCAATTGTTGGTCTGATTCCGATTACTGGGTATCCACCGATCAATCTGCTTTCTGCCATTTGAAATTACCTCCATTTTAATAAAATTGTTTGGTTTGTTTATACACTTTACACAATGCAGTTTTATGGCAACCGCATTTTATGTACTAAGTATACAACATAATTTTTGATTTTGCACGTAAAATTATGTTAGGATATGGACAATTTTTGTGATTTTTGTTATACTATATCATCATCACATAATTGGGCGCAAGACGAGTGAAATCATTTCAGACAGGCCCTATAATAGAATTCGAAAGAACACGAGGTCAAAGCACATAATATGAAAGCATTCCATGAAGTTCGTTCCTATGATTCCGATTTTATGGTATGGCATTCATCCTATGAGAACATCAGCTTCCTGGCACACTGGCATCAGGAGATCGAATTTATCTATGTCCGCCAGGGCAGTGCCCATTTCAGTATCAATGATGATATTTTTACTGCCCACGCCGGTGATCTGGTCATTGTGGACACGGGTGATTTCCATTACAGCGACTCATCAAATATGGAAAATATACTGGAATTCATCATTTTTGATCCTGGAATTATCAGCTCCCTCTATCACCACTCCCAGTTTTCTCATCCTTGTGTAACCAGAGAAATGCTGGAATCCTATGGTATGAATGAAATGCTGATATCACTGCTGGACAGGGTAGGTGCAGAGCTTAAGAACAAGGAAGCTTATTATAAAGAGATTATTACCGCAGCATTAAGAGAGTTCTGGTATCTGCTAAAACGCAGGATCCCGAAAAATGACAGCGGTCTGCAGAGCACCAGTAAACGCATAAATATGCTTTACGACATGCAGCAGCTCTTATCTTATATGGAAGAACACTATGCCGACAATATTACTCTGTCATTTGCAGCAAAGCAGATGAATTTCAGTGAAAGCCATTTTTCCAAGGTATTTAAAAAACTGATAGGTATTAATTTCGTTACCTACCTGAACATGGTACGCGTGGAACATGCGGCCAGTGAACTGAAAAATACCAGCAATAAAGTCACAGACATTGCAATTGACTGCGGTTTTAATAACATTCGTACATTTAACAGGGTATTTAAAGAAATTACAGGCTGTACCCCGAGTGAATTTTTAAAACTGACAGATCCCGATTCCTATAATCTTACCTATTATAAGCGTAAATCCTCGGAGCAGGAATTTGTTGAAAATGATTCCCTGACCGTTGTAAAAAATATACCATCGGAGGTACTGCCATGACAAACCCCATTCTATACCGTAAACGCCTGATTCCAGAGGAATGCATATTATTAAAAGACGATATACTGCTCTACAGGGATGATCATATTATTCTTACAAAATGGAATACCCTCCATCCTAAGAAAACCCTGCATCACGGCCTTTCCTGTTATCTTCTGGATAAAGGAATTAAGGTAAGCAAATTCTATGACCACGAAAGCCGGCTGATCAGCTGGTACTGCGACATAATCACCTATGACTATGAGGAATCCACGGATACATACATATTCACGGATCTTCTGGCTGACGTCATCGTCTATCCAGATGGAAAGCTGAAGGTGATCGATCTGGATGAACTTGCCGATGCAGCGGAGCAGGCGTTAATTACTCCGGAAATGATGCTCAAAGCACTAAGGCAGCTGGATACACTGCTTCATGTGATCTACCGGGATGACTTTTATAAATACCAGAAATATATAGAGGATGCTGAAAATCAGGATATTTAGAAAAAGCGGGAAAACATGAGAGGTCATACTCCATGATTTCCCGCTTTTTGTATAGGAAGTGTTTGGTTTAAATTTGGGTTTTGCTGATTAAGACGCTTTGTAAATGATAGGTAGTGTACAGAAAGATGGGTGTGGAAAACTGGCATGGGCTCCGTCAGCTGGCCGCAGAACTGGTATTTTCTAACCTTTCCGAAGCGCTTTTTGGCGGCACGCGGGCATTCGCTCCGAAATCCTGATGCATTTCGCAGCTCACTGCCCGCTTAGTATCCGATGGGAGCCAGTCGAATACTATCCGCCAAAAAACACTTCGGAAAGCTAAGTAAATACTCAGCTCTGCTCTACGCTTCCTCCGCCCATACCAGTTTCCCACGCCCATCTTTCCGAGATAGCATTCGTTGATACAAAGCTGGTTTTCTCAGCCTGGTGGAGACCCCTGGGTAGTGACGGTCTGTTTGTTTTTGGATGCAGCAGAGTGTGTTACGGCAGTTCAGTGTGAAAGGGGGATGATAAGACGAAATTTCACCTGCTTTCCTGATCACAGACTTAACTGGATGTAGGTACTATAACCACAAATATACAGTAGTAGAATTTAGAGACAGTTCACAGTGATAACATCCAGCTGGTTTATTGGTTTTTATGTGATCTAAGCCAATAACGTCCGGCATGCCACACGCCCGGGGTCCCACCCTGCTGAGAAAACCAGCTTTGTATCAATAAACTGCATCCCGGAAAGAGAAGGGGGCGGACCATGGCAGGCGTTTGGAAGGCGTATAGCAGATCTGAGCATTTACTTACCTTGCCGGAGTGTTTTTTGGCGGATAGTATTCGACTGGCTCCCATCGGATACTAAGCGGGCAGTGAGCTGCGAAATGCATCAGGATTTCGGAGCGAATGCCCGCGTGCCGCCAAAAAGCGCTCTGGGAAGGTTAGAAAATGCCAGTTCTGCGGTAAGTCTTCCAAACGCCTGCCATGGTCCGCCCCCTTCTCTTTGTGTACACTACCTACATCTACAAAGCGTCATTCCTCAGCTAAACCCCAATATATTAAACCCGCAGGGAGTCTCAACTTTATCCGGGTCAAATTTTCCACAAAGTGTGACGCACAGCTGCCAGAAAGCTATTTTAAAACAAGCTCTAGTATTTTTTTATTATTTTTGGTATGATAATACCCTGCCGCAAAAAACAAGTAATTAATTATATAACTAGAGGAGGTTAGACGATGGATCAGGAACAGCAGCATTTACAGGAATGTACCCAGATTATCAAAGACAATATTGCATTATATGAAGAGCAGGTGCAAAACAGCCGCCGGGAAACAGATGAGTTGTACATTGCCATTCAGCAGGGAGATACTGAGCTTTATGATCAGTTGATTGTAAGTCAGGACATTACCACTCATGCTGCAAATTCACTGCGTAAGAACCGCGCGGCTCTGGAAAAGCCTTATTTTGGACGAGTGGATTATGAAGAAATTGAGTTTGCCAAACCGGAAAGCATCTACATAGGCAAAAATGGTATCAGCCGAAACAAAACAGAGATTATCATCGTGGATTGGCGTGCTCCTATTTCCAGCGTCTACTATGAAAATACACTGGGCAGAGGAAAATATCATGTACCGGAAGTCGGTGACATCGAAATCGACCTTAAGTTAAAGAGAACCTTTGATATCGTACAAGGTAAGCTGACAGGATTCTATGATAGTGATGTAGCATCCAATGATGAGCTTTTAGTCAAATACCTTGCCAAAAATAAAGATGTTGTACTGGGTGATATTATCGCTACCATCCAAAAAGAACAAAATGAAATAATACGGGATACTCCTTTTACGGATATTATTGTCCAGGGAGTAGCCGGAAGTGGAAAAACGACGGTTGCCATGCACCGGATTTCCTATATTTTATACAACTATGCACACCGTTTTTCCCCTGAGGAATTCTGTATTATAGGAAGCAATGATATGCTCCTGAGCTATATTACAAGTGGTCTTCCGGAACTGGATGTATCCGGTATCGGTCAGAAGCGAATGGATCTTTTCCTGATTCACCTGCTGGATAAAGACTGGAAGAAAAAATTTAAATATATTACCATGAAACCCCAGTCCGCTTTCAAGAGTAAATTAGATTTTATCTACCGTTTGGGTGACTATCTCAAAAAAATAGAGTATCAGTCCATCCCATGCAAAAGTATTAAAGATCCAGCCCTGGGGGTCATACTCTCCGCTGACGGTATCCGTTCGGCTCTAAAGCTCAGCCGGGGATTGTCCCTGAAACAAAAACTGGCCCAGCTAAATGACAGGCTGAAGAACAGAATCCGGCTGTTAACAGATGGACCCAAAAAAGTTTATCGTTCAAAAAAGCTATCGCAGTACCGCAATTATTTCAAATGGGAAGCCGAAGCAAAAACTCCTCTTGCCATTTATATTAACTTTTTGATTTCTTATGAATCGGATAAAAACACCCTGGATGTGGATTCCACGCTGGCGGATATTCAAAATGAATCTTTTGATATCTATGATCTTGCGGCTATGGTATTTATTCGAAAACGGATGACAGAGGCAAAGGCTTCTGATGAATACGGACAGATTATCATTGATGAAGCCCAGGATTTTGGCCCAATGATTTATTATGTATTAAGAAATGCACTTCCCGACTGCTACTTCACCATTATGGGGGATGTTTCCCAGAATATAAATTATACAACCGGAATGAACAGCTGGGATGAGCTTTGCAATGAAGTATTTGACCCGGAAAAAGAACATTTCCGGATTCTTGCCAAGAGTTACCGTAATACCATTGAAATCTCAGAATATGCCGGTAAGGTATTGGATAAAGCATCTTCGGGAGCTTACAAAATACAGCCGGTTATCCGGCATGGATCACCCGTCGAGCTGTACCGCTGTCCACCATCGGAAATGGCCGGGCAGGCAGTATCCATAATAAAGGGAATTCAGGAACGGGGATTTGACACCACTGCGGTTATCTGCCGCACCCCGGAAGAAGCACAGAATGTTGAACAGCTTCTGGCTGAACAGATTGCAGTTGAAAAAGTTACCGAGATGAACTTTCAAAAAGGTGTCATGGTTCTTCCGATTGCACTTACCAAAGGTCTGGAATTTGATACTGTTTTACTCTGGAACCCGGATACCGAAAATTATCAGGAAAATGAAGGTGATGCAAAGCTTCTTTATGTGGCAATTACACGTGCCCTCCATGAATTGCATATCCTCTGCCATGGAGAATTATCGGATTTGTTTAAATAGATTTAGTTCTTCCAATAACGTCCAGCATACCATCCCCCCCGGGGTCACACCATGCTGAGAAAACCAGCTTTATATCAATAAACTGCATCCCGGAAAGAAAAGGGGGCGAACCATGGCAAGCATTTGGAAGGTGTATAGCAGATCTATGCATTTACTTACCTTGCCCGCGTGCAGCCAAATAGCACTCCGGGAAAGTTAGAAAATACCAGTTCTGCGGTAAGCCTTTCAAACGCCTGCCATCTGTACGCCCCCACTTTGCGGCATATTTGCCCCGAATTCAGGTTACGTAGCCCGCTACGCGCCATACATCCGGGACAAATCTCCCACAAACTGTGACGCACAGCTGCCAGAAAGCAATTTTAAAACACGCTCTAGAATACCTTTATATATTTAAATTCCAGTTTTTCCGCTCCTGAAAGTCTTAGATAAACAATTTTACAAACTTTCTCATACACTTCCCTTACGAACCTGGTATCTTCAGAACTAATTACACCGTCACCATAATTAGCCTGCATTACAAGATCCATAGCCCTTGCAAATTCATTGGGGTCAATTCCATCAAATCTCTGTATGACTTCCTTTACAAATTCCGGCTCTGTTCCGTCGTATTTTTTTGGAAGTCCTCCAAGCACCATGACATCATACATCGATGCAAAAATACCTCTTACATCTTCTGCTGCCCTTCTTTTTAATATCAGGCTTCTGCGAATCATAATCACAGCTAAGATCATGGCTGCAGCTGCAGCTGCTAAAATAGCCATCAAGGAAACTCTGCCGGTCATACTATCCGTGAAAAATCCATTGGTATTCGCTGACTCTGTCTGAACTTCAGTTTTCAGTTCCTGCCTGCCTTCAGTCTGTACTGTTTTCTTCTTTTCACTTTGTGCTTCCGACTGAGGCGCCTCTGTCTGCTCCTCAGTATTACGGTTTACGGCTCCAGCATATCCCGGTGTTGCTTCTACCGGCATCCAGCCTTCCCCGTCCACGTATATCTCCGCCCATGCATGCGCTTTTTCGTCTTTGATATGAGCTTCGTATTCACCGTCTGAATTAATAGTAAACTCAGATGCAGGTGCGATGTATCCTGCTGCATACCTGGCAGGAATTCCATACATCCGGAACATCAGCACTGCTGTTGTTGCAAAATGTACACAATATCCTTCTTTTCGTTCAAATAAAAAATACTCAGCGAAGTCTTTATTAGCCGGACATTCACCAGGCTGAAGATTATATTTCGCATTTCCGGTCAGCGTTGTAACGATAAAATCCCGTATTTCATTCACATCCGTCATGGGATGGGATTCACATAATGCAGCAAGGTTTGTCAGCCGCTCCGCCGGATACGAGAGATATTTCCCATATGCATAATCCCTGTATTCACCTGACAATGGGCTAAAATCTGATAAGCTCACATAGCCATTGGCACTGATAAGCTGTTCATAACTCCCTCTTTCATAAAAAGAAAATGCTGCTTCATTCTTTGTCGCTGACTCCTGCCGGGATATATATGGTGCATATTCTTCCTCCGAAGATGCTCCCCGTTTTTCGACCAAGATCATCTGTTTTACATTTTCATCGGCTTCTTCCTCCAGCATTGATGCCATTTGAAACGGCTGTTCATAATACTCACGCCTTACATCTTCCGGTGTGCCCATTCCTGCGTCAGTAAAAAAAGAAAGATCGTCATCCTCAGACCAGCGGCTTCCCGTATACTCGTCACCCGTATATCCCTTCAAGTAAATCGTCTCGCCCGGAGCCCGATATAAGGTTAACTTCAAAGCTTCTTCTCCGGTAAAATAGACGTTCCCGCCTAATTGTCCGCTGTCAATCTGACCTGCGCCCGACATGCTGATCCGAAGCTTTGGGAACATATTCCGGACGGTCTCCACCAGTGAATTATTCTGGACAAATACTCTCGCTTCTTTCACCTGTGTATTTAGCTTCTCCATTTGCGGGTTGAGAATCAGATAAGAAATTCCAAAAAGTGATACCGCAGCGACACCCATAAATAAGGCACTGTATCCTATCACCCCATTTCGGTAATACTTTGGCACGATGACCTTGGCTTTTCGAAGAGAAAATTCACCTCTCCCCATGGTAAAAGCTCCTACATAACAAAACAGAAGCAGGCACATGGACCAAAAGGAGGGAACCAGCCCCACCATCATAGCACCCGCCGTAGGTAGAATTGTCCCCATAAGAACCAGCATTCGGCTTTTCACCGCCACCAGCCCTAAAAAAAGCGTCACGCCAAATAAAATCATGACCAGCATCAGGATCTGCGTTGTATCATTTCCAAGCAGGGGATTTGTACTGTACGGATCCAGTTCCATTACAAAATATCTGTTTGCCGCCTCCCGGATAGCATTCATAACGATCAGCGACTGATTCTTCAGTTCCTCAGCATGCCAGTATGCCCAGGCACAGGCGCAAATCAGAGATATTGGAATTAACATCCTCATGTATTTTCCTGTAAAGTAAAATACCCACAGCAGCAATCCTATTACAAGAATTCCCCAAAACATTGTATTTTCTCCAAACTCTACCCGAAATGAAGTTATAAAAGAATAAAATGTACCATACAAGCCAGCCTGAAAGAATAAAAATAGCACAATAAAACTAAGCCCATGTACCTTCGTCCTGGGTGCAATCACTGTTACCTTTTCTGCTTTTAAATCAATTCCCGTTTTTTTCTCTGATCTATTCATAATTTATCATTCTTCAATCCGTTTGTCTGTTACCAACGAATTGCCTCTATACCTGAAGGAAATAACCCTCCAGCTGCGACTTTATATCCTCTTTTAAAAATTGCGCACGAGCCTCTCCATTCATAATTAACTGCAGGTTCCCATCCAGCATCATAACCGTACTAAAATTTCCTCCCGGATATTCCGCTCTATATCCAGCCTCCATATCATAGGATTCAAAATAGAATACTGCAGTCAGTAGTTCTTCCATCATCTCATAAAAGGATTCCTCATTCTCAACCTGCTTTCTGACAAGCTCATTATGAACTTTATCATACCAGGCCACATAATGAGGACATTCTTCCCGGGCCAGGGCATTTGACAGGGAGACAGCAGTTTCTAAAAATGCATTCATCTGATCCAGCATCTGCCCCTTACTGCTCTCCCAATAGAAATTCAACAGAAACAGGATTTTGCAGCCCTTTGGCATACTGAATTCCTTTGTCATCAATTCATCCGTTCTGGCACTTAATTTCCAGTGCACCCTCTGTAGAGTGTCCCCGTTTCGGAATTCTCTCACCTGATAAATCTCTGAAGGATCATCTCCGCTTCTGTGTGTCTCATACTCCTCGCCTTCAACCGGAAAACGTCTGGTTCGTTCACTGACCTCTGCTTCTATATGGTGCACCGCCGGTAGTATATTCACCTGAATCTTCTCCTGCATTTTTCTCTTTCTGGAAAACAGCATCAGATAGTCATAAACTTTGATCCGCTCAAGCATTATCTGAACCTGACCACAATAGCGGGAACTGATACTGCACTGGATCCTTACCTCACTTGATCCCTGTACCGCACCCTTCACCCTTTCTTTTTCCCCGTGTCCGGAAAATCCGTTGCTTAAAACCAGCTTCATAACTATATGATTTACCGGCAGCCAGCAGTTATTTTTAACATAAATCTCCACCGGAATCATTTCTTCCTTGGATGCCACCGGTCCCTTTACCTCCAGGCGTATGCTGATTCCATATGCAAGCATCCATGACATCAGAAACATAGCCGTGGCAAACAGTACCTCAAAAAGCATCAGAATCAGAAGAAATTTTCCGTCATACATAATGCCGAAGAAAACCGTAGCTGCCAGAACCAGAAGATAAATAATTTTATTTTTCATGCATTAACCCTACTTCCTTTTCGGCGTCGGCTTTGGTACCTTTTCCAGAATTTCATCCATTACACCTTCGGTGGTTACATGATTAACCCTTGCCCTGGCATTTAATTTGATTCGGTGCATGCTTACATCCTTCAGTACGGCACAGACATCATTTGGAGTCACATAATTTCTCCCCTCCAGATAAGCCGCTGCCCTAGCCATACGCGTTACCGCTATTGTCCCTCTCGGGCTGACCCCAAGCTCCAGAAATGGATGCTCCCTTGTAGCTGCAATCAATTTCGCTATATAAGTATAAATGACATCATGGATAAAGACCTGTTCTGTCTCCTTTTGCATCTGTACCAGCTCCTGAGCCTGAATAACCGGAACAATATTTTCAATGGGGTTTCCTGAACCTCTGTCCTTCAGAATCGCAATCTCATTTTCCACATCAGGATACCCCATCGTCATACAGATCATGAACCTGTCCAGCTGTGATTCCGGAAGCATCTGCGTTCCCGCCGAACCAATGGGATTCTGTGTAGCTATGACAATAAAAGGCTTTGGTACCTCTCTGGTCACACCCTCTACTGTAACATTTCCTTCTTCCATAACCTCAAGGAGCGCAGACTGGGTCTTAGGCGATGTACGATTGATTTCATCTGCCAGAAATAAATTGCACATTATGGCACCCGGCTGAAAGGAAAACTTATTTAATTCCTTCTGATATATGGAGAATCCGGTAATATCTGCCGGCAATACATCCGGTGTAAACTGAACTCTGTGCCAAAGCAGATCCATCGATCTGGAAAATGCTAAAGCCATAGTTGTCTTCCCCACTCCCGGAATATCCTCCAGCAGCACATGCCCGCCTGCCAGCATTGCCATCATCACCTTCTCCACACAGGCATCCTTACCTACCACTGCTTTTTTTACTTCTTCTATAATCTGTCTTACTTTTTGTACATAAATAGACATACTTTCCTCCTATGCCGCATTTCCATATTCTTAACTCTGATTTTAAATATCTTACAAAGAAATACAATGATTTCTCAAACAGACCCTGGATTCACTTAAATCCCGAAACTTTACTCTCTATTATACTATCATAGAAGAAATGCGAAAACCATATAATATTGTTTAAAATAACCTTAATTGTCTTGTTTATTCAAAAGTTCCGCGCCTAATGCAGTACCCCGCAAAAAAATAGCGCCCCGCTGCAGGGCGCTATTTTTTAAAGTTCAATCTCAATCTTTCTATTCGTATGCTGATACTGACGATATTCAACCCCTGCCGCATCCATCATTCTCTTAGACGCAATAACCGCGGGTGTGTCTGCATATTTATCACAGTCATAGATTACCTGAGTGATTCCCGCCTGAATAATTGCCTTTGCACATTCATTACAGGGGAACAAAGAAACATAAAGCTTGGCACCTTCCAGACTGCCGCCTCTGTAGTTCAGAATAGCATTTAACTCACTGTGGGTTGTGTACACATATTTGCTGTCCAGCGGCCCTCCTTCTCTGCACCATGGAAATTCGTCATCTGAACATCCCATAGGAAAACCATTATATCCCATAGACAATATTTTATTATCATTGCTTACAATACAGGCTCCCACTTGTGTATTCGGATCCTTTGAGCGCATTCCTGAAAGTTTTGCAACCCCCATAAAATACTCATCCCAGGAAATATAATCAGTCCTTTTATCGCTCATTGTAAAACCCTCCAAAATTTCTTATTTAGTACCAAAGATACGGTCGCCGGCGTCTCCAAGCCCCGGTACAATGTAGCCATGGTCATTCAGACGCTCATCAAGTGCTCCGATATAGATATCTACATCCGGATGTTCCGTCTGCATACGTTTCACACCTTCCGGTGCTGCAATAATACACATGAACCGTATATTTTTAACTCCTTTTTCCTTCAGCAGATTAATCGCTGCCGAAGAAGATCCGCCTGTTGCCAGCATCGGGTCTACTACAAAAACTTCTCTGTCCCATGAATCTGCCGGTAATTTTGAATAATATTCTACAGGCTCCAATGTTTCCGGATCACGGTAAAGACCAATGTGGCCAACCTTTGCAGCCGGTATCATAGCCAGCATACCGTCTACCATTCCAAGTCCTGCCCTTAAAATCGGAACTACTGCCAATTTCTTTCCCTGAAGTTCTTTCGCCGTCATCGGACAGATAGGGGTTTCAATGTCAACATCTACTAATTTTAAATCCCTGGTTGCCTCATAGCACATCAACATTGCTATTTCACTGATCATCTGTCTGAAATCCTTTGATCCCACTTCTTTCCTACGAATAATTCCAATCTTGTGCTGGATCAATGGATGATCCATAACTGTCACCTTTGACATCGCCCTACCTCCTCACGCACATAAATTGTGTACGTTTCTCTTATTGTTATTTTTTATTTTTATCTTCTGATTTATACAGCCAAATGCGATTACATTTGAATAAGATTACTCTTCGATCAGAGAAATCCTGTTCTTATGTCTTTCATCGCCGGAAAATGGTGTATCCAGAAAAGTATCTACAATTTTAAGTGCCAGTCCCGGTCCTACCACTCTGGCTCCAAAAGCCAGGATATTTGCATCATTATGAAGCCTTGTCGCTTCTGCACTAAAGCAGTCCGAACAAAGTGCTGCACGGATACCTTTCACCTTATTCGCTGCAATAGAAATACCAATGCCTGTTCCACAGATCAGAATTCCCCTGTCACATTCACCGTTCACAACCGCATTCGCAACTTCTCTTGCGTAAATCGGATAATCCACAGCCGCCTCACTGTCACAGCCGAAATCCTTATATTCGATCCCACGTTTCTTCAAATGTTCCATGATTTCCAGTTTTAATGTGTATCCGCCATGGTCACAGCCTATTCCTAACATAACAATTCCTCCTCATTTAACACTACTACTAATTTTGATATCAATTCTTTTAAATATTCAAAGCATTCCCCATACTCCACCAGATTTCCACCTACCGGATTGGGAATGTCCCCTTTAGAGCCTGCATATTCAGTCAATAGATGTACATTATAAGCATTTTCATGTTCTTCAAAGATTTTATTCTTTTCCCATTCATCCATAGTCAGAATCAATGTCCGCTTGTCAAAATCCTCCTGGACCAGCGGCGTCGCCGTATGATCTTTCATTGACAGCCCGTTGCTCACAAGCACTGCCTCCGCTTTCTGATTCACCGGCTCAGGAAATAGCACGATCAGTCCCTTGGATTCGATCAGTAGATCTTCCAGCAAAAATTTACTCTTCATAATTGCTTCTGCCATAGGACTTCGACATGTGTCGCTATTACTTACAAATATAAGCTTATCATAATGCTTCATATCGTTTTTGCTCCTTATACTTTGATGATCTGATGTCCTGCTGCTTTCATCAGACGGTTCATGATCGCCTGTCCCATCTTTGGTGTCTCAAAGGCCTCTGAGAAAATCTGCGTCACCTCAAGTTCATCAAATTCCCGCAAAATCCCGTACAGATTCTGTGCAATAGAAAGTTCATCACTTCTGGTTCCAATAGATTTTACCATACCGCCTGTATAAGCCCCGGCTGTTTCATCGGATGCGATAACCCCCGGGCTTCCCCCACACTGTATTTCCTGCTGAATCAACTCATTGATTTTAGAAATGACATTCTGTTCCTCACCTTCCAGAATAACCAGATTAGCCTTAGGTGCATAATGCTTATACTTCATCCCCGGTGCCTTTGGATGAATAGAAGCATCATCTTTTAATAAAGCCCGGTCTACCTTTACCGGTCCGATTACTTCTTCCAGCATCTCCCGATTGATATATCCCGGTCTTAATATCATAGGTGTTTCTTCACTCAAATCCACAATTGTAGACTCTAATCCGATCCCCACACTGCCGCCATCAATAATCATATCAATCTTCCCGGAAAGGTCTTCTTTTACATGGCCTGCCTTCGTAGGACTTGGCCTTCCTGAAGTATTCGCACTGGGTGCCGCTATATAGCCGCCGCCTGCCCTGATCAGAGCGCATGCCAATTCATGACGGGGCATGCGCACCGCCACTGTATCTAACCCTCCGGTTGTCCCATAAGGAACTTTGTCATTTTTTTTGAAGATCATAGTAAGCGGTCCCGGCCAGAATGCTTTTGCCAGCGCCACTGCCTTTTCAGGAACCTCTGCTGCTATGCCATACAGATCTGCCATTTCTGCAATATGTACAATCAACGGATTATCGGAAGGACGTCCTTTGGCTTCATAAATCTTGGCTGCCGCTCTTTCATCCAAAGCATTTGCCCCCAGTCCGTAAACCGTTTCTGTTGGAAATGCTACCAGTCCGCCGTTCTTTAAAATTTCCCCGGCTTTCCTGATGCTCTCGTCATTCAATTGCTGATCCATCACTTCTATGATTGTATCCATAATCTGCCTCTTGAATCTGAAGTTGTTCAGATTTCTTCTTAAATTTAAAAATAACTATCGTCCATATTATACCATCAGTCACTTAAAAGGGCAATCGTAAATGTGCCCGGGGCATTTTGAAATATTAGCCAAACATATTAAAAAATGAAAAAACTCCCGCTTTATCGGCCCTTTGACCATAAAGCAGAAGCTCCAAAAATTAATCTGACCTTTTGGTAATATATCCCTCCAGGCATTATCACAGTTTATTTCATTCCTTCTGGCTTAATGAATGTATATCTGATTCATCCAAGCTTTCTTTTAGAGCATTTTAGTCATCCGAGCTTTTCTCATCGGGTCTTTTCTCTTGCGTATTTTATTCCTCTAAACATTTTATTATTCCATCACACACCGCCTGTGCCACTTTTTTCTGATATTCATCTGTAACCAGTATAGCAGCCTCTGCCTGATTACTCAAAAACCCACACTTGCTTTTTTCTCCTCGCTATTTTTATTTTTCTCCTGCATCAACGCCTTTTGTTTTAAAAATGAATCTTTACTTATTCCCCCATCTAAATACTGCTCATATACTCCATCCATGATTTTACGTTTCTCTACCTCCGGATGGCCTTTAACCATTTTGCTCTGAGCCGTTATTACAGGCGCTGCCACTTTGCCTTGTAAATCACCCTGTAGCTTAACTGCATAATATACCCTTCGTGTTCCGCACTGTCTCTTTGCAAACAGCCAGTTTTATTCCTGTTTTCTGCTTTCAACAGTCATTCCTCCTTTCTCGGTCATACTAAAGACTCCTACTGATTCGGCCCTTTACCTCTCGGCTACTATGGCCTCTGCTGACTTCTGTACGTTCAGCACCGCCTTTCGACGATGGTTACCTCTTTCTAGGCGTATCGTACAGACCTCCCCGGGTACCACACGTTTCTTTCTCTCCATCCATCTGCCGTATTTACCACACATGCTTCCGTGTAGTCATTGGGCTTCAACTTGCTTGGCAGCCTTACCCTCATGTATAGCCTCTTATGCGATTTCTGTTCGTCAGACCAGAGTTTTGCCCGTTGGTTAGTATGTTCCCAACATCCAGCTTCCTTCAGATTCCACCTCGCGATGGACACCCTTGCCTTCGGCTATATCCTTCCCACTACCGGGCGGATTCCGGACTTGCACCGGTTAGAAACGTGCGCCGCCGGGCGCACCAAAGTAATAGGGTCATACGCACTCGTATGCCCCTATTCTCTAGACTATCTTATTTCCCGATAGCCCCTTTTTCTCAATCCTGATTCATCAAATCATCCAACTGAAGTATCGTCATACTTATGCTTTCCTCTGGTTAAATCAGCAGAAATTTTATCATACTTCCTGTCCAGATTGTAAAATAACATCGAGGTGATAGCAATCGCTGTACAAATAGCCGGTACCCATATAAAAGCAAAGTCAATCGAAGTAAGGGCAGAAGCGGATGTCGGATCCGCATTAAAATTACCTGCGGCCAGAATCCATCCCAAAAAAGCTGCACCTAACCCAGAGCCTATTTTCTGACTGAAGGAGGCCGCCGCGTTTCCCATTCCTACTGCTGAAATACCATTCTTCCATTCCCCATATGTGATAGAGTCTTGAAGCATGCCATACATAGGAGCCGCTGAGGCGCCAAATCCAATCCCCTTTATGATGGACATTACAATCAAAAGAGATACACTGCCTGTGGCAAAGGCGGTTCCAGTAAAACCAATCACTGTAACAACCAAACCAAGAATACACAAATTTCTCTTAGTTATTTTTCTCATAATAAATGGTGTTACAAACATAGTAACAATCTGCGCCATAGAAAGCGCATTGGCAATCGGTGAATAAATATCTGTGTCGTTCAGGCGATACTGTGCGAAGTAAATACCCGATCCAAAGAAGGTTGACATCATGATATTAAGCATAAACATAAAGATCACAATAATTACCCAGTAAGGATTTGTGACTAAACCTTTGAGTATTTGAGGAACGGATGCTTTCGACTCCGGTATCTGCCGCTGTTCTTTTTCACTATTTTCAGCGGCCAGATCTTCGGCATTTTCGGTCACACGTTCGCGGCATAACAGGAAACAAAACACGTTGCATATAATTGCTGCAACCATTAAAATAGCAATGGACATACGCCAGCCACTATTGGTATACTGTTCGCCATTGCCAAAGAATCTGGTCATTCTAAGAAGAACTGTATTAAGCGTCATGGTGGCCGCCGTAGCAGTAATGAATTGCAGATTCCCCAGAAGTCCTCTTTCATACTGTACCAGTGTCATAAATCCGTTCATAGAGTTAAAGGGAACGCTCATACCGGTATAAAATATAGAGGCCACCAGATTATAAGTAATAAACATATAGGCTGTCAGCCCTGCACCGCCCAGACTTGATGGAGCACTAAACATTAACACGGTACAAACCGCCAGCGGAAGACTTAAGCGAATAATCCAGGGACGGGCTTTTCCGAATTTGCTTTTTGTATGATCTACCACATAACCCATAATTAAATCTGTAATTCCATCAAAAATTCTGGATATTGCAATGATACTTGCCGCAACTGCTGGATTGGCACCAGCAACACTGACATAGTATACAAGTAAAAATGATGATAAAAGAGAATAGGTAATATTGATTCCATAACCACCAAGGCTATAGCCAAGCCTTTCCTTAAATGACAACTTTCCGCGGGGATCTAATTTTTCCTTCATGACAACTTTCCTTCCTCTGGGAATATTAATTGTTTGTCCCAAGTTTTACTATATTCTTTAGCCACATATCTGCGAGTGGAACCCATTGAGCTACTGTTTCATTTATATCACCCGACTTCTGAAATGTCGCCCGATCAGCAAGCGCCAACCCGTGCGCTCCTTCACTAAAAATATGAAACTCATAGGGAACACCATGATCTGCCATTGCTTCCACAAGCCGAATGGAATGTCTTGGATCTACAGATTTGTCCGTTGCTGTGGTCCATATAAACGTCGGCGCCGTCTTTCGGGTTATCATGTAATTAGGGCTGCAAGCTCTCATTTTTTCTGCTGGCGGATCTGTTTCTCCAAAATAGTCCTGATACATCCATCTATAACTATCTCTTGTCAACTCATCCATTTCCAAATTGTATTGAAACTCCCAGTCTACAAATGGATAGCCTACAATGCAAAAGGCCGGACGCAGCTGAGCTTCTGTTGTATGCAAGCTTTCCGTGAGAATACTACGGAACCAGCTGGATGCGTACATCGTACAATTATGACCACCTGCCGAAAAACCACAGATACCGATCTGTTCCCGATCAATGCACCACTCATCTGCGTGTTTTTTCACAGTCAGCATTGACATACCAAGTTCTATAAGCGGTGCTGGATACTGAACCTCCTTTTTATCAGGGGGTAAGTTTTTTAGATTCTCAGGCCATACATTTGTGCCCCCAGTAAAAACAGAATAACGCAATACAAAGGTATGAAATCCCATTCCTGCGAACCGCATTGCTATCGGTTCGGCTTCACGGTCTGAAAGCATCACATAAGCCCCGCCAGGATTCACAATAATCGCAGGTCTTCTCTTTCCTGCCGCTAATTCTGGAGAATCATCCAGAATATATGCTGTGAGGGTCACATCATCTCTGTTCTCATATAGTCGGTGCGTTTCAATTTTCATACTAAAATTCCTCCCTTTTTCACTATGTTGTCTCAATTATATCAGGGATAGCTCTCTATTTTTATCAAAATACTTGTGTTTTTATCAAGATTCTTTCATTCTCCAAAAAAGATTTTTCTCTGTTCTGATCTCTATATTGCTTTGGCGTCATACCAGTCACTTTTTTAAATGTTGCACCAAAATGACTGCGTGAGGAAAAATCAAAATAATAGGCAATGTCAGTATAACTATAATCCGAATAAATCAAAAGATTCTGAGCATAGTATATTTTTTGTCGCATAATATAATCAGTAATTGTGATCTCTTCTTTTTGCCGAAATAGGTTAGAAAGATAACTTTCATTCAGGCCAATTGCATCCGCTATTTCATGAACTAATATTTTTTCATGCAAATGTTTATAAATATATTTTTTACAGCTTTCTATATATGGGTTGGTATTCTTCATTTTTTCCTGTTTTTTTCTGTTTCTTTCTGCCACAATTCTAGTCAGCTCCATTTCTGCATTTCTAGTAACAGCAGTCAGACTTTTGACACTATTTTGATTCTCAATCTGAGCCATATAATTATCACCAAGTTGAAATGCCTCTTCCGAATCAAGACCTCCCTCTATAGCCGAACGAACTGATATTGCGATTACGGTAATGCAATTGTTTTTAGCGGAACGAATAATATTTTGTGAACTGACTCCTAATCTTCCAATACGAGGCTCCTCAATAGCATTCTTTAGCTTCTCTATATCCCCTTCACGTATAGCACTTTGCTCCCGCTCCTCCTGCATATAGGAATTATGAAGCCATCCATTCTCCTGCTGCCTAAAATGATATTGTGAACGCATCTCCTCTATATTTCTTTCATATTGGATGCTGCTATTATTTTTCATAAACTCTATATAATTCATCTCCGTGCCAGTCATATAATCATAAAGCATCAACAAGGCTTCAACTAATGTTAAGAAAGGACAATAAAAAGCAGGATTTTGGGGGAGACTTTTGTAATCAGCGTAAAAACAGACTGGTCCAATCAAAAAAAGATTTTCTTCACAATCTGCTGCTGCTCCAAATACAACATCATCATCGCTGTTCATAATTCCCACCTTTATCTCTCTTAACCTTTTGCCTTCTTCCTCAGAAAAATGAGGCAATTGTATATGATCACTCCCCGCATAATTTACAAGTAGTTTATTTTCTGCATCAAACTTTATAATTGGAACATGAATCACTTTTTCTAAATGCCTGCAAAACTTATCTACATTTAAATTTGTATGTATCATTTTTATATCTCCTCCCTATTAACGGTAATGTCAAATTTAACTACCTGTCCGGCACCCTTCATATGGTATATTCATTATAAAACAATTATAACGAAAAATCCAAAAGAATGGAATGGACAAAGTCCATTCCATTTAACAATTCTGTAATTTTAAAAGATTAACCTGACTCAGGTCTTTTTTGGTTATTCTAACTAGTAATCCCGTTATCCTTATCTATTTTACACTTACTCAGCTTTAGCCGCCGAAACGCGGCATATTCTTCCGCAAGACGCTCCAACTCCCGCTGTTCTGACGACTGGAGATGTTCCCATGCAATCATGGACAACTATAGTTTTTCTTTCAGCGTTTTAGTCTTCCATATACCGACAATGCGCCCTCGACCTGAACCGGTTCTACTTCCTCCGCAATGCCGCTCCACAGCCGCTTGCCCTGTGCCGTCGAGCATCACAGCCAATCAATGAATGATTCTAATGTTGCCGGGCCATAGCAATGCATAAATCTGCGCACCAATTCTTTCTCTGCACCCGGCAGTCTATCCGGCTTATGACCTGTCCAATTTTCAAATGAAGTAAACATCGGACTGATCCCATGCCGCTCCCCAAACACCACCAGGACTGCATCTGTCTTTTCAATCCACTCTGAAACACTTAAAACAAACGTATGTAATCAGATTCCTCATCCAATTTTTTATAACATCCGCTGCTCTTATATTGTTATGTTTTGCACCTGCCATATCAGTAATGCAAATATCATTCTCTGGAATTATCAGGCAAAAAACTTTACCCATTTGACTTGTCCCATAGGACATAGAAACGCTGGAATTTGATATTTTAATCATACCAAACCACAGCGCTCATTTAAAGTAAATTATCCACTTATTTCTACTTCTCCAAACACTTCAAAACTCCATCACACACCGCCTGTGCCACTTTTTCCTGATATTCATCTGTAACCAGCATAGCAGCCTCTGCCTGATTACTCAAAAACCCACACTCCACAATAACAGTTGGGCTCTTTGTCTTTTTCAGCAGATAGTAACTGTCATTGGCCTTGATCTCCCTTGCCCGGTCCACCGCCAGTCCCTGATTCAGCGCTTCCTGTATGTAAGCTGCGATCTTCTGCCCATCTGCAGACTGGGAATAATAAAATACCTGAGGACCATGCACCGACTCGGCAGTATAACTGTTCTGATGGATGCTCACCGTAAATCTGGGGTTGGCGCTGTCAATTAGTTCACATCGTTTTCTCATATCCTGCTGCTTCTTATTGGAAGCACCGGGATCATAAAGCCCATCCTGCGTTTCCCTGGTCATTACAACCGTAACTCCTTTATCTGTGAGGATTTTCTGAATTTTCTTGGCTATTGCCAGATTCAGATCTTTCTCAAGAGCTTTATTAATCCCAACCTTTCCAGGGTCATCTCCGCCGTGTCCGGGGTCCAGAACAATTACTCTGTCCGAGCTCACCTGACTCCCACCAGGTTTACCAACCTCAGATTCAGCTGTTACTGCCGCACTTTTTGCCAGCCTGCTGTCAGCTGCCAGGCTTCCGCCCATACTTCCCAGGAAATAAGCACCTACCAGCACCAATATTCCCATTCCCAGTTCTATCATATTTTTTCTCATAAAAATATCCCTGTCTCATACACTTATTACCAGTATATGCGGCAGGGATATGCTACATTCTATGACTTCTCTATTTGTTTATAAAACTGTCCCATGGCTGAAGAACAGCTTTCTTTTTATTATAATTCATTTTCGATATAACTTTACTGCATCCTTGCTTTAACTTACATATTTTAAAATGACGTCCCAGATGCTTGCTCTTTCAAATCCAAGCTTCCAGGCGGCGATTCCACCCAGATTGTATTCTTTAACTAATTTAGCCTTTTCCTCAATGGACTTCTCATTCTCCAGCCAAATCTTATAGTTGTTGCCGTCACCACCGGTAAACTCTGCATAATCCTGCATAGTTCCTTCGTCCCAGGCTGCCTCAACCCCATTATTTGCAAGAGACTCATCTGCCTGATCCATACCAATCGCTTCACTGGACAACTCCGTAGAGCCGTTCTTATTTGTTGTGATCTTCCACAATCTGGTGTAAAAAGGAACTGCATTGATTACCTTCTCTGCAGGTACTTCAGCAATCGTCTCTGTAATTCCAGCCTTTACAAACGGCATGGATGCCACTGAGCCGGCTTCTTCAGAACCCACATAGTGCTCATCATAACCCATTATAATGACATAATCTGCTACAATACCCTGTTCTTTTCGGTTATAATGTGCCGTAAACGGCTTCGGAACCGGATCATCTATAGATAAAACAATTCCATTCTTGCGGCATTTTACTGAAAGTTCACGAATGAACTGAATATATCCGTCTGCAGCATCCTCCGGAATTGTCTCAAAATCCACATTAATTCCTTCAAAGCCATTTTGAATTGCGGATGCAATCAGTTGATTTGTAATCTTTTCTCTGGACGCTGTAGAACTTAATACCTTTGTAGTATCCACCTGTTCACTGAAATTGTCAATTAATGCCCAGACTTCCAGATCGTTGGCATGTGCAGTTTTAACATAATCCGCGTCTGCCAGACTGGTGAGGTTTCCATCATTATCAGCAATAGAAAACCAGGTTGGTGAAATTACATTTACCCCTTTCAACTCTGCAATATCAGTTGCGAGAGCTGCATTAGAGTCTTCGTTTGTCACCTGATGCCAGACCAGATTAATCTTATGATCCCTGGTAATGCTGGTATATACCGGTTCTTCAAAATCTCTGCTTGTCTCTTCTTCACGTGAATTTGCCAGACGCTTATTTTGTACGTAACCAATATACCCGTCTTTCGTCATCACCTTGGTCCAGTCATCCATTACTTCCAGGACTGTTACCTGATCATTCTTCTTTACATCTGTCAGAACCGGACTTTTAATTCCGCCCTGATAACGGACACTTTCTGACTTCTTCAAATCTGCATAAGTAACTTTACCCCATTTATATGTAACAATCATGCGGCTTGGATCTTTTTCTATTTTATAATCCATATTCGTATACTTCTGCACGAAATCAGCTGCCAGATATACCTTATCCCCATCTACTTTTACAATTTCATAATTTTCATTCTGTTTATTTGCTGAAACAGTATACTCTTTTTTCCCTGCCGGTATCGTTATGATATCCGTAGGTGTAGTATAGATACAGATATTGGCACTTGCATCCCAATAGAAACGGCTGTTTAAATAATTCTTAACCGCTTCATAATCGATATACGCAGTATCACCAGATAAAAATCCCTTATATTCAACCACCTGATCCTGAAGGATCAGCGCCATTTCATTTTCATTTGTGATTCCAAAGTATTCTTCCACGCTCATCCTTTCATTAGTTGGCGTGTACTTCTCTACAACTTTTGTAGCTATACCAATTAAAGCAACGATCGCAATCATGACAACTGCGGCTATAACCGGTACAATTTTTTTCTTCATTCATTGCACCTCCTGTTTTATTTATCTCTCCACCTGTCTAGTATAACACATTTTTACGATTCGTCATTACATAAATCGACATTTTTTATACAATTACTGCCATTTGATTGCAAAGGGGGCCTTGTCTTCAACAGCGTTATATTTTATCGAACCCAATACCGTAAATTTCATTACGGTCATTGCTGTAATAATCCCTCATATAATTATTTTCCTCTCTCGCTGTGCATGCTCTTGCGATGCTTTCGGGATCACTGGGCTTTCCGTCCAGCCACAGAGAAACCCCTGCCTCATCGTACCTTTCTAATTCCTGATACAGCAGAGCATTAAGCGGAACTTTCTTTTTACGCTTTTTATTTTTTTCTGGTTTCATCCTCATCACTCACTTCCTAGACATCTGTACGCATCTGAAATTTCCTTAGGTGCATGTGATATATTATTTTCAAATGCGCAGGCTTTTTACAGCTTTCGTCTTTATAATATCAACTACATCTAAGAGAAAACAGGGACATAAATCCAGAGTTTATAGAATCATCTCAACAGGTGAATTCAATTTAACTTAATTGGAAAAATGCAATGAATTAATTGCTCGAAATCTGCGAAGAATATCGCTGATCAGATATATTGAAATATAGAATCAAAAAGAATATAAATATTTCCGGGCTACTCTCCCCTCCTTTTTATCTCTTTTTATGTCCTATATCTTCTCTTAACGTTTATTATATATAATAAGTTATGAAAAATCAAGTAATTTTTTTAAAAATTACTAATTCTAGTGTATTGACTTATATACAAAGATTGTTTATACTATGGGTTACCCAGTAATGATATGATTTATCGCAGTTTTCACGTATTTGGGATCAGATGGGTATGGATGAAAATGTATAAAAAAGAAGAAATAAACCAGTGATTTACTTTACATATTTGTATGTAACAGTATATAATATAAATATAAGAAGACATTAAGTTTTACAAGCGCTTCGACCTTGCGGCAGCTTTATCTGCCTGCAAGAATAACCCGATGTGTTCGTATCATATTTGGATAGGATGTGATTATATGAAGATAGAAAAAATCAACGACAATCAGATACGCTGTACGCTGACGAAGGAAGACCTTATTGATCGCGAATTAAAATTAAGCGAACTTGCCTATGGTACAGATAAAGCAAAATCTCTGTTTCGTGATATGATGCAGCAAGCTGCCTATGAGTTTGGATTTGAGGCAAATGACATTCCACTGATGATAGAGGCAATTCCAGTTTCCCAGGATTCCATTATTCTCATTATTACAAAGGTAGAAGATCCGGAAGAACTGGATACAAGATTTGCAAAATTTGCTCCGACAGACGGCAGTGAAACAGTAGATGCCGCACCTGCTTCACCCTCAAAATTAGAAGGTGCGGACGATATTTTAAGTTTATTCAAGAAAATTCAGGAAGCTAAGAAGTCACTGAATGAAAAAACACCTGCAAGTACGAAGAAGAAATCTTCAAAGCAGGAGCCTGTATTAGATATACCATATAACCTGACAAAATTATACAAATTTCCCCAGCTGGATTCAGTAATACGGGTTGCCGGTGTTTTAAACGGAAGTTATAATGGTTATAACTCTCTTTACAAAGATGATCATGCGAAAACTTATCATCTGATCATCAGCAAATCTGACCATACACCGGAAGAATTTAATAAAATTTGTAATATTCTTTCAGAATATGGCATGAGCAGCAAATATTCCGCTGCAACAGAAGCATTTTATACGGAGCACATGGAACAGATTGTTGCAGAAGATGCATTGCAGAAACTAGCATTGCTTTAAAACCATCTGCAAATGCCTGTCAAGCAGGATTGCCCATCTACTTTTTAACAATCAAAAGCCGCATCGATCGATGCGGCTTTTTTATGATTTCATCTATTTACTTACGCTGTCCAGATATGCATTCAGTCTTGCTACTAAAACATCTGGTTCGATTCCATGAACCATAGCTGCTTCTTCTAAAGATTCAGCCTGTGAAGACGGGCATCCAACGCAATGCATTCCACCTTCCATCAGCACAACAGGCATTTGGGGATCTAATCCAATGATTTCGCCAATCAGCATGTCCTTTGTTACTTTTGCCATGTCTATTACCTCCTTCGTCATTTCAGATGTCCCTTATTATAATACTTTTCTTTTTATTATGCAAGGAGTAATATTGATTTCGAAAAATCAACAAGAAACGTGTTCATAATTTATTCATTTGTCATTCAAAAAACCTTTACTTAACTAACATTCTTTCTTCATTTCTATTGCATATAATAATATTATCAACAGGAACAAAAGACAACTTCTTAAGTATTAAGTTACTATTTTGAATAAACTTTTTCATAATAATGCCAGGTAGGACAGCTACCTGGCATCCTCCCTTTATAGGGAGTTTTTTTTGATAAAATATTAAAATAACCTGCTTAATTCAAGATTAACCCAAAGATCATTTATTTTGCTTGGATTATCCTGTTATCAGCAGGCTATTTTTACATAAATAGTAAAACTTATATTAAATAACTTTTCTTTTCAATTAAAATAATTATTTGGGAGTGTGAGTACAAAATCTTCTTTTTATACCTCAAATAATAAATCACCATAAGATGGCATAGGCCACTCCCCTTTATCCACAATCATCTCTAACTGATCCACCGGAATACGAAGTCTGGCCATGGCTTTATCTACTTCTTGATAATAATACATAGCCTGTTCCTGGCCTGACGGCTTACTTGCTGCTATTTCTGTTACTTCTTCCAGATGGGTAAGTTCCTTCTTCGTAACTGCAAGTAATTCGGTAGCCTCTTTCAGCAGCACTATGGAAACCTGAGCCTCTAACCCTGCCTGAACTACTGCATTTACCGTGTCTGCAAGATTACGTATATAACGCAGCACTGCCGGAATAATATGTTTGCTGGCGATATCAATCATTGCCCTGGCTTCAATATTGATTGCTTTAGAGTATCCCTCATATTGAATCTCAGCCCTGGATTCCAATTCCGGCTTTGTAAATACATTAAATTTACTGAATAATTCTATTGCTTTATCTGTTACAAGTGCAGGAATCGCTTCTACCATTGATGTGATATTAGGCAAACCTCTCCTCTTCGCTTCCTCCACCCACTCTTCGGAATATCCATTTCCATTAAACACAATTTTCTCATGTTCGCTTGCATATTCTTTTATAAGATCATGCACTGCCAGATCAAAATCATCTGCTTTTTCTAATACTTCACAAGCCTCTGCAAAAGCTTCTGCTACTATAGTATTAATTACTACATTACATTCCGCTACAGAATCCCTTGATCCTACCATACGGAATTCAAATTTATTACCGGTAAAGGCAAACGGTGAGGTTCTGTTTCTGTCTGTTGCATCTTTGTTAAAGTCTGGTAATGTCTTAACACCTGTGTGAAGTCTTCCACCCTTCAAACTGTGCGTTGCTGTACCGGTACTAATCAGCTGAGTCAATACATCCTCTAACTGTTCCCCTAAAAATACAGAAATGATCGCCGGCGGTGCTTCATTGGCTCCTAAACGATGGTCATTTCCAACATCTGCTGCAGATTCGCGTAATAAATCCGCATGTATGTCCACTGCTTTAAGAATACAAGTCAGAATCAATAAAAACTGTATATTTTCGTGAGGTGTTTTACCTGGCTCCAAAAGGTTAATTCCATCATCGGTTGTAAGAGACCAATTATTATGTTTACCAGATCCATTTACGCCTGCAAAAGGCTTTTCATGAAGAAGGCACTGAAGCCCCTGTTTTTCAGCCACATGCTTCAATGTTTCCATAATAATCTGGTTATGATCTGCCGCTACGTTGCACTGTGCATAAATAGGTGCAAGTTCATGCTGGGCGGGAGCAACTTCATTATGCTGCGTCTTTGACGATACCCCCAGCTTCCAGAGTTCTACATTTACCTCTTTCATAAACTTGGCAATTCTCGGTCTGATGACGCCAAAATAATGATCATCCAATTCCTGTCCCTTTGGAGGCATCGCTCCAAATAACGTTCTGCCTGTAAAAATCAGGTCTTTTCTTTTTAAATAATTTTTTCTATCTACAATAAAATATTCCTGTTCAACGCCTACCGAAGGAGTGACTCTCTTAGATGTTGTATTGCCAAAAAGGCGGATTAGACGCAGTGCCTGTGTCTGTACAGCCTGCATCGAGCGTAAAAGCGGTGTCTTCTGGTCTAAGGCTTCTCCTGTATAGGAGCAAAAAGCAGTTGGGATACAGAGAATTGCACCACCTTCGTCTTCCCTTACAAATGCTGGAGACGTACAGTCCCACGCGGTATATCCTCTTGCTTCAAAAGTAGCACGAAGTCCGCCCGAAGGGAAAGAAGATGCATCCGGCTCTCCTTTAATCAACTCTTTTCCTGAAAACTCCATCAAAATGGAACCGTCTTGGTTTGGAGCTGTAATAAATGAATCGTGTTTTTCTGCAGTAAATCCCGTCAATGGCTGAAACCAGTGTGTATAATGGGTTGCACCTTTTTCTACTGCCCATTCTTTCATGGCAGCAGCAACCACTTCTGCTATCATCGGATCCAGCTCTTTACCTTCATCAATTGTCTTATGTAACTCTTTATATACCTTTTTGGGAAGACGTTCCTGCATCACCTTATCATTGAATACATTCTGGCCAAACAATTCAGCTACATTTATATTATCGCTCATCGTGTTCCTCCACTTTTCTATCATCGCCACAGGAATATGGCATCAATTTATTATTTGCTATACGCATAATACCGTACTTTTTAAAAAATTGCAAGTAAATCACACGAATTTTGCTTGTGCATGTACTATTATATAATGTTATATGGATTATAATCATTTACTATTAATGACATCTTTTTCAATCTTATCCTCTTTCCACCAATATATTTTATACCTTGATTTTTATTCAAATAATCTGATACTTTTCCAACAAATCCTGCCTTTTATCTTGCTCACAAGCAAATTCAAAAAATTCCTTTGTTTTTCCATCCTCAAACATCTTTTTTGCCAATCGCCCCATAAGTTCAAGACCTATTAACTCTCCTTTGCGTTTTCCCTTTTGTTCTCCTCTTTGCTCCCCTTCTAATATCATTTCATCTATCGCCTTACACATATCTATCCCTCCTTCATCTGTTTTAGCTAATCTTTGGAATTCCAACAACTGCTTCTTATGCATAAATACTGCCGCAACTTCATATGCATCTAATGCCATATTTTTGTAATGTTCTTTATTTTTTTCTATAAACTCCTTAAATCCCTGCTTCGAATCCTTATTCTGAATCAGTCCAAATACTGCCTTTAAATCCGTCTCAAACTTCTCATAGTCTTTAATCTTACAAATGTTTATTACCCGTATCGAATAATCCGGTATGTACTGCCTTAAAAACTCTTTATCTACCTCATCCCCAAACATATCAAACAATGACATCGGCCCATTCCATTCTTCTTCTCCATAATATACTACTTGAGTCATAACAGGAGATATCGTATCTGTTTTTCTCATTCCCGACAAATATTCTGTCCCATCCATTTTGTCTTTGTTCTTTTTATGCTGCTTCTTCAAAGCGCTGACCTGGTCATTGTAAGTCAAAGCATCATACAGCATGCACCTCAACGGCATTGCATAATGTATTTTCATCTGGTTTTCCATACCTAAAATCATGAACCGAATACCGGTTTTACCGGATACCTTTTTTACAATATCTCTATTTCGCTTTATTACACCAATATCTCCTTCTTCTCCATGTAATGCCATCCCGGAAAGTGGATTTATATCCGACAACTCTTCCGGGGAAATTCTCATTTTTCCCCGAAACACCTGATGGTTATATAGGTCTGCAAATCTTTCGTTATCTGATAAATATTTATTAATGATTACATCATTTTTCAATACTCTGCTATACCCTCCCTAAAAGTTTTTATGAAATACGAACATTATCTTAATCTGGCAGATTAAAACTAGGATCTTTTTTCTATATCATACTGCATCATAAACCAAATTCCGGTTTAGCTAATGATAATATACTCAATATTCAATTCTATTTATTTAAATGAAAAAATTTGGCAGAAACGCCGTTGAATAAAAGATTTTATACTTTATGAAACAAGTCTAACACAAACGTCTATATATTTCAAGAGATTATTTTAAATATTTTTCATTGCAACATATTGATTTACCTTGGTTTTTCTAACATCCTTTTTTACAAAGCCGGCAGTACTACATACATTTTTTACCCATACAGATATTAGAGAAATTAATTGACTTAATAAACCTTGTTTTTTCTACCGGCTTTGTATAAAATTATCTATAGCGAAATGAATTGGCATTTCATTTCTAAGTCAACGCTCCGCCCCCAATGGCGCTTTAAAGGCGGAGCATTATGAAGCTTTACTATACTTCGAAGATTAGGTCTCCATAAGACGGCATCGGCCACGACTCTTTATTCACAATCATTTCCAACTGGTCGACAGGCATACGCAATGCGTCCATGGCAGGCATTACTTCTTCATGAAAATATCTTGCCTGTTCTTCGCCTTCTGCTTTTTGTGCGGCAATTGAGGTCACTTCTGACAATTTATCCAATGCATTTTCTGCTGCTTCCAGCAAGTCACTGGTCTTATCTAGTAATCTGGATTGAACTTTTGCTTTGGCTCCTGCTTCTTTTACAGACACAATAGTATCCGCAAGCTCTTTCGTATAATGAATTACTGCAGGTATTATCTGTTTTCCTGCAATGTCAATCATTGTTTTCGCTTCAATATTAATCGCTTTTGCATAAGCCTCATATTGGATCTCCACACGGGATTCCAGTTCCGCCCTGGTAAATACTCCAAATTTAGCGAATAAATCCACAGCTTTATCTGAAACAAGTGCAGGAATCGCATCTACCATGGATTTGATATTCGGCAGACCTCTGCGCTCTGCTTCTGCTACCCATTCATCAGAATAGCCGTTTCCATTAAAGACAATTCTCTGATGATTTGTTGCATATTCTTTGATCAGATCATGTACTGTAATGTCAAAATCTTTCGCCTTTTCCAAAACATCACATGCCTCAGCAAATGCTTCAGCGACTATTGTGTTCAACACGATATTCGGTGAAGCAATGGAATCCCTGGATCCTACCATACGGAATTCGAACTTGTTTCCCGTAAACGCAAAAGGTGAGGTTCTGTTGCGATCCGTAGCATCTTTTGTAAAATCAGGAAGTGTCTTTACACCGGTATGCAGAACCTCACCTTTAATGCTCTTGGTCGCCATCCCGGTACTAATCAGCTGTTCCAGTACATCTTCCAGCTGCTCACCCAGAAATACGGAAATAATTGCAGGGGGCGCCTCATTTGCTCCCAATCTGTGGTCATTTCCAACATCTGCGGCAGATTCACGCAGAAGATCCGCATGTTTATCCACTGCTTTTAGAATACAGGTAAGCACCAGTAAGAACTGAATATTCTCATGAGGCGTTTTTCCAGGATCCAGCAGATTAATACCATCATCAGTGGTAATTGACCAGTTATTGTGCTTACCGGAACCATTTACCCCTGCAAATGGCTTCTCATGAAGGAGACACTGTAAACCATGCTGGCAAGCCACCTTCTTCAATACTTTCATAACAATCTGATTATGATCCACCGCTACATTTGCCTCTGCATAAATCGGCGCTAATTCATGCTGTGCCGGTGCAACTTCATTATGCTGTGTCTTTGAAGAAACACCTAATTTCCACAATTCCTCATTTACGTCTTTCATATAAGATGCTACTCTCTGACGGATTGTTCCGAAATAGTGATCATCCAGTTCCTGCCCCTTCGGAGGCATCGCTCCGAATAAAGTACGTCCCGTAAATATCAGATCTTTTCTCTTCAAATATTTTTGTTTATCCACCAGAAAATATTCCTGTTCCGGTCCAACGCAAGCGGACACTTTCCTGGAAGTGGTATTTCCAAATAATTTCAAAAGACGTATCGCCTGATCGTTGATGGCCTGCATAGATCTTAAAAGCGGTGTTTTTTTATCCAATGCTTCACCTGTATAGGAACAAAAAGCTGTTGGAATGCAGAGAATTGCTCCTGCAGCATCTTCCCTGACATATGCCGGAGAAGTACAATCCCAGGCTGTATATCCCCTGGCCTCAAATGTTGCCCGCAGACCGCCGGAGGGGAAGGAGGATGCATCCGGTTCTCCCTTGATCAGTTCTTTACCGGAAAACTCCATAAGCACTGTGCCGTCTGCCCTGGGTGCGGTTATAAATGAATCATGCTTCTCAGCCGTAACACCTGTCAGCGGATGAAAAATGTGGGTATAGTGGGTAGCTCCTTTATCCACAGCCCAGTTCTTCATCGCTTCTGCAACCACATCAGCAACCGCAGGATCTAATTCCTTGCCTTCATCAATTGTCTTTCTTAATTCTTTATATACTTTTTTTGGCAGACGTTCCTGCATCACCTTATCACTAAATACATTTTCGCCAAATATCTCCGTTACATTTATTAATTTACTCATATCTGATCCTCCATTTTCCTGCACAAAAAAAGGGCACTCCACCTATGGCGGAACACCCTTGTTCACTCTTTAATCGCTTATCAATTTTTAATCTGAATATAAAATACCCTACTTTGAGTAAAAATGCAAGCAAATTTTTATGTTTTTTGAATATTTTTCGTTACCGGCATACTTCGTGTCTGTTTCTATGCCTGGTTAACAGATCCGAATAATTCCATTTTTTCTTTCACAGTTGCTTTGATTGCTTCTGTTCCAGGAGCTAATAATTTACGTGGGTCAAATCCTTTTCCCTGTAAATCTTTACCTTCTTCGATATATTTACGTGTAGCTTCTGCAAAAGAAAGCTGGCATTCTGTGTTTACGTTGATCTTAGCAACACCTAAGTCGATTGCTTTTTTGATCATGTCTTCCGGAATACCTGTACCACCGTGAAGAACTAATGGCATTGAGCCAGTTAATTTCTGAACAGCGTCTAATGTTTCAAAGCTTAAGCCCTTCCAGTTTGCAGGATATTTTCCATGGATATTTCCAATACCAGCTGCTAACATATCTACACCAAGATCTGCAATTCTCTTGCATTCTTCCGGATCAGCACATTCGCCTGCACCAACAACGCCGTCTTCTTCACCGCCGATAGAACCTACTTCTGCTTCCAGAGACATTCCTTTTTCTTTACAGATCTCAACTAATTTCTTAGTATTTGCAACATTTTCTTCGATTGGGCTGTGAGAACCATCATACATAATAGATGAGAAACCAGCTTCGATACATTTCATACAGCCTTCGAAGCTGCCATGATCTAAGTGAAGAGCAACCGGTACAGTGATGTTTAATTCTTCCATCATACCGTTTACCATTCCTACTACGGTCTTGTAACCTGTCATATATTTACCAGCGCCTTCTGATACACCTAAAATAACCGGTGAATTACACTCCTGCGCTGTAACGAGAACTGCCTTTGTCCACTCCAGGTTATTGATATTAAACTGACCTACTGCGTAGTGGCCTGCTTTTGCTTTGTCTAACATTTCTTTTGCTGATACTAACATCTCTATTACCTCCATATGATATATTTAAAGCCTCATTAAAAAATTGTCTATGCGACCATTATAACCTATCTTTGAATAAAAATAAACTATTATTTTACAATAATGGGAATTGCCTGCTTGTGATTGATGATCTCAACATGCTTGTGATCACCGCCAAATTCGCCATCCAGCGTCCAAGGAATCTCTTCCTCTGCCTCCATAACGATATAGTCCGTCTTAAACGAATGTATATATTTGGAATTTACTTCTTTCATAAGCAGAGCCCCTATAATCTCCTGAAGCTCCAATGGATTCTGGGGTGTACGGATTAACGTCACCTCATAGACACCATCATTTAACTTTACATGTTTTCCTGTCATGTTCCGGAATCCGCCAACAGAATCTGAGTTGGTGATCATTCCATAAATAAAATCCCCTTCTATGGTCTCATCATTTGCTTCTATCTTCATCTTATAAGATTTAATTCCATAAAGCCGCTTCACGCCCTCCAGTACATATGCCAGATGCCCTAAAATGTTCTTTAGCTCCTGTCTCGTCTGGTATGATACATCTGTAAAAATTCCAAATGCAGCAATATAAACAAAATAATCATCATTAAAAGAGCCAACATCACAAAGGTAAGGCATTCCATCCATAATATCCTGTGCCGCCTTAACCATATTCTTTGAAAGCTTCAGACTATTGGCAAAATCATTGGTACTTCCCGCAGGAATATACCCTACCGGGCAATCAGCACCGCTTTCCATCATTCCCGTAATTATCTCGTCCAGCGTTCCGTCTCCTCCGCTGCAGACAACCATATCATATTCACTGGCACGTTCCTTTGTCATCTTGCAGGCATCCAGAAAGCTCTGCGTCGTATAGGAATGTACATCATAACCTCCTTTGACGAAAATATCAATTATCTCCAGAAGCTTATTCTTAATAAGACCTTTACCTGATTTGGGATTGATTATAAATAGCATTTTCTTTTTCATAACATAACACCTCAATACCCCTCTAATGTATGAACCTATTCTACTACCAAAGTTTCACAGATGCAATCATTTTGTTTTTAGAAAAAATTTCATGAATTAAACCATTTCAAACTAGTTGCAGCGTACCGGTTTTCATTTTCTTGAGATTATGCTATACTGTCCTGAGAAAAGGAGGTGTGATACAATGATTTATAAGACAAAAGGGGTCTGTTCACAGGCAATTGATTTTGAGTTAGACGGCGATACCATCAAAAAAGTAACTTTTGTTGGCGGCTGCTCCGGTAATACTCAGGGCGTTGCGCGTCTTGTTGAAGGAATGAACGTGGACGAAGCCATACAAAAACTGGAGGGCATTAAATGCGGTCCAAGACCTACATCCTGTCCCGATCAGCTTGCAAAAGCTTTAAAGGAAGCAACCGGGAAATAAAATATGAGGCTGTTACCTAAAAGTCATGCCAAAGTGTCTTATTCATCAACACGAATAATAACCGTGGTACTGACCGGGTAACAGCCTCATCTAAATTTTTATCTATCCCATTTATCGCACATTGCATTGATCTGGTCTGCAAATTTTGCCAAATCTTTATTCGCCCCGCCTTCGTTATGGCGGATAACTGTAAGCAGTCTTTGCCCGGCACCCAATAATCTGGCAAATACTGTATTCGCTCTTGCCCCCATAACTGTCATGTTCTCAGTATCCTTTACGATTGGAACCGGATGTGCCTCTTTAATAAACACATTTTCAGCCAGGTCAAATATTGTTCCGCTATATGGCGCCGTTGCTTTTAAATGCAGTTCATCACATAAACGATTTTTAAATATCTCACATACACTGTCTTCCCCATGAGTTACAAATACTCTGTCAGGCTTCTTTTCAATTGCCGAAACCCACCTGATCAATCCTTCATTATCCGCGTGTCCGCTAATCCCCTGCAGCTTGCATATCTCTGCATGCACTTCAATTTCTTCTCCAAATAGTTTTACTGTTTTTGCGCCTTCTATAATAGCCCTTCCTAAAGTTCCTGCAGCCTGATATCCCGCAAATACAATCGTGCTGTCTTTACGCCACAGATTATGCTTCAGATGATGTTTAATTCTTCCTGCATCACACATGCCGCTTGCAGATAAGATAATTTTGGGACTGTTATTAAAATTAATATTTTTGGACTCATCACTGGTAATTGCTGTCTTTAAACCGGGAAATCCTATGGGGTTAATCCCCTGATCCAGAAGCGAGGTTGCTTCTTCATCAAAATCTTCTCTCATCCGCTCGCGGAAAATACTGGTGGCTTCCACAGCAAGAGGACTATCCACGTAAACTTCAAATCCTTCGTGGTTCTTAATCAGATGCTCTTCTTTTATCTTACGAATAAAATAAAGGAGTTCCTGGGTTCTTCCTACTGCAAAAGAAGGCACCACAACATTTCCTCCTCTGTCGAAAGTTCTCTGAATAATCTTCGAAAATTCGCCTACGTAATCCGGTCTGCCTCCATGGCTTCTGTCACCATAGGTAGACTCCATGACTACATAATCTGCATCCTGAATATATTGGGGATCCCGAATCAGCGGTTGATTCTCATTTCCGATATCACCAGAAAATACAATCTTTTTTTCACAGCCTTTTTCATTTATCCACACTTCAATAGAAGAAGATCCAAGCAGATGTCCCGCATCTATAAAACGTATCTTTATGCCATCTGCAATAGGAATAATTTTATTATAATCATTTCCTATAAAACAGCTGATTGCCCCATTAGCATCTTCCATATCATACAATGGTGCAACTTCAGCTTTCCCGGCTCTTTTTCCTTTTCTGTTCTTCCATTCAGCCTCAAACATCTGAATGTGCGCACTGTCGCGCAGCATAATCTCACATAAATCCTGGGTTGCTCTGGTTGAAAATACCTGCCCCCTGAATCCTCTTTGGTATAAAAGGGGAATCTTCCCGGAATGATCAATGTGGGCATGTGTTAACAGCAGCATATCAATATCACTGGCCGGAACGGGTATATCCTGATTTTCAAAACAGTCAGGCCCTTGCTCCATACCACAATCGATCAGTATCTTTTTTTCGCATGCCTCCAGATAATAGCAGCTTCCTGTTACTTCATGTGTTGCCCCTAAAAATGTCAATCTCATAAAAAATGCCTCTCCTTTCGCCCAAACATAGTTGTATAAGAATATTATACTCTGTTTAGTGCTATTAAGATAGGCATTTTCAAATTAATATTTAATTGTAATCACGATGCTTGTAAAATCCAGAACAGCATAAGCCAAAATCCTCAGATGTTACTGTAAACTGCTGATATGGACTGCTCATACCGATGTCCCTGATTGCTTCAGCGTTGCTAAAATCAGATTTTGGTCCTACAAAATACTGTTTATATCCTTTTGGTCCAATATCCAGAAGTCCCTTATCCCACTCAGCAGAGTTTCCACCGTTTGGAATTGCGACAATTCTGACCTTATTCCAGACATCTGCAAAACGCTTTTTCACCGCTCCCAGATTCTTCCGGAGATTCACGGTTCCCAAGAGCAAGCTTCCATCAATGTATTCTCGTTCTCCTGCTCCATTGTGCTTTTTACATAAATCAAAATCATTATATAGCCCACATCTCATACCGCAGCTTGGTACGCCAAGATTAATGCATACACTACAAGGTTCATCGGCAGTGAGATATTTAACTGCCATAATTGTATCTTCCATCTTTTTGTCCATTTTTTCTGAACCATGGTATACAACCAGTCCCTTTTCTAATTCTTCACCATAAACAGCGAAATCAAAACGCCATCCGTTACAAACAAAAGACAGATCTTTTTCGACCTTACAAATTTCATCCACACCAACGTGTTGCATAAATCCATATGGATCCCTGATAAAACTAAGTTCATTTTCATCGAACACCTTAGCATCTTCAGCTTTATTTGTAAGCACTTTCAATTCATCCAAAGTAAATTCCGGCATTATTACCTTACCTACTTTTGATACCATCAGAACTTCCACTGCTTTATGTATTGAAAATGAGCATAAATCCGCCAATATCATGATTTGATATTCTGGCACTTTTTGAAATCTCTTGTCTGGTTCTGTCTTTTTGCATGCCGAATTCATCAATCCACTAATGTAAATAAATTGGCATTTCTCATCTATATAGTTGTCCACGATACTTCCTGTATGGCATATTCCACACTCAATGTTTTGAAATAAAAAGCGATAGTACTTTGCATTCATGATTTTTTTACTCCCCTTTGTCTAATTCGTTCATATGTAGTAATGTTATTATACTTCCTTTAACTTATGCTGATTATAATCGTATTTAAAAAATGAATGGTAATGTACGGGACATTCATTTAGCCAATTATAATTCAACTTGTTAACTGTTATTACCTAAAATTCTTTTTTAGCTAATCCAAATACCATTAGACCAACTATTGCTTGTTTCTGTTGTACTTCCTTTTGTCGCCATATGAACACCTTGGATTCTATAATAATATCCTTTTGCAACAACTAATGATGTACTATATGATGCTTGAGTTGTGTTATAAGCTGTATGATATCTCTGATCCACAGAAACCCAATTTCCATTTACTAATCTTTCTAAATACAGATTGACAATAACTTTATCGCAAGGGCGTGTACACATTGTCATGCCTGATATTTTGATAACTCCATTTCCATAATCATCAATTGATCCATATCCGCTTGATAAGTAGTCTCCACGAGCTTTTGCACTCCACGTTCCTTTCACACTTTTTTCAGATGTTAATAACGAACCATCTACCATCTGACCATCCATTGGTCCTGCTGCATTAACGTTTAGCGACATTAAACTAAAACACAATACTAAACATATTACTATTGAAAGCCTTTTCTTGATTGTTTTCATATTTCCTCCTTTGTATTTATATTTTACATTACATATATATAAACGTATTAGGCGCAAAAATATAACGTAAAAACTAAAAATAAATATTATTTAATAATTTTGTAAAATCTTCTCTAGACATTATTGCTGAAACTGAATAATAAACATAATTATATTCAAATTGTGCAACATACTCTTTTTCCCCATTAGGGTTTTCAATTTCTGATGCTGCAGCAACTCTATTATCTAAATATGTAATCTGAAATGAATCTGTATACTTTCCATCAAAAACTTGATATCCTGAAGAATCCAGGCTTTTTTTACACATTACAACATTTACAATAGTATCATTGTACGTATATTGTACAATGATATTATTTGTAATCTGATCAATATTATAAGTCAAAAACTCCATACCCTTAGGTTTATATAAAAATTTTATTGGTGCTAAATCTATCTTTTCCTCAATCTCCTTATACATCTGGCTCTCTTCTGCTGAATTGCCCTCAATTATATGATCACTATTGTCTATGCTAACGTTAATACTATTTGAAGAAATCGTATTCAATAACGCAATCAAATACTCCCTATTAGCCGAACTAGTCATACTAACCCCAAACAAACACAAGCAAACCATAGCCGCAGCTCCAGCGAATTTCAACACCTTGTCCCGCTTGCGCTGCGCCAGCTTTCTTTTTCCAATCGCAAGGGCCTTCTTATCTTCGTCCGAAAGCAAGTTATATATTTGCTCACGATTCCCTTCACCATGAGCATAATTTACCTTCTTTTCTTCCCCCACAACAGTCTCCAGAATCTCCTCTGCCTTTGCTGGTTCCGTTTCTTCTTCATCAACCCACTTCTTCTCGTCCTTCAGTTTCTGAATAATTGCAGCGAAAAGTTCAGGTGGTTCCTCTATTTCATCTATGTAATCTAAATTCTGATCTGAATTTAAAATTTTTTCGTATTCATCTGCCTCTATCATTAATTGCCGTCGGAGAGCCTCATCCATATTATCCTCGGATTCTGTAATCTCCGAGAAAATTGGAAAAGGCTCAATTTTATCACTGTTTTTTCTTTGTTTTCCTTCCACTATTTACTCCCCTCTGCACGAGCAACGTTGCGTATATATCCGATAGCTTTTTAATATAATTATATCCCATCCCGCCCAGTCCCGTCTTGACTTTTTTTCATAACAGTATAATATGTATCTATGATGAACTTTTTGGAGGATGAATATGAAACGAATTATTCTTACAGGTGGCGGCACCGCCGGCCATGTTACACCTAATATTGCACTACTTCCTCGTCTGAAGGAACTGGATTACGATGTTCAATACATTGGTTCCTTTGACGGAATTGAAAAAAAATTAATTGAAGAACTTTCTATTCCCTATTATGGAATCGCTTCCGGTAAATTGAGACGTTACTTTGATCCAAAGAACTTTTCAGATCCATTCAAAGTAATAAAGGGCTACTTTCAGGCTCGAAAATTGATGAAGCGCCTGAAACCGGACGTTATTTTTTCCAAGGGCGGATTTGTAGCTGTTCCGGTAGTTCTTGCGGCAAAACACAGACATATCCCAGTCATTATACATGAGTCAGATATGACACCCGGTCTGGCAAATAAACTTTCCATCCCATCTGCTGATAAAATATGCTGCAATTTTCCTGAAACGCTTTCACACCTACCGGAAGGAAAAGCCTTTCTTACCGGATCTCCCATACGTCAAGAGCTCTTATCCGGTAATAAACTGGCGGCGCTGAAGTTCTGTGGATTTACAGCAAATAAGCCCGTCCTGCTGATTATTGGCGGCAGTCTTGGTTCCGCTGCTGTCAATGCCGCTATTAGGAATATATTACCACAACTCTTGAAAACTTTCCAGGTAATTCACTTATGTGGAAAAGATAAAATCGATGAATCTTTAAAAAATATGGAAGGTTATGTACAATACGAATATATCAAACAAGAACTGGCGGATCTGTTCGCCCTTGCAGATGTAGTTGTCTCCAGAGCAGGTGCAAATGCAATCTGTGAATTACTGGCACTGCGCAAACCAAATCTCTTAATTCCGCTCTCTGCAGCAGCTAGCCGTGGAGATCAGATTTTAAATGCTGCTTCTTTCAAACGTCAGGGATTCAGCGAAGTATTGGAAGAAGAAACTCTCTCTCCGGAGGTACTGCTAAACACTATCCAAAAATTATATGAATCCCGGCGCACCTACGTTGCTGCTATGGAAAAAAGCCAGCAAAATGATGCAATCGGGAAGATCGTTACATTAATCGGACAGGTAATACAAGGAAAGTAGAGGCGCTCGCCTCTACTTTTCTCTATAATCTTTCAGATATTTCTGCCTTATGTACTTCTTAGCCCTGCATAATCTTGCTCGGAATACTGTGACTGCAATCCCAAGTTTTGCCGCTGCCTCTTCCTGGGTCAGTCCATTCACATAGCTTTGGTAAATTACTTCGTACCATCTTTCATTCATCTGCTTTAAATCGTCAAAAATTGTAAACAGCAATTGTGTATTTGCCGTTCTGTTCACTAACTCATCAATTGAATATTCGACCGCTGTATTAATACTGGATGTGGGCATAATCACTTCTCTTCTTACACTTGCTTTTCTGGAATTATCTATCACCGCTCTTTTTGCAGTAATGAGAAGCCATGCCTTAATAAAATCCGGCGCTACTGTATCCATATTGTCATAATATTTCCAAAATACGTGTTGACAGACTTCTTGTGCCAACTCAAAATCCCCAGTCTGATCCAAAGCAGCTTTTATGACCAGACGATGATATCTGTTATATACTTCTGTAAACAATTTATTCTTCATCTTTTGTAGTGTCCTCTTCTCAGCTTATGCTTTAAATTTGGAAAGTATCTCTTCTTTGTCTTTCTCCGTCAAGGTTCCGGGTTTCCACGTTACACCGACATGATCTTTTGTTCTGCGCGGTATGAGATGAATGTGGAAATGAAATACAGTCTGACCTGCTGCTTCCCCATTATTTTGCAGAATATTGATCCCATCGCACTCCAGTGTGTCCATTAACTGAGCAGCCATCTTCTTTGCCAAAGTGTAAGCTTTTTGGAGTAAGGAATCTGGCATCTCGAAAATATTCGCATAATGTTCCTTCGGAATAATCAGAGCATGCCCTTTCGATGCCGGTCCTAAATCAAGTATTACCTTGAAATCTTCATCTTCAAATATTGCCGCCGAAGGTATTTGTCCATTCGCTATTTTACAAAAAATGCAATCATTTTCTTTCATAAACTCTCTCCTTTTCCTAATAATTATTCACTATTATGTTAGATATTTTGTAAAATTATGTCAATAATATGTATTTGCTATTTTTCGAAACCAATGCTATTCTATGCATGGAGGTGTCGATATGTTAACTAAAAATGACGAAAAACAGATGAAAGCCCTCATGAATGAGCGTGAGGATTTCCGCTATATCATAGAAAAGCTGAAAGAAGATCAACAATTTACTGTATCCCAGATTTCTCATGAGATTCGCAATCCTGTTACTTTAATAAACAGTTCTCTGCAATTGATCGAAAAGCAACATCCGGAAGTAAGAAGCTTTGCTTTTTGGAATCAGACCATGGAAGATATGATGTTCCTCAGAAAACTACTGGACGAATTATCCTCTTTCAATAACGGAGAACGCCTTGCTCTTCAGGAAATGAATGTAAAGTCCTGGATTGAGGCTCTTGCCGGGTCTATTGCAACCCATTTACGTGATACTGATATTGATTTTTCCTGTGACTTTCAGAAAGTGCTGCCCCATATTACTGCTGATGACACTAAATTACACCAGGCAGTCTACAATCTGCTGCGTAATGCCGTCGAAGCAATAGACGACTGCGGTCATATTATCTTTCGAGCGTTAACGAAAGATAAAAAACTGATTATACAGGTTATTGATGATGGTTGTGGCATCCAGGAAGAAGATCTGGATACTTTGTTTGCCCCTTTTGTAACACATAAAAAATGTGGCAGCGGACTTGGGCTCGCCATTACCAAACGAATTGTGGAAGCACATGACGGCAGCTTAACCGTGAAATCCACTCCTGGTACAGGAACCTGCTTTACCATCCTCCTTCCTTATTGCTAGCCTACATAGCTGCATTCTTTAGTCATGAATATTTATTAAATTATTGCATGCTATCATGATCATATTGCTCTATCGGGACACGTTTCTTTTTACGATAGAGCAAAATCGCAAGAAGTACGCCTGTTATCAGGCCACCTACATGCGCCGAGTTATCTATTCCGGCACTGGAAAATCCTTGAAACAAGGTAAGGGCTGCCATTAGTCCCAGCCTTTTACCCGTCAGATCTTCCAGTTTTCCTTTATTTCTTGCTATGATAAATACAAGTGCTCCAATAACTGCAAATACTGCCCCCGATGCTCCGGCTGAAACTGCAAAATCACCGGTTTTCATATCATACCACATCGATAACAGGTTGCCTCCAAGACCACCAATCACGTAAATCAGAAGATAACGTATTTTTCCCACAGATCTTTCCAGAGTATCTCCCAGAAAAATAAGCACCAGCATATTGCTGAATAAATGCTCAATTCCAAAATGCAAAAACATGCAGGTGAATAGCCGGTAATATTCTCCATGCTCTAAAACCCATGGAGTAAAATTTGCACCATGAGTCAGCATAAACTGAACATCCTCTGTATCTCCTATTAATTCCATTACAATAAAAATACCAATGTTAAGAAGAACTATAACTAGATTCATTATAGTCCTGGATTTCAAAAAATCTTTAATTTCGTCCATAGAATCGCCTCTTGCCCTATTGTAACAGATGAATTTCTATTTGCATAGTACTAAGTCACAATTATTAACGCAATTTTAACATAGGTTTATACCATGTTACTACATTATTTTACATTTTTAGAATCTGGTTTCTCATTTTTGTACACCTCCCATTTTCGTCTATTTAACCATACATCTTTTCATAATAGTTTCAGAACCACATCATTTTTACAATAAAAAGCGGACATCATCTGCCCGCTTTTATTATTTCTGTAAACGCCTATCGATCTATCAACAAGATTATTTGTAAATTTTTGAAAAAGCTTTTCTATGCATTTCTCCTAAATATATTCGATTCCCACTAAAGTGCTTGTGTTTCAATTTGTTGCCACCGTAATAAAATTCCAAACATTTTTAATAACCAATATTATCAGATTATCCATGAAATCATGTCGTTTCATCAAAATATTAAACTTCTATAAAGAATAATGCATTAATTTTCTACTAATTCTTATCTAAAATACTTTTACCATAAGTTTATTTTTATATATGTTTGTTTCCATAAAATAGAACCTGGTTCTACGGTTTATTTCTAATATTTACCAGGTATATTGATGAAAGCTTTAACCTTTGACACCCCCAGCGGTAAGTCCCGAAACAAAATACTTTTGAAGGAATAAAAAGATAATAAACAAGGGAAGCATTACAATACAAATTGCCGCTGTCAGCATTGGCCAGTTGGTGGTGAACATTCCCTGGAAATTCAGTAAGCCTACTGTGATAGGGATTCCTTTATCGGTCAAAAGAGTGGCTATCTGCGCCCACATCAGTTCTCCCCAAACATAAGTGAAGTTCATTACAAAACAAGTCGACATTGCTCCTTTCATAAGAGGTAGTATAATCTTAACCATTGTATTAAATTCCCCGCTGCCGTCTATTCTTGCCGCCTCTAATAACTCTATCGGTATAGTTTCAAAGAAGTTTTTTAAGATAATAATTGTACCTGGCAGAGACCAGCCAACATAACCGATTATAATTGCCGCGTATTGGAGCTTCAGCAGCCCTGTCTTGGATAACATCATATACAGTGGAATAATCATTGATTCTGTGGGGAGTACCTGGATAACAAGCAACAGTACTAAGACCAGATTTGCAAATGGAATCTTCAGTCTGGACAGGGCATATGCCGCACTTAGAGCAAACACCTGTATAAGTACCAGTGATATCACAGCAATGATAACGCTGTTCAAAAAATATTCCCCGATTTTCCCCTCTGTAAAGGCCTGGATATAGTTTTCATAACGAAATTTTTCCGGCAAAGCCCAGACATTCTGATAGAACTCAGGAGTCGTTTTTAACGAAGTAATAAATGAAAAAATAATAGGCAATACATAGAATGCAATGCAGCTCACCATGGCAATACGAAGCAGGATAGAACCAATACTAAACTTTCTAAATGACAAATGGTGTATTTTAGTATTCATAAGTCTCTCCTTTCGCAATTCGTCTGCCAATAATGACACAGATACTTACAATAATTGTTAATATAATACCTATCGCAGAAGCATTTCCAAATTTATTGAATGAAAATGCAGTTGTTATCATTCTTATGGGTGCTGTCATGGATAAATCTCCCGGTCCCCCCTTGGTCATTGTCCAAACCATATCGTAGGTTTTAAATGACCAGAGCAGCATCATGGAAAGTGCCAGTTTAATTGTCGGTTTTATGAGAGGCAGGATAATTAATCTCACTGACTTTATATATCCTGCCCCATCAAGCTTTGCAGATTCAAACAGAGAACCTGGAATAGACAGCATTCCGGTATAACAAAGCATCATAATTGTGCCTGAAAATCTCCACCCCTGTACGATGGCTATGGTCCACAGGACTGTACCCCGTTCTGAAAGCCAGCCATGCTGCAAGGAGGTCAGTCCAACTGCTTTTAGTGCACTGTTTAACAGACCATTATCCTGGGCAAGCACAAATACAAACAACAATCCGATTACCGTCATAGGCATCATACTGGGGCTGTAAAATATAAATCTGCAGAAAGCCCCTTCCTTTTTCCCCAGGCGATAGATGCAAAGTGCAAATAAAATTCCAAGTACCATTGCCACAACTGTGGAAACAACTCCTATAAATACAGAATTTTTAAGTGCAGCCACTGTACTTCTCTCGGTCAAAGCATTGATATAGTTTGCTATACCGACAAATCTCATGTCCGAGTTTCCATTCCATTCATAAAATGAAAGCACCACATTCCAGATCAGGGGGATTAACATGGTAAATATAATAATGAGAAAAGCCGGAAGCATAAACAAGCAACCTGCAATTATTATTTTTTTGTTCAGAACGTGCTTTTCCTTCTTCTGTTTCATATTACTATTTCTCACTTTCCAACTGCTGCTGTGCGCAGCGCTTCTAATTCTTCCAGACAGGTGTCACCATAGAACAGATAATTAGACGGGGTATTATATACAATGTAATCAAACATTTCCGGAGAAATTCCAATTGGCTCTGTCGGGTAAACCTTTGCGGCATCCACACCATATAATTGATAATCGGGATCTGCAGACGCTATGCCCTTTACAGGTACGACATTCCCCGTGTCTGCATACATTTGTAATATTTCTGTACTGGTTAGATATTTCAGTACTTCCACTGCCTTATCCGGATTCTTTGTATTTGCAGTAATAAAGAATCCATCCGATCCGCCCAGCAGATAATTCATATCTGCCTTTCCCATATTGGGCCAGCTTACAATTTCCACATCAAATGCTCCATTTGCTGCTTCTTTAGCAATTCCACATTGATTATTGGTATTTGCAAACATTGCTACCTGCCCCTGTGCGAACGCCGCTGTAATCTGATCCTGAGTTGCTGAGACTGCTCCCTCACCCGGATAGAGATAACTTTTGTCATATAAATCTTTTATTTTATCAAAGACTTCTTTTACCCTGTTGTCCGTGAATGAAATTTCACCCGTATTAAACCTATCCAGCTCGTCCTGGTTATCCCAGCACTGCATCAGGCCATTTCTTACAAACCAGCATGCATTATCTGACTTTACACCAAGTGGAAATGCATCCGTATTTTCTTTAATTTTTTCACAGGCATCAACTAACTCATCCCAGGTCCACTGGTCTTTTACTTCCACACCTGCCTTTTTCATTATATCCGTGTTAACCTGCAGCAATGGATAAACGGTTCCAAACGGAACTGCTACATTTTTATCATCAAACACACCCACTTCCAAAGCGCCCTCTACCCAGGTGTTCTTCCAGTCCTGATCCGAATCTAAATACGGTGTAAGATCAAGTGCCATATCCGACGTGGTGAAATTTTTCATTTGATTTGGCCAGTATTGAACGATATCAACTGCTTCCCCGGCTGCAAACGCTGTTTTAACTGACTTTTCTATTTGAGACTGATCCCAGGTTTTAGATATAAATTTTATCTCCGGAAATTTCTCCTGTACCTTTTTTACAACCTCTGAGGTAACGGGAACCTCGGGATTTTCTATCATCAGAACCATTTCAATGTCTTTGTCCACAGCTTTATTTTCAGCAGCTTTATCCGTAATTTCATTGGCAGCTGTATCGGAACTGCTTTCTTTCATCGTTCCTGTAGTCTCCTTTGCATTCCCACTGCCTCCACATCCGCTTAGTGCTGCTGCTGTCATACTTATCGCCAATAACATCCCAACCAATTTCTTTCTCATATCGTTGTTCCTCCTTTTAATCTGACCAGTCTTTCTCGATGCTCTCTAACCGGATTACGTCGTAATGAACCAGCACTCCTCTGAGGTTGTTAAGCATCATACGGTTTCTTTGATATCCTAATTATACGAAAATAAGCAGTCTAAAAAAACAGGAATAATCTACATTAATTATAGAAAATCTACAATTTTCTTATAAAACCAAAGCAGGAAGAACCCGGGCTTATCACCCTGATTCTTCCTGCTCCTGCACACTTCATTTATTACCCCTTTTTACATTCTGCCGGTGAACACCCCATACATTTTTTAAATGCCTGGGAAAAATAGATGGAGTCATGAAATCCAACCTTTTCTGCAACTTCGTATATTTTCAGATCTGTGTCTACTAGCAATACCTTTGCTTTTTCCATACGCATCCGGTTCAGATATTCTTTAAAAGAAACTCCGACCTCTTTTTTAAACAGATGGCTGAAGTAATTTGGTGTCTTTTCTATATATTCTCCCATATACTCAGCTGTCAGATTTTCCATATAATGCATCTCTATATGATGAACAGCTTTTGCAATTGCACTGCTGTACTTATTCCATATCTCCTGCTTTTCCTGATTCAAAGCCTCCTTAAACAACATTTTTGAATATTCCAGATAATCATCCAAAAAATAATACTTATCCAACCGGGCATGTATGGAAACTGTATGAAATGGTTTTTTTCTGTATTCATTTTTTATGTAATAATTATTTACTTCGATACAACTGTCCAATAAAAACTCCAGTACAATATTCATATCTATAGCCCTGTTATGCCGCATGATGTTCCCCACCTGGTCCACTATTTGTTCTATACGGGACTCACTTTTATTCAAAAAAGCTTCTGTTAGAGCTCTCGTAAGATCTGGTATATTCTTAATTTCATCTGTTTGGCGATTCCTGCAGGTCGCCCCAGTCTGAATGTGGACACTTTCTCTTCCGTCACAGATGCGGTATTCCAGCCAGCTGCATGCAAGATCGTATCCCCGTTTTACCTGAGATAAGGGCACTTCCGTGCTGACCCCAAGGGAAATCGTAATCCCACCTTCCCGATACCAGTCACACTGTTTCATTTTATCATAACAGCTTTTCATCTTGTTCTGCTGATTGAACACATACAGACTGGAAGGCAGTGCGGGCATTAGAAGAAGATACTGGCCTCCCCTGATACGAAAACAGCTGATATCTTCCTCCAGACTCTCTATATAATACAGCACCTTTCGATCCAGTTCACTATATTCACTCCTGTCAGTATCCGGATCAGCCATCAACGCACCGCAGATAGCAGTTCTGGTATCCATGGCACGAAATCTCGTTTGAAGAAATCCCACAATTACATTTGGATCTACCACCTCTGCGCGAAGCACCTCCCGAATAAAATTTTTTTCATATGAACTTTGATATTCCTCTACTTTTGCCTTTGAAAAGCGCTCCTGTATTATTTTCTGCTTTGTTCTGCTGATGAGACCGATTAAATTTTTAACTTTAATAGGTTTCAGTTCGTAGTCCTCTGCACCGTATTTAATAGCACTTTTTAAGTATTCAAAATCAGAATAGCCGCTGATCATAATTACTTTTACATTTTCATCCTTTTCCCGAATCCTCCGCAAAAATTCCAGACCATCCATTTCCGGCATCCGGACATCTGCTAAAATAATATCCGGTCTGAATTCTTCATATATGACCAGTCCTGAAGCTCCATCACCGCAGTTTCGAACTTCTTCTATACCCAGACTGGACCAGTCTATTCCTTCGGTTATTCCTTCTCTTATCTGTACATCGTCATCGATAATCAAGATTCTCATTTATTCCTTCCCCCTGCATTGGCATCGTCACCCTGACTTCTGTTCCTACACCTGTCCTGCTCTTGAAATACAACCCATATTCTTTTCCATATTTTAATTTAATCCGTTGATCCAGGTTCTTCAGGGCAAATACATTGTGCTCTTCCTGAGCATCCGCCAATTTTTCCCGTATCTTTTCTTCATCCGTACCAACCCCATTATCACGGACAATTATCGTCAGCAATTCGTCCTCCTTTTGAATCCATACTTCAATTGTTCCGCCTTCTATCTTTGGTTCTAACCCATGCAGCATTGCATTTTCCACCAATGGCTGAAGAATTAACTTGGGAATTTTAAAATATTTCAAACCCTCTTCCATCTCAATCCGCATTTTAGCACGGTTTTTATACCGGGAATTCATGATAAACATATAATTTTTAAGATGATTTACCTCTTCTTCAATAGTCACCATTTCTTTTCCGCGGCTAAGTACATGCCGAAAGATATCAGACAATGCCTCCAGCTGTTCAGCAACATCATAATCCTTTTCCTTAACTGCAAGCCAATGAATGGAATCCAGTGTATTATATAGAAAATGTGGGTTGATCTGAGAAGTTAACAGTTGAAGTTCCGCCTCCTGGCTATAAATCTTAGATATATATACCTCCTGAATCAATTCTTCCAAACGTTTTGATACCTGTACAAATTCGCTGCTTATTGTCCCAATCTCATCCCGGCTGTTATTCACCAGTTCAATATTAAACTGCCCTTTTTTTAGCTTTTTCATTTCCCCAAGCAGCTTGTCCAAAGGCCGGATAATAAATCGTTCCTGCACTTTTGCAAATATAAAACCAAAAGTCACACAAAGGCTAACGGCCAATACCATCAAATAAACATACAATGTATTGGATCTCAGAATCTCCTTAGTGGGAACCTCATTGACCAAATACCACCCATTCCTATTGCTTTTCGTATATAAGACCGTCATATTCTTATTTTCAATGGTGGTTTCAAAATATCCCTGATTCCCCGCAAGCTTGTCTCTGATTTGTTCATACCTGCTGTATGTCTGACCAAGTTCTTCTTTATTGGTAGCTGACATAATGTTTCCATCGCAATCCATTAAGAAACTTTCCCATGAATTCTGATTGAGATAAGGCTGATATGCCGCACACATCTCTTCCTCCGGAACACTGATACTTAAGACAGCATTTACACCTTCCTGTGGATGTATACCATTATAATATGTAACAACTGTTTCTTTTTTATCTTCTTTATATAGAGGAAACAGATCCAGAATATACGGCTGGGACCAAAAGCTCTTCCCTTCTGCCTGCTCCATCTGTTCTAAGTACTCTTTGTTTTCCGTATGCAGAACCTTTCCCCTCTGATAGATGATTTTCCCATCCATACTCAGACATAGCGCACTGAAATATTCCTTATTCCTGGTTGTGCTGTCATACCATTCTTTCAGTTCCCAGTAATCTTTCTTCGTGGCTGTTCCAAGCAAAATTTTCTGCATCCAGCTGTTAATCATCAACTTTGACGTAACATCCTCTACGTCATAAAATATTTTATCCACATCTTTATGTACTTCTTTTAGTATAATAATACCAGACTCACAACTGCTTTTTTTGTCAATATGATTGATCCATATAGAAAAGCATCCCCCCGCAATCAGCAGCGGAATAATCACAAAAATCACTAATGATGAGAATAACTTTCTTTTCAGCGTTAAATCCCTGAATTTTCCCAATCCACATTTCCCCCTCAGTATCTTCCTATTATCCACATTTTACATCGTACTAACCACAAAAAGCAACCTCTTCTCTCCATGTTATAAGGCACCGCTCTCATATAACATCCAATATGCTATATTATAACAATCCTTTCGCAATATTTACAAATATTGATTTTATATCCTACCAATTTTGTCAATATATAATAATCTTTTTCATTAAGACCTACTGTATTCGAAAAAGTGCATCACCGCCCTTGACGTGTATACAATGTACATGTTATGATAATCCTGTCAATTAATTAACAATACTTCAATAAATATTCCCTGGCTTTTGTGGGGAAAATTAAGAATATCATATCGTAGGAGGTAATGTATGAGAAGCGAATGGAATGATTTTAACAGTGGTGTTTGGACAAAAGAAATTAATGTCCGTGATTTCATCCAAAAAAACTATACAGTTTATGAAGGTGATGAATCCTTCCTGGCTGAGGCGACAGAAAACACGAAGGAACTGTGGGCTCAGGTAATGGATCTGAACAAAAAGGAACTGGAAGCCGGCGGCGTGCTGGATATGGATACTAAGATTATCTCCACCATTACTTCCCATGGTCCTGGATATTTGAATAAAGAGAAAGAAACGATTGTTGGATTCCAGACTGACAAACCTTTCAAGCGTTCTTTACAGCCTTACGGCGGTATCCGCATGGCGGCAAAAGCTTGTAAAGACAATGGTTATGAATTAGATGCTGAAGTTGATGAGTTTTTCACAAAACACAGAAAGACACATAATGCAGGTGTATTTGATGCCTATACTCCGGAAATGCGTGCATGCCGTTCCAGCCATATCATCACCGGACTTCCGGATGCTTATGGACGCGGACGTATCATCGGCGATTACCGTCGTGTTGCTCTGTATGGTGTTGATCGTCTGATCGAAGACAAAAAAGACCAAAAAGAAAGCACACGTACCATCATGTACTCTGATGTTATCCGTAACCGTGAAGAATTATCCGAACAAATTCGTGCTCTTGAAGAATTAAAAAAATTAGGTGAAATTTACGGATGCGATATTTCCAAACCTGCTACAAACACCAAAGAAGCAATCCAGGCATTATACTTTGGATATCTGGCAGCTGTGAAGGAACAAAACGGTGCAGCTATGTCTCTTGGACGTACTTCTACTTTCATCGATATCTATGCAGAACGTGACTTAAAGAATGGCACTTTTACAGAAGAAGAAATCCAGGAATTCGTAGACCACTTTATTATGAAACTTCGTCTTGTTAAATTTGCGCGTACACCTGAATATAATGACCTTTTCTCCGGTGACCCGACATGGGTAACAGAATCCATCGGTGGTGTTGGTATCGACGGACGTCCTATGGTAACAAAAATGTCTTTCCGTTATCTTCATACTTTAGACAACTTAGGACCTGCTCCTGAACCAAACCTGACCGTACTGTGGTCCACAAGACTTCCTCATAGCTTCAAGGCTTTCTGCGCTAAAATGTCTATAAAGTCTTCTGCTATCCAGTATGAGAACGATGACCTCATGCGAGTAACTCATGGTGATGATTACGCAATTGCATGCTGTGTATCATCTATGCGGGTTGGTAAAGAAATGCAGTTCTTCGGCGCAAGAGCAAACCTTGCAAAATGCTTATTATATGCAATCAACGGTGGTGTTGATGAAGTTTCCAAGAAACAGGTTGGACCGAAATACAGACCAATCACATCTGAATACCTTGATTATGATGAAGTTATGTCCGCATACAAAGACATGATGCAGTGGCTTGCAAGAGTTTATGTAAATACTTTAAATATCATTCACTATATGCATGATAAATACTGCTATGAAAAATTACAGATGTCTCTGCATGATGAAAAAGTAACACGCTGGTTCGCAACCGGTATCGCTGGTCTTTCCGTAGTAGCTGACTCTCTGTCTGCTATCAAGTATGCGAAAGTTAAAGCAGTCCGCGATGAAGACGGAATCGTTGTTGACTACCAGGTAGAAGGAGACTTCCCAAAATACGGAAACGATGATGACCGTGTTGACAGTATTGCAGCTGACCTTGTAAGAACCTTTATGAAATATATCAGCGGAAACCACACATACCGTGGCGGTATCCCTACAACTTCTATCCTGACAATTACCTCAAACGTTGTTTATGGTAAAAACACAGGAGCTACTCCGGATGGAAGAAAAGCCGGAGAACCATTTGCACCGGGTGCGAACCCAATGCATGGACGTGATGAGCACGGAGCAGTTGCTTCCCTCGCATCTGTATCCAAACTTCCATTCCGTGAAGCACAGGATGGTATTTCCAATACCTTCTCCATTATTCCGGGAGCACTTGGTAAAGATGATCAGATCTTCGCAGGCGATATCTCCGTAGATATGGATCTTGGCTGTGGAAGCTGTAATGCGCCAACACTTTTTGACGGCGTAGAAGATGAAGAAAACTAAAATCTAAATTAATTATATGGAGGGCTTATCCTACCCATATATTCGAAATAGATGTAACCGATTGACGCACAGGCAATTATCAATTATAAGGAGGACAATACTATGACAGTAAATAATGCTCAGGTAGAAAACTTAATTAATCTTTTAGATGGCTATGTTGAAAAAGGCGGCCATCACTTAAATGTAAACGTGTTCACCCGTGATACATTACTGGACGCACAGGCTCATCCCGAAAAATATCCACAGCTTACCATTCGTGTATCCGGTTATGCTGTAAACTTTAACAAACTGACAAAAGCACAGCAGGATGAAGTTATTTCCAGAACATTCCATGGTGCAATGTAATATTGCGTGATTGTCATCAATCTAAGGATTCAGGAGGTATAACTATGAAAGGCCGTATTCATTCTTTAGAGAGCTTTGGTACTGTAGACGGGCCGGGTATCCGGTATGTTGTATTTACCCAGGGATGCCCCATGCGCTGTCAATACTGCCACAACCCGGATACCTGGGAGGTAAATGCCGGCACATGGATGGATTCAGAAGAAATTCTGTCCAACTATGATAAGAACCGTGCCTTTTATAAAAACGGAGGTATCACCGTCACCGGCGGTGAACCTCTCCTTCAGATTGACTTTGTAACAGATCTCTTTGAAAAATCAAAAAAAGAAAATATTCATACGTGCATTGATACTTCGGGCATCACCTTTGTTCAGGGAAATTCTGAGTATTTAAAAAAGCTTGATCGTTTATTATCCGTGACAGATCTGGTTATGCTGGATATCAAGCATATTAATATGGAAGCTCATAAAAAGCTGACCGGGCACTCCAACGAACGCATTCTCCAGTTTGCCGAATATCTGGAAAAAAAGAAAATACCTGTGTGGATCCGCCACGTACTGGTACCCGGAATTACTGATGATCCAAAGTATCTGACAGAGCTTGGCAATTATATAGGGGGTCTGTCTAACCTGAAGGCACTGGATGTGCTTCCCTATCACAATATGGGAAAAAGTAAGTATGAACAGCTGGGAATCGATTATCCCCTCAAAGATCTGGACAATTGTCCCAAGGAAAAAGTTGTATGGGCAAAATCCCTGATTTTAGACGGAATTCGACAAAAACGGCAGAAAAATTAACAAATATTTCACTTGTATATTCATTATAAATGTATTAGAATAAATTGAAAGGCTTGGTAGACAAGTCAAAAAACAGTATATTAATTAAGGAGGATATTATCATGGCATATGTAATTTCAGATGAATGTGTAGCTTGTGGATCATGCGCTCCAGTATGTCCAGCAGAAGCAATCAGCGAAGGTGATGGAAAATACGTAATCGATGCAGATACTTGCTTAGATTGTGGAACATGCGAAGCTGAATGCCCAACAGGCGCTATCTCAGCAGAATAATTAAGGTATTTGAACACGGGAGATTTCCTCCCGTGTTTTTTTTATGTCTGAAAACTAATCCCAGATTTAATTCACTGCTCGCAGCCGGCAGGCAACCTGCTGCTTAAGCCAGAACAGCACTATGCCCAGTGGACTTGGAGCTCACTCAATAAAAAAGATATAGAACATAAAATTTATGATCTGCAGGATGAAACAATGTATAAAACCTATATCTCCTTTAATGATTATCAGTCTTTCTCAGATTTTAAATCGTTTGAAAAAGAAAATGATATAAATCTATCATGGGTGGCATGCAGAACCGGTGAGACGGATTCTTACCTGGACTATATAACCGGTTTTCAAACTCAGCCGGAAGGTATTATCCAGCACAATCCTTATCCGGACAGATATCCATATTTAAAACTGGATTCAACTGATCTCTCTCTGAATGAGCTGGATGCATTGACAAATGATGAAAACACCATGAAAAATCATATGGTCAGTATGCTTCGGTATCTTTCTAATCAGAATACCTTCTGCAAAATGATTGGCATTGAAACAGGAATTTTAAAATCTACATCTTCTTATATAGAAGAAAACGGGTTATCTATTTACGGCTTCGTAAGCTGGCTTAACAAAAAAGACATTGAAAAATTACAACATTCAGATATTATAAGATCTGTTTATTATGAATCCTGAAATACTTGCAAATCGTACATTATACGACCTGACGCTGGTCTATTCAGACCTAAACAAAAGTGCTCACCTATAATTATAAGGCGAGCACTTTTGTAATACCAGAGAATAAAGCAGCATAGGTATATAGAGGAAAAATACGTTTTACAATCAGTGTCTCCAAAAAAAGAATCCTTTTTTCTGCTTTGCATCCTCGGACTTCGTTGCAGCCACAAGACGTTTAGAGCCCTGGTTCTGGTGCGCGCGGATAGTCTCATCCAATCTTCTGTATCTGTCTTCCTCTTTTTCCTCACGCAGCTTCATCAGGTAGTCAATTTCTTTGGTAACACTTTCACTGATCTGCTCATTCAGCTCTTTATTATTTTCCTTTAAAGCAGAAGTGACGATGTTACCCACAATTTTTTCAAATTGCAGCAGCTTGTCCACATTGAAATCCAGATCTGACAGCGCCGTTTCCAATACATCTGCATCGCACTTTTCGGATTCTTTTTTATCCGAAGACATTTCTTTTTTACTGTCCTTAGCGGCTCTTTCCTGTTTGTTTCCATTCTGATGGGACTTGTCCTTCGAACCTTCATTTGAAATCTCCTTATGGGGCTTCTGAGGGCCTTCAGATGATTGTTCTTTATGTTGATCTTTCTCTGGCATGGAATCAATATCCTGCTCCGGTTTATTTGCTTCATGATCTTTATCAAGTGATTTCCTGTTTAGTTTTTCTTCCAGGTGAATAATATTATCTGTATTCTTGATTTCTCTTTTTGCAATCTCCGGTATTAAAACTTTTATCGCTTTTAATTGAAATCCTCTCTCTTTGAGTTCTTTAATATTCTGGAATATACGAATATTTTCTTCTGTATAGTATCGGTGACCCAGTTCCGTCCGCGCAATGGGAAGCTCCAGCTCCTCTTCCCAATAACGCAGAACATGCGCTTCAACTGCGACCTTCTTAGCCGCATCGGAGATCATATATCTCGTCTCGTCCATTATTTCCATACGTCCCCTCCATTATAAAATAGAATCTATACAGGCATTTTGGCCATAAGCAAAAAGTAAATCTGCACATGGCTATTATATCATATTGATTCTTAGATTCAAACATGGAGATATCGCAATTAATGTCAGGAATATGCCTGATTCATCAGTATAATGCAGGCTTCGACGTATTTCCTGTTCAACGTGTTTAGTACATTGCTAATTTTTCCAAACGGGAAACCTCTTCTTTTGTTAAGATGTATTTTTCCTGTACCTTAATAAGGGGTACATTGTTATGAATGTCTTCTAATGCATTCAGCATATCACACCTGGCTTTACCTGTTGCCCGCGTTACTGCTTCCCCTACTGCCTCTTCTATTTCCGTTTTAAATAACTCCCTGATTGCTTCACACATATTATTCTTTGCCTCCTTAAACTCATTTTTATTGGATCTTATAATAAGATTCATCGCTGACTGATAGAGCTGGTTTTTTTGATTCTTTTCGTATTCCCACGATAAATTTTCAATTAGCCTTCTGTCATTTATTCCTTCATCTAATCCTCTTAACCACAGATTTTCCTCTTTTGTAAGCATTCTGGTTATGAGTAACTGCATTGGCATAATATCACCCAAAATATAAAAAATCCCTTCCTCTTGTTTCACAATCTGAAAGCCTCTTACCTTTTTCCAATGATTAATTAATTTTACGGGAAAACGCCTGCTTACAAACGTCAGGGTAATATCCCTTATATCGATTGGATCATGAGTACTTCCTTCCTGCTTAAACAGACAGGCATATGCATAGCTTTTGTAAAAGTCATCTATACTTAAATAATCTCTTGGATTTTTATATTCTATAATATTATACTTTCGAAAAATCTGACCGATATTCTTTTTAATCCGGAAATTTTCTTTATTTTTTATTACCAATACATCAATTTGCTTTGGTTTGGTACCCAGCATATGTTCATTCTCAAAGTCCAGATGTTTCGACTCATCCTGCAGCTCTATCTGCAATACTGCATAAAAAGCCGGATGCCATTGCAACATCTCCCCGGGCATGAATCCACTCCCTTCTTTGGATCCATTACCACAACTACTGTATGCCTCAAGATAAGAAGCGAAAGATCCATTTTATTTTTTAATCATACTCTAATGCGAGTTAATATACGGCAAGCGGGACGTGCAGATAGAATATTTAAACTTCAAACAGGAACTAATACTTACTGCAATACCTTTAAACCACCTTGCCAGGAATATCATTTTAAACACAATACTTAAATTATTTTATATGGGAATTAAAAGCAGAACTGCTCTATTAGAAATATATTATTATTATAGAACACAACATCTTAAAAGTCAACACAAATATTTATATTATAAAATTTCTATAATTATATTAACATAATGTATATAAATTTTATAATAAAAGCGCTCACCGTTTAAGATGAACGCTCTTTCCTTTATTTCTGCATGTTTGCAAATTTCGTGTAATTCGGCAGCCAAACAAGTTCTATCGTGCCTATCGGACCGTTTCTCTGCTTTGCAATGATAACTTCCGCAATATTGGGCCTGTCTGTATCTTTGTTATAATAATCGTCACGATACAGGAACATTACCACATCGGCATCCTGCTCAATCGCCCCGGATTCACGAAGGTCAGATAACATTGGCCGATGTTCCGGCCTCTGTTCAACGGCACGGCTAAGCTGGGACAGAGCAACCACAGGTACATGTAATTCCCTTGCAACTTCTTTCAGAGAACGGGAAATATCTGAGATTTCCTGCTGCCTGGAATCCGTTTTTTTACTTCCAGTCATCAGCTGCAGGTAGTCGATGATAATAATTCCCAGATCCTGCTCAAGTTTATATTTACGGCACTTGGAACGTAAATCATTAATTGAGATACCCGGTGTATCATCGATGATCAAATGGGATTTTCCAATAATTCCTGCACCTTCTATCAGCTTAGACCAGTCTTCATCTGAAAGATTTCCTGTTCGTATGGATTGTGAATCAACCTTTGATTCCAGAGAGAGCAGACGATTTACCAACTGCTCTTTTGACATTTCCAAACTGAAAATAGCCACTGTTTTATTTTCTTTGAAAGCCATGTTCTGTGCAACATTTAATACAAAAGCAGTTTTACCCATGGATGGACGAGCTGCTATCAGAATAAGATCGGAGGGCTGGAATCCTGACGTTTTATAATCCAGGTCTATAAATCCAGTAGGGATTCCGGTAACACTTCCCTTATTCTTGGCAGCCTGTTCTATTTTATCCAACGCGTTAAGCACTACCTCTTTAATCGGAACATAATCACCCGAGGTATTGCACTGGACGATATCAAATATCTTCTTCTCAGTATCTCCCAGAATGTCTTCCAGCCTGTCCTTAGCCACATAACAGGTATTAGCGATATCTTCCGTAGTACGAATCAATTTTCTGAGCATTGATTTTTCCTGGACGATATTTGCATAGTATTTTACATTTGCCGAGGTTGGTACCGCATTTAGCAGATCCCTGACAAATTCCAGGCTGCTGATTTCAGGAGGAACTTCCTTTTCCTTCAGGCGGTCCTGTAATGTAATCAGATCCACCGGTTTGCCCTCATTATATAACTCCAGCATGGATTCAAATAAAACCCCGTATTGGTGCTGATAGAAATCTTCGCTGCTGATAATCTCGGAAGCAGTCATAATCGCTTCTCTATCCATGATCATAGAGCCAATTACAGACTGTTCTGCCTCGACGCTATGTGGCAATATTCGTTTTATGAGTGCTTCTTCCATGTCAGACTTCCTCCTAAGCTTCCTTTACTACAACCTTTAATTCTGCTGTTACTTTAGGGTGCAGCTTGATTGGAACAAGCGTAGTTCCAAGAGCCTTGACCGGACTTGTAAGCATCATTTTTTTCTTATCAATATCATATCCCAGCTGCGCCTTCGCTGCTTCTGCAATTTCTTTGGTGGAAACAGAGCCAAATGTTCTTCCGCCCTCTCCGACTTTGATGGATACGGTAACCTGCTTTTCAGCAATTTCTGCTGCAAACGCCTTTGCCTCATCCAGAATCTGCTGCGCTACTTTTTCCTCATGTGCTTTCTGAAGCTTCAGGTCATTGATATTCTTTGGTGTTGCTTCAATGCCCAGTTTTTTCGTGAATAAATTTCTTGCATATCCATCGCTGACATTTACAATTGCGCCTTTGTTTCCAAGTGATTTTACATCTTCTAATAATATAACTTTCATTTAAATCGCTCCTTCTTCTGTCATTTTAATTATTACATCCTTTAATTTGCTGATAGCCTCTTCTACCGTTGTATCTTTTAACTGGGCACCGGCTATATTCAGATGTCCTCCACCGCCCATACGTTCTGTAATGATCTGTACGTTGACCTCATCGATCGAACGGGCGCTGATATATACCTGTTTATTAAACGGTGTAAACACAAAAGATGCCTTCACACCGATAATATTCAATAATTCATTCGCTGCCTGAGCTCCCACTACCGTAGGGCTTTCAATATTTTCACTCGGACAGATACTAAATGCATAGCAGTTCAGGAACAGCTCCGCATGACGGACCGCTTCTGCCCTCGCCTTATATGCAGACATATCATTCCTGAGCATTTTACGGACTCTTGTAACATCTGCTCCACAGCGTCTTAAAAATGCTGCTGCTTCAAAGGTACGAACTCCCGTCTTTGCCACAAAATTATTTGTATCAATAATAATTCCTGCATAGATACAATCTGCTTCTATGTTCTTAAGCTTAATGCCATCCACAAAATACTGCAGTATTTCAGCAACCATCTCACAGGTTGAAGATGCATATGGCTCAATATAAGACAATACTGCATTTTTAATAACTTCACTGCTCTGGCGGTGATGATCCAGAACAACAATTGTTTTTGTCTGTTCTAAAATAGACGAGCATTCAGCCATACTTGGGCGATTGGTATCAACAACTACCACAACCGTATTGTTATCTACGATTTCTTCCGCCTGGGCATGGTTTACAAACATATCACTTTCATAATCTTTATTATTCAAAAACATATTCATCCAGGGACGAATCGAACTGTTTACATCTTCGATTACAATATGAGCCTTTTTATTCATGAGCCTCGCCGCACGGTAGACACCTATGGAAGCTCCAAAAGAATCAATGTCGGTAATCTTGTGGCCCATGACCACCACATCTTCTTTGCTGTCAATAAACTCACGCAATGCGTGTGCTTTTACCCTTGCTTTAACACGGGTACTCTTTTCCATCTGCTGTGATTTTCCGCCGTAATAAGAAATTTTCTCATTATCCTTTACGACAGCCTGATCGCCGCCGCGCCCAAGCGCCAGTTCTATTGCAATACGTGAAAAATCATAATTCTGTACATAGCCATTTCCATTTACACCAATACCGATACTAAGTGTAACGCTCATATCGTTGCCGATATTAACGGACTTTACTTCCTCTAATAAGGAAAACCGGTTAGATTCCAGCGTTGTTAAAGATCTCTGTCTGATAGCAATAAAATACTTATCTTTCTCAATTTTCTTTACAATACCATCCAGGCTTGTGATGTATTTATTTATTTTACGGTCTATCAGTGCCATCAACAGCGATCTGCGGACTTCCTCCACGCTCTCTAGGGCTTCATCATAATTATCAATATAAATAAGTCCGGCAACCAGTTTCTGCTCTTTATTTTCTCTTATATACTGATTTAATTCTGTTGTATCAAACAGATATACCGCAATTAAATAATTCTGGTCTTCCGGCACTTCTACAATATTTACAGAATCTGCCAGTTCCTCAATCGATACCCGCTGAAGCTGGGCACGGTAATCTTCTCCGTCAAAATGAACTTCTATGGTCTGGATATCTTCATTTTTAGGCAAGACATTAACACTGATCTCAGGAAACAGGTTTAATATATTCTTATGATATTTCGGATCTTTTCCCACCGCATTACAAAATGCCTCATTCATCCATATGATCTTACCCTCGGTGTCCAGCAAGCCATAAGGTATCGCAAATTTCTGAAGCATCTTCTTCTGTATCTGCCCATATTGTGTGGCAAACGACACAAGTTCTGTCATAATACGGGGTTTGTACAATACAAATACGCCGATAATCAAAACAATATATACCACACTGAACAGCGCTGCTGCGATCCCGGCCTTGGTATCCACTGCAAAAACTGCAATATTCATCAGCAGTAAAAACACTACCAGGGCCAGCGGCCATTGCATATATGATTTTAATCTTCCGCTATATTTAATCTTTCTATTTATCTTTTTCATAGATTGTACTCCCATACTTAAAAAAGGATAGTATTAACTACTCTATTCTATCACAAAATCTATTAGTGGGAAAGACCTTTTTATGTAGTCCTCTTTCAAACAAAATGTGATTATAGAAATCCCCTTGTTATTTCCGGTCATATTATGTTAGAATGAAGCTGTATCAAAAAACTAACGAAAACATTAAGGAGTGGAATACATGGGTGGAATATTCGGCGTAGCTTCAAAGACAAGCTGTGTGCAAGATTTATTCTTTGGAATTGACTATCATTCACATTTGGGTACCAGAAGAGGCGGTATGGCAGTCTATGGAAAAGACGGATTCAACAGGGCAATCCATAATATTGAGAATTCCCCTTTTCGTACTAAATTCGAACGGGACATTGATGAACTGGAGGGTAATCTGGGAATCGGCTGTATCTCTGATAATGAACCTCAGCCTTTATTGGTGCAGTCACATCTTGGCAGTTTTGCCATTACAACCGTAGGTAAAATCAACAATATTGACCAGCTGGTACAAAATGCATATGACAACGGCTGTACTCATTTCCTGGAAATGAGCGGCGGTCTGATTAATGCAACCGAACTGGTCGCTTCTCTAATCAATCAAAAGAGTTCTATATTAGAAGGAATGTTATATGTTCAGGAGATGGTAGAAGGCTCCATGACCATGCTGGTTATGACCCCTACTGAGATTTATGCGTCCAGAGACCGTATGGGAAGAACACCACTTGCAATTGGCAAGAAGGAAGACTCCTATTGTGTATCCTTTGAGTGTTTTGCCTATGTCAACCTGGGTTACCTCGATTATAAAGAACTGGGGCCGGGCGAAATTGTAAGAATCACCCCTGAAAGTGTGGAAACCCTCAGCAAACCAAGAGAAAAAATGAAGATCTGTTCCTTCCTCTGGGTTTATTATGGATATCCCACATCCTCCTATGAAGGAGTCAATGTGGAGCAGATGCGTTACAATTGCGGACGTCTTCTGGCTAACCGGGATACGGTTAAACCAGATGTTGTTGCCGGTGTTCCTGATTCCGGAGTTGCTCACGCAATCGGTTATGCAAATGCAACCGGGATTCCTTATTCCCGCCCTTTCATTAAATATACACCAACCTGGCCCCGTTCCTTTATGCCCCCGAAACAAAGCCAGCGTAATATGATCGCGAAAATGAAGTTAGTTCCGGTGGAAGCCTTAATCCGTGACAAAAAACTGTTATTAATCGATGATTCTATCGTACGCGGTACACAGCTTCGGGAAACTACTGAATTTCTTTACCAGGAGGGTGCAAAAGAAGTACATATACGTCCTGCCTGCCCGCCTTTAATGTTCGGCTGCAAATATCTGAACTTTTCACGTTCAAATTCTGAAATGGATTTGATTACACGACGGATTATTCGTGAACGGGAAGGGGAAAACGATATCAATATGCTGGATGACTACACCAATCCGGACAGCCAGAACTATATCGAAATGATAGACGAAATTCGAAAACAGCTTAATTTCACTACCCTGCGTTACCACCGGCTGGATGATATGCTGGCTTCTATCGGCATCGAACCATGCAAATTGTGTACCTATTGCTGGAACGGAAAAGAATAAAAAGATACAGCAGCCCGGATGTTTTCTTCCCAGGCTGCTGTTTTTAACATTCAATTATAATCTGATTTCCTGTTCCTTCTATTATACTGTCTGCTCCAAGCAGTCCCGCTTTCCAGTTTTTACCTCCACATTCTGTGGTTAGTGTAATCTTATTGCCCTCACGTCTTGCCGAAGCAGTCATGACCGTATTCCCTTTCTGATCCGTTATTTCTACCGTCGATATTGCTCCCTCCGTAAATTCTGAAAGATAGAGTGTAACACCGTCCGCAAAATCATAAGATGCTTCTTCAGCATTATTTCCCACCGGCAGTATTGTATTCTCCTTTACCATCAGGGGCAGAGAAAAGTAATCATGCTTTTCTTTTCTCCAGGTTCCGCCTTTTTGTTTCTCACCAGTAAGCAGGTTTGTCCAGATACCCTTTGGCAGATAGTAATCCACTTCACCAGATTCTTTAAAAACAGGTGCTATCAGAAGAGAATCTCCTAAGAAAAATTGCTTATCCAGGGTATCGCAGGCACGGTCGTCGGGATATTCTATAAACATAGGCCGGTGCATGGGTATTCCCTGTTGGTGAGCTATAACTGCCTGTCTGTACAGATAAGGCATCAGGCTGCATTTGATATTTACAAATTTTTTCAGTACCTCACAAGCTTCTTCATCAAACAACCAGGGTACACGATAAGAAGAAGATCCATGAAGCCGGCTGTGAGAGGTCAGCAGTCCGAACTGGCACCAGCGTTTGTAGATATCCGCTGATGCGGTCTGTTCAAAACCGCTGATATCATGGCTCCAGAAACCAAATCCGCTGAGCGCCAGGGATAAACCGCCCCGTAAAGTTTCTGCCATAGAAAGATAAGAAGCAGAACAGTCGCCTCCCCAATGTGCCGGAAATTTTTGTCCTCCAACTGTTGCAGAACGGGCAAACAATACAGCTTCTCCTTCGCCCCGCTCTTTTTCCAGTAATTCAAACACAGTCTGATTATACAAATAGGTATAATAGTTATGCATCTTAACCGGGTCTGAACCGTCAAAATACGTGATATTCTTCACCGGAATACGTTCTCCAAAATCAGTCTTGAAACAGTCTGTCCCCATATCAAGAAGTGTCTTTAACTTGCTTTGATACCATTTTGCCGCATCCGGATTGGTAAAATCAACCAATCCCATACCCGGCTGCCACAGATCCGTCTGCCAGACACTTCCGTCGGATTTTTTAACCAGATATCCATTTTCCATGCCTTCTCTGAACAGATAGGATTGCTGAGCGATATATGGATTAATCCAAACGCAGATCTTCAATCCTCTGTCATGATACCGCTGCAGCATTCCTTTTGGATCCGGAAATACCTTTGGATCCCATATAAAGCTGCACCATTCGTACGCATCCATCCAGTAGCAGTCAAAGTGGAATACAGACAGCGGAATTTTCCGGTCAGCCATCCCCTGGATAAAACCGGAAGTAGTTGCTTCATCATAGTCGGTAGTGAAGGATGTTGTCAGCCACAGGCCGAAGGACCATGCAGGAGGCAGTGCCGGTTTTCCGGTCAGCTCCGTATATTTCCGGATTGCTGCTTTTGGGCTTCCTCCCCCTATAAAGTAGTAATCCAGACGTTCGCCCTCTACCGAAAACTGAACCCGTTCCACTTTCTCACTGCCTATTTCATAGGAAACATCTCCTTCATTATCTACCAGCACACCATATCCTTTATTGGTAATATAAAAGGGTATATTTTTATATGCAATCTCGCTGGCTGTTCCACCGTCTTCATTCCACATCTCAACTATCTGCCCATTTTTTACAAAAGGCGTAAAACGTTCTCCCAAACCGTAGATATATTCATCCACATCGATAGCCAGCTGCTCCAACATATAACATTTTCCCGTCTTTCTATTTGTCATATGTGCAAGATTTCGAAAACTGCTCTCTGTCAGGAAACATTCTCCTTCGTAAAATGCCATTTTCCATCCATTTGGAGATTTGTCAATCACGGCTTTCAGGCTTCCGCTCTGATACACCAGAACATTTTCCTGATCCTGAATGGTTACATCAGGATTTGTCTCTGTAACTTCTGCAAAAGGCCCGCTGCAGCCCGCTCCCATATGATGCACTGCAGAGACTTTAATAATGCCCTCCATCGGGCTGGTTAATGTAATGGTAAGCATGGGCAGGTTCAGACAATCGCCTCTGCCTAAGATGTGACTCCCCGGTACATAGATCTGAAGAGTATTTCCATCAATTATATGTCTTGCATATTCTGTCGCATATGCCGGAGTCATTTCTTCTCTCAGCATCCAATAACCATTTGTAAATTTCATACCTACACCTTTTATCCACCGCAGGCAGAGCAGAATTTCCGCCTTTTAGTGGCTTCCCTTCTTCTATTTTTATTCAAACTCTTGTACCGTAACCGGCATATGTTTTTCTAAAACACGCTCCATAAAATCAGAAATGATAAATACTGCAGCTCCGGGTGTAAAAAATATACTCATCGGCAGTGCCCAAAATAAAACCAGCACACAGGCTATTACTAAAAATACAGCCAGGGTAGTCAGAAAATACCTTACCGACATATACATTCCAAGTTTTATTATCCACCCCGCGCTCATATCAAACCGTGACAGTGCAGGAAATACATAGCATGCAGCTGCAAATACAAAGACCGATGCCAGGAAATAAAAGCAGATAAAGAATAGACCGGTATAGCTGCTGGTTTTCTGCATTAGAATTCCCATATTTAATTGGACAACAAAGGTTACTGCCGCTGTTACTGTCCATATCACGGTTGCAGGGACAAAATTCAGACGGAAAGCATGAAAGAATTCACGCAAGGCATAGCCTTTATCTTTCTTTACTGATTTTACCACACTGTAGTAAAGAGCGGTTGTAGATGCTCCTATTGTAATTAACGGAATGCAGCAGATAATCCAAAGTACTCCTAACAGCAGTAAATCAAAAATCTTTCCCATGATCCCTGTATAGCCGCCTCCAAAATCAAATAGCCGTTTCTTACCCACGTCTTTTTTCATACTTTACCTCCTCTTCAAATTCTGATTATGCCTGCTGCACCGTATGACGGCATGTAAGAGAATATTTATTACACTTAAATACTAACAGATTTCTTCCAGTGATCCCTCCCGGACAAATACAGGTATCTCATCAATCGGTGCATTTACATTGATTTCCTGCCCACCCTGATACTCTTTATTGTCATGAATATTCCGCCACTTACCATCAGGCAGATATACCTTGCGCTGCCTTTCATTTTCATATAGTACCGGTGCTACCAGAAGATCCGGGCCAAACATATACTCGTCCTCTGTGTCCCAGCATTTATTGTCCTGTGGGAAATCGTAAAATAATGGGCGCATCACCGGTGTTCCTTTTTCATGAGCTTCCTTCATGATCCTTGTAATATAGGGCTTCATCTTTTCTCTCAGCTCCATATACTTTATACAGACTGACAGAACCTCTTCCCCATAAGACCAGACTTCATTTTCTGCTCCGCTGATGTGTTTACCGCCTCCGGTTGTTCCAAGCGCCTCCTTAAAGGGTTCACGGAAACCATGCAGACGAAATACAGGACAAAATGCTCCAAATTCAAACCATCGGATCAGACACTCTTTGAATTTATCATCCTGAATGTTTCCTCCATGGAATCCTCCGATATCTGTCGTCCACCAGGGAATTCCTGATAATCCCATATTCAGCCCGGCTGCCAGCTGGTTCCGCATAGAGCGAAAAGACGAATCAATATCCCCGGACCACACCAGGGCTCCGTATTTCTGAGACCCTGCCCAGGCACAGCGCAGCAGGTTTACGATATTTTCCTGTCCCTCTGCTTCCATTCCCTCATATGCCATTTTGGCATATTCTCTGGGATAGATGTTTCCCACTTCCATATCTGCCCCTTTAAAATAGCGGTAGTGGCTGTACTCATATCCGGTAAATTCAGGTTCTGCCTCATCCAGCCAGAAAATTTTAATTCCCAGATCATAATAGTTCTGACGGATTTTATTCCACACATAGGCTCTGGCTTCCGGATTTGTCGGATCAATGACACATGCATCTCCCAGCTGGCCAATCCGCTTCCCATATTCCGAGCGTGTCAGATATCCCAATTCTTCCATCTCTTTATAATTTTCACTCTGTGCATCAACCGTAGGCCAGATAGAGACCATCAGCTCAATACCCATTTCTTTTAACTCGTCCACCATTTTCTTGGGATCCGGCCAATAATCCAGATCAAACTTCCAGTCCCCCTGATTAGGCCAATGGAAGAAATCTACTACAATGACCGATATTGGCAGCCCCCGCCTTTTATACTCCCTGGCTACCTCCATAATTTCATCCTGGGTCTGATACCGCAGTTTGCACTGCCAGAATCCCATTCCATATTCCGGCATCATCGGAACTTTGCCCGTGGCATTAGCATAAGCTTCTTCTATTTCTGACGGGGAATCTCCGGCAGTGATCCAGTAATCCATCTGCCTGGTTGAATGAGCGGTCCACTCCGTCACATTTTTACCAAACGTAACATAGCCGATTGCCGGATTATTCCAAAGCATTCCATATCCTTTATTAGAAAGTACAAAGGGGATGCTTGCCTGGGAATTGCGGTGAGCCAGTTCCAGCGTACAACCCTTCACATCCAGATATGGCTGCTGATATTGCCCACATCCATATAGCTTCTCCCCTTCATTTGGCTCAAACCGTACCATCAGACGATAGTTATCGGTATTGGGATGGGGTTCAAAGGTTCTCGGTACAATTTCAAGGGCACTGTTGAACTCCTTCCGCCCCTGGACTTCTTCCCGGATCCGCTCATATTCTTCCAGTAAAAGTTCCCCCTTATTATTTTTAAAACGCAGTTTGCCGGTGGGTGTAATTTCACAGCGGAGTTTGCCATTTACCAGAACAGTATCTCCATTCTCCTTATATACCTTACTCTCACATACTGCCGGATCCAGTAATGCCCCGTTATCCTCTGTAAGAAACTCATGACGCTGTGTGGCACGGACACGAAAACTATTTTCCCCCCAAGGTTCAATACATAGTAACTCCTTATCAAAACGTCTCAGTATTTTATTTCCCAAACATTTAATCATATTTATACCCATTACATATTGCAGGCTTGCCTGCAATACTGCCACATTAAAACAGGCTGAAAGAATTACACCGTGGCATCCTTTCTATCTCATAATTTTCTTTCAACCGTATACCTCTCGTATATCGCAGTCCCGCATTCTTTCACCTATTCTTTTACTGCCCCGGCAGTCAGACCGCCAACAATATATTTCTGTAAAAAAACAAATATAATGACAACCGGAAGAACAAGGATGGCACCATATGCCATAATACAATTCCATTTTGTTCCATACTTACTCTGGAATTTATAAATATTTGCAGTCAACGGCCTCATTTCAGGTTTTACATTAAAGGTCATTGAGTACGCCAGATCATTCCATCCATTTAAGAAAGAAATAACTACAACCGTTATGATACCGGTCTTGATAGCCGGCAGCATGATCTTGAAAAAAGATTTATACACACCGCATCCGTCAATACGTGCAGCATCATCCAGTGAGGTGGGAATGGATTTAAAATATGGCCTTAGAGTAACAATAATAAAAGGTACGGTACCCGATGCAATCGCAAGTGCCGGTCCAATATAAGTCCCCAGTAATCCAATCTTATTAAAGATAAGGTACATTGGTGTCAGCATCAGGGATGCCGGAAGCATCTGGGTAACTAAAAAGGTCAGCAGGAATCCTTTCTGACCCGGAACCTTATACCGGCCCATTCCATAAGCTGCAGGTACACCGAATACCAGGGAAATACACATGGCACAGACTGCAATGCAGGCACTGTTTTTCAGCGATACCAGAAAATCCTTATCCTGCAAATTCTGAAGCCATGGATCAAAAGTAAACTGATGGGGATAATAGGTCACCAGTTTTCCAAAAGACTCCATGTCTGTCTTAAAGGACATACTGATCAGCCAGTAAATGGGAAACAGAAAAACAAATGCTATCAGCACAGAGATGATGCAGTATATTGCATTAACCCTTACTGATTTATAACGAAAAATTTGAAATCCCCTTGCCTTCATCTTTTCATTCATACTAATCGTCCTCCTTTGCAGTGAGTCTCAGGTAGAACAATCCAATGATAAATAAACAGCAGAACAGTATCATAGCCGATGCGGCCCCTTTGGAGAATTCATACTGTGTAAACGACAGCGTATAGGAATAGGTTCCCAGTACATCAGTGGAATTTAATGGACCTCCCGCCGTCATAACAAACATTAAGTCAAATGCCTTAAAAGTATAGATGAAGCCCAGCATCAGTACAGACAAGATAGCCGGTTTCATAAGCGGCAGCGTTATATGCAGAAAACGCTGAAGTTTGTTTGCACCATCCATGGAAGCACTTTCATAAATATCGTCCGATATTCCCGTAAGTCCGGAGGTTAAAAGAAGCATGTTAAATGGAATTCCAACCCAGCAGTTAACGGCTATAACCGCGATCAAAGCGGTACTGGTGCTTACCAGCCACTCTACCGGAGTATGTATCACTCCCAGTTTCATTAATAAATTATTGATTACACCCTCTGTTACGCCAAACATATTTTTACCAAGCAGTGCGGTAACGGACATTGGCATCATATAGCCAATTAAAACAAGTCCACGAATCGGTCCTGCAAAGGTAAACTTTTTAGAAAAGAACATTGCAAACAGAAAACCTATGGTAAACTGTACCACCAGACACGCGATGGTAAAAATAAAGGTATTCCGAATTACCAGCTGGAAAGTCGAATCCTGAAATAACTGCATATAATTCTGTAATCCTACAAATACGGATGCCCCTGACTTAAAGTTTTTAATATTCGTATTTTTAAAGCTGAGTATAAAGTTATAAATCAGGGGATATCCCAAAATCAGAATCATATAGAGAAATCCAGGAAGTATAAAAGTATATCCTTCAAATCGTTTCTTCTTTGCCATACTCATTTTCATAAATAATCCACATCCTTTCTATATCAGGACGGGCGATTTCACGCCCGTCCTGTATCATTGCCCTCCCGAATTTCTTATTCCTGTACTGCAATGGGAGTCTCCTGTAGGATCGGATTAATTACTGCTGCTGCTTCTTTCATAGCTTCTTCGCCGGTTTTATTACCAAGCAGTGCTGACTGTTCTGCCGTATATAAAGCTTCTGATATTGTAGGCCATGACTCGTGAGGGCCTCTTGCTACCGCATAGTTCATTTCATCACTGAAAACTGCAAATCTTTCGTCATCTGACCATGTGGTATTCAGTGCGACGGAATCTTCACGAACCGGGAATTTGCCTGCACCTTCGCACCAGGCTGCATTGTTCTTTGCGCTGGTCATCCATTTTAAGAATGTAACGCAGGCTTCTTTTGCTTCACTTCCGGCGCAAACGCCAAAGTTCTCACCCCCGATGACGGATGCAAACTTCTTATCTTTTGGAAGCAGTGCGATCTTGTACTCAAATGCACCTTTGATCCCTTCATCAAACTGTGCCAGCTGCCATGTACCGGATTCCAGCATCGCTGCTTTTCCTGCACAAAACGCATTATAAGAATCAGACTGAGACCAGTTTACAACTTCCTTACTCATATAGCCTTTGTTTACTAACCCCGCCAGGTAGTCTAAAGCCCGGGCAGCTTCCGGTGAATCTGTGGATGCTACGTCAGCTCCTGCAGAGTACAGCCATGGAATAAACTGGAACGTTCCCTCCTCGGTACCAATTGCTGACATAGCAAAACCATATACACCGTCTGCTGCATTCGTAGTTTTGGCACATACCTCTTCAAACTCATCCCAGGTCTCCGGTGCTTTATCAAAACCGGCTGCTTTCAGCATGTCCGCATTATAAGCGATTGCCAGACAGTTGGAGTTATTAGGTATCCCATAAATATTACCGTCCGCATCCTTACAGCTGCTGAGGGGTCCTGGATAAAACTGTTCTAAATCCTTCCAGTCCTTCATTTGATCTGTAATATCTTCAAATACGCCCAAAGAAATGTAAGAAGCCATATCCGGTGAATCTACCATTCCGATATCCGGAAGTTCTCCTGATACAGCACCTATGGTGTACTGTTTCATCAGCTCTTCACGGGAAATATACGTACATACAATATTAATATCACTCTGCATGGAGTTGTATTCTTCCACCATTTTTTCCAGTATCGGTGCTTCATGTTCAAAATAGTGCCATAAAGTAACTTCTTTTCCTCCGTTCGATGCCGGTTTACTATCCCCTGCTGCTGTATCCGGTGCCGTTGTCTCTCCTCCGGCTTCTGTGGTCTGGGCAGCCGCAGCCGGATCTGTGCCTTTTTCCGTGGCGGAACTTCCGGATGAAGAACTGCCGCACCCGCTTACAAGGCCTGTTATCATCATTCCCGCCAAAGCTGCCGCAGCCAATCTCTGATACCTCTTTTTCATAGTTTGTTTCCTCCTTTTTCGTATTTAAGATGTATTCATTATAATAATATTAGTTTAAATGATAAACTTAATATTTTAAGATAACGGATACAATTTTAAGATACAATTTTAAGATTGGAGGAAAATTTTAAGAATTAGTTCTATTTTTATTTCGCATTTACTTTCAAAAACTCAGCAGCACTGATGCCCTCAACCTCACGAAATACTTTGCTGAAATACTTCGGATCAGAAAAACCCACATGGTAAGGCACTTCTTCTTTTGGTATTCCCTTATTTACCAAAAGTCCCTTTGCCACTTCAATCCGGTAGTGCTTTAGAAATTTCGAAAATGTTACTCCGATTTCTTTATTAAAGAGATAGCAAAAATATTCCTGGGTCATACCCAGGTCTTCCGCCAGATCTTTTTGGCTGATTTTCGCAGAGTAACTCTTTTCAATTATATTTAACGCTTTTATAACCAGGGGATGGGCTCCCGGATATTTTTTCTGCAGATCTTTAATCCCGTCTTCCAGATACAGCTTCTCCTTTTTGGAAAGGCGTACCAGTAGTTCTTCTACATCCTCATAAGTTACCGGTTTAATCAGATAATCCTGTACTTCAAGTGAAATTGCCTGCCTGGCTACGTCAAATTCTTCATAGGCACTTATAATTACAAACTGTGTGGAAATTTCCATCGCATGAACAGCCCTTATCAGGGATAATCCATCCATATAGGGCATTTTGAGATCGGTAAATACGATTTCGGGCTTCAAAATATGTATCAGCTCCAGTGCCTGTTTTCCATCAGAGGCTTCCGCCACAATCTCATATTCATCCGATATGGTGGTAATGAGATTCCGTAATCCTCTTCTTGCCCTTTGCTCATCTTCTACAATCATAATCTTCATAAGCTACCTCCTGTATACTGTATGGTCTTGGAATTAAAAATGTAAATCTGCATCCTTTCCCGTAAGATGTCTCAAGGGAAACCTGAAGCTTGCTTCCATAGTACATTTTCATCCGGGTCACTACATTGGATATTCCGATCCCCACCTCTTTTTCTTTTGAGATCACCGGATTAGACAGCACTTCCTGAATGATTTTTTCCCTTTCCCGGGTCATCCCCATACCATTATCTTCTATTGACAAACAAAGGTATTCTCCCATTCCGGTGCCAGTGATATGGATCATCCCCCCTTCCTCTCTGCCTTCAAACCCATGCAGTATGGAATTTTCCACAAAAGGCTGAAGCATCAGCTTCCTGCAGGGCCACTGATCATACTCATGATTAAATTCAATGCTATAATCAAATACATTTTCAAGCCGTTCCTTCTGCAGATACAGATATTGCTCAATCCATGTAATTTCCTGATACATATAGACATTCTGGTGCTTTTGGTCAAAAGTATAGCGTAAAATATTAGACAGTTTTTTCAGCAGGGTGGAGACCTTATAATTTCCACTTTCGATTGCCTCATAGTTAATAGCATTCAAGGTATTACAGATAAAATGTGCGTTGATCTGGGACTCCAGGGCTTCCCGCTCCGCCCTCTGCTTCATTTTCAGGGATTCCACAACTTCCAGATGCTGTCCTTCTACCTGACGGTTCATTTTCCGGATGGCATGCATCATCTCATTATATTCATTTGCCAGTTGCCAGATTTCATGTGTCCCCTTAATTTCAATACGCTCCTGCATATTTCCCTTCTTTACATTTTTAATGGAGCGGTTAATAGTATCCACCGGCTTTAGAATTCTTTGTGTCACCCAGAACAGAATCAATAAAATACCTATAATAACAAGGGCGTAAAGGGCAATCGCTCTGGTATACATTTCGTTTACCTTTGCCTGAAGCGCATTCTTATTAATTGCAATGTTCAAATTCCAGTCAAAGACACCGATCGGCTTGCTTAAGTCTGTCAAATGTTCCTCTTTTATATAATCGTCCATTTTCTTCCCATTGTTCTGACTGTTGGTATGATAGAATATTTCCCCTGACTTATCAGAAATAAATCCCTGTGCCACATCATCCTTGCTCCCGCTCAACTGCCCAATCAGGTTGTCCAATACATCCCTTTTAAAAGTTACAATCATTATGTATTCGATGTCCTGATAAAAGTGCTTTCCCCGTACCGGATATGCAATATGCATAAACTGCTTAGACGCATCACCCGGATGTTCGCTGGGCTTGGTAATTACCTGATACCTGGGCAATGCCATACTTTTTGAAATCTCATTTACCTCTATGAAAGTATCAACCAGAATATTGTTATTCTTGTCATTCCAGATATTCACTACATTAATGGTATTTTCATTACGTTCATACTGGTAAACCAGTCCATCTTTTGACGCAATTGCAATTGCCGCAATATACTGGGAATATCGCGCATAATTAGCCAGTAGATTCTTCAGGTCTTTGGTATTGCGGGCGATATTCTCGGGATTGGTGCTATATTCATTGATCAGATCTGCATTTGTATCATCCACTGCTATTTCAGAACCTATCTTAATAAAATCATCCATTTGATTTTTAATATTCTGATTTACGGATGACAATAACATTTTTTCAGTGTCATACGTGCTGTCAATCAGATACTTTAAATATTCATTTTTCAGATAATACTGCATAACAACTACTACCAGCAAAACGGCAAAACAGATTGCGGCGGCAAAAGAGCACCACATATGAGAACGGCAGTATATCCGGACCCGCTTACAGACTTTACGTATATTCATAGTGAACATCTCCTCCTGTCATTTCCATTCAAAGTTTAAAGCTTGGGAAATATGGCTGTATGGTAGTATTATATCATCATAAAAATTGGGATACAATAATATAGTTTTTTAATTAAACAAATACTTAATTAAACTATTTACGGCTCACTGGGGATTATTTTTAGAAATAGCCAGAAATGGTATAGATATTACTGAATTTAGAATTTTAGATTTTATATATAAATTTTTCCAAAAGTAAATATGATTGCAGGAACAAATTCGTATGATAGCGTATGCTTCTATGATATGCCGGAAAACGGGCAATACCCGCTTCCATTCATACCATAATTTTTGCCGCTTCTTAAAGCCAGCACTGCCCTTCCTCTATCTTCTTTGTAAAGATTCGTTCATAATCTTCCTCATCCTTTGCCTGGTGATATTTAAACAGCATTTCCCCTGCATTCAGGCTTCCCAGAATCTCAATTTTTCCTGTTTCATGGGATAAAATATAACGAATACATTTTCCCAGACCATTTTGCATATTTTTTGCCTGATCTACAATATCGCAGCCCCGTTTTAAAGGTACCTGAAACTGAGACTTCACTCCGGTCACGGGACGGCATTGGAATACGTAATAGGGCACTATGCCAATACGTGTTAAATTTTTCAAAAGAGTTCCCAGGGTCTGGGGATGATCATTCACCCCTTTTATTAAAACAGTCTGATTTCTGACGATGATTCCCGCAGCGATTAAATTTCTTACTGCTGCTTTTGATTTTTCTGTAATTTCATTGGGATGATTGAAATGTGTCACCACATAGATTTGTTTCTTTTCACTATAAGTGCGTAAGATATTTATTAAATCAGGATCTTCTAAGATTCTGTCCGGAAATGTTACTGGTGTTCTGGTTCCAAAGCGGATGCAGTCGATATGTTCGATACGGCTCAGACTGTATAGATACTGCTCGATTACTTCATCATCATTTAAAAAGGCGTCTCCACCGGATATTAAAACATTGCTGATCTGTGAATGATTTTTTATATATTGTATCATCTCATCAAAATGACTGGCAATTTCTTCATCCGACAGTCCCACCAGCCGTTTCCGGAAACAATGCCTGCAATACATGGCACATTGGTTTGTAGAAAGAATCAGTACGGTTTCCCTGTATTTGTGCTGCATTCCCACGATTACGGTATTGCTTGCTTCCCCACTGGTATCAAAACTTCCTCCCAGGTCCGTCTCTCGGATATTGGGGATGCACATCTTTCGAACTGGGTCATCCGGATCATCTGCATGGATAAGTGAAAAGTAATACAATGGTACGGACATCGGATAATGCTCCAATATTTCCTCCATTTTGATTACTTCTTCATTAGACAATTTAAGGACTTCTTTTAATTCCTTTGCAGTGGTGATGTTGTTCTCTAACAGTTTCTTCCAATTGTTCATTTTGTGCACCCCCATGTTAAGATTTTTATGTAAACTATTATAACAGACTTTTTGGGATTTTCCTACAAAAAATCCCATTTTTTATCCATTTTTTTGCACAAAAAGTCTTAACGCAATTTTAATGCGCCAGAATATGCATGAAAATGAGCCATTACAGAAGTTTTTTAATCTCTTTTGCCTTCTCCATCAGTTCCTTTTCATTTACATATTTTGTCAGGCAGCCCACTCCTTCCACACAGGTTCCTCCTGTTACGTTTCCATATATAATGCTGTCTGTTACACTGCAGTCATGATAAAGCCCATAGATAAATCCAGCCATAAATGCGTCTCCGGCACCTGTGGAATCAATTTTATTTACGTTTTGAAGCGGTGGAATGACAATGCTTTCTCCATTTTTCCAGTACAGACAGCCTGCACTGTCCAGTTTTATTATTACCTCCGGAAAAAACCTGCCCAGTTCCACAGCTGCTTCTTCTACATTGTCTTTTCCGGTGATTTTTAATGCCTCTTTCTGGTTTGGTGTAAAAAAATCTGCAAGCTCCAGATACTCTTTGTATTTCTGAGTGGACAGTCCTTCATCCCAGCCTACATCAAAAACCAGAATGGCGCCCTCTGCCTTCAGCCGTTTATAAGCATCCAGAAATCCCGCGTGCATATCGATGACTTTTGCCCCCTGCAGCTGCCGGTAAGTTTCTTCCTGGATTTTCTGTGTAATGTCCACGCGGTCCAGCGCTGACATAAAAGTCCGGTCCCTTTCCGTAATCATAACGGATGTTACTGCTACCGGAATTCCGTTTCCACGATATAAATTTGCATAGGAGACTCCGCAGGCATCCAGCAGTTTTGCTGCATACCCGGAAAATACATCTTCCCCCAGAAAAGTTGCAATCTTAGAATCAACTCCCAGCCTGGACAATGTTATCATGGTTGCCGGTACACCGCCGCCCAGCTGAATATCCAGACTTTTTGCATAAACCTCTTCTCCCTCTTCTGGAAGGTGCCCCACTCCCAGATACAGTAGATCCAGATTTAAATATCCCACACCTGCTGCAAATCCCATATCAGCTCCATCCTTTCATATATGCTTCATTTATTTTCATATACTCATAAGCTAACTTTTTGGCAAAGGTATAAGAGTTAACCAGCGGGTGGACCATCAGGCAGTCAATTGCTTTTTCTATACTCTTTTCCCTGATTGCTTCGGAAGCCAGGCGTTCATACATTTTGACTCTGCGTATCATTTCCATGGGTATGCGGTCCGGTTCGATCTCGTGGGGGTAGTAATTACCGTTTTTAATCGTACAGCTGATTTCTACCACATCGGTATCCTCCAGTCCTTTGACTGCTCCGTTATTCGGCACACAGAGTATCATTTCTTTTTCTTCCTCTCCCAATTCCGATTCAATGAATTTCAGTGCAACACCTGCATATCCGCCGCTGTCTTTTGCATAAATATCAAAATGATAAGGAGGTTTTTTACTGTCTATTCCGGTCTCATTTGCCATGTAGGCTGCTTCCCTTAAACCATACCACTTTTCAAATACCTTCAGGCATTCGTCAAAATTATGTTCAATATCCATCTTTGATAATTCTTCGGTCATATGGATGTTCACATCCCGGATTACTTCTCCTCTGGTGACTTTTGCATTTAAGATGTTCTGTACTGCCTCTTCTCTGTAGTAGAAGTAGTAGAGATATTCATTTAAAATGCATCCTACATGCTCAACCAGGCCTTTATCAAAAAACCGCATTTCTGTGTTTTCATAAATTTCATCTTTTTGAAGCAGTTCCGGCATAATTTCTTTTCCATCCAGTTTTATACTCTTAAAAAATGAGAGATGGTTTAATCCGTAACATTCTCCTGTGATGGAATCCTGGCTTACACCGTACATCTGTGCAAAGGAATGGAGCAGACTGCTGGGTGCATCGCAGATTCCATAAGTAAAATCAAACCCCATATCCCGCAAGGTCTGTGACACTACCCCCGCCGGATTCGTAAAGTTGAATGTTTTTACACGGGGATTTGCGTATTTCTTCGCCAGCTCACAATATTCAACCAATGCCGGAATAGAACGCATCGCAAAAGAAAATCCTGCCGCTCCGGTTGTCTCCTGGCCCAGGATTCCCAGCGCCAGTGCTGTCCGCTCATCCTGTATACGCATTTCATCTTCCCCAACACGTATGGTAGTAATAATATAATCTGCATCTTTAATAGCTTCCACCGGGTCCGATGTCAGGGAAAAATTCACCGTATCGTCAATCCGCTTTGCAACCTGAGCCGCCATTTTTCCGTAGATGTTTAATTTTGTTTCATTGTTGTCCATAAATACAATTTCCGTAAATCCCAGTTTTTTGGCATGCTGTACCAGGCTTTTCGCCAGAAACATAGAACGTACACCGCCTCCGCCTATTACTGTAATTTTTTTTGCTCCTGCTTTGCTCATCTTCGTTTCCTCCATTTTTTAGTTACTGTCTCTTTTGACAGGTATTTCTCTGCACGATGTCAAAAGGCAGTGTGATATCCATATTTTCTTCTTCCCCATAGAGATTCAAGAACATATTCAGTGACTTTGTTACGAACTGCCGGATAGGCTGGTGAATAGTGGTAAGGGGCGGAACTGCCCTTCCCGCCGCAGTAATATCATCAAATCCCAGTACCGATACGTCTTCGGGAACCTGCACTTTGCATTCCTTTAGTGCAGCCATCGCACCAATTGCCATTTCATCGCTGAATGCAAAAATTGCTGTAAATTCCCTTTCATTTTCTACTGCCTGTTTCGCAAGCCGGTATCCCATATCATAGGTAACCCCGCCAAACAACACCATACTTTTTTCATCAAAAGGGACATTCTTCTCTTCCATTGCCCGCTTAGCCCCGGTAAGGCGCTGAAAAACGGAACTGATGGATCTGTTGCGATCCGACAGGAACAGTATCCTTTCATGTCCAAGTTCCAGCAAATAACGGGTTCCTTCATATCCTGCCGCAAGATCATTGATATGTACCATTCCCAGACGCCTGTCCAGTGTTGCCCCGCCGCACATAACAGTTCTGATTTTTTTTGAAGCAATATAATTCAGAATATCCCCGCTGATATTTTCATCCAGATAGATAACGCCTTCTATATTCATTTCGTTAAAATACTGTTTGTAATCATCTTTGCCCTCTAAAATCGGGATAAAAACGATGCGGTAATCGTATCTTGGCATCTGATCCACAATCTCCCGCATAACCTCTGAAAAAAACTCAAGGGGAAACTCAGGGATTAAAACTGCGATAACACCACAATTACGATGCCGTCTTCCTTTATGTTCATATCCAAGCTTGTCAGCAGCATCTTCAATCTTCCTTGCCAGTTCTGTGCTTACCACTTTTCCCCCGCTGAAATACCTGGATACCGTAGCCAGGGAAACACCTGCCTTTTTTGCCACATCTCTTGCTGTGAATGTCATTTATATCCTCCTTTTGTTTCCTGCTGTTACTTCTTTTTTTATTGAAGTCCACATCAATCAGTTAAGCTGTTGTATGTTTAATGTTCTTATAAATACTGCATTTTTGATGTTAATCTTATTATATTCCAGTTCATTTAAAAGTCAATCTTGTTTCATTTGTTTCCTTTTTGTTTCCTAATTTTCAAGCAAACAAATTAAGCCTGGGGCGAAGCGGTCAAAAATCCTTTCTTTTCTGATCCCTATCCTATATAATAACGTATTAGATAATCCCAATTATCTTCATAATATAGGAAGTCCTATTGCTATGAAAGGAGTCACTCATGACCAGAATAAGTATTACGAATACCCGTTCTTACGAGCAGCCTCTTGTAAACAAAGCGGTATATGAACATATGGAACGTTTTAACCTTGGTAAAAAACTGTCCCCGGATACAAAGGTACTGATAAAGCCAAATCTTCTGATGAAGAGAACACCGGAGGAATTTACAACCACACATCCATCCATTGTTGAAGCCGTTATCATATGGCTGAAAGAGAATGGTATAAGTAAAATAACCATAGCTGACAGCCCTGGCGGTCCCTACACTGCTACTGCATTAAAAGGTATCTATCACGCATCGGGCATGACGGATATCTGTGAACGGCACAGCATCACTCTGAATCTGGATACGTCTTCCCGGAATATAGAGAACAAAAAAGGGAAACTAGTAAAACAGTTTCCCATAATCACACCAGTCTGTGATGCAGACTTTATCATTGACATTTGCAAACTAAAAACCCATGCGATGACCGGCTTAAGCGGAGCCGTGAAAAATTTATTTGGAACAATTCCCGGACTTACAAAACCCGCTTATCATGCCAGGTTCCCCGAAAAAACACCCTTTTGTTCTATGCTGGTCGATCTTTGTGAAACGGTTTCACCGGACTTTATTCTGGTGGATGCCATACAGGCAATGGAAGGCAATGGACCTTCCGGGGGCACCATGAGAGAGACGGGACTTATTCTGGCATCTGACAATCCCTATGACATGGATTACTGCCTGTGTAAGATCATTGGTGTAAACCCCAAGAGCATACTTACCGTAAAAGAATCCATTACCCGTGGATTATGCTGCGGTGATTTTGATCAGCTTGAACTGATAGGGGAAATCCCCAAGCAGGAACCTTTCCGGGTTCCCCGGGAATCCTCCCTTGATTTTACAACGTTTCTGCCTCCATTAATACGGCGTCCCGTCCGTGCCTTTGTTTTTCATTACCTCTCTGCGAAACCAGTAATCATAAATGAAAAATGCATCGGGTGCGGTAAGTGCGCGGAAAGCTGTCCCCAGAAAACAATTCACATTGAATCGAAAAAAGCTAAGATTTATTATCGTAATTGTATCCGCTGTTACTGCTGCCACGAAATGTGCCCGGTAAAGGCAATTGATATACGCAGAGGGTTAGTGTCAATCAAATAATGAAATATATTTAGGGCTGATATCCAATTTTCTGGATTTCAACCCTCTTTTTGCTTAAATTCTCCCTATGATCTTCTGTGCAGCAGCCTCATCCAAAAGAATCTCACAATTGGGGTGCAGTTGTACAACAGAAGCCGGAATATCTGTAGTCACCGGTCCAAGTACTGCTTTCTCAATAATGTCCGCTTTGCTCTCTCCTTTTGCAATTAAGCAGATATTACGCGTCTGCATAATGTTTATAATTCCTCTGGTCAAACCGCCCAGTGGATAATCCGGCGCCACATTCGTTTCCCTCCGTACCCGTTCTTCAAATACCGGGTCCATAGGCGATACCCAGGTCTGGCGTTCAAAAGGCGTTCCGGGCTGATTGATGCCTATATGTCCATTCCAGCCAATTCCAAGCATCTGGAGATCGGCTCCACCCCGCTGTTTGATCCTCTGTTCAAAAATCCGGCATTCCTGATCAAAATCTTCTGAAAAAGTAGGCGGCATAATGAAATTCTCATCAGGAATGTTCAAATTCTTTACTAGCTGTTCATAAATCATCGTATAACAACTTCCTGGATAAGAGCGGTCCAGATTCGTCAGTTCATCTACATTGAATACGGTTATACCGGATGTATCAAAAGTATAACTTTTATAGATATCGCTCACAATCTGATGCATATTTTTTGTCGTTTGTCCTGTTGATAAACCAATTACTGCATCTGGCTTTGACACCATCTGCCCAATAATTCTCCAGGCTGCTGCCACATCAAAATCATGTTCTGTCTTCATTATTGTTATTTTCATTTTTATTATTATTTCCTTTCACTAATCACAGTTATTACCACCTGCATAATCTGCAGCAAGCCAGAGCCAGCGGCATGCAGATGAGGTCCATACTTCACGATATGTAGCATTATTGCCCTGGGGCCAGTATGGAATATCTTCATTGTCTAAGGTTTCAATTCCCACCGGAAGTTCTCCTACACATTCCCCAGGAAAAATCGCATACTGTGCTGGATACCGGCTGCCTGCGCCATACATCAGGGAGTGTCCAAAAGGATTTTTTCCAAAAATCCAATAAAGCTGCTCTCTGCCTATCTGCAGCAGTTCCTCATCCTGCAGATAGTGCCCAAGAAGAGACGCTGCCTTACCCTCAGACAGCATAACAACTGTATTTCCCCGGAAGGAAAACCAGATTGGGAAATTCCGGATTACATGGTCTTTTCCAATTAGCGTCCCGTTTTCTAACTGCTTTTTATAGTTTTCTCTTTCTTCCTCATAATTACAGGTAACATGCAGATATTGGAATACCTCACTATTCTTATACTCATCCATTTTATGTACTCCGGCTGGAAGCATCCCATATGGTGCTGTATTTCCGGCAATTGCCTTCAGGTATCCGGCATAACGCTTCATAGCATCTTCCCAGAGACTTTTCTTCGGTGCATCCGGCTGAGTCTCGCAAATACTGACCAGTGCCTGCATAAATTGCTGTTCCCTGGATTGATGATTAAAATGTACTATCATCTTATGGCTTTCATCACGATAAAAAAATCCACTGATCCGGATGCCGGCCCTGCCTGTTTCCTGGCACTCCATCAGTTTATCGCACCAGTACTCCGCCTTTTTAGCATAACCTTCGTCACCGGTAGCTGCGTACAACGTCGAGGCTGCCCATACAATAACCGCATAGTGTTGCGATAAACCTGAATTGTATGTATGCTCAAACATCTGAACCATTTCCATACCATAATCCCGAAACCTTTTTTCTGCAAATGAAAAATCTTCTTTTGCGGCTTCCAGACTGCCCCATGCCAATGGTTCGTCCTCCTCTTTTAATTGCAGATATGCATATGCTTCTATTCCCGAGAACAGGAAATTTTCATAGGCATGATTATAAACACGGGTCTTAACATCATCCATATCTCCAATCAATCCATTTGTCCATCTGGTAGATCCTGCACTTGTAGCACGGTATCCGTCACCAAAACGGGTTCTTAAGATGAAATCCAGTCCCCAGCGTGCTTCTTCCAGAATTCGCTGATATAATCTGGGACTTTTATTTTTATATTTAGATGCCACTTCCAGAAGTGCATGGACAATCTCGCCAGTCTGCGCACTCTGCTGTGAAGCATCACCTGCATCATGCCATCCGCCTGCAAACGGCATTATTAAGCCGTTATGCTCCGCTGCAATATCAAAATGACATGCACCGTGCTTTCCGGTAATCGGCATGCCGCATCTTTCACCGTACAGAAAATTTATTACACGCCATACATTCTCTTCCACAATATCTTTACTGATCTCAAATACAGGACTCTTTATACCGCCTGCCTGAAGATAGTAGCTTCCCTCCTCATAGACAGAGCTGAAATCCAGTACCTGAAAATCACCTCTTTCATTTGATACTGTTTCCACGGTTCCCGTATAGACTGCTTTTCCTGTCATCTCATCACAAACTGTAAATTCCGGCTCCATGATGTTAGCTACAGCTGTTTTCCTGCCTTCTAGGAAATATCCGGCACTCGATAACACAATCTGGCTGCTGCCGCACTCCCATCCCCATTCTTTCTCCGGATTCTCCACTTTTTCAACACCAATATCTTTATAACTATAAGTAAGTTCCGGTCCCATGGCTGTATCCTGGCCGTTCAGAAAAGTGTAAAAATACAGTTCTGTTACCCTGTCTCTTGGCAACATGGAAAATTCCCAGAAGCACTCATTCCACTCATTGTTATTCAGATCAAATACCGTAAAGCCTTCCCTGCAGAAGCGATCCGGTATCTTTACTGTACCATTACTTTTAATACCCACATTCAGATGCACTACTTCTGACCCCGGCACCTGGGGTTTTACCCAGAAATGAAGCCGGTTATATTCACTCCAGTCCTCCTCTGACAGTTCGAAATGCACTTCTGCTGTACCAAAATTACTGTAATCCCCGTCTGCCGGGGCCCCTTTAGGCCAGGCATCGCTTCGGACCGGTGCAGTGATACTTACATATTCCTCATTCTCCTCCATACCGATACGCAGCTTTCCTTTTTCGCCTGCCAGGGGAGCACTTGTCTGTCCACCACAACTCCACAACTCTTTTCTCATCACAACCTTTTTTTCGGGAAAAGAGGCTTCCAGGGACCTTTCCCTGTGAAGAGGCAGCATGGAATGAATATATAAAGATTCCTCTATTTCTCTCTTAAACGCATCTTTCATATTGATTTCTCCTATCCGTTAACTGCATTCCAAGTGAAGCGGCACCTATGAGGCCTGCATTGGCAGGGCTGAAACTTGAGAAGACAATTCCATTTGTCACTCCCCGCATTGTATCAGGCTCCAGACGCATCTTTACTTTTTCCAAAAGCCATCCGTCACCAATCACGCCTCCTCCAAGAATGACAGTATCGGGATCACTGTATCGAACCAGATTCATAATTACACATGCCAGAGTGTCTGCTGCATAATCGGTTATTTTTGAGCAGATAGCATCCCCTGCATCTGCTCTTTCAAAAAGCCGCACCACGTCTGCCCGGTCCTGCTCATTCAGCAGTTCAGTTAAACCATAGTGTTTTAACTGACTTGTAAATCCAATACCAGACACCACATTTTCGGCACACCCCTTTCTGCCGCAGACACAAGTTCTCTGACTTTGAAGATCAACTACCATATGTCCAATTTCACCGGCATTGTGGTTTGCTCCCCGTATAATATGACCGCCTGTGACAACGCCTGCCGCCAGGCCTGTCCCTACGTTCAGATAAATAAAATCCAAGGTGCTTTTACCCTGTCCCAGCATTAATTCCGCAGTAGTTGCACTTCTTACATCATTATCCACTGCACATGGCACATGGAGATTTGCTTCCATAAGAGCCGCCATAGGTACCGGTGGTGCTGTTATTTCATGGCTCATTGCTACCCATTCACCTTTTTTATTATCTACAATTCCAACAATTCCAAGACCGGCTGCTTTTATTTCTCCCTGAATCCCTATTGTTTTCTTATAATCTTCCAGATTTCCCAGAATGGCTTTTGTTGCTTTTTCCTGATCGTCAAACCCGGTTACGTATCGTTTACTGCTTAGGATTCTTCCGTCTTTATCCAGTTCTCCAATCAACATTTTGGTGCCGCCAAAGTCCAAGCCTAAATATGTTTCCACACGCTGTCCCTCCTCATGTTCTTATTTTCTGCCATTGTTATATCAATCCTTTCCGGTATATTTTCAGCACACCATTTACAAATCAGCCCCTGTCATTCTTTCTGCGCGGCAGCCTTATAAAACCATACATTACGGTTCCTATTCCGCACAGACTCTGGATAAGAAATAAAATTGCAATACTTCTGCCAGTTCCTGTATACACCTGCAGCTGCTCCTGAATCCAGGCTGCCGCCATTGCTCCCAGATATCCCACCAGGCTTGCTGCCGCTGCTGTTACCCCCAGGTAAGTAGTCATACCCTTTGCAGGAGCATTGGCATACTGAAGATTCAGGCCTGCCATACCGGAAGAAGCATTACCCAAAGCAGCGGCGCATATCAAAATCATTGCCGTCATCCGGGCATCCGGCTTTACTAAAAACCATCCCATACTGCAAAAGCTTGTTACCGTCTGAGTTCCCAGAATAACAACAGCCCAGTTTGTGTGGTCCGCAACCTTCCCCCAGATCCAGATGCCGCCAATCCCGGCCACAGAGCTGATTACCCCCATTCCTAATATGGATGTATGATTCAAATGCAGCTCCTGAAGCTGGTAAGTTGCCAAAAAACCCATGGCAAATAGATTTGAAAAATAAGAAAGCATATTATAAGTTAAAACCGGTCGGTATTTTTTATCCTGGAAGGGTCTGAATATGTCTTTTCGATTGTATTCTTTCATAACCAGGTTCTCCGGCTCTTTCATCCTGCACATCAAAAAAGCATCAACCAGTGAGAATACGATGCAGAATACATATACCACCATGTATCCCGTCCACGCCAGATCCTGCCCTATAAAATAATCCAGCTGCATTCCCATCAAAAATGATATACCGGAGTTCAAAATCATTGTCAGAATATCTTTAATGGCAAAATAGCGTCCGCGCCTCTTTTGTGGTGCAATCTGCATTGTCCATTGATTTAATGCAGGCGTCACAAATCCGGCTGCCAGGAATGCTATAAAATAAAGCAAAAATACAAAGTTCTGTCTTGCGTCCCGGGTTGCAAACAATACTGGGGCAAATACCGCAAAGCCTACCGAAAACCGAAACCCGAAACATATTGCCACAATTGAAAGCTTCCTATATTTTAATCTTTCGAAAAAAATTGGTGAAATCATTTGAAGCACACAGCCCAATTGTGGAATAATTGCAATCCGTGCTACCATTGCGGGACTTGCCCCAAGAAATGCCAGATAACCAGCCATGAAGTTTCCGGTACTCAATGCCAGCATGACGCTTGCCATAGCCCCCTGCACCCAAAGAATATTCCGGCTGCTTCGCATCTGTTCTTCTTTCGGGGGAACCGCCGGAAAAAACTGCTCTCTTAACCTTGACGCTGTGAGCAAACTCATTACGGCTCCTCAATTTCCTGTATAAACTCAATCTCTTCTCCATCATAGCCAACTACATAGGCAAACCACATATATACAGGCTTGGGAGCTGCCTCCAGAATATCAGCAAATGCAGGTTCCAGTTTTGGCTTGCCGCCTGCTGCTATCGCACGTTTGTAGCTCTCATGGATATTATCCGTATGCAGGGCTACATGAATCCAGTTCCCCCCAGGTATTGTCTCTTCCTCTGAACCGCCGTCGAAGACTTCGATACAGCTTCCGCCGCCGGTATCCATCATATAAACTCGTTCCTTTTTTCCCCAGGTATGCTTTATCGTAAAGCCCAAACCTTCCTGGTAAAAACGAATAGTATCATCAAAATGATGGGAAATCATGCCAACATGATGAATTCCCTTTTCCCTATTTTCCATCTTAGAAATTCCTCCAATCCAGCATCATACTCGTAGGATACATCTTGGGCAGTGTAATATCGTGGTAAACCTGGTTACACTCCTTCGGATCCCGCAGCTCGAACATCTCTTCCACAACCTTAATTCTTCCTTCCGCCAAAAATTCCATAGCTGAACGGATATGTTCATAGGAGCTGTGAACGTGCAATTCATCTGATTTTCTGGGAATAGACCATTCCCAGCCGCCATGAATACTGATAAAACTGTAAAATAACTCATACAGAAGTGTATGGGCATCCCAATCAGAACCTTTTTTCCAGGGCACACCAATCTGGAAAATCTCGCCCCGCTTGCGCATATAAGGAATTGCACAATGCAGTGCATTCTCATTGCCTGAACACTCAAAAACAGTTGCCACCTGCTTTTCCAGCCAGGGCCACTCTTCAAGAGATGCCCCTACATGAACTATGCCTGTTTTTCTCGCTATACTTCTCCGTTCTTCTGACGGATCTATTGCATACACCTGATATCCAAAGCTATTTGCCATCTGAGCACACATCAGACCAACCATCCCCAGACCGGTAACCACCACTTTTTCCACCGGTTTCGCTGTAGAATGATAAATAGATGTCATAGACACCGCGGCATACCTGCCGAATAATGCATGTTCCGGCTTTATTTCTTCGGGTACGGAAATAGCGTCCTCTGCTTTAATCTTCACATAAAGGGTATGATGTTCATTGTGATAAAACAGATCTCCTTCCTTCATCCCCTGTACATCTTCTCCCACTTTCACAACCTGTGCTATGGAAGATGATCCGGTAAACATAGGATAGCTTTCAGCCGAAAACTCCTGTGTAAATCCTCCCCGTTCAGAACCGCTGGAAATCAGGGACAGCACATTTTTTCCTAATATTTCATCCGGTTTCAGGTTGTCATCCAATTCTACCTCTATAAGTGCTGCTTCTTCCTTCTTTGTAAATGCCACTCTTACGTCTTTTAACATTTTTTCCTCCCATATAAACGGATCTCTATTTCAGTTTCGCTTCTCCACTAAATGTAAGCGTTTTCTCTACCTTACCTGTCGCTGCCCATTCACATGCACGCACAAACATCTGCCGGAACTCCCGCGGACAGAAACTGAGCATTGTATTCTCACCCAGGCCATGTCCTGTATAACAGGGCCATACATGTCCTAACAGCTGATTAAATGTACGGCCTTTTCCATAACTGCCGACAGTTGCAATGGGTTCCATATTTCCGGTACCCGGTACACCGTGGCGCGAAATCACTTCCGGATCGGAATAGGCACTTGCCAGTACTTCAAATGGTACATGCTGCACATTTTCACAATTACAGAAGATCTCATCCTTTGTATTAAAATCTTTAATCCCCTGCATTATTGGATGTTCCGGCTTTTCTACGGTAATATGAGCTTTAGCAAAATCTCCATGGGACGTTTTTTCCCGCCATAAAAGCCCTGCCATCTTTTCTACTTCTTCCCATCTTACATTTCCTACCGCTGGCCAGTAACAGGGATGGTCTCCATGCAGGAATACAAATCCGGCACCGCTATATACTGCTTTTTCCAGGCATTCCTGTTCCTCTTTTATATTAAACCGGTAATTCCCACAGTTAAAAACAAATACATCACTGTTTTCCATGAGATTACACTCAAAATACTTATCGAAGCCCATATCCCCGATTCCCGGATCATCACATACCATGAGAATATCAAAAGCCTCTGTTTGATCCAGCATAATTTTATTATTTATAGCTACACGATGTACATCATGTCCGCCCATATGTACGTCTCCAATTAAATAGTGTAACTTTATTTTCTGCATAAGTATCTCCTTTTTCCAGACTTCTGTCCGCTTTCTAACCGGTCAACTCTCTGTCATCGGCATTTTCACCCAGAGATCCGGACTCTGTCTGGCAGCCTTTGCTGCATCTATAAGCGCTAAAACTTCCAGGGTTTCTTCCATTCGCACTGGCACTTTCTTTGTCTCGAAGAAATCCAGAATTGCTTTCATTGTATTAACATAATAATCAGAGCTGTCCAGACGTTCTCCCTTTTCACCGTCTGACACCATAAAATTAAATTCTGCCCATGGATTTGGTGTCTGTGTAAAACTTGCAATTCTTCCATCTCCATAATCCAGGATCAACTGAGTGACCTTACTTCCCACAGCAAAACTTTTCACACGTTTTACACCGGTTCCCATAACCGTTACAATGGGCTCAAACTGGTGTACTGCATAATTTGACAAGTCATGCGGTCCCACCGTAGACATAAATTTCGTATTTCCCTTTTCCCGTTCCAGATAATCCTTAATACTCTTGCAATAACGCTGTGCTGATGTAGAAAAGACAGGCGTCCTATGTGCCTTTGCATAGGCGAACATCTCTTTTCCGGTTTTAAGATCCGGAGCGAAGGTCTTATCTACAAATACCGGTTTACCGCTTGCCAGAGGCAGTTTACATACTTCCTCATGCCAGGCGGAATTATCTGCGGCAATTACCATAATTGCATCTACGGAATCAATCATTTCTTCCATACTGTGAGCCTGGTGTACGTGGTTTTTTCTGCACCACTGCTCTGTAGTCATTCCATGATCACAGTCATGAAGTGCATACGCACAAGTGAGGGATGCGTCATATCCATATTGATGAATTGCCTCCCGCAGAAATCCCGGATAATAATTTGCATGCCAGTTGTCCAGATAATAATCTGCAAATCCGATTTTCAACATAATTTCTATTCTCCATCTTTCTGTAGTTTCTCATCTTTTTCCCGTATTTCAAATTCCAGTTTCGTAAGGTTGGAATAGTATCTGTCTGCGGCAACCAGCGCAACCGCAGCAATATAACGGATTTCTTCCAGATCCTTTTCTGTCTTGGATCCAAATATACTCTGAAATGTACCTTTTGGAGCAGAAATTTCATCACTGATCTCTTTCAGCAGCTCTGTATAATCTAAACGGTTCATCCTGTAATTCCCTCACTTTCTTTTATTGAAACAAATCCGGTAACCGGTCAGGGATTCGGTCGAATACATCCGCTGCTCTTCCATCCGTATACATCTGGAAAAACTCAATCACTTCACCTGCAATTCCCTGGCAAAAGCAAATCCTCAGATTCGACCAGTCATAAGGCTCATGGGTGATTCTTCCCCCAAGCTCCACCACTTTCCGGGCAGCCGCATCCACATCTTCTGTCAGCAGGCTGTAGTGAGTATACGCATTGGGTTGAACCGCATATTCTCCGCCTGTAAATAGCTCTAATTCCCGCATATCATTTAACTGTATGGAACATCCCCACTCCCAGTCTTCTTTTAGCTTTGCACCCAATCCTTCATAGAAGCGGATACATGCCTTCATATCTGGTACCGTCAATGCTACATGCACAAAATTTTTGATGTAATTACCATTGATCACCGGCTCACGCATAACTCCGTTTTTCTGAATGTACCAGAATTCAATTTCCTCACCCGAGGGTGTCCTTACAAATGCCATTCTAAGATCCTGATAAGTATATGGTTCAGGATCTTCCGGTCTGGAAATCACTGCCCCATACTCCAATGCCCGCCGGAATGTCAGGTCTACATCAAAGGTGTTTAAGCAAATATGGGTAATGCCAGAATTATCCCACTCTTTCGTTCCTTCCGGGCAGATTTCCATAATCACTCCATCCGGTGTTGCAACAATGGCATTATAATCATCTCTGCGTTTCAATAGAAGTCCCAGACCATCACAGTAAAAATGCACTGCCTGATCTACATCGGGAACAATCATTGATATATGATCGATACCTTGAATCATACTCATTTTTTACTCCTTTCGTCACCCCTTAACAGCTCCTGCTGTAGTATTTACATAATACTTCTGGCAGAACAGAAATACAATAATGATGGGTATTACGGATACCACTGTTCCTGCTGCTACACTGCCAAATTTATAGTTAAACTGCCCGTTCAGATATTTCAATCCTGCAGCCACAGGATATTTGTCTACATTCAGTACAATCAGCGGCCATAAAAAGTTGTTCCACTTATTGATAAAATCCATAATGATCACTGTTGCAATCATTGGTACTATCTGGGGAAGCATAATTTTCCACCATATTTTCAATTCCGAAGCGCCGTCAATTCTGGCTGCTGCAAGCAGTTCCGATGAAATATCTGCATATGCCGTTTTCAGCAGTATGATATTGAACACGGTCACCGAGTTTGGAAGAATAACGCCCCAGAAGTTATCATTTAATCCCATCTTGGAAATCGTTATATAATTGACAACAAGTCCTGCCGCTGCCGGAATTATCATCGTGGCAAGCAGTAATGTATTAATTAGTTTTCTGCCATAGAAATCAAGCTTAGCCAGTGGATAGGCACACAGGGAGCCAAAGATAACATCCAGGGTAATGCCTCCAACCGTAATAATGAGAGAGTTTAACAGCATCTTCCCTATATTCAGCAGAGAAAATACCGATTCATAGTTGCCAAAGGACGGCTCCCTGGGAAACAGGTTTAACGTGTATATATTCTCTGTTACTTTAAAAGATGAACTGGTCATCCATAAAAAAGGTCCCGCACATATTAATGCTATAATAAGAAGTATCAGGTAACGTCCGACAGCTGTCCTGATTTTTTTTACTTTACTTTTTCTTCTTCTGTCTGTTCCTGTCATGCCTCTTTTTCCCCTTTCTTACTTAATGCAAACTGCATGCATGTAAATACGCAGATCATAACGGCGCTAACCAATCCAATAGCGGCCGAATATCCAAAATCATAGCTGTTAAATGCCATCTTATAGGAATAATAGTTAATAACATAGGTTGCTTTATTCGGACCGCCATTTGTCATCGTAAATACCACATCAAATACTCCCACAGCCGCAATAATGGAAATCATGGAACAAAATCCAATCTGATTTTTTAAAAGCGGCAGCCTTACTTTCCAGAATGTCTGCCATGCATTGGCTCCGTCAATTTTAGTTGCATCAATAATTTCTTCAGGAAATGACTGCAGCGCCGATAAATACATCATCATGTAGTATCCGATTCCCTGCCAGATTGTCACCGCCATCAGGACAATCAGCGCAATCTTTGAATCCGAAAGAAATAAAATAGGCTTTGCTATTATATCCCATTTTAAAAGCAGTGCGTTTATGATTCCATCAGGATCAAATATAAATTTCCAGATGATGGACACTGCTACCATAGAAGTAACTACCGGCATATAGATCAATACACGAAAGGCAGAATTTCCACGGAATTTATTATTCATCAGCAGAGCCAGCAGTATGGCGAGTATTTGAAGAACAGGCACTACGATTACAAACAGACAGGAATTTTTTAACGACAGCCAGAAATCCGGATCCCCAGCCAGCCTTTTAAAATTTTCTAATCCGATAAAATTTGTTGTGCCTCCTACTGCCGAATAGTCTGTAAATGCCAGCGGTATACTGAAAACAATGGGATAAAACACGAAGATCCCCAGGATAAGCAGAGCCGGAGCCATAAATATGTAGGAAATTATGGTCGTTCTCATTTTCTGTGCTTTAAATAATTTTTTCATACACTTTTCTCCAATAGAAACGCTGCCGCAAAAACTTACTGTCTCTTGCAGCAGCATATGATTTATTTGTCATTGTTTCCGTAACTATTTCTGATTTTCTGCCAGCAGTTTATTGACACGGTCTTCACACTGTTTCAGCGCATCCTCCGGACTCATATTATCTGCAAAAATTGCTGCCATCATCTCATCAATTTCCAGCTTTACTGCATTATCATTTGGGATTCCCATAGTCATATCCGTACTCTTCATTGCAGCCAGTGCGGCATAATAATTCGTTCTTCCTTCAACTGTCTCCATATCAGACTTAAAGTAGTCATCATTAGCAGCTGCCTTTGTAGTTGGGAATACGGATGCCGCTTCACAGAATGCCAGCTGATTTTCATCATTTGAGATATAATTCGCAAACTTGATCGCTTCTTCCTGTTTCTTGCTGTTGGCAGGTACTACCAGGTTCATTACAGCCGCTCCGGTGAAACCGCTTGGTCCGTATAAAGATTCTGCAACATCTGTCAATTCATATTTTTCCGGGGACTCATCTCTGATTCGAGCAATCGTTTGCGGTCCTCCGCAAAGCATTCCCAGATTCCCATTGGCATACATCTGGCGGTCGTTGTCCCAGTTATCCCAACCATCTGTTCGATCTACCATGATTGCTCCATCATCCGCATATTTTATAAAACGGTTTATCAGTTCCACTGCCTCCGGGCTGTTAAATGCCGCCTTTGTTTTGTCCTCAGAAAGGATTGGAATATCATAATAACAAAGCATATGGTACATTGAACTTGGCGTAATCAGCCATGCTCCTGTTTTTTCTTTAAAGTCTGCCGCCAGATCAAATGCTTCATCCCAGGTGGTGGGAACTTTTTCAATTCCTGCCTCTTTGAACAGTTCTGTATTATATGTAACTACGTTTGGTGTGGAATACCAGGGAAACGCATATACACCATCGTACAATTTTGCTGATTCATACATAGAATCAATGTAAATTGATTTTTGCTCCTCTGTTGCCGCTTCGTCCAAATTCAGCAGAGCCTCTTTTCCAGCCAGTGTCAGTGCCAGCTGTGACCAGATATTTACTACATCCGGTGGATTACTTCCTGCTGTGGCAGCCAGAAGCTTCTGCTCTATGGCATCGTAGGGAAGATCCTGCCATTTCACTTCTATCGTCGGATTCTCTTCCTCATATTTATCAATCAGTCCCTGTATAAAATCCGTATAAGTAGGTGCTAATGCGAGTGTCCAGAATTCAATACTGGTCTTTCCTTCATTGGATTCAGCCCCTCCCTTTGAGTCCCCTGAACCCCCACATGCCGCCATGGACATCGTCATCGCTGCTGCTAAAATTATTGCGGTCACCTTTTTTACCTTTCTCATTTTCTACCTCCTTAGTTTTGAAAAGGTTTTCTGAAAACCTTTACATTTGATGAGCTTAATATACTCTTTTCTTATTAGCTTGTCAACAAAAAATCTCATTTATTTTTTAACTCAGACCATTTTATACATTCTCGTAGAATTTACGATACTATTTTTGTATATAATGTATATGATTCTATTATATTTATTTGTCGCCTTATCTTTCTTTGTTTAAATTAGTCATTCAATTATCTTTTCTACCATATCCCTTTATTTGAAAATAAGCTTTATTGCTCTTTGCTCCATCTCCAAAACATTACCCGGTATTGAAATACCAATATCTGTATGCTAAACTATATACCAATGATATAATTTCAGTAATAGATGGAGGTTTTTATGGATAAAAATGTAACAATTGTTGAGATAGCAGAAGAGAGTGGGGTCTCTATCGCTACCGTCTCCAGAGTTTTAAACGGCACTGTTCCCGTCTCGCCAAAAACCAAAGCCAGGGTGGAAGCGGTCATAAAGAAATACCACTATTCTCCCAATACATTGGCACAGGGACTCATTCTCCGTCAGACAAAGACTCTGGGCGTTATCGTTCCTGATATTACTAATCCGTATTTCTCCACGTTGTTCAGCGAAATTGAACGTTCTGCACATCAGTCAAACTATTCTGTTATACTCTGCAATACTTCCTTTTCCGCTGCCTCCTATGCGGATGGGGAACGGGAAAAAGAAGATAAATATTTTCAGATGATTCTGGATAAGAAGGTAGATGGGGTTATTATTGCCGGCGGGCAGATCGATTTATGTGAAATCAGTGAAGATTACAGAGACGCACTGAGACGTCTGGCGTCTTCCATACCGGTAATCGTAATTGGAAGATCCCTCCCCGGGATTCCCTGTACCTTTATAAATAAGGAAAATGATAAAGGCTTATCTATTGCAATTCGCTATCTTGCTTCACTTGGACACCGGCGTATTGGATTTGTTGGCGGAGAACGCGGTGTGCATATCACGGAATCCAGACTCAACGTATATCACGAGACAGTCCGGACACTGGGTCTGGATGATGACCCATCCCTTATATCCACTTCTAACTACTATATGTCTGATGGATATAATGCAGCCAGGCAGCTGCTTGATAAGGCTCCCACAGTAACCGCTATACTTGCAATGAATGATAATGTATCCATAGGGGCACTGCGGGCTGCTGCCGATTGCGGTATTACCGTCCCAAATGATATGGCCCTGATCAGCTGTGACCAGTTTTATGACGGAAATTTTCTGACACCGCGCCTGACAAGCCTGAACCGGCACAATGAACGGCTGGGAAGATATGTAATTTCTTTATTGCTCAGTCTTATACAGAACACTGCACCTCCCAAAGAGCCTGACTTTTCTCCTGAACTGGTGATTCGGGAAAGCAGCGGCAAGCGAATTAAATAAAAACAGCCATACTCAGAAAGTTAAAAATCTTCTAAGTATGGCTGTTTTTTAAGCCTCTTTTTGTAAATATCCAGTTTATTATTTCCGCTTTATATTCCTTTATTATTATTTCCGTTTACCATATTATACATACCTACGCTCTGTATCGCCTTTTCATACTTACGCAGATCTGCATTCCATCCTGAATAGGCAGAGTCATCCCGCCTGTCCGGCAAAAAATAGTTTTCCTTCAGATATTTACCCAGATAAGCCGTCACCTTCCTGGCGCCGTTATAGTTCATGTGATCTCCTTTGTCTCTGGTATCGGATACCCAGTCAACCTTATACTCTTTCCCCGGCTTATTCAGATCCAGAAATGGAATCTCATTTTGTTCTGCATATTCCGCTACTGAATTATGCCTCTTATAATTCCATGAATTTGCAGAAGGGATTTCCACAAACAGAAGTTTAATCCCCTTTTCTTTGCACATAAAAACAATCTTATCCAGATAAAATCGGGGTATCCCGTCTATTTTTGTCTTTTTCTTTCTCTTACGCATGTAGCGTTTGCCAAGATAAGGATCTACACGGTCTGTATACCGGAAACCTTTCCAGAAATTATCAAACGTATACTTCACTTTTCCCGTGAAATCTTCCGGTTTTAAAATTTTCCATCGGTTATGATATTGAAACACCGGAAATTGATCTGCCAGCCCTGCAAAAATCACTTTTTCCCGTTCTTTTGCCGGCGTTCCATTCTGAAAAATTTCATCCGTTTCAAATATAACCACCTTGGGGGACTGGTACTCCAGTATTGATTTCAGCAGATAATACGCCTCATACACACGCTGTCCGGGTTCTCCGCAGACATAAGATGCAAGACCATAGTCCTTCCACAGCTGCATAGGTGTATACGCTGCATAAATATCACTGTTGCCTATTGCTATTACATCCAGGGAATTTTTCCGTTCCGTATATACTGCGCGTGTCTCCGGTTCTTTAATTCCGCTGGCAGGGGTATTATCCTTTGGCTTCAAAACCTGGGATGCGCCGGTGAGAAGTACCAGGGCGATTCCCAGAAATACAGCCAATTTCAACAGGAAAAGAAATCCACTTTTCAGTATCGTCCGTTTATTGAAGTTCATTTTGTTTCCTCCTGCTGCTATTTCTCTTTAGATTTATGGCATGGTTTTTAAGCAGACTCAAAACTGAGCATAGATAAAGTCAACCGGCGAATAGCCCATTCCGTAAGCCCCCAAGAGCAGGACCGAAAAGGCGGCTGCATAGTAAATGGCAAACCGGACTGCAATATGCCTGTTGGAAATCCACTCTCTTAGATTTAGTCCCATTTCCTGGGCAAAGCTTACAGCAAATACCACTATAATCCCAAAACCCACTGCCGCATAGTCCATCTTATCCATTCCCAGATTCAATAAAACACCTTCTCTGAGAGGTGCCAGGGAAAATCCCCCAAACATGGAGAACAGCATTTTGATTCCCACTTTCAGACTCACCGCCCGAAAAAACAGCATACCGATATTGACTAAAAAGAAGGTTCTTAAAATCTGCCAAAATTGAAATCCCCAGCTTTTACGGTTTAGATGAAGACTTTTGCAAATCTTCTCAAACAGAGGCTCAGCCAGCATCCCCAGCATAACAATCATAAAATAATACATGCCGTAAAAAACGTATTTCCAACTGGCACCATGCCATAATCCATTGCAGAGCCACACCGGAAACAGGGCACAGGCAGAAGGCAGCAGCTTAGCCAGATGCGTGGAAAGATGATTCCTGCCCCATTTGCCAAGATGCATTACCCGTTTGGATAAGGATACCGAATAAAATATATAATCCCGGAACCAGGCTCCAAGTGTAATATGCCAGCGCCTCCAGAACTCGGATACATTTCTGGAAAAAAACGGTCTTTCAAAATTCTCGGGCAGACTAACGCCAAAGAGCTGCGCGCTTCCGATTACCATATCCATACAACCGGAGAATTCACAATAGATTTGAATCGTATAGCACAAAACTGCCGTCGCAACTGTAATTCCGGTATAATCCGGGTATGCGGTAAAGACGGTGTTTACCAGCAGATTTAAGCGGTCCGCAATCACAATTTTCTTAAATAGCCCCCATACAATGCGCTGTGCACCAAATGATATGTTTTTCGGTTGAAAGGAATGCCCCTTTAAAAGTTCATCCGACATTTGATCGTAGCGCACAATAGGCCCTTCCACAATTTGTCCAAAAAAGCTTAGAAACAGTGCCAGATGACCCAGGTTTTTATCCGCTCTGTATTTTCCACGGTATACATCAATGATATATCCGATTGCCGACAGGGTATAAAAGGAAATCCCAAGGGGAAGCAAAAGTCTCAGCTCCTTCATTTGGCTGCTTATATGTAAACCCTGTAAAAGATGATTGACATTTAATGCAAAGAAGTTATAGTATTTTAAAAATGCCAGAATCCCCAGGTTGAACAAAATTGCACACGCTGCTGCCAGGCGTTTCCATTTCTTTAACTGCAGGCGCAGAACCACCTGTTCTGCCAAAGGAGCATCCGCCATACGGTCCCGGTACTCGTCCTGCATAGTTGTCAGAATCATGCCTGTACCATATACAACAATCGTAGACAGCATTAAAAATCCCATTAGTTTTGCACTGGACAGAAAGTAAAACAGGTAACTGGCTGCCAGCAAAGCAATCCATCTGACTTTTTTGGGAAGGATATAATAAATGATGCCGGTGCCTGTCAGAAACAGCAGTACATATGTATAGGTATTATAAGCCATACAATCCCCTCGCTATATCCGGGCTGGCTGATGGTCTAAAATAAACGCATAAATGGAGGTAGCAGAGCGGAAATTATCCGGGGTGATATCTACCGGGGTAATATCGATCTGGTAGATGTCACTGATTTCCGACACCAGCTGAATCATTTCAAATGAGTCCAAAATATGGTCCTCAATCAGATTATTCTCTTTGCTGAAATCTACTCCGGGTTTTATCTTTTCCAGTATCTTTAATATTTCATCCATTGCATATGCCTCCTAATTTTTTATAATTTCTCTGCAGCCACTTCCGGTCTATTTTTCCATTTGTGTTTACCGGCATCTTCTCTGTCATAATATAAAGCCCGGGGCACATATAGGCTGGCACTTTGTTTTTGATTTTTTTTATAATAGTTTTCTGATCCACATTTTTGCCTTTATAGACCAATACTATCTTTTTCTCATTTTCATCATAAACACATACACAATAATCTATATCTTCCAGAGAACCTGCAGCCGCCTCTATCTCACCCAGTTCAATCCGGCAGCCCATATGTTTAATCTGAAAATCTTTGCGGGATACATACATCAGTTCTCCCAGTTCATTATACTTAACAATATCACCGGTTTTATAAATCAGTTCCGGATACCTGTCATTACATGGGTTCTGGACAAACACTCTGTTTGTTTTTTCCGGGCTGCGGTAATATCCCTTAGCCAGAAACGGTCCCCTGACACAAAGTTCTCCTTCTTCACCGTAAGGAACCCTTTCTCCTTCTTCATTCAGGATCAGTATATCGCAGTTATTGCATGCCTTTCCAATCGGAAGTACTTCCTCGTCATCAAAATCCCGGTCCACAATATAATAGGTGCAGATATCGGTTATTTCCGTTGGTCCATACAAGTTTGCATAAAATATGTCCGGCATGTGTGATCTCCAGATATTCAATTGCTTCATAGGCATAACTTCTCCCGCAAAGAGCACCTTTTTCAAGTCCGGCAGCTGCATATAGTCCAATGCCTTCCAGTTAGCCACCAGGCAGAGCGCAGAGGGAACCCAGTAAATGGTATTTACCTTTCTGTCTCTTAAATACTCCAGCAGCTGCATCGGAAATGAAAAGAGCTTCCGGGGAATAATCTGCATGGAAGCCCCGCTTCTTATGGTACTGAAAATATCCAGCACCGACATACTAAAATAAAAAGGCGTCTGGCTGCCAAAAACAGTGTCGCAGTTTATCCTGAAAGTTTCAGTTACCCAATCTGTATAGGCAATCACGCTGGCATGATTTACAACCACACCTTTTGGCTCACCGGTAGACCCTGAGGTATAGAGCACATACAGCGGATCCGTCTCGATCATAGCCCTTCTGATATCTTTTAACAGCCAGCTGCTTATTTCCTGCTCCACTGCTGTCTCATAGATTAGAACCGCTCCCTCAGGAAAAAGTTCTCTGGCAGCTTCCTCATGCTCTTTGTCCGTTAATATGGCAAAAGGCTCCAGGTTCTCCAATATGGACTTTAGTCTGTCTTTTGGCATCTGAATATCAATCATGGTATAAAAATTCCCGCTATACACAACTCCCAGAAGTGCCTCCATACTCTTAACGCTTCTGTCCAGATAAATTGCGACAGGTGCATTTCGAAGGTGGGAGTTGCCAAGGCAGCTCCCTATTCTCCTTGCATGATCTTTTAATTCGCAATAAGAGATACTCACATCTTCATCTGCAAAAACTTCTTTCGCGGAAAATTTCTCCGCAGACTCTTCAAAAAGCTGTAATATGTTTTTTTCTCTCACAAGTAATTCTCCTACTTCGCCAATTCATTGTTTTGCGTATTTTCGGTTCCGCCCTCTGTCTGCGTCTCCGCTTGTCCGGACTCTTTGCTCTCCGACATTCCGCTCTCTTCGGACCCGCTTTGCATTTTATTTGTCTGCCTTTTATTAGACTTTATTTTATTCCGCTGATTCCCGCTGGTCTGCTTTTTCTCCGACTGGTTGCCGCCTGTCTTATTTTCAATTGCCTGCGTCTCCTTTTGCCTGGACCCACTTTCTCTGATCACCGCTGAAGATTCCGTTTTGGGGGTATTTTCTGTTGACTGGGGATTAGAGCCACAAGCCGTCATGGTAATGGATAATGCTCCCAACACTGCAATTGTTGTTCCTTTTATAAGTATTTTTTTCATATAGTTGTCCTCACTTTCCTGCGCATATCCAGAGCATGCCTGGATTAATTGTTTGTATCTACAGTATTTATCATATCACCTAAATCTTAACCAATCCTTAAAGGAACATGATGAAATCTAAACGACAATTTTAAATTCTAATTTGATCCGGTACAATTCCTGAGTTTCCTCCACCCGGCAGCTCCCTTCCATCTTGTCCATCATCCCCTTAATATTTCGGATGCCGATCCCGGTGCTCTCTACTTTTTCCGACTTTTTTAATTTGTGGTTTACAAATAAAATAGATACCTGTTCTTCCCCATAAATTGTAGAGATCACAATATCTTCATTGGAATCCGCATATTTGATTATGTTAGATACAATATTATTCATCACCCTGAGAACGTAATCCACGGAGACCTCAACTTTAACTTCACGAAATTCGATGTTCTGGTTCACCTGGAATCCACGTTTCTGCAATGATAATACAAGTTCCGACATAATATCGTAAAATATATCCTTAAAAGACTGGGGATCCATAAGTTCGATTTCTTCTTCCCTCAGAATCAGGAAAAATTCAAACATATTATCTGAAAGACTCTTGATCTGGTTTGCCTTTTGATCAATCTTATCTATGTAATCTTCCATCTGATCCGCACCATGATACTTCTTACTTTTTAATATCTGTGTGTAGAGCAGGAGGGTTGTAAGCGGTGTCCGAAGGTCATGGGACATCTCCGTAACCAGATCTTTATTTGCTTTTGTCAATTTTTCATCCCGGTCCACGCGAAGCTTAAAGGATTTTCTCATTTCATCCAGCCCTCTGGCTAAAGCAGAGAGCTCGTCATTTCCTTTTAATGTAATCGGACAATCCAGCTGCCCTCCTTCCAGGATCTCCACCTCCTGCTCCAGAATGCCAATATAATCAATTGTCCTTTTTATCCCAGCCATCACAATACCGATAAAAACCAGGCAGGAAAGAAGAATTTCTGCTATCATCGCATAGTTAAAAACCCGGTAATCATAAAAACCGTCCAGAAAAACATCCGCCTGCGCATCTGCAAATTTCATAGGATAATATGCCTGCCACCCAAAGTATTCCGTTTCCACATCATTTTCGGCTATGATATCATTATTCGGATAATACGAGTCGTAGATCAGCACAGAATCCTTATAAATGCTGATATGTACAATATCCTGATCCCTGACCCATTTTGTTATCTTATCCGTATCTGTTGTAGAAATATGATTCTTCTGCACGTAATCCTGAAATTTCTGGGCATACTTTGACTCGGTCTTTTCCACATAATCTGAAGTTTCAAAATAATTGTTCAGTTTTGCTTCCACTCCCTTATGCAGAAAATAATACAGACCACCGCTTATTAAAAATGCAATCACCATAATCCGCACAAGCTTTCTTCTCAGACCGCTTTTTTGAAGTTTTCTCTTTTTATCCAAACCGATACCCCCTGCCCCAAACTGTACGAATGCACTTCGGCTCCTGCGGATTGTCTTCAATCTTCAGACGCAGCTTACGGATATGAACCATGACCGTTCCATTTGAAACATAAAAATATGGTTCATTCCAGACGCTTTCGTAAATGTTCTGTATTGTAAAGATTCTCTTTGGATGTTTCATCAGCAGAAGTAATATTTTATATTCAATATCGGTTAAAGCCAGCTCTTTATCCCCTTTACAAACCTCATTATAAGATTCATTAATCCGGATCCCCATTCCATTAACATAGCGGTCCTCCGTTCCCTCCTCTTCTTTTCCCTTATAAACGCAGTATCTTCTCACCAGTGCCTTCACCCTTGCCAAAAGCTCGGAATAAGAAAACGGCTTGGATAAATAGTCATCTCCCCCAGCCATCAGTCCCATTAACTTATCTGAATCCTGGGACTTGGCAGTCAGAAAAAGAACCGGCACATTAGACACTTTCCGGATCTCCTCACAGGTTCGAAAGCCTGAGATCCCGGGCATCATAACATCCAGAATAACCAGGTCCGTATCGCTGTCCAGGAGTTTAAGCCCTTCACTTCCATTCTCAGCCTCTGTCACCGCGTATTCTTCACCTTCCAAAAGTATCCTGACACCTTCTCTTATCTCTGCATTGTCTTCAATCATTAATATATTCATTGCTGTACCTCCCGGAATTTTTATTTAGAAAACCCATAATTTCTTCAATTGATGATAGAAATTATGGGTCTCATTATAATTTATGATATATCTATAATATTAGTTTTTTTATTCTGTTCTCACTGACACACATTTATATCACAATTAGACATATTCTCAGTATAACAGCTTTTGAGAAATAAACATTTAGCCGGGATGAATTTCTTTTTAATATTCTCTTAATTAAAGCTTGTGCTCAGGTATTGTTTTGGCACTAATTCGTTATTCGCATATAGGCTCACAGAATTCAGGCTCATTTATCAGACCGAACGGCGGAAGTACCGTAAGCGCCGACCAGTCATCTCCTGCGGCAAATACGGGAGTAGATGCAATTTCAATACAAATGCGGTTTCTGCCCTCCTTAAACGGAATTTCCAGATAATAGGGCGGTCCTATTCTTCTGCCCGACACTACTCCATTTACAAAAATCTCCATGCCGTTTAGAGTATCCGTTATCCTCAGGCACTCCCTCTTGTCCTTAACAAAATACACCTCTGTCTCGTATCGCAGATATCCGTTAAACTTATTCTTTGCTGCCCAGTCTGTCAAATCCCGAAAAACCTGATCCCCATAATACAATTCTTTGAAATTAGCATCATCATCTATATTTGCATACGATAGTTTCCATGGGCCCCCTAATTTTCTGCCTGACTGCTCATATGAAACATAATAAGGCAGAATATCTTTTTCTTTTTTTAATATGTAAACTGCCGCTTCACCCGGTTCCAGCTGCAGTCTCGCCTTTATAATGCCATTTCGCTGTTTAGATGGAATTCTATACAGCTGATTTTCAAATGCATGGTAACGGTAACAATACTGCAATTGATTGGTTTCTAAATTTATTTCTACTTCAGTATCTATTGTATCCCCTGTGCTCTCATTAAAACAATACAGTGCCGTTCCCCCATCATATTGATACCGGTACGTTCTTAAATCAGGTAAGCTTGCCGCCGTGCGGACGGAAAAACCTATTTTATTTTCTATTGCAGATGCCAGATTGGACAACGATACAACCTCCGATCCCAATAGCGGGGTTCTAATCTCCCGCTCCTGTCCTTCGCAAATCCCTTCAGGCAGACCATCTATAAAATAAACGGGAATCTCCGCTTTCAATAGGGAAATGACCATATCCACCGCCTGTGCTGGCAAATACTGGCTAAAAGGGATTACCAAAGCTTTATAACTCTGAGGTCCGATCTGAAAAGCCCGGTCTTTTGCCATTATACTTGTCTTTAACAGCGCATCTGCACTGATGATATCACAATCAATCTGATTTTCCAGCAATACCCGGACCGGCTTCTGAAACAGCATTGCTTCTCCCGCCCATTCCGCATCCGCATGATATAAAACCGCAGCCTGGGATATGTATCTGCCTTCTGAAAACAAGTGGGACAAACGATTCATATAATTCATCAAATCTCCAAAATAATGGTATTGGGGTTGTCTTCCACCCGCATAAAAATGAGGCGGGCAGTCTGAATCCGGAAAACTTTTGGGTGAAAATGCATGTGGCACAAAGTGATTAATTCCCCTGCTCAGCATATGGTCAGCCAGCCATTTCATCAACGTAATTCCCTCCTGCCAGCCAAAAGCGCCAAAGATTTCACACATAGCATTCCCGTTTTTATTCTCATCAATATGTGCCAGGGAACTCCCCATTTTTCCAAGGCCGTAATGGAAAAACTCCCCATCACGGTCTGATGCAACCCACTGGTGAACCGTCTGATTCATTCCAGGCATCACCTGAAGCAGTACCACATCAATTCCAGACATACCCATCTGGGACAGACTTCGAAAATAATGTCCGGTACTGCAGCCAAGCCTTCCATGGGAATTATCGTCCTCAATGATATGCCCCACATGCATGACCCCATGCGCTTTACACCACTGCCCTATCTGATCAGAAAACGATATCTTTAGCTGAGTGGTAACTTCATCCATATATTCATACCTGACGTGTCCGGTAATTTCTCCGCAGCTGTACCAGAGAACAGGCAGATTACGTGTGAAATTATCTCCCCATCTGTCTTCCAGGCGTTTTTCCAGTTCCTCACTCCATGGTATAAATTTCATATCCTTACCAAGCCGAGCCTGGAAATCGTATCCGGGCAGGTTTGCAAATTCCGGCTCATCGGAAAAGAATCCGGTAAACGTCTTTCCGAAATCATCTCCATAGCGATCAAAATGAGGCTGATAAACACGGTCTATCAGAAGTTTCACTGACTGAGAATTAATAATGTTAAAATAGTCCAATTTCCCATCCCCCTGATGGGTGGTATAAAATACAAAAATCCTCCACAATCCATCCGGTACATCAAACCGCAGCCATCCGTTTTTAACCTGTCCGGTAAGATCTATCCACGATTCCGGCTCTATGTCGGTACTGTCGCTGCTGATTCGTTTACATGCCGTTACCCGTACCAGTCTGCTGTCGGGTCTTAGCACCGGCTGAATTAACATGGAACCATTTGCAAGGGGTCCTGATGTGTCGGTACACCATACCGTCAGAAATTCATTTGCCAGTTCATGGTTTCCTTTTGTAAAGATTCCATTGGCATGGCCAGTGGGGAACCGGTCATCATCCAAAAGCCAGACCTTCATGCCATGGGCTCTGGTATAGTCCATAACCACATCCATGTCTTCCCACCACTGTTCTCCTCCAAAGTCCGGATGCGGCCTGGCTTCTATACATACCGCTCCTATATTCGCTTCTCTGATTCTGTCCAGCTCCCGGATAAGAATTTTATGCGGCTCTCCATGCATCCAGAGAAATGGATAAATGTAATTTCCTTCTTTGTGATTCCGGATTTGATCTAATCTGTCCATAATTCCACCTCCACTATTGTCCAAAGCTTTTTCTAATGCCCTATATCAGGCTGCATTCCTAACTTAGTCCATGCAGCATTTTTCATAAATTGCGGTTCCATAAGGCGGCAGTTTTCCGGACTGGGATTCGCCGCACCAAACAAAAGGTATCCATTTTGCTGATAACTGTATGGTCTGATATAGATCCGTATGGTTCAAGACAAATAAATAATCTTTTTTTCTGCCGTTCCGCACCGTCATTTCTACTCCATCCGGTGAGCATCCGGCTGATTCCAGACCACACTCTTTTATGATTCTGTCCACAACTTTACTCATAATTATGTCATCTGGCTCCGTTGCAGTATAATATGCTTTTCCTTTACCAAAGGAATTTACCGTAATCGCCGGAGTATCCCGGTAAAACTCACTCCGGTAAAATGCCAGAGGCTCTGCCCCTTTTGTTTCCAGCACGTCGCACCACTTTTTTGCATGCCCCCATGTCTTGTCCAAAATCCATTCTATATCCACCGACATACCGAGCAGGCAATCATACTCCAATACCGTAATTCCCAGAACATCCGCCAGTCTGCCCGGGAGTGCCTGTGTCCCCTCGCATACACTGTTCCGGTTTTTCACCCCGGTACGCATTGTTAAAACCAGATGCCCTCCATTTTTTACATAAGCTCTGAACTTTTCTTCCAGCATTGAATCCATCAGCAGCTGCAAGGGAGCAATTACAACCTTATAATCTTCCAGCTTCTCTTTCTCGCTGATAAAGTCCAGAGGTACGTTTTTTCGGTAAAAGGCATTATAATATTTCTTAATCTGGTCTATATAATTAAGTTCTGGATGATGGGGCTGAATCTGAAAAGCCCAATCCTGTTCATAAGAAAATAAAATTGCTGCTTTCGGTTTTACGGTAACAGCACTGATATCTTTCATCACCGGAATCAGGCCCCGGATCGTCTCCTGAATCTCAAAATATCTTCTCTCCGGAACTCCGTTGTGGGGCAGTATCCCATGCCAGTACTGCTCGGCACCAAACAAGCAGGTGCGCCATCTGAAATATACAATCGTATCGGCCCCATGCGCTACACAATGGCTGGTCCAAAGCTTCAGCTGCCCGGGTCTCGGCATCCTTCCAACCAATTGTCCCCCGGTAGGACCGGATTCCAGTTCCATCATCCAGAAGTTTTTCTTTTTAACGCTTCTTATAAAGTCCAGACACGCAGAAATCTCAAAGTCAGGCTGGCCTGGCGGATCAAAATAATAACCCGTGGGATATTGGTCATTTGAGGCAAAATCCAGTTCTTCTGCCAGTTCAAAATAATCCGTCTTATCATAAAACCCCATAAGATTATGTGTAACCTGGTGATGTGGGCAAATTTTTTTTATGATGTTTACCTGAAAGTTTTGAAAATCAACTACCAGATATGAACAAAAACGCTTCCAATCCAGCAGAAGCGACGGGCTGTGCACCGTAGGCGTTGCCCTGGGCACCGGAATCTGTCCAAAATTGCTGTAATCCTGACTCCAGAATGCAGTGCCCCATTCCTGGTTCAACCGCTGTACAGATCCGTACTTATCCTCAAGAAATCTGTGAAAGGCCTCCTTACAGGAATCACACATACAAAGCTTCTCATGACTATTACCCAGTTCATTATCAATCTGCCAGCCAATTATATTAGTGTTATTCTTATAGTGCTCTGCCATTGCCGTTACCAGCCGTCTGATGTGTTCCCGGTATACCGGGCTGCTCTGACAGTCATGATGCCGTCCTCCGAATCCTTTCACTTCACCTGCTTCATCTACCGGCAATATCTGCGGGTCATCCTCTATAATCCAGGCAGGCGGTGCCGCGGTAGGTGTCCCGATTACGCTTTTTATTCCATACTCTGCCAACAGGTTTACCGCATCATCCAGCCATTCAAAATGGAATTCTCCCTTTTCAGGCTCAAACTTTGCCCAGGAAAATTCCCCCATACGCACTGCCTGTATCCCCAGCTTCTTCATCAGTACTGCATCCGTCTCCAAGCGTTCCTTAGGCCAGTGCTCAGGGTAATAATCAACACCAAAATAAACAGACATCCTATATCTCCTCTCTTTTGTACAGCATTATATATATAATCACACAGCTCTTTAAGCGCTTTTTTGAATTGCTTTTAAACAGCCGAAGGTCTACACTTTGTGAAGAACCTGCTGCTTATCCACATGATCTCTGTATTGTCGGGGACTTATCCCCACTGACTCCTTAAATATCCTGCTAAAATAGGATACATCATGATACCCGATCATCTCTGCAATATCCTTTAAACGGTAATCAGAGCTTTGGAGCAATTCTTTCGCTTTGTTCATACGAAGATTTGTAACAAGCCTGTTCGGTGATATCTTCTTGATTGCCGTAAACTGATTTGCTACATAGGTAGCATTATAACCATATTTAGAAGCAAATTCTTCCACGGTCAGACCCTGGGCATACTGTGTACAAATATGTTCATACAACAGCTCCACAACATCCTCAAGTGTCTTATTCTGCATTGACTTTCTTGCCTTCTCGCCAATCTTTTCTATTAATGACTTTATACTATCCTGCAATCCCTCATAGGATAATGTCCCCCCTATAATAGCTTCCACTTCATATAGGAGCTGTTCCATTGTATAGTCCTGCTGCAGCCCCGGATAATTCCGGTAAATTTCCGACATAAAATATTTCATGCTGAATTCACAGTTAATCTGGGTAATTTTATTTTTCTTCCACTGCCTGCAAAGCTGCTCAAAACATTGTATAATGCCTTTAAAATCATCTTTTTCCAGCAGTGATGACAAACGGTTTTTTTCCTGATTTCCAATGGCAATATATGCTTCCGGCAATACCTCTTCACCCATAATGGTCATATGGCTTCTTCCAATCAGCGCCTGGTTGCTCATGCAGAAACGAATATCACGATACTTCTTTCCAAGCTCTTTTGTATCAGTAAATGCTTCACTCAGTACAATATTTACAGGCATCTCAAGGAGCTTTTCATACCCCGACAACTGGTTGACAAGATGTTTTACCGGTACGATACTATCATCTTTTGATGCCAGAAAGACCAGCTTCTCATTTCCTGCCTTAGAATCAAAGATGTAGTATCTCCAGTCCTTATCCGCCTTTCCTTTCAGCTTTTCCCGAATGAACCCGGAATTCCATATTTCACTCGGTGGCCGGATAAAGGTTTCTGAACGCATGGAAAATGCCCCAACACATACCAGCAGGAGATAGCAGCAGTTATAATCTTTAAAACCTTTTTCTAAAACAGTCCTATCATACATGCCGTTAAAGATAGCATTTTGCAATTCCTCACAAAGTTCTTTTTGTTTTCTCTTTTCAATTTTTTCAGATAGTCTTTTCAAGGTTTCCTGCAGTTCACACTGCACTGGGGGTTTGAGAATATAGCTGTCCACTCCGAATCGGATCGCCTCTTTGGCATAAGCAAATTCACTGAATCCGCTTAATACCACATACTCTATACCCTCGTATCTTTTTTGCGCTTCTTCTATCAGCTCCAACCCATTCATAACCGGCATCCGGATATCGGTGACCAAAATATCCGGCTGATCTATTTCCATTCCTGCCAGTGCCTGCTCTCCGTTTCGGTAACATCCTCTGACCTCCATATCCAGTTCCAGGTTCTCTATCATGCGTACAATTCCCGCAAGAATCGCCGGTTCATCTTCTACCACTATAACTTTCATCATCTGTGTAATTCTCTCCATCATCCTTTGGATTATATAAACTACTATCCGTAACATTTCTTCCTGCAGGCAGCGATCCAAACCGAGGGGCTTTCACTGACTTTGCAATTACCACACAGGAACCTCCCATGAAACCACTTCCTACCCTTAATGTTATTTCTCCGCCGGAGTAAATAAAAAGTCTGGCATAAGTATTATTCAGCGCCAATCCTCCTATCTGCATATCAGGAATCTTATTTCCGCTTTTAATTCTCTCCTCGATCTCCTGAAACTGCCTATTCAGTTCCTGTACTGACTCCGCCGTAAACCCTGCCCCATTATCATCAACGGAGATTTCCCATCCGTTCATTGTTATAGCGCCTTTTACCCGAATACGATATACCGGTTTATCTAAATTCACAAAACTATGCTGAAAACAATTTTCCACCACCGGCTGCAATACAAACTTGGGAATCTCAACCTGTTCCATTTCCTCATCCAGTTCAATCTGATATTCCAGAATGTCCAGATAGCGGTATTTCATTAATTGCAGATATGTTTTTGCATGTTCAAACTCTAAGCACACCGCAACGGTATCCTGTCCGGTCTGAGTAGTATATTGAAGCATTCTGGTCAGCGCAGCACACATATCCATTATCTCAGGTGCGTTTTTCTCATAGCCTATCATTCCGATTACCGACAGTATATTATGAATAAAATGAGGATTAATCTGTGCCTGAAGGACATCGTAATTTGCCTTTATTTCCCGGGTATGTGCTTCTATTAACTCATCCCTTGAACGTTTAATCCCTTCAAACATTTTTTCAAAAGCATTTGCCAGCAGCTTAATTTCATCATTCGAACTGTCAGCTTTAAAATCCAATGAAAGACTTAAGTAATCCATATGATCTATATAATTACGCAGTTCCCGAATTGGTTTATTAAGATTATAAGAAATAATATAAACAATAAATATAATAAAACATAATACAATCATCCCTAACACAACGATTGTTCTAACTGTATCATAGACAGGTTTCATATATTCTGAAGTTCTTGCCAGCATGAAAATTTTCATTTCATAGTTATTCAGGAACTGGCTGCTCATGGTGTATGCTGTATTGTCTAATGAAATATCGCCGGGCTGTCCCTCACCCGCCCTTTTTTCCCGGGATAAACTTTCCAGTCCTTGTAATGGCGCATCCTCTGTTGCATAAAATAATTCATTATTATGAAGGACAATTACCTGCATCTCATTTTCCTGCAGTTTTACCTTGAAAATGTCATCCAGCAGTTTCTTTTCATACTGTACATCTACCAGTCCATACCGTTCAAATTCATCCTGAATTACTCTGACAAATGAAAACACTTCATTCTGTGTACGTCCATACTCATCTCTGCCCACAGGAACAATTAATTTGCTCTGACGATTCTCCATCATATATTTTATCCAGTGTATTTCCCGGATACGACTTTTTTCCGGCATCTGTTCCGGATAAATATTAAGGCTTAGAAGATCAAAATTTGCAGACAGAACGTCAAAGCTTTTATGTTCAAACCGCATTCCGCTCACACCGGCTATTTCCCGCTGTATCTTCCTTTTTTCCTCAGGGCGTTTCTGAAAATAGTTGGCCTTATCACTCTCCCGGTTTACCATTTCCAGTATTTCATGGACCGTTTCATTGGCAGCTATTCCCAGCGTAATATCACTCATATCATTTAAAATACTTTCAAACTGGGAAGCGGCTTTTACCGACAGCTGTTCAATGGTGCTGTCGGTAATTCCTTTCATATTTTTTGTTTGCGCAAAACCATATATGACAATGAATACCACAAAAATTGTAATGACCAGTGCAGTGTAAATAAACAACGTTTTTTTCCGGTAACTTATTTTCTGAAACAAACGGCTTCCTCCATCCTGATAAATTATCCTTTAACAGCTCCAGCAACCATGCCATCTACAATATATTTCTGTCCAAACAGATATACAAACACAACCGGCAGGCTGGAAATTAAAATATGGGCACAAACCAGATTCCACTGGGAAGAAAATTTTCCCAAAAAGCCGTAAACGCCTAAAACCAGTGTCCATTTATTAGAGTCTGTGATTAAGTAAAGCGGAAACTGAAAATCATTCCAGATGAACATAAACTGAGTAACGCATACCGTAGTCACTACCGGCTTTAACAGCGGCATGATAACAGAGAAAAACAACCTTAACGGTCCACATCCGTCAGTCACTGCTGCTTCATCCATCTCTTTCGGCAGGGTTTTCGCCGCCCCATAGGAAAGCATAATGGTCATTGGTAGAAATATGGCTGTATAAACCAGGATCAGACCCAAATAATTGTTATATAGATGATATATTTTTAGTACCTCTATCAAAGAAATTAGCTGCATAGGAATAATCAGACCCAGAAGAAAATACTTTCGCACTGCCCTGTTCAGCCTGCTTTGGTTTCTAGCCAGAACAAACGCTGCCATAACACCCAGCACTGCAGATAGTCCTACGCTTAATACCGTAATGATAACACTATTTAAAAAAGATGAGAATACCCTACCCTCACTCAGTACCATGGTAAAATTTTCAAATATGAGGCTTTCGGGCAGAGTCAGCCTCATTATATCGGACTCAGCAGCTGTTTTTACAGAATTTATTACCACAAGAAGCAGCGGAAATATAATGGACAGGCTGCAAATCCACAATAAAGCGGTTAGAATCATCCTGTTAATCTTCATACGTCTCATTACTGATCAACCTCCATTCTTCCCAGTCCATAATTAACCACAGCAAATACAATAACTACAAACACGGTCAGACACATATTTGCGGCACTTCCTGTTCCCATCGCACCATTCCCCAGATATTTATAAACTGTGGTACTTAAAACCTCAGTGGACAGCCCCGGTCCGCCTTTTGTTAACGCAATGACAATATCAAAAACCTTTAACCCTCCGATAATACTCAGGGATATAACCGTATTTAAGGTTGGCATCATAAGCGGTGCCGTAATAGACTTAAATTTCTGCCCGCCGCCTGCCCCGTCAATTGTAGCTGCTTCGTAATATTCACTGGAGATTCCCTGCAGACCGGCCAGAAAAAGTACCATGCAATAGCCTGCTCCTCTCCAGATCTCTACAAATATAACCGCAGCCATTGCCGTAGAGGGTTGTCCCAGCCAGTCATTGGCTGCCAGCCCAGGGCTTAGCACCCCTAAAAACGTATTTAAGAGACCTGTTTTTGGCATTAATATGGAACGGAATACTACACCCACAATCAAACTGCTGAAAATAGCAGGCAGATAATAAATAGTCCTCAGAGCATTTTTAGTCGGTATTTTAGCATTCAGTGCCAGGGCTAATGCAAATCCGATGACTGCTTTGGCTGCAGTAGTAAAAATAGTGAATATAATGGTATTTCGAAATCCCATGCGGAACAAGCTGTCTCCCAGCAGATTTTTATAGTTGTCAAGTCCGCAAAAGGTTTTTGAAGATGAATAAATCGTCCAGTTTGTAAAAGAATATAAAAGCCCCAGAATGCTGGGAATAATAAATATCATTGTATAGATCAGCAATGGAACAAACCAAAAATAATTCGGATACACTTTCTTGGCATTCATATGTAACCCCTTTCTGTCTGAAAGAAAACTGAGGGCAAAAGCAATGCGCCTCTTCCCCCAGCTTTCCAATTCTTAACCTTCATGCCCAGTCTGTCAGAATCCTGACAATCCAAGGGCTTTTGCTATCTGGGATCTCATCTGATCATACTCCTTTACTCCCTCTTGCGCAGTCTTGTTACCTATAAGCACCTCCTGGGCGAGTTTACAGAGTCCGTCAAAGTCCTGTCCCTGAACGAGTGAATTATGTCCAAAATGATAACTGTATTCACCACTGTTTAATTTCTCTATTAATTGTCTGGTAGGTGCCAGGCAGTCTACCTCTACATCTTTCCACGGAGTTGACGCTTCGCCCATGGCCCCGTAAAACGCATTCAGGTTTTCCTGCTCTGCGGCAAAATTGAAGAAATCCTTTACGATATCTACGTGTTTCCCGGATTTGGGAATATACCACTGCGCTGTGGTACCTGCAAAGTAAGTGTCTGAGTCACCGATATAAAATGGGATCAGCTCCATATTTTCTGCAGAACCCGGATATTTCTCTTCCATGGTTACATCCCATGTTGTCAGTCCAATCGTAACACCGCATTTATTTTCTCCAAATGCCTGATATTCTCCATCCCAGGAATCTGCCATGGTATTGTCACCAAGATATCCGGCTTCATTCCATCTCCTTAAATCTTCAAACACCTCTATCATTCCTGGTATATCCTGATATTTGACCTCATTTTTATTTAATTTATCAATGAGCTGGGAATCTTTATCCAATGCTTTCTGAATACCTCCGCTGGTCATATTACCCACTACCCAGGGATCTTTTGAAGCCAGATACATTGGCTGTACCCCATTTTTCTTTAACGTTTCAAAACATTGTTCCAGCTCTTCTTTGGATGTTGGAATGTCCAGTCCATTATCGGCAAACACTTTTTTATTCACTGCAAAAGCAAAAAAGCCCTGCCCGCCGAGAGGAATTCCCCAGATTTTCCCATCTACCATAAAGGAATCCTTACTGATCAGCTGTTCTGTCCACGCTTCTCCTGTAAGGTCTGCCAGGCGTTCCTCAGGAAGCATATAAGTATGTTCTATTACAGATCCGGAGTTTAATATAATATCCGGAAGTTCCTCTGTAGCAAATTTAGTTTTTATTAACTCGGATGCCATATCATCCGGAAGCATCTGAACATCAAACTGTACCCCCGTCTTATCCGTGTATTTCTGGAACAATGCCTCTCTTCCCGGCGTATCCCAGCCCTGTGCCAGTACAACACTGAGCGTAACACCTTCATAATCCAGAGCCTCAGCTTCCTGACCGGAATTCTGAGATACTTCCTCTGTTCCATCCGGGGTTTTTGTTTCTCCTGATCCCTCCTGACCTTTATCGGATGCTTTAGTTGCTGCCTGCTCTGTTGTTTTTCCGGTTTCTTTCTCACTGCCTCCGCAGCCTGCAAGTGTACCGATGGTTAACGATACCCCCAATAAAAGAGCCATAAGCTTTCTGCTTTTCATACCTTTTCCTCCTATTATTCTTCCTTCTTCTGTTTGCTGTTCCGTTGATGTTTACCAGTATAGCGGATCTGCTGATATATTCCCATGCAGAATCTACAGATTATTCATGTACTTTTCATTCATATTGCAAACTACCGAATTATTAATTCGTAAAGAAAAATCTCCAGGTTCCGCTTCCTGCATATATCTTACAATTTTGCCCATAATCCTCTAACTTTACTTCGTTTACCAGACTTTTTCTGTTAATAAGATCCTTAGATAAAACAGGCAGATTAATTTCACCTGTGGTATTGGGCGGTAAAGTAATAGACAACTCTATTTCTGTATTTATCCGTTTCCAGGATACTTCGATTTTCCCATAAGGATGCTCATGCCATACCTGCATCCACTCCATATCTTTCGGAAAATAAGGTTGGATTTTAATCCTGAAGATCTGAGTTTCCTCCCGCACAAGCCCGATTCCGCCAAGTCCCGTATAGAACCATTCATCCGCACTTCCCAGCATAAAGTGATTCTGGGAACCATGGGGATGCTGCGGATCCGGACCATCCCATTCTTCCGCCAGGGCTGTTGCCCCGCATTGAACCTGATACCCATACCCCGGGCGGTCTGTCACCCTCATCATATCATATACCACATCAGACCTCCCATATCTGGTTAATGCTGCCAGTACATAGGGATGTCCCACATCTCCGGCTGTGGTTCCATTCTGATTAGCACGTATATTTAATACCAGCTCTTCCAGGACTTTTTCTTCATAGTATTCCTCCGCAAATCCAGCCATTAATGCCATAGCCTGTGCAGTCTGGCTTCCCGTTGCATAATGGCCTGTCTGATTATCAAAAAACTGCAGATTAAACTCTTTTTTCACTTGTTTATATAAGTTTTCATAATACTTTTCCTGCTGCTGTTTACCCAGTATTTTAGAAATCTGTTCCATAATCCGCAGATCTATCCCATACATACAGGTAGCTGTCACCGGAACAGGTGTATTTTGAGTAAAGGGAGCCCGGACGCCCAAGTCACACCAGTCCCCAAGCCCATGATGCAGCACATCATGATGTGTCTTGCCAGTTAAATATGCGATATACCGGGCAGCGGTATCATAGCTCTCTTCTAATATGCGCTTTTCACCATATTTATGATACAGATACCAGGGTACCAGGATTGCCGCGCTTCCCCACTCCGGCGAATCCACATAGCCCTCATGATACCCAAATGTTATATATTCGGGGGCAATGTCAGGCACAAGCCCATTCTCATGCTGTGCATCCCGAATATCCCCCAGAATTTTGTTATATAAATTTTTCAGGTCATAATTAAACAGCAGTGCAGGGCCTATAAGATGTGATTCTTCCAGCCAGCCGAATTTTTCTCTGTGTGGACAGTCTGTCAGCACACTTTTCATATTACTCAGCATCGCTTGCCGAATAATATGATGGATTTGATTAAATAACTGGATTGAACACGAAAAATTACCGGTTTGTTTTACATCAGGGTAAATAAATTCTCCTTCAAGATCTAATAGACAAGCCCCATTACTCCCATCCTGTATTTTCATATCATTTATAGGCACAGCCCCTTTTACCAGTACATACCGAAACCCATAATAGGTAAAACGAGGTTCCCAAACCGCCTCCCGCTTATTTCCAAAGGTATATTTCCAATAATAATCTTTTCCTGTCACACTTTGGTCCGGTTCTCCATATTCATTTAGTATTTCCCCGGGGATCATTATAATCTCCTGTCCCGGATCACCCGAAGCCGTCATTCTGACAAAGCCTGAAAAATTTTGTCCGAAATCATAGAGATATCCTGAATCTGTTTTTTTTACATCCACAGCCTTTAGACGCTCCATCACCTTTAGCGGAGGATTTTTTTGAGCCGTTAATTTCCCTTGGGGCGCCGCCGAAACTTCTGCCGGGAAGCTTTTTATTTCCCCTTCGTTTTCCCCCTCTAATCCGGCATCGTAATCCTCTCCTCCATAAATACTGGAAAATGTAATTGGTCCAGGTCTTTGTATCCAGCTCTCATCACTGATTATCTGCTCTTTTCCACCATCCTGATACAAAATATCCATCTGAAGCAGAAACTTCATTCTGCCAAAAGAACGTTCAAAATACACATATCTGCCCTTTTGCCCAGCCGTCGTGTGGTACATGCCATCTCCCAGGCATATCTTAATTTTATGGTCTGACTGGATTGACAATTCTTTTGTAACATCGTATGTATTGTAGAAGCAAGTCTGTCTATAATCCGTCCAACCGGGTTGAAGAACGGCATCTCCAATCTTCTTACAATCAATACTCCACTCGTAATGACCTAAACCGCAAACATATACAATTGCACTTTTCACTGGCTTTTTGATACTTATCTTCTTTTCATATACCGGATTCGAAACCACATCGCCGGATACTCCCAGCCATTTTGCTTTCCACTCTTCCTGCCGTAATATTCCCATCCGCCAAAATGACGGTTTACTATATGGTACCTCTGTTCCTCCCAGCCCCTTCCCGAAGCTTCGGACGCGAAAGCAATATTCCATACCTGATAGCAATTCTGTTCCCTGATAGCAAGCGCTCATTTGGCTGCCGCAGCAATTTCCGCTGTCCCAGATCAGAACCTGTTCCTGATCTTTTCCATTTCCGCAAAAATATACTTCTATCTGATAAGCTTCCTGAATCCAGTTTTTTTCTTTCGTAATTACTTTCCAGCTCAACATCGGCTTTGGAACATCCAGTCCTAATGGCGATGTTTGATTCTCAATACTCAATTGATATTCCAGCATGTTTCTTCCTCCTGTTTTTTCCTCCTGTTTTTCCTATTGTAAATGAATATTTATAGAAAGAGTATTCAGCATTTACATATAATACATGGAGTATTTACAGAAGTATACATGTCCCAAATTCATAAAAATCCACCCTGCACAAAAACGGCCTGCAAATCAGTTCTCACTGATCTGCAAACCGTCTAAAGTCCACATCTGTTCTTCTATATCCACTCTTTTATTTTTTCAAATAAAACCTGTCACATTCCTCCACACTGCTATCCACACCTATATACACTTCAAATTCCCCTGCCTCACTCTCAAAGACCTTATTCTCCGAATAAAAACGAAGCATTTCTTCTCTGATCTCAAAAGTCACTGTTTTTTCTTCCCCAGGTTGTAAATGAACCTTTTGGAAACCTTTTAATTCTTTCACCGGTCTTACCACACTGGCTTTCACATCCCTGATATACAACTGCAGTACCTGTGTTCCTGCTATATTTCCTGTATTCCTGATGCTGACTGAAGCCCTTACAGTATCCTCCGGCTGCATTTCCCTATGGTCCAGTTCTGTCTTAGAGACTTCAAAATCAGTATAGCTCAATCCATATCCAAATGGATAGAGGGGTGCATTTGGAATATCCAGATATTTTGAGCGAAACCTGTCTTTGTCTTTGCCCGGTACATGCGGCCTGCCTGTAGAATATTCATTATAGTGTACCGGTACCTGTCCAACGCTGTAAGGGAAGCTCATAGTCAGCTTGCCGGAGGGGTTGTATTCCCCGGTCAGTACATCCATAATGGCATGCCCGCCTTCCGTTCCCGGCATCCAGACTTCCAAAACAGCCTTAGCCTTTTGGGAAATCTCCCTGATATCCAATGGTCGTCCATTAAAGAGAACTACTACTACATTTGGCTGTACCTGGCAGATCTTCCGGAACAAATCCATCTGCGCTTCCGGTATTACAATCTCTGCCCTGCTGCATGCCTCTCCCGATTGCAGCCGGTGTTCTCCCAGCGGCATGATTACAACGTCAGCCTCTTTTGCCGCCTTTATTGCGGTATTCAGCATTTCCGCCTGCTTCTGTTCTTCATCCTCCGGGTTTGCGGTATTGTTTGATTTCCCTTCCGCTTCATTGCCGGCCGCAAATCCTTCTAATTTCACCGTATCATCTAATACCGGGCAGCCCTGGCAATATGTTGTTCTGCTTTGATCCAACACCTCCATGGCTGCATCCTTAATAGAAACTGCATCTTCACTTTTCCCAATAAACGACCACGCTCCCAGTATTTCCCTGTTGTCTGTGTATGGACCTATAAATGCAATTTTTTGTTCTTTTTGTACCGGAAGCGCCCCCTCATTTTTCAGCAAAACAAACGACTTACGCGCGCATTCCCTTGCCAGCTCCCGGTGTTCTCTGCAGAGTATAATCTCCCGGCTTTTTTCCTCATCCGCATCCTTGTATGGGTTTTCAAAAAGCCCCAGCTTGTTTTTCAGTTCCAGAATACGCATGGCTGCTTCATCTATCAGCCGTTCCTCTACCTTACCATTTTCTATGAGTTCCTGCAGACGCTCGGAATATATACCGGTCATCATATCGATATCCACACCGGCTTCAATTGATCTCTTCGCAGCATCAAGGCGGTCTTCACAATAGCCGTGATAAATAATCTCTTCCATGGCAGCCCAATCAGAAATCAAGACACCGTCAAATCCCATTTCCTTGCGAAGAATATCACGCATCAGCCATTTATTACCCGTTGCCGGGACGCCGTCAATCGTATTAAAAGATGTCATCACCAGGGCACTTCCTGCCTCTATACCTGCCTGATATGCCGGAAGATAAAATTCCCGCAGAGTATGTTCGGACAACTCCACCGTATTATAATCCCGCCCGGCATCCGGTGCCCCATAACCTGCAAAATGTTTGATGCAGGCAGCTACCCGGTACGGCTCCTTTAAGTCGCTGCCCTGAAATCCTTCCACCATTGCTTTTGAAAAACAACAGTTTAAATAGGTATCCTCTCCTGTGGATTCCATGACTCTTCCCCACCTGGCATCCCTTACAAGGTCCACCATTGGTGCAAAAGTTATGTGAAGCCCTGATACCGCAGCCTCTTTTGCCGCTGCCTTTGCACAGCTTTTGGACATTTCCGGTTCAAAAGCAGCTCCCTGTCCCAGAGGAATAGGGAATACGGTTTTATATCCATTGATAACGTCCAGCATAAACAGCAGCGGAATATGATGCGGCTGCTTCTCCATATATTCTTTTTGTACCTTCTTAACCACATCCGCTCCTGCAAGCCCTATTACAGAGCCTGCCTGCGCCACACTTTCTTCCGTAAAACCGTTTTCCCTCATAGGACCGGTGATTACGGTCTTTCCAAGATAAAAATCTCCTGTCACCTGCAGCATCTGGTTAATCTTCTCTTCTAAAGACATGCTTTTCAATAATTGTTCTAATTCTGCCTGTTTCATTATGGTACCCATTTTATATTGCAGGCGCTCCTGCAACACTGCCATCGTATTGTGGCAACCTTTCTATTGTTATTCTATTATTGAATTACCTGAAGTTCTATTATTGTTTGGTCACAGTCATTGCTGTGTGCCATCATTCACTATAGTTTCTTCTATATTCCAGCGGTGAACATCCGGTATTCTCCCGAAACATCTTCGTAAAATATGAAAAGTTACTGTATCCTACGTGAATAGAAACAGTATTTATAGGAAGCTTACTCTGAGTCAAAAGCCTTTTTGCCACCTCCACGCGCTTCTGAATCAGATAATTGCTAATAGACAATCCTGTTTCTTTCTTAAAAATTCTGGAAATATAATCTGTATTAAGATACACCAGATCCGCCAGATCACTCCTTCGTATATCTTCCTGGTAATGCATATCGATATACCTTCGCAGCTCATCCACTACAGAGGTTGACTCCTGGATAAAACCAATATGATTTACTGCTTTTGCCACATAATGGCTGACAAATTCCTTTGCTCCCCATATGCCGTCTACCGCCATCAGATAAGCCTGTTCACTCTCCTTTGCACCGAAAAGCAGATGGGCGGTGACCTCCTGAGCCGCCAGATAAGAATAGATCAGCTGTACAACGTCCATACGGAACTTTTTCAGACTCTCCAGGGTAATCATCACATCCCGTTCCATTTGCTCCAGATACGCATACATACTGGAAATCAAATCTTCTGTTTTGTATTCTTCCAAAAGTGTTTTCCACATCTGCAAGTGGGGATTCTGATAAACAATCTCTTTTCGCTCATAATTTTCGACGCACATCACACAGTTCCAGACTGCCAGGTTTTCTTCCCTCATTTTCTTAAGACCTGTAAAACTGTCAGAGAGCTCTTTAAAGGAAGCCTGATTTCCTGCACCGAACCAGATATTTTTCTTCAGTTTTCCTTTTGCCCAGGACAGAAACATTTCCATAACTGCCGGCAGCCTGTCTGAGATCTCTCTTTTTTTACCACCGTTTCCACGCTTCTTTAATATGGCAGCATAGCGGTAACGCTGTTCGGGATATACAGTTTCAACTTCCAAATCCATATCGTTTACAAGCTCACCCAAAACATTTCTGATAATAAACTCCAATATGCTTTCATCCCAATTTTCTGAAGTTCTGCCGCTGTCATAAATATGCAGATACAGCGGTATAAATATATCCTCCATTGTATAATCCAGATGTTCGAATACTGGAAGATCGAAAACCGTATACTTATTTTCCATGACATCTTTTAGAAAATTTTCATGCACAAGCCTTTTATTCCGATCCCACTTTTCACATCCGGTCCGGTACTCCTTGAATTTCTGCTGCATCTCACATTTTTCCACTGCCTTTACAAGCACATCCGACAACTTTATAAAATCAATGGGTTTGAGCAGGTAATCAACGGATTCCAGTGCGATTGCTTTCTTTACAAACTCAAATTCCGCATAGCTGGTTAGAAAGATAACCTGTATCGGATATGCCTGTTCCCTCACCCAGTTTACAAAATCCAGTCCGGTACCCTGGGGCATAATAATATCACTGATGATGATCCGGATGGGAATCATCTCTACGATGGTCTGTGCCTGCTGCATACTGTTTGCCGTATAAATATTGGTAACGGGAAACCTGTCCCAACAAATATTTTTCTTAATGCTGTCAATCACATAATTTTCATCATCTACGATTAGAATGTTCATTGCATTACTCCATTATTTATTTCCCCATTCTCTCCAGCAGCGTCTTCCACCGGGATATGAATATCCACAATTGCCCCTCCAAGTGGACTATTTTCAAAATGAATCTCTCCCTGAGCCCCATAAAAATACCGAAACCGCTTCAGACAGTTTTCTATTCCAAATCCATGCCCATTGGCATTTGGTAACGGGAGCCCCTGATTTAATCTGTCCAGGACATCTTCCGGAAATCCCTTTCCGGTATCTGATATATATATGTTTACGAATTCTCCCTCTTCCCGTTCCTCCGGATATACCGTAACCGAAATCAGAATCTTCCGTTCCATGGTCAGTGCATGTTTTGCCGCATTCTCTACGAATACCTGAATCAGGAATGGGAAAATCTCCGCATTTATGACCTCATCGTTTTGCTCTATATAATATTCAAATCCACCCTGGTAACGAAGCAGTAGAATGTCCAGGTAATTTCTGCAATGATTCAGCTCTGCTTCAATTTTTACTTTTTCCAGATTATTTTTGAAAACATACTGCAGATAATCTGCGGTAATGGCTGACATCTTTCTGGCGCTTTGATATTCTTTAAAATCAATCATACTGTAAATAAAATTAAGGCAGTTTAAATAAAAGTGTGGTCTGATCTGCAGCTTCAGGAAATCCATTTCTATTTTTTGCTTTTCCAGTTCCTGCTCGTACAGGGTGATTTTTAACTTCCGGATCTGATGCATCATTTTGCGGAACTGTCCGTCCATCTGCTCCAGCTCCAGCAGATTGCTGTCCGTTATATTATAAGTATAGTCCCCTGCATCATACTGAAGCAGATTATTGGTAAATTTCTGAATGGGGCTGAGCACGTACTTTCTCAGATAAAATACCATTCCATACCCTGCTGACAGAAGCACCAGCACCAGAACCAGCAGTGCAGCCAGTACCACCGCCAGAATACCAATGATCTTTTCCCCGGATATATGCAGCTCTAAGAAAAACGGCGCACGTTTCATTTCTTTTACAATTATCGTCCACTCTTTTTTCCCGGCACCATATGCTCCGGCTGCCAATTCCCCGGTATTTTTATTTTCATTGTCTTCCTTCTTCCTGCTGTTGTCTTCAATTCCCTTATCCGTAATTCTTCCTATAACCTGTCCATCATGGCTGACCATCTGCACATAGCCGTCACCGCCGGAGGTAATCTTCTGAAAGGGCTCCAGTATATCTTTTACATTTACATAGCACCCCAGGTAAATACCCTTTATCTGAGCTGCTTTATAAACATAGTTGCCTTCTTTAAGGAACAGACTGTCCCATTTTTGCTTAATAGAATAAGTTGTATTTTTCTTAGACTGGATTTTCTCAATCAGAGAGCGCTTAATCTTGTCGCTAAGCAGATCCGTATCCGCATCCAGATCCAGATTGATAAATTTGCCGGTCTCCTCCAGGTATAAGAAAAAGTGATACTCTTCCCCGTATTCCCAGGAAAACTGCAGAAAATCCTCCCGGATCTTCCCGATGGCATAATTGATCTGAATATCATTCTGGCTGTCTTCACAGATTAGCTCAACATTTTTCCGGAATACAGATTCCTCTGAATTATCTTCCATGATATTTATCAGGATTCTTCGGCTGATGCGGAAAAAGCGGTTATCCAGTTCATCCATATAAAGTTCTGACATCTCATTCATATTCCTAATTGCCTGCTTACGGATATTCTCAAGGATAACGCCGCCCAGAAAAATATAGAGTATCAAAACCGGAATTATTATCTTTACAATTCCTTTCATCTGCTGTGCAATATTTTTCTGCTGCCCATCCTTCTTTTTAATCATCACCACTCCTTACTGCTGTAGTACTAGCCCTTAACGGCCCCCAGCGTTATTCCTTCTGAAAAATATTTCTGTAAAAACGGATAGATCAGAAACAACGGCAGCATTGCTATAAATGCTATCGCCATTCGAATTGAAATGGTAGGCATCTTCGCCACTTCAGCCCCTATATTACCCGCCACCTTACCACTGGCAAGATATTGAATGTCCGTGATCATCTGGTTTAACAGATTTTGTATTCCATATAGCTTCTGACCACTATTTCCTGATAAATAGTATAAACCATTCGTCCAGTCATTCCAATAGGCAAGTCCGGAAAACAGCCCCATAGTTACAAGAATCGGCTTCCCAAGAGGTATCACTATTTTCCCAAAAATCTGAAAATGGGTGGCACCATCGATCTTCGCAGCTTCGTATAGTGCATCCGGGATACTTCCTGTAAAATATGTACGGATTAACAGAATATTATTAGCACTCAGCAGCAGGTTTGGAACCAGCAATGCAAATAGTGTGTTTTTAATCTGAAAATAATTAACATACATCAGATAAGATGGTACTAAGCCCCCATTAAACAGCATTGTGAAAAACACAAAAAATGTAATTGCCCGCCTGTGGGGCAGCGTTTTCACCGATAGCGGATAAGCCATAAGGGCAGACATTGAGATATTTACCACCGTCCCCAGAAGCGTTACGATAATCGTAATTCCATAAGCCCTTAAAATTTTGTCGCCCTGCTGAATAATATACTGATACGCATATAGGCTGAGTTGTTTTGGAAAAAACGAATACCCCTCCCGTATCAGTGTATTTTCATCTGTAATAGATGAGATAAAAACCAGCAAAAACGGTAAAATAATAGAAAGCGTTACAATTATGAGAAGTAGATTAATAATGAACTGATAACGTTTGTTCTTTTTCGAATGATACATTTTTATACCCCCTGCATATTGCAGACCTGACTGCAATACTGCCACTTTTAAATCCTGTTAGAAGAATCTTTGGGTGGCTTCCTTTCTGTTTACTGAGTTTCTTACTAAAATAGTGCTTTTTCTTTATCTGCCCGTCTGACCACCCAGTTACTGACCATAACTACCGCAAATCCTACAAGAGACTGATAAACGCCTGCCGCCGAAGACATGCTGATATTTCCCTGTTCAATTAAAGCACGGTATACATATGTATCAATTACATTTGTGGTAGGAAGAAGGACACCGGAGTTCATGGGAACCTGGTAGAATAACCCGAAATCCGAATAGAAGATTCTCCCAATACTTAAAAGAAGCAGCGTAATTATCGTAGGAACCATACATGGAAGGGTAATTTTCTTAATCTCCTGCCATTTCGTTGCCCCATCCAGCCTGGCTGCCTCATAAAATGTGGGATCTATGCCAATCAAAGTCGCAATATAGATTAAGCATCCATACCCAACCCCTTTCCAGCAGTTTGCGATTACTAATATAAAGGGCCAGTATTCCGGTCTCTGATACCATTGTACCGGATCAATATGAAGTGCCTTTAATATGGAGTTATTTACCATTCCATTTTCTGCGCTCAGCATGGCATAAACAATGTAGCTAAGAATTACCATAGACATTAAAAACGGAAGCAGGATCGCACTCTGGTATAATTTTTTCATTTTTTTACTGCGTACCTGGGTAATCAAAATGGCAATTGCAATTCCAATCACCATGTTTACTAAAATAAAGGCAAGATTGTATAACATTGTATTTCTGGTTATTATCCATGCCTGATCGGAGGAAAATAAGAACTTAAAATTATCTAATCCACAAAATGGACTGGCTAAAATCCCTTTCGAAAAATTAACCTTCTTAAATGCAATTATCATTCCTGCCATAGGAATATAATTATTTATAATTAAATAAAGTACTCCCGGCAAAATCATAAGATACAGCGGGAAATGTTTTTTATAAACCAGCAACTTTGATTTTTTATTCACATTCATTCTCCTTTTTAAAACTGCCGTAAAACTTTTGTTTTACGGCAGTCATCCCATTTCTATTTATTCTGTGCCAGAATTTTAATCACGCTTCAGCCATTCATCAAATTGTTTCTGTTTGGCCTCAATCACACGATCGATTCCGGCTGCTTCCAGATCTTTCAGAAATTTAGGAATGTATTCTTCCGGATTTACAGATCCGCTGTTTAGAGATCCCCGGTACTGTGACACCACATTTGCCAACGCTGAGACATCACTTTCTACCGCTGAATCGTCAAATAAAAATCCCATTGCTTTTGAATCCTTTGCACTCTTATTAAATTCTTCCATTTTTTGCCAGAGCTTTGGATCACTTCCATTCCATTTGTGGGCAATAAACTGATTGGGCAATTCCCATCCCAGGTTCAGGCTGTATCCTACATTATCCGTGGTAATTCCTTCCGGATAATTGATAATATCATTTTCCTGATCCTCGATGACATAGTCTGTACCTTCTTCACCCCAGTTCAGCAGATTCATAATTTCCTTACTACCATAGATATAATCTAATACCTGCATTGTCTTATCCGGATTTTCACAGTTTTGTGCCAGCGAGAAAATAATACCGGAATAGGTCTGACAGTTTTTAATCGGGTAATCCCTGAACTTTACTATTTCAAAATCGTATCCTGTAGAACTTTTAAATTCCACTGGTGTACCCGGATGATACGCAAAGAACAGTGAGAACAGATTTCCAGCCTTGCATACCGTTCTCCAGTTTTCGGTTGCCGTACCTGCATCCTTGCTGATATATCCTTTCTGGTACCAGTCATAAAGCATCTTTGTAGTCTGCATGTACCAGTCGCTTGCAAACAGATTTTCAATCTTCGTATTTTCGGTCTGATCCATCAGTACGCCTAAGCCATTTGCATCTGACAAAGTATCTCCCGGAAATAACCTGTCCAGAGGTGTATCCCCACTGTTAATAGAAAACAGCATGGTCATATCCGGTTCTCCTTTTTTAACAGCCTCAAAGACTTTTTCCAGATCTTTAGGTTCCTTAATTGCAGATGTGTCAATGTTATATTTTTCTATCATATCCTTACGCATGAAAACTGCCGGTATACTTCCCCTCTCGATTTGGTTTGGCACACCATAGAGGAATCCATCTATGGAATTCAGTTTTAATACCTCTTCCCCATAAATTTCTTTTAAGTTTGTCCCATATTTTTCTACCAGCTCTGACATATCCATGATCTGGCCTGCATGCATAAACTTCATTGCCCCTGTGGCATTCGTGTAAAAACAGTCAATTTTCTCATCACCGGATAGCATTAACTGCAGCTGCTGGGATGCACTTGCCCAGGGAAGCATCACAATATCCAGCTTGGCATTCAATTCTTTTTCCAGAATTTCATTGATCTTTCCTTCAATTCTCTCTTCATCCTGGGGCTGGCTTCCCTGCAGAACCATGGTTACCGTATAGGGTTCTCCTTTGTCATTCGTCTTACTGTCACTGGCTGCACTCCCGGTACCGGCTGTGTCGGCTGTATTTCCACCTCCGCAGCCAGCCAGAGACAATGTTAATATACCTGCTAATAAAAGGCTGATCCACTTACTCTTTTTCATTAATTTTCCTCCTGCTTTGTCATACGACTGATTATAGTTGTATTATAACGGTGATTAAAAAAGATTGCTATAACTGGTCTGACTTAAAACTATCACTGGTTTGACATTACAGACGCAGCTTATTACTCTGACCTGTCAAAAAAAACTCCTTTAAGGTAAGAATATGAAACTCTTAATTCTTACCTTAAAGAAGTCATTATTATTACATTCTAATGCTAGACATCTACATTTTAATTCCCATCACAAATTCAATCTCGTCCATTATCTTCCTCTCCGGCATATGGATGGCTGCAGGCTGTGCATAACTTTTATAGATCAGTCCGCCGTGTCCCGTATCCAGATGCTGGTACATCTGCTGTATATAACGGCCCATTTCCTCTCGCTGCATGGAACTGCTGTACTGAATATCTACCGGACACATAAAACAAATTTTGCCTTTCCACGCTTCCAGAGTATCCAGTCCCATATTCATCTGCTGATCCATCTGAATGACATCAACCCCCATTTCCACAAAAGTATCCAAGAGATACGTAATATGGCCGCATGAATGCAGGATATATTTCATGCCTTTGCTGTGGATATAATCAACAAACGCCTTCATTCGCTCATAGTAAAATTCCTTCCAGAGGGCATAGGATATCATCGGGGAATTCTGCAGTCCCCAATCTTCCCAGGCAATCACAGCATCCATGCCTGCTCTGGCATAGCCATCTGCCATCTTTCTGCCGCAGTCGTACAAGACATCTATCAGGCTGTTTAAATTATCTTCTTCCTCATAGTAATCAACCATTGCTTCTTCATAGCCACGCAGATTGAGCATATTTTCCATCATCATCCCCAATCCCCCTGCCAAAAACCTGTCTGGATACTTCTTCCGCATTGATCTGGCATCCCGGTACCCTCTGTCTACAGTAAAATCGGGCAATGCCTGCCGCCACTTTTCAAAATCATTCCAGGTTTTAATTGGGTAATCTTTTACCTCCCCCATGGTCTCTCCGAAGTTCTCCATCTTATAGCCCCATATGGTATATCCTTCTTCCACAGGTTCAAACTCCGGATCGTCAAATGACACGATTACTATATCTGAATCATAAGCTGCCCGTACTGATTTTGTATTCTCCCGGTTCTGGTCATCCTCATCAAAGCAAAGGCAGATGGGTATCCTCTCCGGATTACGAAATTCCATTGCTCGGTATACAAGCTCTCTTGATGTCTGCATTTTATTCCTCCCTCGTATTAATTTACTTTAGTCCGCTGCCTGCGGCAAAACTTTTTTCAACCTGTTCACTGAAAAAGCAGTAAAAGATCAGCAACGGAATACTTGCAATGACAATACACGCTGCCATCGGTCCCAGTTCTGCCGTATACTGCCCCTTGAATGCACGCAGGCCAATTGGCAGAGTATACAGTTCGCTGCTTTGTAAATAGGTACTTGCCATAATAAATTCATTCCAGTTGTTCATAAAACAGAATATAGACACCGTTGCCATAATTGGCTTTAAGGATGGCATAATAATCTGTGCGAATGACCGAAATACCCCGCATCCGTCAATAAATGCCGCCTCTTCTAACTCCCTGGGAATACTGCGCATAAAATTACTGATGGTAAATACCGCCAGCGGCATTCCCGCTGCTATATATGGAATGATAATTGCCCATCTGGAATTGAGCATTCCCATATTCTGCATCAGGATAAAAAGCGGTATTAACGTAGCGTGAATGGGAATCATCATGCCCAGCATGATAAATGCCAGTACTGCATTCTTCATTTTCCAAAACATTCTGGTAATGCCATATCCAATCATACACCCAAGCAGTAAAGTAATCAGCACACTGAAAAAACTGACGAACAAACTATTCATAAAATACTTGCCTACCGATCCTTTTACCCACGCTGTGATATAGTTTCCTGCATTAAAATGTTCCGCAAACGCCAGAGGGCTTTTGGTAAAGATTTCAGTATTATTTTTAAAGGAGTAATTAACTAACCAAAGCAGTGGAAAAATCTGGATTGCCGAAAAGAACCCCAACACTATATAAACCGGTACCTTTTTCATATTGACTTTCATTTTCAGCCCTCCTAATATTCAATTGCTTCGCGGTTCATCACTTTATTGATAAACAAGAATACCGCCATGCAGATGATACAAAGTATTACGACTATGGCGCTGCCATATCCAAAGTTCATCTTTAAAAATGCTTCATTGTACATCTTGATTGCAATGGTGGCAGTCAGGTTATACGGACCTCCGGCAGTCATGATATAAATATTGTCAAAGATTTTAATACTTCCCACCGCCGCAAGGATCACACATACTTTAATAATATCCTGCATCATCGGTATGATGATCCGAACTGCTACCTGAAAATTGGTTGCACCGTCTAATCTTGCTGCTTCGATATATTGATCCGGAATTGCTTTCAGACCGGAATACATAATAATTAAATGATAACCGATCCACTGCCAAATAACCGGTATAATTACAGCAGTCAGGCACGTTGCCGGGTCAGAAAGCCAGTCTTTCATCCAACTTTCCAATCCCATCATCCGTAACAGTGCATTGAGCATGCCATAATTGGAATTATAAATCTGTCCCCACATCAGGGCAATTGCCGTAGATGACAACAATACCGGTATAAAGAAAACAATCCGAAAGAATCTGGTTCCTCTCTTTAAATTAGACAACAGTATCGCAAAAAACAATGCCGGTATCAGCTGTCCAGCCAGTGCTATACCCAGAATACACATGGTATTCTTAACAGACAAAAGAAATACCTTATCGTGAAAAAGCTCTGTGTAGTTGGAAAACCCGATATACTCTTTGCCTCCAACGCCACGCCAGGAGGTAAAGCTAAGATTTATAGTATATATAATGGGATAAACAAAAACCATTGCAAATAACAGCAAACCCGGTAATACAAACAATGCAATTACCTTTTTGTTTGACAAAAGTTTTACCATATGGCCCTCCCGTCAGTCCCTGATCAGGCTTTGCAGCTGATTCACGTAATCCGAAACTGCAATGCCGCCGGCAAAAAACTCCTGTGAGAGATCACGCATCGGTTCACCGATATCAGTATCCAGATATGTATACCACCAGAGCTGCGTCTTTTCCAGCTTATTGAAATTGTCTATATAAGATTTCCGCATCTCCGTCATATTTTCCGGTACAATGTCTGTTTTATAATAAGACTGGGCTCCCGCACCGGTAAGATGGTCATTTACCCGTTTCGTATATTCCACTGCAAATTTCGCTGCCGCTTCCGACTTCTCTGATTTGCTGACACATATTCCCGCATCAGCAGCATTTCCACAACAGGTCAGGTATGGATCTTCTGCCCCTGTTTTTGTAAATACCGTATATCCGATATTTTCTTCATTTTCAAATGTTCCCAGATTCCAGGAACCAGCAGGATACATTGCAATCTGGCCCACTTTCAGCAGTTCAATGCATTCATCCGGACTTGCCTGCATATACCCGCTGTGGAAAGCATTTTTCTCTATCAGCTCAGATACCTTACCCGCTGCATCAACAAATGCCTTTCCGGTAAATTCCTCTTCACCGTTTACCGCTTTTGCAAAAGCGTCAGCATCTTCTCTGACCACCATCATATTATAGAAAAGGTCACCTTCCCACCTGTCCTTATTCCCAAGCCCGAAAGCACTGATTCCATTTTCGCTACAGGTATCCACCACCTTTAGTAATTCTTCCCAGTTTTCCGGAATTTTCATATTTAACTGTTGAAATACATCTTTATTGTAAAACAGACAATATGCCTCCAAAGCATTCACGGGCAATGCATACAGATGTCCGTCTTCTGCAGGCTGTTTATAAACCTCCGCAAGTTCATATCCTGATGACTCCAGTGCATCTTCTAACGGATACATCATATCTGCATCCAGAAACGGTGTACTGTAGCTGCCTCCCCAGGTATAAAAAATATCCGGTAGCTCATTTGCCTGCAGCATTACCCGAATCTTTGTCTTGTAAGTTGCATCATCCACAAACTCCACGTCGATCTTATAACCAAGCGCATCCGCAGTTTCCCAAAAAGCATCCTTTTTCCAGACATTGTCGCTTTGCTCATCAAAATGCACCAGCGCCGTTAATTTTACTTCTTCACTGGACGATTCTTTTTTTGCTTCACTTTGCACTTCTGTCCCCGAACCGGCAGTATCCGCCGCTGCCCCCTCCGTTTTGCCATTACAGCCACTCAGCATAGCTAATGCCAGACACCCTGCAAATAATGTGGAAATCATTTTTGTTTTTTTCACATCTTTTCCCTCCTTCATTTTGGTATCTATAGCTTATCAGGCATACTTTATAAAGAAAATAGAATATATTCCATCTTCATGTAGTATATCATTCAGTTAAATCCATAAATGCTGCATCGTAAGATCCCCTTTAACCGGCCTCTCAAATTTCTCCCCAGTAAATCTCTCTGTATTCTTTTGCCGTAATCCCAACACATTTTTTAAAGACCTGTGCAAAATATGCATAATCCTGATATCCCACCATTCCTGCGATTACATAGACTTTATGCTCTGTTTTCTTTAACAGTTCCTTTGCTTTGTTAATCCTGGCCGTTGTCAGATAGTTAAAAAAGGTCTCCCCGCATTCTCTTTTAAAAATGCTGCAGAGGTAACTTTTACTGATATGCACCGCATCTGCAATCTCCTGAAGAGAGATTTCTTTATCGATATGCTGCTGCACATAGTCTTCAATTGCTGTTATTAATTCCCTTCCTTTGCTCTCCTTCTCCTGTCTTACTTCAGGAATCACGCTCTCCACCGTTTTAATCGCAAGCTTCCTTAAGGACTCCGCCGTCTTATAATCCCCTAACGCAGCAATCTTGTGCCAGACCTCTTTTTGCACTTCATGCTTGCTGGCAACCGCAAAATTGTATATCTCAACTAACAGCAGAATAGTTTGCCCATAAAACTGCGGATAAAGAGCGTTTTCTTTTTTTAGTTCTTCAAACATCCCGTTAATTAAGCAGACTACTTCTTTTTGGTTCAGCGCATGCATCTTAGAAATAACCGTATTCATCATATCACGGTTATAGATGTAATTTTTATGGGCAGTGAGCTTAACATCCTCATAAAAAATGCAGCTGTTATCCCCCGTATTACAGCGTTCTTCTAAAGCGATCCCACATTCTCTCGCTGCCTGGCAGAGTTTTCCGTACTCTTCATACTGACTGCTGATTCCGGCTGATATACTCTCTCCGGATAAGGTTTTGAACTCCCTGATAATCTCTGTGAGCATATCCTCCAGCGCTTTTGTATAACCGCTTTCGCTTCTTGGTTCCAGGATATAATACAGCTTATTGCCCTGTTTGAAATGTTCCCACCGCTGCATTTCCTTCATAAGGACCTGTTCCACAATCATATTCATTTTGACCCACAGCATTTCATGTTTACAGACGTCATAGCTCTCATCAATCCGGTAATCCAGTTCAAAAGCACATAATAAGTACGGATAACCCTGCAGTTTACAGCCAAAATTTTTGATTTTACCTAAGATCATGCTTTCGGATTCATTCACACCATTTATAAGGCCGCAAAAGTACTGGTTTTTTACAATGGGAATCTGCTTCTGTACTTCCTTTTTTAAATTCTCCATATTTTCGGACATAATTTTTTTACGGTCTAAACGATTTTTTACCCGTTCCAGTGCGGCAATCAACTCCTCTTTCTTCATTGGTTTAGTCAGATATTCCACCACTCCTGCCCGGATTGCAGATTGTGCGTAATCAAATTCATCATAACCGCTCAATACTGCCACTTCAATATTGGGATACTTATCCCTGATTTTTTTTGCAAGTTCTATCCCGTTTAGCCTGGGCATCATGACATCCGTTATGATCAGATCAGGGTTTAGTGAAGGGATCTTTTCCAGCACTTCTTCCCCGCTTTCTGCTACTCCACATACCATAAAACCATACTTGGTCCACTCAATTATTTTAGACATACTTTTTAAAATTACAAGTTCATCATCTGCCAGAATCATCTTATACATGATAGCAGTCCCCCTCTTTATGTATTAGCTTCTCCTTTGAAATGCGTATCGTGACTTGTGTTCCACCGTTTTTCCGGTTAGAAAAACGAAGCCGGCTCTCTTCTCCATATCGTATCCTAAGCCTTTCATTTACATTGTAAATCCCATGTCCATGTTTTTTTCCGTCTGCTCTGCTTGCATTTCCATCCAGAATCTGCTGTATCTGTGACTCCACTATGCCCCTTCCATTATCGAATACGCTCAATACCAGCCAGTCTTCCTGTTCTTCCGCCGTCACTCCTACATATCCCCGCCCCTCCTTATCTTTTAATCCATGAATGATGCTGTTTTCCACCAGGGGCTGAAGAATGAATTTAATAACAAAATAATTATTTATATTTTCGGAAATATCTATTAAATACCTAAGTCTGTCACCCATACGCTTCTTTTGCAAAAGGAGATAGAAGCGGGTGCTCTCAATTTCTTTTTTAAGGAGAACTTCCTTTTCACCATTGCCAAGACTAAACCGAAACATTTCCGATAAACTGATAATCATCTCTGATATCTCATCCTGATCATTCTCCATCGCCTTTAAGTTGATCACATCCAGGGTATTGTATAAGAAATGAGGGTTAATCTTCGCCTGAAGGCTCTCTAACTGTGCCTGCTTAATATTTAGTTTCTGCTGCATAACCTCATTAATTAAGAAACCCATTTTCCGTATCATTTGGTTATACGTTTCTCCCAGACGTATGAATTCCTTCATGTGAAATTCTGTCAAAGGCATCTCCTCTTTGTACTTTGTCTCTTCCGCTCTGTCCATTGCATCCGTCATCACATGAACACTTCTATTGAGCCTACGTGCAAACCGGCTGTAAATAATAACTGCAAAACCACACGCACATATGCTTACAAATACCAACGTCATCAGAGTTACCAGCAGGCTTTCTATTACGATCATCCTGCTGTTAATGCAAATAAGATTCCATCCCAGGCTCTGCACTCTGCAGACGGTAAGATAGTTTGATCCCGCCTCAAAAAATCCCTCCTCATATGCCTCATGCATCCCCTGCTCCTCAAGTGTCTTCTCATATTCCGGTTTGCTGTCCGCCGGTGCAAACAATATTTTACCATCATCTTTTATTGCATAGACATCACCCACATTATGGCTGCCGGTTCCATTTAACAGCGATGCAAGGTAATTATTTTTCAACGTCACAATCATTGTTCCCAAAGCTGTCTGAGAATCTAACTTGTTGATAATGCGTCCGAATACGATCCTGTCTTCTACCTTCTGAATCCCGTTAAACTGAGTGTTTACCCAAATGTGCCCTCCTTTACGTGACTTCATCTCTTCAAACCATTGCTGCCCACATAATACCGAGTATTGGGTCAGATAGGAATTTGCTGCACCTACGGTAACGATGTCCCCAGCCAAATTATATATGGAAACAGATTCCACATAATCTTTATCAATAATTAATTTTAACATGGTCTCTTTAACCGAGCGCAGGGTTGGATTATACTCCCCGTCTCCGGCTTTTAATGAAATCAGCTTCTGAACCATTTCATCACTGATCAAAAACCTGGAAAGCGTTGCCACATCATCTGTTATGTAAGTCAGATTCCTGTTAATATCAAGCATGGCCTGATTTGAATAATTTTTATAGTTATTTAATTCGTATTCTCTGGTAATCTCACCTGATGTAACTGCAATTGCCAATACAGAAAGAAAAAAAATACTACAGAAAGTCATCATCAGCTTTTGGTACAAATCCCACATTACTTTTCGTTTCTTTAACACCGCACCTATTCTTTTCACCATTTTCCACCCCCGCTATGGCATGCCTGAATATCAATTATATTCATTATATAAAATCCGTTTCCTGAACACCAGCAGGAAAACATGGAATATATTACTGCCTTCATGGAATATATTCCAGCGGGTCCTGAACACGCCCTCAAAGATAGATAACAAACCTTTTGTTTAAAACAAAAAGAAAGAGCAGGCCGCCGCTAAAACGGCTGTTCCTGCTCTTCCTCTATTCCACCTTAATTAATTTTAACTGTTTTCATCTTACTATAACTACTATAATATTTATGGTTTTTCACAGTCTTATAAGACCTTACCTTCACAAAATATTTAGTTCCTTTTTTCAGTTTGGATACCGTCTTTGTGATGGTTTTTGCATTTTTGACACTGACATATTTCTTTCCTTTTGTAAATTTACTGTTCCTTGCATAAACGATCTGATATCCGGTTACTCTGGAATCTTTCTTCCAGGTTACTTTCATTCTGCCTTTGCCTGCTGCAGATACTTTTGAAATCACTGCCTTTTTCGGACGTACTTCAAATGTGATTGTCTTAAAAGCCTCATTGTATTTGCCAGTAGCAGATGCTTTAATCGTAATCTTTGCTTTTCCGTAATTTTTAACGGTAACTTTACCGGAAGAGCTGATGGTAACAACTTTTTTATTATCAGACTTGTAAGAAAGCTTTCCATCGCCATTTGTCTTTACATTTAATTTGAAAGGCTTTGTTCCATATATTTTAGAAATATTCTTAGCACTGATTGTCTGATTCTTTTTCACCGGTTTAGAAGGTTCCACTGGTTTTACAGGTCCAACTGGCTTTTCTGTTTCCTGCGGCTTTTCTGTCTCCTGTGGCTTTTCTGTCTCCTGTGGCTTTTCTGTCTCCTGCGGTTTTTCTGTCTCCTGCGGCTTGTCTGTTTCCTGCGGCTTCTCTGTTTCATCTGGTTCTTCCGGATCCGTCGGCTCTGCCACACGATTGTCTATTGCATATTTTGAAATCGTAAGCAGGCTTGATGCCAGATCATAATCCATCTGATTTCCTGTGGCTTCCTGAAGGGCTCCTGCATCTGCAATGGCTGTTTTCAGGCGCGCGAGATCTGCCGGTCTTGCTTTCGAGGTATCTGTTCCGGACACCTGTGATTTGGTATCATCCAGTCTCTGCGCATTTGCTGAAGTATCTTCCAGATATCCTGTATCCATCATCAATTCATTAGACTGTGCTACCACAATCTGTCCGGATGACAAGCCTACCAGACGGAAATAATATGTACCATCAAATGGTACTCCAAATGCAACTTTATCTTTTGTAAATACACCTCCGCCTTTATAGTTGTTGAATTTTACATCCACAAACTCGTTGGTATATACACCGGGTTCTGTGCCATATTGTACCTTGTAAGATGCAGCAGTTGTCTTTGGATATGTAATCTGGAATCCATCCTGGAATGATTCTGCTGTGATGTCGAATTCCTCGACTTCAATCTTAGAATAGATCTCTTTTTCTTCTTCTGTCAGGGTGCGTACCTGTATATTATCCACTTCGAACTGCCTGTTATATCCGCGAAGCCCTACACGCCCAATCTTGTGAGAACTGTCAGCAATAGAATAAACCTTGGCTCCGTCAATAAAGAAATTCAATTTGGAACCGTATGCAATTACCATAAGATGATGTGCCTGGTCAGGTTTAACCAGTTCCAATTCCACTGTTCCGCTTATTCCGTTCCACTTTTTATCCGTTGCTTTTCCAACTTCAAAGCTTCCCTTACCCTTGCCATATCCTATTCCAAAATAATAACCATTGTAACTGTCTGCGCCGCTTTCTTCCTTGGAAGACCGGAAAATAAGACCTGCATTCTGACCTTCTCCCCGCAGTGTTACATCTGCTTCATATACAAAATCTTTCCACTGATATGGCTCTGCTGTTACCAGCTTCATATCTGTACTTGATCCAAGTACCACTTTTTCATCCACAAACTGAATATCTGCCTGATTCGGTACCTTCAGCCAATTCTCCTGGGATTTCTGTGCATCACTAAAATCATCAGTGAAAAGTACTTCGTTCGGCTGTTCTCCCGGTTCTTCCTCAGTTTCCTCAAATACCCCAAGGTCTTCTTGCACAACCGGTCTCACATCTACCCCATACGCGGTAAATGCCTCATTGTAGGAACGGAAACCAATTGTTCCTTTTGTGAATCTGGAATCGCTGAATTTTGCAATAAATTCATAATCTGCATCGTCATGAGCTTTTAAATAAACAGCAAACTGGTCACCAAACGCTACTACCTTAATATCATACTTTGTGTTCGTCTGAAGTTCCGGCATGGAAAATCCCTTAATGTCATGCCATTGTCCATCTGCATAGCCAATCATAAGTCCCAGGCCATGGACATTGCCATCATTGTAATCAACTCTTCCAATACCAGCAAAGTATCCTGCATAAGCATCCGGATCATTTCCAAAATTACTTCCGCGAAAGATAATACCTGCATTATTATTTGACATCTCATCAACAGATACCGTTCCGGTAACTACATAATCCGTCCAGTTCTGTGCCGAACCGTCCGCCGGCTCATAAGTCATCTTAACCTTTTCATTTTTTCCAATCTTCGCTACCGTTCTGCCTTCATTTTCATCCTGTATATACCTGATATTATTTCCCGGATCATACTTCACCCATCCTGCTGACCCGTCCTCCATATAGTTCAGGGTTGTGAATCCGGAATACTGGGCATTGGGCGCACCCGGATTTGGTTTTAATCCGCCACCGTTGACTTCCTCAGCCTTTAATACAATGACATCGCTTGCTTTATCTTCACCATGAACCTTTGCAACGATCTGTACATAATAGTCCAGCGTGGGATCAATTCCTGTAATATACGCCGTCTGGGACTCAAATCCGATAATACTGTTGGTAAAATCCCCTTCTTCCGTTGTCTTATACAGAAGTTCATATGGTGTCTCCTGAGCATTTAAATTGGTATTAATCTTAATGTAATCATCTGTACGGCTATAGCTTTCAATATTAATATCCGTAATTTCCATATTTACCGGTGTAACCACCAGTCTGTCTACCTGAAGCCCTTCAGTAAACCGAAGATTATTAAAATGTCCGTTGGTGAATTTGAAATTACCGTCTGAAATTAAGGTTTTCAGACCCTCCAGTGTTGCAGAGCCCAAAGTAAGATCAACTGACACTTTTCCTTTATTATTTAAAATAACCTCTCCCTCTCCGCTTCCTTCTACCGTTAAAGTATAATTCTGAGCAGCCGGTACAATAATATTTTTAAACTCCTGATAAATATTACCCAGATGCTTAATTTTACTGCTGTCACCCTCTGCCTTCACAACATCTGTGTATGGCTCTCCAATTGCCGGGAACTGGGATATACGCAGTCTGCCGCTGCCGTAAGGGATTAATTCTATATCGGTCTGTAAGCTTTCATCTGCCGGTGTTGCCCCAAATGGCTGAGGTCCTGCAATATTGCCATCATAGGTCCACTCAGGAATTAACTGTCCGGTAGCTTTGATGGTAACCGGTGCTGTCTGGGTGCTGAATGGCTGCAGAGCCACCTCATCTGCGTATGACACTTCAAATCCATCTTCTACAACCAATCCATAATTCCACTGGGATGCCGGATATACTTCTCTAAGCGGAGATTGTTCCTGATGTTCTACCTTTAATTCCCTGGCATCATTGCTTTCCTCTACCCGCCAGTCCTCTTCTATCTTAAGCCCGTAAAGAAGTGGTCCTTTTTCTACTGCCACAGAGTCGTTGTACCAGGATGATGTTGCAATCTCACTTGGGAATACCAGATCAATGGTATCTCCTTTTTTCCATTCCCGGTCTACCTTATAGTATTCTCCGTTCACAACGCCCTGAACTACTGTATCATTTACTTTAACAACCGGTTCAACTGCCCATTCCGGAATTCGAAGCTGAAGTTCAAAATCTGCTGTATCTCCCTTATAATCCAGGTGAATAGCATCTTTAAACGGATAATCAGTCTGCTGAACAAATTCAGCGGTTTTTCCGTCTGCCACCTTCGCTGTAACCTGATTAGGTCCGTATGCGGTCAGCGCAAGTCCGTTGTTCTCAGTTGCCATCCACATATTCTGAACAAACTTCGGCCATCCCATATGTGTGTTGGAATAGCAGCAGTCAAATCCCAGCGGTGCTCCGAATGCCGAGCTGTCGCCATGGTCGCAGTCAAATTCATGATTTCCCAGTGTTGCCATAACCTGATTCTGCAGGACATAGTAGACATGTCCGGACATATCCGGTGTATAAGCAGCCGGAAGAGCATTATAAGCCAATTTCTCAATTCGGTCACCAATCCATGCTTCTCCCAGCACTTTCTCTGCGATCTCTGATGAAAGCAGCCCTTCCACAATACCACAGTTCTCTGTACCTCTGGTACTTCGGTTATCCCTTGCTGCCTCATCCGAATTGGGAAGCCCGTCTACCCGCCCATGGTCAATGGACATATTCAGCAGCCCGTTCTGAAGCGCATTCTTATCTCTATCATTTTTTGAATACTGATAATATACAGCCGGAGTCTTCATGCCCTGGCTGGTATTTACCACGTGCTGGCGGACAGTCGTATCATTATACTGACCTGTCCAGTCTGTTGTCTGCTCTTCCAGTATGTTACCCAGGTCAAGCAGCCAATCAGATGACTGAGGATCAGAATCATTATAAAGCCGGTTGTACAGCCAGTAAACACTGTCAATATTATCTCCGCCCCGGGCATCCGCCCAGTTGCTTAAGTGATTGTTCGGCAGTGCTGCTGCCTGGTACCGGAAATAACTTTCCATAAAAGGAATTACCCGCTCATCCGTTTTTCCTGCTGCTTCGGTTGCTTCATAATAATCCCTCATTGCCATAAGAACCGGCATTTTCGCCCACCAGTCAGTCTTGCTGCCTGCTCCAAAAGATCCGTCCTCCTTCTGGCTTGCCAGAATTGCTTCTACCCACATCTGAGCCTCTGTCTTCAGTTCCTCATCATCCAGCACATATGCCAGCGCAACAAGTCCTCTCATATAATAAGGACCTCTCTCCCAGCTTTCCCCATTTTCTGCGCCAAGCCATGCACTGGTAGCTTCATTATAATCATTGAACAGATGCATGTTTCCCGTTAAATTTACTTTTTGTAATAACAGCTGGTTTTCAAGCCATCCATTTGCACGCACCGCCCCCACCGGTAATTGTACAAATGGAGTGGTAATCAGCTCTCCCTGATTGGAAACATAATCTGCATTTCCCCGCCTTGCGCTTTTGTTTTTCATTTCTGCTGCATCAACGGCTCCTACCGATCCTGCCAGAAGTGATGCTGCCAACACCACAGACATCGTCTTTTTCAATACCTTTCTCATCTTCCCGCCTCCATTATTTTTTTATAATATTTTTATTTTAATAGAAAAAAATACCAATATCTATAAAAATATCATGGAATTTGTTGTAATTTTTTAGCATAGTTTGTAATTCTTTCAAAAGCCTGCTTTTAATTTATCTATAGACATTAAAATAGCCCGAAGATTGACGTTTTCACCAATCTTCAGGCTATATCATTCCATTATACATTGTCTTTATCTCCATTCTCAGGTTTTCATGCATATGCTGAAACGTTTTCTACCAGATCCTGACAATCATTTGTATTAACGAGCATCTCTAAATCACTGGATGGGCTTAACACGATTGCACTGACAATGGACTTGGCATCCAGAACACAGTCACCGGATTTAAGCTCTACATCATAATTGTAGCGGCTTACGATATTCACAAATTTTAATAAATCATTGGCTGTGTTAAAATGAACGGGAATTCTTGTCATGTTGTCTTCCTCCTCTCTGCTTAGTCTATAATAGTATTATAAACCTCTATCGTGGACAAAATAGTAAGAATTTGTGAACAATTTAAGAACTTTCACTAAAAAATTTCTTTCTTTTGTTTATATTTATTTATGATTTGCACAATAATTTGTTTTATTTGTATTATTATCATCTTGCTTGTCTAAATAGCCCATATATTGTTTCGCATATAATTGCTATCAAAGTGCACTTAACAAAATGCCAAAAAACAGAGATTACTCTATTTTCATAGCATAACCCCTGTTTTCACATTTAATTTATTATATCCTTGTAGCCAGCTCTAAATAGCTGCCTGCGTTGCTGCTTTTCTCAAATCCGGTCATGATTTCTAATACATGTAGCATCTGATCGCCATTTGCCCTGAATTCATCAAGTCCTCTCAAGGCATCAGCCATATTAGACAATCCTAGTCCCCTGCTGTTCTCACTGTAGTCAAATAATAACGGCATATCCCTGTATTCATTTTCTTTTCCACTCAAAAGCTTAACCGGTCCACCAAAGGTATTCGGGTCGGGTACAATCAAAGTTCCTTCTGTACCGTAGATCTCAAATCTTGCCTGCTGAGTATAATATACATCGAAAGTGGTGGTAACCGTAGCCGTAGCCCCACTTTCAAAATCAAGAATACCATTATAATGAGTGGGTACCTCTACATCAATTGTCTTTCCATATAAAGGTTCACTGGTAATAACCCGATGTTCAAAGTTTTTCTTCGCTATTCCGGTCAGTCCTTTTACGCTGCCCATAAGATTCACAAGGGCAGTCAGGTAATAGGGGCCCATATCCATCATTGGTCCTCCTCCGGTCTGATAGTAGAACTCCGGAGCCGGATGCCAGCTCTCATGCCCATGACAGATCATAAACGCCGCAGCTCCTATGGGCCTGCCGATAAATCCCGAATCTATTATTTTTTTACAGGTCTGTATTCCCGCCCCCAGAAATGTATCCGGTGCACCTCCAAGCAGTAAGTTTTGTTGTTTTGCCAGAGCAACTAACTCCTTACCTTCCTCAAAAGTAGTTGCCAGCGGTTTTTCACTATATACATGTTTCCCAGCCAGAAGAGCTGATTTTGTAACATGGTAATGCTCCAGCGGTCTGGTTAGATTAAGCACAATTTCGATTTCGGGGTCATCCAGCATTTCTTCCATATTTTTATATACTTTTGAAATATGGTACTCTTCCTGTACTTTTTCTGCCTTTTCTTCAATCAGATCATAGATCCCCAGAATTTCCACATTCCGAAACACACTGCTAAGATTTTTTAAATAAATGCCGCTGATGGCACCCAGTCCCAATATTCCGATTTTTACTTTTTCCATAACGGTCCCTCCTAATACATTTTTGCGGTGCTTTCAAACCGCTCTGTTGTAAGTCCGTGATCCAGGGCATACTGCCTGCCCTCTGCTGCCCATAGAAGCCCCCGCTCCATGATTATCTGAGCGGTGGGGAATTTTTCAAATACATCATCGTGGTGCCCCAGGGAATTATAAAATACTCTTCCATTCCCCCAGAATTTTGTCCAGACTACCGGCATATCCACACATTTATTAGCACTGTGGTAATAATCCACAACCGGAAAACGTGTTGTTGCGAGCACCTCTACCGCCGGATCTACATGGAGATAATACTGCTCACTGCAGACATGAAAATCCGATAATCCTTCTACAATAGGGCTTGACCCAAACTTGATGTTGACTTCATAATCCACACCGTCTCCCCCCGGATGGCTGACCCACTGTCCGCCAGTCATAAATTGCCATTCCACATCATTTCGAAAGGAATCGCACATACCGCCGTGGCATCCGGCAAGCCCTACTCCGGCACCTACTGCTTTCACGATATTCTGGCGGTATTCCGGTTTGATCTCACCCATGGTCCAGCAAGGAACAATCAAATCCAGCCCCATCAGCATATCCAGATCTTCTAAAACCTCCTGGGTATCTGAAACAGTACATGTATACCCATGTTTTTCTAATAGATCAGAGAACCTCCGTGCTACCTTATCCGGCTCGTGTCCGTCCCAGCCGCCTTGAAAAATAAGTACTTTTTTATTTGTTTCCATCTTAAATCTCCTCTCTTTTTTTCACCATTTAATTTAATTGAATTATGCGGTAATCCTTTTTAATTTAATTGCATTATAGCAGTAATCCATTTATAATGATTGTCATATCACATTATTTTGTAGCCAAAAATTGCTAATGGTTGTTGTAATAAATGCCTGAAGTGAGAGAGGTGAAATATGAATCCATTTTACGAGAAGAAGTTTGAGAAGCCACATATTAATAATATTCAGAATCTTAATTTCCCGGCTCATCTCCACGATGCAGTAGAAATTATTTATGTAAAAAAAGGCAGAATACAGGTTACCATTCAGGATCATACTCTGGAAATGGCAAAAGGGGAACTAGCGGTTGTCTTCCCGGAAACCGTACATGCATACCGAACCGAGGCGCCAAAAAGCTGCGATGTTATTCTCTTTATTTTTGATGAGAATATGTTCGGTCCGTTTCTAAACCAGTTAAAAAGAAGCCATCCTCTGAATCCATATCTAAAATCTCATCAGGTCCACGGGGATATCTTATATGCCTTAGACAGATTAGAGGCATCTTCAAAAGAAGACGCCTCCGGATTTCTGCTGGGGGCCTGGATTCAGGTCATCCTGGCCCATGTACTGCCTTTATTTACTTTAGAAAAGAATGCCCGGCCTGATAATACGGATCTGACTTATCGTCTGGTTCAGTATATTTCCCTGCATTTTCAAGAACCAATGTCTCTGGATACGCTGGCACGGGAACTGAACGTAAGTAAATATTATTTGTCCCATATTTTTTCCAAAAAGCTTAAGATGGGCTTTCACGAATATTTAAATAATATTCGGCTGGATTACGCTCAGTATCTGACCCGTTCTACCAACGACACACTTACCAGGATATGGATGGATGCCGGATTTGAAAGCCAGCGTACCTTTAACCGGGTCTTTAAAGAAAAGTATGGGACAAGTCCGAAGGATTACCGGCTAAAATAAAATACAGCCGGTTATTTCCTTTCCACAATTACCCTTATTTTTTTAGTAATTTTATTGCACGTCACGGTTATATGACAGCTTCCGGCTTTCTTTGCGGTTATAATGCCTTTTTATCAACCTTCGCTATCTTACTGTCTGAAGAACGGTAATCAATTTTATCGGCAGCTGTGACCGGTTTTCTAACCACTTCTATCTTTTGCTTCTCTTTTACGGTTATGGCCTTTGTTGATTTTCCTGCCTGAAGCTTAGCCTTTTTTGCAGTAAGGGAGACTTTTGGCGTTTTTACCGTTACATTGACTGTTGCCGTCCCTTTTCCTGACGTGGATACGGTAATAGTTGCCGAGCCTTTTCGGATTCTTTTAATGACTCCTGCCGAAGTAACAACTGCCACCTTTGTATTGCTTGACTTATATCCTGTTACAGCACCTGCCGCTGCATTGGCATTTACAGAGGTCTTTATTGTCTGTGTGGTGTATAAGGAATATTCCGTCTCTGTAAATGATACCTCTGGCTTTGGCTGTGGCTGCATCATTTTTTTCCACTGGGCATACAGCGTCATATCGCTGGTTACCACTGTTGCTTCTGTTACCTTTCTACCTCCGGTTTGAGCGGTAAACCAGCCCTGGAATTCATATCCTTCCCTTGCGGTGGACGGCAGGCTTTCTATGGCTTTTCCGGACTCTGTACATTGGTGATGCTGTTTCCGCGGATAACAACATTTTTATGCCGGTAATCCCGGTTATCCATTTCACCTTTCACATTTGTGGTAGTAATTCCATTGGCGTCACAGTTCTCAATATTGTTTCCCTCAATCAGGACGTCGTCAAATATCGTTGGCTCACTATCTGATATTTTTCCCGGATTTGTTTTATCAGACGCATTATTTTCCCTGCCTGTATAACTGCAGAAATTTATGCCGCCTGTACGGTGAGTCGTCCTGGAACCAAAAAAGGTCGTTCCGCCGCCCACCGGGTCCACATCCCAGATGCTGTCCTGCCCCCGGTATCCCTTTACGTTAAATATTTCACAATCCTTAATATAAATATGGCGGAATACGCCTCCCCCGCTGGCCTCTACGCGGATGCCGCTCCTTTCAAGGTTTGCTGCATCCTCATCCCAGTTCGTAACTCTTAAATCAGAAATTTCCCAATACTGGCTGTTGTGGAGATAAACAGCAGCCGCAGCTTCACCAAAAGGCCCTTCTGCACCATACTCCTGCTGGCCGCCATAGCGTCCATCGCCATCAATCAATGGTTTTTCTCCTTCACCGTATGCATCCAGCAGAATTGGCTTATCCGCCGAACCGGAACCCTTTGGGTAAAGCAGACCTTTGAATACAGAACCGCGTTTGATATAGATATGATCTCCCGGGGCAAACTCCCTCCGGTTAATTTCAAATAGAGAGTTAAAAGGCGATTCCTGTGATCCGTCGCCGTTTTGGGCAGCTTCAGAATCCAGATAATAATCCGTATCACCAGGTGATACAATGGTGTCCCCGGCTTCTTCCTCTTCACATTGAATTACTTCAAAATAATCAAAATTAAACCATGGGCTGCCGTTAATTCCATTGGGGTTCTCGTCTGCAGCCGTCAGCACAATTGTATGCTCTGCATTTTTTTCACTTAAATTTAGTGCCTCGTATGTCTTAGACTGAAACTCCGGACTCCCACTTACATACTCATCTGCTTTCCCATGAAGCTCTCCATCAATGTCGACCCGCAGGACACCTGAGCCGCTTCCCTTTTTAGCATAGAAGCGAATGCCTGTCCCTGTAAAGGTAAGGGTTACAGAAGCCCCAGCTTTCTGGGTTCTGATATGCTTCCCGCCATGAGATGCGCTGTCGTTATCATCCGAAAAATCTCCCGGCTCTTTTAACTGCGCATTTTCTGCCTCTATGATGAGAGTCCGCTCTTTTCCATTTGGATTGCCCACGCTGGCTTCATCTGCTGTATTTTCTGGGATTTCATTATAAGATCTTCCTTCTGCACCTGCCGAAATGATAAAACTGCTAAGACTTAGCGTGACCGCTAAGAAGATTGATAAGATTCTTTTCCATAGTTTTAGTCTTTTCCCCATCCTGATACCTTTTGCATATTGCAGGAAAGCCCCGCAATACCGCCACGATATACTAGAGTGTGTTTAACACGCTCTAAGCTAAAAGAATTCTGTTGTGGCTCCTTTCTTTTTTTAATTTCTTTCAGCCTGATCCCCCTTGAATCATTGTTATATTTAAATTATGCTCTTGCATTCTGCCAATGCTGAGAATCATTCAGATGCCTTCCTGCTACCGCTCCTCACCCCTTTACCATAATTATTTCTGAATTTTCGCCTGCATAAGAACATACCTCATTAGTCTTATAAAAACAAAAAAAACCAATTTTAAGAAGAATATTTTCTTCCTAAAATTGGTTTTGCCTGCTTAACAGTAACAACCCATCGGTAAATTCAGTTTATTTGGATTTATTATACCGATTATTCTAATTAATGTCAATTAGATTCTTGAATTTTTCTCATCTGATTTTTATTTCTTTTTTCCCTTGCTCGTTTCGATCTTATCACTCTTCTTTGCACGGAACTCTTTCCAGGTTACCCAAAGTGGTCCTGCAATGCATACAGAAGAATAACATCCGCTGATGATACCTACCAGCAATGGCAATGAGAACACACGGATAGATTCTATATGGTAAATCAGGGCAAATATAAGAACGATTGCAACACAGATAGCGGTTGTGCATGCTGTCTTTACCGAACGTCCGATAGTCTCAGTTATGCTTCGGTCTACCAGTTCACACAAAGTTTCTTTTTTGCTGCCCGCCTTATTCCGGATATTTTCCCGGATTCTGTCATAGAGTACAATGGTGTCGTTAATGGAATACCCGATAATGGTCAGGGTAACCGCCACGAACGCATCATTTACCGGGATCTTAAATACTCCAAAAACGAAGAATACCAGAATGACATCATGTATAAGTGCAATTACTGCAGATACACCAGCCGATAACCCGGACAGGGATTTGAAACGCACCCATATATAAGCAATAATAAACAATGCGGATAATACAATTGCAATTACTGAATTATTTAACGCTTTTGCCCCGATATAAGGCTCTACAGCAAAGGTTTCCGATAATTCATAGGATGTATCGCCAAGTTTGTTAATTTCTTCTGTGACTTTCTTCTGATCATCCGGATTGATACCTTCATTTCCTGCAAGGGTCAGCACTAACTTTTTGTCACCCGTAGCGGAGTCCTGGGAGGTCTGTACGCTTACAGGCCTGTTCAAAACAGCGTTTACCGCATTGCCAATCTTTTCTGTATCTGTTTCACCGGAATATGTATATTTCAATATAACGCCTCCGGTAAACTGTGTATCCAGTTTTACTCCATTTACTCCTGTGATCACAGCTCCAATAATCAATACACATGCTGTGAATATAAATACCCATTTTCGCTTTGCTGCAAAACGGATCATTTTACGGTCTTTTTTCTTACGGAACAATTTTACTTTATCAAATATATCGTAGCGTATTACAGATTCCAGCATAAATCTGGACATCCACACACCTGCTGCCAGGTTGATGATCACACCTGTAAACAACGTATATCCAAAACTCAGCATTGTACCGGAACCAAACATCATTAAGATTAATGCCACTGCAGCTGTGGTCAGATTGCCGTCCAATACCGACGAGAATGCGTTTTGATAACCTTTTTTAACAGCCGCACGGATACTTGTACCGTTTCTCAATTCCTCACCAATTCGTTCACTGATGATAATGTTGGCATCCACAGCCATACCAACAGAAAGGATCAGACCGGCGATACCAGGCAGGGTCAGCGTATACTGCGGAAATGAAAGTGCCAGTATCTGCAGGCACATCTGGAATATAAGGGTCAGACAGCTGATGAATCCGGGCAGTCTGTAAATACTGATCATAAATATGATAACTAATAACAGGGCTACTATAGAAGCTGTTACCATTGCCTTCAGTGCCTGACTTCCAAGTGAGGGACTGATGGTATTATAGTTACTTGTCTTCATGGAAAATGGAAGTGCACCTGAATTTATTTTATCGGATAATGACTTTGCTTCATCGCTGTTCGCCATACCGTTAATAATTGCTTTACCACCAGTAATTGCCTGCTGTACCTTAGGATTAGAGATCATCTGTTCATCCATATAGATGCCCATCTGTTTGCCCACCAGCTCCTGAGTTGCCTTGGCAAATGCCTCCGCTCCAGTCTTATCAAACTGCAGTTCTACTACATATTCTCCTGTTTCCTGATCCCTTGTTACGGAGCTGTCTGACACATTTTCTCCTTCTACAAGTACATTGCCGTCAGGATCCCGGAAGGTAAGCTTCGCTGTTTCGCCCAATTCAGAGATTGCAGATTCTGGATTAAAGTCTTTTTCATCGGATTTCCATGGGAAACGCACGATAATATGACCTTCACTTTTATCCACCGTAACTTCACGGTCCGTAATATTTTCTGCATCCAATCTGCTTTCAATAACATTACGTGCCGATTCCATCTGCTTTTCTGTGGGAACACCGGTAACTCCAACCGGTTCAAATACTGCCTCAACACCGCCCCGGATGTCAATTCCAAAACGCATGTCCTGAATCCCTTTTACTTCCTTGCCCGCTCCAAAAATAGTAAGCAAAAGAAAGGCTGCGATAAGGGCTAACGCAAACCAAATATGATTTTTTTTATTTTTCAAAGTACGATCCTCCTGATTATCTTCTTTTTGTGAATTTCACTTCTTAAATTTTTAATGAAATACTAAAAGATAACAGTACGTTTCTTTCCATCGGATTGGTGTAAGATATGAACCTGACTGATCAGAATACATGAAAATGTAAGACAAATAGACAGTATCCAGAACAAACTGCTCCGTGCACTGCCCAATAAGACATTTGTTGCAATATACAATAAAACCGCCAGTACGCTTCCGTTAAACTGCCTTTGGTTATTCCGTTCTTCCACAAAATTCGTAATTCCCTGTGTCAGTACTTTTTCCTGGATTCCAGCCGGAGCATCTGCCGGTGTAAGCTTCGCAAAAATGCGGGGCTGGCCATAAGTGTAACCGGATCCACTGGCGTCAGCAGTCGCACTGGTTCCTGCTCCGGTTACAAGATGGGCTTCTTCCTTCACGTAAAAAAGGAGTCCAAGAAAAAAGAGTGTAAAAATAAACATGATGATATTCTTTTTCATGGGGCTCCCTCCTTCATAATCCGCAAATCGCAGCGTGCAGCTGCCGGAAAGCAATTTAATCTCGCTCAAAGCATATAGGCTTATTATATTTTATTTTAATCTGAATTGCAATTCTTTTCCCACTAAAAACCAGTTTTGTAGCCAGTTTATGTAACCAGTTTTCCTGCAATTCTAACATAAATTCACATTCACAATGAAATTACATATTTTAATATAGAAACCTGATTGGAGAATCTTCTTATGAATAATAATTGCTGTATGAGGCAGACCGATTATGGTCCTAACCCCTGTATATTGAGAGTTGAGGAAATGGCAGAGCAAAATAAAAACTTCCGTACCGCAGTGTGGACGGGATGCCATGTACAAATGACATTAATGTGTATCCCTCCATGTGAGGATATTGGCTGGGAAATGCATCCTGATACGGATCAGATTATAAGAGTCGAACATGGGAAAGCCATTGTAATGATGGGTTCCTGCAAAGGCCGGCCGGAATTTCAAAATGAAATGTGCCCCGGAGATGCTGTATTTATTCCTGCCGGAACCTGGCACAATATTATGAATCCCGAAAGATGTCCTTTAAAGCTTTCATCCGTTTATGCACCTCCCAGGCATCCATGGGGAACCGTACACCAGACGAAGATGGACGCTAACAAGCGTGAGAACAACGCTTCCTGCCAGTGGTAATTCCAAATAAATCTGTATTGAAATTGTCCGCTGTAGAGCGTGTTTGAAAATTGCTTTCGAAGCGCATTTTGAAAGAGCTGAGTCAAATATTTGTCTCAGCTCAATGTCTAATACTTTCGTATATAATTATAAAATCTCTCTCACCCAGACTAACATTTCTCCGGTAATCCGGTTTCCCCAGTATGCATACGGTACAAAAGTCAATGCTGCGTCTTCCATCTTTGGCGCACATTCCTTATACAGCTCTCCCTCTTTCCACTCATCTGATACAAGCCTTTTGCCCTGTGCTCTTATTACGGTTACTCCTCCCAGGAGATCCGGTTCAAAGTGTTCCTTAAGTGCTATGCCGGAATCCAGGAACAGGCCTGGCAGATTATTTCCATTGTCTGTTTCCTCCAGACAATACACGCAAGGTCCTTTCATGACTGCAACTTTTCCGGTATCCGCTTTTACAAGTGGATTTGCATGGAGAAGCCGCGGCTCCATGGAGAATTTCATTGTAAGTTCCATCTCTTTTCTGTCTACTGTGAAAAATGCATATCCCTTTTCTGTTTTATCCGGCATGATCTTTTCGCTGCCACTATAGAAAACGGCATCTTTTGTGTATTCCGGAATGCGGACTGCCAGAGAAACCTTTACATTTTCCTGGTTTTCTATGTGGATAGTCGTCTTGCCTTCATTTGGGAATCTGGTTTCCTGTTTCATCTGTATACAGCCAGACTCCAGTTCCTGCTGAACCTCACTTGTGACAAACAGGTTCACCCATACCGTATCCCCCTGTGTGCTGTAGATATACTGTCCCAGGGATACCAGTGTCCGGGCAATATTCGGCGGGCAGCATGCTACTCCAAACCATTTCTGCCTTACCGGCTTTACATGTTCCTTGGAAGTTCTGGGCATACAAGCATCCGGCCAGACTTCTAACGGGTTTACGTAAAAGAAACTGCGGCCATCCAGGGCGATCCCCGCCAATATGGTATTATAAAGGGCGCGTTCCACTTCCTCCATATACTTGCCGTCTCTGGTGATCTGGTTCATACGCTGCCCAAAGAGTGCAAGACCGATAGATGCGCAGCTCTCAGAATAATTGTATTCATTCGGCAGGTCATAATCTGTCGTAAAGCGCTCCAGGATTCCCGATGAGCCAATACCTCCCGTAATGTACATACGCTTACTCACCATATTGTTCCACAGGGTCTCACAGGCTTCCATCAGTGAATCATCCTGATACTCATAAGCCAGATCAGCCATTGCACAGTACATGTATACGGCACGAACGGCATGCCCTTCTGCTGTTTTCTGGTCACGCACCGGAATATGGGACTGGGAATACTTTGTATCATAATCTGCAAATTCCGGAAAAATCCGTTTATGTCCGTCCTTTTTCATTTCTTTTAGAAAATAGTTCTCACCCACGCCTCTGATATCGATAAAATACTTAGCCATATCCAGATATCTGCGTTCCTTTGTAATACGAAACAGTTTAATCAGACCAATTTCCACTTCCTGATGTCCGGGATACCCATGGATTTTACCCTCTTCTTCCCCAAATGTCTCACAGATCAAATCTGCAAATTTGCACATACAATCCAGAAACTTCCTCTTTCCCGTTCCTTCATAATAAGCTGCAGCCGCCTCCATCAAATGGCCCGCTGTATACAGTTCGTGTCCTTCACAGAGGTTGCTCCAGCGTTTGTCCGGCTCTTTTATCGTAAAATAAGTATTGATATAACCATCTTCACACTGTGCATCTGCTATCAAATCTATCACTTCGTCTGCAGTTGCTTCCAGTTTTTCATCTGGATTGCCTGCCAGTGAAAATCCTACTGCTTCCAGCCATTTTGCAATATCCGTATCCTGAAATACCGCGCCGTAAAAGTCTCCGCTGTTTTTCCCTGCTGCTATTTTGAAATTCTCCAGGCAGTGGCTGGACTCGGCATCCGCCACCCGGTCATTCATGATCTCCCACTGATAAGGGATTATTACATTTCTCACCAGGTCCACGTGTCTGGACCAGAATTCATCACTTATTTTAATATTCTTTAAATCCAATGATTTTAGTTTCATTCATTTTCCCATAATATACTGCAGTGCTCCTGCAATACAGCCACTATAAAACAGGTTGAAAGAACTACCGTGGCTTCCTTTCTGCATCAAATTTTCTATCAACATCAGTAACTTGTTATTCGTGTATTTTGTTATTCGTGTATTTTCTAAGCCTTAACAGCACCATTCGTAAGTCCGCTGACAATATATTTCTGCATAAAGATAAAGATTAAAATAACCGGGAAAATTGCAATAATACCAAATGCCATGGTGGAGTTCCATAAGGTCTGATACTGTTGTACATAATTGTAAATACTGGATGTAATCGGTCTCTTATTCGGGTCTGTAATAAAGGTAATTCCGTAGATCAGATCGCCCCATGCATATACAAAGGAAAATACGGCAGCTACCACTACGCCCGGTTTTGCAATAGGAAGCATGATTTTTACAAATGCAGTAAGATGTCCGCAACCATCTATTTTTGCTGCCTCATCCAGCTCTTTCGGTATGGAGAGGAAATAGGTTCTTAGGATAATAACGGAAAATGGAATACCAAGTGTTGCATCTGCCAGTATCGGCGCCATGTATGTATTTAAAAGTTTTGCGCCTGAGAACATGATGTACAGGGATGTTAATACTAACGTGGAAGGAAGCATCTGTGTAATTAAGAAAAGAAGGATTATAATCTTTTTTCCTCTGAATTTAAACCTTGCCAGTCCGTATGCTGCCGGAATTGCCAGTATGGTGGAAATTGCCATTGCCCCAAATCCGATTATTGCACTGTTTTTGAACCCTCTGAGCGTATCACTGGAAGCGGATAACTGCTTTTGGAATGCTTCGAATGTCAGCTCTTTCGGCCAGAGAGGCGTCGGTATCTGGAAGATTTCTACCTGCGATTTTAATGTGGTAACCAGCATCCAGTACAGTGGAAATATAAAAATAACAAATACGATTGCTCCGATTATTAATAAGATAATTTTATTTTTCGTCTCTTTTTTCATGTTACATCACCTCGTCATCATCAATAGTCCTGATGTAGAAAAATCCTACAAACAGCAAAATCAAGAACAGGATATTCGATGCTGCCGCACCCTTACTAAACTGAAACTCTTCAAAGGAAAGCCGGTATGCATAAGTGGAAACCAGTTCCGTAGCATTTACCGGTCCGCCTTTTGTCATTACCCATACAAGGTCAAATACCTTGAAGGTGTATACAAATCCCAGTGTCAGCACCGACATAATTGCCGGTTTGATCATTGGCACTGTTATATGAAATAAGGTCTGCCGTTTGGAAGCACCGTCCAAACTGGCACTCTCGTAAATTTCGGTTGGAATAGTTGTTAATCCGGTCAGAATTAACATCATATTAAATGGGATACCGATCCAGATGTTGGCTACTACAATTGCCACCATAGCGGTATTTCCATTAAGCAGCCATTCTATGGGTTTATCCAGAATACCTGCGGATGTAAGGAACTGATTAATAATTCCGCCATTTAACTGGAACATAAATTTAAACAAAAGTCCCGCTACCGTTACCGGTAAAAGCCAGGATATCATAGTCACCCCACGGAAAAAGGAGCAGCCTGGAAATTTTTTATTAAACAACAATGCAAGTCCAAATCCGATTACAAACTGAAAAAATATAGAAGCAAGTGTAAAAATTAATGTATTGCCGATTGATTTCATTAAAATAGAATCGGCTCCGCTGAACAAATCAACATAATTCTGCAACCCCACAAAACTCTGGGAAGCCGTATCTGCAAATGTATAAACATCTACATTTTTAAAACTTAATAACAGGTTCTTTACCATGGGGTACCCTATCAGCACCATCATATAAATCAAAGCGGGAAGTGCAAATATAACTCCCAGGTAAGCCGGTGTCTTTTTTTTACCATGTCTCACGTTAATCCCTCCTCATATCTTTTAAAAAGGGACTGTCGGAAGCAAGTCTACCAGGCAGTCCCTAGAGCGTGTTTAAACACGCCCTAATATTTTATTTTACTGCGTCTACAGCAGCCTGAGTACTGTCTGCTGCCTCCTCAGGCGTCTTTGCACCTGTCATAACTTCCTGGAATCCATTCTGGATTGCAGATGAATAAGATGGCCAGGATGCGGATGGTCCTCTTGGGATTGAAGTCTCAAGCTGAGTAATAAATGCTGCCTGAATCGGATCATCTGTCCAGTAAGAATCCTGTGCTGCTTCCGTTTTTGGAGGGAAGGAGCCATATTTCTTCATTGCATCGATCATAACTTCATTCTGATCATAATATTTCATGAAAGCAACTGCGCCTGCGGTATCGTCTTTTTTCACAACGCCCATATTCTCACCGCCGAGGATTGATGTTGCCTGACTGGAATCTTTATCAAATTTCGGTAATACTGTTACGCCATAGTTTAAGTCCGGAGCATCTTTTTCGATACCTGGGATCTGCCATGGTCCATTCTGCTGCATTGCAATGTTTCCGGCCATAAAGTTGTTATTAACATCAGACTGTGTCCAGTTTACACATTCTTTTGTCCAGGAACCTGCATCAATCATTTCTTTCATTAAATCGTAAGACTTTACGCCGCCCTTAATATCGGTGTAAGTGCCGCCTGCTGTGTACAGCCACTGCAGACACTGGAAGGTACCTTCATCTGTACCAACTGCTGCATTACCAAATCCGGTTACGCCGTCTTTTGTTAACTTTGCTGCCATATCCTTGAAATCATCCCATGTGGTATTTTCATCGGGATAAGTTACGCCTGCTGCATCAAATAAATCTTTATTATAGAATAATGCGGTACAGTTTGTTGCAAAAGGAATGCCGTAATGTTTGCCATCCATCATTGTGGACTCCATTGGACCCTTCAGGTAGTCATCCCACGCAATTGATGCATCGGATACATCCGCCATAAGTCCCAATTGTATGAAAGAAGCCATACTGCATCCGTCCATGATAACCAGATCCGGTAATTCACCGGAAGCAAGTCCTAAAGTAAGCTGTTTCTGATAATCCGCAAACGGCACATATGTATGTGTAGCCGTAAACTCACTCTGTGATGAATTAAATCCATCTATCAAAGTCTGCATCATTTCCTTCTGGGCATCTGTCTCAAAATAATCCCAGATCACAACCTCTTTCTTTTCACCGGTGGAAGCTGCTGCAGTTTCTGCCTGGGTCTCTGCCTGGGTTTCAGCCGCTGCTGTCTCCTTCGGTGCATCCGTTCCTGCTGTCTCAGCTGCAGTCGTCCCTGTTGTTTCACCTTTTGCTGCTTCGGTGGTTCCGGAGGATGAGCTTCCTCCACATCCTGCTGCCATTGTACAAACCATCGTTGCCGCAAGAGCCATTGCCGTAAGTTTCTTTAGTTTCATGATAAAAACCTCCCTTATATTTGACTCCAGTATCTTTCCTGGTAAGTACATTATAAGAGAGGTTCCTTTAAAGATTAATTCTAATATTTTAATAATGGTGGATAATTCTTGGATTTAATTTTCAGGCAGCATATCCACCGCTTCTTCCGGGGTTTTTTCCTTCGACACCATCTGATAAAAGCTCTTTGGTATCTGCTTTGAGATAGCAGACCATGAAGGTATGGAAGTCCTTGCAACCGCTTTTTCCATCTGTTCTTCAAAGACCCTCAGCTGTTCGTCTTTCTTAACCACCTTTTTTGCCTTTTTGATTTTGGCCGGCAGGGATCCGGTCTTTATGCAGAAGGATTCCATAACTTCCCCGTTCATACAGTACTGGAAAAATTTCAGGGAACCTTCTACATTTTTCCCTTTAATAAAACCAATATTTTCACCGCCGGTAATCATACTGCTCACCCGGTTCACCGGCAGTTTGGTGATTCCATAAGAGATGCCTGCTTCCTGAAGCATCGATAATATCCATGGCCCGTTTTCAATCATTGCCGCTTCGCCTGCTATGAATTTTCTGGCAACATCGATCTGTGTCAGATTGATGCATTCATTTGACATGCTTCCATCCTCCACCATACTATCTAAAAATACAAAAGCTTCCTTTGTCTTCTCACCTCCGATTTGATCCGGATTTTCTCCGGCTGATAAAATCCATGGCAGGATCTGGAATGCCCCCTGTTCAGAATCAACCGCGGACATTAAAAATCCTTTGCGCTCTCCCACTGTGAGCTCTTTCGCCGCAGTCTTTAATTCTTCCCAGGTACCCGGCGGTTCCACCCCGGATTCCTTTAACATCTCCTTATTATAAATCAATCCCAGGTTATTGCAGATAAATGGAATACCATAATATCTTCCATCCAGGCTTACCGTTTCTACTGCCGCCTTATAATATTCTTCTTCCAGCTTCCAGGATTCTATCTGCTGTGTAATATCCTCAAATACACCCAGGCGTATAAATACCGGCATGTCGGGATTATCAATAAGAACCATATCCGGCAGGCTTTGCTCTGTATATGAACGGGAAAGTTGTTTGTCAAAATCGGTCATGGGGACATACTTCCAGGAAGCACGGTACTGGGTCTGGGACTGGTTGAACCCGTTTACAAGGTTATCCAGACCGCTTCTCTGGGCATCGGTCTCATAATAGGACCAAAGAACCAGTTCCTCCCTTGCCTTGCTTTCCTCCTGCCCGTCACTTTCCTGGTTCCTGCAGCCTGCCATCTGGACTGCCATCAGTAAAATAAGAAAATAACTGCAGGCTTTTCGTCTTCTTTTATGACTGCCTGTAATCCCCCGGCGAGACTCCGACCTCTTCACGAAAAACCCTGTTAAAATATTTCGGGTCACCATATCCAACCTCATTTGCCACTTCATAGATCTTGAGCTCACTTCCTTTCAGCAGCCGTTTCGCCTGGCTGATACGAAATTTCTTAAGAAAAGTTGAAAAATTAATCCCCACCTCTTTATTAAATAAGGTACTGAGGTATTCGGGGGTAATGTCCAGACGTCTGGCCATTTCTTCCAGGGATATCACTTCCATATAATGTTCCCGTATGTAGCTGATTGCTCTGTTTACCGTATAATTACGGATATCATCTTTCTTATTTACCGTTTTTGCCAGAATCTGAATAATCTTTTGGAAACAGGTCTCCAGTTCCGATAAGGTAATGGCATTACCGAGAGTTTTAATAGGATTCTGCTCCTGTATCAGCCGATAGCCCTCCTCTGCAACCTCCTGGGAAATATTTAAAATGTAATTTACCATTTTCATATACCCCTGACGGATATGATAAGGTTCACATTTCTGATCCCTCATATATGACCGGAATTTATCCCCACAGCTTGTTAACTCCTCACTATCTCCCTTGCATACAGATACTTTGATCCTGTTTTCCAAAAATACCGGATATGTAAATTCCTCCGGAGTAAACAGGCTGATTTCCCTTTTCGTCAGCAAATGTGTATATCCCAATGCCATTGCATAAGAAGTAAGCTTTCGCAGTTCATTTACCTGGCTGCGCAGCTCTGTAAGAGACAGGATGCTTCCGGCTGTCCACACTGCCTGCCCCTCTCTTACATTCTTCAGATATACTCTGTGGCTAATCCTCTTATTCCATCCCTCCATCGGATTTTCGCTCTGAATGACACACACATATTCCTGCGTACTTTCAATAAATACCATATAAATGCGGTCCTTGCCGTATTTCACTTTCATTTCCTCAAGCTGGTTTTTGCAAAATTCAACATATGCCGGCTCTGCATTTCCAAGATAGCCTGCATAAAGAAAACACGGTGATTCCAGATCTAATCCGCCGATATCGGCAAGGCGCTGGTAATTCTCCCTGGTTTCCGCCAGGCTGCCCAGGATAATATCCCTGATATATCCCTGAGGCGTTCCTTCAATCTGCCTTTTTTCCAGATCCAGTTTTTCTTCAATCCTATCCAGTACCTCTTTTACGTCTTCCGCCGCAATGGGCTTTAACAGATAGTCATCCGCTCCCAGGGTTATTGCCTTTTTCGCATATTCAAATTCTGAATATCCACTGAGAATAACACTATGGCAGGCAACTTTGTCCTCCTGAATCTTTGCCAGCATTTCCAGCCCATTCATGACAGGCATTCGGATGTCGGTAATGATCAACTCCGGGCGAAGCCGGATTGCCATCTCATATCCCTCCATTCCGTTTTTTGCTTCTCCAACAATTGTGTGACCGCTCTGAGACGAGATCAGTTTTGATATTCCAACTCTGATCTTTACCTCATCTTCAACTATTAATATCCTCATTTTCCTTCCTCATTTCATCAATAACCGGCAGGCGCAGGGTGATGACCGTTCCCAGGCCTTTTAAGCTGCTGATTGTCCAGCTGGCTTTATTTCCATAATACATATACATCCTTGAGAATGCATTGTTTAGTCCGATGCTCCTTCCATCATCAATAATCGCCCTTTTCGGGTCATTAAACTCCTGTACCTTACTTTCCGGCATGCCCACTCCGTTATCCTCTATAATAAATACAACCCCCTTCCCGTCATCTGAGAGTGAACATTCAATTCTCAATAAGCCCCCCGCCATCATTCCATCAAACCCATGTATAATAGAATTCTCAACAAATGGCTGCAATAGCAGCTTATATACTTTCACCTTTTCTGTATTTTTGTCTATTTGCAGATTGTACGTAAATGCATCATTAAATCTCATTTTCTGGAGACTGATGTATTTATGAAGCCAATCCGACATTTCCCATATGCTGACTCTCTGATTACTCTTATTTACACTGTAACGCAGTATAACACCTAAGTTTCTCAGCATGGTACTGATCTCATACTCTCCCTTTTCAATTGCCATCCAGTTAATGGAATCCAGGGTATTATATAGGAAATGCGGGTTAATCTGTGCCTCCAGCGCACGGATTTCTGCATTTTTCTGACTGTTTTGTGCCTCTTTTACGGTAGTGACCAGCTCTTTCACTTTTACGGTCATGGTATTAAAGTTTCGTGCAATCAGACCAATTTCATCCTGGGTATCTTCCGGAATCACCACATCCAGATGCCCCTGCTGTACCTGTCCGATTCCTTTTAATACCGAACGGACTGACCGGTTTAACATATATACCGTATAACTAATAATGCACGTTACGAAAATAACTGCGGCAACGCCTACAAGCAGAAAAATCTTCTGGGTATTTACCAGATCCTTCAGCATATAGTCTTTATCATACACGTTGTAAAAAACCCATCCTGTCTGAGGGTCTCTGTATTCGTTGATAGCCGTTTTTTTATCCCGCAGATATCCTGTAACTTTTACAAATTCCGCTACCGTTAGCCGGGGATTCATTTTCAGAGTCACAAAACTCTCATCCGGATAGGTAATTACCTGCCTGTTTTCATCCAGAATAAAATTCAGGCTGTGCTGGGACAGTTCCTGGTTGGCACTATCCTCTGGCTTATTACAGATTTCCTCAAGGATACGTTCATCAATAGACATAATAATGGTAGCAATGCTTCCCTGTTCCAGATGGTCAAAATCAAATACCCGTTTGGACATATGAAAATAATACCCTTCCGTTCCGTTCTCCTGAAACTTCATAGTGGGCGTAATGACCATGCTTGGTTCATCAATGCAGTCTATGTAAGGCTTCGTCGTTCTCAGATCCGGATAGCCTCTCCATAAATTATCAATTGCAGAATCTGTCTGAAAATCAGCTACCACTGAACTGCCGTCCGCACACACCAGACTGATACACCGGATACCCAGATTGTCATTGTTATACTGCTTCAGGCAGTTGTATGCTCTGTTGTATGCAAATGCTTTCTGGCTGTCCGTAATATCCATCAGAGTTTTTATACTCTCTGTCAGCTGTTCATCCGTGTACAGCTGGTATAAAAGGCTGGAATAGGTTTCCATATTTAAGTGCACCCGTTCTGATATCTGGGTCAGATTACTAACCATTAACTGATCTACCTTTTCCGTTACTATATTTTTATTTACATAGTATCCTATTAACTGTATAGACAGAATCGGTATAATTGAGCCAAACAAAAAACCGAATAACAATTTTCTTCCAAGTGTCCAGTTATTATATCGTACGATTATTTTTTTCAACATGTTTACAGGCTCACTTTCCGCAATACTCAAATACCATTATTTTACACTTATCCGGATATATATCGCAAGCTTGCTTAAAATATAATCTAATAAGTATTGTTCATTTTATTTATTTTTCTACAACACAAGCCAGCGTAAGAACGCTGGCTTGTGATTCTGCTTTTTACTTAATTACTACGCTGCTCTTCTGTCCTCTGTTTTTAAATACTTTTTTATATGTCTTCACTTTAGACTTCGGAACTCTAATCACTGCCTTGGAAGAAATATTCTTCAAACAATTGCTGTATGCATTCTTCAGTACTTTTGACTTAACAGTGATATTGGTAAGCTTGCTGTCCCCATAGAATGCCTGTTGTCCAATCGCTGTTACATTTGCACCGATTGTTATCTGCTGCAGCTTCTTGTAATTCTTAAATGATTTTTGTCCAATCTTTGTTACCTTGCATTTTACTCCTTTTAAGGTTACCGTAGATGGTACCGTTACCTTCTTAACGGACTTGCTGGATGCTCCAACCACCATTACAGTTGCTTTTCCTGCTGTTGGATTGGTAACTTTGTAGCGCAGTCCTTTGTAAGTAAGGATCTGGCCCTTTTTCAGTGCAGGTACTACCGGTTTTGGAGTCTCTGCAGGTTTCATTTCCAGTGCTGTAGCTGCTGACATCAGTTTTGATGCTGCCAGATCAATCTGATCCTGTGTTGCATTTGCATTATTTAAAACTGCTGCTGCCGCTGCCACTGCATCTTTTAAAGCTTTTGCGCTGCTGTCTGTATATTTGCCGGTATCAAGTCCTGCATAGGCATTATATAGTACCTTTAATGTTGTTGTATCTGTGGTAACAGTTGGTTCTTCCGGTTTTACCGGCTCTTCTGTCAATTCTGCTGCTGCCTTAGCCAATGCCGACGCTGCCTGGTCAACTGCTGCCTGATCTGCATCAGGGTTATTCAGAACGTCTTGTGCACCTTGACGTGCTGCAAGGAATGCATCGGTACTTTCTTTTGTATACTTAGCGGTATCAATGCCTGTATATGCATTGTAAAGTACGCTCAGTACGGAGAAGTCTACCTCTACTTCCGGTTCTTCCGGATCTTCCGGCATTACTGCAAGTGCAGTCGCTGCTGACAGAAGATTTGCTATGGTATTGTCAACTTCTTCCTGTGCTGCATTTTCTTTTCCGATTACCGTCTGCAGACTGCCTAATGCTTGTGTAAATGCTGCTGCACTTTCTTGGGTATATCCGGAAAGATCCAGGTCTTTGTAAGCACTGTATAATGCTTTTGCTAATGATTTATCAATTACCGGTTTCGGTTCTTCTGCTTTTTTCTCCAGTCCTGCAAGGGCTACCAGTAATCCTGATTCTGCTTCTGCTGCTTCCACTTTTGTAGCATTTTCTTTTTGAATTACTGCGCCTGCATTTTCCTGTGCATTTTTCAATACATCTGCGCTTTCCTCTGTGTAGATGCTCATATCCATCTGTGAAATAGCATTGTACAGGGACTGTAACTGTGTCAGATCAGCCAGAATACTTTCCAGCTGGGCAATTGCTTCTTCAAGCTTGCCAATCTGCTCATCTACTGCATCCTGATCCGCATTCTCATCTTCGAAAACTTTCCTTGCTTCAGCAATTGCTGCTTCCAGTACAGCGTAACTCTCTGCTGTATATCCATCCGGAATGTAAGCTTCTGCTGTTTCCAGCGCCGTCTGTAAAACAGTCTTGTCTACATTGTTGTCATACTCTGTATAAAGCTCGTTAATCTTTTCGCTGTTTACCGCACCGTTGTAAATTCTAAGGTCATCCAGTTCCAGATTGTTCGGATACTGTGAGTCATTGCTGTAACCGTTCTTTCCTACACGGTTTACTGCTGTCTCTGATCCGGTAATTGTCTGCGGATCTCCCAGTACTGTGACTTCCTGTTCCTGTCCATTCTTATAGATCTTACCCGTTTTGCTGTCTGAATCCCAGGTTACTGCAATATGTGTCCATTCATTTAATGGAAGGAAGTCATTCGGGTTCTGTGCTACATAAATTCCATTGAATCCATCCATTACGAAGAAGGATGAGTATTCATCGCCTACCGGATAATTTGTATAGAATCCTTTTCCATTATAGGCTGATTCATCTTTTGCCCATAACAGGGAGTTATTTCCTGATAATTCTCCTGTACGCTTAAACCAGTAGGAGATTGTGATATCCCTGGAAGCCAGGTTTGCACCTGCCGGAATTTCAAATGAGGTATCTTCTCCGTCAAATTTAAGTGCATCGCCGCTCTTGCCTTTTACAAAATCAATATCTTCCAGTTTTGGAACTGCTACCGTATAATTACTAGCAGAATTGTCCTTGATCTGGGTAAGATCATCCTGTTTATCAAAGCTATAATGTAATACCAGTTCTGCATTTTCAATCTTATCCAGTTGTCCCATTGCTGCCTTTAATGCTTCTACTGCTTTATTTACATCTGCTTCAACGGCGTCTTCCGACTTTAATATTTCTTCTGCATCGATAATTGCCTTGCTAAGTACTGCATAACTTTCCTCTGTGTATTTTGCAGGATCAAATGTTTTTGCTTCCTGCAGAGTCTTTTGCAGTTCTGTCTTTAATCCTACTAATCCGGAAACTGCAGTGTTCAGATCATCCAGTGCTTTGTTAATCTGTGCCTGTGTCACATTGCTGTCCTTTAAGAGTTCTTCCGCTGCCGTAATTGCATCTGTTAACTTCTTAAATGATTCTGCGGTATAATCCTTAGCTGCATAATCTTTTGCCTTAATCAGTTCTTCTGACAATTTGGAGGTATCTACGGACATTCCTCTTACATTAACCGTCATTTTGGCTTTTGTTGTTGTACCTTCAACAACTCCTTCAATGGTAAATGTTCCTTCCGCTGCAACCTGGTCTGCGGTAATCTCAGGCCATGTTACCTTGACACTGACATTGTCCTTTACACCATTGTTGTACAGAACCATAACGGTCTGCGGCATATATGGAAGGTTTCCTGCCAGGGTGTTGACTGTTGTGTCGTCGACGGTTGTAATGGTTGCTTTATCCATATCAGACCTTGCTGTAATGGTCGCCGTAACAAATTTACCGGTTTCTTCATTTACACCATTGATTGTAAACTGTCCGTCTGCAGCTACCTGATCCTGTGTGATAGCATCCCAGAGTACTTTTACGGATCTCAATTCGCTGTAAGAAGTTTTTGCAATAATATCTTTTGGCATTTCCGGAATGGTTCCGGTTTTTGTTCCTTTGAATACCGGAAGGATTTCTTCTACCGGTGTGCTGTATACTTTCCAGCGGTAAATTCCGGTTCCTGCTGCGGAAAGCTTCATATTCATGCGCAGTGCGGTTGTGGTTACCGGGATCATATCGATGGTATTATATTTGTTCTTCTTATTCGCATCCTGGAAATCGGTAATTACATTAGCGTCAACCCATTCGCCTGCATCATTTCTATATTGGATCTGAATGGAGGATGGAACGCGGGTGCCACCGTTATCATCGTACCAGTAAATATCATTCTTGTAGATATTGACAGCTTCTTTCCAGGTGTACTGTACCCAGTGGTTAGATCCTGCTCCGCCTGAAACGCCCCAGTTGCCCCAGCCTTTTCCAGTACCGCCAGCAGATTTTGTCGGCTCAAATGCAGAATTATTTATTCCGTCCAGTTTTTCCCAGCTTGCTGTATAATCTGAACTTGCAGCAGCAGAAGGCGCAACATCTATATCTGCCTGTGTATCTGCTTTTTTAATCTCTACGGAAAGTTCTTTTACTGTTTGTATTTCCCCATCATCTGCTGTGAATCTTACTTTGTAAGCTCCTTCTTCGGAACCGATTAACGAAGTATTTAAGGCTTTTTCATCGCTTAAGTAAGCAGATGCCGTATCAGATGGTTTTTCGGTTACTTCCCATTTATAAGTAAGTGTCTTATCATATGGCAATCCGTCATCTGTACACTGTGCGGTCAGTGAAGCTTTCATATTCTCCAGCTTCTCTGTATTTACTTTTACTGTTACGTCCGGCGCCTGGTTTTCTACTGCCGGACGGTCTCCGCCCTCTTTAAATAGCTGGACTTCTGTAACTGCCGTATATCGTCCCGGCTGATTCGTTACGGTTACCCGTACTTTGTCTGTGGTAATTTCTTTAAATTTGTCCTCGTTGTAATTTGCCCTTGGAATTGCAGGAGTCCTGTTCTGGTTTTCTGCATGCTTCCATGCACTGCCGTCCCAGTATTCCAACGTGTATTTCGTCGGTTCTGCATAACCTCCGCTTTGACGGTCATTGTAGAAATAAATATCCATCATATCGATATTCTTCTGTCCGCCTAAATCAATTACCAGGGAATCTGCTGCATTGGTACTCTGGTCATTGCCCCAGAATGGCATATTAACGGTCATTCCATCGGTTACAGCCTGTGGGTCCGGAGCTGTCTCGTTTACTGCCTTTGAGGTAGCGTCACTTCCATCTGCGCGATGCTTCTCTGCCCATGTTGCAGCTCTTGCTTTAGCCGGAGTATAAGATGCGGTTACAGCTGCACCTTCTGCTTCATTTGTCAAACCATTGATTCCGGATTTTTTCAGCAATTCAACGGCATTTCTGTCTGTAATAGCAACATCCATTGCTGCCGGTATCTCAGAAACAGAAGCTTTTGAAAGTACTGTAGTTTTTTCATTTTCCGGGAATTCCAGTTCGCCTGTCTTAGCGTCATATACAACGTGAACCAGATCATTTAATACAAATGCAGATTCGCCGTCGATCCATACTGCAAAACCTTCCGGTACATTGTCACCGTAATATTTATTTCCGTCCGGTTTATCCCAGCTGATTGTTATGTCCTTGCCATGATAACGAATATTATTTACCATGAAATGGTCATAGCTGAAATCGATTGGATCCAGTTCCAGTTTTTCATCGGAACGGGGCTGTACGCCTGCCATATCTTCAATAAAGAGATAGGTATAGTTACCAAGGATATTGTGGTAAATCCAGGAACGGTAGTAGGTCTCTAATGTCTTATCATCAATATTGAAGAATTCGTTATTATTTGGATAACGGATGTCTCCGCCATTGGGATACATATTCCATGCGCACCACTCAACCATGAGGGCAAGCATATCATCCGTTACATATTCCTGCTCTACGTCATAGGTACGCAGTGCTGCTTCATATGCTCTTGCCTGAACAGTAAAGTTAATATTCGAGAAGTTATTGGATCCCGGAAGCTGCTTATTGTGTACCTGATTTGCCGTATAATACGGGAAGATCGGGAAATCGTCTCCATTGGTAAAGGTCTTAAGTGCTTCTTTATATTTTGCAATGGATGCTTCGTCTGTGGGAACTGCTCCAACAGAGAAATAATTGTAGTTATTGGATTCTGTCAATTCTACCAGATTTGGTTTGTCCGGATTATGGGAAACAAAAGAGCCGGTAGGATTTACGGCACGTGTCTCAAATTTCTGACACTGGTCACACCACAGGTACTCCAGAATATCACTTTGAATATTATCAGCCAGAGTTTTCATTTCCTCTGATTTTTCAATATTTCCTAACATTACATAGAGGTCAGAAGCAGATTGAGCAGCTGCATATACGTATGCATTTTCTCCATGTGTCTTCCAGTTTCCGATTCCTTTTACATGCATGGAAATCGTATCTGCATCATTTCCTGTCATATAATTATTCTGGTAATCAATCAGATAATTTTCAGGAGTCGTTGCACTTGTATGGTTGCCGTAGTGGTCAAGCTGTCCTTTGGCGTCATGTTCAAAATAATATGCCAGATTTTCAGCCAGCTCTGCACCGCCGCCAATAACATTAAATGCTTCTAAACCTGCGTCTGCAATATACTGGCCGTAGTGGTTATTCCAGTTTGAACGGTTTCCCGGGTTGTCTAAGAATGCACTGCTCTGGGAACTGTTTCCTACGGATAATAACTGTCCGAGAGGCAGATAAGCATTTCTTAACCACTTTGTATCCTGTAAATGCATTGGCTGTGTTAATGCAATTGCATTATTATAACCCAATACGCCTTCTACCGTAACGGGATACTGGAAATCATATCCTGGGATATTGGCATCCATTGTATTAAACCTTTCCAGCCACCAACGATAGTCAATTGCCTTCTGAACTGCTTTGTTTGGTACGTCTATGTATGGAAGGTTTTCCGCCCAGTACTCATTGTACTCTGCCTTCTGAGCTTTTAAAGCACTTGTACCATCCAGTTCCAGAAAACGTACATAATCTGCTGTGGACTGTGGAAGTTCTTCTGTGGTAAAAGCCATAACAACTTTTACTTCTACTGTTTGTCCAGCCGGGATGGTGACTGTTTTTACCATGGATTTATTGGATCCTTCTGCATACTCAAATCCATTTCCCGATAGGCGGGTAGTGATCTTTGTTAAATCAGCTGTTGAATTCATAGAACCGGTAAGCTCCTGCTGGGTTTCGCCTCCCACCGTCACTTCATCGCGGCTGCTTACAAAGTTTGAATTTACATTAACCGCAATGGTTTTGTCAGCTCCCTCTGTATTGGTCAGTTTAACTGTAGTAACAGCAACATTTTCATTGCTGATGAATTTCTCCACATCTGCTGTCAGGGATCCAACCTGATACTGGCTTACCCAGTTACTTGGATAGTTTACACGTTTGCTTGTTACTTCCTTAGTGCTTAATGCACCGGAATCGTCTGAAAAATTAATTGCATACATGTCTCCGCCAAGAGAACTTCCGGATGAACTGCATCCATAGCTGGTTTTTCCGCCAAAACCAATGATACCCGGATTACTGGTATACATGTAAAGTGCCCGTCCTCTGGTCATAAATGTATTGCCATCGTCATTTCCATTATTGCCCGCGTTGCCATTTGCCACTCCATAACGCGCCAGAATACGGTCCATATAAAAGGAATCTCCACCGTTATCCAGATCCTGCTGATAGAGCGCTTTCATCATTTCTTTTGAATCATACGTTACGCCTCCCAAATCGTATACATCCGCCAAGCTTTCCGTGTTCTTAAATGTCGGATGTCCAATTGCCAATGCTCCCGGTTCTGTTCCGGTACCTGTTTCAGCAAACGCTGTGATCGCACTGCCTGGCAGCATAGAAACCGCTACTGCAACTGCCAATGCCTTCGTCGCCAATTTCCGTTTTCTTTTCTTCCCCATAACATTCTCCTTTTCCGTGCTTATTTTGTTACAATCTCATTATAGCGTTATCAATTGCTTTCAAAAATTGCATTATCTTAAGGAAGGTGTACTATCTTATAGTATTATTTTAATATATTTGACGCTGTAGACGGAAAATCCACTATACTTCTGATAGAAAGAAGGATGCCGGAAAGGCATTAGAAATAAAAAAAGAATTGACATTTATTGCAAAGTGTTATATTATAAAAGCATGCAAAGCAACTATGTATTCTAGATGCACGAATCCCCACGGAGCCTATTTCCGTGGGGATTTTTCTTTAGCTGTCTTTGTTGTCCTTTTCTATCCATCTGCAAACATAATATCCAGCTATGCTAGCTGTTACTGATATTATAAAAGCAACTATGTATTCCATAGATGCACCTCCTTCCTGCTGGAAAGAGTCGACAGCATATATATTATAATTCATAACCTATCCCTTGTCTATAGTCTAATAGTGATTTATTTCTATTTATTCTAATTTTTATAAACATTATGTTGTATATAGCCGGGTACAGATAATTTTAACTTTTATCGTTACATCGTTTCTTACAACAATAAAATGAGCAGATACAAAATTTATCAAATTCTGCATCTGCTCATACCATTTTTTCATCTAATTGTTTTTAATAATCTAAACCTCTTGCTCCCTTTCCATCAATTCCCCCATCATGCGGTCATACTTTCTGTCCAGCCGATAACAGGCAGCTATGAGAAACATGATAAGCCAGATTCCTATGGGAACATAGAGATAAAACGATTTTATTGCCTCAATTGCCGCCGGTGCCTGTTCAGCGGCAGTTGCTTTTAAACCATCAAATGCAGCCATGGATAAAATTGCCCCCATAATTGCCGATGTGAATCCCGATCCGGCTTTTTGCCCCATACTCATGGATGAGAACATCAACCCTTCTATGCGTATTCCGGTCTTCCAGTGGCCGTATTCTATCGCATCACTTGGGAGAGAATATTGTACTCCATAAAATGGTGCTATGCCTATCCCACGCATGATACAGGTCAGGATGCCCAAAGGAACGCTTGTTATGTTAAGAAGAAATATGAGCTGCCCTGCAATTCCCACTAAACATCCTGCACAGATGAGGCTGCGTTTCCCGAACCTGGGAAGTATTCTGGGCAGCAGCGCAATACCGGCAATGGTAGCTATTTTTTCTGCCGCAGATAATGGCATGACCAGGTCCACATCATTTAAAACATACTGGCAGTAATAGGTTAAATCTGTCCCGATGATGATCTGGTAAACCGTATAGAAAAGCATTAACCCCAGTGCTATCAAAAAATATGGGTTCGTAACAGTTGCCTTTAAGGCTTTAAAAAATGGAATATTCTCTTTCACCTTCTGTGCCGTACATACACGTTCGGTACAGGTCATATAAGTATTGATCAGTACGAATACAGAGATTACTGCATATACCGCCGTAACAATAATCCATGCAGCCTGTTCATTCCGGATCACCCCTGCAAGCTTGTTAATAATGGGCAGCGTAAATGCCGTAATAACCATACTTGCCGTAATGGAAAGTATCATACGAATATTGCAGATAACATCCCTCTCTCTGCGGTCCCTGCTCATTAAGGAACCCAGCGCATGAAACGGCTGGCTGATTGCCGTATAAACCACGGTATTCATGATATTATAAGTGACAAAGGCATAAATAACTTTTCCCATATCACCCATTCCCGGCATTGTAAAAAGAAAAACCGCAGCCAAAGCATAGGGCACCGCCAGACGCAGAATCCAAATCCTTGCCTTTCCGTATTTGGAATGTGTCCGGTCAATGATTGTCCCCATGATCACATCCGAGACACCGTCGAATACCCTGGATACCAGCATAATCATACCTACTGAACCGGCTGATATTCCCACTACATTTGTGTAGAAATAAATCAACAGAGTAGTTGTCATGGTGTACATCAAAGTAAGTGCCGGATCACCAAAGCAATATGCCAGCTTCTCTTTAGCAGGAACTTTGGCAAACTCATTCATGTCTTTTCCTTTTTGCTTAAAATTTAATAACTCTGGTATTCTCCCCATACATTATCCTCCGGCTTTATTTTCCCAAGAGCTCATTTTCTATCATTTCCCTTGCACGCGGCGCTTCTATATCCATTCGTTCCGGATAGCCAAAAATAGATACACAGGAGATAGCATCTCCTCCGACCGGAAAAGTTCTGTTTGCAAAGTCCATTTCACGCAATTTTGCAAAGATACCGGAAAAGTCCACATCACCTTCTCCCATAGGATTATGCTGGTGAACGGCCACATCTTCTTTTCCCATGCGGTTCAGCCAAGGCGGATTCAGAATATATCTGCAGTCTTTTACCTGATTGAACGTATCTGCAAACAATACATGGCTTAAATCATCCCCTGCATATCCGAGCATGGAACGGACATCCCCTTTTCCCTGATCATAGAAAAATCCATGAGGTGCAGAATACACATATTTCAGATTCTCGGATCGGTAACTCTTTACCATATCGCAGGTTTCATTGTTCAGTTCGCAGAAATCCCAGGGATGAGACTGTATCTCAACCCGGATTCCTTCTTTTTCGAATAGCGGCAGCAGTTCATCCATAGAGCGAAACCACATCCCATTGCAGATTTCCTGCTGGTTCGGATCTCCCGAAAGCTCCGTATTGATAACCTGTACCCCCATATTCACTGCAATTTCCACAATTTTCTTCCAGTTTGCTACTGCTATATTTCGCTGCTCTTCCGTTGGCCCAGACCATCGGTAAACAACTATAAAAGATGATATCTCAACACCGGTTTCCTTTAATGCTTTCCGGTATTCCATTTCACATTCAGCCGAAAAAAGCGGGTGCTTGTAAAATGGATTAATACGTGGGTGAGGGGACTGTTCTATGTACTTGTATCCCCAGTCGGCCACCTGATGCACCATATCATTAATACTCATTTGTTTTGCTAAAACATCCACATCAAATGCTATTTTCATGATTTGCATTCTCCTTTTTGTGATATGATCCGGACTGTGATCTCAGATCACAACCTGGGGCTTCTGGTAATGCGGCACCATATCATAGATGCAGCTATTCAAAATACTTTGCAACAAAACTCCTGGTTACCTCTGCCGCCTTTTTTACATTTTCATCATGAGTCATCTCATAATATTCCGGACGGAATTCTTCAATTGTACATACACCGTCAAATCCAATTTCCTTTAGCGCTTTAGCTATACCGGAATGATCAACAACTCCCTCTCCAGGCCATAGACGTTTGTCATCTCCACAAGAACCCAGTGGAAGATCTTCACAATCATTTAAATGATACGCGAAAATCTTCTTGCCATCGGCATTTCGAAGATCTTCCAGTTTCGAGCACATTTCATGAAAGTGAAACGTATCCAAAGTAACTCCCACGTTTTCACGGTTTACCGCTTTCACTACATCGTATGCCGTTCCAAACTGATTAATGGAACAGTTTGGAGCACCACAGAATTCCAGGGAAATCTTAATCCCGCTTCCTACTTTATCGGATAGATAACGCAGTCTGTCCACTGCTTCTTCTTTAATGTCAGTGACTGATATATCCTTTACGTCAAAAGATGGAACTGCAATGAGCATTTTCATATCAATTGCCTTGCAGACCTTTATGATGAATTCTGTCTCCGCATCAATTTCTTTCACTCCGGCTTCATCTCTCTGATTGAAAAAAATCAGCGTATTATAAGCCCATGGTTTTAAGTGATGGTTTTGAAACCATTCTGCAAGTTCCTCTAATGTATGATCTTTCAGATAATCCTTTACGCAATCAAAACGAATCTCAATATAATCAAATCCATACTTCTCACATGCTTCCAAGTCCGCCATTAAGGACTGACCTTTGCATTCCAGTGCCGTTGCTTCATTAAATCCAATCTTCATATCAATTCCTCCATTTTCATATTTCTATTGATAAAATTCTGGTTTTTCCATATCGGTTTTTATAAGTTCGACGTTACCGGTTTCCTGAGCCTTTACAAGTGCATCTGCGGTAACTGCTGCCAGATACCCATCCCATGCGGTAGGTCCTGTGACAACTCCTTTTTTTGCATTTTCAACCCAGTTCTGCATTTCCGTATCATAGGAATCACGGAAACGAACAAAACAGTCCGTATCAATTGTCGTTGATAATGCAGCATTTCTCCGGATAACAGGATATGCCGGAGCGGGCATCTTCACAACGCCATCTTCACAAACAACCTCACAATTAATGTCATAACCAAATTTACAATTTACAAAGACCTCTACATCAATACAGATGCCCTTTTTTGTCCTAAGAAGCATAATCTGAGGATCTTTTAACTTAGAATGTGAATATTTTGTACAGCCTGGCATAATAACCTGTGCTGACTCATACTCATCATCAATCAGCCAGTGCAATACATCTATCTCATGGATTGCCGTGTCATGCACTGCCATGGGTGTGGTATAATTTGTGCCTACCTCGGGGTTCCTATGGGTGCAATGGAGCATTAATGGCGCACCGTACTCTCCGGAATCCAAAGCTTCCTTCACCTGATTGTACCCCTTGTCGTAACGGCGCATAAAACCTACCTGAACCAGATGTTTTCCGGATTCCAGCTCTGCTTTTACAATCCTGAGACAGTCATCTGCTGTTGTTGCCAGGGGTTTCTCACTAAATACCGGCTTTCCTGCCTTAATTGCCTCTAAAATAGATTCCGCATGTGCAAAACCAGGGGATGTAATGACAACTGCATCTACTTCAGGATCAAGAATCAGCTCCTGACTATTGTGATAAACCTTCGCCTGGCAGATAGCCGCCGCTGCTTTAGCCCCTTCTTCAAATACATCTGAAACTGCTGTAACTTCTGCCCCCTGAATCTTGTCTGTAATTCTCTTAATATGATCCTTGCCCATTCCACCGCATCCAATAACTCCAACTCTTAACATCATTTTTCCACCTTTCTTATTATCATTTTGGTTAACTGATTTACTTCTTACATAAGGTTTTTTTAACTAAACTATCTTTCTGATACGGCTATAATATCATTGCGTGCGCGTGAACACAATTGCTTTTTTATACAATTTGCCAACGGTATTTTTGGAACATTTTGCTATTTGTTAAATGATAAACAAAAAATATGTGCAACATGATTGATGATTGTCTTTATCATCAGCACATCTTGCACATATTTTGGTTATTTTTACCAATTTACATAAAACATTATTTTTCTTTGATCATATCTTTGTTACTTCATTTTTCACTCTTGATCAACTTTATATATTATATCTATTTTTTATAACAATTTCAGTATAATTATATTCCTTATCCGGCTCAATACCGTCAAAAAGTTTATGAAATAAAATCATTACAGAGTTATTCCCCTGAGCAAAAGGATCCTGCCCCAGCAAAAACTGAATGGTTCTTTTTTTTAAATATTCTTCGTTCTTACCTGTTAAGTCATTGGAAATAACCTTTACCCTGCCCGCCATTCCATAATGTTCGATTACTTTGCATACACCTTCCACACCTGATGCAGTCAGGTATATGCCCGCTAATTCCTCTGTATTATGCAATGCCTCTTCCACTATCTTCTCAGCTGCCCAATCATCGTCATATGCATATTTCATATCCAGAAGTTCCACATCCGGTCTGCAAGCCTTCAGCTCTTCCACGAAACCTTTTGCTCTGTTCTTATGACCCTGATTCGTCGGATATCCAGATATGACCAGCACTTTACCATGAGTACAGACAATTTCACTCATTAATCCTGCCGCTGCTTTCCCGCTTTGTAAAGTATCCTGCCCTATAAAGCACAGACGTTTAGATCCTGCTATATCAGAATTAAAGGTAACAACAGGAATCTGATAATCCTGCACAAATGTATCTACCGTAGTCTTTAAAAACTCATCTTCACTTGGTACAAGCGCAATCGCATTGCATCCGCTCTCCCTCATTTCTTCCATATAAGCAATCGCAGCGGAAGCATCAATACCCCCGATTTCTTTTATTTCCACCTCGGCCCCCATGCGCTGGACCTCTTCCTTTGCAGCTTCAACGCCCTCTTTTACCTGCTGCATAAAAGGGGTATCTATCGACTGTAAAATAACACCAATCCTGATAGAATGCCTGGACATCGCCAATGCTCTGCCTGCTCTGTTAGGCTGATATCCCATTTCTTTGGCAATCCGCTTAATCCGTTCCTCTACTTCCGGATTAATCCGCCCCCGGTTATTCAATGCCCGGTCCACAGTACCTCTCGATACCCCTGCTTTATCAGCTATTTGCTGTAATGTAACCGCCATAATTTCCTCCTATGTTACATTTTCTGCCACTAATTATATGCTTTTTCCATATATACTGCAACTGCTTTGTTATCTGTTTTCTTCCTCAGGGTGTGGTCCAGACAGTCCTCATATTATCGGGGTTACACATTCTCTATCAGTTTGTCATGTTCTTTTTCCGTGGCCGTAGTAAACAATATTTTTTCCATAAATCCCAGCCTTTTGCCGAAGAACTTTGCAACAAATCCTACCACCAAAGCTGCAACCACAGTTCCTTCCCTAACTCCTTGTATCTCCTGAAATATTACAAAAGAAATAATTCCTGCCATAATTGTCATAGAAGCGTCAAATACCACCTTTGTTGGTCCAAAATCCTTTTTCCACGTAAGCGTAACTGCCTGGACAAAAGCTTCTCCCGGAAGCATCACCACATTTGCCAGTACTTCCAGATATACTCCAAATCCCAAAATTATACATCCGGCAAGCAACATGATAATTTTCATAATGTATGCTCCTGGATTCACCCAATTGATCAAGAGCATGGTGAGATCAATAAAATATCCAAACAAAACAGAAACTGGAATTTGAAGCAAAGATTCTTTTCGAAACCTTTTACGGAGTATTGCTATTTGAAACAATATAAGAAGCAGGCTGAATGCAATTGTAAATTCCCCCAGAGTCATATCGTATTTCAGACTCAGCGTATAGGGGATGGATGAAATAGGAGAGGTTCCAAGATCCGCCTTTGTAACAAAACTCACCCCCAGGGAACTGACAAATAAGCCTGCCATAAATACTCCATAACGTTTTAATTTCTCCACTTTATATTCCTTCTTTCCAAAGTATGTCTTAAATTTTTTATATTTAGAAGTGAGATACGGTTTTATACCTGCTCTATTTCTCATCGGAAATATTTTGATTTATTTTCATGAACATTTCCATAAAACCCGTTCTTTCCTCCGCAGAAAATCCTTTAAATACCTCCTCTTCCAGTTCTAAAAAGGCTTTTTGAATTTTTACGATCTCCCTCTTTCCCTTATCTGTTAAAAACACATGAAGTGATCTTCTATTTCCCGGTTGGTTTCTCCGTTGTACCAAGCCTGCTTCCTCCATACGGAGTAAGAGACTGGTAACGGTAGCCGGGTCAATCTGACAAGCTGATGCAATATCCTTTTGTACACTGCCGTCATGATCCTTTAAGTAATCTAATACTTTTGGCTGCCCTGAAGTCAGACCTGTCTCTGCAATTTTTGCAAAAAACTTTCTTTGGAACACTGCCTGATTTACCATTAATAATATGTGAAAATCCATTGATTGGAGTCTCCTTTTTTATTTGTATTCTAATACTTAGAATTCTAACTATTAACATGTAGTATTATATACAGAATTTACCAGGGTGTCAAGTATGATGTTTTCTCGCTCGATCATCTGGCTATTACAGACAAAAAAACCACCATTGTTTCAAACAATGGCGGTTTAGCTATCAATTTTAATGATTAATCCATTACGTATGGCATTAAAGCGATATGACGTGATCTCTTAATTGCAACTGTAAGAGCTCTCTGATGTTTTGCACAGTTTCCTGTGATTCTTCTAGGAAGAATTTTTCCTCTCTCAGATACATATCTTTTTAATTTATTAACATCCTTGTAATCGATTTCGGTATTCTCTTTACCACAGAATACGCAAACTTTTTTTCTTCTACGTCCGCCTCTTCTCTTCATCGGAGAATCGCCGCCTCTATCATTTCTATTATAAGCCATGTTTGTTACCTCCTTTTACAAATTTCGAATTCATATAATGTATGAGATCTGCTTCTCATTTTAGTTTTAATTAAATGGTAATTCCTCATCAATGCCATCCGGGATGTTCATGAATCCGTCTCCTGATGCCGCACTTGGTGTCGGTCTGGATGATGGTGCAGCTGACTGCATGCCCCCTTCGCCGCCAGCCATAGATGCGTTCTTGCTCTCACAGAATTCGTGATCTTCAACAACAATATCCGTAGTGTAGACTTTCTGTCCGTCTTTGTTTGTATAACTTCCTGTCTGAATACGTCCAGTAACAGCAATCTTCATACCCTGACGAAGATACTTTTCTGCAAACTCAGCCTGTCTTCCGAATCCAACACAGCCGATAAAGTCAGCGGTTGCTTCTCCGTCACGTTTGAATCTGCGGTCTACTGCTAATGTGTATCTTGCTACTGCCATGGAATTTTCTCCTGATGAATAACGAACCTCAGGATCTCTGGTTAAACGCCCCATTAAAATGACTTTGTTCATACTTTCTCCTCTTTTCTATCTATGCATCCTGTCTTACGCATAAATATCTGATAACATTTTCCATGATACGGATACGTCTTTCAACTTCCGCTGGGCATGTTGAATCAGATTCGAAATGGATGAAGTAGTAAAATCCTTCTTTCATTTTCTGAATTTCGTAAGCTAATCTTTTCTTCCCCCATTCATCAACGTCTGTGATTGTTCCACCAAAACGGGTAATGTATTCTTTTACCTTTTCGATAGTTGCTACTCTTACATCTTCTTCGATTTTTGCGTTGACAACAACGGCTAATTCATATTTGTTCATGCTCTTGGCACCTCCTTATGGTCTCTGGCCCCCTATCTATGTGGGGAGCAAGGAAATTAATAAATAATATATCACAAGTTAAAATCATATCATAAGGCTGGCAATTTTTCAAGTACTTTTTTCCAATTTTCGCGTATATCTGCAGCTCTTACTTATTTTAATAGTTTTTAGACCTTTCCTGTGTTAGAATAAGCCTAGAGCTACAGCGAACAGTTTCTTAAATTGGGGTTTAGCTAAGAAAGGGACGCTTTGTAGGTGTAGGTAGTGTACGGAAAGAGAAGGGGGCGGACCAGGACATTGGTTTGGAAGGCTTACCGCAGAACTGGCATTTTCTAACCTTCCCAGAGCCCTTTTTGGCGGCACGCGGGCATTCGCTCCGAAATCCTGATGCATTTCGCAGCTCACTGCCCGCTTACAATCCGATGGGAGCCAGTCGAATTGTATCCGCCAAAAAGGCCTCTGGGAAGGTAAGTAAATACTCAGCTCTGCTATACGCCTTCCAAATCAATGTCCTGGCTCGCCCCCTTCTCTTTCCGAGATAGCATTCGTTGAAACAAAGCTGGTTTTCTCAGCATGATGGGCCCCCGGGGTTGTGACATGCTGGACGCTATTGGCTAAAAGCAGCTTGATCTTATCACTGTAGTGGGATTCTTCATTCTAATGCAGATATTTATGGTTATAGTACTTACATCCAGTTACTTCTGTGATAGGTAAGCAAGTAAAATTAAACTTTCTCCCAATTCATACTAAACTGCCGAAACACACTCTGCTGAATCCAACAACGAACAGCTGGTCACAGCCCCGGGGTCTCCACTCGGCTGAGAAAACCAGCTTTGTGGCGACAACCTGGATCTCGGAAAGATGGGCGTGGGAAACTGGTATGGGCGGAGGAAGCGTAGAGCAGAGCTGAGTATTTTATAATGTACCCATAAGTGTGGACACATTATTTAGCGGGGCTCCCATTTTTTTAGACATCCCTTCCCATTAGTTCCATATAAATGGACACCCCCTCACCTTTCAGAACCCCAATTGTGGACATGCCTTGCTGGTATACCCTGCTTCTGGGACAACTGGCTTGGATGATTGCTGAGGCCTCTTTTGGCTTAGACACCTCTCTTGGCTTATGGTATTCTTATCTAAGAACAGGAGGAATACCATGACCAAAAACCCTTTTACCAATGAACAAATGCTGCTGCTTCGTCAAAATCCTTACACCTACAAGGTGTCCAAATTCCAATTAACCTTTACCAGGGAGTTCAAGGAGATCTTTTACTCGGAATACCAGTTAGGGGAGATTCCGCGGCAGATCCTCGCAGATCATGGCTATGATCCTGCCGTCCTTGGGGACCGCAGGGTATGGAGCATTGCCAGACACATTCGGGAACAGTACGATAAATATGGCGGGTTTCACCAAGGACATTCCCCTCACAGGATGCAAAGCTCCGTCTCCCCGGCTGCTGATCTGCCGCCATCCGAAAAGGATGAATTAAAACTGCTTCGGCATGAGGTTGATTATCTGAAACAGGAAGTTGAGTTCTTAAAAAAAATTTCCTCACTCAGGACTACAAGGAAGTAGGTGCTCTGCTTATGAACGACTCTTCCTGTATATTTGAGATTATCCAGCAAACGATCCGGCAAAGCGAGAATTCCCTTTCTGCCAAAGAACTCTGTTCCATAGCCGGTGTTTCCAGAAGCGGTTATTACGCCTGGATAAAGGCAGCTCCTGTCCGTTCGCTTCAGGAACAGAAGGACCGTGAGGATTTTGATCTGGTTCTGGCCGCTTACAGGCTGCATGGTTATGCCAAAGGGGCCAGGGGCATCTATATGGAACTGCTCCATATGAACCCGCCGGTGATCATGAACCTGAAAAAAATCCGCAGGCTGATGGAAAAGTTCCACCTCTCCTGTCCATACCGAGGCCCAAATCCATATAAAAGAATGGCAAAGGCACTAAGGACCAGCAATGTAGCGGACAACCTGCTAAACCGTGAGTTCGAATGTTATGGACCAAGAATAGTCTTGTTGACGGATATCACTTATCTGTCCTATAGCGGATCCTTTGCCTACCTGTCAACCATCCTGGATGCCTTTACCAGGCAGATACTTTCTTATGTGCTCAGTGACTCCCTGGAAGTGGATTTTGTTCTTGAAACGGTCAATAAACTGGTGGCCGGTCATGGGATCTCACTTCAAGCAGAAACAATCATCCACAGTGATCAGGGGTGCCATTACACCAGCCAAAGTTTTCTTCATATACTTTATAACAAGAAGCTGCGCCAGTCCATGTCCCGGCGTGGCAACTGCTGGGACAATGCGCCCCAGGAGAGTTTCTTTGGGCATATGAAGGACCATATCAAGGCAAAACTGGCTGAATGCGTAAGCTTTGCAGAGGTACAGTCTGTCATTGATGACTACATGGCTTATTATAATAATCAGCGGTACCAATGGCATCTGGCGAAGCTTGCACCCAATGAGTTTTATAAATTTGTCATCACTGGAGAATATCCACTGGATGTTCCCAAAATACCTGCGCATCCGGTCATAGCCAAAAAACCGGAAGAACTTGGATGCCAATTATATCAGAAAAATACGGATAGTTAAAAAATTTCATAGAATACCATGACATTTAAAGAGGTGTACCTGTATGCAGGATACTTTGGAAGTAAAGGTGCGAAAAAAGTGCCCCACTTTTTAAAATGTCCTTGACAAAGGGTACAGTTCATTTACTTACCTTTTCGAAGTGTTTTTTGGCGGATAGTATTCGACTGGCTCCCATCGGATACTAAGCGGGCAGTGAGCTGCGAAATGCATCAGGATTTCGCAGCGAATGCCCGCGTGCCGCCAAAAAGCGCTTCGGAAAGGTTAGAAAATACCAGTTCTGCGGCCAGCTGACAGAGCCCATGCCAGTTTCCCACACCCATCTTTCCTTACACTACCTACATCTACAAAGCGTCATTACTCAACAAAACCCAAATATAAGATAAAATTGTTCGCTGTAGTACTAGAGCTTGTCTGAAAGGAGGAATGGATCATGCTAAAAACTTTAAAAAACTATCATATTATCATCTACCCTGTGATCCTGTACTGGTGCATCTGCTTATTGATGTACCTGAAATTCCCACATACATTATATTTAATGCTGGGCTGGAATGTTTTACTGGCTGCCTTGCCGCTGTTTTTTATTGGAATTTCTATATATTTTTATAACAGGAAAATGAAGTTATGGGCTGCTCTTTTCTCTTTATCCTGGCTGTTATTTTTCCCAAATTCTATCTATATCATTACCGATTTTATCCATATTTCTAATGACAGCCTGGTATGGATAGAAAAAGCAGGAGAACTGTCAGAGAAAGGTAGAACCGTATATAATACGGATATTTTTGCTTGGTTTAAAATGTTTACTATAGGGATTGGATGTATCTACGGAGTTATTCTTGGATTGGAATCTCTTCGTCTGTTTTTAAATATGACGGCATCATTTACTTCACATTTTATATCCTGGATCTGCATAGCAGCCGTTTCTCTTCTGAGCGGATTCGGTGTCTATCTGGGAAGATTTCTCCGCTTTAACAGCTGGGATATCTTACAGCCCATAAGCCTGATAAAAGGTATTTTGGCTGAAATGGATATCTTTGTTTTACAATTTACCCTTTGCTTTGCAGCCGTGATACTTTTACTATTTTTCTTTTATCTGACTATAGTCCGCCTGATACGATCAGAGTTAAAGATACAACACTCATGAATACAGGTCCGTGTACTTTTTCAGAATGAATTCTTGCTTTTTTAGCCTTTTGGGTCTACAATTTAAATGTAATATATTTTTATGTTGATAGGAGTTGATAACATGAAACAGCTATTTGAACCTCTTAAGATAAATTCTATGGTGTGCAGGAACCGTTTTCTGCGCAGTGCTACTTGGGAGGCTCTATCTGACGACCAAGGACACATCACTAATAAACAAAAGAAAATATATACGGAACTGGCCAAAAATGAAGTTGGGTTAATTTGCACCGGATATGCCCGCATTTTGGAAGAAGAACAGCCAAATGAAAGAATGATGGGGATTTACAATGACAGCTTTATTCCTGAGTATCAGGCTTTAACGAAATCCGTACATAAGTATGGTGCCAAAATTATGATGCAGCTGGCATATGGCGGCACAAAAACCACCTATCAGACAAACAGCCGAAGGATTTTTGCTCCAGGCGATATCGCTGAGAAATCCACCGGTACCATTGGGATTCCAATGACAAAAGAAGATATTCACTATGTAACAGAGGCATATGTACAAGCCGCTCTGCGGGTTAAGGAAAGCGGTTTTGATGCTGTCCAGATACACGGTGGACACTCTTACCTGTTAAATCAATTCTTAAGCCCTTATTACAATAACCGATCGGATGAATATGGCGGCAGTATTACAAACCAAATACGTATTATACGTGAAATATATACTGGAATCCGTCAGGCAGCCGGAGAAGATTTTCCGATCTTAATTAAAATTACCTGCTCTGATTTCTTTGAAGGCGGACTGACATTTAAAGAAGTTCTTCCAATCTGCAGGGAACTGGAGGACATGGGATTTGATGCCATTGAAGTATCCGGAAATATACATGGGAAAGCGAACAGTATGTCCGGTCAAATCTTCGACGGCTATCCTCTGACAAGAGGCGGATATTTTATAGAATACGCTAAAGTAATTGCAGAAGAAGTTAACATTCCCGTATTGGTAACGGGAGGTGTTTCTCATTTTGACAAAACATTGGACTGGCTCCAGAACAGCCGTATTGCCGGTTTTGGTTTTTGCCGGGCACTGCTTACCGAGCCTAACCTGATAAAACGTTGGAAAGACGGAGATATGACTCCTGCCAGATGTCTGCACTGTTCGAAATGCAGGACCAGGGAAGGAAACTATTGTACTGTGTTTCATAAAGGAAGTTTTTAAGATGTGTTTTTCTGAGGATTTCTATATTAAGATATGCGTTCCAGCTTATGGTAGGAATGTGTCAAATTTATTCAGCGAACTCACTGAATAAATTTGGCTCATTCCTGTTTTTTGATTTTGAATATCAGATAACTTTGTATTTCATTTTCAACCTTACATTTTCTTCTGAAGTCCCTTAGTATTCTTCTCAACCAGCTTCCTGGCAATCATGATCTGATGTCCGCACCCCATGCATTTCAGACGAAAATCAGCGCCTACCCTAAGGATTTCCCAATCATTGCTGCCACATGGATGCTGCTTTTTTAATTTTACAATATCGCCAACTTCATAAACCATATTTTTGCCTCCTTATATCGCTGCAAATATTTCCCCGATGCTTCCCTGCACAAGTAAGTCCGCATTATGATCCATTGGAGTTGTTGTTTTATTCACTAAAACCAGTTTATTCCCTCTGTAATAATCAATCAGACCTGCTGCGGGATACACTGCCAGAGACGTACCGCCTACAATGAGCACATCCGCCTTGGCAATATAGGATATTGCCCTGGACATTATCTGCTCATCCAGTCCCTCTTCGTACAACACCACATCCGGTTTTATAATACCGCCGCATTCACAGGAAGGTATCCCTTTGGATTCCAGCATATACCCGGCATCATAAGGTTTTTTGCATTTCATACAGTAATTCCTATGGACACTGCCATGCAGCTCCAGAACTTCTTTGCTTCCGGCTTTCTGATGCAGACCGTCAATGTTCTGGGTAATGACTGCCTTTAGCTTTCCTTCTTCTTCCCACTGTGCCAGTTTCCGGTGGGCAGTGTTAGGCTTCGCATCCAGACAAAGCATCTTATTCTGGTAAAAACGATAGAACTCTTTTGGATCCCTCATAAAGAAGGTATGGCTTAATATCGTTTCCGGCGGATAGTCATATTGCTGATTATACAGGCCGTCTACACTTCTAAAATCCGGAATCCCACTTTCTGTAGAGACTCCCGCTCCTCCGAAAAACACAACATTCCGGCTTTCTGCAATCATTTGTTTTAATTGCTCTGTTTTATCCATTTCCATTCCTCCTTCACTTATTGTTTCCATATCTTTGAATAACGATAACTTTGATTGTTAAATTATTTCACTTTAATAGAATCCACAAGTACCCCTTGCACCACAAACCTGGTTGCTTCATTTCCGGTACAGGTTGAAAGAGTTACTATATGGTCTTTTGCTGTAACCTTTGCTGTGCTTTTCACTACGGAATGCTCCACAGCTTCATCCAGATAATCCTGGAAATCTTTATCTTTAGCAAAAGATATCTGATAGGTATTGCTCACTGCTCCTACTTCATGGCAGGAAAAGATCTCATATTTATAATTCATCTTTGGCGTATAAATCCAGAAATAATGGCTTTTTTCAAACACTTCTTCTTCATGAAACTGCTTCAGCGTTCCAAACATGGATCCATTTTTCATATTGTGCCCATAGATGATCGTATTTTGATCCTTAAGGTTTGGATTATTCAGATAATCCATGAAAATAGAGCCTGCAAAATTATCTTCCTTCTTAAATGTCCGGTGCAGATAGTAGTCATTATCTGTTCCACGTACCATTGGATAGCTGATATCAAGTGCTTCTACATTTATCCAGCCGATTACATCTTTATTAATCGCTTTTAGACCGGCGAAATCAACCGGACTTTCCATATAACGTTCTGTTTCACCCTGCTCATTGGTTTCAACCCTGACATCTGATCCTTCAGACTCACTGCCAGTACTACCGGATATATTGGCAAACCCTTCCAGGGAAGAATACTCATCAGTTCCTGCTTTATACTCAAGGTATATTGTCAAAAGACGAAAGCCGGAATATACAAATACTCCAATTGCGATCAGCAGTGCAATAATACGGAACACATCTCCCGCTGTCCGTTTTCTCTTTTTCGGTCTTCTATCTCTGTTTTCTGTCATATATTTTTTGTTCCTGCCTTCCCGCGCACACGGCGTCTCTTTGCCATTCGATCACGGTAAACCGGCAGATGCACAATAAACGTTGTATAATGCGCATCACTGAATGCCTCTATGGTGCCGCCATGCAATTCTACAATTTCCTTTGCAATGGACAGCCCAAGCCCCGCTCCGCCTGTCTGGCTGGAACGTGCATTGTCTACCCGGTAAAATTTTTCAAAGATGGACTTTAACTTCTGAGGCGGAATCTGGGGACCCTGATTCCGAAAGTTAATGATAATGTTTTCATTCTGGAGAAATGCTTCTATATTAATATCCGTACGGGGATAACTATATGCGATAGCATTTCTTAAAAGATTATCAAATACTCTTGCCAGTTTGTCCGGATCCCCGTCCACTACCAGCTCTTCATCCGTCCTGATAGAACAAGTTAAATCCTTATCCGCTAATACGCCATAACTTTCATCTGCAAGCTGCTCTAACATCATAGACAAATTCAATTTTTCCTTCTCCAGGACTATGTCCTGCAGGTTAAAGCGTGTAATTTCAAAAAACTCGCTGATTAATTCACCCAGCCTTGTAGCCTTTTCAAGTGTGATATGCGTATATTTTAAACGCTCCTCTTCCGGCATGTTCGGCTGTTCATCCAGCATTGTTAAATATGCAATAATGGAGGTCAGCGGCGTTTTCAGATCATGGGCAAGATATACCACAAGGTCGTTCTTACGCTGTTCACTTTCAATTGCCGCATACTCTCTTTTTTTCAAAGTCATTTTCAAAGTGTTAAGTTTCTCCGAGATCGGGCCCAGTTCCGGAACCAGATTAATCGGCGCATCTTCATCAGTCAGAATCATATCGATTTCCCTGCCGATATCATCCATATAACCGGTAAGTTTAGAAACCGCCATATAGAAGAACACAAGAAATAAAATGATAAAGCCCGTAGTCAGAAAAATTTCTTTATTATCCATAAAGATTTTCCCATACATTTCATTGGCTGTATCATAATCCATATTGAATTTCATCATGAAGCTGATAAACAGGCTGGCAAAGCTGCTTTGAAATACCCCGTCTATCAGGAATTTCACAATCACAATTCCAACCACTAAAGCCAGGGCAGCAACCAGGACTGCCCTCAGCAATATTGTTCTCTTTAGTTTGCCATAATTATTTTTCAACTTTATAACCAACTCCCCAAACGGTTTTTATAAATTCCGTCTTGCCGGTAGGTCCGCTCATTTTCTCACGCAAATGACGAATATGAACCATTACGGTATTATTACTGTTCTTGTAATACTTTTCTTTCCAGACCTGCTCAAAAAGCTGTTCCGAACTAATTACCTGTCCTCTGTTTTCGCATAAAATCCAAAGAATATCAAATTCGATCGGCGTGAGTGTCAGCTCCCGTTCATTATAAGTACATTCATGGGTGCTTCTGTTAAGCACTAATCCAGCAAAATCAATAATGTCTTCCTGGGACTTGCTTCCCTCATTATACTTGGTAAACCGGCGAAGCTGCGCTTTTACTCTTGCAATTAACTCCAGCGGATTAAACGGCTTTGCAATATAATCATCTGCACCTAACGTAAGCCCGTTGATTTTATCCATATATTCCGTCTTGGCTGTCAGCATGATAACCGGAAACGTATGCTCTTCCCTTATTCTCTGCAAAATTGTAAATCCATCTATATCCGGAAGCATGACATCTAAAAGTGCCATATCCAGCTTTTCATTTTTAATACATTCCAGCGCATCAGTCCCATTATAACATTTTACAACATCATAATTTTCATTTTTCAGATATAGCTCCACTACATCTGCAATCTCCCTTTCGTCATCGACGATTAATATCTTACTCCCCATCTATATTCCTCCTATAAGTCGCAGTTACCTACTGTTCTTGGGAACGGAACTACGTCACGGATATTTGACATTCCAGTCAGGTACATTACGCAGCGTTCAAATCCAAGTCCGAATCCTGCATGTCTTGTAGAACCGTATTTACGAAGATCCATATAGAATCCGTAATCTTCCTCTTTTAATCCCAGTTCATTCATGCGGTTCAGCAGTTTATCATAGTCATCTTCCCTCTGGCTTCCACCGATAATTTCTCCGATTCCAGGCACCAGACAGTCCATAGCGGCAACTGTTTTGCCGTCTTCGTTTAATTTCATATAGAATGCTTTGATCTCTTTTGGATAATCCGTTACAAATACCGGACGCTTATAGATCTCTTCCGTCAGATAGCGTTCATGTTCTGTCTGAAGGTCACATCCCCAGAATACTTTATAATCAAATTTGTCATTATTCTTTTCCAGAATCTCAACTGCTTCCGTATAAGTAACATGAGCAAAATCAGAAGCCGCCACGCTTTTTAAACGTTCTAACAGACCCTTGTCCACAAATGAATTAAAGAATTCCATTTCTTCCGGTGCATGTTCCAGTACATAATTAATCACATATTTTAACATGGACTCTGCAAGCATCATATTATCCTGCAGATCTGCAAATGCGATTTCAGGCTCTATCATCCAGAACTCTGCTGCATGTCTGGTCGTATTGGAGTTTTCTGCCCGGAAAGTCGGACCAAATGTATAAATGTTACGGAATGCCTGCGCATAAGTCTCACCGTTAAGCTGTCCGCTGACTGTCAGACTTGTCTCTTTTCCGAAGAAATCCTGGCTGTAATCGATTGCTCCATCTTCTGTTTTCGGAATATTATCCAGATCCAGCGTGGTAACACGGAACATTTCACCCGCGCCTTCACAGTCACTTCCGGTAATCAGTGGTGTATGAACATATACAAAATCTCTCTCCTGGAAAAACTGATGGATTGCATATGCGATCATGGAACGCACGCGGAACACTGCCTGAAATGCATTTGTTCTGGGTCTTAAATGAGAAATGGTCCTCAAATACTCAAAACTGTGTCTCTTCTTTTGAAGAGGATAATCCGGTGTGGAGTTTCCTTCCACTTCAATCTCGGCTGCCTGGATTTCAAACGGCTGTTTTGCCTGAGGTGTGGCAACCAAAGTTCCTTTTACAATAATGGCTGCTCCCACATTTAATCTGGAGATTTCCTGAAAGTTATCCATTTTATCATGATATACAATCTGAAGTGTCTCAAAGAAAGTTCCGTCATGCAGAACGATAAAACCAAATGTCTTTGAATCACGAATGCTTCTGATCCAGCCGCCAACGCGGATTTCCTGATCTAAATATTTTTCTCTTTCTTTATAAATCTCTCTAACTGTTACCAATTCCATTGTTCGAACTCCTTTGTTCTTTATTCTTTCTCACTATTTTTCTAGTATAGCCTATTCCTGGCTGGTGTGCAAGCCACTAACACTATTTTTCTCTCACATTTCCTTCTCTATCCATTCAATCTCTTTTTGCGGTATTCCCTGGGAGGCACCTTCTCGTATTTGCGAAAAAACCTGGAAAAGTAAAACGGATCACAAAACTGAAGCTCATTGGCAATCTCCTGAAGCTGAAGATCTGTTGTAAGCAAAAGGTGTTTTGCTTTCTTTAAAAGCATTACTTCCAGATATTCTTTAATTCCAATTCCGGTATCCCGCTTAAAATTCCGGGACAGTGAATAATAAGACACATGCATATCTTTCGCCATATTTTCTATTTTAAGCTGAGCCGAAAGATTCTTTTCTATATAATACAGACTTTCCTTCTGTCTGTAGTATCCGCTTAAATCCATCTGTGCTATACCGTCTTCCTTCATTTTTATATAGAAGCGTCCAAGAATTTCATTTAATGCCCCTTTAAAAAACATTTGGTCACCCAGCGTCCCGCCCTCCAGGAGATCTATTAGTCTTTTTGTTTTCTCTGTATCATATGGCATGGACATTGCCCTGCCCAGACTCTGAAACACATCAATTCCCGGAAGCCGCTGCAATTCAAAATGAAAATATAACTTTATAAACGCACTCATTCCTATGTAATTATACTTTGTCCCTGCCGGAATCAAATATACATTTCCAGGGATTAAATTATGGTGATATTCCCCATTTTCAATACATCCTTCTCCTTTTATTACAAAATACAGACGGTTAAAAGGAGATACTACCTCTTTGTGATTCCAGTCTGTATCCCCGTACAGAAGTCCGTGTTCAATTATTTTTATCTGCAGACCATTGAAATCTTCATCTATCATACGAAACTTTTTATCTTCCATAGCAAAAATATCCATCTTTCTTCCTGTTATCTTCATGTACATTCCAGATACCTTTTTATATAATGATCATAACATATAATCTTAGAAATAGAAAGGAAACTGCCATATGTCACTGCAAAATGGTTTAAGCGCACTTAATTTGGAAATGCCTGACAGGATTCCCCGCACAGAGTATTCCGCACATTTCCACTGGGACCTGGTACAAAAAATTACAGGTATTCCGGTTTCTTCAAAGAGCACCGCAGAAGAACAGACAAACGCATCCCGTGAATTTATAAAAGCATGGGATTATGGTCTCTTCTGGAATATTCTCCCCTTTGACTCAATTTTTGGAGAAAAGAAAACGAAAATGGGGCATGCCTCTTATCAGGCTGATGCCGTAGATTACTCTAATGAAGTAAAAAGTTTTATAGAAGAACCCGAAGATGTATTTGATTTTGATTTTGATCAGGTCTATGGCAGAAGAAACAGCCAGGATCTGATTCAGGGTTTTCAGTCTGATTATGATAAAATGTGCCTGGAACACCCCGATACGGTAAATATGACCGGTATGTATACGACCTGTATGTCCGGCATCATCGAAATACTGGGCTGGGATATGCTGCTGCTGGCTGCAGGTATAGACTCCAGAGAATTCGGAGAATTTATAAACCGGTATGTAACCTGGAACCTGCAGTACTTTGAGGCACTTGCGAAATGTAAGTCGGACGTAATCATGGTTCACGATGATATCGTCTGGGGTTCGGGTGCCTTCTTATCTCCGGATTTTTACCGCACCTATATTTTCCCAAATCACAAAAGACTGCTGGCTCCTTTATTGGAAAGCGGCAAAAAAGTCCTTTTTACCTCGGATGGAAACTTTACACAGTTTATTGATGACATTGCAGACCTTGGAATCCATGGGTTTGTGATGGAGCCCTGTACCGATATGTCCTATATCTGTGAAAAGTACGGAAAAAGCCATGTAATCATTGGTAATGCGGATACCCGCGCACTATTATATAAGGATAGGGAATACATCGAAAATGAAGTAAAACGCTGCATCGGTCTGGGACGCGGCTGTCCGGGCTATTTTCTTGCAGTAGGCAACCATATACCGCCAAATACACCTGTAGAAGCCTGTCTGTGGTATCAGGAATTCTACGAAAAGTATAGTAAACGATAAACAGATGCGCCTGCCGAATCTTTCCTTGCGAAGGAACGGACGTTCTTGTATAATATGATATAGATAACCTGTCTAAATTATATTTTATTTGAAAGGCCGTGAGCATATGAAGCGCATTATCTTCCATATAGACGTTAATTCCGCATACTTAAGCTGGACTTCTGTGGAAAATTTAAAGAATCCGCAAGGGATTGACCTTCGTTTAATTCCTTCGATTATCGGAGGCGACCGTTCAAGCCGGCATGGGGTTGTACTTGCAAAATCAATCCCAGCCAAAGCATATCATATACACACAGGTGAGCCCATTGCTGCTGCATTAAAAAAATGCCCGGATTTATTAATCTATCCCCCAAACCACAACCTTTACTCTGAATACAGCCACCGCCTTATGGATTTTCTAAAGGGGATTACTCCGGATGTGGAACAGGTGAGCGTGGATGAATGTTATATGGAGTTTTCCGGGATTTCCCATCTGTATGATTCCCCGGTAAGTGCAGCCACACAGATCAAAAACAGCATTTATGATAAATTCGGCTTCACTGTTAACATTGGAATATCATCAAATAAACTGCTGGCTAAGATGGCTTCTGACTTCGAAAAGCCCGGGAAGGTTCATACCCTGTTTCCCTCTGAAATCCAGACCAAGATGTGGCCTCTGCCTGCTGCTGAACTGTATATGGCCGGTAAAGCATCCGTAGCAACACTGAATAAACTTGGTATTTACACAATTGGGGATCTGGCGGCAACAGATCCGGCACTGCTCACGCCTCATTTAAAAAGTCATGGAAAGATGCTCTGGGAATACGCAAACGGCATAGACAGCACCCCTCTGGTCTCTACTCCCGAAAAAGCTAAGGGAATCGGGAATTCCACTACTCTGTCCATGGATGTAACCTCTGCCAGAGATGCAAAAGCTGTTCTGCTGAAACTGGCTGCAAGTGTATCCGGCCGTCTTAGAAAAGCCGGGCAGCTTGCAGGAAATGTCTGCGTGGAAATAAAATACAGTACCTTTAACGTATCATCCCACCAGATGCAGCTACTGTCTCCATCCAATACGGAAAAAGCAGTCTACCGTGCCTCCTGCCAGCTATTTGATGCGTTATGGGATCAAACGCCCATACGCCTTCTTGGAATCCGCTGCTCAAAACTTGTATCTGACGATACGCCGGTGCAGCTAAGCCTCTTTGATTTACCAGCCTCTGATAACGCAAAACAGAAAAAGCTGGATCAGGCATTGGATTCCATCCGGCTGAAGTTTGGTAATACTGCCATCACCCGTGCAAGTATGCTGCCGCCTAAGGATGACCCGGAGGATGTCTGATAATGGAGATGTCTGATAACGGAGATGTCTGATAACGGAGATGTCTGATAACGGAGATGTCTGATAACGGAGATGTCTGTAAGCTGAGGCGTAAAATATCTAATGCATTTTACTTAAATCTTATCAAAAATAAATCATGGAGAAGCCGCTCTTTTTATGGCTCCCCCATGATTTTTAGATTATTCCTATTTTTCGATAACCTCTTGCAATATCCATATTTTTTTATGTTATAATACCACAACTTCCCCGTCATGTTTTCTGGAATACTCTGCTGCGAAAGCCATAACATGCCCCTGCAGCGATAATTCCGCACCAAATCTCCTGCTTTCTTTATCCGGATTTAACAGTGCCTGGGTAAAATTACGTATAATACATTCATCCCCACCGGAATGTAACGTCCTGGGTGTATGTATTTTTATGGTTGTCTCATTTCCTGTGGCAAAGTCCCTGACCACATACTGGTCTTCATCAATGCTTCCCTCCAGTTCCCCTTTCGTTCCCATAATCTTTGTCTGGCGTTTGATATCCATCGTAAATGCCGATGCCTGCCAGGACACTGTCACCCCGTCTTCATAGACCATGCTCACCACCTGATGATCTGCCGCATCATTATCACATTGATAGACGCATCTGCTGTATGGAGACTCTTTTAAATGGGTAAGAAAGGCTTCCCTGTCATCTGTCCGCATTACAATATCCCTGAAGTTCTGCCTCATTTCCCGGTCATCCAGATAATTGTAGGCAGAGTACAGACAGGTCTTATTGTGGGGACATCCATCCATACAGTTTTTTGTAGCATGTTCCGGCATATTTGCCCTGGTGAAATAAGACAAGGAACCAAACGATGAGATTCGTTCACATTTTTTCCCTCCCAGCAGGAAATTAAAGATATCCGTATCATGAGAGCATTTTGCCACGATCATTGGCGTTGTTTCTTCTGTATTACGCCAGTTTCCCCTGACATAGCTGTGGGCAAAATGCCAGTACCCGATATTTTCAATGTGATGTATGGACTTTACTTCTCCAATCACACCTCTGTCCAGTGTCTCTTTTACTGACTGGAAGAATGGTGTATGCCGCAGTACATGGCATACCATCAGCAATACGCCCTTTTCTTTTGCTGCCTCCACGATTGCCTTTGTTTTTTCCGCTGTTTCCGCCATGGGTTTTTCCAGCAGCACATTTAATCCTGCCTGTATCGCAGCCATCGCAGGCTCATAGTGCTGTCTGTCCTGGGTTGCAATAATAACGCCATCCAGTTCATATCCTTTCTCAATCATGTCCTTCCAGTCTTCGTATCTGTCCTCATCCGCAATGCGGTGCATCTTCCCAAATGTATTGCGCCTGTCTGCCAACGGTTCTGCCACACAGACAAACTTTACCTCTGAGGGGAACTTAAGCGCATAGGGCGCATAACAGTTCGCCCCTCTTTCCCCGGCACCAATTAATCCTAACTTTATCTGTTTCATAAAAGCTTCATTCCTCTCCGGCATACCGCCCTGTCTATTCGTACTTTTTTATTCGCAAATAATTATTTTGCACCATTGTGATACATAAGCCTTTTTTCTTTTTGAATCAGCCCTTTACCGCGCCTGCAGTCATACCTGCTATGATATATTTCTGTCCGAAAGCATATACACCAATGATCGGCACGAGAATTAAGACCATGATGACGCAGACCAGGTTCCAGCTTCTCTGGAATTGCCCGAAGAAACTGTACACCATTGTGGTAAGGGGCATCTTTGATGAACTGTTCATTACATAGAACGGAGTGATAAAATCATTCCATGCATTCATGAAGTTTAAAATGATTACCGTTACGGTTACCGGCTTTAACAGTGGAAATACTACTTTCCAGAAAAGCCCCATACAGCCGCATCCGTCAATAATTGCAGCCTCATCGATTTCCCTGGGCACCGATCCGATAAACCCATAATAGAGAAATATGGTAAACGGTGTTACCAATGCCGAATACAGCAGTATCAGCCCAGCCAGCGTATCCATCAGTCCCAGCCTCTGCAGAACCAGAATGGCAGGTACCATATTCAAAGGGGCTACCAGTCCCAGTAAAAAGAACAGGTACATAAAACGGTGGAGCTTTGTTCTCCTCCTTGACAGTACAAAAGAACAAAGTGCTGCACCGGTTGTGGCTATAATGACGGTACAGACAGATACAACCAGGCTGTTGCGGAAAGCGCCAAACACATCCACCTGGCTCACAACCTCCTGATAATTGGTAAAAATCCATTGCTTTGGCAGTGAAAAACTCATATTTACCGCGTCACCCTGTGCCTTAAAGGAATTCAGCAGAATAATAATCAGCGGCACAAAAACAAGGATGGAGAAGCCCCAGAGAACGATACATTTTACAATTCTCCCGATTTGGTTTTTTCTTGTCATTTCAATCCTCCTCCCTGGTCATGCCTTTTAAAACAGAAAATGCCACAATACAGGTAAAAATAAAGAGAATCATTCCCAGCGCCGTAGAAAATCCATACCTTCCGGAACTGTATTCCTTATAAATAACCGTATTTAAAACCTCTGTCTTTCTGGCCGGACCACCGTTGGTCAGCACAAATACCAGATCAAACACTTTTAGTCCTGCGATCAGATTGAGCACCAGATTTATGGTAATGGACGGCATCAGCTGGGGAATTATGACATAGATTAATTTTTGGAATCCGTTTGCCCCATCAATAGAAGCCGCTTCCAGATAGTCTTCGGAGATAGCCTGCAGTCCCGCTATATAAATGACCATGTTCTGTCCCACCAGGCGCCAGATCTCCACACAGATTACCGCTCCCAAAGCGGTGTTCACATCCCCCAGCCAGTCTCTCTGTAAAAAGTCCAGACTTATGAAACCCAGGAATCCATTAATTACACCATATTCCGGATTAAAAATGGATTTGAACACCAGACCGATAATCAGTGGTGAGAGCATAACCGGGAAAAAGAAGATTGTTCTTAGAAAATTTCTGGTTTTAAATCCTTTATTCAGAGCCAATGCCATTCCCAGCCCGATTGCATTCTTAAAGATGGTGGTGACCAGGGCAAAAACAATAGTAGTAAAGATAACCAGCAGGTATCTCTGGTTCGTAAATATTTCTTTAAAATGTGACAGTCCTACAAAATGGATCTCGTCATTCATTGCATTCCAGTCTGTAAATGACAGAGCCAGCCCCATGGCGCTTGGCACTATGAAAAATACCAGATATAACACCAAAGGAAGCAGAATAAAATAGGACGGGTATATTTTTTTATGATTCATTGAGCTTCCCTTCTTTCTCCGCTCCGGTTTTTCACACAGCCGGTGTACCAGACACCGGCCGGAAAACCAGGCTTATTTTATTTAGAATCCTTCCTGACCGGAATCTTTTGCAAGAGCTCTTCTGGTATTGTCATACTCTTCTAATACCTGTTCCGGTGTCAGGGAACCGGTGAACATTTCCTGGCAGAGTTCGCTGATCTTGCCGCCGTCATAGAAATATACACTTGCTTCTGCACCCTGAAGCTGTTTGTCACCGACAATATTCATCAGGTCTTTATATGCCTTTGTAGGGCTTGCTTCAATCCCTTTTACGGAGGAGGAAACGTAAACTGTTTTTTCTTTATACAGTTTTTCCAGGTTCTGTTTCTCTGCCAGGAAATTAAAATATTGTTTTGCTTCTTCAATGTGTTTGCTGCCGGCACTAATGCATTTTGTAGTTCCTCCAGCGGTCAGGGTCGCATACTGGTTATCTGCCAGCGGGCTTGGGAACATGCTGTATTCCTCCGGATTAACGCCATCGATATTATTGACCATTTCGTTTGGATAAGATCCGTGAATGATAATCATTCCATATTTGCCGCTTGCAATTGCATCATAAGAATTATCGTAAATATTAGACATATGGTTTTCACCAAAATATCCGCTGTCCGCCATTTCCTTGAGCTGTGTCAATGCGGTAACAAATTCAGGTACATCTGCAAATCCGATTTTATTGGTATTCAGGTCATCATAAAGTCCGGGATGGTTTGCTGCCGCAAGGGCACTTGCACCTTCCATCCAGTAATGGGTATGCCACAGATCTTTTACAAATTCATAGACCGGGGTAATGCCACCTGCCTGTAATTTATCACATGCTTCTTTAAACTCAGCGTAATTGGTGGGTACTTTGATTCCAAGTTCTTCAAACACTGCCGGCTTATAAAGAACTCCGTTGGTGTCATCCACCCCAGCCGTATTCTGTGCATAAAGCCTGCCTTTGTAAGAGCATCCGTCGATTGCCCACTGCTCTAATTCACTTACCCAGGATTCCCCTGACAGATCAACCATATTTTTTTCAGGATTAAAATCCTTTAATTTCGTTCCGGAATAGGACATGAAGATATCTGGTCCTTCACCTGTATTCAATTTCGATTTCACAATGGTCTGATACTGGTCATCCGGACTTAACTGGAAATTGATTGCAATACCGGTCTTTTCCTCAAACTCTTTTGCCAGTTCCTTATCCACATCTTCGATCCAGTTTTGTGATGCCGCAAAATTTAAAGTAACTTTCTCACCACTTCCTTCATCATTATCCCCAGCCGTTGTCTCAGCTTTTGATTCCTCTGATTTTCCATCCTCTGTCTTTGCCGCTTCTGTCTGCGTCCCGTCAGTCTTTGCTGTTGTATCCGCCGTATCTTTCGTATTCTGATTCCCACATCCTGCCAGGGATCCAATTGCTAATGTCAGGCACATTCCACCTGCTAATAACTGCATTTTTCTCTTTTTCATGTTTGTTTCCTCCTTTAACTTGAATTGTTGAGTTCATTATAGCCGATGGCATCGTGGTTGGAAATGCACAATGTGAGACTCTTATGTGGATAATCTTGAACAGTATTCTTACACGCAAAATAAGGACAATAACCGTCAAACGGGTTATTGCCCTTGCCTCAGAGTGTATTCTATAAAAATGATTATTCTGCCTATTCGTGTTTCTGTATTACCTGCGTTTTCTCTTTTTCTTCTTAACAGAGTACCCAAATGTCCCCAGATGTTCTCCAAGTCCCAGATATTCACCATGGGAATAAGCCAGAAGTCCGGTCTTATTCAGTTCAAATTTACCATTTTCATTCATGTAAGCCTCGTCTACATGAACTGCAAGTACATCCGCAATAAACATATGGTGTGAGCCCAGTTTTTTTATTTCTTTTACCCGGCATTCAATGTTAACCGGACACTCACCAATCATGGGAACTTTGACCTGCTCTGCTGCCTCAGGCGTCAGATGAAGCTCCTGAAACTTGTCTACATCCCTGCCGGACCGGACACCGCAGTAGTCTGTCGCCTTCGCCAGTTTCTGGGTCGTAAGATTAATCACAAATTCCCCTGTTTCCCGAATCATATCATATGAATACCGTTCCGGCTTCACCGATATATAAACCATGGGAGGATTGGTACAAATCGTGCCTGTCCACGCTACCGTAATAATATTCGGCTTTTCGCCCTCCCTGGCACAACTTACCATCACTGCCGGCAGCGGATATATCATATTGCCCGGCTTCCAGGTCTGTTTACCCATAGCACAACCTCCCTTTTTTCGTTATTGCTGTAATGCATTCATAAATGCAGGAATCAGCTGTTTCTTCCTGGAAACTATCCCTGGCAGATATACCGAATGATCCTCTGGCTGCTGATGAAAAGCTTCTCTTACCAGGTCTTCCGAATCTCCGCCAAAGCATAGCAGCTCCGTGGATTCATTCATAATATCCGTAAGCATGAAAAACAACATCGACTCTCCATGCTGCCCCAGTGCCTTTTCCAGATAAGGAATCAGCCTACCCTTAATATCCTTTAATTCCGAAGCATTCATAGAATTGATCTGCCCAACTCCAAAATTTGCCTGGTTAAGTTCAAACTTTTTAAAATCCTGATAAAAGATTTCTTCCGGGGCCTTTTTCTTTAAATTACTTCCAGCTGCAAACATTTCAGATGCAAAGGTTTCAATTTCAATTCCCGCAATCTGTGCAAGTCTCTGTGCCGCGTCTCTGTCCACTGCCGTACAGGTTGGGGAGCGGAACATCAGAGTATCCGAAATAATTGCGGAACACAGCAGCCCTGCTATATTGGGCGGTATCTCAATTCCCTTTTCCTGATAGATCTGATAAATAATTGTCGCCGTACATCCAACCGGCTGATTCCTGAAAAATACCGGCGCCATGGTTTCCAGCGAGCCAAGTCTGTGATGGTCAATAATCTCCAGTATCTCTGCACTTTCAATGTTGTCCACTGCCTGAGAAGCTTCATTATGATCTACCAGAATCAGTCTGTTCCGCTTCATACCCAGTAAGTTACGTCTGGAAATCATACCCACATAGCAGCCGTGCTTGTCCAGTACCGGGAAATCACGGTATCTCTTCTTCGCCATGGTATCCTTAATATTATCCGTAAAATCATCCAGCTCAAAAGTCAGAAGGTCATTTTTCTTCATAAAGAATTTGACCGGCATACTTTGGTTTATAAGTCTTGCTACGGTGTAGGTGTCATGGGGTGTGCTGATAATCGCACAGTCCTTTTCATGAGCCAGATGCTGAATGGTTCTGGATACCGGAGCGCCCTCACATACAATAATACAGCTGGCATTCATTTCGATGGCACATAACTGGGATTCATACCGGTTTCCCAGGATGACCAGATCATCCTCTCCAATATAGTTTTCCATCAGATCAGGGTTTGCAGCTGCAACAACCACTTTTCCTTTCACAAAATAGGCATGTTCATTTCCAACCACCATATTCCCTTCCAGGGTCTCCAGTATATTGCTGTATTGGGTTCTTGCCGTAGACAAAATTTCATTGTCTAATATATCCATATAAGACTGTGCAATATCGCTGATAGTAATAAGTCCCTCCAGAATATTATTATCCTTTGTAATCGGCAGTGTATTTACATTTTCATCTTTCATAAGCGTCCATGCCTTTTTCAGGGAAATGCTGTGGCTGACACCCGGTATTCTTCGGATATCCATATCCTTTACTCTGGTTCCCACATTTGGAACATAGCCCGGAGGTTTTATTCCAAACCGGTCCAGAACAAACTGCGTCTCCTCGCTGACCTGTCCGGCTCTTTTCGGGACATAGATTGCATCACCTATCTTATTCTTTACATCTGCGTAAGCGATAGCGGAGCAAATAGAGTCTGTATCCGGGTTCTTGTGTCCGATGATATATACTTTTTTCTTCATTGTCTCCTGCATTTCATCGTTATCCTTTCCGATTAATGTACTCAATTCTCAATTACCTCTTTTACTAAATTTTTTCATATCCTCATGTTCTATCAGTGCACCGCCATCTTTGATTCTATTCATCATTCTGATGAATTCCTCTGCAATCCTGTACACATACTATATTTTTCACATAATTCTTTGTCATTATCCGACTTTCATCATATCATACTTCTTTTTGCTTTTCAAACACTGTATTGCCTATTCTGCCCATTTTAAGCCATTTCTGTTGCTTTTTTTATACAAAAATGTTATAGTTTTATCATTCTATAGTGGGAAATAAGGAGGATCATATGTCAGAAGAATTAATCAACGAAACAACTGCCACACCGGAAACCGCTGAAGCCGTAACAGAAACAGAAACTGCTGCCGGCATCACACCAGAAGCTGAAACTGCTGTACCTGAAGAGACTGCAGCGGAAAGCATGGCTGATTACGAAAAAGAGCTAACCGCTTCTCTGAAACAAATCCATGAAGGTGATATCATTACAGGTACCGTAATCGGGGTTACGGAAACAGAGATCACTTTAGACCTTAAATATTACACCGAAGGTGTGATCCGTCTGGAAGATTATAGTGCAGACCCGAGCTGCTGTCTGAAAGAATCTGTTCATATTGGCGACGAAATCTCCGCAACCGTTGTCAGAAGAGATGGCGGACAAGGTCAAATCATGCTCTCCAGCAAAGAAGCTAATGAAGTGCTGGCATGGGATAAATTAAAAGAGCTGAAAGAAAATCAGACAAACCTTACCGTAAAAATAGGCGGCGTTGTTAATGCCGGTGTCATTGCATATGTAGAAGGCATCCGCGGATTTATTCCGGCATCCAAGCTTTCTTTAAATTACGTGGAAGACTTGAACGAGTGGCTGGGACAGGAAATCCAGGTTCGTGTCATTACTGTTGATGAAGAAGACAATAAGCTTGTATTATCCGCAAAAGAAATCTTAAGAGAAAAAGCGAATGAAGACAGAAAAGCAAAAGTGTCAAATGTTGAAGTAGGCCTTGTAACGGAAGGTACCGTTGAGTCTATTCAGCCTTACGGTGCATTTATTAATATCGGAAACGGTCTGTCCGGACTTGTACATATTTCACAGATCTGTGAAAAGAGAATTAAAACTCCAGCAGCAGTTCTTACAGTAGGAGATCAGGTAAAGGTAAAAGTTATTAATATTAAGGACGGAAAACTCAGCCTTAGTATGAAAGCACTGAACGATGTTGCTGCGGAAGAAGTGACAGAAGAAACGTTCGATCTCCCTGAAACAGAAAGTGTTTCAACTAATCTGGGATCTCTTTTCGCTAAAATTAAATTATAATCGGCAAACTATCTGTCATTTTGACTTTTATATTACATCAATTTAACGCGGTACTTTGTCGTAATTCACTAAAACAGGTTCTTGACGAACCTGTTTTTCGTTATTTTTTACAATAAATTCACTTAGAGTTCATACTTCGTTCACAATTGATTGTTATACTTTAAACATCTTCAAAAGAGATAACTTCCGGTTTATAGCGTAATGTTTTCATTACACATATAGATAAATTTTTTCATAATAGCCTCGGTGTACCAGACACCGGGGCACTCCTCATTTTATGGGGGAAATAAGGGTTTGCATCTTACACGAGGCAAATCACAGGTGTTTTTAAGATTCCCATCCGTATCAACTGATACTCATAAGCATATCTTTCATCTAGCGTCCGCCATTCAATCGGACCAAACCATTTTTTCATTTTTGATTCCCTTTTTCATTCATAAATGCATCAAACTGCTTTTGCAGCTCTTCCATAAATTTATCCAGTCCTGCTGCTTTTAGTTTCTCAATTGCCTTATCAATATTTTCATCGTAATCTTTGAATCCATTGGAGATGGGATTCAGGTACTCGGATTCTACAGCCTGCAGCTGCGCATACTCCGATTTTACAGGCTCCGTGTCAAAAATGAAATTGGTGGACTTCATGGTAATACTTCCCTCTGCCTGTTTGTTAAAAGTTTCAATCTGTTCATCTGTAATATAGCTTGGATAACGGCGGAATTCCGTATTAACCGGCATCCAGTTATGAATGATTTCGTCCGTACAGATCCTTTCCACACGACCATTTTCAGTCAGCTTATAATCGGTTCCTTCAATTCCGTATATCCACAGATCCACCCATTCCTGGTTCTTCTGGAACAGGTTAATGACCTTGATATATGCTGCCAGCTCATCCGGGTCCTCTACTCCTGCACTGATCCCAAAGGCGGTAACGTAGGTTCCCCAGCTCATCAGAGGCTTTTTGGCTGTATCACCCAGATATACATTTTCAAATACTGCATTTGGTGCAGAGGAACGGACGCTTTCCATCATCTCGAAGATACGGTCATTGGAGCTTACAGCAAACATGGCTCTTCCGGCGGCAAATTCACTGCTGGACTGCTCTCCGTTTGACAGCTGGTAGGATGGAATGATTCCCATCTGGTTCCAGCGCTTTGCAATCTCACTTACCTGCTTATACTCTTCGGACTCATAGTAGCTGTAGACTTTAGGATCATCCGGGGCATTAGCATCCGTCATGGCAAAATTGTTGATAAAGTTCATATTGATGTCAGATGCTATGGCTCCATTTAACACCTTAGGATTCAAACCGCGCCCCAGGCCAATATAGTCGGGATGTTTTTCTTTGCATAGCGTATAGAAATTCTCTAAATCCTCTATGCTTTTAATTTCTGATACTCCTGCCTCATCCATCAAATCTTTTCTCACCATCATGAGATAATCTTCACCGGCATTTGGCTTATATCCAACCGGTATGGAATATATTTTGCCACCAATGGTAAATGCTTTTGCAGCATTTTCTTCGTCACAGTATTGATACAGTTCCGGGGCATTATCCTTCAGCAGCTCTGTAACATCCGCATAATAACCCTTTCCAACCATTTTTGCAGTGACTTCCGTATTGGTGTAGCACATGAATTTTTCACCTGCGGAAAACATCAATTCCGATTTCCCCCCTGCATATTCCGTCCAGGGAAGATACTGGATTTCCAGGTCCACATTGATCTCATCCAATACTTTTTGATGGATTTCATTGGCCATCAGCTCTTTCATGCGGGGAGATTCTTCCCCGAACATCACCAGTTTCACAGGATCGGCATCCTGAGAGGCAGTATCGGAAGCTTCTGCATTTGTACCTGCTGTCTTCTTTTCCTCTGAGGAAGCACATCCTGTAAACATGGCTGTTACCATAGCCCCTGCCGCTAATAATGCTGTTACCTTTTTTAAACTCTTCATTCTCATACCTTTTCTCCTTTTCTGTGTGACCTCGTGTCACACTTACCTTTTTCTGTGCGATCTCGTGTCACACTACCCTTTTCTGCGCGACCTCGTGTCACACTTCCCCTTTTCTGTGTGACCTCGTGTCACACTTCCCCCTTTCTGTGCGACCTCGTGTCGCACTTACCTTTTTCTGTGCGACCTCGTGTCACACTTACCCTTTTCTGTGCGACCTCATGTCACACTACCCTTTTAAAGCACCTACAGTTACACCCTTTACAAAATATTTTTGTACAAACGGATAGACCAGTACGATTGGTCCGATGGCAATACAGGTAATTGCCATTTTGATTGTCTGCGTGGGCAAAACAATATGCCCTGCTCCCATACCATTTGGATTCGTCGCCAGATACTGGATATTGGCATTCATTATGTACAATATATACTGCATGGAATAGTACTCATCTTTGTTAACCAGCATTAGCGGAAGATAAAAGTCATTCCAGTAGGTCAATGCATAAAATAAAACAATGGTTACAATTCCTGCTTTTGACAGGGGCAGGACTACTTTCCAGAAAATCTGAAAATATCCGGCTCCATCAATTTTAGCACTCTCCGTCAGTTCATAGGGCAGCCCCTTGATAAAGTTTCTGATCAGATACATATAGAAAACATTCATACTGTAAGGCAGAATCAGCCCCCACAAGGAATTTCCCAGATGGTAATACTTTGTGCAAACCAGATACCAGGGAAGCATCCCCCCGCTGAACAGCATGGTAAAGTAAGCAAAAAACGCCAGTTTGTTCGCATGACGGAAATCTTTAACCGAAATAACATAGGCAAAGCAAGTTGTAATAATTACGGATAAGATGGTTCCCAGTATCGTAGTCGCCAGAGTTACCCCATATGCACCCAGCAGCGTATCTCCCTGGCTTTGGAAAACATATTTATAGGTATCCAGGGAAAAGCCTCTTGGTACCAGGGAAAATCCTTTTGTGGCAATTTCAACTTCATTTGAGAACGATCCGGAGATTGCCAAAACGATGGGAAGCAGGCAGATCAGGGAAAATATTCCCAAAAGTACATAGAAGCCGCCCAATAAAATACGATCCGATTTTAAAGTCCTTTTTCTCATTTCTAATTTCCTCTCTAAAATAATGAAGTGTCTTTATCGAATTTTTTCGCTATCTTATTGGAGATTATAACTAAAAGGAATCCGAATATAGACTGGTAAAGGGAAACTGCTGACGCAAATGCCATGTCTCCATTCTTTACACCGCTGCGGTAAACAAATACATCAATTACATCCGTTACTGGAAGAAGCATTGGATTTAGATTTGTAAGTCCGATCATCATGTTCAGATTTCCTTTCAGCATATTTCCTACGGAAAGGAGAAACATAATGATAATAGTCGGCCTTAACAGCGGAAGTGTTATCTTGCGGATCTGCTGCCATTTACTTGCCCCATCCACCTGTGCTGCTTCATATATAGAAGTATCAAAGCCTGATAATACACCGTAATAAATAACAGAATTATATCCGGTACTCTGCCAGATCACGACTAAAACTAAAATGATGACCCAGGCAGCAGGACTGGAGTAAAAGTCAAAATGAATCCCTGCTCCTTTTAACAATCCGCTGATAACTCCCACTTCAGAGCTTAACAAAGCGTTTAGTATGGCGCCCATAACCATCCAGGAGATAAAATAAGGAAAGAACATAACGCTCTGGCTTCCCTTTATAAACTTCTTACTTTTTATTTCACTGAGCATGATGGCTATTGCCACCGCAAAAATCGTCCCAAATACAAAGAACAGAATATTCAATCCAATCGTATTTCTTGTGGCTCTAAGTGCCGTATCCATATTATTGAAAAAGAAACTAAAGTTCTTAAACAATGGATCAGCCCATTCGCTTCCGAAGATCCCCCCTTTAAAATGGTAATCTTTAAAGACCAGTATCAGGCCCGCCATAGGAACATAGGCAAAAGCAAGCAATACCACAACTCCCGGAAACGCCATCAGATAGAGCGGCAAATCCTTTTTAAATGTGTGTTTTCGTTTCATAGCCTCCCTCTTTCTTTTTATTTCCACTGTACGTACTTGTGTTATGGATGCATCTTATCGTCATTTTGACTTATTATCAATCATAAAAATACGCATTTTATATAATATCATCTAATATAATACTGTTTTTATAATATTAATTTCATCTTTAATTGTTTATTTTGTGCTTTTCTTGTTATTACAGGAAATTATTTTGTGCATTATTACTCTGGTCCAGATACAAAAAACAAGCAGGATATCAGGCTTTTCGCCCGCCTCCTGCTTCTGATCTTATATTAATTCTTAGTTATAAGGGAATCTGCGTTTGGCACACGCTCTGGTTCTGTTCTTATCTTAATCCTTAGTCTTAACCCTCCGTATCTGGGACGGAGATACTCCGTAAAATTTTCGGAATGCTGCCGAAAAATAAGAGGAACTGTTAAAACCAACTTCCTTTGCAATTTCCTGTATTGTCATGTTTTGCTTTTCCAAAAGCATTTCCCGTGCTTTTTTAAGCCGCAGCTGACTGATATAATCAGGGAATGTTTTTCCTGTATGCTGGTTAAAAAGCTTACTGAAATAAGAAACGCTCAGTCCATAGTGCTCAGCAACTGCCTCTACTGATAACCCGCAGTCACGGTAATTCTCCCCCACATAGACCTCTACTTCTCCCATAATATATACCGCATTAGGCTGCCGGCTGCTTTTTAGCTGGGCCCTGACTTGTAAGAACAGCTGGCAGAGCCACTCCTCTATGTCCGCCTGCCCGATAAAAATCTGATTGGTGAGAAAATCCTCCAGATACATCTCATACTGTTCACTCTTTTCCCCGGAAATGCTTTCTGAAAGCCGAATCACATCCGCTATGAGCTCTTTCAGATACTTCTGTGCCTCCAGGATATGGTAGGAGGTAAGATTCTTAAGAAGCCTTTGCATACATGCATTCAGGTCTTCCTCTGTATCATTCTTAACAAACCTTAAAATGTGGTCCCGTTCGGGTTCCTGTACCGTTCCCTGCCGTTTTGCCTTCAATACAGATTCGTCCGTCACCTGCATATCTTTTGCCAGTATATAATACTCCGTCAGCAGTTCTGCACAGTGATATGCTTTGGGAAGCCTGTCCGGCCTGCTGCAATGGGCAATTCCCATACAGCCTTTCATTCCATATAGGGTTTTTAATTCCTCCAGAAGTTTTCCCGCCTCTTCTTCAAGGGGGATACTGTCTGACCTTTCCTCCGTCATCCCATGGCTGTCATAGCACACCGCATGGGGGCCTCCCTCTTCTCTCATACTATAATCTAAAAATATAATCTCTCCCTGAGAAGCACGGTAACAGTGCATACCGCCTTTTCTATTTTCTCTCTTCACCCAGCGAATTTCCTTTACATATGCAAACAGTGCTTCATTTTTAGACCAGTCCTCCAGAAAATACCGCAGTACAATTACCGTAAAATTATCCGGTTCACAGTCTCCAAACTCAAACATTTTCTGATCAACCACATCCCCACTCCTGCCATACCGCAAAAAACGCACGGCTGCATTATTACGGATCTGGCTCTTCAGCAGGTTCATATTCTGGTTTACATCTTCCAGCGCATCTGTTGCCAGAATCAATTCATCTTTTCCTTTTACCGTTTCTTCCCCGCTCTGTGCCAGTTGCAGTATATTGCGGAAAATAGCGCCCACAGGACGGTATACCCAGCCAGACAGCACCCACACTGCCCCTGCAATAACCAGCATCCCCAAAACAGTGGCAAATAATATAGTCTGAAGCGCCCTGTTTATCTGTATCTGGCTTCCCGACATATCCTGTATCCGCAGGGATAAAAACCTTCCATCCCCTTCCCTTACATAAGAAATTGCCCGTTTTTTCCCGTCTACGGACTCATTAAAGGAGCCTTCGTCAATTTCCTTTGTACAAATTTCCTGAAACATTTTCTGGGCTTCTTCCTTGTATTCATTTCTCTGGGCAGCAACCAGTTCTCCGCTCTTATGGAATATGTAGATGGGATTTACTGCCTTTTGGTTCCATGGTATGACTTTTTCCTGCACAGCATCCATATTAATCGCCAGCGCCACGCCATAGTTACTGGGCGCATTTGGATAATCCCGGTCACTCCACAGAATAACCATATGTTTTTGATATTTGCGGTCATTGGGCCACACGTAGAAGATATCTTTATCCGACACCGTATCTGAGGCTGCTTTCACTATCTCTTCTTTTGCAGCCACGGTTACCATTCCCGTATCGTAGCTTGCCAGAATATCCTCTTTATAGAATAAGATAACGGAAGAGATGCCGGTCATATTTCCAGCCATAGCTTTCATGGATTCATAGATCGTATCGATATGGGAATCTTCCCGCCCTCCGGATACCAGGAAAGCCTTCACATTCAGATTCCGATACAGGAGTTGTGCCTGATCCTGATACTGCATAACCTGATTCTCATAAGAGTTATTCAGATTACGCAGCATTTCCCTGGTTTCCTTATCCGTATCTTCCCTGATATTTGCAGACAGCCCGCGAAATACTGCAACATCTGTAAACCCGATGGCCAGCACAGCCACGGCAAAAAATGCCAGCAAAATCCGCATTTTGTATTTTAACCTTCCGCTTCTTTTCAGCCTCTTACAGAACCCCATCTTCTCCACGTTTTGCGCCCTCCCGTATACTTTCCCTCAGGTTACATAATATCTCAACAGAATAGTAAAATTATAGCAAAATCCTATTGTTTATTCAATTTTTTGGTCTATTAAAATCATTGTATTCTGTTAAAAACATCTTATTTTGCATAAAAAGGAGGGAAGAAACCAAAATATTTGATTTCTTCCCTGCATTTTATCTATATTTTCAAACACTCTGTCCCCGTCACTCAGCCAGATAGATACTGATCTTCTTCATGACATTTTTTACCGCGTCTTCTACCGACTCCCCTGTGATCAGACACTTCTTTCCTTCTTCCATCACCGTCTTATTAATCATATCGTCCAATAGAGCCGGAGTTTTTAAACTTTCGATTTTCTGCTTAAAATCATTAACATCACTAGTTGAAGGCCAGATCCGATCCAGATGAAACTCACCTCTTCCAGTATCGTCTACCAGATCATAACTGTCTTTGAATTCCGCCGGCTTTTCCATATTTTTATCAAATACCTTTTGATTTAGAGGATAACCTAAGACCGAGATCGATTGCATATCCGACTGAAGCATCATTGTCATAAAGCGTTTTGCCAGATCTGTATTTTCACTTCTGGAACTGATTCCCATTGGATCAATAGGGATATATACCTCACCGGGTGCCGTTTTATATTCTGCATCACCCAATCTGCTCCTCATGGACAATATCCAGCATAGATCTTCTGCATTGGCTGCATTAGAAACATTAATTTTAGTATCCTCATACCCCATCATACCCAACAGATAAGTACTGGTTGTCATAAAACTTACCATTTCCAGCATCTGAGTGTCTGACAGGGTTTCCCCCTGAAATTCTCCATCATCTGCGTTCCCTGTTGTTCCCAGTTGTGCATCCTGGATTTTACTCAGAGAACTAAAAAATGCTGTCAGACTATTTTCATCTAAAGTTCCATCCTCTGAGATCCAGAATGGCGCTGAGTTTGCCATGAATAGTCGGATTAATACATCAGCCGGCATACTTCCCAAAATGCTCTGCGCCCCGGGATTTTCATTTCTCAGCTGTTCTGCCAGCTCCGCCAGAGAATTTAAATCCTGATACCGGGATACCAGTTCTGTTTTACCCATAACCACCGGAACTGAAAACCGCATTGGTACTGCTAAAATTTTATCTTCTTTTTTGTAAGATGAGGCAATGTTTTCAAAAATACCATCTGTATCTGAAACTTCTGCTATTACATCACTGATATCCGCTAATAAGCCTTTTTCCATATAGGATTCCGTGGGCATTCCATTTAAAAGCAGAATATCGGGACCCTGTCCGGACATGATATTGGTATTCAGGGTTTTTATGGCATCGCTTACAGTTATGGCATCCTCGCCGGTAAGACCTATATCGAAATTCACAAATACATCCGGATTATTTTTCTGAAATACAGTAACTGCCTGCCGGACAAGGGAATTGTCATACAGCGAATAGATCGTAAGCTCCTTCTCAGGCACAGCTGTCACATTCGGATCATATTGGTATCGTACCAGTGACATACTGTCTGCAACATAGTAATTTAATATAAACGAGTCCTCATTTATAACCGTTCCCCCCACAAGATAAGCAGCAGGGTTGTACATTTTCCCCAATGCTCCGTTGAAAATCTTTTCTACAACGGAACTGTCCAGGGTATATTTATAGACACCGGTAATATCTGCTATATAGATATTTTTATTTACAGGATCTGTCATAAATTTGGGCATGTTCGTCTGATTAGCCACCTTTTCCTTACTGGAAAAAAATTCATTGAGTACCTGGTTTTTTTCCTCTGCCTTATGGGATGTCAGGTCATATGTATCCACCTCTATATCTGCCGCCTCCCAACTGTCATTAAACTTGCTGTAAGCCACAAAAAGCTTACCGCCTATGGGAATCAGATCCGGAGATGTGAAATTTTCTCCATTGGATGCCATATTATAAGTATGCACTATTTCTCCTGTGCTGCAATTGATCTGAAAAATATTCCCCTCCATATCACAGCATATTAATTCCCCCTCTTCGGTGAATTCGGCTGCTGCAATTTCATTCAAGTCTCCGGATAAGGATATATTGATTTCCCTTCCATTACCATCTTTATCTATATATTTGTATATTCTATCCTCACCCTTTTTTGTTTTGTAAAATAAACTGCCATCATATCCAATTGCTATAGGTAGAACGCCTCCGCTCTCTAGAACAAATGACGTGGAAGATTTGCCGGAAGCCGTTTCCGTATCCCCCTTATCCTGCATATCATCCGTCAGCTCTTTAGGCTGCTTCTCCCAGGCAACCCATGTGTCACCGCTATCCCGGGATTCATAAACCCCTTTTTCGGTAAACGCCCTAAGGGTTTTGTCAGAAAGCGTTTTGACTAGTGTGGAAAGATCTCCCTGGGGTAAATTCAAATCCTGTTCTATAAATCTTCCAAGCGATTGATTGCCTGTTGTCTCCAGACTTGCATTCTCCTGTTCTCCTTTTTTGTCTTCTGGTGCAGTTTCATGTTGTTTACACCCGCCCAGAATAATCATTACCATCATTAATAAAACCGATAAAACTATTCTTTTTTGTCTGTTCATTGCAAATCCTTTCCTGGAGCGTACCTGATTATTCCTTCCCACCATTTGCACACCCCACCTCACAGGAAATTAGCCCGGGCATTCTTAAATAATTCCTGTCTGTGATCTCATTATAACACAGACCTTTTTTTGCTGCCTCTAAGAAACCTTTATCTTATCTCTAATTTATCTCTAATTTTCCCGAAACAACCAAAAGGAGTTATTGATATGCTATAATATTCAAAAGATTCTGGACTTCTGCATTTTAGCTTTTGCAGTTGTTAATACCTAATAAACCGGATTGGATTCTATACAAAGGAGCTTTAAAATATGAGAATTTTAATTATTGATGATGATGTCAAACTGTGCCAGTCTCTTTCCTATAAATTAAAAAAAGAAGGCTTTTCTGTGGATATATGCCATAACGGGGAAGACGGGCTTTATCTGGCTTTCCAGAATGCCCATGACCTGATTCTTCTGGACCGAATGCTTCCGTCCATGAGCGGAACCATGCTTCTATCCAAATTAAGAGAATCCGGCAGTACCACCCCCGTCATATTGGTTACCGCTCTTGGCGAAATTAACGACCGGGTGCAGGGGTTGGACACAGGTGCGGATGATTACTTGGTTAAGCCCATTGCTTATGAAGAACTCATGGCCAGAATCCGCTGTATCAGCCGGCGTCCAAGAAAAATAGAAATTATGCAGCATATAACCTGTGGGGATGTGACCTTCCACACGTTGGAAAAAGTATTATACAGAGACAGTCTCTCCTGTTCCCTGTCTAAAAAAGAAGGGGAACTGATGGAAGTATTTCTAAGAAACCCAAACCGGGTACTCCCCCGAATGCTGCTGCTGGTAAAGGTATGGGGACCGGATGCCGAAATCGAGGATGGCAATCTGGATAATTACATTCATTTTTTAAGAAGACGCCTGGGAACGGTAAACAGCAGCCTTACCATTAAAACGATCCGGGGGATCGGATATCGGCTGGAGGTCTGAATGTTTCATAAAATTCATATAAAAATGACTCTTTTTAATACCCTTGCCACCAGTGCAATCCTGATTGTTATGTCCCTTGCCGGGCTTTTTGTGTTTGAAGGCCTCTTAACAAAAAATGAATCTGCGGTCTTTGACAAAAATCAAAATGCGATCCTGACTTATCTGGACGGACAGAATATCATTGACCATGAGAAGCTTCTTCGCCTGGCTGATAACCGGTATTATACAATTGTACTTTTGGAAAAGGGCAGGCTGCTTTTTCAAAATCAAAGCAGGCAGGATTCCATGCAGAAAGACCTCATAGACACTGCATACCAGACCGCAAAAAAGGATTACCAGTTCGATATTGCAAATCCCCCTGTCTCCAAAAGAATGGTTAAATATCTGGACTTCGGGATGTCTTCACAAAATAAAAAATATTATGTTTCCGTTGCTTCCCTGCCGAATTCCACAGGTGTATTATGCGCTGTTATCCTGTTCGACCGCTCCCAGCTGTTCTCCCAGATCTTTCAGCTGCGCCTGACATTTCTCTGCATTGACGTAACTGCGATTTTACTGCTGTATCTCTTTGCCAGGAGATTTACCAGGCAGATGCTGTCTCCAATCGAAGAAAACAGAAAACAACAGGTGCACTTTGTAGCCTCTGCCTCTCATGAGCTTCGTTCTCCCCTTTCGGTTATGCTCGCCAGCGTCACTGCATTAAAAGCCGCCGATGAGGAAGACCGTGCAGTCTTCTATGAAGCAATCGAGAGTGAGGGCGGACGTATGAAGCGTCTGATCGATGATATGCTGACTCTGGCCAATGCCGATAACCAATCCTGGTCTGTCCATTTTGAAGATACACAGCTGGATACCCTGTTACTGGATGTCTATGAGAAATACAGCCCCGTTGCAAGGAGCCGCCGGATGACTCTGCATATCACACTGCCGGATGGACCGGTCCCCCAATGCATTTGCGACAAGCAGCGTATCGAACAGGTTCTTTCCATTCTTCTGAATAACGCAATTAGTTATTCTCCCGGGGGCAGTTCCATAACGCTTGGCATTTGTCAGACCGATAACAAACTGAAACTATGGGTTGCCGATAAAGGTTACGGAATACCGGATGAATTGAAGCAAAAGATTTTTCTGCGGTTTTTCCGTGCTGATCCGGCACGCAAAGACCGGGAGCATTTTGGTCTTGGACTTTGTATCGCCAGTGAAATCATCCGTCTCCACCAGGGTAAAATATGGGTGGAAGATAATCCGGGCGGCGGCAGCGTCTTTTATTTCACACTTGCCTCCCGCATACTTTAGTACTACAGCGAACAGTTTCTTAAATTGGGGTTTAGTTGAGTAATGACGCTTTGTAGATGTAGGTAGTGTACGGAAAGATGGGTGTGGGAAACTGGCATGGGCTCCGTCAGCTGGCCGCAGAACTGGTATTTTCTAACCTTTCCGAAGCGCTTTTTGGCGGCACGCGGGCATTCGCTCCGAAATCCTGATGCATTTCGCAGCTCACTGCCCGCTTAGTATCCGATGGGAGCCAGTCGAATACTATCCACCAAAAAACACTTCGAAAAGGTAAGTAAATACTCAGCTCTGCTCTACGCTTCCTCCACCCATACCAGTTTCCCACACCCATCTTTCCGAGATAGCATTCGTTGATACAAAGCTGGTTTTCTCAGCAGGGTGGAGACCCTGGGCTGTGACAGGCTGTTCTTTATTGGATGCTGCGCAGTATGTTTCGGCTGTTTGTGTAAGAGAAGATGAAAGTTTGTTCCTTTTTCTGGTTACAGAATGAAAAACAAATTTCGTTCTCAAGATCAGTTGCTTTATGCCAATCGCGTCCGGCATGCCACAACCCCGGGGTCCTATCGTGCTGAGAAAACCAGCTTTGTATCAACGAATGCTATCTCGGAAAGAGAAGGGGGCGGACCAGGACATTGGTTTGGAAGGCGTATAGCAGAGCTGAGCATTTACTTACCTTCCCGGAGTGCTTTTTGGCGGATACAATTCGACCAGTACTGCATTGCAAAATGCAGTACTTCTCCCATCGGATTGTAAGCGGGCAGTGAGCTGCGAAATGCATCAGGATTTCGCAGCGAATGCCCGCGTGCCGCCAAAAAGTGCTCCGGGAAGGTTAGAAAATGCCAGTTCTGCGGTAAGCCTTCCAAACCAATGTCCTGGTCCGTCCCCTTCTCTTTCCGTACACTACCTACATCTACAAAGCGTCATTACTCAGCTAAACCCAAATATAAGATGAAATTGTTCGCTGTAATATTAGCGCGTGTTTTTAAATTCCTGTTTTCTATTTACTTTATATAGCTTTATGTACTATAATATTACGCGTACAATCAATTAGAGAAAGGACAAGTTAATATTATGAGAAAACCATTTATTATGCTGGGCGCTCTTTTACTGGCTGCCGCTGTTTTCACCGGATGCGGGCAAAAGGGATCAACATCTGATACGCAAAGTAATACTACGGCACAAACGGAAACAGTTAAGTCCAGTGAAACTGCCGCAACAAAAGAAGCCGGCGAAACTGACACAACTGCAGAAACCGCTACCGCTGACACCACAAAAACCACAGAGGCTGATGCTGCCGCTGACTCAACCTTACTCTCAGGCAAGCATCATGTAGAAATCACGGTGAAAGATTATGGTACCATTAAAGTAGAACTGGATGCAGATAATGCTCCTATCTCTGTAACTAATTTTGTCAATCTGGCAAAGAAAGGATTTTATGACAATCTTACCTTCCACCGCATTATCAGCGGATTTATGATTCAGGGCGGTGACCCTGAGGGAAACGGAATGGGCGGTTCCGATGAGACAATAAAAGGCGAATTTTCCAATAATGGCGTTGAAAATCCCCTGAAGCATACAAGAGGTGCCATTTCCATGGCGCGCTCCCAGGATATGGACAGTGCCAGCTCCCAGTTCTTTATTGTTCACGAGGACAGTGACTTCCTGGATGGCGATTATGCTGTATTCGGTTATGTAACCGAGGGAATGGAGATCGTAGATAAGATCTGTGAAGATACGAAGGTTCAGGACAGTAACGGAACGGTATCTCCGGAAGACCAGCCAACTATTGAGAGTATTAAGGTAGTCGATTGATCTGACTATGCTATCACTATAGCTTTCACAATAGCTTCAACTATCGATTTCATTGTGACTAGATCGTTGATCAGGTTGTTTACCTAACTATTCTTATCTGATTACAAATTACAAAAAGCGGCGTGCAAGGAATTAGTTTCCCCCGCATGCCGCTTTTTATAATTTCATAATACCATTTTGTATTTCTTTATATTGGAAAAGCTGCCGTAAATCACCTGATTTTTATTTTTAACATAAGCCCTGACTTTAAAGTAATATGTTTTTCCTTTTTTTAATCCGCTTTTTATGGCTGTTGTCTTCGTACTGGTGGCTGCCTTCTTATAAGGACCCTTTCCATTCTTCATCCATATTTCATATCCGCCTGCTTTTACTTTTCCATAGTTTAACTTTACTTTTGATGTGCGGTACCTGCTGACGGATTTTAATTTGACTTTTTTGGGCTTTGCTGCCGTATACACCTGTGATGAATATTTTCCCTGCCCTGCTTTATTGACTGCAGCAACTTTTACGGTGTATTTCGTTCCCGAAACCAGTTTTTTTATCTTTATGGATGTCTTTGTAGTTTTTCCAGCCAGACGCCATTTGCCGCTTTTATAAATATACGCCTTATAAGATTCAGCATTATTCAATTTCTTCCAGGAAACCGTCAGATAATCAGTCTCCGCTTTTGCCTTTACACCGGATACCTGTTCTGGCTTTTTTAGAGCTGGCTCTGGTGTTGGATTGGGCGTCGGTGTTGGATTGGGCTTTGGGTCTGGCGTCGGGTCAGGTGTTGGATCGGGCTTTGGATCTGGTCCCGGGTCTGGTGTTGGATCAGGCTTTGGATCTGGGTCCGGATCGGGTTTCGGCGGATCTACCGGATCCTTTAGTTGTAGCTGATCTTTTGCATCTCGCAATTGTTTGATACAATCACTGATCTCCCCATCCATTGCATTTTCATCCTGATACACCTTTTTAGCGGCTTCTAAGGATTCTATAAATAAAGCAGCGTCTTTATAAACGGTGGTATCTACCTTTCCGTATTCATCCAGAAGTGATGACAGTTCCTCTTTTGATCCCCTGATATAGCTGCTATATTGCACTGCATTCATTAACTCTGCCCACGCTCTGTCTATTTCCGGCTGGGATGCATCCTGGCGTTCTGCTATGGAGACAGCCTTATCATAAGAATCGTTCAGCTGTTCTTTTATGGCAGGAATAATCTCATCTCTGTCCAATTGCCCAGTATAAGATATTACTTTAGCAAGGTTATCTCTGCTGATATTTTCTGTCTGTATATCCTGCGGGATTGGTCCGGGAAGCCCGATCCAACTCTTATCAACTTTTTTTCTTATTTTCAGCATGGCATTCAGAAGGTATTTCTGTTCTTCATTTACAGCCCCCTGGGTTACATCATCCGCTACCAGAAGCTGGTTGGCACGAACTAAGGATACCCCCAGCTGGTCTTTGTAATTGCCATCTGCAAAACTGTTCATATCGTATTGGTTTGCTATATCAGTCAAAGCCCGGAGGTCCGCCGTCATTACTTTAGCAGGAACTTCTTCTCCTTTGATGTAAGTCAGCCTGTCAATATCAATTACCGGTGTCTCACATTCTATTTTAATCCTGTGGGAAGCTAAGTCCAAGCCGCTGATTTCAAACAATTTAATATTTATTCCAGGTTCTCCCATGCATGATACGGTCTTGACATAGGTTCCGTCAATATATATCCGTGCATTACCAAAGTTAACGTCGTGCTGTCCATACCAGGCAGCACCTGTTCCATAGAATGCCAATTCTACAGAAGCTTCTGCTTCTTTCGTATAACGGGCTCCTCCTCCATGGTATCCGTCATTTTCTTCCCTTACCCAATCTCCTGTATATACCAGTTCAGGATCATCTTCCTCTACTGTTACCGTCCCCTCAGGATCCGGTACAGGTCCAGGTCCATCCGTATCCGGTTCGCTGATTTCTACTGCTTTTACCAGCAAATAATCGCTGAAAGGGTAAGAAAATACAGCATTGCTACTGGTTACATTTGTGGCAACTACCAGATCATTTACATAATCTACGATGCGGTACAGCTTTCCGTCTTCCAGCCCTTTTAATTCGATATCCGGGTTACCGGACGGACGGTACCGATTTCCGTCTTTATAGAATGCATAATACATGACTCCGTCTTTATCCACCGTATAGGTTTCATAAGGGTCATATCCGTAACTGTATAAGTCCCCAATAAATGTCCCTTTATGCAATTGGTTTTTCTGAGCAATTTTAAGCCATTTTGCATACTCCTCCTCTTCCCAGCCTGACAAGTCACGTTTTTCAATCAGTATGGCTCCCGTTCCTATGGTTGAAGGATACCAGACTTCATTATGATCTGTCGTAACAGGGAAATAATCACCGCATAGTGCTTTATATGCCTTTACCCTTCTCCTTGTCTGATCCACAGAAGTGGGATCGGCAGTAGGCACCTGGGTTACATAGGGCAGGGAATAATAATCCTGTGGCGTTCCGCAGTTGCATAGAAGGTGAAATGCATCCGGGTCATTTGCTGTCATAGCCTCATAAACTGCCCGGTAGAACACAGCCTGCTGTTCTGTGGATTCTTCCGGGTATGCATGGTGATGGTCCTGACTGTAGCACTTTGGAAGGCTCCATACATAATCACTTTTAAATCCATCAAATCCCCATTCATTCATAGCACGGTTAATAAAATCAACCTGGCTCTGTACTGCCCCTTCTGACAAAGGACACAGCGCATAACCGCAGCTTCCCAGAAAACTGTTCCACTGTCCCGGTCCTGCCAGCTTCCCAAAGCTTCCGTCCTGGTTTTTTATAAAATACTCCGGATGCTCTTTAAATAATGCGCTGTCTTCCCTTCCACCGTCACAGGGACGCCACCACAGTACTGCAGTCATCCCCCTTTCATGAATTGCATCAGTCAGACGCCGCATGTCCGAAGAACCATTAGGAAGCTTCCAGTTGTTCAGCCCCCATTCTCCTGCGGCATTATACCAGCCATCATCCAGGGTAATCTGTTTGATTCCCATCTCTTTTAACTCGTCCAGCTTATTGATAATCAGTTCCACTGTCCAGTCAAATTCCCATCCCCAGCTCTCCCAGCGGAGATCATAGCTGCTTTCAGGAATCTGTTCCCGGGAGAGTGTGGTAAATCCTATCTGCTTCATACCATCGGCGTAACCCCGCAGCCCCGAATAATAGTCGCCTCTGTGTACATTGACAAAGCTCTGGCTGATTTCTGTTTCCCTTTGGGTAATAACTGCACCTGGATGTTTCACGGACACATAAGCGGTACCATTCCTCTCGTTTACCGGCGTAGAAAGCTGTCGCCGGGTCACACTGGCATCACCCACCGTAATACCCCCGTCTTCCCCGTAGATATCCGCCACCGGAATACCTGCCGCAGTTTGATCCTGTAAGTTTTCCCTATAGAAGCTTTCACCATCCGACAGATCTATTTTCTGTAAAGTATCGTATCGGCTCTGGGCCCCCTCACCGCCGCCATTGTAACTCCAGACTGTATCTGAGGGATTATCCAGGCTGAATCTGCTGTCTATAAATTCGTCTGCATCTACCTCTTCTTCTGCCCTATAAGAAGTGCTGATATGGAGCAGGCCTTTTACCTCATCTACCGTCTCAATGACTACCGACCGCTGAATCCCCCTGCCGCTGGAAATGGAGGTGATTGTCATCCGGCTGCCGGCTCCCGCAGCTCCGGTTACATTTTCCTGTACTTCACATTGAAAGTCTGAAAAGTCTGTTACTTCCTCCCCACCCACCACTGGATAAGAGACCTGCGAGTTCCTGGTCATAAAAGCAGTATTGCCATCATCCTCTATACAGGATAACTGCACCGTGCCATCTTCCTGAAAAAACGTCACCGATACCCCGTTTCCGGTTATTTGTGCCACCTCCCTTGGCGAGGCTTTCACCTCTAATCCGTTCCCGCCCAATGTACCTGCAAGCATTAGAAGTGCTCCCAGCATTGCAAAAGTTTTATTCTTCATCGTACTTTTCCTTTCTGATATTCAGACACGATTCAGCTACAGCCGGACCAGATAGCTTTTCTACTATTCAAGTCCGGCTGTGTATTTAATTCATTTGACTATTTCTATTTTGCTTTTACGCTGATATCTGCACTGTAACTGCCTGCAATATTTTTTTTGCCAGATTTTTTGTAAGCCTTTACTTTATAAGTATATTTCTTATTCTTTTTCACATCTTTATCTTTATAAGATAATTTACCGGCCTTTAGTTCCGCTGCCTTTCTCCAGGTCTTTCCTGTCTTTTTCATTACCACATAGCCGGAAGCTCCGCTTACCTTTTTCCAGGATATAGTCACAGATCCCCGTAAAACTTTGCTCTTGGCAACAGGTGCTGCCGGAACGGCTTTTTTGGTAATTGTCCGATTCTGGCTGTAAACTGTTTTGTGATCAATTACTTTATAGGCTTTTACGGAAAATTGGTACTTGCTTCCCGGAGTGGTCTTTTTATAAATATAAGAAACCGTTGCATTTCCTTTTATATTCTTTACGGTTGACCATTTGCCTTTATTTTTGACCTGAATAACGTAGCCGTCCGCATCCGCTGCTTTTTTCCAGCTAAGCTTAATATTCTTAGACTGATAAGGTACAGCCTTTAATGTTAACCGGACAGACTGAAATTGTAATTGTGCCAGGCGGGTTTCTGCTGCAGTTAAAACCGAATAATTTTTAACCAGGTTTTTCTGTGCAGGAGTCAGTTTGTTATATGCATTACGCGCTTCTTTTATAAGCGCTTCACTGTTCAGAGTTACCGTTTTGATCCCGTTGATCTGGTTTATCACAGGCTCTGCCGCGCGGGCATCCAATTCTGCCTGAGCAGGCAGCTTCTTCAACCCGGCAATTGCTTTCACCAAAGCGGCTGTACTTGCATCAACCTGCTGCTGATCCGCTTTTTCATTATCTGCCACTGTCTGAGCTGATTGAATGGCATCTGCCAGCACTTTATAAGTATCCGCTGTATATAAGGATGCATTTATCCCTTTTGCTTCTTTTAACTTACTCAGTAATTGCTGCTTATCCGCTTTTATTACTTTATGAACCACAAAATTAACCCAGCCATTGCTGTCTATGGATATTTTGGCTTCCTTTGTTGCCGGGTCATAGGTGACCTTTGGAGTGCTGTACTGATTGTGGTTATTACCGGAATCATACATTCCGTCTATCACTTCAATTACCGGCTCCTCTTCCTGATTCGTCAGGGTAATTACAGTATTGCGGAACTGCTCATCTCTCCTTGCCCCATCCGGCATATAATTGTTCAGCAGATACTTAGGCCACAGGTCGTTATTATCCGAATCCCAATGCTGTGTCTCTCCCGGCCCGGTAGCAATATATCCTTCCCAGATATCATCCTTATCAACAAGGAAGTTATTCAGGTTTACCTTATAAGCATTGTCTTCCTCTTTTAACAGAAGATAGGTGTAGTTATCATATTCCACATGAATATCGGTGTTGCTGTCATTGGTGGGAAGAGTTACTTCCTGTCTCATCTCCTGCTGCCATTTGCTGTTGTATGTATACCAGGTATTATCCAGTTTGTACGCATATCCGGTACCGGTATAAGTCTGGGGATAAGCTTCATCAAACAGCGCTTTCAGTTTTTCAGGTGAATTATAGGAATTCCTGATATCGGATTTTGTCAGTGTCAGAATATTTCCGTTCTTCTCCTTAAAATCTTGTATCGCTCTTGGAATAATGGATGGCAATATGCCGTACCTTCCTGTAGTCTGGGTCATGAAGGTTTTTTCATCTCCCTGTTTCCCCCCATCTCCGTACAGGGTGCCTACCACATTCCATCCCATGGAGCCTGCAAAGTTATTGAGAGATCCATCTGTGCTGTCATAGGCGATTTTAGTTTTCGTCAGCATTTCTTCCTTATCCGGTATTTTTTCATTCAGCATATAATCAACTGCTTTACTGATCGCATGATTATATACGGGTCCTATCTGGTTACGGATACCGGTTGAATTAAACGGATGTTCAAAGGAATACACCGTAGCACCACTCATAGACTCCTGGATCATACGCATGGGATAGAGCAGTTCCGGAAATGCAAATGCACCTCTGCACTCTTCCGGTCCATGGCTTCCAATACTTCCGTCCGGATTTTCATAGAGCTTCCAGTAACCCTCGATAAACCACATCCAGGAATCGATCAGGGAACCGTAATTATCGCACATATCGGAAAGCCAGGCACCATAGGTGACGCTTTCAAAGGAATTATAGCTTACGTTTGTGCTCCATGCACTTGTTGTTTTCGACATCAGAATAAGATTCTCTTTGTTTTCTTTTGCCGTATTGTAAAACCGTTCATTATTGATAATTGTCTCAACAGAATCGCCCTCATCGTTCATATCTGCAACCCAGACATACCCGCCATACTGAGCGGCCAATTCAATTTTATCCGCTATTTCGTTGCTGAGCCTTGTACGATTCCCTGCACTGTGAAGCTCGGAATATGCAGTTCCCATAAAATATTCAAAGTTCTGGTAATACTCTGCCACCTTGGCATTTGACAGATAATTACTCGTAAATGAATTACCAACCATAACGAAAAACGGGATATGGTTTTCCTCTGCAAGTCTGGTCTGTTCATCTAAAAATTCCATATGCCCCGGATAATCTACATTCAGGTAATACCCAGGATGGATGACAATTGCAGAGTATGGCTTCTGGTTCTCCGGAAGCTGATTCCAGAACGTAACGATATCATGTCCGCCCTGAATTGGTCCCGGGGTAGCTTCTGAGGGATTCATTTCCCTTGCCATGTGATGAATGATCAATGGATTCTCATTGTCTATTGTCATTCTAAGGGCTGCTTTTCCCATTACATCAACCGGTATTTCCTTTTCCAGGTTTTTGCTGGTAACGGTAAGTACAGCCGATCCGATTCCAATTCCCGCAACAGTTAATCCATCGCTGACTTTTACGATCTCCTCATTGCTGCTGACCACTTCCACTTCCTGATTATACACATGTGCAGTTCCCATTAGTACATCAACACTCAGGCTGGTAGTTTTTCCAACCTTTAAGGATATTGTGTCCGGGTTTACACTTAAGGTATCCGCCTTTACTTCACTGGTATCCCCAGTATATTCAAACGCATCCACCTCAATATAGTTCTGATACTGTATCTCAGGTCCTACCGCTTCAACGCGGAGGGTATGCTCACCAAAGGGAATTCCAACCAGCGTATAGAGGTCTTCCTGCATTACTGCTGTCCCTGCAACATTTACCCTGTCTATTTCTTCTCCATCCAGGTAAATCCTGGCTTCCCCATAATTGGTATCTTTTTGTCCGATCCAACGGATACCGGTTCCGGTGAATGTAACCTCTGCCCATGCCCCCGGTGCATTGGACTGCCTGGCATCTCCTCCAATATGGGAGTCGCCCGTTTCCACTTCCCATTTACCGGAGTATTTTACCAGGTCTGATTTGTTGTCAATCTCAACCCAGTCTGCGGAAGCCTCTTTTGCCTGGTTCTCATCCATAAGCACCTGGTCCGTCTCTGTTTCGCTCCCGGCCTCTGTTCTGCCTTCCTGTGTGCTGCCGTCTTCTGTTTGTACTGGATTTTCTGCTTCTGTCTCAACATGTTCTATGACAGAACTCTGATCTCTCAATTCAGCCGCTGCAGTGAGCGGAGTACTGAGGCATAAGCACGTTGCAGCCAATAAAGCTGTCAGTTTTTTTCCTCTCCATTTCATCTTTTTTCCTCCCTTTCGCATATCTTTATCATCAGTATAATGATTACAAATAACAAAGTACATACGATTACTTGTCACAAAAATTTACTTTTTTGACCCATGTGGGAGGAATTTTACAAAATGAAAAATAGTAGTAAAAAAATCAACTTTTTACTACAAAAATATATCATTTTTACTTACCGCTCAATACCGTCACGTGCCGCCTGTCCCTGGTTGAAGGGATGTTTAATCTTTCTTATCTCAGATACATAGTCGGCAGCATCTATCAGTTCCTGGCTAGGGGTGTTTCCCGTTATGATGACCTCAAGATTTTCCGGCTTATCTTTGAGGAAATCTAAAACTACCTTTTCATCCAGCAGTCCTGCGCTGATGGTATAAATTGTTTCATCCATAAATAGCACATCATATCCTTCTTCTTTGGCAATCTGTGTCACTTTTAAAAACTGCTGTTTGTAAAACTCCCTGCGCTCTGCCTTTTCCTCCTGTGTCATTTGAAAACTAAATTTTTCTTCCTCCAGCCCATCTATGATGCGGATATTGTCTACCTTTTCCAAAATCTTACGTTCACTGGTCTTATTGTTCTTCATAAACTGGTAAACCAGAACCTTGTACCCGAATCCTGCTGCCCTGATCGTCAGCCCCATACCGGTTGTAGTTTTTCCTTTTCCATCACCATAATAAATATGAACCAAACCTGTTCCTTTTAACATTTCCAAACCTCCTGATTTATTTTAATATATGTTCGTGCAGCATTTTATGTGGGCAATGATGTACAAACGATTCCAACGTGTTATGATTATTTATTTTACCATAAGTGTTTATAGAAAAACAGATAAAATGGGAAAACAAAAGAGCAGGAATCAGATGCCAGAACTCACCTGGCAATTATCCCTGCTCTTTCTGAGGCTATATTATAAATCCAACTTCATATCACCTGGTTTTATCCAGTTTCTCTTTCTCATAAATTCCGATACAATCAGCGTTACAATTGCAGGAAGTAAGATCTGTATCACCGCTATTTTGATTAAAACTACGGTAGATCCCTCCACAGGCGCCATAGTCTGATACGTCATGATCTGGCCTACCAGTCCTGCGGTTCCCATACCGGAACCAGTTGCATTACTGGTCATTTTTAAGATCATCGTACCAACAGGTCCTAATATGGCACTGGATAAAATTGCGGGAATCCATATAACCGGCTTTCGTACGATATTGGGTACCTGGAGCATAGAGGTTCCTATACCCTGGGCAAGAAGCCCCGCCACTTTATTTTCCCGGTAACTGGCTACTGCAAATCCTACCATGTTGCAGCAGCACCCTATGGTAGCCGCTCCTGCTGCCAGACCGGAAAGATTGAGGATTACGCCCAGTGCAGCCGAGCTGATGGGAAGTGTTAAAACCATACCCATGATTACAGATACGATAATCCCCATCAGGAATGGCTGCTGCTCTGTACCCCAGTTAATAATTGCTCCAAGTCCTTCCATAAATCTGGAAATGGGCGGTCCAACCAGAAGGCCTACCGCTGCACCGGATGCAATTGTTGCAATCGGTGTTACCAGAATATCGATTTTCGTTTTCCCGGATACCAGATGTCCCACTTCAATTGCTACATATGCGGCGATAAAAGCTCCCAGGGGTTCACCCGGTCCAGCCAGAACAATCGCCCCGTCCACCAGAACGGTGCCTGCCAGAATCTTGCCTGCAAAGCCGCCAATCATACCGGCCGTTGCCGCAGAAAGTACTACCAGCGGACTTTCTTTGAACTTATAGGCAACACCCACACCAATACCTGCACTGGTCATGGCTGCCGCCACCTTGCCCACCTGGAATAGCAGCGCTCCAATATCGCCCCCGATCAGATTTGCAATCTGTTGAATGATGGTTCCAACAATCAATGTAGCAAACAGGCCCAGAGCCATGCCGCTTAGACCATCAATGAAAACTCTGTTTAAATACCTTTTAATTAAATTCATCTTTCCCTCCCGGATCGTATTAGCCATCAATTAAGACTTTACCCTATAAAATAGTCTTTATACAGTATTATAAGTTCTTGACAGCTGTCTTGTCACTGGGGAAAATGTACCATATTTTTGATCATTAATCAAGTATTCTTTTTTCTTTTAGCTCATTTTCAATCTCATCCAGAATTTCTTCGGAATCCGCCTCGATTGTATGATAATGTACCCCATCCGTCAACGCATTGAGCGGGCGGGTCTTATAATGCTCCACCTTATTTACAAATTCATCTGCATCTCTTCTGTTTGAGATAATCAGGTCTACCATAATCTGCCCATATATTTCATGCTCTACAACCACATCCAGCATTTTCCCGCCCAGGTCAACGACACAGTACAACTCTTCCCGGGTCTGGTCTGCACGGTGTTTTACCCGAACCGACCGCCTTGCCCTTGCCGGAACTGATGTATGGTAGAGTATATAGCCCTTATTGGTAGACAGTATATTTTTATTAACCGCTCGTAAAAGTGCAATATCCTGGACAATAACCTGACGGCTGACAGACAGTCTTTTCGCCAGTTCTGTCCCAGACACAGGAACCTGGCTCTGTTCCAGGATTTTAATGATTTGTTCTCGTCTTTCTAATGTTTCCATAAATGTAAACGCCTCCGGGATTTTTGTATTTGGTATGATTATACTATGGAAACATGGCAGAGGGCAACCAATAATCCCTACATTTCCTATTTACAATAAATTTGGTTTATTGTATGATGTAACATAGAATATACTGTCGAAAGGTTGATACAAAATGATAAAAGATAAAGAAGCACTACTTTTTAAATCGCTTCAATGTTTGGCCGTTATTGTTCTCGCCTTCTTGCTCGGTTCTGCCGCATATTCGGAAAAAACAGTCTATACCGTTGCATCCGGACAGGAATCGGACTCACTGTCCCTGAAAACCAACAGTTCATCCGACTCATCGGGGACATCCAACAGTGAAGCTGAGAAAACAGGTACATTAGAACTTCATATATATGACCAGATTACAGAAAAACTCACCGAGCTTCAGGAACTGCGCATAAGTCTGGAAGAAAACTCAGGCAATGATTCCAACGAAATGAATGATACAGACGACGATCCCTACAACTCAGAACTGAATGAGTATGATTTTACAGAAAAAGAAACCACTGCCGAATATTCCAGCAGTACTACTGTCACAGAAAAAGCTGAATCCGAATCGGGATACTATAAAATTTCATCAGAAGAATCCGATACAGATTCCAAATATCAGATTTATAACAAAAAAGATACCGCAGTTATCAACTCCTCACCGGAAACCGAACCATCCACTACGGAAATTGAATCAATCATGGCTTCCCCTGAAAGTTATCTTCTCCGATATAGTGAAGAACCTTCAAAGAAATCCATTCCCCAGACTTTTGACCTGAGGGTAGGAAAAGAAGCGGGACTGACACCATTATATCTACACAAAAAGCTTCCCATCAAGCAGACCTGGGAAGAGTTTGAAGGTACACTTACCAATATGCTTGACAGCTTCGCGGGCGATTGGGGGCTTTACCTGAAAAATTTAAAAACAGGAGACGTGATCAGCATCAATGAACATCCCATGGAATCAGCCAGTCTGATTAAGCTTTACATCATGGGAACCGTGTACCAGCATATTGCAGATGGAACTCTTGAAAAAACCGAAACCATTGACCGACTGTTAAATGATATGATCACCGTAAGTGACAATGAGTCTTCCAATGAACTGGTGCGATCCCTGTCACCGACCAAAGACCACAGTGAAGGCATGAAGATGGTAAATGAATTTGTCCAGAAGAACGGCTTTAAAAACACCAAGCAGGTAAACGGACTGGCTGATCCCAGCCTCTGGGTAGAAAATGCAGTAAACCAGACTTCCCCCGCTGACTGCGGAAAACTTTTGGAAAAAATATATAAAGGAAAACTTGTTTCGCACCTTGCTTCAAGAAGCATGGAAGATCTCCTTTTAAATCAGAAAATCACTTATAAGATTCCAGCCGGACTTCCGGAAAGCGTGACAAGTGCAAATAAAACAGGTGAGGTCAGCAACTCCGAAAATGATGCTGCTATTGTATATTCCAACGCCTGTGATTACATACTATGCATTATGTCCACAGACCTGGCTGCCACCAATTCAGCAGTAAATCACATCAACAGTTTATCCTCACTGATCTATGACTACTTTAATGAATAAGCGGCAGTTTGAAATCTTGAATAGACGAACAGCAAGAAAGGAAACACATTAATATGATGCGAATATGGTTTAAGATATTTAAAGATAATAAAATGCTGCGGGATACCGTGATCTGTGATGACACCGGTGAAACCAGAACCCATAAAATTTTTAATGCCCTGGATGCCGCCTGTTATGAATTTGATCTGGGTAAGCCACTGTGGCTGGATGCAACAGTGGCTGAGTTCAAACGCCATGATAAAGCACGTTTTAATCAGGATAATTTTATTGAATCGATTGATTTTGATTATTTGGAGATACATGTTATTGAGGAATAAAATATTGACATAATTTTAAGATCTGGTTAATTACAAATTTATAACAATAATATTTATCATCTTAAAATGGGAACCTTTTTTGGGTTCCCGTTTTAAGTTTCAAATCAATTAATGTCTAATTCTAACAGAGGCTCGTTGACCCTTATATTTGAATAGTTCCTTATATGCCTTTAATTTATTTTTGGGAACAGTAATGAGCGCTTGTGTATTTATATTTTTTAAAGCATCTACACCAACCTTATCCAATCTTTTAGTTTTGATCAATATCTTTTTTAAGCTCTTACAATTTTTAAATGCCTTATCTGAGATTATGTACACATAAGACGGAATCGTTATACTTTTTAATTTCTTACAATTCAAAAATGCCCCTGGATATATTGCCTTTAATTTTTTACCAGTAGTAACCTTTTCAAGTGCTGTACAATCTCTAAACGTATAGTTTCCTACAGCAAATAAATTGTCATTCAAATAAACTGCTTTTAATCTTTTATTTCCTGCAAATGCGTTGTCTCCTACTGATTTAAGAGATTTTGGAAACTTTAGTGACTTTATATTTATGCATCCTTCAAAAGCTGATTTACTAATTGATTCTATATTATTTCCAAATTTAATACTTGATAATTTTTTACACATATAAAATGCTTCCCAATCTATCTGCTTGACATTATTGCCAATTTTAAGCGTTTTTATATATTCATTATTTTTGAATACTTTATTTTTAATTCTTATTACTAAAAAATTCGTATTATTATATTGAACCTGATCTGGAATAATTACCTTTGAGATCTTAGTGTTTACAGCCCCTACTAAAGTTACTTCATTGCCTTTCCCTTGATTTATTTTATAACGATAGTTACCGTATATAAATGTGTTGACCCACTTTACATAAATGGAGCAATCATTTTCTATATCGTTTACTTCATTCCCCCATACACTTATATATCCATTCTTTTTTATTACTGGTGGTGTAGCATTCTTCCCGTATTCTACAAATTGCGTACCAACTAAATCATATTCATTAAAAAACTGAACTTTAAATTTCTTCAAACCATTAGATATAAATTTAATGCTGTTAGCTTTACAATACATTTCCATATTACCACCAGTTTTACCGTAAATAACCAAATCAGGTGCGCAGCGTAGAAACGATTTTCCTACAATTATATCCTCATTAGTAGTTACCTTCTTCAATTTTATACAATCAGCAAAAGCGTAATCTTTTATTGTTCTAACGGTAACAGGAAATGTTATTTCTGTCAGCGATTCACATCCTGCAAAAGCAGCATCTTCAATATTCGTAACACTTGACAAATCGACCGCTGTAAGAGATTTACAATTTTCAAATGTATATCCTAGAATCGACTGAACACCAACAGGTATTTTTATATTTCTTAGTTTTATACAATTTCTAAAAGCATACATCCCTAAAGAGCTTAATCTATTGGGCATATCTATTGTAACAAGACTTTGACAATTATCAAAAGTTCCACTTTCTATAACAGTAATTGTATCAGGAAGCTTAACAGACATCAGATTTTTCCTATCTTTAAAAGCATCTACTGGAAGTATACTAATATCAGCATCAATTTTTATGCTTTGAACCTTATCAGATATCTTTTTATAAAATAAATTGCTTAAAGATTTTACCTCATATCCATCTATACTTTTTGGAACATAAACATTTGCAGATATTATATCTGCATTTTTCCAATCAAGATTTTCAATTATTGTCTTTCCGGAATCATAATCGTAATTTAAATTATAAATCCAATTATTATCTGTATCTTCTTGTGCTGATACAGTCAATCCACATATAAAAAAATATGCTATAAGCAACCATAAAAATACCATATGTTTTTTCATAATCTCTTCTCCCTAGTTTTTAGAATCATTCATTAATCAATATAAATTCTAACCAAACTTCTTTCTCCCACCAGCATCCCGTATCCCGCAGGCATCCCGGTACTTCGCTACTGTTCTCCGGGAGATTTTTATCCCCTCTGCCATCAGCTTTTCCGTAATCTTCTGATCCCTAAGGGGCTTCTTCTTGTCTTCCGCCGCCACAATTTCCTTTATACGAGCCTGCACTCCCACAGCGGCTACCTGCCCATTATCTTCACTGGATTCTACTCCTTTGGTAAAAAAATAGTTTAGCGGATAAACGCCCCAGGTACACTGCAGATACTTCCCCTGGACTGCACGGCTTACAGTAGACGCATGAACGTCAAGTCGGTCTGCCACATCTGACAGGCACATGAGCCTCAGACCTTTACCACAGGCAAAAAATTCCTCCTGAAGATCAACGATACACTTTACCACCCGAATCATGGTTGTATATCGTTGTGAGATACAATCTCTTACCCATTGTGCCTGCTTAAGTTTTGACTGAACATAATCCTTTGTTTCCTGATCTGTCTCTTTTTTCAGCAAATCGCAATAGGGCATATTGATGTTAACTCTGGAATACATATATTCGTTTGGCAGGATTTCGTAATATCCGCTCAGTTTAACTATCGTTATATCAGGAATAATATAGGACAGCGTTTCTCTGGTATAGAAGCTGTTCCCAGGCTTTGGGTTCAATGACTGGATTAATTCATACGCCTTGATAACCTCTTCCAACGATATACCAAGCTTTTTCGCTATCTTATCCATCTGGTTCTTCCCCAGCAAATCCAGATACTGATGGATAATCAGCCTGGCTTCTGGTTCATCCATCTGCCTGCGGTCAAGCTGAAGCAGCAGGCATTCTCTTAAATCCCTGGCAATTCCAGCAGGTTCCATTCCTTGTATGATATGAAGCAATTTCTCCGCTAACTTTTTTTCTATTTGAAAATGCTGGCAAACTTCATCCAGCGGCAATGTAAAATATCCCTTTTGATCAATACACTCGATCATGTATGTAATGACTGTATGTTCCAGCAAATCCAGGTCATAAATTAAAAGCTGGGACAGCAGGTATTCCTGCAGATCCTCGTCCTCATCTTTTCCAATAGATGACAAGATATCCGTTTCTACATTTTCTTCATATTCCTGATTATAGTAGACCCGGTTTTCCTCATTCATTTGTTCCAACCATTCCAGTTTCCTGCGAATATCGTCCTCCCGGGTGGCAGGGGGGAACATATTCTCCAGATCAATCATAGGATTTTCCATTGCCAGATCCTTTACATAAGTCTCCAGTTCCTGCCCCGTCATCTGTAATATTTGTATTGATTGAATCATTCTCTGAGACATATTCATCTGTTGGCTCATTTTTACCTGAAGTTCCATATCATCCCTGGTATGCTGCATTGCTTAGATCTTTGTCCGGTTAAGCACCAATGCAGTCATACATCCCTTTCTCGGAAATAACTATTTACTGAATCTTATTCATCAGTTTTCATCTTATTCCCTGTATCCCCACGAAAATGTATAACGAAAAATGAATTCCATTCCACAATTCATGGAATCTCATCTCTACCTCTTCTTTCATTTATTTTATCATAGTTCACGGGCATTGTAACAAATATTTGCCAAAACTTAAAGAAACAAACAGGCAAAAAGCTGCATTCTCTCTCAAACAGCAATATATCAAACTACATTTCGCTTTTCTCCGTTTTGAAATGCTTGAATATTTAAATATACTTCTTTCATCAGCCTCTCTCTGGCTTCCCTGCTGATCCATCCAATATGAGGGGTAATGAGTAATTTCCTGCTATCCTGGATTTCCAACAGCGGATTGTCCTTTTTCATGGGCTCTTCTGTCAGGACATCCAATCCGGCACCTCCAATCATCCCCTCTTTTAATGCTTCTGCTAAATCTCTTTCATTTACAATAGGACCTCTTGCTACGTTTAACAAAATTGCTGTATTTTTCATTTTTTCAAAAGCCTGTAAATTCAACAGATTCTCGGTATCCGAATTAAGCGGGGCATGTACCGAGATAATATCAGACCGATGCAGCAGAGAATCAAAATCAACCTGCTCATAAACCGCATCTTTATTTCTTCCAGAAGTAGAATAATAAATTATATGGCAGCCAAGAGCCTCTGCAATCCTGGCAGTACGCCTGCCGATTGCCCCTAATCCGATAATCCCCCAGTTCTTACCTTCCAGTTCAAAAATTTGCTCGCCAAAATGAGTAAATAGCTCGCTTTTTACATATTCCCCGCTTTTTACATAATTATCATAATAACTTAATTTATGTAACAAAAACAGCGCCATGGAAATTGTATGTTGTGCAACTGCATTTGTGGAATACCCTGCCACATTGGCAACTGTTATATTTCTGGAATCCAGATACTCCTTATCCAGCACATTATAACCGGTCGCCGTTACTGCAATCATTTTCAGATTTGTGGCATTCACAAGATTCTCCCTATTCATAGGAACTTTATTCATGATCACAATGTCTGCATCTTTTACCCTTTGCGCTACCTCATGTTCCTGGGTCGTATCATAGACAGCCACTTGCCCAAGTTCTTTAAAACAAGACAAATCCATATCATTTCCTATTGTTTTTCCTTCTAATATCACGATCTTCATCATTACGGCTTTCCTTTCCGACATCTCATACTACCTGCGTTTAGGCGTTTACCTGAATCCATATAAAATCCATCGGAAAAAGGCCACCTTATATAACACAAGGCAGCCCCCTTCTATATGAATTTATGCAGTTTTCCTGATTTTGTGAACCATATCTAGAATTAGGCCCACTTATCCCTGGAATCGCACTAATTAAAACCTATATCTATGAACTTCTATCTTAAAAATACTAATTGTTACAAAATAGCTGCTTCGATCTATTTTAACATCATCTGCCGCAGACTGCGGCTAAATACCTTTCTTAATACCTCGATAAAAATCACTTCTATAAACGTTTTAACAATTCTTCTCTTTCTTTTTCAAATCCTGGTTTTCCAAGTAACGCAAACATATTCTTCTTGTAGCTTTCGACACCCGGCTGATTGAAAGGATTTACTCCCAATGTATAGCCGCTGACACCACATGCAAATTCGAAGAAATAGAACAGCTCACCTAAGGAAAACTCATCCTGCTTCGGAATGGTTACCATCAGATTTGGCACATTTCCATCCGTATGAGCAAGGATCGTTCCATTCATAGCACTTTTATTTACAAAATCCACAGTTTGTCCTGCCAGATAATTGAGGCCATCTAAATCTACCGGCTCTTCCCCGATTTTTAACTCACACTGAGACTCTTCTACATTCAATACTGTTTCGAACATAATACGGCTTCCGTCCTGGATAAACTGACCCATAGAATGGAGATCTGTAGTCAGATCTACGCTTGCAGGGAATATTCCCTTTTGGTCTTTTCCTTCACTCTCGCCATATAATTGTTTCCACCATTCAGATACGTAGTGTAAGCTTGGTTCATAGTTGGCTAATATCTCTACTGATTTGCCTTTTCTTAACAGGATATTACGGATTGCTGCATACTGTAATGCATCATTTTCTTCAAAATCAGCTTCCAGAGCGCGCTGTCTTCCGGACGCAGCGCCCTCCATCAACTTCTTAATATCTGCTCCACTTACTGCGATAGGAAGCAGTCCTACTGCGGTTAATACGGAGAAACGTCCGCCTACATCATCCGGAACTACGAAGCTTTCATAACCTTCTTCGGTAGCCAGGTTTTTAAGGGCCCCTCTGGCCTTGTCCGTTGTAGCATAGATTCTCTTGGCTGCTTCTGCCTTGCCATATTTTGTTTCCAGCATTTCTTTGAAAATACGAAAAGCAATTGCTGGTTCAGTAGTGGTACCTGATTTTGATATAATGTTTACAGAAAAATCTCTGTCCCCGATAACATCGATTAAATGCTTTAAATAGGTGCTGCTGATGCTGTTTCCTACATAATAAATCTCCGGTGTCTTACGGATTTCCTTTGAAACCATATTATAAAAGCTGTGGCGTAAAAATTCTATTGCCGCTCTGGCACCAAGATAGGATCCGCCGATACCAATGACCAGCAGCACCTCACTGTCTCCCTGAATTTTTTCCGCTGACTTCTCAATTCTTCCAAACTCTTCCTTGTCATAATCTACAGGTAAATCAATCCATCCCAGGAAATCATTCCCAGCACCTGTCTTTGATACCAGCGTGTCCTTAGCAGCAGCAACTATATTTTTCATTGCTTCTACTTCGTTTTCACCAATAAATCCAGCTGCTTTTGAATAATCAAACGTTACTTTATTTCCCATGATATTCACTCCTTCTATGCGTGTTTTATATGTTCTTATCCATCATTCTACCAAATGTACTACACTTAATCAAGACAAAAATTCCTTTAGCACCTCCCTTATGACTCGTTCCTGCTCCGCAGGATCCATTTGTTTTAGGATTTCCGTGTTCCGCTCCTTGCTATGCTCACGATCTGCCGCAGTCTCATCTAACCCCTCCTTTATTCTTGCCAGATTCTGTTTTAACTCACGCTTATCTTTTTGCGCCTTACTTTCCAGCGGCCTGACCTGCCGCTTTTTCACCCCTAGTGAAATCGGCGTCTTTTCTTTCTCTTTTACTGACTCTGCCTCTGATACCGGCTCCTGCTTTTTCTCACTCTCCGATAGTGATGATAGGTCCACCTCCTTATAAGCATGTCCTATTCCGGAATTTGCCAGGTAATCTTCCAACTGTACCTGCAAATACCTGTTTTTATATCCAACATCAATCACCGCCTGGGTTCCTAGTAGCAGCAGCAGCGCCGCTCCACCGGCCCATAGATAATTCTGTACAATATTTACTGCGAAGTTTTGTGCACCTGCCAGCAGATATCCTGCTCCGGCTATTCCTAAACATAGAACAAGTGCTGTTCCTCCCATACGGCGCCATTGGTGTAGATTCATGCCAAGGCAATGATACTGATAAATGCTTTTCTTTACAAAAACTGATGTATTGGTTAACCCCTCATTTAACCGTTTACTCGCGACGTATTGCTGTCGTAACCGCTTCATAAACTTTCCTTTCGCTTCTGTGTAGTTTTCTGCATCCCGTATCAGTCTGTCATATAGAATATTTAATACTAGTTGACTGATTACCCCCAAAATACAGATTGCTGCCATTGCGTAAAATAACATGTTTTGTTGTAAGATAGACCTTATCATTGTGATCCCCCTTCACCTTTCTGATTTGTACCGCCATCATATCCCACAAAAAATAATTTGTAAAGTAGAATCGTTCGACAAAAAAACCTCGGAAACGGCTTATTTACGGGGGTTTTTGGAGTTTTGGGGTTCAAGTTAGCCCCTTCAATTTCACTGTGAAATAACTCATTTTTTCATAAGTCAATTTCCTGAAATCCATTTATTTTAGCGGTTCGAAGGCAGTTTGGGGAATGCTTCAGAAATGTTTAAAAAATATTTGAAATGCTTTCTGCAGATTTGCCAAGATATTTTCAAAAAAATTTTGATTCGGTAAAAAATATAATAAAAATTTACTTGCATTGCTTTTGATTTGGGGGAGAGCATGTCCTCTCCCCACCAAAAATCCGAATTAGCCTAATACCTCCATCAGCTTTTTCACAAGATTTACACTGTGCTGTGCAGCTTTTGCCTCAAAAGTAGGATAATCCATTGTTGCGCTATCATCAGATTTATCGGAAATTGCTCTGACAACTGCAAATGGTATCTTATTAAGATATGCGGTCTGGGCAATTGCTGCCCCTTCCATCTCTGTACAATAGGCCTGAAAGTTATCCGTAATCTTATTCTTCACTTCTTTATTACTGATAAACTGATCGCCACTTACTATTCTTCCCCGAAATACCTGAATATCAGGATTTGCTTCCTGGCAGGCTTTTGCTGCGATTTCGGAAATCTCTTTATCTGCTGCAAAAGCAAATACATCCAGCTGAGGGATCTGTCCCAATGGATATCCAAAATTTGTAGCATCCATATCATGATGTACAAGATCTGTAGCAATAACCACATCACCGATCTCAATCCCTGCATTCAGTGATCCTGCTATACCAGTATTTATTACTCTGGTTATATGGAAGACATCCACTAAGATCTGTGTGCAAACCGCCGCATTTACCTTTCCTATTCCACTTCTTACAATAACAACGTTTTGTCCTTTTAAGATACCCTGGCAAAATTCCATACCAGCCTTAACCGTAACTGTTTTATTTTCCATTTCCTTCTTCAGTGCGTCTACTTCTACATCCATCGCTCCAATAATTCCTATGATATTCATCTATTTTCCTCCATTAACTTCACCTGTTTTCTGAAGTTATCTTATCATAACGCACCCGGTTCTGCAACCAATCAGGGATAAGTTCTGCTATATTTAACGCTTACACCCCTATTTTAAGTTTCATATGAACGCTTACCTTCCTATATAATAGGAAGCGCTGGCAAAAGCCACTTCATCCGAAGGCCTGATTTCACGTTTTTCATTAGCTTCCAGCCTCTCTCCATTAAGGAACGTTCCATTCATGGAGTTTAAATCCATAACATAGAATGAACCTTCTTCCTGCCAGATTTTAGCATGAACCCTGCTTACTACCGGAAGATCTATCCGTACATCCACCTTAGACTTCATCTTTCCTATATACAGTGTTTTATCATATAAAAGAATATTCCCTCTTAAATGAGGTTCCATACTGATAAAACATAATTTTTTAAGTTCTTCATCTCCGCAGAGAATTGTAGTTTGTCCAATTTGTTCTTCCTTCTCTGCCTGATACCCCTCCTCTATTTTAGTTTGGTTCCTTAATTGCATATTTGGCCTAAATGCCGCTTCCATGCCGCTAATTACCCCTGCCTCTATATCATTCTCATCTTCTTCCAGAAATTCTGCTATGTTATCTATATCCGAGTTTCCTTTGTTTTGTTTTTCATTTTTGTTGAGTTTCTTCCTATTAATAAAGGAGATGAAATATCCCGCTCCCCCTAACACAGAAAAGACAATGCCTCCCAACAGGGTCATGTCTGCTTCCAAATAACTTCCTGCCGCAAATATCCCTCCTATGATCGCAGCTGTCACAGTAATTATAAAAAAATTTAATTTAAAATTCACCTTGTCCCAAATTTTATGACTGCCTCGAATTTCCCTCCCGGGTTTATTTTTGCCTTCTTCCTTCCTATTATAATAGGAACTTTTATCATGCTTCCCCTTAACTTCATTATTTTTTTTAACTTCTTTAACTTTACGTTCTTTAACCTTTATATCTTTATTTTTTATTTCTTTATTTTTGTCTCTTTTTTGCCCCGACTCTTCTTTTACTTTTCCGTCTTCCTTTTCACCTAAGATTTGTCTCTTTAATTCCGCATCTGTGGTATCTATAAACGGACTTTCCTCAAGTTCCTCCTTTTGGTTCATTTCAGCTTTAACGGACTTAGAAGTCTTTGATGTAAGCTCAGCATTTACATCAGGCTCACCTGGCTGACCGGATTTACGGGATAACCTTAAATCAGAGGATGTCTGCACCCTGTAAACACTCTGTATAATCTGTTCTATACTAAAATTTTCTTCTGTTGTCTGCCTGTAGATATCATATCCCAGAGATACCGCTCCATGATCGTTATGATCTAATCTCTTAAGTATAAACTCCGCAAGTTCTTTGAATGAGCTTGTAATAGAGCCTTTATAAGAAGGCAGATAACAAAGGCAGGGCTCTTTCGTTTCAATATCCATATAAATATAAGAAGGGTCTAATAATACATGATCCGGTTCCAGCAGGTAAGCCGCAACATTCTCAATGGAAGATTTAACTCCAAGGAGAAGCGTTTTAATGTCATCCATGGTCATAGTACTCTTTTCAAAGATCCGCTCCAACGACTGCTTTGATGTAACTTCATAGTAAAAATAAACTTTTCCGTCCATTTTTTTCATATTGCATTTTAACAGCCCCCGTATATCATTCATGGATAGCATTCGGATCTGATATTCGCTCCCATATATCTGTTCTTCCGGATCCAGAATCAGATAATTATGATTCATATCTCTTTTATAGCTTACCTGCATTATTTTTCCCCCTTATCCAAAAGCCGCTGCAAACCTTTTACTTTGCGTATGGTATCACCCGGACGCTTTAACGTATATTCTTTATTAACACCGATTCTCAGTTCATTTCCCATAAAGTATGAGACTACAAACCCCGGAACCGGAAATCGTCCGCTATAATTTACCGTAATATTTTCTTTCCCCATTGACACGGAACTTTTTAACTTTCTGGTTCCCAAAAGCCTTTCCTTAACCAATGCTCCTGCCCGTGCTTCCACTTCATTGTTATTCTTATTATCTACATTATGAAGGCTGGCATAGAGTGCCGTTTCCAATGCAGCTCCTTCAAGCAATGCTTTATCATGAAGAAAAAAACCCAGATAAATGATTCCAATAAAAACGGGTATTAAGATACTCATCAGCATGGCGGCTTCCACTGTATAGCTTCCTTTCTTCCTTTTCCACAATTTAATACACCTCACCTCCGGCAAATGTCAGCATAATGACATAGCCTAATAATAAAAATGGTATAAATGCAATGGTATGGCTCCTCTTTACCTTCTTAACCACGATTAAAACCATGCTGTACAGGGCAGAAAGAAAGAGCGCAATCAGCAGCAATTGGATATTCCCCCAAATTCCCAAAAATAATCCGCACACTGCAATAACAAATCCATCACCGCTTCCAACAGCTCCCCTTGTCGCCCATCCTACAGCCAAAAAGAATATACCCGGTAAAATACCGCAGACCCAGATAAAAACCGGAATTTGCTGATAGGCGAGATTACAGATAACAGCTGCTGCTGCAAAAAGACCAGTTAATACCATTGACACTTCTTTTCGTTTAATATCTAATCCCGCACTGATAATCAGAAATAATAATAAACCTGCTTTATTCATTGCATACCTTTCTTGAATGTGAATCTTTTTCATCAACTTTTTACGTTTATTACGTGAAACTCTAACCAGAACTTTTTTACGTGTACCTTTAAGCCTGGGTCTAAATCACTTCTTACTGCCCGCACCTGGAACAGGGCTGCCAGTCTGGTACCTCAGACATGGGAACCAGTAATATTCCTCTCTTTAACCCGCTGCACCCCAGCGAAGAATGATATTTGTCTCCGGTATCCGTTATATATACCGTATTGCTTCCACCCTGGCACTGTCCGCAAGGATAATATTTACCTCCGGATTCGTTTCTGAGGTGTTCCACAGCATCTTTGTTAACCGGCTTAATGGATAATTTTATGTGGGAGCATTCCGGATCTTTGTGGTAAACCTTACCGTTTACCGTTATCAAAACCAATGCTCCTTCACCCTCAGTGCTGCCATCGCCATTGACACCATCTCTGCCGGTCCACGCTCTTACTCTTCCTCTTGTAGCTATTTTTATTTGTTTCATGGGGAATAAGGTCACCGGATACTTCACCTGATACGTTCCTGCCAAATCGATTATTTGACTTTTTTTCAGGAACGATGACCTTAACAGGCTGAGGATGCCCCGGTTTTCCTGCAATCTCCCCCTGATTTTCACCTTGTTCTTAGCATAAGCGGCAGACAGTCCACCGGTAATAATATCCGATATGCCTCCCTCCTGCAGATTCCCCGCATTTTTTACATATGCATATACAGCCATTTCACTGCTGGTCTCACATACCGCCCCGGTCAGCCGTACTGATAAATCTACTATCTGTATAAAGTATAAGACAGAAATCATGGCGAACAGAAATAATGGTAATGCCACTGCCGCTTCTATAGTCAGACTTGCCTGCCGTAAGGCAGATAAGGATATTCTTCCGTTGTCATGGATCATTTTATGAATCATTGCCGGGAGAGAGTTCTTTACCTTTCTTTTAATATTTTGGTTTTTGTTTTGGTTTTTATTTTGGTTCTTAATTATGTATTTATTTTTGTTTTTATGGAATCTGATACAACGAAAGAACATCCTTATCCACCTCACCTTCACCTGATTTTTATTGTTCATCCTGACTTAATAGGAAAAAACACCCTCTGCTTCAAACTTTATGGTTTCTTCTCCAATTCCCAAAAATGCTCCGGATACTCTCATAAACAACGGATTGACCTGCCATTTTGTATCTGCTTTTATCTGTTCGATACAGGCATCTGTCCTGAAGTATTTGGTACTATCCTCCATTCTTAAATTCGCTTCTATTAAATCAAGTCCCCTCATAGGATACTGCGCCTTCTTCCCCGTAAACAGCAGCATTCTTAAATACTCCCGATAAGTTAACCCCTTTTGGTCCGAACTTCCATCCTCCTGCAAAAGCTCTGTTATCTTTCCCAGGTTTTCCAAAGAAAGTTTCCATGTAGCCGCTGTCTTTTCCAATGCTATCCTGCCCCCTGAAAGCAAGGTGCGCACATCCAAAAGACTCTCCCCATATGCCCATGCCAGTAATAGCGCCATTTTTGTCACTGTCACAAGTCCCGGCACTGCCAATACACCTACAATTGCAGCTGCCAATGCTCCCGCCTGGGTCTGCATTTCCTGATTTGACAACGCATATAAAAAATTACTCCCTTCCCGCAGTAAAAGCAGTCGGTTCACAACACCTTTTAAGTTCTCCTGATCACTCTCTTTCCCGCATAAAATATACTCTATTTGATAATCCAGCGCCCCTTCCTTCTTGTTGGAGGTCATATCAGGAAAATGATCCAACAGATATTCTTGAAACAGAACATCTCCGCTCAATCCATCATGCCTCTTTATAATAGGAAGGTTTCCTTCTTCAAGCTCTCGTCCGGACGGTATTTCTGCTATATTCAATGCTTTCTGAGATAAAGCATCCGGATCTTTAAGAACCAGAGCCAATACTCCCATTTCCTTTATTTTCTTAATGATTTCCAGTGGATTCTCAACCGGTTCCGGTACTTCTTCCGGTTCCGCCGGCAGTTCTAACTCCTCTTCTCCACTATTATTTTCTGCCTCCTGCCTTTCCTGCTCCATTCTATCTTCTTCCTGCCTTTTAAGCTCTTCCAGCTGCTTTCCATTATTTTCATCACTTTCTTCATAAAGCTTTTGAGCTTCCTCCTGTTCCTTTGCTTTATCCGAATCCTTTAATAATTTGTTCAGGACTTCTGTCCCCAGGTTATCCTTCATAAATGTAACTGCCTGCTGGTAAAACGGTTCTCCCTTCTCATCCGTTGCCAATGAAATCCCCTTAATATTACAATCCTCTAATTGCATCTTCAGCGGATCAAAAGTATTGCCTGACAATCCTTTACCTGGATTGATATTATAGGACATGAAATCCTCCATGCGGAGTCTGACTTTATCCGAATGATATGTACCGCTCCCATAAGCTCCGTCCAAAAATAAAATATCATATTGATTCAGAAGCTTTTTCTCATATTCTCCAAACACAGAAAATAGTCCCATGTTCAAAACTGCTTCTGCTTTCGCTCTTGCACCCTGCACCCTTGCCGATTCAGCCATTGTACAGATCAGAGATAAGAACAGTACACTAACTAAACTTAAGAATACGGTGATTGCTCCCTTTGGTCTGTACCACCCCATTTTATACTCCCCTTTCATCTTATAATCTGAACATAAAACTTCTTTTCAACCGAAATCATAATTACGCTTTAAACACGTTTTAGATTCCATTGCTTTGGCTTGTTATTTTGCTGAAAATACTTTTAACCAGACTGGTTAGTTGTTTTTTAAAGATAATAACGAGACCGATTAAGACCACTAATATTAAAATAATTTCTACAACCCCTATGCCGTCTTCTTCCCGGATAAAATCTCTGACATGACTCATGCTGCTCACCTCCTTTCCCTCATGCAACGCAAAGGTTAAATCTAAGTTATGACGTCAAAAAGACATAACCGCAGGTACCATTAAAATAACCAATACAATCACTAACATCATTCCCATAGGAAGAAGCATTTTCGTTCCGGCTGCCTCACCAAACCGCTTTGCCATCTGTTTTCGCTCATCCATGGAGGCAAGTGCTTCGTTCTGTAAGATTTCCATAAGTCCGTTAGAACCTTTTCTCAAATTCTGAGCAAGCAGTGAGCCCAGTTTTACATATCTGATCTCCTGACATCTGTTTCCGAAGTCTTCATACGCTGCAGCTTCCGACATACCCAACTGCATTTTATGACAGGCGGCTGCCATTTCTTCATAAGCATACCGTTTATGTCTGAAATCCTTACTTTTTTCATATTCTGCTGCAACTTTAGAAAATGCTGCCTTTAATGTTAAACCGGCACCCAGAAGCATGGACAGTTTAAACAATATGTCAGGATAATCCATTGTCATTTGCCGGCTTCTCTCTTCCGCCAATTTATGTAGTTCGGCATCCTTTCCTATATAGACGCAGATTCCGGCCAAAATAGCTGCCACACATAAAATTCCTGCAATCTCTGATGGACTTTTAGACCATTTGACTTTCTTACCATCAACTCGATCCGGGAGTTCCATCTCCTTCTCTGCTGCCCCTTCTTTATTTGCCTGTTCAATTTCCTTCTTTAACTGAACATATAATTCTTCTTCTTTTGTGTAAACAGGCGGCAGCACCCGGGCATAAGTGCAGAATTCTCCTTTTTCACCAAAGCATTCCAGGCTTGCGGTTAACTTTACCAGAATCCCTTCTTCCGGAATATCACCGATAATAAATCCCTCTTCATCGATTATCTCAAGTGGCTCAGAAATCCATTCTGCCTGAACCTTTCCTTCCAGAATTGTTTGGGGAAGATACATTTTTTTCCTTACTTCGTCCATAGTATTATTTTCCCCTAATATTAATTTCTCCAGCTTCCCAATTGCCTGGGTTATTAATTCCTGTTTTTGTTCCAAACGGTACTGCTGTGCTCCCAGATCAAAAGATATATCGGATGTATCCTCTAATCCCTCAATTTTTGCCTGAAGGCTTGTTTCCAGATCTCCTTCTCCATATCCCGGACGCTCCAGTATATTGCCTTCTTTTAATATCTGATCCGATTCCGTTAAAATCTGTATTCCCAGAGAACACCCTGTTCCTATAAAAACAATACAAAGCCCCAGTGCCAGCTTTTCCATATAATAATTTTGAATGTCAGCCTTTTTCCCGCAGCTAACAGCCTCCAGATCTTTTTCCACTCTCTTTTGAACGTAAAACCGTCTTTTTTTTGGAAACATTCCGAATATAAAAATACTTATTTTATAAAACGGTATCATGAGCTTTTTAATATAGAAGCTTTCCGGAACTTTAACCGCAGATGCCACTGCAAATAAAACGCCAAATACCGCCAGTAACCCCCAACATAACATCATACGCTACACCTCAATATCCACGATTTTCTTCCCCCACATATAGGCAGCTCCATAGGTTATCAAGCAAAGACTCATAATACAGATCCCGGCAGGATTGTGATACATTACATCTAAGAAACCCGGAGATGCAATCCCTACATAAATTAGTATCATAAAAGGAACACCACTCATTATTTTCTGTTCCAGACGCTTGGCGGACAGACAGGTTTCAATCTCCATTTTTGTTTCTTCTTTTTGGCTGATACATAAAATAGTATTTCGAATAATTGTTATCAGATCACCGCCGGTTCTTTTTGCCGCACTGAATACCTCAGCAAAATTCTCAATTTCCTCAATCCTGCTTCTTTTGGCAAGATCCAGCAAGAGATTTTCTAAAGTATGATTCAGCTTCAGCTGATTTCTGATATGCGTGAATTCCTTCATAATCATATCGTCATTTTCATACACCCGCTCCATATCTCCCAAAGCTTCTTCAAAAGCATTCTCAACGGAATATCCCGCAGACAACGCAGCAGAGACGGCCTGTATCCCAGTCAGAAATTGTTTGCTGAGTTCTTTTTTTCCTGCCAGAATATAGTCCCCTTTCCTTTGCTTCTGAAAAAAAAAGAACCCAGGCAGTAAAACCATAAATGCAAGAAAGGAACGGTAAAACAATATACTGACAGCTCCATCTATTACCCCATAGAGCAGCACCTGGTAAATCCACTGCTTACCCGTAAAATTATACTGGTTATAGTCCATTTCTCATCCTCCTTTTATCTCCTGCATAAAACCGCCAGGCAGCTAATTTTTTCCAATACTTCAAATCTTTTCTCCAGTGTAGACTCCCCGCTGTAGTAATTTTCTGGTATCTGTTAACGCAGCCTTTTTTACAAGCTGACCTGTAATCTTACCCTTTTCTGTTCCGGTCTCTTCAAATTCATACAGTACTTTTGTCATAATTTCCTCCGTCTCATAGCGATAACCCATAATTTCAATGATCTCTAACACTTTTCTGCTTCTATCCCGCATTCTCCCCAGGTGTACCATAATATCAATTCCGGATGCAATCTGCCTGCGGATTGCCGACACCGGAAGCTCAATCCCCAGCAAAACCATTGTTTCTAATCTTGCCAGCATATCCCTGGGGCTGTTCCCATGTCCGGTGCTGAGCGAGCCATCATGTCCGGTATTGAGCGCCTGCAGCATATCAAGCGCCTCTTCTCCACGTACCTCACCTACGATAATCCGATCCGGCCGCATGCGAAGGCTCGATTTAATCAGATCCCTAATGGTTATTTCGTGCTCCCCCTGGGTATTTCCTTTTCGCGCCTCCAGCCTTACCAGATTCTTAACTCCCTGTATCTGGAGTTCCGCATTGTCCTCAATGGTAATAATTCTTTCTTCTTTGGGTATAAAATCAGATAATGCATTTAGAAATGTGGTCTTACCGGACCCGGTTCCGCCACTGATAAAGATGTTGTATCCGGCAATTACCAGCTTCCTTAGAAATTCAGCCGCCTCTTTTGTAACTGCCTTCCAGGCCATTAATTCCCCAATCCGGATAGGACTGGCTGGAAACTGCCGGATGGTAATAATCGGACCATTAATCGCTGCCGGCGGTAAAACAATATTAACTCTGGCACCGTTTTCTAATCTGGCATCTACGATTGGAACAGTTTCATTCACAATACGGTTGCTATTTGCCGCTATTGACTGAACCAGATCCTCAATCTTTCCTTTAGAATAAAAATTCTTATCCCATTTGGAAATTCTGCCGTTTTTCTCAATAAAAATACCATCTGTTCCATTTACCATAACCTCTGTAATCGTATCATCATCGATCAGCTCCTGTAGAATATCCAGCTTCCGGATGGAATTAAACAGTTCCTTTTGCAGTTCTTCCTTTCTTTTCAGGCTTAAGTAAAATTCTCTGCCCGCTTCTATGAGCATTTCATTAATTGTCCCTTTGATTTCTTCATCACTAAGGCTTCCTGCGTTCTCCAGTTTTTCAAGCAGCCGCTTACGAAGGATCCGGAACTGTTCTTGTGCCTCTTTCATCGTTTTCTTCCTCATCAATTAACTTTCTAACATAGTCGCCCAGTTCCCCCCACATAAGCTGTTCCACATAATGATCCCTGGGACCGAAACTGCTGTGAAAAGGCAGTTTCAGCTTTCTCGTACGTTCCAGTATATCTTCGCAGTCCCACATTTTCAGTACTTTTTCAAAGTGATCCAATTTCGCCAGCGATACACTGTCCTCTCTTACCGGCATGTAGATTTTTCTGCATTGCTTCAATAATCGGAAGACATCATCTATCTGTTCCCCGATATCCAGAATGATGGTATCATAGGAACTAAAATTTATAATATCTCCCAATAGCTTCATCCACTCCTCATACTTCACATTTCTAAGATCCATAGGTGAAAAAGCAGGCGGGATATAATCCAGATTATGAATACTCTGTACCATACTGTCTAACTTGTATATAATATTGCCGCTCCCCTGCCTTACAAAAAACATAAGATCCGCTATGTCTGCTGCAAACTCCTTTCCCATAAGTGTTTCAAATCCGGCATAGTCCTCCAGATTTAAATATAATACAGCTCTTTTTTTAGATAAAATCTGACCCAGAGTCAAAGCAAATGAAGTCTTAAGCGTTCTCTTAACCGGTGAATAAATCCCTATGAGCTCAACATCCTTTTTCAATAACGCCATCGGGTTTACCATTACATTCTGATTTGCATAGTACCCCATAACCTCTGCAATTAAATTGTCAGAAGACTGGTATTTGTAGACAGCAGGGTATTCCGCTAATTCCTGTATCAGTTCCCCTTCAGACAGAATCATAATCCTTCCAATATTAAGCGTCTTCACTTCCTCACACATAGCCTGTGCCGAAATTAAAAGCATTTCAATATCATGCTCTTTTGCATAAATACTGAGACTTTTAACATTGGTAAATGCCTGCACCTCGAATGGTGTGTTTTGCTTGATATTCATGTATTCCATTAAGTTATAAGCATACGCTGCTTCCAAATCACATACTGCAAAAATATTTTTCTTCAATAAAAACCTCCCGCGTATAATATAATGCTGATTAATATAGGTACTGAAAAATGCATATGGCTGTCCACATCTTCATCCCTCCGATATGGCTCCCACTTTTTTATATAAAAATAATTGCTGATATACGCATAGAAATATGCAAGACGGTGCCACAAATTGCGCCGCCATAGAATCAGTATCACTGAAATACCTGCCCCTGCCAGAAAAGCAATAAAGATACAGGTTATGATCTTCGTTGTTCCTAAAAAGCTTCCCAATGCGCAGAATAACTTAATGTCTCCTGCTCCAATCATTCTAAAATAGTATAGCGCCCCCAAAACCAGGAGCGGAGTTCCTACACCTCCCAAAAATAAAAGTATTCCCATATATCCTGTATTTAAGGCTTGGAACACTCCTCCTGCTGCCATCCCTGTGAAAGTAAGTAAGTTTGGTATTTTCCCCTTCCAAAAATCCAGAATAACCGCCAATAAGACCAGACATAAAATGCACAGAAACTCCATTTCTTTCATTTCTCACCTCATAAAACATTTCAATTTGTTCATTGGTTCTGTATATTAAATTGTGTGCGCTCCTTCAAGCCAATGTCAGAATACCGCCACCATCGCAAAGCACCCCCTTTATTTATCTACTTCTAATTTGAAATAATTAAAACCTGTTACAAAAAACACAAAGGAAATATAGTCGATCTGACTATGAAAAATAGAATTCTTAAGAAGAAATCATCCCTTTAAAATTAAGATGAAGTTAAAATTCTGTAAGAAGTGATTTCATTATATATTACGTTGTTGCATTTGTCAACATTAAGTTGCAATATTTTTTATTTATAGTACGCCATAATAATTATGAGACCTTTTGTTTTTATTGGGTTTCTACCTGCATAATAAAATAGGAAACTCTAATAAAAGAAAGAAGTGCCAGACTCCTCCCAAAAGGAAAGCTCCTGACACTTCCAAACCATTCATTCTACAATTTAAATACTATCTCAGCTGATTATAACTTTTTAAACTTAGCAGTTGTTTTTACCCCACGATCTAACAAATGTTTCTTATAATTCTTCAACTTCTTCGCAGGTACCTTAAACTCTGCCTTACTATAAATATTTGTAAACGCCTTCTTTTGAATGGTTTTCAGATTCTTACTCTTAATCGTAATCTTTTTTAGATTCTTATCATTCATAAATGCATACTTTTCAATACGCTTTACGCTTGATCCGATCACCACAGATTTCAGCTTCTTACAATCCCGGAATGCACTTGGTCCAATATTGGTCACATATTTTCCAATGGTGACACTCTGCAGTTTTGTATTCTTGTAAAATGCCTTCTTTGCAATCTGGGTTACTTTGAATGTATAACCGTTAATCTTAACCGCTGCGGGTATCGTAACCTTCTTAAAAGTCTTTTTCGTAGGTTTTACATACATTACGGTTCCATTTTTGCTCGATGATTTTGTAACCTTGTATTTCGCATTACCAATTGTTACTACTGCATTCTTTTTCGGAACCGGTTTAACAACGGGTGCTTTCACAAGGGCTTTGTATGCCTGCTGCAGCATGGACAACGCAGCATCCACGTCCTTTTGTGCTGCATTAGCATTCAGGTTCACCATCTTTGCGTTATTTAATACTTTCAAGTATGCAGACCAGCTTACTGCAGTATAATTGGATGACTTAAGGCCTGCATATGAGTTAATCAGCTTCTGTAATTCTGCCTTATTTACTATCGGCTTTGGATCCTCTTTTACTTTTAAGCCTGCAATTGCAGCTTCCAGTGCTGTTTTAGCCTGATCTACCTCTTCCTGAACTGCTTTTTCGTCTGCCGCTGTCTTCTTTGCATTTTGTAATGCTTTCTTCAGGGCATCCAGGCTTTCTGTCGTATATTTACCGGACAGTTTGCTTTCCGCAAGGGTAATCAGGTTTATGAGTTCTTTCTTATCTGCTGGAACTACCGGATCTTCCCTGATAATCATTGCTTCCTGCAATGCTTTTGCTGCCGCATCAATCTCTTCCTGTGTTACATCTCCTTTGCCCAGCGCATTATCTGCCTGTCCAAGCGCTGTCTGTAACTGACTCCATCCTAGTTCTGTATAATCTGCTTCGGACTTTTTCTGAGCTGCTGCAATCAACCCTTCCAGTTCGGAAGTAATAACGCTGTCTGCTGCACCTGTCATGGCCATTACCCGCCATTCAATGATGCCAACTCCATGCAGTCCTCCTGCTTCCACTACCGGCTGCATTGTAATCTTTAATGCCTTAGCCATTACCGGAGTTTCCAGATTCAGGGTGTTGTATGCATCCGGTATATTTTCAGAAACCGTATTCATTTCGTACCACTGACCGTCTTCTCCCAGATACTCAAATCTGGACTCTGCCGGAAGAAGAATTCCGCCTCCGTCTGTAAAATAATATACATCAATGCTGTGAATTTCCTGCGCTGTATCCCAGTCATACTGTACCCAGGCTTCTTTGCCTTCCTGACCCCAGTTATGCCATGTCCCATTTGATTTATCCATGGATGAAGCAGGATCATAACCATCTTTCATTGTGTCTGCACCGCCTAAATCATTCGGGCTGTTGATATTGGCGGACACGGCAGCCTCCGGTGCGATATTCATAATTTCCTGTGTCTGTTCTGCTGCCTGCAATTCATTAACTGCATTATAAAGTGCGTCAAAGGCTGCATTGATTTCTTCCTGTGTCAGACCTCCCTGGTTGACCAAATTCTGTGCATTTGCAAGCGCTTCCGCAAATACTGCCCAGCTTTCTGCTGTGTATCTGCCTTTTGCTTTTGTATTGGCGATATCCAGGATGTTTCTAAGGTTTTTCTTGTTGACTCCCTGAGAACTTACCAGTTCACCGGAAACCTTCCATTCGATGATACCAATTGCCGAATTTTCATCCTGTGGCTGTAAGGTCACCCTAATTGCTGCTGCCAGAACCGGTTTATTCAATGTGATCGTATTATACTGGTTCTCTTTCATTTCAGTTATTTTTTCTGCCTCAGTCCAGACTCCTTCATCATTCAGATACTCTACCAGAGCTTCTTTTGGCAGCTTAACCTTTCCGCCGTCCTGATAATAATAAATGTCTGTACTGTCAATCCTTACCAGCTCTTCAAAATCATACTGAACCCAGGCTTCCCTGCCTTCTTCTCCCGTGCTGTCCCATACGCCATTTGAAGAATCTGAGGAATTTACCGGATTAATACCATCTTTTACAGCCTGTGCTTTATTTACACTTGCAGAAACTTCTGCCTGCGGTGCGAGATTAGCACTTACTGCTCCCGGCATAATCTCTAAAGCATCCTTTGCTTCCTGGAGTTTTGTTAACATTGCGTCCACATCATTCTGTACGGCCGTTTCATCTGACAGCATATTTTCTGCTTCTTCCAGAACATCCGCAAATGTGCTCCACGTCTCTGCCGTATAGTAATAAGCTGCTTTTGTTTCAGCCAGTTCAACGGCTTTCTTTAACTCTGTCATATCTACAGCGGGTTCCGTATCAACCTGATATCCGTAAACCTTCCACTCAATCACACCACATCCCAGTTTCTCCGGCGTCATAGTCATTCGGATTGCTTTTGTCATTACCGGATCAAAGGTTGTCTTATTGTATTTATTAGTTGCCACGCCCAGACCGTCTGTACCGGTAAATGCCTGCCAGTCTCCGCCGCTTCCCAGATACTCGTATTTTACGCTTACCGGACAGAAGTTGCCGCCGCCGTCTTTGAAGTAATAGGCATCTGATGCCGTAATCATGATTTCTTTCTCCCAGGTATACTGTACCCAGGCCTCCCCGCCCTGGTTGCCTAACCAGTTATGCCAAACTCCATGGCTGGTATCCATTGAAGAGGAAGGTTCAAATCCATCATTTAATCCGGCCACGCCGCCCAGATCATTTACGGAGTTAATAATCGCCGTTGGTTTTGCCAGGGATGCCAGATTGGTTTCTTCTCCATCCATAACAAATACCGATGCCTGAACAGGGTGGTCCATGCCTTCTACCGTTCCGTTTACTTTAAAGCTGCCAGCTTTTCCATATTTATCTTCGGAAACGGCTTCCCATATTACTTTAGAATCTTTATAGATTCCATTGTCATACAGCACACGCAATGTTTCCGGTAATTCCGGTGCTTTTCCCACAACTGTTACGTAGCTTCCCACTTCTGCGGAAACCGGTTTTGCATCTTCCTCCGGTGCATATGCATCCGCTAATTCTTCTGCTGTCATAGCTGCAGATTTTACTGTAAAGTTATCTACAAGACCATTTAAGAATGCCGACTGTTTATTCTCGGATCTTCCAATATAGTTCATCTGCACATCACCCAGATCAGCCAGGGTGAATCCACAGTCTTCTAATGTATATACCGCTTCACCATCTACATATAAGATAAGTGTCTGATTCTCCATTGTCAATGCAATATTCTTCCAGAATCCTGTACCCAGTTTGATTCCAGTCTTGTATTCTGCCGTTTTATTTGTCTTAGTATCCGTGATACCTAATACTAATTCATTCTTGCCTTCAAAGGAAACATACATACGTTTTCCGTCAGTATCTCCAAAATGGAATATTCGCGCACCGCTTCCCTGTACCGCATTTAGCTTGACGTCTGCCAGAATTGTGCAGTCCGTCACATTCTTTGTTAAAGAAGACGGCATCTTCACATATCCGCAGTAGGTACCGGTAAAGTTAACAGCATTTCCTTCTTTGCCTTCTGCCACTGCCGGCTTGCTGACCGCTGCCGCATCATTTCCTGCTGACGAAGAATCTTTTACTACTCTTTTTAATACATCCACTTCTTCAAATTCATAATTAGCCAGAACTTCCGGTAACTTTTCATCCTCTTTTACAACGAGGGTTAAAGTATCTTCTGCACTTAAAGCACCGTCACTTACTGATAACTTCAACTGATATGTTCCTGCTTTATCTACGGAAATGCCGGAAATTAACTTATCGGGGTTTGCAATGGTAACGTTAGCCCCTTCCGGTTTCGAGGTTACTTCCCATAAGCTGGTGAGCGTCATGTTTGGATATCCGTCATCCTTTGCAGCGCCTTCCAATCGGTAAGTATCTGATAAATACACATTTAAGTCTTTCCCTGCATCCACAGCCGGAGCTGTATTTTCCAACGGTTCTCCTTCTTTAATCACAACGCTTGCTGTCTCTGCCGCCGGAAGCGGAACGGATACAACAGTTGTTTCCTCTCCAATATACTGGAAACTGCCTGTTACATTGCCATTTACCTTAATCTGATAAGATCCCGGTTTTAATCCCGTAAATTCAATGTCAGATTTATGCTCGGAAACTTCCAGGTTTCTGACATTTAATTCAACGTAATTACTGTCCTTACTTACCTTGGCCCGGGTATACTGATCTCTGTCAAGCTCAATAGAGAGTTTCTGGTTGATAAAGTTCAGTCTGGTATAAACTCCGTCTAACGGTGTCACCTGATAGAAACCGCCCTCTTCACTTACTTCGCAGCCATATCCGAATAATCCAAAGATATTGTCCGTTGAAACATCAGAAGACAGAATACGCAGTGCACCAAACAATCCTGTGTCTGCTTCTCCGGACATCTGACGCCATCCGTTATGAATACTTCCGCCGCCTGTTCCCTGTCCGCCGGAATTGCCAAGTTCAGACTGGTATGTCCATGATACGGTGCCGATATTTTCCGGGTCTGCATCGATCTGTCCTGAATTTATACAGGTAAGGTTTGCAAGTTTTCCTGCATAGTTCACACGGGCTGCATCTGCCATCTCAGTTTCTGTCAGGCCGTTGTCCTGAAGTCTCAGCCAGTCATCCATACAATAGCCGGCTAATGATGCCGTATACTGGAAGTTCCACCAGTTCTCACCGCAGATAGTAGTAGGATTTCCATAGTGGTACCAGATAGGCTGCAGTCCGCGGCAAGCCCTGGTCTTCAAGTCAATCTTGCCCATCATATCCGTATTGTCATTTAATTTCGCAAGGGTATATACCGCTTCTTCACCGGTATTATCATACGCATACTCGGAACCGTATGGATATTTATTTCCTTTGAAGTTGCTGTACTTTTCATCCATGATTTCGGTCACTTGTGCAGCCTCGTCATAATACCCCTCTGATTCTAATGCTGCAATAATATCGGGTGTTGTGGATTCACCCATCAGTCCGGTATCCCAATTATAAGATACTCCTTTACTATATAACGCCTTTAATATATTTGCGGCGCGCAGCAGATACGTCCCCTTATCTTCCGCATAATCAATCATATCGGGATATTTCTCTGCGATCTTATACATAGAGAAATATGTATTGTATACATGAGGATACGCATAACCACGGTATATTCCCTGTCCGGTATTATTTGGTTCATTATCCAGCCAGTCATTTACCATGTAATCTTCCTGGTGCTCTTTCATCAGCCCATTCCAGATAAAGGTATCCAGATACTCATCCACTGCCGTAATCTGTTCTTTAACCGGCTGGTAAACATTCTTTTCCGCCAGATATTCACCATGGGTGAATCCCCAGTCATCGCCCCAGCCAAAGTATCCTTCGTATACACCGCGGACAGACTTTGTATCCATCATCCAGTCATCAAATATCTTGTCATAGATTTCACCAGGTGCGTTGACCTGAGTTTTCTCTGTTACAAAATCAGCATGCAGTTCCAGTGCATCCTCCACGCTGTCCATCGCATAGAACTGCAGGGTTGTCTGCTTACCATCATCATATGTGATCTCAACATGGTTTGCACCAAGGCAGGAAAGCTGCAAGTTGTAAATGTGATACTGCTCTCCATCCTGTGTAACGGTTTCCAGATATTCTACTTTTGTTCCCTCTTCTTTGGTACATTCCTGCTTATTGGAAACTGATTTCTGAAGCCCTTCATAAAGACCGGTATCATGAGAACAATTTACCTGAATGTCCTGAATCTGATCTTTTCCATAGGAAGTATGCAGATAGAATTTAGCGGGCATATTAACGGAAAATGCCATACTTGGAACTGCTACCGCATCAATAATGCCTTCCTCATAAAGCTTTGTTTTCATATCCTGCTCATCATCTACACCTGTAAATTTAAACGTATATGTTTTACTCTCTCCGGGTGCCAGCGTCAGAGACGTGTTTTCCAGATAACTGCTTCCTGTAGACTTGATAACATCAGAATGAATATAGAATACATTCAATCCATTTGCCCAGCCGCCCTGGTCCTGTGCCCAGACAGAGCCTGCATGTCCATTGTTGATTCTCCAGTGATCCTGATACTCAAATCCTGCCCCGGTAGAAGTATCCGGTGTAAATAACAGGAACTTACCCTGACCGCTTGGCCTGCTTGCATAGATATAGCTGGAATCCTGTCCTACAAAAGAATGATCCACTACTGAAGTTTCATAAACCTGCGTTCCTCCCGGCCAGAACTCACTGAATGGCATTGGCACGCCGAAGTCGCCGATGATCAGATTCTTATCTTTGGTATTGGTGACTGTCATGGACCATACGATCTGATTATCCACTAATTCATAAGTCTCAACCAGCTTGAAGTCCTTAATGCCCTTATCTTCTTTAGCATCTTCATAGGTAACTTCTACTTTATTTCCTTTTAACTCAATCTTTCTCGTTTTGCTGCCATTATCCGAGGCACTGGTCATAGATTCTGTCCAGGTATCCTCACCCTCCCATTTGGTCTGGAACATTAATTCGCCCATCCACTGATGTTCTTTGGAGGCTCCCTGGGTTGGTGCATATTCTGCATTTAATACATAGTTGGTATCATATAGGTCTCCCTGAATTTTAAGCTCATCAATGTGTCCGTATTTACCGATCTTCAGATAAAAATAGTCATTGGAAAGCTCTACTTCACCGCTTGGCTTTTCTGCATTTCCCAAAACCTTCCACTCCTTGATTCCAACGGCATGGTTTTCGGGTGTTCCGTATCCCTGCGGCGTCATAGTCAGTTTCAGCTGATTCGTCTTAATCGGCTGGTCAAAGGTGACTACGTTATACGCATCCAGTTTATTTTCAGTGACAACGGCTGCTTCTGCCCAATCTCCAGCTGCGGCATCCCAGTATTCCACTACCGTCTTCTCCGGCGCAAGGATTCCTCCATTATCTGTAAAATAGTATATTTCGGTGCTGTCAATCACAGCTTCTTTCTGCCAGGTGTACTGCACATATGCCATCTGTCCTTCATTTGTCCAGCTGTGCCAGACCAGCCCGTCTCCCGCACCTGCAGATGCTGCCGGTTCTGCTTCATCATTCAGAGCATCTACGCCGCCCAAATCCTCTGGATGGTTAATGCTTGCAGATGCCTCTGCTCTTGGCGCAATATTAAATGGCATCACCTTACCATATGCTTCCCACTCAATAACGCCGACTCCATTTTCATCAGCTTTCTGTTTTTCTATGGTCACTCTCAGACCTTTTGTCTTCACTGTATCAAATGTTGTAATATTGAACCCATCCGCCCTGCAGCCAAGACCCTTTGCGTTTCCAACTTCTACAAAGTTACCATCCGCATCCATGTATTCATATTTACAGGATTTCGGAATTTTAATACCACCGGAATCAGGTTTGTCCCCGTCATACCAGAAATAAATTCCGCTGCTGTTTAGTTCCACTTCATTTTCCCAGGTATATGTCAATGTTTCACTGGCTGGTTTAGCCGGATTCCCCCAGGAACCATAACATGCACCGGTTTCTTCTTTTCCTGTCCCGGAAGTCTTTGATACTTTTCCGTCATTTACAGCAGTAAGGGTTTCCCAGCCTGATACATAACTGGTGGAAACATCTGCGCTCCCTGCTACATTATTAGGTCTTTCCCCATCCGGTGCTATAAAAAATTCATCTGTTTCTGCGGCTTTCTCTGCTGCATATACCGTACCTGTCCCTGTCAGACCCGGCAGAGGTACAGATGTTATCATCATCGCCATTGCCAATGCCGATGCAGTTACCTTAACAGCCCCATTCACCAATCGTTTCTTTTTCATTCGCGAACCTCCTCGTTCCTCTTTCGTTTACCTTCCCTGTTTCCCCAACCGGATTACATTCCATGAAGCCTTATGTAATTTTGCGGTCAGAATTCCCTCGTCCATTTCCGATTCCTTGCTGTTCTTCGGCAGAACACGTTCCCTTCCATAAGCATTTACCGTCTTTAAGTCACCCTCTTCCATAATAATATGTTCTAAAATATCGTATCCCGCAAAGCTTCTTACATCACAGCTCAGGGTGATATCTTCGTGTATATTCCGGTTCACCGCAAATATGGTAACCTCTTCTTTTTCTTCCCGGTAAACCGCAACCGATTCAATATCCGTAACATCGCAATGACCGATGGTATCGTGCTTTGGCGTATCCAGAACCGGCAAAAGTGCAGTTCCCCTTCCATACAGAGACGCATGAAGAAATGGATAGAAAATCGTCTGCTTCCACACTCCCCCGTCATCTTCCGTCATAATCGGTGCAATAACATTTACTAATTGAGCCAGACATGCCACTTTGACACGGTCTGCGTGTTTTAACAGCATAATCAGCATTAATCCCACCATCAGCGCATCTTCAAATGTATAGATATCCTCCAGTAAATGAGGCGCTTTCTGCCATGGGCGGTTCTTCATGGTATCGTCATCTGCTTCCGATGAGTGAAACCATACATTCCATTCATCAAAGCTTAAATTCATTACCTTTTTACTTCTCTTCTTTGCCTTAATATAGTCACAGGCCGACACTACCGTATGTATAAAATGTTCCATATCCATGGTCAGTGCCAGATAATCTGCCGTATCATTCATGGTATTTCCATAGTATTGATGCAGAGATATATAGTCCACGAAATCGTAAGTATGATTCAGTGTTGCCGCTTCCCACTCCGGAAATGTCGGCATCGCCGCAAAGGAACTTCCGCAGCTAACCATTTCTATAGACGAATCAATCAGTTTCATTGCCTTGGCCGTTTCTGCAGCCAGGCGTCCATACTCATCCGCCGTCTTATGTCCGATCTGCCATTCTCCATCCATCTCATTTCCCAGGCACCAGGTCTTAATTCCATATGCCTCTTCCACTCCATGGCTTCTTCTTAAGTCACTGTAATATGTTCCGGAGGGATGATTGCAATACTCCAGCAGGTTACATGCATCGGCAATGCCTCTGGTTCCCAGATTCACAGCCATCATGATATCCGCCTCAACCTTCTTTGCCCACTTTGCAAACTCATTTAGCCCCACTTTGTTTGTTTCCAGGCTCCGCCATGCCAGTTCCAGACGTTTCTTACGCTGTTCCACAGGGCCTACGCCATCTTCCCAGAAATAATTGGACACGAAATTTCCGCCCGGGTACCGGATCAGGGGAACCTTTAACTCTTTTACCAGATCCAGAACATCTCTGCGAAATCCGTCTTCATCTGCGGTTGGGTGTCCCGGCTGATAAATTCCGTTATAAACAGCCCTTCCCAGATGCTCAATAAAAGAACCATAAATTCTCTTATCTATTTCTGCAATCCGGAAACTTTTATCGATTATCATATTTGCATTTTTATTCATATTGATATCCACTGCATATTGCTGGCATGCCGGCACTTTATATCTGCTGCAAATAGCCTGCCTGCAACACTGCCTTTCTATTTCATATTTTTTCAACATTACCTGTAAGTATGCCGCTGGCACTTACAATACTGCACCATTAGGCGGTGTCGTAATCCTTTTCTGGACGCGCATTATCCCTTCACCGCTCCGGCTACCATTCCTTCTATAAAATACTTCTGAAAACAAAGAAACAGAATTAATATAGGAATTACCGAGAAGCAGGAACCCACAATCAGCAGATCATAGTTATTTCCATAAGGTGTCAGTAAAGTATTCAGACCGATTGGCAGGGTATATTTCTTATCATCCCTTAAAATCAACAGCGGCCAGAGAAAGTTATTCCAGTAAGTCATACCGTTTAATATCGCCATAGAAGCCATTGCCGGTTTCATAATTGGGAAAATCAATTTTACAAATATGCCGTATTCCGTAGCTCCATCTACACGTCCCGCCGAAATCAGCTCTTTGGGGATTCCCTCAAGATATTGGCGGAAGAAGAATATCGTTGAAGCATTTGCCATAAACGGCAATACAATTCCTGTATAAGTATTACTAAGCTTCATGCCGATCATCTGGTTATACAAAGGCAGCATCAGTATTTCAAATGGTACCATTAAGATCAGAAGTACACAGACAAAGAAGAAATTTTTTCCTTTAAAATTATAAGCAGCAAATCCGTAACCCACACAGGCACTCACCAGCAAAGTTAATACCACCTGCACCACGGTCAGGAATACACTGTTGATAAACCAGGTAAAATAGCTGTGCTCTCCGGTAAACAGATAAACATAATTCTTAAGGCCCATTTTATCCGGTTCAATCTTTAAGTTAAGTCCATACTGGATCAGTTCTTTTCCATCTTTAAAACTGGCGATGACCATTGCTGCAAATGGTACCAGAATTACTATTGCCAACAGCGTAAAGAATACTAATAAGAAGATTTTCATCCATATTATTTTTGTTTTTCCACCCACATTTTGCCGTGCCATCTCATTAGTCCTCCTTCTTAAACATGCCTGAAAGCGTCAGCTGTGCAATATTGATAATCATGGTGATCGCCAGCAGAATCACACCTACGGCTGCCGCATAGCCCATTTCATTTTTCTGGATTCCCTGCCGATACAGGTAGCCGACAATGGTAAGACCGATATTCTGAGGGGAGTCCTTTCCCGCCCATAGCATATAGCTCTCTGTAAACATCGCCAGACCGCCATAGATACTAATGGTAAGAACATAGGTAATCGTAGGTTTTAACATTGGCAGTGTCACATAAATAAACTTCTTAAAGGATGAAGCACCGTCAATGGATGCCGACTCATAAAGTTCTGTAGGAATGCCGTTTAATCCGGAAATAAAATACAGCATATTAACACCCATCCACCTCCAGCAGGCAAGAAACAGCAATGCCACATAAGCCGTAAAACTGTTTTTCAGCCATTTTACCGGCTCTAATCCCAGCGCATTCATAATACTGTTCATAAACGCGGAGTCCATTTCACCAAACATCAGACGGAAAATGGTACCCGCTACTACGATAGAAGTAAGAATCGGAACAAAAAATACAGATTTGAACATCTCTTTTGCCGACATTAGTTTGCTGTTAATCATGTACGCAAGCAGCATTGGAATTGGAATCAAAAGAATCAGTGTTCCAATCATATATTTCAGACTGTTCCATAGAGCAATCTTAAAGATATTGTCGCCTGCTAATTTACTATAGTTTTTTATTCCAACAAAGGATGTCTGTCCCGGCAAAACCTCCTGGAAACTCATAACTCCGGCCTTCGCCAACGGAAACAGCCAAAATATTAAAAACGTTAAGACAAACGGAAGTATGAACACATATGGTGCTATTTTCTGAGAATATAGTAATTTCCGAAAATTAAACTTCTTTTCTTCCTGCTGCTGTACCTGTACCGTCTTCCTGCCACTCATTTTTTTACCCCTTTCAACATTTGCTTTTGTCAGCCCGGGAATTTACATTCCCTACCACATATTTGAATTATCCTGTTTTCATACAAATAAAGGGAACGTAGCCTGCTACGCCCCCTAAATTTGGCTGTCACATCCCACAAAGCGAAGACAAGCATTTTCAGACATGCTTCAGGGCTATTGCAAATATATGTGTTCTTTCCAGTGTCTTTTCTGACACCTACTGTAATTCATTCTCAATCTGAGACTGTGCTTCTTCCAGAGCCGCAGCAATATCCTGATCGCTGTCAAAGATTGCATTCAAAGTAGTTGCACTGAATGTACTGTTGATTGCCGGATAGGCCTCTGTAGATTTGATCAGACCGATCTGATCTTTAATTTCATTTAATACATCAAATGGGTTATTTTTAAAATACTGTACAAATTCGTTATCCGGATTATGTGTTACCTCTTCCATAGACCATACATCCATGTTGCAGGGATCAAATCCAAGATTGTTCCATAAACCAATATTTCCATCTACACTGAGTTTTGCATAAGCAAGGAAATCCTTTGCCAGCTGAACATCGCTGCACTGATTGGTTACACAAGTACCTGTTCCGCCGCCGCCCACAGAGGATGGCATTCCTTCTTCCAGTACCGGAGCAGGAGCAATTGCAATTTTACCCTTTAAGTCTGTCATATAGCTTGTATATCTGGACATCTGCCACATTGGCATAATCGCACAAGCAACTTCACCTGCATTATAATAAGCGTATGCTTCTTCCGTATCCGGATTTCCGCCCGGAATAGTTGTAGCAACACCTGCCGTCTGAAGATCTTTTAAAGTTTCCAGACCTTTTTGTGCTTCCGGAATGTTTACATTTACATTGCCTGCGTCATCAACCCAGTCTTTTTTCTGCTGTGCAATCAAATCATTTAACTGCCATAGTGCACTGGTATCTGCTGATATAATGTATTTACCGGTTGCTTCTTTTAACTTAAGCCCTGCTTCTTTTAAATCAGCATAGGTTTTAATAGTTGTATAATCAATATCTGCGGCTTCTAACATCTCTGTGTTATAGAAAGCAACAGTTGCACCAACGTGGCTTGGAATACCATAATTTTTTCCGTCCTTGCTGTAAAGCTCAATTCTGGAAGCTACAATATCCTCTCTGTATGGGTCAATCGCATCATTTAATGCTTCTAACTGGGGTTCTCCCTTTAAGAAGTTTGCAAATTTGCCAAGTTCGATATCCACGATATCCGGTGCACCTTCCCCGGACTGAAGTGCAATCTGAAGTTTATTATGCATGTCTTCATATGGAAGAACATTTACATTTAAGCTGACCTGGCGGTCCGGATTTGCTTCATTCCATTTTTCAGCCATATCCTGAAAATGATTTCCGTGGAGTTCCACGAAAGTCCACATTTCCAGTTCTGTTGCATCTGCGCTTGCAGCTGTCGTTGCTTTTTCGGAATCTGCCGCTTCTGTTTCAGCCGCTGCCTTATCCGCTGCTTTATCCGTTGCAGCTGTCTCTGCTGCTTCTGTGCCCGCTGCCGTTGTCTCTGCTGTGTTATCTTTTGCTGCTTCTGTAGTTCCTGTACTGCCTCCGCATCCTGCAAGACTTGCAGCCGCCATTGCTGTTGCTAATAACACCCCTAATACTCTACTACGTTTTCTCATTTTTTTTCCTCCTTAGATAAACTCTTTCACCCATACTAACATTTCGCCTGTCTGGCGGTTCCCCCAGTATGGATAGGGTACAAACATTAACGGTATACTTTCCATTGTGAGATCAGATTCCTTATATAGTTCGTTACTATGCCACCCATCTGTCATCACTTTTTTCCCTGCTGTCCGGATTACGGTAGTTCCTCCTAATAAATTTTCTTCATAACTCTCCTGCAGTTCCTGCTCCGGATCCAAAAATATTGCCGGAAGATTCTTACCATTATCCACTTCTTCCAGGCAATACACAACCGGACCCTTCATGATTGCAACTTTGCCCACATCTTCTTTAACCAGGGGATTGGCACGCAATATTCTGGGAACTAGTGCAAATTTATAAACCAGCGAAGGATTTTTTCCTGAAATCATTACTTTTGCATAACCTTTCTGAACTTCCGGATAAATTGCCTTTCCATCCAGTATAAGACCATACTCTTTCACGTATTCAGGTATCCGAATAGCCAACTCAAATTCCGCTTCATCTTCATTCTCAATCGTAATTTCTATCTTTCCATCATTGGGAAATGCTGTCTTCTGACTCAGGTGAACCGGGTGTCCTTCTATCTCAACCACTGTCTCACTTGAGATAAACAGGTTGATCCAGATAGAAGATTTATCATAAAAATAAATGTATTCTCCAATGGATGCCAAGGTTCTGGCTATATTTGGCGGACAGCATGCAACGCCAAACCATTTTTGACGAACCGGCTTTACATGCTCCATGGAAGTTCTTGGCATACAATTATCCGGCCATACCTCCAGCGGATTAACATAGAAAAAACTCTGTCCATCCATTGCCACACCGGATAAAAGTGTATTATACAGTGCACGTTCCACCACTTCCATATATTTTGCATCCCTTGTGATCTGTGCCATTCTTCTTCCAAAGAGTGCCAGTCCAATGGAGGCGCATGTTTCTGAGTAATTGCGGTTGTTAGGAAGATCATATCCTGTGGTAAAACGTTCCAGTAACCCGGAACTTCCTATACTTCCCGTGATATACATTTTTTTATAAGAAATGTCATTCCATAAATTCTCACAGACCTGAAGCAGCTCTTTATCCTGATATTCGTACGCCACATCCGCCATAGCACAGTACATATACACCGCCCGGACTGCATGCCCCTCTGCTGTATCCTGCTCCCGGACCGGCTTGTGTGACTGGGAATAAAGAGGCAGGTAATTTTCAAATTCCGGGAAAATCCTCTTATAATCCGGTCTTTTTTCTTCCTCCAGGAAATAATTGGGCTCCCTGCCCCTGCGCTCCAGAAATTCTTTCGCCTGTGCAAGATAGGTTCGATTTCCGGTCACTTCATATAACTTCACAAGGCCAATTTCCACTTCCTGATGTCCGGGATAACCATCTTTGTTATTTTCATTAGAAAACACTGTGCAGATCAGATCAGCAAATTTGCAAATACAGTCTAAAAACTTTCGTTTACCGGTAGCATTGTAATAAGCAACCGCCGCTTCCATCAGATGTCCTGCCGTATATAACTCATGTCCTTCTTCCAGGTTACTCCAGCGTTTTTCCGGTTCTTTAATTGTAAAATATGTATTGATATAGCCATCCGGCTGTTGCGCCGCTTCAATCAGATCAATTACTTCATCTGCTGTATTTTCCAGATCTTTATCTGCGTGAGATGCCAGTGAAAGTGCAACTGCTTCCAACCACTTTGCTACATCGGTATCCTGAAACACCACTCCGTAGAATTCACCGGTCTCTCTTTTTGCTGCAATTTTAAAATTCATTAACCCATGGCTTGTCTGGGCACCCGGTATTTTATCATTCAGAATATTCCACTGATATGGGATAATCGTACTTTTTACCAGGTCTATATATCTATCCCAATAGGAATCCCGTATCTTCGTACGGTTTAGTTGAACTAAGGTTAGTTTTTCCATAAATGCCTCCGTCCGTTTCTTATCGATACCAGCGCTTTGTCCTGCGGGTTTGATTAAACGTTTTATCTGATATCGATACTATACTACAGTTTCCAAAATAATGCAATACCTTTTTTCACAAAAATGACAAAAAAAATATGTACATGCCAAATTACATGTACATATTAACGTCTATATGTGAATATTTTATATATTATATATATTGATATGTCTATTAAATATCATTCTCCTTACGATTAATCGTTTTATCTAAAGATAGTTTTGTCTAATAATCCTTTTATCCTCGGATTTTTTTATCCATTGATTGTTATATCTACAGATCCTTTTATCCACAGATTTTTTTATCCATAGATCATTTTATCTACAGATCATTTTATTCACAGATCATTTTATCTACAGATCATTTTATCTACAGATCATTTTATCTACAGATCATTTTATCCACAGACTGTCTTCTCTTCAATTTACACCTGATCTTGTAGGGATAACTCTGGTTTGCATCCAACGTTCCCTCCACCTCGTCCACCACAATTTCTGCTGCCTTTTTACCAATTTCGTGAAGCGGCAGAGCCATTGTTGTAAGTGCCGGTTTGAATGCGGTGCTGAACTGCCTGTCATCGAACCCAATTAATGCAATATCCTTCCCAATCTCCAAACCATGATCATTCGCATAATCATAGACCCCCAATGCCATTACATCACTCATGGCAAAAATAGCCGTGACTTTTTCCTTCATCAGTTGCCCGCACGCCTCATATCCCATACTTCTCAGCCAGTTTCCGGTTACATTCAGCCCAGGGTTAAATAAAAGTTTATTTTCATACAATGCTTTCTGGTGTCCAACCATTCTGCCAAAGGTATGAAGACTGTCCTTGTCACCGGATATGACCCCGATCCGTTCATGACCTCCCCGGATCAGTTCCATGGTTGCTTCATACGCTGCCTGCTCATCATCAAATACAACAGATGGAATCCGCTGGTCACCTGCAAATCCATATGCCACAACCAATGGACATTTAAGCCCTCCCGGAATACTTTTAATTTCACGGCAGTGGGCACCGATATAGATGATCCCCTCCACTTGTTTACTCTGCATAATCAGGAATTCCTCTTCCACCTGCTTTTTATAATCCTCATGATGGTAAAAAGCATTGTCATATTTCTTATACAGCCTTAAGTTCCCGAGAAGAAACGTATAATCCTTCTCTTCCAGATATTCATTAATGCCATCCACGATCTCCACACAGTTAAATACCGTCAGATCCTCTGTTATGATTCCAATTGTTCTGGAGTTTCGCTGTTTGAGATTCCGCGCCATCATATTTGGCACATAACCCATTTCTTTTGCCGTCTTTAGAATGCGCTCCTTCGTTTCTTCTCCAACCCGTCCCTTCCCATTCAGAATATTAGAAACCGTAGCAATTGAAACCCCGCATTCTTTTGCCACTTCTTTAATGGTTGCCATAACTTTATATTCCTCCCCTGTGATATATTTTAGGAATAAACTTTTAGTAAAACTTTTAACTAAAACTCCTACTTCTTTTAAGTATAACACTAAATACTCTTTAAATTCAAGTGATAAAACGTTACACCTAAATCAAAGGGATTTACTCTATTGGCAGTTCCTATTGCATGCACAGAAATGTCCCTCACCTATCTCTTTCAGAAGCGGCGCATATTCCCCGCAAACTTTATCTGCGTAAGGGCATCTTGCATAATATAAACATCCGGTTTCCGAAACCTCTTCCCGATAGCACTCCGGTACCTCTTTGCCCCTATAAGAAAAAGAAGACATTAATAAACGTTTTGTATACGGATGCCTGAGATTTGCAAAATCCTTTATATCCTTTATCTGTTCCATTATTTTTCCTCTGTACATAATAATGATTTCATCCGCCAGATAATAAACAGCCTCCAAATCATGGGATATTAAAAGATAAGTCATATCCAGTTCTTTCTTTAGATCAGCAAACAAATTTAATATTTGTGCCTGTACAGACACATCCAGGCTGCTGAGAGGTTCATCTAAAATTAATAAATCCGGATTAGATGCCAGCATCCTTGCAATACAGATTCTCTGTAACTGACCTCCTGAAAACTGGTTGGGATATTTTGTTTTTTCACTGTTTTCCATTCCAACCTGCAAAAGCAGTGTGTCAATCCGTTCATCCAGCTTAGCACCGGATAAATGATAAAAATTCCGCAGCGGTTCTGCAATAATTTCTCTTGCCGTAGTTCTTCGGTTTACTGCATCCAGACTATTCTGGAACACCATCTGTATCTCTTTACGCATCGGATTTTTTCTTGTAATATCTCTTACCGGAAATCCCTTCCACAGAATATCCCCATGTGCAGGTGTTTCCAGCCCTGCAATCATTCTTGCCAAAGTGCTTTTACCACATCCGCTCTCCCCTGCCAGTCCTATGCATCTTCCGTGTTCCACAGTAAATGACACCCCGTTTACTGCCAGGACTTTTGTTTTTCTTTTTCCCTTATATACTTTTACTACATCGTTTACTTCCAGAATGGTATCCTTATTTTTCACTATTTTCTATTGCCTCCAGACACCTAACCATATGTTTATCCGCAGCCATCACAATTGGTATTTCCTTTACTTTGCAGCTATTCCCTGCAATAGGACACCGATCATAAAACATACACCCTTTCCCGCGATTCAGGAGGCCGGAAGCCTGCCCTTTGAGAACCGGCAGCCTTTCTTTTGAAAATACCGGTCGCGAACGAAATAAGCCTTTTGTATATGGATGAACCGGGTCTTTTAAAATTACGCTGCGTGGGCTGTGCTCAATATTTTTACCGGCATACATGACCATAATATCGTCTGCAATTTTTGAGATAACCCCTAAGTCATGGGAAACCAGAAGAATTGCCATTTGGAGTTCTTCCTGCATCTCCTTCAGTAGCTTTAAAATGTCATGCTGCACCGTCAAATCCAAAGCCGTTGTAGGTTCGTCTGCGATTAATAATGCAGGCTTCTGAATCAAAGCAATGGCTATCATAACACGCTGCAGCATACCTCCGCTCAGTTGAAAAGAATAGCTTTCCAAAACCCTTTCCGGATCGTGGATATGTAATCTTTTTAAAATTTCTGCTGCATTTTCATGTATTTCTCCTGGCTCTTTGTTTTCATGTGCCTTTACCGTTTCCTGAAAATGATATTCGATGGAAAATAACGGGTCAAATGCACTCATTGGATTCTGCGTAATCCAGGAAATTTTTTTACCCAGTATCCGGTTTAAGGCTTTTATATCCTGATACGGCATTTGGCTTCCCTCAAATAAAACCCGCCCTGTACTCTCCCACTTTTCCCGGTCCAGAATTCCCAAAACAGAAGAACAGGTCACTGACTTACCGCTTCCGCTCTCACCTATAATTCCAAGTGTTTTTCCTTTTTGTATCTGAAAATCCATATCCTCTACTACAGGTATTTTTTCTTTACCTCTTTTTAAAAATACATTTAAATCTTTTACAGATAATATATTATTCTCGTCCATATTCTGCACTCCATTATATGCTTTTTTCCTCTAAATAGTCTCTCAGGGAATCTCCCAAAATATTTGAACACAGCACTACAATCAGAATCATCATTCCCGGCCAGAACATAAGCATGGGATTACTGTGCATATAAGCCCTTCCGTCATTAATCATCATACCCCACTCCGGGTTTGGCGCTTTCACCCCCAGCCCCAAGAATGAAAACCCCGAGATCGCAAGAATAGTCTGTCCGAAATCAATGGTAATAATTGCAATCATCTGGGGGATAATATTGGGGAAAATTCCTTTTCTCATGATTAGAAATACCGAAGATGCAGAAAGCTTACTGGCGGCTATATAAGCTTTTTCTTTCTCATTTTTTGTCAGATTACGCGCTACTCTTGCAAACCACACCCACTGCACTAAGATCAATGAAAGCACGATATTCTGTATACCAGCCCCCAATACACTTACAATAACCAGTGTAAGAACCAAAGACGGAAATGCATAAAGCACATCACAAATCCTCATCAGCACACTGTCAGGAATCCCCCCTATATACCCGGATAAAATCCCAATAAAAATACCAAATACAGATGAAATCGCGCTTGCCAGAATGGCAAATCCAATCGTTGGACGGATTCCATAAATAATTCTCGAAAAAATGCAGCGTCCCATATGATCTGTTCCCATTGGAAATGCCACAGAAGGACGTAAAAATTTTCTGGTCAAATCTGCCTCCGCAGGATTATGAGGCGCTATGACCATTGCAAAAATACCGGCAAGTATAATGACTCCTAATATAATCATACAAATACAAACCGTTCTCTTTTTAAAAAAATCTTTTCTTTCCATATTTACACCTCCGACTGCATGCGTGGATTCAACCCTGCACAGATCAAATCGGACAAAAGGTTTGTAAATATAAAAATAAGGGCCAATAACAGAATGTAGCCCTGAATAACAGGATAGTCACGACCTCCTATCCCCTCAACAATCAATCTTCCAAGCCCGGGAAAAGAAAACACATTTTCCACAATTACACTGCCGCAAAGCAGACCTCCCAGATTCATTCCCAGAGAAGTGACCAGCGGAATCAGAGAATTTTTCAAAATATGCGTAAGAAATATCTTTCTGCCGTCAATTCCTCTTGCCCTTGCATATACCACATATGGTAATTTTGCATTTTCTAAAATGCTGTTTCGCAGTATCCTGGTATACATGGGAATATATCCTGTGGCAATCGTTGCGGAAGGTAATATCATATTTTCAAATCCACCAGCCAAAGAAACAGGAAGCCACCGGAGCCAGACAGCAAAGATCTGCACCAGTAAAAACCCCAGCCAAAAAGAAGGAATGGAAGAACCTAAAAATCCCGTTACCCTTGTTACACGGTCTATCACACTGTCCGGTTTGGCTGCTGATAAGATGCCCATAGGTACACAGAACACAAACAGCCAGAGAAGTGCCAGCGCTGCCAATTTCACGGTGTATGTAAAGGCTTTTGCCAACTCCATCGCAACCGGCATCTTCGTCATATAAGAAACTCCCAAATCTAAATGCAATATTTGATTGAGCCATGCAAAGTATTGTTCATATAACGGTCTGTCCAACCCCAGTGTATGCATCGCCATCTCCAGATTCTCCCTGGTAACCGGCACTCTTTTGGCCATCAGATACGCAGTTGACGCATCTCCCGGCATTGCTCTGACAATTAAAAAAGTCACAATTGTTACACAGAACATAATTGGAATAATTGCCAGTAACCTTTTTATAAAATATTTTTTCATAAGTTATTTTCCTCAAATATAGCAGGCCGCCATAAAACGCCCTGCTATATAGACTTCATTATTTTCTTTCCACATCTTCAACCGGCATATAATACAGACTGTCAAACTTAACCCCCGTAAGAGCTTTATCGCAGGCAACCAGTCGGGTGGTACCTGATATAGGCAGATAAGCTGCCTGATCCTGAATGGTATACAATATAAAATTATACAGATCCTGTCTTTTCTGCTCATCCGTCTCCACAATAACCTGATGAATTTTTTCATCCAGCTCATCTTTCATCGGAATCCCTTTTTGTGCCTGATAATCCGCATACTCCGGATTTGCCATATACGCTACCAGCGTGTGTGGATCATAGGGGTCTCCCCATGTCTCTGTAATGGTAATTTCAAAATCTCCTTTTTTCTGAAAATCAATTAAAGCCTGTCTTTCCAAAGCTTCCAGGTTCAGTTTAACACCCAACTTTTCCCACTCACTCTGCAGCACTTCTCCAAGAGTTTTATAGATGACATTATCACCATCGTAGTAAAACCCTATTTCCAGTTCTTTTCCCTCTTTCATACGGTATTTTGAATCATCTGTATTTTTCCATCCTGCTTCGTCTAAAAGCTGCTTTGCTTTTTCTGCATCGTATTCATAGACGTCTAGATTTACATCACAATATGGTACCGATTTATCAAAAAAAGTATCTGCCGGCTTTTGAAGTCCATAAAATACATTTTCCGAAATAAGCTCTTTATCAACGCCATAATTTAAAGCCTGCCTTACTTTTAAATCCCGGGTTGGTCCAAAGTTACTGTTTAATATTAGGGAAACTGTGCTAAGCGGCTGAGATACGTAAGCAGCATATCCGCCCGCTTCTAACTCCTTAAAAGAATCCGGGCTCAAACGGCTTTCAATATCAAAGATCATATCAACTTCACCGGCTTTTAATGCGTTTACCGAGGTATCTCCATCTGGTGTTACAACAACCTTCAACTCTTTCATTTTAGGTTTTTTCCCCCAGTAATCTTCATTTCTTTCAAATACTGCATACTGGTTCTCAACATGCTCCTTAAGCTTCCACATACCGGTTCCAATAGGCTCCTTTATGCCTTTTGCAGTATCTCCATCATCCAAAAAAGATGCCTCTGCCATAAATCGAACCGGCCGTGCAAGGGAAAGTTCCTGAAGAATTGGATAATAAGGTTCTTCATAAATTATTTTTACAGTGTACTCATCCATAACAACAATCTCTTTCATCAAATTAATAGACTCTAGAAAGCTGTGTTCTTCCTTGTTTTTTAAAACTGCATCCAGATTTTTCTTCACAACCTGTGCATTAAAAGCAGATCCGTCAGTAAATTTAACATCCTCTCTTAAATGAAAAGTATACACCTTTCCATCTTCTGAAATACTCCAGTTCTCAGCCAGACAAGGCTTTACTTCTCCCTTTTCAAAGGAAGTCAGCCCTTCATATACGAAATCCTGGGCATACATAGGGCAATATCCCTGAGCATTCAAATCTCCTATATCATTTGCCGTAGCAATCACCAACTGTGCGTTTTTTTCTTCCCCACTCTGTTCCTGCTCCGCTTTTCCTGCTGTAGTGTGATTGCCGCAGGCTCCAAGGGATGTTCCAAACACCATTATCCCCGCCAAAATCAAAGATGTAATCCATAAATTCTTTTTCTTCATATAGTGTTATCTCCCTCTCTTATTCCTGAAGATTCTACCATTAGAAAAAAACTGCTACAAGCTCCCTGCGGGGATATTTCTACATATTACACAATTTCTATCTTACTTTTTTATCTATTTTATACAATTTAAAATTGATATCGTATAATAGCACCATTGCTTATTAAATGAATTGAATCTATTATGTGTTTTATCCCTTCACACAAAAATCAGGGGTGAAATCCTTTCGTATGGATTTCACCCCTTATTTTTTAATATACAAGCCTTTTCACCAGGAACCGATTACTTCCCTTTAGAATTTAAACACCGCCACCCCATAGGCCGGCAGTTCATATCCAAAGGAATACGGCATACCGTCACATTCTTTCTTAACCGCCTTAAAGGTCTCGGGCTGAATTTTACCGGTTCCGCCAAACTCCTTGGCATTGCTGTCCAGAATCAGCTTATACTGTTTTCTTCTGGGCACTCCCACCCGGTAATCTTTTCTCTCCACCGGTGTGAAATTAATTACAAACAACAGATTGCTTTTTCCATTTTGTGAGTGCCGGATAAAACTAAAGATACTTCTTTCATTATCATTTGCATTCACCCACTCAAAACCATTCGGGTCATAATCATGGTCATACAGCGCAGGCGTCTTTTTATAGAGATGGAGCAGCGTTTTTACAAAATGCTGCATCTGGGCATGTCTCTCTTCACCTAGCAGGTACCAATCCAGTTCTCTTGCCTCACTCCATTCCTGGAACTGTGCAAATTCCTGACCCATAAACAAAAGCTTCTTACCCGGATGCCCGATCATAAACGAATAAGCTGCTTTCAAATTTGCAAACTTATCATCATACTGTCCCGGCATTTTGCTGATCATAGAGCATTTTAAATGTACCACCTCGTCGTGGGACAGCACCAGCACATATTTCTCAGCATAGGCATAGGTCATGGAAAACGTCATCTTATGATGATTATACTGTCTGAAATAAGGATCCAGCTTCATATATTCCAGGAAGTCATTCATCCATCCCATATTCCATTTCATCGAAAAAGCCAGTCCATCTTCTTCCGCTTTTCCGGTTACTTTCGGCCATGCCGTCGACTCCTCCGCAATCATAAGCGTCCCATGATTACGCCCCAGAACAACTGTATTCAAATGTTTAAAAAACTCAATTGCCTCCAGGTTTTTATTCCCACCGAATTTATTTGGCAGCCACTGACCATTTTCTCTTCCATAGTCCAGATACAAAATCGATGCCACTGCATCCACCCGCAATCCGTCAACATGATACTGCTCCACCCAGAAAAGTGCATTTGCAATCAGGAAATTTTTAACTTCACTTTTACCAAAATCAAAGACTTTCGTTCCCCAATCCGGATGTTCTCCTTTTTTGGGATCTGCATATTCGTATGTACTGGTTCCGTCAAACTCTGCAAGTCCATGGGCATCCTTTGGAAAATGTGCAGGAACCCAGTCCAGAATGACACCAATTTTATTTTTATGCATGTAATTCACAAAATACATAAAATCTGCAGGCGTTCCATACCGGGAAGTGGGTGCATAATAGCCGGTGACCTGATACCCCCAGGAGCCGTCAAACGGATGCTCTGCAATTCCCATGAGCTCTACATGGGTATATCCCATTTCTTTTATATAATCCACCAGAGCATGGGCAAGCTCCTTATAATTATAAAATCCATCTTCATCTCCGTCATGAAGGGGATGCTTTTTCCAGGATCCCGGATGCACTTCATAAATGGAAACCGGCTGCTCGTCCTGATTCGTCTGTGCACGTTTTGTAATCCAGCCCGAGTCTCCCCACTTGAAATTGTTGATTTCCGCAATTCTGGACGCCGTTCCCGGTCTCACTTCCGCCTGATTTCCATATGGGTCTGCTTTGTATAATCCCCGTCCATCTTTGGCAGTAATATAATATTTATATAAATTGCCCACATTCGCCTCAGGTATGAAAGCCTCATACACTCCTATGGGGTCTATACGCTTCATAGGATGTGCTTTTTCACTCCACCCGTTAAATTCACCGATAACACTCACATCAGCGGCATTTGGTGCCCAGACGGCGAAATAAACGCCGTCTTTTCCCTCTATTTTCTGTGGATGAGCTCCTAATTTTTTATAAATATCATAATGTGTTCCCTGACCAAACAGATACTGGTCTAAATCGCCAAACAAAAGCCCTTTGTTCTCAGCCTTCTTTGCTGTTCCTTTGGCCTGCTTTTTCTCTGCCATCTTCTCACCCCTGGTTTATTTTTATAATTACGCTTCCACACGCTTTTAATTCTACCGTAATCTTACCGCCATCTGCCGCAACTGCTTCTCCGGTAACAGCATCCATGCAGCTTTTTGCTTCCACCGGCAATGATATAGTCATCACAGCTGCATTCTCATCATTATTAACTGCAACAATAACCGCTTCCTTCTCCCAGATCCTGGCAAAAGCATACTGGCGGTTAGTCAATGCCAGCTCCCTGTATTTTCCGCCTGCAAGCGCCTGGTTCCCTTTACGGATTTCACCAAGCTCTTTTAAATGCCTGATAATTTCAGGATGCTGATTATTCTTCTCACATTCTTCCAGTACCAGATGCGGTCTCAGCGGATCATCATTTCCGCCCTCTTTCTTACCTTCAATTCCCCATTCAGATCCATAATAGATGGAGGGAATTCCCGGCAGCGTATAGAGCAGCGTATATACCGGATTAATGTGTTCCTTATTCGTCAGCTTGCTCATAATGCGGTCCACATCATGATTATCTACAAAAGAATACAGTGTTCTTCCCTTATAGATCCCGCCATTTTCATCGAACTCACGCTTGACCGTATGGGCAATTTCAAAATAATTATGATCATTATGCCCGGAATACAAACCCTTGTGAAGTTCATAATTGGTAGTAGCGTGTAAGACTTCATCATTTGCCCATTTACCGTAATCTCCGTGGATGACTTCACCCATCAGCCAGAAATCTTTTTTCTCAGCTGCCGTAACCCTGCGCATCTCTTTCATAAAGTCAAAATCCAGACAGTCTGCACAGTCCAGACGGATACCGTCAATATCAAATTCCTCAATCCAAAAACGAATTACGTCCAGCAGATAATCCCGCACCGCGCCTTCACACAGATTCAGATTCACCAATTCAAAACAGTTTCTCCATGCTTCATATCCGAAACCGTCATTATATGGCGTATTCCATCCAAAGTTAATACCCTTATACCAGTTCCGGTAAGGTGAATTCTCCCTGTTCTGCTTAATATCCTGAAATGCAAAGAATTCCCTTCCCGTATGGTTGAACACCCCGTCGACAATCACCTTGATTCCTTCTCCATGGGCCATCTCCACAAATTTCTTAAAATCTTCGTTGTCACCAAGGCGCCTGTCGACTACTTTATAATCCTTTGTATCATAACCATGTGTGGTAGATTCAAATAACGGCCCTATATAAATTGCAGTACACCCAATTTCTTTTATATGCGCCAACCAGGCAAATAATTCCTCAAATCGGTGAATTATTTCATTTTCTTTGTTTTCTTTCGGTGCTCCTGTCATTCCCAGGGGATACATATGATAAAATACTGCCTCTTCATACCATTTACTCATTTCCGTCAATCTCCTTTACGAATATATTCCATACATAAACTGATGCACCAGGCTTCGCTTGGTGTCGTCACTAACAATGATTTCCATTTCTGTCTGATCACATACCACTAAAATATAATGGCTTAATATTCCAATAAATCCAATGGCAAACTGCCGTTGGCGCCCCCTCATATTTCCCAGCTGCCCTTCCGCCTGCTCAAACACATCCACGATGATGTGGTAAAACTCACTCAGCAGCGGCTGAACCGCGCGATAAGCGTCGTTGTCCTTTGCAGAATAAAACAGCGCCATCATCAGCATATAGGTCTTCTTATGAGATATTGCATAATCAATAAATGCAGAAGCCAGATGATAAAGGGTCATGGGAAGATCACCTTTATATACAGCCGCCTTCACCAGACGTGCCCGGAATTCCTCAAACTGTGTATTCAGCAAGTTTTCCAGGAGCCCGTATTTACTTCCAAAATAATAATATAACGTAGGTTTCGTAATTCCTGCCTTTTCTACAATCTCCTGTATTCCCACCGCATCATAGCCCTTGTGGTAAAACAACTCCAATGCAGCTTCCATAATCAACTGTTTATTATCCATTGCAATTCTCCTTATGTTATTATTATACCGTTCGGTATATAAAATGTCAACAAAAAGGAGCTTCTCTTCAGAAACTCCTTCCCGCAGGTAATTCATCTGTTTACTTTTAAATTTATCTAAAATCTTTCTCACAAAGCAATACTCTGTCTTCCTCGTCAAACCGTTTGCCTGACAGGCTTGAGAATAATTTTCTCATACCAATACGGTCAACTCGTTTAATCGCCTTGTCTACAATATCCTTGACATCCGCTACCGTGACCGCATGATCCGGTGACTGAATTTCCCCGATCCGGTCATAGAGAAGTCCCACAGCAGGTTCTTCAATATGATAATCCTTGTCATTGGCATAAGTCTTTCCAAAATATACCAGCTCGTCGTTGGTAAATATCGGTATCGTGATATTTACATTAAACTTACAAGCCAGATCCGGATAACGTGCAAGCAGGTCTCTCACATAGCTCTTCTCGTCTTCCAGAATAACTAAGAGGCCGTCTGTCTTAAATTCCATAGCCTTAGCAAGCATCTCAACTGCATTTTCATCCAGGTCCCCGGCTTCCTCAATAATCAGCGTGCCGCCTGCAATCTTCGCTATAGTAGCCGGTATATCCTTTTTATTAAAATCTTCCGCATAGATCTTAGCCACCTTCGCTGAGCTCTGGTGTTTCTCCTGGCTGATTACCTTCGCAAGGTTAATGCCAAGAGTCGTTCTCCCGCTTCCTGCATCTCCTGTTATCACCACATTTCCGACCTTTGAATTACCGGATCCGAAATTACCTTCTCTGATTTTGGAGATAGCATGGGCAAGCTGAGCATCCAGCCCTTTTATCCATGCAAAGAATCCAAGCGTCGTCTTTTGTGACTGTGTAAGCGTCATAGGTACATGGGCATTCAGTTCCGGTGCGGGATGATACATCGGATCTGATGCAACTCTATGTACGCTTTCTTCCACATCAGATAACATCTGATCTTTCTTCGTCATATCGGAATGAAGATGAGCCGTATTTGCCGCCGCCTCAATGGCTGCTGACAGATCAATCGTAGCACCGGGATCATCTGTTTCCGGCATTTCTATCTCATCCGGCATTTCTATCTCATCCGGCATTTGAATTTCATCCGGCATCTGTATCTCTTCCGGTATTTGAATTTCATCCGGCATCTGTATCTCTTCCGGCATCTCTACTTCCGGCAAAACAGGCTCTTGCGCTTCTGCTGCTTCTATATCCTGATATTCAATGCCTTCGTCCGCACCTTCATCATATTCATATTCGACTACATCTTCCGGTTCTTCCTCATATTCGTATTCAGCGTCTGCTTCCGCTTCCTCTTCATACTCATATTCTTCTGCATCTTCATCCAGCTCCTCAGAACCTTCTTCTTCCGGATCATATTCCAAATCTGCATCATATTCCGGCAGTTCTTCATCTAACGATTCTTCATCTAACGGTTCTTCGTCTGCATCCATATCCTCTGCATCCAGTTCCCCGTCAAAATCCTCTTCATCTTCCATGCCGTCATCCAGATCTTCTTCGTCATCTAATTCTTCTGCTGAATCATCTTCCGGTTCTTCATCAAAATATTCTTCCGAATCAATATCATCCAGGTCATCCAGATCCTCCGTATCTTCTTCATCATATGCCTCTTCGTCCCCGGCATCTTCCTCATCCGATACTTCGTCGTCTTCCACACCACTCATAGAAGTAAGTACATCATCGATAGAAATTCCTCTGAATTCCTGATCCTCCGAATAAACAGCTTCCTGTGCTTCCGCTTCCATTTCGGAAACTTCTTCATCAGCGGTATCTCCTATAACGGTAGCAGGATTCACTTCGTCTTCCTCTTTAGGCTTCTTAATTCCTGATAAAATTTCACGCATATTTTTAGCCAGCTCCATTTGCAAATCTGCTGTATTATATGCCGGAAGTACCTGAATTGACTCTGGTTTTCCTTTATTTTCTTCCTGAAGTGCCTCTTTCACAGGTGTATACTGACGAATCATCTCTTCTTCATCCGCATAATTATCTTGTCTGCCATAGTTGTCTGACTCTTGCTTATGCATTGCTACAGACGCTGCAATCTCCCGCTCCGTAGCTGCAATTATATTAGCCGCCAACGCTTCCTCTTGTGTCTCCGGCATCCCTTTCAGAATTTCCTTTTCTAACTTAGGAACTGCTTTTGTCACTGTTTCTTCTTTCGTCTTTATATCAACAATTCCACTGGGATTATCATAGATTGTCTGCTGTTCCGGAGTCAGCGGAACATAATTTCTCTTAAGCTCTAATGCCTTTACCACATATTTTCCATTGTGGAACCAAAGCGTAATATCATCACACTCTTCAATACATTTTTCAACAAAGCCGGCCTTGTGGTACAACTTTGCAAGTTCATATGCCCACTGTTCCGTGTATTCCTTATGCTTATATTCTTCCAGGATCTCAATCTGTTCCTCCAGAGACGATCCTCTGCCCTTATATAATTTATATTTCAGAACATATTTACTGTTATCATTTGGTGCTGCATTCACGAATTCGGTATAGAATTCAACAGCTTCGTCAAACTCCCGCATTTTAATTGCAACTTCTGTTAAACGGTAAAGTATACTTCTGACCATTGGAGAACGGCGGTATGCACGCAGTAAGATCTGCTTGCTGTCTTCCAATTGTCCATTTGCTTCATATATTTCGCTAATCATGCATAAGGTACGTACATTTCTGACACGTTTCCACTCAATTGAGTCTGCTATTTTAGCTGCTTCATCATATTCTTCCTGTTCAGCCAGTCTGGTTATTTCTTCCAGCTTCGCATTATATTCAAATTTATCCAAATTTTTCACCTCTTAGTTTGGGTCTGCATAGTATTCTACATAATTGCCTTAAGTGTACCATACCTGATTTTCGTTGTCAAAACCAAAACCATGATTTCATTATATTTTCACAAAAAATAGCCGCTATCATGCGGATAACGGCTATTGGTAACTTTTATCATTATTTAATTGTAATTTATATTTTATGTAATCGGAGGTTCATCTTCTTATTTCCTGCATCTCTATTTGAGATATATTTAAAAAAATATTAAATATATGAAATTATTCACTCAAAGCTTTCGACTATATCTTTCGCAAATATTGATCTCCTATATGTTCGCTTATACAAGTTCTCTAAATATATGAATACCTTTATTATGAATCGATTGATTTATCAGAATAGACATTCTTATAAATAATATCTTATTTATAATCTAAAGTATTGATATATCTTCGTTGATTATATAAACTACTGATATTTTTTAATAACTGTTTCTTCACACAGTTGTTAAAAACCTTTGAACTACTATGTGGTAAATCCTTCAATATGGTGACAATTTATATTCTTTATCCATAAATTCCAACTTCTAATCTCTCCGATTATCTGACGTATACCCGATTCCTTTGGATCCTTTTATATGTGATAAAGGTCTTTCTCGCAGGAAACAACTGTCATACCACAACCATATTGAACTGACACTATAGAAACTGTGTCCACTGGACTCGACCTCCTCTTCCTTAACATTTCAACAAGTTTTAATATTTAAAACAACTACATGCCTTATTCAAATAATCGTTCCAGGATTTCTCGTCTCCTTTGGATTTATCTATAAGTACATGTTTTGTTGATGAGGTTATAATACCACACGAGACTTTATTTGTCAACACTATTTCCATAATTAATTCTAATAAATTTTTAATATGATATTTATACTTGTTGACACTGTTAATTTTGTATATTATATATAATTTTCTGTTAATTTGAAAAGTCAGTTTTTTGTATAGATTTTCGGTATCCGCTGGGGGTGTATCCTACCTGTTTCTTAAAAAGCTTGGAAAAATAATTAACATCTGAGATTCCTACGTAGTATGCGATATCCTGCACCTGCATGTCTCCAGTATTTAACAGCTTTAATGCGGCATCTATGCGCTGTTTGTTTACATAATCTGTAAGGGTTCCTCCCGTTTCTTTTTTGAACAGGGAGGAGAGGTAACTGGGATTGACATTAAACAGCACTGCAATGTCTTTTAATCCAAGAGGGCTGCTCAGATTCAGATTAATATAATCAATTGCCTTTCTGATAATCGGGCTATGGTTTCTCAGGGACTGATTTCTGACCAGAATGCAGTATTTTCTGATCATCTCCAGATTTATATTTTCAATCTGCTTCGTTGAAATAGCTGATTCTATCTTCAGCGCATACCGGTGTGAGATTTCATCCAGATATACGGGATGGACGTAACTCGTCTCTGATGCTTTCCTCAAGAGGGTATTTAAAACGAAGGAGAGATTTTTTCTGTCTCTGAGCGGATCTTTGTTGCGCTGGGATATCCGGTAACTGGAAAAATTATGGTAGGCAATTACCGCCTCCTCCTGATTTCCCTTTTTTACCGCCTTTAAAAATTCATTTTCCTTATCATACCTCTCTTTTATTACATGGATGGAAAAATACATATCCGGTCCGGGAACAAAGGAATCCATGTTTTGACCCTTCTCCTGGTCTTCCAGAAATTCTATGCGGCAATCCTCTTCCTCCTGGTACAGAAAAGATGCCAGAATATGTAAGGCGGAAATTACCTTAGCATGATCTGCAATCTGAAGGACATTATAAAAGTTTTTAAGCGCTGTCATGGTACTTCCGGTCAATTGGTTCTGGGCAATAACTTTTGTATAAAACCCTTCATCCGGATTCTCGGTGAGATATGGCCCAATGATTATATAGGGATAGTCTGACCCCTCAGGCAGCTTCATAAATATATAGTAAAGCGAAAAGTTATCCGACAGACAATAGAATACTTTTTCTTCCATATATACGGTATATCTCCCGAAATAGGCTTCGTAGTCAAAATCCGGATCCAGCATTTTACGAAGAGAGAGATCAATGCTTTCCCAGCCCTGCTCTGCGGGATCAAACAGCTGCGCCGGAACCCCTGCCGCTGCGCGTATCATATTTTTTGTAAACTGCAGTACATCTTTTATGTTCATAAGATTCTCCTTTTTTATAGGGTAAATTCCCGGCAGCCTTCAACCACTTGTCCCAATATAAGTATCAAATTTATATTTAAACTTATTTTACCTAAAAATTTTACGGATTTCAATAAAAATTATCCTTAGGTAATTTCTGAATTTATGGTAATTTATATGCAAGAACCAGAGCACATTTGCACATGAAGGAGGAAATATATATGAATTCTATGTTATATCCAAAAACAAGCAGAACGCGCAGGATCGTCGATATGAACGGCCTTTGGAAGTTTTGTTTTGATCCTGAATCGGAAGGACTGAAAAACAACTGGAAAAATGGGCTTGATCCCAAACGCACCATAGAGATGCCTGTACCCGCAAGTTTTAATGATTTTTTTACAGACAAAGATTCCAGAGAATATACGGGTGACTTCTGGTATGAAACTTCGGTATTTGTTCCCGGAGAGTGGGAGGGGAAAAATATCGGCCTCCGTTTTGACTGTGCAACCCATCGTGCGGTTGTTTTTGTAAACGGTGAAAAAATCGCAACTCATGAAGGTGGCTTTCTTCCCTTTACCGCCAGAATAAATAAAGTTGTTAAGTGGAACGAACCCAACCGGGTTGTTGTCTGCCTCAATAACGAGTTAAGCTATACAACTCTGCCTGCAGGATCGACAAAGGTTTTCTCAGATGGAACAAAAATGTCGAAGCCTTTTTTTGACTTCTATAACTATGCAGGACTTCAAAGACCAGTACGTCTGGTGGTAACACCCAAAGATGAAATCGTTGATTTTTCTGTAAAACACAGCCTGGAAGGTTCTGACTCCATAACGGAATATAAGGTGACCGCAGACTCTGACAAAGAGATACTGATTCAGGTATATGACGAAAACCGGAAACTGGTTGCAACTGCATCCGGGGATAAAGGTGTCATTCGAATATCCAATGTACGGCTCTGGGAAGTCAGAGATGCTTATCTGTATACTTTCCGTATCTTATTAATGGATCAGGAGATGATTGCCGATGAGTATGAAGAGGAAATCGGTATTCGTACGATAGAGGTGAAGGACACTGATATTCTGATCAACAGCAAACCTGTTTACTTAAAGGGATTTGGGAAACACGAAGACAGTGAAATCAATGGCAGGGGATTCAATCTCGCTGTAGTCAAAAGAGATTTTGAGCTGATGAAGTGGATTGGCGCCAATTCATTCCGCACCTCACACTACCCCTATGCGGAAGAAATTATTCAGATGGCTGACCGGGAAGGATTTCTGGTTATTGATGAAGTTGCTGCAGTTGGATTCTTTGAAAGCCTGATGAACTTTATGGAAGCATCCACCGGAAAACAGACAGCGTTTTTTAGCCGGGAAATTGTGCAGACCGAGACAAAAGCAAATCACAAGGCAGCTCTTAGCGAACTTATTGCCCGTGATAAGAACCATGCCTGTGTAATTGCCTGGAGTCTGATGAATGAGCCGGAGACAACCAGCGAATCTGCCGTTCCTTATTTTAAAGAAATCTTCGACTTGGCAAGAGAACTGGATCCACAGAAACGTCCCCGGACTTTTGCAATGGTCATGAACTCTACTCCCAATGCCTGTAAATGCTATTCCTTCCCCGATATTCTTTCACTTAACCGCTATTATGGCTGGTACAACCGGGGCGGTTACGAAATGATGGAGGCAAAGGAAGCTTTCATCCGGGAAATGGACCAATGGCAGGAACTTGGTTTAAACAAACCCTTCCTCTTTACAGAATTCGGTGCGGATACAATGGCGGGAATCCACAAGCTTCCAAGCGTAATGTGGAGTGAAGAATATCAGGAAGAATATCTGCGTATGCAGTTTGAAGTCTTTGATTCTTATGATTTTGTAAAGGGCGAGCAGGTCTGGAATTTTGCAGACTTTCAGACTACAGAAGGCATTATGAGGGTAAACGGAAACAAAAAAGGTATCTTTACAAGAAACCGGCAGCCAAAAGCTGTTGCGTATGTTTTCAAAAAAAGGTGGGAGAATCTTCCCCTGAACTATAAAAGTATCTTATAAATTATATAACAGAAAGGAAACAGGGGGTTTTGATATGACGCAGAAATTTGGATTAAAAGATAAAATCGGATATATGTTCGGAGATTTTGGAAATGACTTCTTTTTCATATTTGCCAGTAGTTTTCTGATGGTGTTCTACACCAAGGTACTTGGCATTGGCGCCGGAGCAGTTGGTACATTGTTCCTGGTAGCCCGCTTTATAGATGCTTTTACTGATATCAGCATGGGACGTCTCGTAGATATCCTGCTGCCTGCTAAAGACGGGAAATTCCGACCCTGGATACGGAGAATGTGTATTCCTGTAGTAATTGCCGGTACACTGCTGTTTGTTCCATGGATTGCTTCACTTCCCTATGGTGCCCGTCTGGTCTATATCTACATCACTTATATTTTATGGGGAAGCATTTGCTATACCGCCATTAACATCCCATATGGCTCCATGGCATCCGCACTTACTTCTGATCCCCTGGAGCGCAGCGCTTTATCTACTTTTAGAAGTGTGGGTGCCGCCCTGGCAAACATTATCGTAAGCGTTGGCGTTCCACTTATTGTTTACCAGTACGATGCATCCGGGAACCAGGTTGTAATACCGCAGCGTTTCTTCATTATTGCCTGTGTATTCGCTGTTGCTGCACTCATTTGCTATATTCTCTGTTATAAACTGACCAATGAACGTGTTGTAATCTCATCTGAGAAAAAGGAAAAGGTTGGTTTTGCAAAGACTGTCACTGCACTAGCTCGTAATAAAAGCCTCCTTGCCATTATTGGTGCCGCTATTGTACTTCTGCTTTCGATGCTGCTTGCACAGAGCATGAACACTTATCTGTTTATGGATTACTTTAAAAATAAATCAGCCATGTCCGTTGCAGGTTTCTTTAACGCTGCCGCCACTTTGGTACTTGCGCCCTTTTCCACAAAAATCATTAAACGCTTTGGGAAAAAAGAAGCTTCTTCCATTGCTGTATTGTTTGCCGCTGTAATGTATTTTATTATGTTCTTTGTCCGTTTTACCAATCCCTGGTTCTTCTGTGTCTTCATTGCCCTCGGAAACCTGGGTACCGGATTATTCAATCTGATGATCTGGGCATTTATCACCGATATTATTGATTATCAGGAAGTCCGGTCCGGAAGCCGTGATGACGGAACCGTATACGCTGTATATTCCTTTGCCAGAAAAATAGGGCAGGCGCTTGCCGGCGGACTGGGCGGATGGACACTGGCTGCAATCGGATATCAGTCATCTGTTGGAGGGGAAACCGTAGTTCAAACCACCAGTGTAGTTAATAACATCTATTCCGTGGCAACTCTTGCCCCCGCTGTATGCTATCTCATTGTGGGACTGATTCTGCTGTTCTGGTATCCGTTAACAAAAAAGAAAGTGCTGGAAAACAGCCGTATCCTGGAGGAACGCAGATCTCAAAATACAAATGCCTGATATTACAGGCAGACAAGGAGCTACCATGGTTTATACAGAAATGAACAGTGGATTTCAAAAAAGCAAGGACTATCTGGTATGTGTGGATTCTGACGGATGCGCTATGGACACTATGGATATCAAGCATACCGCATGTTTTGGTCCCTGTATGATAGCCGAGTGGAATCTCACCCCTTTTAGAGCAGAACTGCTCAGGCGCTGGAATCAGATTAACCTCTATACCGTGACAAGAGGCATTAACCGTTTTAAGGGTCTTAGCAAAATGCTTCAGGAGGTAAACACCTCTTATACCCGGGTTGAAAATATAGATGCTCTTGTCCGGTGGGTGGAGGAAGCCAGTGAACTGTCCAACCGTTCACTGGCAAATGCAATAAATGAGAATAACAGCCCGATACTAAAAAAAGCATATGCCTGGTCACACGCCGTGAATCAGGCAATTGCCAAACTGCCACGGGAGCAGATAAAACCCTTTGCAGGTGTTAACCGGGCTCTGGCAGCTGCCCATCCGTGGGCAGATATCGCCGTTGTCTCTTCTGCAAACCGAAAAGCCGTTGAGGATGAATGGTCCAGATACAATTTGATTGAACATACTGACCTGGTTCTGGCACAGGATGCCGGCACAAAAACCCACTGCATTAAAGAGCTATGCCAAAAAGGCTATTCACCGGAAAACATCATTATGATTGGCGATGCCCCCGGTGACGCTGACGCTGCACTGGATAACGGAGTTCTGTATTTTCCCATTCTGGTGCGGCTGGAGCAAAAATCCTGGGAAACATTCCTTCATACAGCCCTTCCGAAATTTCTGGACGGCACCTATCAGGGAAAATACCAGCAGTCACTTTTAAAAGCTTTCTACGATAATCTATCTGAATAATAGGAGGAGCAAATGGTAAACTTAAAAGAAAAGCCTTATTATCTATCCGAAGAAGACATCCGCTGGGTAGAAGAAACAATACAAAATATGACGGATGAAGAAAAAGCCGGACAACTTTTTGTAAATATGGTTACTGACCGTGATCCGTCAGCATTAAAAGAAGTTATGAACCGCTATCATGTAGGTGCAATCCGGTATCACAATGCTTCAAAAGAAGAAATCTATGAGCAGAATAAAGTCCTCCAGGAAAACACAAAGATTCCACTCCTGATTGCCTCCAACTGCGAGGCCGGCGGTAACGGGGGTGTTGATGGAGGTACCGCCATTGCAAACGGTGCTGCCGTTGCAGCTGCCGATGATGAAGAACTTGCCTATGAGGTGGCAAAGATTGGCGCCCTGGAGAGCACAGCTATTGGCTGCAACTGGAATTTTGCGCCCATTGTGGATCTTCTCTATAACTGGAGGAATACCATTGTACAGCTTCGAGCATTTAACAACAGCCCTGATGACACCATCCGGTATGCCAGAGCGTTCCACAAAGGTACCAGAACGCAGAATATCGCTACCTGCTGTAAGCATTTTCCAGGCGATGGTACGGAGGAAAATGACCAGCATCTGTTAATGGGCATTAACAATATGACCTGTGAAGAATGGGATGAGACTTATGGAAAAGTCTATAAAACATTGATAGATGATGGCGTTATGACCATAATGGCAGGACATATTGCCCTCCCTGCCTACAGCAAAAAACTGTGTCCCTCCATGCAGGATAAAGATATTCTCCCGGCAACACTGGCTCCTGAACTGATTAACGGACTGTTAAAAGATAAATTAGGATTTAACGGGCTTGTGGTAACCGATGCCTCACACATGATTGGCATGTATGCAGCAATGCCCCGCCGGGAACAGGTACCGGGAGCAATTGCCGCAGGCTGTGATATGTATCTGTTCTTCAACGATATGGAAGAAGACTTTGGCTACATGCTGGAGGGTTACCGCAAAGGCATTATTACCGAAGACCGGATGAACGACGCACTCCACCGCATTTTAGGTATTAAGGCCGCACTGGGACTGCACAAACGTCAGGCCTGCGGTTCTCTGGTACCTCCACAAGATGGAATTTCTGTTGTAGGAAGCGAAGAACACCACAGGGCCGCGGTACTGGCGGCGGACAAATTTGTTACTCTGGTAAAGGATACCGGGCACTATCTCCCCGTAACACCTGACAAATACAAGCGGATAAAGCTGGTATTTATATCAGGTGAAGGTACGGTAATTGCCGGGAAATTAACTGCTGATAACAGCGATGAGATTAAGAAGAATCTGATCCGGATATTAGAATCCAAAGGTTTTGAGGCAGACGGGGAAACACCTCCCCAAAAGGGTAAAATGGAAGATTTCAAGAGTAAATATGATGCCTGCCTGGTTGTGATGAATGTGGTTGGTTTTGCACAGTATAATACCATGCGCATTAAATGGGCTAATCCCTGCGACCAGCCCTGGTATGTCTCGGAAATACCTACGGTCTTTTTATCCCTTGGCTTTACCAATCACCTGATTGACGTTCCTATGTCAAAAACATATATCAATGCCTATCTCAACTCAGATGAAGCCATAAATGCAGCAATAGAAAAAATGATGGGAATATCAGAATTCAAAGGACGTTACAACGAAAATGTATTTTGTGAAAGATGGGATACACGGATCTGAGTCCGGAGGAGGTCTGAAAAAAAGTGAATATATCTCCTTTCTTTCCAAAATTTTAAAAAGATGTCTGCACATACTTTTTTGTGCTATAATCTAACATATCATTTTACTAAATAAAGGGGATGTTTTCATGAATCTGATAGATGCAGTTTCTTCTCTGCAGCTTTTTAAACGAAAAGAAACACCAAAAAAACTAACTACCGTTTGGGGCGAACAGCTTGACCCGGAGCACGTATTGGAGGAATATCCACGTCCACAGCTTAAGAGGAATGCCTGGATTAATTTGAATGGCTATTGGAATTACCGGATTACGAAAGAAAAGAAATATCCCGGGAACATAGGGGATCAGATTCTGGTGCCTTTTTCCCCGGAAGCAAGCCTTTCCCAGGTAAACCATATGCTATTGCCTGATGAATATCTGTGGTATGAAAAAAGTTTTGATTTGGAGGACTTTCCCTCCCGGTATCCGGATAAACGGCTTATACTCCATTTTGGTGCAGTGGACCAGACCTGTGCTGTCTGGTGCAATAAAAAATTTGTATGCAGCCATCGGGGTGGCTATCTGCCATTTTCAGCAGAACTCACACCCTATCTGCGCCAGGGTGTAAATACAATTACGGTAAGAGTACAGGATGAAACGGATACTTCCTTTCAAAGCCGCGGAAAGCAGACCTTACGTCCGGGCGGTATGTTCTATACTCCGCAGAGCGGAATCTGGCAGACGGTATGGATGGAATGGGTGCCCGAAAATTATATAACAGAGTTAAGCATTACTCCGCTTTTTGATGAATCTTCCGCTATTGTGGAAATTACAATGAAGGAGGACTCTTCCTGCGAAAAGAAAATTGAAGTGTACGCAGATGGCAGAGAAGTGTACTCCGGGCAAACAAAGTCAGGCATACTTTCTATTCCCATCCGTGATCTTCGTCCATGGTCACCGGAGTCACCTTTCCTATATGATCTTACAATTACAGCCGGAAATGACAGCATATGCAGTTACTTCGCAATGCGCAAATTTTCTGCCCGTACGGATTCTAAGGGAATTCCCAGACTCTGCCTGAACAATCAGCCTTATTTTCAAAACGGGGTCCTGGATCAGGGCTACTGGCCCGACGGCTTGTACACGCCCCCTTCTGACGATGCCATGATCTTCGACATACAGTCTATGAAGGATCTGGGATTTAATATGATCCGCAAGCATATTAAAATAGAACCCCTGCGCTGGTACTACCACTGTGACCGTCTGGGAATGATTGTCTGGCAGGACATCGTAAATGGAGGCGGACGCTCTTATCTCACTTTTTTGTGCTACCTGCCCACACTTCTTCCTTTTGTAACCGCACATTTTAAAGACAGCCATTATAAACTGTTTTCACGCTGTGATGCAAAAGGAAAGAAACTATGGCTGCGGGAATGCAAATCCACAGTCCGGCATCTCTATAACTGCCCCTGTATTGGTCTGTGGACTGCTTTTAACGAAGGATGGGGACAATTTGATGCCGTAAAGGTCACAAATCTTATTCACTCTCTGGACAATACCCGTCCGGTAGATCATGCAAGCGGCTGGTATGACCAGCACTGTGGTGATATCAAAAGCGTTCACAACTACTTCCGCCCCATCAAGGCAGCGCTTGACAGCAGGCCTTTTGTATTATCTGAGTATGGCGGTTATATCTGCCATATACCGGAACATTCCTATTCAAAGCAGGTATTTGGTTATTTAAAATGCAAGGACACCCATGAGTTTACCCGTAAGTTTTATGACGTCATGAAGGAAATCAAAGAAGCCAATAAAGAAGGACTCTGCGCCGCAGTTTATACACAGGTCTCAGATGTAGAAGAAGAGGCCAACGGATTGTTCACCTACGACCGCAAGGTATGTAAAGTGACCGATACCCCCCATGGCCAGAAGCAGCGGTAATGACATATCCTGCACCAATAGTCGTCTATTATAATTACTTATATAAAGAATCCTGTACAGCAAAAAAGCGGTAGTTTCACTGATAACAGTCAAACCACCGCTTTTTCATATATTTTTCATGCCTGTTTCTTATATAATATCTACTATCTTTGTTCCATGAATTTCTTTAAATCCCAGCTTCTGATGCAGTTCTTCTACATTTGCGCTGGTAACTCCGCCGCCCGGCATGATAATAATTCTTTCCCCTGCATAATCCAGCAGTCTTTTTAAGTTATCCACATTGTCCCCGATTTTGGTGCCGCCTTTTCCACCATGGGTCAGAATCCTGTCCACATGATGTGCGCAAAGCCAGTCAATGGCTTTTGGCTGAAGATCATAAGGAATCTGGTCAAATGCCATATGGAAGGTCACCAGAAGGCCTTCTGCTTCAGCCAGCAATACTTCCAGCATTTCTTCATCCAGCCAGCAGTCTTCTGTCAGCGCACCAATAACAATACCTGCTGCCCCGGCTTCTTTTGCAATTTCTATATCCCTTAACATCATCTTTAATTCTATGTCATTATAGTGAAAATTTCCTTTTCTGGGTCTGATGATACACATAACAGGAATATTTTTTTCTTTTCCCAGATTTATCGCCGCCTCCATTACACCCAGGCTTACGGTGGTCCCCCCCTCTGCCAGATTATCACAGAGTTCTATGCGGTTACCTCCATTTTTAATTGCATTTGGTATATCCGTGTAATTTTCCACACATACTTCTTTTATCATTTTATCCAATTGTATTACAGGCTTGTACAGCAATTCATATCGCTTAAATTTACAATAGCGTGTCTGAAAGCGTGTTTAAAAGTCTGCATAACATCCTTTCCATTTAATTTTTATGCGCACGCTCACTGATCATCTCCAGCGCTCCTGCATCCAGCGTAATTTCATCTAAATCATTTATATTATCCAGCACATCATCCAGCATATAGGAGAATGCCTCTGCACCTTCAAGTTCTACGTTTTCATCGTCGTCATCATCTTTTCTTGCAAAAAATCCCATGCTAAATTCCTCCTGATTATTGATATTTTATTACTATTTTAAACTGAATTGTAACACAGGCATTTTCTAAATTCAATGTAAAACCTGTGAACTTTTTATTATCTTACACAAATACTTGATTCTATTTGTATTATATATTATAATACAAATAATACATAATCGTATATAGAAACCGTATGAGTAAAATAACAAAGGAGGGTTCACATGCTTATAACATTAGACTTTTCCAGCTCTGTCCCCATCTATGTCCAGCTGCGCAATCAAATCGTAATGGGTATCGGGAAAGGACACCTTAAAATTGGTGAATCCCTTCCCACTGTCCGCCAGCTTGCACAGGATGCGGGGGTCAACACTATGACGGTAAATAAAACGTATCAGATATTAAAACAGGAAGGCTATATTGAAATTGACCGCAGGCACGGTGCCAAGGTGTCATCCTGCCTGGATATGAATCAGGAATTTGAAGAAAAACTGACTTATGAACTGGAGCTGCTAAGCGCCCAGGCTGCATTAAAAGGCTATGGTAAAGCAGAATTTATGGATATTTGCAGCCGGATGTTTGACGAAATGCATGTGACTGCATGTGAAGGGAGCGCACTATGATGATGACAATTATTATATTATTTTGCAGTATTACAATTCTGGCTGCCTGCCATTTCACCTATAAGTCTGCTGCAAAATATAACGGGAATCTGCTGCTGGGTGTAACACTGCCTGCATACGAAGCGCAGTCTGTTGAAGTTATGGCAATTGTATCCGCTTTTAAAAAAGCACTGAATCTTCATTCCTTGATCGGAGCATTACTTCATATTCCCATTTTTATTATATTATGGTTCTCCTACATGTCGGTATTTTTGATTCTGTATATACTGTGGTGTGTTTATTACATGGGCGGCTGTATGTACCTCTATAAAAAGTACTTTTTACAGCTTTATAATATGAAAAAGGAAAAGAATTGGTTTAGCGGTGAAAAACTTCATATAGCAGTCATTGACTCCCGTGTAAGTGCAGCAAAAGACAAAATGCCAGTAACCGCCTGGTGGTTTGTTCCTGCATTTCTCATCTGTATGATTCCGCTTTTATATCCCGGAGGACTTTCCTATTTCCAATCAGGTCTCGGTGGCTTTTTTCTTTTTCTGCTGCCATTTTTGCTGAAAATTCTTTTTCTTATTTTATACAACGCCTTTGCCAAAAGAAGAACTGTCACCTATAGCAAAGACTCAGACCTTAACATGGCCTGCAACAAAATGACAAAACGCTGCTGGTCCATATGCTGGATTCTGATTGCCATCATCGATTCTCTGTCTTTCCTGGTGCTGGACTGGATTATCCTGTCAGACCGTTTTCAAAGCACCTTTCTCTTCACAGCTTACATCCTGATACAGTCCCTGTGTATCTTAATCCTGCTGTATAGTGCATCTTACGTACGTAAACAGAGAATTTTACTGCTTTCTTCCGATAAGGAACCTCTGATGGTTGATGAGGATGACTACTGGAAAACGGGGTCATACAACAATCCCAACGACAACAGCCTGATTGCTCCCTGCCGCTACGGATCTAATCTTTCGTTTAACATGGCGCGGCCTGCTGCCAAAGTTATTACAGGCGGCCTTTATGTTTTCACTGCAGTTCTTTGTATCTGGCTGAGTATAGTATTTCTGCGGTTTGATTTTATTCCCTTCGATCTGCAGATTAAGGGAGAAACTGTATTCATTACGGCTGCGGAATATGATATACAGTTTCCATTATCCGAAGTGCAGGAAATAGAGTTAACCGACCAGGCTCCGCAGGGATCTTACTACAAAAATAATGGTGTGAACGCGCAGCAATACTTTTTGGGGAATTTTAAATACAAGGAATATGGGCAATGTAAAATGTATTACTACCGGGAATATACACCTGTTATAAAAATTAAGACAGCACAGTTTATTGTATTTTTTAATACAAAAGATAGTAATAAGACAAAAGATATATATCGGGGATTAGAGAAGGCTTTAGGGAGATAGGATGAGGGATGTTGTAACCATTCCCTCTTTACACTCCCCTTGACTTCCCCCATATAACTGTTTATGATACTATTAGTTATTAAACTAACTAATGCCTCCCGGCGTAAATACGTCGATATATAGTGCCTGATATCTGCATTAGGAGTGCGTCTGTGAACCGACGGCGCAGCGGGGCTGCGACTAGACTCGCAGACGTACAACTGGCAGGGATAGGGGGTGTTATATAGTGGCGTATTTACGCTGGGGCACTACCATCAGACAAGGGAGTAACCTATGAAAAAAACAAATATCAAGTACCAGACCTATGTTCAGATCCTGAAAGAAGAATTAGTTCCCGCCATGGGATGTACCGAGCCAATCTCGATTGCCTACGGAGCTGCAAAAGCCAGGGAGATACTGGGGTGTATTCCCCAGAGGATTGAGATACAGGTAAGCGGTAATATTATAAAAAATGTAAAGAGCGTGATTGTTCCAAATACCGGAGGATTAAAGGGCATCTCTGCCGCAGTCATCGCAGGGGTAATTGCCGGAAATGCTGATAAAAAACTGGAAGTCATCTCCCAGGTGACGCCGGAAGAAAAAGCGCTGATGAAACAGGCACTCACTGATATTCCCGTTGTGGTAAAAGAAGCCGTCACTGACAGGATTTTTGATATTATACTCTTTTTCTCTGCTGAGGAATCCTGTGTAAACCTGCGCATCAGTGATTACCATACAAATATTGTGTACATTGAAAAAGATCAGAAAATACTCTATGAAGCTGGCGTAACTGCACTGGCTGAGACACATCTCACGGACCGCAGCCTGTTGGATGTGGAGAGTATTGTAGAGTTCGCAGATTCAGTGGACATCGATGATGTCAGAGAGGTTCTGGATCGACAGATTGCTTATAATTCTGCTATTGCCGAAGAAGGTTTGAAGGGAACTTACGGAGCTAATATTGGAAATGTGATTCTCTCTACCTACGGCAATGATATTAAAGTTCGTGCCAAGGCTGCTGCGGCTGCCGGCTCTGATGCCAGAATGAGCGGATGTGAGCTTCCTGTTATCATCAATTCCGGAAGCGGGAATCAGGGCATGTGTGCCTCTCTTCCGGTAATTGAATACGGCAAAGAACTGGGGGTAAGTCATGACAGGCTGCTTCGTGCTTTGGTGGTATCGAACCTGATTACCATACATCAGAAGACCGGGATTGGCAGATTGTCAGCATACTGCGGCGCTGTCAGTGCCGGCTGCGGAAGCGGTACCGGAATCGCCTATCTTATGGGCGGGGACTTCAAGGTTATTGCCCATACCCTGGTAAATTCCGTGGCAATTGTCTCCGGCATAATCTGCGACGGGGCAAAGGCTTCCTGTGCCGCCAAAATTGCCGCCTCTGTGGATGCCGGCATTCTGGGTTATTATATGTATAAAAACGGAAAGCAGTTTTACAGCGGCGATGGTATCGTTACAAAGGGTGTGGAAGCTACTATCCGCAATATCGGGATACTGGGTAAAGAGGGGATGAAAGAAACCGATAAGGAAATCATTAAATTGATGATTCAGGAACCACAGGATTAAGATCATGGGGACTTCAGAATAATAGAAAGATTTTCAGCTGTTACGTTTGGATTCATATAATTTGTATGATCTGGTTAAAAAGGCAGGTTCGGTATTTTCCATACGGGAAATACCGAACCTGCCCATTTTATTTTACAGCTATTCTGCCTTCCGCAGATCACTGTACTGTGCTTCCAGCCATGGCTTTAATGCATCGGCTGACATTGTGTGTACTTCATTATTGTCAGATGTCTTGACGTAGTAATCACCGTCTTCCGTTTGATTTCCAATCTGAAGTATTACCTGTTTTACTTCTGTTACCAGTTTTGTACTCTGGGTTTCGCTCTCAGACTCTTCTGTCTGAACGTCATCCGCTTCCGTGGTTTTAGTTCCAGGCTCAGTACCAGGCTCAGATGCAGACTCAGATCCAGGCTCAGATGCAGTCTCAGATCCAGGCTCAGTTCCAGGTTCAGATGCAGGCTCAGATGCAGGTTCAGATCCAGGCTCAGTTCCAGGTTCAGATGCAGGTTCAGATCCAGGCTCAGATGAAGACTCAGCCTCATGGGTCACCGTGTAATCCAGCGTAATGACTGCTGAAGGGTCTTTTAGACCGTACTGATCCAGGTTCTTACAGTCATAGTCAATATAATCCTTAAAGTTCAGGCTGGTCACATTGGAAAGTAATTGGTTAGACTTGGTTCCATCTGCTTCTTTTTTCTTGTTTTTACTGTCTTTTACACTCCACGTTGCCGAATCATCTCGGGATGATTCTAGTGTAAGCTGATTGTCTGTCTGGTCAACTACTGCTTTAATGATGGTATTACTGGTGATGCTTGGGAAGGAACTGTCTACAACCAGATCATACAGTTTTCCGTTAAAAGCATTTGCAAAGGTACTGCTTACGGTATAGATATGCTCGGGATTATTCATATACATATAATAATCACCAGTTGTTTCATTTTCATTTCCTATATAAAATACTGTCTCTACACCATTATTACTGATCACCGTAACGGTATTACTGGGCTCTTTAAGACCATAATCATCCAGATTCTCAAGCTGTCCCAGATCTCTTACGGCTTTAATATCTTTAAAATTATCCAGAAGTGTTTTCACTTTATCCTGATCTACCGGAAAGTTTTTATCTTCTGTATAATACCAGCTGTTATTTTCTTTTTTAAACTCCAGCTTTTCCTTATCAAGGATATATGTGAGTCCTGTTATATCAGATTCCTCAATGGAAGTTACTGCAACGCTGGTATCTTCTGTTTCTGATTCTGCCTCCTGCTCTTTATTATAATTTTTCAGGCAGAAATACGCTGCAGTCAGAAGAATTAATACAACAAGAGCAGTAAGTAACCCTATTAATTTCTTCTTTTTCTTCATTATCGTTTTCTCCTTCTAAACCAGATTACTCCGCCTGTCAGCAGACAAATCAGCGGCAGGATTACAATCGCAAGAGAACTTAAGAATGCAGAGGCTGCTGAAGTAATTGTCAGATAGCTTACCTGGGTACTCTTACTTGGAATGGATACACTTGCCTCCTGATCACACATCCAGCTGAGTGCATTTGTCAGAAGCTCCGTATTGGCACCGGATACCGCACTGTCAATCTGTTCATTTAACATATTACCGCTTGACAGGTATACCAGTTTTGTTTCTTTGTCATCGACCGTTTCCGTAATTGCAACACCCAGATCATATGCGCCTGATTCATCCCCATCTTCTTTGGACAGGCTAGTCATGTTTTCTGCATCCTTTTTTATATACGCGGAATCTGACGTGGTAAGGAGGCTGCTGACGTTAACCGTATCTCTTTTATCATCCAGTGTTTTAATTCCCTGGGCTACCGGCATTAAAACAAAACGGCCGCTCAGGCTGCTTACTACTTCCTGGCTTCCGATATTTGGAAGGAGGTATAACGGATTTCCGGAAGCATAATGATTCGCATCTCCTTCAATCACCACGCCGCCCATTGTCTCTACACCGTATTCCTTTAATACGGATTCGAAATTAGGCATTTCCGTACCGGTATAGTCTGATGCAATCATTGCTTTTCCGCCTGCTTTTAAGTAATTAATGATCTTTGATGCCTCATCTGCCGAAATATCCTTGGTTGGGGAAAACAGGAACAGACAGTCCGCATCTTCCGGTACCGACTCCTGGGATACCAGATTCAAATCCTTAATCTCTATATTTTCCTTTTCAATTGCAGACTTCATCGTAGTGCTGACGGATGCCTCATCATGGCCTCCCAGTACATACATTACCGGAAGTTCTTCCGATGTGACATAAGAGATGGCACTGGTTATCTGGCCCTCTCCGTCAAATCCGGTAACCTGGGAAGAATATGTGCTGTAATCTACACTTGTTTCATAAATGTCACTGTAATTAATAACCTTGTTTCTCTTTTCTCCAACCACAATAATACTGTTGCTGCTGACCTTCTCATCTGTATACTGAGAAGCAAAGTTTGGATACAGCGCCGGATCCTTGATTTCAACTTTTATATGGGAAGAGAGGTCTTTATATCGGTCCAGAACCTCTTTTAAGGTACTATCCTCCTGCCCGTTCTGTGCAATCAGGTAAAGGGTTACATCACTTTTTAACCCCTTGATAATTTCCTCCGTCTTGTCTCCAATCGTATAGAGTTTATTATCGCTGAAATCCAGTTTTGTATATTTACCGGGAAGCTGTCCGATCACCAGGTTAATTACAATTACAATGGCTATTACAATCACCGTAATGGCTATGCTGTACGAACCATTTTTTACTTTCTTGTTACTCCATTTCGGAAAAATGTTTTTTATTTTCATGATCTGCCTCCTCTAGCTCCAGCGTCTCTTCTGTATCGACTGTACCGTCAAAAACAGAAAAACAGCAATGATTGATAAAAAGTATATGATTCCTCCGATATCCAGAATTCCACTGACAAAATTGTCAAAATGACTGGAGATATCAAATATACCCAATACCTTCTGTATTGCTCCTTCAAAGAGGCTTTGTTTTACAGTATATAGAACCAGCAGTGCCGCCTCTCCTATAACTGCCACCAGGCACACCGTAAATAAATTCTTCATCACCATGTAGATAATTCCGCAGCAAACAAGAAGTACCGCGGTAAATGCAATGAGGGAAGTAATTGCCGTTTCCGAAAAAAAACTTTTAATGCCGCTCATCATATAACAGATAAACAGCACCACAAAGGTTACTACTGCTGCTATAATCTGGCTCTCAGTTATAGATGATAAGAAAATTCCTATTGCGATATTGGCACATCCCAAAAGGAAAAATCCGATCACTGCAACGTAAGCCATTTTAAGGGATACGGAACCAAAATTTTTTAATATAATCGGATAAATGCAAAGAATGATCATAGGAATCAGGAAGATCACGATTAATGCCGTAAATTTCCCCAGTACAATATCTTTCACAGAAAGAGGGGATGTCAAAAGCAGCTGGTCTGTCTTCTGTTTCTTTTCTTCCGCCAGTACCCGCATGGTCAATATTGGCGTTATAATAAGGAATACAAAGGTTATTGCAGATAATGTATATCCAAATACCGGATATCCCATCTGTAGATTATAAGCAGTAAAATACACTCCTGCCAGTAGTAAAATAAATGCGATAAATACATATCCAGTCATAGAAGTAAGATAAGATTTCACCTCTTTTTTACAAATCGCTGTCATGAGTCTGCTCCTCCTCTTCCATATTCTTTTCCTCTTGCAAATCATATTCCTGCCCGGTCAGGGCCTCTTCTTTTGGTTCATCAGCCGCTGATGCCGGTTCACCCTGTGATTCATTCTGATCTTCCTCTTCACCGCCAGCTTCATCTGTCAGTTTTTTATCATCTGCTGTCAGCTCCAGGAATACATCTTCCAGGGATACCCTGGTGGACTTCATCATAAGAATCGGACATTGCGCATGAGCCATTCCATAGAAAATTTCTTCTCTTACATCTGCCTGATCCTTTGCTCTTACTTCAATATCCACCGTATTTTCTTCATCAGACTCCCGGAAACTCCACTCGTCTATATTCTCAATTTCATTTAGAATCTGCTCCGTCTCTACTTTTGTTCCTTTTACTCTCAGGTTCAGGGTCTCACTTCCCTGCATCAGCTTACTCAGGTTCCCGGGTGTATCACTTGCAACCAGTTTGCCATGTGCGATAATCATAACATAATCACAGACTGCACTTACCTCTGACAGGATATGGGAGCTCAAAATGACTGTATGCTTTTTACTCAGACTCTTAATTAATTCACGAATCTCAATAATCTGCTTTGGATCAAGTCCTACGGTAGGCTCATCCAGTATTATGACTTCCGGATATCCCATTATTGCCTGTGCCAGCCCCACTCTCTGGCGGTAGCCCTTTGATAAATTCTTAATTAAGCGGTTCTTCATATCCGTAATCTTTGTCATTTCCATGACTTCGCTTATCATATCCAGACGTTGATCCTTAGGGATTTTCTTTAATTGTGCAACAAATTTTAAATATTCCCAAACGGTCATATCAAAATAAAGAGGTGGCTGTTCAGGAAGATATCCGATACATTTTTTAGCCTCTTCCGGCTCCTCTAAGATATCATGCCCATTGATGCTCACGCTGCCCTCCGTTGATGCAATATAGCCGGTAATGATATTCATTGTAGTCGATTTTCCGGCTCCATTCGGGCCTAAAAAACCGTAGATCTGACCTTTTTCAACGGAAAAGCTAAGGCCGTCTACAGCAAGATGATCTCCATATCTTTTGACTAAATTCTTTACTTCTATCAAACTTCTTCCTCCTTTTTCATTCACATGGCAACTTCCCGGCAACCCGTAATTACCGTTAATTACTTATCTAAATTACGAGATAAATGTGTTTTTTATTAGATTAAAATGTGTTTTTTCTCTGAAAATTCTGTGAACACCAAAAAAGAGCTGCCACTTTTCCCTATTAAGTGACAACTCCCATTATTTCTATTAGCGCCAGAATACGTTTAACCTCTGGCTAATCAACTAATCAACCGCATTTTCTTCTGCTGTTAACATACTTATCCTTTTTTCTTTTATTGGAAACCAGCTCCATAACTTTTGCCTTGTACTCTTCATCAATACTGATTCTGGCAAGGCTGACTAACCGATAGGTATCCAGATGATATGGCAGACTTTTATGAAGCGCCAGATCCACCAGATACTTTGCCGACTTAAAACTGCTGAGATGCGTATGTCCCTCTTCAAATCTCTTATCTGTATTATGTACCACAAAACCACCATCTGCACGGTATACCTTGAAAGATTGTTTCGAATAAATTTGATTCATAGAACATTCCTCCTGTTTAATTTTGTCGTAAGCAGAACACAGTCCGCTTTTCCTGATTGTAGCAGTTAATCATAAAACTCAAGTCTGTTTTTTGTAAAATCTGTGTCAGATCTACGTTGTGGAATTTCCTCTAAAAGCAAAAGACAAAAGCATTGTCCTTTGTATAAGACTATGCCTTTGTCTTTCTATTATTAACCTTTATAGTAATTTATTAAACAACCTTTCAGGATGATGGTTCTTTCATCATCTGTCAGTTCGCCCATCTTAAGGGTGAACTCTTTCATTGTGTCACCCACTACATAAGCTTTAATCTCAGTTGCTTTGTCTTCTATTGCCTTACGCACATCCGGTACATAGATATAATCTCCGTTTTTAAACGGAAGATCACCTTTATCAACCAGGAATGGAAGCATTCCCCAGTTAATCAGATTGGAACGGTAACGCTTTGTCGCATATTCATTTGCGATATTTGCCCATCCTCCAAGTACTTTCTGACAGGAAGCTGCCTGTTCACGTGCAGAACCATCACCCGGTTTTACGGCGAAAATGGTACTTCCGATTCCGGTATTCTGCTCATTTGCATCCGGGTATAAGGTATGGATGGTATTTACAACCGGTTCCAACTCTGCCAGGGCATCGTATGGTGCACCGCCGGTAAGTCTTGCTTTTTCAGCTGCATATACCTCTTTCGCACGTCCAACATAAGCCGGGTCTTTTCTGGAAAGGGTAAATTCAGCCAGTCCCAGTGGGTTGGAACGGTAAGATGAAGTCTCTCCGGAAGGAATCAGCTCATCCGTTGTGGTAACCGGATCATGAATCTCACATACTACCTTGAGGATCATATTGTCCGTAAGTGCAGACATTGCAGGCCAGTCTTTAATGTTCGGTCCGAATTTAATTTCAACAGAAGGATCTGCAATCCCCTTGCTGTCGAATACACGGTTTTCATATATACTCTTATCAAAGAAATATTTTGGTTTGCTGTAATTTACATCCACATCCGTTGCCGCTGTCAGATATCCTTTGTTTGCAGCTGTTGCCGCAATGGAACGGGCATCCATAAGTGCTACAGAAGAAATCTGTCCGTTCTGAAGCTTACTTCCTTCTCTGTTAGGGAAGTTTCTGGTGGAATGACGGATACTGAATGCATTATTCGCCGGTGTATCACCTGCACCAAAGCAAGGACCGCAAAATGCCGTCTTCACAATGGCTCCTGTTGCCATCAACTCTGCTAGTCTTCCATTTTTAGCTAACTCCATATAAATCGGCGTACTTGCCGGGTAAATGCTAAGGGTAAATTCATCAGATCCAATACTTGCACCTTTTAAGATGTCTGCTGCATCGCAGATATTTTCGAATCCGCCGCCGGCACATCCTGCAATAATACCCTGATCTACATAGAGTCTGCCGCCGCGTACTTTATCTTTTAAAGTAAAGTCTACAGCTCCGTCCAGGCTTACCAGCGCCTTCTTTTCCACATCAGCAAGGATATCCATTAAGTTTGCATTTAACTCCTCAATGGTATATGTATTGCTTGGATGGAAAGGCATTGCGATCATTGGTCTTACCTGGCTTAAATCTACATAGACCATACCGTCATAGTAAGTTACGGCTCCCGGTGCAAGTTCCTTATACTCTTCACTTCTTCCATGAATGTCATAGAAATCCTTAATCTCACTGTCGGTCTTCCAGATTGAGGACAGACAGGTGGTCTCCGTAGTCATAACATCAATGCCGATTCTGAAATCAGCAGTTAACTTATCAACTCCCGGTCCCACAAATTCCATTACTTTATTGTTTACATACCCATTGGCAAATACGGCTCCGATAATTGCCAGTGCAACGTCCTGAGGTCCAACACCCTTAACCGGTTCTCCCTCCAGATAAACACCTACTACTCCGGGCATATTAATATCATAAGTTTTTGACAATAACTGTTTTACAAGCTCCGGACCGCCTTCACCCATTGCCATTGTACCTAAAGCACCATAGCGGGTATGAGAATCAGATCCCAGAATCATTTTTCCTCCGCCTGCCAGCATTTCTCTGGCAAACTGGTGAATAACTGCCTGATGAGGAGGAACATAAACCCCGCCATATTTTTTCGCACAGGTAAGTCCGAACATGTGATCGTCTTCATTGATCGTTCCGCCAACGGCACATAAGCTGTTATGGCAGTTTGTCAAAACGTATGGTACCGGAAATTTTTCAAGTCCGGATGCACGTGCTGTCTGGATAATACCAACAAACGTAATATCATGGGATGTGAGCTTGTCAAATTTAACCTTCAGCTTTTCCATATTTCCGGAAGTATTATGGCTTTCTAAAATACCATAAGCAATTGTATTTTTGGCAGCCTCGGCTTTTGCAGGAACGTTATCGCCTAATTTGCTTTTTAAAACGGCAGCAGCATCGGCATTATCTTCCACGATTTCTGTCCCGTTCAACAGGTATACGCCATTATCGTATAATTTTACCATTGATAGTTACTCCTTTTCTATTTTGTTTCCCAGAACCTGTCTGAGACAGATTCTGATTTATCTTAATTTTAAAAATCCTGTATTTCCATATATTTCATATAATTTACAACCATGAGGGCAATCTTGAACGTTAATGCATCATCAAACACGCGGATATCAAGACCGGTGCTCTTCTGGAGTTTTTCCAGACGGTAAACTAACGTATTACGATGAACGAAAAGCTGTCTGGAAGTCTCGGAGACATTCAGATTGTTTTCAAAGAATTTATTGATGGTCATCAGGGTTTCATCATCAAAGCTATCCGGCATTTTTTCTCCGAATACTTCCTTCATGAACATCTGACACAGCGGAATCGGAAGCTGATAGATGAGTCGTCCAATACCCAGTGTATTGTATGCAATAATATTTTTCTCAACGTAGAAGATTTTCCCCACGTCCAGCGCCATCTTCGCTTCTTTATAAGACTTCGATACCAATTTAATTTCATCCACAATCGTTCCGTAAGCTATACGGACACTGGACATAGCCTCAGCATTTAACATGTCTCTAAGCATCTTGGCAATCTCATCAATATCCTCATAAGTATCCTCCGGCTTTAATTCTTTCACCAAAATAATACTTTTTTCATCTACAGCAGTAATATAATCCTTCGGTTTTGATGCAAACAGGCTTTTTACTGTCTCCAGTGCATTGTTATCCTTCTCATATTTTGTTTCTACCATAAATACCACACGTCTTGCTTCCGTTTCAATATGAAGCTTCTTTGCGCGGTTATAAATATCTACTAATAACAGGTTGTCCAGCAATAAGTTCTGGATAAAGTTATTCTTATCAAAACGTTCTTTATAAGCTACAATCAGATTCTGGATTTCACAGACTGCAACTTTTCCTATCATATATGCATCTTCGCTGGAACCCTTGGCAATCAGCACGTATTCTACGGTTCTCTCATCAAATATCTTAAAGAAATGATATCCCTGTATAACCTGACTGTCAGCTGCAGAATCAGCAAACAGCTGCACAGTATCACCTGCGATGTCATTGTCTGCAAATGTCGTAACGACCAAACGGCCCTCCAGATCCATGATACACAAATCAATCCTGGTGATTGCACGTAATTCGTCAATAGCATTTTGTAAAACCTGGCTTGAAATCATTCTTTCACTTCCTCACTTTGTAAATTTATACAGATACTATAAAACATTTTCGGGAAAATAGCAAATGTTTTACGCATGTTTCCCCATCACCCCATAAATAATTCCATGGAGCGGTTCCAGATTATCCCACACCACACGGTTCGAATCCACAGACTTTTCTCCGCAGTCAATGATACCGGTATGGGATTTAATGTCTTCCATTTTTGCCTCCATAGCCTTCAATTCCGTGGGCGCAAGTCCCTTTTTCACATCCAGCATGGATCCTGCAAACTTGTCGGCGTAAACATGGGCGAGAATTTCTATCGCCAATGAATGCCTCTTAATTTCCAATTCACACCCAAACTTTTCCTTGTATCGTCCGAGGGCATAGTCCGCAAGTGCCAGCGAGCCATTGCCTTCCTCATCCAGATAATCTTTCAAAATCTGGTCGCATACAATACGCACCCAGCTCTTCTCATATTTAACCGAAATGCCCCGGTATTCTTTTTCCCATTCCACATCTGTTTGTGCATTGTTTAATTCATCCATAAAGGCTCCTTATATCATCTTCGGTATTTCTATCTGATTTCCTTACATATGTCTGCATATTTATTCATTTATCTGCATATGGTAATTATTTTTATTAAATCTTATTGTTATACTTATTATGTTCTATTATGAAGGAGATATTTACTGCCGTCAATTATTTTCTTGAATAATCAGGTATTTTGCCCTTTCATAATCCTTTTTTTCCACAAAGATCTTATACTGTCGTTCGTAAGCAGGGTCCACGCCGGCACTTCCAAAATTTGCTCTTGCCGTACCTCTTCCAGGAATCCATTGTCCGCCGTGATTGATGACTTTATAATCGTATTTAATCTTTTCCCGGTCCAGAATGTCACGGACACGGTTCATTTCAACCAGAGAGTAACCTATATAAACATCACTTTTATTAAAACTGAACATTTTATTGCCCTCCTGTCATTTTGGATTTCTTCCTATTATAATATTACAATATTTCAGACCTGATTGCAATCTTTGTTCGGGTACCTGCCGGATAAAGTTTAAATTGCAATACCTAACATGGGGGAATTCCCTCCGGTACTGTGGCTGCCCCTTCTGATGCAAGCCAGAGGGTACGCTGGTTTTTCACCGGAATCAGGATAGTAACTGTTGTTCCCCGGTTCTCCTTGCTTTCAATTTTGATTCCGTACTCACTTCCATACAGCAGTTTCAGCCTGTCAGACACGTTGTTGATACCTATTCCGCTGAAATGATCTGTTTTGGCATTTTCTCCTGTTAATTTTCGCAGGTTCTCGTCTGCTATCCCCACACCATTATCGATAATCTGAAGTTGAAGCTTTCCACTGAGCATACGAACCAAAATCTTGATATTTCCCTTTGCCTCATAAGGAAACGCATGAAAAAATGCATTTTCCACAAATGGCTGCAGTATCATCTTCGGTATTTTGCATTCCTCACATCCGAAGGTTACAAAATATTCCACCTGTATTTTATCACCGTATCTGGTATTATTTATCAGCACATAATTTTTCAGGTTTTCTATTTCCCTTTCTATGGTAATATACTCGTCCATATTGCTGATTGTACTTCTCAGCAGAGCAATAAAGGCATCTATAGTCTTGGTTGATTTTTCAACATCTCCCTGAAAAATAAGCCATTTTATGCTTGCGAGGGTATTATAAATATAATGCGGGTTTATCTGCATCTGCAAAGCCGCAATCTCCGCCCTGCGTTTCTCCTTCTGGATTGTCAGAAGCTCACCGATATATCTGTTTAGCTCGTCCAGCATCTCATTGTATGTACAGGATAATTCCTCAATTTCTCTAGATCCCGTAAGTTCTATGTGTTCATCATACCGGGTCTTTCTGGCATTTGACATTTTATATACCAGTTTGGACAGGGGGCGTGCTGTCTGTCTGGTTATGAAGAATATTATGATGCTTGCCGCCGCCATAATGCCTCCACAGATAACCCAGAGCAACGGTTCATTATACAGGTTACCCAGCGCTTTCTGGGTGTTGATAATGCCATATGCCGTACAGTGATAATAGGCAAGTTTTTTTTCCAGTACCATACCCGGATTCTTTTGTGGCATTTGCTTCCAGACCATCTGCTTATCAGAGGAAGAAACAACCTTACCTGTCTGATCCACCATATAAAACTCCGCATATTGTGAAGTAAAATATTCATAATACCTCTTAAAATCTCTTTCTTTAAGTGTTATGTATGCCACCCCGTATGGGACTTCACTTCCGGTTGCCCTGAGCGCTTTTACCGCCATCATCACCGGCGTATTTCTGGTCGTTGAGGTATAGCCGTTTTGTTTAAATATATACTGCACCGTCTCAGGATTTTCCAGTGCATATTTTGCTTCTTCCGAACCAATAATTTCTGAGACAGGCGTTATTATTGTTTCTTCCCGGTTGAGATAACTCTTTCCGCTCTTGCTGACTACCATGGCACTGATATTGTCCATACTTGAGGGGATTGCTTTCTTCATGTCCTGATCAGCCTTATACGTTATCTTAAATGTAAACTGAGGGCTCTGCGCTCCGTCATGCAGGTACAATTTTAAATTCCAGCTGGAATTTAACGCACTGAACAGCTTCATCAGATCTTCATGATAATTATTCAGTTCATGCTCGATCCTTAAAAACACTTTCTCCTGGGACCTTATATAGGTATCTACAAATATTTTTTTTGACATACCGATAATGACTGCAGTAACTGCAAGAATGGCACACAGAATTCCGGCAGTCACAACTGCAAGAATTTTAGTAACCATGCTGTTGGAGTGCACTTTTTTTCCTGTCCATATGCTTCTCTTCATCCGGATCACCGACTATCCCTTCTGTATGCACTGGGTGTTTTACCTGCGATTTTCTTAAATACCCTGCAAAAATAGCTGTGATCGGAATAACCTACCACAGAGCTGACCTGTGCAATAGAATATCTGGAATCTTTCAGAAACTCACAGGCTTTCTGTATGCGGATTTTATTGAGATACTCACTAAATCCCTCGCAGGCATGCTGATTGAAATAGGCGGAAAGATAGGAGTAACTGAAATTAAATTCTTCTGCAAGATTTTGCAGATTCAGTTCTTCTGTATAATGTTTCTGGATATAATCCAGTATTTTTCCAAGATATACATTCTGGTCCTCCTCCGTGGTCTCAAGGACCGTCTCTATCCTATCAAGCATCTCTTCATAAACCTCCAGGAATTCTTCACAGCAGGATGATTTCTCAATTTTATCAAAAGCTTCCCGGCTGATTTCCTCCAATTCCTGCACCCGTTCTTCTGAATCTCCTATGAGGTTATACAGAAGATTTTTTGTCTGGTTTTTCAGCTTAAATTCCGGCAACTGGCTATTTACTGCTTTTTCGATATAGACCCGAAAAATTCCTATTGCCTCATTGTATTTATGCGATACTACCGCAGATGCAAATTTACGAAAATCAAACTTCTCCAGTGATTCCTCCTCTGAAATTTCCCGGATGCTGCACAAATGCACTCCTTTGTAATAGAAACTTTCCCGTTCCAGAAAACCAGGTGTCTGGAAATCTTTTTTTAAGTCTTCCAGTTTCTTATACTGGAATCCCAGAGTTCCCAGAATTCTCTCTGAAATTAGTCCTATCTGCTCCATAAATGCATGCAGATCCTCAATCAGCCTGTCCTCGTCCCTCACCCCATAATTCAGAATTACACATAAAGTTTCTCTGCGCAGGAGAAACCTTAAATATTTGCAGTAGGGAATGCTATTCAGAAATTCCTCTGTTTTCTCATATAACACAGGAGACATATCAACGCCGCTGCTGTCCCTGCACCGCAGCGGCAGCACAAACAGCCGATAGCAGCTGTGGGGCAGCACTCTCAGAAACTCATCCGCTCCCTTTAGTTCATGTTCATAGCCTGCCAGATATCTTTCCAGCATCTTATCCAGGCCGGAAACCGTTTTTTTCTTAAGTTGAAGATCCGGTATCTTCTGAGATACTTTTCTTACCAGCTTCAGCAGTTCCTCCGAATTAAGCGTAGGCTTCAGAACATAGTCTACCGCTCCATTTAACAGTGCTTCCCTGACATATTCAAAATTATCATAGCTGCTCAATACAACGGTTTTAATTTCCGGATACTCTCTGCTTACTACCTTAATGAAATCCAGTCCGCTCATGACCGGCATAGCAATATCACACAGAATAATGTGAGGTTCCAGTGAAGGAATCAAATCCAGTGCTTCTTTTCCATTGGATGCCTCCCCTACTATTTCATACCCTTCCTCTTCCCATCTCATCATAAATCGTATTCCCTGCCGCATGATAAATTCGTCATCTACTATCATTATCTTACAACTGCTCTCCATTTTCTTTTCCTTCTCCATTTTCTCCTTTGTTTGACATACACTTTCCCCGGGTAAAACATAAGCAAAAAAATCCGGACATATCCTAAATTAGTAAGATACATCCGGATCTATTGCTTCACCTATCAGAGCCTTGTTTAAATACGCTTCAGCGCATGTAAAACAGGTTCTAGGATCTGCTAAAATGATACAATTTTTTCCGCCGCATACTGCAGAATAACCGCTGCGTCACCACTGTCTGCTGTTCCATCCCCGTTTACATCAGCTACCAGTTCCTGTTCCTCAGTAAATGGTCTGAGCTCTGCATTATACTTTAACAGTTCCGCGGAGTCATTTGTATCTACCACTCCATTCAGGTCCGTATCTCCCATAAGGCGGGCTTTAAGAATCTCATTGATCAGCCCCTTCAATACTTCGCCGATACGCTCTGCATCTGCCTCTACATCATCATAAACCTTCCGGGCTTCGTCTGTCAATCCCTGAAGTCCAGCTATACTGCTGCCCAGATATTTTCCGGGTTCCTGTAGCATGTTATCCGCCATATCCAGTGCATTTTTAAGCTCTGTTTTGTTCCCCTTTCTCACGAGGGATGTCATGGCAGCTGCCAGTTCATTGTATGCCTTATTGATTTCCGCCTCACTGGCCTGACTGTTTTTGACTACTGCCTTGGCCGCTTCCAGTGCTGTTTTTAATTTTTCGATAGTGGATGGTGTATACTGCGCCTCATTTTTCAGCATTGCCTCTGCTTTTTGAATCAGTATGCCAAGCCTTGAGTCCTCTCTCTTTAACAGTAAACCTGTTACTGCATCCATCAGCTTACTGGCAGCCGCATTTACTTCCTCCTGATTCATACCCTCGTTTGTATATACTCTTTTTGCCTCCGCCAGGGCATTCCTGACTGCCTGGACGCTTTCTTCCGTATACTGTGCCAGACTTTCCTCGTCTGCCAGAACCGCCTCAGCTCCTTCAATTGTTGCCAGAAGACCTGTTTTCTGGGTATCATTCTCCAAAAGGTTGCATACTGTAATCAATTTCAAAAATGCCAAGTCCACTTCTTCCTGGGAAACGTCTGGCTTCTCCAGCACTGCTTTTGCCATGTTAAGGGCCTCTTCTGCGGCTGCCCAGCTGCTTTCTGTAAAGCAATTGTTTTGGTTTTGCTGTATTTCCAGTTTTTCAGCCATTGCAACTGCCAGTCTCAGGCTTGTCAGATCCGTTTCTTCTGTTTCACCGCTGCCATTCAGATCTGCAAGTGCTGTACGGATATGCAAAGCTGCCTGTTCAACATCCTTCTGACTTGTTCCCGCCTGGTAAAGAAGGGGGTGTCCGGCTTTTACTAAATCATCAAGCACTGCCAGTTTTTCCATGGGATACAAGCTTCTGTCAATTGCTGCTGCCCCGGCAAGTGCTTCTTTTAGTTCCTGTACTTCCAGTATATTTTGAATCCGAAGATAGGAAAGTACCGGATCTGGCCCGCCGTCTGCTGCCACGGAAAATGTAACATTTTCTTCCGTCTCGCAGGTGAACTCATAGACTTCCTCACTCCATGGATTTCCTCCCTTCCAGGTATTTGCCGTACCAAGCTCCGTAGTCTTATCTCCTGCTGTCACCGATACCTTCATTGGTCGGTCCTGGTTCCACCATTCTTTGAATCCCAGGTTTACACGGTAGTTACCGGCTTTAAGCGGAACCACATAGCTGATTGACTGCCCCTGGCCTGCGTACCATCCGGTGTCATAATTATCGTTTTTATCCCCGGTGTATGCGCCGTATTCCTCCAGGTATCCCCAGGTTCCATTCGTTAATTTCTGATCCGGGGTCTCATTTAAAAGTTTTGCATAGCTGTTAACCCGTGTATATTCCGGTGAACCCGGATTGTTGCAGTCAATAAAATACTGCACATTTCCTGTTACAACCTTAACCTCTACCGATGCTCTGGCAGATGTTTCCGGGACAGTCCCCTCCAGTGTTACATTTCCTGTAAAATCAACACCTTCCAGCTTCCAAACAACATTTTTTTCAACTTTGTTGCCCATATTTGTCCAGGCAGATACGGCAGCCGGCAACAGAGGCTGCACCCCGCTTACGGTATACACTGTTTTACTTTTTTCAACTTTTTCAACCTTCTCTTCCAGCGTTCCCCTTACCACTTTTGCACAGCTGATCTCCAGCAGCTTTTCATTCTGATCCGCTGCTTTGGATATGGATATGGTATGTGTACCTTCTCCAAGGCTTCCTGTATTAAAGAGAATTGTACTGCCCTCTTTATCTGCGGAAACCAGGGATACTTCCTGCGGCTCCCCGCCGTCCACGGTTATATTTACAAGTGCCCCTTCCGGTGCCTTTGTTCCATAAATTAAAGCCTGACTGCCCTCAAAGGTAAAGTCAGCCGAACCATCCTGTGCTGTGGTATACTTTCCACCTCCGAAATCATCTGCGGAATCTCCCCAGGAACCTGCATAGCTAAACTTATTAATATCTGAGGTCCACTCTTCTTCCGGCTTTTCTACATCTGCATCCACGATTTTTGCATAATTGGAGGGACTGCAGATTGCACTTTTGTCATTTGCTCTTATTACATAAGTAGATACGGAGTTTGACGGCAGTGTCATATCCAGCACACCATCTGTAACATCCTGCGTTTCTGTAAGCTGGCAGCTCTCTGAATCAGAAGTACGATAAAGCTCTGCAGCTGCAGCACCGGGAAATGCACTTAGATCCACCGTTGTGTTCCGTTCATCATCAAAGTTCTGGGCAACGATAACCAGCTCGTCACCTTCCGGTGAAATAGCTGCACACATGTTGCCTTCCTGAATATCAATCATAGTGTATCCGGCTTTCAGGTATTTGCTGTACTGCATCATGGTATAGAATTGTTTTGTCACTGCCCAGTATCCTTCACCCGGCACGCCTTCTTTCCGGTTACCGTTTTCATCCACCAGATTTGTATGGTAATCCGGCACCGGCTGTCCATCTTTTTCAAATACTGCATGAATCAGCCCCCAGTTAGAATTGGTCTGAAGACATTCATACTCACTGTCTGCCACCAGCCATGCAATCCATGCGCTAGGCTGCATATATTTAAGATCTGCCATAATTCCTTCGCTCTGGGAACGGGTATTAGCGGCATCCATAGATTCGTGGCATCCTTCATAGTGACTTCCGCCGCCTTTGGTAACCTCAGACATCCACAATTCCTTGTCATACTTTTCTGCAATCTGGCGCAGTTCCTTTCTTTCACTGTCACTTCCGCTGTATGTATGGGCACTGATAGTATCCATGTTGGCTTTTATATCATCATCCAATCTGTTAAAGGAATTAATTGACGTCCACAGATTTGTTTCATCTGTTCCGGTAATCTTCATTTCATTGAGATTCCCCTGGAACTCCTCAGCTTCTAAAGCTTTCTGCATTTCACGGTATGCACGTGACTGAAGTTCTCCGGTATTGAAAATGCAGCCTTCCTGCTTTGTGCTTCCATCATGCCAGTAATTGGTGTCCGGCTCATTCAGCGGCTCAATATAAGATACACCGACTCCATATTTTGATTTAAGATTCCGGTCTACCCAATTTGCAGATCTTGCCATATACATGGCAAAATCATCATAATAATCATCTTTCAGGTTGTTGGAATCCTCCCAGTAGCCTCCTGTGGAAGAACCTGATTTTGTCATGTAATAAGGCGGTGAATTGGAAAATACTTTGTTGATAATTGTATTTTCTTCCCCTGTTTCCCTGGCATAATCATAACGGTATTGATTCGCCTGTTCCAGCATCCACAACTGCCCTGCATCGCTCATTTCTTCTGTAGACTTTGCGTAAAAAGCATCTCCATTGAATTCTCCGCTTCCATCTTCCGTGCCGGTCATATCCTTTGTCCAGCCGGGTACCAGACCTTCGCACCGTTTAATGGAAGAATCTGCTTTGTCTCCGCCGCCTACATTGTAGCGTACAATATTCAGATTCAAATATTCCGGCGAAAATGCCATTTCCGCGATTTCCTCACGGTCAGCTCTTCCATTTCCATTCCAGTCTGCATCTCCCCAGGAGCCGATGATATTTCCCCACCAGCATAGTGATGTGCCCCATCCATCCAGTGTCTGGTAATGAATGTCCGGATTTACAGCGATCTCTCCTGCCACTTTTGATTCTCCTGCAGCCATTACAGGTATTGGCGCCATAGCTGACAGGATAGCTGATGCCCCCATAACCAGTGCAGACATTCCAGCTGCTGTCTGTTTTAATCTTTTTTTATTTCTCATATCTTTCTCCTTTTTCCGATCTTGAGTCCACTTCTTTTCAATAAAAACAGAGAGCAGACCACCTGTGTCAGGATTCTGCTCTCCGTTTTTATCTAATCTATTTCCGGACTATCTCCGAAACCTCCAGATGTTCAGTGAGAATCCTTAAAACTCTTCAATTTTACCGGCAGCATACTTCAGTATTGACACTGCATCATTGGTATTTGCTGCTCCATCTTCATTGACATCTGCTGCCTTAATCTGCTCTTTTGTCAATGTCTTCAGCTCGGCATCATATTTTAACACTTCAGCTGAATCCCTGGTATCTACCACGCCGTTCAGATCTGCATCACCTTTCAGCCGTGCCTTCAGTATTTCATTTACCAGCTTCTTTAATACTTCGCCGACTTTTTCTGTGTCTGCATCGCCACTGTCATAGACAGTCTGGGCTTCTGTAATTACTGCCTGAAGTCCTGAGATTGTGTCCTCCAGATATTTTCCTGAATTTGCTATAATCTCATTTGCCTTATCCAAAGCATTTTTCAGTTCTGCCTTGTCACCTTTTCTTACCAGATCTGTCATTGCCTTAGCCAGATTTGCATAACTCTCGTTGATTTGTGCCTCGCTGGCCTGGCTGTTTCCTGCTACTTTTTTTGCCTCTGCAAGGACTTTCTCCAGATTGGCAGCACTTGCAGAAGTATACTGGTCTTTGTTTTTCAGAAGTTCTTCTGCTTTTCGGATGAGAATGTCAAGTCTGGTTTCTTCTGTTTTCACCAGCATTCCCGTCACTGCATCCATTAGCTTTCTGGCAGCTGCATTCACTGTCTCCTGATCTGCGCCAGATTCTGCATATACCTTTTCTGCATCTGCTAATGCTTTTCTAACTGCCTCAACGCTTTCTTCCGTATATTCAGCCAGTTCCTCTTCGTTTTCCAATATTGCCTTTGTACCTTCAATCACTGCATTCAGACCCATTTTCTGTATACCATCCGTTAGGAGGTTGCAGGAAGAAATCAGTTTCAGGAATGCGTAGTCAACATCTTCCTGTAACGCTTCCGTATCTGCCATCACAGTTCTTGCATCATCAAGTGCTTTTTGTACTTTTGCCCAGCTTTCCTCTGTATAACAGTTATTTGCGTCCTGCTCTGCTTCCAGTTTTTCTGCCATGGTAATAGCATGCTGAAGGCTGTTTTTGTTTACACCAACAGAAGGCTCGTCAACGCTGCCCAGAACTCCAATCCAGCTGAGTACCGGATTTGCACTTCCTCTCTTGCTAACAGTCACAACTGCTTTTCCAGCTTCTGTTACTTCAAATGACTGGCTGACCTGTAAATTTCCATCGTTTGCAGCAAGTGTAAAATCCTGCTCAGCCAGAACCTGATCACCCATTTTAATGCTGAGTTTCATATCACGCTGTGTATCCCACCACTCCTGGAATCCAGCTGCCAGTGTATACGTTCCAGGGTTCAGATCAAAAGCGTACTCAATATTCTTACCGTCTCCTGCCCACCAGCCGTTTTCCTGTAAGCTTTTACCGTCATGCAGACCTATGTCAAAGCTTTCCGGTGACTCTGCCTCGGTGACTCCTGTATATCCTGCTTTATTTTCTTCTGTGTATTTTTGATCTGTCACCGTATTTAGAACTTTATTACCCAGTTCTTTCTTTACAGCATCAAAATATTCTGATTTTTCTGCCCCGCTGTCAAAGAAGTACAGTGTTGACGGATTTACAATATATATATCCCTGCTAAACTCTCTTCCCTTTTCTGTAAGGTTTCCTGTGATCGTCACGATTCCGATTTTATTTTCATCATACTCGCCCATGCTCCAGGTTACCGGAGTTGTCTCCTCATCTGTACCATAAGAAATAGTTACCTCTGACGGAAGCTGTTTCATGATATCAGTTACAGAAGAAACCACGGATGGAAGTTCTGTTATTATATCAAAGAGCCCTTTGTCGTTGAGATCATCCAGCGTCCAATCTTCATATCTCCTTAGCGCAATCTTGTTATCCGGCTGAAATTCTACCGGAACCCATACATATCTGGATTCACTTAAATCCCCTGCATTCCAGCGGTCACCCATATAAATGAACTTTCCATTCTCTGCATCTACAGGGAATACACAGGTACTCTGCGTATCATATGTAGTTCCGCTTCCCCAATCCGTACAGGGATCACCAATTTCTGTCCATGGTCCCATTGGTGTGTCAGCCACCGCATATTTTGCCTGGTTTGGACTCCATCCTGTACAGCCGGATGTTACCACATAATATTTATCCCGGTATTTGAACATTGCCGGAGCTTCTCTGGACCAGCCTTCGAAATTACGGGTAAAATCTACACCTTCAACAGCAACGTCCGGTGCTGTTTTGAGACCTGTATAGTCATCGTTTAATTTAGATACATACATGGTTTGATTTCCCTCGGAGGAATAGATCACATAAGCAGTACCGTCATCATCCTTGAACAAGTTCATGTCACGGACTGAACCACGTCCCTCCCAGCCGTCATATCCCAGATTTCCATTGGGATCATTGTGGGAATTCAACTTATAACTTCCCAGAAGCTTGAACGGTCCGTTAGGACTGTCGCTGATTGCCACTCCTGCTTTTGCCTTTCCATAATCAGCATCGCTGCCCGGATAGCGTCCGTCCGCATGGAACCAGATAACATACTTATTTGTCTGATCATTGTAAATCATCTTTGGGCGCTCCATAACACAATTGTTTTTATCAAGATCTACAAATACGGCGTCCTTTTGCTCCTGGCTCTCATTTCCGTATAATTCCCGGAAATAAGCGTCTGATTCGAACTGTTCCGGATCTTCCATGGTTCTCAGTACAATTCCTTCATCCTTCCAGTTATACAGGTCATCAGAGCTATACATATGGATACCGCCCACAGGACGATAATCATTGGTCTTGTCCTCACCAATCCAGTACCACTTTGTTTTCCCATCAACGGTCAGCTGCTGTATCTGTCCGCCATGTGCCTGAATCTGATTGCCATTGGTATCGTACAGGGTATCTCCCTTCGTACCGGTAAAGGAACTGTACTCTGGCACTTCTTTCAGTTCTTCCTTTACTGCACGGACTTTTACATAATTCAGAATTGGATCTTCCTTGCCGCTTGTCCTTCTGGGACTCTTCACAAGAAGGTTCAGCTCACCGTCCGTAACTTTCGTTGTGAAAGTTCTGCTTACCCACTCACCATAATTAACGGAAATATCAGTAGCAACCGTCTCACCCTCCAGCATAATATTCACCAGACGGTTATCCCAGTAATGTTTAAATGCCAGGGTTACTTCATATGTATTTTCCTCTAACCCTTCGATCTTTTCTGTTGGCAGCTCAAAATTATACCCAAGTGCACTTTTGTATTTGTCAAAGGTGATGTCACTTCCATCTGACATATAGATAAAGCTGTTTCCAATATCGGTTGCATCACTGCCGTTATTAATAGCTGCGGAATAAGCATCATTTGGTTTCCTCCCCCATTCCGCACCAGTCCCGGTATCGGCTCCAAATGCCTGATCCACATTTGACTGAAACAGTCCCATACGTTCCTGGTCCTGGTTTGGTACTACTGACGGGTCCGGTGTTCCACAGTTTACGGTATAGAGTACATAATCATTTCCCTCTGCCTCCTCTGCGGTAAGCTGCATGTTGTCACCCTGCCGTACTTTGGTATCCATTTGTTCTTCCGCTGCAACAGCAGGCATTGCCGGCATAATTGTTGAAACCCCCATTGCCAGCACGGATATTCCGGCAATTGCTTTTTTGAAACATCTTCTTTTTTTCATAAATGCCTTCCTCTCTTTTTATATTTGATACTGTTCAATGAACTCGCGGTTATTGTATCACGAACACTTACAAAGCTTTTAGGAATAAATTCTTTCTTTTTTTTACTATTTTGAGGTATTTCTACTATCTTAGAACTTTTTTTACAATTTAGAATTTTGTTTTGATCCAATAGGACTTTTTTGGGAAATACTGCTCCGCTTACCTCTTTCTTCTTTTCAGCCGGGCAACTCCAAGTCCTAAAACTACAAGGCAGGATCCTGCACCCAACACCAGATATTTTGCAACAGGTGTATTATCGCCGGTCTTAACACCGCTTTTATTAGAACTGTTAGACCCGCTTCGGTTTCCACTTCCACTTTGGTTTCCGGTTCCGCCCTGATTTCCATTTCCACTCTGGTTTCCGGTTCCGCCCTGATTTCCATTTCCGCTCTGGTTTCCAGATCCACCCTGATTTCCAGATCCGTTCTGGTTTCCATTCTGCCCGTCCCCTGCAGGCGGCTTTTTATCGTCATCCTCCGTTTGATCATCCGGATCATCCTTTGGCTTTTCTTTTTCTCCTACTACATAGGTAAGGTCCAAAACGTCTGCTTCTATATCTCCACTGTCTCCTGACAGCTTATCCACCTCTACTTTAAAGAGCATTTCATCTCCTTTTTCCACACCGTCCTGCAGCTTGAATTCCAGATCAACCAGGCTTCCGTCAGCAGGTATATTCTGGGATGAAGCAAAAACTGCAATAATCTCTCCCTCCGGCTTGTTTCCCGTAAGGCAGTCATTCATTTCAAACAGCGCTCCTGACAGGATTTCTCCCGCCTTGCTGGGCTTTAATTCTACTTTTTCCGCATCATAGTAAATTCGGAGTTTTCCATTGGTTACATTTTCCCCATTTTCCATCAGGCAGCTTACGTCAAGTGTTCGGTCACTTTCACTGTACTCCTGCACAGCCATAGAAATTGCCGTCCCTTCCGCTGCCAGAACAGGCATCGATTGAAATAACATCAGTGCCGTACAAAGCCCCATTCCTGCCCTAATCCACTTTTTCATTCCCGTGCTTTCTCCTTCCTTTGCGCAGGGCAATTTTCCTATTGCCCTAATTTCCTTAGCTCTTCCAGCTTTCTGAGATCATTTTAGCACAGAGTTCCGTCACTTCTTTAGGACTATGTTCGTTAGAATTTTCATTTTTTATCGCTTTTTTATTTAAAGTAGTACTTTTTTTAGAAAATTGCATTTTTTTAATTTTGTCCTGCAAACACCCTCAATGAAGAATTCACAAAATCCCAATAAATTAAAAAATCCAGGCACTGCTTTTATCACTATTTCGGCAAATTTGAACTATTATAGTTATATTACAGGTCATTACTTGAATTAGAATCTTCTATTTTGGCTAGAAATTTATTTTAATTGTAAGTTTGATTTTTTTATTTAATTGACATATAATAAGGTAACTAAAAATGTGACATGATGGAAAGGAGGCGTCTGTATTGAAAGCATTCCTGTTATTGCAGTCATCTTACCTGTTAAGAATGCTGGGTGCCGCACTCTGCGGTGCAGCCATTGGTTATGAACGTGAGAACCATCTGAAAGTGGCAGGTATCCGGACACATATCATAGTGTCTCTCACTTCTGCCCTGATGATGATTATTTCAAAATATGGATTTTATGATGTTCTGGTCACCGATAATATTAATCTGGATCCTTCCCGTATTGCCGCAGGTATTGTGACGGCTATTGGATTTTTAGGAGCAAGCGTTATCTTTACCAGAAAGATGAATGTAAGCGGACTGACTACCGCAGCCGGAATCTGGGGGGTGGTGGGAATCGGAATGGCATTTGGCGCCGGGATGTATGTAATCGGTATTGCCGCGACGCTTTTTATTCTGATTATGCAATTCGCATTTCACAAGATGAAGTTCAGAAAAGCTCCCAAGACAGAACAGATCACTGTTCAGGTTGAAGAAGACAAAGATATAAATACGATTTTAGAAACTGCATTTACCTCTAAGAAGATTGTTATATCCAATATTAGGGCAACCCGGATAGACAATCACCAGCTAGAAATAAAACTTTATGTACGATTTCCGGAATCTTATGACATTAATGATGTGGTTACGCTGTTGAAGGAAACACCGGAGATAACTTCAATAGATATTTAAAGGGGGATTGCCTGCGCAATCCCCCTTAATATTTTAATTAGTTTGTAATTGTAAGTTCTGTTTCTTTATCAAATACCTGAATCTTTTCGGCATCTAAAGCAAATCTAACTTTATCGCCTGTTCTTGCTGTTGTACGAGGATCAACACGAGCTGTCATTGGGAATCCTTCAACATCGAAGTATAAGAATACTTCAGCACCGAGTAATTCGTAAACTCTGATTGTAGATTCAACAACAGTTTCCGGTGAAGATTCGATGAACATCTGGGAATCATGTACGTCTTCCGGACGAATACCCATTACAACTGTCTTTCCAGCATATCCGCCATCGATCAGCTTCTTAGCTTTTGCAGGTGGCAGTTTGATATCAAAATCACCAACTCTAAGAACAACTTCGTTACCTTTTACGTTAACAGTTGCATCTGCAAAGTTCATCTGAGGAGATCCGATAAATCCAGCAACGAATAAGTTCTGTGGGCAGTTATATAAGTTCTGAGGTGTATCAACCTGCTGTACAATACCGTCTTTCATAACAACGATTCTGGTACCAAGTGTCATAGCCTCTGTCTGGTCATGTGTTACGTAGATGATTGTAGCGCCCAGTCTCTGATGAATCTTAGAGATCTCGATACGCATCTGAACTCTCAGTTTAGCATCCAGGTTTGAAAGTGGCTCATCCATAAGGAATACCTTAGGATCACGAACAATAGCACGTCCCATAGCAACACGCTGTCTCTGTCCACCGGATAAAGCCTTTGGTTTACGGTCTAATAATTTTTCAAGGTCAAGGATTCTAGCTGCTTCTTTAACCATTTTGTCAATCTGATCTTTTGGAACTTTTCTTAATTTAAGACCAAAAGCCATGTTATCATAAACTGTCATATGTGGGTACAGAGCGTAGTTCTGGAATACCATCGCAATATCTCTGTCCTTAGGCTCAACGTCATTTACAACTTTATCGCCAATTTTTAATGTACCGCCTGTAATCTCTTCCAGACCTGCGATCATACGGAGTGTAGTAGATTTACCACATCCTGAAGGTCCTACAAAGATGATAAATTCTTTATCTTCAATCTCTAAGTTAAAATCTTTTACCGCCTCAAATCCGTTTGGATATGCTTTGTTAATATGCTGTAATGATAAACTTGCCATTTTTTCATCCTCCTAAAAATTTACGCTCGCCCCGCGAGTATTGTTTTTTACTGTCTTAACTATGTTGACAGTATACTAAAGAAGCCTATTTCCCGCCATACCATAATTGAACAAAGATTTTATGTTACCCTTGTAAAATCTGCTTACGCACAATTTGATCAAAACTTTTTTAGGACAAATTGCATAAAGTAGTTTCAATTTCATATACAACTTGACGAAGTCCTTGTGTTTTTTATTTACTTTGTGTATACTACCTATATGTAACCGCGTGAAAGAAGATAGCTTTCACTATTTTTATTGAATTGTCTGGCGCAGAAACAGCTTTTTTTGTCACTGCGTTCCAATAACAGACAGATGGGTGATGATATGGATTATATAATATTTGACCTCGAATGGAACCAGTGTCCCAAAGGAAAAGACCGCGAAAACAAGGCACTTCCCTTCGAGATTATCGAAATCGGAGCAGTAAAGCTTACAAAAGAAAAAGAAGAGATCGGACGTTTTCATGAAATTATAAAGCCAACCGTTTACCATTCCTTTCATTTTAAAACAAAGGAAATACTGCAGATGGAAATGGAGGAGTTTGAGAATGCACGCACATTTCCAGAAGTCATACATAGTTTTTTTGACTGGTGCGGGAATGATGCATGCTACTGTATCTGGGGCTCCAGTGATCTGGTAGAACTGCAGCGGAATATGCGCTTTCACAATGTGGAAAATACACTTCCATATCCTCTGCGGTACTATGATATCCAGAAGATATTCAGCATTGTATACGAGGACCGTAAAACCCGCAGGAATCTGGAATATGCAGTGGATTTTCTCAAATTAAACAAAAGGGCTGGATTTCACCGCGCTCTGGCTGATGCCTATTACACTGCTGCGGTCATGAAGCATCTTACGGAAGAGGATATACAGACTAATTACTCCATAGACTGTTACATCCATCCAAGTTCCCGCAAGGAAGAGATATATGCTGTATATCCGACTTACTGTAAATTTATCTCCAAAGACTTTGCAAGTAAAACCGATGCCATGAAAGACCGGAAAGTGACTGCAACCAAGTGCTATATCTGCGGCAAAGCCGCAAGAAAAAAAGTGCGTTGGTTTTCAAACGGCACTAAAAATTACTACTGCCTTGCATCCTGTGAAGAACATGGTCTGATAAAGGGCAAGATACGGATGAAACGTACGGAAGATGACCGGTTTTTCTGTGTAAAAACGTTAAAACTGGTGGATGAAGAAGAAGCGCAGACAATAAAAGAAAAACAGGAACAGCTGCGCAAAAAAAAGCGTCTGAAAAGGCATGGTATTTACTAAAAAGTTCTAATGCAATGCATTTCAGACAGGTAATTGCACAGCTATGTAATACGCGTGCAGTACTGCACAGCAAAACAGGTTCCGACCATTGATAGCCAGAACCTGTTTTTTTATGCCTTTGGGCTGATTATTTAGTATTCTTAAAGTTATCGATCAAATCTTCAACCTCAACCAATAAACAATCTACCCTTCCGTAGAATGCATCATTGTTTGTGGGATTATCTAATTCTCTCTCAATATATGCGAACATTTCCTGGATTTCCTGGATTCTCTTCTTACCGCTTCCGTCCTTGTATAAGATGTAACGGCTTCTTTCATTTTCTTCCGGCGTCATCTTTTTTAAGACTACTTCTACATTCGGTTTTTCACCGATATACCGGTAAGTAATAGATGGGGAAGCATGGTTTAAAAGGTTCTGCAGATAGTAAATATCATTAGTTGCCTTATAATACCTCCAGGCAAACGTCTTTCTCATTGTCTGGGCTCCAATAGAATTTAAGCCCATATTTCTTCCTACGCTTTTAAATACCCGGTAAGCCTGTTCCCTGGATAAAGGTGCTGAAGAACTGGCATGTCCCTGAATCAGATAGTTTTCCGGATCTTTCCCTTCCGTAAAATCATGAATGATTTTCTTAAGATCCGCAGGTATATTAAATGTTCTCACTATATTTTTTGTACCAATAGAAGCTTCTATGCTGTCCTTATCCCGAATATCTTTATTTTTAAACTTCAGAATCTCCTGAAGCTGCATACCTGTTCCTACCCCTATTTCAAACAAAATATAATACTTATCATCTACCTCACGTAATGCTTTTTTAAATTTCTCTAATGTCTCGTCGTCTTTAATTGGTGATACCCAGTTCATATTTATTCCTCCTCTTTCAAATGCGTTCCAGTGTCAACCATATTACCTGTCTCTCCCTGTGACCTCTGTTCTTCTAACAGCCGCTCTGCCGCATCCAGCTCCCTGGCTGCTTTCTCAGCTGCAATCCTTCGTTCTTCTGCCCTCTGTTCAGAACGCCATTCGGCTTCCTGCTCTGCCCTTAATTCTGCTTCAATTTCCTGAGGTGTCTTTCTTTGAATCTCTTCTTCTAACTGCTTTCTGATCTCATCTTCTTTCATTCTTTCTTTTAGAATTTTTTTATAGCGATGATTACGGGTAATGGCAATTACTAAAAGCGGTACAAAAATAATTAATAAAATACCACCGATCACAGCCGATTCTACCGTATTATCCTTAATAAATATATCCAATTTCTGCCATGTGGATATAAAAACATGACTGATCCTGTCAAGCATATTAGCCGCCTTCCTGTCTGTGTTTCCATCTGCTGCCTGTCCGCTTTCCTCCAGACCGGACTGAGATTCCGGCTTTTCCGTCTCCGTCCTGTACTGAGGTCCTTTTTCTTCCTTTACGAATACCGGCTCTACCTTTATCCTGGTTTTCCCTACCGGCCATCCGTGATAAAAAAATTCCAGCGTCTTTGCTTTAAAATCATATTTTCTGGTAACCTGTCTGGTATCTGCTCCATTTGGCAGATTCAGGCTGGTGCTTTTTGAAACCTGGAATGCAGGCTTATTAAGGCTCTGATCCTCGTTGATAATGGCTTTTCCCACGTAATTGATTCCCAAAAGCTGTGCCGCACTTTCTCTTTCACGGCTTAAATCAAATTTTTCTTTGGTGAAATTGTTAAATGCATAATCCAGTATCTGCTTTGATTCCTGATACGCTTTTTCAGCCCCATTCGTCCTCAGTATAACACTGATCAGCTTATCCTTCCCCCGCTTTACGTAAGTAACAAGGGTATTCAGTGCATCATCCGTAAAACCTGTCTTTCCGCCCAGACAGCCTGTATAACAGTAACCGTCCTCATACAGCATTTTATGATGGTTCATGAAGTAACGTTCTTCATCCGTTATATTTGTTTTGGGATAAGAATACTCAACGGTATCAATGATCTTGCAGAACATTTTGTTCTTAAGTGCCGCCTGCATAATCAGCGCCATATCCCTTGCACAGGTATAATGGTTCTCGTCATGCAGACCATGTGGATTTACAAAGTGTGTGTTTACACATCCCAGCTCAGCCGCCTTATCATTCATCATCTGAGCGAAGTTCTCAACAGATCCTGCAATATGCTCTGCCACTCCATTGGATATCTCATTTGCCGATGCCAGCATAATTCCATAGAGCGCCTGACGCAGTGTCAATTGTTCTCCCGCTTTGATCCCAAGGTGGGTACTTCCCGGTTCGATGCTGTAGACTGCATTTTCGGAAAATGTTATCACGTCATCCAGATTGCCATGTTCCAATGCCAGTAATGTGGTCATAATTTTTGTAATACTGGCGGGATATTCTTTGGCAGTCATATTCTTACTGTAGAGAAATGTTCCCGTAGAAGCGTCCATGACAACAGCTGCATCTGCTTCAATGGCATCGCCCTTTGGCCATCCCTCTACATTATTTGATTCTATAGGTAAATAGTACGACTTCGGAATCGTTTCCGTTGTATCCTCTGACGATTCTGAGCCGTTCCCATCATTATAATCTTCTGTATTTTTATTGCTCCCTGTATCACCTGCTGAATTTCCATTCTCCCCAGAATTGTCTATTTCAGTGGCGGATACCAGATGAATAGGTATACCGCTGGCCAGCAAAGATACAAGCAACACTATCGTTAAATAACGAATCCCCTTCTTCATCTATGTACTCTCCCATGTTTCAGTTTCACATGCTGCTATCTTTTTGTGGTTATATATCACATATTATAAACGATTTGTCCTGTAAAGGCAAGATGTATCGTGGATATTTCTATCCAATAATATTATACAAGGTCGGCTGTATTATGGCAATCTTAACATCAAGAAAATATTAATTTCTTAAGAATTTTTTGCCTACAACCGACCTTCAATAGTCACTTATTTATAATTGTATGTATTGTTTTATAGTTCAGCGGTGCATTCGATTTCAGCTGCTCCTCTTCCAGGGTCAGCGCCTGTTCTTCCCTTAACCGGATAGCATTATGCGTTCTTCTTTTTACTGCATACCCACCGGATCGTATCCTTTATTGTAACATACAGATCACGTGGGTGGTAGTTTAGTTCTCTGGTTGCTTTGTCATGAGAGAATTTATCATTGCTGTTTAGGGTATAAAGGGAATATTTCGTATAAAGCGGTCTTTCTTTCCTGCATTTTGCATAAAGCCCCAGCACCGGGGCTGCAGCTTTTGCGACCCACATGGGTAATTCCGGAAGATTCCTGCCGCCTTTCACTTCTTTCACCATTTTTAGTACATCACTGACCTCATAATGGCGGTTGGATAAAATATAGCACTCACCCTTTTTTCCTTTTTCTGCTGCCATCAGGCATCCCTTTGCCACATCACGGACATCCACGAAATCATAGCCTCCCCGGACACATGCGGGTAGTTTGCCGTGAATATAATCCGTTACCAGCTGAACCAGGTGGTTTCCGGACACATCGTAGGGTCCCAGAATTCCGGAAGGGTGTACGACAACTGCATCCAGTCCTTCCTTAGCTGCCTCCAGCACCGCCCGGGTCGCCTCTGCTTTTGTTTTGGCATAGCCGCCCTCCACCAATTCAGCAGAGAATTGGGATACCTCTTTTAAAACCCTTGATTTCTTTTCCGGTATGGCATGTACGCTGCTGACATATACCAGACGTTTTACTGAAAATTCCTTACAAAGTTCAATGATATTCTTCGTTCCGTTTACATTAACATCATACATCCGTTCCGATACTTTCTCTGATATATCTATAATTCCGGCAGTATGGATCACTACAATTTCTCTGTTTTTAATTCCGGCGAATAACTGCTCCAGACTCTCTCTGTCCCGCACGTCGCCCTTGATAAAGTGGATTTTTGAACTGTCCGTTCCAGACTCACAAGGCAGAATAAGCCCTCTTGCCTCTTCGTTGCGCCGCTTTAAGAATCTCATAATCGTACTTCCCAGATGTCCGTTTGCCCCTGTTACGATATATATTTTCTTCATATTGATCACCTTCCGATTATTGAACACACTGTTGATTTACTTTCTTAACTGTATTATATGAAATTAGGTTGGGTAAAACAATATGCAGATTTATGTGGAGTGGCTTCTTTTTGAACAGATTTGATGCAATCTGTTCAAAAAGCCGGATATATTTTTATGCAGCTGCTTTTATTAGGAACAAGATCCGCGCAGACTATCTGCCGTAAGTGTTTTTCCGCGCTGAACCATTTCCAGGGGCGTTCCCTGGAATACTACCTCACCGCCGTTTTTTCCGCCGTCCGGACCGATGTCTATAACCCAGTCCGCCTGTTTGACAACATCTAAATTATGCTCAATAACAATCAGTGTATTTCCCCTGGATACGATCGTATCAAACAATTTCATCAGACTTTCAACATCTGAGGAATGTAACCCGGTAGTCGGCTCATCCATTACAATGATACTGCCCTTTTTTCCAAGATTCTTTGCCAGCTTGATTCTCTGGCGCTCCCCGCCGGACAAGGTACTGAGCGGCTGCCCCAAAGTAAGGTAGGAAAACCCTACCTGCTGCATGACCTTTAAGCACCGTACAATCCTGGTATCTTCAAACACTTCCAATGCCGCAGAAGCAGTCAGAGCCAGAAGTTCAACAATATTTTTTCCTTTGTATAAGCATCCGGCCGCTTCTGCATTGTACCGTGTTCCCGAACATGCTTCGCATTCCGTGACGATGGGGTCCATAAAAGCAAGTTCCGTTACCACTACTCCTTTTCCGGAACATACCGGGCAGGCTCCCAATGAGTTAAAACTAAACAGTCCCTCTTCTTTGCTGTTCTCCCTTGCCAGTAGTTTTCGTATCTCATCAAAAAAACCAAGGTAAGTTGCAGGCATGGACCGGTTGGTGGCAGTAATTGGCCCCTGATCGATCATAACGATGTCATTTTCATACTGTTTGGCAAATACCTTGGAGATGAGAGTGCTTTTTCCTGAACCCGCAACGCCGGTAACAACGGTCATAATACCCAGAGGAATATCCACATTTACATTTTTAAGATTATGCAGATTTGCATTTCGTACAGGCAGACTGCCAGACTGATGCCGTGAATGCTCTTTCACTGGGAGGGCTGCCAGCATTGCCTTACCCGTTAACGTATCCGCCTGAAGCAGTTCCGGATAGGTGCCCATAAAGACTATTTCTCCACCGTTTTGCCCCGCCCGCGGCCCCACATCGATCACATAATCTGCTATGGAAATTACATCCTTATCATGTTCTACCACAAGCACTGTATTTCCCTTATCACGAAGTTGTCTGAGCAGACTGTTCATTCTGTAGACGTCCCTTGGATGCATACCGGTGCTGGGTTCATCAAAAATATAAGTCATTCCTGTCAAACTGCTGCCCATATATCGGACTAATTTCAGCCTCTGGGCCTCACCTCCGGACAAGGTTGGTGATTCACGGTTGAGATGCAGGTAAGGCAGACCAATATCAATCATTCTGTCCAGCCCCTTAATCAGTGTCTGCACCAGCATATCCACATTCTTATCGTTTATCTTAGCAAGTACCTCCCGCAGCTGGGTAAGCTCCATATCAGACATATCTGCAATAGAATATCCGTTAATCTTACAATTCAGCGCCCCCTGATTCAGCCGTTTTCCATGACAGTCGCTGCATTCCATTTCTGTAATCAGATGCTTTGATTTATCCCGTGTATGCTTGCTCTTATCACTGATGTCACGATTTAAAAGAGTACTGGTATATTTCCGGAACAAACCTGTTACTTTGGAATTTTCCAGTTTGCCTTTACCATCTCGGGAACCGTATAGAAGCAGATTGTATTCCCCTGCAGAATAGTCCTTCACTGGCTTCTCCAGGTCAAACAGCCCTGATTCTGCATATTGCTTCCAATACCAGGAACCGGGCTTATAAGCAGAGTCCTTTACGCACCCTTCCTTCCAGGATTTTTCTTTATCTATAATTGCTTCCATGTCTATAGTTGTAACTTTTCCAAGACCGGAACAGGTTTTACACATCCCGTTTGGGTCGTTAAATGAAAAATAGGAAGCCGTCCCCACATAAGGACTGCCGATTCTGGAAAACAGCAGCCGCAGACCGGAGTAGAGATCACTGATAGTGCCCACCGTTGACCTGGCATTTCCTCCCAACGGAGATTGATCTACCACCACAGACGGGGTTAAATTATCAATGATTTCTACATATGGTTTCTTATACTTCGGAAGTCTGGAACGCACAAAGGATGGATAGGTGGCATTCATCTGCCGGCTGGACTCTGCGGCGATTGTATCAAACACAATGCTGGATTTACCGGAACCGGAAACACCGGTAAACACTACAATTTTCTCTTTTGGAATCTTAAGTGAAACATGCTTTAAATTATTTTCTGAAAGACCCCGAATTACAATATCATTCATATATTTACTCCTTTATGTTAGTACAGTATTGGGTAATCCCTGCAGGTTTATTTTCTTGGGGTTTAGCTGATTAAGGACGCTTTGTAGATGATAGGTAGTGTACGGAAAGATGGGTGTGGGAAACTGGCATGGGCTCCGTCAGCTGGCCGCAGAACTGGTATTTTCTAACCTTTCCGAAGCGCTTTTTGGCGGCACGCGGGCATTCGCTCCGAAATCCTGATGCATTTCGCAGCTCACTGCCCGCTTAGTATCCGATGGGAGCCAGTCGAATACTATCCGCCAAAAAACACTCCGGATAGGTAAGTAAATACTCAGCTCTGCTCTACGCTTCCTCCGCCCATGCCAGTTTCCCACACCCATCTTTCCGAGATAGCATTTGTTGATACAAAGCTGGTTTTCTCAGCAGGTTGGAACCCTGGGGGGTGGCTGGCTGTTCTTTATTGTATGTAGCGCAGTATGTTTCGGCTGTTTATGCGTAAAAGAAGATGAAAGTCTACTTCTTTTTCTGATCACAGAAAGAAAAACAAATCCCGTTCTCAAGATCAGTTGCTTGACATCATAGCTTACACCAATCGCGTCCGGCATGCCACAACCCCAGGGTCCCACCACGCTGAGAAAACCAGCTTTGTATCAACGAATGCTATCTCGGAAAGAGAAGGGGGCGGACCAGGACATTGGTTTGGAAGGCGTATAGCAGAGCTGAGCATTTACTTACCTTCCCGGAGTGCTTTTTGGCGGATAGTATTCGATTGGCTCCCATCGGATACTAAGCGGGCAGTGAGCTGCGAAATGCATCAGGATTTCGGAGCGAATGCCCGCGTGCCGCCAAAAAGTGCTTCGGGAAGGTTAGAAAATGCCAGTTCTGCGGTAAGCCTTCCAAACCAATGTCCTGGTCCGTCCCCTTCTCTTTCCGTACACTCCCACATCTACAAAGCGTCATTACTCAGCAAAACCCAAATTCAACCTGAAATTGTTCACTACAGTACTAGTTATCGTGGTACTAACTTATGGTAACAAATCCGTCCAGACATTCATGATGGTTTTTGCTAAATTTTATGAATGAAAATGCTAATATTAAAGGCTTCCTGAAATATTTCACTTTCAACTGTATATCCGGGCATTGATCCATACAAAAAAGACTGATAATCCATTAACTCTCAGAATATCAGCCTTTTTATTATCAGTTTTCAGTTTTTAAAATCATTCATCCCTTTTCCCCAAACCACAGTCATTAGAAACTCCTCTAACAGCAAACCTTAAAGTAAGCGGCTCTTTTGCATCAATCAGATATTCATCATGAATCGGCGCCCCCCAGCTGTCATCTCCGCCTACTCCCATCTGTTTTGCTATCATTCTCACCCACGTATAATTTACGGCAGGAAGTTCGTATAAATGCATGGCATTCTCCAGTTCATATGCACTGTATGGCAGAACACTGCACTCAAAGTCACCTTCCAACGCTGCGAATTCAATGCCTTCATTCTGGGCATCTGTTACTTTTATCCATCCCACTTCGGTACGGTTCCCGCACTCCTGAGGGATCAGATACGGAGTCAGATTCTGTTCAGGCGTCGTTTTGTAGACACCCTTTTTTGCTCCTGCCTTTCGATCCCAATAATTTTCCATTGGACCCTTACCGTAATACGTAACCTGGTTTAGCCTGCTTTTTAACTTAAAGTCCATTCCAAATAGCGGAATATATGGCATTTGTTCTGCGCCGGGATAAGATACCGCAACCTCAAGTGTCCCGTCTGCATACATGGTATATATTACACTGGATGTAAATTTCGGTATACTTCCGGCTTCATAAAGAAATGTAAAAGTTACCTTGTCTTCACTTTCTTCCATTTCAAACTTATCACTTAAATATCTCTGCCCCAGACTTGCAGCCTGCCACTGGCTTAATAGCGCCTCTGTCTTCATTCCCCGGTCATTATCTGTAGTCGCCCTCCAGTAAGATAGTTTCGGCACTCGGGTAATATATTCCTTCTCGCCATATACCAGGGAAATAATTCCGCCCTCCTGTTTTGAGAACATGGCAAAACAGTGTTCTGTGCGGACTCCTATATTTACATCTCCATGAATCACCTCAAATATTTTCCCAGGGTGCTGTTTAGCTCCATGGCTTTGCACTTTAATAATTTCCTGTCCAAAGGCCACTTCATATCCGGCGCTTTCCCAGAGCGTATCCTGTCCCAGTACCATAGAAACCGTACAGCAGTATTCCCCTGGCTGTTTTAAAACCTCATGTCCAAAAGGAAGGCTTGTCTTTTGCCCCGGTTCTACATTAATCAGATGTTCTGATCTTGCAATACACTCCCCTTCTTTTTCCAGCGTAAAGCAGAATCTGTAGGGGGCAGTATTCTGAAACAGGCACTGGTTGTCAATCGTTACCACTCCATTACAAACATGAATTTTTACATCCGAATACAGGAATTTTACTTCCTGGGCCTTAGGTGATGGAACGCGGTCCGCAAAAACAATGCCATTGGTACAGAAGCAGTAATCGGTAGCTCTTTCATCAAAATCCCCTCCATATGCCAGAACTTCCTTCCCGTTATCCAGTGTCTGATATATTGCCTGATCCATGTAATCCCATATAAACCCACCCTGATAACCGGGATATTTTTCTTCCAGCTCCGTATACAACTCCATGCCGCCCAGAGAATTGCCCATAGCGTGCATATATTCACAGCTGATATAGGGCTTGGAAGGATTGGACTTAAGATATACTTCAATTTCTGCCGGTTTGGCATACATGCGGCTTTCCATGTCGCTGATATAATCGTATTCCCGGTTCCAGAAGACGCCTTCATAATGTACCAGTCTGGATGGATCTGCCTTATGAAAATATTCACTGACAGATGCCAGGACGTCTCCTGCATAAGATTCATTTCCACAGGACCAGATTACAACTGATGGATGATTTTTATCTCTTTCCAGCATAGATATTGCCCGGTCCATAACGCAGCCCATCCATTCAGGGCGGGATGCAGGAACATTCCAGGACGGTTCACAGGCTCCCATCTTCTGCCAGGAACCATGACTCTCAAGGTTCATTTCGTCAATTAAATAAATGCCGTATTCGTCACACAGCTCGTACCACCTGCTCTGCTCCGGATAGTGGCAGGTACGCACTGCATTTATATTATGCTGCTTCATAAACCGGATATCCCAGAGCATATCCTCCTCAGTGATACTTCTTCCCCGTCTGGGATTAAATTCATGCCTGTTTATTCCCTTGAAAATAATTCTTTTTCCATTAATGCACATGATTCCATCGATCATCTCAAAATTACGGAATCCAACATTTTGCGTCAGGGACTCAATCAGATGATCCTTTTGGTCGTAAACTTCCAGATAGAGGGTATAGAGGTTTGGAATTTCTGCACTCCATGGCTGTACGGAAGGGATTTCAGCTTCTATTTCCAGTATCTGGGCTTCTTTACTGATTTCCTCATACCACACCACGTCATCTGTTTTCTTCAGGAATGCTCTTATATAGCCCGTTTCATCCCCCTGCACCGCCAGGCGGATATTCAGTTTTCCATCCTGATACCCATTTATTAACTCGCCGTTTGCAAACATATCCCTTACATGAAGCTTCGGCGTGGTATAGAGATATACATCCCGGAAAATCCCGGAAAATCTCCAGAAATCCTGATCTTCTATCCAGCTGGCACTGCTGCGTTTATAGACCTCGACTGCAAGTTTATTTACTCCGGCAGAAACCACATCCGTTATGTCAAATTCGGATGGTGTAAACGTATCTTCGCTATATCCGATAAATTCACCATTAACCCAGAGATAAAAAGCCGTCTCAACTCCCTGGAAGGACAGATACATGCGGCCCTCCGGCATTTCATCTACATGAAACTCTTTTACATAAGAACCGGTTGGGTTATAACTCTGGGAAATGTGAGGCGGGCGTAAGAACTCCTGTCCATCCCAGGGATACATGGTGTTAATATACTGGCAGCGGTCGTAACCCTGAAGCTGTATATGACCCGGTACCTGAATATCATCAAAACCGGAACAGTCATAATCCATCTGATAAAACTCAACGGGACGCCCGGATGGATTTTCAGCATAACAAAATTTCCAGGTTCCATTCAGAGAAATACGCGTACTTTCTCCTTTTACTTTAAATATATGATCTGAGTGCGCCGGCTGACGGTTAACCTGAAACACCTCCGGGTCACCCAACCATGCTAATTCTGCTTTCATTGCCATATCCTCCTCTATTCTATAAATAATTTTCTTTTTGTATTAGAGTGTGTCTGATCATTTATTTCATCATTTTGTATCGGCAGTCTGATAATCACAGTGGTTCCTTCTTTTTCCTCACTGAGAATATTTAAACCGTAATCTGCACCATATAGAAGTTTTAAACGGTCATCTACATTATTAATTCCTATGCCGGAAAAATGCTCGGATTTGTCATGTCCGCTGGAAAGACTCAGGACCCGGCTTTTTTTCATACCGATCCCATCATCCACAATTTCAATATTCATATCCCTTTCCATTTTCCGGATGCAGACCTTTATATTGCCCTTTCTTCCTGATGGAAATGCATGGAAAAATGCATTTTCAATGAATGGCTGCAATAACATTTTGGGAATCATGCAATTCATGCATTCGTCCGAGACATCATAATCTACCTGAACCTGTTCCCCATACCGGGTCTGGTTAATCAGTACATAGTTTTTCAGATTTTCAATCTCCTGTTCGATGGTTATACATTCACTGGTATCGCTGATTGTATTTCTGAGAAGTTTAATAAATGCATCAATGGTCTGGGAAGATTTCCCTGCATCTCCCTGCCAGATCAGCCATTTTATACTTGCAAGGGTGTTATAAATATAATGGGGATTAATCTGCATCTGCAATGCCTTTATCTCTGAACGCCGCTTTTCTTCCTGGGTCCGCATTAATTCATCAATATACCGTTTCAGATCGTCCAGCATAAAATTGTATGTGGTCGCCAGCTCCCTAATCTCTTCTGTTCCCTTTATTTCCATATACTGCCCAAAATCACCTTTTCTTATCTCAGACATTTTTCCTGCCATAATGGATAAGGGACGGGTGATCTGTCTGGTGATAATGGTGATAAATATAAGCACAACACATGCAATGCCAAGGCAGATCAGCGCCATCTGGGGAATATTATACTGGTTATCAAGCGCTTTCGCATTATCAATTATTCCGTATATAGAAAAGCCAAAATAAGGCATACGCGTCTTTAATATGGTATATACTTTATTATTTTCCTTAAAATTGCGGCGCAGATATTGCTCATCCTGATCTGTGACCCATTCCTTATCCAGGACACTGCCTATAGATTCATTTCTGTTGGAAGAAACTACTCTGTGTTTGTCATCTACCAAATAGAAGTCCGTGGTATCACCGGTAAAGTAATCGTAATAGTCCTTCACATCCCGCTCCCTCATGGTGAAATAAACAATTGCATAGGGTCTGCTGCTCTCCAGATATGTAAGGGCCTTTGCCCCAATCAACGCCTGTCCGTCCTTTGAGGTAGATGTAAGCCCTTCATCAAAATACTGATACTGTATGGTCTTGGGATTATCCAGCGACCGTTTTGACAGATTATTTTCCAGTATCTCATTAACCGGTGTGGTAATGTTTTCCTGCTGGTTGATATAACTTTTCCCGGTTATTCCGATAACCATAACGCTTACATCAGATAAATCAGAACTAAGTGCCTGTTTCAAGTCTCTCTGCATCTGATACACCGTTTGAAACTCGGTTTTTTTATCCATCTGCTTATCGTCAAAATACAGGCGGAACGCCCAGCTGGAATCAATGGAGGATGCCACCTTCATTAATGTCTCATGGCAGTCATTAAACTCCTTTTCTACCTGCTGGAACACTCTTTCCTGGGACTTCCCATATGTATCAATAAATATATTTTCAGACAGATGAATGACAAATGCCGATACAGCAAACGAAACAAAAATAATGCCAAGAATCACCGTACATAATATTTTAACCACCGTACTATTCAGATGCAGTTTCTTCATTATGAATCTCACCTCTCCTGTCTGTGGCTCCGCCGCCATGTGGACGGTGTATCACCCGTAACTTTTTTAAAGACCCTGCAGAAGTAACTTGGATCTGAATACCCCACTTCATTGCTTACCTGGGATATACTCAGGTCTTTTTCCCGCAGAAGCCTGCATGACTGTTTGATCCGGATACTGTTGACATATTCACTGAACCCCGCTTCCATATGCTGGTTGAAATAAGCTGACAGGTAATAATAATTAAAATTAAATACCTTTGCAATTTCCGCCAGGTCCAGATCCTGAGTATAGTTCTGGGCTATATATTGCAGAATCTGCCGGATGCGGTAATCGTCTTCCTGGGTTCCTTCTTCCAGTTCCCGATCCAATTCCTGCCGGATCTCCTCTAAAGCACTGCTAAACTCCTCCACATATACCGTATTGTCTATCTGTTTGAAATAACGGTAACGCAGCTCTTCTTTTCTGTTTCGGCTCATATCCATTGCATCAATCAGGCTGAAAATCATATTTTTAATCTGATTCTTAAACCGGAATTCCTCCATACAGGCCTTCATGCCTTCGCCCGCATAGACATACAGTAGATCCAGGGCTTCCCGGTATCTTTTTTCATCCAGATATTTAGAAAACCAGTTAAAGTCAAACTTAGGCTGCTGGCCTGTCACCTTTTTTTCTTCTATAATACGTAAACTCTTACCCTGATAATAGAAAGCTTTATCTATTTCCGGCAATATAACCCCCTCATAGACTTCCTTAATCATGGAACGGGTGGAAAATTCCTGGCTTAAAACCCCATAGATCCGGCTTTGGAAAACCATCATCTGTCTGGTCATCTTATCCATAAATTCTACTACCTCATCCCGGTCCCCTGCCCTGAAATTAAGTATCACACAGAGAATTTCCTCACGAAGCAGCACCGCAATATAAGCACATTTGCAGTCCTTCATGTAATCCATTATTTTTTCGTATAATATAGAAGAGATGTCCTGTTCTTTCATATTACGCTTACGGATACACATTCCAAAAACCCGGTAAAAGGTATAAGGAAAACGCTCTACAATCTCCGGGCCGGCAAATTCCTTCGACCTTCCCATAAGATAACCTTCCAGGCTTTTCTCAAGACTAATTCCATCTTCTTTCATAAGAACCATACCCGGGATCCGCAATGCGGTTGTCTTTAAAATCCCCAGCAACTCCTGTGGGTTCAGTGTCGGTTTCAGGACATAATCCACAGCCCCGTTTTGCAGAGCTCCTTTTACATAATTAAAGTTATCATAGCTGCTTAAAATAATAATCTGTATTTCAGGATAAATTTTTTGTACTACCTTGGAAAAATCAACCCCATCCATTTGCGGCATTACAATATCACATAATACAATATGTGGATGAAGACTTGCCAGCAGTTCCAGTCCCTCTTTGCCATTTGCAGCTTCCCCCACAATCTGAAAGCCCTGCCTTTCCCAATCCAGCATATGCTTAATACCCTGACGCATAATATATTCATCGTCTATAATTAAGATTTTGCAATAATCATTCACACTCTTTCCCCCTGTAAATGATAGCTCCCTCTCTAAAGTGTGTTTTAATATTCCTTTCTGACAGCTGTGCGTCACAGTTTGTGGGAGATTTGTACCGGATGAAGGGCACGTAGCGGGCTACGTAACCTGAACCCGGGGCAAATATGCCGCAAAGTGGGGCGTGCAGCTGGCGGGAATGAATTTTCAAACACGCTCTAGGGAGGGCGCTATCATATTTATTAAAAACAAACTATTTAGTTTTAGTATAATATATTTAACCTGAAAAATGAATATATATTTATCATTTGATATAATCTGAAGGAGAATTAGAAATTACCTGATCATCCTTTTACCGAACCCTGCATTCCTGCAACAAACTGTTTCTGCATCAGGAAGAAGATCAACGCGGCAGGTATCGTTGCAATAACAACTGCAGTCATTATCATTCCGTAATCAGGTGTATAAGAAGACCCCATTGCAGAAATGATCAGCGGCAGAGTTCTGTTCTCGCCTTTTAACGCAATCAATGGCCACAGATAGTTATTCCAGCTGGACATAAAGGTTACTACTACTGCAGCTGCATAAGTAGATTTCATGGTTGGCATATAAATTTTTGTAAAGATTCCCATTTCACCTAAACCATCAATTCTGGCTGCTTCCACAAGTTCTTTTGGAAATGTCTTGGTATTCTGGCGGAAAAAGAAAATCAGGAAAGCCGTAGCCACTGCAATTACTATAACCGAACCCGATGTATTAAGTGCCAGGAATTTCAATATGGGAATATTCTTAAAGTTTGAAAATAAACGGAATAACGGAACCATAAGTGCTGCAAAAGGAACCATCATGGATAAAAGGATAAAGTTAAAGATTCTGTCTCTTCCTTTTGTTCTGTATATCTCAAAAGCATATCCCGCCGCAGACGATACTACCATTGCAATAGCAGTTGTTAATACTGCAATTATGAGGGAATTTTTAAAAGATGTCAAATAATTTAAATCCGATTGAAGTACCGATTTTAAATTCTCGAAAAAATAAGATCCCGGAAGCAATGTTCCTTTTGTAACATCCACAGATTTATTTGTTGCTGCTATAATCATCCAAAAGAATGGAAAAATGGATACTACAGACAAAATACTGAGAATTACATATTCCAAACCTCTTATTACCTTTGATCTTGTACTCATTCTTTATCGTCACCTACTTTCATCTGAATAATGGATAAGATTACAATTAATAATACAATTACATAAGATACAGCCGCAGCATAACCAAAATTAGGCTGATACTTAAACAACAGATTATAGATGTACTGTGAAATGGTAATCGTGGCATTTGCCGGACCGCCGTTTGTAATATTTACCGTTTCATCAAAGAGCTGCAGCGTACCAATTGTAGAGTTAATGGTTGTAAACAAAATAATTGGTTTGAGCATCGGCAGCGTTATGGATTTAAATTTCTGAAAACCGCCTGCACCATCAATTGATGCTGCTTCATAAATGGAATCGTCTATCCCCTGAAGGCCCGACAGATAGAATACCATATTATAACCGGTCCATCTCCAGGTGATGGCAATGATAATCAGTACCTTTGCAAATACCGGATGCGTAATCCATGATATGGGCTCTGATATAAAGTTCAGATTCATCAGCATAATATTGACAAATCCGTCTGTTGCAAACAAACTTTTAAATATTATGGAATATGCTACCAGGGAAGTAACACAGGGAAGGAAAATTGCGGTTCTGAAAAAGCCTCTTCCTTTTAATTTTTTATCATTTAACATTGACGAAATCACCAGAGCCAGAATAATCATAACCGGCACTTGAATGACCAGATACATCACTGTATTACACAGTGCTTTTACAAATGTAGAGTCTGTCAGAAGCCGTTTATAATTCGCCGCCCCTGCAAATCTTAAATTATTTCCCATTCCAGTCTGCATCGAAGTAATAAATGCCTGCACCATTGGATAGAAAACAAATGCCACTATTAGAATTACGCTGGGAATAATAAATGCCCAGGATCTTCTGTCAATTTTTTTCTTCATGACCTTCTACCTTCCTGAAAATGGGGTGCTGAACAATGCAGCACCCCATTTACCTTCTTTATTATTGTGCTACTGCTGCTTCTGCCTGAGTCTGGTAATCAGACAATGTGGAATCTATATCAGCTCCTGATACAATAGCCTGAAGTGCTTCTGTCATAATGTCTTCCAGCGCATATGTATGCAGTCCGTAATTAACAGATGGAACTTCCTGTGTCCATTTGGAGAAATCTTTGAAGATTTCCTGTCCGCCGAAGAAATCACTTCCCTTTGAGTAATTCTCTGCTGACTCTGCAGCATTTAAAGTACTAACCAGGGTAATATCGGTAGCCAGCTGATTCATTAAATCTACATTTGATGCAAATGTTTCTTTCAGGAAATCTTTTGCTGCCTGCTCATTTCCTACATTTTTCAGTACATACCAGCCTGCGCCGCCGATAGAAGAAGCATTAACAGAATCCGAATTTGCATCCATTTTCGGGAATGGTGCAACTGCCCATTTACCGCTCTGATCTTCTCCCTTTTGTATGGAAGGAGCAATCCAGCATCCGGTTACTACAGAAGCAACTTCTCCGTTATTGAAAGATCCTACGAACTGATCCCAATCTGCTGTCTGTTTTGTGATACCTGCTTCAACCAGTTTCTTATATACTCCAATTGCATCCTTTAAACCTTTGTTATCCTTAAAATCCACTTTGCCGTCAGCATCTGTATACCAGGTGCCTGCGCTCTGCATCATCATACGGATCTGTCCAATATCACTTGGATCGATGGTACACATATCAACACCGCATTTTTCTTTTACTGCTTTACCGATTTCAATATATTTATCCCAGGTAAGATTCTGCATGTCATCTTTAGTATAGCCTGCCTGTTCGATGAGATCTGTGCGGTAGAAAGTAGCTGCGACACCGGAATCAAATGGAATACCAAGCATTTTACCATCCATCTGGTTTACGCCTGTTTTATATGCAGCAAAGTCTTCAGGACTTGCAACATCTGTCAGGTCTGCAAATTCATCCGGATAGGATGTCAGATAACCCTGAATCTTGTAATCCTCAATCAGCACGATATCAGGAAGTCCGTCGTAAGTTCCTGCTGAAAGGCTGGTGTTAAGCTGTGCTACAATGTCATCCTGCGCCATGGTTACAACTTCAACCTCTGCATTCGGATGGCTTTTCTGATAAATTTCCTTTGCCTGGTTTGCAGCCACAATGTTAAATGACTCGTCCCATGCCCATATTGTAATTTTACTTTCTTCTCCTGATGCAGCCTGGGTATCGCCAGCCGTCTCACCTGCAGTCTCCGTATCATTTGCTGCTTCTGTTGTAGCTGCTGCTGTCTGTGCTGTTGTTTCCTCCGGTGCAGATGTACCTGCATCCGTGCTCTTTGTTTCTGATCCGCTTCCTGAGCATGCAGCCAGACTGATTACCATCGTTCCTGCTAATAATGCTGCTAAAACTTTCTTCTTCATTTCATATCCTCCTGATTTAATTTGGTTTGTTTGTCTTTGTTTATGTTAGTATTTTAGCATAGGAAATTTGAGAAGCCATAGTATTAACTTTATATGAATTTTCAAATTTTTAAGTTAATATCATATATTCTTGCACTTTTTTGTGATATCTGGACTTTTTTGGACTATCTAAAGATTTTCTAAACCGTACCTCACTTACATAGACGATACCACCACCGAGGTGTATAATAGGAAATAAATGGCCTTACCTGTATGCATATTAGAGAAATCAGAATTATATATATTGGATCGAAACAGAATCGTATATAAATGTATGTGATGAGATGAAAGGGGATTGTCAAATGAAAAAAAATTATGCTGTTTTACTGACGCTGTGCCTCTGTATGACCGCTGTGAACGGCTGCAGCACTTTTTCCAGCGAGGCATTGGAGACAGCATCCGTGGAGTCTGCGAAAGATGTGCTGTCGTCTACGGGTGATGCCGAGTCTTTGAAAGATGCCGAGTTCTCGGAAGATGCCGAGTCCTCGAAAGATGCCGAGTCCTCGGAAGCTTCAGAGATTTTTGAAATTAAAGAAGCTCAGGTAAATACAAATAATGAAAATATAAAATCTGACGGGAATCGCGAGAGCAGTGAAGACAATGACAAAGAATCCGAAACCATTCATTCCATGCCTTCTAATATTCTGGACTCTTATTATTCAGCGCAAAGCACCCCGGTATTTGAATACTTTCAGCATAGAAAAATCCAAAAATTTCTTGCTATGTGGGTAGATGCTCAAACAGGAAATATGGATGACATGGAATGGAAATTCGATAACTTTACCGAATACACAGTACTAAATTATGAAATGGAACCAATCCGGCCGGATCAGCAATTATACTGCTGTACTTTTTCAAACGGGGCTGACCAAAGTGGTTATGTTGTATTTTCCTATGATGAAAAGGGTCCCAGTATTCAAAATTATGGTGTAACCGAAACCTCACCGTATCTGTATGATTTAAAAGCAAATGCTGCTGCGATCCTGAGGAGCCTGAAAGAGACTGACCTGGATTTATCCACTGCTGAAGCCGCCCGCTTATCCTGGTTTGACGAGGCAAATAAGCGCAGTGACCAGGCTATTTTATTTACGGATGCAAAAGGCGGCAGTTATTTATGCGAATTTGGTGATTCAGAATTTCTTTTACTGGATTTGAATTAAACCGCTAAGAGTTTTTTTTAATATGGAGGAGGAATACTATGAAAAAAGAATCCAACGACCACCGTGTAAGGATTACAAAGCTTTTAATCCGAAGATCTTTTACGGATCTGCTGAAAACAAAACCGATACAGAGTATTTCCGTAAAAGAACTCAGCGACCGTGCCGGCATTAACCGCGGAACTTTTTATACTCATTACCAGGATATTTATGCTCTATTGGAAGAAATTGAAAATGAAATGCTGATTGAATTTTCACAGGCACTGGAACCGCTGCTTAACGACAGCACCAAAAAAGGGAATCTTGCTGATATTTGTAATGGAATCTTTTACTGTCTCAAGAAAAACTCCGATATGTGTACATTTATGGTGGGGGATTATAACGATAAAGAGCTGATGTCAAAACTGTTAAATACCGGAAAGGAATTTTGTATCAATACCTACCACAGCCTGTTTCCAAAAGCAACAATTAAGCAGATTGAGTACTTTTATTCCTTTGTCAGTACAGGCTGTATCGGTCTGATTCGAAAATGGATAGAGGAAGGTATGATCCTTCCTACAGAAGAAATTGCCAGAATGACTGAAAATATGATTATGAGCGGAATCGGATTTCTGGAAAATCCGCTTTAATGGTGCAATATCTAACGATCTACTGCTTATCCGTGATATCGGCTTCTTTGATCATTGCCAGAATATTTTCCGGCGGAATAATATCTACCATTGTATTGCAGGTGGAGAGAATGAATCCTCCTCCGGGACTTGCAATCTCAATGGTCTTTCGAACTTCCGCCCGGACTTCCTCCACGGTGCCAAAGCACATGATATAATCCAGGTCAATATTCCCCCACAGACAAAGACGGTCCCCGTATTTTTTCTTAATTTCACCAATATCCATTCCGGCTGATGGCTGAAGGGACTGAATACCGTCGAATCCACATTCCACCAGTTTATCCATTACACTGTTCAGGTTACCATCGCTGTGAAGAAAAACCGGTGTATCTTTATATTCTTTGATTTCCCGTATCATCTGTTTATAGAATGGATATACATTTTCTTCCATAACGTAAGGCGGCAGAAAAACTCCGGTATTAAATGCCATATCATCTGCGATCAATATAGCATCTGCTCCTTTGTCCAGAAATAACTTTGCCTTTTTAATCTCAAATGCGATTACCCTTTCCGTTAACAAATGAGTTTCATCCGGATAAGTAATACAGTTGACCATATAATCCTCCATAGGATACATTTCATTCAGCATGGAGATTGGTCCGCCAATCTGGGCAAAAACGAAGAAATCTGTTTCATTTACGTATCTTTCCAGCAGAGCTCCCGTTACCTTTGTAATATCCGGCTCCTGATAATCCCAGACATCTTCGATATCCACAGGCGGATCCAGAAGACGTTTGCTTTCCTCTCCCTCTAAGAAGGTCTGTCCATACACACTCTGTATGATTTTCTTTCCATCTGCAGCTTTTCCAATCTCCCATTCCGGCCAGTCTCCTACATTTATAATATCCATGTGCAATAACTCCCGTACTTTACAATCTCTTTCAAAATGCTGATAATCCGTGGGATAATCCTTTCCCAGTAGCTTGTTTGCTATCTGAGGCTGAATATATAATTCCCCTTTTGGCACTCTGTCACTTTCCATATGGCGGATTGCCGCCCATACCCGTTCTTTTTTTGTCATTGTATAATCTCCTTTTCTGTTCCTCCGCCTTGCAGTTCGATAGACATCCTGTTGTTTTTTGCCAGCCATGCGTCAGACTTTGTGGGAATCAATTTTTGAAATATGCTTTTGAAAAGCGGATGCAGATATTGCACTGCATCCACATAATAATAGCTGTTTCTATTCTCTTATCGGATCTTTACGCTTTTAACACTGCTGTAATTCTTGGAATAATAGCGTTTACCCGCTGAGTCTTTTATATAAGCCCTAACTTTTACATAATAAGTCTTTTTGCGTTTCAGCCCTTTTATTACTGTTGATGTTTTCTTTCCTTTTCCTTCAGACACATAAACCGTTTTAGTCTTTTTAAATGCCTTGTCGGATGCATAACGTATCTGGTATCCGTCTGCTTTCTTTACGTTTGTTATGGTAAGTGTACAAGTCTTTGCCTTTTTGCTGGCGGCAGATACTTTTTTCACGATATCCGGCTTTGATACCTTTTTCCACTGTGCATACAGGTTTATGGTTTTCCCGTTTATACTTGTCAGGTTCTTGACCGTCTTTTGGTTTGCGTATGACTTTCCTTTACCATTTTTCTTTGTATTCCACCCTTTTAATACATAGCCGGACTTCTTAAAACGGTTTGCCTTTAACTTTGTGCTCTTGTCATAGGTAACCGTCTGTCTTCCCATTCTTCCCTTTCCTCCGTTTTTCTGAAAGGAAATTAGGTAGGTATTTGCTTTATACCGTGCTGTTATGACCAGATTTTGTGTTACATTTCCGTAGGAACTACTCCATCCGTTGAAGGTATACCCCCCTCTGGACGGTGCATTTGGAGCCTTTGCTGCGCCATGATTTGATACCGCCTGGCGGCTTAGTACTTTTCCGTCATAGCTTTGGAAAACTACCTGGTATACCGCTTTGGTTGCCGGTTCTGTCTCCGTTCCCGGCTCTGTTTCCGTTCCTGGTTCTGTCTCTGTTCCCGGCTCTGTTTCCGTCCCCGGCTCTGTTTCCGTTCCCGGCTCTGTTTCTGTCCCTGGCTCTGTTTCCGTTCCCGGCTCTGTTTCCGTCCCCGGTTCTGTCTCGGTCCCCGGTTCTGTTTCCGTCCCCGGCTCTGTTTCCGTTCCTGGCTCCGTCTCTGTTCCCGGCTCCGTTTCCGTTCCCGGTTCACTGATTTCTTCCAGTTCTCCAATACCTGCATCCAGCTCGTCTACTGCTTCCTGGAGCAGTATCTGATCCTTAACCGTAAGTGTTTTATTCTCTAAAAGCTTCTGCGCTTCTGCAAGTGCATTTTTAAGCCTCTTTGCTGACTCTTTGTTGTAGAGTTCAAAATCAATGTGCAGCACTTCCTGTACTTTCTGCTCCAGAGCGGTCTTATCTGCCGGTCTTAGTACCAGATTTTTTATGGCTTCTTCCAGCTGCTTTTGCATAGCATCCACCAAAGTCTGGTCCTTTTCTGTTAAGTCTTCCCTGCCCAGCAGAATCTCCGCCTCATCCAGAACATCTTTCAGGCTCTTTAGCGATTCTTCTGTATAATCGGTATCTTGTTCTTTTTCTCTTCCTTCGTCGTATACGCCCTGCAGCTTTGTTAAGTCCACTGGTTTCTCCGGCTCCTGCTCTGCGAAACCAATGATTCTGATGTTGTCAAACAGTGCATAATTATTTTCTTTGCTGCCTGTGGAAAATCCCAGGTGGAGTCCGCCCCCTCCCTGCAATCCGCTTACTGCTCCTTTTGCCATCCAGCCCGCAGGTTCCTGGCTTCCGTCCTTCCAGACTTTCACTGCCATCTCACTTCCTGAGGTATATGCCTTCATATGGTACCAGCTTCCGGGTCTTAGGCTGATCTTTTTGTTTTCCAGCCTTGCCGCTTCCTTTGCATTACCATTTACATTCTGCTGAAGGAGGATTCCCCCGTATCCCGGAATGACTGGGTATACATGCATATTGTCCGGGTTGAAGGACTGGTAATAGTTACTTACATAAAGACCTTCAATTCCACCCAGTTCTTCCTGGTATTTGAAATCCAACGTCATCACGGTACCATCCCAGCTGTCCTGCTTTGTCATACGAACTGCCGTATTCTTCTTTCCCTGTATTTTCAGGGCATTTCCACTTTGTGACTGATCGGTTACAATCAGGAATTGTTCCGGGTTTGTCAGCTGATATCCTATTTCATCCGGATCGGTAAACATTCCTTCACCGTATTTGTCAAAATTCTCTTCAAAGATAACCTCTCCCTGAACTACATTTCCGGTTACTTCCTTTGGCTCTTCTTTATTGCCCGCACGGTCGAATGCATAAAACGTAAGCGTAAATGCGCCTTCTTTGGAAATCTCAACAGGCTTTGTATAATCCTGTAACTCTCCTCCATCTATCTGGCAGCGGATTCCCGCAACTCCCGAAGAGCTGTCCTCAGACTTTAATTCAATTCTTGCCTGATTAATATATTCGCCTGACTCTGTCTTTTCACCGGTTACTTCCGCTTTCGTTACAGGAGCTTCCAGATCCTGTCCAAGATCTTCTGTTACGCCTTCCTCAGCCGTGGTAACCAGAAGATTGTCAAAACTGGAAAACGCTGTATTTTCACCGGATGAATCGGAATACTGTAAAAAGATTCCGCCTTTTTTCAACCCTCCAAAGTTTGCACTTCCTGTCCACTCAGTAGGTTCCTTTTCTCCCCGCTTCCACATTTTGACCAGCAGGTTATCCCCTGTCATTTCCATTTTTATGGAATACCAGATCCCCACCTCATAACTGAAGTTTGTATCACCATGTTCGGAATATCCATTGTTCAAATAGCGTTGATAGAAAATACCATTTCGGAAATGAGGAAGCAGATTTGCCAGATACCTGTTTTCCTTATTCTGATACCGTGGTGAAATATAGATACCTCCATAATCTTTTGTATCCGAATCAAACCGGTAATCAAAAGAAATCTTTACGTTTTCCCAGTCTGCGTCTTTTGTAAGATAAGTATCAGTACCATCTGAATTCATTTTGAGAATCTTGTTTCCATCCTCCTCTGCAACACTAATACGGTCATGCAGATAAGAATATTTTTCTACGGCATTCTGCTGGTTATTTAACTTTCCGCTGGTATACTCTTCGAAGTCATCTCCAAACAGTTCCTTTTCCCCACCAAATACGGTAAGTTTTTTATCCTTATTGGTTTGGGTTTTATCCGCTGCTTCCACATAAATGCTCCCGCTTGAAACACCGCCGGGAACCAGGAATACTATTTTATTTTTTTCCCAGCTGACCAGATAAGGCGAATCTCCTGTCACAGATATTTCTCCATCCGGTCCTGTCATCATAACTTTACCCGTTTCATCCCCAAAATAGCCTTGCAGGATAACCCGGTCCCCGGCCTTTATATAGTCCGGTGCAGTTACTGTGTCCAGTTCCTTTGGACGTATATTTTCATATGTTTTCTCGATACCGATCTGTTCAGCAAGTTTGTGGGGATAAGCATCACTTTCCGGTGCGGTATTCCAATAATTTTCTTTGAAATCCGGCTGATCCATCCGGTGTCCCCAGGTGAATTCTCTTATATTATAAAAGCAGGTATATGGTGTATCATAACTGATGTTTCCCTCAACCTTCATGCCGCCGCTTCCCTCATCCAGATATAAGCCTCCCGGCCAGCTGGACATGTTATGGATGCTGTTGTAAGAAATACTGCTGCCCGGCATGTCTCCCAGGGTATAAATACCTCCTCCGTCATGCATCTTCGTCATACAATATCCCACGTCGTTGTACTCAATAATATTATTTCTGGACACAGCCGCATCACCCAGTGGAAATACAGGGTAATAATCCGGCGTAATCTCACCTGCTTCCGTAGATTCCGTCCTGCCTGTCTGATCCCAGAAGCCCCAGCCCCAGCCTACGGAAATTCCTGAGTATGCCACATTTTTAATGGTGTTATGTGTAATCACGGTTCCATCTGTATAGCCTGCCAATACCGCTATGCTGCCTTTGTATTCTGTTCCGATTCGATTAAAGTAACAGTTGGTAACCACGTTGTCTTTTACAATACTCCTCTCATCATGAGGCGACTGCTCTGGATTATCGGCGTGCTTCTGCATTGCCTCTTTGATCTCATCCAAGGTGGCATTATCATCAAGTTCAACAGGATGTGCATCGTTGATGTTCACCCCGCCAATCAGCACTCCGCCCCCGGATATATCCTGGAATACACACTTTTCAACCACATTATTTTCAGATCCTTTTAACAGACTGATTGCCCCGGAACCAATATTTTGAAAATGACAGCCGGAAAATGTAATATTCTTACTCATTCTCGTCTCTATCGCTGCCTGAGGTGTCAGGGAATAACCATGCATATTTTCTGTCTCTTCCGGATTGTGGGCAAAATTTGCCTGCTGGTCCGGCCATCCATACAGACTTGGATACAGCCAGGTATTATATTCAAAAGAAAGACCGTCAAAGGTGATGTCTTTTACTTTACGGTCTGGATCTCCCTGCACGGTGATAAACTGCTCGGTACTTGGAACTATTACCTCTGCAAGATCCATATTCTGCCCTTCTTTTGGCATATAGTAAATGGTCTTATCTGTTTTATCAAAGTACCACTCTCCCGGCTCGTCCAGTAGTTCATAAGCATTCTCAATGTAGCTTGGAACATCAGCATGAACCTGGTTTCCGCCTGCGATCTGGTTTAGACGAAAGGAATTCCAGTCCATTTCAATGTAGATTTCATTATCCCCCATCGCCTTAATAGACTCAATTGGTGAGATCCGGTGTACCCAGAGAATGTCGTATACAAATTCAATGTCCTGTATGTTTTTCCAGTTTATCATATCAGTGGCATTGCTCTTATATCCACGGTACGCCTTGTGGGTTCCGCTATACGTGGTATAATTTTCGTATTCTCCGGCTCTTTCTATACTTCCGGGAACCTGACCTTTGGCCTTGACCGCCATTTCTCCGTTCACGTAAAGCTCCCTGGTATTTTCCACTCCCGAAGCCTGCGCCTTCATCAGGCCCGGACGCTTGGGATCCTGTGCATCCGTCCATCCGGTTACTTCTTTGCCCGAGGTAAATACCGGTTTGCTTCCTTCCATAGCTTTATAAATTACCTGATACCCATTGGTGCCGGAATCTTCATATTGAAACGGCACCTCACGATCCATAAAGTAATCGCCTTCATCAAAATACACCAGTATATCACCGGTCATATCCTGATTCATTAATCTTACTTTTTCTCTTGCCTGATCCATAGATCCAAGCGGGTCATCTCTCTCACCGCTTCCCTGTGCACTGCCTGATGGAGATACATAAATCTCAGCCATAACCGGATCATTCATACTCTCTTCTTTGGCATATCCTACATCATACACTGACAAAGCACTTACTATTAATGATGCTGCAAGCACTGCAGCCATTGCTCTACTCCTCATACCTTTTCCCATATCTTTTCCCATACCCCTTCTTATGCTCCAGGAACATATCTAAAATAACGAAACACGTCTGCAGACATTTGCTGCAAATTGCTGCCTTCATTTTTTAGACACACTCTGATGAAGCTTCGTAAATTGTTTACAAAACAGCTTTATGGAATAGTCGTAATCAGCACCTGGCAGTTTCCTCTGATTTTAAATCACACTGCAGATGCTGTAATAAACAGGCTGTCTAATTTCTGGCCTCTCATCGTCCGGGAGAACCTGTATGGACAGGTTCTCCCTTGAATCGATGAATTTAATCAGTACCGGTAATCCCGGAACTGCCGTCTGCATTGCAGAATTTGATACTTTTCTTACTTTCTTATTACAACGGTTTTACTCTGTCCTTTATTTGCCATCAGTTTCTTGTATGCTCTTAGTTTAGAAGAAGGCACCCGGATAACCGCTCTTTTATGAATGTTCTTAAATGTATTTTTATATACCTTATTCAATACTTTGGATTTCACAGTAATGCTTTTCAGTTGCTTGGCGCCTGAAAAAGCATAACTATGGATTACTTTTACATTCTTGTCAATTATCACGGAAGTTAATTTCTTATTATTCTTAAATGCTTCTTTTCCAATCTCCGTTACTTTATAACTGTAATTTCCAATCTTAACTGAAGACAGAATTCTGGCTTTTTTTAAGGTTCTCTTCACCGGCTTTAAGAATCTTACCGTTCCCGATTTTACAGATGAATTTAAGACTCTGTACTGGTAATCTCCCACTGTATAGATCTTTCCTTTTTTTGCTGCGATTACGAATGTCTTTGTAATGCTGCCTTTATAGCCGCCTTTTCCAGTGAGAATGAGCTGGGCATTTCCTGGGTTTACATTGTTTTTATAGGAAATGGTATAATCGGTTCCTTCTTTTAACACTTTGCTTCCATATTTAACTGTTACTGACGGTTTCAATGCTTTTCCAGTATGTGTCTGACGTGAAATGCTGCTGACTGCCAGTTTTGACACATCAATCGGCTGGGGAACTGTCACATCCGGTTTCTTAACAAGCCCTTTTATAGCAGTATCCAGCACTCTTGCTGCCCGGTCAACTTCCTCCTGTGATGCATCTGCGGCAAGCCCGATGGCAGACTGCAAAGCATTTTTAAATACTCTTACACTGTCATCTGTATACTTTTGTAATTCAGCATCTGTAAACGCCCTTGCCCTTTGAATCAATGTGTTCAGCTGATCTCTCACAACCGGTGGCTTTTCCGTAAGCCCTTTTATTGCTGCATCCAGTGCTTGTGCTGCTGCATCTACTTCCGGCTGGAACGCATCTTCTGAGAGTCTTACTGCTGCATCCAGGGCATTTTTAAATGCCTTTACACTATCATCCGTATATTTCTTCAGTTCGTCATCTGTAATTGCACATGCCTGTTCGATCAGCTGGTCCAACTGATCCCTGGATACCGGTTCTCTCTGAAGCGATGCATAGATGCTCTTTGTGATTTCACCGTTTATTTCCAGTGTACCTGTCAAATCCATGTATCCCTCTGCAGAAACGGTATAAGTGTAAAAACCTCCGGGCAATAAATAACTTCCATCCGCTTCCGGTTGGTTATCTGTTATGGAAACTGTTGCATTCTGTGGCTCTGCTTCAAAAATGACTCTGGTTACTTCTGAACTTGTCTCAAATCCTCTGACTTCAACATTATCTATGTATGCAGCATTTTCACCTGCTTTGCCTGAGAAGGAGAAGTAGAGGCCCCCGCCGCCGCTCAATCCGCTAACGTCACGTTCTGCCATCCAGTTTTCCGGCTCTTCGGCATCCCTGGTCCAGATTTTAATTGCCATATGATCATCGGATGTCTGCATTTTTACCTTGTACCATGTATCTGCCTGTAACGGGTAAACATCATTACTGATTCCAGTTATATTGTTTGCATTTCCATTTACATTCTGCTGCAGGAGAATACCTCCCCAGCCTGGCAGCATTGGATATGCGTACATGCTGTCCGGACTCAGATTTTGGAAGTAGTTGCTTGGATAAAGACCTTCCAGGCCGCCCAACGGATTCTGAAACTTATAATCAAAGGTCATCACCGTACTTGCCCAATTCGCCTTGTGCATTAGTCTCACATCCTGGCCAATTCCGTTTAATTTTAAAAGCTTTCCTGATTCCTGTTCTTCAATTTCAATTGCATCCCCATTAATAGTGGTATATTCTTTTGTATTCAGATCGGTAAGTGTACCGGCATCATACGCCTCAAAATTGTCTTCAAAAATGATCTCACCTGGCTGTAAATCCACCGTAAAACGGATTGTTCTGGTTTTTTCTATATTTCCTGCTCTGTCTACTGCGCGGTAAGACAATACATAGTCACCGTTTGTTCCAAATAAAAGTGGTTCTGTATAAGAAGTATATTCACCGTCATCCAGCCGGTACTCTATATCAGCTACGCCTGAATCGCTATCCTCTGCAAACAGAACTGCCTGAACCTGACTGTTATAAGTTCCTTTACCCTCCATATTCCGGTTTCCGGAAAGGGAAACGGTTGTTACAGGTGATGTTCGGTCAGCTGACACATCTTCTGTTACGCCGGCCTGATATCCATTCACACTGAGGTTATCAATGCTTGCCTTCTCCCCGTCTCTTAAACTGGTCAGCTGTACCAGAAGTCCGCCTTTATCCACACCGGAGAATGTTGTGGTAGAATTCCATAATGAGGGTTCCGGCTTTCCTTTTTCCCATACTTTTACTTTCATTTCCTGTCCAACAATGGCAATTTTGGTACTGTACCAGGTACCAACATGATAGCTGTATTTTCCACCGCCGCCAGGTCCGTTCAGATTGCCATCTACATATTGCTGGTAACCCAGACCATTACTGTAATTAGGTGTTAGCAGAACCAGATATTTGTTGCCGTGATCTTTGAATCTGGGAGAAAGGAAGAATCCTCCAAAATCCTGTGGATTCACATCATATCTCAAGTCCATGGATAGCATAACATCCTGCCAGTCCGCTTCTTTTTCAAGTCGGGCATCGGAGCCGCCTGACTTATTAATACGTAGAAACTGCGTTCCGTCCTCATTTTCCTCTACATAAGCGCTGTCCATAATGGCTGTATAGCGGTTTACAGCAGATTCCTGATCCGCTAATTTACCTGTATCATAATTTTCAAAGTCATCTTTAAACAGTTCTTCTGAAAAATTACCTACATTAATTTTCTTTGCATTACTCTGGATTCCCTCGGCACTTTCAATATAAACGTTACCGCTTACAACACCTCCCGGCATACGCAAAAGAATTTTTTTAGCTGTCCAGCTGATGATATTACCGGACTGGGCATCCAGGTATACCGGACCATCGGCTCCATTCAGTACCACTTTTCCGGTTTCTTTACCAAAGTTTCCCTCCAGCATCACTTTATCCCCGGATGAAATAAATTCCGGTGCTGTAAGTTTATTTAACTCAATTGGAATAATGATTTCTCCGCCATCTTCCTGTACTCCGGCATTTGCTGCAATCTCCACGGGATAACGGTCGTTGTCCGGTGATACTCCATAATAATTATTGCCGCCATCTACATAATGATCAGCCTTGTATCCATAGGTATGCTCACGCACATTATGATTCAGATCTACCTGTACATTATATGTAATATTCTGATCTACGGTCATTCCGCCGCTGCCCTCATCCAGGTAAATACCTCCCGGCCAGCCTACATTATCGTGGATCAAATTGCCTTTAATGCTGCTGCCCGGCATATCCCCAAGCGTGTAAATACCGGCTCCGTCATGAAGCTTCATCATACACTGGGAGATATCATTATTATCAATTACATTATTCTGGGAAACCGCTGCATCTCCAAGTGGAAATACCGGATATGCCGCAGGAGTTTCATTATCCGGCGTGCCGTCCGGTTTATAACGTCCGCCCTGATCCCAGAACCCCCAGCCCCAGCCTACGGAAATACCGGAATAAGCCACGTCACGAATTGTATTATTCCTAATAACGGTTCCATCCGTATAGCCTGCCACAACTGCAATGCTTCCCTTATATTCTGTACCTATTCCGTTAAAGTAATTATTCGAGATAGTATTGTCTTTTACAATCAAACGTTCATCATGAGGTGTTTTGTTTTTAATATGATTTTCAATGGTATCCCCCGGCATCAAAGGATGTGCTTCAGTAATACTGACACCTCCTACGAGTACCCCACCTGCCGATATATCTTTAAATACACTATTTTTAACTGTATTGCCTACAGAACCATCCAGCATATTGATTCCGGCTGATCCCAGATTCTGAAACGTACAGCGGTCAAAAGTAATTCCCTTTGCCATCTTAGTAACAATTGCCGCTCCCGGTGCCAGAGAATATGCATGCATATTGAAATCTTCTCTTGGGTCATGGGCAAAGTTAGCCTGCTGCTCCGGCCATCCCTTTGCACTGGGATAGAGCCAGGTGTTGTAGGAAAATCCAAAGCCTTCAAAACTGATATCGGATACACTGTCATCCAGACTTCCCTCCAGAGTAATTAAATTTTCCACACTTGGAATAATGGCCTGTGTCTGGCTCATATCCTGTCCTGCTTTTGGCATATAGTAGATCTTCTTTTCCTGGCCGTCAAAGTACCATTCCCCCGGTTCATCCAACAGTTCATAGGCATTTTCCACATAATCAGGTCCTCTGTTAATCTGGACTCCCCCTGCAATCTGCCCGGTTTTAAAGGAATCCCACTCCATTTCAATAAAGCTGTTGCTGTCATCCAGTTTTGTAATTGATTTAACAGGTGAAATCCGGTGTGCCCAGCTGATATCCCAGATAAATTCAATATTGTCGGGATTTCTCCAGTTTAGAATATCTGTATTGGCACAGCGAAAGCCCGTATAAGCATCATGGTTTCCATTGTATGTAGTATACGTGGTTTTCTCTCCGCTACGGACCATTTCACCTTTTATTTTTCCTTTTGCACGGACTGCCATTTCTCCATCCACATAAAACTGTCTGGTATTATCAATGTCCGCATCCGCTGCCAGAAGCCCGGGACGGTTTTCATCATTTGCATCTTCCCACCCGGTAACCTGAAGTCCTGAGGTGAGTACTGCTTTCCCGGCATCTTTTGCTTTGTAAATTATTTTGTGTCCGTTGCTCCCAGAATCTTCCTGATTAAAAGCAACCGTACTGTCCAGAAGATATTCCCCGTCATCAAAATAAACAACGATATCTCCGGTCATATTGTCATTTAATCCCTGTACCGCCTGTTTTGCCTCTTCCATACTTGCAAAGGGCTTTTCCTCCGACCCGTTTCCTGTTCCAGGCTCTGTACCCGCTGATACATAGATCTCAGCCATTACCTGGCTGCTGCTGTTTACATCTGCCTGCTCTGCCATTGCAACTCCCGGAACAGAACTTACTAACATTGCTGCAGATAACAAACTTGCTACTAACTTTTTCCTCATAAGCTTTTTCTCCTTTTTCATAACTTTGATTATTTTCATGGAATAGTCGTAATCAGCACCTGGCAGTTTCCTTTGATTTCAAATCGCCCTGAAGATGCTGTAATAAACAGGCTGTCACCCTTTAAAAATGAAATTTCTTCTCCATTCTTAATAACGCCGTTTCCCTCAATAACTAAAATATGTACAAATGTACTTCCATCTGTTTCTCCACTCATCTCTTTCATTACCTTCCCATCCAGAGTGAGCTTGTCTACCATAAAATATTTACAGCTGCCAAGATGAGGTTCGAAATTATCGGAACGCACTTTTGGACTGCGGTTTGTCACAGCCAGAGCCTTCTCAATATGCAGATCTCTTTTTTTACCTTCCGCATCCTTTCTGCCATAGTCATATACACGGTAAGTAACATTTGAATTCTGCTGTATTTCTGCAATTACAATACCCTCACCAATTGCGTGAAGCGTACCGGCTTCAATAAAAAATACATCACCTTTTTCAACAGGAATTTTATTCAGGACATCTAATATAGTTTCCTCCTCAATCCGCTGCCGAAACTCTTCTTTTGAGATTTCCCTGGAAAACCCGTAATACAGATAAGCATCTTCTGTGCAGTCAGCTACGTACCACATCTCCGTCTTTCCATACTGTCCTTCTTTATTCAGGGCATATTCATCGTCCGGGTGAACCTGTATGGACAGATTCTCTCTTGCATCAATGAACTTAATCAGTACTGGGAATCCGTCAAATGCTGCACAACGGTTCCCCAGAACTTTTTTACCCTCCCATTCTATATATTCACTCAGGGTTTTTCCCCTGAATGCACCCCCGGCAATCCGGGAACTGCCGTCTGCATGGCAGGACAGTTCCCAGGACTCAGCAAGAGTCTTTCCGCTGTAATGCTTGTGAAAATCTTTAATCAGCTTATCTCCGCCCCAGATGTATTCCTTAAATGCCGGTTCTAATTTTAATATTGACATATTGATATTTTCCTTACTTTCTTATTACAACGGTTTTGCTCTGTCCTTTATTTGCCATCAGTTTCTTGTATGCTCTCAGTTTAGAAGATGGCACCCGGATAACCGCTCTTTTATGAATGTTCTTAAATGTATTTTTATATACCTTATTCAATACTTTGGATTTTACAGTAATGCTTTTCAGTTGCTTGGCGCCTGAAAAAGCATAACTATGGATTACTTTTACATTCTTGTCAATTATCACGGAAGTTAACTTCTTATTATTCTTAAATGCTTCTTTTCCAATCTCCGTTACTTTATAACTGTAATTTCCAATCTTAACTGTAGACAGAACCCTGGCTTTTTTTAAGCTTTTCTTCACCGGCTTTAAGAATCTTACTGTTCCCGATTTTACAGATGAATTTAAGACTCTGTACTGGTAATCTCCCACTGTATAGATCTTTCCTTTTTTTGCTGCGATTACGAATGTCTTTGTAATGCTGCCTTTATAGCCGCCCTTTCCAGTGAGTATAAGCTGTGCTTTGCCGGGATTTACATTATTCTTATAGGTAAGGGTATAATCTGTACCTGCCCTTAATACCTTACTTCCATATCTTACTGTTACCGATGGTTTTATGGATCTGCCGGTATGGGTCTGGCGAGCTATGCTGCCTATAGACAGTTTTGATACATCAATTGGCTGCTGAACATTAGTCTCCGGTTTTTTGGTAAGACCTTTGATTGCCGCATCCAGTGCTCTTGCTGCTGCATCTACTTCCGCCTGGGATGCATTTTCAGAAAGTCTTACTGCTGCTTCCAATGCATTTTTAAATACTCTTACACTTTCATCTGTATGCAGAAGCAATTGCGCTGCTGTAACTGCACGGGCATTCTGAATCAACACATTCAACTGGTCTCTGTAGACCGGTGGCTTTGCAGTAAGTCCTTTGATTGCTGCATCCAGTGCTTCTGCCGCTGCATCTACTTCCGGCTGGAATGCATCTTCTGAAAGTCTTACTGCTGCTTCCAGGGCATTTTTAAATGCCTTTGCACTATCATCCGTATATTTCTTCAGTTCGGCATCTGTAATTGCACATGCCTGTTCAATCAGCTGATCCAACTGTTCCCTGGAAACCGGTTTTCTCTGCAGCGCCGTGTAGATGCTCTTTGTGATTTCACCGTTTACTTCCAGTGTACCTGTCAAATCCATGTATCCCTCTGCAGAAACAGTGTAAGTGTAAGAACCTCTCTGCAATAAATAACTTCCATCCGCTTCCGGTTGGTTATCTGTTATGGAAACTGTTGCATCCTGTGGATCTGCTTCAAAAATGACTCTGGTTACTTCTGAACTTGTCTCAAATCCTCTGACTTCAACATTATCTATGTATGCAGCATTTTCACCTGCTTTGCCTGAGAAGGAGAAGTAGAGACCGCCGCCGCCGCTCAATCCGCTAACGTCACGTTCTGCCATCCAGTTTTCCGGCTCTTCGGCATCCCTGGTCCAGACTTTAATTGCCATATGATCATCGGATGTCTGCATTTTTACCTTGTACCATGTATCTGCCTGTAACGGATAAACATCATTACTGATTCCCGTAATATTGTTTGCATTACCGTTTACATTCTGCTGCAGGAGAATACCGCCCCAGCCTGGCAGCATTGGATATGCATACATACTGTCCGGACTCAGATTTTGAAAATAGTTGCTTGGATAAAGACCTTCCAGGCCGCCCAACGGATTCTGAAACTTATAATCAAAGGTCATCACCGTACTTGGCCAATCGGCCTTGTGCATTAGTCTCACATCCTGACCAATACCGTTTAATTTCAGCAGTTTCCCTGATTCCTGTTCTTCAATCTCAATAGATTCTCCATTAATGGCTGTATATCCTTTTGTATCCAGGTCTGTGAATGTACCGGCATCATACACATCAAAATTGTCTTCAAAAACAAGCTCACCCGGCTGTAAATCCACCGTAAACCGGATTGTTCTGGTTTTTTCTGTGTTTCCGGCTCTGTCTACCGAGAGGTACGAAATGACGTAGTCACCGTTTGTTCCAAATATTAGAGGTTCTGTATAAGCAGTAAATTCACTGTCACCCAGCTGATACTCAATATCCGCCACGCCAGAATCGAGGTCTTCTGCAAATAACGATACCTGAACCTGACTGTTATAAATTCCTTTGTCTTCTGCATTCTGATTTCCAGAAAGGATAGCGGTTGTTACCGGTGCCGTGCGGTCAGCTGACATATCTTCTGTTATTCCTGGCTGATATCCGAGTACACACAAGTTATCAATACTTGCTTTTTCCCCATCTATGAAACTAGTCATCTGCACCAGAAGTCCGCCTTTATCCACACCCGAGAAAGTAGTCGCAGAAGTCCATATGGATGGTTCCGGCTTTCCTTTTTCCCATATCTTTACTTTCATCTCATGTCCAACAATAGCAATTTTCGTGCTGTACCAGGTCCCCACCTTATAGCTGTAATTTCCGCCGCCTCCAGGGCCGTTTAAGCTGCCGTCTACATACTGCTGGTAACCCAGACCATTGGTGTAATTCGGAGTAAGCAGTACGAGATATTTATTGCCGTGGTCCATGAATCTCGGTGAAAGGAATAATCCTCCGTAACTCTGTGGGTTTACGTCATATCTTAAATCCATGGATAGCATAACATCCTGCCAGTCCGCTTCTTTTTCCAGACGGGCATCGACGCCGTCAGCAGGCTTATTGATGCGCAGAAACTGTGTTCCGTCCTCATTTTTCTCTACATAAGCACTATTCACAATGGCTGTATAGCGGTTTACAGCAGATTCCTGATCCACTAATTTTCCTGCTGCATAATCTTCAAAGTCATCTTTAAATAATTCTTCTGTAAAATTACCTACATTAATTTTCTTTGCATTACTCTGGATTCCATCTGCACTTTCAATAAATACAGAACCGCTTACAACACCGCCCGGCATACGCAAAAGTATTTTTTTAGCTGTCCAGCTGATGATATTTCCGGACTGTGCATCCACATAAACCGGACCTTGTGCCCCGCTAAGTACCACTCTTCCTGTTTCTTTGCCAAAGTTTCCTTCCAGCATCACTTTATCCCCGGATGAAATAAATTCCGGCGCTGTTAATTTATTCAACTCAATCGGAATGATGATTTCTCCGCCAGCTTCCTGTACTCCGGCATTTGCTGCCAGTTCCACTGGATAACGGTCGTCGTCCGGAGCTACTCCATAATAATTATTGCCTCCGTCTACATAATGATCTGCCTTGTATCCATAAGTATACTCCCGGACATTATGATTCATATCTACCTGAACATTGTATGTAATATTCTGATCCACAGTCATTCCGCCGCTGCCCTGATCCAGGTAAATACCGCCCGGCCAGCCTACATTATCATGGATTATATTGCCTTTAATGCTGGTGCCCGGCATGTCACCAAGTGTATAAACGCCTGCCCCGTCGTGTAGTTTCATCATACACATGGAAACATCATTATTTTCAATAATATTATTACGTGATACTGCTGCATCTCCAAGAGGAAATACGGGATATTCCGCAGGGGTCTCATCATCGGGCATGCCGTCCGGTTTATAACGTCCGCCCTGCTCCCAGTATCCCCAGCCCCAGCCTACGGAAATACCGGAATAAGCCACGTCACGAATTGTATTATTCCTAATAACGGTTCCATCCGTATAGCCTGCCACAACGGCAATGCTTCCCTTATATTCCGTACCGATTCCGTTAAAGTAATTATTTGTAATCGTATTGTCTTTTACTATTATACGCTCATCATGGGGTGTTTTATTTTTAATATGGTTCTCAACAGTATCTCCGGGCATCAAAGGATGTGCTTCGGTAATACTTACCCCTCCCACAAGTATTCCGCCTGCCGATATATCTTTAAATACACTATTTTTTACTGTGTTGCCTACAGAGCCATCCAGCATATTGATTCCGGCTGAACCCAGGTTCTGGAATGTACAGCGGTCAAAGGTAATTCCTTTTGCCATCTTAGTAACAATTGCCGCTCCCGGTGCCAGAGAATATGCATGCATGTTGAAATCTTCTTTGGGATCATGGGCAAAGTTAGCCTGCTGCTCCGGCCACCCCTTTGCACTGGGATAGAGCCAGGTATTATAGGAAAATCCAAAGCCTTCAAAGCTGATATCTGACACGCTTTCATCCAGGGTTCCCTCCAGTGTAATTAAATTTTCCACACTTGGAATAATGGCCTGTGTCTGGCTCATTTCCTGTCCTGCTTTTGGCATATAGTAGATCTTCTTTTCCTGGCTGTCAAAGTACCATTCCCCCGGTTCATCCAACAGTTCATAGGCATTTTCCACATAATCAGGTCCTCTGTTAATCTGGACTCCACCTGCAATCTGCCCGGTTTTAAAGGAATCCCACTCCATTTCAATAAAACTGTTGTTTTCATCCAGTTTTGTAATTGATGTTACAGGTGAAATCCGGTGTGCCCAGCTGATATCCCAGATAAATTCAATATTGTCGGGATTTCTCCAGTTTAGAATATCCGTATTTGCACAGCGAAAGCCCGTATAAGCATCATGGTTTCCATTGTATGTAGTATACGTGGTTTTCTCTCCGCTACGGACCATTTCACCTTTTATTTTTCCTTTTGCACGGACTGCCATTTCTCCATCCACATAAAATTGTCTGGTATTATCAATGTCCGCATCCGCTGCCAGAAGCCCCGGACGTTTTTCATCATTTGCATCTTCCCACCCGGTAACCTCCAGTCCGGAGGTGAGTACTGCTTTCCCGGGTTCTTTTGCTTTGTAAATTATTTTGTGTCCATTACTTGCAGAATCCTCCTGGTTAAATGCAACCGTACTATCCAGAAGATATTCCCCATCATCAAAATAAACAACGATATCTCCGGTCATATGATCATTTAATCCCTGCACCGCCAGTCTTGCTTCTTCCATACTGGCAAAAGGATTCTGTTCTGACCCGTCCCCTGTTCCAGGCTCTGTTCGGGCCGAGACATAGATCTCAGCCATTACCTGGCTGCTGCTTACTTCTGCCTGCTCTGCCATTGCAACTCCCGAAACAGAACTTACTAACATTGCTGCAGATAACAAACCTGCTACTAACTTTTTCCTCATAAGCTTTTTCTCCTTTTTCATAACTTTGATTATTTTCCTGTAATAAGAGGCAGTGCATCGCACAGATGATCATACTCTTTCAGACACAACCCGCTGACTCCTGCTTTTTCTATATTTCCACCTCCAATTCCTATAACTGAAAATCCTGCCAGGCGCAGGGAAAGTACCCCGGCGGAAGAATCCTCCATTCCTATAACCCTGTTTCTTTCCTTTGGCATAATTCCAAGTCCTACTCTGGCAGTCTCAGCGTACAGCCAGGGATGCGGCTTCATGGCAAGCTCACTGAGCGTTCCTGCCTGTCCCTGCCGGAAAGCCGTTCCTGCAGTGATAATGGTATCATAGAATTGAAATGGATCTCCCATCCCCATTACATCAAACGCAGATACAATTTCCGGTATCGCCTTATTGTAAAGGCCGGAAGTTACCAGCCCGATCTTAATGTGTTCAGCCTTCAGTTCCATAAGAAAGTCCTTCAGACCGGGAGACGGAACAAACGCTCCCTTTTTCCCCTGGCCTTTCATAATCTTCTGCATTTCATCTTCGACGATTTCATAATAAAAAGTTCTTGCTTCTTCTACCTTCTGGTTTGGATAATACTTTGTAATACAATACTGTAAATGTTCCGATACTGAATGTCCTGATACAAAGGGCTCATCCTCATCCGATAAACCAAAACTTGCATTTCCCATCAGCCTCTGCATAGTCTTCTCAATAATCCACATCCAGAACTGCTCGCTCCGGACACTGGTTCCATCCAAATCCATCAACAGTGCTTCTGCCGGACCTTCAAATACCGGTTCCATCATGGGATAAATTGCCGGATAACCCATTAGAGACTTCACATAGCATAAGGTCTTATCCTGATACACGGCAAATTCTGTCTTGCCGTCTTTTGTACGCAGAATCTCCTTTACACCGTCTTCCCCAACTTTAAAGGGTCCTCCATCGCTTACTTCCAGCGGTATAAAATCACCAGCATTTTTTAACGTTCCTATTCCCGGAATCCATTTTTCCATTTATATGGCACCCTTTCTGTTTCTTATATTTTTTCTCAACAACTTTACTTTAAAGTTTTACTTCAACTGTCATAATTTTATCCGGTCCCAGTTCCAGGTTCAAAGCGGTTCCCTCATAAGTAAGGTCCGTAATTCTTTCTTCCTTCATATTAACCAGATATGCTTCTTTTACAGGACGGTCAAATATCAGCGCTGCCTCTTTTGTTTCTGTACATGGATTGTAGATACGAAGAATGATGACGTCCCTGTCTTCCCCCATCTTGATACAGGATGCCTGTGCTCCTTTGACCTCAAAAAAGCTCTTTTCATTCGGTAAATATCCTGTATTTTCATAATCCGTACTGAACTGCACCGGCAGAACAGGAATTCTCTGGCGCCTGCTCTCTTCCTGCAATCCGGCGTCTTCCCAACTGCCTCTGTGAACCGTTAATCCATAGCGGTATTCCATTTCTTCCTGGAGCTGTCCGCCCTCCTGCGACGGATAAGAAGATCCACTGCGGAACTCGGTACAGATCATATTTCTTACCGCCCGGAATAATGTACAGGATAAAATTCCCTTACGGGAAGCATCGTATTCTATAAATTCCTGTGAGACTACTCCAAATCCCTTGTTCCCATCACTGATATCCACAAATCCCTGCATCGGCAGTTTATCCATCTCTGTACAACGGAGTCCGTTTTCTTCCTTGTCTGCAGCTGCATTTCTATAGTCCACACAGAAATGTCCTCCGGCAGATGCACCTTCAGCCAAGACATCTGCATTAAAGTTTACCGACAGCCGGTGATCCTTTGCAGTATTTCTTACCTTCAGAATTACATCCAGCTTTTTTGCATCTTTCTTCAATATGTAACGGATAGCAACCAAAAGGTCTGTCATTTCACTGCTTCTCTTGCTTTCTCCCTGGATTCCTGCTTCGGGGCGCAGGCTAAATGCCGGGACGCGGAACTTATATGAAACACAGATGCTGGTCTGAAGGGGTGTGTTTTCTTCCATCCAGATATCTGCAGAGGTTCCACGGCTTGAGAATATCTGATCATGATAAGGCGGATAATGAATCCAGTAATCACCGATATCGCCGCCGCTTTCCAGGTAATTGAGCTCACCTGTTTCAAATCCCGTTTCCTTGTCCAGCAATTTCACTGTACCGTTTGGCTGGACGCTGGCCCTCAGATATTTATTTTCCATGACACAGGCACCTATTCCAAGCTCCCTGCCATCGCTCATGCGGGTTGCCGGCCAGAATTTCTGCTTTCTGGCAAATTTCTGCCTGGGTACCAGTTTCACTGTTTTATATCCTCCTGCAGGTATTTCACCTGTCTCCAGGATAAGTTCATGGCGGTCCGCATAGAAAGGTTCCGGCCTGGTATGGCGGCTGACTGCAGGTGTTACTGTTTCTTTTCTGGAAATATGGGCAATTTCTAATTTCTTCCCATCCATACTGTACACATCAAAATCCCAGATATTCTGTTCTTCCGGTGTATCAATTACCAGTTCCACCACTTCATTTCTTTTTGCAGGAAGAGGATTAACAAGGAGAACCAGGATATCTTCTTTTTGAAAATCTGCTCCGGATATATTGGAAGCAATATAGCGGATGACCTGATCATTTACACATTCGGATAATTCTGTACACTGATCCAGACGGTACATAACATCTCTGACCGTTTTCTCCTGTACAACGCCGTTAATGCTGTCATGGGACTGGGAACCCAACAGATAGTCTCTGGCTCTGTTCAGGTAATTCCTGTCATAATTCATTCCCATCAATACCCCGGCTACTGAAAGCGGTTCTGCCATATCCATCAGGATGCTTTCTGCCGATTTATTTTTCTTTTTCACAGGGTAGCGGGTCATCAGTGCATTGGCTGACACGGAAGGTGCCGGACCATCTCTCAGTTCCCCTTTAATGACTCTTAGGTCTTCCCCTGCCAGCTTTTCCTTTAAAATTGCCGCATAATCTTCCATATTTGTATGGGATAGGGTGATACCCTCTTCTTTTAGAACTTCATTTATTTTATCAATTAATTTCGGTAACCTGGTCTGTGCACAGGTGGAATCCGATCCATCCATTAAAACCCGGTCATTTTTTAACCTGCTGGCATTCATGGCATTCCAGGAATAAAGGGCAAGCTCTTTCAGTTTTTCTTCATGAACCTCTTCCCTGTGGCTGAGCATAAAGAAATCCTGTTCACTTCCGGTTTTATCTGCTCTGTGATAAAGTCTTGTATTCCCATAGTCGTAGCGGAACTCATCTGACTTGTATGCCCTTCCGCTCATGGCTTCCATATAGGTATTCATATAGAAATTGGCACGGGCATCCTCTCCAAGCCTGCTGGCAAGTACCTGAGTACCGTCTTTACCTTCCCAGATAAACTCGCTCTCCGGTGCTTTTCTCTCATTTACTCTTTTTGCCACAATGACTAAATCAATGCCAAAGCCTTTGTATATCTGAGGAAACTGACTGGGCTGTCCCCATCCAAAAGATTCATAGCCCACATTTAATTTATGTCCGTACCGGGCGCAGACCTGATCTCCTTTTAGAAGATTTCTTACCAGGCTTTCTCCGCTGACCGGATACAGATCCGGAAGGGTATACCATGGTCCGATCAAAAGCCGTCTGTCCCGAATATGCTTTTCTAACCGCTCTTTATTCTCCGGACGAATCATTAGGTAATCTTCTAAGAATACGCTCTGTCCGTCAAAGAGAAAACTTACATAATCCGATCGGGTATCCAGCACATCCAGCAACTCATCCAGCATTTCCGCCAGATAAATTCTGCTTTCCCAGATTGGATACCTCCATTCCCTATCCCAGTGCGTATGTGTAATTACATAACCTTTTTTATCCATATACAAAACTCCTTCTCTTATTTAACCTTTCAACGCTCCCATAGTCAGACCGCTGACAAAATTCTTCTGTGCACAAAGATATGCAATAATAACGGGCATTGCCGCAAAAAATACATAGGCGAATACAATTCCCCAGTTTGCAGAATGGGGGCCAATAGCAGTATAAATACCTACGGTAATCGTCCTAACCTGTCCCAGCAGCAGCGGTGTCTGAAAGTCATTCCAGATTCCAAGACCTACGAAGATTGCAATAGTTGCCGTACAGGGCCGAAGCAGTGGAAACAAAATGGACCAGAATATACGGAACCTGGTCGCTCCGTCAATCGATGCCGCTTCTTCCAACTCTATAGGCAGTGAATGCACATAATTGGTATACATAAAAGAAGCAAAGGAAATATTACCGGATACAAATACCAGAATCAGAATAGGTACTCCAAACGGGATACCCATATTCCGCAGTAAAATACACAAAGGCAGATAAACGATAACATAAGGAACCATGATTCCAATCAGGAAATACACCCGGAGCATACCGGAGAGCCTGGACTTCACCCTTGCCAGATAATAAGCCGCCAGGGAAGACACGATTACCGTTATTACCGTTCCAGCCACCATTAGGATAATGGAATTGGTATACATCTCCACTAAATTGGTATTCGGGCTTTGTAATACACTGATAATATTTTCCATCGTAGGTGGAATCGGAAGGGTCAGCGGCTGATCCAGAATGATGCCGGAGTCTTTAAAGGTATTGGCGATAGCTATGTAAATAGGCAGAATCACTATGATTGCCAGAATAAACAGAAAAGCGGTCTGGAAAATATTTACCGCCCTGGTTTTCGCTTTCATAGAATGCATTACATTTCCACCTCCTTTTTATTCATGGCACTGACAATGAAGATTGAGATTGCTCCGATTGCCAGGAATAATACAACTGATATTGCAGAAGAGTAACCTACCATATTATTGGAAAAGCCCTGGGAAACAATATTATATACTACCGTTTCCGTATCGTAACCGGGACCACCGTCTGTCATAATCTTCACGACGTCGTACATACGAAGTTCATTGATAATACTCATCAGAAAGCTCACCGACATGCCCGGTATAATAAGCGGAAGGGTTACGTTGCGGAATTTTTTCCAACGGTTCCCGCCATCTACGGTACATGCTTCGTATAATTCATGAGGCACTGTCTGAAGCGCTGCAAGATACAGCATCATATGATAGCCAAGTGTGCGCCAGATTTCTACAATGATAATACATACAATTGCCGACCCCTGACTTCCAAGCCAGTTACCAACAAGATCCGACAATCCCAGGGCACTGAGAATACCATTTAGTACACCATTATAGGAAAGAATACTCTTCCAAACAAAGGAGATTGCCACGGTACTTAATACAAACGGAACAAAAAAGATAATTCTAAAAACGTTACTCTTTGCAGAAGCTGTATTTACCAGCATTGCTAAAAATAAACCAAGTATATTTACAAGAACGACTACTACAACGGAAATAACAGCAGTATTCTTTACTGCATTTCCCAATCTGGCATCCCGGAATACATTCAGATAATTCTCAAGTCCCAGAAATTCCATTGCATTGAAACCGTTCCACTTATTCAAACTGAAATAAAAAGCCATAAAAATAGGAATTACAAGTAAAACAGTATAGATTATAAATGCCGGTGCGGCAAAGCCAAGGGACATTTTACTTTTTTTCATTTTAAACACCTCATATTATTTAAGAAAAGCTGCTGCAAATCCATCTTTTCTGTTTGAATCTACAACAGCCCTGTTCTATTCAAATTTCGTTTTATTGCGCATCCAGTAATCTTTGATATTCAACATCCCAGTTTTCCACTTCCGCTTTTACATCTGCTCCGTTAAAAATATTCTGGAATGATTTATCCATATAAGACTGCATTCCACTTGGAACTGCAAATTCGCCCGGAAGTTTTATAATTTCCTGAACGGTGTTCCATCCGGAAGTATTGTCTAAGAACTTTGTAGTAACCGGTCCCTGTTCGTAAGATACTGCTTTTTTTGTAGTAGAATATAAGCCGTCTGACTGCAGGTATGTCTTATATACTTCCTGATTTTCATCAAACACATATTTGATGAACTGGAAAGCAGCATCCTTATTCTCACATGTCTCAGAAACGCCCCAGTAGGAACAGTCTGCAACGCAGATTTCGCTTCCATCCATAGTTGGAACTGAAAATACGCCAAAGTCTTCATTCTTTTCTCCGTCCAGGCCTGCTGCCTGCCAGGAACCGTCAACCATCATAGCTGCTGTTCCCTTCTTAAACTCTTCGGAAGCCTGGCTGTAACTTAATGACATAGCACCTTCATAGTAATATCCTTTATTAACCATGTCCTGCCACTTCGTCAGAACGTCAACCGTTGTCTCATTATTCCATGTATTTTTACCTTCTTTTAATTCCTGGTTAAAATTCGGGTATTTAGACAATAAAGCCGTATCCCCTTCTGCAATCCAGAATGGTTCTCCCGTTGCCCAGATATCCCCGGTTCCGCCGCACATTAACGGTACTTTGCCTGCATCTTTAATGGTCTGACACACATTCATAAATTCATCCCAGGTTTTAGGCTCTTCCAGCTTCAGTTCATTGAATACTGCTTTGTTATAATAACACTGCATTTTATACTGTTTAAAACTTGGTACGGTTATGCTCTTTCCATTATAGGTACACAGTGCAGATTCCTCAAAGAGATCCAGAACATCCTGGGGTACCTCAGTAAAAATACCTTCCATTGTTGCCAGCTGTTCTGCCTCAATTACAACATCCGGGAAATTACCGCTGCTTAACATGGTTTTCCAGAAGGAAGCACGGTCATCACCGGTTGCCAGAACCTTCTCTACGTTAATTTCCGGATTGGCTGCTTCAAATGAATCAATCATTCCCTGCCAGATCTCTGCCGTGATATTATCTGTCTCAAAAACACCAAAGGTGATCGTAGTCTGTCCTTCACTTCCGGTATCATCTGCCGCTGCAGTATCCGCTGCTTTTGTTTCATCAGCTGCCGCAGACGTCTCTTTTGTCTCCCCTGCTGTTGCTGCTTCTTTTGTTTCTCCTGTAGTTGCATTCGTCTGGGTTTTGCCGCCACCGCATCCTGCAATAAATGTTGCTGACATACATGCGGTCAGTAAAATTGCTATTATTTTTCTTCTTCTTTTCAAAACTGTATCCTCCTTTTATCTCTTTTTTATTCCCGCGGGCAACGAGCCAAGTAGGTATGACTGCCTGTCCACATGACTGCTGCCGCGAGGGTCAAAGCCCCCTCAGCTCTCTGCGCGGGGTCTTCGACTTGATCGTAACTCACCGGTTTGCTTTGATGACTACATTATATTTCATAAATCAGAGGGTTACAATTTCACAAATTATAGAACTCTTTCGAAAATTGCAGGTCATATTGCAATTTCTATATATTTAATATAGTATTGATTCAAATATTATACAAAGAGACAGAAAGTGAGTGTGTCATGAAAATAAAAAAACGGATAGAAAATACCAGTATTTTTAGCAAAATCTCCTTTGCAACAATTTTACTCATTATCCTGTGTTCTTTGGCTACCAGCTCATTTCAGCTAATTAATTTTACGATTAACATCAAGGGCAAGGATCAGCTTCTGGTCAGCGAAGCAGCCGAAAGAATTGAACAATTTATGCTGGACAAATATAATATGATGTACAACCAGCGAATCTTAATGCACTCCACAGACCATATTGCAAATATTATTTCATCCACCAGATCCAATTCGTCTGATATTTATCAATCGAATAATCTGAATAAAATAACAGATTACCTGACTGCCCTGTGCTACTCGGATCACATGATTCAGGACACCATCCTCTTTACGTCCGACGGAAAAAATGCCTTTTCCTATTCCAATGTCAGCAGTCGTAAGATTTCTATCAGCTATGATTATAATAAACTGCCTTACATAAAAGATTTTAAAAATACTTCGGAAACACTTACCACTATTTATGATGCAGCTCCTCCTTATATCCCCCAGTCATCCAAAGAAAATTCTGAAGTAGTGACATTTATAGGCAAGCTGTATGACATGAATTATCCAACGAAAAAAATCGTTACCGGATACCTGATGATGAACTTTTCTCCCCGGGAAATCAGTGCCACATACAATGAAATTGACAACGCTGCGGACGGGGAATATATTGTGGTGAACGGATCTTCCAAAATAATTTATTCGAATAATCCTTCTTACATTAACCTTAATTACAAGAAAGGATTTTTGCCGGAGGAAGATATCCTGTCTAACAAATCAGTCAGCCTGTCCGGTCTGAAAATCATCAGCGCTGTCTCTGATGAAAAACTAATGAAAAACATCTGGGGTATTATCCAGAAAATCATTCTGGTTACCGGCCTCAGTATTCTGTGCCTGGTCACCATTGTTACTGTACTTCACAAGTATTACAAAAGACGTTTTCATGATCTGGCTTCCGCTATATCCCTGATCAGCCAAGGGGATTTTGACACCAGGCTGCCGGTTAACTCCGATGACGAAATCGGCTATTTAAGCCAGACCTTTAATACCATGTGTGAAACTTTAGATATCTATATCAAAAAGACCTATCTGGCTGAGACACAGCGCAGGACTGCAGAACTTTATGCCCTCCAGGCGCAGATCAACCCGCATTTTCTGGCAAATACCCTGGAAAGCATTCGCATGAGGGCACTTGAAGACGATAACTATGAGGTAGCTGAGATGCTTGCCAACCTGGGTAACCTTTTTCATTGGATGAAAGATTTTAACCATGATATAGTATATCTGGAGGACGAAATAGATTACATAGAATCATACCTGGAATTGCAGAAATTCCGCTTTGGAGATAAGCTCAGTGTCCTGATGAATGTGCCTCCTGACATTCTTTATCTGGGTATCCCTAAGTTCACCCTCCAGCCCATTGTAGAAAACAACCTAACCCACGGCTTTCCTCAAAATAGCCAGCCACTTGAAATCAGTATAAATTTCCAGGTCTGCGACAACATAATCACGCTCACTATTACCGATAACGGCACCGGAATGCGTGAAGAAACCCTTGCTGACCTCCAAGACCATATCGCCGGTATCCAGACACACTCTTCCTATGGTCTGGCACTAAGGAATGTTCATACCAGAATCCAGCTTTTGTTCGGAAAGCAATATGGACTCAGTATTAACAGTAAATTATACAGAGGCACTGCGGTGGTAGTTACGCTTCCTGCCTTAGAGAAAAAGGAGATGGAGAAATATGTACAAAATGATTATTGTGGATGATGAACCCCTGATCCGTTCCGGTCTTCGGAATCTGATCGAATGGGAAGTTTACGGAATTGAAATTGTATCTGAATCGGAGGATGGCATGAAAGCCTATCTGAACATCAAAGACCAGATTATTGACATTGCTCTTATTGATATCAATATGCCCAACATGAATGGGCTGGAACTTATTGAGCTTTGTTCCCATCTGCCACATTGCCCCAAATTTATCATACTGAGCGGCTACAACGATTTTGAATACGTTCGCACCGCTATGCAGCATGGTGCAGTCAATTATCTGCTTAAACCTGTAAATCAGGAAGAACTGACAAATACAATTATATCTACAGTGCACATGCTGGATGATACCCAAACACAAAAACAGCAGTTTCAGGAAAGTCTTATGGCTCTTCGCAATGACATTCTGGTAAGGGTCCTGACCAACCGTATCGACACCCGGGAATTACGTGAGAAATGCCGCTTTGTAAATCTTACCTTTCGCTGTAGTAAAATGCGTGTGGGACTTCTAAAGCCCTTGTTTCACAGCGGGGAACGTTCCATGAAATGGGCAGATTTTTCCACAGCCAGATTGTGTGAAAAGATTTGTAAAGATACCTGTGACTGCTACGCTGCACTCGACACATCTGATAACATCATTCTTATTTTCAAGGATTATGCATATTCCTTAACAAATGCTGATTACGAACGCCTGCTGGAGTCCTGCATCAGACAGTTAAAAGAACGCATTTCCTTTCCTGTCATTACCTCTCTAAGTGAAAATGCCTCAACAGTGCATGACCTTTCTGCCTCCTACATATACTGCCTCCAGTCTGCAGAACGCAAAGAAATCATGCAGAACCTGTTTCAGAAAGATACCATTGTACAGCTTGAAAAAGATACCCCCTATATTTTTGATTATTCCAGCCTTGCAAATATTATTGAAGCACGTGACAGCAAAGCCCTTCTGGAACTGCTTCGTCAATACTTTGCCGAAATGCTCCGCCAGGACAACAACAACAATCTGGAAAATATTAAATATCAACTGATTGAGTTTATCATCTGCGCCATGCAGGAATTAAAGTCATCACTTTTTTCCAGCGCAGACATTGATGTTCAAAAAAAAGAAGCCTTTCGTATTATCGGATCGGCACTTTCACTTACCGAACTGGAAGAAAAGCTGTATCAACTATTTACAACTTTGATGGACCAGCTGGATGAAAATACAAATCCCACCTATTCGTACCTGATTCAAAATGCGCTCAGCTATGTATGCAGCAACTACCAGGATATTAATCTATCTCTGAAAACCCTGGCCTCACAGCTGAATGTAAATGCTGCCTACCTTGGCCGCCAGTTTGCAATAGACACCAATGAATACTTTTCTGACTATTTAAACCGAATCCGTATCTCCAAAGCAATCCACTTGCTGAAAAGTACCTCCTGGAAGACCTCAGCAATTGCAGAAGCCGTAGGCTTTGCTAACATCACTTACTTCTTTACCATCTTTAAAAAAACCACGGGAAAGAGACCTGGAGACTTCCGGAAAAACTGATCAGCCATACCTGTAAGACATAAAAGCATACTTTCATAATAAACGGCCCTCCGTCTGTTGGACAGAGAGCCGTTTATTACAAAAATACGCCTCCAATATTAAAGCAGTATATGGTTATTCCTGAAAAGTAACTTCTGTATGGTACAGTGACTTCTCATCCAGGTATTGTTTGTATGTCTTTGTTTTTTTCTTTTCTTCATAATCAGGGGACCAGTAATACCCCTTAATTTCATCCATGTATTGGATATAGTCACAAATATAAATGTACACAGTGCCGGTGTCCCTTCCATAGAGCTGGTAGGTATCTGCGTAACTGCCCTGATAATCCAGCAGTTCTCCATCTTTGTCTAAAATAACCAGAAAATAATCGTAATTCAGCTTATCTGAGGGGATGATCATCTGTGCAGTAATTTCATAAGGTGTTTTTTCAACTTTGGAAATCCCCAGTCCATCTGCATTGGTATCGTTTAGTTCCACAGTCTGAGTCCTTGAGGTGTCCAGAGACACATCAAATTCAAAATTCCATTCGCCCTCATACCGCTTCACAAGATTATCATATATTACCCCGGTATCACCTTCCGGGAAGGTTACGGTTCTTGCTTCTGTCTCAAACAATTCTCCGGAAATATCAGTCAGATTTAAACTATAAGTAAAGTTATCAGGAACCGGAAGAGGTTTGCCAATCTCCGGAAACTGCTCCTTTAATTTCAAGTTATATTCATCCACCTTTAACGCAGCTTCATCAGTACTCATATCATCTTTTACGTAATCATTAATGTCCAGTCCTTTTGCTGCAATTTCCTCATCCGTAGGATAATAGGAAAACTGATCAAGTGATACACGGTAGATTCCTGCAAATGTATGATTGTCAATAAACTGACCTTCTATATACAGTTCCGGTCCGATATCCATATCAGAAAAACTAAAACTTGCTGTTCCATCCAGTTTCAGTGTATCATAATCTAAAATATAGTCCTCCATATTTTTTGTTCTTATAAAATCTGCCGGGAACTCTTCTTCATTTTTAATACTCATTGCCAGATATAAAGCTTTTGTACTATAATATACTTCAGAAACCGTAACTGTTAAGCCATTAGAAGTTTTGATATATTTACTTTCCCTGGCAGCCTTTTCTTGTACCTGTTCCTGTTTTTCATTTCCCTGTTTATCATTTCCCTGTTTATCATTCTCCTGTTTTTCATTCTCCTCTTTTTTAATCCCTTTTGTTACAATCCCCTCTTTTTCATTCTCCTCTTTTTTAATCCCCTTTTTTTCAATCCCTTCTGTTTCAGCCCCTTTTGTTGTTTCACCAATCTCTGTAACAGCCCCGGTATCTTCCGCTCCTTCCGTCACCAAAACCTGTGCCGTAGAACTGAAATCTCCCTTATAGCTCACCGTAGACTCCACCCGCTCAAATATATGCCCGATTAAAGGTATTTTAGCTGCCAGGGCAGGATTAGATACGCAGAACAAAGAAAAGACGGCTACAGCGGCAGCAATGCCTGTCGTCGTTGTTATAAATTTCTTCCTCCGCTGTCTTTTTTTTATTTTAACAGCCCTTGTAACTCCTTTATCAATAACATCATCAATATTCTCCGGTATCGGAATTTGATCAAACTCATTTTTATTAAGCATAAATATACCCCTCTTTCAAAATCATGCGCAGTTTCTTTTTTGCCTTTGACAGGTCTGATTTAATAGTCCCCTCAGGCTTTGAAGACATTTTAGATATTTCAGATATGGTCAGCCCTTCAAAATACTTCAGTACAATCAGCGTCCGGTATGGCTCATCCAGCTGTCTTACCGCATTGTGGAGATCCATTTTTTCTTCCTGGGAAATACCGCTGTCCATCTGCTTTACCGTATCTTGCGGGATATCATCCTGGGCATAAGGAATTACTTTGGATGACTTACGATACATTTGCATAGCACAGTTATATAGTATTCTGGTTATCCAGGTTTTAAAATACTGAGGTTCTCTCAGATTATGAATAGCCAGCAATCCCTGAACGGTAGTATCCTGAAGAACATCCAGTGCCAAATCCTGATTTTTCACATAGGAAAATGCAGTTCGGTAAAGATATTCTTTATGAAATTTAATTAAGTCTCCATAAGCTTGTACATCGCCTTTTTTTGCCTTTCGGGCAAGCATCAGATCTTCTCCCTGTATGTTCTCCATTTTTATATCATTCCTTTCGCTTCGCCCATCTTAATAACAACATAACGTAACAAACCTGTTATTGTATTTATCTATGGCTGCTTATTGCTGTATTACTTTTCTAATTAATTTTGTGCACATTGATTAGATGCTTTATATAGGAAAAAGGTTGCGCTTTTTATCTTTTTAAATAAAATACTAAATAAAAGTCACAGACAAAAATAAAAAAGGGATAATCCATTCTTGGATCACCCCTTAAGTTCAGTCATACAGGCACATAAGCCTGCCGGTTATTCAACCCCGGTATCAAATCTGTCTCATACGTCAAATCTTATTATCTGCCTCATACTCCGGTAACAACTGGCGAAGCTTCCAAGATATATACAGTTATCATACGATCTCCAGCAAACCCTTTATTGCGTTAATCCCTGCCTGTAAAAGTTTATTGCTATCCATCTCACTGTGGGCATTAATATTGTTTTCCTGAGCAATTGCATCTATCATGGCATAAATCAGATAGAGCTTTTCTAAAGAAGCATTGATATTATTTTGAACAAGCGTATCAATAAACACATTCATTAATTTTTCTTCCAAACCACAAAACGTTTGGAAGATCTCTTCGTCTTTATTCATCATATTACTTAATTCAGCAATACCCCTGGCAGAATTTGCATAAATACTAGTAAACACACAAATGGTTTTTTCAATAAATTCATCTACCGTAAATGGTTCATCACCTTCAGATAAGGAAAAAAGTAAGGGGTCAATCTGTTCTTCAAAAAACTTTTGAAATGCAGAAATAAAAATTGCTTTTTTGTCCGGAAAGTAACTATAAAGAGCCCCGGTAGAAACACCTGCCCTCTTACATATTTCATTGGTATTTGTTTCATAATATCCTTTTTCGCAAAACAGCTCAAAACCAGCATGGATTATTTTATTCTGTTTTTCGATAGATCGTTTCTGTGTAGGTTTTCGTATCTGTGGCATTCTTATCATCTCTCTTTCAATATGCAGTATAATACATACCTCATTAATTTTCAATATAAATAAGAATAATTATTTTTGTTTTCTATTGACAACTTGTGACTAGTAATGCTAAAATTATAAAAACAAGAATATTTATTCATATTTTTGTTGTACAGAAAGGAAATTAACATATGAATAAAATATATTTAAGACCTTTTACTGATGAAGACCTATTATTATTTGAAATATGGTTAAACAAGGAATATATAAAAAAATGGTATCTTGACCCTGAAGACTGGCTTATGGAAGTACATCACCGGGCAGACACCCATTCCTGGATCCATCATTTTATTGTTATGAGTAATGATATACCAATTGGTTTCTGCCAGTATTATGATTGCTATGATGGAATCAACGATGAAATAGAAGATTGGTACTCTGTTTCAAAGCCTAATCATACTTTTAGTATTGACTATCTGATCGGAAATGAAAACTACTTAAGAAAGGGGTATGGTAAAGAAATTATCCGCCTTCTAACCCAAAAAGTAAAAGCAGAACAAATTGCAGAGAAAATTATTGTTCAGCCAGATATAGAAAATATACCTTCTAACAAGGCATTACTGGCAAATGGTTATATCTTTGATTCAGAAAAAAATTATTATATCAAAGAACTAATAGTATTGGAAAAATGTAACTAAAAAACAGAGATTCCTGTTATATAGGAATCTCTGTTTTAACTTTTACTTAACCGTCCCCTGCAGGAATCGAACCTGCACTTAATCCTTAGGAGGGATTCGTAATATCCATTTTACTAAGGGGACAAGGATAAAAGTTACTTTATAAATATTACACTTTTTAACCTAAAAAGTCAAGTCAATTTCAATATTTACTTAAAAAAACAGCTATTGGCAGAAACTGCACAATAGCTGTTCATGTTGAATACAAATTTTATTCTGGAAAATTCAAACATCCCTGCAGCCAGATCACACCTTTAAATCTTCTGCCCTCTTCCGGAACACCCATTAAATCTTTTTCATTTATGCAAATATCAAATACCATTTCATTACATAATATTTTCATCTGATAAATTTCTTCCTGACTTAACGTATTTTTCACCTTATTACAAGACTTAATCTCTCCCATAATATGATACTGATCACATTCCATACCATAAGGCATAAAGAACGTATCGACAATCGTAAATACATCTTCCTGCATAATACGTCTGGATATCATGGTATAAGTATCAATGTCTTCCAAGGTCAGACTTTCAATTGCATCTTCATCACCATTTCTTGCAGCGGCAATCAAATGATTTCGATTTTTGGTAGCCTCTTTATCTGTATCAATCTGCTGTTCACTTTTCTGAATCGGAAGTAAGATCTTACCCTTAGTGGATAATCCTGAAAATGTAGTACTTATATTCTGGCCGCTTAATTTATTTAAATTTGCCTGCATTTTATAATCTGCTGCATTCTGGAGATAAAAAATCAAAGATACTCCGACTCTTACATCTTCACATACACCTGCATAGGATTCTTTTCCTACATGCTTTTCAATTACCAGATCTTCATCACTGGTAATTCCCGTCCCTTTAAAATAAGGAAAATAATATTCCTGATGGAACCCCTGTTCATCCAATTCCCCGCAAACTGTAATGCCTATATCCTGGCCAAAATCTTTTGACATCTCAATAAATGCACCTTCATCTTCTTCCACTACTTGCTTTTTGTCACTATTTTCACAGATGTCTTTTACGATCTGATCCACTTCTTTTCTCTTCTCCAGGTTGCTAAAACCGATTGCCCTTAAATAACTGTGCACTACATTCACCTCCTTACAATCAATATTTTGTGATCATGCTCTTCTAATTGATTCTTCTTTTGTAATAAATTATTTAATAACACTCATACCACCCATGTATGGACGTAATGCTTCCGGTATACGGATACTTCCATCTTCATTCAAATTGTTCTCCAGGAAAGCAATTAACATTCTCGGCGGAGCTACTACTGTATTATTTAGTGTATGCGCCAAGTACTTGCCACTTTCCCCATTTACACGTATTTTTAATCTTCTTGCCTGTGCATCCCCTAAATTAGAGCAGCTTCCTACTTCAAAATATTTTTTCTGTCTTGGTGACCAGGCTTCTACATCAATAGATTTAACCTTCAGATCAGCCAAATCTCCGGAGCAGCATTCTAAAGTACGAACAGGAATATCCATAGAACGGAACAGATCAACTGTATTCTGCCATAACTTCTCAAACCATACCACGCTGTCTTCTGGTTTACAAACCACGATCATCTCCTGTTTTTCAAACTGATGAATACGGTAGACACCTCTTTCTTCAATACCATGGGCACCCTTTTCTTTACGGAAACATGGAGAATAGCTTGTCATTGTTTTTGGCAGCTGTTCTTCGGGAATAATCGTATCAATAAACTTACCAATCATAGAATGTTCGCTTGTACCAATTAAATAGAGGTCTTCACCTTCTATTTTATACATCATAGCTTCCATTTCTGCAAAACTCATTACACCGGTCACTACATCGCTTCGAATCATAAACGGTGGAATGCAGTAAGTAAATCCACGGTTGATCATAAAATCACGTGCATAAGAAATGACAGCAGAGTGTAGTCTTGCTATATCACCCATCAGATAATAAAATCCGTTTCCTGCTACTTTTCTTGCACTGTCTAAATCAATGCCGTCAAATTTTTCCATAATTTCTGTATGATATGGAATCTCAAATTCAGGTACAAAAGGTTCTCCGTATTTTTGTACTTCCACATTTTCACTATCATCTTTACCAATTGGTACGGATGAGTCAATAATGTTAGGAATTATCATCATAATTTTTTTGAGCTCTTCTTCAACATTTCTTTCTTTTTCAGATAACTCGTTTAATCTTTCTGCCTGGGAAGCTACCTGTTTTTTAATTTCTTCTGCTTCATCTTTTTTACCCTGTGCCATTAATCCGCCGATTTGTTTGGATAATTTATTACGCTCAGCTCTTAAAGATTCTACTTCTTTTTTGATATCTCTGTTTTCCTGATCCAACTTTAAAACTTCATCTACCTTTTCAAGCTTATAATCCTGAAATTTATTACGAATATTTTGTTTTACAACTTCCGGATTCTCTCTTAAAAATTTTATATCTAACATGTTTTAATGTCCTCTCTTCTATCTTAATTTTACTATAAAATCCTATAATATTAAATTTCTACCTTATATAATACCCTATTTTTCTTCATTCGTAAAGGGTCAAAAAAAAGCAGATTATTTACATAATATCTGCTTTTTCGATGACAATTTTATATTTCCGTATGGGCATTTACTGCCTGTCTTAGTGCTTCTTTTTCTTCTTCACCAAGTACAATATAGGACTCACCCTTTACAATTTCCTTAATATAGGTATAACATCCTTCCCTGCTATGGATTGCATTTATAACCAGTCCGTTATCTTCTTTATCCAACATAGCCAGGGCAAAACTTAATTTACCTCCTACTTCTTTAAAGGCATCGTATTTTACAATTGCAGTTTTATTCAAAGTCCTGTTTTGTATTTCTTTTATCTGTTTGATTTCCTCCATATGATTTTTACTGGACTCCATCAGCATATCAATATCATTTATATTGTGAAGGATGGTTTTTTCTAATGATATACCATCTTTTCCCTTCATGAAAGTTTTATACTTTTTCATAAAACGATCCATTTTAAATGAATTCTTTATTTGGAACACAAAGAGGATGATTATCATAATCATCATAAGAATTAAAATAATCCCCGGATCGATTCCTAAAGCATTGATGATTTTACTTTCCATTTAATAGCTCCCCTATCTGATTGATTCTAACATTTCTACGATACGTTCAAGTTCTTCATTGGAGTAGTATTCTATTTGTATCTTACCTTTATTATTTGATTTATGATCAACAATTACTTTTGTACCCAGGATAGCTTTGATTTTTTCTTCTATATCTTTATATATAAGACTATTTACAGTATTTTTTTCATCTATTTTCTTTTCTGTCTTCTCTAGCTGGATCGTTTTCATGAGTTTTTCAGTCTCACGTACACTTAATTTTTCATCAAATATTCTATTTGCAACTGTATACTGTAACTCTTTATCTTCAATTGACAATAAGGCTCTTGCGTGCCCAGTCGATATCATATCATCTATTACCATCTGCTGAACTCTGTCATCTAATTTAAGTAAACGCATTGAATTTGTAACAGCTGTACGACTTTTGGAAACCCGCTCTGCAACCTCATCCTGCTTTAAATTAAACTCATTTAATAAGCGTTTATATGCATGAGCTTCTTCAATTGGATTCAAATCTTCTCTTTGAATATTTTCAATCAACGAGATTTCTACTCGTTCCTGGTTTGTATAATTTTTAATTATTACCGGAACCTCTTTTAATCCCGCTATTTTAGCAGCTCTCCATCGGCGTTCACCTGCAATTATTTCATAATAATCTCCCTTTTTTTGTACAATTAAGGGCTGTATAACGCCAAACTGCTTAATAGATTCAGCAAGTTCTAAGAGCGCATCTTCATCAAACTTTTTACGAGGCTGTTCTCTATTTGGTTCTATCTCCGTAATTTTAATTCTTATCTCTTCCTGTTTAACTACTGTCTTGACTTGTTGTTTTTCTTCTTTTGCATCTTTGACCGTAGTTTTTTGGGAGGTGCTATGTGTCGGTATTAACGAATCCAGTCCTTTTCCCAAACCAGTTTTTTTTACTACCATTCTTCTTCTCCTCTATGTATCACTTCTTCTGCCAATAATTTATAGCTCTCTGCCCCTGTGGATCTGGAATCATAAATATTAATTGGCATTCCATGGCTTGGCGCTTCTGCAAGACGAATATTACGCGGAATAATTGTCTTATAAATTGTTTGATTTAAATTATTTTTAACATTTTCAACAACCTGTAGTGAAAGATTAGTACGAGCATCATACATTGTAAATACTACACCTTCCATTTCCAGTTCCGGATTCAGTCTTTCTCTTACTAAATTAATGGTGTGCATTAATTGAGTTAATCCCTCTAATGCATAATACTCACATTGAATTGGTACTAAAACAGTGTCAGACGCGCACATTGAATTCACCGTAAGCATACTTAAAGATGGAGGGCAGTCAATAATAATAAAATCAAAATTATCTTTTACTTTAGCAACTTCCTTTTTTAAAATATACTCTTTTTCATCAATTTCAATTAATTCGATCTCCGCAGCAGCTAAATTGATATTAGAAGGCAACAAACTAAGATTTTCATATACATCTTTTATCATGCAATCTTCAATAGTGCATTGTCCTAATAATAACTCATATACTGTATTTTCGGCATCCTCTTTTTCTACTCCAATACCACTGGTCGCATTACCCTGAGGATCCATATCTATGATTAAAACTTTTTGACCTAATTCTGCCAGGGAGGCAGATAAATTAATAGCCGTAGTAGTTTTTCCTACGCCGCCCTTTTGATTAGCAACTACGATCGTTCTTCCCATAATTTAATCCCTTTCTTGATTTATACTTTTACATTATAGCACTTATCGAAATGATAATCTATAAAAATGTTTCACGTGAAACATCATTTATGTAAAATTTAAGATTTCAATGTTTCACGTGAAACATTGAAATCAATTTATACGAGATTTTCTAATACATATTTCAGATTTTTAAGTTCCACATTACACTCCTCTTTATTTGTGAGCAATAATTTCTGGCACAATTCTATCTTAGACAATAGCTTTTGCATATCATCACTCCTTATTACCTTATCACCCGTCTTTCGTCCTGTTGATCTGCTGCATAAAAATTTATTCTCCAGTGAACTATCAGTAGCAGCCCCAAAGTTTATTACTTCATTTTCTTCCTTATCTAAAACAGAATTTTTCTTATCCGGTCCCTCCATGATATTAATAAAATGACTGCCGGACTCACTTTCTATAACATTGCTTGATTCTTTCATACTATTTCTACTATCTATATTATTAGCAGGTTCCACATCATCTATACTTTTACCTTCTACAATATTTATAAAATGAACAGGGGTATTCTCCTCCACCTTATTTTTATTACTATTTATAAGCTTATTTTCATCCAAATTTCTATTTCCATCCAAAACTTTATTTTCCAGTGAAGTATACAAACTTTTTTTATCAAATACATTTTTAATTTCTCTTCTATCTCTGGAACTTTCTGAATTATAATCCATTTTTAAATTAGGATTAAGTCCTGTTCTTACTACTCTAGAACTGGTACTACCTTTTTTGTGTGCCAATGCATCAAAAAATTTTCCCGTATTTCCATTTGTTTTTATTTTAATAGTACCATTTTCATTCCAATTTTTTATTTTCTTTTCATCAATATTCTGTCCTGATTCAACAAATGTTTCTCTATCTTCTTTATTTTCTGTCTTTTCTTTATTTTCTGTTTTTTCTTTATCTTCTACTTTTCCTTTATTATCTATTTTTACATCATTTTTAATATTATGATTATGACCAGTTACTTCAACAATTTCGCTCTCTAACTGCTTTTCTTCTGCTTCCTGGAACATCTTGTCCAATTCCATTCTTTGTTCCAAAAGACGATTCATTTTTCCTTTTACTGTTTCACGTTCCTGTACAAGATCCTGTAACTTCCGATCATATTCCACTATACTGTTTTTTGTGGAATATTTCAAACTTCTTGGAGAAAAAATTACAAAATCTATATCATCATCTTCCTGAAGTCTTTTTATGTGTTCATTGATCTCGCCTTCACTTTTGCGGATGGTTTGATACTCTCTATCCAAAATTTCAAATTGAAGTCTATTCGTTCTAAGCTTATCTTCTATGTATTCCTTTATCATTATTTTTCCTTCTTACGGTTTCATCTATTTAAAATAAAATCCAATAATTTGTTTTATTTCTATATACTATCATATACTAAATTCCGACATTAGGAAAGCAATTTTTCACATTCCCTTAAATTGCTTTTTTTATAAATTCTTATTACTTTAAAACCGCATTACCAGAAAAAAAGAATTGTAAGTCTTTGCAATATAGCTTATAATATAGATAAAGTTTGCGTGACTTAAAAGTTACGATTTTGTTTAGAAAGGGGTTACAGCATTATGAAACACAAAATAAAAACTACGATCCTACTCACCACATTTGCAATTGCTGTGATGCACATTATTAATAAATGTATAGCCTCAGCCGCTGTAATAAAACATATGTTAAATGCAAATACCGGAAACTATTTTGAGTGGAGATTTGGTAATGTATTTTATACCAAATCCGGTCATGGAAACCCTTTGCTTTTAATTCATGATCTTACTCCCTATTCATCCTCTTATGAATGGAATGAAGTAATTCGTAAATTATCAAAGAACCATACTGTTTATGCTATTGACTTGTTGGGATGTGGTCGCTCTGATAAGCCAAACTTAACTTACACGAATTTTTTGTACGTTCAATTAGTTACTGATTTTGTAAAAAAGGTGATTGGTCAAAAAACTAATGTAGCTGCTACTGGCATTTCTTCTTCTTTTGTTGTTATGGCATGTCACAATGATTCCGAGTTATTTAATAAAATATTTATGGTTAATCCGGAAAAATTGTCCAAGTTAAACAGTATACCAGGAAAACGTTCTAAAGTGACCAAATTTTTAATGGATCTGCCGATAATAGGCACCACTGTCTATAATATGATCATTAACAGGTCAAATTTAGAATATCGTTTTACAGAAGAATATATTTATAATCCTTTCCGTTTAAAAGGAAAATATATAGATGTATATTATGAGGCGGCTCATTTAAAAGACAGTGGCGGAAAATATTTACTTTCCAGCTTAAATGGTCTTTATTTAAATGTAAATATTGCACATGCCCTAAAAGAAATAAACAATAGTATTTTTATCATTGCCGGCAGTAAATGTCAGGATATGGATGGCATTATAGATAACTACGTAGAAATTAATCCGGCAATTGAAACAGCGTATGTAAATGATACAAAGTCTCTTCCTCAAGTGGAAGCTGCTGACTCCTTCCTTGAACAATTAAATATTTTTCTTTAAACTATAAAAGTTAATCATTTCAGTGTTAAATATGAGTGATTAACTTTTTATATTGTTTAATTATTATAATCTTAATATCATAAAACATTTTTTTGATCCAAACTTACTTATATTATCAAACTGACAATAAACAAATATATATAAATAGTATTAATAAAATATTTTTTACATTATTGGCAAACGACCACCGGACGTTTATAATAAAATTCATAAAGCGACCATTGGTCGCTAGTATAAGGAGAATATACTATGGCTAAAGGATTAACACTTACAAAAGAACAGATACTGCAACGTCAAAACGAAATAGCCTCTATAGCTCTTAGCTTTTTTAATAAAAAAGGATTTCAGAAAACTTCCATGCGGGAGATTGCTGAAGCTGCCGCAATGGGTAAATCCAGCCTGTATGACTTTTTTACAGCAAAAGATGAAATTGTTGTTTTTATTGTTGAAGAAAAGATGAAAAACCTACTGCAGGATACAAGAAATATAATAACATTAAACTTATCTCCCACAAGTTGTTTAAAGAAGCTTATGGAGATGAATCTTACATATACAAAAGAAAACAGCGGACTTCTTTTGTGGGTAAAATCAGAAGAAAGATTTTTAGCTGCTGCGTATCAAAAGCGATTAAAAAAGCTGCATTATGACTATCAGGATATGTTTCAATCCGTTATTGAGAGAGGCATTTCTGACGGTTTCTTTCGCAATACAGATTCTTCTCTTGCAACCAGATTACTTATTAACTCCATGCTATCCATTGTATATACTACAAGATCTTCCAATAGTCCGGAGGATATGCTAAATATGACACTAGATATTTTTCTACACGGAATTATTATTTAGGGGGGATTTTATAAATTACTTGCCAATGGATATTGAGTGGGCCCTGGAAAAGGGCAGACTGTATATCATTCAGACCAGGCCAATTTAACCGTAAATGGTAAAACTGGAACTGTTTCTATGGACAATCCTGCATAGAGGTATCAAAATCTCCACACTAATAGCCTGACAATTAAGTCAGGCTATCGGTTCTTTTGCAGGCAGTCCTGCCTTTCTGGGATATTTTCCCGGAGTCTTCTTTACCTTTTCTATTACAACAAGAGACCGCTCAATATCGCTTCCCGGAAGTGTAAATTTTACTGTATCTTTGATTTTTCCACCAAGCAGAAAAACTGCATTTTTTGCATTCTGTAACTCATCCTCTATACTGCCGGATTTATAAGAAATAAAGTTTCCATGTAACATTGTATATGGTATACAATATTCAGACAGTGATGCCAGATTTGCCACTGCCCTTGAAACGCAGAGATCAAACATCTCCCTGTATTCTTTCTGCTTTGCATAATCTTCTGCCCTGCCATGTATGGCTGTTATCCCTGACAAACCTAATTTCCCGATTACTTCATTTAAAAACTTAATCCGCTTATTTAATGAATCCAGCAGTACAACTTCTAAATGAGGGTATACGATCTTAATTGGAATGCCCGGGAAGCCCGCTCCTGTGCCCATATCCAGGACTTTTTTACATTGCCCAAGATCTGCAGCCTTAACGATAGATAAGCTGTCTACGAAGTGTTTTTGCATGACTTCGTCATATTCTGTAATCCCCGTAAGGTTCATTACCTTATTCCATTCTACTAATAACTCATAATATGTCTCAAACTGATTTACCTGGGTATCTGTCAGGTGTATTCCAAGCTCCAGACATCCCTGAATCAGTACGTTGTTCTTTTCCTCCATTATGACCTCCTGCCGTATTGTTCCATATATATTAAAAGTACAGAAATATCCGCCGGTGTTACTCCTGATATTCTGGACGCCTGTCCAATTGACATAGGCATATATAGTTTTAATTTCTGTTTTGCTTCGATACGAAGCCCACTGATATCTTCGTAATCAATATTTTCCGGTATTTTTTTGCTTTCCAGCTTTTTAAACTGGGATACCTGTTTTAACTGGCGTTTGATATACCCCTCATACTTAATATTAATATTAACCTGTTCCTGAACTCCTGTTGATAACTGAGGACGTCCTTCATCAATATCACCAAGCATTTCATAAGTCAGCTCCGGCCTTCTTATTAACTCACCAAGGGTAGTTCCGGTTTTTAAAATGGTGCTGTTATGTGCTTCCAGGAATCTCTGAATCTCCTTTGAAGCACCTATATTTGTATGATCCACTCTTTTCGTCTCTTCTGCTATTTGTTTTTCTTTTTCTAAAAGTGCCTGATAAACCTCTTCGGAAATTAAACCTGCCTCGTATCCTTTTTTAGTCAGACGCAGATCAGCATTATCCTGTCTGAGCAACAGGCGATACTCCGAGCGGGATGTCATCATACGATAAGGCTCATGATTCTCTTTTGTTACCAGATCATCAATCAATACACCTATATAAGATTCCGAACGATCCAGTATCAAAAGATCTCTTCCCAATACCTTCTGTGCTGCATTAATACCTGCTACCAACCCCTGGGCTGCTGCCTCTTCATATCCGGAGCTTCCATTAAACTGGCCACCGCTGAAAAGCCCTTTAATATTTTTAAACTCCAGCGCGGCATTCAGCTGTCTCGGATTGATACAGTCATATTCAATCGCATAGGCATTTCTTACAATTTTAGCATTTTCTAACCCCGGCACTGTTCGGTACATCGCTGTCTGTACATCTTCCGGCAGGGAACTGGACATCCCGCCAACATACATTTCATTTGTATGCAGACCTTCCGGTTCAATAAATACCTGATGCCTGTTTTTATCAGAAAATTTAACTACTTTATCTTCAATAGACGGGCAGTATCTGGGCCCGGTTCCTTCAATCATACCAGAATATAATGGGGAACGATCCAGGTTTTTCTTTATGATCTCATGGGTATTTTCATTCGTATAGGTAAGCCAGCAGGATGCCTGTTCAATCTGTACATCCTCCGGATTTGTGGAAAAGGAAAATGGAACTACTGTTTCATCTCCAAATTGTTCTTCCATTTTATTAAAATCTATAGACCGTTTATCAATTCTGGCAGGTGTTCCTGTTTTAAAACGAAACATTTCTATTCCATTTTCCTTTAGGGAATCCGTCAGATAATTTGCAGCCTGAAGCCCGTTTGGACCCGTATAATTACTGATATCCCCGTAAATGCACCGGGACTTCAGATAAGTTCCGGTGCACAATACACAAGCCTTACAGTGATATACTGCTCCGGAGAAGGTTTTCACGCCGCTGATTTTGCCGTCTTCTACTATAATTTCCGTTACTTCTGCCTGCTTCACAGACAGATGGTCTGTATTTTCAAGTATTTTCCTCATCTCGCGGCTATAGTCCGCCTTGTCCGCCTGGGCTCTCAGAGAATGAACTGCCGGACCTTTTGATTTATTTAACATCTTAGACTGTATAAAGGTTTTATCTATATTCTTGCCCATTTCTCCGCCAAGAGCATCTATTTCACGCACCAGATGTCCTTTGGAGCTGCCTCCTATGTTTGGATTACAGGGCATCAGGGCAATACTGTCTACACTTACCGTAAACACAATTGTCTCCAGTCCAAGTCTGGCACTTGCCAGAGCCGCTTCACATCCGGCGTGTCCGGCCCCAACTACAACAACGTCAACATTTTCTTCTATGGTATTCATGTTATATCCTTTCTATTTTCCCATACAAAACTTACTGAAAATTTCATTTACCAGATCTTCTCCCACGGATTCACCGATAATTCCACCCAGTTCCTCGTATGCACTCATCAAATCAATGGAATAAAAATCCTCCGGCATACCCATTTCAATACTTTCCCTTACCTGCCTTAAGCTGGAAAGCGCATCAGCAAGTGCTGTCTTATGGCGTATATTTGTTATATAGACCTCATCATTAAATGAAATTTCCCCATGGAAAAACATTTCTTTTAAGGTAAGTTCCAGTAAATCAATTCCTTTATTTTCTTTTGCTGAAACAGGAATGACCGGCTTATCTATTCTCTCTTTTAACATTTCTTCTGAAGTAATCATCTGAAGATCTGTCTTATTTAACAATATAATTGCTTTTTTACTCCTCAGCATCTCTATTATTTCACTGTCATTTTCATCCAGCTCTGTAGAAGAATCCACCACATAAATTATCAGATCTGCATCTTTTGCATAATCTTTTGCCCTGGATACCCCGATCTTCTCCACAACATCCTCTGTACTGCGTATTCCCGCCGTATCAATGATATTCAGGCTGATTCCATGAATCTGTATGGTCTCCTCTAAAATATCCCTGGTTGTCCCCGCTATATCCGTTACAATAGCTCTGTCCTCTCCAACCAGTACATTTAACAGAGACGATTTTCCTGCATTAGGCTTACCTACAATTACAGTCCGAATTCCTTCCTTCATCATCTTACCATCTTCTGACGATGCAATCAACTTCTCTAATTTACCAATTAATTTATTATTTACCTGCTGAAGCTCTCCGCCATATCCCTCCAGGCTGATATGCTCCGGATCATCTAAAGCTGATTCAATAAATGCTATATGATAAATAATCTGCTCGCGAATCTCCTTAATTGCCTGCATTACCGAACCTCTTAACTGGCTTACGGAACTTTTCAGCGCATATTCATTCTTAGCATTAATTACATCAATTACCGCTTCCGCCTGGGACAGATCCATTCTTCCGTTCAGAAATGCTCTCTTTGTAAACTCCCCAGGCTCTGCAGGTCTGGCTCCGTTTTTAATAACAGTCTCCAAAATACGTTTCATGGCATAAACCCCGCCATGGCAGTTGATCTCAATTGTATCTTCCGATGTAAAACTTCGGGGTGCTCTCATAACCATTACCAGTACTTCATCTATCATCTCATCCCCATCCATGATATATCCGTAATGAATTGTATGGGTTGGTACCTCTGACAACTTTTTTTTCTTTCCTTTTGACTGATAAACACGATCTATAATGGTAAAAACCTCGCTGCCGCTCATTCTGACAATTCCAATTCCGGATGCCGTCATTGCTGTTGAAATGGCTGCTATGGTATCTGTTTTCATGTTTCCTACCTCCTTATGCCGCATTTACTGCGGCTATTATAAATGGTGTGAAAGTGATCTTCTTTCACTCCTACCTCCTTACGCCGCATTTACTGCGGCTATTATAAATGGTGTGAAAGTGATCTTCTTTCACTCTTGCCTCCTTACGCCGCATCTACTGCGGCTTTAACTTGACGATACACAAAAGAGTGCCTTGCAATCTCCCAGCTGATAAACCCTATCCATATTTGGATACACTGAGGAATTGCACGACACCCCCTTATAATAAAATCTTTATTTTTTTAATGTAACAACTACTTTACGGTAAGGCTCTTCCCCTTCGCTGTGTGTAGTAACATATGGATCATTCTGAAGTGCTGAGTGAATAATTCTTCTCTCATAAGGATTCATTGGCTCTAAAAATACCGGTCTTTTTGTCTTCTTCACCTTAAATGCAATGTTTCTTGCCAGGTTCTCCAATGTCTCTTTTCTTCTGTTTCTGTAATTTTCCGTATCCAGCTTCACACGGGTATAAGATGCTTTTCCTTTGTTTACAACAAGGCTTGTAAGATACTGCAGCGAATCCAGGGTTTGTCCTCTTTTGCCAATCAGGACTCCCATGTCATCTCCATTTAAATCTACACTCAGCGTGTCATCTGAAAATTCTGCTTTAATTTCTACATTCATTTCCATTGCTTTAAACACGCCCTGTAAAAATTCATATGCGGATTGTTCAACTTCTTCTTTATTTGCAGGTATCCTGGAAACCTTTACTACTTCTTTTACTTCTTCTGAGACTTCTTTAAAAACAGGTTCTTTTTTGAAACTTTCTTTTTTAATGCTTTCTTTTCGAACGGGTTCTTTCTTTACAGGCTTTTCTTCCTTTTTCACCTTGCTTTCCTGCGTGGTAAATAAAGGAGTATCTAAAATATCTTCTACAGATTCTTTCTTTCTTGCACGAATGACAGCCGGTTTACTTCCAAACCCCAAAAATCCCGAGCTTCCATTCTCAAGTACTTCATATTCAATATTGTCACTGGATGTTTCCAATTGAATCGATGCTTCAATGATAGCATCCGAAACTGTTTTTGCAGACACTTTAATGTAATCCATAAGAAAACCCTCCTATTTCTTATTCTTCTCATTGTATTGCTGAACCATTCTGGCTTTGGAAGCAATACTTCCAGGTTTTGCATTTGCGGTTTGATTATAATATTCTGTAGATTTCTTAATATCTTCTTCTGACATTTCTTTTTTCACATTAGCCTTCGCACGTGTGGAAGGATGTGAAACCGGTTCATTAATATTCTTCACATTCAATTTTGCCTGATTAGATATCTTCTGAGGAGGCAGGCCCATCTTTTCACGTTTCTTATTTTGCTTCTCCAGGTTTTTGGAGATCAGTGCTTCCACATCTACGCTGTCCATATGTTTGTTAACAATAATCTGCTGAACACTTCTTATTACAGCACCGGCGATCCAGTAGAGTCCCATACCTGCCGGCAGTGTCAGACAGAATACTGCTGACATGATCGGCATGATCATATTCATGGTCTTCATGGAGCTTGCCATGGTACCACCCTGTCCGTTTGCATCCGGCTGCGGCATCAGTTTGGTGTTAAACCACTGTGTTAAACCAGCCAGAACAGGAATTGCAATTGCTCCTATAATAACCAGGATTGCTCCGGTTTTAATTCCAGCCTGAAGCATACTCATGGGAGCATCTGCTATATTTAATCCAAGGAAATTATTAAAATGGTCTACCTTATCCTGGGTTCCGGTGATAAGGCTGCTTAAATCCGGAAATTTACCAGCCAGGTTTGTCCAGTCATCCGGTTTGAATTTATATAAGGTATCTACAATTGTTTCTGCTTTATATCCGGCACTTTCAAAATTAATCTGATTCTTAGAAGCGATATCAGTTAAAAATGTCTGTGCAGCGGAGTTATTCAGTAACTTGTCCACTAAAGGCATGAATGCATCTTTAATTCCGCCTACATATGCCGGAATATTCCAGATTACCTTATACAAAGCAAATAAAATCGGCATCTGGATAAGAAGCTGCAAACAACTTCCCATAGGAGAAACTCCATATTTTGAGTAAACAGTTTTTGTTTCTTCATTCATCTTCATCATAGAAGCCTGATCCTGTTTACCTTTATACTTTTTCTGAATTGCCTGAAGTTCAGGGTTCATCTGTGCTGAAAGCTTTGAAAACTTTTGCTGTTTGATCGTAAGCGGCATTAATAACATATAAATAACAATAGTAAATAAAATAATACAAAGACCAATGTTTTGAATATTGAACAGATTATTCAAAAACAAGTAAATTGCATTCATGATAAAACCTAAAGCAACCGCAACAGGTCCAATAATGAATGTTGTACTTTTTGTTAACAACATTTTTGACAAGACTTTTTCCTCCTAAATTAGTCACACACTCCAGAGCGTGTCTGAAAATTCATTCCCGCCATCAGCACGCCCCACTTTGCGGCATATTTGCCCCGAATTCAGGTTACGTAGCCCGCTACGCGCCCTTCATTCGGGGACAAATCTCCCACAAACTGTGACGCGCAGCTGTCAGAAAGCAATTTTCAGACATGCTCAAGGGACCGGATCATATCCGCCCTTAGAAAAAGGATTACATCTCAATATCCTCCAGCAGGTCAAGATGGTTCCCTTAACAGCACCATATTTTTCAATTGCCTCTAACCCGTACTGTGAACACGTAGGTATATAAGGACAACGAGTGCTTTTTAATGGCGATAAATATTTTCTATATAATTTAATCAAACCGATTAATAATTTTTTCATTTATCATCAATCTTTTCTATATGAAATATGTTATGAAGTTTCCCTAAATGCAAAAGTGCGCTCTCTATCTCTGCAAAACCTTTTTCCTTTGCACTCACTCTCGCAACTACAACAATATCATATCCTGGCAAAAAACCGGATTCATTCAGCCGATAACTCTCTCTTAGTAATCTGGTTAACCCATGCCTCACTACGCTATTGCCAACTTTTTTACTGACTGAAATACCCAGGCGGTTCCCGGATAACTGATTTTCTAAGACATACATTACTAAATATCTGTTCGCAAAAGATTTTCCTTTCCTATATACATATTGAAAATCTTTATTCTTTTTCAATGATTCTGAAAATATCATAGGCCATCCTTTACCAATCATTTAAAGAGAAGAAAAGGCCACAAATCTGCGGCCTATGCTGATAATTTTTTTCTTCCTTTTGCTCTTCTAGCAGCGATAACTTTTCTTCCGCCTACTGTGCTCATTCTAGCTCTGAATCCGTGAACCTTAGCTCTGGATCTCTTTTTCGGTTGGAATGTCATTTTCATGAGTCTGGCACCTCCTTCTATCTAACCAAATATCTATTAGCATAATTGGTAAATTATATTTTACATGCTTAAAAACATCATTTCAATTATATTCATAAATATGCCGTAAGTCAAGCTATTCCTTTATTTTTTTATATTCTTTACCCTCTTTTAACTTTTCCACACTTATTTTCCACGGTTTACATAAAGTTATCCACAAATTGGGGATAACTTGTGTATAACTTTTTCCATAAATGTGAAAAACTTTGATTTTTCAGGACATCCCCCGTAAATAAAGCCTGTATTCTATGTGGATTTGTGGATTTGGTTATTCACAACGATGTCGAAATTTTTGGATGAAAGTGGATAAATATGTTCACAAAATGTTATTTCCAAAATTTTTGATTGCTAAATTGATTAATTTAGTTTAGAATTAGATAAGGAAATCTATCTTTAAATAAATGGTTGTGGATAACATTTAGCTGCAATCATTTATTGTTGTGTTTTTCTGGAGGCTCATCCACATAGTACAAATTTGTATTGTTTTTGGATAAACACCAGGAAATAAGCGGATTTTTACCAATGCGAAAAACGGAAGAATATATTTAAGGAGTCGTTAACATGGACATCATAATAGAAAAATGGGATGAAATACTGTATACAGTAAAACTAGAACACGAATTATCGGATGTTTCCTTTAATACCTGGATAAAACCATTAAAGGTCCACAGTATAGAAAACAGCACGATTATAATCTTGGTTCCATCAGAGCAGATGGGGCTTAATTATATAAGTAAGAAGTATACACTTCCTATTAAAGTAGCGGTCGCCGAAATCACGGGACTGGATTATAATATAGAATTTATTTTACCTGAACAAGCGAAAACGATAGAGAAATCAATGCCGCCTGCCTCTACTTTAAATGAAAATCTGGAAAAAGCCAATTTGAATCCTAAATATACTTTCGACACTTTTGTAGTTGGTGGAAACAACAATTTTGCCCATGCTGCATCACTGGCTGTTGCGGAATCACCCGGCGAAATGTACAACCCCCTCTTTATATATGGAGGTGTTGGACTTGGAAAAACCCATTTAATGCACTCTATTGCCCACTTTATATTAGAAAGAAATCCGCTGTCCAAGGTATTATACGTAACAAGTGAGTCCTTTACAAACGAATTGATTGAAGCGATTCGTAACGGAAATAATACTGCAATGACAAAATTTCGTGAAAAATACCGGAATATCGACGTACTGCTCATCGACGATATCCAGTTTATTATAGGAAAAGAATCTACCCAGGAAGAATTTTTCCATACGTTTAATGATCTTCACGGATCCAAAAAACAGATTATCATCTCCTCCGATAAACCGCCAAAAGAAATCCAGACTTTGGAAGGAAGGCTTAGATCCCGGTTTGAATGGGGCCTGATCGCTGATATTTCCTCGCCGGATTATGAAACAAGAATGGCTATTCTTCGAAAAAAAGAGGAGCTGGACGGTTATCAGATCGATGATGACGTAATCAAATATATTGCCACAAACATCAAGTCCAATATCCGTGAGCTGGAAGGAGCATTGAACAAATTGATGGCTTTCAGCAATCTCGAAAAACGCGAAATTACAGTGGGATTGGCAGAAGAAGCCTTAAAAGATATTATTTCACCGGATGAAAACAGGGAAATTACCCCGGAATTGATCATAGATATCGTTGCGGAGCATTTTCATCTAAGGCCTGAAGATCTAAAAGGCAACAAACGTAACTCGGAAATTGTATTTCCACGCCAGATTGCTATGTTCCTCTGCCGCGAAATGACAGATACTCCATTAAAAACCATTGGAAATATTATGGGCAAGAAGGATCATACTACCATCATTCACGGCTGCAAGAATATTAACAATGAAATGGCAAAATCGGAAAATGTCCGTAATACGGTGGAAATCATAAAGAAAAAAATTAATCCCAATTGAGGATAAGTGTGAAATAAAATCGCTTTACACTACTTATTAAGGCAGGCCTGCAATATGCAGGAGCTATCAATATGAATACCTTACACCGGGATTTAAATAATAAAAAAATATGGGTATTGGCAGAAGATTTTTCCCTTAACAAACAATCCACACGATTTTGTTGAAAACCAGCATTGAATGTGTGTATAATAATCATTTTTAAGGGGCTCTGTTGATAACCTGATTTTTATACTTTAATTTCAGAGACTTTTTCACATACTTATTAATTTACGGGAGGCTTATGCACACGGCCTCTTCAGACTTATTCACAAACTAACAGCCCCTAAGGTTAAGACTACTGATTCTCTTAATAATTTATTATATAGCGGGCTCGAAAGGAGTTACCCACATTATGAAGATTGTCTGCTCAAAATCAGATTTACTAAAAAGCGTTAACATCGTTATGAAAGCTGTTCCTTCTAAAACAACGATGCCAATACTGGAATGTATCTTAATAGATGCATCAGCCAATGAAATTAAATTAACTTCTAATGATATGGAACTTGGAATTGAAACAAAAGTGACCGGTGATATCTTAGAAAAGGGTATTATTGCACTGGATGCAAAGATTTTTTCTGAAATTATTCGAAAATTACCGGAAAATGATATTGTTATTGAAACAGATGCAAAATTACAGGCAACGATTACCTGTGAAAAAGCTAAGTTTAATATCTCCGGAAAATCGGGTGAAGATTTTTCTTATTTACCTTATGTAGAAAAAAATGATTCCATTGCCCTGTCCCAGTTCACTTTGAAGGAAGTAATTCGTCAGACGATTTTTTCCATTGCAGCGAATGAAAATAATAAAATGATGACCGGGGAATTATTTGAAATTAATGAAAATGAACTGAAAGTTGTATCATTAGATGGTCATCGAATATCGATTCGGAAAATCGAATTAAAGGATACCTACGGCCATAAGAAGGTTGTCGTTCCTGGAAAGACACTCACGGAAGTGAGCAAGATTTTATCAGGAGAAGTGGAAGATGAAGTACGTCTGTTCTTTACAAATAATCATATTGTATTTGAGTTTGACCAGACAACCGTTGTATCCCGTCTGATTGAAGGCGAGTACTTCCGGATAGAGCAGATGCTCTCCAGTGATTATGAGACAAAAGTAGAAATAAATAAAAAAGAATTGCTTGATTGTATCGATCGTGCTACTCTTCTTGTAAAGGAAAGTGACAAGAAGCCGATTATCATCCAGATCAGTGATGATGCTATGGAACTGAAAATCAATTCCCAGATCGGTTCGATGGATGAAGAAATTGATATTACGAAAGAAGGGAAGGATATCCTGATTGGATTCAACCCAAGATTCTTAATTGATTCACTTCGTGTCATTGACGATGAGAATGTTACCCTGTATCTGGTGAATCCGAAAGCACCCTGTTTTATTAAAGACGAGAAAGAAACATATATCTATTTGATTCTTCCGGTTAATTTTACGGTTTAGAGGAAAGGGCATCATGGAAACGATTAAGTTAAGAGATGATTATATCAAACTGGGTCAGGCATTAAAGGCTGCCGGGCTGGTAGATTCCGGAGTGGTTGCGAAAGTAGTAATCCAGGACGGACTTGTGAAAGTGAATGGCGAAGTGGAATACCAGCGGGGAAAAAAGTTACATGAGAATGATGTAGTGGACTTCGATGGAGAAACGATAAAAATTGTAAAATAGTTGGTGCTGACATGATTATTGAATCTATTAAACTTGAGAAATTTAGAAATTATAATTCCTTAAAATTAAAGTTTGATAGTGGTACGAATATTTTCTATGGTGATAATGCGCAGGGTAAGACGAATATTTTAGAAGCAGTGTATCTCTGTGGGACTACCAAATCCCACAAGGGAAGCAAGGATCGTGAAATCATCCAGTTTCATGAGGATGAATCTCATATTCGTATGAGGCTGAATAAAAACGGCAGTGCTTATAAGATAGACATGCATTTAAAGAAGAACAGGACAAAGGGAATTGCGATTAACGGTATACCGATACGGAAAGCCAGCGAACTCTTTGGAATTGTGAACCTGGTATTTTTCTCACCGGAGGATCTTAATATTATTAAAAACGGTCCTTCTGAGAGAAGGCGTTTTATTGACATGGAGCTATGTCAGTTAAATAAATTATATTTGTTTCAGTTATCAAATTATAATAAAATAGTGAATCAGAGAAATAAACTGCTCAAAGATATTGCCTTTCATCCGGAATACCTGGATACCCTGGATATCTGGGACCAGCAGATGGTTCAGTACGGCTGCAAAGTAATCGAGGAACGTCAGTTATTTGTAGAGCGTCTGAATGGAATCATTGCAGGCATCCATAAAAAACTTTCGGGAGACAGGGAAGATTTAATTGTGGATTATGAGAAAAACGTTCCGGCTGAATCTTTCGAAGAACAGCTGAGACGAGGCAGGGATAAAGATCTGAAGATGAGGATGACCATGACCGGTCCCCACAGAGATGATCTGTGTTTTAAAATCCAGGATGTGGATATCCGCAGGTTTGGCTCCCAGGGGCAGCAGAGAACAGCTGCTTTATCTTTAAAGCTGGCTGAAATTGAGCTGGTGAAGCAGGAAATCAAAGATACACCAATTTTATTGCTGGATGATGTCTTGTCTGAACTGGACAGTAACAGGCAACACTATCTGTTAGACAGCATTCATGATATTCAAACATTGATCACCTGTACGGGTATCGATGATTTTATAGAGAATCAATTTAAGATTAATAAAGTATTTCATGTGGTGGACGGTATCGTCTATGAATAACATGTGTAAATACGCAGCAGCGAAAACAGGAGGATTCTTATGGGTACAGAATTAAATTCAGAATATGGCGCAGATCAAATACAAATTTTAGAGGGGTTGGAAGCAGTCCGGAAAAGACCTGGTATGTACATTGGAAGTACATCGATCCGCGGACTTCACCATCTGGTATATGAAATTGTAGATAATGCAGTGGATGAAGCACTTGCAGGATACTGCGACACAATTCAGGTGACCATTAATAAAGACAATTCCATAACGGTAATCGATAATGGCCGCGGTATCCCGGTAGGAATCAATCATAAATCAGGACTTCCGGCAGTAGAAGTAGTATTTACGATTCTTCATGCAGGTGGTAAATTCGGCGGCGGCGGCTATAAAGTATCCGGTGGTCTTCACGGGGTAGGTGCTTCTGTCGTTAATGCTTTGTCGGAAAATCTGGAGGTTACAATCTACAGTGAGGGTAAGATCTACAGACAGCGTTATGAAAGAGGTAAAGTTGTATATAAACTAAAAGTGATCGGAGAATGTGATCCGGAGAAGACAGGAACCATGGTTACCTTCCTTCCGGATAAAGAAATTTTCGAAGAAACGGTTTATGATTTTAATACACTGAAGCAGAGACTTCGGGAAATGGCATTCCTGACAAAGAATATCAGGATTATCTTAAGAGATGAGAGAAACGAGGAGCCGGTGGAGAAGATTTTCCACTACGAAGGCGGAATCAAGGAATTTGTTTCTTATCTGAACAAGGGTAAAAATCCGCTCTACCCGGATATAATTTATTGTGAAGGCACCAGGGACGATGTGTATGTAGAAGTCGCGATGCAGCATAATGACGGTTATACGGAAGGGGCATACAGTTTTGTAAATAACATTACTACTCCGGAAGGCGGTACCCATCTGACTGGATTTAAGAGTGCGCTTACCAAAACATTTAATGATTATGCAAGAACCAATAAACTGATTAAGGACAGTGAGTCTTTGGTTGGTGAGGATATCAGAGAAGGTATCACGGCAATTATCAGTATTAAGATTGGGGATCCGCAGTTTGAAGGACAGACGAAACAGAAACTTGGAAACAGTGAAGCAAGAGGAGCTGTAGATAATGTGGTTTCTGAACAGCTTATGATTTACCTGGAACAGCATCCACAGATCGCGAAGATGATTCTGGAAAAATCAATTATGGCTCAGAGGGCAAGGGATGCGGCAAGAAAAGCCCGTGATTTAACAAGAAGAAAATCAGCCCTTGACGGAATGTCTCTTCCGGGTAAACTGGCGGATTGCTCGGATAAGGATCCGAAAAACTGTGAAATCTACATTGTCGAGGGAGATTCCGCGGGTGGTTCTGCAAAAACGGCAAGAAGCAGAAGTACCCAGGCAATTCTTCCCCTGCGTGGAAAAATACTGAACGTGGAAAAGGCAAGACTGGATAAAATTTATGCAAACGCTGAAATTAAAGCGATGATTACAGCGTTTGGTACAGGTATCCACGATGATTTTGATATATCGAAACTGAGATACCATAAAATTATTATTATGACCGATGCCGATGTTGACGGTGCCCATATTAGTACGTTATTATTAACCTTTATGTATCGTTTTATGCCTGATCTGATTAAAGAGGGACATGTGTATCTGGCACAGCCGCCACTTTATAAGCTGGAGAAAAACAAAAAAGTGTGGTATGCTTACAGCGATGAAGAATTAAATTCAATTCTGACAGAAGTCGGCAGAGACCAGAGTAATAAGATACAGCGTTACAAAGGACTTGGAGAAATGGATGCGGAACAGCTCTGGGAGACAACTATGGATCCGGAGAGCAGGATTTTACTTCGGGTTACGATGGATGAAGAAGCATCGTCGGAACTGGATATTACCTTTACGACCTTAATGGGAGACCAGGTAGAGCCGCGTCGTGAATTTATTGAAGAAAATGCTAAATATGTAGAAAATCTGGACATTTAGGAGGAGAAAGTCGTTGGAAGACAATATTTTTGATAAGGTACATGATGTTGATCTAAAGAAAACAATGGAGAAATCCTACATCGACTATGCCATGAGCGTTATTGCCGCCCGTGCACTTCCTGATGTAAGAGACGGGTTAAAGCCTGTTCAGCGTAGAGTTCTGTATTCTATGATCGAATTAAATAATGGTCCTGACAAGCCGCATAGAAAATGTGCGCGTATTGTCGGTGATACCATGGGTAAGTATCACCCTCATGGTGACAGCTCTATCTATGGCGCATTGGTAAATATGGAACAGGAATGGTCCACCCGTTATCCGCTGGTTGACGGTCATGGGAACTTTGGTTCCGTGGACGGTGACGGCGCAGCTGCCATGCGTTATACAGAAGCACGTCTCAGCAAGATTTCCATGGAAATGTTGGCTGATATTAATAAAAATACGGTAGATTTTGTACCGAACTTTGACGAGACGGAGAGAGAACCGGCGGTTCTTCCTGCCAGATATCCCAATCTTCTGGTAAATGGAACCTCAGGTATCGCCGTTGGTATGGCTACCAATATTCCGCCTCACAATCTGAAAGAGATTGTAAATGCAGTAATCAAAATGATTGACAACCGCATTGAAGAGAGCCGCGATACGGAAATTGATGAAATACTGGAAATTGTAAAAGGTCCGGACTTTCCTACGGGAGCCCAGATTCTGGGTACAAAGGGGATAGAAGAAGCTTATCGGACTGGACGGGGAAAAATCCGCGTCCGTGCAGTTACCGATATCGAATCTATGCCAAATGGTAAGAGCAGAATCATTGTCAGTGAATTACCGTACATGGTAAATAAAGCAAGATTAATTGAGAAAATTGCTGATCTGGTCAGAGATAAAAAAGTTGACGGTATTACAAATATTACCGATGAGTCAAACAGGGAAGGTATGCGTATTAACATTGAGCTTCGCCGTGATGTGAATGCCAATGTTCTTCTGAATCAATTATACAAGCATACACAGCTGCAGGATACTTTCGGTGTAATTATGCTTGCACTTGTAAATAATGAGCCAAAGGTTATGAACATCCTTCAGATGCTGCACTACTATATCCAGCACCAGGAAGAAGTCGTTACCAGAAGAACCCAGTATGAACTGAATAAGGCAGAAGAACGTGCCCATATTTTACAGGGATTACTGATTGCTCTTGACAATATTGATGAGGTAATCCGTATTATCCGTGCATCAAAGAATGCTCAGATTGCAAAAGAAGGATTAATTGAGCGATTTGGTTTATCAGATGTGCAGGCGCAGGCTATCGTAGATATGAGGCTGCGTGCTCTGACAGGTCTGGAAAGAGAAAAGCTGGAAAATGAATTCAAGGAATTAATGGAACGTATTACTTACTTAAAGTCTATCCTGGCTGACAGAAACCTCTTACTTGGAGTAATCCGTGAGGAAATTATTATCATTCGCGATAAGTTTGGGGATGAGAGAAGGACTTCTATTGGTTTTGACGAATTTGATATCTCGATGGAAGACCTTATTCCAAGAACAAATGTCGTGATAGCAATGACAAAATTGGGTTATATTAAACGTATGACCATCGATAACTTTAAGAGCCAGAACAGAGGCGGGAAAGGGATTAAGGGAATGCAGACCATCGATGATGATTATATCGAGGATCTGCTGATGACATCTACCCATCACTATCTGATGTTCTTTACGAATACCGGAAAAGTATACCGTCTGAAAGCTTATGAAATTCCGGAATCCAGCAGAACCGCAAGAGGTACGGCTATTATTAACCTACTGCAGCTGGCGCCTGGAGAGAAGATTACCGCTATGATCCCGATTAAGGAATATAAGGCGGGCAGATATCTGTTTATGGCAACTAAGAATGGTATTGTGAAAAAGACACCGATCAGGGATTATGCAAATGTCAGAAAAACAGGACTTGCTGCGATCAGTCTTCGTGAAGAGGATGAACTGATTGAGGTTAAAACTACAAATAACGAGAAAGATATTATTCTTGTTACGAAATACGGACAGTGTATCCGTTTTCATGAGACAGATGTAAGAAGCACCGGAAGAACTTCTATGGGTGTTATCGGAATGAGCCTGTCCCACGGAGATGAAGTAATTGGAATGCAGCTGAATACCCAGGGTGAATACCTGATGATAGTTTCTGAAAAAGGTATGGGCAAGCTTACCCATATGAATGAATTTACGGCACAGAACAGAGGCGGTAAAGGTGTGAAGTGCTATAAGATCATGGAAAAAACAGGTAATGTTATCGGTGTTAAGGCCGTTAATAAAGAAAATGAGATTATGATAATCAGTACAGAAGGTATTGTAATCCGTATGATGTGCGGTGACATTTCTGTTCTGGGACGCGTAACTTCCGGCGTGAAGCTGATTAACATGGATGTGGATAATGACATTATGGTTGCCAGCATTGCAAAGGTAAGGGAAAGTTCTAACCAGACAGAAGAAGATATGCTGAAATCGCTGGAAGAAGAATTGCTGGAAGAAGAATCTTTGGATGGTGAAGTTGTAACAGCAGGTGATACAGCTCCGGAAGAGGAGGCAGAAGCATCTGATTCTTCAATTGACAGTCTGGTAGAGCGTGCATTAGAAGAAAAGGAAAAAGAAGAGCAGGAAGCGCATGAGAACGGTTCTGAAGAAGAATTACAGGATGGACAGGACGAGTAATAAGCAGTACTCTTTTTAGTAATTGGAGGCACATTATGAATATACGCAGATTGCTTGCAGTCTGGAGTGCAAAGTTTATTGGATTTGCATGCAGGTTAACCGGAAAACAGGGAGTTACGCTTGCAGGGCAGATAGCCCTGAAGCTGGACCCTAAGATTTTGACAGAGCTGGCAGGTGAGGTAAGGGAAAAAGTATTTGTTGTCTGCGGAACCAATGGGAAAACAACAACAAATAATCTGCTGTGTTCTGCCATTGAGGCAGAAAAGAAAAAAGTAGTCTGCAATCATACGGGCTCAAATATGTTAAATGGTGTAGTCTCGGCTTTTGTACTTTCGGCAGGTATGAACGGACATCTGGATGCTGACTATGCCTGCATTGAGATAGATGAAGCATCTACCGTGCGGATTTTACCTCACTTTAAACCGGATTATATGGTTCTTACCAACCTGTTCCGGGATCAGCTGGACCGGTATGGAGAAATTGATATTACCATGAATCTGCTGAAAGATGCCATGCATATGGCACCGGACATGACTGTTATCGTAAATGCAGATGATGCCCTGTCGGCATACCTGGCTATGGAAAGCGGTAACGCTTATGTGACTTACGGAATCAGTGAACAGGTTTTCGAAGAATCCAGTGTCAATGAGATCAGGGAAGGAAGATTCTGTAAAAAATGCGGAGAAAAGCTGGTTTACCACTTTTACCATTACAGCCAGCTTGGAGATTATGAATGCCCATCCTGTGGATTTAAACGACCGGATCCGGATTTTGATGCATCCAATATATACGCAGGCGGAAAACTGGCTTTTGATGTGGAAGGCAGGCATATAACAGCCAACTACAGAGGATTCTATAACATCTACAATATTTTAGCCGCGTATACGGCCGCCAGGACCGCAGAAATGGATTTAAAACACTTCAATGATGTCTTATATAGGTTCAACCCTCAAAATGGCCGTATGGAGCAATTTGAGATTGACGGAACGCATATTATGCTGAACCTGGCGAAGAACCCGGCAGGGTTTAATCAGAATATTTCAGCGGTCATGGAAGATGAGACAAAAAAAGATGTGATTATTCTGATCAATGATAATGATCAGGATGGCATCGATATCTCATGGCTCTGGGACGTGGATTTTGACCGGTTTAAGGATACAGATGTCAACTCCATTACAGTGAGCGGCATCCGCTGCCAGGATATGAGGCTGAGGCTGAAATACGTGGATATTCCATCTGCGCTGGAACCGGATGTAGAAAAAGCGATTCAGGAACGCATAAAGAATGGGACAGGCAATCTGTATGTGCTGGTTAACTATACGGCGCTTTACAGTACCCGCAATATTTTGAAGAAGCTGGAACAAGGTTAGAATATAGTGCAAGCTTGCTTACGCTATTCATTGGGAGGAAAGCATGAAGATCATTATTGGACATCTTTATCCGGATTTGTTGAATCTCTACGGGGACAGAGGTAATATCCAATGCATGATGAAACGCTGTGAATGGCGTGGAATTGAAGCAGAGACAATTGAATATCAGCTTGAAGATGAGATCGATTTTTCCAGGCTGGATATTGTCCTTCTGGGCGGAGGTTCCGACCGGGAGCAGATGCTGGTATGTGAAAAGCTGAAAACGATCCGCAGCGATTTTAAGAATTATGTAGAAGATAACGGCGTAGTAATTGCAATCTGCGGCGGATACCAGCTTCTGGGCAATTATTATATGACGGATGCCGGGAATATAGAGGGGCTGGGACTGGTAGACCTGCATACAGAGCAGGGAAGGGACCGCCTGATTCAGAATATTGTTATTAAAAGTGAATTGTTCGATACTCCGATTGTGGGATTTGAAAATCATGGAGGCAGGACATTTATTAATAAAAACAAGCCTTTGGGTAAAGTACTCTATGGATCCGGAAATAACGGAGAGACGGGATACGAAGGCGTGATTTATAAAAATGTGATCGGCACTTATCTGCATGGTCCGCTGCTGCCCAAGAATCCCAAACTTTGTGACTACCTCATTTCCAGGGCACTGGAACGCAGATATGGGGAAATTGTAGAGTTGGAGCCGTTGGATGATACGCAGGAAATGGAAGCAAATCAGTATATTGTAAACCGGTTTGCAAAAAGAGGAAATTAACAATTGGGATTTTGACAGGACTGTATGAAAACAGTCCTGTTTTTTCTTTGTTTTGTTACTTTTTGTTTGACTTTCTGTTGTTTTTAATCTATAATTAATAAAAAGATTTTACAATAACGATGTAATGCGCATCAGGAATAGGAGAGGGTAAAATGTTAGCAAACTTAAATGATGTATTGTATCCGGCAAAAAAGGGCAAATATGCAGTTGGTTTGTTCAATGCAGTTACGCTGGAGTTGGCAAGGGGGATTATTGCAGCGGCTGAAGAGACAGGATCTCCGGTTATTATGGGGACCGCAGAGGTTCTGCTTCCTTATGGTCCAATGGAAGAGTTGTCATATTTTTTAATTCCTATGGCTAAAAAGGCAAAAGTGCCTGTTGTCATCCATTTTGATCATGGACTGACAAAAGATGCCTGTCTGAAAGCTTTAGATCTGGGATTTTCATCGATTATGTATGACTGCTCTACGGACAGTTATGATGAAAATGTAGAGAAGGTGAGAGAAATGGCGGATATTGCCCACTCTTACGGAGCTACTATTGAAGGTGAACTGGGACATGTAGGAGATAATGAGGGCTCACATGAAGGCAGTTCCCACATGGAGGACCCGAGTAAATTCTATACAGATCCGGCACAGGCTAAAGATTTTGTAGATAAGACAGGAGTAGATGCTCTGGCAATTGCCGTAGGAACGGCGCATGGTGCCTATAAGCTTCCTCCAAAACTGGATTTTGAACGTATTAAAACAATTGCGAATACCATTGATGTTCCCCTGGTGCTGCATGGCGGTTCGGGACTGAAGGATGAAGATTTTAAGAAGGCAATTAATTGCGGAATCAGCAAGGTTAATATATTTACGGACATTAATATTGCAGCTGTAGAAGCAGAGTTCCGGGCATTTGAGTATATGGAAAAAGGGATTATAGACCTGGTGCCTGCAGCGGTGCAGGCAGTTAAGATGGAGGTCCGAAAGAAAATGGAATTGTTCGGGTCTGTGGGACAGGTCTATAGTAATAAAGCAGATATTCATGCGCTGATTGAACAGGTAGTGAAAGAAGTAATGGCGCAGTATAAAAAATAGATCCCTAATTATTTAAGTAAAGATCTTACAAGGGAGACACAGGAAGAGATTTCTAAAAAGCAATCCTCTAAATGTGTCTCTCTTTCTATGGTGTAAAAACCCTTATAGGAAATACTTTTCAATGTTTTTATCCATTTTGGTATATCAACCGAACCCTTTCCAAGAGGAGTTTCTAAAAAATAATCGCTGAGCCGGAAGTCCTCAATTCCACCCTCTGCAAAATAGTTGTAAATAAATGCCGGATCTGTTTTCTTCAGCATGATGCCGTCTTTTACATGAACATGCACGATTTTATCATGTAATTGAAGTACACCCATGCAGGGATCATCTCCCGTAACCATTACCAGGTTGGCAGGATCATAGTTAACTGCAATGTGGGGACAGTTAATATCCGTTAAGAACTGTTTTAAGTCAGGGACAGTTTCGGAACCCGTTTCCAGTGCAACGCTGATCTCACAGGCTTCCCCAAGTTCATTCAGGCGCTTACAGGCATCGGAAAGGGTATGCCAGGTCTTATTTTTTTCATTTGGAATCACCCCTAAGTGTGTGGTAATTATGGAGCAGTCCAGTTCTTTTGTCCACTGCATAATTCTTTTGGTCTTTTGGATACGCTGCGGATTATCGGATTCGTTTGCAAATCCGTGTCCCCCCAGGTCAGCGCATACAGCACTGACAGTTAACCCGGATTTTTGCAGCTGTTTACGAATGTTTAGTTTTTCTCCTGTACTTAAATTGTCGCAGTCTGATATTCCTGTGCCTCCGTAAAACTGGACTCCGTCCGCCCCGCATTTTGCGGCAAGTGCAATAGCTGATAAAATGTCCGTGTGAAATGATTCCAGCATAACGCCGATTTGATTCATAGTAACCTCCATTTCTGATTGGATTCCAGAAGCTTGTATACCTCAAAATAGGAATAGCGGTATGCAGTTTGCTGGAATACATGAACCTGTTTCAAAATTATCTGTATCTGAATGTGTACGGAATGTATTACAGAATATATTACAGAATAAGTAGTGACATTTTACAGGCAGTTACCAGTTCTTTAAGGACAGTGCATATTCAGAGGGTGTAATTCCGGTAATTTCTTTAAAGCGTCTGGAAAAATAATAGATATTGTCAAATCCTGTTTTTTCTGCAATCTGTGTAAAGGTATAATTACTCTCCTGAATCAGTCTTTTTGCTTCGCCAATCCGAATTCTGGTCAGGTAGGATATAACGGAGTATCCGGTCTGTTCTTTAAAAATTCTTTTTAACTGGGAGATGCTGATTCCGGCAATTTCAGCCAGTTTTTCCAATGTTAATTTTTCCTGGTACTTTGTTTCCAGTAATGAACTGATTTGTTTTACAGCTGCTGCATGATTTTGCAGTTCATTTGACCGGATACAGCGTTCCCGTATCCCAATGCTGTCGCCGTGCCGGTAGATACAGATAATCAGCTGTTCAAGGCTTGTTTTTAACAGCTGGTCACTGCCAAAAGGAGCACTGGCTTTCTTTTTCATGTTGATATTGGGAGGAGCTTTTTCAAATGATTCATAAGAAAGTTCCGATTCATTAACCACATTATGAAGGCATTGTTTTTCGCTTTGGTTTAAAAAAAGAATTTTATGCCTGAAATTTTCCATGCAGGGGCTGTCACATACAAAGGATACTACAATGACATTTGAGCCCCCGTGTCCCGTTTCCTGAAATTTATGAAACTCTCCCGGCTGATGAAAAGCAAGTTCACCAGCCTTTAGTAAATAACGCCTTTCACCGGCTGTAATTACAAGTTCACCCTGGTCTGCATAAATAAATTCCCAGAAGTCATGGCTTTCCCCTGAAAATAAAAAGTTTTTCGGAAGTTTGTAGTAAGAGATATTAATAAGCGCCGAAATGGATACTACGGTTTTTAACTCATATTTGTTATATTGTACCAACAAATCCCTCTTTTCTATAGTGCCTGAGCTAATAGTATAAAAACAGTGACGATTATGGTAAGGTATATTTTTAAAAATGATTTATAATTAGGTTTATAAGAATTATATATGGATTTTGCAAGGTTGTAAACAGAAAATATGAGATTCAGGAAAGGAGAATATTATTTTGAAGAAATCTATTAGTATCTGGTCATTTCAGGAAAGTGATGTTCGAAAGTGTATCAATCTTGCTTTTAAGGCAGGATTTCAGGGGATTGAGCTGGCGCTTGACAGTAACGGGGATGTGGCATTGGATACATCCGAAGAACAGCTGCTGTTAATCAAAAAAGAAGCAGCAGACAGTGGAATACAGATTCACAGTGTAGCAAGCGGACTTTATTGGGATTATTCTTTTACGTCAAATGTAGAAGATGAAAGGAAAAAGGCATACGAGATTGCAGTCTGCCAGATAAGGACAGCCAAGATTCTTGGAGCTGATTCAGTGTTAATTATTCCGGGAGCCGTAGGCGTGGATTTTATGAAGGAACGCGAGGTAATACCCTATGATACTGCTTATGAGAGAGCTTTGGCAGCATTTCAAAAGCTGAAAGCAGTAGCGGAAGAATATGAGATTCAAGTTGGAATTGAAAATGTATGGAATAAATTTTTAGTATCCCCCCTTGAAATGAGAACATTTATAGATCAGATAGACAGCCCGTTTGTAGGATCTTATTTTGATGTGGGAAATGTAGTATTTAACGGATATCCGGAACATTGGATAAAAATTCTGGGAGACAGAATTAAAAAGGTTCATTTTAAGGATTACAGGAGAGAAGCCGGGGGACTTTGCGGGTTTGTGGATCTGTTGGCTGGGGATGTAGACTGGAAGGGGGTTATGCAGGCATTTGAGAAAATAGGATATGACGGATGGTGTACTGCGGAAATGCTGCCTCCCTATAGCCAGTATAGCGATCAGATTATCTATAATACATCAGCGTCGATGGAACGCATATTCAGAAAGGAGTAGGTCATGTTAAAAATCGGATTAATAGGAGCAGGATATATGGGAAGCATGCATGCAGCATGTTATAAGGCTCTGGTTGGAGAAGGGGTAATGATTGCGGCAGTTGCTGATATACGTCAGGAGTATGCAGTGAAGGCAGCAGAAGCATTTCAGGCAAAGGTATATGGGGATGGTATGGAATTAATTGCAGATGGGGATGTGGATGCCATTGATATCTGTCTCCCTACGTACATGCATGCAGAATATGCAGCAGCCGCAATGAAAAAAGGAAAGGCTGTGTTTGTTGAAAAACCGGTATGTATGAAAAAAGAGGAAATGGATCTTTTATTAAAACTGGAGGAGGAGACAAAGGCTCCCGTTATGGTAGGAAAGTGCATTCGTCTCTGGAGTGAGTATGCATGGCTGAAAGAGACCGTGAGTAAAAATGTTTATGGAAAAGTATGCTCTGCTGTATTTAAGAGAGTCAGTCCTGCACCAACCTGGGCATGGGAAGGATGGCTGCAAAAAGCAGAATGCAGTGGGACGGTAGCCATGGATATGCATATTCACGATGTAGACTATGTAAGATACTTACTGGGAGATCCAAAAAAAATGCAGGCAAGCGTATCCAGAGATGGGACAGGAATGATACAGCAGATATTTGCATCTTATGATTATGGGAATCTTCCGGTTACTATTGAGGCATGCTGGGATTATCCGGAAGCTTTTCCGTTTGAAATGTACTACCGCATTAAATTTGAGGAAGCTACGGCTGTATTTTCTTCTGCTGCCAGCCCTTCCCTGGTGGTCTACCCGAAGGATGGAGGAAGAATTGTTCCGGAGCTTGAGAAAGAGTTTGAAAGTGAAAATGATATTGGTGGAAATGTATCCTCACTTGGCGGATATTACAATGAGCTTAAATATTTTACGGATCGGATTAAAGCTTCAGAGCCGCTGACTATTGCTACTTTAGCAGAATCTGTGAAATCAGTGGAGCTGGTGTTAAAGGAAATTGAAGAAGTCGGAGGGATGATTGTCAATGGATAAAACATATGGGGTAGCCCTGATTGGCTGCGGACATATGGGAGAGGCTCATATCAGCAATATTTATTATAAAACAAATGTGAGGATTGAATATGTCTGTGACCTGGACAGGAAAAAAGCAGAGCTGTTTCAAAAAAAGTACGGAGCACATCTGACCAGCAGCAATCCTATGGAATGCATTGAGGATAAGGCAGTGGACATTGTAATAATTGCGACTTACCCCAGCACTCATTTAGAACTGCTGTCTCTCTGTCTTAAAAATCATAAACATGTTCTCTGTGAGAAACCAATTGCAGGGAGCCGGGTGGAGGGAAAAGAGTTTCTGCGTCAGGTAAAGGAGCACCCGGAATGCAAGGTATTAATCGGGCATATCCTCCGTCATAATGCCACATATCAGAAAGTGGCGCAGATGATTCAGAATGGGGCAGTTGGAAAACCGATTGCATTTCGAATGGTGCAGAACCACCATACAATGGATTGGGAAAAGTATAAAAGGATGCTTGGTGAAGCATCTCCCCTTTTGGACTGCGGTGTGCATTATGTAGATATTATAAAATGGTTTACCGGTTCTGACGTAAAGAAAATAGCTGCCTCCGGTGCCAGAACAGAACCGGACCTCCCAGAGGGAAGCTTTAACTATGGAATGATGATGATAGAATTAAAAGATGGGTCCGCAGGGTACTATGAGGCAGGATGGAGTAATACGCTGTCTGCCGATAATCTAAAAGAATTTTCAGGTCCCAGGGGGAGTATCCGCATTATTTACAGAAAAGACAGACAGACCCATCAGGAGGAAGGGGATTTAATTGAGTATTATAAATATCCGGAAAAAGTATATGAAATGATTAATGTACAATGTCAGAGAAAGCCAACGGGGCTTCAGTTTGACCATCTGGTAAAAATGATTGAAACCGGTTGTGATGCTGTACCTACCATAGATGAGGTATATGAAAGCTTTGAAGTATGCCTAAGGGCACAGGAGCAGGTTGCAGGGGATAGTATGTAAGTTGTAGGGGAGCAGCGGAAACAGACAGGACAGATATCGGTCCTGACTGTTTTTGCTGCTTTTATATTTTTGTTTATCCTGATTTTATGTTTGTTTAATTTACGTTTATCTTATTTTTTTTATTTTTGATGAATAAATACATATATTAAAAATGATTTATTAAATCACTATTGATTTCTCGAAAACAGAAGATATGGATAGAAATCAGTGTTACGCATGGTTAAAATGTGTATAAATATGGAAATTAATAAGCATATTTTAGATGATACGACGGAATAATATTATAAAATTATTTTAAAAATGTATTGACAATAGATAAAATATAGAATATTATATAAAAATAAGATAAGGGAAAGGAATTATAAATAAAAATGATTTAATAAATATAAGACAGGAGGAACTAAGATGAATGTTTTGGCGGTGGGGTGCCATCCGGATGATTTGGAAATTGCATGTGGAGGTACACTTGCAAAATACGTGGATCAGGGCGCAGATGTTTATATGTGCCATGTAGCAAATGGAAATATGGGACATGTGGAAATTTTACCGGAACCATTAGCAAATCTGAGGGCGGTGGAATCGGAAAGTGCCGGAGAGGTACTGGGAGTAAAAAAAGTATTTAATCTGGATATTGGAGATATATTGGTAAACCGGTTTGATTATGAAGCTGTGGATGCGCTTGCAGATATTGTTAGATTTGTCAAACCGGATGTGATTATAACTCATAATGATATGGATTATATGCAGGATCATATAGAGACAAGCAGACTTGCATTTAACAGCAGTTTTATTGCAACACTGGCACATAAGTCCGTGCAATATGCGGCATTTAATGAATTTGTGCCTATTTATTTTATGGATACACTGGCGGGGGTAGATTTTATTCCTACGCATTATGTAGATGTTACCAAACAGATAGACAGAAAGTTAAAAGCTCTGGAGTGCCATGAATCACAGATTAAATGGATGCTGGAACATGACGGAATTGACTTTCTGGATATGGTGAGGACCTGCTCCAGATACAGGGGGTATCAGTGCGGGGTTGCATATGCAGAAGGGTATCGGCCGTGTACCGTCTATCCAAGGATGACCACAAAACAGTTACTGCCATAATAGACGTTAGCGGCAAAAACATTAGCAAAAACCATGTAATGGAAGAAAGGACAGGATCTTATGAAGATTAATTTTAACGAAACAGTTGGGGGAAGTTTATTAGAAGGATTTTATCCAAAGGGATGGGATATGGAGAAGATTGATGAGTGCTGCAGCCATAGCCCGAAGGACATTGCAGAACGACAGGATTTCTGGAATCCGGATTTTGATATCGCAGCTTGTAAATCGGTGGAAGAATTCAATGTAAAACTGGGACATGAAATTGCCCTGGAGATTAGGGAGTCAAAAGAAAAAGGACAGACACTGGCACTGATTTTACCGGTTGGGCCTATGGGTATGTATGAATGGATCGTCTATTATCTAAAGAGATGGAATGTCTCCTGTGACCATCTGTATTGTTTTAATATGGACGAATGGGCTGATAAAGAAGGCAATACGCTGGACAGCACGGATCCGGGTTCCTTTCAGTATGCAATGGAACATGCATTTTATAATCCATTGGGAGAATTAACCGTACCTGAATCCCACAGGAATTTTGCAACACGGGAAAATCTGCCTGCATATCCTGAGAAAATCAAATGTTTAAAAGAGCAGGGAGCAAGACTTGTAACAGTTTACGGTATTGGAAGGATGTGTCATATTGCATTCTGGGAACCGCATTTTGCAGCGGAGTTTGATACAGATGATGACTGGAAAGAACAATGCTACAGGAAAGGTGCATTACTTCATCCATTGACAATTGAACAGAATGCCATTACCAGCTTTAAGAGCAGGACATCCCTTGTGCCATGTACGGCTAATACCATTGGACCCGGTTTATTCCTTCAGTCTGACAGGATGATCGGAGGAGCAGACGGTGCATTTACAAGAGGAATGCAATGGCAGGGAATGTCTCTGTGGATGACTCTGCGTTATGGACCTTCAAGATGGGTTACTTCTTCTTATATTCCTACAGTTCCCGGAACACTCCTTTATCTGGAGGAATTGGCCGGGCCATTGGTAGCAGAATGTAATTAAGGAGGAGATATATGGGTGCAAAAAGTAATTCACATGGAAAAAATATTATGGAAATTCTGGCAAAATTCTCAAAGGATTATATGTCCCTGGTTGCCATATTGTTAATTGGAATTGTCTTTTCCATTGCTTCGCCTTATTTCTTCAGCGGATCAAACTTTGCAAATATTTTGCTGCAGTCTTCTACAGTTGGAATTGTAGCGATTGGTCAGGCACTTTTGATGATTACGGGACAGGTGGATTTATCACTGGGGTATAATGTCTGTCTGACAGGCTGTGTATTTGCGTATACAATGAAGTTTTTAAGCTTTAATCCCTATCTTGCTATTGTTGTTGCTTTGATTTTAGGTTTTGCAATTGGGGCGGCAAATGGTGCACTTGTGGCTTATTGTAAATTACCGGCATTTATTGCCACACTGGGTCTTCAGAATGTTTGTAAAGGTCTGGCAAAAATTATCACTAATGCTACGCCTATTGCTAATCTGCCAAATGAAATTTCCTTTATTGGAAGAGGATACATTGCAGCAATTCCTATTTGTGTTGTCATAATGATTCTTTTGTACATATTATTTTCATTTATTATGCGGAAAACAAAGTTTGGAAGAAATGTGTATGCGGTAGGAGGCGGAACGGAAGCAGCTTTCTATTCGGGAATTAATACGAAAATGGTTATATTTTTATCTTTTGCAATAGCAGGGCTTTTGGCTGCTGTCTCCGGTGTTGTGCTTACCAGCAGGTTAAATTCCGCAGCAATTACCAATGGAAACCTTTATGAGTTTGATGCTTACATATCTGCTGCCATTGGAGGGGTCAGTCTGGCAGGTGGAAAAGGAAAAATTATTGGGGCTATGTTTGGTTCTATTTTCCTGATTACATTCTTTAATGGAATGACAATGTTGAATGTAGATCCGTTCTGGCAGGACGTATTAAAAGGCGTCGTACTGATTATTGCAATCGGCCTGGATGTATTCCGTAACAGGAGAAAGCATTAATACGCCAAAAGGAGGGGGTTTACATTGAAAGATATCATACTTGAATTAAAACATATTACGCAGGAGTTTCCGGGTGTGAAAGCTCTGGATGATGTCAGTTTTGAAATTGAGCGCGGTATAATACATGCACTGGTAGGTGAAAATGGTGCCGGCAAATCTACGTTAATTAAAGTATTGGCAGGTATTAATGTACATTATCAGGGAGAAGTGATTTTTGAAGGTAAAAAGTTTGCTGTTAAAAATCCATATGCTGCAAAAGAGTATGGAATCAGTGTAGTCCATCAGGAACTAAAACTGGCAGAGACATTAACCGTTGCAGAAAACATTTTTCTTGGACGCTTAAAGATGGCAAAGGGAATGGTTGACTGGTCAGGCATGAAGAAACGTGCAAGACAGATGTTGGATGATCTTGGTGTAGATCTGGATGAGAATGAGACAGTAGACAATTTATCCGTCGCTAAAAAGCAGATTGTAGAAATCTGCAAAGCTATGAATTATGACTGTAAAGTGCTTGTTATGGATGAGCCATCCGCAGTACTTACCGATAAAGAGCTGGATATTCTATTTGAAATCATTGATAAACTGGTTAAGAAAGGCGTTACGATTATTTATATTTCTCATAAAATGGATGAAATCTTCAATATATGCCAGAATGTAACAGTTTTGCGGGATGGAAAGCATATTAAAACCATGTCTTTAGAAGGGGTGAAAAGGCAGGAATTAATCAGTCTTATGGTAGGCAGGGATATGGGAATGGAATATCCCAAAGAAATTATTAAAATTGGGGAACCAATCCTGGAAGTGGAGCATTTGACCAGGGAGGGAGTATTCAGAGATGTTTCCTTTAAACTTAAAAAAGGAGAAGTACTTGGAGTATCAGGTCTTGTTGGATCAGGAAGAACTGAAATTATGAAGGCAATTTTGGGAATCGATAAGACTACTTCTGGAACGGTAATTTTTAAAGGGAAACAGATTGTAAACAAAAACTTTAAACATGCAATACAGCGGGGGTTTGGCCTTGTGCCGGAGGATCGGAAAAAGCAGGGGCTGGTACAGATTTTCTCAGTCAGTGAAAATATCTGTATGGTAAATCGCAAAAGTGTCATTGAAAAGGGCTTGATCCGAAATAGACTGGTTAAAAAAATATCCCATGAATATGTGAAAAAACTTAATGTGTCTACACCGGAGATCAGCACGGAGGTTCAGTACCTCAGTGGCGGAAACCAGCAAAAGGTGGTAATTGCCAAATGGCTGCTGCAGGACAGTGAAATTATTATATTGGATGAACCTACAAGGGGAATTGATGTAGGAGCCAAATCTGAGATTTACAGGCTGATTAACCAGCTTGTGAAGAGTGGAAAGAGCGTGATTATGATTTCCTCAGAATTACCGGAAATCATTGGTATGAGTGATAGGGTAATCATTATTCACGAGGGCAGGCTCGTGGGAGAACTGTCAAGGGAAGAACTTTCCCAGGAAAAAATTATGTCACTATGTGTTTAGCTGTTTTCCATTGTAAAGGAGAGTGGCAATCAAAGGGTCCGGACAGATCACGAATTTAAAAACTGTCGGAGGGGTTTTAAACCAAGGAGGAAAAATATGAGTAAAATGATGAAGAAGGTAATGGCTTTATTATGTACAGCTTCTATGAGTGCTGCTATGCTGGCTGGATGCAGCAGTGGAAATGAAAATCAGACAACGAAAGCTACGGAAGGAGCAGCAAAAGAAACCACAGCTGCAGCCGGGGAGACAACAGCGGAAACCCAGAAAGAGACGGCAAAAGCTGCTGATAATGGGGAAAAGAAAAGAATTGGAATCAGCCTGGTATATAAAGGTGATGAATGGTGTGCAGCTGTGGATCAGGAATTTAATAAGCAGGCAGCAGATTTCGGTTATGAGGTAAATATCCAGGATGGAAATCTGGATAATGAGACACAGGTTAAACAAATTGAGAATTTTATTACCCAGCAGTATGACCTGATTGCAGTTGATCCGGCAAGTCCTGAAGGTATTATTCCGGCATTGGAAAAGGCTACACAGGCGGGAATCCCTATTGTAGTATTTGATTCTGCAACTACTTATGAAGGCATTGTCTCCTATGTATCCTGGGACAGTTATGAAACAGGTACTTTGATCGGTGAATATCTCCACGGATTAATCGAAAAGGACCATGGCGGAAAAGCCAACATTGCAGTTTTAACTATGGCAAGTCCGGTCAACATTGCAGATAGAATAAAAGGTGTAAAGGATGCTTTAAAGGATCTGGATATTACTTATGTAGCAGAACAGGAATACGAAGGAAACCGTGAAAAAGCGGCAAATATTATTACTAATATTAAAGAAAATATTGACTTTGTAGTATCGGGTCAGGACAATGGCGCATGGGGAGCGGTATCAGCATTGCAGGCACTGAATAATACTACAACAAAATGCTATTCTATGGGTGCTTATGGTACAGAACCATTTGATGCATTAAAAGCAAATGATTCGAATTATCAGGGTACAGTAGCAGTATCTCCAAGCAAACTGGTAAAGGCTACTTATCAAGTTATGGATGACTATTTTGCAGGAAAGACAGATATTCCGAAAGTTGTTAATATTGATCTGGATTTGGTAACTACGGATAACATCAATGAATATCTGAGTAAATAGTGTTTGTAAGGCTCTTTATCTGTACGCCGGTTAAAGAGCCTTATTTGCATTTGATTGTTAAAGTGAGCGACTCTCTGTGAGTGATGAAAGTAATAGGGTTGAGAGAAAATTATGAGATAGAAAGGAAGCCACGATTTGATTTTTTCAACCTTTTAAATGTGGCGGTATTGCAGGTAAGCCGGCAATATGCATTGGGTATAAAAATGAAAGATATTGTAAGATGGGGGATTGTAGGAGCGGGTGGAATAGCAAGAAGAAGGACGATTCCTGCTATTAATGAAATATCAAATGCATCCATTCAGGCAGTCATGGATACCAATACCAACGGAATGATTGATCTGATGAAGGAATACGATATTCCGGATGTATATGGCAACATAGATGATATGCTGAGAAATGCAGATATAGACGCGGTATATATTGCGTCTCCGGTACTATTTCATAAAGAACAGGCAATTAAAATTTTAGAGGCAGGAAAACATCTGTTAATTGAAAAACCGCTTGGAATTCATGCATCTGCCGCAAAAGAAATTATGGAGTGTGCCAAAACAAAAAATGTCTGTGCCGGTGTGGCAATGGTTATGCGTTTTCATGATGGACATCAGAAGATAAAAGAGATGATAGGTCACAAAGATCTGGGGGAAATTGTTTCCTGCAGAGGTCAGTTAACCTGCTGGTTTCCGCCTATGGAGGGAAATTGGCGTCAGAATCCGGCGATTTCCGGTGGTGGAGCACTTATGGATATGGGAATCCATTGTATAGACCTTATGAAATATCTGATGGATGACCGGGCTAAGAAAACAGTGGGAATAATTGAAAATAAAAGTTTTTCTTATCCGGTAGAAGACTCTGCTTCCTTTATGCTGAAGATGAAAAAAGGTGCGACCTGTTATATTGATGCCTATTTTAATATACCGGATCAGGCTGCAAAATGCTTTCTGGAAATCTATGGTACAAAAGGAAGTATTATTGCAAATGGCACGATTGGACAGGATGGTTGCGGAGATATAAAAGTATACATCGAGCAGGAAGATAAGGGGTATGAGAGTAGCCAGGTTAGGAATAAGCAGGCAGAAGCCGTGACCATGGAGTTTGAGCAGGTAAATATGTATGCAAAGCAGCTGAGCGAGTTTTCGGAATGTATACTTACAGGAAAAGAACCCAGAACCACGATGGAAGACGCTTATGATACGATGAAAATTATCGATGCTGTATATGAGTCAGCAAAAGAAGAAAGGGTGATCTATCTTTAAAATTAAGAAGGAAAAGGAATTTGCTTTTCCTTCTTAATATCTAGTAGTCCATAAAGCTCAAATCCCCGATAAATTCTTGTCTATTTTCCAAACTTTATGGACTACCAGACAGATCATATTATATCGTCAGGTTTCCGGTAAATAACTGGTCTAATATAACACAGACAGATCCGTAAAGAGGACTATTTTCCTCAAATTTTGTCTTATGCAGAGTTATAGTGCGGTTATTGCGAAAAATACTGATCTGGTTCAGGGTATAGGCTATAGAAGCCAGTATTTCATCCGGAAAATATACGGCGGAGTGACCAAATACCACTGTACTAATATCAATTATATTAATCAGGTTATTAAGAGCATAGGCAAGCTGATCAGATATGTTTTGCAGAATGGAGTATGCTTTCACTGAAGTAGTGCAGTATTCCATGGTTTCTTTAAAGGTGGTCAGCCTGGTGCCGCAGGCTTCATTGATTCTGTGAATGATAACAGGAGCACTGGCATACAGTTCCAGGCATCCGCGGTTGCCGCAATTGCATTTGGGACCTTTAAAATCAATGGTGGTATGTCCAAGTTCTCCGCAGGAGCCGGTAAGGTTATTTAACAGCTGCTTATTTGAAACAATGGCGGAAGCTATTCCATTTGTAATACCAATATACAGGAAGTTTTCTTTTTGCTGTCCAATGCCATAGTACATTTCGCAAAGAGCGGCTGCCTGCATATCATTTTTTACATACACGGGAATATCAAATCTGGGGGACATATAACTTTTAATGTCCATTTCTTTAATATTAAAAAAGTTAGTTACATTTTTGATTACACCGTGGATGGTATCTACAACACCGATCGTGGAAATACCGATACCAAGTACCGGACGTTCTGTCAGGTGAAGGAGGTATTCAGCCAGACGATATGCCTTTTCCAATATGGATTCGGAAGTTTCATTTTCCTCAAAGTCTTCCTGTTTTGCTGCTACCAGCTTCAGACTTAAATCACTTAAGATTCCAAAGAGAAAGTCTTTTGAAATCCAGATTCCAGCTACAACAGGAGAAGTAGGAGAAATGGTAAGGATTTTTGGTGTTCTTCCCAGATTTTTGGAGTCAGAGGAAGCTTCTGATTCAACAATAATATTCTGCTGTAATAGTTCAGAGGTAATATTGGTCAGCGTCATGGAAGTAAGCTTTGAGCGCTGTGCAAGACTGTTTCGTGTGGTACCATTTCCAGTGGCAATCAATTGTAATATTAAAGCACGGTTATATTCTTTTACGCCGATAAGGTTTAATCCTGATTTTTTCATAACGTTTTATCCTTTAATTTATAAAAATATTTTATTATATATATTGTAACCTATTTTTCAAAGTGTGTAAACCACAAAAAAAGCAAATCAGTATTTAAGAGGAGGGATTGGAATATGGGAAGAGATTATTTTAATCGCAGAAACTATGGATGCAGAATAAAAGAATTTACAATCAATGGGTATCGCCATATGTCATTAGAAAATAACCTGATAAAAATAGGTATAGCGTTGGATAAAGGGGCAGATATCTATGAATTTTTATATAAACCAAAGGATATTGAGTTTATGTTCAGTTGGGGAACTCATATGGACAGCGATATCGTGCCTGGGATCGCGTCCGGCAAAGGAAATTTTATGGATTATTATGAAGGCGGATGGCAGGAGTTATTTCCGGGAATAAGCTGTGGAGAAGGGGTAAATGGGGCTGAAATGGGAATGCATGGAGAGGTTGCTCTGCTCCCCTGGAACATGGATGTGTTGGAGGATTCAGAGAAAAAGATTACAGTAGAGTTATCGGTAGCGACCCTTCGTTTTCCGTTTATTCTGAAAAAGACACTGACACTTCTGGAAAATGATTCAGTTCTTTATGTGGAGGAAGAAATTATAAACAGCGGTGTGCAGACAATGCAATACCAGTGGGGGCACCATCCTGCAATAGGAGGTAATTTTCTGGATGAGACCTGTGAGATTATAGTAAAAGGTACTCCGGCTGTAAAGGGGGTACAGGCAGACCTGGGTTCGGTAAGCTGCCTGGAAGCAGGTCAGGAAGGTATCTGGCCTGTAGTGACGGACCAGTCAGGTAATCCTTGTGATTTAAGCAAAGTAGAGAAAAAGGAAAGTAAAACATACAGGGAGTTTTCCTTGTCAAATTTAGAAGAAGCGGAATTTATTGTTAAAAACAACAGGCTGCAGATCGGATTTGGAATGAGATGGGAAAAGGATGTATTTCCACATTTATGGGTATGGCAGATGTATGGAGGAGGATTTGATTATCCATTCTACGGAAATGCATATACATTGGCATTAGAGATGTGGAATTCCCTGCCCGGAGGTCTAAGTGAAGCAATAAGGCAGAAAACAGCACCCTCTATAGGACCTTCTGCAAATAAAAAGACGAGGTTTCAGGTTTTTGTAACATTACCGGATGAAGCGTAGAAGAAAGAGCGGTTTCAGTTTGGAAGAAAACCACTTTCACACTGCTGATTAAGAAATAGCGCAAGCCAGTTTGTGCTATTAAGGAGGATTAAGGATGGAACAATCGTTAATGGAAAGATGCATGGATGAGGAAAAACTGTATCAGTTTACATCTTTTTCTCATAAAAATGCTTTTAATTTGGGAATGGAGCTGCTAAAGGTCAGCCAGGAAAAGAAAGAAACAGTAGCAATTGAAGTAAAGATAAATCAGGTAAGCGTTTTTAAATACCTACCGGATGGAACCGGAAAGTTTCATGAAATGTGGCTGAAAAGAAAAAGTAATATGGTGGAAGTAATGGAGATGAGCACTCTGAGAGCATATGCCCAGCTGGAAGAAAACCAGGAAGATATGATTAAAGACTGGTTTTTAGAGCCAGAAGATTATGCTGCCTGCGGAGGAGGGTTTCCAATACGCTTAAAAGGAGGAAGCGTAATAGGATCAATTTGCGTTTCCGGGCTTCCTCATTTAGAAGATCATGCAATTTTAATAGAGGGGATAAGCAGATTCTTGGATAATTAGATTTTTTTTATAAATGCAATTAAATGCAAAGTAAAAGTTGACAAAAATGAAAATGGAGTATAAGATAAAGATACAAAGGCAGTCGCCTTCACAAGCGTGACTTCCACTATGGTTAATTAAAAATAATCACCCACTACTTTGGCGGCAGGGGTGATTATTTTTTTGTATCTTTATGTTTAGAGTAAATAAGGATATTACAAATTCAAAAAAAGCGTAAATAAGTAAATGAAAGATAGTATGTGATCTGACTGTCGTAGGCAGATCAATTGTTTATAAGAAATGAATTAATTTCAAATAAATGCAAAGTAAAAGTTGACAAAAACTAAAATGGAGTGTAAGATAAAGATACAAAGGCAGTCGCTTTCACAAGCGTGACTTCCACTATGGTTAATTAAAAATAATCACCCACTACTTTGGAGGGCAGGGGTGATTATTTTTTTGTATCTTTATGTTTAGAGTAAATAAGGATAGCAACGATTAAAGAAGCTACATTTATGATAATCATAAATTCTTCGTAAGTACTCATTATACCACCTCCTATCGGAAGTGGGAATCACCCTTGCAGAACGACTGCCTAAGTAAAGTATAAAACAATTAAATTAAAAATGCATTGAATTACAAATTCAAAAAAAGTGTAAATAAGTAAATTAAAGATAGTATGTGATCTGACTGTCGTAGGCAGATTAATTGTTTATAAGAAATGAATTGAAATTGATTATAAATAAATGCAAATTACAAGTTGACAAAAATGAAAATGGAGTGTAAGATAAAGATACAAAGGCAGTCGCTTTCACAAGCGTGACTTCCACTATGGTTAATTAAAAATAATCACCCACTACTTTGGATGGCAGGGGTGATTATTTTTTTGTATCTTTATGTTTAGAGTAAATAAGGATAGCAACGATTAAAGAAGCTACATTTATGATAATCATAAATTCTTCGTAAGTACTCATTATACCACCTCCTATCGGAAGTGGGAATCACCCTTGCAGAACGACTGCCTAAGTGAAGTATAAAACAATTAAATTAAAAATGCATTGAATTACAAATTCAAAAAAAGTGTAAATAAGGAAATTAAAGATAGTATGTGATCTGGCTGTTATAGTCATAGCATTTGCGCCAAACATATAGTTAATTAGTGTCGGCAATACTTGATTTGAACCAAATAAATATATCATGTAAATTAAATTTACTTTTATAAGTCCCAAAAAAGTAAAAAACCCTTCTTTTCTGACACGAAATCTTACCCAAACAGCAAAAAAAGTTACTTTTTTTGCAGGGACAGAAAAATATTACCTCAAAGCGAAATATTTTACTCTAGTAAATTTGTACATCCATTGTTATTCTAAATGTGAACAATTTGTGAAAAATTTAAAAATGAATTTGTTCATGAAATTAGGAAGTGAAAAAAATGATGAGTGAAAATGAATGAAGGACTTAAAAATCGTTATGTTAACGAAAAAAAGTCTTCAGACCATCATATTCCCCGCAAAGATATGATCTCATTTTCTAAATAAACAGTAATAAGTTTTTCATAATGTGTACATTCGTACATGCTTATTTCTGTCATCCTTTATTTCCCATAAAGTGTTTCACTTCCTAATAAAACTGAATAGTGGAGGTAGAAGTCGTGAAACTAAGAAGAAGATTATTGTCATGTTTATTGGCTACAGCAGTGACTGTAACATCAATCACACCGATTACCGCAGCAGCTTCCCAGGGGGATTTGCAGATTGGCAGCTTAAAGGTAAATTATTTAAGTGAACCATTAGGTATTGATGATTCGCAGCCTGTATTTAGCTGGATCTTAGCATCTGATGGGTATGATAAAGGACAATCCGCATATCGTATTGTTGTATCCTCAACCAGAGAAGGTGCAGAGAGGCACGAAGGTGATGTGTGGGATTCAGGAAAAAATGAAAATCAAAACAACTATAATATTACCTATCAGGGGAATCCGCTTCTATCCCGTACACCTTATTACTGGGCTGTTCAGGTCTGGGATGAGGAAGGTAATGATAACGGGTGGAGCGAAGTATCCAGTTTTGAAACCGGAATCATGTCAACAGATGAGTGGAATGGTGAATGGATAGGTATTAAAAATACAGATATGAACTTCCAGGGTGCCAATTGGATCTGGAGAAGAGATGGAAGTGATTTTAGCGGAGCACCGGAAGGGGTTCAGTATTTCCGAAAAGGTTTTAAAATAGATAAGACAAAAACAATTAGTAATGTCAATATTGGAATCACGGCTGATGATGAATATGAACTTTTTGTAAATGGACAAAAAGCAGGAGAGAACGGCGGTGAAGATTCCTGGAAAAATGGTAAATTATACGATATTACTAATTTGATTTCTGCAGAGGGAGAAAATGTAATAGCCGCATCCGCACATAATACCTCCAGAGGATATGCCGGATTACTGGCTAAGATAGAGGTTCTGTATAATGATGGGACAAAAGACACCTATGTTACAGATAATTCCTGGAAACTAAGTAAAACAAAAGAAGAAGGCTGGAGTGATCAGAATTATAACGATACCGGGTGGACAAATCCGGATCAGTCGGAACCTTACGGAAATAGCCCATGGAACAGTGGTGTTGCTCCTAACGCAGAAAATGCATTTGCTGCAACGGTTCTTCGTAAAGAGTTTAAAACGGAAAAAGGTGCTATAAAAGATGCAAAAGCATATGTTTCCGGACTTGGATTTTTTGAACTGAAAATAAATGGACAATTACCGGACGATACCTTATTGAATCCTGCAAATACCCAGTATAACCAGACTTCTCTTTACCGGGTATTTGATGTAACAGAATTAGTAAAAGAAGGAAAGAATGCAATTGGCGTAGAGCTTGGAAACAGTTTTTATAATGAGACCTGTTCGGTATGGAACTGGCAGGATGCCAGTTGGAGAGATGCCCCCAAGCTGCGAATGGAGCTGGAAATTGAATATGAAAACGGGGAAAAAGAATCTGTGGTAACGGATGATTCCTGGAAAGCAACGAAGGAAGGTCCAATCACTACCAATAGTATTTATTATGGTGAAACCTATGATGCCAGAAAAGAACTGAATGGTTTTGACCTGAATGATTATGATGATACAAACTGGGGTGCAGTGCAGTTAATGGATGCACCTGAAGGAAAGTTAAAAGCTCAGATCATGGAACCGGTCAGACGTACCAAAGAAATGCAGCCGTCTGAAATTACAAAGCTGGAAAATGGTTCTTATGTATTAACTATTCCGGAAATGCTGGCCGGATGGATTAAATTAGATATTAAAGGAGCTAATGCAGGAGATAAAGTTACCATTACCTATGGAGAAAAATTAAATGATGATGGTCAGGTACAAAAGCTTGGCGGTAAAGATGGTGTGAACTCAGGATGGTGGCCGCGTGCTTATAACCAGCAGGATAATTATATCTGTAAAGGTGGAAAAGATGTAGAAACGTTTGAGCCGAAGTTTAGTTATAAAGGTTATCAGTATGTACAGATTGACGGATATCCGTCGGAACTCACCGCAGATGATGTAATCTGTTACCGGGTAAGCAATGACATGGAAGATACCGGATCCTTTGAATCTTCTGATGAACTGTTTAACAAGATGCATCAAATGATGATTACAACCATGAAGAACAATATGCAGGGTAAACCAACCGATACTCCCGTATGGGAAAAGAACGGATGGCTTGGAGACGCTAACGTTGCACTTGAGACCATGACTTATAATTTTGGCTTTGTGAACATGTTAAAACAGTTCGTGGAAACAATGGAAGATTGTCAGAATGAGTTTAATAATGTACCCAACATGGTACCTACACAGGGCTGGGGAAATGATAACACAGTAGTATGGAACTCAATCTTCGTATTTGGTGTGGATCAGATGATTGATACCTACGGCAATGAAAGTTATCTGTATGAACAGTATGATGCAATGCGGAAACTGGCGCTGAAGGATATGGAAGAGAGCAGAAAAAATGGATGGACATGGTCAGACGGACAGTTAGCTGACTGGGTATCACCTATGGGACAGGGCGATGCTGACCAGGATTTACAGTATTCCGAAAGTCCCAGTGAGGGTTCCGGTATCTGCGGTACTGCATTTGCTTATCATTTATTAGATGTTATGGCTCAGCTCGCCGATCGAATGGGAAAAACAGATGATGCAGCAGAATACAGAGCAGCAATGGAAAAAATGTATACGGCATTTAATGAAAAATTCTACGATGCAGAAAACCAGATTTACAGAACATTAACCTGGTCACAGCAGGCAAACAGAAGCCGTTACCGCCAGACCTCCCAGTTAGTGCCGTTGGCATATGGGCTGGTTCCGGAAGAATATAAAGACGGTGTTTTAACAAATCTGGTAAATGATATTAAGGATAAAAACTATCACCTTGATACAGGATGTGTGGGATCCAAATTTATTCTTCCGGTACTTACAGATAATGGATATGCAGATGTTGCTTATAAAGTGGCTCAGCAGAAATCTTATCCAAGCTGGGGATTCATGGCTGACAGAGGAACTTCTCTCTGGGAAATGTGGGAGACAACATCCCGTTCTCTTGGACACTATTTCCTTGGTACCTACGATGAATGGTTTTACAAAGGGATTGGCGGAATCAAGGATATGCAGGACGGATATAAGACAGTTACCATCGAGCCCTCATTAAACGAAACACTGACTTACGCAAAAGCAGGTGTCAATACAGTTCGCGGACAGCTGCAGAGTGACTGGACATTAAATGAAGGTCAGGGAGTATTTGATATTCAGGTTCCGGTTGGTACAACAGCAGAGATTATCCTCCCAACTAACAATAAGGACCAGATCACATGCAACGGGCAGCCTTTAAGTGAATCACTGGATGGAATTCATGCAGTAAGCAATGAAAACGGAAAAGTACATATCGAAGCAGGATCAGGAAATTACAAATTTGAAACAAATGTAAAATTAACAAGTGTTGAAAAAATAAAGCTGAAAAAGGCAATCTTAGATGCCGGCAGCTTAAAGCAGCTGGATTATGAAATGGATGCATGGACAGTATTTAAGGCAGTCTTGGATGAAGCGTCAGAATTAGATGCAAATACAGATGCAGCGCAAGAAGAAATAGACGCTATGGTCAAAAAGCTTACGGATGCTGCAGCTGAGTTAAAGCTTCATGTAAACCAAAGCAGGGTAGCTTTAAAAGAAGCAGTAAAAAATGCTGATGAAAAAGTAAATCCGGTGGCGGCACCTATTAAATATGCAGATGCTTATCAGGAAGCATATGATGCAGCAAAAGCAGGATGTACTAATGTTGAGTTAACAAATGAAGAGATGGACCAGCTGGTTCTAAAACTTTCAAATGCAGAAACAGAAATGAACAGCCATCTATTCCAGAACTTAGCATTAAATGGTAATGTAGCATTTTCCACTTCACATGAAGATGGTTACTGGGGATGGGGAAGCAAGCTTATAAATGACGGTGACAGAAAAAATATGAATAAGGATGGTGAGTACACCGGATATTCCAGTAATACAGGCGATGTTAAGAACGAAGACCATGAAGAATGGGTTAGCATAGACCTGGGAAAAGTTCAGGATATTAATGCAGTATCCATTTATCCTGCAGTTAAAAATCCTGCAGTCAAAAATTCCGGATATGGTTTTCCAAAAAACTTTGAAATTCAGGTATCTGAAAATGGAAGTGATTGGACAACGGTAGTTACAAAAGAGAATTATCCGGTACCAAGCTATGAACCGATCAGCTTTACCTTTGCTTCAGCAAATGCAAAATACGTAAAATTATTTGCTAAGAATTTAAATCCTAAGGCAAATGATCATAATTTTTATTATTTACAGCTTAGTGAATTTGAAGTATATCACAGTGAAAATACAATAGAAGAGATTGTATTAGCCGATTATGAAGCACCAAAGTCCGCTGTAGCTTATGGAGAACCGCTGGTGGATATGGCAGATATTAAGGCAACTATAAATGGAAAGACGGATATCTCTGGTAAGTGGTCAGTTGAAATGCAGGATGAAACAGCAGCTGATGTTCAGAAAAATCCGGAAACCGGAAAATATAACGTAAAATTAACCTTCCAGGCTCCAAATACTTATGCATTTTCAGACACGCTTGCCGGAACAGCAGCTGACGGAGCAAAAGTTTCTGTTGAAGATAATGGTAAGAAGTTAGTTTATACGTATGTAACGGAAGTCGTAAAAGCGGCAGCTCCGGCTGTAGAAGACAAGGAAGAATACTTTGTGTATGCAGCAGGCGGAGAAGGACAGGTTTCTATTGCAGACCTTATGGAAAAATATCAGCCATTTGTTAAGTTTGCTGTAGGAAATGTTACGGATGAATTTGGAATCCTTGATTCGAAAATTTCGATTGACGAAAAGGGTAATCTCAGTTTTACGGTAAACACAAATGGTGAGGCAGGGCAGACTGCAGTAATACCGGTTACCGTAACGATGAAGAATTACGAAGATACAACAGTTAATGTATGCGTCAGTCTGACTGAAAAAATACCGCTTGAAATTACAAGTAATGCCCGGAATGTGATCTATACCGGCAGTCCTTATGCAGGACTTGATAATCCAAGTGCAGTTATTAAAGAAACGTTAGAAGCATATACCGGAGAATTCATTATTACCTACAATACAGAAGACGGAAGTGCTCCCGTAAAAGAAGGAAATTATACGGTAACTGTTACACCGGAGGATCCCGCATACGCAGGTCAGTGGACAGGAAGCTTTACCATTTCACCGGCACTGGAATCTGTAGAAGCACAGATTGAAAATCCGGAACTGTTCTGGGATGAAGATACACAGATTACAGGTGTTGCAGCAATTGGATCTGATGGAAATAAAATGAATCTGGCAGGTGCCGGCATAGTGTATCGATCAGAGGATTCCAATATTGCGATTGTTGATGAGAATGGAAAAGTTTCTGCAAGAAATGCAGGAAGTACTAAAATTATCGTAACAATTACTATAGGTGAAATGGAAAAATCAGGAGAATTCGCAGTAACTGTATCCGAAATACCGGCAATTAGCCCGGTACTTGCATCTAAAACAACCACCAGTGTTACGCTGGAAACCGTAGAAGGTTATGAATATGCAGTTCAAAAAGAAAATGAAGAGGCTGCATTCAGCCATGTGGCTGAGTTTAAGGAATTAGAACCGGGAACCTCTTATAAGTTTTATCAGAGAATTGCAGCTACGGATACACATTATGCAGGAAGTGTAAGTGAAGTTTTGGAAGTATCTACGGATAAAGAAAAGATCCAGGGTACAATTACAATAAAAGGAAATACAAAAGAGGGTGAAAAATTAACCTTAGATACTACCGGTATCAAGAATAAAAAACCAGGTGATTTAAGTATTACATGGAAAAGGGGAAACCAGGAGGTAAAGGGTGAAAACGGAAACACATATGCTCTTACAAAAGCAGATGTAGGATATAAGATTTCTGCTGTGGTAACAGCAAAAAATCTGGAGGGATCACTGACAACAGAGACGGCTTTATCTGTTCTCCCGGCAGTAACACCACCGCCTGCAAAGGTTGATGTAGACAAAGTAACCCTGAACAAGTCCAGTGTTAGTATTAAGATAAAGAAAACAGTAAAACTGACTGCACAGGTATCCCCATCTAATGCGGCAGATAAATCTATTACCTGGAAGAGCAGCAAATCCTCCATTGCAAGTGTTGATAAAAATGGAAAAGTGACTGCAAAAAAAGCGGGTAAAGCAACAATTACTGCAATTGCTTCTAATGGTAAGTCAGCAAGCTGTAAGATAACTGTAACTACGGATCCTGCAAAAATAAAATTAAATACTAACAAAAAGACATTAGGCAGAAAGGAAACTTATACTTTAAAAACAACCCTTGTGCCATCAACGGCAGTGACAAGCAAAATCATATTTACAAGCAGTAATAAAAAAGTGGCAACGGTTGATAAGAAAGGAAGAGTAAAGGCATTAAAAGAGGGAACAGCAATTATTACGGTTAGAACTGCAAATGGTAAAAAAGCAACCTGTAATATTACTGTTAAGAAAGCACCTTCTTCTATTAAGCTGAATGTTGGTAAGAAAAAGAATCTGAAGATAGGAAAAACATTAAAATTAAAAGTTACCCGCAGTGCCGGAAGTGCAGGAAATGTCACCTTTATTTCTAAAAAAGAAAAAGTGGCTACTGTAAGCTCTTCAGGGAAGATCAAAGCAATTAAAAAAGGGAAGGCGAAAATCATAGCAAAAACTTTTAATGGTAAAACAGCAGAGGTACTCATTACAGTTAAGTAATATAAAACAAGCAAAGTGCACAGAGATAGAGATATCCTGTGTTACTTTGCTACTGTGCTTTGCATATTTATTGCAAATATTTATATTGAAAATACAATATTATGTTATGCAGATGTTATTTGATTTTTGCAGACAGCCATTAGCTGCCAGCAGAAGGAGAGAAGACGTATGGAAAAAAAGAGGATGAAAAAGAAATTATCAGCATGGTTATTAGTAATTTGTTTGGTTATGCAGTTGTTTACTGGTCTCGGCGTGGAGGCAGAGGCTGCTGAAGGAGCATTCACAGTATATGGATTAGAATGTGAATCAGAAGTAAATCCCCTGGGGATTGATAAAAGTACGCCCAGACTTAGCTGGAAATTAGAATCGTCACAAAGAAGTGTTATGCAGACGTCATATCAGATTATGGCTGCAACAAGCAGAGAGAATCTGGATACCGGGAATTATGATGTCTGGGACAGCACCGTTGTAGAGAGTGACCAGTCAGTGGATATTGTCTACGGGGGTAAAGAATTAGAGCCGGGAACCAGATATTTCTGGAAAGTCCAGGTTACGGACAACAAAGGAAACACGGCGGTTTCAACAGAAGAAGCTTATTGGGAAATGGGTCTGATGGGAACTCCATGGGATGCAAAATGGATTGAGCTGGATCTGGGTGCAGCACCATCACCGGATAAATATTCGGTAGAAATGGATTTTCGAATTATCAATGATGATGCAGGAATAATATTTGCAGGAAAAGATAATTCAAATTTCCTCATGTGGCAGATTAACACCTTTGAAAAGAAATTTAAAGGAGTGACCAGCTTCAGACCGCATCAGTGGGTAAAAGGAGCAGCGGCATGTATCGATGAATTTACAATTGAAGATGTTATTCCTGAGCAAGATCAGAAGGAACAGCATCATATTAAGATTGAAGTAGACGGTAACCGGATTACAACGTTTATCGATGACACCCAGATTGACCAGAGAACAAGCGACTATGCAGCTTATGGTAAATTGGGCTTTCGCCAGTCATATGCTCCTGGAGACTGTGATGAACAGGCAGCGTACGACAATATCATTGTGAGAGACGGAGATGGGAATATTTTATTTTCGGATAACTTTGACAGCGGAATCAATAACAATTTTAGTATTGGAAGTATTAATTCAGGTGAACTGGTTGTATCAAATGCGCTGGGACTGCAAAATGATGCAAAAGCGGCAGCACCAATGTACAGAAAAGACTTTGAAGTAGAAAAACAGGTTAAGAAGGCGACTGTGTACGCTAGTGCACTTGGAATCTATGAATTGGAAATGAACGGACAAAAGGTAGGAGATGATTTCTTCAACCCGGGCTGGACCAATTATGAATTAAATCAGGATGACCGGAATTATGTCATGTACCAGGCATTTGATGTGACCGATATGCTGAAGGATGGTACCAATGTAATTGGAGCCATAACCGGTCACGGATGGTATTCCGGAAAACTGTTTGTTGGCGGAAAAGAACGTTATGGAAAAGATTCCAAACTGCTCTGCCAGTTAGAAATCGAGTATGCGGACGGAGAAAAAGTAAAGATATCTTCAGATTCTGCCTGGGTTGCCAGCGGAGACGGACCAATTGTATCAGATGATTTCCAGATGGGTGAAACCTATGACGCAACCAGGGAGATGCCGGGTTGGTCAGAAGCGGACTTTAATTTCCAGGGCAGCTGGAATCCGGTCAAAGAGTCCGGTTATGACGGAGATATTGTGGCACATATGGGACCCGGGGTAAAGGTTATCAAAGAAATAAAGCCCATATCTGTAAATGAACAGGAAGAAGGTACCTACATTTTTGATCTGGGACAGAATATTTCCGGATTTGCAAGAATGAATGTAACCGGAGACGCAGATACGGTAGTTAAGCTGCGTTTCGGTGAGATGCTGCAAAATGACGGGAGTCTGTATACTGCAAATTTAAGAAGTGCGGCAGCTACAGATTATTACACCTTAAAGGGTGATCCAAATGGAGAAACATGGCAGCCACGGTTTACGTTCCATGGATTCCGTTATATTGAGGTGACCGGATATCCGGGAGTACCTACTCTGGATGATATTACAGGTGTAGCAATCAGTTCCCTGCAAGATACCACAGGAAGCTTTACCACATCAAATGAAGATATAAATCAGCTTCAGAGTAACATTACCTGGGGGCAGTTAGATAACTTCATAAGTGTACCTACGGATTGTCCCCAAAGAGACGAACGACTGGGTTACACAGGAGATTCACAGGTATTTGTACGTACTGCAGCGATGAATCAGGATGTACAGACATTCTTTGAAAAATTCATGATGGATGTCACCACGAACCAGCGGGCAGACGGAGCAATTGCTGACTGGACACCTAATTATGTTACACCCGGAGATGGACTGAGCGGTTCATTCGGAGCTTCCGGCTGGGGAGATGGTGTTATTATCATTCCGTGGACCATGTATACCACTTACGGAGACACCTCTATTATCCGGCAGAGCTACGAAGGAATGAAAGGATGGATTCGGTATTATCAGCATCTGGAGACCAAAGATCATCTGGTTGAGGGCTGCGGAAATAATTATGGAGACTGGTTATCGGTGGGAGCAGAGACCCCTATTGACTTAATCTGTACCGGTTACTATGCGTACAGCTGTGATTTGTTTTCAAAGATGGCAGAGGCAATTGGAGAAACAGAAGATGCCGCTATATACCGCAATTTATTTGAAGAAATTAAAAAAGGATTTAACAAGGCATTTGTTGATGAAGAAGGACATGTAGGTAATGGAACACAGACCAGTTACCTTATGGCACTAAAGTTCAATTTATTAAAAGACGATGCAGCAAGGAAAAAAGCTGCAGCATATCTTGTAGAAGATATTAAGAATAAGAACTGGCATTTATCAACCGGTTTCATGGGCGTTGCTTACCTTTGTCCGATGCTGACCGAGATGGGATACGCAGATGTGGCATACCGCCTGTTATTACAGGATACTTATCCATCCTGGCTATACAGTGTAAGAGCCGGTGCAACCACTATCTGGGAGCGCTGGAATTCCTATGATTACGAGACCGGACAATTTGGGGATGTAGGTATGAACTCATTTAACCACTACTCTTTAGGCTCTGTAGGCGAATGGTTCTACAATTACGTAGCAGGTATCTCATACGATGAGAAAAATCCCGGATACAAGCACTTTAACTTAAAACCATATCCCGGCGGCGGATTGAGTTATATTGACAGTTCCTTTGAATCAGTATACGGAAATATCCAAAGCAGCTGGAGCTACGGGGAAGAAGACAGCTTCTGTATGAACGTAACCATTCCTGCAAATACGACGGCTACCATTTATGTTCCTGCTGAAAATAAGGATCAGGTATTGGAAAATGGAATTCCGGCAGCTCAGAGTGAGGGGCTTACATTTGTAAAAATGGAGGATGGCAAAGCAGTATTCGAGGCAGGATCAGGGCAGTATCAGTTCACAACCGTACTCAGACAACAAGTTGTTTTAAACATTGTGGATGAAAATACAAGCAAGGCAAGCCTGGTAAGCATCAATGGTGGTGAACCACAGAAATTACCGGTTATTGAAAGTGTATATACAGGGGACGAGGTTACCTTAAGTGCTAAACCAGAAAATGATGTGGATTATAAATTCTCAAAATGGTATGGTGAAGGCTTTGAAGAAGACAGTTCAGAAATTACCTTACAGATCAATGGAGAAACAAAGATAGCCATTCAAAACAGTAATATTGAGAGGGAAAATCTGGCAATTGGAAAGAAAGCAGAGGCAAGTACTTCCATTTCCAATGGAGACTGGGGACTTCAGAATATTAATGACGGACAGTTAGCTTCTGTAGCGGGAAACCTTGGATTCACTACAAATGGATCAGATGGTGAGGATGTAAACCACTGGGTTGAAATCGATCTTGGGGAGAATATGAATTTTAACAGAATTCATTTATACCCAAGAACCGATGTATTCACAAAAGATGGAAAAACACCGTCCTTCCCAAAAGATTTCAGCATTCAGGTTTGTAAAGATGGAGAAAGCCAATATACAACCATAGGAGATTATACTGATTACCAGGCACCTGCAGGAAAACCGGCTGTATTGAAATGGGAGGAAGCAGTATCAGCCAGAAAAGTAAGGATACAAGTAACCAAAGTTGGCAATCCACCGGCTGGTGAAATTCATTATTTTCAGTTAGCAGAGATGGGAATTTACAATCAGGCTTCGCTGCAGACTCAAAAATTAAAAGAGGCAATGGAGCAGGCAGCGGCATTTGAAGGCAAAGAATCTGATTACACAAGTTCCAGCTGGAAGATATTCAGCAAAGCACTGAAAATTGCAGAAAATGTATTAAATAATGAGAATAATACGCAGAATGAGATTGATACAGCAGCGCAGTCATTAGGAAATGCAATAAGTGGACTGATAAAAAGAGCAGACAAGACTGCTCTGGAAAATACCATTCAGGATGCAAAAAAATATTTGTCCCAGGAATCCAAATATACAGCAGAAAGTTTTCAAATTTTAAAACAAAATCTAGATGCAGCATTACAGGTACTGGAAAAGAAAGATGCTATTCAGACAGAAGCGGATGAGGCTGTAAAAGATCTTCAGTCAGCAATTAAAGGACTTACACCGGCAGGGGATCTACAGGCACCTTCCATTCCGGGAAATGTAAAAGCATCCGGTATAACAGAAAATTCCGTTACGATTACCTGGAATGCATCGGCAGATAATACCGGTGTGGAAAAATATCTGGTAAAGAATAAAGAAAACATAGTATCAACAGTAACAAATGGTACTAAAGCTGAAATTATGGGACTGGCGCCAAATACAACCTATACGCTTACCGTATATGCATATGATCAGGCAGGAAATGTCTCCGGCGGCGCAAATGTAACCTTTAAAACCCTGAATAAGATCCAGGTAACTGCTGTATCCTCAGTAAAACTGAATTACAACAGTCTCACAATAAAAGGTAAAGGAACAAAACGATTAACAGCAGAAGTTCTGCCCGGCAATGCAGCCAATAAGAAGGTTTCCTGGAGATCTTCCAACAATTCCGTTATTTCAGTAGATACAAACGGAAAAGTAACCGCTAAAAAAGCAGGTAAAGCAACAGTCACAGTAAGGACAGCGGACGGTGGAAAAGAGGCATCCTGTAAGATCACAGTTACTACGGTTAAGGCAAAGAAAATTTCCCTGAACAAAAAAAGCAAAACCATTTATAAGGGAAAAACTTATCAGCTTAAGTCTTCCTTAAAGCCGTCAAATGCAACAGACAAAGTGGTCTGGACCAGTTCCAATAAGAAAGCTGCTACCGTATCCCGGAACGGGCTTGTAAAAGCCAAAAAAGCTGGGACAGCGACAATTACTGCAAAGATATCCGGTAAGAAGAAAATAACCTGCAGAATCACTGTAAAGGAGGTGAAGGCAAAGAAGGTTAAGATGAACCTTCACAAGAAAACATTAAAGACAGGAAAAACATTACAGGTTAAAGCAACTGTAAAGCCAAAGAATAGTACAGATACTTTAAAATGGGAAAGCTCAAATAAAAAGGCAGCAAAAGTTTCCCAAAAAGGAGTTGTTACAGCTTTGAAAAAAGGACGTACAACCATTACGGTATCCACACCGCAAGGAAAGAAAGATTCCTGCATTATCACAGTAGAATAAGGTTCTGTTCGAGGCACAAGTATACAGGTGAATGTGGAAGTAAAACATTCACATTTACCTGGTTAAAATCGCAAAAAATGCGGCATAGGAGGAAAATATGAGAGGTTGGAAAAGATTTATATCCGGTATTCTGACAATGGTATTAATGATCACGAGCATATTACCAATGACAGTTACAGCGGCGGAAAATTTAACACCGGGCCATGAGTTTACGGCTGACTGGATCTGGAGCAATGATGCAAGGGAAGCCGGGCAGTGGATGAGTTTTCGTAAAACATTTGATTTGGAGAAAGTGCCGGAAAAAGTAGAGGCATACATAGCGGCAGATTCTAAATACTGGCTGTGGATTAATGGTGAAATGGCAGTATTTGAAGGTATGGTAAAAACCGGACCGAACAGATCAGACATGTATTATGACAAAGAAGATATCGCCAAATTCCTGAAAGAAGGCAAGAACACGATTGCCGTGCAGGTTGTCTACTTTGGTAAAAGCGGTTACGGATTCAAAGATTCCGGTAAGCCGGGCTTCTTATTCGACGCTGACTTTGGAGAAGGTGCACTGAAAGAAGGAACAAAAATTGTCAGCGATACCAGCTGGAAAGCAGTGAAAGATCCTGCTTATGGAAAGCATGATATGGATTCCAACTACAGGCTGGCGGAACCCAATATTATGTACGATGCCAATGCAGAACTGACAGGCTGGCAGGGAACAGAGTTTAACGATTCCAAATGGGAAAATGCCGTGATTCAGGCAAAAGCAGGAGAAGCTCCTTATAATGATCTTTGGGAACGTCCGATTCCCCAGCTGAAGGTGGATGATGTAGTGAGATACACCGCAGACGGTACAGATGGAACAGGTACCTGGAAAGAAGAATATATAGATTCTTCCGCAAATGATGTATTTACAGCATTGGAACTGCCGGATGAATACAACGTATCTTTAACATTTATGGTAGATCCTCTTTCAACAACAGGGTCAAATGCCCCATTTGCAGGTTCCATGGGACTTGCTGTTAATATGAAAGATGATAATAACTTTTATATGCCTCAGGTAAGTATGGCGGATTTAAATGGTATGAACAGTAAGGACTATGCTAATTATAAACCCCATATTCGTATCAATGGAGGGTGGGATGTAAAGGGACCTTATGATATCAGCAGCCTAATACCGGGAGATAAGCGTTTCAATACAAAGCATACCATGACCGTAAAAGTTGATGCAAACGGATTTGATGCTACTGTAGACGGTGCAGTTATGGAGAGAGTAAACACAACGTCACTTAAAGGCGGTTCCATTGGTTTTAGAAATGACAATATGGAAAAAGTACGTATCTATAGTCTGGAAGTAAAATCTGCAGATAACAGTACTGTGCTATTTACGGATAACTTTGAAAATGACAAACTTGGCAGACGAATGACTCAGTTTAAAAAATTGTCAGGTGCTGTTGATCCTGAGATTAAATCAGATGAAAACGGTGATAAATATTTATCTCAGACAAATGCAATCATTCAGGCAGGTACGGTAAAACTTGGAGAAGGTGTAAAACGCTACACCATCCGAAATGCAACAAATCTTCAGGGTACACCTTATCTCAAAGTGAAATCAGCAGCCGGCAAACGTATCGATATGTATACCGATACCTGGAAAGAGCCGGCAGGAAATGGAAACTCAGTGAGACATGCCTACATCACAAAAGATGGAGAACAGGAATTTGAAGCACTGGGATGGGTAAACGGATATGATGTTTACTTCGAAATTCCGGAATCAGTCGAAGTTTTGGAATTAGGATTCCGCCCGTCTACTTATAATACGGAACCGGTTGGCAGCTTCACAAGCGAGGATGAGGACTTAAACTTATTGTATAAAAAGTCTTATGATACCCTGTTAGTAACCATGAGAGACAACTACATGGACTGCCCGGACAGAGAAAGAGCACAGTGGTGGGGAGATGCCGTAAATGAAATGCAGATGGCATTCTACGCTATGGACAGCAACGCAGGACTTCTTTACAAAAAAGCATTAAACCAGGTACTTGGATGGAAGAATGCGGCAGGACAGCTGCCTACGACAGCTCCAAATGGAATTGATGCTATTTCCGAACTTCCAATGCAGGCACTGGCAGGGGTTATGTCCTTCTGGCAGTACTACATGTACTCCGGTGATGCGCAGCCTATGACTGACGGATACGATTCTTTATTGGCTTATCTGAAGCTTTGGAGCCTTGAATCGGATGGATTTGTATCCCACAGAGGCGGAACCTGGGACTGGATGGACTGGGGAAATAATCCGGATGGTAAAATTATAGAACAGGAATGGTATTACATAGCTGCGCAAAGTGTATTAAACATGGCCCAGACCCTGGGTAAACCAGCAGCAGATATTGAGTTCCTGGAAGATCGTATGTACAGCATTAAGTCTAAGTTTGATAAAGCATTCTGGGACAAATCGAAAAATGCTTATTACAGAAGTACCGGAAGCGGAAAAGCAGATGACCGTGCCAATGCTTTAGCAGTATATGCAGGACTTGCACCGGCAGGCCGTTATGCAGATATTGAAAAATTACTGGAAACCCAGATGGAATCCAGCCCGTACATGGAAAAATACGTTTTAGAAGCTTTATACATGATGGGTTATGATGACGAGGCTATGGCTAGAACGAAAACCCGTTATAAAGAGATGATCGAGGATGAATTCCCTACCTTATGGGAGTTCTGGGATAAAAATGCAGGTACCAGAAATCATGCATGGTCCGGCGGCCCCCTTACCATGATGTATATGTTCAATGCAGGTATTACACCATTAACTCCGGCATATGAGAGCTTCCAGGTAAGACCACAGACAGCAGGATTAAAGGATATCAATGCAGAAATACCATCACCTAATGGAGATATTGCTGTAACAGTGAAAGAAACAGATACAGATACCACTTTAGGAGTAACCGTACCGGAAGGTTCGAAAAGTGCTGATATCTATGTTCCAAGAATAGAGGGCAAACAGACGATGATCCAGTTAGGAGATCAGACAATCTATGCTGACGGATCTGTTCTTGATTTACCGGATGGAGTTACTTATAAGGATGAAGACAATGAATATGTAGCATTCACAGTAGAAAGCGGAACGTATTCATTTGTAAGCAGTGAATATACAGGAGAAGAAAAAGAGCAGTACGATGTAAATGTAAAAGTAGTGGGACAGGGAACGATACAGGTAAATGGAGCAGATATTACAGTGCCGTACCAGAGCCAGGTTAATAAAGGTGAAAAAGTAACCGTTACTGCAGCACCGGCAGAAGGCTGGGTAATTCAGAAAATAACAGGTACATATCCGGAAATTATTTCTGATGAAAACAGCAAGGTTCCTTATACGAAGGAAATCACAGTAGACCGGAATGTAAATTTCACAGCTGTATTTACAGAGATTCCAAAGGAAAGACATGTATTAACCGTTGATGCAAATGGTTTGGAATATGCAGCGAATGTTAAGATTAACGGTGTAGAGAAGAGAATTCCATTTGCAGGGGCCTTTAAAGAAGGACAGGAAGTAACTATTGAAGCAGAAGTACTGCTGCCGTTAAACTATGAATTTTCAGGTTGGAGCACAGAAACCGGTACCACAGATGGAAACACAACAACGGTGACAATTGGCAGGGAAGATGTTGATGTTTCCTTTGAACTTACAGAAAAAGTGGAAAAAATTACTCCGGTAATCGTCACTGTAGCAGATAAGCCAGAGGGCGGCGGTTCCTGGGATAAGAGCAATTTAGTGGATGGACAGCGTATTTCAACAAATGAATCTAATGGATTTACTTCGCAGACTTACAGTACAAAAGATATCAGTAAAGATCCTCATAATATTGTTCTGGATCTTGGGGAAGTGAAATCTGTAAATCAGGTAGCTTTATTCCCAAGGACAAATGCAGCTGCAGGAGATAATTTAAGCTGTGCGTTTCCGGAATGCTTTAAGATCTATGTAAGTACAGACAATAAAAACTGGCAGTTAGTGAGATCTGTAGTGGATCAGCCAAACCCGCGCTTTAAAGAGCAGGTTTACAGTTTTGCATCCCATGACGCGAGGTACATTAAGATTACCACAACCAGACTTGGGGATGTGGCAACCGATGAAGGAAGCCCGAATAATTTCCGTGTACAGCTTGCAGAAATTGAAGTGTACAGCAATCCGGAAGTAACACTTCCTTCCAAAGATGCATTAATAAACGTATTAAAAGAAGCAGATGATGTAAGAAAGACAGAAAAATATTTAGAAGCAACTCTTGCAACACAGGAAATATTTGATGAAGCATACAATACAGCTCAGGCGGTACTGGAAGAAGAAGATGCAGATGCAGATAAGGTAAATGGGGCAGAACAGGGAATGAGAAATGCAATTGACGGACTGATTCCTGCACCGAAGCCAATTACCCTTGTGGATGAAGTAAACGGAATTTCTATCCATGCAGAAGCAGGAGTACTGCCGGATAATGTGGAATTAAGAACAGCCCTGATTGAAGCAGGACATGAAAAGAATGAAACCGTAGCAGAGGCAATGAAGGATGTTACCGATGAATTTACAGCATTTGATATTACTCTATGGGCTGATAACGTGGAATTAACCCTGGGTGAAAACCACGTCACTGCCGCTATGAAGGTACCGGCTGGCTATGACACCGGTAAACTTGCATTATTCTATGTATCCGGGGATGGGGAGAAGATAGAACTTTCCTATACCTATACAGACAGCAATAAAACAGATATCCGGTTCCAGGCAGATCTTCTTGGAAGCTATGTGCTTGCAGACGGAGCAGGTGAAGGCGGCGATTTAGCTACACTGAGTACCATAAAAGCCTCTGCATTAAAGCCTTCAATGCTATGGGATGAAACAACAAAGGTAAGCCAGATTATGGCATATGACACCAGAGGCCAGATTGTAGACTTGACAAATGCAGTCATTACATATGATACCAGCAACGGTAATGTTGCCAATGTAGATGAAACTGGTTTGATTACAGCTAAAAATACAGGAACAGCAAAAATCTTTGTAAATGTTACTTTAGATGAAATGCAGGCATCCGGTTATGTCAGAGTAACTTCAGCAGAACCGCAGATCATAAATCCGGTAAAAGCAGAAGCAGGCAAAGACAGTATAACGTTACAGACTGCAGACGGTTACGAATATGCATTATGGACAGGAAATACAGGATTAGTATTTACAGAGAATCCCGTATTTACAGGATTAAATCCGGCAACGGAATATATCTTCTACCAGAGAATCGCTGCAAATGAAAACCATACAGCAGGAAATTTAAGTGAAGCATTGAGCATTACCACAGACAAAGAAATGATGACTGGTACTATCAGCCTCTCAGGTACTGCAAAAGAAGGGGAAACTCTTACCGTAAATACATCAGGTATCCAAAATCCAAAGAACCTGGTATATGTATGGAAACGCGGAGACCAGGGTATTCAGGGTGCAAACGGAACATCCTATAAGCTTACAAAGTCAGATGTAGGACAAAAGATTTCTGTAGTTGTAACATCTGAGATTATGGCAGGTATCTTTAACGCGACAACAACAGAAGCTGTAAAACCGGCAGAAGTCACAGTAACAGGAGTCACTTTGGATAAGACAAGCATGACTTTGGAAAAAGGTAAGAGTGCAGTATTAAATGCAGCCGTTGTACCAGTCAATGCAACCAATCAGGCAGTGACCTTTAAGAGCAGCAAGACATCGGTTGTTACGGTGTCCCAGAGCGGTAAAGTATCTGCGAAAAAGGCAGGAACAGCTGTTATTACAGCGGTAAGTGCCAATGGAAAAACGGCTGTATGTAAAGTTACGGTAACACAAAGGCCAACGGGTGTTAAATTAAACAGAACAAGCAAGATACTGGGTGTAAAGGAAACTTATACCTTGAAACCAACGCTGAAACCTTCCTATGCTTCCAATAAAAAATACACATGGAAATCCAGTAATAAGAAGGTTGTAAAAGTAAACTCCAAGGGAAAATTAACGGCAGTGAAAGAAGGAACCGCTACCATAACTGTGAAAACAAGCAATGGTAAAAAGGCAATTTGTAAGATAACCGTTAGAAAAGCACCGGTAAAGCTTACCTTAAATGAAAAGAGTAAAACATTAAAGGCAGGCAGGACATATGCATTAAAAGCAAAACGTTCCAGCAAAAGTGCAGGCAAGATTACCTATATAAGCAGTAATCATAAAATTGCAACGGTCAATTCCAAGGGTGTAATTAAAGCAGTAAAAAAAGGTCAGACAATCGTTACTGCTAAATTATACAATGGCAAATCAGCACAAATTAAGATAACCGTAAAATAACAGGAAACGGGGTTTGGCTGTGCAATTTAAGGAACGCAGTCCCACTACGCAACTGAAATTCAAAAAGAAGAGGAGGTGATAGTCACATAAATAAATTTATTTCACGAAGATAAGTAAAGAAGGAGAAAAAAATGAAGAAAAAGAATAAATGGATATCGCTTATATTAGCTATCGCAATGGTTATCACGTCCTTAATGCCCGCGACGGCATTGACAGCAATGGCTGCAGAAGGCAACACCGCAATTAGAGAACTGATGGTAGATAACGTAGTTAACCCGGTAGGGATTGATAATACTGCACCAAGATTTTCATGGAAGATGGATTCAACGGTACAGGGACAGGTACAGACCGCTTATCAGATCGAAGTATCTGAACTTGGCGGAACTCAGGTATGGAATACTGGTAAAGTAGTGAGTGATAAAGCAGTGGACATTATTTATGAAGGAAATCCGCTGACATCCTCCGCAACTTACCAGTGGCATGTAACCGTATGGGATAAAGACGACAACGATATAGCATCCGGTAATGCTACCTTCGAGATGGGTCTGTTGGAAGAAGATGCATTTAACGATGTAAACTGGATTCGTATGCCGAAAAACGGCGATCCGGATCCGGATGCACCGGAACCTGAAATTGATAAAAGCGTTTATACAATTGAAACAAATTTACAATTTAAAGATGCAGTGGGTGTAGTATTTGCAGCAAAGGATAATTCCCATTTCTATATGTGGCAGTTAAATAATAATATGGAACAGGGTATTAAGGGAAGCTGGCTTCGTCCTCATGTATGGAACGGCGTTGGGGGAACGTTTAATCCCGAAAACATTAAAGATTATAACGGATATCAGTTAAAAGAAGAACTTAAAAATAATACAGATTATAATCTTAAGCTGATAGTAAATACAACTACTCATATAGTGGAAACTTATGTTAATAATGAATTAGTAAATTCGTTAGACTGTAAAGATGCAGATTTATCATATGGTAAAATCGGTTTCCGTCAGGCTACCAATCCGGCAGGCGGATTTAAAGAACAGGTATGGGCTGATGATATTAAGGTAACTGCAAATGACGGAACAATTATGTTTTATCAGGATTTCTCCCTGGAAAATGATACACAGTTTGATGGCGGTGTTGTAGAAAACGGCAAACTTTATTTAACCTATGGTGATGGACAGGGGGATAAAGTATTTTTTAGCAGGGATAGTTCAATGTACTACCGTTTTGACACTGATTTTACCATTAAATCCGGTAAAGCAGGTATCATCTATGGATCAAACGTGGAAGGAACCCAGTACTATTATTCACAGTTAAATCCGGATTATAAAACAGGTCCCGCAGTTGTACAGCATATGAGAGAAGCAGATGGAAGAAAATACGAATTTGATCATGGAGATATCAAAAATGTATCCAAAGAAGATATGGTGAATAAAAAACATCACTTCACTCTCACATGTACGAATAAACAGGAAGTGCGGATCTATATCGATGGTGTAGAAGCAAAATATCATGACAAACTAGATAAGTTCCAGTTTGATGGAAAGCTTGGTTTTAACAATGATGCAGGTGATGATGTAGTTTATGAAAATATCATTGTAAAAGTTGCAGGAATGCCTAAAGTATTCACAGATTCCAGTACGCAGGAAAATATTTTTGACAATGGGACTGTGGAAAACGGAGGATTACACATTACCGGCGAAACTACCGCTTTAATAAATAATGCACTTAGCGGAAAACCAGAGCCGGAACCAGAACCCGATGCACCGGTACATTACACTGTAGAATCCGATATCACCGTAACCAGCGATTCTGCAGGCATTGTCTTCTCAGCATCCGACAGCAGCAATATGTTCATGTGGCAGATTAACGGGTCAGACCATAAAGGAAAATTATACTTAAGACCTCATATCTGGGAGAATGGTACACCACATTATGACAAGTATGAAAAAGATATTAGCAGTTTCTTTGATTATAATACAGAAATTCTGAACAAAGAAGTTCATGTAAAAATTGAAGTAACTAATCAGGAAATCAAGACATTTATCAATGACCAGCTGGTAGATACTTTCGAAGTAACTGCGGCAACGCCGGGAAAAGTTATTGACGGAAGAGTTGGTTTCCGCTCAGGAACAGCAACAGAAAAATTTATGGCGGACAATCTGAAAGTGACTGTCTTTGAAGAAGGCGGACCCGAAGAAGGTATATTGAAACTGTCTTATGATTTTGATGATGGCATAAATCCATTTGGAGGAAGTGCAGGTCAGGCAAGTTCAGGTTCATTTAAAGACGGCAAATTTGTTGTAAAAGGAAATGCAGGTGTACTTCTGACAAAAGATTATTCCAATCTGGGAATGCCAATGTTCAGAAAAACATTTAAAACAGAGGACCAAGAAATTGTAAGTGCAAAAGTATATGCATCTTCACTGGGTGTATATGATCTGTATGTGAACGGAACCAGAGTAGGACGTCCGGATGAAAACGGTGAAACGATCTATGATGAAATGAAGCCGGGCTGGACAGATTATAATGAAAGAGTATTATATTACTCTCATGACGTTACAGATTTAATGAAAAAGGGCGGGGAAAATGTTATTCTGGCACAGGTAGGAACCGGTTGGTGGACAGGAAGAATTTCCTACAATACCTATGGAACCAAGGATATGGCATTTCTGGCTAAGACAATCATTACTTACAGCGATGGAACAAAGAAAGTCTTAAACACAGACAGTTCCTGGAAAACAAGTAAAGAAGGCGTTATCCGTGAAGCAGATATCTGGGATGGAGAAACCTATGATGCAAATTACCCAAGTGCGGCTTTAATGTCTACTTCAGATTATACAGAAGATGATAGCTGGAGCAAAGTAAGTTATGACACAAACTTTGGCGGAGTGATTTCTGCACAGGTAGGACAGACAATTCAGGTTCGGAAAGAACTGGAACGTACCCCGGTTACTACAAGTGTATACCAGGGAAGCAAAGACAATGGTTCTGATTACGGTGTTGTAAATGTAATCAAAGATGATTACAATGCCGATGATGTAATTGAACTGAAAAAAGGCCAGACAGTAGTATATGATTTAGGACAGAATATGGTAGGATGGCCAAATATCACAGTAAAAGCACCAAAAGATGCACAGATCAGCATGCATTTTGCAGAAATGTTAAATGACAGCGGTAAAACTTCCAGAGGAAATGACGGTCCGGAAGGAAGCCTTTATATGGCAAACTACAGATCAGCTGCATCCACATCCATTTATATTGCGAAAGGTGACGAAAAAGAAAGCTATCGTCCGACATTCAGCTTTTATGGATTCCGTTATGTATCTATTTCGGCAGATGCTGATATTACAATTGACAGCTTCCGGGCAGAAGTCCTGGGTTCGGCTATTCCGGAAACGGGTAGTCTGGAGACAAGCAATTCATCCGTAAACCAGTTAATCAGCAATACACTCTGGGGACAGAGAAGTAACTACTTAAGTGTGCCTACAGACTGCCCGCAGAGAGATGAACGTCTTGGATGGTCAGGTGATACACAGGTATTTATCGGGGCGGCATCTTACAATGCAAATGTTGCAGGTTTCTTTAATAAATGGGGACAGGATGCAAGAGACAGCCAGACAAGTGTTGGACAGTATACCGATACAATTCCAAGATCTGCAGCAGTAGGTGCAGGTAATGCAGCTTGGGGAGATGCCGGAATTATCGTTCCTTATACCATGTTTAAGATGTATGGGGATACACAGATCATCTCTCAGATGTACGATTCTATGGAAAAATACATGAACTGGCTTAACAGCAGAGGTTTTGAGGGTGCAGGAACTGCTTATTGTGACTGGCTGGCTCCAAATGAACAGGACAACCAGGGTATTATCAGAAATCTGATCGCATGTGCTTACTACGCATATGATACTCAGTTAATGGCTGAAATGTCAGATGCTATCGGAGAAACACAGAAAGCAGAGGCATACAGAGCAAGATTTAATGAAATTAAAGACCATTTCCAGGAAAAATATATTAATAACGATGGTACTTTAGCAGCTGGTGCAGATACGCAGACAGGATATTTAATCACTTTAAAAGTAGGTCTGTTTAAAGATGATGACCAGAAGCAGGCAGCAACAGATATTCTGGTTAATAAGATTAAAGCTAACGGAAATAAGCTTGGTACCGGATTTGTTGGTACTGCTATGCTGAATCAGACGCTTACAGAAGTTGGTGCTGTTGATATGGCATACACCCTGTTACTCCAGAGGGACAATCCATCCTGGATGTACAGTATTGATCAGGGAGCAACAACAATTTGGGAACGTTGGAATTCCTATACAAAGGAAAACGGATTCGGACCGGTTGATATGAACTCCTTCAATCATTATTCTTATGGCGCTATTGTAGAGTGGATGTACAGTGATATGCTGGGAATCAAAGCAGATGAAGATCAGCCGGGATTCAAGCACATCATATTAAAACCACAGCCGGACAGAAGAGCAGACGAGGATATTCCTGCAAATCAGGAACGGATTACCTGGGTAAAAGGATCTTATGATTCCGCTTATGGAATGATTGACGCAGAATGGAATTGGTCGGAAGATGGATTTAACTATACGGCAGCAATTCCTGCCAATACTACAGCAACCGCTTATATTCCAGTTGAAAAAGATATGGAAGTTACGGTAAATGGCATTCCGGCAGATGAGTTTGAGAAAGAAAAAGATGGCATTAAATATGTGGATACAGTAGAAGGAAATGCAGTATTTGAAATTACGGCAGGAACCTATGAGTTTAAAACCGCGTACAAAGAAGCAGCAGACAAGACAGAATTAAAGAAAGTAATTCAGGATGCTAAAGATTTAAAAGAAACAGACACATATAAAAATGCAACAATGAAATCCCGGGAAGACTTTGATACCGCATTGGCAGCAGCAGAGAAAGTTTTAAAAAATGGAAAAGCAACTGCTGAGGAAATAACCAAAGCAATAGAAGCTCTGTCCAAAGCAGCAGAGGGTCTGACAGCAGAGGAACAGCCGGCAGATAAGACTGAGCTGGAAAAGACAATGAAAGCAGCCAATGATATGATGGGAACAGACAAGTATCAGACAGCTTCCAAGGAAACAAAAGATGCCTTTGACATTGCTTTTAAGGCAGCACAGGATATGTTCCTGAAAGAAGATGCATCAGAGGAAGAAATTGCAGATGCCATCGCTGTTCTACTTAAAACAATGGAAGAACTGCAGCCGGAAGAACCCCCGGTTGTATTGCCACAGATTCTTACTGACGAAGCTAACGGGGTTACTCTAACAGCTGAGACCGAAACATGGCCGGGAGATACACAGCTTAAGGTAGAAAGAGTGGAAAGCGGAAGCAGACAGGATCTGGTAGCAGAAGCATTAAAAGATGTCACCAGAGAATTTACAATACTTGATATCTCATTAATTTCTGACCATGGAGAGGTATCTCTGGGTGGAAAAGAAGTAAAATCAGTAATGAGAATACCGGAATATTATGATGCAGATCAGCTTGCATTGTACTATGTATCAGAGGATGGCGTAAAAACAGAGCAGCCGTTTACGTTTACAGATGGAAGCAAGACAGAGGTTACCTTTACAACAAGCACCTTAGGATTACTTGTATGGGCTGACTTACGACTTGTACCAGATGAAAACGGACTTCAGGTTGTATTTGAAAAAACCAATATGCTTTGGGATGAAACATCCAGAATCCTGGGGATTTCAATGAAAGATGAGGCTGGAGAAACCATTGATTTGACGAATGAAACATTTTTTGTTGAATCTGACGATGAAAATGTTGCAAAAGTGGATGAAAATGGTATAATTAATGCAAGGAATGCAGGAAAGGCAAATATTACCGTTAAATTGACATATAATGAGGTAGAATATACCAGTGTTACTTCAATAACGGTCAGTGAAATTTACCCGTTAAAGCCTGCAGCAGCAAAGGTTACAGCAGACAGTATTACATTAAAGACTATATCCGGATATGAGTATGCAATGCAGACCGGCGATCAGGAATTAGTATTTGGTAATTCAGCAGTATTTACAGGCTTACAGCCGAATACGGTTTATTGTTTCTATCAGAGAATTGCAGCTACGGATACACATGAAGCAGGAAGGCCGGGTAAAGTACTTGAGGTTTCCACAGACAAGGATACTTTAAGAGGTGTTATTGTAATTAAGGGAACCGTAAAAGAAGGACAAACTCTTACATTGGATATCACAGGAGTTCAGAATGCAGACAAACTGTCAATCAGTTGGATGCGTGGTAATCAGGTGATTGACGGGGCTAATGGTACAAGCTATAAGCTTACGAAATTAGATGTGGGTTATCCGATTACAGCGGTTGTATCAGCAGAGAATTTAAATGGAACGTTATCTGCAGCAACCCAGGATAAAGTAGCGCCACAGGAAGTATTAGCGGCAAAAGTATCCCTGAATAAATCCGAACTTTCTATTAAGAAAGGCAAAAAATATACATTTAAGACCAGTATTGAACCTTCGAATACTACAAATAAGAAGCTTACCTGGAAGAGCAGCAGCACATCGGTCCTGACCGTTGATAAGAACGGAAAGATGACGGCTAAGAAATCAGGAAGAGCTACGGTAACAGTTACAACAGCAAATGGCAGGAAAGCATCCTGTAAAGTAACCGTTACCCAGTCAGTTGATAAAATTAAACTGAATAGAAAGACAAAGACTTTAGGTGTTCAGGAAACATATACCTTAAAGAGCACGCTGGTTCCAAAATATGCGAAAACAAGTAAGATTACATGGTCAAGCAGCAATAAGAAAGTTGCATCAGTTAATTCCAGAGGTAAGATTACAGCTAAGAAAACAGGAACGGCAACAATCACGGTACGTACCGCAAACGGCAAAACCGCAGAGTGTAAGATAACGGTAAAAAATAAACCAAAATCAATAAAACTCAGTGCTTCAATTAAAAACCTGAAACCTGGTAAAACATTAAAATTAAAAGTGACACGTTCCAGTGGAAGCGCAGGAAAAGTAACATTTACATCCACGAATGAAGATGTGGCAACTGTTAGTTCTTCCGGTAAAGTAAAAGCTTTGAAAAAGGGAAAAACAACAATTAAAGCAAAGACTTATAATGGAGAATCAGATACAATCATTATTCGTGTAAAATAAGTAAATAAGTATAAAACATTTATCTGGGGGAGGCTTTTCACAGCTTCCCCGGACAGCAAATGAATGCGGCACCAGATCATGTGACAGAAATAGGTCAGAGATGATAAGATGATTTAGACAAGACATCCTATGGATCATTTTGAATGAAGCTCAAGGGGGAAAGCAGGATAATATATGAAATGGAAATTAGTACATAAAGCAGCAGCATTAGCGCTGGCATTTTCTTTAATTATTCCATCCACAGCGATGGCAGCACCTCAGACGGAGAGGACCACGGAACGGACAACAGAGGTGAAACCCCAGACAGAGCCTGTTACGGAGCCTGTGGCAGATCATCCTATACAATCTGAGCATTTCACAGAATCAGAAGCCGTCCTCACAGAAACACCTGTTGAAACAGTGACAGAAGTCTTGACAGAAACGGAAACACAAACAGAAACACAAACGGAGTCCGAAGAAGAGACGGAATCGGAAACCAAAAAGAGGGAAGAAGAAAGCACGGAACCACAGATGGAACCGGCAACAGAGATGACACAGGAAGAAATCAATGCAAATCTTGCATTAATTGAAGAGCAGCAGATTGAAGAACCAAAAGAGATCGAAAAACCTTTTGGCATTACAACAGTGGAGAAGGTATATGCACTGTCCAAAAGGAAGAATCTGCAGATCTACGAAGAAAAAAGTGTCAAATCCAGGCCGGTGGGAGAACTGGGAAAAAACGGACTGTGTTATATCTTAGAGGAAGATGAAAAAGGCTGGGTTTATATAGAGTCGGGAGATGTAAGAGGATTTGTTAAGACAAAAAATCTTCTTACGGGCAAAAAAGCGAAAAGTTATGTAAAAAAGAAAAAGGCAAAAAATCTTTCGAAAGCAGATTGCCTTGTAAGTTCGTTAAAAAATAAAGCCTGGACTTATACAAAGACAACTGCACAGAAAACAGTAGTGAAAAAGGTATATGCCATCGCAGAAACGGATGGGGTATGTATCCAGGAACGGAAAAAAGAAAATTCAAATGTCATCGGTGTTTTACCGGAAGGCGGGCTCTGCTATGTGCTGGCTGACGGGGATGAAAAATGGATTTACGTAGAATCCGGTTATGTGCGTGGATTTGTTCAGCGTAAGAATCTGATCAAAGGCAAAAAGGCAGTTGAACTTGTTAAAATGAACAAGGAAGAAAATTATGAATTTGCCAGGGAACTCATTCCTATGGAAGAAAACAAATCCTTATATTATACGCTGACAACCGTAAGAGAAATTACAGCTTCCAGTGCACTCCGCAATTCTATGGTGGATTTTGCAAAGCAATTTTTAGGAAATTCCTACGTTTGGGGCGGCACGAGCCTTACAAACGGAGCAGATTGTTCAGGCTTTGTCCAGAGTATTTACAGCGAATTTGGATATTCCATACCGCGGGTAGCCGAGGACCAGGCGAGATTTGGCATGCAGATTCCGGCAGCTGATGCAGCACCGGGAGATCTGATATTTTATGCACGGAATGGATATGTATATCATGTAGTCATGTATATTGGTGACGGACAGGATATTGAAGCGCACAGCAGTGCAAGAGGTATTATCACCAACAGCGTCAGCTACGACAGCGCTGTATGGGCAGTCCGCATTATTGAAGATGACGTTATGATCAATGACGGACCGGAAAATGACAGCAGCGTCCAGGGTGACACAGAGCTTGCCCGGGAACAGGATTATGGACAGCATCTGGGGAACTTTACCTTAACAGCTTATTGCAGCTGCCCGGTCTGCTGCGGTGTCTGGTCGGGAGGGCCAACAGCCAGCGGAGCTATGCCGGTACAGGGCAAAACAGTTGCTATGGGAGGTATCCCATTTGGAACCAGATTGATTATTAATGGTGAAGTCTATACCGTGGAAGATAGGGGAACTCCTTATGGACACGTGGATATCTATATGAATAATCATCAGGATGCCTGTGTATTCGGACGGCAGCAGGCAGATGTATATCTTGCAAATTAAAAAGAACCAGAGCAGATCAGGGAGGGATTTGCTCTGGTTCTTTGCATTTTTCATAGAAAAGGAAAATGATCTGATAACAGACACCATTTACAAAAAATGAGTGAACGAATACCAGACCATCATATCCCCGCAAATATATGATAACATTTTTTGAGGATTAGTCAATGTTGTATTGGATATTTTTTGGAAGTAAATAATAAATTAAATAATTATTTTTTGACTTTATAAATTTAACCAGGCATATTTTAAACAGATATCTTCTTTGCGGGGATTCGGATCTCTACTTCCGTCCCGTTTCCTTCATTGCTGCTGTATGCAAGGCCAAAGTCGGTGTTATTATAAAAAAGCTGTAGTCGTTCATGTGTATTATAGATACCGATATTACTTCCTGAAATACTTTCCCCGGCTCCGGTGAGGATAATTTTTAGCTTATCTTCCGAGATTCCTACACCGTCGTCCGATACAATTAAGACTAAAACTTCATCTTCCAGCCAACCGGTAATCAGGATCGTTCCCATTTTTTCCTCTTTTTCAAAAATACCATGCATAATGGCATTTTCCACCAGAGGCTGAAGAACCAGCTTGGGGATTTCGTAATCCATCATTTCATCCGGGACGTCAATAATAAATTCTATTTTGTCCTGATAACGCATATTCTGCAGCTTTACATAAAGTGAAACCTGGGTAATCTCCTCTTTGAGGGAGATGGCTATATTTCCCTTATTCAGAGTAAGTTTGTAGAATTTTGACAGTGCCTGTACAGCTTCCGTCACCTTTTCCTCCTGATGGCTTAGGGAGAGCCAGTTAATCATATCCAGGGTGTTGTACAGAAAATGAGGATTTATCTGGGACTGCAGGGCTTTAAATTCAGCAATTCTAAGATCTTCCGCTGACTTAGCCTGATTATCCATCAGTGTATTCATCTCGGTACTCATATAATTATACGTATCAATCAGATCACCTACCTCATCATGAATCTGCGCCGTTTCCATAGATACAGGACGTCCTGTCCGCACCGTCTTCATCTGGTTAATAACTGCACCCAGACGTTTTGTAATGGATCTGGAGAGGGTGGTAGCCATAATAAATGCCACACCCAGGAAGAAGAGGTAAAAAAGAACAAACTGTACGATTAAAAGTTTTCCTTTGTTCTGCAGGGATTGTGCAGGTAAAATAGAAACCATATACCAGGAAGTATGGGTTACATTATAAAAGCCGGCATATACTTCTTTTCCGAGAACAGTTTTGGTAATGTAGTTATTTGACTGCATAAACGAGTCTTTAATCGTATCGTAGTTCATCAGATAAGTACCTGCATAAGCACTATCGGAAGAAGATACAAGGGCATTTCGTTCGTTTACTATATATGAGACGGTATTATTTTCTGATATTCCCTGCATAAGCAGCTGATCAATATTTTCCTGGGAAAAATAAACCACTACATAAATAGAAGGATCCTCGGGAGCTGCGGTCTGCTGCTTAATCTTACGTACATAGGACATTGATCCATAGTTTTCTACCTCTTTTGGAGAAAGGTAGAACTTCGGGCAGAACAGGGAAGGAATGGGAGTACTGTTAAATATGCCGCTCCAGTAAGATCCCCTTACCTCGCTGGAATGCAGAAATATAGACTTCTGCCCATTATAATCATCATAAAAATCTTCCGTGGGGAGATCCATATATATTTTTATATCCGTAATAAGATTTCCATCAATCATGGAATTGGTAAAAGTATAAAAATCTTCAGTTTTTGGAGAACGGAGCAGCTGTAGTAAGCGAAAGGAATTTTTTTCATTTAAAATATCCGTAAGATAAGCATTGTCCAGAATGGAGTCACTTACTACATTGATCTGATCCATTGCCGCATTAATCGTAGAGGAGGAGTGTTTGGAAAAGTTCTGCTCCTGGCGTATCGTTTCGGATACAATGGTATCATACATCTGACCGTAAAAAAAATACGCAATTACAATAGTCGGAATAATGATCAGCACCAGATGGGTGATCATAAATTTGGACTGCAGCCGCATATTAGAATACAAATCTTTCAGTGGCTGTAGCGGTTTTATCATTTCAGCACCTTCTCCCTGTACTCAGAAGGTGAGAGCCCAACGATTTTTTTAAAACTCTTGCTAAAATAATTACCATCGGAATATCCTACTTTAGAGGAAATATCGGTAATCTTGTACCTGGGGTCTGATAGGAGCTGTTTTGCCTTCTCCATACGGTAATCCGTAATATACTGGTTCAATGTCTGCTGCGTTTCTGTTTTAAACAAAGTGCAGACATAAGATGTAGAGAGATAGACATGTTCGCTGATATCTTTCACAGATAACGTATCATTCATAAAATTCTTCTGAATAAATTCTTTAATCATGAAAATGGTAGAATTTTCCGAAACCTGGTTATTAAGTGCCTCAAAATAATCGTCTATCTTACTGAGCAGTGATTTATGCAGCTCTGCCAAAGTCTGAAATTTCTCAATATATTCTAAGATACTTTCAATTTGAGCCTCGGTCCCGGCGGTTACCTGCTGGGATCTACAGCTGTTCTGAACAATCATGAACAGTTTGTAGTATATATCCCGTACCTGATTCGGCAGATAAGACCGGTTATTTTTAAAATAATTAAAAATATGATTCAATATGCCGGCTGCCTCATCTTTATTTTTATCAGACAGAGCTTCTGCAAAAGCAGAGGAAGGATCGGTAAACACGGAAGTAGATAAAGTAGTTGAATTCTCATCAGTCAGGATGCTGTTGTAATCATAGAAAAAGCTGCTCTGCAGCAGTATAACAGCCTGGCTATAGGAATGGTAAACTTTATGTATATCATTTACCGTATTGCCAACGACAATAAAAAAAGTCCCTATCTCACTATACAGAGATTTCAGGTATTCTGAACACTTCAGTATAATTTCAGGAGAAGGTTTTACCGTTCCGAAAATATGATATACAATATGCTGTTCGTGTTTACTTACGTGTATACTCTGCAAATGGTATTTCTGCAGGAATGAGTCTAACTGTTTGTGTATGGTATTGATGGAATTCCCCATGTTTTCATTAAAGTTGTCGGTTAACTTCACAATTAATGTGGTGAAGTATAGGATGGAACTGGGCGGATATTGAAAATCATGCAGTAAATCGTCTATTCCTTCCACATCCTGGGAGGGATAGGTTAAAAGCAGTGCCAGTCTGGAGGATCGTTCCAGAGAAAGTAATGTCTCTGACTGTTTGGTACGGTTCAACTGTTTGTTCTCTTCAATTGCCTCCAGTACAGCTTCTTCAATTTCAAGAGGATCCAAAGGTTTTTCTACATAATTAATAGCCTTTAATTTGATAGCCGCCTTTAGATACTCTTTATCTGAATATCCGCTCATGAATATAATGCATGCATCCGGCAGGATCAATTTTATCTTCTCTGCCATAGCAATACCGTCCATTCTGGGCATTCTTACATCACTCAGTACAATTTGCGGTTTTTCCTTTTTTGCAGTCTCAAGACCATTAATTCCATCATCAGCCAGAAAAATGTCAAATATACCCAGGGATCTCCAGTTCACAGAAGACATTAATCCCTCTCTTGTTAATTGTTCGTCATCTACTATTAGTAATTTCATCTATTGTAATCTCCCTGATTGTGATAGCTACAGTTACATTTTAACAAAATATAAAAAGATTACAATAGAAATCGCCGTTTATTCACAAATTCTCGTTATTAATGCATCTTTGATATTCAGAAGGGGACATATTTGTGCATTTTGTAAATACTCTCGTAAATTGCTGACTGCTGCAAAAGCCTGTTAAAGAAGCAATTTCTTTAATGGAAAGCTGCGGCTGTTCCTTTAATTTCCGTTTTGCATTTGCGATCCGTATCTCTTCCAGATATTCTGTATAACGGATTCCGGTCTTTTCACGGAATAACTGAAAGAGATAATCCGGGGTACGCCCAAACAGTTCGGCAAGGTTTTGTACTTCTATGTCATGGGTATAATTTTCCCTGATATACTGTTTTATTTTTTCTGACAAATCATAATCAGAAGATTCAGGGGAGGCTCCATGTATATCCTGTATTTTTTCCTGTACAGATTGTATAAAGAAGGAAAATGATTCCGTGTGAAATAAATCTCCCGTTACCGCTTTCAGATACAGCGAAAGATTGTATTTTTCACATCTGGCGAAAACACCTTCCAGTGAGGAAACAGGAAAAGAAGGGTTTATCGCCTGATAAAGCAGAGATTCTTCTTTTTCCAAAAATCCTAAAATAATCAGATTAATCATCCTGTTTAATTTTTGCAGGGCATCTTCAGCAACAGACTGCTCCAAATCGTGATAGGGAATCAAATTGCCATATTCACAGAGGCTCCGGAAGGTTGCGTGGTCTGATATATTTTCAGCAGTTTTAAAACATTCCCGTAAGGTATTGCAGCAAAAGCAGATTACGCTCAGCGGAGAGCGATTCTTCCTGGTCAGGTTCTGGAGAAAAGTAAGGGTCTCCCGGCGCATAGGGTCTTCTTTTAATAGGATAAGAAGCGCACCGTCATCCAGATATAGAAAACCATTGCATACAGGAGTTGATGAGTTGGCTGAAAAATAATCCTGGATCCTGGTCTGGATCTGTTGATACATGGAATACTGTTCATGAAAGTCAGGGGAGTCCGCATACAGTACATATCCCTGGTATTCGGCAGGATAGTCCTCCGGAATCTCTCCATAAGACTGGAAACTATTGTAATCCTGGATCAGCTGATGCGGAAAATTGTTATAACTGACCCATTTTAACTTTTCCAGTTTTTTACTGACCTGTAACAGGCTTCTGTTAATATCCTCTAACGTAATTGGCTTCACCAGATAATCCTTTGCACCCAGTTGGATTGCTTTCTGGGCATAATGGAAGTCTGAATATCCGCTGAGAATTACAATATTGGCATTGGGACAGTGTCTTTTTGTTTCCTCAAACCCTTCTATTCTGTCCATTAAGGGCATTTTTATATCCAGGAATATGAGATCCGGGTGCGTTTCTTTTGAAACCGTTACCAATTCCTTTATGTTATTTGCTTCAAATATTCTATGAAGTCCGGGATATTCTTTGTGGATCATACAGGTGAGCCCCTGGCGTGACATTTTATCGTCATCTGCAATTAATATTTTCATTTATGAGAATCCTCCTTATAAGATAATAGTGCGATGTTATTTTCTGTGATCATTATAGCAGATAAATGTATGATTGTATCAGTCATATCATAGATTTTCTGTTAACAAATCATAAACTCAGAGATACTGGATAAATAAACCTTTTTAGCTATTATATGGACAGATTGTTCATAATTTATTCAAAATTCAAAAATATTTTACCCTGAATCCAATTATTTTCCTGTATAAATTAAATTAGCCAGATGATAGGATATTAATAGATCAAAGATAAATGAAAAAAGATAAGGGAGGAGAATACAAGGTGTCTGAGTATGTTCTTGAATTAAAAGGTATTACAAAGATATTTCCAGGTGTAAAGGCTCTTGACAAGGTACATTTTCAATTGAAAAAGGGCGAGATACATGCACTGATGGGTGAAAACGGCGCCGGAAAATCCACGTTTATAAAAGTTATTACAGGTGTACATAAAGCAGAAGAGGGCGAGATGTTCCTGGATGGCAAGCCTGTAAATTTTAAAGGTCCAAAGGATGCACAGAAAGTAGGAATCGCAGCAATTTACCAGCATGTTACTTCCTATCCGCATCTTACGGTTACCGAAAATATTTTCATGGGTCATGAAGATGTAAAACACGGCATGATCCAGTGGAAGAAAATGAATGAAGAGGCAAATAAGCTCCTGAAAGAATTAAATGCAGATTTTGATGCAACTGCAGAAATGGGATCCTTAAGTGTTGCGCAGCAGCAGATGGTAGAAATTGCCAAAGCACTGTCTATGAAAGCCAGAATCATCATCATGGATGAGCCTACGGCAGCGCTTACCAAAAGAGAGTCCGAAGAACTTTACAAAATAGCGGAAAAGCTTCGGGACGAAGGAGCATCCATTATTTTCATCTCCCATAGATTTGAAGATATGTATCGGTTGGCAAGTAAAGTTACCGTATTCCGGGATTCCCAATATATCGGAACATATGGTGTAGATGGAATCACCAATGCAGACCTGATTAAAGCCATGGTTGGACGTGAAATTAATGATTTGTTCCCGAAACCGGATGTTAAGCTTGGCCAGGAAGTATTGAGAGTAGAAAAATTAAGCCGCCAGGGATATTTCAAAAATGTATCCTTTAGCGTAAAAAAAGGTGAAATCCTGGGACTTACCGGACTGGTAGGAGCCGGACGTACCGAGGTAGTACAGACCATATTTGGAGTGGAGAAGTTTGATTCAGGCAAGGTTTACCTGGAAGGAAAAGAAGTACATATCAAACAGCCTTCAGATGCCATGCAGTTAGGTATCGGTCTTCTGCCGGAAGACAGGCAGCATCAGGGTCTGATCTTAGACTGGGGAATCGGAAGAAATATTACACTTGCAGAACTCAGCAAATATTCTAAAAATGGAATTACCAACGATAAAGCTGAAAGAGAAGCCGCGAAAAAGCTGGCAGAGGAAGTGGATACAAAGGCTGTTACCATATTTGATAAAGCAAGTTCACTGTCCGGCGGAAATCAGCAGAAGGTTGTTGTAGCAAAATTACTTTCCTCAGACCTTAAGGTAATCATCCTGGATGAGCCGACAAAGGGTGTTGACGTTGGAGCTAAAGCAGCAATTTATGAGATCATGGGTGATCTGGCAAAGAAGGGTTATGCGATAATAATGATTTCTTCTGAAATGCCTGAGATCCTGGGTATGAGTGATAGAATCGTAGTTATGTGTCAGGGTAAAGTAACCGGAGAATTAAACCGTGAGGAAGCAACCCAGGAGGGCATCTTAAAATATGCGATGGCCAAATCTTCCGGCGATGCAAACTAGAAAGGAGAGGCAAACAACAAAATGGAAAAGAAATTCAGTCTAAAAAAATTAACCAGCTCTCGTGAAATGAGTTTGCTCCTGGTAGTTATCGTACTTTGTATCTTTATACAATTTCGAAACAGCTCTTTCCTGACGGGTACGGTTATTGTAGAAATGTTAAAGAATTATTCCGTAACAATGATTCTTGCACTTGGTATGATGTGTGTGTTACTGATCGGAGGAATTGATATTTCCATCGGATCCACCATAGCATTATCCGGTATGGGAAGTGCTCTCATGATGAGAGATGGAGTATTTTCAAATACGTTATTAGGTTTTGTAATGTCAATTCTGATCGGATTGGTATGCGGACTTGTAATCGGTCTGGTAATCTCAAAAGGAAAAGTATTACCGATTATTGCAACACTTGGTTTTATGAATATTTACAGAGGTCTGACATATCTGATTGCAAACAGCCAATGGGTAGCTGCATATCAGGTACCGGAGAAATTTAAGGCATTTGCTCAGAGCAATTATTTGACATTTGGATTAGTTAATAATCTGGTTACCATTATGATTATCTGTTATATTATTTTCTTCATCGTCATGAAATGGACCAGAACAGGAAGGAAGATCTACGCAATCGGAAGTAATCCGGAAGCAGCAGAGATTTCAGGTATTAGAATCGACAACATTAAGTTATTAGTATATTCCCTGATGGGAGCCATTTGTGGTCTGGCAGGTGCAATGTGGGTATCAGTATATGCATCAGCTCAGGGAGATATGGCTACCGGAATTGAAATGGATGTTATCGCAGCCTGTGTAATTGGAGGTGTAAGTTTAACCGGAGGCCGCGGAAGCGTGGTCGGAGTATTCTTAGGATCACTTACAATTGCTATTATAGGAAAAGCGCTTCCATTAATTGGAGTATCCCAATTCTGGCAGAGCGCAATAAAAGGTGTTATTATATTAGTTGCTGTTATCCTGAATGTTATGGCTCAGAGAGTTATGGATAAGAATAATCTGAAAGGAAGGGAGATGTAATCATGGCAACAAAATCTGGAAGAACAATATCAGCAGAAAAGAAATCATCATGGAAACAGACCCTTCTGAAATGGGAAACATTTTTAATAATTTTGTTTATTGCCGTTAATGTTATGAACTCCTTCATTTCACCCAACTATTTAAGTGTATCAGGATTATTTACGGCCACCTCATCTTTCCTGGAAAAAGCATTCATTGCTTTGCCAATGGCTTATATCCTGGTACTGGGTGAAATCGACATCTCAGTTGGTTCTATTGTAGCATTATCAGCGGTTTTAATGTCACTGGCATATAACGCAGGAGTCCCAATGGGGCTTGCAATCATTATCTGTTTATTGGTTGGAACTGCATGTGGTTTTTTAAACGGTCTGATTCTTACGAAGTTTACAGAATTAGCACCTATGATTGTAACATTAGGAACTCAGATATTATTCAGAGGTATTGCTGAAATTCTCTTAGGAGACCAGGCAGCCGGAGGATTGACTAGCGTTGAATGGTTCAGTAATTTATACTGGGGATCCATCGGACCGGTACCTTACATGTTTATCGTATTTGTAATCTGTGCAGTAGCTTTTGGACTGGTATTACATAAAACCACTTTCGGAAGAAGAATTTATGCAATCGGAAGTAACCGTCTGGCAGCTGAATATGCAGGTATCCACGTACAGAAACTTCGCCTGATCGTATATACGATCGCAGGTACATTTTCAGCAGTAACAGCAGTTTTCCTGGCAGCCCGGATGGGAAGTACCCGTTCCAATATAGCGGCGGGATATGAACTGGAAGCGATCTCCATGGTAGTATTGGGAGGTATCTCAACCGCAGGCGGTAAAGGTAATTTTCCGGGAACAGTTATTGCGATTTTTATCATTGGTTTCTTAAGATATGGATTAGGATTGATTAATGTACCATCTCAGGTAATGTTAGTTATCATTGGAGCATTACTGGTAGTAGCAGTTATGATTCCAAATATAAATATTGGAAAACTTTTAAAGAAAAAAGAAGCAGCAAACTAAAAATCTATTAACGGTACTTACACCAAAGGGTGTTATGTATAAAACTATTTATTCCAAGGGAGGAAATAAAGAATGAAGAAAAAAGTAATTAGTGCATTATTATGTATGTCCATGGTTGCTACAATGATGGCAGGCTGCGGAAGCAGTGAAACAAAGACAACAGAAGCAGCTAAAACAGAGGCAGCGAAAACAGAAGCTGCAACAGAAGCAGGCGGCGACACAGAAGCAGCAAAATCTGAAGCAGCAACAACAGAAGCTGCAGGCGGAGAAACAGAAGCTGCCAAAACAGAAGGAAATGCTGATGTAAGTGGAAATACTTATGCAATTGTTACAAAAGCAGCAGGAAATCCTTACAATGAAAAAGAAGCTACCGGATTCCAGGAAGTAATTGATGCAGTAGGTGGAAAATGCGTAGTAAAACATCCGGAAAGTGCTACAGCAGAAGCTCAGATCACAATGATCAACGAATTAGTTGCTCAGGGTGTTCAGTCTATTGCAATAGCAGGAAATGATTTTGATGCTCTTCAGCCAGCATTAAAAGCAGCTATGGACAAAGGCATCCAGGTATCTTCCTTAGATGCTAACGTAAATCCGGACAGCCGTAAAACATTTGTTAACCAGGCTGGTGTTGACCAGATCGGACAGACATTAATGGATGCAGTACTTGATATCTCCGGTGGAGAAGGACAGTGGGCAATTCTTTCCGCAACAAGCCAGGCTACAAACCAGAACGCTTGGATTGAGTCTATGAAAAAAGTTATGGAAGATGAAAAATACTCCAAACTTGAATTAGTAGAAGTTGCATATGGCGATGATGAATACCAGAAATCTGTTGACCAGACACAGGCATTATTACAGAACTACCCAGACCTTAAAGTTATCTGCGCTCCTACAACTGTAGGTATCATGGCAGCAGCTAAAGTTATTCAGGATCAGGGCGTAGCAGGCAAAGTTAAATTAACAGGACTTGGACTTCCTTCTGAAATGGCTGATTATATCGGTGATGATGATACACATTCCTGCCCTTACATGTACTTATGGAATCCAATTGATGTAGGACGTTTATCTGCTTATACATCAATGGCATTAGTATCCGGTGAAATCACAGGCGCAGCTGGTGAGAAATTTACAGCTGGCGACATGGGCGAATACGAAATCACAGCAGCAGATGATGGCGGAACAGAAATCATCGTTGGACCTCCTTTCAAATTTGATCCATCAAACATCAATGACTGGAAATCCGTATACTAAAATTACGTAACAACTGCCAATAATAAACTTTTTCATATCATATTTTCCTTATAAAAAAGTCTTCTGCCTGTACCCCATACAGGTGGAGGACTTTTAAATATTATAGTTTCAATCTGAAATTTGTATGATACAATAAATTAAAAACAGGAGGTAACACAAATGGTAAAAGGATTTAAAATGAAGTTGTATGAAGGAAAGGAAGAAGAATACGAAATCCGCCACAATCAGCTCTGGCCTGAGATGATAGATATGATTCATCAGTACGGCGGCAAAAACTATACAATCTTCCTGGACAAGGAGACCCTGACTTTATTTGGATATATTGAAATTGAGGATGAAGAACTCTGGGCAAAAGGGGCAGATACTGCAATCAACCGCAAATGGTGGGATTTTATGGCGGATATTATGGAGACAAATCCGGATAACAGTCCGGTATCTGTTGATTTGAAGACGGTGTTTCATTTAGATTAAAAGATGGCAATGCAAATGGAAAAGTCAATTAAATAAGTCAATTAAATAGCCATGCGTCTGCAAGTACTGGGGCGCATGGCTAAAATTTTGGGTAATTGAATAATCCTATAAAGATTTACAGCCAATCCTTGTCTATAACCCAAACTCCGGCGCTGTAAGCTGTATTATAATTTAGAAATCCACTCAACCATATTTTCTTTGTAGAAGATATAAGGCTGTCCGGCAAGTACGGCTGTACCGTCACCGCTTTGGTAAGCTTCGTATTTCTCTTCCGGATAGTCGCGGAATGCCTTCATGGTAAATGAAGAGCCGGCTTTTCCGTCAAAAGATTTGTCCAGGGAAGCCAATGTAGAAGCTGCGGCTACGGCGCCCAGATGAATTACATCCCAGAGCATCATATAAGGGCAGACATATGCGAAAGCATCTTCATCAGCCTTGGCAGGCATGAAAGACTGCATTTCGGATGGAAGTCCAAGACCGGTTAGTTTAATTTTACTGTTTGCAGATTTTAAAGATTGTCCCGCTGCTGCGATACCTACGGTTGTTGGGGAGATAATGCAGTCTACTTTATTTTCTGCAATAAATGCCTGTGCCTGGGTTGTGGATTCAGTCAGGTCATCATTTCCGTATTTTTTGTCTAAGTCCGGACTTACTTTTCCGGCATATACCGGATCAGCCAATTCTTTTTCCATGGCGGCAATCCAGCTGTTCTGTACCGGAGTGTCAATGGATGCGGAAAGTACACCAAGTTTTATTTCATCCTGGGAGTAGTCACTAAGCGCTTTTGTAACTGCAGCCTTCATGTCACCGTCTTCCGGATAGTCGACTCCCAGCGTAATTAATACGCCCGCCTGTACCAGGTTAGATCCAATATCCTGAACTTCAGCCTGGTTAATGTGGGTAACGCGGTATTCCGGATTTGCTTCGGAATCAATGGAGGTAATTGGAATTCCTGCTTCTTTTGCCTTTTTAAATACTTCGTCATATCCTGTATCGCCATTTGTGGAGATGGTAATAGAAGCAACTTTTTGTGTAATTAATTCATCCAGCAGCTGAACCTGTGCGGCTACCGTTGTTTCGGCGGGGCTTTTATAAACAGCATTCTGTCCCTCACCCTTCATATACTCATCAAATCCTTCGAACATCAGATCACCAAAAGAGTTTCCGGTGCTTTTGAACATGAATACATGGGAACCTTCCAGAGAATCGGAGGAGCCTCCGGAAGTATTGCCATCTGCTTTTGCTGCCTGTGTTTCTGCTGTTCCGCCTGCCTCAGACCCGCTTGCTGTTGGTTTTGTTGAACTACATCCTGCTAATGATCCTAATACCATTGATACGCAAAGTCCAAGTGCTAAAAATCTTCTTACCTTTTTCATGTTGTTATCCTCCATTTTCATTTTATTTTCCCGGGCAGTTCTCTAAACGGCCGCGCTTATGGTTTCATTTGGCGGCTGCACTGCCGCGAGGGTCAGCTTCTGCCCCTCGTGTTGGGTTATTGACTATATATAAGCAATATCAGGACAGATGGTCTTGCTATTGTTTATAACACAAGAGTTTTTTCTCTGCATCAGGAAAAGCGCTGCTTCGCCTTTTTTGTTTCTTCTTTTAGTTCTGATTTCAGGGATGCCGATGTTTCTTTACATTTTGTCTGGACAGTTACAATCTTTTCTTCATATTTTTTTATTTTTGCCGCTTTTTCCGGTTCACTTAATTTTTCGTCCTTCTTAATCTGCGCAATTAATGTTTTCATGGTCTTCACTTCTTCCAGCGCTTTTAAGTTTACTGCTTCAATATTTTTGTTATTTGAATAAAGTATCATCAGCTTGATGTTTTCGATCAGCTGTTTGTTAACGTTAGGGATCAGTACGGCAATAATTAATATAAAACCGGTTAATATTTTGCGGGAGTTGGCATCCACACCCATTAATCCCAGTGTATAAATGAGAAAAGCCATAATAAGCGTACCAATCACAGGTCCATATACTTTGCCTTTTCCTCCGTTCGTTGAGACACCGCCAAGTACACAAATTGCAATAGCATCTAACTCATAACCGGTGCCCATGGTGGAACTTACACCGCCGCCCATACGACCCACAAAAAATATGGAAGCAATTCCTGCCATAACTCCCATTAAAACAAAAATAACCATTTTGGTATGCTCTACACTAATACCGGAATAGGTGGCTACCGTAGCATTATTGCCGATAATGTATAACTTTCGCCCAAAGGATGAACGGTGAAGAAACAGTACAAAAATTGCAGCCATCAGTAAAAACAGTAATAGAGCAACCGGTATGCCAGCAATATTCAGCCATGCGATATCCGTATAAAATTTTGGGAAATGCTTTAAAACGTTTACATCCAGAATAATTTTTACAATTCCGCGAAAGAGCATGGAGGTAGAAATGGTAACAATAACTGCAGGCATTTTTATGTAAGCAATCAAAAATCCGTTAAATGCACCACATACACCTCCGGCAGCAATTCCAAATAATACACTTAAGATCATTGGGATACCGGCATCCATGCTTAAACCGGTAACCATAGAAGCAACAATCATGATTGCTGCAACGGATACATCAATGTCTCCAAGCATAAGTACGAAGATCATACCCAATACAAGCGGGGACAGATCCATACCGGATTGAATAATGGACTGAATGGTACCGGCGGAAAAGTAAAGTCCGGGTCTGGTAGCCATTAGCACCAGATTAATTGCTAGTAAAATATAGACAAGTATCATTTCCCACTTAACCAAAAACCGGGATAATTTAAATTTTTCTTTCACCGCCAGATCTCTGGCAGGTATCTTAAGTTCGCCGCTCATTATATCAAAGCACCCCTTTCCTTTAAAACTCTTTTTTCAGAGGAGCGCAGTGTAAATAAATTAATTGCTACAGCAATAATTATGATTGCACCCTGGATGGCATCTTGCCACACACTAAGTCCCGGGAGTAAACTGATGAAATAGGTTATTACGCTCATCATCAAAAATCCTATAATTACACCGTCTATCTTACCTCTTCCGCCGGTGATGCTGACACCGCCCAGAATACAAATGGCAATGGCCTGCATTTCATAACCCTCACCCATGCCATAATAGCAGATTGAGTAATTTGCGGTGTAAAGCATTCCGGACAGTCCGGCAAGTGCACCACAGATTGTAAATGCCATAAAGGTAACCCTGGCTTCTTTGATACCGGCAACTTTAGCTGATTCCCGGTTTGTACCAATGGCATAAATACGTCTGCCGTAAGAGGTATAGCCAAGAAAAATACCGGCAAGTACAAAGATTACGATTACAAACCATAAAATATTATAGATACCAAGGAACTGACCGGAAGCAAAGGTAACATAATTATCTGTAAACTGGTGAGGAAACCACCAGTTGCCACCGCTGCAGAGAAATGCCAGTCCGCGGAAAATATACATGGTACCTAGCGTTGCAATCATGGGGACCATTTTTAAATAACCTACGATAAATCCATTAAAAGCACCACATAAAATACCGACTGCAATACCCAGAATAACCCAGACGATTCCCGGGATATTCTGATAGCTGTTCATCAGAGAGGAGCAGATAACTCCGGCTAAACTTAATGTAGATGCTACAGATAAGTCAATCCCTCCTGTGATGATAACCATCATCATCCCTACTGCAAGAAGTGCATATACGGCATTGTTTCGCAGCATGTTCAGTATTGAAGTTAAGGAGTACATGGAAGGTGTGATAAAAGCAGCTGCGGCCAGCAGTACAGCAAATCCAACCAAAAGTCCAAAGTTTCTGTTGCCTGTAATTTTTTCCATAAATGTATTTTTATCCGACTTCATCTCTTACTCCTCCTTTCCGTCTTTGTTTTTTAAAGAAGCTTCCAGAATCATTTCCTGAGTAGTTCCGCCAGACTCAAACTGACCGGTGACACGTCCGGACTTCATAACTACAATACGGTCTGCCATTCCAAGTACTTCCGGCATTTCGGAAGAAACCATGATAATGGCATATCCATTTGCTGCAAGCTCATTCATAATTTCATATATAGAATATTTAGCGCCCACGTCAATGCCCTTTGTGGGCTCATCTAAGATCAGAACCTTTAAATCACAGCTCAGTAACTTTGCAAATACTACTTTTTGCTGATTACCGCCGGATAAAGAGGAGGGTGGCGCGCTGATATCTTTTGCTTTTAACTGAATCTTCTGGCATAAAGAAATGGCATTTTTCATTTCATCCTCTTCCTGTAAAAGAATGCCTTTTGTAAACTTTTTCATTACGGCGGAGGAAACATTTTGGTAAATAGGAAGTTCATTCACAAGCCCCTGTATCTGCCGGTCCTCCGGAAGCAGTCCAATTCCATACTGCAACGCATCAATGGGGGTGCGGATTTTAACTTCTTTTCCTTCCAGTTTAATCGAACCGGAATCTGGTTTCATAATACCAAAGATGTTCTGACATACTTCTGTCCTTCCAGCGCCAACAAGTCCTGTAATTGCCAGTATTTCCCCTTTTCGCACCTGAAAGGAAACATTTTTAAAGTAACCTTCTTTTGACAGGTTTTCTACTTCCAGCACAACATCTTCGATTTTGGAGTTTTTGGTGGGGTACATCTGACTTAGTTCACGCCCTACCATTTCTGCTATCAGCTTCTGATTGGAGATTTTCTCCACATCCCAGCTGCCTATGTACCTGGAATCCCGGAATACCGTAACCCGGCTTGCCAACCGATACATGTCTTCAAATTTATGTGTAATAAATATAATGGATACGCCTTCATCTCTTAAACGTTCCGCAATCTGGTACAGTTGTTCGCATTCTGTTCTGGTTAAAGATGCCGTAGGCTCATCCATAATCAGAATGCGTGCATCTCTGGACAGCGCCTTTGCTATTTCTACCAGCTGCTGCTGGGCTACACTGAGAGCTCCCATAGGTTTGCTGACATCAATTTCTCCGCTGAGCGGCAGAATCAGTTCTTTAGCTCTTTGGGTCATTAGCTTCCAGTTATACAAACCAACTTTATTTTTGAGCTCCTGACCCATAAAAATATTTTCAGTCACCGATAAATCAGGAAATGCAGTTACATGCTGGTAGATAGCTGCAATTCCCAGCTTGGCGGAATCAGCAGTGGAGCGCAGGGTGATCTTTTCACCCTCCAGAAGCATAATACCGCTGTCCGGTTGATGAACCCCGGTTATGACTTTAATAAACGTAGATTTACCGGCTCCATTTTCACCCATAAGAGCATGTATTTCACCTCTCTTAAGTTGAAAGTGAACACCATTCAATGCTGTTACTCCGCCGAAGGTTTTTACAACGTCTTTCAACTCTAAGATAAAATCATTCATCATTATTCCCCTTTCCCTTATTAATTTTTTGTGGTACTGTGTGTTGTGATCGTTGTGATAAGCATATACTACCCCGATTTTTTTGTTTTTCAATATCAAAAATTGTTTTTCTGCTATCAAAAATTGTTATTTTGGACTATCTTACTATTATTTTTGAAAAAATAAAGGATTTATTATATAATTTTTAAATGAATGTTAACGCATGACGAAAAAAGTTAACAATACAGTTTTTAATTGGAGGGTCTTCATTGTGATATTACCTAAAAGAAATTTACCGGATCATTACACAAAAAGAACAAATCTAATTTCCCACCAGACAGAGAGCCTGCCATTCTATGTAAAAGAATGTGGATTCTGCAATGAAAAAAAATTTATTCTGGGAAATGCAAATAACTATTATGATTATATTTTATTATATTCCGTTTCGGGAGTTGTCCGGTTCACAAAAAACCAAAGCACCCAGTATATCTACCAGGATAATGTCGTAATTTCTTCCTGCAATACGCCGCTTACATTCACCCGTACAAGTAAAAACTGGGAATATTTCTATATTATAATCCGGGGTACACATGCAAAACTATATTACAATCTGGTGAGAAATAAGTCCAGTATAATCCCAACCGACAGACTGAGCAGCATTCTGGACCTGTTTTTAGAAATGAGCCAGATAACCTTTAAGAAAGAAGTTCTGGATGATATGCAGGCAAGCCTGATTATACATAATATTTTTTTTGAATTGTATAAAATATCCAACAGTATTTTAGAAACCAAAAAGATAACACCCGTACAGGAGACAGTAGTAAATCTTTCCCTGAAATATATAGCCGGTAATTATAAAAATGATCTGGATGTGGATACGATCTGCAACGAAGTAAGCTTTTCAAAATATTATTTTTGCAAGCTGTTTAAAGATCATATGGGAATGACAATACACCAGTACGTAAACGAATACCGGGTTAATAAATCAAAAGAACTACTGACTTACTCAAAATTGTCCATAAATGCAATAGCAAAGTCTGTGGGATTTAAGAATACGCTGACATACAGCAGATGTTTTGAGCGGTTTACGCATATGACGCCAAGTGAATATCGGAAGAATTTTTAAGAAATTAGATCTTATCATATATAATAAGATGCATATTTAAAAAATAAAAAACATAGCAAATTTTAATGATAAAAATATTGTCAATTAGTGTCCTATATGCTATACTTCTCGGTAAGAGCAATCGTGTTACGGGGTGATGCTGACCTTCATTTTACATAGAATGGAGGTGATGTCTATGAAACATTTCGATTTCAAGGATTTAATGGCATTTGGAATGTTTATTATAGGATTACTGACGTTCATTTATATGATCTGTCATTAATGAACATAGAAAAACCACCCTGAAACTTTTGACCAAGCGAATGGGTGGTTTTTCTATCCTTTAATTTAAGGTCAACCCACCTTGTGGGCGGTTGCTCTTTATGTGTTTAATATAGCATATAGTATTAGAAATTTCAAGATAAATAATGGTAATTATAATAATTAGTTTATTTTATCTAGTGATGATATCATCTATATCAGGAAGCTGAGGAGGTTGCATGTAAGGTATGCAAATGTCCACAATTGTTCCCTGATTCTGGTAACTTTCTACAGAACTTATAAATCTGCTATAATAAAGTTAAAATAATAAAGTAGAAAGGAAATGAACATGAAAAATATCAACATTGGAAATGGAAAAATCCAGGTGCCGGAAATAGGACTTGGATGTATGAGAATCACAGAATTAAAGACAAAGGAAGCGGTAAGGTCATTGATTGATACTGCTATGGATCAGGGAATTAATTTTTTTGATCATGCGGATATCTACGCAGGAGGAAGTGCCGAGGAGATTTTTGGTGATGTGACAGACGCGGGGCTTCGGAACAGAATGCTGATTCAGTCAAAGTGTGCGATACGGCCGGGATGCTGTTTTGATTTTTCTAAAGAACATATAATCAACTCGGTAGAAGGCAGCCTGAAACGATTAAAAACGGATTACCTGGATATCCTGCTGCTTCATCGCCCGGATACCTTAATGGAACCGGAGGAAGTAGCCGGTGCATTCCAGGAACTGGTGAAATCCGGAAAGGTCCGTTATTTCGGGGTAAGCAATGAAAATCCATATCAAATGGAATTATTGAATAAATATTGTGATAATAAAATTCTAATTAACCAGCTGCAGTTTAGTATTGCTCATTGTGGAATCATAGATGCCGGTATTAATGTAAATATTCATAATGACGCTGGAACAAACCGTGACGGAGGGGTATTAGAATATTGCAGATTAAAAGATATCACCATTCAGGCGTGGTCACCGTTCCAATATGGAATGTTTGAAGGTGTCTTCTTAAATAATGAAAAATTCCCGCTGCTAAATGAGACAATTGACCGCCTGGCTGAAAAATATCAGGTTTCAAATAATGCCATTGCAATAGCATGGATACTGCGGCATCCGGCCAGAATACAGGCAATCGTGGGAAGTACGAATAAACAGAGGGTGGCGGATATCTGCAAAGCGTCGGATATTACGCTTACAAGGGAAGAGTGGTATGAGTTGTATATGGCAGCAGGAAGGCAGCTGCCGTAAGGATTTTAGCAGTAAAAATATTGTACAGTAAAGTAAACATATAGAACAGGACAGCTGTCCTTTATCATTACAACAGCTGCCTTGTTCTTCTACTTAAAGATATTAATGAGTAAATCCATAAACCTTCGGCTCTGCTTTTTTACCATGAACCAGTACAGCTGCCTGGTTCAGTTCCTGTATGCCCTCTTTCACATCACGGATCAACAATTCAGCCATGTCATAATTTAAATCAGCACGGCACACAATCCTTTGAATCACAATGTTTTCCAGGTTCTTTGGCAATGGATAGGTAGGAACCTGCCATCCCCGCATGAGCAGACGGTCCGATAAGTCATAGAGCGTCCATTCCCGCTTTTCATCCTCTTTCAGCGTATAGCACACAACCGGAAGGTCACTTCCATCGTGGTAGATATGGAAAATGCCGGTTTCTTCTAATTGTTCAGCCAGGTAATGAGCCACGTCCTGGGTCTTTTGCTGGATTCGCTGATATCCTTCTTTTCCAAGACGGATAAAATTATAGTACTGACCAATAATCTGACTTGCGGATCTGGAAAAGTTCAGGGCTATTGTGGGCATTTTGCCCCCCAGATAATCCACTTCAAAAATTAACTCCTCCGGAAGATATTCTTTGCGTTTCCATAGAACCCACCCAATGCCGGGATATACCAGTCCGTATTTATGACCGGAACAGTTGATGGATATAACATTTTTTAAACGGAAATCCCATGGCAGATCCGGATTCACAAAAGGAACAAAAAGTCCGCCGGAGGCTGCGTCCACATGAATATAAACCTTATGTCTGGTAGATGCATTGTAGGTTTCCAGTATGCGATCAATCGCCAGCATATCATCAAACTTGCCTGTATAAGTGATTCCAAGGATACCGACGATGCCAATGGTGTATTCATCCACATATTGAAGTACCGTATCCGGGTCTATGCACATACAGTCCGCATTCATTGGCACTTCCCGCAGTTCAATATCCCAATAGACACAGAACTTCTCCCAGCACACCTGATAACCCGAGGAAATAACAAGGTTCGGCTTTTTCGATAGATCAAGTCCAAATTCTGCAGCTCTTTTACGCCAGCGGAATTTCATTGCCATACCTGCCAGCATACATGCCTCAGAGGAGCCTACCGTGGAGGTACCGATGGTATCTGCTTCATCAGGAGAGTTCCACAGATGGGAGATCATATTTATGCAGCGGTGTTCGATTTCTGCAGTCTGCGGATACTCTGTCTTGTCAATGGCGTTTTTCTCCAGGGTTTCTGACATAAGTTTCACTGCTTCCTCTTCCATATAAGTCTGGCAGAACGTAGCCAGATTCAATCTTGCATTTCCCTCATTCATCAGTTCATCTTTAATCAGCTGATAAGCAAGGGCAGGTTCCAGAGGATGCTCACCGATGACATTTTTCGGTATGGGTGAATCTGCCTCTAAAGTCCCGAATAGCGGGGTATCAAAGGAATCTTTAAACGTTTCTCGTTTCTTGTACTGGTCATATAACATTATGCTCACTCCTGTTCTGTTTATATTTCATTAGAGCGTGTTGAAAATTGCTTTCTCACAGCTGGGCAAAGCCCCTGCAAAGTGGGGCGTGCAGATAGCGGTAATGAATTTCCAAACACGCTCTGGTAGTCCATAAAGCTTGAACTTGACTACTGGTTTGATAGGTTTATTATATGACATTTTAAAATGAAGTACAATCCTGGAGAATAAATAAGGAAATCTGAGTTAAAGTTTACAGGGCAGCCGGTAAGCTCTAATGAACCGCAGCAAGCATTAAAACATAATCTTTAGAGAGTAAGCATGATCACATGGCGGTTGTTCCGGAAGGGTGACTTCCAGGCAGTCCGCTGACTGATAAAAGTCCAGGCAGCAGTTTGTTCCCAACAGTTGAACTTGAGCAACCGTTTTGGAAGAACTGCATTTTTTCAGTGTCTTAATACAGAGCTTCCGGTCTGCTGGCCATCCAAAGGTGATTGCATAAACGGCGGTTTGATTCTGCGTAAAACGAAAATCTTCCCAGGTAAAGGTATGGTTCTTAATATCCGAAGCCAGCCCTTCTTCCACCTGGCTGTTGATTTTTTCAATATTATAATTATCATCCGATACAACAGTAGGCCCTTCTGCAGCTGCCGAAAAGGGGCGGGTATTGTAAATAGCCTCCCCGTTTATTTTCAGCCAGGAGCCGATCTCATGCAGAACGGCAACGGCATCAGGATGAAAGGAACCGTCTGCATCTGGTCCTACATTTAACAGTAAATTTCCATTCTTTGCGGTTACATCACAAAGCTGGTGAATGATGCTGCAGGCAGATTTATACTTTGGGTTTTGAACAATACACCAGGTGATGTTGTCTTCCAGCCGGTCATCGGTCTGCCAGGGAAAGTCTTTCGCATGGGAAAAACGTCCGCATTCAATATCATAGATTCCAATGCCAGCCGGAAAATCCTTTTGTTTATAAGAGATGGCAATGTCTTTGCCACTGCAGGTTTCATAATAATGACTGACCATTTTGTAACGGTACGTTTCGTCAATAATAAAAGAGCGGCTGTCAAAATAGATCAGGTCAGGCTGATATTGATCTACTACCTCATTTACCTTATCCAGCCACATTTGGTTAAATTTATCGTCCGGCAGCCGATATGGGTGATACCGGTTCGTCTCCAGAGGTAAAGCATCCCAGTAATACTGCGCATTGGCAGGGTCATAGACATCGGCATCTGTATCGGAGGACATGAACCAGCCCCAGAACCACTGATGATGAAATGTGCTCAGTATTTTGATGCCTCTTTTCCGAAATGCTTGAATACACTCACCGGTAATATCTCTTTTCGGTCCATAATTGACTGAGTTAACCGGATTTACCTTACTGTCCCACATGGAAAAATTGTCTGCATGTTCCGTGACAGGTCCAGCGTACTTTGCTCCGGATGCCACAACCAGGTCAGCCCATTCTTCCGGGTCAAATTTTTCTCCGGTGAACATAGGGTAAAAATCCTTGTACCCAAAGTCATGGAGGGAACCATAGGTTTTTTCATGGTGGATATTCTGGGCAAGGCCTTTGCCGTACATATTCCGGGAATACCATTCATTTTCATAAGCCGGTACACAGTACGGACCCCAATGAAAAAAAAGTCCGAATTTTGCGTCCCGGAACCATTCCGGAGCCTGGCGTTCATAAGGTTTCCAATTTAAATTTGATGACATAATGAACCTCCTAACTGACGAGCATCCACAGGAAATTGATAAAATGAAAGCAAGGGAAGATACGTAACGGCATCTACAGGCGGAACAAAACTGGGGACAGATTCATGGCAGAAGGAAACCTGCGCGTCTCCCTGAAGGTCCCGGTCCAGGGTAATCAGCAGCCCGTCCAAAATGCCAGGTGCCAAAGTAATGCAGTAAGGGAGAACTTCCCCCAGGCTGTCTTCTATTAAGAAACCGCATTCGGCAGGGTTCTGGCTGTAAAGAAACAAAGTCCGGACAACACCGGAGAACCGTAACAGTATCTGATCCCTCTGGATTAATTCTGCACTGTAAATGTCCGGCGCCAGAAAGGCAGGGGCATTGCAAAGTACATATCCGCAAAGTTTCGCCATCCTTTCACCCAGAAGTGTGTTGGATACGGAGGAATTATGCACGTTATCTGACAAAGAACAGTTTAATGTGGGGAGCACATATACCTTCTGCATAGTATGTGCGGCTCTTCGCTGGACTTCCCGGATTACTGCCCATCCTTTCTGGTAAGGAGATCCGATTTCCCGGTTCAGCTGGAAGGTGAAAAATGGAATTTCATACCCGAGATCACGCCTTATATTGGAAATAAAATTCAGATATTTTTCTTCGTACACCTCATAATTTCCATCTGTGGTATCAGCACAGCCCTGATACCACAGGATTCCAATGGGGTGCTGATTTGTCATATTTATTTTGCGAAGCATATTCCGGTAAAGTGACCCGGTGCCGTCTTTGTCCCACAGATCAATGGGGGATCCGCCTTTTGCACAGACAATCAGACCTACGGGACAACCGGAGAGCTGCTGTAAGCGGCGCCCAAACGATATCCAGGGTGAAGTGCCTGATACACGAATTTCAGTGTTTTCATTATCATCGCCGGCATCCGTAGATTCGTTCAAAGGGTGGGTGGCAAGAGCCCAGCGGTTATTGTTGCGCAGTACATGAACACCCAAAGCAGGGGCATCCCCGCCCCAATCCTGTCCGAATCCGGCTGCATTTGACTGTCCGGCTACTATAAACAGATTTCCAACCCCAATATGAAATCTCACATCCCCACGGAACATCCAGGTATAGGTGCCGTCAGTACTGGCTGAATCCACTCCCGTTTCAATCCGGTATAATCCACCTTTTGGCAGTGTAAGCGTAATTTCAAATGTGCCGGTAAACCGTTCTTCATCTAACAGTGAAAATTCTGCAGGGGTCCATGGAACTACCGGATAGTTATTATCCTCCTGCATGATGCGCACTACCGGAATGGCGTATTTTACACCCGCGTTCAGGGCTGCATCCGGTATAGAATAATGCCCTTTCAGGGATATACTTCCACAATCTCCCTCTTTTTGAATAATAGCCCAGTCATCCGGGGCAGATGTTAATATTACTCCAGTCATCCTAATCTCTCCTTTAAGCTTTATTTTATATTCAGCATTTCTGCCTGTTTATTTAAATTATCTATGTAAGTCAGTATACCGTCTTCCTTCCAGCGGTTAAAGACTTCTTTCCACATCTTTACAGGGTCTTCATTGCCAATAATGACTTTGGTGAACTCATCTATCATAGTTGAAGTTGAAAATATATCAGACTCTTCTTTTGACATTTGCAAAAAATCATAGGGCCGTTCAACCATCGTGGTGTTTTCCTGATTCCAGTGAAGGGCTCCGTTGGACATTTCCATAATCTTTCGTCCATACCTTTTATTATTCTGTTCGCTGGATACAAAATCATCATTGGACCCGCCCCAAGAGGCAAGACTGGTAAATAAATTTAATGAGGGATACTTTTTGAGAAGCAGCTCTGATACATTTTCACTGGAGGCATCCGGAAGACAGGAGTATTTCCCGTCCTTGAAATCATAATCCTCCCCCTCTATGCCAAATCTAGTGAGATACCATCCTTCTTCCGACAGCAGGTATTCGTACAGATATAAAATTCTTTCCATCTTTTCTTCGTCAACATGGGAAGAAAACAGAGATTCCGACCAGAAAGGGGAACTGCTGTTGCTGTATCGTTTCCCATCCGAACAGGGGAAAATATTTAAGATACTTACGGCATCTTCAAATGGTTCCGACTCATCGTGGTAGTGGTTCCAATAAGCTTTAATCTCAGAAAGGGCTGCCGGAGAAGTCTTATATTCCAGGGCACCCAGCTTTCCTCTTGCAAAATCATAGACGGAGTCTACCGTCTTCTTAAGATAAAACTCCGGGTCAAGGCCGCCGCTGACGTACAACTTTCGATACGCCTTTACCACATCTTCAAATTCCGGCAGAAGATAAGAGGGAAGAAACTGTCCGTCTTTTTTTACCCAGGTATATACATTACACTCAGGTGCAATACCAAGAATCAGCCATTTGCCAAGTGCCGTGCGGTTTCCCACATTGTATCCGATTGTATCATCGATATGATTCCCGTCCGGATCTTCTGCCGCAAAAGCTACCGTCATGTCAATAAATGCATCCAGATTTTCAGGTTCTGTTATCCCCAGCGATTCCATCCAGTCCTTGCGCACGAGCAGTCCAGCATCCGAAGATGACAAATCCATATCGCCAAAGGAATTTCTGGGAAACGTATATATTTTCCCGTCTTTCTGCTCTAAAGAATGCTGCAGGGAGTCTACTGTTTTCTTAACCTCCGGGTACTTTGAGAGATCTTCCGGCAGAGGCGAGAGCATTTTTCGCGAGATCATATCCGAAAGGGAAAGCGCATTATTTTCCGAGGTACCCGTTATTGTCGTTGCGGCAAAGATATCAGGCAGGGAATCAGATACACCCATTACCAGATAGCGCTCGTTGTAATCGGACCAGTTCAGGTTAACGGGTTTTATCGTTATATTAAACAGTTCTTCCAGATAACGCCACACCCCATCCTTTTCCTTGCTGTTTTCCATTGCCTGGATATTCCAGAATCCAATGCTGATCTCCAGATGCTGGCTCAAATCAGCATTCTGCAGGGACTCCGGAAGTTTCTTTTCAGTTTCACCGGGCCCGCCGTTCTTACAGCCCCAGAGAAAACAAAAGAGAGCGGACATTATTAATAAAATCATTATTTTTATTTTCATAACTCAATCCTCCCTGTTGCGGTAGGCGGTTGGTGTAATTCCCATAGTCTTTTTGAATACTTTGGCAAAATAAAAGTAATCCCGGTAACCTGTCTTCAGTGCGATCTCGGAAACGGGGAGATCGGTGTCCTGGAGTAATTTTACAGCCTGTTCTATACGGAGTTCTGTCACATAGCAGCTAAAGGTTTTATTCATTTCCTGGTTAAACAACTGGCTGGCATAATTTGGATTAACGCTGCAATGTTCCGCAATCTGCTGAATCGAGATGCATTCACTGCAGTGTTCATGAATATAAGACAGCATACACCTGACAATTCGGTTTTTAACCGGAAATATCGGGAGGTCTTCTTCTTTTTGTTCTTTCTTCTTCTTTTCCATTGAATGCAGGAATTCCACTTTTTCATATGCCCGCAGGATACTGTCCTGGATTTCCGTAGGAGAAAATGGCTTGAGGCAATAGCCGATTGCATTCTGCGTCATTGCTTTTTGCACATAGGCAAATTCTGCATGTCCGCTTATGATGGTAAAAACGGTATCAACCTTTTCCAGATTTGCTGCCTGGAGCAGTTCCAGCCCACCGAGTCCGGGCATTTTAATGTCTACAAATGCAAGGTCCGGCCGTTGATCCAGAATTAATTGAAGTCCTGTCAGCCCGTTATACGCTTCACCGGTAATTTCAAAGTATTCCTGGTTAAGCAGAAGTGCCCGCAGACTTTTAATCACCCATTTTTCATCATCAATAATGACTGCTCTGTACATTATGATTACTCCTTTCTTTGCAGCTGAAATGGAATACGAATCTGAATATTCGTTTCGATATGTTCTTTTGATTCGATTATTAAATGGTAGGGTTCCCCATAATACAGGCGGATACGGCTGTTTACATTTAAAAGTCCAAGGCTCTCGGATTCCTCGCCGGGGGAATCTACGAAGAGGGATTCTTCCATAGAAGAGGGCATTGTCTTCGGGCGGTTCAGACTTTCACGGATCTGGGACAGTCTTTGGACGGAAATGCCCTCACCGGTATCATAAACCCAGATAATTAGTGTATCATTGGAAGAATCATGCATTCCTCCTATCTGCAAATGCCCCGGTTCCAGCAGTTTCTCCAGACCATGGACAATGGAGTTTTCCACCAGGGGCTGCAAAATCATTTTCGGGATACATGCATCCATTATTTCATCGGAAATACTGTACTCTATGGTAAATCGCCCCTCAAAACGGGTGGATTGAATCATCAGATAAGACTTCACAATTTCCAGTTCTTCCCGAAAAGTTACAAATTCATTTCCTTTAATGCTGTAACGCAGAATTTGCGCCAGAGCCTGAGAAATATTAATAATATCATCAGACCTTCCTTCTGTGGACATGCCGCAGATTAAAGCCAGGGTATTATACAAAAAGTGGGGATTAATCTGGCTTCTTAAAAAAGCAAGTTCTGTTTTTTTGGCGTAGATCTCTGTTTCATACATCTTCGTGCAGGTATTAAAAATGTCACGGTTTAAGGTATCCACTTCATCCAGCATCTGGTTAAAGGCATTTCCAATGGTCTGGGCTTCCAGACAGACGTAAGATTTCTCATCAAGATGGATACGTTCTTTCAGCGCCCGTCTGTTTCCTGAGGTAATCTTGTTCATTATTCCGGTTAATTCAGCAATCGTATTGAAAAAACGGGAGATAAAGTAAATTAAAAAAGTACAGACTATAATAAAAATAACCAGAGTAATAAAATACTGGCTGCCTACGGTTTTAATTAACTTTTGGAAGAGTGCGCCTTTTGGAATGATGGAGATTAACTCATATCCCGTATCGGGAATCCCATGGGATTCATAGGTATATTCCGTATTGGAATAGGTAATAACAGAATCCCCGGACCGTTTGTTTAAGTATGCCTGGTAGATTTCCTCATCCCCTAACAGAAGATTCTGGCTCTGATCCAGGAAAATCATCTTCTGGTCTGTACTGTCAAGAGAATAGGAGCCGCCCAGGAACCTGGAAGGGTCTATGGCTATGAAAACGGCTCCGCAGGGAGTGGCATTGCTTAAATCCAGCGGATAAATCAATCGCCCGGCAACAATACAGACGGTATTTAAAGAATGGATAAAGTAGTTCTGCCTGTCGAAGAAAAATACATCATGCTGGTCTCTTGGAAGTTCCTTTAAGAGCCGGCTGGTAATCGAAGAATCCCCGGCTACGTTGCTGAAATTGCCGTTGTCTCCAATCACAGCAATATCAATAATGGAAGGCTCCTGGTTCTGTGTATTGATCAGCAGATTGGAAACCCGCTGGACATAATCAAACTTTGATTCCTGATTTTTTTCAATGAGGTAACTCTGTACAAGCTCATTATAAGCAAGACTGGTTGTGAGTTTTGAAAAATAAGTGTAATTATATTCAACCTCGTGGAGCACCTGATTTACTTTTTCGTCCTGGTTCGTCTTCAAAGACTGGTACTGCAATTTATAATAGGAGAACATACTGAATGCCATGATTCCAGCCATGGTAACAGCCATAATCATTAAAAGAACCATCATCTGGCGCCGTAGTGGCAGTGGTGTAAATTTTTTTAACTGTATTTTCATTTTTTTAGTAACCTCTTAAGTTGTTGTCTACCAAGATAGTACAATTTAATTTCAATAACTTGTATGGAAAAAAGTCAGGGAATTATGTAAAAAACTCAAATGGGAACATTTTAACGGCATTGCCAGAGGAAGAGGATATAAAAATTATAGCCTATTCTATTAAATGTTTTATGTAAAAATATTAGAAATATATGTAAATTTCTTTAAAAGATTTAATAAATTTCCAAAATCATAAGAATATTGCATAAAGAGCAGAGTTATAAACATTTTAAAAATTTCCTTTTTCAGTAGAATAGATAATATCAGACAGGTAAGAAAACGATACTCAGAAATGAGGGAAAGGAGCAGGAAGTGAGAGAGAAGAGAAAGAAACCGGCACAGACAGCTTACGTGCCGAAAGTCAGTATTTTTAAGATGCTGGGCAAGCAAAGAACTCTGATTTTGCTGTGTTTGCCGGCACTTATGCTAACCATAATTTTCAAGTACGGCTCGATGTATGGGATTCTCATTGCATTTAAAAATTATAAAACATCGAAGGGGGTATGGGGAAGTGACTGGCTGGATCCTTTTTATAAAAACTTTATAACGTTTTTTAAAAATCCATCTTCAGGCCAGATTATATGGAATACGATTCGCATTGGAGTAATAACCATGCTGTTTTCTTTTCCGGCGCCGATCATATTCGCTATTCTTTTAAATGAAGTAAAGGGTAAAATGTTTAAAAAGACGGTTCAGACGGTTTCCTATATACCCCATTTTATTTCTATTGTAGTTGTAGTGGGAATGTTGAACAGCTTTGGGTCCATAGATGGAATTTTTAATACGATCCGTGGATGGTTTGGGCTGGCGGCTGTGAATATGAATGAAGGAACAAAGTATTTTATGCCCATGTATGTAGGTTCCCAAATCTGGCAGACCTTTGGCTGGAGCTCCATTATATATCTGTCTGCCTTGTCGAATATTGATACGACCCTATATGATGTGGCAAATATAGACGGTGCCAACAGATGGCAGAAGATTAAGAATATTGCATGGCCTACCATATTGCCAACAACCACGATAATGTTAATTATGAATGTAGGCACGGTACTCAATTCTGATTACCAGAAAATATTGTTAATGCAGAATGATACCAACCGCAGTGCAATCGATGTAATTTCATCCTTTGTTTACCGGGAAGGTATCGTAGGTGCCCGCTTTGAATATACGACGGCAGTGAACCTGATGCTATCAGTTGTAGCGTTTGGTCTGGTTATCATTACAAATAAAATCACCCAGAAGGTTAATGCTGAAAACAGCTTATGGTAATAAAAATGACTTTAAGTAAATCATGTTTTCATTTGTGTTCGGGTAACGGGAAGGAGAAGTAAATTGAACCAGAAAAATAAAATTCATATTGGAAGTAAATCAGCGGATATCATCCTGATGGTCATCATGTGTCTGCTGATGGTGACAATCTTGTATCCGTTTATCAATATCATTTCCATATCCTTAAGCAGTCCCAGTGCAATTACAACCGGTAAGGTAAACTGGCTGCCGGTGGGATTTAATCTGAAAGGATATAAAATGGTATTCGGGGATCCCAAGATCTGGAGTGCGTATGGCAATACCATTCTGTATGCAACCCTGGGAACGGCATTAAACCTTATCTTTACTGCTATGATTTCCTATTCACTGATGATAAAGGAATTCGTGCTGCGTAAACCCATGACCGTTTTTTTAACAATTACAATGTTTTTTAATGGAGGAATGGTTCCAAGTTACATATTAATCCAGAATCTTGGGCTGATGGACAGTATCTGGTCTGTTATTCTTCCGGGGTGTGTCTCTGCTTATAACATATTTATTTACCGCTCCTTTTTTAAAGGAATATCACCGGAAATACGGGAAGCGGCATTTGTAGACGGAGCAGGGGAAGCCAGAATCCTGTTTAGCATCTATATGCCTCTTTCAAAGGCGTTATTTGCAACGTTTGGTTTGTTTTCCCTGGTTACGTACTGGAACATGTGGTTTGAGCCGCTGCTGTATTTGAAAACAGACACAAAGCAGCCCATTCAGATGATACTCCGCCAGATATTATTTACCTCCGGTGCAGCCGGCATGAATGGTGCTCAGGAGATGATGAATCAACAGCTGGTTAACCCTAAAAACATACAATATGCATGTATTATCGCAACGATAGCACCAATTATGATTGTCTATCCGTTCCTGCAGAAATATTTTGAACAGGGAATGATGGTAGGCGCAGTTAAGGGATAACCGTGTCTGAAAAGCACGTTCCAATAAAGAAGGGAGATTATAATATGAAGAAAAAAATGGTAACAGCATTGCTGGCAGCAGCGCTTGCTGCAGCATCACTGTCGGGATGCGGGCAAAAAGTTGGAAGTACAGAAACGACGGCCAAAGGGGAAACTACGGAACTGCCGGACAACACCCTTTCCATAACGGCATCTATTTCCACTTTTGGCACAGATCCGGGCAATACGGAAGTACAAAAAGAGTGGCAAAAGAGAATGGAAGAATACCTGGGATGCAAGCTGGATATTAAATGGACTTATACACCATGGCTTGATTACCGGGAAAATGAGAAGGTAATTCTGGCAAGCGGTGAAATGCCGGACGTGTTTACCTATTCCTGGGGAGACACGATAAACGAGTATGGACAGGATGGCCAGGTGCTTGACATTGCCAAATACAAACAGTTCATGCCATATTACTCCAAGTTTGTGGAAGAGACAAGAGGCGGAGAGAATTTTGCTTACAATGCAGACGGAACTTCTTACTATTTTAAAGACGGTTTTGTAAATAATAACGATATCATAGGTGCACAGTCATTTACAGCATTTGCATACCGGTTTGACCTGCTGGAGAAGAACAATCTGACCCCGGCGACAAATTTAGATGAATTCAGTGATTTATGCAAAAAGTTAAAAGAACTTTATCCGGATTCTTATCCGATTTCCAACAGCGATAAGAACTATGCATTCTACAGAGGATTTGCGGGCATTTACCATACTTCCGATACACTTTACTGGAACGGGACAAAATGGGCATTTGGTCCGATTGATGATAACTTCAAAGACATGCTTTCCTACCTGAAAACCCTCTATGATGCAGGTTATATTGATCCTGAATTTGCTACGGATGATGCCGATGCCTGCAATAAGAAGGCAGCTACCGGAAAGGTACTGATTTATCCTACCGTATGGTCCGGTATGGCAGCGCACTGGAACCGCAACAAAGAAGATCAGGATATTAATTTTGGGCTTGCCTATTTACCGGAAAATGAAAAATATGGAACACCGTGGAAGTGGGGCTCCAAGGAAGAAGGGCTGTCCCTTGCCAGTACCGGATTTGGAGTTGGCATTTCAGGAAATACCGAGTATCCGGAATGGATTGTAAAAATGATAGATTACCAGTATTCACCGGAGATGATCGAACTGCAGAACTGGGGTATTGAAGGTAAGACTTATGTGGTAAATGAAGATGGTTCCAAAACATTTACGGAAGAAATCACCGGTGCGGATAACCCGGTACAGGAGCTTGCTAACTACGGTGTGACTTCTTCAGCGGCATGCAGGACAGGTGTAGTATTTACTCCGCAGGAATTTGAGCCCCAGATAGAACAGCTGGAAGAAGAACCCTGGTGGAGCAAAGAGGACGGTTTCCATATGGATAAATACTGGCTTGCAAGTTCCAAATACGGCGGGGAAGAGTCAGTTGCTCCTTATGACCGTGCTCCAATCCTGAATCTGGATCCCGACCAGGCTACCGAAAAAGCTACGCTGATGAATGCCTGCGAGACCGTTGCAAAAGAAAAAGCCGTTGATTTTATTACTGGAAAGATGGATTTAGAAAAAGACTGGGATTCTTACGTAGATTCCGTAAAGTATGCGGTAGATGATTTTGAGGGTACTTTGCAGATGCTGAATGAGAATTCGGTAAAAGAATAATATGAAACCAGATAAAATTTGCTATGCAATATAAATATTTTACTATTTAAGAGTGGGCAGGGGATTGGTAAGCTGTAAGCAGCCAATCCCCTGCAAGTTATACACTGTAAATGGATACTGGATTGATTTGTAAAGATAAAAGGAACAGGTGATTATATGGAAATAACATGCCAAAAGGTCCAATACCGGAAAAATCCAATTGGGCTAGACATTACAAAACCGCATTTTGAATGGAATATTCAGCTTAATGCAGCGGTTGATGGGAAGAAGTGGTTTCAGACGGCATATCAGATACTGGTATCGGACAACGAAAAAAGCCTAGAGAATGACGATGGGAATATCTGGGACAGTGGGAAGCAGAAGGGCAGTGAGATGACTCAGATTATATATGCGGGAGCCCCCCTGCTTTCCTGCACCAGGTATTACTGGAAAGTCCGGGTATGGGATCAGAATGAGAAAATTTCTGCGTACAGCAGTATTTCTTATTTTGAAACGGCATTTTTAAGCGGCAGAGAATGGAGCGGGAAATGGATTGGTGAGCAGAAGGATTTTGTAAGCCATATTTTCCGGAAACCATTTCATCTTAAAGAGGGCATAAAAGAGGCAAGAGTTTACATATGCGGGCTGGGGCATTATGAATTGCTGGTCAATGGAAAGAAGGCAGGGGACAGTGTGCTGTCACCGGGATGGACAGATTATCAGAAGTCCTGCCTGTATAATACATACGATGTAACCAAACAGGTTCAGAAAGGCTGGAACTGTATTGGTTTATTTTTGGGTGACGGCATGTTTCATGTAAGGAAAAAGAGATATGTTTACTTTGAACGGACTTATGGGAATATGAAATTCCTCCTGCAGCTTCAGGTTACATATCAGGACGGGAGTAAAACCATAATTGTTTCGGATAAAGAATTCCATATGGCTCAGAGTCCCATAACTTATTCCGGAATCTATGGCGGAGAGGATTATGATGCCAGATTGGAGCAGGAGGGATTTGCGCGTCCTGAATTTACCGAAGATGATTCCTGGCAGCAGGCAGCAGTAGTAGAAGCGCCAAAAGGAAAACTGCGTGCGGAAAGGACAAATCCACTAAAAGTGATGGAGTCCTTAGAACCGGTAAGGGTTTGGGAAACTTCGGACGGTGTGTACATGTATGATATGGGGAAGAATTTCTCGGGATGGGTAAGTTTGAAACTCAGAACAAATGGAAATATTGCGGGATCCTGCATTACCTTGGTGCCTGCTGAAATTCTTGCTTCGGACGGTAGTCCCGACCAGCATGTGACCGGTGAAGGATACTGCTGGAAATATATTTGTAATGAAAAAGAAAGCCAGTATTACCGGCCCAAATTCACCTATTATGGTTTCCGGTATGTACAGGTGAGTGGGGCTGTTCCGGCAGCATTTGCCGCGGATGGAAGTCAGCCTGATCAGCCCGTAATTGAAGAAATAACAGGAGAATTTATTTATCCGGATATTGAAATAACAGGGAGTTTTGAATGCTCAAATATACTATTTAATAAAATTCACCAGATCATAAATCAGGCTGTACGAAGCAATATGAAGTCCATCCTGACAGACTGTCCCCATCGGGAAAAACTGGGGTGGCTGGAACAGACACATTTGATAGGACCGTCAATGATGTGCGGTTACGATATAAGAAGCCTTTATGAAAAGATAGAACAGGATATGGAGGAGGCCCAGCATGAAGACGGACTGATCCCCGATATCTGCCCGGAGTACGTAACAGGATTTGAAAAATGGCATTATGGGTATCTGGATTCTCCGGAGTGGGGAAGCGCCTGCATTATCAATCCCTGGTATCTTTATAAAAGGTATGCAGACAGAAGCATATTAGACAGGTTTTACCGGGTAATGCAGGATTATCTCAGCCATCTAACCCGGATGACCCACCATCATGTGCTCCACCATGGTCTGGGAGACTGGCTGGATATTGGTCCCAATACACCGCATTCACAGAATACCCCCGTTCCTGTAGTTGCTACGGCGATCTATTATTATGATGTTACGATTATGGCAGCTGTTTCCACACTGCTTGGAAAAGAAAAGGAAGCAGAGTATTACAGGTTACTTGGGAGGGAGGTAAAGAAAGAGTATAACCTTCAGTTTTATGATAAAGCCACTTGCAGATATGCCACAGGAAGCCAGACAGCACAGGCAATGAGTCTTGCTGTTGGTCTTGCAGAACCGGAAGATGAAGCAGGCATACTGGATTATCTGATTCAGGATATCGAAAAAAGAAATTATGCCACAACTGCGGGAGATATCGGTCATCCCTTTGTTATGACGGCACTGACTTCATATGGCAGGTCTGATATTATAGAAAAAATGACAAATGTGACGGACGCGCCGGGATATGGCTACCAGGTCCGGTGCGGTGCAACGACGCTGACGGAAGAATGGGACGGACCGGATCCGCAAAGGCCGCATGGATCCCAGAACCACCTCATGCTTGGGAGTGTGGAAGAATGGTTTTACTGTGGTCTGGCAGGTTTACCGGGAGTAAGGAGCCGGAATGTCTTAAAGGAACTGGTTATCAGCCCGTACTTTTCACCTGAAATTAATAATGTAAGGTCATCCATTGGTCATCCTTACGGAAAGGTGTATTCCAGCTGGACCAGGGATCAGGGGAAAATATGGGTTGAAGTTGAAGTTCCGCCAAATACAAAAGGTGTTTTTAAACCAAAACCAACATCCGATGGTTATGTTTTCTATGGAAAAGAGACATTTATCATAGAGGAAACAGATTAAACCAACAAAAACAGGAGGAAATCAATATGGCTTATCCACAGCGTTTAGAGGATTTGATAAAAGGTAAGGGTGGTAATTATATACTGCCATTTTTATGGATGCATGGCGAAGAAAAAGAAATTATAAAAGAAGAAATAGATAGAATCTGCGGGTGCGGAATTCGGGAAATCTGCCTGGAGTCCAGACCCCATCCTGATTTTGCAGGTCCCGGATGGTGGGAAGACTTAGATTTTATTATGGAAGAGGCAAGAAAAAGGGAGCTTCGTATCTGGATTCTGGACGATGATAAATTTCCTACAGGACACGCAAATGGGGCATTTGAACAGCAGCCCGGACTGGCAAAGGTCTATCTTGCACAGCGGCATATGGATGTAATAGGACCTGTGAAGGACAGTGCAGTGGTAATTGATCCGTTTCTGGGCGAAGAGGGAGAACTGCTGGCAGTACTGGCTTGCCCCAAACCGGATACGGAATCTCTGGATATTAAAGGGGATGGAATTCTGAATCTGACCGGACAGGTGCACGACGGAGTACTTTATTTTGACGTGCCGGAAGGTTTTTACCGGGTGTTTGTGATTTATAAGACCAGAAAAAATGGCGGAAGAGAAAATTACATGAATCTCATAGACAGCGCTTCTGTAAGAGTTCTTCTGGATACGGTATATGAGCCCCATTACCGGAGGTACAAAGATGACTTTGGAAAAACATTTGCCGGATTTTTTTCTGATGAGCCGGAATTAGGAAATACACCCGGATATGATTTTCAGGATAAGCTTGGAAAAAGTGATGTGAAACTGCCCTGGAGCAGTGAGCTTGAACATTTGCTTGAGAACCTGTGGGGAGCAGACTGCTACGGGAACCTGCCTGCCCTGTGGTATGATATGGGGCAAAAGACTGCCGGGATCAGAAGCAGCTATATGAATTGTGTTTCCACCCTGGTCAGCACCTGCTTCAGCCAACAGATCGGAAACTGGTGCAGGGACAGGGGTGCAGAATATATTGGACATATCATTGAGGACGATAATGCCCATGGGCGGCTGGGCTGCAGCATCGGACATTATTTCCGTGCTCAAAAGGGGCAGGATATGTCAGGAATCGATGTAGTTCTGCTGCAGATAATGCCGGGATTTACGGGCACCTATCATCAGTGGATTGCCTCCGACCGGGATGGTGAATTCTTCCACTACGGTCTGGCGAAGCTGGGCAGTTCCTCTGCACATACGGATCCAGCAAAAAGAGGGAGGGCTTTATGTGAAATCTATGGTGCCTATGGATGGGGCGAGGGCATCAGCCTTATGAAGTGGCTGACAGATCATATGCTGGTAAGAGGAATAAATGTTTTTGTGCCCCATGCATTTTCTCCGACTTTTCCGGACAGGGACTGCCCTCCTCATTTTTATGCAAGGGGAAACAATCCTCAGTACCGGTTTTTTACACTGCTTATGAAGTACATGAACAGATGCTGTCATCTGCTGAACGGGGGAGTACATAAAGCAGATGCGGCAGTACTCTATCATGCAGAAGCGGAGTGGACGGGAAAACAGGCCATGCTTTTTCAAAAACCTGTCCGTAAATTGTTGGAAGGGCAGCTGGACCTGGATGTGGTCCCGGCTGATTTGCTGACGTCAGAGGCAGTGGCTGCCGCTGATGGAAGAATCAGGATCAATGCAGCAGAATACACATCATTTATTATTCCTTACTGTGAGTGCATTCCAAAAGCTGCCGCAGATTTTGCAATCCATGCATCAGAAAATGGAATTCCTGTTTTCATGGTGGGAGAATGCCCCCGCTATTATACAGACGGAAGTGCTGTCAGTCGGGAATTTGAAAAGCATGTGATTGTGGTCTCCCTGGATGAACTTGCCGAAAAAGTAAGGGAAACGGGTAAACCATCCTTTTTCTTTACGGGAAATAATAAGGATCTCAGAGCATGCTGCTATAGGCAGAAAGATTCCAATATCTATATGTTCTTTAACGAAAGTCCTTTTGATGCAGTAGATACTTCCGTCAGGTTTTTAAATGAAGAGCAAAAGTACATTGTACGTTACGATGGGATCAATAATAAAATAGAACCGGGATGCAGCAGGGAGGAAGCCCTTACACTTCACTTGCTGCCCGGAGAATCTGCTGTATATCTGGGGAGTAGTGATACACCGGTTCAAAAGAAAACCACTCTGGAAGAAGTAATAAAACTGGACATTGACTGGGAGGTCTCCCTGGCGGAAACGGGAGATTACCCTGATTTCGTAAAAAGATTGCACATTCCTTCCGGGGAAAGGCTGCCGAATATGAATGGAAAAGATGGATTTCCAAGATTCTCTGGGACATTTTTGTATGAGGGAAAGTTTGATTTTTCAGTATCTGACAGAAAGGCAGAGAGGTACATTCTATGCCTGCCCTCGGTAGGAGACTGTGCAGATGTGCGGCTCAATGATTTTAATGCGGGGATGCTGATTGGCAATCCCTATGAGGTGGATATCACGCCGTATTTAAGAGACGGAGAAAACAATCTCAAAATTGAAACAGCCAATACCCTTGTGTGGAGCTTGCATGATGGACAGTCTACCCATATGCAGTTATCCCCTACTGGATTATTAGCACCGCCGGAACTGCATTTATACCGATAACGGAAGAAAGTGAGCGAAATAAAAAATGAATAGAAATCTATTATTTCCTAAGGTAAACGAAATTCTCCACGGTGGGGATTATAATCCTGAGCAATGGCTGGATCGCCCTGACATTTTAGCAGAGGATATCCGGCTGATGAAGAAAGCAGGAGTAAATACAGTCACCCTGGGGGTATTTTCCTGGTCGGTCTATGAACCATCGGAAGGAGCGTATCATTTTGAGTGGTTGGATGAAGTTATGGACAGGCTCTGGGAAAATGGCATTTTTACCATCTTGGCAACGCCATCCGGAGCAAGGCCGGCATGGCTGGACCAGGCATATCCACAGGCTATGCGGGTTAATAATATGGGGGTACGAAACCACCATGGAGTCCGGCACAATCATTGCATGACCTCACCGTTGTACCGGGCTAAGGTCCGGGAAATCAATACGATCCTGGCAAAACGGTATGGGAGCCATCCCGGACTGATCCTATGGCATATTTCCAATGAACTTGGCGGTGCATGTTACTGCGGCCTTTGCAAAAAACAATTTCAGGAATATCTGAAACGAAGATATCATGACAATATTGATGAATTGAATAAAGAATGGTGGACGACGTTCTGGAGCCATAGATATAACAACTTTCATCAGATAGAACCGCCGATGCCGGGAGGCGAGACCAGTATCCATGGATTAAACCTGGACTGGAAACGATTCACAACCTGGAATATGACCGATTATATGAAAGAAGAAATTGCTGTTTTTAAAAAATGGACGCCGGACATTCCGGTTACGACAAATTTTATGCAATTGTACGAAGGACTGGATTACCATAAGATGGCCAAAGAACTGGATATCATTTCCTGGGATAGTTATCCGGAATGGAGTACAGACAAAAGGGAACTGATTGATACCGCTGCTTTGACGGCATTTGATCACAGCATTATGCGCTCTTTTAAAAGAGATCAGCCATTTATGCTCATGGAAAGTGTTCCAAGCCAGGTCAACTGGCATCCTGTAAACAAGCTAAAGCGGCCAGGTATTCATAACCTGTCTAGTATGCAGGCGGTAGCATGCGGTTCCGATACCGTGCAGTATTTTCAATGGAGAAAGAGCCGGGGGTCATATGAGCAGCATCATGGAGCCGTGATTGACCACTTAGGGCGGTCAGATACCAGGGTATTTCGGGAAGTAGAAGAAGCAGGCAAAAATTTAAAATTACTGCAGGAAGTACAGGGCAGCGTACCAAAGGCTTCAGCAGCAATTATCTTCGACTGGGAGAACTGGTGGGCAATCAACGATATGGCGGGGTTAAGTGTACAGAAAAATTATCCGCAGGAATGCAGAAGACTGTATCAGATACTATTCCGTTATGGCATAGAGGCAGATGTGATATCCCAGGAAGAAGATTTAACCCCGTATAAGGTGGTGTTTGCACCAATGCTTTATCTGTTAAAGCCCGGGACGGAAGAACGGTTCAGTCAGTTTGTAACAGAAGGCGGACAACTGGTGGCAACTTATCTTATCGGATATGTAAATGAAAATACGCTCTGTTATCTGGGCGGTTTTCCGGGAGGTGCATTAAAAGATGTTTTCGGGCTGTATACGGAGGAGATCGATTCCCTGTACCCTTCTGAAAGGAATGGTGCCGCTTTTACCGAAGACAGCGGTATGGAGGGAGTCTGCCAAATTCGGGATTTCTGTGAAATTATAAAGCCCGTGACTGCTCAGATTCTGGCATGTTATACGGGGGATTTCTACCAGGGAACACCGGTAATTACCGTAAATCGTTTTGGGAAGGGAAAAGCATGGTATCTGGGGGCAAGAGTAGAAGATTCCGGTCTGGAACAGCTGCTGGGGAAAATAATGTGTGAATTGGGGATAACTTTTAAAAAATTACCAATTGGTGTGGAAAAGCACATACGGTATCATGACAGCGTGCAGTATGAGTTTTATTTAAATTATACGACAGAGGAGAAGGAGATTCAGCTAGAAGATAATGGAATTGGATTTTCGCTGTTGTATCAGAAACCTGTTTTTGATACACTCAAACTAAAAGGGTTAGGCATGGATGTGGTAAAACAGGAAAAGAGATAAATGTTCTGGGAGGAATGAAGATGAAGCTGCTGTTAGTAGATGATGAAAATCACGTAAGAGAAGGCATATTGTCTATGATTGATTGGAAAACCGCTCATGTAGATAAGATAGAGATGGCAAAAAACGGAAAGGCCGGGTTCGAATTAGCATTGGACTTTGAACCGGATATTATACTCACGGATGTGAGAATGCCTAAAATGGACGGAATTGAAATGGCATTTGCGATTCGGGAACATCTGCCTCATTGCAGCATAATCTTCATGAGCGGATATTCGGATAAGGAATATCTCAAATCCGCAATACAGCTGTCCGCAATTAATTATGTGGAAAAACCAATAGAACTGGAAGAACTTTTTCAGGCAATCAGAGATGCTGTACATGTGCAGGAGGAAAGAAAAAACTGGGAAGAGAAGAAAGCCGAGATGGATGGAAAGCTGGAAGTCAGTATGGCAGCCCTTCGCAATCAGCTGGTTTTGGACCTGACTAAGAAAAGCTTTCAGAATGGAAAGCGTGCGTCTGACATAAAGATGGCTTATCCGGGGATATGTCCGGATCATGCATTTATTACAATCATTGTAGATCTTGTGGGAATTAAAAATGAAGGCAGTTTTAAGACCGGCAATCATTTCATACAAGAGGAACAGAGCATACAGACAAATGTAAAATTATTTTTGGAAAGTAAATTCACAGAGAAAGGTATGCAGGCATTAATTGGAAGCAAGGATGAGCATCTGGTATTGCTGCATATAGATCTTGGGAAGGAAGCAGAATCCTTTCTGGTGCGCAGGACAGAACGAACAGCAATGTGGATAAAAGAGCTGCTGGATGATTTATGTTATAGTTTTGTCTCAGTTGGAAGCCGTGTGGAGCACCTTTATAAAATCTATGAGTCCTATAATAATGCAGCAGCAGCGATGCTTCAGAGCTTTTATTATGAGACCGGCAGAATCATTTATTATGAAGACAGGCGAAATGAAGAATTTGTATTATCGGAAGAATATCTGGTGCAGTTCAAAGACATTATAAAATACGGTACATTTGAATCGGCAGTAGAATTTATACAATCCATTCTATTGAGATTGAGGGAACATCCTCATAAATTTATATTTTCCGTAAAGGAATTTTTCTTTAGAATGTTAATACAAGTGTCCGATACTGCCTGTCAAAAGGAGATTGCCCAATTTATGGAGCAGCCCCGGGGCATCATCCGGGAAACTGTCTGGGAATACCGGTTTTTAAGCCAGCTGGAAGCATATATGATAGAACAGCTGGAGTTATATTACCACAATGTAAATGAGGACGGTGGAAAGCAGGCAGTATCTGAAAAAGTAAAATATATTGTGTCTTGTAACTACAGTGAACCGGATCTTTCTCTTTCAACCATAGCACAGAAGCTTTCCCTGACCAGTTCTTATTTATGTATTCTTTTTAAAAAGGAATGCAATATGACATTAACAGCGTATATTATTGATTATAGAATGACCCGGGCAAAAAAGCTTTTGGCGGAAGAAAGCAGAAGAATCAAGGATATAGCCTTAATGACCGGATATATTGACTGTAATTATTTTATAAAGGTCTTCAAGAAGTATACAGGGGAAACACCGGCAGAATTCAGAAAAAGAATACATAGACAGGAAGCAGAAGTGTGAAAGAAAATCCCTTTCACACTTCTTATTAATGCAGTGTCGCAGCCGATATGCAGAGGGGGAAAGCCAGATTGCGCTATTCAGGAGGATAAATATGAAAAAGAAAAATACTTTCAAAATAAAATTCTTTCATCAAATGAAGTTAAAGACGAAGCTGCTATGGGTATATGGATTTTTAATTCTGGTTCCGCTGGTTATGCTGTCTTTTTTTGTGTTTCAAACATACTCCGAAGGTATGAAAGAACAGCTGATTTATTCTGCTAACCAAAGTTTTTCCCAGACATATGATTTTCTGGATTATAAATTTTCTAAAGTCACCGACGTATTAGACCAGTTGTCTAACAATGAGGAGATCAGGCAGATGATAACAGGGGATATGGTGAATAAAGATATTAAGCAGCAGTATTGGAATATGCTAAGCATCAGACAGACCTTTCAGGAATTAGAAAACCAGGAAGATGTATCCAGGATCAGAATATATGTGGACGATAATATTTTATATGCCGAAGACCAGATCAATATGTTTGGTATGGGAAATATTCAGGAAGCGTCATGGATCAGACAGATGGAGAATGGCCAGAAACAGGTTCTGGGATTTGCGGACAATCCGGTACTTTCTTTTGCCTCCCGGATTAAAAGTATTGTGGATTACCGCCAGACTATTGGCTATATGCGGGTAGATATCCGAAAATTAAATATTGAAAACATTCTGAAACGGGCTGACATTACAGAAGACAGTATGACCTGTCTTGTAAATAAGGATAATGAGAAGACCGCGTGCTCTGTCAATGGCAGTACACCCCGTGTTATTATTGACCCGGAAGAGTCGGAAAGGAAATTTATAGAAGAAGATGATGGATTTACAGAAATAGCGGTAAATGGCAGAAAGATGCTGATGTGTCAAAAGTATCTATATCATTCTGGCTGGACAATGCTCACGGTAATTCCGTATCAGACAATTATGCGGGATATCAGCAGTATGCAGATAAGATTCTTTGGAATTATGCTGATTTCATCCGTATTTGTGTTCTTTATGATATATCTGACCGGCAGGTCCATAACAGACAGGGTGGAACGCTTAATGTGTCATATGAAAAAGGTTCAAAAAGGTGAAACAGATGTAGAGATCGGAGAGGGAGGGGGCGATGAAATTGGAGCCCTATACCAGAATTTTGATTTTATGATCCATAAAACAAATGATCTGATGAACGAGAAGTACGAACTGGGGAAACATGTTAAAAATGCAGAATTACAGGCACTTCAGTCTCAGATTAATCCGCATTTTTTGTATAATACCCTGGATATGATTAAGTGGTACAGCTACGGAAAGAAAACCGAAGAAATTAATGAGATTGTTTCTCAGACCGCCAAATTTTATAAGATGACTCTGAATAAGGGGAAAAGTATAGTAACAATAGAAGATGAAATAGAACACGCCAGGGCATATCTGGCAATTCAGAATATGAGATTTGAAAATGCGGTAAAGGCAGAATTTGCCGTTCCGGAGAATCTGTTAAAATGTCCTATTCCGAAAATAACCCTGCAGCCATTGATTGAAAATGCCATTTTGCATGGGATTATGGAAAAGGACGACCCGGAGGGAACCATAACATTAACGGGTAGTGTTTTAAAAGACCACGTGGTGTTAACTCTAAAGGATGATGGAATTGGAATGGATAAAAACAATGCAGATAAGATACTGACCCGGGAAATCCAGTCAAAGACAGGAAGCGGATATGGAGTAAGAAATATACATGAACGCATATTAATACTCTGCGGTCAGGGATATGGACTGGTATATAAAAGCAAAGAGGGGGAGGGGACAACGGTAGAGATACATCTGAAATATACACAATAATTTACTACACCATATAAAGATATTACGATTTCGGTAAATACGGTCTCTTGATACAATCTATATATGAAGAAAACTTCGATAATAAGAAAGAGAGAGGGTGTATGTATTGAAAGTCCATAAAAGAAGAGGAATTCTCTATGATGTGAAAAAGAACCGTACATTATTGCTAATGCTTCTGCCGGCAGCACTGTTGACATTTGTGTTTGCCTACCTTCCAATGGGAGGTCTGATCCTGGCATTTAAACAGTTTCGGTATGATCTGGGGATATTCGGAAGTGATACAGTCGGACTAAGTAATTTTAAATTCTTTTTTCAATCCGGAGATGCATGGAATGTTACCAGGAATACCGTATTGTATAATCTGGCATTTATCATGATCAATACCGTACTGGAGGTTGGATTTGCTATTGTTTTAAGTGAGATTGTGAATAAGTTTGTAAAGAAGACACTTCAGTCAATTATTTTTCTGCCCTATTTTATATCCTGGGTTATCGTCAGTTCCATTGCCTATAGTTTATTTAATTTTGAAAATGGTACTTTAAATGGAATTCTTTCTGCTATTGGTATCCAGCCCGTTAATATTTATGCTGAACCATCCTGGTGGAAATATATTATCGTAGCTTTTTCGGCCTGGAAAGGAGTCGGTTATGGAATGGTGGTATACCTGGCTTCAATAGCGGGAGTGGATACCTCTTTGCATGAGGCGGCACAGATAGATGGAGCAAACATATTTCACAGAATTCGCTACATTACCATACCAAGCATAACACCAACTATAATTACTATGACGCTGCTGGCAGTAGGAAAGATATTCAAAGGCAGCCTGGATTTGTTTTACCAGCTAATTGGAAACAACGGAGCGCTTTTTGACGCTACAGATGTAATTGATACTTATGTATTCCGTTCCCTGATTCAATCCGGGGATATAGGGAAAACAGCAGCAGTTGGTCTTTATCAGTCTGTCTTATGCTTTGTCACGATTATCATAGTGAATAAAATCGTGAAAAGAGCAGAAGCAGATTATGCACTGTTTTAAGGGGGGATACGATGATTGTCTGGAAAAACATGTCCGTTCAGGAAAAAATATTTAGAGCTGTCGGATACTTACTCATAACATTATTTGCAGCATTGTGCCTGATTCCTTTTTTAATTATTATTGCATCTTCGTTTTCAAGTGAACAGTATATTATTCAAAATGGTTACAGTCTGATACCCGGAGATCTGACGCTGCAAAGCTACGCAGCAATATTTAAGAATCCGGTAAAAATTTTAAGAGCATACGGAGTCACTACCATCGTGACCGTAACAGGTACAGCATTGGGAATTTTCATCAATACAATGACCGGATATGTGCTGCAGAGAAAAGACTTCCAGTGGAGAAATAAAATATCATTTTACTTTTTCTTTACCACGTTGTTCAGCGGCGGCATTGTTCCGTGGTACATATTATGTGTGAAATATTTACACTTGAATGATACCTTATTTGCACTTTTTCTCCCATCGCTCGTATCCGTCTGGAATATTCTGCTGGTAAAAGGATTTATGGCGGGGGTTCCCTACGAAATTACCGAATCCGGTAAAATAGACGGAGCCGGTGACTTCACCATTTTTGTGAGGCTGATACTGCCTCTTTCGAAACCGGTAGTTGCTACAATTGGTCTGTTTACGGCTCTGACATACTGGAATGACTGGTATAACAGTATGCTTTTCATAAACAATGAAAAAATGTACAGCTTGCAGTACCTATTGTATAAACTGGTAGGAAGTGCTCAGGAAATGCGGAGAATTATGGATGAGACAGGGATGAATATGGAGACGGTTCCGATAGAATCAATGAAAATGGCACTTACGGTAGTTGTAACCGGACCAATAGTACTGCTTTATCCATTTGTGCAGAAATATTTTGTAAAAGGTCTAACGGTAGGAGCAGTAAAGGGGTAGGTGCAATATATGATATGGAGGATAAGAATATGAATGGATTGAAAAAAGGATTTGCTTTGTTAGTGTCAATTTGTCTGGGAGCAGCAATACTTGGCGGCTGTGGGGAAGCAACCGGGAGTGAAGCTAAGGTACAGGAAACGGAAAGTGCACAGAGTGTAAAAGAGTATAATGGACAGGATGTATCGCAGCCCGCAGATCTGGTTATGTATGTAATTGGAGATGAAGCGGCGGGAGAGAAAGTTGTACTGGAAGAATTAAATAAGAAGTTAAAAGAGAAGATTAATGCAACCCTTACAGTAAATCACATGTCTTTAAGTGACTATGCACAGAAGTACTCTCTTTTAATTTCATCAGGAGAAAAGTTTGATTTAATCTATACCTCTACCTGGGCAATGTATGCAGAGGAAGCGACAAAAGGGGCATTTGCTGAAGTCAGTACAGATGTTTTAGAGAAATATATGCCCTTAACAAAAGAGCAAGAGCCAAAAGAGGCATTTGAACAGGCATCGATCGGCGGAAAAACATACTTTGTACCCGCCAATAACCCAACTATTCTGACAAATGCAGTTGTAATCAGAGGTGATTTAAGAGAAAAATATAATCTGGAAAGATTAAAGACACTGGATGACCTGGAAGAGTATTATGATAAAGTAATTGAAAATGAAAAGGGAATCTTTCCATATGCCGCATCCCAGAACAATTATGAAATGCGTATAGCAATGCTGAACAACAATTATAATATGGTTGGATTAAATGGGGTAGATCAGTTTTTTTACTATAAAGTAAATGAAAAGACAAATGCAAAAGATATTTTCTGGCTCTATGACACACCGGAATATAAAGAGTGGATAAAAAAGATGAAAAGCTGGTCAGACAAAGGTTTTTGGTCAAAGAATGCAGTGGCAAATAACACCAATCCAAGAGATGCCTTTACAAATGGAACCAGTGCGTCACTCGTTTGGAACCTTGGAACCTGCGGGGCTGTGGCAAACCAGATTGAAAAGGAACATCCTCAATGGAAACCCGAAATATATGACTTAATACCTGACAGCAAAAAAATACTGGGGGCATACACCGGTGACGGAGCAGCCGTTCTTGCGTCATCTGAAAATCAGGAACGTGCGTTTATGCTCATAGACCTTTTGAAATTTGACGAAGAATGCAACAACCTTGTTCGGCTTGGGGTAAAAGATATTCATTGGATTGATCCCACAGAAGAGATAGGCGAAGAAGGATTTTGGAGAGCAGGTGAAAAGCAGGAAGAATATCCTTTTGGATCAGCATTCTCCTGGGCATTTAAAAATAACAAGTTTGAAAAGAGCCGTGAGGATAAATTTCCGGATGAGGTTGATCTGACTAAAAAGTGGACCGCAGCACAGGAAAATACTCTATTAGCAGGTTTTATCCTGGATGATAACAATATTAAGAATGAACTTGCTAATCTCAATAACGTAAAAACAAAGTATGTTCCTCTGCTGGATTTGGGACTTGTGGAAGATGCAGAAGAAACGCTTGCAGAATTTAACCAGCAGGCTGAAGCGGCAGGAATCAATAAAGTGAAAGAAGAATTATTAAAACAGGTAGATGCTTACCTGACTAAATAGAGAATAAAGTCTTCTTTAAATCTGCCATTCCTTGCGATATGCCAAGGGTGTTGTATTTTCCCTGTTTTTAAACAGATTAATAAAATGACTCACATGATTCATGCCTACTTTATAAGCAATTTCATTGACGGAATCATTAGAATACTTTAACAGTTCCTTTGCGTAAGAAAGTCTGTTTGCAATGATGTATTCATTTACCGTAGTTCCGGTATATTTTTTAAACTCTTTCGAGAGATGAAATTTACTGACTCCGTGGCGGGATGCCAACTCATCCAGTGACAGAGGGGACTTAAAGTTCTGATCTATATCTTTCAATACATTTTTTATGTAGGAAGGCATGAATATAGTCTGGGCATCAAAAGTAATTGTCTGTACAAGGAGTTCCGTCAGGATATTAGTGATCAGGTTAGAAGTAAGGACTTCGGTAGAGGCATTTCGCTTCTGGTTTAATGCCAGAATTCTGCGAAGGGTGCTTTCCATAAAAAATGTGTCCTGAACCTGGACGGTTTTAAAACCATTTTTAACAAACTCCTCGTAATATCCAAGGGCGCTGCTTCCATTAAAGTGAATCCATAAGAATTCCCAGTCGCTGTTCCCGGCAGTTTCATAGTAATGATGCTCTGTACAGTTAATATAAAAGCATTGACCCGCAGTAAGATAATAATTGCAGCCCTGATATTTTAAATATCCCTTGCCGGATATGGTATAAACGATCAAAAAAGAATTCAGATTTTTACGTTCTGTAAAATAAGAATCGCTGGTCTTAAAATATCCGGCTTCCTGGATGTAAAAATAAATGGATTTTGCCACATTACTGGCTGTAATAATTAAGCGGACAGAGTCCTCAGACCAGCTGTATGATGCACGCTCTTCATAGTTCTGATCATTTTTTATCTTCATATTGATAGCCTCCCAATCCGGTGAAATCCGGTAAAATCCTGCTTAGCATGATTGACAAGATTCTGTTATTTTTGCACAATAAACTTGATTGATAATTCCATGATAAATGATTACAATGGATTTGTAAAGTGATAACAGGACAACAACATAATATAATAATAAAATCAGGAGGAAATAAAATGGCAAAGTTAAAAGAAACCAGAAAAGCGCGTATTGGTGTTTATACAATGGGGTTGAAACATTATTGGGGACAGTTTCCCGGACTTCGCGAAAGAATGATAGAATATGGGCAGTTTATCTCAGATAGAATTACGGCAATGGGAAATGCACAGGTTTTCTTTTATGGATTGGTAGACTGTGAGCAGGAAGGCCATAAAGCAGGAGAGTATTTTAATGCAAATAATGTAGACCTGATCTTTGCCCATGCGGGAACTTATGTGACCAGCGGATCTATACTGCCGGTACATCAGGACTGCAAGGCACATACTGTAATTTTAAATCTTCAGCCTACGGCTAAAATTAATTATGCACAGACAACGACAGGTGAATGGCTTGCTCACTGCGGAGCATGTCCGGTTCCGGAGATTTCCAATGCATTTAACCGGGCGGGAATTAAATACCGTGTGATAAATGGACTGCTGGGACTGGACTATACACCTGAGATCTCATTGACCGATGAAAATACCGCCAACCGTCCGGAAGCCATTCAGGCATGGAAGAAGATCGAAGAGTGGGTACTGGCTGCCAGTGTAAAAAGCGGACTCTCCGGAGCAAGATTTGGCTTTCTTGGAAATACATACAGCGGTATGCTGGATATGTACAGTGATTTTACCATGTTTCAGGGGCAGACAGGAGCACATCTGGAAGTACTGGAAATGTGTGATTTAAATCGTGCCATGGAGACTGTAACACCGGACGAAGTAGCTCAAAAACGCGAAGAGATAGCAGAGTTTTTTAGAATAAGTGAAGATTCGGCAGCAGACCCGCTGGCTAAAAAGCCTACAGAAGAACAATTAGAGTGGTCTGCTAAAGTGGCAGTGGCACAGGAAAAATTAGTAAAAGAATACGATTTGGATGCCCTTACTTATTATTATCATGGCGCACCGGGCGGAGAGTATGAAAAACTTCAGGGAGGCTTTATCGTAGGACATTCTCTGCTGACGGCTAAGGGGATACCATGTGCCGGAGAAGGAGATCTTAAGACCTGTCTTGCAATGAAAATCTGTGACATTGTTAATAAAGGAGGATCCTTCTGCGAAATCGTTGTAACGGATTATGAAGAAGGAACCATCCTTTTGGGACATGACGGACCATTTCATCTGGAAATCGCAAATGGAAAACCAATCCTTCGCGGCATGGGCCTGTATCATGGAAAACAGGGAACCGGGGTATCCGTTGAAGCAAAAGTAAAAACCGGACCAATTACCACTCTGGGATGCAGCCAGACTATAGACGGAAGATTAAAGTTCATCCTAACTGAGGCTGAATCCACAGACGGAACAATTATGACCATAGGAAATACCCAGACTCCGGTTAAATTCAAAAAAGATCCGGACAGTTATATGGATGAGTGGTTTGCAGAAGCTCCAACCCACCATTTTGCAATGAGTGTAGGACATAATGCATCCCTGTATGAAAAAATAGCAGATATTCTGGATGTAAATTATGTAACCTTAGATAAATAGTAAGAAAACTGCAATGCAAAAAAGAAACAGCATCTCAAAGCGCTGTTTCTTTTTTTATTTTAAAATTTATAATTGAAATCCATCAGTCTTATCTTTTAAAAGCTGTTCAAATTGTGGCAACGGCATAGGTTTTGCAAAAACATAACCCTGTACAATGTCACAGCCCACTTCTCTTAAGAAATTAACCTGTTCTTTCATTTCCACGCCTTCGGATACTGTCCTCATTTTCAACTGTTTCGCCATAGTAATAATATTGCGTATTACAATTTGCTCTCGTTCTGTGTTTGCCCCTTTTCGGAAGAAGATCATGTCAAGCTTTAATACCTGAATAGGAAGCTCTTTTAACACATTCAGAGAGGAGTATCCTGATCCAAAGTCATCTAATGAACAGACAAATCCATTTTCCTGTAAAGCCTCAACAAAAGTTTTAAACAGTTCATTATTATTTAGAACGACACTTTCTGTAAATTCTAATTCAAGCATACCGTCCGGAAGGTGATATTTATTTTTCGTATTAATATAGAAATCAAGAAAATCATCCTGGAATAGTCCCAGGCGGGAGACATTTGTCGCCAGCTTTATCTTAGGATTACCTGCATCCAGATATCCTCTTGCCCATTTACAGATACCCTCAAACATATAGCGGTCCAGGTGAATAATAAAGCCATTCTTTTCAAATAAAGGAATAAATTTACCGGGCACAACCAAAGATCCCTGACCACTGACCCAGCGGACCAGCACCTCGCCTCCGGCAATTCGGTTCCCATGCTGTATATCTACTTTGGGCTGAACAAAAATCTTAAATTCTTCATTTTCCAGTGCCTGATGCATTCGGGATTCCATTTCAGTTTCCATGAGAATCTGTTTGCGAATGTCCTGAGAATAAAAAGCATAATTGTCACTGCCGGATTGTTTCATCGCTTTTTGCGCCATATTTGCCCGGTTAATCATATCATTGAAAGTGATGTCATCTTTAAAATCATTCACACAGTAGATACCAATGCTTAAATCCAGGTGATATTCCTGATTTTCTGAAGTTATATAGTGATTCATCTGCTCATTCAGAGTCTGAAACCATTCTACAAGTTCGGATTTGTCATTGTAGTATTTAAGTCCGGTAAAATTATCTGCATTTACCCGGCAGAAAAATTCATTTTTCAGAGTATGTCGGGATATCAGGTTTGCAAAATACTTTAACACTTCGTCACCTGCGTCATACCCAAACAAATCATTAAAATATTTAAATCTTTTAATATCACAATACCAGAAAGCATAGTTAGAATTCTGCCTATGATCATGTGGAGAACCGATATCCAGCAGAAATTTAACAAAACTGGAATAACCTGTAATCGGATCGGAATAGGCAAGCTGTTCCAGATGTTCTTTGTTTTTCCTGGTCATCTGATTCATACGGTAAGCAAAAACCATAGATATAATAAAAGCAGAACTTACGATAAGAATAACACCCAGAGTATAGTTGTAATTGCCATTTATGATAGATTCCGGTACGATACTTATAATATACCAGTCATTGACGTCAACGGGTATATAGACAGCCCAGTATTTATTTCCTTTGTAGTTATAGCGAACCGTATTTTCAGATCCTGCAGCAAAATCCGACAGAATATTGGCATATGCTTCTTTCGAGAAATCTCCCAAATCCGCCAATTTATATATGTTGTCCACATTGTAGTGATGTGCCGACCTGATAATATATTGACCATTGCTTTTCAGAATATTTGAAAATCCACCGCCCTGGATCAGGGTTGCATCCACGATGTTGCGGAGAATATCAGTGCTGTTAACCGCACATAAAACACCAATCACTTTTTCAGACTGATAAACAGGAACACCGTAATAATTAATATACCCGATTGAATATGGATCTTCGATGGCCTCAGAAATAGAGTTATGCCCGGCCAGAGCTTCCTGAAAAAAAGAATCATTGGAAAAGTCCACATGCTCATATGTATTCCCATTAATGTCTATGAGATCCCCAATACCTTCTGTGTTAATAAAACCCATGCGGATAAAAGTATTAGCATTATTAATCGTTGTTAAAATGGGTGTAAGCTGATCTGTCTCAGTGATGTTCAGATCACCAAGACAGATAGATATACCCGATAAAGTTTCCCAGTCACCATTTATCTGTTTTAAGATCATTGTCTTCTCCTGAGCCGCCAGGTCATACAAATTGTTCAAATCGTTCTTTTCATTCTGACGCATCATAAAATATACGAAGATGCAGCCCAAAATTAAAAAAAGAAAACAGATAATTAGCATTATAATATAAGATAAACTGCGTTTCTTATCGTTCATAAAGTTCTCCCAAGCAGTTGTAAAAGTATTGTCTGTAATCTAGTCCTCTAGTTAAAATCATATCATAGGATCACTCAAATAACAAGTTGGAGTATAGGAAAACCTTTTAAAATATGCTTGAAAAATATATTACATCCAGCTTCCATATAAAGCAGAAATTACATCTTCAATAGGGGACTGCCCTATTGCCACATTCCTGATTTCGGAATGTTCATAGGCAAAGCCGGAATTGGGTCGGATATACCAGAATCGAAACGTACTATTTGCATTTTTTCCTGGGTTTTTTCTGAAAATCCATTTTTATATTGAAGTTGAGATTTGAATACTATATTATAGAAGATAAGAATAAATCTAGGAGGTTATACCATGATTCGTACAATTCATGTGGACAAGTTAACAGAAAATATAAAAGAGATGTGCATAGAGGCAAATCATTATTTATCCAAAGATATGGATAAGGTAATGAAAAAGGCTGTAGATATAGAAGAATCTGATCTGGGCAGGCAGATTTTATGCCAGCTGCAGGAGAACCTGGAAATAGCAGGAAAAGATATGATACCCATCTGCCAGGATACAGGTATGGCAGTTATATTTCTGGAAGTAGGGCAGGAAGTACATTTTGAAGGCGGAAGTGTGGAAGATGCTGTTAATGAAGGCGTACGTCAGGGATATGTAGATGGGTTTTTAAGAAAATCAGTAGTAAATGATCCCATCATACGGGAAAATACCAAAGACAACACACCTGCAATCATTCATTATGAAATAGTTCCCGGCGATAAAGTAAGGATTACTGTAGCGCCAAAGGGGTTTGGAAGTGAAAATATGAGCCGTGTATTTATGCTGAAGCCGGCTGATGGTATAGAAGGCGTAAAGAATGCAGTATTAACTGCAGTAAAAGATGCAGGTCCTAACGCATGTCCGCCAATGGTCGTAGGTGTTGGCATCGGAGGTACATTCGAAAAATGTGCGGTTATGGCTAAGAAAGCACTAACCAGGGAAGCGGGTTCCCATTCAGAAGTAGAATATGTAAAAGAACTGGAAATTGAGTTATTGGATAAAATAAATGGTCTTGGAATCGGACCAGGCGGTCTGGGAGGAAGAGTAACTGCTCTTGCCGTAAATATTAATACATATCCTACCCACATTGCGGGACTTCCCGTTGGCGTAAATATTTGCTGCCATGTTAACCGGCATAGTGTAAGGGAAATATAAAATAGATATAATATAAGAAACAGTGCGGCACTGGAGGGAAAGGTTGAAAGAAAATTATGATGCAGAAAGGACGCCACGATGTGATTCTTTCAACCTGTTTGATTGTGGCAGTATTACAGGCTTGCCTGTAATACTTAATGGGAATAAGTATGGATAAATATATAAATGCACCAATAAGTGAGGAAGATGCAAAAGGACTGCAAGCCGGCGATTATGTTTATATAACGGGGAAAATATACACAGCAAGAGATGCTGCCCACAAAAGAATGCAGGAAGCTTTAGATAAAAATGAGACACTTCCTATAGATGTAAAGAATAATATCATCTATTATATGGGGCCATCTCCGGCAAGGGAAGGACGTCCAATAGGATCGGCGGGTCCCACAACTGCCAGCAGGATGGATAAGTATGCGCCGAAACTGCTGGATCTGGGTCTGCGTGGTATGATAGGCAAAGGGAAAAGGACACCGGAAGTTCTGGCTGCAATTAAAAGAAATAATGCCGTTTACTTTGCCGCAGTAGGGGGAGCCGGTGCATTGTTATCTCAAAGAATTAAAAAATCAACGATAATTGCATATGATGATCTTGGCACAGAAGCAATAAGAGAATTGGAAGTAGAGAATTTTCCGGTTATCGTAGTTGCAGACTGCAAAGGTAACAATCTCTATGAGAGCGCAATAAAACAATATAAGAAAGAGAGCTGATAAATTAGTGGAAAGAATAATTTTGATGGTTTTACGAAATATATTGTTTGTACCTTATTGGGCATGCCAGCTGATTTCATATGCAAAAGAGAATGATAAGCATACGGAGGAGGAAAGGTTTGCATTATTAAGAAAGATAACGATCAATGCAAACAAAGGAGGAAGAGTTACCATTCAGACAACCGGAGAAGAGAATCTGCCGGAAAAAAATGGCTTCGTACTATTTCCAAACCATCAGGGTTTATTCGATGTACTGGCATTAGTGGAAAGCAGCAGCCATCCGCTGTCAGTTGTCATGAAAAAGGAAGTAGCAAATGTACCCTTCCTGAAGCAGGTGTTTGCAATTATGCGTGCAAAAGCAATTGACAGAGAAGACATCAAGCAGTCTATGCGGGTAATTATGGATGTTACCAGGGAAGTAATGGAGGGTAGAAATTACGTTATATTTGCAGAAGGAACAAGAACAAAGCATCCTAATGATCTGCTGGATTTCAAGGGCGGCAGTTTTAAATCTGCAATAAAAGCAAAATGCCCCATTGTTCCTGTAGCGCTAATAGACTCTTATAAATCCTTTGATACTCATTCTATAAAAAGGATCACCGTACAGGTTCACTATTTAAGCCCAATATATTATGAAGATTACAAAGAGCTAAAGTCCACCGAAATAGCCACTTTAGTAAAAAATAGAATAGAAAAAACGATTAAAGATAATGAATAAAACTTTTTTAAAAAAAGTGATTGACAAATAGAAGTCCCTTTAGTATAATAACTTGTGCGTCACCACAATAGGTGACAAGCAGTATTATATAGGAAATAATGATTCAGGAGAAATACTCAAGTGGCTGAAGAGGCGCCCCTGCTAAGGGTGTAGGTCGTTTGCGCGGCGCGAGGGTTCAAATCCCTCTTTCTCCGCTAATTTATTTCTAACACTGTTTAAAATCTTAAAAGATGGAAACAGTAATATGGTACAAAAACATTTGTAAAAAAATGTAAAAAAGTGCTTGACAATATGTAAGCTAAGTGATAAACTATAAAAGCTGTCAAAACAGCAAAGAAAACATCACAAAAAACTTTTTAAAAAAGTTGTTGACAAACACTTGGCAGTGTGATAAGATATAGAAGTTGCGCTAAAGAGTACAACAGCAAAGAAAAGCAAACAGAACCTTGATAATTGAACAGTGAAACAACCTTGAAAGATTCTATTAAAAGAGATTTCAAAATTAAGAACCGTATCAGAAATGATACAACCTTAAAACAGTAATAAAGGGATAAAATTAGCTAGTAGTTGATTTTTGAACTAAGATCAAAACTTTATTTGAGAGTTTGATCCTGGCTCAGGATGAACGCTGGCGGCGTGCTTAACACATGCAAGTCGAGCGAAGCACTAAAACAGATTTCTTCGGAATGAAGTTTTAGTGACTGAGCGGCGGACGGGTGAGTAACGCGTGGGTGACCTGCCTCATACAGGGGGATAACAGACAGAAATGTCTGCTAATACCGCATAAGCGCACAGTGCTGCATGGCACAGTGTGAAAAACTCCGGTGGTATGAGATGGACCCGCGTCTGATTAGCTAGTTGGTAAGGTAACGGCTTACCAAGGCGACGATCAGTAGCCGGCCTGAGAGGGTGAACGGCCACATTGGGACTGAGACACGGCCCAAACTCCTACGGGAGGCAGCAGTGGGGAATATTGCACAATGGGGGAAACCCTGATGCAGCGACGCCGCGTGAAGGAAGAAGTATTTCGGTATGTAAACTTCTATCAGCAGGGAAGAAAATGACGGTACCTGACTAAGAAGCCCCGGCTAACTACGTGCCAGCAGCCGCGGTAATACGTAGGGGGCAAGCGTTATCCGGATTTACTGGGTGTAAAGGGAGCGTAGACGGCATGGCAAGTCTGGTGTGAAAGGCAGGGGCTCAACCCCTGGACTGCATTGGAAACTGTCAGGCTGGAGTGCAGGAGAGGTAAGTGGAATTCCTAGTGTAGCGGTGAAATGCGTAGATATTAGGAGGAACACCAGTGGCGAAGGCGACTTACTGGACTGTAACTGACGTTGAGGCTCGAAAGCGTGGGGAGCAAACAGGATTAGATACCCTGGTAGTCCACGCCGTAAACGATGAATACTAGGTGTCAGGGAGCAAAGCTCTTTGGTGCCGCAGCTAACGCAATAAGTATTCCACCTGGGGAGTACGTTCGCAAGAATGAAACTCAAAGGAATTGACGGGGACCCGCACAAGCGGTGGAGCATGTGGTTTAATTCGAAGCAACGCGAAGAACCTTACCAAGTCTTGACATCCCTCTGACCGGACAGTAACGTGTCCTTTCCTTCGGGACAGAGGTGACAGGTGGTGCATGGTTGTCGTCAGCTCGTGTCGTGAGATGTTGGGTTAAGTCCCGCAACGAGCGCAACCCTTATCTTCAGTAGCCAGCAATTCGGTTGGGCACTCTGGAGAGACTGCCAGGGATAACCTGGAGGAAGGTGGGGATGACGTCAAATCATCATGCCCCTTATGATTTGGGCTACACACGTGCTACAATGGCGTAAACAAAGGGAAGCAGCCCTGTGAAGGTGAGCAAATCCCAAAAATAACGTCTCAGTTCGGATTGTAGTCTGCAACTCGACTACATGAAGCTGGAATCGCTAGTAATCGCGAATCAGAATGTCGCGGTGAATACGTTCCCGGGTCTTGTACACACCGCCCGTCACACCATGGGAGTCGGAAATGCCCGAAGTCAGTGACCCAACCGTAAGGAGGGAGCTGCCGAAGGTGGAGCCGGTAACTGGGGTGAAGTCGTAACAAGGTAGCCGTATCGGAAGGTGCGGCTGGATCACCTCCTTTCTAAGGAAAGAATGAGTAAAGGTTGTTTTACTGTTCAATTATTAAGTAATAAAAAGAGTATTCTGGGAAGCCGGGCAAAAGCCGGGCAGAACAAAATGCAGAAATGAAATTACTATAATAATATGAAATTTCTGGTGGCGATGCGCTTAGGGGAAACACCCGTACCCATCCCGAACACGATGGTTAAGACTTAAGCGGCCGATGGTACTGCACTGGTAACGGTGTGGGAGAGCAGGTGGCTGCCAGATTACAAAAAAATAATATGAAATAACTGTTTTTACCAGTGATTTAAGATCAAAATGCTTTTGGTTTTAAATGACTGATAAAAATTCAGTCAGTAAGATATGTACCTTGAAAATCACATATAGAAATAATCAAAAATATCTAAATTAGATAAGACATCCGAGGTAGTTATCTTTTAAAAAGGTAATTATTTTAAACTAGCAACAAAACTAAACCAACACCGAACAACGCTATGTGAGGTGAAAAAATGGTTAAGCGAACAAGAGCGCAGGGTGGATGCCTTGGCACTAAGAGCCGATGAAAGACGTGATAAGCTGCGAAAAGCTTCGGGGAGGAGCAAATATCCTACGATCCGGAGATATCTGAATGGGGAAACCCACTTGAGCAAACCTCAAGTATCCATACGCCAATACATAACGTATGGAAGGGAACCCGGGGAACTGAAACATCTAAGTACCCGGAGGAAAAGAAAGAAAACTCGATTCCCAAAGTAGCGGCGAGCGAAATGGGAGGAGCCTAAACCGGAATGCGTGCATTCCGGGGTTATGGACTGCATAACGTGACTTGAATGGTAAAAGAACGGTTTTGGGAAATCCGGCCAGAGAGGGTGAAAGCCCCGTATTTGAAACCAGAAGAGAGCAGGCAGTATCCAAAGTACCACGAGACACGAGAAACCTTGTGGGAAGTCGGGGGGACCACCCCCCAAGGCTAAATACTACTTAGTGACCGATAGTGCATAGTACTGTGAAGGAAAGGTGAAAAGAACCCCGGGAGGGGAGTGAAAAAGAACCTGAAACCCTGTGTTTACAAGCTGTGGAACCACTTTATATGTGGAACCGCGTACTTTTTGTAGAACGGTCCAGCGAGTTACGCTGGCTGGCAAGGTTAAGCACTCAAGGTGTGGAGCCGGAGGGAAACCAAGTCTTAATAGGGCGAAAGAGTCAGTCAGAGTAGACCCGAAACCGGGTGATCTATCCATGTCCAGGTTGAAGTTACCGTAAAAGGTAATGGAGGACCGAACGCACATCCGTTGAAAAGGGTGGCGATGAGGTGTGGATAGGGGAGAAATTCCAATCGAACCCGGAGATAGCTGGTTCTCCTCGAAATAGCTTTAGGGCTAGCCTCATATTAGTCTAACGGAGGTAGAGCACTGAATTTCCTAGGGGGCGTCAAAGCTTACCAAAGAATATCAAACTCCGAATGCCGTATAGATGATGTATGGGAGTCAGACTGCACGAGATAAGTTGGGCAGTCAAAAGGGAAAGAGCCCAGACCTCCAGCTAAGGTCCCAAAGTGTGTGTTAAGTGGAAAAGGATGTGGGATTTCGAAGACAACTAGGATGTTGGCTCAGAAGCAGCCATACATTAAAAGAGTGCGTAATAGCTCACTAGTCGAGAGGTCCTGCGCCGAAAATGTCCGGGGCTGAAACACAACACCGAAGCTGAGGAATGACATAGTCATTGGTAGAGGAGCATTCTTAACTGAGACGAAGCTGTACCGTAAGGAGCAGTGGATTGTTAAGAAGAGAGAATGCTGGAATGAGTAGCGAGAGGAAGGTGAGAATCCTTCCGGCCGAATATCCAAGGTTTCCAGAGTAAAGCTGATCTGCTCTGGGTAAGTCGGGGCCTAAGGCGAGGTCGAAAGACGTAGTCGATGGACAACAGGTTGAGATTCCTGTACTATAGTATAACAGAACTGTGGGGACACAGATGGAAAGCACAATCCGGGAATGGAAAAACCGGTACAAGCGGGGTAGGAGTAGTAAAGGCAAATCCGTACTACAATCCGAAGACGTGACGTGGAGCGAACTAAAGTAGCGAAGTGTGTGAGCCAGCTGTCAAGAAAAGCCGCTATTGTTTATATTATACCCGTACCGTAAACCGACACAGGTGGATGAGGAGAGAATCCTAAGGCCGACGGAAGAAGCATTGTTAAGGAACTCGGCAAAATGACCCCGTAACTTCGGGAGAAGGGGTGCCTCGAAAGAGGCCGCAGAGAATAGGCTCAAGCAACTGTTTAGCAAAAACACAGGTCTATGCAAAACCGCAAGGTGAAGTATATGGGCTGACGCCTGCCCGGTGCTGGAAGGTTAAGAGGAGATGTTAGCGCAAGCGAAGCATTGAATTTAAGCCCCAGTAAACGGCGGCCGTAACTATAACGGTCCTAAGGTAGCGAAATTCCTTGTCGGGTAAGTTCCGACCCGCACGAAAGGCGTAATGATTTGAGCACTGTCTCGACAATGCATCCGGTGAAATTGAAATACCAGTGAAGATGCTGGTTACCTGCGCCAGGACGGAAAGACCCCATGGAGCTTTACTCCAGCTTGATACTGGGATTCGGTATTGCATGTACAGGATAGGTGGGAGACTGAGAATTCACAACGCCAGTTGTGAAGGAGTCATTGTTGGGATACCACCCTTGCAGTATTGGATTTCTAACCAGCCACCGTGATCCGGTGGTGGGACAATGTCAGGCGGGGAGTTTGACTGGGGCGGTCGCCTCCGAAAGGGTATCGGAGGCGCTCAAAGGTCTTCTCAGAATGGTTGGAAACCATTCGCAGAGTGCAAAGGCAAAAGAAGGCTTGACTGTGACACCGACGGGTGGAGCAGGTACGAAAGTAGGACTTAGTGATCCGGTGGTATAAAGTGGGATTGCCATCGCTCAACGGATAAAAGCTACCCTGGGGATAACAGGCTTATCACTCCCAAGAGTTCACATCGACGGAGTGGTTTGGCACCTCGATGTCGGCTCATCGCATCCTGGGGCTGTAGTAGGTCCCAAGGGTTGGGCTGTTCGCCCATTAAAGCGGTACGCGAGCTGGGTTCAGAACGTCGTGAGACAGTTCGGTCCCTATCCGGCGTGGGCGCAGGATATTTGAGAGGAGCTGACCTTAGTACGAGAGGACCGGGTTGGACTGACCTCTGGTGTACCGGTTGTTCTACCAAGAGCATGGCCGGGTAGCCAAGTCGGGAAGGGATAAACGCTGAAGGCATCTAAGCGTGAAGCCCCCCTCAAGATGAGATATCCCCCGCATAAGCGGTAAGACCCCTTGAAGACGACGAGGTAGATAGGTTAGAGGTGGAAGTGCAGTAATGTATGGAGCTGACTAATACTAATAGGTCGAAGGCTTATCCATAAGGTTTAGGATAATGTCAATAAAGTTGATATGATCAACGAAGTTGGTAATGCAAGAACGGATGATATTTGATGAATTTCTGTGTGTGGTTTTGAAGGTATATAAACCTTACAAAAGAGTTGGCCCAGTGGCTCAGTTGGTTAGAGCGTCGCCCTGTCACGGCGAAGGTCGTCGGTTCGAGTCCGATCTGGGTCGTTCACATCAGTAGATGTGTAATTAAATAATTTTATATCCCATGGGATCTTAGCTCAGCTGGGAGAGCATCTGCCTTACAAGCAGAGGGTCATAGGTTCGAGCCCTATAGGTCCCATTAATGCCGATGTGGCTCAATTGGCAGAGCAGCTGATTTGTAATCAGCAGGTTATCGGTTCGAGTCCGATCATCGGCTTTTTGGATGGATTCCCGAGTGGCCAAAGGGGACAGACTGTAAATCTGCTGCAAATTGCTTCGGTGGTTCGAATCCACCTCCATCCATTGAGATTTACATCTCTATCAAAAAACTAAATAAATACTATCGCGGGGTGGAGCAGTCTGGAAGCTCGTCGGGCTCATAACCCGAAGGTCGTAGGTTCAAATCCTGCCCCCGCAATTTTTGGAAGCGCACCATTACGGAAGTATTCGGAAGCTCGCTTCCATTATGCTGTAAAGAGGGTGTACAACCCTAGGCCCAGATAGCTCAGTTGGTAGAGCAGAGGACTGAAAATCCTCGTGTCGCTGGTTCGATTCCGGCTCTGGGCATTATAAGACTTGAAACTGGTTTATGTCTTATAAAGTAAAATTTAATATGCGGGATATTAGCTCAGTTGGTAGAGCACTTGACTTTTAATCAAGTTGTCCGGGGTTCGAATCCCCGATGTCTCATTACAGAAAGAACCCTGCAGGAGTAACTATCCTGTGGGGTTTTCTGTTATTCAGTTTGTTTTAAGTTGGATTTAAATTGATTTTATACGATTTTTAAATATGGGAGTACAGTTAAAATAGGAATGAATAAGTTATAAATTAGTGGGAAGAATGACAGATACGGGATAAAGAGGTTTGCAGGCTGCAGCCTATGAAAGGATATGGTACGGGATATGGCAAATGATAGTAAGAAGGAATTACTTCTTCAGGGAAGCATTCTGGCGGTTGCAGGTATTATCGTAAAGTTGATTGGATTTTTATATCGTATTCCAATGGCTAACATGCTCGGTGAGGTTGGAAACGGTCTATATGGAGTAGCCTTTGGTATTTATAATATTGTTTTAACTTTGTCATGTTCCAGCCTTCCTCTGGGATTATCTAAATTAATATCCCAGTATGAGATTAAAAAGGAGTATCGGAGTGCTTATCGCTTATTTCGCAATTCCTTAATACTGGCGGTAATTGTTGGTGGTATATTTTGGGTATTAATATATTTTGGTGCTGATTTTCTGGAAATGTGTTATGCGAAACCAGGATTGGCAAAACCCCTCCGAATCGTAGCACCGACTACGTTTGTGATGGCTATTTTAGGTGTAATGCGGGGATTTTTTCAGGGAAAAAATACGATGATTCCATCGGCGGTTTCTCAGATTATAGAACAGATTATTAATGCAATTATAAGTATTGTAGCAGTTATGCAATTTATGAGAGTATATCAATCTTCCGCAGATGTTTTTGCATATGGGGCGGCAGGCGGTATTATGGGTACCTTGTGTGGTGCGTTGTCTGCTTTTGCTTTTTTATTAGTTTTATATTTACTGTATCGACCGGGGTATCTTAGAAGAGTAAGAAGATGTAAGAACCGTCATGTGGCATCAGATGGAAGACTGAACAAGTTATTGCTGATGACATTAATTCCTATTTCTTTAAGTCAGGCAGCTTATCAGCTCAGCGGGACGCTGGATGATTTAATATTTGGAAATATATTGAATTTTAAAGGTTTAGCTGTGGACTTTGTAACTGCAATTCAGGGTGTGTATAGTACGCAATATAATCTTCTTATTAATATTCCTATTGCGTTTGCTTCTTCTTTGGCGGTTTCTATTGTACCCAGCATTGTTGCTTCTAAGGAAAGACATGATAGAAGAGGAATATTTGAGAAGGTAAACTTTATTAATAAGTTCGTGATGGTTCTTACGATACCGTCAGTAATTGGATTTATGGTGCTTGCTAGGCCTATTATATCGTTAATATTTGCAGCTTTGACAGAACACAGAGATTTGTCGGTACACATGCTGCAGATAGGGGCTGTTTCGATTGTATTTTATTCTTTGGCATCCATATCTACAGCAATATTACAAAGTTTGAACAAGATGAGAGAGCCAATTGTAAATGCATTTATTGGTTTGGTGGTACATTTAGTATTTATTTGTCCTCTTTTGATTTTTACTGGATTGAATGCTTATATTTTAGTTGTGGGAAATATTATTTTTCCTCTGGTAATCTGTGTCTTAAACGAGAGATCTTTGAATAATGAGCTACATATCCATAAGGATGTGAAGAGGACGTATCTAATTCCGATCATTGCGTCCTTGATTATGGGGATAATTGTATTTTTTGTTTACTGGATTGTGGATAAGTTTATCGGAAATACAGTTGTTTCAGTGGTAGTGCCTTTAGCCGTTGGCGTTTGCAGTTACTTTTTCTTTATTTTTGCTTTTCACTGTTTCTCTTTAGAGGAATTATATGATTTGCCCATGGGAAGAACAATAGCAAGATTTACAGGGAGATTTTATCGGTAATGTTTTAAGTAAATTAAAGTTTGGAATGCAACTACGGTAATCCATTCGATTCCCGTGGAGATGGCGACTGCAGTCAATCCCGTCCGTGGTATTAGGAGGAGGAAGGAAAGCAATGTCCGCAAAGATTTACGTATAAGCGTACCTATAAAAGGAATTATTTGTTATATTCGTTAGGTAATATAACAAATAATTCCTTTTTATTCTATATATTTTTAAACATGGGAAAGCGTATTTTTTTGATACCGGAAGAACCAGATGAACAGGGCAATTCCTTTTAGAGTACTGGATATTGTGATACTCCACCAAATTCCATTGAGACCTAAAGCGGTACCGGTCAGCAATAGAGCAAGAGGAATTCTGGCGGAAGTGAGTACAATACCAACTACAGATGGAGGTATGGTTTTACCCAATCCCGAAAATGCGCCTGCTGTTGCAATCTCAACACACATGAACAACTGTGAGATTCCCAGGATTTGCAGATAATCTATACCCATACTTAAAATTTCTTTCTCCGGAATAAATACTTGAAAAATAGGTCCGGGCAGGCAGATTAAGATGAATGTACATACGATACCCCATACGGTAACTGCGCCCATTGATACAGCGTAACCTTTCCTTACCCGGGTATTGTTCCCGGAGCCATAGTTCTGTGCTACAAAGGAGTTCACAGCTGCGGCAAAGCCATCTGCAGTCATCCAGGAGATAGACTCTATCTGGGAACCAACTTTTTGAACTGCTACGGCAGTGTCCCCAAAGCCTGCGATGAGTCGTGCTATGATCATGGAGATACCTGTAAATATCATACTCTGTATGGATGTGGGAAGTCCAATTCGTATTATTTCAGCCATATACTGCTTTGACGGTCTGGAGAATATATGTATTTTGTTAAAAATAATGGTATCTCTCATTGCAAAAACAATAAATACCAGCGTAACAATCGCCTGTGCAAGTACGGTTGCAATGGCAGCTCCAGCTACGCCCAAATTGGGAAATGGACCTAAGCCAAATATAAGAACAGGATCCAGTACCAGGTTTAGGGCAAGTCCGGTAGTTGTTGCTATTAAAGAATTTCTACTGTTTCCCATGGCGGTCATTATGCCGGAAAATATCTGGTTCAGGAAAGAAAATAGAACTCCGCCGCAAGTGATGATTAAATATATCTGGGCATCTGCCACAACCTGTGGGCTGTTCAGCTTGAAGAAGCCTATCAGTGGTACATGGAAAATTACGGAGGCAAGTCCATAGGCAATGCCAAAAAATATTCCCAGTTGTAAAGCGGCCCTGGCAAAATCAGCGGCAGTATGATACACTCCTGCACCAAAGGAGTGCCCAACCTTAACTTGTCCGCCCATTCGGCCAAGGGCTGCAAGTCCGTTTGAGAGCCACATGTACATTCCTGCAGCACCAACAGCAGCGACGGCATTACTGCTGAGTCTGCCAATCCAGATCATATCAATCATGTTGTATGCCATCTGAATCAGGGAAGTTAGCATAATTGGTAAAGCTAATTTTGTAAGTGAGGGCAGAATAGGGCCCTTTAGCAGGTTAATATTTTTACTCATAAGTACCTCGTATATTTATTAAATTCTAATATTCTGTTAGAGCAGGCTGGAGAGTATATTAAGAGGATTATACCATAGTTGGATTATGAATGAAAAGCATTTATATTGACTATAATAATTGCATTGTTTCTTAGAGATACAGGTGCTATAATGATCACATATACAGAATCTTAGAAACCGAGGAGGAAACAAAATGTTGGATAAAAAAGTAGCAGAACTAATTAATACTCAGATTAATAAGGAATTTTATTCCGCGTATCTCTATTTGGATTTTTCAAATTATTTTATTGAAACCGGATTAGAGGGATATGCTAGCTGGTTCAAGATTCAGGCGCAGGAAGAAAGAGATCATGCGTTATTATTTATGCAGTATATGCAGAATAATGGAGAAAAGGTAACTTTTGAAGCAGTTGAAAAGCCAGAGTTTGAATTTAAAAAACCAGGAGATCCGCTTCAGGCAACATTGGAGCATGAGCAATACGTTACGGGGCTGATTCATACGATCTACGAGGCAGCCTATTCTGTAAAAGACTTCCGTACGATGCAGTTTCTGGACTGGTTTGTAAAAGAACAGGGAGAAGAGGAGAAAAATGCGGAGGATATGATCAAGAAATATAAACTGTTTGGTGAAGATCCTAAGGGTCTATACCTCATCGATTCAGAGATGGCTGCCAGAGTTTATACAGCTCCGTCATTGGTGTTATAATGGGAAAAGGAAAATACATTTGTCCTTGTTTTAAGGTTTCTTGTGATGATATCCGTAAGGCAGTAGAAGATGGTGCGGATTCATTTAAAAAGGTAAAGAAGGTAACGAAGGTATCTGGGAAATGTGGACATTGTGAATGCAGAGTGAAGGAATTTACAAAGGAAATGTTGGAAGATATGGGGAAGGAAACTTCCGGTGTTAAGATGGTAAAGGATAAGAAGATAAAGGTTAAGAAAACAAAGGATAAGGAAGCAAAGAATAAGGGGATAAAGGTTAAGAAAACAGAGGATAAGGAAGCAAAGAATAAAGGGATAAAGGTTAAGAAAACAGAGGATAAGGAAGCAAAGAATAAAGGGATAAAGGTTAAGGAAGCAAAGGGATCGAAGTGTAGGAAGACAAAGGATAAAAAGATAAAGAATAAACAGATTAAGGATATATCAATAAACGATAAAACTCTGAAGGATATAAAGCTCAAAGATGAAAATCCAATGACTGCTATGTCAATAGATAAGAGATTAAAAGAGAAAAAGTCTGAGGATGAAAAAACAGAAGCGAAATTGATAAATGGTCAGGTAGTAAAAAAAGATCATCAACAGAAGATTAGGGTTATTAAGTTAGATGACAAAAATTTTAAAGTAAAAGATATAAAGAAGAAAAAGAAAAGCAAAAAGAAGTAATGGAAAAAGTAAAAGAAGTAATGGAAAAAGTAAAAGAAGAATGAAGAAGAAAAAGCTGGAGACAGCTTTTTTTCTTGTGGGGAGGAGGGTCTTGGCTATTCAGGTACAAAATACGAAGAGTTTGAAGGAGGATAAGCCTCATGGGTCAGCTTCTTTTCGCTGTGCTTTTTATGAGGCTGAGCAGAGTGAAAGTCTTTTTTTAGTAAAGCATCACTGGCATGATGAGATTGAATTGCTGCATTTTAAAAAAGGGAATTTTCATATGGAGATAAACATGGAGTCTTATGAGATTACGGAAGAATGTTTTTTCTTTGTCAACCCGGGAGAACTTCATTATATTACGTCGGATGGTCTATGTGAGGAAGATGCGGTAGTTTTTAACCCTTATGTACTTAGCTTTAATTCTTATGACACAATGCAAAACCAGGTAATTCAGCCTTTGATAAATGGAAATCTTTCATTACCAAGAAGTATAAATGCATCTCTTAAAGAGTTTCAGGATATATACAGAGAGTATGAGCAGATTCAAAAAGCTTTTAGTATGATGGAAGACACAGGGGAGAAACCAGGTCAAAAAAATGTAAGTGTATCGGTATCCCAGATGTTGATTAAGGCATCTTTGCTTAGGATACTTGCGATACTTACCGGGCAGGGGCTGCTTACCAGGCAGGAGAACGGAGTAAATCATCAGGTGGAGAGTATTAAGACGGTTTTAACTTATATAAGGGAGAACTACAGGGATAGAATTTATATTCGTGATCTGGCAGGGCTGATTAATGTAAATGAGCAGTATTTCTGCCGTTTCTTTAGGCGGGCAATAGGTAAGACACCAATGGAATATGTTAATGAAATTCGTATTCGCAGGGCGGCTGAAATGGTGATAAGTACAGATAATCTGATTATGGACATTTGTCTGGACTGCGGGTTTAATAATCTTGGAAACTTTTTAAGAGAGTTTAAAAAGTATACGGGAACGACTCCACGCTTGTATAAGAAGGAAAACCGCAGCAGTTTTGCGAATGAGATGAAATGATAAAAAAGTCAAAATAGTGAAGTTTTTGAACAAATAAATGTAGGACTTATGTGAAGTGAAATAGTATAATATGTGCTATAAGTAATGAAAATATAATTGTGGAGGCACATAGAATGCAAAAAAAATGGTGGCAAGAAAAGACAGCATATCAGATTTATCCGAAGAGTTTTTATGATTCCAATGGGGATGGAATTGGAGATATACAGGGAATTATAAGCAAGCTGGATTATTTACAGGATCTGGGAGTGGATATCATCTGGTTATCTCCCATCTATTCCTCACCCTTGGCGGATCAGGGATATGATATTTCGGACTATTATAACATTGATCCCAGATTTGGGACGATGGAGGATATGGATGAACTGCTTATGGAAGCAAAGAAGCGGGGAATGTATATTCTTATGGATTTAGTAGTTAATCATTGTTCCGATGAACATGAGTGGTTTAAGATGGCGATGAAAGATCCGGAAGGGAAATATGGGAAGTATTTTTATCTGGAGGATAAGAAGGACGGGGAGCTTCCATGTAATTGGAGATCTTATTTTGGAGGATCTTGCTGGGAGCCGCTTTCCGATACCGATAAGCTTTATCTGCATGTATTTCATAAAAAACAGCCGGATTTAAACTGGGAAAATCCGGAGGTGCGGGAAGAGGTTTATAAAAATATTAATTGGTGGTTGGAGAAAGGGCTTTCGGGCTTTCGTATCGATGCAATTATTAATATTAAAAAGGCATTGCCATTTAAAAATTATGAACCGGATCGTGCAGATGGATTAAGTAATATTGCCCATATGTTAGAGGAAGCTGAGGGTGTTGGTGAATTTCTGGGAGAAATGCGGGACAGGACATTTAAAAAGTATGACGCATTTACTGTTGGTGAAGTCTTTAATGATAAAGAGGGTGAATTGCCTGATTTTATCGGAGACAATGGATATTTTTCCAGTATGTTTGATTTCAATGAAACAATCTTTGGGCAGAATGAAAAAGGGTGGTACGCTCATACGCAGATTACGCCGAATGATTATAAAAAATGTTGTTTTGATGCACAAAAACGTGTTGGAGACATTGGATATCTCTCTAATATTATCGAAAACCATGATGAGCCAAGAGGTGTCAGCCATTACATACCGGAGGGAGAAGTCTGCGATGCAAGTAAGAAGCTTTTGGGGGCAGTAAACTTTATGCTGAGAGGCCTTCCGTTTATTTATCAGGGACAGGAACTTGGAATGGAAAATATGGAATTTACTTCTATAGACGAGGTAGATGATATTTCCTCCCTGGAAGAATACCGTGTTGCCATAGATGCAGGGCTTACAGAAGCGGAAGCTTTAAAGGTCATTTCCAAGTTCAGCAGGGATAATGCAAGAACGCCAATGCAGTGGGGTGACAGTGAAAATGCAGGATTTACTACTGGTACACCCTGGCTTGCGGCAAATCCCAATTATAGCAGAATCAATGCAAAGAGTCAGATAGAGAATTCAGATTCCGTATTTTCTTTTTACAAACAACTGATAGCATTGCGTAAGAATCCGGTCTATCAGGAGGCTGTTGTATATGGTGAGTTTATTCCGGAATGGGAAGATCAGAATAATCTGATGGCTTATTACCGTAAAGGACAAGAAAAGACATTGATGGTTGTAGCTAACTTCCAGATGGACGGACAGACGGTGACTTTACCAAGTTCATATAAAAAATTATTAATTAATAATTATACGGATCTTGCTCAGGACGGTAATGATTTGCAGCTCAAAGGATATCAGGTTATAATTCTGGAAATTTAATCAGATGATCAAAGCAGCGGAAAATTTATCCGCTGCTTTCTAGAAAGGAACCAGTATGAATCACAAAGAAAGAATGCTGACGGGGCTTCCATATAAGGCCTGGATGGATGGCCTTGCTGAGGAACAGATTGAAAATAAGAAGAAAATATATGAATATAATTTATGCAGGCCGGATGAAGCGGAGAAGATGGAACTGATGATCCGTGGGATACTGGGAAAGGCCGGTAAAAATGTAGCTGTCTTACCGCCGTTTCACTGTGATTATGGAAAAAATATTGAAGTAGGTGACAATTTTATTGCCAATTATAATTGTGTTATTCTGGATGTGGGAAAAGTTACTATTGGAAATAATACAATGTTTGGACCGAATGTGTCTATCATTACTGCAGGGCATCCGATTCATCCGGATTCCAGAAATTCAGGATATGAATATGGAATCGGCATCACTATTGGTGACAGCGTATGGCTGGGATCTAATGTTGTAGTTAATCCCGGAGTCCATATTGGCAACAATGTGGTGATCGGTTCGGGAAGCGTTGTGACTAAGGATATTCCGGATAATGTGGTGGCAGTGGGTAACCCATGCAGAATCCTACGGGAGATTACTGAGGCGGACAGGGATTTTTACTTTAAGGACAAAAAATTTGATGTGACTGACTACTAGAGCGTGGCTAGCGTAAAATTTTACTCGGATAATGAAAAATAAATAGAAAGAGGCCACCATTTTGTGATAAAGTATTAAGCACGACCAAAATACATACAAAGAAAGGTGACCTCTATGATTAACAGTATAAAGTATTTTGAAGAAAAATGCATCAACAAATTTGAAAAACTGGAAAATGAATTTATGAAAGAGCCATTAAAGCTGGCTGAGTATGTCCATAGTCTGACAGATGAGCTGCACAATCTGGGCTTAAGAATGATCCAGGAATCATTGGAAAGTATGAATGAAATGCTGAGAAAGAGCCAGAAAAGGCTGCAGCACTGGTCAGTAGAATCCCATGAGACTAAACAATTGCTCACATCGCTGGGGACAGTTACATTTAAAAAGACCCTGTTCACGAATAAAGAGACCGGCAAAAGTGAATATCTGCTGGACCGTATTCTTGGACTGGAAAGAAACGAGCGTATTACGGAGGACGCATTGGCAAGAATGCTAAAGGAAGCTGTGCAGACATCCTATAGACGGGGAGGAGAAGAAAGCAGCCTGACAGGGAACGTGAAGAAACAGACTGTAAAAAATAAAATTCATGGATTGAAATTCCCCAAAAATGAAGAAAAACCAAAGAAGAAAAAAGAAGTTGATTATCTGTATATTGAAGCAGATGAAGACCATGCTTCTCTCCAGTTTCGGGAGAAGAAAGGGGATCTTAGAGAAAATGAGAATCACCAGAAGAATAACTGTCTGATCACCAAACTGGTTTATGTTCATGAGGGAATCGAGAAAGAGGCACCAAAGAGTAAACGTCATAAACTGATAAACCCGTACTACTTCTGCGGTGTCAGCCATGGAGAAGAAAACAATCAATTTTGGGACGAAATCTATGAATATATGAATAATCATTACGATCTCGATAAGGTTAAGAAAATCTATCTGAATGCAGATGGAGGGGGCTGGATTAAATCAGGAATGAAGCGGATGGCAGGAATAACGTATGTGCTGGATGAATTTCATCTGGAAAAGTATCTGACCAGGCTGACGAGCCACATGAAAGACAGCCGGGAGGATGCGGCAGATGAACTGCGGACTGCAATCAGGAGTAAGACGAAAAAAGAGTTTGAAAGAACCGTAGAAAGACTGGAAGGCTATCTGGAAAACGAAAGAGAAACAAAGCGAATGTCGGAAGCAAAAGCCTATATCCTGTCGAACTGGACAGCAGCGAGGCTGCGGTTAAAACATAAAGACGGAGTAAAAGGAAGCAGTACAGAAGGCCATGTGAGCCATGTATTATCCAGCAGAATGAGTTCAAGGCCGATGGGATGGAGTATGACAGGAGCAGCAAAAATGGCACAGTTAAGAGCCTATAGTGAAAACAGAGGAGAAATGCTGGAATTGGTAAGATACCAAAAAAAGGATGTGCCAAAGGCAGTGGGGGAGGAGTATGAAGTATTGAGCAGTACACAGATATTACAGTCAGAAAGAAGCAGACATGGAGAACTGGGAAAATACACAGAAAGCATAAGCCATAGTCTGTCATTGCAGAGTAAAAAAATCATGTATTTCAATGAGCATATCTGGGGATTGTAAAAAGGGAACAAAAAAAGAGAAAGAGGGATAAACCGGAAACAGCTCAGAAAACTGGGCTTGCTTTGCATACCCAAAAGAGGTATATTAAATACATAAGCCATTGCCTGATACGTTATCAGCGCATCATGGGTGAACTCTACACCATTATTTCCGAAGGTAAATTTACGCAACCCTAGAGCGTGTTTTAAGTTGCAAATTTTTTTAACATGTGGTAAGATCAATCTCATATTATAAAAGAAGAGCTTTTTACATGCGTCGCCGGATGCATGTATCATAAATAAGCATCGGACATCTATACCGTTAGGCCATTGGGTATAGATGACTGGTGCTTTTTTTGTGATAAGGAATATTTTTTCAACTGGCTCAAGGCAGAAAGGTGGAATTTTTATGGAAAGTAAAAGTTTGGGAAGGGTATTTGCAAAGTATGTATCTTTGAACATTTTGAGTATGCTGGGGTTGTCTTGTTTTATTTTTGTAGATACCCTCTGTGTTGCAAACGGTGTGGGGAGTAATGGGCTTGCGGCATTGAATCTGACGCTGCCTGTATATTCTTTTATGAATGGGATAGGTTTGATGATTGGAATGGGGGGTGCTACCCGTTTTGCGATGGCTATGGGGACAGGAAATGAAAAGGCGGCGAAAGCTTCTTTTACACTTTCCGTTAAACTGGCTCTTCTCTGTGGTGTGTTTTTTACATTAGTCGGTTTGTTTGCATCCAGGCAATTGGGGGCTCTATTGGGAGCAGATGAGGCAGTTATGCAGGATATGATCCCTTATATGAGAACCATACTGCTTTTTTCCCTTGCGTTTATGGTAAATAATGTGTTGGTTTGTTTTGTAAGGAACGACGGGTACCCCCAGACGGCAATGGCGGCGATGCTGACCGGAAGTTTCAGCAATATTGTTTTGGATATTTTATTTGTATTCGGGTTTCGGTGGGGAATGTTTGGGGCGGCATTTGCTACCGGGATTGCACCGGTCTTAAGCATGTGTGTGCTTTCCACACACAAAATTAAAGGACGCAGCCACTTTAGGCTGGTGAAAGAAAGAACAAAGATTTCAGATGTAGTCCGGACAATTTCTCTTGGTATGTCCTCTTTTATTGGAGAATTATCTTCTGCAATTGTGATGCTGCTGTTCAATTTTACAATTTTAAAGCTTGCTGGGAACATAGGTGTCGCTGCATATGGTGTGATTGCCAATATTGCCCTGATTGTATGTTCCATATTTACTGGAATTGCCCAGGGAGTGCAGCCGATCATCAGTTCCCAGTATGGGAAAAAAGATTTTGGAGGTATACGCTTCGTGATGCAAAGAGGGGTTCTGCTTGCTGCCGCCTGCGGAGTAATCTGTTATGCAGGCGGTGTGCTGCTGGCAGAACCTATTGTTGCAATCTTCAATGAATCAGGTGACGCCGGGTTTACGAAGATTGCCCTGGAGGGAATAAAGATTTACTTTCTCGCTTTTATCCCTATGGGAATCAATGTGGTTATGGCTGCCGTATTGTCAGCCAAAGATCAGCCGGCGCGCTCCATGCTGATTGCTCTGTTAAGAGGAGTTATACTAAATGTAGTTTTGATCCTTGTATTTCCAAATGTATGGAATATGACAGGGGTATGGCTGGTTGTGCCGGCTACAGAACTTTTAACGGCTGCAGTATGCGGTGCAGTACAGTTTGGCAGCAGTGGAATGCGGCGGAATACAGTTTAGTAGCAGTGGAATGCGGCGGAATACAGTTTAGCAGCGCAGTGACCGGATGCGGAGATGTAGGACTGTGGTGAAATATAGCGGTGTATAGTTTAGCAGTGCAGTGACTGGCAGTGGCGATGTAGGACTGCGGCGAAATGAAGAGGATACAGTTTAAGGAGCTATTATGCAACAGCGGAGTGCTTCATGGACATCAGTGGGACAGGATGGATAGTTTGACATCCGCTACATTAAATCCGTCTATGTTCTCCTGCTCCAGGAAACTCAGTACTTGATCTGCGCTGCCCTGTGCTAAAATACCATAGATCTGCATGCCGTTTTCCTTTATATATGCCTGAATATCCTGGTAAAACCAGGGGCCGATATTATTTACATTTGCCATTGCCTGTAAAAATTCCTGCCGGTCTGTGAGATAGCTTAAAAGTGACTCGAAGTGAGTCTGCCAGATTCCTACAGGGTCTTTATCAAGCTCCTCATTGTGGTCCACCAGGCTTAGATATGGATAATTTTTTTCCACTTCTTTGACAGATTCATATACATTGCCGCCGCCACCAGGCTGGAATCCAACGGTTGCGCCCCTGTGAGTGCCAGTCCAGACTGCTGCATAAGTAATGTCTAATTGATGGTCTTCATCACCATACCATTTTAGGTAGAGTTTGTTGAATTCTTCCAGTGTAAGATTTTTTTCAAAAGTAAAATATGCCTCGACCTGAGATGATTTTGGCAGGTCCTTTAAGGCATCTGACTGATATTGGATGTCGTCCTGTGGCTGCTGGCGGTACTCTACTCCGGATGCTTCCTGCCAGACCAGTGTGCCTTCTTTAAAAGCAAAACAGTTTGCAGAGGGGAAATGCCAGAAGTTTATAAGTGAGTTGCCGCTGTCCAGGAATTCTCCCCGTATTATTTTTCCGCTGAATACAGATTCCTTACCGGTAAAATAATGGTTCTGCCTGATCTGGATCTGATAGCTGCCCAGCCCGTCTCTTACGGCTTCTGCTGTATTGGTTGCGTATCCGGGTGAATGTACTTCGGTAAAAGCCATGGTATCCATCATGAACTGTCCAAAACCGTATTGGTCCGTGGGAATTCCGCTATTGGGGTCGTAGTAGTTCTGATTGATAATCAGAATTACTGCCGCAGATAAAATGAGGATGCTTAATATGGAGATAAAAATATTTCGGCGGAGTTTACGGTTTACGTGTTTTTTTACATTTTTGATCTCTGATTCTTCTGTTTCAGACAGCAGGTCCAGATTCAGATTTTCGCCCATCTGGTCTGTATAGTATTCGGTAATGCTTTCGTATTTCTCCAATTCTTCTTCTACCATCCGGATTTCTTCCGGTGTGGCTGTGTTGGATTTGTATTTTTCTAAAAGTTCATGGAAATTCATAGTATCCCTCCCTTTCTAATATTGAGCGCAGCTTATCTCTGGACCGGCAGAGGGCTGTTCTGGTGGTTCCTGTTGATTGACTTGTAAAATGAGCAATTTCTTTTAAACTGTAATTCATAAAATAGAACATGTAGATTAATTCGCGGTAACGGTCGGGTAATTGTAGAATACAGTGGTAAAGTACCTTTGCATCCTCATTTTGAATCATTCGTTCCAGTACATTGTCATAAGACGGACTGCCGATATCTTCTAAAGGTGTAACAGGTCTTCTTTTTTTCTGCCTTGCCTGGTCTATAAAAATATTTTTGCATACACGCAGAAGCCAGTATTTGATGGATTCATTCTGAAGCTCGGCACAGAGGAGGGCCTTGTAGAAGGTATCACTGGTGATCTCCTCTGCTTCCAGCGTATTTTTACATAGAGACAGAGCGTATAAATATATTTCATGGTAATAGGTTTTATATATTTGTTCCAGGTCATCCTTTTTCACAGTTCCCCTCCTTCCTGTACATTTAATAAACGTTTTCCATTACAAAAGGTTACACTTTTTTTGTAATTATTAAATTTCCATAAAAATTTTATACCCATACAGTACTTTTTATAGTAAAATAAATCTGTTGTAAATTTCGTGACTTGAGATTTACCAAGAAACTACTAAAGGAGAAAGAAATGAAAGCAAATGTAAATTCAAATGCCAGGGTAGAAAATATCTACCAGCTTAACGGCCGTGTGCCCATTTCCAAGGCGATTCCCTTTGGTTTGCAGCATGTACTTGCAATGTTCGTGGCGAATATAGCACCGATTCTGATTGTGACAAATGCAGCAGGCCTTACGCCTGAACAAAAAGCGATGTTAATTCAAAATGCAATGTTTATTGCAGGAATCGGTACGTTAATTCAATTATATCCGGTATGGAAGGTTGGGGCAAGACTGCCAATTGTAATGGGGGTAAGTTTTACCTTTGTAACAATTCTGTGTTACGTTGCAGCCACGTTTGGCTACCCAGCCGCTATTGGCGCGATTCTGATCGGAGGTATTATTGAGGGTACTTTGGGGCTTTGTGCAAAATACTGGAGAAAGATCGTAGCACCCATCGTAGCGGCTTGTGTTGTTACCGCAATTGGTTTTTCTTTGCTGAATGTAGGGGCTTCTTCTTTTGGAGGAGGCGCCGGCAGTGAAAACTTTGGATCAGCACAGAATCTGATTCTGGGAACTGTAACATTGGTAAGCTGTCTGGTATTTAACATATTTGCGAAATCCTTCTGGAAACAATTATCCGTGCTCTTTGGACTTGTAGTGGGGTATGTCTTAGCAATGGTAATGGGCATGGTGAATTTCTCGGAAGTGGCTTCCGCCGGTATTGTTGCATTGCCAAAGGTATTGCCGTTTATTCCTGAATTCAATGTAAGCGCGATTATTGCTGTAACGGTGATCTTTCTGGTTTCCGCCACAGAAACGATTGGAGATACTTCTGCCATGGCTGTTACAGGCCTAAAAAGAGATGTGACGGACAAGGAAATATCCGGATCGCTAGCCTGCGACGGATATCTGAGCTCGGTATCTTCTCTGTTTGGCTGTCTTCCTATTACATCATTCAGTCAAAATGTGGGACTGATCGCCATGACGAAAGTGGTAAACCGCTTTACCATTATGACAGGTGCCTGTGTCATGATACTTGCAGGCCTGTTTCCGGTTATCGGAAAACTGCTTGCCACACTGCCGGATGCGGTTTTGGGAGGCTGTACAATCATGATGTTCGGTTCCATTGTTGTTAGCGGTGTACAGATGATTACAAGGTGTGGATTTAATCAGAGGAATACCGTGATTACGGCACTATCTCTGGGAATTGGAATTGGGTTCACACAGGTACCAGCCATTTTCACAATTTTCCCGAAAATGGTACAGGAAGTTTTGGCTAATAATTGTGTTGCGATTGTATTTATCGTTGCAATAGTAATGAATCTGGTGCTTCCGGCTAATATGGAGGTATCCGGAGAAGGGGACAGCGAAGAGAGTTGTTCTTCTTAAGATTTGTGATTTAGATGAAAAGCAATGCGGTATTCGAATTGGGATGCTGTATTGCTTTTTTGTATTATTACAATTTCCAGACAATTTTTATACCAATGGGAGGTTTTATGTAGTAAAATAAATTTGTTGAATATGATCATAAAATGAAGAAACCATAGCTTTTTGTTATGCATAATTATATGTGAAATAAGACTGTAATGAGCAAGAATGATGTACACATTAATATTGGGATAGAAAGGAGAGTATGGAAATATCCTCTGGAATGGGATGGAAATTGTTTGTTATAGAACTATCCGGATTCGGGAGGGGTCATACGAGTATGCCATGATACATAAAATTGAATCTTTTATCCGAACCAATTCGAAGAAGATTAAGAGTCAGATTCTGTTTTCCATGATTCTACTAACCATTTTTATTACAACTGCATTATCTGTAGTGATCTATAGCATTTCAAAGAATAGAATTGAGGACAATTATAAAAAGACATACGAAAATAATCTAAAAGCTTTTTCTGATGTAATCGATTTGAAACTATATCATACCATTGATCTCATACGAATCACGGTGGGAGACAGCAACTTTTTAAATATATTGTCTGCAAAAAATCAGGAGTATTCAAATTCCACCGGGACATATTATGATACTTCTCTAAGCAAGAGGCTGGACAGTATTTTTATGAATGTAGAATCCCAGAATTTAATGATTGACGGCATTTTTATTTTTGATGAGAGTGGAAGATATTATAAGCGCATCAGGGGAGGGCAGAATTCTTCCGCGTATTTGAAGTACTATAACTGGGATGGAATGGCATCATACCAGTGGATGAAAGAAGCGGAGGAGAAGAAAGGCAGAGAGATTTTTTATGGTTATGACATTCTGGATCCGGAAGGGAACCAAAATGTTATTTCAGTGATAAAGGACATTGTAAATCCTGCAACCCTTCAGTCACAGGGGCAGATTGTAGTACATCTGAACAAGTCTTTTCTGCGCAGCTCTCTTTTGAAGAATGATGGTAATTTCAAAACGGACACGCTGATGGTGATAGATGAAAGAGCACCGGATGTGGTAGTTTATCAAACCGGCGATGTGCAATATTCAGAGGATATCAAAAACAGATACTTTCATGCACAGGGAAAGGATGATCCACAATATTTGTTTACTAGCCGGACAAATACTGTTACCGGCTGGAAGATTGTAAATGGTATTGCAAAAAGTGATTTGAGCCGGGATAGCTCGTATATCGGGATGGTGAGCCTGATAGCTGCAGCAGCCTTGGTGGTAATCTGTACGTTTATTTCTGATTTTATTTCCAAGAAGATTAACAAACCGCTTAGAAAGCTGGAAATCGTCATTAATCAGGTAAAAGAAGGAAAACGTCACATCGTTGAAAAATTTGATAACAGTGAAATAGGTAAAATTGGAGGGCTGTTAAAGGAGACAGTAAACAATAATCTGGAGTTAAAGGAGCAGCTCTTGTCCCTTCAGGTAAAAGAAAGAGAAGCGGAGCTGCAGCTGCTGCAAGCGCAGATTAATCCCCATTTTTTATACAATACTCTGGATTCTATTTATTGCATGGCTATGATTGATAAGGAAGACCGGATAGCAGACATGGTATCAGCTTTATCGGATACCTTTAAAATATCTTTGAATAATGGTAAGCAGGTGATTCACATTCAGGAGGAAATTAAGTATATCGAAAAATACATGACGATTCAAAATATTCGTTATGAGCAGCGTTTTGACCTGATTCTGGAAATAGAAGAAGATATTGAGGAACTATTTATGATTAAATTTATTTTACAGCCATTTATTGAAAACTCCATGTATCATGGACTGGAGCCTAAAATTGGTAAAGGCTATATTGAATTAAAGGGGGAACAGATTGAGGGTGATATCTATTTTACAATCAGCGACAATGGTGTGGGGATGAAAGATGTGGAAGAGATAAAGAAAGGATTTGGTGTTACTAACGTGATTGACCGGATTCATCTGTTCTATGGAGAGGAGTACGGGATTCAGGTGGAGAGTGAATATGGAGTTGGAACAAAGGTAGAGATACGGATTCCAGTTATGGTCGGGGAAAATAGTCCGAGAAGTGAGGAGGGGAAAAATGAATACACTGGTTGTAATTGATGACGAAAGAATTGTGCTGGAAGCGGTCAAGGCAATGATTGAGCGCACCAAACTTGATTTTGATGTAGTGGCAACGGCACAGAACGGAATTGACGGAATTGCAGTTATAAGGGATAAGAGACCAGATGTAGTAATTACGGATATACGGATACCGGGGTTGGATGGGCTGTCTTTGATAGAGGAAACCATGGAGGAATTGCCGGATACGGTATATATCGTAATCAGTGGTTACCGGGAATTTGAATATGCCAGAAAGGCTTTGTCATTGAAGGTACTGGACTTTATTGATAAACCGATTACATTGGAAAAGGTAGTTCACACCTTAAAAAATGCAAAAGAGAGCCTGCATTTGAAAAAAGAATACAGTCAATTTCTGGAGCAAAAAAAATCAGGCTCGGACAGGCATATTAAGGATTTTCAAAAATTGACAGATGAATTGACAAATTATATGCTGGAGGGGGATCACAGGAAGCTTTGCCAATGCATCGAAGAGGGATTAGCAGAGTGGCAGAACTGGAGCATTTCGTTGGAAGAGTACAGAGATGAATGCGTGAAAAATATCTATGTGGCACTTGAGATTCTGCATAAAAAGAATCCTCAGTTTGAGATGAAAAGGCAGATTGTACCTTACGTGGAAATAAAACAGATGAAAGAGAAATCTCAGATTATTCATTATATGAGGGAAGCTTTCAACCTAATTGGGGAGGGGCTTGAGATTACATCAGGAATGTCTAAGAATAAGACGATTCCGATTCTGTTGAAATATATAGAGGAACATTATCGAGAGGACATTGGTTTAAATGAGTTGGCGGATACGGTAAAGATGAATCCGGCATACTTGAGTAACTTGTTTAAAGAAACCGTAAAAATGAGTTATATTAAATATCTTACAAAAATCAGAATGGAAAAGGCTAAGGAGCTGCTCCGTCAGGGGATGAAAGTGACAGAGGTGAGTGAGGAGGCAGGGTACCATGACTACCGTTATTTCAGTCAGGTGTTCAAAAAGTATGAACATATGCTGCCAAATGAGTATAAAGAGATGTATAAACCTGATGTATGGAGTTAATAGAATTAAATAAATAATAATAAAATCTTCAACTTAAAATATTTAAAATACATATAAAAATCTATAAAATGTAATGAAATATAAAAAAATTAAACAATGAATGAAAATATTAGCACTAGAAAGTATAAATGTTAGATGATAACATGAACCTATAAAATTCCCGGGAGTTAAAATTAGTTAGTGTATTTACACAAGATTACTGTAAACTTAAATTCAATATTGGGAGGAAACAAAATGAAGAAAAAGATTTTGGCAGGTATGTTATCAATTGCTATGGTTTCAAGTGTACTGGCAGGATGCGGCGGCTCAGACAGCAACACAGAGGCAGTGAAAGAGACAAAGGATACAAAGCAGGAAACGGTGTCAGCAAAGGAAGAAAAACAGGAAAGCGGCAGTAGTGACAAAGGAGGTTCTCAGGAATCAAAGACCATTAAAATTTTATCAATTTGGCCAGAAGATAAAGACAATGGAAAGCTTTTTGTGGATCTGACCAAAAAATATATGGAAGAAGTAAATCCCAATTTTAATTATGAATTTGAACTGGTATCATCTGACAACCTTAGACAGAAGGTAACCACCCTGGCTGCTTCAAATGACCTTCCGGATGTGTTTGCATATGACGCAGGAACTCCATTGATTGATTTAATTGATGCAGGCCTTGTGCTGGATGTTGGATCGGAGCTGAAAAATCTGGGTGTGTTTGACATGGTTGATGAAGGAGCAGTCGATTTTCTGACTGGAATGACATCAACAGAGGAATTATATGATCTTCCTCTCGGAATGAATATTGAAGGATTCTGGTATAATAAAGAATTATTTCAGAAAGCAGGTATTGATACTCCTCCGGTTACATGGGATGAGATGATGCAGGCGGCAGATAAATTATTGGCTGCCGGCATTCAGCCTTTTGCAACGGGCGGTGCAGATATGTGGCCGGCTACGCGGATTATTAATGCCTATGTTATGAGAAAAGGCGGCGTAGATACTATGAGAAAGGCTTATAAAGGGGAAATAAAATATACAGATCCGGTCATTACAGAGGGAGCACAAATACTGCAGGATATGGTGGATAAGGGATATTTTGGGGTTGGAGCAACTACGGTAGACCAGAATACTGCTGCAAGTATGATTCTTTCCGGAGAAGCAGCGATGATTTACAATGGCAGCTGGTACACGGATATGTTAATTGCAGATACCAATCCGGCGGGGGAAGACGGTATAGGGTTCTTTAATATCCCGACAGTAGAAGGAGGAGTTGGAAAAGCAGAGGAATATTCCATGAACTGTGGAACGATTATTTGCTTTAATAAAGATAAGTTTGATGATGCAACTGCTGACTGGCTAAAATATTTCGTGTCTCATATTGGTGATTATGCCATTAATGAGCTGGGTTCACTTAAAGGATATAAAATTGAGAATCCACCCGCGGCTTTAAACAAATACTCCCAACTTGTTGCAGATGAGATGGCGAAGGTCAAGGGGTCAAGTACCTGGTTTGAGGCTGATATGCCTGCGGAATTATCAAAGGTGGCTCAGGATAATGTACAGTCGCTGATGAATGGAAATATGACAGCTGAGGAGTATACCCAGTCATTACAGGATATTTATGATGTGAAATAAAGCAGAAATATTAGGATAATTAATCTGCTTCCTGCTTACCGGTATGAATGTGACCAGATTTCATTAGTGCAGACTGCTGCATCACCTGAATATGGCACATTCCTGCCGAAGGTGGGAATACATATCCAGTTGGCAGAAACATACAGTAATTTGCTGATGCCGGTGATATTCCTGTTTTCTGTAATAGAAAGATTCGAAGAAAGTAAGGTGAGAAAATGAAAAAGGTATTGAGTAATAAAAAGGCAATAGCATTGTTTGTAGGACCCGGGTTTCTGGTATACAGCCTGTTTGTCATCCTGCCGGTTATCTGGTCTTTCTACTATACATTATATGATGGGGTACCGGGGATTAAATGGGAGTTTACCGGACTCAAGAATTATGTAAGATTGTTTTCTGACAAGAACTTTGCAAACTCATTGATTGTAAATTTAAAGTATATTGCTATAGTAACGCTTGGGCAAGTGGGGCTTGGATTGTGTATGGCATTAATTTTTAAGTTCTGGCTTAAACATTTTGCAACAATTATCAGAACCATTGTATTTTTTCCCGTGGTGCTTCCAACCGTAGCCGTAGCTCAGCTTTTTTCCAAGATTTACGAAATACAGCCACATTACGGCCTGTTAAACAGTTTATTGCAGGCAGTGGGACTTGAAAGTCTGGTACAGCCGTGGATTGGTCAGGCTTCCACCGCCTTGGGATCACTGGCGGCAATGGATATCTGGGTTGCTGTAGGTTTTTACGCTATTATTTTTTATGGTGCATTGCTTGATATTCCGGATGATATTATTGAGGCTTCCAGAATAGACGGATGCAGATCCGTTCCAATGTTCCGGTTTGTACTGGCGCCGCTGTTGAAACCAATGATAATTACCTGTCTTATCTTTAGCTTTACAGGAACGGTAAAAATGTTTGAATCTGCGCTGGCACTTACAGGGGGAGGACCGGGTTCAGCAACAAAATCGCTGTCCATGTATATGTATGATTCCGCATTTACTTATAGTAAAACGGGTTATGGTAGTGTAATAGCTATTTTCATTTTCCTGGTCTGCGTATTTGGCTCCCGCGTCATACGTTTGTTTGAGGGATCAGAGGAAAAGGTTGGGAGGCGTGGAAAATGACTTTAAAAGTGAAAAAAAATGTGAGAACTTTATTGATCGGGTTGATTATTATTGCAATTGTTACAATAAATATTTATCCGCTGTTCTGGATGATTACCGCATCTTTTAAGCAGCCGGCAGAATTTGTTTCGAAACCGGCATATGCACTGAATGATGGATTTTTTATTCAAAACTATATTGACGCATGGACCAGGGGAAACATGGCGGTATTTTTTAAGAACAGTTTGATAAACACGGTTTTGTCATTGATATTTATCGTAATTTTTACAACAACTATTTCCTTTGCAATAACTAAAATGGAGTGGAAGTGGAAGAAAAATATGGAGCGTTATTTTGCGTTTGGAATTATGGTTCCAATGGCAACTTCTCTGATTCCCCTGTTTCAGATTTTTCAAAAGGCACATTTAATTAATACAAGATCCTGCCTTATTATTGTCTATACGGCATCCGCAATTTCATTTTCTATTTATCTGGTTACCGGATATTTGAAGTCTTTTCCGGACGAGATTATGGAAGCTGCAGTAATTGATGGGTGTGGAATCTATAACCTGTTGCTGAGAATTGTAGTTCCCCTAATGAAAAATGCAATTATAACGGTCCTGGTTATTCAGTTCTTTTTTAAATGGAATGACCTTTTATATTCTATGACCTTTGTCAGCAGCACCTCTCTCAAAACTGTCCAAACGGGATTGTTATATTTTCAGGATGAGTTTGGTTCAAAGAACTGGGGAGCAATCTTTGCTTCGGTTTCCATGTGCGTGGTTCCGATGTTGATTATGTATCTGATACTAAATAAAAAAGTAATTGAGGGTATGACGGCTGGAGCAATTAAAGGTTAAAGAGTAGTGATAATAGAGGGATAAAAGACTCAAACACGTATGGAAGGAGATTCTTATGAGTAAAGAAAGAGATGAAATGAATGAGCTGCAGATATATAGGGGATATGAAAAAAAAATACGAAGCTTTATTGCAGAAAATGTGGAAATGGTTTTGAAAGAGCCAAGGAGTTTTATTCGCTATCCATTTATTGATCCGGGTTCCGTGTATGATGGGAATGTCTGGGACTGGGATACTTACTGGTCAGTTTACGGTCTGCTTGGGATGATGGATTCCTTTCAGGAGGATCTGAGAAATCGGATTATGCAGCATGCCAGGGGGAATATCTTGAATTTCCTGGATCATCAGTTGGAAGATGGATATATCCCAATGATGATTGAGGCAAAAAATTGGGATGAGCCATATCTGAACCTAAAACATAAAGACGGCGTCAAGATGAATATGCATAAACCGTTTTTGTGTGGACAGATCTGTATGATTAGTGATTACCAGTCAGATTATGGGTGGATTATGGAGTATCTGGATGGATTGGAAATGTATTTTTCCTGCTATGATCAAAACTATTACTCTGCTAACAGCGGTCTGTATGTCTGGTGCGATGACATTATGATCGGAATGGACAATGATCCGGCAAGTTTTGGGCGGCCGAAGTCTTCTACGGCTAATATTTTCCTGAACAGCTTTATGGTAAGAGAGCTGCAATGTATGGCAAAGATCATGAAGTTTGCCGGGAAAGAGAAAGAAGGGTGGTACTATCAGGATAAATCAAAAGAGCTGGCAGCAGCTGTGCAAAGAGAATGCTGGGATGTAAGGGATCAGTTCTTTTATTCTGTGGATGTGGATATTAAAACCAGAAAATACGACTGGTTTCACGAAGGCCTTGGCGTATTCTGGAAGACTCTTCCCATTAAAATCAGAACGTGGTCCGGTTTTATTCCAATGTGGGCAGGATTTGCCACTAAAGATCAGGCCGAGTCGTTAATAAAACATTGGAAAGATGAGGTAACTTTTTCCACTCCATATGGGATTACTACCCTGGCAAAGGATGAGAAGATGTTTGATCTTTCAGCAACGAATAATCCCTCTAACTGGTTGGGACCGGTCTGGATTGTAGCCAATTATGTAATTTTCAGGGGGATGCTAGATTATGGCTATAGGGAAGAGGCAAAAGAAATGTGCAGAAGAACTCTTATTTTGTTAGGAAGTGACCTGGAGAAGACGGGGAGTCTGCATGAATACTATAATCCATTTACCGGTGAGCCGGTCATGAATGGTGGATTTATTAACTGGAATATCCTTGTTCTGAATATGGTAAAAGAATTAGATGAGTAATGAAATATCTGTTGACCCGGGTAGTGCATTAGTGTATAAGGAGTGGAGAAACCGTTTGGTTCCCACTCTGTTTTTAATTGATTATAAATAAATATATAGAAAAGTTTGTATATCCATACATAGTTACTGCTTTTCTCCACATCTGACAATGGTAAAGTCTCGTAAACTTTGCTATAATACATATAGTTTCGTAACCAGTAAACATATTAGCTAAAGGAATATAAGAAACCGGAGTGAGATATGGGATTTGCAAAGTACCGGATTCTTATGCGCAGTGGTTTTCGTGCGGTACTGCGTGAATGGAGGAATTTATGAAGAAAAGAACAGTTAAAAAGGCAGCTGCAAAACAAGGTGCAATTGTTCCGGAAGGTCAGGAGAAGGTTCCGGAAGTGTCGATTGCAGGGGAAGTGAAGAAATCAGTACCGGAAGCTGTGAAGGAGGAGTCAAAAGAAGCATCAAAGGAAAATGTTTTGCCTGTTCTGGAAACGTTTTCGGAAAGTTTGAAAAAGACGGTTGCCGCTCCGGATGCAGTATACGCAGAAGAACCGGATAACACAGAAACCGCAAAAGCAACGGTAAAAAATGACAAATATCAGGAACGATTTAACAGACATGTGAATGAACTTAAGTGGCTTTATATGGAGTTATATAACAATGATTACATGTTTGATGAACTTTGTAAAAATATGTATGGGTTTTATCAGGAACGTAAGGCTGCGCTTAAGAATCTGGATAGTAAAAGAGAGCTGAGACAGGACTGGTTCAAACAAAGTGATATGCTGGGCATGATGCTGTATGTGGATAATTTTGCCGGAAACTTGCAGGGAGTGAAGGGAAAACTGGATTATATTGAGAAATGCAATGTGAACTATGTGCATCTGATGCCTCTTCTGGAATCACCGGAGGGACGTTCCGATGGCGGATATGCAGTATCTGATTTCCGGAAGGTTCAGGAGAATCTGGGAACCATGGAGGATTTGTCTGAACTCGCAGAAGAATGTCATAAACGGGATATGAGTGTATGCCTTGATTTTGTAATGAATCATACTTCCGAGGATCATGAGTGGGCAGTAAAAGCAAGACAGGGTGATGGAGAGTACATGAGCCGGTATTTTTTCTATGACAATTATTCGATCCCTGCAATGTTTGAGCGGACGGTGCCCCAGGTATTCCCTACAACGGCCCCGGGAAATTTTACTTACCTGCCAGAGAACAGACATTTTGTAATGACCAGCTTTTACCCTTATCAGTGGGATTTGAACTACGGGAATCCAACGGTATTTAATGAAATGATGTACAACTTCCTTTTCTTCGCGAATCAGGGTATTGACATTATCCGTATCGATGCGGTTCCTTATATCTGGAAACAGATTGGGACTGACTGCCGCAATCTGCCTCAGGTTCATACCATTGTCCGCATGATGCGTATGATTGGAGAAATTGTATGCCCGGGAATTCTCCTGCTGGGTGAGGTGGTTATGGAGCCGGAGAAAGTGACGCCATATTTTGGATCTGTTGAAAAACCGGAGTGCCATATGCTGTATAATGTTACGACTATGGCAACTACCTGGAATTCCGTGGCAACAAGGGATGTGAGGCTGTTAAAGCAGCAGATGGAGATTATCGACAGACTTCCTAAGGAATATACGTTTCTTAATTACCTCAGATGCCACGATGACATTGGATGGGGACTGGACTATAAGACCCTTAAGAACTGGGGCATGGATGAAAGGGCACACAAACAGTATATCAATGACTTCTTCACAGGAAGTCAGGAAGGCAGTTTCAGCCGGGGTGAGTTATATAATGCCGATCCGGTCACGGGTGATGCACGCTTCTGCGGAACAACGGCCTCTATGTGTGGTGTGGAAAAAGCAGGGTTCGAACAGAATGAGCAGGAGATGCAGCAGGCAATCCAGCTGGATATCATGCTTCATGCATATATGTTCATGCAGTCAGGAATTCCTGTGATCTACAGCGGAGATGAGATAGCCCAGGTAAATGACTACAGTTACAAAGAGGATATCCACAAGGCACCGGATTCCAGATATATTCACAGGGGTGCGTTTAAATGGGAGCTGACGGATTATATCGGGGATGACAAGACTGTTCAGGGGCAGGTATTTTCCAGATTAGGGCAACTGGAAAATATCCGCAAGAGTCATGCTGCGTTTGTGTCTACGGCAGAGACATGGACACTGGAAACCTGGGATAACAGTGTATTGTGTCTGGTACGTATGGCAGGCGGTGAAAAAGTTATAGGTCTTTTTAACTTCAGTGAAAATGAAAGAATGTCGTGGATTAATGAAGAAGATGGAATGTATCAGGACTTAGTTACCGGCAAAGAAATGAGAGCATCAGGGGTGAAAATGCCGGGATATGGATTTTACTGGCTGAAGAGAAAATAATGGCAGCATCTGGCATTGTACTTTATAAGTGCAGTGCCATTTTTATTGAATACGTGGATTCCTGCTTGTGAATCAGACAGCCCCATGATAAAATAAGCTCAAATTTGCTTTTGAAATGGAGTATGGAAACTCTAAGGGTAATGGTTTGCGAAAGAGGAGGAGGGTTACAGTGAAGAGATATTTAAAATGGAGTATATATGTGGTGTTAATGGTGGTGGTATTGACTGCAGTTATGCCTGTTCGGGCAGAGGCAAAACTAAACCGGCCGGAAAAGGTAAAAGCTATTTTGGGTGACAGGACGGTAAAGCTTACCTGGAAATCAAGCAAAGGTGCAAAGTATTACCGGATTTACCAATATGATATGAAGAAAAACAGTTATAGGCGTGTTCAGAAGACAACCGGAACGAATTTTACTTTCCGTAAGCTGAAATGTGGAGTGAGCTACCGCTTTAAAATAAGAGCATATGCCGTCAAAAAAGGAAAGACTCTGACAAGTTCTTTTTCTAAAGTAATCACAGTATTGCCCAAACCTGTTGTCAGGAAGCCTTCAGGGCTGAAGGCTAAGGCTGAAAAGGACAGTATTTCACTGAGCTGGGATAAGGCAGGCGGGGCAACCGGATATTCAATCTATCAATACAGTGAAAGCCGTAATAAATATATTAAGATTGCATCTACAACAAAAAGAAACTATAGTGTCAAAGGATTAAAAGCAGGGCTAACCTACAGGTACAGGATTAAAACCAGAAAAAAGGTGGATGGAAAAATTTATTACAGTAAATATAGTGCTATTATAGAAGCAAAAGTGCCCAAAGCTCAGAAAAAAGGAAAATCCACGCTGAAGAAATTCCTGGAGACTGCGTTACAGCCGGTAGGCAAGACTATGTATGTCTGGGGCGGGGGCTGGAATGAAGAAGATACCGGTGCCGGAACAGATGCCAGAACCATAGGAGTTAGTCCTGAATGGGAGCGGTTTTTTAATAAACAGAACAGCAGTTATGACTATAATCAGACACGTTATCAGATTCGTGATGGTCTGGACTGCTCCGGATATGTGGGATGGTGCATATACAATATCATGAACACTTCCAGTGGAAAAGAGGGTTATGTCATGAAAGCAGAGGAGATGGCATCTGATTTTGCATCCAGAGGCTGGGGGCAGTATGTGGGACGTTTCAGCGTCAAAGATTATCAGCCGGGAGATATAATGAGCTCATCCTGCAGTGACTGCGGCCATGTATGGATTGTAGTCGGTGCATGTCAGGATGGAAGTGTGGTACTGGTTCACAGCAGCCCTCAGGGGGTGCAGATAAACGGCACCGTAGACCGCTATGGGAATACTTCAAGTGAGGCTGTAAATCTGGCAGCCTATTACATGAAGAACTATTTTCCAAAGTGGTATAAGAAATATCCAAACTGTATGCGGGGAGAAAGTTATCTGTCCCACTATGCCCAGATGCGCTGGGATGTATCGGGAAGTTCAGTTATGACAGATCCCCAGGGGTACCGGAATAAATCGGCTGCCCAGATATTGCAGGATTTACTGGGATGAAGAAAGGAATAGGAAATGCCTTATTTATATGATGAATTAAGGAATTATGCCAAATCAGATTATTATCCTTTTCATATGCCGGGACATAAGAGGCGTCTGGGGGAATTTATGAATCCAATAGAGGCAGATATAACAGAAATAGAGGGATTTGACAATCTGCATCATGCAGAAGGAATACTGAAAGAGGCTCAGGAACGGGCGGCAGGAGTCTATGGTTCTGCTAATACTTATTTCTTGGTGAATGGCAGTACGGCTGGAATTCTGAGCGCAGTATCTGCGTGTACTTCCATAGGAGGTAAGATTCTGATGGCGAGAAATTGCCATAAGGCCGTTTACCACAGTGTTTTGATAAGAGAATTGGAAGCCGTATACATTTATCCACAGCAGGAACAGGGAATTGGGCTGAATTGTGGATTAAGACCGGAAAAAATACGGGAACTGTTGATAACTTCTCCGGATATTCAGGCAGTGATCATTACGTCCCCTTCTTATGACGGAGTGGTATCGGATGTAAAAAAGATAGCGGATATCTGTCACACATATAAAAAACCCCTGATTGTGGATGAAGCACATGGCGCACATTTTGGATTTCATCCGTATTTCCCGGAGAATTCCATTGGAAAAGGGGCGGATATTGTAATTCACAGTCTGCATAAGACATTGCCGGCATTTACGCAGACTGGTCTGATTCATTTGAATGGCGGTCTGGTAGATAAGGCAAAACTCGAGAGATATCTGGGGATTTACCAAAGCAGCAGCCCCTCTTATCTGCTTATGGCAGGTGTGGATCAGTGTATACGCATGCTGGAGGAATCCGGCGACAGGCTGTTTGAAGAATTTGTGGAAAACCTGAAGGCATTCAGGAGGAAAGCAGCAGATTTTCAACGGGTTTGTCTGGCAGGAAAAGCACAATTGGCAGGAGAGAAGGAGGTTGTGGACCTGGATCTGTCCAAGCTGATCCTATACGTAAAAAATGGCGGTATGAGCGGTAATGAATTATATGAAGAACTGCTGCAGCACTACCATCTGCAACTGGAAATGGCAGCAGGGGATTATGCCCTGGCATTAACCTCCATAGGGGATTCCAGGGAGGGATTTGACAGACTGTACCAGGCGCTGGCAGATATAGACCGGAGATTGAGTGAAAATGATAATGTTTTAAAGAAGATGGAAAAAACAGAGGATAAAGTAGATCGGGAAACAGATGGAGAAACAGATTGGGAAGTAATGCCAGTATGCCGGGCGATGGAAAAAAAGATGGAGCCGGTCCTGCTGGAAAATGCATCAGGCCGGATAGCAGGGGAATTTGTATATCTTTATCCGCCTGGAATTCCGTTAATTGTACCGGGTGAAAAAATAAGTAGAGAGTTTGTGGGAAACGTAATACAATATAGGGAAAAAGGAATTACGCTTCAGGGAATGCAGGATTATTCCGGGCACTTTATAGAAGTTCTGGAGCAGGTCTGAATATACATTGCAGCCGGGAAGAAGCAGGTTTAGGGACGTTTTGGAATGATCTGGCATCGTTAATAATTTACAGAAAGAGGATATTTATGGGAAAGATATTTTACATCATGGGAAAAAGTGCAACTGGTAAAGATACGATTTTTAAGGAGGTATTGAAGAATAAGAAATTGCATCTGAAAAATGTAATACTTTATACCTCCCGCCCTATCCGCGCCAAGGAAAAAGATGGGGTAGAATATCATTTTGTAGATGAAGCCAGGCTTTTGGAGCTTAAAAATAAAGGAAAAGTAATTGAAATGCGATCCTATGATACCATCCATGGTATCTGGAGTTATGCAACAGTGGATGATGGACAGTTTCATCTGGATCATGAGAATTTTCTGGCAATTGGGACACTGGAATCTTTTGAGAAGATGAAAGCTTATTTTGGAGATGAGAAGGTAGTGCCTATTTATATTGAGGTTGCGGATGATAACCGGCTTGAGAGGGCTCTTAGGCGGGAACGGAAGCAGGAACAGCCCAAATATGAGGAATTATGCCGCAGATTTTTGGCTGATGCCCAGGATTTTTCTGAAGAAAATATTGCAAAAGCAGGAATTACAAAACGTTTTGTAAATGATACGGACAGAGAAGCCTGCATGAATGAAGTAGTTGATTACATCTACGATATTGTAAAATAGCCAGTGAGCCTGCCTCCTGACTGAAGGCGGTTTTAATTGACAGCCGGTGTTACGTTTACAGGCTGGTCTGTGAACAGTAACAGGTTCACAGACAATTCATACAATTTACCCAAAAAAGCTAGGTAAATGGATGATGTTATGTTATAATAGGACTTATTAAGACAGATAGGCCTGCATTTGGTCCAGGCCAGAGCCTGTTTGGAAATTTATTCCCGCCATCTGTACACCCCGCTTCACGTGGAATCTGCTCCGTAAATAGCCAGTGCAGCCCGCTGCACCTTGTATTACCGGAACAAATTCCACGAATAGGGTGACACACAGCTGTCAGAAAGCAATTTTCAAACAGGCTCTGGTGCAAAGAGGCAGTGAGGAGTGATATTATGCCAGGATTTAATAAGATTATAGGACACAAACAAATAGTGGAACATTTACAGAATGCGATGAAGATGAACAAGGTTTCTCATGCTTATATATTTAATGGTGAAAAAGGTTCTGGCAAGAAGAGTCTGGCTAATATATTTGCAATGGCATTACAGTGTGAAGGAGAAGGCGCAAAACCATGTGGTATTTGCAGATCCTGCAAACAGGCTGAGAACGGGAACCATCCGGATATTATTACGGTGACCCATGATAAGCCAAATAGTATTGGAGTTGAGGATATCAGGGAGAAGCTGGTAGGCGACGTTATGGTGAAGCCTTACAGCAGCCCTTATAAAGTATATATCGTGCCGGATGCTGAGAAAATGACAGTCCAGGCGCAAAATGCGATACTGAAGACAATTGAGGAACCGCCGGCTTATGTGGTAATTCTTTTACTGACGGCTAACGCAACCTCTCTTTTAGCAACAATATTATCCAGGTGTGTGACTTTGAATATGAAGCCGGTACCGGATGAAATGGTTAAAAAGTATCTGATGGAAAATGTGGAGGTGCCTGACTACCAGGCGGATGTATGCGTGGCGTTTGCTCAGGGAAATATTGGAAAAGCAGTACAACTGGCATCTTCTGATAATTTTAATGAGATTAAGGCGGCAGCACTGCATCTGCTGACACATGCAAAGGATATGGAGATCAGTGAAATTATTGCGGCAGTAAAAGCTGTTTCCGAATTTAAGATGGAGATACAGGATTATCTGGATATTCTGGCTATCTGGTATCGGGATGTGCTTTATTTTAAAGCAACGAAAGATCCCAATGGGCTGGTATTCCGTGATCAGGTAAGAGTGATTGCCGATCAGACGAATATGAGTTCGTATGAGGGGATTGAGAAGATATTAAGTGGACTGCAGAAGGCGAAGGCCCGTCTGAATGCAAATGTAAACTTTGATTTAACGATGGAATTATTGTTCCTTATGATAAAGGAGAACTAGCAATGGTTAAGATTGTAGGTGTTAGATTTCGTAATGCGGGAAAGATCTATTATTTTGATCCCAAGCATTACGCTATGGATCCAGGGGATCATGTAATCGTAGAAACTGCAAGGGGCGTAGAATACGGTACCGTGGTAACGAAGGTTACGGATATGGATGAAAAGAAGGTGATTCAGCCTTTAAAACCGGTAATCCGGGTAGCAACCCAGGAGGATGCGGACAGAGAACTGAAGAATAAAGAAAAGGAAAAAGATGCTCTTCGTATCTGCCAGGAGAAGATTAAGAAACATAATCTGGAAATGAAACTCATTGATGCAGAGTATACTTTTGATAATAATAAAGTACTGTTTTATTTCACCGCAGACGGAAGAATTGATTTCCGTGATCTGGTTAAGGATCTTGCGGCTGTATTTAAAACCAGAATCGAACTCCGGCAGATCGGGGTACGTGATGAAACAAAGATTCTTGGTGGTATAGGAATCTGTGGAAGGCCTCTCTGCTGTAATACATACCTTGCTGAATTTGCACCGGTATCTATTAAAATGGCGAAGGAACAGAACCTTTCTTTGAACCCGACGAAGATTTCCGGTGTATGCGGAAGATTGATGTGCTGTCTTAAGAATGAAGAAGAGACATATGAATATCTGAACAGCAGGCTGCCAAATGTGGGAGATCGTGTTCTTACAGAAGACGGACTGAAAGGGGAAGTACAAAGTGTAAGTGTACTCCGTCAGACTGTGAAGGTTATCGTGGAAGTAAATGATGAAAAAGAAATTCGTGATTATAAAGTAGACCAATTGAAATTCAAACCGAAACGGAAAAAGGAAAAAATCAGCGTTGATAAGGAATTGAAGCAGTTGGAAGACATGGAGAAAAAAGAAGGGAAATCCAAGTTAGATGACAATTGAGCTGTATCCCGGTGAGCGCCTTGATGATCTGGAGCGCAACGGATATAAGATTATTCAAAATAATAAGACATTTTGTTTTGGAATGGATGCAGTGCTGCTGTCCGGTTTTGCTCATGTAAAGCCGGGAGAGAAGGCACTGGATCTGGGAACAGGGACCGGGATTATCCCGATTTTGCTGAAGGCAAAGACTAAGGGGGAGCATTTTACCGGTCTGGAGATCCAGGAAGCCAGTGCAGATATGGCAAGGCGGAGCGTTCTCTATAATCATCTGGAAGATCAGATTTCTATTGTACAAGGAGATATCAAAGAGGCCCATACATTATTTGATGCGGCTTCTTTTGATGTTATTACAAGTAATCCGCCTTATATGACGGGAAACCATGGTCTGGTCAATCCGGATATGCCTAAGGCGATCGCCAGACATGAGATCTTGTGTACGCTGGATGATGTAATTGGACAGGCATCTAAGCTTCTGCGTCCGGGCGGAAGGTTCTACATGGTGCACAGGCCATTTCGAATGGCTGAGATCATGACAAAGATGACCGCGCACCGTCTGGAGCCCAAGCGGATGCGGTTAGTATATCCTTTTGCAGACAAAGAGCCGAATATGGTTCTAATTGAAGGCCTGAAGGGTGGAAAACCCAGAATAACAGTAGAAAAACCATTGATCGTATACAAAGAACCCGGTGTGTATACGGATGAGATTTATGATGTGTATGGCTATTGATCTGATTTTTAAGACAGCCTTTAGAAGGAGATGACTCACATGCAGGGAAAATTATATTTATGTGCTACACCAATTGGTAACCTGGAAGACATTACGATGCGTGTGCTGCGTATTCTGAAGGAAGTGGATCTGATTGCAGCAGAGGATACCAGAAACAGCATTAAGCTGCTGAATCATTTTGATATTAAAACTCCTATGACCAGTTATCATGAGTACAATAAGATTGACAAAGCCCATTATCTCATTGAACAGATGAGGGACGGGAAAAATATAGCCCTGATAACAGATGCAGGGACACCTGGGATTTCAGATCCCGGTGAAGAACTGGTTCGGTTGTGTTATGAGGCAGGCGTGGAAGTAACTTCCCTTCCGGGGCCAGCGGCATGTATTACTGCTTTGACTTTGTCGGGACTTTCTACCAGGCGTTTTGCATTTGAGGCATTTCTGCCTTCTGATAAAAAAGAAAAGAAGGAAGTTCTGGCGGAACTGGAAGGGGAAACCAGAACGATGATCCTGTATGAGGCGCCGCACAGGCTTGTCAGGACACTGGAAGAACTTTTCGGGGTACTGGGGAACCGGAAGATTACTGTGTGCCGGGAATTGACGAAGAAACATGAGACTGCTTTTGTGACTACGATTGAAGGGGCGTTGGCTCATTATAAGGAAGTGGATCCCAGGGGGGAATGTGTGCTGGTCATTGAGGGCAGAAGCCGTCAGGAGATCAGGGAAGAGGCACGTAAAGCCTGGGAGGAATTAACCATAGAGGAACACATGAAGCGCTATCTGGATATTGGGATGGATAAGAAAGAAGCAATGAAATGTGTTGCGAAAGATCGTGGAATTAGTAAACGGGATGTTTATCAAGAGTTGATATAGAGAGAATCGGGGAATGTCGTCTTCCCCGATTCTCTTTTATTGTGTACAGCAAGCCCGGGGACTCGCGCACATGTCCATTTTGGAGGCTGCCGCAAAGGTAGAAATCCTCCACAACCTGCAACGGAGTTTTACTTTCTGGAAATATGAATCATTGCATCTCTTTTTATATGCTGTAATACAAAGACCATATCCTGTTCCGGGATTGCTACACAGCCTGCAGTGGCGCCGCCGCCAAAACAATGGAGAAAGATAGCGGAACCTGCACCTGGAGTACAGGCAGTGTTGTAATTTATGGAAAGTGCATAGGCGTAGGCGGTTGGATACTCAGATAGGTGTTCTGCGCTGTTCCAATCCGGCGATATTTTTTTCGTGCTGACAAACTTGTTGTAATATTGTGAGTTTGGATCATCTACCCAATAGTGGGATGGGTTTACCTTGGTATAAGGGAATGCGGTGCCCGGATTCGACTTATTGCCAAATGCTACTCCAAAGCTGTATGTTCCACTGGGTGTGGTAGCAAGGCCTTCGTATGTTGCACCCACGCCGAGACGTCCTACATAGGCGGTTGTACTTAAGATTTCATTCCAGGTTGTATCATTTTTCCGTTCCAGCATGGTAAATTCTGCCATGCTTCCGGTTGCTTTTACGAAGATCATCTGGCTTGCTTTGTTATAGGATGAAAGAGAACCGTCTTTTTTAAGATAATACCAGTCATCCTTTACTTTTGCCCAACCCTTCATCAGCTGTCCGCTCTTATTAAAATAGTATTTTTTCTTTTGAATGGTCTTCCATCCGGTGGCCATAATACCTTTGGCACCTACGTAATACTTCTGTTTTTTATAACTAATCCATTTGTTGGATGCCATCGTCCCGTTTTTATTAAAGTAATACCATTTCTTTTTATATTGAACCCATCCAGTTGCCATGTCACCGTTTTTATTCAGATAATATTTTTGTCTATTATATGTTTTCCAACCGGTATCCATGTACCCGCTTTTTTTAAAATAGTAATACCTGCCGTTTATTTTAAGCCAGGTATTTTTTGCGTAGGTTTTGTTGGTATAGCGGTATTTCCATTTACTTCCTTTCTTTATCCAGTCCCCTTTTTTGACAGGAGCTTTACGGACGTCTTTTAAAAGTCCTGTGGACGCTGCCCGGGTGGGGAGTGATATGGCAGATGCCATGGTTAGGACAAGCGCGAATAAGAAGAATAACTTTACTATTTTATTGGCGTTGATATACTTTTTCATGTGGTTCCTCCCGTTTGGTGTTTCTTTTGTGCTGTTGATGTTATTATAGGTGGGGAGCGGAGGTTTGTCAAAAGTAATTGGGAGAAATATTGTGTCTGATGTATAAGTGAAAAACAATCGAAAAAAAGTAGAAAATATTTGAATAACGATTCTGGGTTAAAAATGGTAATAGAGAAAGTTATTAGACATAATTGACATAAAATGTTATAATAAAAACTTGAAATAACCGTACCCATCGGGACTGTATGGCGCAATGGCTAATTTGACGCTAAAATGCAATGAAATTCATGGAGCAGTCGCCCTGTACAGTTCTGTGCTGAATGGTTTGATTAGTTGATGATTATTGTTTATTATTATAATATGGGAGAAGATTATGACTAAAAAACAGATACTAAGAATGATATGTTTTCTGATGCTTGCAGGTGGTGCTTTTTATGTGATGAATGGAATATTTGTTAAACCGGCTTCAATAGAAATTAATGACCGCTATGAAGCATTTTATAAAAGAGAGACAAAGAATTCATGGGATGGTGCACTTATTGGCAGCAGTGTGGTAGACCGTGCATGGGCAGCCCCCCTTGCCTGGAATGAGTACGGCATGGCATTATATCCTATGTCTACGGACAGTCTGCCATTACCATTTGTTACTAATTTGATAGAAGAAATACATAAAAAGCAGAATACAAAGTTCTTTATTATTGACTTACGCGGATTAAGAAGCAGTAAATTAGAATTACAGGAGTTTAAGATCCGGCGTCTGACGGATAATATGAAGTTTTCGAAGAACCGGCTGGATGTTCTAGGCAAAGCTTTTACATACGCAGAGAAATATAATGAAGATAAGTCATTCCTGGATCACAAGATGTCTTTTTATATTCCATTTATTAAATATCATCCGAGATGGGAAGAGTTGAATAAATACGATTTTACAATACCGGAGAGGCAGATGAAGGGTGTCTATGAAAAAAATGCATTTACTGTAGAAACCCAGAAAAGACCTAAGACAACCGATAAAATAGGTGATATATCGGAACTTCAGTCAGAGATTTTGCTGGAAATATTAGAATATGGGAAAGCGAATGATTTGAAGTTCTTGTTTACTTCTATGCCAGGATCAATGTCTCAGAATGCACAAAAGCAGATGAATAAGGTATTTGAAATTGTAAAAGAGTATGGATTTGATTATATTAATTTTAACAAACAGGATCTATATGATGAATTAGGTATCGACTTTACAACGGATTATATTGATCCGATTCATTTGAACTCGAGAGGTGCCCGGAAGGTAACGGCATATCTTGGACGTTATATAAACGAGCATTATGATTTTAGTGATAAACGTGGCGATGAAGCATACACAAGCTGGGATGATGCATGGAAGGAATATGATACATTCTATAATAGCGGATGGCAAAATGGTAATCCCCAGGCATAAATAGACAGGAGGCATTCCCTATGAATATCTTAGTAACGCTGCCAATGGCTGAGGCACAGCGCATGGACCTGGAACAAATAGATCCGGGCGCCAGCTATAAATATACAAAGTATAAGTCCGTAACCAGGGAACTGGTTCAGGAGGCAAATATTATTATCGGCAATGTGCCGCCGGAATTTATTGAAGGCTCTGCCAATTTAGAGTGGCTGCAGCTAAATAGTGCCGGTACGGATGGTTATTGTAATCCGGGAGTGCTGGCAGAAGGTACAATTCTGACCAATGCTTCAGGAGCATATGGTCTGTCAATTGGGGAGTTTATGGTGGGGCTAACATTTGCATTAAAGAAAAATACCGCATTGTATGTCCGCAACCAAATAAATCACAGATGGCATTATGAGAGCGGCGTAAGTACAATTATGGGAAGTACTGTCCTGGTGATCGGTCTTGGAGATATCGGGATGGAGTATGCCAAAAGGATGAAAGCCCTGGGGAGCCACGTAATTGGCGTTAAGCGCAGGAAAAGCGAGAAGCCGGAATATGTAGATGAGTTGTATTATGAAGAGGATGTGGACAGACTTCTAGGAAGGGCGGATATTGTGGCGCTTTCCATGCCGGCTTATGATAAGACGATTGGGTTCATGAGCGAAGAACGGTTTAAAAAGATGAAGAGCTCTGCAATCATATTAAATGTAGGAAGAGGAAGTTTAATCGATACGGAGGTTTTATATCGGGCCTTGAAGGAAAAATGGATTGCCGGTGCGGGACTTGATGTCATCACACCGGAGCCATTTCCAAAGGAGCACCCTCTCTGGGATCTGGATAATCTGATCTTAACACCCCACGTTTCCGGTGGGTATTCTATACCTGAAACTTTGGAGCGGATTGTAGGGATTGCATTAGAAAACAGGAGAAGGTTTGCCGTAGGAGAACCTCTTAAGAACAGAATAGATTTTGAGACGGGATATCGGCTGTAATATGGATTTTTATCAAAGAGTGGCAGTGGTATGTAAAACAGTTCCCGCGGGTAAAGTGGCAACCTACGGTCAAATTGCCCTTTTATGCGGAAAACCTAAAAATTCACGACAGGTCGGCTATGCGCTTAAGCATAATTTCTCCGGGGATAATCTGCCTGCCCACAGGATCGTAAATCATCAGGGATATCTCTCCGGTGCAGGATGTTTTCAGGATCCGGATAAGCAGGACGTGCTTCTTATGGAAGAAGGAGTGGAAGTGAGTTCGGATCTGAGAGTGGATTTGAAAAAATATGGTTGGAAGAATACATTGGAAGATGCACTTTGTTTGAGGGCATATTTTGAAAAAACAGGGATATAGAAGTCCCTGTTTTTTGTGTTTTATGGATATGTAGAAATTGGGGGGTTAGCTGAGGAAGGGGACGCTTTGTAGATGATAGGTATTGTTCGAAAAGAGAAGGGGGCGGACCAGGACATTGGTTTGTAAGGCTTACCGCAGAACTGGCATTTTCTAACCTTTCCGGAGCACTTTTTGGCGGCACGCGGGCATTCGCTGCGAAATCCTGATGCATTTCGCAGCTCACTGCCCGCTTAGTATCCGATGGGAGCCAGTCGAATACTATCCGCCAAAAAGCACTCCGGTAAGGTAAGTAAATGCTCAGCTCTGCTATACGCCTTCCAAACCAATGTCCTGGTCCGCCCCCTTCTCTTTCCGAGATAGCATTCGTAGATACAAAGCTAATTTTCTCAGCGTGGTGGGACCCTGGGGTTGTGGCATGCCGGACGCGATTGGTGTAAGCTAATGATATCAAGCAACTGATCTTGAGAACGGGATTTGTTTTTTTTCTGTGATCAGAAAAAGAAGTAGACTTTCATCTTCTTTTATGCATAAACATCTAAAAATATACTGCGTTCCATCCGATAAAGAATAGACAGTTTTAGCCTCGGGGCATCTATCATGCTGAAAACGAATAGCATAAAGCAACTGAACTTATCACAGTAATTTGTTTCTTCATTCCAGAAAAAGTAGCAAACTTTCATCTCCTTTTACGCATAAATAGCCGAAACATACAGCACTGCATCCAATAAAGAACAGCCAGCCACAGCCCAGGGGTTCCAACCTGCTGAGAAAACCAGCTTTGTATCAACGAATGCTATTTCGGAAAGATGGGTGTGGGAAACTGGTATGGGCGGAGGAAGCGTAGAGCAGATCTGAGTATTTACTTACCTTGCCGGAGTGTTTTTTGGCGGATAGTATTCGACTGGCTCCCATCGGATACTAAGCGGGCAGTGAGTTGCGAAATGCATCAGGATTTCGGAGCGAATGCCCGCGTGCCGCCAAAAAGCGCTTCGGAAAGGTTAGAAAATACCAGTTCTGCGGCCAGCTGACGGAGCCCATGCCAGTTTCCCACTCCCATCTTTCCGTACACTACCTACATCTACAAAGCCTCATTAATCAGCAAAACCCAAATTTAAGCTGAATTTGTTCGCCCTATATAGACTGTCGATATGCAGTGGGCGCAGTACCAACAGTTTTCTTGAAGATTCTGCTGAAGTACAGCGCATTCTGATAGCCGATCAGGTCACCGATTTCATTTATGGTAAGATCGGTTGTCTCCAGTAATTCTTTTGCTTTTGTCATACGGATGGAAGTAATATACTGCATAGGTGTCATGCCCATATATTGGCGAAAGTTTCGGATAAACCAGCAGGTACTGATATGGTTTTTGGCGGCATATTCCTGAATACTCAGCTCCTGAGGAAAATGTTCGTTAAAATAATGTACCGCTGTTTCAATTTCTGTTTTTTTCTTTGTTCTGCCAAGGCGTTTTTCCAGCTGATATCTGCAAATTAACGTGAGGAACTCCCGGAAATACAATGCCAGTAACTCGCTGTGTCCCGGACGTTTTAACTGGAGCTCCCGTATCATTTTATTCATAAGCTGCGTGTATTCAGATGTGAATCCGATCTCCAGGATATCCTGTTCTTTAAACCCGGCAGCTTCTAACAGCGTTTCTGCTCCATAACCGGAAAAATGTACCCAGAAGAGTTCCGGCGTATTCTTTGCATAGTAATAGTATTTCTGGGGCTCCGAAGGACGGTAAAGAATCAGACTGCCTGCAGCGAGTTCTTTTCGAACATCATTTTTTTCAAAATCGGCTTTACCCTGGGCAACGTAGATCAGTTGATAATCAAGGCGTCCGTTTGGGCGGAGGGTTACCATTTCTTTCCGGGATATGAAGCGGTAATTACCGCAGCTGTAAACTGAAATTTCATGTTCCTGATCCAAAATATCAATATCAACATCATTAAAATAGCCTGAGTTAGAATACATTAAAATACCTCCGGTCTGATATAATTGCAGCAACCAGCTGATAACCATTGCAAAGTACCAGCCATTTGTCCAAACTTACTGCGTTAGACTTTCTGGTCGCAGCTATGTTTTCATTATAACGCGGGAAGATTATAGTTACAATAACATTTGTATCATTTTGTGCATATATTCGCCTATCCTGGATATGGAAATTTTATGATCCGGAATTTATAATCAGTATTAAACATGATCAATGACAGATCAGATACGGTTTTGTATTTCTATAAAAATTACAGGAGGATTCTAAAATGATAATTCCAAGATATTATGAAGATTTGAAAGTTTTACACAAAAACACAATGCCGAACAGAAGTTACTATATTCCTGCTTCCGGCAGAAGAAATGATTTGGTGGGGAACAGAGAAGCATCTGACCGGTTTTTTCTGTTAAACGGAACCTGGAAGTTCCGGTATTATGGCAGTATTTATGATCTTCAGGAAGAGTTCTACCAGACCGGCTATCAGGCACAGAACTTTGGAGAAATACCGGTGCCGGGCGTATGGCAGAACTTTGGATATGACCGCCATCAGTATACGAATACCAGATATCCATTTCCCATGGACCCGCCTTATGTACCCCAGGATAATCCATGCGGAGCTTATCTTCATACTTTTGAATATCATAAATTACCGGAGGCTCCGAGGCAGTACCTGAATTTTGAAGGGGTGGATTCCTGTTTTTATGTATGGATGAACGGCGCATTTGTGGGGTATAGCCAGATTTCCCATGGAATGAGTGAGTTTGATGTAACGGATGTGATGAAAGAAGGCGAAAATAACCTTGCTGTTCTGGTCTTAAAATGGTGTGACGGCAGTTACCTGGAGGATCAGGATAAATTCAGAATGTCCGGAATTTTCCGTGATGTTTATCTTCTTGCCAGACCGGAAGAAATGCTATTCGATTATTTTGTAAAGACAGATATTTCCCAGGATAATGAAAGGGCAGAGGTTTGTGCAGATCTTATTTTCAGCAGCAGAGAGATTCCGGTAGAATACTGTCTGGAGGATCATCAGGGGAATATTGTTGCAGAAGGCAGATCACAGGGCAGTAAAATACAGTTTGCTGTCAGCCAGCCTGTATTATGGAATGCAGAACAGCCTTTTCTCTATACTCTGGTATTGAAAACGGATAATGAAGTAATTACAGAGCGTTTGGGATTCCGGGATATTACAATTCAGGACGCTGTTTTATATATTAATAATGTTAAAGTTAAGCTTCATGGAACAAACCGCCACGACAGCGACCCTGTTACGGGATCGGTAATCAGTGTTACCCAGATGAAAAAGGATCTTGAATTGATGAAACAGCATAATATGAATGCGATCCGTACCAGCCATTATCCAAATGCGCCTCAGTTTTATCAGTTATGTGACGAGTATGGTTTTTTTGTGATTGATGAGACGGACAATGAGAGCCACGGTACCGCTGATGTCTATATGACGGAGGAAGACTGGCTGCAGAGCTTTGCCCGTACGGCACATTATATTTCGGATAATCCAGATTTCATAGAATCCACATTAGATCGTGTTCAGCACTGTGTGGAGCGTGATAAAAACCGTCCGAGTGTTATCTGCTGGTCCATGGGGAATGAATGCGGGTACGGTTGTACTTTTGAAAATGCGCTGCGCTGGACGAAGGAGTTTGATCCTTCCCGTCTTACCCATTATGAAAGTGCTCTTCATGCAGATAAGAACAGGGAGAATGATTTTTCTAATCTGGATACTTTTAGCCGGATGTATGCATCTGTTTCTGAAATTCATGAATACTTTAAAAATGGAATGGATAAGCCGTTTGTACAGTGTGAGTATTGCCACGCAATGGGAAATGGACCGGGAGATCTTGAGGATTATTTCCAGGTAATTCAGCAGTATGATGGATTTATGGGAGGTTTTATCTGGGAATGGTGTGATCATGCAATCGATGTGGGAAAAACAGAACTGGGTGAGAAAAAATATGCCTATGGCGGTGATTCCGGTGAGTATCCCCACGATGGAAATTTCTGTATGGATGGACTGGTTTATCCGGACCGCACGCCTCATACAGGTCTGTTAGAATTTAAGAATGTACATCGTCCGGTACGGGTAATGCAATTTGCCCAGGATACCAGGGAGGTTACCATCCGGAATTTTATGGATTATTTAAACCTGAAAGACTATTTGACGATTACATATGCGGTACTGCAGGATGGAAAAATTATTGAATCCGGTGAGATTACAGATGCTGCATTGCTGGATCTGAAACCCCATCATGAGAAGAAGCTGTCACTTGAATTTACGATTCCAAAATCAGGAAAATGTTATTTGAAACTGGAATATCGGGCGGCTAAAACAGATGGTCCGGTTCAAAAAGGAGATCTGTTGGGATTTGATGAAACGGCTTTAGCCACTGAGGATAATTGCAATCAGACCGTGAAAGTTCTTCTGGAAAGTCTGAAAGATCTGGAGAAGAAAGATAATATTAAAAAAGAAATTATTAAGGAAGACAATATTAATAAAGAAAATATCAGTGAAGGTCTGACTATCCAGGAAGATGACCGTTATATATATATAAGCAGACCAGAGTTTTCCTACGTATATAATAAACTGACCGGGGCATTTGAGAAAATGGTATACCAGAATATGAATTATCTGGAAAAACCCATGGAATTTAATGTATGGAGAGCGCCTACCGATAATGACCGGAATGTGAAACACCTTTGGATGAAGGCAAATTACGATAAAATTGTTACCCGTGCCTATGAAACCAGTTACAGGACATGGGAGGGATGCGTGGAAATAAGCACCAGCCTTTCCCTCTCCGCAATTTATACGCAGCGGCTTGCTGAGATTCAGGTATGCTGGACCATTTATCCGGATGGAACAATTGGTACACACCAGGAGGTTCGCCGTCCTTCCGGCTTACCATTTCTGCCAAGGTTCGGACTTCGTCTTTTCCTGCCAAAAGAAATGGAACAGGCAGAATACACAGGACTCGGACCGGTTGAAAGCTACATTGATAAATGCCGCGCCAGCTATCATGGTAAATTCCAAAGTCCGATAGAGAAAATGCATGAGGACTATATTCGTCCACAGGAAAATGGAAGCCACTATGATTGCGATTATGTGAAAATATGTGGAACCAGAGCAGAACTTACGGCTTACGGAAAAGAGACATTCAGCTTTAATGCCTCTGTCTATACGCAGGAAGAATTAACCCAAAAGGAACATAACTATGACTTAGTTCCCTCCGGGTACACAGTACTTTGCCTGGATTATATACAAAGCGGTATAGGTTCCAACAGCTGTGGACCGGAGCTGGCTATGGAATATCGCTTAGATAAAGAAGAATTCGTGTTTGAGTGCTTTATAAAACCAGGTCGGTGTAGTAAGGGATCAGATCATAAATAAATTTATGAAATAAATAAAGAACTGCCTCCAGCATGTAAGCATATTAAAGTGCTTTTGTCTGGCAGGGCAGTTCTTTTTTGCGGATCGATAGGAATTTTTGATAGTTTTTAATATATGAAAATATAAAGTAGTTTGGTATAATGTACGGGGCTTATTTAGAAAAAATTTATGCGTTAACACGCTTAAGGAAGAGAGAAGAGAATGGAAGAGCAAACAGGGCAAGTAAGAATTAATACAACGTCCAGGGTATTTAAAATGTCAATTCCGATTTTTGTGGAACTGATGCTGCAGTTATTAGTAGGAAATATTGACCAGATCATGATCAGCCAGTATTCACAGAAATCGGTGGCGGCTATTGTAAACGGAAATCAGATTATGAATCTGGTTATTATTGTGCTGAATATGATCAGCATGGCAACCACGGTGATACTGTCTCAGTTCTTGGGGGCAAAGGATGACGAAAATGCATCTAAGACCTGTATGGTTTCGCTGACCTTGATAACGGGAGTCAGCGTTGTCATTACTCTGATTGTAATGCTGGCAAACAAGCCGATATTTACTATGATGAAGCTGCAGCAGGAAATCATGGGGGAAACCAGGTCATATCTGATGATCGTAGGCAGTTTTATTTTGGTTCAGGGGTTATACTTGAATTTTGCTGCAATTCTGCGTACATATACTTTAATGAAAGAAGTGATGTATGTTTCGGTAATTATGAATATACTGAATATAGCAGGGAACGCAATATTAATAAACGGATGGCTCGGATTTCCCCAACTTGGGATTGCAGGGGCAGCTACCTCTACGGTAATTAGTAAAACAATAGGACTTCTGCTGATTATTCTGTTGTTTGTAAAGAAAGTCCGGCTACCTCTTGGACTTCGGTTTTTAATGCCGTTTCCGAAGAAATTACTGGGGAATCTGTGTAAGATCGCTTTTCCGTCAGGGGCGGAGAGCTTTTCATACAATGTATCACAGATCTGTATTCTGGGAATTGTAAATACGTTTGGAACCATGGTAACGGCCACAAAGGGATATTGCAGCATTTTAGCAAATCTCTCATACGTTTATGCAGTTGCGCTTTCCCAGGCTACCCAGATTGTACTGGGATATTTATTGGGGCTTAAGAAGATTGAAGATATTCAAAAGAGGGTTTGGAGCACTATGAAAATCTGCCTCTGTGTCTGCCTTGGTGTGACCCTATTGCTATTTATAAACAGCAATCTGGTATTTCGAATGTTTACCAGCGATCCGGAGGTTCTGGCTTTAGGAAGAAGGATTTTATTTCTGGAATTCTTTTTGGAAATCGGCAGGGCAATTAATATTATTATGACACGTAGCCTCATAGCAGTGGGAGATGCAAAGACTCCGATGATCGCCGGGATTACAGGAGAGTGGCTGATTGCTTTTGGTATGGCTTACGTATTTGGCATAACATTTGGCTGGGGGCTGGAAGGGGTATGGATTGCTATGGCACTGGACGAGTGCACCAGAGGATTGGTTTATGTGATCCGTTTCCGACAGGCGAAATGGAAACGTCTGGCATATGGAAATGCTGCTTGAGCAGGTATCAATATGCAGCCGGGAAAAGTATGGATATGCAGGCTGATGAAAGGGATTTTTAACAGGTTTTTGTAACCGAAGTGGCAGGGAGGGTTTGCAGATGAGATTACTGTTAGAAAATGATAGGACGATATTGCTGGTGACTTTCATTTTGACCGTTTGTTTTGGAAGTGCATATTGCCGCCGGGCGGATAAAATTGGCATGAAAGCACTGGCTTTAAAGGCGTCAGCAACTTTTATGCCTGTAATATTGGCGATTTATGGCGTTTTCTGCCAAGGGGAAGCGGTTAACTGGCTTATCTTTATGGGAACGTTGCTTTGTATGACTGCGGATGTGTTACTGGAGATATATTTTATAGCCGGAGCCTCTGCGTTTGGCTTAGCCCATGTTTGCTTTATAATGGCATTTGCAATGGATGGCGGGGCAGAATGGATTACAATCATTATTTTTATATTGATTTATGTGGGAATAATCTATGGATTCCGCAAAGAAATTCCGGGTTTGTCCAGAATGAAAATCCCGGCGTTTCTCTATATGGCGGCTTTAAGCGTTATGGCATCCATGGGAATTACAGTTGTGATTGCAAAGGGAGGAATGAGTGGCGTAATGGCTGCTGTGGGCGGCATTTTTTTTGTATGTTCCGACTGCATCCTGGGCTTCCGGCTGATCCATAAGAGGAAAGAAAAAATTTACCGGTATGCGATTATGTCCTTGTATTATGGGGCGGTGTACTTGATTGCTGCATCCGGAGTATTTTTAGGAAGGCAGATATTCTGAGAAAAGTGGTGATCTTTAAAATTGATCAACGATAATTACGAATCTAAAATGTCATGAAAAAAGAACTTGTTTCATATATTAAGCCAAGAGAGTGTATCATTGAAAAAATGGTCTGCAGTACGAACTGATTGGGGGTATATATGAATTATATCTGGGGTGGAATGATTGTAATAGGAATTATTTATGGTGCGTTTACCGGAAGAATGCAGGAAATTACAGATGCGGCTCTTACTTCATCGAAGGAGGCGGTAACGCTTTGCATTACTATGGTAGGAGTGATGTCGCTCTGGGTGGGGATTATGGAGATAGCTTCTGAGGCCGGTTTGATTAAGAGTCTGTCTAAGAAAATCAGGCCCTTTGTTCATTTTATGTTTCCTGAGATTCCCAAGGATCATAAAGCAAATGAGCATATTACCACAAATTTTATAGCGAATTTTCTGGGTCTTGGATGGGCGGCTACACCGGCGGGGTTAAAGGCGATGGAAGAACTGGGAGAATTGAATCATCATAAACCTGTCGCCAGTAAATCTATGTGTACATTTTTGATTTTAAATATTTCTTCACTTCAGCTGATACCGGTAAACATTATTGCATACCGGAGTCAGTATGGGAGTACGAATCCAACTTCGATCGTGGGGGCTGCAATCGTGGCGACCTGCGTTTCTACTCTGACAGGGATTGTGTTTGCGAAGATTATGGGGAATGGAAAGCGGAGCAAGACTTGACAAACCCCGTGCTGTTTTTTGAAATATAGATTAATACAGGCCAGGGGCACCTTCTCAGAAAGGTGCCCCTCTTTAATGTGAATATGCGTATTGTGTAAAAAGTATAAGTATATGTACAAATACATGGGCTTTACTTTCGCATATAATGGAATTATATGTAAAAATAATTAAAAAAAAAGCCAAATACTGTACTAAATAACCAAGAATAAAGATGAAAATCAAAGTCAGAGGTGATGGAAGTGCAATGTTGAGTATTTCAGAAGGAGGTAATATAACAAGAGTATTGTTTCGGAGGAGCTAAGAAAACAAAAAAGATGATTGGAAAGGAAGGTAAATGTATGAAGAAGAAGCAGTTATGGAAAAAGATTCTGCCGGTGTTTTTATGTACCTGTCTGGCGGTTCAGCCGGTTATGCCGGCAAACGCAGCAGGGGGCGCTAATGAGAAAAAGTCCGTATCCACAGCTGACCTGAGTGGACCGGAGGGCACTGATGGATTATACCAAAAGGATTTTTCAAAAGATAGTATCGACGGGTTTACGGTTAAAAGCGGGACGGGCACATTGACTCAGGGGGATGGAAAACTTCAGGTACCAGCAAGTGGTACAAAACTGGTAATCGATGAGAACTCGCCGGAACTTAAAAATACGGAGGTAGAATTTGAAATTGACCCTGCAAATAATAATGGAAACTTTTATGCAGTAGTACGGTATGCAGGACCCGATTCCTATACTGTAATTGGTAATGGCGGTGTTGGAGGGAATACATCGCCCTGGTATCTGAAAACCAGCGGCGGTCGTACTGTGTCCCTTTTATCCAGCGGCAACACTTACGGGGATGGTCAGAGGCTTTATGCAAAACGTCTGAAACCTTATAAGCTCCGCGTAAGGGTTGTTGAAAAGGTTGTTACGGTATTTTTGGATGATGCAGAGATCTTTAATGGTGAAGTACCGGAAATTACCATGGATACCGGAAAGTCCGGCATGTATTTTGAAGGTTCCGGCGGCGGTATCCGGAAATTTTCCGTGTCTTCCTCAAATACTATTGAACCTGTAACAGGCAGTATTACGGAAAAAGAAATTTCTTCAGACCAGATGTCAGTAAAAGTTGATGCTGATTTTCCAAGAGTAATCAGCTATAACCTGGACGGCAAGGTTATGCAGGGACAGGAAGTTCCGTACCATGCCCTGGAGATTAATAATAAGGCATATGTACCCGCTGTGACTTCAAAAATTGAGGGAAACAAGGCAACGTACCATATGGAAGCAGGGAGCATGTCTTTTGATACCGTGTTGACGGTGAGGGATAATGTAATGGTGATGACCCTGGAAAACATATCTGATGGGATTAAAACCATTCATTTTCCAAAACACAGCCTGGTATCTGTAAGCAGTGATCAGGCAGGTGCAGCACTGACTGTGAATGATAACAGAACCCAGAGCAGCATAGACCTGACAGCAAATCCTGCAGAGGATCCGGCATACAAGTCAGCAGTTATTACGGTTGTAAATAATAATGAGCTGGCGGCATCTATCCGGAACGATTCTTCAAAAGATTACAGCGGCGTGGCTTACCAGACGATGAAAAACGGTGACCACTATACAACAGGGCTGTGGACAAATGAGTTTCTGGTGAAAGGTTTGGATGACAAAGATTTTGAGAAGCCTTATACGGCGGTTGCGATTACGGCGGACCGGAATGCAGATGGTGCGATTGACTTTCAGGATGGTACAATTGCGTATAGGGATGACTGCTATGCGGATGAATCAGATCTGAAGATTCCGGGGGCAGAAGATGTTATGCAGTCCTACACCAGCGTGGCAATGAACGTGGGCAGTGCAGCACAATATCCGTTCCTGCGTATTTTAGATAATGTTAAGAAGTTTAATCTGGGAACAGATGGATTTGAACAGATGATTATCCTGAAGGGATATCAGGGGGAAGGGCATGATGCAAGCCATCCTGACTTTGCAAACTATAATAACCGTGCAGGAGGTCTGGAAGACTTTAACACCATGCTGTCTGAAGGTGAGAAATATAATGCAAACTTTGGTGTGCATATCAACCATACGGAGATGTACCCGGAAGCGGGCCAGTATGCAGTAAATGAACTGAATACCGGAGTAGGTGCATGGAACTGGTATGACTCCGCAGTAAATATGATTCGTGAAAACGATATATTAATGGATGGAAGTACGATTCCGGGAGGCAATATGGAGCAGAGGCTTCAGCAGCTTAATTCAGATACAAACGGAAAACTGAAACTGATCTATGTTGATACTTATTTTGATAACCGCTGGACGTCGTACCGTCTGCAAAAAGCAATCAACGAACTGACTGACCAGGGAATAGCGGCAGCGACAGAGTATCCTGAGAAAATGACAGGAAGGAGTGCCTGGGCACACCATATTAACAGTACTTATTCGGGTGCGGGGAATATGGTACGTTTTGTCTACAACGGACAGAAAGATATTTTCGGACAAACAAGCCTGTTCCGCGGCGAGGGCGGACGTGTCAATGGTTTTAACGGCTGGCAGGGAGCAGATGATTACTATGCAACCATGAGAGATTTCTTTACGAATTTGTTGCCGAACCGTTTTCTGGCCCAGTATCCGATCAGCCAGTGGACCAATAATAATAAAGCGGTTTTAGGCAGGAACAATGAAGTTGTGACAGAAATGAGAAACGGTAAGAATGTGATCAGCCTGAATGGAAATGAAGTGGCAATTGGCAATCAGATCTTCATCCCATGGACGATTGACGGACAGGACAAGATCTACCATTATAATGAAGCCGGAGGGGAAACAACCTGGACACTTCCGGAAGACTGGAATTACACTACGGTAAAACTATACAAACTGACATCTACCGGAAAAACAGATGAACAGATCATCAATGTGGCAAACGGTGCTGTCACCATCACGGCAGATGCAAGGCAGGGATACGTGGTATATCCGGGAAGTGCAGCAGCAGACATACCGGATATGGCATCTTATGACTGGAGCACAGGCAGCCTGGTAAAGGATATGGGATTTGACAGTCATACTTTCGAAAATGGTTGGACAAATATCAATAATAATCCAAATGTTACATTTACAGATACCAGTATCGGAAATACAATGATTCAGATTAAAGGCAGTGAAGAAGGCGGAATCGAACAGGAGATGAACGGGCTTACCGGTGGGCAGAGCTACTCCGCGTCTGCTTGGATCCGCACGGCAGCCGGAAGAAAAGTACATATATCAGTAGAAGATCAAAATGGCAGGGAACTGGCAGCAAACTATATTGATAGTTCTAATGTAATATATGGTGTTCACCATACAGATAAATACAAAGAATATTTCCAGAGAGTAAAACTTACCTTTACTGAACCACAGGGGCAGACATCGGCAGTCATAAAGATCAAGGCTGATGCAGGCAGCGAGGATGCCGTGGCAACTATCGATGATGTACGCGTGATACCAGTCGGTCTGACAGATCAGGGAAGCCATTATTTCTTTGAAGATTTTGAAAATGTAGACCAGGAATACGGGCCGTTTGTGTCAACGGAGTCAGACCAGAGTCACTTATCTGAAATAAATACGGTTAACCCTGCATTAACAGATGATGTAATTGAAGGACGCTACTCATTAAAAGTCCGCAATGGTGATTATATGAGGACACTTTCCCATCGTGTCCGCTTAAAACCAAATACAGCTTATACGGTAGGCATCGATTATAAGGCGAAGGCACAAAATGCAGTTGTCCTTGGGGTGAAATCCGACAAGGCACTGGCAGCAGAAGATACAAAAAATGCAACGCTGATACTCAAACCATTGAGCGGTACCGGATACGGGCAGAAGGAAAGCGTAAAAGTAACTTTTACAACCGGTAACTATGATGATTATTATATTGACCTTACAAAACAGAGCGCTTCCGAATATATCTTTGATAATTTCTATGTAGACGAAGGGAAAGCAGCAGATATTCAGGAGTATACATTAAGCTTTGCACCTGGTGAAGGAACTGTGACAGGGACAAACCCGGAAGCAGTCACAGCATCAGAAGGTACGGCAATTGTATTGCCAAAGAATCCTTACACCAGAAAGGATTATAACTTTGTCGGATGGAATGACGGTAATAAAACATACGAAGCCGGTGATACCTACAGTATGCCGGGACGTAATACTACGTTGACTGCTATGTGGGAAGAAGGCGGAATTACTTATACAAAAATTCCAAGTGACGAATTAACAGCTGTTGCAGAAAGTCAGGAGAACAATACTCCGGGAGCGGGAGATGGACCAGGCAGCAATGCAGTGGATGGAAATGAAGATACAATCTGGCATACTGCGTATGGTCATGCACCACAGGCAGATATTCCAAATGACCGTTATAATGGAATTACCATTGATCTGGGCGGGACGTATGATATCGGTAAACTTGAATATGTTCCAAGAAAAAATGGTCCAAATGGAATTATTACGGGATATAAATTATACTACAGTGAAGCTGAAACTGGAACATATGAAGAGGGTGCATTTACGGAAGTTCCGGGAGGAAGCGGTACCTGGGCAGCAGATGCTTCTAAGAAAACCGCAAAGTTCTCTGTGGTGACTGCACGCAGGCTGATGCTTCGTGCTACGCAGGCTGGAGGTGGATTTGTCTCAGCTGCTGAACTCTATGTATATCAGGCACAGAAAAATGATTATGAATATGAAAAGGTGGAAGTAAAAGCAGCAGCGGCAGAAAGTACACAGCCCGGATATCCAATTACCAACATGCTGGCAGATAATGATTCGATCTATCACAGCAGTTGGAGCGGCGGAATCAATATGGCACAGGGAATTAACAATAAGCTGACCTTTGATTTTGGGGATATCTGTAAAATTGGCAAGCTGGAATATCGTCCAAGGCAGGACGGAACGAATGGAATTATCAAGGAATTTAAGCTGTACTACAGTACCACGGCAGATCAGGATGACTGGCAGGAAGTTCCGCAAGGACATATCGTATGGGCTGCTGATAAAGAGAAGAAGACAGCTGCATTTGCGCCGGTAGATGCCAGAAGGCTGCAGATGAGAGTGCTTCATTCTATGGAAAACGTAGACTATCCGGGTGCAGATCCTGCAGATAAATTTATCTCCGGACAGTATATGGCATTCTACAAAGCGGTGGAAACGGAAGAGCCGGGGGATGACAGCCTGGTTATTACACCGGGTTCATGCGGGTGTACTTTCAGCAGCCTGGTTTTCGACAACCGCAAGATTGTTATACCGAAAAATGCAGACCAGATTACAGTAAACTTGTCCGCAGAAGGAATGCTCGTACCGTGTGAGACACCAGGCCATGACCAGGAGGACATCAGCTACTCCTTTGAAATTGCAGAAGGAGCTGCAGGTGCAGCCATATCCGGAACAGAGCTCAGGGTTGGCTCTGCAGGCATTATAAAAGTACGTGCTATCGCAGAAGTAAACGGTGCAAAAGCAGTTCGCACATCCGTATTTACCATAGTGAAAGGTGAATATACAGTGACTGCACAGGCAGACCCGGCAGAGGGCGGAACTGTGAAAGGGACTACAGATGTGGAAGCGGGCGGAACTGCGGTATTGACGGCAGAAGCCAACGAAGGATACACATTTGGCGGATGGTATCTTGGGGAAGAAAAGGTAGGCGAGGAACCTGCTTTCACTACGCCGGAGATCACAGAGGACACCGTCTATACAGCTAAGTTTATAAAAGACTTAAAAGACGTAACAATTACAGCCCGTTCGGAAGACGAAGCAGCAGGAAGCGTATCCGGCGGCGGTACAGTTAAGGAAGGGGAAAAAGTCACCCTTACCGCCATGGCACATGAGGGTTATACCTTCGAGGGCTGGTATCTGGAAGGCATAAAAGTATCCGATGCATCCGTATATGAGATTGAAGCGGCAGAAGATGCGGAGTATATTGCCAGATTTATAAAAAATGCACCTGCCAGGGTAACCATTACCGTACAGTCTGAAGATGAAACGGCAGGAACGGTATCCGGCGGCGGAAGTGTAAACGTTGGTGAGACAGTAACCATAACTGCCACAGCCAATGAAGGCTACACATTTGAAGGCTGGTATCTGGGAGAAACAAAAGTATCTGACCAGGCAGAATATAAAATAGAAGCAACAGAGGATGCCGCATACATTGCACGGTTTACGAAAAATGCGGTACAGCAGGTGACGGTTACCGCTGAAGCAACAGAAGGCGGAACGGCAGAAGGGACTGCAACGGTAGATATTGGAACAACGGTAAAACTTACTGCAGCAGCGAACGAAGGCTATGTATTCGAAGGCTGGTACCTGGATAATGTCAGGGTATCCGAAAATGCAGAGTATGAAGTGGTAGCAAAAGAGGATATCACTTATGTTGCGCGGTTCACAAAAGCAGAAGAGCCACAGCCGGAAATGGTGAACATTACCGTACAGTCAGCAGATGAAACGGCAGGAACCGTAAGCGGCAGCGGAACCGTTAAGAAAGGTGAAGAATTTACCATAACGGCATTTCCAAATGAAGGCTACACATTTGAAGGCTGGTATCTGAATGATGAAAAAGTATCGGATCAGGCAAGCCTGACCTTGAAGGCAGAAACAGATGCTGTGTATACAGCACGATTTGAAGAAAAGCCAAAAGAAATGATCACGATTCAGGCAGTGGCAGAAGCCGGAGGAACCGTAACCGGCAGCGTGACCGCAGAATATGGAAGTGCGGTAACCATTAAGGCATATCCGCAGGAAGGCTATGTATTTGAAGGCTGGTATATAGGGGATATGAAAGTATCATCAAATCCGGAATATACAATGAATGCTTTACAGAACACCGTATATACCGCAAAATTTATTAAGAAAGAAGCGCCGAAGCCACAAAAAGTTACCCTTACGGTAAAAGCGGAAACAGGCGGTACAGCAACAGGCGGTCAGACAGTGGATGCCGGAAGCAAGGTTGATTTAACGGCAAAACCATCCGCTAAGTATACGTTTGAGGGCTGGTATCTCAATGGAAAGAAAGTATCCACAACCGCAAAGTATACGGTAACGGTTTATGAAAACGTAACTTATACAGCTAAATTCAAAAAGATTACGGCGCCGAAAAAAGTAAGCGGATTAAAAGCATCTAATCTGAAAACTAACCAGATGAAATTAACCTGGAATAAAACCAGCGGTGCAAAAGGCTACGAATTAAGCCGCTATAATCCGGATAAAAACAAATGGTACGTAGTAAAAACCACAGGCCAGACAAGTTATACGGTAAAAGGCTTAAGCGCCGGAACAATTTACAAATACAGGGTAAGGGCATATACGTTATCCGGAAGTAAAAAGCTGTTCGGTAAAAATTCAAAATACTTAAAGACAGCAACGACACCAAAAAAACCGGTACTCTCTGCTAAAGCAGCGTCTAAAACAAGCGTGAAGCTATCCTGGAAAAAGGGAACAAAGGCAGATGGATTTGCCATTTATATGAAGACCGGTAAAGGTGGCTTTACCAGGATTAAAAACGCATCTGCAGCACGTACTGCATATACAAAGACAAAACTGAAAAAGGGTAAGACTTACCAGTTTAAGATGCGTGGATACAAGAAGGTTGGAGATACTAAAGTATATGGAAATTATTCGAAGGTTCGAACAGTAAAATTGAAATAAAATAGATATATTAAAACACCCTCTGAGCAGGGCAGTGATTCTTGATATTTATAAACAGGTTATGTTTATAAACAGGAATAGCTGCCTTGCTTTTTTTCTGTGATGGAATACAAAGTATCAGAATCGGGGATAATGTAGAAATACTTCATATATCGGAGGAGAGATAAATTATGGATGACATCATTGTAAGGCTGCATTCGGTAGAAATAAAAAACTTTAAAAATACTGCATATGGAAAAGTAGAGATGCCTTCCCGGATCCATCAGGGCATAGTGCTGGATACTTCTGAAATATTGGGGATTTACGGACAAAATGGCTCCGGAAAGACTACGGTAATTGATACGCTTTTCTATGTGCAGAAGATAATCATGGGGCTTAGTATTCCGGAAGAACTGGTTAATTATATTACCAGCGGGCAGGATTATGCTAAAGTAAAAGCAGTGTTTCTGGTGACCGGAAAGGAACGGCAGTTTGAGGTGGAGTATGAGCTTTGGTTCCGCAGAACAGAAGAAAATACTGCTGTTATTTCAAAAGAATCATTATCGGCTGCTAAGATCGTACAAGGTGAGTACACACAAAAGTATTTATTTATGGAATATACTGCAGAAGATACGGAAGGTGTATTTACGCCAAAAGAAATGCTGGAGGATGTGATTCTTGGAAATGAAGAGAACGGTACGAACCTGATTGTAGCAAAAAAAGTTGCCCGGATTCATAATTGTTCCTACATCTTTGGAGAGACCAGCCGGGAGATTTTCTGTAATGAGAGTGGGGAGAATTTTCTGGATTATGCATTTTTGATTCAGTCCCTATACAACTATGCAATGATGGATCTATTTGTTATCCGGGATTCGCACTCCGGTGCAATCAGCGCGGATTTTCTTTTGCCCGTGGCATTTCGGGTTACAGACCGCAAGTCAGCCACCAGAGGTGATTTTGTAATTGCTTTAAAAGAACCCACTCTTGTGGAGGAAAGCCGTTTTGAACTGTTAAAGCAAATTGTGGGGGAAATAAATATCGTACTTGCCACCATTATACCGGGTATGACATTGGATATCAAAGATTATGGACAGCAGCTTGTGGAGAATGGCGGTGTCGGGCGAAAGGTGGATCTTACTTCCAGGCGTGGGGAGATGGAGATTCCCATACGATTTGAGTCAGATGGAATCGTTAAGATTATTTCCATCCTCAATGTGCTGATCCGGGCATACAGCGATCCGGGCATCTGCCTGGTTGTGGATGAACTGGACGCCGGTATTTATGAATATCTATTGGGAGAGCTTCTGGATATATTCAATAAAGGGGCAAAAGGGCAGCTGATATTCACTTCCCACAATCTGCGGGCTTTAGAAATGTTGGGCAATGACAGTATCTTGTTTTCCACAGCCAACCCGGACAACCGGTATATCAGAATGGAGCATACGGGAAACAGCCTGAATCTGCGGGATGCCTATATCCGCAGCATCACCTTAGGCGGACAACAGGAATGTATCTATACCGATACGGACAGTATCAAGATTGCGAGGTCATTTCGTAAAGCAGGGAGGGAAATTACAAATGCCAGATAAAGAGAAGAAAGTGATTATATTTATTGTGGAAGGTCCCAGCGATGAAGGAGCAATCGGATCTATTGTGAAGGAATATTTTTCAAGCAGTGAGGTAAAGTTTCACGTAATTCATGGGGACATCACAGCCCGGGGAAGTGTGAACTCTGACACGATTATTAAGAGAATCAATGACTGTATGGAGGATGTTAAAACAAAATACAGATACACGGATGAGGATATCTTAAAAGTCATCCATCTGTCTGACCTGGATGGTGCATTTGTGACTGCGGAAAATGTCATACAAAAAAAGTCAGGTCCCACGGTTTACTATACCGACCACATTGAAACCTCAAATGTAGGTTCTCTGATAAAGCGAAATCAATTAAAATCAGAGTTGTTATATAAGCTCTCCGCTACCGGTAAAATTAACGAAGTGCCTTACCGCATTTATTATATGTCCTGTAATCTGGAGCATGTGTTATTTAATGAACTGAGGGAGTTTAGCAGTGAAGAAAAATGGGAGTACTCGGATACTTTTGCAGAGAGGTTTGAGGGAAAGCCGGAAGAATTCATTGAATTTTTAGGAAAAAATCAGGTGGCGGTAGATGGAACCTATAAAGAAACCTGGGATTTTATACAGGAAGGGGAAAATTCGCTGAATAGGTTTACTAATTTTCAATTGGCATTTCAGGGGTGAATAGCGTAAAAAAGTGATTGACATAAAATTAGTTCGGCGCTATAATTGTTTGTGACCAAACAGTTATAGCGCTAATTTAATGTAAGAAAGGGATCGTAAATGAGAAAAAGAGACGTTGGACGTGAAATACATGCACTTTCCAATCTGCTGGGCCGCAGGATAGAAGCAGAGAAAAAGCAGCAGGGAATGCAGGACGTTACACCCATGCAGACCTGGATTATAGGCTATCTCCAGGAACATAAGGGGCAGGATATCTTCCAGAGGGATATTGAACGCGATTTTACGATTACCCGTTCAACAGTAACCGGAATACTGAAGCTGATGGAGAAGAATGGATTAATATACAGAGTCAGCGTTCCGGAGGATGCAAGATTAAAGAAACTGATACTTACGGAAACGGGAGAAGCAATGTATCAGAAAGTCAGGCAGCATATAGAAGATACGGAACGGATGCTTGTCCAGGGGTTTACGGAGGAAGAAGTGGAAGCCTTATTAAACATGATGGACAGGTTAAGAGTAAATCTTGAGACTCTTTAGGCGGCTGCTGTACGATTGCAGTAGGAACTGGCGGACCCGGCCGGTAAGCTGGGATAGATATGAGAAACATGCATCTGCGTGTTTCTTATATTTTCCCTATAATGTTTGGTTACAAACAGTATGTATACGAATTATTCGTGTACAAACAGATAATGTGGAGGTAAAAAAATGATTAAAAAATTAATGAAAAGTATACGGGAATATAAACGGGATTCCTTATTGACTCCTTTTTTCGTATCGCTGGAAGTTGTAATGGAGGTAATTATACCGCTTCTTATGGCAATGCTGATTGACTATGGAATCGATGGTAAGGATTTGGGATACATATGGAGAATGGGGATCTTTCTGGTAGTATCCGCCATGATATCCCTCATATTCGGGGCACTTTCAGGCAAGTATGCAGCCAGCGCCTCGGCAGGATTTGCAAAGAATCTGAGAAAAGATATGTATTATAATGTACAGAACTTTTCATTCTCTAATATTGATAAATTTTCAACGGCAAGTATCGTTACAAGGCTTACCACAGATATAACAAATGTGCAGAACGCTTATCAGATGATTATACGAATGGCGGTGAGAAGCCCGATTATGCTGGTGTTTTCCATGATTATGGCATTTGGCATTAATGTGCAGATGGCCTTTATTTTCTTATGTGCCATACCTATACTGGGGATTGGACTCTGGGTGATTATGACAAAAGCGCACCCCATATTTGAACGGGTATTCCGTACCTATGATAAATTAAATAATGTTGTCCAGGAAAACCTTCACGGAATCCGGGTGGTAAAGTCCTATGTACGGGAAGAACATGAGAACGGAAAGTTTAAGGAGATTTCCGGCAGTATTTATTCTGATTTCTCAAAGGCAGAAAAACTGCTGGCTTTTAATATGCCGCTGATGCAGTTTTGTATGTATGCATGTATGCTGCTGGTTTCCTGGTTTGGTGCAAGGGCAATTGTGGCATCCGGAAATAATCCGGCAGTGGGGATGTCAACTGGACAGTTAATGAGTTTGATTACTTATGCAATGCAGATACTGATGAGTCTGATGATGTTGTCCATGGTATTTGTAATGATCACCATGTCAAGAGCTTCTGCCGAGCGTATCGTAGAAATTCTTACTGAGGAAAGCAGCCTGAAAAATGGGGAACATCCGGTAATGGAAGTGAAAGATGGCTCCGTAGTATTCGCAGATGTAAATTTCAGTTATGTAGATGATCAAAATAAATTGTGCCTGAAGAATGTAAATCTGGAAATTAAATCCGGTGAAACCGTTGGGATTATCGGTGGAACCGGTGCGGCAAAGACCACCCTTGTCCAGTTAATACCAAGGCTGTATGATGTGACTTCCGGCAATCTTCTGGTTGGAGGCAGGGATGTGCGCAGTTATGATATAGAAACCCTCCGGGACCAGGTAGCTATGGTGCTGCAGAAGAATATTCTCTTCTCCGGAACGATTAAGGAGAATCTCCGCTGGGGAAATGAGTCTGCAACGGATGAAGAATTGATACATGCATGTATATTGGCCCAGGCGGATGATTTTGTACAGAGTTTCCCCAATAAATATGATACTTATATAGAACAGGGAGGAAGTAATGTATCGGGAGGCCAGAAGCAGCGCCTCTGTATTGCCAGGGCCCTCCTTAAAAAGCCAAAGATATTAATTCTGGATGATTCAACCAGTGCCGTTGATACCAGGACCGATGCCATGATACGAAAAGCATTTGCAGAAGAAATTCCTGATACAACGAAATTTATTATCGCCCAGCGTATCTCCTCCGTACAGGATGCGGACAAAATCATTGTTATGGACGGCGGGTATATACAGGATGTGGGTACCCACGAAGAACTGCTTGCAGGCAGTAATATTTATAGAGAAGTATATGAATCCCAGGTGAAAGGAGGCGTGGAAGATGAATCAGAACAGTCAAAATAAATCAGAAAAGAAAACAATGGAAAAAGTAAACGGAAAAGTAGTGAAGAGACTCTTGTCCTATATCGGGCAGTATAAACTGCGCTTTACCTTAGTGCTTATCTGTATCCTGATCAGTGCACTGACCAGTGTAGCCAGCTCTTTGTATCTGGAGACGCTGATCGATGATTATATAACACCGCTTTTACTGGAAGCGGCGCCTGTATTTACGCCGCTTCTGAGATCTGTCCTGTTTATGGGCTGCATCTATCTGGCTGGTGTTGTGGCAACGCTGCTCTATAACCGGCTTATGGTTGTAATTGCCCAGGGAATTCTCAAAGATATCAGAGACTCCATGTTTGCAAAAATGCAGACATTGCCCATCCGGTATTTTGATACCCATGCCCATGGAGATATTATGAGTCATTATACAAATGATACCGACACGCTGCGTCAGATGATGGCTCAGAGTATACCGCAGATGTTTTCTTCAATGATCACCATTGTGTCCGTATTTTTTGCAATGCTGTTTACCAGCTGGCAGCTGACCATATTTGTGCTGATTTTTGTATTTATTATGCTGAACGTGACGAAGCTGATCGCGGGAAAGAGCGGCTACTATTTTATTCGCCAGCAGGCAGCGCTGGGGGGGCTGAATGGTTTTATTGAAGAGATGATAAACGGGCAGAAAGTAATTAAAGTATTCTGCCATGAAGAAAAGGCCAAGGAAGAATTTAACCAGAAAAATGAGGAACTTTGTGCTGATGCCACTCAGGCAAATGCTTTTGCCAATATATTAATGCCTGTTATGGGAAATCTGGGAAATCTCCAGTATGTGTTAATTGCTATTTTGGGAGGGACACTGGCGCTGACAGGAATGGCCGGGCTTACCATCGGAACGATTGCTTCCTTCCTGCAGTTGAGCAGAAGCTTTGTAAATCCCCTCAGCCAGATATCCAACCAGTTAAATATGGTCGTTATGGCACTGGCTGGCGCAGAACGTATTTTTAATCTGATGGACGAAGAACCGGAAGTGGATGAAGGGTATGTAACGCTGGTAAATGCAGTCTATGACAAAGCAGGAAACCTGACAGAAGCAAAAGAGCGTACCGGACTATGGGCATGGAAGCATCCTCATGGGGATGGAACACTGACCTATACAGAACTAAAAGGAGAGGTACGGTTCTACGATGTGGATTTCGGATACAATGCAGATAAGATCGTGCTGCATAACATTACGCTGTATGCAGAACCGGGGGAAAAACTGGCATTTGTCGGTTCAACGGGAGCAGGGAAAACAACAATTACCAATCTCATCAACCGTTTTTATGATCTGGCAGACGGTAAGATCCGTTATGACGATATTAATATTAATAAAATTAAAAAAGACGACCTTCGGCGTTCCCTGGGTATTGTATTGCAGGATACCAATCTTTTCACCGGAACCATTATGGAAAATATCAGGTATGGAAAACTGGATGCTACTGAAGAAGAAGTATTTGAAGCGGCACGCCTGGCAAATGCAGATGGCTTTATCCGGAGACTGCCGGATGGATACGATACGGTAATTACCGGAAACGGAGGCAGCCTCTCCCAGGGACAGCGGCAGCTGATTGCAATAGCCAGAGCGGCAGTAGCTGATCCTCCGGTTATGATTCTGGATGAAGCCACTTCTTCCATTGATACCAGAACGGAATCTATTGTTCAAAGGGGAATGGACGGGCTGATGCATGGAAGAACGGTATTTGTAATTGCCCACAGATTATCCACGGTACAGAATTCAGATGTGATCATGGTATTGGAACAGGGGCGGATTATAGAACGGGGAAGCCATGCAAAACTGATCAGTGACAGAGGGAAGTATTACCAGCTCTATACAGGAGCTTTTGAGTTAGAATAAGGGGATATTTTGTATAAAAGTATAAGAATATCATAAATGTGTAAAAAATACTCAAAAAATTGCAACGATAAATGCCAATTGCTAGTGCTATAATGTCAAAGACAAGGTGAAAATTCGTATATAAATTGTACGATTTACACAAAACAAACCTTAAGAAGGAGGACATTATGGGCAAGAGAAGAAAGAAACTATTGAGCATGGCATTGGTTGTCGGTATGGTAGTATCCAACCTGTCACCGTATACGAATGTACTGGCGGCAGAACCGGATAATGTGTCCACGGGGAGTGCAGAAACAGCGGAGTTAAATGAAGACCCCGGCGATGCACTGCCCCCTGGGACTGCAAAGGCAATTAAGGAGACAGAGTCAGAAACAGAACCAGAAACAGAACCGGTCAGCCGGGTAGAGACAGAAACAGAAGCAGTAAGGGAATCAACGTCGCAAGCAGAGACAATTGCAGAGACAAACCAGGTGGAAACAGAAAAAGAAACAATGAGTGAAACCGAGACACAGCTGACAGAAGAAACCGAGACTGAAACTGCCAGGGAGACAAAGAATAAAAATGCAGCAGCAGTCAATAATGTGGATGTAAATGGATTGTTTGCAGAATATTATACGACTTCCGGTAGTGGAAAGAATGTGAAACTGGATGCACTTAAGTCAAAAGGTATTGATTATAATATTAATTACGGGGATTTGAATGCCAAGCTGATGCTTACAACGGGAAAAGATGATTATGCCGGCATCCGCTGGAGCGGCAGAATCCGGGTACCGGAAACAGCGGATTACACCTTCTACGGTCTTGCTGACAATGGAATCAGACTGTGGGTGAATGGAGAGCAGCTGTTTAATTACTGGGACGGCGAGTCCTGGGATATATTACAGACAAGTAAAGGAGTAGCATTAGAAGCAGGAAAATTCTATGATATTAAAGTAGAATATTTTGACTACAGCGGAGGCGCACATGCCACTTTATCCTGGAGTAATAACAAAGGATTGAAGGACAAGAGTACCATTCCGTCATCTGCATTTTTCCTCCCCTCTGATTATAATGGGATTTATATCGGAAGCATCGATACTTCCCAAGCGAACCTGAAGGAAGGTGAAGACTTTAAGGGGGATGTAACAGTATATGGTTTTGGACTGGATCAGGTGGAAAGTTTTGAGATTGTAAAGACTTCCGGTGAATCCCTGAAGACTCCTGTCTACGCAGAAGTAACCTCACAAAAAAATGAAGAAGCAAAAATTGTAATCCCAAATATGGAAACCGGTACATACAAGCTGAAAATCAAACAGAGCAATACTGCCGTGATTTCAAAAGGCCTTATCATTGTAAAACCGGGAACAGAGGAAGTTCCAACAAGAACAGAACGTCCAAGGGCAGACTGGGAAAGAGAGTCCTATGTAAACTTAAACGGAATCTGGGAGTTCGACTTTGACGCAGATGAAGAAGGAAAAAATGCAGGCTGGTATAATCCGGATCAGGAATTTTCAAGATCCATTAACGTACCGTTCTGCTGGGAATCTTCTTTAAGCGGTATCAGTGACCCTGATTATAAAGGTCAGGCATGGTACAAGAAAACAGTTCGTGTAGACAAGTCCTGGGAAGGCAGAAAAATCTTCTTAAAGTTCGGAGCCGTTGACTGGAAATGCAAGCTCTGGGTCAATGGGGAAGAAGTCGGAGAACACATTGGCGGGTACAGCGCATTTGAAATGGATGTCACAGATCATATGAAAGCGGGCGAAGACAATGTTATAACGCTCTGGGTAGAGGATAAAGGAAGCTACGGCGATGACAGCTATCCGGCATTGATTGGTAAACAGGGAAGAAACGCACCTTGCGGATATATCCATACAAGCGGAATCTGGCAGACAGTGGGTATGGAAGCCAGAAGTGCAACCTATCTGGACAATGCCAAAGCAGTTTCGGATATTGACAATGCTACGGTAACTTATGATCTGGATGTAACCACAGATAAAGACCAGACACTTACAGTGGAATATGATTTTGCAAGTACCGTTTATGACATGGAAAATGACGTGGATATCCCTACCGGTTCCGTGGTAGAGGGAAGCCAGGAGATTCAGGTAGAATCAGGTGACAATGAGGTGGAACTTTCCCCGATTGCCATTGCAAACCAGAAACTCTGGAATTACGATGATCCAAATCTTTACCAGGGTACCCTGACCGTTAAGGATATGGATGGAAATGTACTGGATGAACTTTCTACTTACTTTGGACTTCGTAAGGTAGAAGCGAAATATTACAATGAAGACCTGGGTGTAAAATATATTTATCTCAATGATGAACCTGTTTATATGTCAGGACTTCTGGACCAGGGCTTCTGGGAGGAGGGAATCTATACCGCACCATCCGAAGATGCTTTAAAATATGATATTCTGGCAATGAAAGAAGCGGGATTCAATATGATCCGTAAGCATCTGAAAATTGAAGATCCGCTGCAGTATTACTGGTGTGATAAATTAGGAATGATGGTATGGCAGGATATGCCGCATGCAACCGCTATGGTGCCCTCCAAAGAAGGCGGCGAGGCGCTTGGCAGAAAATATTATGAAGAATGCCTGGATGCTGCAATGGAAATGAATTATAACCATCCGTCAATTGTGTCCGTTATGCTGTTCAACGAAACCTGGGGACTGTATGCGGCATATAATGATAACGGCAAGAACCGGAACGTAAAAGCATCTGACGGCAAGAGTACGGCAGAGTGGGTAGAGTACTTATATAATAAGACAAAAGGGGCATATCCGAATATGCTGATTGAGGATATGAGTCCCTGCAACAGTGACCACGTTCAGCCGTCTGACCTGAATACATACCACATGTATCCAAAATCTTATGACGGTACTGTAGGTGATGTGGAGAACAGGGTTAACAATGCATATGTAGGATCAGAAAATAACTATAAGTTCGGCTTTAAGCAGGATGGCGATCCCCTTTTGAACAGTGAGTACGGCGGTGTTGCTGCTTATGACGGCGATTTTGACATCTCCTATTGCTTTAAATTTATGACAGATGTTCAGAGAAGATATGAAAAACAAAGCGGTTTCGTATATACAGAGCCATTTGACGTAGAATACGAGCGCAACGGAATATTGACCTATGACAGGCAGAAGAAGATCTTTGGTTATGATGAAATTGCATATGGCGGTGACATGGGAATCCAGGATTTAGTACAGGAGACCTATATCGGAATCGTAGACAGTCCGGTTAAAAATGTAAAACCGGGAGCAAAGATAAAAACAAAGATTATGGCAATGAGCTGGACAAATGATGTACCGGAAAATACCGTTGTAAAATGGCGTTTCGACGGAACAGATATCTATGGAAACAATATCAGTACGGACCTTGCCGGTACACTGGGAATGGAAATTATCCCTTATGAAAAAGCAGAAGCAAGCCTTTCCTTCCATGCGCCTGCCCAGGCTTGTGTTGGAACTTTAACCGTATGGATAGAAGGACCGGATGGAGCAAAAATTGCGAAAAACTTTACCAATATCGTAGTTGCAGATCCGTCAAGCGAGAATAAAGAACTGGTTCTGGATAATGAAAATGGTTCCATTACCATGAAAGCAGCTGTTAATGACCGCAGGATGGTTACCACAGAAGGAACCGGAAGCCAGGATTACAGCTATACATTGCCGGAAAACTTTAACCTGGATACGTTAAATGGCCTGAAAATTATTGCTGAGGCATCATCCTTTAAAGGTCAGACAGGAACTGATAAGAACCATTCTTCTTTCAGCTCTGCATACAGCCAGACAGCAGAGGGCAGGGAGCGGGCATCGGATATGACCGTTTATGTAAACGGCGTAGAGGTTGACACGGTTTATCTTCCGGACAACCCAAGGGATATGAGAGGAACACTTTCCCTGAATGCTCCATATAACGGAGCAACCAGTGCAGGTGACTTTGGTTATCTGGTAAATTTAAGTGTATCAAAGGAAAAACTGGCTGAAATTAAAGCCGCTATGGGTGACAGTAAAGTAATGAAAGTTACTTACGCTGTAAAAGAGGATGCAGCAAATCAAAACGGACTTCGTATTTACAACTCCGTATACGGAAGATATGCTGTAAATCCTACCATTATCTTAAATCCAAAAGACATTGAAAAAGCAGATCAGGTAACGGCAGTAAAAAATATTAAGACAGATTCTGATAATTACAGTGTTGAAGGTGTCTTATCCGGCAATTCCAGCCTGAACGTAAGAACGGGCGAGAAAGAAGGATATGTTATCGCTCTTGCAAACGGTGGAAGCAGTATTACCGTTACAAATAAGAAGACAAACCAGGTGATTGGAGATGCAGCAGAATTGGCAGCAGGAAACCATCACGTAAAAGTAACCTTATTTGACGAACAGATTCGCGTATTTGCAGATAACAACCCGGAAGCTGCTATAAATGTATTTGACAGAAGCGGTTTTACCGGAGGAATCACAGTAAATGCATCCGGAACCAATCCGGTAGCAGATCTTGTGGTTTCACCGGAATCCTATGAAGCAGTTAAGTCGGAAATCGATGATACCGTAAAAGATGTTGAAGTAACGGATGACTTCAGCGATGCAGATTATGCAAAAAGATATGAAATCATGGGTGGTGCATGGAGTGGAAACGTCGTAAACGGCGCACTGAATATGAGCGCTTCTGATCAGGGAGATAAAATGATAATGAAGGACATCTCCATGTCAGACGGTATCTACGAAATGGATATCAAAGTAACCAACTCATCAGGAATAAACGGAAATGCAGGATTTTTATTCCGTTCTTCTAACTATAATATTGGACCGGATGGTGCCAATGGATATTATGCAGGTATTGGTGACCGTTATGTACAGCTTGGACGCATGAGCCAGGGATGGAAAGAGCTTGCTAAAGTTACCGTTCCGGAACTGGTTGTAGGAAGTACACATACACTCCGCATTGCAGTATTTGGTTCCCGGATCCAGATCTATGTAGATGATGCCCAGGTTCCATGTGTAGACATTAATGATTCTACGTATTTGGAAGGCGGCGCAGCTGTCAGAGGCTACCGTGTAGCAGCCACATTAGACAACATCCATGTGGCAAGCATCCCGCGTTATAGCAGCACATTTGAAAAAGGCAGTGATGAATGGGAAGCAAACGGAAACTGGAAGACCGTGGACGGAGCTTATACTTCCGCTTCTAAGGGCGCATACTCCCTGATTGACAGCAATAAAATAAAAGATGTTCTGTTTGCAGCAGATGTAAAACCGGGAACAGAGGATTCCGTAACCGCAATGCTGCTGCGTACCGTAAGCGGATCAGCAGGAATCAGAGGCTATCAGCTGGTTGCAGATGCAGAAAATGATAAAGTACAGATTGTAAAATCGGAAAATGGCAGGACTACTGTTCTGGCGGAAACCGGCATGCGTCTTCAGGCAGGCAGGACATACCGTTTAACTGTGGAAATGCAGGGCTCAGTTATCAAAGCTTATAAAAATGACAACAGAGAAGCGCTTGTGATAGCAGAAGATTCGGCATTTACCGCAGGTCAGATTGGTGTCATGAATGTAAATGGAACTTCGGCCATCGACAACGTTGCAGTCAACAACCAGTTTATTGACGGCGGGTTAATGAAACCGGCAGATCCAAAAGCGCTGGATGAAATCATTGCAGAAGCACAAAAAGCAGATGCAGGCAAATATACCGCAGATTCTTACAGCAGACTCAAAGCAGCTCTGGATGCGGCCCTGGATGCGGATCGTTACGATCAGCAGGAAATTGACGGGGCAGTTACAGCAGTCAGAGAAGCGCTTAACCAGCTGGTATTAAAACCAGTTGATCTTACGGTATTGAACAGTAAAATTGCAGAAGCGAAGAAATTAGACCCAGGCAGATACACGGCAGATTCTTATGCCAAAGTAAAAGCAGCACTGGCAGCAGCGGAAGCAGTGAATAAAAAAGACCAGGCAGCAGTAGATGCAGCAGCAAAAGCATTAGGTGATGCCATTGGACAGCTCAAGATAAAACCGGCAGACTTAAGTGTATTAAACCAGAAGATTGCAGAAGCGAAGAAACTGGATGTGAACAAGTATACCGCCGATTCTTATGCTAAGGTAAAAGCGGCACTGGCAGCAGCAGAAGCAGTTAATAAGAACGACCAGGCAGCAGTAAATGCGGCAGCAAAGAACTTAAGTGATGCAATGGCACAGCTCAAGGTGAAACCGGCCGCTCCGAAGGTACCTAAGAAAAATGCAGTTTATACCGTCAACAGTCTGGTATACAAAGTAACAAAATCTTCATCCAAAAACGGAACCGTAAAAGTAATGAAGGCAAAGAAAAAATCATATACCTCCATCAGTGTTCCAAAGACCGTAAAATTAAATGGTTATACCTTTAAGGTTACGGAGATCTATAAGAATGCATTTAAAAACAATACCAAATTAAAGACAGTTAAGATTGCAGATAATGTAAGCAGAATCGGCTCTTACGCTTTTGCAGGATGCAAAAAACTGAAATCCGTTACAATTGGTAAAGGACTGAAAAGCATCGGAAGCAAAGCATTCTATAATGACAAAGTATTAAAGAGTATCGTAATAAAATCAACAAAAGTCAGCAAAGTTTACAGCAAAGCATTCAGCGGAATCCATAAGAACGCTTATATTAATGTGCCAAACAAAAAGGCATCTGATTATAAGAAAACCTTCAAAAAAGGGAATCCGGCAAAGACGGTAAAGATTAAATAATTGAGAAAAGACTGCTCCGGTTTTTATGGCTGGAAGCAGTCTTTTTTTGATTTTTGGCGGATCGTATTCGACTGGCTCCTATTGGATACGAAGCGGTCACTGAGCCGGGAAATGCATCAGGATTTCCCGGCAAATGCCAGCAAATACCCGCAAATGCCCGCGTGCCGCCAAAAAGCGCTAAATCCCATTTATCAGTTTGTATCTTCAAAAGCTTCATGTTATAATCGGAAAAGATAATGAGGATTTGGGGGATGTGTTATGTTTACAGAAAAGAAAAACCGTTTACAATTTACGTATTACAGTAGTTTTTTATTGTTAATTGTGATTCCTATTCTATTTATTATCATAGGGTCGTTTGCCATAGTCAGGACGATGATGCTTCGTTCCGCCACAGAAAAAATTGAACTGGTTCAGGCTAATGTAGAGAAGACCCTGGAAGAAGAGATAGACAATGTCTCCATGCGTCTGTCTCATCTGTGTAATGTAAATAACAGTGATGTATTGGCTTTGGCGGCACAGACGGATGACAGCAATGCATTTAACAAATATAATTTTGAAAAGATTTTACGGGAAACTTTCAATTATATGATGATCCCAAGTGATGATATGCTGGCTTCCGTGTTCTATATGGTCAGCGGGGACAACACTTATATCAAGGATGACCTGGTAATACCCCAGACTGAGATCAAACAGTCAAAGTGGTATCAGCAGGCATTGTCTAACAAGAATAATGTGTGTATAGGCAGTTATTCGTCCAAAGTAACCTATTCTCTAAAGACAAAATATCAGTTTACCATTGCAGCGGGGCTGTCCCCGGACAACAGTCTGGACAGAACGAATAAAATTGAGATGGCAACCTTGTTTATTCAGTCTGAAATCGGAAATATGCTTCGGGAATACAACAAAGAAAGCAGTCTTGGAACCATGTACCTGGTGGACGAAAACAAAGAAGTGCTCCTGAATGTCAGCGATCAGGAAATCCAGCTTCCAAATGATCTGGATCTGAACCAGAGTATATATCGAGAGCGCTTAGGTTTAACGGCATTTACATATCTGGTAAAAGAGATTACCCCAACCGGTTGGAAGCTGGTAAGTGTGGTAGATTCAGAGATTCTGTTGGAGGAATTTAATAAAATTGCTTGTATTATTATAGTGATTACCGTAATACTCTTCATTTTATTTTATCTGTTTTCCAGCATCTTCTTAAAGCGTATTATACATCCGGTCAATGAGGTGATTGAAGGGCTGAAGCAGGTAGAAGGAGGAAGCCTTGACATTCATATTCCAATCAGCGGACAGTCAGAAATCAGAACCATGATCCATTCTTTCAACCGCATGGTGCGCAGGTTAAAAGTACTGATTCATGACAATGAGCAGCAGCAGCAAATGAAACACGAAGCCGAGATACGGGCACTGCAGTCACAAATTAACCCGCACTTTTTGGTAAATACACTGAGTTCGATCCGCTTTATGGCTCAGGTATCAAAGTTCGATGGGATTAAAAATATGGCGGAAGCATTAATTCGCATACTGTCCTGTTCATTTCGCAGAAACGGAAGTTTTTACAGCCTGAAGGAAGAGCTGGAGGTGCTCAGCAGCTATATTTTCTTGATGAAAGTGCGTTATTCAGATGGATTTGAATATACAGCAGATGTAGGGGAGGCGTGCATGGAGGACCGGGTACCCCGACTGATTCTGCAGCCGATTATAGAAAACTGTATCGTCCATGGATTTAGTGAAATGGAGGATATCGGGGAAATACAGCTGCGGGCTTATCATGAAGAAGACAAGCTTTGCATTGTCATTGAAGATAATGGAAAGGGAATGACAGAAGCTCAGATTCGTGAGATATTAAAACCAAAAGAAGATATGGAGGACAATTACAGCATTGGAATATCCAATGTATACAGCAGGCTGAAGCTGAATTTTGGAGAGACGTGTGAGATGAAAATTGTGAGTGAACCTGGAAAATACACCAGAACAACTATTGTGATACCGCGTAAAAGTATGGGATAGCTCATGAATCAGAGAGGATGATGAAGATGTACAGAGTTATGTTTGTAGATGATGATATGATCGTAAGGACAACACTGCATACGATCGTGGATTGGGAAAAGTTTGGGTTTGAAATTGTGGGTGATGCCAAAAATGGACAGCAGGCATTGGAAAAGTTAAAGGACACCTGCGTAGACCTGTTAATTACCGATATGAAAATGCCGATCATGGATGGTATTACATTGATTAAGCAGGTAAACCGGATGGAACAGGTACCAGTAATTCTCGCGCTTAGCGGTTACGATGATTTTCTGCTGGTGCGGGAGGCGTTCCGGCTGGGGGCACAGGATTATCTGCTTAAATCAGATATCAATGAGATTATGCTGAGCAGCCATCTGGAACGCATCGCAGACCATCTGCAAAAGGCGAAGGGGAGCAGTCCGGTGGGGAAAACAACGGTAAAACCAGTGGGAGAAAGCCAGATTCTGCAGGATATGGCTCTTGGAAGGACGGAGTTAAAAGAATCTTTTTTTGCAGATTATTATTATATTGTCCGTTTTGAAATTCTGGATTTCAAACAGCAGGTATTCCGATTTGGAAATGACCTGGAGGATGCATTGATAAAACCGATGCTGGAAATTGCAAATCAGATACCCATGGTTGCTTCCAAATGTACGATCTGCTCCCTGTCGCCTTCTTCTTATCTCTTGTATTATCGTGCGAAGGATGCCGATGAAAATAGAAAGAACCGGGTGCAGTCGGTAAGCAGACAGATACTGAATAACTGGAAGAATTATATGAATCTCCCGGCAATTGCAGGAATCAGCCAGATCGGTTCAGGTGCATCCGGGTTCCTGGAATGCTTACAAATGGCTGGAGTTCTGCTCACATTTCAAAGTGTTTTCGAAAAAACGGATGTATTTACCACGGATATCCAGCAAAAGGTCAATTTACAGGAAGCTATCCAGGCGGGAATCCGTTACCAGGACTTAAAAGACAGCCTGAAATCCCTGGATAATGCGGCATTTGAACAGAGCTGTCAGAGAATTTTCACTAACTTTTACCAAATGGGATTTGAGCAGGCAAAAATAGAAAGCATCTACATGATCTACCAGGTGTCGGTGTCTCTGCGGGAGAATAACGATGATATTCAGAAGGTATTTCCCCAAGAGGTGGATTACTACGAAAAAATACAACGGATAACCAGTTTAAAGGAAATGGAGATCTGGATGACCAATTACCTTCGCTGGATTATGGATTACCTGGAACATAACTATGACAGAAGGCAGAACGATGTAATACAAAAAGCAAAGCGCTTTATCTGGGATAACTATGCCAATCCGGAACTTTCCCTTGGTAATGTGGCGGATTTTGTAGGATTAAATGAAAAATACTTCAGCACCCGGTTTACGAAAGAGACAGGAACTACATTCAGCAGTTACCTGATGGAATTCCGTATCTCTAAAGCAAAAGACCTGATTCGAAAGACGGATATGAAAATTTATGAGGTTAGCCAGAGCGTAGGATATAACAGTGTGGAACACTTTAACAGGATATTTAAAAAGCTTTGCCAGATGAGCCCGGTTCATTATAAAAAGGGCGGCAAAATATAGTCAAAAACCCCGTTGCTTGCAGCGGGGTTTTTGACTTCTTTAAAATACTGATCAATCCGTTGTATCCATTCTGCTTCATTTGATGCACAGAACCCATTAGACATCTGTTTTCTTCAAAGATACATAAAAAGTTAGATAATAACATAACGGTTTTTTAGTGACATAAAAGGAGCCATTTAATACATGACGGCAAGATATGTGATGGATATATGATACTATTATAAACAATATGTATGGGAAAATAAAACCCGGTCAATAAAGCCTGCGATAATTATGTAATATCATGTTGTCAATGGAAAAAAATCAATTAATTATAAAAGGGGATTGAAATTATGAGAGTAAGCTCTGTGTTATTAAGAAAAATCAGTATGGTTGGTTTGGTATGTGGGTTATTTATTTTCCCAGGATGCAGCCAAAAAGATATTTCAAATGAGTATGTAAAGCTTGGCAATTATAAAGGAATCGAGATTAGCAAAGGGGAACTAGAAACGATTTCAGAAGAAAGGGTTGAAAACCAGTTTTCTATGAATGCAGGATTTGATCAGGAATTGTATGTAGATACCAAAAGAAAAACGGTTAAGGACGGTGACCGGATTATCATTGATCTGACAGAGAAAATAAACGGGGAGGAGATTACCAGACAGGATATGAATGTACCAGTGGGGTCAGAACATCTGTCAGAAGGTTTCCGGGAGCGGGTTAAGGGACGTTCTGTTGGAGATACTTTTGAAGTGGATGGACTTTATACCGTTACAATTAAATCTATTCAGGAAGTAAATCCTTCCCTGCAGGAAGAAAAAGCAAAAATCAGAGAAGGACTGGAAAAAGAGGCGCAGGAGACCTGGCGCCAGAAGCAGTTTCAGCAGATTGAAAGTTACTTACTTGAGCATACAGAAGTCATCAAAAAGCCAGAGGAGGGCCAAGAGGTAATCGATTTAATATTGGGAGCAATTGCGAAGAAGGAGAAACTGGAGCTTTCGAATGAAGAACTCACAAAAAAGGCAGGTGAAAATGGGGGCAATGGGCAAGAGCAGAGCAGGGAAACCGGATTGAATAAAAATGAACAGGAAATAGCGCTTCAAAACGAAGTGGTAATGGAATGGCTGCTAAAGAATGCGAAAGAAAAGAAATAAGTTTGGAGCATGTTTATAAATTTATACCTGCCATCTGCAAGTCCCACTTCGCGTAGAAGTTGTCCCTATAATAGTCAGTGTAGTGCGCTCAAGCGCTGAAAGCTGTGTATAAAGATCTATTAACAGTAATCAAAAACAATTTAAGGAGTATCAGCGCGTTGGAGGAGGAAGCGAATGGAAAAGAAGAGAGTATTAGCGGCGGCAGCCATTTTGGCGGCAACAGCAGCAGGACTTTTGGTGTTAGCAATAGTAACCGGCATATTTATAGGGTTTGTCTCTAAATTAATACCTTATAAACAGCCGGAGACATTAAATGAATTGGCATACACAGTGAATAAGCGGAACGGCAATACCGTATATATCAGGGAAGAAACAGCGGGTTACCAGCCGTACCTGGTAGTGGACAATGATTACAATGGTGATGGGAATGTCCTGCTTTTGCGGAAGTATGTGCTGGATGAACGGCAGCCATATCATACCTATTACCAACGGGTAGCATATTATGAAAACAGTAACCTGGATGACTATCTGAGCAATGTGTATCTGGATATGTTGCCAGAGGAGCTGCGTGCCCAGATCGTTCAAAGCCACATTGAGATCATTGCAATGTCAGCTTACCAGGGAGAGAATTCCGATACGATTCAAATTAAACGGAAAGCATTTTTACTATCCTGTACGGAAATGGCACCTGGAGCTTCCGGTTATATTCATGAAGGAAAGCCACTAAAATATTTCGACGATGATTTTACTAGAATGAAGACAACAGATAAGAATGGGAAAGAGTCTGGCTGGTGGCTGAGGAGTCCTAGCATGGGAGGAGGAGATACAGTGGCAATAGGGGTAGGAAGCGATGGGAGGGTGGGTTTTGCGGCAGTGTCAATCGTTGCGGGAGTCCGTCCAGCATTTTGCCTGCCTAGGGATGTGGGGATAGATGAGAGTAAGGAAGCGATCCCAGGAGAAAAGGTTTATGTATTCAAGTAAAGTACTCGTGAGTGGTGGATATGCACAAATGGATAAGGAGAGAAAAACAATGGGAAAAAAGAAGAGGAAAAGCACAATTGGGACCCGGATAACAGCAATACTGCTATCAGCTGTTATGGCGGTAAGTTTGATTCCGGCGGAGACGGTACGGGCGGCAGCTGTAAGGGAGGAAACGGAATATCAGATTTTTGAAGAAGAAACTGCGGAAAGCACTTTATCCGATGAATCGACGGAAGAAGTGATCACAGAAGCGATACAGGAGGAGACGGAACAGCAGGTTCTGGAGGAGGATTCGGAGGAGGGAAATACTTTATCCGATGAACCTACGGAAGAGATGATGCCGGAAGATCTGGAGTTGGAACTCGAAGCCTGGAGGCAGGAAGCCAGGGAGGAATTAGAGAAAGCCGAGGAGGTAAGAAAATCAAATGAAGAGCAGGCGGCAAAGATAGATGCAAGGTCTTCACGGGAAATCCTGGATTTCCGGGGAGATGGTACGGAGCAAAACCCCTATCTGATTGAGAACGCGGAGAACTTGATACGGCTGCAGGAATATTCCGATTCTGGCAATGCGTTTTCCGGAACGTATTTTCAGCTTACCGCAGATATCGACCTGAATGGAGGGGAAAACGGGGATTCCCTTCCATGGAGTCCAATATCAAATTTCAGTGGTACCTTTGACGGCAATGGATTTATGATCACTGGTTTGTATCTGGGATCCCAGGGAGTATATCAGGGGTTGTTTGGACTCATTCAAGATGCAGAAATTAAAAATCTGACGGTGAAGATATCCGGGCAAGAGGGAGCGGCAACCTATTCAGGTGTATTAGCAGGATCGGCGGTACAAAGCACGGTATCCGGATGCTCCGTACAAGGGGAACTGCACACGGAAAGTGAGTATGCAGGAGGGCTGGTTGGATATTTATCCTTATCAAAGGTTTCCGGCTGCAGATTTGCAGGAACACTTTGGGGAAAAATAACCGGTGGCATTGTGGGAATGTCGGTAGACAGTGATATAAAAAGCTGTATCACTTCAGGGAAAATCCGCGGCAGTGAACAGACCGGCGGCATCATTGGGCAGTTGTTCAGTACGCCGGTTACCGTACAGGGGATTGTGACATCTGTGGCGGAATCCAATTACAACAAGGCGGACATCTACGGTATAAAAGAAGTTGGAGGGGTGATCGGAAGCGTGATTAATAACGGTGACTCCCGTATCCGGGTGAATTTGTTGAAGAATGCCAATAAAGGACAGGTAGTGGCGGAGAGCATCGTAGGAGGACTGGTAGGAAAAGTAGATGGCAATATTACCATTTCCGATTGTTATAACAATGCATCCGTAGCTGCACTCACAGCCTCTGTGGCAGGGGGAGTAATTGGGCGGTTCAATATGGACGATAAGTATGCCTCCTTAAGCAACTGCTACAACTCAGGTGAAATCATGGCAGCCAATTCGATGATGCTTGGGGGTATAGCAGGATATGCAGAGAGTATGATTCTGAAAAGTTATATATTAGCCAATGGCATCAGAGGGATTGGACGTGCAGCTGGCAGTGCATCCGGTTCAGAAACCAATATTCGTATTCTGCAAAAGGAAAAACTCAGGGATTTTAATGGTTCAATACAGAAGCCCTTTTTAATTGACGAAGAAAATCGAAATGATGGATACCCCATTCTGGATTCTATCGAATATGTGGAAGGGGGCGCTTCGGGGGAGCTGGAATTTCTCTATGCATCCGGTTCGGATCAGGATTACAGCGGTAAATGCTACTATGAGGACTTCTACTTCTATGAGGATTCCTTACACTATAACCCCAGTCTGTCAACAATGTCATTAAGTCTTGCAATGTCGGCATTTGGAAGCAATGAAGCGCCCTATGATAAAAAAAGTAAGAATGCAGACAGGCTGTTGTCGGATATCGGGTTTGGGGAAATCCGGTATAATCATGCATTCGAGGTTAAGCCGGAACGGGATTCCATTGGGGTGATTGCAGGAAAGAAAATCATAAACGATGGGAAAAAGGATTACACCTTAATTGCGGTGGCAGTTAGGGGAGCAGGCTATGAGGCGGAATGGGCAGGTAATTTCCGATTGGGAGAGAACGGTGAACATGAGGGCTTCTCAATTGCCAGGGATCAGGTAATCAGTTTTTTGAATGATTATGTGGAAGAGCAAAATATAAAAAATGAAATAAAAATCTGGATGACCGGATATAGCCGGGCATCAGCCGTAGTAAACCTGACTGCAGCTACGCTCCTGCGGGATCAGGTAGTGGGAGGAGACAAACAGATTCTTCCGGGTGATGTATATGCATATGGATTTGAAGTGCCTGCTGGGACATTGTTTGATTTAGCTAGAGATGAGAACAAAGTTTCTAAAAGTGAATACCAGTATATCCATAACATTATTAATAATAATGATCCGGTGCCTAAGGTGGCACCAAAATACTTTGATTTTACACGCTATGGAATTGACCATACAATACCCACAAGCAGTATCCAGGATGGTTACGAAGAGATAAAAGAAACCATGCTGAAAAGCTATCAGGCATTGGACAGTACGGGGGAATATGTGGTAGATGATTTCCGGATGAAAAGAATCCGTGCTGATGTGCTTCTGAATGCCGGAGTGATTGGCATCACAGCCATTGTCGGGCTGGGTATTGGAAAAGGGACGCTGGCAGGACAGGTCATTAAAAGTTTAACGCTGGAGGATAATCCGAAAGATACGAGAACACAGGATGCATTTTTGGAATGGACGGTAAACGACTTATCGGAGAAAGTCTTTGTCAGCCGTGCCAATTACGTAGAGAATTATCAAAGTATTCTCCGGGATATGATGGGAAGTATGTATGAACAAGAGCCGGATAAATGGAAGCAATTTACAAAACAATTATCTGCAAACCTCATACAGTCACTGATAAATAGAATGGCACTTGCAACTGTAATCCAGGAGCAGTCTACAAAGGATGAAATGATAAGGATATTGGCTCCAGACGTGAAACAGTGCGTGAAGGATAGCCTGGCGGAAGTAGGGATCGGAACGATATCGGATGAAACTGTGGATAATATGGCAGATTTCCTGACGAAGATGTTCATAGATTATGCCTTACAAGACTTGGATGCTACAGTTACGCTGATTGGGAATATAGAACCGATCGCTTCGGCACATTATCCGGAGCTGTGTCTTGCCTGGATGCAGTCCATGGACCCTAATTTCACCCCCCTGGAGAACCTGAATCACTTCAGCAACGGTTCTTACCGGGTGTTGTCTGTCAATTGCCCTGTGGATGTTGAGGTCTATGATTCCTCTGACGTGAAAGTGGCAGCGATTATTCAGGACACTCCTGTGGAGATAGAAGGCAGCAGCATTATCTCCTCAGTGAACAGTAATGGAGAGAAGCAGTTTTTTCTGCCTGCAACCGAATCTTACCATTTAACCCTGACGGCAGTAGATGATGGGGATATGACTTATACGGTGAATGAATTTAACCCGGTAGTGGAAAGCATTAACCGGATTGTCTGTAATTATGACGTACCTCTCCGTAAAGGGGATGTCTTCCAGGCGGAGGTACCGGCATTTGGTGAGGCGGATATTGAGAATGGGACTGCAGTAAATGGTTCCGGCGTGGATTATACGCTGCGGGATCCGGGTAATAAGGTGATAGAACCCGATGTTAATATGACCGGAGAAGAGGCAGCTAATGCTGTTTACACGATACAAGCTTCTTCTGAAAATACGAAGCAGGGTATTGTAACTGGCGGCGGAATAGTCAGGTTCGGAAGCTTTGCACAGGTTATGGCCCAGCCCGTGGATGGATATGTATTAGAAGGCTGGTATACGGATGGAAGAAAGGTATCGGAAGATGCAGAATACAGGTTCCGGGCAGAAGGGGATCTGGAACTGACGGCAAGATTTAAAGAACAGACCACACAGACCGACATAACCAAAAAGGCTTTTACGGAAATCAGTACGCCAGAAGAGCTAAGAGCAGTTGCAGATAATCCCACAGGCTCTTACAAATTAGTGAAGGATATTGATTTGGAAGAGGAGCCCTGGGAACCAATCCAGAATTTTAGCGGTGTATTCGACGGAAATGGATATAAGATCCAGAACCTGAAAATAGACAAACCCGATACAGAAAATGTGGGATTTTTTGGTTCGTTTACCAATGCTCTTGTCAGGAATGTTGCGATAGATGGGGTAAGGATCAATGCAGAAGGAAGCTTGGCGGTAGGCGTTTTAGCCGGTAAAGCCCAGGTCAGAAGAGCGGTAATTGATAATTATACCGGCAGCAGTATATTGAATTGTTCTGTTTCAAATGGTATGGTCTCAGGCGGTGAGCATGTAGGCGGTCTGATCGGCAAGACAGATAAGACAGTCAGGATATACAGAAGCTACACGGGCAGAGGCTTGCAGGTAAAGGGAGCACGGTATGTGGGAGGTCTGATTGGGAGCCAGGAGAGATTTGCGAATCAAAAGTGGATTGGCGATATGTATGTTGAGGAGTGTTATTCCGATGCAGAAGTCACAGGCGTGGACTTCGTAGGTGGTCTGACTGGACAGGTAACAGGCGGTAATTATAAAAACTGTTATTCAGATGGAACCGTGGTCGGAAATGATCATGTAGGCGGTCTCTTTGGGGAAGCATTATTTGATACTACAACTTCACTAATAAGATATGATGGAGTCCAGTACTGCCATTTTTCAGGAACCGGGAGGGGATTTACCAGCGTACTTGGAATTAACCCTATATCAGAGAAGAACAGTATCAAAAATGTGTATTTTACTGGGGATGTAACGTTCACAGAGGAAGGGAATCAAGCTTTAACGGAGGAAGCAAAAGCTCTGGGAGAAAATGCATATACTTCCTATTGGTGGTCATCTATTTGGGCAAAGACTGCGGAGAATAAGCCCTATTTGATAGCAGTTCCGGGAAATGGGGAAGATTCCGGCGAGCCGGGCACAATAAACAACCCATACCTGGTTGCAACGGCGGAAGAACTGGCTCAGATCAGAGATAACCCCAAGGGACATTATAAATTAGTGAATGATATTGACTTAGCCGGGGTAGTCTGGGAGCCAATCGGATATTTTGACACAAATTCAAGTATCAACTCAGAGGAAAGTTTTTCGGGTAGTCTGGACGGTGGCGGATATACGATTCGGAATGCAGTAATTCGCGGGAAGCGGGAGAGGGATGCAACCGGTCTTTTTTCAAGGACGCAGTCAGCCGTTTTCAAGAATGTCCGTTTAGAGAACTTTGATGTCAGGGGGAATTATTGGACAGCGGGGCTGGTTGCCCTTGCGGCAGGAGATACATACATGGAGAATTGTTCGATTGATGATGCCAGTAAGATTGTGGGGTCTTACCGGGAAGTACTTGGCAGCCTGTTTGTCTCATATAATTCATGGAATTCGGGAGGATTATTTGGATTTGCACAGAATATCAGAATCATGGACTGCAGCAGTTCGGCACAGATTGGTGATCCGGATGTATTGGGAACATTTAGTACAGAAAAGACAGGAGGACTGGGAGGTGCCGCCACGAAAATCATTATGCAGCGCTGTTCTTTTAACGGGATGGTTTATGGAAAGCAGTATATAGGCGGTTTGATAGGAACAACGAGTAGCGGTATATTTGAAGATTGCTACTTTGATGGTAAAATAAAAGCATACAGTGCAGCAATGGGATTAAGCTTTGTGTCCAGTAACGCTTACCTGGAAGTAAAAAACTGTTATACAACAGGAACAGCAGAAATTGAGTATAAAGGATATCCATTCAATGCCTATGGCTATCAGAGTAATGAAACCAATGTAGATAATTGTTATTATAATAAAGAGTCTCTTGAACCGAAATACTGCCAGGATACAGGCAGGACAGAGGGGGAACTTAAGAAAAAGCAAACCTTTGTGGATTGGGATTTCTATCATGTGTGGTATATGGAAGAAGGGGCTTCTATGCCGAAACTGAAGAAAATTGAGTAATAACAGATACACCATCTTACTTTACAATACGGTCTAAGACATTAAGACATCTGGATTGAAAACCTTTGTTTTCAAACAGATGTCTTTTTTGTAAGTGTGGGCTGCATTCTCATACCTGACTTTAGATCAATAAAAACAACCAGGGTACAAGGAAATAAATCAAGTTCAATGATAAAATGAGACCAACCAGGTGGGAAGGAGTGGAATAATATGGTAAAAATGAAAAGTTTTAAAGCGTATATCCTGGCAGCGGCAGTGGTTTTAATCGTTGCAGCAGGTATTCTTTTTGCATGTTTTACGGGAAAAAATAAAAAAGTTGTGGCTGCAGTGAATGACATTCCCATCTATCAGGAAGAAATCATATTTGCAGCATCCGAACTGCGGTTGTCAATCCGCAATGAATGGATGAATACATATAACCTGGATTCGGAAGGGTTTTCCTGGGAAAAAAGTTATGACGGAGGGGAAAGTGCTTTAGCTTGCGTAACGGACAGGGCTGTCCGGACAATTGCAGGAGATAAGCTTCTTCAGAAAATTGCCCTGGATAAGGGATTGATGGAAGCCATCGATTACCCATCCATTCAAAAGCAGATGGAAAGTGAGAACGCGCAGCGGCAGGAGAAAAAGAGCAAAAACGAGGTGTTTTACGGGATTACGAGTTTTCCTGAGAGCCAGTATTATGATTATCTGAACCAGAACCTGAGACTTCAGGTGATCCGGAAATTAAGTGAGGACGAGCTGCTTGTATTATCGGATGAAGAGATGCAGGAGATCTACAATGAGAACATGGAATATTTCCAAAATGAAGATTTTGAATCGGTGAAGATGAGTGTAAAAGACTTAGGCTTAAAGGAAAAATTTGATCAATATATGGAAGATATGCTTGCGAAAGCAGACATTCAAATAAACAAACCGGAGGTGATGGAGCAGGCAGTTAAGAAGGCAGTGATGTAGCAGAAAAAATAGAAACAGGCTATATCAAAGAAAAAAGGAGGAAAAGATTGATGAGATTGAAAAAGCAATGGACAGCCAGGGCAATGAGCGTTCTTCTGGCAGGCGCAATGACAGTTTCCGGAATTCCGGCTACGGCACAGGCAGCAGAGCCGGAGACAGTTACAGAGTCAGTTACGAATACAGTTACAGAGGTACAGCACGGGTACCAGGCAGTGATAAATGAATATGTACCTGTGACAGACGGAACCATCTATTATGTGGACAGTGAAACGGGAAGCGACGAAAACGATGGAACATCAGCAGATAAAGCATTTAAGACTCTGGAAAAAGTAAATGCAGTAAACCTCCATCCGGGGGATTCCATCCTGCTGAAAAAGGGAAGTATTTTCGATAACCAGCGTCTGTATCCAAAGGGAAAAGGAACAGAGGAAAGACCTATTCTGATCAGCAGCTACGGTGAAGGTAATATGCCGGTGATCAATGCAGGCGGTTTTCGAAAGACAGGGGCTGCCAATCCAGACGGAACACCCGGATATGCAGGGTATAAAGAAGCAATTTTGATTGAAAACATGGAATATACTACGGTTACCGGTATTGAGGTTACCAATGACGATGATTTTACGGTGAACTGGCAATCTGGTGCATCCAACAAGGATGATGAACTGCCAAGAAGGCTGGGAATCCATGTAACGGTGGATGAACGGGCAGTAGAAACTTATAAAGGGCTGGATGAGCGTTCGTATAAGGGCATTGTGATTGACGGCTGCTATGTTCATGATGTAGATGGAAATGAAAACAGAGGTGTGAATAAAGTCGACGGTGGTATTGGGATTGAGGTTATTTTTAGTTCCAAAGCGGGCGTTTATCCTTATTTTGACGGTGTTACCATTCAGAATAATCAGATTGAGAAATGTGACCGTACCGGAATCAAAGGAATCCGTATTTCGGATTTAGACAATTTCCGACACAATGATCCCAGTAAAAGCGATTATGATCCCAATAATGACGCGGACAATAATGGGGGAAATGACGGGTCCCGCAGTAATAATATCCGTTACAAAGATCAGGCTCAGAGAAACTATAAGGTTCTGAATAATGATGTATCCGATATTGGAGGAGACGGAATTCTGGTATGTGAGACAAAGGGAGCAGTTGTAGAAAATAACTTACTCCACAATCATACCATGCGTGCCACTCCGGGAGCCAATGCAGGAATATGGTCCTGGAATGCATTTGACACCATGTTCCGATATAACGAAAGTTATGGCGGTCCTTCTTATAATCAGGATGGATGTTCTTACGACAGTGATTATTTCAGTGCAGGGACAATTTTTGAATATAACTACAGCCATGATACTCCAATGGGATTCATGCTGTTAATGGGTGGTAACGATACAGATGTTATCCGCTATAATTTAAGTCAGAATGATGGTATGGTAATGAGGCACATTGCAGCTGGAAGCAGTACGCCAAGTTATATCTACAACAATGTATTTTATTATAATGGAGATAACTGGAAGTGGTCTTTGGGTTCTCCTAATTCCGTAGCATCAAACTGGAATTTTTACAATAACATTTTCTACAACACCAGTACCAAGAGTAACGGGGAATGGGGAAATGTGGACTGGTCAAAGGCAGGCACTGCCAATAACCTGGTCTATAATGCAACCGGAACATATTCGGAAAAAGAGATTGCAGGTGCAATCCACGGAGATCCGGAGTTTGTTAAACCCGGAGGCGGTGCAGACAGGGCAGATGGAAATAAGGATAATATCTGGTCCTCGCTGGAAGCTTATCAGATTAAGAACAGTTCTATAGCGATTGGAGCAGGTACCTATGTAAATGTGGTGCCCCAGACCAAACAGTCTAATGCAGGACAGTGGGATTATACATCTGACCGTAATGCAACACAGGATTTCTACGGCAATCCGCTGTATAACGGAGTACCGGACATTGGTATCCACAAATCTGCAGATACTGGAACCCGTGATTTCACAATAGAAAAAAATGCTGTTTACCGTGTTATGAACACAGATCAAATGTCTTATCTGGAAATAAGCGGAAACGAACTGGCATTGAATAAAGAGGAAGACAATAATCAGGGATTTACATTTGTGGGAACAAAAGACGGAGTAAAGATCCGCATATGGGATTCCGAAGCAAACAGTTATCAGTATCTCGCTATTGTAAATGATACATTTGCTTTATCCGAGACCGATCAGACCGTATGGCAGACAGAAGATCTTCACAATGGACTGTTCCGTCTTCATGATGGAAATCAATACCTGAGTCTGGCAGACGGAAAAGTCACAGTAGAAGCACCGGCAGATACAGCGGCACAGCAGTGGTATCTGAAACTGGCAGAGCATTCTTCTTCTTTTAACAGCGGCGGCGGGGAGATTGAAGGATATTCCCCTGATCAGGCATTTGATGCAGAAAAAGGGAAGTCCGGTTATTATGGTGAAGTGAAACAGATCAGCGGTACGGCAGCAGGAGCAGATGAAGTTTATAACACCGCTCTTACCGGTGCAGAATTTGGCTATAAGATCTATGCCAAACAGGGCGAATACAACGTGAAGCTGAATTTTGCCGAGTTAGAAGGCGTAAAAAACAGAACGTTTGATATTCTGGTAAATGGTGAGCAATACGATGTCTATACAATCACGGATACCGCCTCTGTAAAAGAAATAGGTTCGGTATATCCGGTGGACGGAATCATTGATATTCGTCTGGCAGCCGCATACAATGGAGACGGAATAGAAACAGACGCTATCTTAAACGGTATTTCACTGGAAAGAAATGCAATGTCTGATGTCAATATGCGACTGAACTGCGGTGGAGATGCTTCTGATGGTTTATATGCAGATGCCCGGTTCCCCGCAGGCGGCAGCGGATATTATGGAGAAAATACAGAGACAGAGGCAGGCAACAGACTGCCTGATCCTGATGCAGGAATGGGAACCGTTTTAAAATCTGCAAGATCAGGACAGGATTTTGGATACAAATTTAAAGCCCAGCCTGGAAATTACAGAGTAAAATTGTACTTTAATGAAGTAAATGATGAAGAGCATATCTTCAGCATTGCCTTAAACGGAAAAACTATTAAGGAAAACTATAGCATTAAAAAAGAGGCAGGCGGAAAAGAAAAAGCAGTGGACATTACGGCCTATACGGAGTCTCAAAACGGTTTGATTGATATTCACTTTACTGCAGCAGAGGGATCTTTGGCCATGGTGAATGCTATTGTAGTAGAGCTGTATGCAGGTATCGAAGGTGACAATCTGGCAGTTGGCAAAACAGTGAGCGCCAGCTCCGAAAAGGGCAGCAATACGGCAGACAAGGCTATTGATAATAATCAGTCCACACGCTGGTCGGCAGAGGACAACGGAGACCAGTGGTATCAGGTAGATCTTGGAAAGAACTACATGATTAACAATGTGGCGGCAGACTGGACCCCGGGTGCTTATGCCACCAAATACCGTGTGGAGATCTCCGAGAATGGTGTGGATTTCACTACGGCGGCATCTGTAAATGCAGCATTGCCGGGATTAAATGTAACTACCCTGGATTCAGAAGTGGCACGTTACATACGGATTACAGGAGAAGAAAAAAATGCTTCCTGGGGAATATCCATGACAGAGCTTGGTGTGTATGGAACAGAAGTACGTGGAAATGCCCGGGTGAATGTTGCGACAAACCATGCAGACGGCACAGAAAATAATTATGATCTGATTATCGGTGCCCAAAATATCTACAAACGTTATAAAACAATGACGGTTAAGATGAGTTATGACAGCCATCTTGCAGAATTTGTGGAAGCAAAGACAGATTTAAACACCGGAGCACTGGTCAATGTCTCCACGTCGCAGCCGGATCTTTCTAACCCGGACAATGCGGTGGTAACATCTGTCTTCAGTATCAAAAAAGCAGATGGATTTATGGAAACGGCAGAAATTTTATCCGCCAGATTTAAGGCTTTAAGTCAGGAGAAAACGCCAATCTATACGGAAATTGCCCTGACCAATGCGGCAGGACACGTAACAACCCTTCCGGTAAAAAAAGTATTTATTCCGGATGAAGTAAGTAAGGAGCAGTTAGCGGCATTTATTGCAGAGGCAGTTGTGCTTCATGATGAAGCTGAAGTAGGCGATATGCGCGGACAGTATCCAAAGGAAGCGAAAGATGCATTCCATGAGGCCATTCGGTCAGCGCAGGAAACAGCCGGGAATCCGGATGCTGCAGCGGACAGCTATAAAGAATCTTATCTTGCGCTTGAAGAAGCGGTGACAGTATTTAAGAACAGCGTAGTTGTTGCAAAATATACCAACTACCACAGAGATTATAACATAGATACAGAAGCCAATTATTCCGGCGGAACTGCAGCGGTTGAGAACCAGGAACTGAAGCTGAGTCTGTCAGGAGGCGGAAAAGTCCATGTAGTAGACCAGGATTCCACCCCATTAAAAGAAGGCACTTATTACACCAGATTCTCCGTAAATAATTTATCAGACCAGACAAGGTTTGTAATTAAGCTTACAACCGGGAACGAGATAGTAGTGGGAATTGACGGAAACAGTAACTGGTTCTGGGAAGACGGCAAAACCTATGGATACTTTAAAGGCTTTGGTGTAAGCGTTAATACAGAATATGAATTACAGGTGAATCTGGTGATGACCGGAGCGAATACCTGTACATTAGAACCAGTTGTGAATGGAGTTTCCCTTGGAAAATCCGGAAATATTTATCATGACGGCGCAGCAGGCAAGGCAGGATTCTCTACCAGAAATGTTGCAAGAACCTTTACCGTCAAGGAGTTCTATTTCACAAATGCACCAAAACACGTGATCAATGTAACGGCTTCGGGAAAAGGAAGCGTCAGCCAGACCGGCGCAGTAACTGCGTTTGAAGAAGCGGACAAGACGATATTCTTTACTCCGGAAGAAGGGGAGCGTATTACGAAGGTTCTGGCAGACGGTGTGGATGTAACAGACGAAGTACAGGACAACAGTTATACTTTTGCGTATATTCGTAATGACCATACTCTGGAAGTCACATTTTCAGGTGACGGAGGCAGCGGTGAAGAGACAGAAAAGGTTACCTACCATCAGGACTACAGCGTAGACGATAGGGCTGACTATGCGGGAAATCTGATGGAGAGCAGTGTAGTAGAAGAAGATGGCGTAAAGATTAAGCTGAACAAGGGCAGTGACAATAATTTCCCAATGGCAATTGATACAAATGCTCCGGAAATTACAGAAGGAACTTTCTATACCAGGTTTGCCATTGATAATCTGAGTGACCAGAGCCTGTTTGATATCAAGACAGGGGACGGCGGATTTATCCGCATTGGATACGAAGTAGATCCCCAGGCGGCAACACCAAGGGCGGCATGGTTCTATGATAAGTCCGGCAATAATCCGGGATGGGGAGATTTTAACCAGACAACCCCGCTTACAGCAAACGAAGAGCATACGTTAAAAGTTACGTTTAAGAAAAATGGAACAACAAATTATGACATTACACTTTGGGTGGACGGCGAAAATCTTGGAACAAAAACGTTAGCTTATGCACAGACACCCGGAAAGTTTGGATTTGGTGCCAGAAGAACAGGTAAGACTTATACAGTCAAAGAGGTTTATTACACTACAGAAGAGGAGTATAAGATTGATGTAACAGCAGGGGATCACGGTGCGGCAAGCCAGGAAGGTGATGTAACTGTATTCGGACTGAGCAGCAAGACCATTTTCTTTACACCGGATGACGGATATGAGGTGGGCAAAGTACTGGTAGACAACGTAGAGACAGAAGTAACCGATGCTCAATATACCTTTACGGATATTACAGGAAACCATACCCTTGCAGTATCCTTTAAAGAGGCAGAGGCTCCCGCCGTTGATAAATCAGCTTTACAGAATCTGTATGATGAAAACACAGGTAAAAAAGCAGAAGATTATACTGAAGAGAGCTGGGCAGCTTTTGATACGGCAATGAAAGCAGCGAAAGCAGTATTAGACAGCGGGACAGCAGACCAGGCGGCAGTGGATGCAGCGAAGGAAGCGCTGGAAACGGCAGCTGGAGGCTTACAGGCAGCAGAACCTCAGCCGGTGGATAAAACAGAATTACAGGGATTGTATGATAACAATACCGGTAAAAAGGCTGAAGACTATACCCTGGAGAGCTGGAATACTTTTGATGGGGCAATGAAAGCAGCCAAAGAGGTACTGGACAGTGAATCTGCGGACCAGGATGCAGTAGATGCAGCAAAAGCGGCACTGGAAGAGGCAATTAAAGGTCTGGTTCTGGCTGAAATTCCGGATCCGGCAGATAAAGCTGAATTACAGGCACTTTATGACCAGAATGCAGATAAGGCAGCAGAAGATTACACCGAAGAAAGCTTTGCCGTATTTGATCAGGCTATGAAAGCGGCAAAAGGGGTACTGGACAGCGAAACAGCTACACAGGACGATGTGAATCAGGCGCTGCAGGTATTAAGAGATGCCATTGCTCAGCTGAAAGATGCAGGAACAGAAGAAGATATCAAAGGGGCGCTTCGGCTGCTTTATGAGGCAAATACCACTAGAGAAGAAGCAAAGTATACACCGGATTCCTGGAAAGTATTTGCAGATGCCATGGAAGAAGCAAAACGAGTGCTGGATGATCCGGATGCAGTGCAGGAACAGGCAGATGCAGCAAAAGATGCATTACAGAACGCAATTAATGGTTTGGCAGATGCAGATCCAGTTCCGGAAGTCAATAAAACAGCACTGAAGAATCTGTATGATGCAAATTCCCGAAAAGACCAGTCGAAATATACGCAGGATAGCTGGAGTGCATTTGTAAATGCAATGAATCAGGCTGAGATGGTATTAAATGACAGTGAAGCAACACAAGAACAGGTTAATGCAGCTCATGCAGCATTAGAAAAAGCAGCGGCAGGACTTACTGAAATTCCGGTACCAGTTATAAAAGTAACGGGAGTAAGCCTGGATAAGCCGGCAGTGACCTTTACAAAAGCAGGAGAAACTGCACAGTTAAGGGCTCAGGTTGCTCCGGCAGATGCGGCAAATAAAAATGTCATCTGGAAATCTACCAATACAAAGTCGGTAACCGTAGACCAAAACGGACTGGTAAAGGCAGCGGCGAGCGGTTCCGCGGAGATTATTGTTACTACGGAAGACGGCGGAAAAACAGCCGTTTGTAAAGTAACGGTAAGCATTCCGGATCCGGTTGTAAAAGTAACCGGCGTGAGACTGGCACAAAAAAGTGCAGTTTTATCAGCGAAAGGGGCTTCTGTAAAACTAAATGCAGCCGTATTGCCGAAAAATGCATCAAATAAAACAGTGACCTGGAAATCTAAAAATAAAAAAGTTGCGGTGGTTGATGCAAAGGGAAAAGTAACTGCAGTTGGAAACGGAACCACAAAGATCACCGTTACCACAAAAGATGGTAAAAAGACTGCAGAATGCACAATCGAGGTACAGATTGTGAAGAAACCGGTAAAAGTAACAGGAACAAAGGTAAATAAGACTACCAGGACCACCTTAACCGTATCTTGGAATAAAGTAAAAGGCGCTGATTCTTATAAAGTATATGTTTATAAGTCAAATAAGAAATGGAAAGACTTTGCGGCTACAAAAAAGACAAGCATTACATTAAAAGGTTTACCGGCAGGAACAAAGTACACGGTGAAAGTCGCAGCGGTGAATAAAGGCGGACGGGGAGCTTACTCTTCAGGCGCTTCTGCAGCAACAAGACCGGCAGCAGCCAGATTAAACCTTGCGAAGAAGAAAGGTTCAGGCAGTGTAAAGCTTTCTTATAGTAAAGTCAGTGGAGCCAGATACGACATTTACATGAAGACCGGTAAAGGAAGTTACCGGAAAGTAACCACAGCCACGAAGACAAATGCAGTGGTAAAGGGGCTGAAAAAAGGAAAAACCTATCGTTTTAAAGTACGTACTTATATCAGAACCAATGGAAAGAACTACTACGGCAGTTATTCCAATGTATTAAAGTATAAGGCGAAATAAAGGGAATCAAGGTATTATTACCTGTCGGCATCTGAAAATATATCAAGAAATCAAACGTTTGTGCATAGTCCCCACCGGATGCACATGGTAGAATACATTTACAAAGTGAAAGGGAGGAAACAAATAATGAAGAAAAAAGTAATTAGTGCAATTCTTTGTGTATCAATGGTTGCAGGTATCTTAGCAGGATGCGGCGGCTCAACAGGAAGCAGTACAACGGAGGCCGGGAAAACAGAAGGAACGCAGGCAGCCGCAACACAGGCAGGTACAACCGAAGCCGGCACAGACGAAGCTAAGGGGGAAACAGCTGCAGCAGATGACACAGAGAAAGCAGATGCAAATACAGAACTGAGCGGAACATTGGTGGTTGCCCTTTGGGATAATGTTTCCATGCAGTTATTTGAGGATCTGGATCTGGCCGGAAAATTTCAGGAAGTGTATCCGGATGCCAACATTGAATTTGAAAAACTGAAAGATGATTCTGAGTACTGGAACGCAATGAAAATGCGTGCATCCGCCAATCAGCTTCCGGACATTATGTTTAATAAGACCTTTACCCTGTCAAGATTTAAAGATTATTTAGTTGACCTGTCTGATACAGAGGCTAATAAAAATAACAATATTGCAGAGGGCTATGCAGTTGATGGAAAAGTATTAGGTCTTCCGGAAAAAATGACAGCAGAATATGTGTATTACTGGAAAGATATGTTCAAAGAAGCAGGCGTAGAAGTGCCCTCAACCTGGTCAGAGCTGGAAGAAGTTTCTAAGAAGCTGCAGGAACATTTCGGAGCAGATAACGGTGACTTTATGGCAATTGCAATGGGCGGCAAAGATGAATGGCCAACCTATCCATTTACCGAGTTCATGCCGGCACTGGAAAGAGGAAACGGACAGAACTGGAATACAATGGCAACTCAGGACGAGCCATTTTCGGAAGGAACGGATTTCTATAAGGCATATACAAAGATTAACAGCTTATTCACCTCCGGCGTATTTGGAAAAGATCCGGTAGGTATCGGTAATGATCAGGCTACTGCATTATTTGCACAGAAGCAGGCAGCGATGGTTGCATCCGGCGGATGGGCACTTACCAGTATCTCAGAAGGTGCTGACAGCACAGATGAACTGGGAACCTTCTACCTGCCAACCAGGGAAAAAGCAGAAGATCCATTCAGAGCAATTACACAGGGTGATAACTTTATGTCTATTACCACACATGCAAAGAATCCGGAGTTGGCAAAAGCTTTTGTAGAATTCTACTTTAGTGATGCATGGTACCCGGAATACATCAAATCCCAGGCGGATGATAATACCATGAAGACGGTTCAGAAAGACAAAGACCCGATACTTGCACAGGCTGATGAGTTACAGCCGGACAAAGAACTTGTTATGTATGACGGCGGCGGTGATGACTTTACTGCACTGGTAGCAGAGACAACCTTTGATTATAAAAAATTAGGGGCTGAAATGCTGGTAAATGGATTTGATCTTCCGTCAGCACTAAATGACCTGAATACAAAATGGAAAGCAGCGAGAGAAAAATTAAGTATTAAATAAATAGGATAAGGGCTGCCTCAGCACAACTGTTGCAACAGTCTGTAATGGGGCAGCATTTTTTATGCTGGTAAGGGCGTATTTGAAAAATGCAGAACAATTTTCAATCGCCATCCAGAGGAGAAATGGAGGGATCTCATGAATAGTTTAACGAAAAAAAGGAATCGATTTATCATTCTGAGTCTGTTAGTTCCGGTTGTATTACTGGTGGCATTCGTTGTATTTCCGGCAGTGGATTTATTTCGAATGAGCTTTACGAATTGGGACGGGTACTCAGCAAACAGCAATTTTATTGGAATTGACAACTACATATCCATGTTTAAAAATAAAGATCTGTGGCTGTCCCTTCGCAATAATGGTATCTACTTTGCAGTCCATCTGTTAATGATTCCGGTGGAAATGGCAATAGCGGTCATCTTAACCTCTAAATTAAGAGCAGCAAAGGCCTATAAGACAATCGTATTCCTGCCCTATATCATCAATGGTGTAGCAATCGCATATGCATTTTCTTACTTCTTTTCACCGGTAAATGGTGCATTTGATTCTATATTAGAAGCATTGCATCTGGGCGGACTGAGCAGAAACTGGTTATCCGATCCGAAGATCGTAAACTTTGTTCTGGCATTTGTATCTTTATGGAAATTCAGCGGTTACCATATTGTATTATTTATAGCCGCATTACAGTCCGTACCCAAAGATATTGTTGAGGCAGCAAATGTAGATGGTGCAAATGCATTCCAGATCTTCCGTTACATTCAGGTTCCGTCCATTTCCCTGGTACTGGATTTTATCTTATTTGACAATATCAGAGGTGCATTACAGGTATTTGATATCCCGTTTGTTATGACCCAGGGAGGTCCGGGATATGCTTCTTCCACATTTACACTTTATACCATTAAGACGGCATTTACCTTTAACAACTTTGGTCTGGCTTCTACTATGGCAGTTGCAATTATGATCCTCATTGTGATTATCTATGTAGTACAAAACAGAGTGCTTCACATTGGGAAACCAAAGCCGCAGAAGGTATTAAAAATCAGAAGGAAGGGAGGGAAATAATATGAAGTCAGGTAAATCTAAGAGAATTATGACCCAGTGCGCAAAGCAGCTGATTTGTATCGCCATGGTTATCATTGTAGTACTTCCTATTATACTGACTCTGTTTGCAGCCTTGAAGACAAGGGGAGACATGATTAAGACATCCCCTCTGCTCCTGCCGGCACTGGATAAAATTACCTTTGAAAACTTTGAAAGGGTATTGGGAGATAAATATTTATTAGTAGGGTTTAGGAATACGTTTTTAATTGCATTTATCAGTATTATTTTCAATATCATGTTGGGATCGGTAACCGCATTTATTCTGGAACGTTTTGAATTCCGTTTTAAGAAAGTTGTATTTGCACTTTTTTTCCTTGGAATGCTGATTCCTACCTTTGTTACCGAAATTGCAAGGTTTAAGATAATACAGGGAATCGGGGCTTATAATACCCTGGGTGCACCAATCATTATTTATGTGGCATCGGATCTGATGCAGCTTTACATTTACCGGCAGTTTATATCCAAGATATCCGTATCGCTGGATGAGAGCGCTTTGCTGGACGGATGCGGTTATTTCGGGCTGTTTGGCAGAATAATCTTTCCGCTGCTGGCACCTGCAACCGCAACTGTGGTGATTATTAAAGCAATTACAATTATCAATGACATGTACATTCCATACTTATATATGCCAAAGAATTCTCTGCGGACACTTACTACATTCCTGATGAACTTTGCCAATGCCCAGCAGGGATCGTGGCAGAGACTGGCAGCAGGTATTATTATCGTAATGATACCTACGGTTATTATCTACATTTTCTTCCAGAAATACATTTTGGAAGGAGTTTCAGCAGGAGCTGTTAAGGAATAGGTTAAACACCCCTTTGGCCTTTGTAAAATACCCGGATATCATTGTAGGACTTCAAATTCCATGCTATAATAGGGATTATGAATTATGGTCATAAATGGCATCAGGAGTAATAACAGACAGAGGGGATTTGTATGGAGAAAGATGATAAAAAAGCATTGAGCATGCAGAGTTTCGTATTTGACTCGTTATTAAATAATATGAATGCTGTGTTGTATGTAAGTGACATAGAAACGGACGAGATTATATTTATGAGTAAAAACATGCAGGGGATCTTTGGGGTGGAAAATCCGGAAGGAAAGATTTGCTGGCAGATTTTACAGCGGGGAATGAACCACCGGTGTTCTTTTTGCCCGATTGCACGTTTACTGGAACAGGACAGCGAAACGCCTTTCTTCGTCTGGGAAGAAGAGAATACGGCTACGGGACGTATATACGAAAATTATGACAGTCTGATCAGATGGGCGGACGGCAGGCTGGTTCATTTACAGCATTCCGTTGATATTACGGAATTCAAGCGCATTACGGAAATTGCAAGTAAGGATGAGTTAACCGGGATGTTTAACCGGCGTGCAGGGAAATTAATGCTGCAGGAAGCTTTAAAAAAACTGCAGGGAACGGAAAGAACCCTGTGCGTATGCCTTTATGATCTCAACGGATTAAAACAGATCAATGATGTATATGGGCATTATGAGGGAGATAAAAGCATCTCCTATATAGCGCAGGCTGCACTGGATAATTTAACAGCGGATGATATGGCATTCCGGCTCAGCGGAGATGAATTTGTAATTATTTTCATGGATATCTGCCTGGAGGAGGCAGATGGCAGGGTACGTTCCATTCAGAAAGATCTGAAGCAGATTGTGAAGGAAAAGGCAGTTTCACATGAAGTATCCTTCTGTTATGGGATTGTGGAAATAACAGGAAAGGATGAATTTTCTGTATCCAAAGTCATATCCCTGGCGGATGAGGAAATGTATCGTCAAAAAAAGGTGTATCACATCAAAAAAGCAGAAGAGAGATTAAGCGGAAGTCTTTCTGAATATCAGGCTGCAGTAGAGGATTTTGATTATGATAAAGAGCACCTGTATGATGCTCTGATGGAGAGCACAGATGACTACATATACGTAGGCAACATGAAGACCGGTACTTTTCGGTATTCTCCTGCCATGGTAGAAGAATTCGGGCTTCCGGGGCAGGTTATCCCTAATGCGGCAGCCGTCTGGGGGAGTCTTATTCATCCGGATGATAAAAAATGTTTTCTGGAAGCTAATCAGGAAATTGCCGATGGAAGGGTAAATTCTCACAATGTAAAATACCGGGCACAAAAACCCAGTGGGGAATGGATCTGGTTAAGATGCAGAGGTTACCTGATCCGCGATAAATATGATATTCCGGAACTGTTTGCAGGATTTATATCAAAAGTGAAAGATCCTTCTCTGGATTGAATATAGCGATAAAGCATGGATGCCATATTATTCTGGCAGAGGATATCAATGCTTTATCGCTTTTGTTATTGAATGGGAATTTCACAGGACATAAAACAGGACGGTCTGACATATGCTGTGAGTAAGAGATGTACAGGCAGGAGATACGGATGAAGGTACTCGTCTTTCTTTCTACTTTTATGATTCCCTTTGTTATATTTTATATTGTGGGATACGGACTGCTAATGAAGAAAAATGTTTATGAAACATTTATAAAAGGTGCGGTGGATGGATTTCACACCGTAATCCAGATCATGCCTACGCTGATCGGGCTTATGGTTGCAGTTGGAATACTGCGTGCTTCCGGATTCCTGGATATGCTTTCCGGTGTGCTGGGAGGGCTGCTGCAAAATGTGGGTTTCCCGCCTCAGCTGATGCCGGTCGCAATTGTAAGAATGTTTTCTTCCAGTGCGGCAACGGGGCTGGTATTGGATATTTTCAAGGAATATGGACCGGATTCAGCAATGGGGATACTTACTTCGATTATGATGAGTTGTACGGAGACCATATTTTATACCATGTCGGTTTATTTTATGACGGCAAAAGTAAAGAAGACCAGGTATACATTGGCAGGAGCACTGGTGGCTACGCTGGCGGGGATAATTGCAAGCGTTGTCCTGGCCGGGAGGATGTAACCGGAATTGACGTGCCTATTTTTAGATGCTAAAATGAACTCAGCAAAGTGCTTATACAAAAGCATTTACTCAATCAGATGAGTAAAAGGAGAGGGCAGGTAGCATCATGTTTAAAGTAATGATTGTAGATGATGAGATTTTCATTATCTCTCTGATCGAGAAACTGATCGACTGGGAAAAGTATGGGATGTGTATTGTTGGAACGGCAGATAATGGAATGACAGCTTTAGAAGAGGTGAAGCGGCTGCAGCCGGATATCATTATTGTAGATGTCCGCATGCCGGGGTATGACGGAATTACATTTATGCAGAAAGTGCGGGAGTTAAATGATAAAGTAAAGTTCGTGGTCATCAGCGGACATAAGAAGTTTGAATATGCAAAAAGTGCAATGCAGTATAATGTGGAAGACTATCTCTTAAAGCCTGTCAGTAAAAATGAACTGGAGCAGATCCTGCAGAAACTGGGAACAAAGCTGGAGTCGGAGAAACAAAATGAAGCGGTTCTGAAAAAGCTGGATAATCAATTGGGCGTAAGCAAGGGGAAGCTTCGCTCTTATTTTTTTGAACGTATATTAAATGGCAGTCTGAATATTCCTCCGGAGGATCTCGCGGCAGTGAACCAGACTTTTTTTACAACTTTTAGTCTGGGGATTTTTCAGGTTATCTGTGTGAAGTTAGATGCAGCAGAGTCTATTCCGGATAAGAATTTTACGGATACGTTAATCGGGCGGGTACAGGAGCTGATGGCGGATGGGCTGGCTGGCTGCTGCTTTGAGTGCCTGGTTAAAACAGAACAAAACAGCATTACCATGCTGTTGAATTACCAGGCAAACCAGAGAGAGGAAGTCTGGAAAAAGCTCAGGGATAATTTTAAAGGAATCCAGGAAGTATTGGTTAAATTTGAACAGTTATATATTACAATGGGGATGGGAAGAGAGGTAACGGGGCTTTCTGGTTTTTCGGAGAGCTATGGCTCTGCTGAAAAATGCCTGTATACCAGAACCGCACTTGAAATTGGAGCTATTATACAGGATTCTATGGTTAAAGAAGATCCCGGAATAATTGATATTATATTTTCAGATGAAGCCAGGGTAAGACTTGCAGAGTCATTTAAAAGCTTTCAGGTTGACAAGATTAAATTACAGGTTCTGGGGGCATTTTCGGCGGGGGATGAATACCGTTACCGTGATACATGCATTTATCATGAGATACTGCAGTTTATTCACCGGAAGTTTTATGAATATCTCAGGCAGATTGACATTTATAAAGGCAGTTATGAAGATTTGGAAGTACAGCTGATGGAAAAGCTGCTCTGGTGTTATACGCCCAGGCAGACAGCAGCCGCGCTGATGGATCAGATCAGTATTTTTATTGAAGAATATACACAGAACAGCAAAGGTGGTGAGAACCCTTCCATACGAATTGCGAAAAAGTATATTGCCGAAAATTATGCCAAGAATATCTCAATGGCATCTGTAGCAGAGGTGGTCAATCTGAGCGGTGTATATTTCAGCGTACTTTTTAAGAAAGAGGTTGGGACAAACTTTGTTGATTATCTGAATCAATACCGGATTGATATGGCGAAGAAGCTGTTAAAAGATGTAAGGTATAATGTAAACGAGGTGGCAGGACTTGTGGGATTTTCCGATGCCAGATATTTTTCCAAGATGTTTAAAAAAAACGTAGGGGTTAAGCCAACGGAATATCGAAGCAGAAATGTAACGTAAATGATTTGTTAAAATTGAATTACGGAGGTACCCATGAAAAATATCAAGAAAAAATTCATGCCGGGTAAATTAAACAGCAGCGGAGTGATGCTGGCTGCAGCGGTAAATCTTCTGCTGCCAAGCTTCTTATGCCTGATTGGAAAAGAAATAGCAGATTTTCAGATCATAAACAATTATATAGAGGAAACATCCATTGGATACTATCAGAAAATCGTCTTCTTGTGCCTGGGACTCAGCATTGTAATCCTGGGTGTAATAGATTATATTTTTCTGATCAAGCCGGTTTTTCATCTGGAAAGCACAGTAGAAGAGTATAAAACCCTCACCAGGATGGAGGACAGTGCGGTATATGAGAAGTATCTTGCAGACTCTTCCATAGAACGGATGTTTCTGGAAATGCTGGAGGAACAGAAGTTTATCCAACAGCAAAACCAGATTGCTGAAAATCAACGGCAGGAGACGGAGCTGCTGGCACTGCAGACTCAGATTAATCCCCACTTTTTGTATAATACCCTGGACTCCATCAGGGGGCTCGCCCTGATTCATGATGTGGAGGAAATAGCGGCGATGACAGAGGCTCTATCCAGGCTATTCCGCAATATGATTGCCAAAGATGGGAAACTGTTAACCTTGCGGGAAGAGCTTGAAAACGTGGAGAATTATATGCTGATACAGGAATTTCGCTTCCAGGGGAGATTTGCCTACATCTGTGAGGTGGAAAAAAGCCTGCTGGACCGCTATCAGATTCCCAATCTGATATTGCAGCCGATTGTGGAGAATGCTATTATGCACGGATTAGAAAATAAGAACGGGAGAGGGCACCTGGTAATCAGTGGATATGTAACAGAGAAGCGGCTTGTTCTGAATGTTACGGATGACGGTGTGGGAATAGAAGAGGAGGCACTGGAATACCTGAAGAAGCGATTAAAGAGCAAAGAGCGGTCATCGCCCAGGGAAGCGGCAAAGTTTCATACCGGAATTGCACTTATTAATATCAGCCAGCGGATTAAGCTGCGTTTTGGTGAGATCTATGGAATTGCAATAGAGAGCACACCCGGTGTAGGGACGACTACGGAGCTTATATTACCCTGCATTGAAGTGGAGGACAGGCAGGTAAAGGGAAGTATCTATGAATAAAGAAATTCTGAGAATGGAAGAAATAGAAAGTTATCTGGGAGGGAAAAAAATTTTAAGCGGTGCCAGGCTAAACTTGTTCCAGAATGAGATTATTGGAATTATCGGAGTAAATTATTCTGGAAAATCTACCCTGATTGGGGGGATAGCAGGATTTTATCCCTATGCGGCAGGAAGATCATATCTGAATGAGGAAAGTATTCGTATCACTTCTATTGAACAGGCGAGAAAAGCGGGTATATTTTATATACAGAAGCAATCTTCATTAATTGAGGACTTTACAATATTAGAAAATCTTTTTCTGACGGTAAAAGAGAAAACCGTTCTAATAAACAAAAAGGAAGTGAGAAACCAATGCCTTGAGATTATGGAATTATTGGAAATTCAGGCGGATATTACGGACAAGGTGGGGACGCTGTCTTTTAAAAACAGGATCTTGGTGGAAATTGCAAAGGCAATTGTCTATGATGTAAGGATATTGGTTATGGACGATGTATTAAACGGAATGTCACAGGAAGCGCTCAAGTGGTTTGCAAAACTCTTTTACATACTGCGTTCGCTCCGCATCAGTATTATTTTGGTTGAGACAACTTTACGCTGTCTGAAACCATATTGCGACCGGTTATTTATTATGCGGGATGGGAAGACGGCAGCGGTTTTGGATAAAAAGCATCTAAAAGAAGATGAGATCATTTCTTACATGATCGGTTATCCGCTGAACGAAAGAGAAGAAGGGATTCGTGCAGTTCCAAAAGAGCTTCCCAGATTAGAAAATCTTCTGGAATTTTCAGGAGTATATTTTGAAAATATTCTCCATGGTCTGGATTTTAAAGTTACGAAAGGCAGCATTACCGGGATGCTGAATGTGAATAAAAACTCCGGGAAGGCAGTGGAAAGGCTGCTTATGGGTCTTGGCTGTGCGGATAAGGGAAAGATTATATTTGATGGGAAAACGCTGCTCCTAAAGTCCACGGAACAGGCATTGCAGGCAGGGATTGCTGTAGTGCCCGAAGATGACCGGATCTTCTGGGAATTCAGTATAGAAGAAAATATTATGATGTCTGCACTTAAAATGAACAGAGGGCTGGCAGGACGGTTAAACCGTGGGGAATTAAAATACATATCCGGGGAATTATTTTCCGACTATATGAAATCCGCATGCCCATACTGTACTTTAGATTCTTGTGTGCCGGAAAGCCGGTTAGCTCAGAAGAAAATAGCACTTTGCAGAGTTCTGGCATCTGATCCTGCGCTGATAGTCCTGGTAAATCCCGCACAGACTATAGATGTGATATCCAAAGACAGTATATACGCAGATATTATGACATTGAAGGCAAAAGGGAAAACTGTACTTCTCATAACTTCTGATATTAAGGAGATGTTCGATGTATGCGACAGAATTATTGTAGTAAACCAGGGAAAGACAAAGGCGACATTTAGCGTAACGGATGGAAACAGGGATCAGTTGCTGCAAAGCTATGGGGAGAGTCTGAGGGATATCTGAAACGGATTATGGATGCTGGTTAAAAGCGCCCGGCAGAAGTTGTGTCAATGAAAAACAACAAAGGTTTCTTGGAAAATATATACAAGCAAATAGAGAATATTAAGATAAGGATATCATAAATGACGCATAGTCATTGTGGTATCTTTATTTTTATGGTCTAAAATATATAAAAAATAGTGAAAAAAGATAAAAATGAACACAATATATTAAATTTAGTGCATTGTTGCGGCTCCCTGGGACAGATATAATAGGGACAGAAACAAAAACAAATAATTCTTGCAAGAATTGAGGGTGTAAACAGGAGGAAGGTTATGCTAGGCGATACAATTTTAAAGTTGAATCATATTTCGAAATTATATCCCGGCGTGGTTGCTCTGGACGATTTAAATATTGAATTTAAAGAAGGCGAAATTCATGCAATGGTAGGGGAAAACGGCGCAGGGAAGTCCACAATGATTAAGACAATTTCCGGAGCTGTACAGCCAACCAGAGGAACGATTGAGATTAACAATCATACATATGAACAAATGACGCCAACCCTGTCCAGGCAGAATGGGATAGCAGTTATCTATCAGGAATTTACGCTGATTCCGGTACTCAGCGCATCGGAAAATATATTTTTGGGTGAATTCATTATGAAAGGGATGGTTTTAGACCGGAAGGAAATGGATAAGAAAGCAGAGGAGCTGTTTAATAGGCTTCATGTAGACATCGATCCTTCTACCAAGGTAGCAGATCTGACTACCGGTTATCAGCAGATTGTGGAGATAGCAAAGGCGATTTCTAAGGATGCTAAGATTTTAATTATGGATGAGCCGTCTGCCCCCCTTACCACTTCAGAGGTTGAGGCGATGTTTAAGATCGTAGATACCTTGAAGACACAGGGAGTGACCATTATTTACATATCCCACAGAATGGAAGAGATCTTTCAGTTGTCGGACCGTGTATCGGTACTCCGGGATGGAAAATATATTACTACAGTAAATACGGCAGATACCAGTAAATCAGAATTAATTAAGCTGATGGTGGGCAGGGAGCTCAGTGAGACATATCCGGAACGAAAGAATAAAGCCTCTGAAACCGTACTGTCTATTAAAAAGCTCACTGGTAATGGTGTAAAAGATGTTTCCTTTGATGTAAAACGAGGTGAGGTATTAGGCCTGGCAGGGCTGATTGGCGCCGGCAGGACAGAATTGGCACAGCTGCTTTTTGGATATGAAAAGATTATATCCGGAGAAATAATTTTAAATGGAAAATCTATTCGGCCAAAAAACTGCATAGAGGCAATAGCGGCGGGAATTGCGCTGGTTCCGGAAGACCGCAAGCGTCAGGGGCTGGTATTGGAAATGAGCATTAAGGAGAATACAACCATGCCAAGCATGAAAAGAATTTCCACGCTTGCAGTGATCAGCAGTGACCAAGAAAAAGAGATGTCCCAGTCTTATATGGACAGTCTTCGTACAAAAGCCCCTTCCATCGAACAGAAAACGAAAAATCTGAGTGGTGGAAATCAACAGAAAGTAGTACTGGCAAAGTGGCTGGCGATGGATCCCCAGGTGTTAATATTTGACGAACCCACCAGAGGAATTGATGTGGGAGCAAAACAGGAGATCTACAATATTATGAACGAACTGGCGGACAATGGTAAGACGATCCTTATGATTTCATCAGATATGGAAGAATTAATCGGAATGTCAGACCGGATTGTGGTGCTGTGCAAGGGAAGAGTTACCGGGCTGCTAGAAAAAGAAGAAGTCAGCCAGGAATTAATATTATCAAAATCGGCAGGGAGTGATACGGATGAATAAGAGTAAAAAGTTATTTAAATCTAAGGAACTGGGAATTTTTCTGGTATTGGTGGCAATGTTTCTGGTATTTAGTATACTATCGCCGCAGTTTTTAAAGCTGAACAATATTTTTAATATCACAAAACAGATCGCAACCCTTGGTATCTGCTCAGTGGGATTCACCTTCGTCTTAATAACAGGCGGTATAGATTTGTCCCTGGGTTATCAGATATCGCTGATTAATATCATTTGCGCCTATATGATGACCAAAATGGGGGTTCACTGGGTGGCAGCCATAATGATTTCTATTCTGGCTGGTATACTGATCGGGCTGATTAATGGATTAATTATTACAAAAACCGGAGTGGCGCCTCTGATAGTGACCCTTTCCATGATGACTATTTTAAATGGTCTGAGTTATTTAATATCAAAAGGACTGCCTATGTTTGGATTCCCCAGGAGCTTTTCCTTTTTAGGACAGGGTAGTATACTTTCCGTCCCGGTATCCCTGATATTTCTGCTGATTATAATTGCAATAGGGGTATTTATCCTGAATAAGACTTATTATGGAAGATATTTCTATGCTATCGGAAGCAATGAAGAGGCGACAAAGCTTTCCGGTGTTAATACAGTCAAAGTGCGGATATTAGTATACAGTTTATGCGGATTTTTTACGTCAATCGGAGCAATATTAATGCTTTCGCGTCTGAATTCAGCGCAATCCGCAACAGGAGCAGGTTTTGAATTTGATGTACTGACTGCCTGTGTCCTGGGCGGTGTATCCAGCAGCGGCGGAAAAGGAACAATGCTGGGAGCATTTATCGGAGTGTTAATTGTAGGAGTTCTGGATAACGGACTGGTACTGCTAAATGTCAGTGAATACGTACAGCTGGTAATCAAAGGATGTATCTTACTGATTGCAGTGGTTTACGATACGATGTCCAGAGCAAACAGTGAGAAGATAAAGAGAATGAAGGCTATAAATGCTAATAATGCGTAATATTCACATTATCTTGTGGAAAATGTGGATACAAAATCAAATAATATGAAAAAAATGTGGATAACTTTTAATGCATTTTAATATTGAGTGTATTTATGACGAAATGAAGATAAAAAAATAAAATATAAAGTGATGAAAGGGAAGATTATGATGAAAAAAAGATTATTAAGCATGGTGATTTCTGTAGCTATGATAACAGGCATGCTGGCTGGATGCAGCAATCCGTCAGACAGCGGAGGAACAACTGCAGCAGCATCAGCACAAACAGAGGGGACAAAAGCGGGAGGAGAAGATGGAACAGCAGCAGGAGCATTAAATGAAAGCGGGGAAAACAGTACAATTACAGAAGCTGCCGGCAAAAGTGAGAGTAAGGATTCTTATAATGTAGGAATTACATTTTCAGATCTCAGTAATCCGGTTTGGGCAGAGCTGGTTCAGGAAGCAGAAAGCTATGGTAAAGAAAAAGCAATGTCAGTTACTTATGTAGATGCACAGAGTGATGCGACTAAGCAGGTTACCCAGATTGAGAACTTTATCCAAAATGGAATGGATGCAATTATTATCTGTGCAGTGGAGGCAAATGCTATTGCCGATGTGACAAAAAAAGCAAAAGAGGCAGGAATCTATGTGGTTGCCTACACCCAGGTATTAGAAAATTATGATGCCCAGTACCTGGTAGATCCTTATAATACAGGCTATGCATGCGGTAAAAAAGCTGCGGAGTGGATTAACGAAAAATATGGAGATGAAAAAGTTGTGGAATGGGCGCTTATGGATCTTCCGGAATTTCCGGAAATCATAGAACGTGCCAATGGAATCAAAGCAGGTGTGGAAGAAAACGCAAAGAATGCGAAATTAGTCGCTACTTCTCCGGCATTGACAGCAGAGCAGGGTCTTAGTAACGCAGAGAACTTTTTACAGGCAAATCCAAATCTAAAAGCAATCTGCTGCATTGGCGGCGGAGGAAGTGTAGGAGGAAATGAAGGGATAAAGGCGGCCGGTATTACAGATTTTGAATCTGTCGGACTCTTTGGGATCGATGCTACGGAAAACGAAATTTTAAATATCATCAATGGGGATCCTCAGAAATCTTCCGTCAGCCTTGGCGGCGGAAAAGCACACGGAAGAGCCTTGATTGATATGACAAATGCACTGCTGAAAAATGAAAAGATCGAGGAAACCCAGTATATGCCCATCGATGTGATAGATTCATCCAATGCACAGGAATATTACGATACAATTTATAAAAAATAATGAAAAAAGATAAAAAATGAAAAGCAATGAAACAATATTAGTTGCTAAGTAAAGAATTATTATAAAATGGAGGAGCACCAATATGAGTAAAACAATGAAAGCGCTGGTATCCTATGCGCCATACGATAACCGCTACGAAGACTTTCCGGTACCGGAGATAGGGAAAGGGGAACTGCTGTTAAAGGTAAAGGGCTGCGGGATCTGCGCAGGCGACGTAAAATCTTACCATGGGGGAATCCGTATCTGGGGAACTTCAGAAGAAAACAGGTACATAGAAGCGCCGTGCATAGGGGGACATGAGTTTTACGGAGAAATCGTAGAAAAAGCAGAGGATGTTACGGGATATGAGGTTGGAGAAGTTATTACGGCTGAGCAGGTAATTCCCTGTGGTGAATGTAAATTCTGCCGGGAAGGAAAATACTGGATGTGTACCCGGTCAGCAGTTTTTGGATTTAAGCAATATGCCAATGGCGGTTTTGCAGAATATGTTAAGATTGACAAGAATTGTATAAAACACAGAATTCCGGAAGGATTTACACAGGAGCAGGCAGTTCTGGTGGAGCCAATCGCCTGCGGAATGCATGCATTGGAACGTGCTGATATCAAACACAGCGATGTGGTAGTGATTGCAGGGCTTGGAGCAATTGGGCTGTCCATGGTGAATATAGCCAGTCTTTATCTTCCAGGAATGGTGATTGGAATTGATGTAAAGGAGAACCGGCTGGCAATGGGAAAAGAATTTGGAGCGGATGTAGTATTGAATCCGGCAGAATGTAATGTGGCGGAAGAAATTATGAAACTGACAGACGGTCTGGGCTGTGATGTCTACGTAGAAGCGTCCGGAAGTCCCGGAAGTGTCACACAGGGAATGGATGCACTGAAAAATCTGGGGCGTTATGTTCAGATGGGTGTATTTGCAAAGGAAGTACAGGCGGATTGGAATGTAATCGGGGATGGGAAAGAATTAACGATAATCGGATCTCATTTGTCGGCGCTGACTTATCCTGCTGTGATAAAGGGAATACAAAAAGGGTTGATACGGACCGAAGGACTAATCTCCCACCGGTTTAAGCTGGAGGACTGGGAAGAGGCTTTTGAAACGGCGGAAAAAGCGGAAGATGCTGTGAAGGTGATGCTGGTTCCGCAGGAATAGAAATGTACTTTTTGCCACTTACACTCCCATAACCGCCCACTTACTAAAATAATATAGATTTCTCCCGGAATTTATTATAATATAAGTCCATAGGGAGGGGCAGAAAATGAAAGTAGTTATTAAGAAGATCCCGGAGGACAAAATAGAATATGCGGCGCTGCATGTGCATGAATTAACACCTCAGGCTGAACAGATTTCATCATATATTGAAAATGAAGAATATAATGCGGTCATTGTTCCATGTACTGCGGACGGGAAGATTTACAGGATCCCAAGTGAAAGTATTTATATAATTGAATCGGTTGACAATGTCCAATATGTTCATACCAGAGAGAAAATATTTGAATCTGCGAAAAAATTGTATGAGTTAGAAAAACTGCTCCCTGTAAAATTTGTCAGAGTTTCGAAATCTGTAATTCTGCATTTGAATAAAGTCAGCGTTTACAGTCCCCTGGCAAATGGACTTATGAAAGCGGAGCTGGATAACGGGGAATCTGTATATATTTCAAGAAAATATTTAAAAGATCTGAGAGCGTTAATTCGGGAGGGATTACGATGAGTGTGGAAAATCGAAAAGAATGTGGATTAAAGGGCAGTATTTTGGGTTTAGTGTTAATGATGAGTTCACTTTTAGTAGTGAGTTTCACCGGTGATACAGCGGGTATTGTTCTGGCGCTGCCATATATGCCTGTTATCTTGGCTGGTTACCTGATATTGGGCGTCTTTTTCTGGTGGATACATGGAAGAACGCCAAAAGAACACAGTCTGTTAACCGGTGCAGCATCCAGCTATCTGGTGTTTCTTGTAGTAGTAGCGGTGATGACGATAGCTGCGTTTTTGACGCAGACAGTGCGTTACGTGATACTGGTAAATATTGCAGTATTGTTTGTGCTGTGGCTGATGGAATACGTATCTTTAAAAAAAATAGCAGATGAGCTGAATCAGGGAATGCCTCAAGGCAGGTCTGCGTTAGTGGTAGATCTGGATGAAAAGCCAGCTACCATGGAAGCCTATTTTCATGAAATTGAAAAATACTGTGAAGCCAATCACTGGAATCTGGAATATATCAAAAAAGAGAAACCGGCTCTAATCAGGATAAATGGTAAAAAGTACGCCGTAAAAATGGGATTGTATTATACACCTATTGGAACGATTGTGTATACAATGACCTTTTCCAGCGCAAATGAGCAGGATTAATAACTGAGACTGTAAGGGGAAGAAATGCCAAAATTGAATTTTCTGGTGTGTCTTCCCCTCTTAAGAAAATTTACCGGATAAACGCAACATCAATACGTCCATTGCTGGTCTTCGCAACAAGATGTTTTTTCTGATCCGGATAATTACTGTTCGGCAGATTATTAGAACCATTTACCGTGTGGCTCTGGATAGAGTAATCACGGATATCACCGATGATGGTACCTCTGACAGCACCATTGCTGGTTCTCATTACAATGTTATCTCCAGTCAGGTTCTTACCTTCTATGGCACCATTGCGTGTAGAGAGCAGGAGTCCGAATGTAAAAGTACATCCAAATGCCGTAACACGGCCATTGTTCGTCACGGCCTCCAACTGGTCACCGGATAGGTTATTCAGATCCAAAGATGCATTGGTACTCTGTATTAGAACGGAATTGCAATGGATGTCGTCAACCCTGATCCGCGCATTACTGGTAATAAATTGTGAATTGGTCAAATGTTTCAATCCGTTTACAGAAATAGAAGCATTGGAGGATTTCACCCTCAGATTACCTGCAAAATCTATGGGAACTTCCAGAGTTAGTATCCAGGGACCACGGAAGAGATTGCGCCAGTTCCAGGAAAGGAAGTTACGCATGGTATGGCGGAAGTTAAATTCCCCGTCATGTTCTGTAAAGGAAACGTAATCACAGTCTTCCCGTGGATTAAATAGTACCCGGATGGGACCGGAGGTCACGGGAATTACTTCAATTCGTACATTTTCGGCTTCCACGTTAATTGTGTGTATGGGAGTAGAGGATGCATAACCCGCATCTTGAATGTTTTCCTGCCCGGTATTAGTTTGGGTATATCTCGGTCTGCCGATTTCCCTGTATTCTTCTTTAATTCGTTTGACAATGGATTCGACGGTACCAAATCCGGCAATGATATTTTCTTCATCACGCCCCAGCTCCAGACCGTCACAGATCAATTCCTGATAATATTCTTTTAACTGCTCTTTGTCAGCGTCTGGTATCTCCGATAATTGTTCCATTAATTCTTTGAAAAATTCTGCTTGCTTCATAGTGATCCCTCCTGGCTGTTTTTTTCTATGAAAGTGTAAATTTGTTTCATTTCTTCCCACTCATTTAAAAATTCCTGAATCTTTGCAATACCTGTATCCGTAATTTTATAATATTTACGGGTGCGCCCGTTGTATTCCTGCTTATATGTTGTGAGACTGCCCGTGGATTCCAGTCGTTTTAAGATAGGATATAAGGTTGATTCGGAAATCTCAATACATTTTGAAACCTCTCCATTGATCAAATATCCATAAGACGGACCTTGTTTTAAGACGGACAATACACAGATATCCAGCAGACCCTTTTTTCTTTGCGTATCCATGTAATACCTCCTGATACCCTGTTATGCATACTATGTATTGTATACTATGCATAGTATAGTATTGTGGTTAAAAAATGTCAAGAGGTTTTTTTGTTTTAATTTTGCCGTTTATCTGCCTTGAAAGCCGGCAGACTCTAAAATTCCAGAAGCTTCAGAAGACACTCCTTTAATTCTTCAGTATAAAAGGAGTATCGTGGATTTTTAATCCATACAAAGGACATTGCATAATTATCAATCAGGCAACGCCAGATGTTGGCAATGGTATTTGCACGGGTTAAAGACATACCAGGGCAGGATTTTCTGATAAAATTCAGCATTAATTCTGTAGCCTGGCCTGCCCATATATATAAAAGAGGATAATTATAAGATATAGCAAGTTTCTGGCTGATCGGATAAAGCTTGATGGTTATTTCATTGTGTCCATAGTCATATGCTTTCTTTATAATATAATCAACCATTTCTTCGCCGGAGGGGTCTTTGGGTGCGAAAGTTATCATTTGTCTGGTATGTCCGGAAACATACTCATCCCAGATCTCAATAAACAGAATCTCTTTGCCTTTAAAATGTTTATAAAAGGTTCCAAGTGAGCATCCGGCGTCTTTCACGATGTCATTGATACTAGTATCATCAAAGCCATTTTCCAAAAAGAGATGAAGCGAGATGTCTTTAATTTTCTTATGTATTTTGTGATATTTTAATTCTTTTGCTAAACTGGCCATTTTGTCGTCCTTCTCGTTTGTATGTTAGAGGTTATGTAAAATTATGTAAGTAGGTCTTTGTCCAAAATGTACATTAAATGGAATAAATTATACAAAGAGTACGTCATAAATGACATTATAGCTGATTTTAAGAATGGTGTCGAGTGAAAAAGCTGTTATATTTGTAGTAAAATAGTCCGGCGGCATCTGCCAGAAACCAACCGATGGGGATTGCCCACCAGATACCTAAAAGCCCAATGGAAGGAACCGGAGCCAAAATATATGCCAGCAAAACACGGGTTCCCAGCGATATTACGGTGAGAACCACGGAAATTCCCGGTTTTCCAATACCCCGGTACAGACCGTAGAGAAGGAAGAGACATCCGATACCGCAGTAGCACATGCCTTCAATGCGAAGATATTGAGTGCCGATGGAAATAATTTCCTGCTCCTGCGGCTGGATAAAAATCAGCATCAGTTTATCAGCAAAGATAAATACAGTTGCTGAAATAAAAAGGCAGAATATTACTGCGGTGCCAATCGCAGACCGGATGCCCTGGCGGATTCTTTCCGTTTTTTTAGCCCCAAAGTTCTGGGCAATAAAGGTAGAAAAAGCATTACCAAAGTCCTGTACCGGCATGTAGGCAAACGAATCTATTTTTACTGCGGCGGCGAAGGCGGCCATAACCTGAACACCGAAGCTGTTAACCAATCCCTGAATCATTAGGATTCCAAAGTTCATGATGGATTGCTGGATACAGGTAAGGGATGAGTATTGTATAATATCTCTTGTTAATTCCCGGTTAAATTGCAGGTGCCGCCTTTTTAGCCTTATATTCGGCAGGCGTTTCAGGCAGTAAACAGAAATACCGGCAGCAGAGATGCCCTGTGCGATTACAGTTGCCAGAGCGGCACCGCCGACTCCCATATGAAATGTAAGAACAAACAGTAAATCCAGCAGGATGTTTATCATTGCTGAAACAGCCAGAAAAATCAGCGGAGCCATGGAGTTGCCCATGCTTCGCAGCAGAGCCGCAAAATAATTATAGAGAAAGGTAAACATGATGCCAAAAAATATAATGCGCAGATAGTCTTCTGTCTCTGTCAAAATATCTGCTGGTATCTGCAGCAGAGAAAGCAAAGGGGAAAGCAGGCATAAAACAGCGATATTTATAATGAGACTGACCGATCCAATTAGAACAAATGATATAAAAATACTGTTTTTTAAGCGTTCCATGTCCTGACCGCCGAACAGCATAGAAAAAACAATTCCGCTTCCCATACATAATCCTAGAATAATGGATGTCAAAAATACCATAAGTGTAAAAGAAGAGCCGACAGCTGCCAGAGGGCCTGCACCCAGGTATTTTCCCACAATCAAAGTATCGGCTACATTATAGAGCTGCTGGAGCAGGTTACCAAGAATCATGGGCACTGCAAAGCGGAGCATGACAGAAGTAACCTTTCCGGTTGTAAGATCTTTTTGCATAATATCCTCCTGGTTCTACGTAACTTACGAAACGTAATATAAAATATTCATTATGTAAGTAGGGTAACATTTTGCAACAGGGATGTCAAACGAAAAGTGAAAAGTGGTACAGGGCTTAAAAAATCTTGTGATATAACGCAGAAAATGATATGATTAATGGTACTATAAAAAGCAGTACACTGGAACATACAAAGATAGTTATTACCAGGAAAGAAGGGGCAGGCAGAATGTTCTTAAGCGGTCTGGATGAAATAGATCAAAAAATTACAGCATTACTGTTACATAATGCAAGAATGTCTTATTCGGATATCGGTGAAGCAGTGGGGCTTTCCCGGGTAGCGGTAAAGTCCAGAATTCAGGCACTGGAGGAAAGGGGTGTGATTGAGGAGTACACAACGGTAATCAACCCCCAGAAGATAACCGGTGCCATATCCTGCTATTTTGAGATAGAAATGAAACCCGGTAAACGACCGGAGATTATCCGGATTCTAAAAGAGAATGATACGGTAACCCAGATCTACCAGGTTTCCGGAAAATGTAAGCTTCATGTCCATGCAGTTGCAGCGGGGCATGAGGAAATGGAATTGTTTTTAAAAGAAGTTATATACAAGCTTCCGGGTGTGACTGACCTGAGTTGCAACATTATATTATCAAGGATAAAGGATATTAAAGGACTTCGGTTATAAACACGCTACGGTGGTACAGTCTTAATATAATAAATACAAGAAGGTAAAGTATGCAGTTACTAAATGAAATACCAGAAAGCTTCTGGAGTCTGTTCCGTTCTCCCAATCGGAATACATACATGGAAGCTTTGCTGAAGATAAATGAAGAATACCAATATAACAGTTATTTCTTAAGCAGGGAGGTCTGTATTCAGATACTTGGGGACTATTTTGCACAGCGGCGGGTAATGATGCAGAAGGAGGAACTGGAGTCTGAACTGGATATACTGGAACCGCCGGCCACCAGGATACTGAACTGGCTGCTGAAAGCCCAGTGGCTGAAGAAGCTGGATGATTACTATATGCAGGTAACCAACATTATAATTCCGGATTACGCCGCCATTTTTATTGATGCATTTGAACGACTGAACAGTGATGAAGAAGATGACACGCAAATCTATATCCAGAATATCTATGCAATTCTCTTTTCTTTTAAAAATGATCCCCGGGCAAATACCAGTCTATTAAAAACAGCACTAGTGAATGTACGAAAGCTGAATAAATCCCTGCAGGATATGCTCCACAATATGGATAAGTTTTTCACCAGCCTTCTGGAACAGAAAAATTATGCAGATCTGTTAAAGGAGCATCTGGAGGGGTATGTAGAAGAGATCATCAACAAGAAATACCATATCCTGAAAACATCTGACAACTTTTATCTGTATAAAACCGATATTAAAGGATGGATACGGGAGATGCAGTCGGATATGGAGTGGATTTCACTGATGAGCCGGCGGGAGCAAAAAGAAATCAACGAAGGGGATATGCTGCGCATACTGGATGATATCGAGCGGGGATTTGATGATATTGAACACCGGATTTCCTTTATGGACAGAGAGCATATGAAATACGTGCGGGCTACCGTAACCAGGCTGAATTATCTCCTGAACGGGGAGGCAGACAGGCGGGGGCTGGTTATTCAGCTGTTAAATGAACTGTCAGCTGGTCAGGGGCAGGAAGATAAAATCAAAGAGGTATCCGCCAGGATGAATTTGTCTTCTTTTGAAATTCTCTCTGATAAATCCCTCTATAAAAAGAGGCGGGCGAAAAGCAGCTTTCATGCAGAGAACAGGTCTGAGGAAGTCAGAGAAGAGTTAAGCAGGGAAGAAATTTTAAAACTCAACCGGCTGCATAACCGGTATAGCAAAAAGCAGATTGAAGAATTTATTGAAAACAGGATGGAAAATGGCAGGATGAAGGTATCAGATTCCATGATAGAGACTATTGAGGAGTTTGAACAGCTCATCCTTGCATATGACTATGCCATCCGAAAGGGCAGCGGCTTTGCGGTGGAAAGCCAGGAAGTGGAATTTATTGAAAATGGGAAGTACCGCTACCCTAATCTGACGTTTGTGAAAAAGTAAAGTACACAGGAAAGAAGACAGGAAAGAAGACAGGTATAAAAATGATTACGTATTACGATGAATTATCACTGGAAGAAAGGCAGGAAGTAACTGCAGTAATCCAGACTTTATATAAACAGACGTTTCTTTTAGAGCGGAAATTTGATAAGAGAACGGGCAGATTCCAGTTTAATAAAGATTACCGAATCTGTAATAAACACCTGGAGTTTGTCAGGGAATATCTGGCAGTCAGCGGTATTGCGCTTCTGGATAACAGCCAGGGCGGGATTATATATATACAGGGTGAAAATATTGTGGGGGAAAAGCTGTCAAGGCTGGCAACACTTTATATTCTCCTCCTGAAATTAATCTATGATGAACAGATGTCAGCCGCATCTACCAGCGTAAATGTCTATACGACTCTGGGAGATCTGAATGAACGGGTAGGGAGTTTTCATTTGCTGAAGGACAGGCCGTCAAATACAGAAGTGCGGAGGGCTGTTGCGCTGCTTAAAAAGTATCAGATTGTAGAGCCCCTGGATGCCATGGAAGAACTGGATCAAAATGCACGCCTGATTATATATCCCTGCGTAAATGTAGTTCTGATGACAGATGATATCCGAGCCATGTTAGAAGCGCTTAAGGCAGAACCGTCAGAAAAGTTTATGGAAACAGAGGAAGCTGGAGACGATGACGGAACAGGAGAAGCAGCAGGAATAGAAGAAGCATACGGAACAGGAGAAGCAGCAGGAACAGAAGAAGCATACGGAACAGGAGAAGCAGCAGGAACAGAAGAAGCATACGGAATAGGAGAAGCAGCAGGAACTGAAGAAATAGAAGGAACTGAAGAAATAGAAGAAATAGCAGATGCTGATGAAACAGAAGGAGACGAAGATGAGGGAACCGATGACGAAAATGAAGCATAAATTTGAGGCATTGTCCAGAATGTGTCTGAACAACTGGCATTACATAGACCGTAAAATTCTCTCCTTTAACCAGGAAATTAATTTTTTTACCGGACATTCGGGAAGTGGAAAATCAACAATTATTGATGCTATGCAGATTGTGCTGTATGCAAATACAGATGGCAGAGGATTTTTTAATAAAGCTGCGGCAGATGACTCTGACCGAAGCCTGATCGAATACCTTCGGGGGATGATCAATATAGGGGATGATAATGAATTTTCTTATCTGAGAAATGAAAACTTTTCCAGTACTATTGTTCTGGAGTTAACACGTACGGATACTTTGGAATGCCAGTGTGTGGGAGTGGCATTTGATGTGGATACTTCCACAAATGAAATCAGCAGGGTATTTTTCTGGCACGATGGTCCTCTCCTGGAACATGACTACCGGATCAAGCATAGAAGTATGTCTGTGTCTGAAATAAAAACGGAACTGCAGCAGCGGTTTACAAAGGAAGAGTGTTTTTATACTTCACATAACGAGCGTTTCAGAAGACAGCTTTACGATGTCTATCTGGGCGGACTGGACATGGAAAAATTCCCATTGCTGTTCAAACGTGCGATTCCATTTAAAATGAACATCAAACTGGAGGATTTTGTAAAAGAATACATCTGTATGGAGCAGGATATCCATATAGAAGATATGCAGGAAAGCGTTATGCAGTATGGCAGGATGCGTAAAAAAATAGAGGATACCTGCAAAGAAATTGAAGAATTAAAAGAAATACAGGCATTATATCAAAAGGTCTGTGAAAAAGAGCAGGAGCGTAAAAAATACAGTTATTTTACAGATAAACTGGATATTCTTCAGCTTAAAGAGCGGGTGGTCACTCTTCAGAATAAGGTGATCCTCTATACCCAGGATATAACCGGACAGAAGGAGCAGATCGGAGTTCTGGACCGGGAAATAGAAGAGCTGGGAAAAACCGGGGATGAGGTATTAAAGCACATTTCAGCCACCGGTTATGAAGAGCTAAAGCAGCAGTTGATCAGTATCAATGAGCTGTTGGAACGTATGGGAAAGAGTAAGGCACGCTGGGATCAGACCGGGTTAAGGCTCAAAGAGTGGATTGATCACGATATGACATCTAATTCTGTAATATGGGATATAGAAAAATTCATTAAATATGAAATTTCAGAGGTGGAGCTGCATCATTTACAGGCATCCATCCGGGACCTGCAGACTGAGGTAACTGAACAAAAGCAGGATCTGGATATAGATATCCGCGCCCTAAAGACAGAGCAGAAAAAGATTCTGGAGGAATTAAAAGATCTGCACCATGGAAGAAAATCGTATCCCAAAGAGCTGCAGGACGCAAGACAGCAGCTGGCATATCAGCTATGTGAAAAAGCTGGAAAACCGGTAAAGGTGGATATATTGGCGGATCTTCTGGACATCAGGGATGAGAAATGGCGAAATGCCGTTGAGGGTTACATGGGAAACCACAAACTGGCCATTATTGTAGAGCCTTCATTTTCTAAAGATGCCATGGAGATTTACCGGAGCATGGATAAAAAGAAATATTATCAGGTAGCCGTACTGGATACGGAAAAAATTATGCAAAAAGAGTTCCGGGTAAAAAAGGGTTCTCTGGCAGAAGAGGTCAGTGCAAAAGAAGGCCATGTCAGGGCTTATATTAATTTTCTCCTTGGAAATGTTATGAAATGCAGCAGTGTGGAGGAACTCCGTGAGTCCTCTATTGGAATTACACCGGAATGTATCCTGTATCAGGGCTTTAAGCTGCAGCATATTAATCCGGATAACTATACCAGGTGGGCATATATTGGTGCGGACAGTCTGCGCAGACGGATGAAACAGTTAAATAAAAGAAGCCAGGAGCTGGTAAAAGAGTTAGATCCACGTCTGGAAACCAGAAAGTCTTACGACAAAATGCTTGGGATGGAAAGCCTGTCTAACGATGCGGCTGACTATCTGGATTGGCTGGCAGATATCAGGGACTGCAAGGCGAAGGAGAAAAGTAAAAAGGATCTGGAACTGAGAATTCAAAAACTGCGGGATAAAGATATTGCTTCTCTGGAAAAGAACAGAAATGAATTGCTGAAGCTTCAAAAGGAAAAGAGAAGGTGGCGTGAAAGTATCCAGAAAGCAATGTGGAAAAAGCAGGAGGAGATTATCGAAGGAAAACGCCTGCATTTGAATCTGGGAGAAGAACTGACGCAGAAAGAAAAGAAATTTCCTTCTGATCCGGCGATGGATGAGGAAGTGCAGGAATATTTGAAGAAAAAGACAAATCCAAACTTCGAGAAACTGCGGGACTATTTTACCGGGCAGGTAAATGCAGCCCTTCGTGGGCAGGATGAATTTTTCCGGGATCTATGTGCCCTGCGTCACCAATACCTGCTTCACTATCCAGCCAGAGGATTTGCCCATGACAAGGCAGATAACCGGGAATATGATGAGTTACTGGAAAGATTAAAATGTGATAACCTGCCAAAATACATGGAGATTGCCGGGGAGCGGGCACGACTGGCTACCAGGGAATTTAAAAATGATTTTATGCTGAAAATCCGCAGTGCCATTGTAGAGGCAATGCAGCGCAAAGACGAACTGAACCGGATTATCAGCAGGCTGGACTTCGGTAAGGATAAATATCAGTTTATTTTTGCTAAAAATAAAGGGCCTGATGGAAGATTTTACGATATGTTCATGGATGATTCCCTGGAAATTAATCCTTCGGATCTGTCCTTGTCTATGGAAAACCAGATGAATTTATTTACCATTGCCCATGAAAGCCACTATGGAGAGCTGATATCAGAGCTGATCTCTATCTTTATCCCTCCTGAAAATGCAACACCGGAGGAAATGGAGGAGGCGAAGCGCAATATGGATAAGTACGCGGATTACCGTACCTATCTCTCTTTTGATATGCAGCAGACTATCCAGAGTGAAAATGAAACAATCAAGATACATCTGAGCAGGATGTTAAAGAAAAATTCCGGCGGAGAGGGACAAAATCCCCTCTATGTAGCCCTTCTTGCAAGTTTTGCCCAGGCTTACCGTTTTAACCTGCCGCCCAAGCTCCAGTGCAATCCCACCATACGCCTGGTCATTTTGGACGAGGCATTTTCCAAAATGGACGGAGAAAAAGTAGCGAGCTGCATCAAACTGATCAGGGATCTGGGATTCCAGGTAATCATCAGCGCCACCAATGATAAGATGCAGAATTATCTGGAAAATGTAGATAAGACCTTTGTTTTTGCCAATCCAAACAAGAAAAGTATTTCCATCCAGGAATTCGAACGTGTGGAATTCCGGCAGTTGTCCGGTGAGTAAGTGACGCTTTGCAGCGAAAGCCTGAATCTCGGAAGAGGTGTTGCGACAGGCCACCGCAATTGTCCCGCCTCACCTCTTCCGTACACATACCTGATTACACAAAACCTTCTTGTTTTCAGCTACCCCTCCTAATTTTTACTTACAATTTACAAAAATAGTATAAGATATTAACAATGTCCTCCTAGAATATAACAGAAATGATAACCGGATTGCTGACATATCAATGATTAAATTGTTATGGAGAATATCTGGAAAACAGGAGGACAATATGAAAAAATTACTAGTAATGGCAACAATGGGGTTAATGCTTACGACATTTACAATGCCTGTTCTAGCGGCTGACCAGAATGCTGCAGTGGATTCACTCTCACTTGGGGTTGGTGCTGATGAGACAGAGATCTATGTAAACTGGTACAGTAAGTCTGCTAATGCCGGAACCGTTCAATGGGCGAAAAAAGCAGATATGACAGGCGAGGATTTCCCGCAGAAACATATGGAAGCAGCAGCCGTTACAGCGGCAGCTGAGAATAAAAGCGGCTATTACAGCAATAAGGTTGCTTTAACTGGGCTGGAAGCAAATACCCGGTATGTATATCGTGTAGGAAATGATGGAAGCTGGTCGGAGATATATGACTATGACACAGAAAATTTTGACGGCGGATTCAGCTTTCTTCTTGCTGGGGACCCTCAGATAGGGGCAGGCTCCCAGGCATCGGATCAAAAGGGCTGGGAAGATACGCTGAATAAAGCAATGACCCAATTTCCGGAAAGCAGTTTTCTGATATCTGCAGGGGATCAGGTAAATACAAATAATAATGAAAGCCAGTATACCTCTTATCTGGCACCGGAAGAGTTGAAAAGCCTTCCGATTGCAACGAATGTTGGAAATCATGATACAAAAAGCAATGCTTACAGCGAGCATTTCAATATTCCGAATGTAGACCAGACAACAGTTACTGCAGGAGAATTCAGTGGAGATTACTGGTATAAATATGATGACGTATTATTTATGTCCATTAATTCCAACGATAAGAGTACTGCAAAACATAAACAGTTTCTGGAAGATACCGTAGCTGCACAGGGATCAGATGCAAAATGGAAAGTCGTAACCTTCCACCATTCCGTTTACAGTACTGCATCCCATACGCAGGACTCGGATATTATCCAGAGAAGAAATGAGCTGCCTCCTGTATTTTCTGATTTAGGCATAGATGCGGTCCTTATGGGACACGACCATGTTTACACCAGAACTTATATGATGAATGGAACAAATCCGGTTAAAACAGATAATGTAGAATCACAGGTTGTAAACCCTGCAGAGGGCGAAGTGCTCTATTTAACTGCAAACTCAGCCAGCGGAAGTAAATTTTACAGTATTATGAATTATGATTATCCATTTGCAGCCGTAAAAAACCAGGAGAGCGTACCTAATATTACAAATGTGAAAGTCACGGATACTTCTATGCAGTTTACTACATACCGTACAAGTGACATGAGCCTGGTAGATGATTTCACTATATATAAAGGGGTGGATGCAAATGGTGATTATATGGCACCGGTAATTACTACCCCGGATAATGATACCGTTATTCTGGGAAAAGCATTTGATCCATTAGAAGGTGTAACGGCAATTGATAACAAGGATGGAGATATTACAGGTAAGATTAAAGTAGAAGGCACGGTAGATATTAATAAGGTGGGACAGTATACGTTAACTTATACCGTATCAGATACTGCCGGAAATGAAACAAAAATTGTACGTACAATAACAGTATTGGATGAGGATAAGACGGCACCTGAATTAAATGTGCCTGCGGCTACAGAGCTGTATACAGGCGATGAATTTGATCCAATGGATGGTATTACCGCAACGGATGAACGTGATGGAGATATCACGAAGTCTGTTACGGTAGAAGGCAGTGCAGACACCCAGACACCAGGGACTTATGAATTAACATACCGTGTTTCTGATGCTGCTGGAAATGAAACGGTCAAAAAGAGAATCGTTACGGTAAAAGAGTCCACCACAGAAGAGACAACGCTCATAACAACCCAGGATACTATCTGGAGGTATCTGGACAACAACACCGATCCGGCAGAAAACCTGGAAAGCAGAACCGCATGGACAGAAGAAAGCTTTGATGATTCTGTATGGAGTACCGCAAAGGGAAGCTTTGGAGCAAAAAAAGGACAGATCGCTGATCTGGGCGGCGGATGCACTCCAAATACCCTTTTGACACAGTATATTGAAGGCACAAAAGATGATATCCCAACTTATTTTTTCCGAACAACATTTGATCTGGAGGATGCAGAAAAAGTTGTGGGTATGACCGGAAGCCTGATGTATGATGATGCGGCTATCGTTTATATCAACGGTGTAAAAGCAGCTTCCTATTACGAGCCGGAAGGCGGTTTTGAAAGCAATATGTCTTACGGCGGTTCCAACAAGAGTAGTCCGTTGAATGGAACCTTCCAGCTGGAAGACTGGAGTATGTTAAAAGATGGTGTAAACACAATTGCAGTGGAAATCCACAATGGACGTATCGACAGCTCTGATGTATATTTTGATTTCCTGGATCTTACGGTTACGACTGAAAAAGAAATTGCGGATACGATAGCACCTGTGATCAGCTTCCCGGAAAAAACAGAGATTTATGTAGGGGATGTATTTGATCCTATGGCAGGCGTAAGCGCATCAGATAATGCAGACGGAGATGTAACAGCAGATATTCAGGTACAGGGTAAGGTTGATGTATCCAGACCGGGTACCACGGAACTGGTATACACAGTTACGGATAAGGCAGGAAACAAAGGTGAAGCCGTAAGAAAAATAACGGTTATGGAAAAGGAACAGCCGGTGGTACCGGATAAGTCAGCACCGGTATTGAACATTCCTGCAAGTACGGTAATTACAGTAGGAAGTAAATTTGATAAAATGCAGGGAGTCAGTGCGAAAGATGACAGGGACGGTGATATCACTGCGAAGGTAACCTGTACCGGTGAGGTAGATTCTTCAAAACCGGGAACTTATACACTGACTTACCGTGTAAGTGACAAGGCAGGCAATACCGTAACCCAGCAAAGAACAGTAATTGTAAAGGCAGCACAGCAGGGAACAGATAAGCCTGCGGTTGTAAAAGCCTCGGGTGTAAAATTAAACCACAGCAGCATTACCATTCAAAAGGGTAAGAAGTATACTTGGTTAAAAGCAGCTGTTACTCCCAAAAACACAACCAATAAAAAGCTTACCTGGAGTTCCTCGAATAAAAAGGTAGCCGCTATAAATGCAAAAGGTGTGGTTACTGCTAAAAAAGAGGGAACGGCTAATATTAAAGTAAAGACAGCAAATGGCAAGAAAGATACCGTAAAAGTAAATGTTGTAGACAGGAAAATTAAAGTCTCTAAGATTTCAATGGATAAAAAAGCAAGGATGTATAGAGGGACAAAATTGGAACTGGATGCAGCAGTAAAACCGGTAAATGCTTCCAAGAAGAAAGTATCCTGGTCAACATCAAATAGTAAAATTGCCACAGTTAGCCCTAAAGGAGTTGTAAAAGCGAAAAAGACCGGTACGGTTAAAATTACATGTACGGCAAAGGATGGAAGCGGTAAGAAAGCGGTATGCAGTATTACTGTTGTATCTAAGAAAAAGTAAATCACCATTTAGTTAGGGTAGAAATCCAATAATATAAATACGAATATGATTTGAATAAGAAATATTTGAAACAGAGCTGCTGCAGTTAAACCGGAGTCCAAAAGGCTGAGTCAGGCGCCTTCTTCCTGCTGTTTACTGCCACTGCTCTGTTTTTGCGGAACAGGAGATTACAGATGTTAAAAAAATACTGGATGGATAAAAAATGGCTTGCATTTTTAGCTGTATTTATACTAACAATTGCAGCAACGTTCATTTTCTATCAAAAAACGGATATGTCCTATGAGTTTGCGGACTCCAGCACCATTCGCTACGTTAAGGGAAAAGTAACAGAGGTTTTGTCTGAGGAATTAGAGAAAGCAGATGGAAATGATCCACGTATACTGGGGACCCAGAAGGTAAGGGTATATATAAAAGAAGGGGAACAAAAGGGAAAAGAACTGGAATTTGACAACGTACTATCCACGACCCACAATATTTATGTAAAACCGGGACAGGCTGTTTTAATCAAGGCTGATATGCCAGAGGGGGCTGCACCTTACTACTCTATTTTTAACTATGACAGAACCGGGGGAATTGCAGCAATTGCAGTAATTTTTATTCTTCTGATGGCGCTGGTTGGCAGAAGTAAGGGAATCAAAAGTGTTATCGGGCTGCTCTATGTATTCCTATTAATCATAGGATTTCTCATACCTGCGATTTACAGCGGCTGGCCTCCTGTACTGGCGACGGTACTCATGGCAGTAACTGCATCTGCGGTATCCATGATTCTTCTGAACGGATTTTCGGCAAAAACCTGGACAGCTATTTTATCTACTGTCGCTGGAATCTTGATAGCAGCATTTGTTTTTGCCATATTTGCCTGGATATTATCCGTAGACGGATATAAGCTGGATGAGGTAGAAGAATTGATTCTGGTTTCCAACAGTTCCGGTATGAAGGTTGGGGATATTCTGTTTGCAGGTACACTTGTTTCGTCACTGGGAGCCATTATGGATATGACCATGTCGGTGGCTGCGCCGTTGTATGAGATGCGAGAAGCTAATAATAAGATGAGTTCCAGGGAGATCTATAGAACCGGATTAAAGATTGGGAAAGATATGATAGGTACTATGTGCGAGACATTGGTTTTGGCATTTACCGGTACGGCAATCACTACGCTGCTGCTGTTAAAAGCCTATGGAATTCATATGGATCAGCTGTTAAGCTCTGATTATATTGCCATAGAACTGGCACAAGGGCTTACAGGGAGCATAGCTGTGATACTTGCAGTGCCGATAACTTCTCTGTTGGCGGGATTGAGTGGAAAGAAAGGTGTTCATTATTTGTAACAGAGTAATCTGACTAGTGCATCCCGGCGTAAATACGTCGGGCGACACTAGACAGCAGAGCCTGTTTGAAAATTCATTCCTGTCATCTGCGCGCCCCATTGCGCATGGAATTTGCCCGGAAAATAGTCAGCGCAGCCTGCTATGCCTCATATTTTCCGAACAATTATCCCAACAAAGTGTGGCGGACGGTTGTCAGAAAGCAATTTTCAAACATGCACTGGTTTCTTGTGCTTTATATGCAATATCAGTTAACCGCCCCAAATGACGACAGGTTACTTATATTTCTCATAATATTTTTCAGCTGAAGCATAATCCAGTTTAAAGCATCTAAGAAGTTTTTCAATAATTCGTTCACGGCAGATTCCCTCTTCAAGGTTATCCCTTATTAGGAATTCGATGCATAATTCTCGTTCCTGTTCTATTCCTATCTTGCGTCCGCGTTCTATGCCTAATGCAATTCCATTTTCCTGCCCAAGCTCCAATCCTTCCTTTTTTGCCATATATATAAGATGGTTATAGTCACGGATTGCTTTTTCCCTGGATTCGTATTCTATTCTTTTTGCGTCATCTGCACTTATATTTTTTAAGATCTGATACGCTTCATTTATGTACTCGTTCTTCTCTGCCATATCCTTGAAATCCTCCTCCCGCTTTCCGTTCAGAAATTTCGCCCATTGTAATAATTCGTTTTCCGGTTCTTCCCGATTCCCCAATTTGGGCAGTTCCAGTACATGGAACTCCAGTTTATCAGAATATAAGCTCCCCCGCGTGTCTTCCCGTAGATGAAAACAGGAATACCATTCATCCGTATCCTTTAAGAAATCAAAGTCCAGTATACTGATTTGGATACATTTCACAAGAACATCATAATTATCTCCGCTTATGATCTGATCTGTATACATCTTACAAGTGTAGAACAGGGTACGCTCTTCCCAGCACTGAAAAGGCAGGACCTGCATTTCCAGGTCTATCTGAGTGTTGTCATACATCATTACTCTTACATCCAGAATGCCAAGCTTTTGTGAATCACTTTCTTTTCGCAGGATAGTGTTTAGTAATACTGTTTCCTGAATCTCCTTCGGATCCAGATTTAAAAATGCTGCGATTAAACCTTTTCTGGCTTTCTCACTGTACATCAGCTCTTTAAAACAGAAGTCAACGGTAGGCAGCATGATAAACGGTTCTTTTTTCTCGGGTTCAGTATGGCTGTTACTTATTTTGGGCGAATTGTTCATAGTTAGTCCTCCTCTTACAGAAAGGCAGTTATCCTTTGCAGCGTAAGAGGTTGTTAGATATATTATAACGACTCACAGCTTGCATGGCAACGCCTTATATGAAATTTTACTTGTCGATTGGAAATTACCTGGCAGAATAGCCAGTGTTAAGAAATTTTATATAACAACATATTATCATAAAATATTATTTTGTGCAACACATTTTTAATTAAAGTTACTTATTATGAAATAAAAATAAAGATCCTCTTAATAAGTGATTAACGGCAGCACATCGTGTTCTGATGATATACGCACAAAATGAGTTTGCCTGGTAATGGATAGCCAGAAATAGGGGAAGTCATGATTCGTTCGAATCACAACTACCCCTATTTCAGGCTATGCGTAGATATAAAAACAGCTAAAAAAAACGGGTTTAGCTGATTAAGGGACGCTTTGTAGATGGAGATGGTGCAACGGAAAGGTAAGCAAATACTCAGCTCTGCTCTACGCGGTTTTCTCAGCAGGGTGTAGACCTGGAGTTGTTCTTTTCTGGATGTAGCAGAGTGTGTTTCGGCAGTTCAGTGTGAAATGTGCGAAATACGATTAAGTTTTGCTTGCTTTCCTGATCACAGACTTAACTGGATATAGGTACTATAGCCATTAGTAGAATGATGAAACCATCTACAGTGATAATTAATCTGCTTTCTGCCAATAGCGTCCAGCATGCCCCCTTCTCTTTCCGTACACCATCTCCAGCTACAAAGCGTCCTCTTCTCAGCTAAACCCAAACTAAAGATAAAATTGTTCGCTCTACCCCTCCACAAAGCAAGATCAAAATACCACTATTTCAAAGTATTCATTATTTCACGTGCCTCGTCCGGTGTGGCAGTTTCAAAACCAATAGCCCGGATCAGATGTGCCAAACGTTCCACCAGCTCAAAGTTCATGGATGCAGATTTGCCGGGTGCCAGATAGGCGCTGTCTTCAAATCCAATCCGGACGATACTGGCACCCATTGCAATTGCTGCGGCTAGGAAGTTCCAGTTGTCACGTCCAAAATGAGTCACACCCCATTTGGCATTTGCGGGAACAAAGGAACGGAAAGCTGCAAGGCTTTCGACCGTAGGCTGCATACCTCCTTTGTGTCCGAATACCAGGTTATAAATAATCGGGTCCCGGAAGGGATATTCTTTTGCAGTCATTTCTATATTATGAATCATACCGATATCAAAAACTTCAATTTCCGGTATGGTTTTCTTATCATATACGGTTTTTGCACAGTAGCGGATATCCTCAAAAGAATTCTTGTATACGGCTTCACCAAGATTTGTGGAGCCGCCATTCAGGGATGCAGATTCTACTTTTACATAATCCAGTGGAGTGCAGCGTTCTTCAATGGTCAGATCGGAAACACCTCCGGTAGATGCCTGTACAAGTACATCTGTTTCAGCTAGTATTTTTTCAAAGCATTCCACCATAAATCCGGTATCTGGGGTAAGGGAACCATCCGGACGGCGGCAGTGCAGATGACACATTGCAGCACCGGCTTCTACTGATTTTTTAACATCCAGCGCCAGAGCATCTGCATCAATGGGAGTAGAGGCAGCTACCGGTGCCAGAGAAATAATAACTTTATTCATATTTATACCTATTGCATATTACAGGCTTGCCTGCAATACTGCCACAATAAAACTGGTTGAAAGAATCAGAGCGTGGCATCCTTTCTATATTATAATTTTCTTTCAACCTTTAGTCATTTCTATTTGCTAGTACTACAGTGAACGTTTTGTAATGTTCTATTAAATGCATTATATTTGGGTTTCGCAGAGGAAGGACGCTTTGTAGATGATAGGTAGTGTACAAAAAGAGAAGGGGGCAGACCAGGACATTGGTTTGGAATGCTTAACGCAGAACTGGTATTTTCTAACCTTCCGTACACTACCTATCATCCACAAAGCGTCCTTCCTCAGCTAATCCCATTTAACAAATCTCTTCTACAATGTCCCGCAATGTATTTACTTCCCCTACATTTCCGGGGAAGATAATATATGGCGTATTTGGAAATTTACTTTCTTCGCCGGTCAGCCATACAGGGATTCCTTTTTTGATCTGGCCCATTACCAGTGCTTTTTTAACCTGAAGTCCTTTTGTGCCCACATCGCTGGATGTAATACCGCCTTTGGCAATGATAAAACGAGGCTTTACGGTGAGAAAACGGATGATACTTGTCAGGGCATCGGAGATGTGAACAGATGCCATAAGAATTTCATCTTTGTCTGCGGTATCAGGTACCAGAAGCCTGCGGCTGGTGTAGATGATTACTGTTTTGTTGGATCGGATCAGTGCTTCTGCCTGATCCAGGATACGCTGTACTTCTGCCTTTAATCCGCCATCCTGAAAATAAGAATTTACATTAAACTCCAGAAAAGTCAGGTCTTTTTCTGATTCCAGCAGGGCGTTTAACTGGTCTGTGGTCTTTTGGACGTGAGATCCAATAATTACAATTCCGCCTTTATCTTCCTTGCCGGCTATGAGGTCTTTCTTTGAAAGCAGTGGCACATCAGTTATCTGTCCCAGTACCTTTGGCAGAGCGGCGGCACTTCTTGCTATGAAATTTTTGCCCTGCCTGAGGGCACGTATCAGGCAGATACAGAATATCTTGATGTCTATGTAATCAATGGCATTTACGATAATTTTGGCAAAGCCGGAGGCAGACATCAGTTTATCTGTAATGTTGTCCAGCTCCAGTGATCTTAATTCTTCCAGTGAGATGGTGATGCAGTCTTCTTTGCGGAATCTTCCTTCACTTTTTTCTTCCACGTATTCCGTCAGATCGGAAGAGGTATAACCGAAGGTCTTATCTTTGGAAAATTCTGTATTTCCGGCTGGAATCAGGAAGCCGCCTTCTTTTACATAGTGGATATTGTTGATGGTGTATCGTCCGCCCTCTTTGAAAAAGGGACAGATAATTTCTCCGTCTGTAGGAATGTGGCAGTCTGTCTCCAGGGTGTCTTTTAAAACTTCTGTTTCCAGCGGATAGTGCCCACGCAGGGTAGAATCGCCCCGGGAAATCAGAAAAAATCCCTGACCGTTTTCTACAGCTGTTTTACCGATACGACGGGCAATCTGTGTGTGTACCCGGATGGTTTGTTCCCTGAAAAAACTACGGGAGTTTGTTAACAGGAAAAACATATCTTCTTTGGATGTAAAAGCCTGATTTATGGCTGACTCTTCCCAGTCCGTATAGACATATACGTCATGAACAGTCTGGATGCCGGTAGGATCATCATCCAGAACCACTATTTTTTTATGAAAATCCTGGTATTCCGACCGCAGCATAAGGTCGATATGTTCAGTATCTACAGAAGGGTATTTGTCCAGGACATCTAATGTTAAGGCCTCTGTAGTTTGCGCATTCTGTTTCATAGATAACATCTCCTTTGGGATTTAGAGCGAGTTTAAATTACCTGTTTCCAAAATTTATAATGATCGTTAATGGTTTGTTCGATTCCGGTAAAATCTTTCCTGGAAATCATGGTTAGCATTTCAGTATGAAGACGGATAAAATCGTCGGTATCATCTTCCGCTAAGACCATTTTCACAGCATTTTTCCGGGAAGGTATGGTAATACGGTCCACATAGGTATACATGCTGAGCAGCAGCTGATTTTGGGAGGCATTTGTCAGAGCCATATGAAAATCAATGTCTGCATTTAAGACGGTCTCAATATCCTTATCTTTTTTGGAAACGGCATTTATCAGGTTTTCCAGGCAGCCTTCTATATGGGCAATCTGCTCCGGTGTAATGGTGTGCATAATTTGCTGCATAATACCGATATCCAGTACTTTTCGAAGCTGGATAATTTCATCCGATGAATTCTTCTCAAGAAGAATACCATAGAGCATAGGGTCCAGCATCTTCTGGCTGTACCGGTCATTTACGAATGTACCGTCGGGGCGTTTGATATAGACTACACCGTAGGCTTCCAGGATTTTGATTGCTTCCCGGATGGAGTTGCGCCCCACCTCGAAGGTGGCGCAGAGGCTGGTTTCCGTAGGCAGCTTATCTCCGGGCTTTAATTCTCCGTTTATAATGGCATCGGTAATTTGGTTTACGATCCGGCTGACAATTGATTTGTTTTGCAAAGATCTCGAAAGGATAGGTGTGTCAGTTTTTGATTGGGCCATATAGGCACCTCCTTTTCTGGGGTAGTGGAAGCAGCGTATCTTTTAGGATACGCCTATTTATAAGCCACAGGCATCCAGATCTTCATTTCACCAAATCCCCTGTTGTCCCATGCAAAGTATGGGATCAGGCGGATATGGGTCGTGGACATTCCGTGATAACGCAGGGTCTGGTAGAGGGAATCACGGTTGTATTCTTCTCTGTTAATGCGGTATACATCACCTTCCAGTGCGGCAAGGTCCCTGCCGCCTATAGTATAGGCAACCGGAGTGAATTCGGCGTCCAGTTTCCATAAAAGGTCATCTAAAGTTTCTACATCTGCATCCGGGCTTTCTATACAGTATACCAGAGGTCCGCGCTCAAGTGCAGCCTGATTATTCGTTTCTTCCACCAGAGCATGCGCAGTAGATAAACGGGCAGGCATATCAAATGAAACTGTTACATCGGATACAGTGTCCGGGTTGATACAAATCTTCTTATAGGTCTGGCTGTCATTTTGGGTAAGACAGATGTTCGTCTCTCCCCCAATGGTAATAGTTCCGTTTTCTACCCAGCCCGGAATGCGGACATTTAGATAGATTGGTGTCTTATGATCCGGGGACGCATATTTCAGGTCTTCAATGTGAAAGGATATATTTCCGTCATAAGGATAGTTCGTATCCTGGATTAGTGTAAAGGATGCGCCGCAGGGAAGCTCAATCTGGGAGCGGCTTGCACCGTACATACCCATCCAGAGGGTGTCATCCGATACGGTATAGGCATATTCACTGGACTGGGCAATGGTTCTGGCAAGGTTTGGAGGGCAGCAGTAGCTTAATATATACTCGCTTCTTTCCAGTGGCCAGATCAATTCGTAATCCAGTTTCTTTGCTCTGCGCAGCATGTTTTCATAGAAATATTTCTTGCCATCCATGCTGACAGCAGCGAGGTTTACATTCAGCATAGTACGTTCGATAATATCAAAATACTCAGCCTTCGGATCAGCCTGGAACATACGGTAAGCCCAGAATACACTTCCGATAGAAGCGCAGGTCTCGTTATAAGCGGTGATATTGGGAAGCTGGTATTCATATCCGTAAGCCTGGTGGATCTTCTGGTCAATGAAGAAGTTGCCATAGGGTGAGGTTCCGTTATAAAGGGCTCCGCAGCCTCCGGTTATGTAGAGCTTCTTATCAACCAGGTTGCGCCAAACTTTATCCAGCATTTCCTTATATTCTGACTCGCCTGTTTCAGCATACAGATCCGCAACACCTGCATACAGATAGTTGGAACGCACTGCATGTCCTAAAATCTTATCGTGTTGTTTTAGGGGGATACGGTCCTGGTTATCATCGGTACCATCTTTTACAGAGTCACGTAACTCAATAGCAAGCTTTGCAAGCTCCAGATATTTTTTGTCACCTGTTGTCCGGTACATTTCAATGAGACCCATGTAGTGGGATGGGCATACGGCGGTCTGTACTTCCCCGTTTTTAGCGTTATCCTGATACATCTGGTCAAGGTAAACGGCAGCTTTTTTAGCAATCTCCAGAAAGTTCTCTTTCCCGGTGATCCGTTTGTAAAGGCAGGCCGCAGTAAATAAATGGCCAAAGTTGTAAACCTCAAAATCATTGATATCACCTAAACGTGCAATACCGTTATTCTGGCGTTCGCCCAGAATCTGCTTGGTGGAAATATATCCATCTTCCAACTGGGCACGTCCGATGAGGTCAATATAATCATCCAGCTGATCTAAAAGTTCCTGATTTCCGTTTTTAGCGGCGCTGTACATTGCAGATTCCATCCATTTGTAAAAGTCCCCGTCGCCAAAATTGGTTCCGTCAAAGGTACCTTCTGCCTCTCCGGCACAAATCCGGAAGTTTTCCACAACATGGCTGATATCCTTAGCTTCAAACATACTTTGTAAATGAGGAACTGTATCACCGGCGCATGCGGTAAATGCATCTGCCCAGAATCCCCTGGTCCAGTTAACGGCATTCCAGGGGAGAGGGGATACTTTTGAAAAAGGGGATTTTGTAGTATTAGTTAGCATGATAAAACCTCGCTTTCCATCTTTGATTAATTATTAATAGTATCTGGTAGTCCATAAACTGGAAGCTTCCATAATATGTATTCCTGCAGGCAGGGAACCGGACGGCAGGCCTGCGGCGGGGAGTCTGGTTCAGAAATTAAATCAGACCTTTCATACGCAATGCTTCTTTTAAAGCTGCCGCCCCGTAACGTGGGCTGGAAACTACCGGCTTACCATAAGTTTCTGCGATTAACTCTTCGCAGTAAGCCATGGAGCCCTGACATAAAAGAATTACATCTACATCCTGACAGATTTCCCCGGCTTTTTTCAGAAGAAGTTCCCTGAACTGTTCCTGATTCAGTCCGAATGCACCATCAATTAAGCCGTCTGTCAGTGTTACTGGTTTTCCGATTTCCCTGGCAACACGCAGGATGGTATTTTTAGTTGGTTCTAAAGTGGTGGGAAGTGTAGCCAGTACTCCGATACGGGAACCCTGCCTTGCAGCATCCCGGCACATTTCTTCATCTACCCTTACAATAGGCACACCGAGGTATCTGCCCATGTCCTGTACACAGTCAGCCGCTTCTCCGACAGAAGAGCAGATATTCAAAACGGCATCTGCGCCATCCTGAACTGCTTTCAAGAACATGGTAATCAGTCTGGCAGCAGCATTTGCAGTCACATATCCATGATCTCTTGTTTCAGAAAGGATGGTAGGGTCTTCGTAACTCATCAGTGTTACTTCCTCTGGGAGCTGGCATTTTACTTCACGTTCTACTAATTCAATTAATTCTGGTGTGGTGCTTGTATACACTAATCCTATTTTCATGATTTTACCTATAATATATTGCAGGCTTGCTGCAATACTGCCACTTATTAAACGGGTTGAAAGAATCTCTGTGTGGCATCCTTTCTATATTCATAATTTTCTTTCAGCCATTTTCCTGTTACGCAGTTTTGGATTCATAACTTCTTATCCAACGTTCAACGTAGGATGTTGAAATATAACCCTATATTCTCACATAATACAAGATTTGTAAAGATAGGAATTGTGCATAAAATAAAAAGGTTATTTTGTAAGTATTGTACAAGATCTTTTGTGAAAGAAGAAATTGGCATTGTAAGACTGTAAAGATTAGTGTATTTTAAAGTAGAGTGCAGATGAAAAATGCAGTGATTTTTCCGCTTTTTGAGATTTTCAGGAAAAGTGGAACTGAAATGGAGAAAACGAATGAAAAAGATTGCAAGATGGTTTGGAAGGTGTAAGATCAAGGATCAGATCAGAACAGCGATTATTGCCCTGGCTGTTTTTTCGACGGTATTGCTGGGAGTTCTCAGTTACTTTCTTTCCAAACATATTATTGAGCGGAATTACCAGGAGGACTTTTCCTATAACCTGGAGATCTCGGATGAGATTACCGATATTCAGTTAAATAATATAATAGAGCTAACCAGAAATCTTCTGGTGAATCCCAGTTTTATGTCTGTTTTTAAGGAATCCGGTACAAATAAAAACAAGGATTTTTCCAGTACCCAGAGGCATACGCTGGAATCCTATCTGGGCAGAATTGCGACCCAGGAAACCCTGATTGGTGAGATTATTGTATTGGATAACACAGGAAAACTCTATACATATTCCGCTAATTCCGGTGAGAGTGTTTCCTATCATATCCAAAATGTGCTGGAAACCAGTTGGGTGAAGGAGATGAACGAAGCTAACGGGAAAGAAGTATTTTACGGGCAGAATATTCTGAATCCGGATAAGAACCGGGGAATGGTATCCATGGGGAAATTACTGGTAGATCCGGGGAACTATGAGGGAATCGGATATATGGTGGTAAATATTCGGCAGAAGATATTTGAAAAGGCCTTTGGATCTACTCACCGGGCCAACCAAAGCGTATCTTTTATGGTGGTAGATGATAAAAAACATAACTCCATTATGTATTTCAGAGGAAACGAAGAAGATCAGGAACAGATTGAACAGGAGTATTTCCGGGGCTCCGGATTTGGGAATCAGTTTGTATTTGCCAGCGTGGAAAATGACCCCACCGGCTGGAAAATGGTGAGTATTATACGAAAAAGTGAACTTACCAGGGACAGTAATGTAATCGGGGCTATCATAATGGGAATCATTCTGATGCTGGTAATTTTAGGATTTTATATTTCCCGGTTTATATCCGGTAAAATCTATGAACCTCTCCGAAAACTGGAGAATACCATAGAGGAAGTGGGTGAGGGTAACAGAAATATCACCGAAGAATTTGATTCCAGTGAAGTTGGGCAGATTGGCAATAAATTCAAGCAGATGGTCAACAATAACCTGGAACTTTGTGAACGTCTGCTTTCCAGTGAGTTAAAGGAAAGAGAATCGGAACTACTGCTTTTGCAGTCTCAGATTAATCCTCACTTTTTATATAATACTATGGATTCCCTTTATTGTATGGCGGTAATCCACGAGGCAGATGATATGGCACAAATGGTAGATGCGCTGTCCCGTACTTTTAGGCTGAGCCTGAACAAGGGGAATAAACTGATCAAAGTCGCAGATGAAGTGGCCCATATTAAGTCTTATATGGAAGTACAGAACTTCCGTTATAATAATCGCTTTGAACTGGGGCTTGATATCCCGGTAGAGTTGGACGATGTCTATATTTTGAAATTTATCCTCCAGCCGTTTGTGGAAAACGCGATGTATCATGGGCTGGAACCACAGATAGGAAAAGGGAGCATTCAGGTAGGTGCTGTCAGGGAAGATGAAAAAATTATTTTTACCATTGTGGATGACGGCGTGGGAATTGCTGATTTGTCTGTATTGGAAAAAGGATATGGAGTACGAAATGTAAGAGAGCGAATTGCGCTGTATTACGGAGAAGGATATGGAGTCAGATTTGACAGTGAGCCGGGAGTGGGGACAAAGGTTACGGTCACGGTAGGCTTGTCTTATCAGGAAGGAGTAATTGCAAATGAAAAGAGTAGTGATCGTTGATGATGAATATATTGTAGTAAATGGAATAAAAGCCATGATCGCCAGAGAAAAAATGGATTTCGAGGTAGTTGGATTTGCCTATGACGGGATTGAGGGGCTGCGTGTGATCCTGGAAGAAAAGCCGGATCTGGTTATTACGGATATCCGTATGCCCGGTATGGACGGACTTTCTTTAATTGAAGAAGCAAGAGAATACACGCCGGATACAGTTTTTGTAGTGATCAGCGGATATCAGGAATTTGAGTATGCCAGAAAGGCCCTTCTGCTTGGTGTCAGGGGTTATATCGATAAGCCCATAACAATGGACAAGATACGTGACACCATGCAGATGACCGAAAGCCTGCTGGCGGACAGGGCGGATCAATCCCGTAAAGAGGAAACCCAGACCAGGAAGAAAGAATTTCAGGATATCAGTCAGGAATTAATGCATTCCATAGAAGAAGCTGATATTAGATCATATGAAGAAATACTTTCCGCTACGTTAGAAGCGCTTCAAAATTATACGGACACACTGGAAGAATATAAGAAAGAAAGCTACAAAATGGTCTGTCTTGCTCTGGGCATTTATTTTGAAAAGCGCAGAGAAAGAAAGGAAGAACAACATTTTCCATCCTATCAAAATGTGGAAAATATGGAATCTTATGAAGAGGTCAATACATTTGTAGAAGAAATATTCCGATCCATGCTTCAAAGAATGGAGGTTACAAAGATCGGAGGGATGCACCGTACTGTAGAAAAGCTGCTGACCTATATTAATGAGAATTACCATCGGGATATCGGACTTGCGGAACTGGCGGATATGGTAGCTATGAATCCGGCATATCTTAGCATTCTGTTCAAAGATGAAGTTGGTATGAGTTACATTAAATATCTGACGAAGACCCGGATGGAACATGCAAAAGAACTTCTGAACCAGGGCTATAAGGTCATAGAGGTCAGCGAGAAGGTAGGGTACAGCAATTATCGTTATTTTTGCGATATTTTTAAAAAAAATGTGGGGCAGACGCCGAATGAGTATAAGGGTACGGTGCGGAGGAAAAGTGAGTAATGAGGGGGATGAGGTAGCGTCCCCTTACTCAGCTAAACCCAGGACAAATCCTTCCGCATAAAAAGCCTCATCTAATAAAAGCTTTTCAGTGTGAATCAGAGTCTGCCCGCCCTTGCATTCAAAGGGGAGGGACTGCCCTGTACGCATGGAGCGGATTTCCCGGATATCAGCATCAATGGTCAGGGATAGCATATTGGGAAGGTCAGGGATTTCATCATACAGAAAGTAAGCATAGATATTCCCCGATTTTTGTGTATATTTTATCCGCTCCTGGAAATAGGGTGGAATAATTGATGTCTCATAGATTCCATCACCGAACAGAGCCAGCCATTTTCCCATATTTTTAATGGACTCTACGGCCGGTTTCGGAAGTTCGCCGTCGGGCTGAGGGGCAATATTGAGCGCAAGGTTTCCGCCCTTACTTACCACATTCAGCAGCATGTGGACCAGTTCCCTGCCTGTTTTAAAATGATCGGTATAATGAAAGGAAAATCTTTCTCCAACGGTGGCACAGGTCTCCCATGGAATGAACAGTGGCTGGTCAGGAATCTGTTTTTCCGGAGTGATAATATTTTCGTAAGGCCCTCCCACACAGCGGTCACAGACGATCAGATGGGGCTGTGTGGTGCTGCGCAGGGTCTCCACTACCTTTTCCAGATGGATGTCCTGGTCCAGATTATCCTTGCTGACCCATCCGCCATCCAGCCAAAGCACATCTATTTTTCCGTAGTTTCTTCCCAGTTCCAGAATTTGCCGGTGGGTGAATTCTTCAAATTTTTTCCACAGATCAGGGTGTTCCTTGACGTTATAATTCATATTCCTGGTTGGTGCCGTCCCAAATTCGCTGTGCCAGTAATAATCGCTGTGCCAGTCCGGTTTGGAGAAGTAAGCAGAGATGGCAAGTCCTTCTTTTCGGAAAGCATCATACAGGGAGCCTGCAATATCAGCATAGGGACTGGTGTGAAAAGGACAGGATTCATGCGTAATTTTGTAATCGGTAGTTTCTGAATCAAACATGCAGAATCCATCGTGGTGTTTGGTAGTGAACAGGAGATACCGGAAGCCGCATTCCTTAGCCAGGCTTGCCCAGCGGTCGGGACGGAATTTCACTGGATTGAAAGTCTTATTTGCATTTATATACTGCTCCTTGAAGGTGGGGATGTCGGTCCAGTCCACGTCCTCCTGTGACCAGGACCCGTCTCCGTCAGAGAGAGGCCAGGATTCATAAGTTCCCAGCTGGCACCCGGGCGCCCAGTGCATCATAAGCCCCAGTTTTAATCCCATAAACCAGTTGATGTGTTCCTGTACAGCAGGACTGTCCGCAGGAACATATTTTTCGGCATCGGTATAGGTATGAATTCCATTAGTTACAACTTGTTCTTTCATCGTTATTCCTCCATTTTTAGGTTAAGGTGTTTCAAATGTAATGCGGGCAGTGAGAATGCCCCGCTCTTTCCGGTAAGTCAGTCCGCTTGCTCCCTTGAAATTTAAACGGATCCGCTCATTGATGTTGCGGATGCCAAATCCGTTGGATACTTTTAGTGCGGTGTCTTCCGAGTGGTCTAAGAATTTGTTGAGTTCTCCTGCATCACAGCCTACACCGTCATCTGTGATGTCAATAATGACAGTACGGGATGAGCGGTAAATATGTACCAGGATGTGAAGATCTTTTTTACTTTCCACCAGACCGTGGGAAATAGAGTTTTCAATCAGCGGCTGGAGGGTAAATTTGGGGATGTATACGGTGTTCAGATCCTCCGTGGCATCAACATCCAATACCAGGTTCTGGGAGTGGCGCAACTGCTGGATGTTGATATATTCCTGAATGTTTTGCAGTTCACTTGAGACAGGAACAAGCTTATCCGGTTCTGTAATGCTGTACCTCATAAGGTTTGCAATGGATGAGACAATTTCTGCAATTTCATCTTCGTTTTTTGAAAGAGCCATCCAGTTCACGATATCCATGGCATTAAATATGAAATGTGGATTGATCTGGGCCTGTAGTGCACGCAGTTCGGAACGTTTCTGCTGTTCGGTCTGCTCCTGAATATCCTGAATTAACTGGTTATTGTGGGAAATCAGCTGTGAAAAGCTGTCACAGAGCATGACAATTTCCTTATCTCTGGAAAAATGCAGGATATCTACTGAAAAATTTCGTGTATCGTGTATTGTGCTGATCGTCTGCGCCATACGGATGATAGGGCGTGTAAAACGATTGGATATCAAATAAATGCCCGCCATCAGCACGAGAAAGATCAGGAATACAAACAACAGATAAAAGCGCATCAGATGGCTGAGCTGAGTCTGGATATCCCTGTAAGGTGTCAGAAACAATATTTTAAGATCATACCGCTGCAGGGAATTCAGACTCATTACATACCGCTGGTTATCCAGAGTGACAATTTCGCCGCCAAATGCATGTCTTGCCATAAACCGGTCACAGGCTTCCAGGTACAGGGATTTTTGGGCATTGCTTAGGAATAAAAGTTCCTGCTGGCTGGTGAAAATTGCATATCCGCTGTTATCACTGATCGGATCAAGAGAAAAAGTACGTGCCAGGTCTTTGGCTGCAATGCTGATTACCATCACCCCCTGTCCTTCTTTGGAATAGGGGCCTGTATAGTAGTTATTATGAATAATCTGTGCAAAACAGAAATTCTTTGTTTCCGGATCCAGAAAAATACGGCTTCTTTTTCCCGATTCGATCAATTGCAGATACCAGCTCTCTTTCTTTACCTCGGTATCCGAAAAAATGTTGCTGGAAGAGACAAAAGGATTGGTATTCAGGGTCTGACTGTCGAAGAATTCTGCAATCGGAAGGCTGTCGTTCAGAAACAGCGTATTTTTCAGATACAGGCTGCTGCCCAGAATCTGACCGGTGGAATAATGGGAAAACTGGTTTGTAATGGATTGCCGGATCTTAATTTTCTCCAGGGAGTCTTTCACGGTTCCGGTGCTTAGGTAAATGCCGATTGCTTCGTCCCCAATGATTCTCAGGGAGGTCTGACGGATGGAATCCAGGAAACTCTCTACCATATTTGAATTCATAGTAACAGCTGATTTCTGATAACGCATAATTTCAGTTTCATATCCCTGGCGGAAGAGTATGAAGATAAAGGCATATGACAAGAGCGTGATTACTAATATTCCGCAGGAAAAGGCTAAAAATATTTTCTTTTTAATTCCCATGTTTCCTCCGTCTACTCAGATGTTTTTTTCAGATTCAGCGACTTTTGAATACATAAGTTGCGGTACTCGCTTGGCTTCATATTCATTTGTTTTTTGAAATATTTTGCAAAATATCTGGAATCCTCGTATCCGGATTTCAGAGCTACATCAGAAATGGAATACTGTACGTCGCTTAAGAGTTCCTTTGCCTTTTCCATACGCAGATTCGTCAGATAAGTACTCAGATTTTCACAGGTAGATTGCTTGAAAATGGTACTTAGATAAGAGATTGATACATTCATGGAATCCGCCAGATACGAGATATTAAATGACGGGGAATCAAAATGTTTCTTCATATATTCCCGTGCCGTCTCAATTAACGTGTCGGTACTTGCATGACGTTGTCTGCTGCTGGCAGTCATTACGTCGCTGTAGCGGGTTATAATAAAATTTATCTTTTCCTCAGGGCTTGGAAGATCATAAAACTGACTCAGCGTTTTGGATTTCGATGTGTCTAATACAGACTGAGAGATATTCAGCTGTTCAAAATAGGAATACAGATAATTCAGAAGCTGGGTTCCCAATGCATTGCCTTCCTGACTTTTCATAGGAGCAAAGTATTCTTCAGAAGAAAAATAAGAATCAAAAAATTTCAAATCACATTGTCTTAGCGCTGTTAGTATCTCATCTTTTAAAGAAGGACTCCATGATTTCAGATATGTGTCCTTGCTGAATTTTTTTTCCTGATTGATACGCAGCAGCAATCCTTCCAGATCCTGGAGCTTCTGTCTTGTTACGGGCTTTAGAATGTAATCCGTCACTCCGTATTGGATTGCTTTCTGGGCATATGTAAACTCCCCGTGGGCACTTAACAGAATCAGTTTTATTTCCCAGTTCCGCGAAAAAATCTCTTTCGCCAGTTCCAGTCCATCCATCACAGGCATCTTGATATCCGAAATAATAACATCCGGAGGAGATAGCTTTATCAGTTCCAGAGCGTCTTTGCCATTGGAAGCAGTTCCGGTCAGGGTTCCTTCAAATCGCTTCCAGTCCAGCATGGATATCAGGCCTTCCACAGCGTACTTTTCATCATCAATTAATAATATATTCATAATTCTCCCTTCATTCATACAGGTATTTTGGCCTTTTGTTTGCACTTTCGCTCCATTTTTAGATTATAGCGGATTTTATAGGAAGAGACAAGTAAACGGGATGAATGCAGAAAAATAGTGCACCTTATCAAAAAAAAGTCAAGTTGTTCTGGCAGGGTTAATACTTGTATAATGGAAAAGGTAATAGAACCGGGGACATGTACAGAATTGAAAGGAACCCTGAGATGGTCAGGGAATGGAAAGGAGGAGATAATGCATATGAAAACAAAGGGGAACAGAACCGGAATTTCCGGTACTGCCAGAAAGAGAATGGTTTATTTTAAGAAAAACCTGCCTTTGACCTTGATGGCACTTCCGGCGGTTGTGATTATGATTTTGTTCAGATATCTGCCTTTAAGCGGGATTCTTCTTGCATTTAAGAAATTTAATGTTCGAAAAGGAATCTTTGGCAGCGAATACATAGGATTAGATAACTTTAAGTTTTTATTTAAAAGCTCAGATGCATTTATTATTACAAGAAATACGCTGCTTTATAATATCTTATTTCTGGTCATTGACCTGGTGATTGCGGTTGCAATTGCTATTGTGCTGAATGAACTATGGAATAAAAGGAGATCAAAGGTCTACCAGACGATATTTATGGCACCCTATTTTTTATCCTGGGTAGTAGTTTCTTTTGTAGGGTTTGCATTGTTAAGCGTAGATAACGGATTGTTTAACCGGTTATTGGAGATGTTTGGAAAGGAAGGGGTCAACTGGTACAGCGACCCGAAGTACTGGCCGGTGATCCTTGTTATTGTACAGATCTGGAAAACTGTTGGATATTCTACGGTAATGTATCTTGGATGCCTTACGGGGATACCAAATGATTATTATGAAGCCGCTGTTATGGATGGCGCTACCAAGTGGCAGCAGATCCGTTATATTACAATTCCATGTATGCGGTCTATGATGATTATCCTGTCCATTTTGGCAATCGGAAAAATCTTTTTCGCTGATTTCGGGCTGTTCTATCAGATGCCAAGAAACAACGGTCCATTATTCCCGGTGACAAATGTTATTGATACTTATTTATACCGGGCGCTGAAGGAAACCGGAAATATCGGAATGGCTTCGGCTGCAAACCTGTATCAGTCTGTGGTGGGCTGCGTATTGGTGGTGGTATCAAATATGGTTGTGAGAAAAATAGATAAAGAAAGTGCTTTGTTTTAAGGGAGGGAATCGGCATGAGTGCTGGAAAGAAAAAAAAGAAAGAGGAGATTTTGGAATCCAATCCGGATTTTAACCGGATATCGGGAAAGTCCAATGTCATCTGGAATATTCTGCTGACGGTTATGGCATTGTCCTGTGTGCTGCCGCTGCTTCTGGTGGTAATTGTATCTTTTAGCAGCGAAAACAGTATCTATCAGAACGGTTACAGCTTTTTTCCATCCGAACTGAGCCTGGAAGCATACCGGTATTTTTTCCGGCTGGGAGACCAGATTGTCCGGTCTTATGGCGTGACTATATTTGTAACGGTATTTGGCACATTGTTCAGCGTATTTATCACCTGTCTGTTTGCCTATGTATTATCCAGGTCAGATTACCGTTATAATAAAATATTGACGTATATGATGCTGTTTACGATGCTATTTAATGGGGGGATGGTACCGAGTTATATTGTGAATACCCAGTTTCTGCACCTGGGGAATTCCATATGGTCACTGATACTCCCCATGAGCTTTAATGCTTTTTATGTGGTGGTGCTGCGAACGTTCTATAAGAGTATTCCAATGGAGATTATCGAAGCGGCAAGGATCGATGGATCCGGAGAATTCAATACTTTTCTGAAGGTGGTTTTTCCGTTGTCAAAACCGGGAATAGCAACGATTTCCCTGTTTACCATGATCGCCTACTGGAACGACTGGTTCCTGGGAATGCTTTATATTATGGATCAGAAAAAATACCCGATCCAGACATTGCTGTGGAGTGTACAAAACAGTCTGGAATCGGTAAAGCAGTCGGCATCCAACGCACTTGAGTATGCGGAGGTTGCAAAATCCGCACCTACTGACAGCGGGCGTATGGCGCTGACCGTTTTAGTTGTGATACCTATTCTGCTGGCATATCCATTCTTCCAGAAATACTTTGTAAAAGGGTTGACGGTTGGAGGAGTGAAGGGCTGACAGATAGTAAATAAAAAATTAGTTTAAGGAGGAACAGGTATGAAAAGAAAGACAATTGCAGCGGTATTGGCTATTTCTATGGCAGCTGCGCTATTGGGAGGGTGCTCGGGCACTGGAGAGACAGGTTCTACGGCTTCTGAGACAAATGCCAAAGGCACGGAACAAGGGGCAGCGGAGTCAAACGGCTCAGAAGAGTCTAAGGAGACAAAGACGGCTGGTTCGGATGACATTGTAAAATTAAAATGGTATATGTCCATCAACCCTGTAGCACCGGACACCGATAAGGTCATTGAGAAATTAAATGAATATACCAGAGATAAAATTGGGGTTGAAATTGATTATCAGGTAATTGCCAATCCGGATTATAAGGAGAAGATGCCTACGTATATCAATTCCGGTGAATACTTTGATATCTGTTTTACTGCAAACTGGACGACAAATTATGCCCAGTTTGCCACAAGAGATGCATTTATGGATATCACAGAGCTGCTTCCCCAGTATGCGAAAGAAACCTATGACTTTATTCCCAAGGAGGAATGGGATGCGGTAAAAGTAGACGGCAAGATATACGGAGTGCCCTCTTATAAAGAGATGGGATGGCAGGGTTCGATCTATGCTAACAGTGATATGGCAAAAGAATATGGTATTGATTTGAGTAAGGTTAAGACATTAAATGACTATACAGAAGTTCTAAAAACCGTCAAAGAAAAATCTCAGGCAGAAGGAAAAAATGTGATTGGGTTATCAGGACTTAACAGTGGATTCCAGCTGGGCGTTCCCTTTGAATCCCTGACAGGTACGCCTACTTTACCGGGTGCATCTGCAATTCCGGAAACGAACCTCTTCGCAGACCAGGAGGAAGTGTTCAACCAGTATGCCACACCGGAATATATGGAATATTGCAAGATGGTTCACGGATGGTATCAGAATGGCTACATCTCCAAGGACCCGGTACAGTATGATTCTGACATTGCAAACAGAGATAACGATTTTAACAACGGAAATCTGTTTTCCTATGTGACAGCGAATGCCCCCGGTGCGGCACAGATGCTGGAGACAACGGCGGGACACGGAATTACATCCATCGACCTGACTATGCCGATTTTTGAAACGAGAAGCGCTCTTGGCGGACTGCTTGCAATCTCATCCGGAAGCGAACATCCGGAAAAAGCCCTGGAATTCATTAACCTGCTGAATACAGACCAGTATGTGGGAACTTTAATCCGCCATGGTATTGAAGGCGAACATTATACAGCAGTGGGTGACAACCAGATTGACCGGACTATGGGCGGTACACTTTCACCGGAAAAGAACGGGTATGATTACACTTTTGGATGGCAGTTTGGAACTCCCTTCAATCAAAAATGGGATATCTCATATCCTGAAAATATTGTAGATTTGTTCCAGGAATACAACGGTAAGAGCATTACAGCAAAACACAATGGATTTATGATTGACACTACTACGGTAGAAACGGTAATTGCTTCTGTGACAAACGTGGTGGCACAGTATGGACCGGCGCTGGAATCCGGTATGGTAGATCCCGAGGAAAAGATTCCGGAATTCCTGAAACAACTGGAGGAAAACGGTGTGGATGAACTGTTAAGTGAGATCAGCAGCCAGATTAAGGACCACAAATAAAATGAAAGAAGGGAAGGAAAAACCAAATATCGTATTTATCCTGACGGATGACCAGGGGGCATGGGCAATGCACTGTGCTGGAAATGAAGAAATCAGTACTCCGAATCTGGACCGCCTTGCAAAAGAAGGAATGAGGTTTGAAAACTTCTTTTGCACTTCCCCGGTGTGCTCACCCGCAAGGGCATCCATTCTCACCGGAAGGATTCCGTCCCAGCACGGCGTGCATGACTGGATCCGTTCGGGGAATCTGGACCTTGAGAGCCTTGGCGGAAAAAAAGAGGACCCTTATTATGCAAGTGAAGAAAAAGCGATTCCCTACCTGGAGGGAATGCTTACTTACACGGATGTACTGGCGGCGAACCACTACAGCTGCGCCCTTGCCGGGAAGTGGCATCTGGGTGACAGCAGGAACCCCCAGCATGGATTTACACGCTGGTATACCATTGCCAGAGGGGGGTGTCAGTATTATAAACCGGATATAATTGAAGATGGTGAACTACACTTTGACAACCGGTATGTAACGGATCTAATCACGGAAAAGGCAGTTTCTTACCTGGATGCAATGAGCGGGGAAGAGCCCCCGTTTTATCTGAGCATCCATTACACGGCTCCCCACGACCCCTGGGATGAAGACCAGCATCCAGGAGAATTTGTGGAGCTGTATCGGGATTGCAGCTTCCGTTCCGTCCCGGATCTTCCGGTACATCCAAACCAGATTAAAAGCGCTCCCTCCGGTACCGGAGAGGTCCGCAAGTCGCTGTTGAGAGGCTATTATGCGGCAGTATCCGCTATGGATGCAGGGGTTGGGAAGATACTTGACAGACTGGATGAACTTGGGATCAGACAGAATACCATCGTTATGTTTATGGCTGACAATGGTATGAATATGGGTCACCACGGAATCTGGGGCAAAGGAAACGGAACATTCCCGTTCAATCTATATGATACGGCAGTGAAAGTACCGTTTATTGCATCCTGGCGCGGAAAAATACCGGAGGGCATTACAGCGGAAAGTATGCACAGCCAGTATGATTTTATGCATACGCTGCTGGATCTGGTCCAGATCCCGGTAGAACTGCCCGGGAATCTTCCGGGCAAGAGCTTTAAAGAGGTATTGCTTACCGGTGATCAAAAGGATGACGGAGAGGTTGTGGTCTATGATGAGTATGGTCCCAACCGGATGATCCGCACCAGGGAATGGAAGCTGATCCACCGTTATCCCTACGGACCGGATGAACTGTATCATTTAAGCTGCGATCCCCGGGAGACGTATAACCTCATTGGCAGGGCGGAATATGAAACCGTGGAGAAAGAGCTTCTGGACAGGCTGACCCGGTGGTTTATCCGGTATGCAGATCCTAAAATGGATGCGTCCCGGGAAGGAGTGACCGGTTTTGGCCAGTTGTGCAGACCGGGGTGGTATTCCCGGGGAAGCAGCACTTATGCAAAATCTGAAAAATATCAAAACAAGGAGTAACGGAACTGATTTTATGCCCCGCAGCCAGTTATAGAACGTTTAGGGGTGGGGTTTTCAAATGGAAATAGGAGGAAAAGGGTATGGGAAAGAGACTAATCAGTATGTTTTTGGCACTTATCCTGCTTTTGGCAGGTATTCCGGAAATGGGGCTTCTTGCAAAAGCGGCAGAACCGGGAAGTGCGGATCTGTTGAAACTGGTTGTAAATGAGGTGCCGATGATTCAGCAGGAATTTAATCCGGAGCAGACGGAGTACAAGGGCACCGCATATATGAGCGTTAAAAAGCTGAATGTATGGGCGGTTCCGTCCGATCCTGAAGCGGAAGTAAATATCAACGGTAAGAAAGTGGATTCTGCAAATGTCTCAAAAGCTAATAATTACGGCAGACAGGCAGTGGAATTTGACCAGAAACAGCAGGCGGACATTACAATACAGGTAACCAATGGAGACAGTGCAAAAACATATCATGTGCTGATACAGAAGGAGGATACGGACTACCGCGGCAGATCCTTAATTGAAGTGAAGAGTGTTTCAGCCAAAAGTGAGCAGGAGGGATTTGAAGCCGCAAAGGCCATTGACAAGAATGAGTTGGTGGGCTGGAAACCAATTGCTGCCAACGCAAAAGAGGTGGTTGGACAGTACATTGATTTTGATTTAGGACAAAATTATGTGGTGAGCAGAATGACGGCACTGCTTAATACCCCGGAAGACTGGGGACAGAACAGCATATGGAAGAACATGGTGGGCGTGCAGGTTCGGGAAGACGGAAGTGAGGAGTGGACAACAGTATTTGAAAAAGGAAATCTGCGAAACCGGACTCCAAGACAGGTTACCGATCCATCCAGACAGTTTCACCGTTATGAGTTCGGAGATAACTACACAGGAAGATACATCCGATTTTCCTATACACAATATGAAATGAGTCTGATTCCGGAGATAAAAGAAATGATGATCTACGGCTATGAGCCAGGTGATCCCAGTATTCCTGAGCCATCCAGTGAAGAGATCAATCAGGAGTGTGTCGTACCCTCCAACCCCAACATTTCACGTGGACAGGAAATTCTGATGGATAAAGGATTCCAGTATACTTCCTGGGTTGCCAGCGGTGATTACGGAAGGGGAACTTATGATGCAAAAGAATATAAGGGCAGCGAACTGACCGGATTAATTTTTTACGATCCGCCGCTGGAAAATACAGAATTTTTTAAGTATACGCCGAATGCACAATGGGGAATTGCAAAAGCACCATGGGGAGGCAATGCCATGAGTGGAGCCGGAGAGCCAAGGGATTACCTCCCGGAAGAGATGCGCCCGTATGTTGCCAACTTTGTCAGCTCCTGTTTTGGGGATGAAGGACTATACAGCCTCACAGAAGTAAATTTATTTAAAAAGTGGTTTGACTGGAGCAAAGAAAACTATCCTGGCGTCATTCTGCATTCAAACCAGGCTCTCGGCAGAGGATGGGAGAATAATAATGCACAGCCAATGCATGTATTTACGGAAATCGCACAGCCGGATCTGCTGACCCATGACAACTATTATTATAACGGTACCGGATGGGACAATGAAACCGGGTCTACAAGAAACGTAATTATGTCCAGCAGCTGGCAGAGAGAAGCCGCACTTGCCGGACTCACCGGAGACGGAACCATGCCCATTCTTTTTGGACAATATGTGTCTGCTTTTGACCGTGACCTGACAGAATCCCAGAAATATATGATCAATAATGTTTCCCTGGCAATGGGAATGAAGTGGCTGGATTTATGGCGGACAGAATTTGCTTTTGATGAATGCTTCTTATTTGACTATGACGGAACACCAAAACGTTCTTACTATGAATGGGCTGATATTATCCGCCAGACAAAAAATATGGGGGATGCATTGATACGGTTAAACAGCGATACCCTTGTAACGAAGACCGGGCTTAACTCCAGCGGGAATCCTAATACGGCAGCCAGCCGGCCGGCTACGGATGTAGTTGGGGGAATGGGAAGCTTTGAAGACAATACAGAGAAAAACACGGAATATTATATATCCGGTGTGGAAGCTGAGAATCTGGGTACCGTAAATGGAGGAAATCCGGGAGATGTGGTTCTGGGTTACTTTAACCCCCTTCCGGGGCTGACCTCCAAAGAACTGACTGATTATTTCGGATGCAGTTATCCGAAGGGATTTATGGTAGTAAATGGTCTCTTTGATGGAATGAAAAAGGCTGCACAGTCAGGAAACAATGGAAAGAACTGGATTCAGGTGGATGATGGAAGTGAAGAAGAAACAATGCAGCATATCACTTTGACTTTTGCAAAGGACCATCCGCAGCTGAAGAAGGTTAACCGAGAAACAGGCAAGATAGAGGCAGTGGAGATTGGCGCAGACAATACCCTGGAAATTACCATGGGCGGTGGAGCGGCAGAACTTTACTTTTGGTCTGATGTGTCTGCAAATGCTTCTTCCAATCCGGAACAGGCAGAAGCAGCCTTCGACCAGAATATTTCCACCGCTTGGGCAGCAGCAAGCGACGCTGTTTATCCCATCACACTGGATAAGAAATTTTCCGGTTCCTACATGATCAATAAAGTTACCATAAATGAATCAGGAAGTAATATCACCGGGTTTGATCTGGAATACCGCACAAGTGAGGGGAACTGGGAAAAAATTCTGTTAGACGATGCCGGCACCGGAAGTATAGGGGTGAGTAAAACCGTGCAGTTTGCTCCTGTGAAGGCAACAGGAATACGGCTTGTGATCCGGGCAGCAGACAAGGTTCCGGCCATCCGGGAAATCCGCTACTTTAAGTATGATGAAGCGGCAGATGATACCGCTGAAAAGACCGTTACCATTAATGACAATGATATGGGAGAAGGTATCAACCAGTTCTCATTTGATGACAATTTCACCTACCGTGAAACAGAAGATGGCAATTTCCCAACCACAATCGGGAATGACGTTCATTTTACCAATGTAACGGGAGCAGAATCTACCCTGCATTTTTATGGCACAAAGCTGGAGCTGTTTTACAGAAAGTACAACAGCAATGCCAATATCAGTGTATCTATCGATGGCGGTGAACCGGTGACAATTGACACGTCAGCCGGTGGCGAAAAGTTTGCTTCTACCGTCTTTGCAGATCTGGAACTGAAAGAACACACTGCCGTAATTCGTAAGACATCGGAAGCTCAGATAGCCATTGATGGTGCAAAGGTTACCTATAAAGGACAGCTTCCTGACAACACCGGACGGAAGGTTCAGACTTATGTCAATGACAAGTCTGATCAGATTACTTATAACCCGCAGGCAGTGTCCACTACAGCAAACGAAGAGCCGGATAAAAGGGCAGCAGGATGGGCACAGTTTACGCAGACAGATTCCACCAACACCGGCTGGACCTCCAGCAGTAAAGAAGGGGCTTACTATGAAATTGCATTCTATGGTACGGATGTGACGGTTTATGCCCCCAAGAAGCTTCGCCATATATTCGGAGGAAACGAAACGATTCCCTGGGGAGAAGCAGAAATTACACTGGACGGAGAACCAGTAGATGCCGGATATGATGTAGATAATGAAAATGGCAATGTGAACTTCGGACTTCCTGTTTTGAAAGTCCATGCCAGTGACGAAAATGCAGACCATAAGCTGCGGATTACCGTTAAAAGCGGTGTCAGCCGGATTGACTATGCCGTAGTGGGAAGCATTGCAGAGAAAGAACCGGCTGAAGTAACTACGGCAACTGTTACAGCGATTGCAGGAGAGAACGGAAAAGTTGAGCCGAAGATCCAGGAAGTGAAGCTTCATGATGACGCTCTGCTGCGTGCGATACCGGATGAAGGCTATATGCTGGATCAGATAGAATCAACGGGTAACTATTCCGTAGAAGGAAATACGATACTGCTTCCCGATGTTCAGAAGGATCATACCGTAACGGTGACATTTCGCCGTATTGCAGATAAGACGGCACTTCAGACCGCACTGGAGGCGGCAGAAGCTTATATTCCCGATGGATATACAGAAGGGAGTTATGCCGTATTAAAAGCAGCAATAGAAGAGGCAAAGGCTGTTTTGGAAGATGAAAAAGCAGAGCAGGATGCAATAGAGGAGCAGATTAACAAGCTTTCGGAAGCCATTGCCCAGCTGGAAAGCATTCTTGCCGACCTGACACAGCTGAAGTCCTTATACAATGCTGTTTCACAGATGGATATGAGTATTTACACAAAAGACAGCGCAGCAACCCTGAAAAATGCACTGGATCATGCAGCGGCTGTCGTTGAAAAAGAAAATGCTACAAAAGTGGAAGCGGCAGAAGCAGAGTCAGGTCTGCTGGTAGCGCTTGCCGGACTGGAGAAGAAAGAGACAGAACCCGAGACCGATAAATCATTGGCTAAGGCACTTCAAAATGCTTACAAAGATCTGGATCTGTCCGGATATACCCAGGATAGTGCAACCGTATTTACGGAAGCCCTGGATCGTCTGTCCGGCGTGATTGATAATGAAAATACCACACAGGAAGAGGTTGACAATGCCATAGCAGGGCTTCTGTCAGCAGCAACTGCACTGACAGTATCGACGGAAGATCCCGAAAAGCCGGAAGTAACGGTAGACTTCTCGCTGCTGAAAGTACTCTTCGATGCATATAAAGGAGTTGACACCACAAAGTACACAAAAGACAGTGCCGATGCATTCCTTGCAGCACTGAGAGCGGCAGAGGAGGTACTAAATAGTAAAGAAGCAGATCAGGCAGTAGTTGACCAGGCAGTAGTTGACCAGGCAGTGGCAGCCTTGGTGAAAGCAGAGGCAGATTTAACAGAAGCACCGGTTGTCACAACAGACACCACAACGCTGAAAGTACTCTATCAGGTATACTCCGCACTTGATACCGGGAAATATACGGACTTTAGTGCAAAAGTCCTGAAGGATGCAGTGGCAGCGGCATCGGCTGTTTTAAATAATCCAAATGCAGCCCAGGATCAGATTGACCAGGCGGCAGCAGGACTGATGTCAGCAGCAGTGGGACTGGAATTAAAACCGAATGAGGCTCCACAGCCTGTGGTACCGGCACTGAAAAAAGGCCAGATTCTGACGTACAAGGGACTGAAATACAAAGTAACCAATCCTGTAGCGGGAAAAGCAGCTGTAATGGTAGTTGGAGCTGCCAGCAGGTCAGTTAAGAAGGTGAATGTTCCATCTGCGGTAACTTTAAGAGGTGTAAAATGCAAAGTTACAAAGATTGGACCGAAATCATTTAAGAATTACAAGAGGCTGCAACGGATTACCATTGGTGCAAAGGTAACGGCGATTGGAAAACAGGCATTTTACGGAGACAGCAGTCTTACCAGAATCACAGTTAAGTCTAAGGTATTGAACAAAGCCTACAGCAATTGTCTGAAGAAAATATCTTCTAAGGCAGTGATCCGGGTTCCAAGATCGAAAGTCAACGATTATAAAAAACTATTTAAAAACAAAGGACAAAAGAGCAGTGTAGAAATAAAATAGCAGAATGGGATTGTAAAAAATGATTCCAACAGGGAAGTGAAGCACATGTATTAACTGGGAGGGGGCATATATGCCCTCTCCTCGTTGATTCTTTATACAGGCACCTATGATTATAAAGTTTCTGCTTATCGGTATGAGTCTGTTTAGTGAAAGGATAAAAATAATGGATTATAAATTTAAATTAATAAGTTCTCTGAATAAAGTCTTTCCGGGAGTGGAGCCCGGGGAGGATTTGGAAGGCATAACGTTATCGGGCTTTTGGGGAGAAACCATTTCCCTCCAATGTGCATACCGGGCGGATTCTTTGTATACCGGATATGGAAGGTTAGTAGTAAACGGAAGCTTAAAAGATGCGGTGCGGATACGTGAGGTAAAGCTCATGCCTTCCGTTCTGCCCTGCAACGGGGAATGTGATGGACATTATCTCTCCAAAGAACCCGGTCTTTACCCTGATTTGATAAGCAGTATTTCTCCGGAGCGGATAACATATATCCCACGTCAATGGCACGCTTTGTGGATTGATCTGGAAGCAGAAGAGGGAATGGAGGGAAAGCAGGATCTCATATTGCAGTTTTATAATGAAGAACAGATATTGGTGGGTGAGGTTCGGACAGAGATCTGTATATATCCCATACATTTGAAGCCCCAGACCTGTTTTCATACAGAATGGTTTCACTGCGACTGCCTTGCAGACTATTATCAGGTAGAACCCTGGTCAGTGCCGCACTGGGAGATCATGAGAAATTTTATCACCTTGTATGGCAAACGTGGCATGAATATGATATTAGCCCCGGCATTCACTCCGCCGCTGGATACCGCCATAGGAGAAGAGCGTACTACAGTGCAGCTGGTGGACGTAAAGGTTATGGGCGGAAAATATATCTTTTCCTTTGAGAAACTGTACGCCTTTTTCCAGATGTGCATGGAATGCGGGGTGAAATATTTTGAGATCGCCCATCTGTTTACCCAGTGGGGAGCGAAAAGTGCACCGAAAGTGATGGCAGAGAAGGACGATACCCTGGTGCGGATATTCGGCTGGGAGACCGACAGCCAAAGCTTTGCATATCAGGAATTTCTGGGACAATTTCTGGACGCCCTGGTGCTCAGGCTGGATGAGTGGAATTTAAGAGGAAGGGTATTTTTTCATTTATCAGATGAGCCGGAAGAAAAGGACCTGGAAATGTACCGGAAAGTCCGGGAATCCGTATCCGCCCATTTAAAGGGTTACCCCATTATGGATGCAGTGTCCAGATATGCCTTTTATGAGAGCGGGGTGGTGGATAAGCCGGTCCCGGCAGTTGACCATCTGGAGCCTTTTTTAAAACATCAGGTGCCGGGACTTTGGACCTACTATTGCACAGCCCAGGGAAAAGATGTGACAAACCGCTTTTTTGCCATGCCTTCCGGCAGAACCCGGATTCTGGGGGTACAGATGTACCAGTACGGACTGGAGGGATTTTTACACTGGGGGTTTAATTTCTACAATTCCCAGTATTCCCTGTCCCATATTAACCCTTTCCAGGTCACGGATGCCGGGGCAGCATTCCCATCCGGCGATGCATTTTTGGTATATCCGGGAGAAGATGGCTGCCCGGAAGAATCTCTCCGCCTTATGGCATTATCTCAGGCGATGCAGGATATCCGGGCATTTCAGATGCTGGAAGAACTCACATCCAGGGAATATGTAATGGATTTGATCAGAATGGCAGCAGAAGAACCCATAACCCTGGTTTCTTATCCGTACAGCAGTCAGTTTTTTCAGAAACTCCGGGAAATTGTAAATAAAGAGATCGCGGACAGAAAATTTTAGATTTCCTAAAAAATCCTAACATTTTATAAAAAATTAATGACTATAATTATTTTTAAAAGCTGATATGATGTATATATAACAAGTTTTTCGAAAAACTGACAGCACTTAAATTATAAAATGAAGGATTTATGGAGGAAAATAGAATGAAAAAACGTATACTTGCAGCGATTCTTTCTGCGGCAATGGTTATGGGGGCTTTAGCAGGATGTGGTTCTTCTTCGGGAGAAACCTCAAAAGAGACACAGAATGCTGGAACAACAGCAGACTCAGCAGCAGATTCAAAGACAGATACAGAAGCAGCAGCAACAGGAAATAATGAGGACGGAAATGATACGGCATCTGCAGACTCTGACAAACCGGCTAAGAAATTTAAAATTTTGTCTATCTGGGCAGAGGATACAAAAGAAGGAAAATTATTATATAACCTGACAAAACAGTACCAGGAAGAAGTAAATCCAAACTTTGAATTTGAATTTGAGCTGGTTTCAGCAAATGACCTGACCACAAAGGTTGCTACTTTAGTCGCTTCCAATGATCTTCCGGATGCGTTTGCTTATGTGGCCGGTCAACCGCTTACGGAACTGATTAATGCAGATAAAGTTGTAAATATTTCAGAGCAATTAGAAAAACTGGGTGTATCGGATCAGATTGAAGAAGGCGCAGTTACCCTGTTAAAAGGACTTTCTAATACTGACAGCATCTATGATCTTCCACTGGGATTGAATATTGAAGGCTTCTGGTATAACAAGAAAGTATTTGAAGATGCAGGTGTGGAAGTTCCCAAGACCTGGGATGATTTAATCAAAGTATGTGACACGTTAAAAGAAAAAGGTGTTCAGCCAATGTCAATCGGCGGATCTGAAAAATGGCCTTTAAGCCGTCTGGTGAATGCATATGTAATCCGTACCATGGGTGTGGATGCACTGACAAAAGCTACATCAGGAGAGATTTCCTTTACGGATCCTAAATTTGCAGAAGCAGCGAAACAGGTATCAGATATGGCTTCAAAGGGATACTTTGGCGAAGGTGTTACAACCGTTGACCAGACGACTGCAGGAAACATGATGCTGGCTGGTGAGTCAGCAATGTGCTACAACGGAAGCTGGTTTACAGAAGACATCACAAGCGAGAATAACCCGGCAGGAGAAGAGGGAATCGGATATTTCAGTATTCCTGTAGTAGATGAATCCGTCAGCCCGATCACCGAAGTTCCGATGAACTGTGGTAATATACTGGCACTTTCCAAAGATAAATACGATGATGCAACAGCAGACTGGTTAAAATATTTCGTAGAACATGCAGGCGATTATGCAATGAAGGAAATGGGTTCTGTAAAAGGCTACAAATATACGGTTGAAGGTGAATTAAGCCCGATCAACCAGGTGGTTGTAGATACTATTGATTCCGTAACAAATGCAGCAACCTGGTTCGAAGCGATGATGAACAATGAAACCAAGACAGCAGCACAGGATAACGTGCAGACCCTTGCCAACGGAGAAATGACACCGGAAGAATATATGCAGTCCATACAGGATGCTTATGATTTGAGCAAATAACATTTGCGGCAGCAGTTGAATGGACACATGGGCAGCACATGCTGCCCAAGGAAATAAATGAACAGAGCGATAGATTATGGGAAAGACAGCAGCATGGAAACGTGTATCAGACTGGATCTCGGCCTGTCGCTCTTTTTATACCCAAAATGCAGACAAAACACGTACTTAAGGCAGTATTGTAAGCAGGCTTACGATATGCAAATGGAGGCAAGTATGAATAAAGTATTAGGAAATAAAAAAGCAATTGCTTTATTTGTAATACCTGGCCTGATCTTATATGTAGGGCTGGTATTCGTTCCGGTTATCTGGTCATTCGTATATTCATTCTACGATGGCACACCTGGGCTGAACTGGAGTTTTTCCGGTTTAAAAAATTATGAAAAGTTATTTATTGATGCACGTTTTAAAGATGCCCTGGTAGTGAACTTAAAGTATATCGGCATGGTTATGCTAGGACAGGTTGCACTTGGACTGTGTATGGCGCTGGTATTTAAATTCTGGTTAAAGCGATTCAAAAATGTAATCCGTACCCTGATCTTCTTTCCGGTAGTACTGCCAACAGTAGCGGTAGGCCAGTTGTTTGCAAAAATTTATGAGATTCAGCCAAACTACGGTTTATTAAACAGTATTCTGGCAAATATCGGTCTGCAGGACTGGGTGCAGCCCTGGATTGGACAGGCAAGTACAGCGCTGAAAGCTTTAAGCGTCATGGATGTATGGGTTTCAATGGGATTCTACGCAGTTATTTTCTATGGTGCGCTTCTGGATATTCCGGATGACGTAATGGAAGCTGCGAAGATTGACGGATGCAACGCATGGAATTTGTTTAAAGGCATCCTCATGCCGCTCCTTCGCCCGGTAACTATCACCTGTCTGGTATTCAGCTTCTCCGGTACGGTGAAGATGTTTGAATCTGCAATGGCTCTGACCGGAGGCGGTCCCGGAAATGCAACGACTTCACTTTCCATGTATATGTACAATGCTTCTTTTGGATTTGGAAAGGTCGGATACGGCAGTACCATAGCAATTGTCATTTTTATTATCTGTATTATTGGAACTACAATTATTAAGAAATTCGACAGACAGGGATAGGAGGAGCGGATATGAACGGATATAAAGCAAAAAAAATAACAAAATCTGTATTAATTAAAATCTTTATTTTTATCCTGGTGATTATCGAAGTATATCCAATCTTCTGGATGCTGACTGCGGCGCTGAAGAAACCGGCAGAATTTGTAACAAAAGCAGCTTACGCTCTTCCCGATGGTCTTTATTTCCAGAACTTTATTGATGCGTGGACACGAGGAAACATGGGACTTTTCTTTAAGAATAGTTTGATTAACACGTTGGTCTCCCTGGTATTTATCGTAGTCTTCAGTATGACAATCGGTTTTGCCGTAACAAAGATGGAATGGAAGCTGAGAGGATTTTTCGAGAAATTCTTCTTAATGGGGATCATGGTTCCGGTGGCTACAGCGCTGATTCCATTGTTTCAGATTTACAATAAGATGGGACTGGTGAATACCCGGCTTTGCCTGATTCTGACTTACATAGCATTTGGACTGTCACTGTCTGTATTCCTGGTGACCGGATATATGAAATCTTTATCCAATGATATAATGGAAGCTTCCGTTATTGATGGGTGCGGTATCTTCAGTATGATGTGGCACATTGTAGTACCCCTTATGAAAAATGCGGCTGTAACCGTATTGGTACTGCAGTTCTTCTACAAATGGAATGATTTGATTTTCTCCATGACATTTATCAGTGATACCAAACTGAAAACCATTCAGACCGGACTTTTGTATTTCCAGAATGAATTCGGGGCAAAAAACTGGGGAGCCATATTTGCTTCCGTATCCATGAGTGTTCTGCCTATGCTGATTTTATATATGATTTTAAATAAAACCGTAATCGAAGGTATGACAGCCGGAGCGGTTAAGGGATAATAAAAAGGAGGCGTTTTCCAAACGGCCTCCTTTTTGCTGTATGTTTTTAAGCTTTAATGATTCTCTTTGATCAGATGTTCAAACTCTTCCAGCGGCATTGGCCTGGCGTAATAGAAACCCTGCGCCCGGTGGCAGCCCATCTCCATCAGCATTTCAGCCTGTTCTTCATTTTCCACACCTTCACAAATAATGGAAATATTCAAACCATGGATTACATTAATAATTCCTTGTATAATGGTACGCATGCGCTTTTTCGCAATACCTTCCTGGAGAAAGCTGCGATCCAGCTTGATTACATCCACTGTAAGGTACTGGAGCATTCCAAGAGAGGAATATCCGGAGCCAAAATCATCAATGGATATGAGAAAGTTAAGTTTCTTCAATCGACCCAGATAATCCAGAACTCTTTCTTTGTTTTCCATAACTACACTTTCCGTTATTTCCAGTTCCAGATATTCATGGGGAACCTGGAATTGATCTGCTATCCGGCAAAGGGTCTGGGGGAAGTCTTCGTTTCTAAAATGAAGTCTGGAAAAATTACAGGATACCGGTTTTACTTCCAGACCCTGGTCGATCCAGGAACGGATAATCCGGCACACGTTAGTATAAATACACAAATCAATTTCTACAATAAAACCATTTTTTTCAAAAAATGGAATGAAAGAACCGGGATACTGTATTTCCTTTTGTGTGTCAATCCATCTAACCAATGCTTCACTTCCAATAATGGAATGATCTGCCATATTGTATTTGGGCTGAAAATAGGGGATAAACTCATTGTTTTCTAATGCGGCATGCATTACGTTTGCCAGTTTTCGCTCCTGCAGTTCTTCCTGGCGCATATTTTCATCATACTTGATTGTCAGGCTCTTATGGGTGATCTTTGCGCTTCTTCTGGCGTAATTCGCCAGATCCAGCATCAGGGATACATCCAGGGGATCGGTATCCTGTAAGAGATAAACGCCAAAGATAATAATCAGCCGGTAGGTTTTATTTTCTGCTATCAGAAGGTCATTCATTTGGTGATCAATGGACTTTGTCCGTTCCGTCATCTGGGTCCAGTTTTCATAACGCAGCATCAGCACAAACTGGTCAGCGGATACCCGGGCACAGCATTCACCTTCCCGTATATTTTCACGCAGGATATTGGCAAAATTACGTAGCAGCTGATCGCCTTCTGCAAAACCAAAGGTATCATTAATCGTTTTGAATTGATTAATATCAGCATAGATAAATGCATAAGTCCTGTTACCGGGAATGCTCAGTATTTTTTCTGCTTCCAGCCGGAATTTATTTAAGTTCCAGATGTTTGTAAGATCATCTAAATACATAATTTTTTCAATCTGCCGGTGATTCCTGGATTTCGTAATCAGAATGTAACTGAATACACTGATTACCAGGATAAAAACCAGAAATATAATACTCATAGTCTGCACCGGATATTGATAGAGCAGGTCGCGCCAGTTTACAGAGTGTGAGTTTAAACTGTTTTTCAGAACCAGTTCATTAATCATGTCATTAGAGGTATATTGCAATACCTTGTCCAGGATAGAGAACAGTCTGGGATCCGATGAACTGGAGATACCAAGGCTGATTTCATCGGAGTAATTTGTCATCGTAACAATAGAAAATGGCTCATATCTTGGATCAGATAATAGGTGTTCCGCAATATAGGTATTGGAATAAGTAATATCTGCATCACCCCGGGCTAATGCCTGAAAGCATTCTTCTGCTGAGTCATAATACAGAATTTCTTTATCCTGATTATCTGCTGAAATACTTTCAGAGAGAAAAAATCCGTCAGACAATGCCAGTACGGGCGAAGAAGTTTTCCGGTTGGCGCTGATCATTGCTACCGGCGCCCGGAGAAAATAGGAAGTGGTAGACAGCTGATTCTGTGCTGCCCACAAATAGTCATTGGCTACGCTGGCAATAATTTCAGCAGAACCATCCTTCACGGCATCAAGCGCATCTTTATAGTTTTCTTCCGGAATATAGGTAAAGCGAAGTCCCGTGGTATTACTGATCATTGTGAACAAGTCTGCCACTACTCCGGAAAATTTCCCCGCTGCAGTGTCCAGATAGCTTAAGGGAGACTGATTGGAGCTGTAAACCACATTAATAGGTGCCGTATCCTGGATGAACTCCTTCTCCGATGGGGTAAAGACAGGTTCCTGGGTGGTGCTGACTGAAAAATATTTTTGATAAAGTTTGATATCATAATAGGGATCTCTTAATTTAATTCTGTTTAAAGTAGAATTTAACTCGCCCAGCAGATCGGGTCGATTCTTTGAAACAGCCATATAGATTGGTTCCGGGGAAAACTGGGCAATACTGCGGTAAGTACTGCTTTTTCCAAGGTGTGTAATAGCGATGGCGTCTAAAGTCCGGTCATCCAGCGCTTTTAAAAGAGCCTGCGTTTCATCATAGGGAATCGTATCTACCTTAATATTATTGGACTTACAGTAGGCCTTAAAGTTTGCTGCATCCACACTGTCCCGGATAACACCGACCTTCATTCCGTTAAAAGAGGAAAAGTCTTCATAATCATAGCGGGTATCATCACAGCGTAAATTCAGCGTACTGTAAATATTGCACATGGCACTGTCAGGAAACAGGAGATCTTCTGCCCTGTCTTTTGTATAGTATAAGGCAGGCAGCATATCAATTTCACCTGAAATTAACATATCATATGCAGAAGTAAAGCTATTTGCATCCACAATTTCATAGTCCCAACCTGTATATTTAGCTATTTGCTGAAGATATTCGAAGTTAAATCCAACATAGTTACCTTCATCGTTCCGACTCATATAATCCCCGTCTTCGTAATAACCGATACGTACTTTTTCGGAAGCATGTACAGATTGGGAAAGAAGGGAAAAACAGCATAAAAACAGGCATAAAAAGAACAATGATTTAAAGATGCTTGAATCGCTTTTCATGGTGAACCCCTTTCCGCGCTAGAGAGAGTTTGAAAATAGCTTTTTGAAATATGTGCGTTACACAAAGTGGGGTGTGCTGATGGCAGAAATGTATTTTCAAACAGGCTCTAATTATGTAATATTATATATTCTTTAGGGAAAAAAAGCAATAAAGGATGTGATATAGGTGCAAATATTACAATAGATGATCAATGCAGGAATTGACACAGCGTCCGTCCGCTGTGCCGGTTCCTTTTTTTTCATACAGCGGTATTTCTACATTAATACTCATTAATGCAAATAGGTCCCGCCAAAATCTCTCTGCAGATAGCAACCGTAAAATCTTTTCTGGTACAGTAGGTCCACTTAACCAGGGTAAAGCAGTGTTTCTCAATCTCAATGCCGGTTATGCATCTGGGATGAACGCAGCTGCCCGTGTTAAAAAATGGTGTTGCTGATACGTCTGCCAGCATTGGGCGGTGGGTATGACCGGTAATCAGTATGTGTCCTTCGTTTTTTGCCCAGGTGCTTAAATTCTGTTCTATTTTACGTTTCCGTATATTATTTTTTGCGGCGCTGGTAGGGTCCAGAATTCCGATGTATTCCAACGGCCGCCAAAGATAGCGTACCAGGAAACGGGAAAGATGCCAGAGCTTTGTATTGAAAAAATCTGCCTGGTGGCCATGGGCAAGGTAAACGTCACGAATACCCGGTATAACATCCAGGATCAGTCCCTCATAAAATTGTATGCCGGGCAGCAAAGGGGTATAGTTTCTGGACTCAGGACAGTAATATACCGTACAGTTACGCTTGGCATATCCGGGGAAACTCTTCATAATGTCATGGTTGCCATAGATCAGATAAAGACGGTTTTCCTCATAAAATTTAGACATTAGCCAAAAGGTGTTGCTGTGTATATTTATAATCTGGGTCATGGACCGGTTTTCCCACAGTTCATCCCCATCGCCCAGCTCAATATAAGTAAAATTATTCATATAGTAGTATTGAAGTGCTGCAAAAAAAAGATTCTGGTTCTTTAAAAAATTATCGGTAGAGGTGCCGTTGCCCCGATGGCAGTCACTCATCAGAATATATTTTGAATCAGGTGTTAGCGGCAGATGCAAAGCATTTTCAAACGCCTTACTAAGACGTGTATAGTAGCTCATGGCTTTTGGAAGCGTTTGCCTGAGATTCCCATGCAGACGACTTTATGATAGAGGGGCGGCAGATAAAACAGCAGATAAGTAAGCCGGTCCTGGGTATTCTGGAAGGGGCGGGTAAGCATCAGGTAGGTTTTCATGTATATCCGATTGGTAAAATTCAGATAGGAAATTCTCCGGGAAGACAGGACTTTTCCAGGTACAGTCTTGGGGGTTGTAAAACAAAAGGCTACGGTCAGCTGATAGAGAGACAGGTCGCTGAGTGCATAACCCAGAATTAACAGGCTGTCAACAAAGGCATCCATCATGCCGGTGTTGGGAAATGTAATAGATACCTGCATTCTAAGAGAATCCGGTTTTGAAAGATTACCGGTAAGAAAACCGGATAGTTTTTGATGCATAGCGGAAACGGTAAACAGTGTTTCCGATCCCTGTATAAGCCGGAAGGAATATTTCAGCACTTTGTTTTGGGTGACATTTTCAAAATGTATTTCATTCAGGAAGACAGATGATACAAGGTGGTCTGCTGCATAGATGCCGATTTCAGCGCCCGCATGAATTCCATATTGTCCTTTCCAGAGTTCAATCAGCCAGGTTCTCCCTTCGTAATCAAAGTAGACAGGTTCACAATCGTATATAATATGGAAATGAGCAGCTTTTTCATCATATACTCCGGTATATCCGCTGTTTTGATTCCAGTCGTTTAAAGCTGTAGTGAAAATATGTTTTTCTGGATGCCAGGCCAGGCCAAAGGGGTTGACAGAACGGTTCAACAGCACTGTTTTTTCATAGTCAGTAAGAGCAGATACCTTTTTTATCATTTGCTTCCGTCTGTAATAGATCAGTATAATGCAGACAGCCGCCAGTGTATACAGCAGATAGAGAAGAATATACATAATGAACCTCATAATAAAATCCCTTACCATTATATATATGCAGAAGAATGGTATTTGGGTATGTTATTCGGACAAAATATTTGAAGAAACTGGAATTTCAGCAGACCTCTATATACAAGGCATTCTTTTTTCTTTAATTCGTTTTTTATGTAAAAATATTAATATGTAACAAATAATAGAAAAGTGTTGCAATGATTGTTGCATTGAGATACGATAACTGTATGAAAAACATTCTATACCCTGGCTGTTCTGCCAGTTGATTTCCAATTGATAATTAATTTTTCTTTGAATAATCAATTTCTATCAGCTGATTATTGTAAACATGTTCTGGAAAAGTACCATTATCAGGCGGCATATTATAGTTAATAAATTCTAATAATCTCCCATGAATATTGTATGTAAATTAATATATGCACTATATATAATTAATTTGTAACAGTAAATTCAAGGAGGGTGTCTATGAAGAGAAGAAAAGAACATGTAAACATTTTTATTGCAGTTTTATTAGTAATCAGCATAATACTGCCTTCGTTAAGTGCAGCTGCAAAAGAAAAGGAAACTGTGCAAACCCAAAAAGCAACTGTAATTGAAGTAACCGATTATGGGGCGGACCCAACCGGAGTAAAGGACAGCACAGAGGCGGTCTGGGATGCCCTTCAGGCAGCAAAAGAACTGGAGAAGAACGGAGAGCCCGTAACGCTGAATTTTCCAAAGGGTGAATATCACATCTATAAAGATAAGGCTCAGATAAGAGAATATCACACTTCTAATACAAACAGTATTCAAAGCCCTCAGAAGACGATTGGCATTTTGATAGATGGTCATGAGAATTTAACAGTCGAGGGAAATGACTCCTTATTTATGATGCACGGTAATATGATGGCAATTGCTGTCGTAAACTCTGAAAACGTTACGCTGCAGAATTTTTCATGGGATTTTGCAGTGCCTACGGTATCCGAGATGACCATAACCGGGATGGGGACGAAAGAGGGGAAACAGTATACCGATTTTTTTATTCCCTCATGCTTCCCGTTTGCGATCAAGGGAAATACAATTGAATGGCAGAGCGAACCAAGTCCATATACAGGAGATCTTTATTGGACTGAAACCGGAATTCATAATGCCTATTCTATCGTGGCACATCACCCGGAAGAAGAAATGACCAGAGCATATTTTACTTCTGATTCTCCATTTAGCAATGTATCAGGCATAACAAAATTAAGTGATACCCAAATAAGAATTACCTATCAGTCAGCAAGACCTTCTATGCAGAAAGTAGGGATGCTGCTAGAACTGGCAAGCAGTGCTTACCGTGAAACTGCAGGTGCTTTTACCTGGGAAAGCAGGAATGTGCTGGTTCAAAATATGAATGTACATTTTATGCATGGCTTTGGTTGGCTTTTGCAGATGACCACTGATGTTACTTATAGAAACTGTAACTTTATGCCAAGAGAAAATTCAGGTCATTATACGGTAAGTTATGCAGATATTATTCATGCATCCGGGGCAGCAGGGGAGATTAATATTGAAAATTGTAATTTCTCAAACTCCCATGATGACCCGATTAACTTACATGGTACATTTACCAGAGTGGAGCAGAGAAGAGATAACCACACGCTTCAGTTAAAATATATCCATACACAGCAGGGAGGTTTTCCCCAGTATCATGTGGGTGACCAGGTTGCATTTTTTACCAGAGATACGCTAGAGTCTACGGATCATGAAAGTCTTTATACTGTATCGGAAGTGGTTTCCAATCCAGGGGAAGATGAAAATGATTTGAGAACAATGATAATTAAATTCCAGGAGGAATTGCCGTCTGATCTGTCCGAACAAATTGGAGGACAACCCAGGTTTGTAGCGGAAAATGTTACCTATGCACCGCAAGTGACGGTAAAGGGATGTACGTTTAAGAACGTGCCTACCAGAGGAATTCTGTGTACAACCAGAAATCCGGTATTGATTGAAGACAACACTTTTTTAAATATGTCTATGGCTTCCATTTACTTGTCTAATGATTCGGATGAGTGGTATGAATCAGGTCCTATCCGGGATATGACAATCCGTAATAACACCTTTTACATTAAAAACATAGGAAGAACCTCATGGGAATATGCCCCGGCAGTTTATATTCATCCGGTTACGAAAGGAGGCGGTCTGCCTTCTGAAGATAATCCCATCCATAAAAACATTCTGATCGAAGGGAATACCTTCCATATGGATACGGATACGGTGGTAAAGGCAGAGAGTGTAGAGAATTTAACCATACGGAATAATAAAATCCTGCGCACCAGCCCGGATATCCAGATTCAGATTGAGTCCGTTCAAAATCAGATCATAGTGGGTGAATCCAAAAAAATAAATATGACATATTCCGGGGACAAGCACGAAAGACCTCAGGATAATGTTTATGAGTTTACCAAATGTAAAAATGTATTGATTGAAGGGAATACATATGATGACGGATTAAAGCTTTATGCAGTAAAGCATCCGGGAATGTCGGATCATAATCTGGTAATCCGTGATAAAGAGATTAAAATGGTGGAAGACAGGAATCAGCCCGCAGCAGACCCTGTTCGCAGGATCCACTATGCAAGTACGAATCCGGAGGTTATTTCCGTGGATGACAATGGAAATATGACGGGAAAAAGCAATGGGAGATCACAGATATTTGCCTATTATGAATGGAATGGGACTATAATTAAATCCAATTCATTAGAGTTAACAGCAGGAAGCGGAACCCCATCAGAAGATGTATCCGTCACTATTGAAAAAGAAGACAACCTCCTGTTGGATACGGAGAATCTGGATAGTGAAAACATGTCCTATCAATTTACTGCAGCAACGGAACCGGAAGCAGAAATTACCTGGTCCGTAACAGATTTAAAAACAGGAGACTTATCGGATACGGCGTCAATTGATGAGAATGGGTTACTAACAGCCAAAAAAAGCGGCATTGTCTGGGTAAATGCTTTTGCAGGAAATAATACTGCAAGAAAAGCAGTCATTATAGTACTGCCACAGACGGAGACACTGAGTAAACAATTTTCGGTAGTAAGAGAAGATAAAGATAGCTATACCCTGACTCCGGATGGAGTTACCATCGATCTTCAGCCCGGCGACCTCTATCAGATCACAGGCAGCAATAATGTGAAGAATTTGTTTTTATACGAAATACCGGAAGGGATGAATAAGGATAATCTTCGCACGGTCATTAAAGCAGATAACCTTCCCGTGAAAGAAGGCGGGCAGTGGGATACCGGTTCCTTTATCCTGTATCGGGATGACGATAATTATGTTACCATAGGAAAAAAATCACATTATGATGGAATTGCTTCTGTAGTGGAGATAAATGGCACGGCAGTTGAGAATGGAGGAAATGCTTCCGAAAATGGGGTTTCTGCTGCATATTTGGGATTTACGAAAACAGATGAGGGAATTTCTCTGGACTACAGGCTGGAAGATGGTGAATGGCAGCATGTTACAGATATCCAGGAATCACCGCTGGGAGATAATTATAAAATTGGATTTGCAGGATGGGAAACCAACGACAGAGGGAAAACAATTAGTTTTACCGGACTCAAAATGGGTGATGCATCCCTGGCGTATGAGGAAGTGGAGGCATTAGAGCCGGTTTCATTTACCGGATTTGAAAATCAAAAGCCCAGTGCAGCCAACCTGGCATTTCAGGAACAAAATTACCAGGCAGGCGACAAGGTAAGCATCCTTTATGACTTTGAAGACCCGGACGGGGACAGTGAGGGAGAGACGCTTTATCGGTGGAATTTTGCCCAGAGCGGTAAAACGGTTGTCACGGCAGAACCATCCATAGAAGCAGAAGAGACAGGGGTATTGACCTGCCAGATCTATCCTGTTGACCAATACGGAACACCAGGGATACCTGCAGTAGCAGAAACAGTAATTGGAGAAGGTGAAGCAACAGCGGAATTAAAATCTTTAAAGCTAAATGGGCAGCAGCTTTATAATAAAGGCGGGGACCAAAAAGAATTTACATTCAATATCCCGGTTGAACTGGAGAAAGCAGAGCTATCGTATGAATCCGTTAATAACGAAGTTGGATTGATAGAAATAAGCAGAAATGGGATGCAATTGGAAGGAGAACTTAAAAATTCCGACGATATTGTAATTCCAATAGACAATGGTGATACTTATACAATCAAACGAAGTGACACGGATATTTACGTGATTCATATCAAAATGATACAAGACAGTAACACTCAGATTGATCAGATTGCCTTAGATGAATTAGGATTTTCAGAACAGCGGCCACAGGAAAAGAGCTATTTTCTGAATGCAGAGGCAGGCAAAACAAGTGGAAACCTTGTGATAACGGCAAATGACAGAATTGGTAAAGTGGATGTACTGGAAGGGGAATATCGGAAAGAGCTGTCTTTGACAAAGAATGGAAACACCTGGTCCGTACCGGTATCATTTATAAATGGATTGAATTCCTATTATATCCGGGTAACTGCAAAAGACGGCATGACCGTGAAACAGCATATGGTCCATGTAAACTATGAAGCAGATACTTCAGCTTTCTTAACAGGCATACAAATTAATGGAAAAGATATAGAAAATTTTGAAGCAGATAAACTGAAATATCTGACTACGCTGGATGAGGGGGCCGCAACACTAGAACTGGCTGCTGTTCCAAATGCAGGTGCAGAAATAAAAATTGTTATTAATGATGTTATTACCGAAGGAAATGAAGCCGTATCGTCCAATCTGCAAAAAGGCAGAAATCTGATAAAAATTATTGTTACGGCACCAGATGGCATCAACAAAGTAATTTACAATATAAATGCAATACTTCCCTATAAGGAAAACGTAAACCTACAGGATATTTTGTTAAATGAGAAGAACGTTGCGGCAGAATTTGGCGAAGAAAATTCCATAACAGAGTACATTTCAGGGGACACGGTTCAGGTTAAGGCAGCAGCCCAGGATAATGGAGCTAAGGTGGAACTTGTCTGCGGAACACAGAAAGCGGAAGGAATCCAATCGGCAGAGGGTGAATTTTTCATACACAGGGAAAATCCCCAGATAAAAGTTAAAGTAACGGCACGGGATGGGAAAACAACAGATGAGAAAGTTATCAATCTGAAAAAGGCAGTATATCTGTCTGATCTCACCTATGAGCCGGGAGCTACCGTTGGATATGGGGAAATACAAAAAGACAAATCATCTTCCGGTAAGGCACTCAGACTTGCGGATGATTTGGGAGAACCTGTCACCTTCAAAAAGGGAATCGGAACCCATGCGGAATCCGTTATAGAATATAACATAACGGGGAAAGAGTATGAGAAACTGGAAGGTTATGCAGGTGTTGACTATGCCCAATACAATGCAGAGTATGGAAGTGTACAGTTCCAGATATTTGTAGATGGAGAAAAGAAATTCGACAGTGGGGTAATGCTCCAGAAAACGTCTATGAAAAAAGTGGACCTGAAAATTAAAGGTGCTTCCAGAATTACCTTAAAAGCATTAGCGGGAGAAAACAACTGGAATGACCATGCTGACTGGGCAGATATGAAATTGTTGTCAGAGTTTCAGGAACAGGCAATCAATGAGTTTACCCAGACTATTCAACAGCCGGAGCATGGAACGATTACATCCAGTGTGGAAGGAACTAAATTAACGCAGGGAAGTACAGTAACCTATACCTTTGCTCCGGAAGAAGGTTATCGCTTGAAGAGTGCCGCCATAAATGAAGCCTTAATTAACCCGGAAAATGGTATTTACACCATAGAAAGTGTTGAAAGAGATATTACGGTAACAGCAGAATTCGAGAAAATACCTGCACCGAAGTATACCGTAATTTTTGATTCCAATGGTGGAAGCAAAGTAGAAAATCAATTAGTGCAGGAACATGAAAGGGTAACGCGTCCGGCTGATCCGGTCCGAAACGGTTATACATTTGGCGGGTGGTATCAGGATTCTTCACTGACAGTTAGCTGGAACTTCGAAGCTAACCAGATTTCGGCAGACACCACAATTTATGCAAAATGGAAAAAAGATGTTATTCCGTCACCGGTTAAAGTAAATAAAATTACACTTAATAAAAAATCTGTAAACCTGGCGGTAAAAGACAGCGTAAAAATTTCAGCCATTGTCCTGCCGGCAAATGCTCAGAATAAAGCAGTGGAATGGACTTCCTCCAACAGCAAAGTGGCAGTGGTAGACAGCACAGGAAAAGTATCGGCAAAGGGGGCAGGAGAAGCAATTATTACTGCAACAGCAAAAGATGGCAGCATGGTAAAAGACCAATGCAGGGTAAAAGTGGGGGATCGCATCACATATAAACTAAACAAGGGGACAAATGCCCCGGCAAACCCTTCTATTTACATCAGTGATCAATTGATTAAATTGAAAAAGCCATCCAGAAAAGGATATTATTTCTCAGGCTGGTATAAAGACCGTAAATTTAAGAAGAAAATAACCAGGATTTCTAGGGGAACAAAGGGAAATCAAACTGTGTATGCAAAATGGTCCAGGGTAAAAACAGAAAAAGTAAATAACCTGGAATTAGCAGGGAAAAAGAAAGGAAAATTGAAAGTCAGGTTCCAAAAAGTATCAAAAGCTTCCGGATATCAGATTGTATATGCAGCAAACAAGAAGTTTAAAAAATCCAAAAAAATAGATGTTACCCGCACATCCAAAACAATTAGCAAGCTCAAAAAAGGTATTTATTATGTTAAAGTGCGGGCTTATAAAAAGGACTCAAAGAATGCAAAAGTATATGGTAAATACAGTATAGTAAAAAGTATACGGATAAAATAATAATATTCGCTGTGGATCATATAAAAAAATTTAGAGACGCCATAAGATAACGGATGCTGTTATTTTATGGCGTCTTTTCCCATGCCGTTTGCAATTCCCATTTACCGGTATCAAATATTTGCCTTAAAAAATGACTCATATATTCCAGCTTTTTACGAAGTCCAGGATATTGGAAATAGTCAATACCCTGTGGATGCATGGCATTTTCCATAATCCGCGCCCGGTCTTCGGATGGAAAACTTTTGGAATAATAATCAATAAAATATATGTTGCCGCTCTGGGAAGCTGCAGTAAAATCAAGATCTTTCTTGTCTTCATTTGTCCGGTAACTGTAATCATAGGAGAAGCCCGATGGATTCAATTGATTGAATACATCATCCTCATAATCATTAAGACCTTTCCCGGGTCCGGCGATTTTAGCATACCGGTCAATGGCATGGCTTATTTCGTGATAAATCGTACTTTCCAAACTGCTGAAATTGGATGCATTGAGAACAAGATACTGACTGCCATCCTCATAAAAGTAGACACCATTGGCATGATCCGGATTATTGTTTCCCACAGTACTAAAATTACCGGCAATATAGATACCCAGCTTTCCGGTTTCCGTTGTGTTGAGCTGTTGAAAGAAGTCATCAGGATAGGAGGAAAGAGCTTTTTCTAATAGTGAAAGACTTTCTTTTAGCAAACGGGTCTGGTAAACGGGTTCTACATGATAACCCGGAAATTCTCTTTTACAATCATCGGCCAGGAAAATATTTACACCATACCGTTTGCCTAGTATTTCGGCACGATCTTTCAGTGCCTGAATCCCTTCCATGTCGGGCTGATCGGAGAAGTAATATTTAGTAGTATAATCCGTAGAATCCTGTGTGAGTTCTGTCTTCTGATTCAGATCCCAGAGTACAATATGTGAGTAGTTATGTTTAAACTGGAATACTGCCATATGGATAGAAGGCAGATATACCAGATCCTGGGGAGATCCAACAAACTGTTCACTGCCGGACTGCAGGGAAAATGAGGTTTTATATGTATTTTTTCCAGTGGCCAGATCGTAGTAGTAGAGATCACAACTGCCGTAATCGGACGTGCTTTCCTGGAGTTTTTGAATGGAAGTCAGTGCCAGTCTGTTATCTAAATCAAACATGAGATTCCCATAGCCCAGGGGATCATCCAGTACCAGTTCCCGGATCTCCGGCTTACTGTCTGGAATCTGATAAAGCGCTTCCATTAACCCATCCTGGTATAGTGCACCAAAGGAATCATCCTGGGAGGTTAGCTGTATGCTGCCGGGAATGGTACGAAGTATTTCATTGGCGGAGATATCTATAAAATTCGTGACATAAGAATTCTGCTCACTTCCCGTACCGTTAACCGCCAGTATCTTACCGTCAGAAAGCAGCTGTAAAGTTGTACAGAAGTTATTTTCCACCAATCCGCTTTTTATTGGACGAAGAGATTGGTCTGCAGTGGACAGCTCCTTCAGCCCGGATCCATCGGAGGCAAAATAATAAATCCATTTTTTATCCTCCGTAATCAGAGGTGTGCGGATACAGGGTTCTAACAATGAAATACGTCCGGTTTCTTTTAAACGGCTGTTGAGATAAATGAATTCCTGAGAAACGCTGTCAAATAAGCGGAGTTCTTTTTTGGAAACCGCAATATTCTGCTTATCCAGATGAATGGCACCCGTAATGGCAGCTGTGTGCAGGATTTTATTTTTAAGCGGGTCATAGAGATAGAGGGAAAGTGCATTATGATCCTGCTGGATTACCAGTAATTGTCCCTGAAATGACAACAGTATCTGATCCGTGTATTCTTTCTGGAAAGGATAATCCAGGTCTGAAAGGCTGCCGCTTTCATTGAGGGGAGTACCATTCTCCTGTTCGGTCTCTTTCGTATCAGATGTATCTAATGTGTTCGTATCAGGAGTAATGATGCCTGGCAGTTCCGACCAGGGTGAGCTGTTTTTAATGCTGGGGAGTGAAAGGATGGCTGAGTCAGTGCCCGAAAGGATGGAAGGTAAAACCGGCAGGTGCGCGTGTGACTGCAATGACTGAGCAGGAGTGGACGCCAAAACAGAGGCAGCAAGATTTTGCTGCCCGCAGGCTAACGGTATGATACAGATTGTAAGGATACATATTCGGGTTACTCTTTTTTTCATCACATCACCTTTATAATATCGTATGTCCGCCTGTCTGACTCAGTAACGGAAATTCAGTTACAATCTCAAAGCGTCCTTCCCGGTATGAGGAAGACATAGTGCCGCCGGATTTTTGCGCAAGAGCTTTGGCAATATTTAACCCAAGCCCGGTATTGTTGTGAGATCTCGCCCGGTCGGATACGTAAGTGCGGTCAAATACCAGGGGAGCTTCATCAATGGAGATCAGGTCCGTATCGTTGGAGAAGGTAAAACAAACCTTGTTGTCCGTCAGTTTTAGATTTACAATCACACAGGATTTCGAGTATTTCAGAGCATTTTGTGTAAGATTTGTAAATATGCGGACAAGGGCATTGCGATCCAGATTCACAAGAGGAAGATTTTCCTGCAAGTCCATATGTACCCGGATCTCTTTTTTCTCGAAATCTTCATAAAATGCCAGGACTACTTCGCATAAAATTTCATATACATTCAATGGCTGGGGGTTAAGCCTGTAGTCTTTAGAATCAATCAATGATAAATCATAGAAGCTTGTGATCAGAGACTGAAGTACTTTTGCCCTTTTACGGACAATCTCCACATAATGCTTCTGTTCGCCGGCGGTGGTATCCGGATCATCCATCAGTTCCAGATATCCGATAATTGACGTAAGGGGAGTACGAAGATCATGGGAAATATTGGCGATCTCCTGGCGGAGCTTATGTTCTTTCGACTCATATTCAATTCGAAGCTTTTGTTTTTCATCTAATTCCATGTTAAGGTCAATAAGAAACTTCTCCAGATCTTTATCCGGGACAGCCTGGTGGATGCGAAGATTCGTAACCGGCAGATCTTTGAGATCTTTAAACTGCCTCCTGGCATCTCGGATACCATGGCGCAGGGAGAAGTAAAGAATGGCAAAAACCAAGGCTGTTAGCCCGGATATGACGCAAAATATAGCCATATTCCCCCCTCCATTCCTTATCAGAGTATGTTTGTGTCACTATTTTACTTCTTTATTCAGGAAGCATTTATAACCAATATAACCGAATATCAGAGAAAAGACAATACCAACTATCCAGCACCGAAGCATTCCCAAGGGAGTATCCCAGACCATATTTAAGAAGTAGGAACCCGGTTGTTTCCCATATTCATTGAAGATTCCCAGAGGTAACACAGAAACAACTACCCTTGGCCATTCGTATACATTTCCAAAAATTTTCAGTAAATAATAAGGTCCGAAATGGATTAAGGAAAAGACTGCGATGATTGTACTGCTGTTATCAAACAGGAAGAACAGACAGTGAAAGGTAACCAGTCCGGCTATCCAGAGCGGAAGGGAACCCAAAATAGCGCGAAGCAGAGCATAGAGGTTTTCGTTTCCGCTGTTTTCCAGTGTCAGATAGGACGAAGCAATGATAACCACAAATAAAAACAGTGTAATGGCCATGCACAGAACGATCTCTGTGATAAACTTTCCAAAATAAATGGAGAGCCTGCCGGTTCCAAAGGATACGGAGTTTTTCATGGTGTGGTTCTTAGATTCCTCTCCTATGATCAAATTTGATATAAAAAAGGTGAAGATCATGGGGAGAAACATAGCACTTGTTACATTCATAAAAATAAACCCGGTATTGGAATAGGGAAATCCGGCACCCGCCATGTTTTTAATTGATAGTGTAAACAAACAAAGTCCGATAAAGGTAGCAGCAAGTACCGCTGAAAAAATATATAAAAATCGTTCCCGGAATCCCCGGTACAGTTCACTCCTGATATAATTAATCATTTTTATACCCATTGCATATTGCAGTCTTGCCTGCAATACTGCCACAATAAACAGGTTGAAAGAATCACACTGTGGCTTCCTTTCTATATCATAATTTTCTTTCAACCTTAGAGCGTGTTTGAAAATTCATTCCCGCCATCTGCATGCCCTACGTGCGGCATATTTGCCCCGAATTCAGGTTATGTAGCCCGCTACGTGACCTGAATTCCGGTCAAATCTCCCGCAAACTATGACGCACAGCTGTCAGAAAGCAGTTTAAAAACACGTTCTATTTCCTCCCATAAGCGACAGATAGTATGCTTCCAGGTCAATACCCTGGGTCTGCATTGAAAAAAGCTGAATCTGGTTTCCTATGAGCAGGGAAGAAAGAGCAGGTCCCTGATCGATGCAGCCAAACAGATGAATTACACCGTCCGGAAGTACATCATAATCCGTACAATGCAGGTGCTGCTCAATCAAAGCAGATGCTTTATCCGGCTTATCCACACAAATTTCTAAATAAACACGGCATTTTTTTTCAAGATCCTTTGCTGAAATCTGTTCTATCATAACGCCTCTTTCAATAAATCCATAGCGGGTAACCAGATTTTCCAGCTCAGAGAGGATATGGCTGGAAATCAAGATGGTGATTTTCTGCTGATGGTTTAAATTTAATAAAAGGTTACGAAGCTCTACAATACCTTCCGGGTCCAACCCATTAATGGGTTCATCCAGGATTAAAAAAGAAGGGTGGCTCATCAGTGCAAGCGCAAGTCCCAGCCGCTGCTTCATACCAAGGGAGAAGTCTTTAAACTTTTTCTTGCCGCAGTCGTCAAGATGTACCTGTGCCAGAGCATCTTTCATATATTGCCTGCCGGTAATTCCACGTTGTATACGGTAATATTCTAAATTTTGCACTGCTGTGAAATCAGGAAAAAATCCCGGTGTCTCAATAATGCAGCCGATTTTGTGCCGGGAGATGTTCAGACCTCTTGCAGAATCTTCGCCAAACAGGCTTAGATTGCCTGAAGTAGGAGCTGTCTGTCCGGCAATTAATTTTAACAGAGTTGTTTTGCCCGCACCGTTGTTGCCTACCAGTCCGTAGATATCACCGGACTGAATCGTTATATCTGTTGGGGCAAGTGCTGTAAAATCCCCATATTTTTTACAGATCCCACTGGCGGTAAATATGTTGGCATTCATTTCTTTAAGTCCTTTCCAAAAGTGATATCTGTATTATAAGGGATGAAAAACAAATAAGCTCTTAAGCAAACTTAAAGAAATCATAAAGATGATTCGATGAAAGTCATGCATTTTAAGATTATGCCATCTTAAAGCCAATTCCCCATATGGTCTTAATATATTCTTCATCCCCGCATATCTTTGCTATTTTAGAACGAATATTGCTGATATGCACATTGATGGTATTGTCTTCTCCAAGGTAATTTCCATGCCATACTTCCTGATAAATGGCATTTTTGGAAAATACCCGGGATGGACTTTTTACAAGCAGCAGGAGGATGTCATATTCATAAATTGTAAGATTCAATGGAATCTCATCAATGGCAGCGCTTCTGGCATCTGCATCAATCGAGAGACTTTTGTATGTAAAGACCGCTTCATGAACAGGAATTGCTGAGTAGCTCTTGTATCTTCGCAGCTGGGCTTCCACTCTTGCAAGAATTTCGTCTCTGGCAAAAGGCTTCGTCATGTAATCATCAGCACCTGATTTTAAGAGGTAGACTTTGTCGTCCAGAGCAGTCTTTGCCGTCAGGACAATAACGGGTACATTGGATTTATTTCTGATATGCCCAAGCAGTTCTTCGCCGGAAATTCCCGGAAGCATCAGATCCATAATAATCAGATCATAATGGTCCAAAGAGAGGCAAAGTCTGGCTTCTGTACCGGAATAGGCAGAGGTGGTTTCATAGCCCTGCTTTTGGAGAATTTTTGACAAGAGACGGTTAATATCATTATCATCCTCAACGATTAAAATCTTTTCCATAATGGGGAATCCTTCTTTCAGTCTTATTTTTATCGGACATGGTTATTGTTACTTTTATGTACCTGTATGGAAATCTTGGTAATATATTGTGAATCATCTTTTTCTGCAATTTCATCTATGATTCCCTCTTTATAGGAATAATCACAGATTTCATAATGGTTTTCTTCAATAAAGTCCAACAGCTGCTGATATGCACTGTCTGCATTATAGTAATTTCCTTTAAGATAAGTAACCGCATAAAATCCGGCGGGTTTAAGAAATAATTGCGGGAGAGACAGCTGAGTAAGTACTTTGGTGAAAAAATATGCATAGGTATCAAAGGCTCCGCCTAAGAGACTTTCCTTGTCGATCATGGCGCCGAAGGGGTGCCCGACATTTAACTGATTTTGAAAACAAAAAGATAAATGTTCATAGAGGGTTTGTATGACAAGGTCATGATTGCTGCTGTGGATGGGGCGGCTTAAAATCAAATATTCTGCCGGGCATTCTACCAATATAACCTTTCCGGGATCTATCTGCCGGCTGGAGGTTACCAGTTCCATTTTTGTCTGTATGAGCCGGTTAATTCGCTCCAGATGCCGGATTTCCTGGGAAACTTTCTTTTGCTGTTCCGTGAGAAGCGCCATCAGTCTTGGCGGATTGCGGGAGTCCAGATAGGACTTAATCTCTTTGAGCGGCATACCGATTTCCTTTAATGCCGTTATGACAGCAAAGACATCGCATTGCTGTTCGGAATAATACCGGTACCCCCGGGCATCTGTTTTCACAGGAGAAAACAGACCGATTTCCTCATAGTGAATCAGTGTTCTTTTATTGGTGCCGCATAATTTGGCAAAAGCTCCGGTATTTATACATGGATTTGAATTTTTTTGCATAATTATACAATCTCCTCTTGACTATACCGTAACGGTATACCTTATTATAAAGCTGCTAATGAATTAGGTCAACTACAGGATACATTATATAGAAATAAGAGAACTGTTGCTATCGAAAAGGAGAACAATTATGCCAAAATTAAGCGACCGCGTAGGTACATTTACAGACTCTGTAATACGCAGAATGACAAGAATCAGTGATGAATATGATGCCATTAACCTTTCACAGGGATTTCCGGATTTTGATCCGCCAAAGGAAATCACCGATGCCCTGGCAAAAGCTGCAAAAGAAGGACCTCATCAGTACTCGATTACCTTTGGTGCTGAAAATTTCAGAGAAGCGCTTGCCAGAAAACACGGAAAGGGAATTGGAAGAACCATTAATCCGGAAACGGAAATCGTCGTAACCTGCGGAGGCACCGAAGCCATGATGGCAGCCATGATGACCGTCTGTAATCCGGGAGATAAGGTAGTTGTATTCTCACCGTTTTATGAAAATTACGGTGCAGATGCCATTTTGTCTGGAGCAGAGCCAATCTATGTGCCGCTGGTTCCGCCGGAATTTAATTTTGATGAAAAGGTTTTGGAAGATGCATTTAAGCAGAACGTAAAAGCAATTATCGTGTGTAATCCCTCAAATCCATGCGGAAAGGTATTTACCAGGGAAGAGCTTCTGACCATTGGAAGGCTTGCCGAGAAATACGATGCATTTATCATCACCGATGAAGTGTATGAACATATTATTTATAAGCCTTATGTGCATGTACCAATGGCGGGGCTTCCGGGAATGTATGAAAGAACCATTACCTGCAGTTCCCTGTCCAAGACGTATTCCATTACCGGATGGAGACTGGGATATCTGATCGGACCGGAAGAGGTAATTGAAAATGCAAAAAAAGTGCATGATTTCCTTACGGTAGGAGCGGCATCCCCATTACAGGAAGCAGCAACGGCAGGGCTGAATTTCGGTTCGGATTATTATGAAAATATGCAGCAGATGTATACGGAAAAAAGGGAGTATTTCTTAAAAGGACTGGATGATATCGGAATTGCCCACACTGTACCCCAGGGATCTTACTTTGTACTGGTAGATATCTCCAGGTATCTGGAGAATGAGATGTTTGCAGGATATTCAGATATGGAGTTCTGTGAATGGATGATTAAAAATATTGGAGTTGCAGCGGTTCCCGGCTCCAGCTTTTTCAAAGAAAACGTAAATCATTTGATTCGGCTGCATTTTGCAAGGGAAAAATCAACCCTAGAAGAAGCACTGCGCAGACTGAAGAAAATGGAACAGCTTTTAACAGATAAAAATGACGGTAAAACAGGGGATTTATAGAAAACATGGAACTTACATCTAATTGCATATAAAGTTCAGGAGAAAATAAAATGTCAGAATATACGGTTTCATTTACAAATTATACAATTGGTGCAGATGCATATCAGTCTTTTGGAACGGTCTGCGCAAAACTTGGCAAACGTTTTGTATTAATCGGAGGAGAGACAGCTTTAAGCAAGGGAAGAGAAAAGCTGTCAGCATCCATAGAGGGATCAGAACTTCGGATGGTGGAGTATATCGCCTCCGGAAAAGACTGTACATATAGCAGGATACATGAGCTGGCAGGACAGATAAAAAAACTGGGAGCAGACTTTATCGCAGGCATGGGAGGCGGTAAGGCGCTGGATACGGCAAAAGGTGTTGCCTGTGACCTGCAGATTCCGGTAGTGACACTGCCCACGATAGCAGCTACTTGTGCGGCTTCCACAGCTTTATCCGTAGTTTACCGTGAGGACGGATCTTTTGAGAGTTTTTATTATTTTGAAAAACCGGCGGTACATACATTTATTGATACACAGATTATTGCAGAAGCGCCCGATTGCTATCTGAGAGCTGGAATGGGAGACACCATTGCCAAACACTTCGAATGTCATCTTTCTGCAAGAGGAGACGAGCTGGATCACAGTTCCGCAATGGGAAGAGAAATCAGCAATCTATGTTATGAACCGGTATTAAAATATGGGCACCAGGCATTAGAGGACTGCAGGAAGCATCAGGTTACCTATTCCTTAACGCAGGTTATCCTGGCAAATGTGATAAGTACGGGAATGGTATCTCTTCTGGTTCACGATGATTATAATGGAGCAATTGCCCATTCCGTTTTCTATGGACTGGCAATCCTGCCAGGATTCGAGGAAAAGAATCTTCATGGAGATGTGGTTGCTTATGGTGTTCTGGTTCAGTTAGCAGTGGATGGACAGATAGAAGAGATGGAACGCCTGTATTGCTTTCTGAAGGAACTTTCTATGCCGGTAAAACTGGAAGATATGGGAATAAAAAACGACCGTGGGGGAATGGCTGAAGTTTTAAAGGAAATTGTACAGGGACCGGATCTTAAGCATATGCCTTATCACGTGTCAGAAGATATGATATTTGAGGGGATGCAGCAAGTAGAGAAATTGAGTATAGAGAATATGTGAAAGCCTATGGTATGCATATTAGAGCGTGCTTGAAAATTCTGATAAAAGTAATTTTGAAACACGCTATAGGAGGAAAGAAAAATTAATGAACACATCAGATGTAAATGTAAAAAATATAATAAAATTTGTCCTGTTCTCTGTTTTTGGCATTGGAATGTTTTTGATTCCCATACCAAAGGATAATTCCTTTACTACAGGAATTTCTGAACTGCAAAGTGCTGTTAAATCCTGGATGTCAGCGATTCTTCCATATTTTGTATTGATCCTGATGCTGGTAACAACAATTGTATCTGCAGTTGACTTTATCTGGAAACCAAAGTGGATCAGGGATCATAAGGCATTAACAAGAATATTTAAGGTGTCGCCATTTTATCTCATAACAAAAATTTTAAGTCTGGTTATTACGGCTATGGTTATATTCAAGGTGGGGCCGGAGTTAATTATTTCTGCGGATACCGGGGCAAATATGGTGAGTCTGGCGGGTTCCCTCGTATGCATTGTACTGGCATTTAGTTTTATTATGCCTTTTCTGACCGATTGCGGAATTATGGAATTTTTGGGAGTCATAGCAAAACCAGTGGTAAGGCCGCTATTTCGTGTTCCGGGAAGAGCATCTGTGGATTTAATTGCATCCTGGTTCGGGGCATCTAATGCTGCTGTAATTCTAACCCGTGAGCAGTACAACGGAGGATATTATACCGGAAGGGAAGCATCTGTCATCATGACAAATTTCTCCCTTGTTTCCGTTCCGTTCTGTCTGTTAGTTGCAGAGACCCTGGAGATCACCCAGGTATTTCCAAGCTTTTACTTTGTAATCTGTATTGTAGGAATCTTCCTGGCTTTCGTACTCACAAGAATTCGTCCGCTTTCAAAAATACCGGATGAGTATAATCCGAAGACCGGAAAACGCATTCAGGAAGAAGTACCATCGCACATTTCCACCCTGGGCTGGGCAATGGAACAGAGCTGCAAACGTGCCGGAGAATTTGGTGTACATACGGTAATAAGCTCTGGGATGAAAGTGCTGACCGGAATGTTTTTTGACCTGATCCCAATTGTAATAACCTGGGGAACGGTCAGCCTCATATTGGTAGAATATACACCTATTTTTCAATGGATCTCTTATCCAATGGGGTGGTACCTGCAGTTACTGGGTGTGGAACATGCATTCCAGGCAGCACCGGCAACCCTGGTCGGGTTTGTAGACATGTTTATCCCGGCATTGTTAATCAGTTCCATCACCTCTGTGAAAACAAAATTTATCATCGGGGTACTGTCTCTTGTCCAGATTATATACCTTACGGAAGTAGGGGCGGTAATTATTAAAAGTAAGGTTCCTATGGGATTAAAAGAGTTGATTATTATCTTTTTGGAAAGAACAATTATAAGTTTGCCGATTATTGTGTTGCTGGCTAATATATTGATTAAATAAATACTTTGTATAATGAAGCGGGGCACGTTTACTTTTTCAGTAATCGTGCCCCGTTTTTATAGGTTTTATTATGTCTATCTAGAAGATTATATTTATAATTAAAAATATTCTGTAATATGCTTAATTTTTTGAAGTATAGCCGATTATGTAGAATTAGTACCTCAGCAAACGATTTATCAATAGCTCACAATAGGAAATAAATTTGGGGAAAATATGACGTAAAGTGGGGCATATAGATAGTTTTAAATACGATCTTGCTTACACTTCTAAGAATTTGCTTTAATTTCTATACTGAAGTAATCTTTCTCTTGAGCGCAATATATTATTAACTGATCAGAGTATTCTAAGTTTGGAGTGACAGTTCCTATTTTAGCACTATTTATATAATCTATTAAGACTTGTTCTTTATAATATTCTTTTAGGCTCTCTAATATAGTTTTCAGCGTTTCCAAGATTTCTTTTCTTAATTTTATATTATCTAAAGGAGTATTATTCTTAATTGTGTAAGAAACAGAATAGACTTTTTCGTCAGCATCGCTACCCAAATAGATGTCAATAGTGTCAGCCTCATTTATTAAGTGTATGTATGATTCACCATTAAATATCAGGTGGATCAGGAGGAGTTTTTTGTCTATTTGCTTTTGGTAGTGTAAGCAATGGCTGCGCATGTTCTGAGAACCCGCCTTTTTCCTAATAGGAATCAACAAGTATCTGTGCACTTCAATTTAGTTGAAAATATGGTACTTTCATGCTAAGATAAACATAATATTAAATTTTACGGAGGGGTATCATGGACTATAGAACATATTTGAGAAATTATCCTGATAAAGATGGTCGATTCGGACCTTATGGGGGTGCTTATCTGACCGAGGAATTAAAACCGGCCTTTGAAGAAATTGCAGATGCATATCAGACAATCTGTCATTCATCCCAGTTTATCAATGAATTACGAAGAATCCGCAAGGAATTTCAGGGAAGGCCGACACCGGTTTATCATTGCGAGCGTTTATCAGGACTTTTAGGAAACTGCCAGATTTATTTAAAAAGAGAAGACTTAAATCATACAGGAGCACATAAGCTGAACCATTGCATGGGTGAGGGGTTACTTGCAAAATTCATGGGCAAGAAGCGTCTGATTGCAGAAACAGGGGCAGGACAGCATGGAGTGGCACTGGCTACGGCAGCTGCATTTTTTGGTTTAGAGTGTGAAATTCATATGGGAGAAGTTGATATTGCGAAGCAGGCTCCAAATGTGACAAGAATGAAGATCCTGGGTGCAAAGGTAGTTCCCGTTTCCCATGGTCTTAAAACTTTAAAAGAAGCGGTAGATTCTGCATTTGAATCCTATGCCAAAAATTATAAAGATTCTATCTATTGTATCGGATCAGCACTTGGACCACATCCATTCCCTTTGATGGTAAGAGATTTTCAATCGGTTGTGGGATATGAAGCGAAAGACCAGTTTAAGGAAATGACAGGACTGCTTCCGGATGTTGTCTGTGCATGTGTAGGCGGAGGAAGTAATTCCATCGGTATGTTTATACCATTCCTGGAAGAGGCAGTGGATATTGTGGGAATCGAACCCCTGGGGCGTGGATCAGGACTTGGGGATCATGCGGCATCCATGACTTATGGAGAAAAAGGGGTTATGCACGGTTTCGAGAGTATTATGCTGAAGGATGACAAAGGAGAACCGGCACCGGTTTACTCCATTGCCAGCGGGCTGGATTATCCGTCTGTAGGTCCGGAACATGCATTTTTAAGAGATTTGGAAAGAGTACAGTATACAACTGCCAGTGACGAAGATGCTATGGAAGCATTCTTTAAGCTTTCACGCTATGAGGGAATTATTCCTGCAATTGAAAGTTCACATGCAGTAGCTTATGCCATGAAGAAAGCACAGGAAATGAAACAGGGATCTATCCTGGTATGCCTGAGTGGAAGAGGCGATAAGGATATTGATTATGTGGTTGAACATTATGGATATGGGGAACAATTCCTGTAAGAAAATATTGTATAACCCACGGAAGTAGTGTATAATACTTTGTATATCAAAGTAAATTAATGGCTAACAGCCAGGTGAGGATCCAAAGAAAGAGGTGATAATGTGAATACGCATGATACGATAAATGATGTGTTGGTTAATTTGTTTAATGACATTATGGCAATAGAAGAAAAAGCGATTATTACAGGTGAATTTAAAGATATATCCAACAACGATATGCACATTATCGAGGCAATCGGTGAAAACGACGCAAAAAATATGTCTACTGTTGCAAAATCCCTTTCAGTAACAATGGGTACACTGACGATTGCCATTAACAGTCTTGTAAAAAAAGGATATGTGGATAGAATCCGCAGTGAAAAGGACAGGCGTGTTGTGCTGATTTCTCTTTCTGAAAAAGGAAAGCGGGCATTTAGCCATCACAAACAATTCCATGAACAGATGGTTAAAGCGACCATAAAGGGACTTTCCAGGGATGAGATGAAAGTTTTGGGACAGGCGCTGTCCAATTTAAAAGAGTTCTTTCGGAACTACTAGTGCATCCAGGCATAAATATGCCACTATATACCGACGTATTTACGCCGGGATGCACTAGTTTTAAAAAGATCAAATGCAGGAGAAGCCGAAAACTATAAAATTAGTTTTCGGCTTCTTTTTGTACAAATAATAGTAGCATTGCCCACAACTATTAGACGAAAGTGCATAGGAACGGTTGAAAAAAAGAGGTAGATTAATAGCAGTGTATCTAGTGCCGCCCGGCACTAGTCCATAAAGCTTTTAGAAAACTGAAATGAAGAGGAGAATAGTAATGCGGCAGACAAAATGGGTATGGGGGCAGATAAAAGGGTTTCAGAGAATATATATAATTTATCTGATGCTTTCTATGATTCCCCAGGTTATGATGTTGATAAACCCAATGATTACACAGCGTATTGTGGATGAGGTTCTTTATCAGATTGCGGACTTTCAGGGAAATATGGATCCCCTTATCAGACACTTAATTATGCTAATTATTTTAATGATTGTGTTTACTGGTATACGGACACTGATTCGCTATATTTCCATAGTCGGTATAGAGGATTGCGGGCAGTTGTTTCTGGTTTCAGTAAAGGATAAGATTTATGGTAAGCTGCAGCGCCAGGATCGGGCTTTTTATAAATGCCATAAGACTGGAGATCTGATGACCAGAGTGACCGGTGATGTGGAAATGGGTAAGCATGGTCTGGTTCATCTTCTGAGAGGATTTTTGGAGTGTGCCGTTCTTTATGGGGCAAGTGCGATTTATATGTTTACAAAGGATGTGGTACTCACGTTTTCCCTGATGGTATTTACGCCTCTTATTTTTATTGTTACATATCGGTTTGCAGTCACGGCTCATCCATACTATGTTGCACTGCGTGAGAAGTTATCTGTTTTAAACAGCAATGCGCAGGAGAATATCGAGGGAAACCGCATTGTAAAGGCATTTACCCGTGAGAAATATGAAAAGGAAAAATTCAAGAATAAAAACTGGGAGTTCAGGAACGCAAATCTGAAAGCATCGTTGGTATGGCTGCGCTATTATCCTGCCATTGAAGGATTTTCCCAGGCACTGCCTGTAGTGGTATTGATACTGGGAGGATATTTCCTGATGACAGGAAGGATTAGCGGAGGTACTTTCCTTGCTTTCAACAGTCTCTGCTGGACGTTAGCGGCGCCAATGCGTACCCTGGGTATGCTGATTAATGATACCCAAAGATTCTTTGCGAGCATGGATAAGGTCATCGACCTCTATGAAGCAGAGCCGTCTATTAAAAATAAAGAAGACGGCAGTCAGTTAAAGGTGGACCGTCTAAAGGGAGCCATTGAATTCCAGGATGTAAGTGTTCAATTAGAGCATAGTGACATATTAGAGCACGTAAATCTTAAAATCAATCCGGGTGAGACGGTAACCATTATGGGCGCAACCGGTTCTGGAAAGACTACCATTATTAACTGTATCTCCCGGTTTATTGATGTGACAGGAGGCCGTGTCCTCCTGGATGGTATTGACGTAAGGGATTATGATCTTGATACACTTAGAAGAAACATTGGAGTAGCGAATCAGGACGTTTTTCTGTTTTCAGATACGGTTGATCAAAATATTGCTTTTGGAAATACGAATTTGCACCGCCATGAAATAGAGCGGTCGGCAAAACTTGCAAAGGCCGATTTTATCTGGAACATGGGACAGGGATTTGAAACGATAGTCGGAGAGCGTGGAACCGGTCTTTCTGGCGGGCAAAAGCAGAGACTGGCGCTTGCAAGAGCGTTGGCAGTGAAACCACCTATTTTGATTCTGGATGATACCACTTCTGCAGTTGATATGGAAACGGAAACCTCTATCCAGGAAAATCTGGAGCATCTGGATGCTCAATGCACAAAACTTATTATTGCACAGAGGTTTTTTACTGCACGAAAATCCGATAAGATTATTATTTTGGAAAAGGGGAAAATCGTGGAATGCGGAACCCACAAAGAGCTTTTGAAAGCAAAAGGATATTATGCTGATATTTATATGCTCCAAAAGGGGCTGTCCACTATGGATGAAATAGATTTGGAGCTTGAGAAAGGAGGGGAGCAGGATGGCTAAAAACAGATTTGATCAAGACGAAAGCCTTGAAAAAGAATTTGACTTTTCTCATATGAAAAGATCAATTGTATACGTGAACCGCCATCGTAAGAAGATGATTATCTCACTTCTGCTGTCGGCAGCATCCGTTATCTGCTCCCTGATTCCGGCAAAAATTATCGGTTATGCAGTGGATAATACTATTCCGAAAAAAGATATGCAGCAGCTTATTACGCTTACGGCAGCTATGGTAGTATTAATTGGGATCAGCGTGGCGCTTGCCGTGGTGCGGGCTAAAATCATGGCATATGTAGGTCAGGATATTATTTTTGACATTCGAAATGATTTGTTCGAAAAGCTGCAAAAGCTGCCGTTTAAATATTATGACGAACGTCCTCATGGAAAAATTCTGGTCAGGGTAATCAATTATGTAAACAACGTTTCAGATATGCTGTCCAATGGTATTATTAACTTTATTCTGGAAACATTCAATATTATATTTATTTTATTTTTTATGCTGACGACCAGTGTTAAGCTGACACTCATTGTTTTGGCAGGAATTCCGGTTTTGGTTGCAGGTCTTCTGTATCTGAAGCCAAAGCAGCGTAAAGCATGGCAGTCGGTCAATAATAAAGGATCCAATATGAATGCATATTTTCAGGAGAGTATTAATGGGGTTACCATTACACAGAATTTTGTGCGTCAGCAGGAGAATGAAGCGATTTTTAAAGAGTTAAATACTGAGAATTACAATGCATGCATGCGAGCCCTCAGACTGGCATATCTGATTTCTCCTATTGTCGATATGGTGGCAGTGGCTGCGGTGGGGGCCATGTATCTGGCAGGTGTGGCATGGCTAAAGCCTGTGGTAAGCTTTGGTGTTATCCTTGTGATGGGGGATTATGCATGGAGAATGTGGCAGCCTATCATTAACATTGCCAATCTTTACAATAACCTGTTAAATACAATGTCTTACCTGGAACGTATTTTTGAAATTATGGATGAGCCGGTGGACATTGAAGACAAACCAGAAGCAGTCAAGCTTCCGCCCATCACGGGACAGGTTGATTTTGAGGATGTAACTTTTGCTTATGAGGGGGCCCAGAATATACTGGAGCATATGGACCTGCATATAAAGCCGGGAGAGCATATTGCGTTGGTTGGGCCTACAGGTGCAGGAAAGTCTACAGTTGTAAATCTTTTATCCAGGTTTTATGATGTTAATGCCGGAAGGATTCTTGTGGATGGGCATGACATCTCAGAGGTAACGCTTCATTCTCTGCGGGAACAGATGGGAGTCATGCAGCAGGACAGCTTTATATTTTCGGGGACGGTGTCAGATAATGTGCGCTATGGCAGACTGGAAGCCAGTGATGAGGAAATCGAAAAAGCGTGTGAAACAGTATGCGCGGCAGAATTTATCAGGGAGATGGAGCATGGTTTTCAGACAAATGTGGGAGAGAACGGAGGAACACTTTCACAGGGACAAAAGCAGCTGCTTGCATTTGCAAGGACACTGCTGCGTAATCCTAAAATACTGATTTTGGATGAGGCTACCTCATCCGTGGATACGAAGACAGAAAGGCTCCTGCAGGAGGGGCTTCAGAAACTTATGGAGGGAAGAACATCTTTTGTTGTAGCACACAGACTGTCCACCATTAAGAACTGTACCAGAATCCTCTATATTTCCGATAAGGGAATTGCTGAGAGTGGAAGCCATGATGAACTCATGTGCCGGAAGGGACTTTATTATAATCTGGTTATGTCACAGTCTAAATAATAAATCATGGTAAACTCTTTCGATATTCGTTGGCAGTTTTCCCGGTAATTTTTTTAAAGGATTTGTTAAAAAACCGATAGTCGGAATACCCTACCTGATTGCTGATTTCCGTAATGGAAAGGCTGGGATCTAAAAGCAGCTCACATGCCTTCTCTATTCGGATGTGCTGCAGATATTCTACAATGCCGGATCCGGTTGCCTGCTTAAACAAGCTCGACAAGTAACTTTTACTTAAGAAGAAATTACCGGAAAGTTCTCCAATGGTAATTTTTTGAGAATAATTATTCTTTAAGTATTCGATGCAGTCTGGGATTAACTGGTGGAGATAACGGTTATCCTGAGTGCTTGCCGGAGTAGTTTTCATTTTATAGAAGCGATGGATTTTCAATAAAAGCTCGCAGAGAGTAAGCTTCAGTATCTGGATGTAATTGATACCCTCTGTAGTAAATTCCAAATATAATTTTTCATAAAGCTGTTCAATATCCGTGCGCATGGAGCCCTGGAGACGGAGATCAGGGGTATAAATGATTTCTTCTGCATAGAGCGATTTGTAGAGCATGATGTCCGTCAGTTCTGTCAGAAGCGGAAGGCTTATATTTATATCCGAAATAAACTGGGGCAGAAATGCCAGGTTATATACAACTAAATGCTCAGAATTTGTCCTGTCAGTAGGATAGAAGCAGTGTGCAGTCTGGGAATTTATAATATAGAGTTCACCCTTGCTTACCGGATAGGTAATATCGTTATACAAATGAAAGCCCTTTCCGTCGCATACGTAAGCAATTTCTATAAAATCGTGGGTATGTACCTTCAAATCTGAGAATTCGGTATGGTAATATTTTTCTATATAAAAAGAAAGTTCTTTTTTGGGAAATATATGGTCCGGGGTTAGATTTGGAATATCCATGGAAAATCCTTTCTGTATGGCTGGCTAGTGCCTCCCGGCGTAAATACGCCACTATATAGCACCCGCTATCCGCGCCAGCTGCACGTCTGTGAATCTAGTCGTAGCCCGCTACGCCGTCGATTCACAGACGCACACCTGACACAGATATCAGGCACTATATATCGACGTATTTACGCCGGGAGGCAATAGTCACGTTTATTTGATACCTTTATAATCATTATATAAACAAACAGTAAATTGTCAACTGGATCTGGCAAGAACGTGAAATTCCGCAATAAAGTAGAATAAGCACACTTTTGCATGAAGATACCGTATATTCCGCAAAAACTTACTATGTTATTATAAAATAAAACATTACGATTCAGCAGTTACTATCCCCAAGGCAATAGCAGCAAAGGAACTGAGTAAAGGAACTGAGTAAAGGAACTGAGTAAAGGAACTGAGTAAAGGAATTGAGCAAAGGAAATGAGTAAAGATTCTTAATAAAGACACTTAGTAACGGCACAAAGGTGTGGGGATTATTAATCAATCAGAGAAACAGGAGGAAAGGACATAATGAATTTAGAAAAACGTCAGGAGTTGTTTCAGCATCCAACAAGGAAATACCGGGGCAAGCCATTTTGGTCATGGAATGGAAAACTGGAGGAGCAAGAGCTTTTGCGCCAGATTGATATTATTAAGGAAATGGGGTTTGGTGGTTATTTTATGCATTCCCGTACAGGACTGGAGACAGAGTATCTGGGTGAAGAGTGGTTTGAACTGATCAATAAATGTGCGGAGTATGGCGAAAAGGAAGGAATGGAGTCCTGGTTGTATGATGAGGACAGGTGGCCATCAGGCAGTGCCGGGGGCATGGTCACAAAAGAAGAGAAATACCGTGCGATGTATGTGGAGATGATCTATAAAAATGAGGAGGAACTGGCAGAACTCCAATGGAACGAAAACATTGCGGCTGTGTTTGCATGCAGGGTAAGAGATGGTATTTTTAGTAGTAAGCGTTTGTTAAAAGAGGGAGATTGTCTGCCTGGCGGCGAAAAGGCTGTGGTATTCCGTCTGCGCCATTCTCAGTGTAACGATAATTACAATGGTTACTGCTATCTGGATACGATGAACAAAGAAGCGGTACAGCGCTATATTGAAGTAACACACGAAAAATATAAAGAAAATAGCGGTGATAAATTCGGGGTGGAAATCCAGGGTATCTTTACAGATGAACCCCATCGGGGAGGCTGTTTTACCGACTTTGCAGAGGGGGAAGTCAATGCGGCGCCATATACACCGGGTATGTTTGCGGAGTTTGAAAAGCGATTCGGGTATAGTCTGCTTGAAAATCTGCCAGAACTATTTTTACGAAAAAAAGCAGGAGAGATATCTAAGGTAAAGCGGGATTATTTTGAATTGTGCCAGCAGCTTTTTTTAGAAAATTTTGCAATACCGATCTACAATTGGTGTAAGGAACATAAATTAATTTTCACGGGTCATGTTTTGCATGAGGATTCTCTTTGTGCCCAATCGGTTATGCAGGGGTCCCTGATGCGCTTTTATGAATATATGGAATATCCGGGAATTGATCTACTGGCAGAACATACACAGTGTTATTGGGCTGCAAAACAGATTGATTCGGTTGCACGGCAGCTTAAAAAGGAGTGGGTACTGTCTGAGTTGTACGGATGTACAGGGTGGCAGACTAATTTTGAGTCCTATAAGAATATTGGTGACTGGCAGGCACTTTTCGGAATCAATTTAAGATGTCCGCATCTTTCCTGGTATACCATGAAGGGAGAAGCAAAGCGGGATTATCCGGCAAGTATTTTACATCAATCATCCTGGTATACCGATTATCATTATGTGGAAGATTATTATTCCAGAATTCATGCGATTTTGCATGATGGTAAGGCGGAATGCGGGCTGCTGGTAATCAACCCGATCGAAAGTGTCTGGGCGCGCGCATACAGCGGAGCTTTTAATGGACTAAGTGCAGCAGATACACAGATAGAACGGTTAGAAAGACAGTATGCGGAAGTATTTCATGCCTTAACGGACAACCGGATTGACTTTGATTACGGTGAAGAAGATATCATGGCACGTCATGGCCGTGTGGAAAATGGAACCCTGTATGTGGGAGCCTGTGCCTATACCAAAGTTTTGGTAGCCGGTGCAGATACTCTGCGGGGCAGTACGGTAGAACTTTTGCAGAAGCTGGTAAGACAAGGGGGCAGGGTCATTTTTGCGGGCGATATTCCTGCCTATATGGATGCAGAGGCATCAGAGGAAATAAAACTGCTGGCAAAAGAAGCTGTTATCGTTCCGTATGAAGAGGGTGCGATTGCGGGTGCCTGCAGAAATGGACAAGAGATAGAAGTTACATCCGAAGGAAGTCATATGATTTATGCCAAAAGTATGGTGGTTGAGGGTGGAAGAGTCGTTATGCTTTTAAATACAGACAGAAAGAATGGATATGACAATGTAAAAGTTAACCTTGGAAAAGGAACATACCCGGAGTTGTGGAATGCCCGTGATGGTAAAATTACAAAACCGTTATATAACATACAGGACGACCGTATAGAAATCACGATTAATCTGGAGGCTGGGGGAGAACGGCTCTATATGATTTCCGATACAGTGCGGGACTTACCTGCCGGGGAGATTTGGGAAGGTACAAAGGAGGTCACACTTCCGGAAACCTTCTCCTACGCTCTGAGTGAGGAAAATATCTGTGTGCTGGATATGGTAACCGTACAGAATAAAACCGGTTTGAAATTACCAAGGCAAGAGGTATTAAAGGCAGATCGTGCATTGCGTGATTTCTATAAGATTCCCTACCGTGGAGGTGAAATGCTCCAGCCATGGTATGAGGTCAAATTCGGCGGTGGAGATAAAGAACTGCTGACGCAGCTTACTGCAGAGTATAGCGTAGAGATTTCTGTACTTCCGTCAGGCGTTCATCTTGTGGCAGAGGATTTAGCGCATATTTGCGGGGTAATCATAAATGGAAGGGAAGTGCCGGCAGTCAGTGCCGGAAAGTGGATTGATATCTGTTTTGACAGAATTTCTATTCCGGATGATGTCTGGAAGGAAGGGCATAATACAGTGACCCTGGTTATGGACTATTATAAGACCTGCGGACTGGAGTCTGTTTACTTAACAGGCGGCTTTGGAGTGGACTTCCATGACGGAAAACCGGTGCTGGCAAGGTTACCAGAGAAACTATCTATTGGAGATATATCAAACCAGGGACTCCCTTTTTATTCGGGCAGTGTGATTTATCATGTGGATGGGTGTGAAGATAAAAAGGTATGTGTAAGTGTGGAAGAATTCGGAGGGGCACTGGTCAAGTTAATTGGAAAAGAAGAAGTGATTCTCGCCTTCCAGCCTCATAGGGCAGTAATTGAAAATTTGCGCGCTATTCAGGTTGTGCTGACCAGACGAAACACCTTTGGACCATTCCATCAGATTCCTAAAGTGGCATATGCTTACGGACCAGCTAATTTCCTGACAGAAGGAAAAGAGTGGCAGGACGAATATGTGCTTTATGAGCAAGGGATTTTAAAGAAACCAGTCATACAAAGCTAGACAACTATAGAATTACAGGATGGCAGCATACAGCGTATAAACAACTGCTGATGCTGCCATTTTTATAGCTATACAGTTTAGCAGAGAAATAGTAACCTTATCAGAAGATTAGTGATTTGCCTAATGAATCACCTGTTTACGAAAACTGGAAGGTGTAAATCCTGTTTCCTGTTTGAATTTACGACGAAAGCTGGAAGTGTTTACATATCCTACCGATATACTGATTTGGTCAATGGACAGATCAGAATTCATCAGAAGTTCTTTTGCTTTTTCCAGGCGGATCGTCCATAAATAATCAGAAAAGTTTTGATCGAACTTTTTTTTGAACAGATAACTTATATATGCAATACTTACATGAAAAGTATCAGCCAGGGTGGAAATGGAGAAGTCGGGTGAAGCATAATTATCATGGATGATTTGCCTGATCTGCGTAGTATGTATCGCAGCATTTTCGTGCTCTGTTTCAAAGGTTTTCAGTAGTTTTTCTATGCTTTCGGCAATCTCCAGGCTTTTTTCCTGATAAGGACAGCTGCGGCACAAATATAGGGTTTCAAAATACAGGTCACTAAATGTCCTGAACTTGATGCTCATACGGTTCATGCTATTGATGATGATCGTGAGAATATCAATCAAAACACATCGGACGAAGAAGTCTGGAAAAGCATTTCCGTGTTTTGCAGCCTTGTCAATCAGAGATAAGAGTTCGGTTATCTGCGTTCGTGCATTGGGGAAATCCTGAATTTTTAGATATCCGCTCAGATTGTCCAGCTGTTTATAAGGGTAGGAAAAGCTGGTACCCGGAGGGAGTGTGGACTCGATTTCCGGATATGAAATAATGGGGGCCTGGGACCAGTAGCTGCTTGCACGAACAGCATTTTCATATAAGGAGGGAATTTCAAGCGGCGATGTGGTGCTGTTGCTGAGGGCAGCCATACATCCCGTTTCATCATAAAGATCGGACAGAAGCAGCAGGAGAACCTCGTCCTTGTTTTTTTCTATCCCGGTGTAATTTACCATAAATGCCGCATAGTCCTTATCGGCCTCAAGCATAGCACAGGAATTGTGCCCCGGCAGTGCATCATCCAGAAATGCCAGATATTCATTCCACAAAATTGATTTTCTGGGAATGGGGCTGGATACTTTGATTACAAAAATGTGGTTATCCGGCTCCATGCTGAAAAATTGATCAATATCAGGAAAATGATCCAAATTAGGGTGGTCAATATTTGTAACAATGGAATCCAGAATGGATTTCTGCATGGAAAGGCGGTATTTATCAATTCGGTTTTGCAATTCTTCATTTTCAGAAAGGGCGGTAGTAAAAGCACTGTCTAGCTGCTCTACATAACTTTGATTTGGCACAAGCGTATGTACCATCTTCGTAGTAAGTTTATGAAGAGGCCAATAAGTAACACGCATTGCCCATAGAATTAATATCATTCCCAGTAAAGCAAGCAGCAGAAGCACTATATAAGTATTGCGAAATGCAATATTTACCTGATTAAGAATTGCTGCATTAGAAAAAAGTGCCAGAAACGAAAAGTTGCTGTTTAGCTTTTTTGATATATAAAGGGATTCCTCCCGGTTTAAGTGAGAACCATTGGACAGCTTTTCAGGATCTGATAAATAGGGAATCATCGCACTTGTGTTGCTTCCGGAGACAATCTGATGTTCAGGAGTGGTCAGACAGATGGAGGTAATTCCGGTGGAAATATCAGTTGTCATGATATTTTCCAGCTCGCGGCCGTTGATGATATAAAAGATTGCATATTTCTCAGACCCATGGTTGGCGGGAAGATAAATCAGCAGCTCAGAGGTATCATCAAAAAGGTATATCAACTGTCCCGTTACTGCATCCAGATAGGCATTCAAATCAAATGAAAGATAACGGGAACCGGTATAAATCTGGTATTTTCCATCCTGCTTGCGAACATATTTGCCGGAGGAGAGGATGGAATCACTTTGCAGATCCGTATATACGATCGTATTGATAAAGCTGTTGCTGATTACATAGTTATTTAGTTGTTTGGCAGCCTGATAGCGATACCAGTTCTCATTTTTGTAACGGGAAAGAATTAGATTGATGTCTTTCGTAAGCATAGACTGTATTTGATTGATATCAGACAGTCCATTTTCAAATTGTTCCTGAACATGGGCAAGGCGTTTAACTGTCTGTTCACTTAAGTCTTTTGAATAAATATTTTTCAGCTGAGAGCGAACAGCAAAGAAAAAGCCAAAGAATAAAAGACTTAAAATGATAAAGTAAGATAAAAAATATTTAATCAGGGTAGTGTTTTTTCTGCCCGATGTAAGTTTTTTAAGATATTTCATATAGACTCCTTAGGACAAGTATCCGTTACGAATAAAGTTAATATATCCACGATACCGGGGCAAAAACTTATGGTACTATAATGTGGGACTTTTGAGCCAGGTATCTAAATAGCTTATCTTCGCCTTTTTTAGGATTGATTAGCACATTTCAGCTAGCGTAAAATTTTACTCGGATAATGAAAAATAAATAGAAAGAGGCCACCATTTTGTGATAAAGTATTAAGCACGACCAAAATACATACAAAGAAAGGTGACCTCTATGATTAACAGTATAAAGTATTTTGAAGAAAAATGCATCAACAAATTTGAAAAACTGGAAAATGAATTTATGAAAGAGCCATTAAAGCTGGCTGAGTATGTCCATAGTCTGACAGATGAGCTGCACAATCTGGGCTTAAGAATGATCCAGGAATCATTGGAAAGTATGAATGAAATGCTGAGAAAGAGCCAGAAAAGGCTGCAGCACTGGTCAGTAGAATCCCATGAGACTAAACAATTGCTCACATCGCTGGGGACAGTTACATTTAAAAAGACCCTGTTCACGAATAAAGAGACCGGCAAAAGTGAATATCTGCTGGACCGTATTCTTGGACTGGAAAGAAACGAGCGTATTACGGAGGACGCATTGGCAAGAATGCTAAAGGAAGCTGTGCAGACATCCTATAGACGGGGAGGAGAAGAAAGCAGCCTGACAGGGAACGTGAAGAAACAGACTGTAAAAAATAAAATTCATGGATTGAAATTCCCCAAAAATGAAGAAAAACCAAAGAAGAAAAAAGAAGTTGATTATCTGTATATTGAAGCAGATGAAGACCATGCTTCTCTCCAGTTTCGGGAGAAGAAAGGGGATCTTAGAGAAAATGAGAATCACCAGAAGAATAACTGTCTGATCACCAAACTGGTTTATGTTCATGAGGGAATCGAGAAAGAGGCACCAAAGAGTAAACGTCATAAACTGATAAACCCGTACTACTTCTGCGGTGTCAGCCATGGAGAAGAAAACAATCAATTTTGGGACGAAATCTATGAATATATGAATAATCATTACGATCTCGATAAGGTTAAGAAAATCTATCTGAATGCAGATGGAGGGGGCTGGATTAAATCAGGAATGAAGCGGATGGCAGGAATAACGTATGTGCTGGATGAATTTCATCTGGAAAAGTATCTGACCAGGCTGACGAGCCACATGAAAGACAGCCGGGAGGATGCGGCAGATGAACTGCGGACTGCAATCAGGAGTAAGACGAAAAAAGAGTTTGAAAGAACCGTAGAAAGACTGGAAGGCTATCTGGAAAACGAAAGAGAAACAAAGCGAATGTCGGAAGCAAAAGCCTATATCCTGTCGAACTGGACAGCAGCGAGGCTGCGGTTAAAACATAAAGACGGAGTAAAAGGAAGCAGTACAGAAGGCCATGTGAGCCATGTATTATCCAGCAGAATGAGTTCAAGGCCGATGGGATGGAGTATGACAGGAGCAGCAAAAATGGCACAGTTAAGAGCCTATAGTGAAAACAGAGGAGAAATGCTGGAATTGGTAAGATACCAAAAAAAGGATGTGCCAAAGGCAGTGGGGGAGGAGTATGAAGTATTGAGCAGTACACAGATATTACAGTCAGAAAGAAGCAGACATGGAGAACTGGGAAAATACACAGAAAGCATAAGCCATAGTCTGTCATTGCAGAGTAAAAAAATCATGTATTTCAATGAGCATATCTGGGGATTGTAAAAAGGGAACAAAAAAAGAGAAAGAGGGATAAACCGGAAACAGCTCAGAAAACTGGGCTTGCTTTGCATACCCAAAAGAGGTATATTAAATACATAAGCCATTGCCTGATACGTTATCAGCGCATCATGGGTGAACTCTACACCATTATTTCCGAAGGTAAATTTACGCAACCGCACATTTCAATAAAAGTAGACTTTTTTTTACGTATGATATATAATCAAAATATAGGAAAAAGGCACGAAATTACCAGTTTACAGACTGTCAAAAAAAGTCTACTTTTTTGTCATTTCCGGCATGATATATAGTGCGTATACATGGAATATATAGACGAAAAGTGTTTGAAAATTCATTCCTGCCAGATGCACACACCATGCCATCAAAAGTAAGGGGCTGTCGGTTAATACCAATTTTTAGCCTCTGATTTATAAGAAAGAGATAACTTTGTAGAATTCAGGCTTTTTCAAAGCCTTGAACCGCTACAGGGTTATCTCTTTTTTGGGACCTATTTATTTTAGGGCGCAGAAACCCCTTGTTTTGATTTTGGGAAGTGCTTCCTTGGATCCCAGGCACAGGGGGGATATGATTCCTGCTGAGCGGGGAATCCCTGGAAAAATGCAGGAAGCTGCTGCAGGGAGATAATAAAAAAGTAGTTCGTTTTCGAGAGATTCCAGTTTGAAAATAGTATGGTATTTAAAGTCAAAAAAAAGTATAAATGAAGCATAGAAACAAATACCTGTTTAAGTATTCTGGTGATATGTCAAGCGATTTTTCAAAAAGATTTTGATATGTTTTAACTAAAAAAGGGTGCACTTAATAGGTGTATTGGTGACTCTCCGGCGGTTGGCGCGCTTTTGTATGGAGACAGCGCTGATAAGTACAATATTTAAGCAGTTTGCTAAAAATCTTGTTTCTTGTTATTTGATAAGAGAGCTATCTATAATAAATCAGAGCATGTTTGAAACTTTCACTGATCAAGAGGTTTAGCTTAGATTGATAAAGAGATCTTCAAACAGTTCTCACACAGCGAAACTTACAAAGAAAATAAGGAGATTATAATGAAATTTTCAAAAGACTTTATATTTGGAACAGCCACCAGTGCGGCACAGGTGGAAGGAGCTGCGTTAAAAGATGGAAGGGGGAAGTCAATCTGGGATGTATTTGCCGGAATCCCCGGTAAAATTGTGGATGGGTCCAGTCCTGAGACAGCTTGTAACATGTATAATTCGTACAAAGAAGATCTTAAGCTTGCGAAAGAACTAAACATGCAGTCTTACCGGTTTTCTTTTTCCTGGTCCCGGATTTTCCCGGAGGGGAAGGGAAGCGTAAATCAAAAAGGACTTGATTTTTACAAACGTATGGTAGATGAAATGTTCAAAAATGGATTGATGCCCAATGCCACACTATACCATTGGGATTTGCCCTATGAGCTGGAAAAAGAGGGAGGCTGGTTAAACAGGGATATTGTAAACTGGTTTGGTGAGTATGCATCCTTGCTGTTTCGTGAATTTAGGGATGTGATACCTATGTGGGCAACAATCAATGAGCCGATAGCCACTTATGTGGGATACGGTTTGGGGGGCTTTGCGCCAGGCCATCAGGGTGAAGATTTGGGGCGCCAGGCTAACCATCATGTTCTTATGGCACATGGGGAGGGGGTAAAACGGTTCCGTTCAGAGCAGGCAAAAGACAGCAAAATAGGCATTGTAATAGATATGTGGAACCATCATCCGTTTCGCAGGGAGAATCCTGAGGATTGTAAAATCGCGGAATTAGAAAATGAAAAATCATATCGTTCCTATTTGAACCCCATCTTTCGGGGGTGCTATACCAGGGAACTGCTTCAATATATGAAGGAAACCAACAGCACTCCGAATATGAAGGATGAAGATATGATGCTGATCCAACAACCCCTGGATTATTTTGGACTGAACTGTTATAACCGGGTACTGGATTGCGCAGATCCCACATTGCTTCAGGATGACAGGAAAGAGAAAAACAAGGGCGGCAACTATATGGACAATGGAAGTGAGTACTATCCCAAGGCGGTCTATGATGCAATACATATTTTAGAGGATGATTATAAAATAGGAATACCGATTTATATCACAGAAAATGGAACTTTTAACTGCGGGGAGGAGATACAGCCGGATGGAAGAATTCATGATACACAGCGTATCCGCTATATCGAAGGATTCCTGAAGTGGATTCATAAAGCAATTGAAGAAGGTGCTGATGTAAGAGGTTATTATGCATGGAGTCTGCTGGATAACTGGGAATGGAGCGCAGGCTACACCTACCGGTTTGGTTTGGTGCATACTGATTTTGCTACACAGAAGCGCATTTTAAAGGATAGTGCTCACTGGTATAGAGATGTAATTGCTGCAAGAGAACTCTAGAGCGTTTTTTAAAATTGCTTTCTGGCAGTTGTGCGTCACAGTCAAACACGCTCTAGAGCGAACAATTTCATCTTAAATTTGGGTTTAGCTGAATAATGACGCTTTGTAGATGAAGGTAGTGTACGGAAAGAGAAGGGGACGGACCAGGACATTGGTTTGGTTCGTTTCTTCATTCTACAGACGCAGTCAGGGCACAATATTCAATCATTATTGGTTGAATATTGTGCTTTTTTTATTAGAATAAAAGAATATTATTCTGTAATCTGCCAATTAGTGGATGCAATAATTAAGCGTTATATCAAAAATCTTGTCTCTTGTTCACTGGAAAGAGAGCACCTATAATGAATACAGAGTTTATCGAGAGAGGCGCCTCAAAGAGAACGAATATCAAAAACAGGAGGTATTTATTTATGAAGTTTAGAAGATTTATGTCGCTGTTGTGTGCAGCAGTTATGTTGGTATCTGTAACGGGATGTGGTGGCAGCAAAGATACTGCAAATGTGGAACCTGCGGATAAAACGGAAACCGGGGCAGAGGCCGACGGGGGAGAGATTACGTTTCCGCTGAAAGATACAAAGGAATACAGCGTATTTGCAATTCTGGATGGGGAATATGATCTAAAGGATAATGTTGCAATGCAGAAGGCTTTAAGTGATGCAAATATCTCCTTTAACTACCAGTCTGTTATGGGCGCGGATTTGTCAGAAAAGAAAAACCTGGTATTAGCTTCCGGCGAGTATCCGGATATTTTCTACAAAGCAAGTTTTACAGCAACAGAATTAGATAAATATGGAAAACAAAAGATTCTCATTCCATTAGAGGATATGATCAGGCAGTATGCACCTAATTTATGCGCACTTTTAGATAAGGTTGACGGATGGGATTATATTACTGCTTCGGACGGGCATATCTATTCACTGCCGGAAATTGATAAAGAAACGCCGCTATTATCCCCTTATTGGCTGAATCATAGGTGGCTGGAGAATCTGGGGCTGAAAGAGCCGGCTAATCTGGATGAGTTGTATACAGTATTAAAGGAATTCAAGGAAAAAGATGCAAATGGAAATGGGGACGTAAACGATGAGATTCCAATCACGGGTACGGATGTTGTAAAGCCGGAGCTGCTGCTGCCTTACTTTGGAGTTCCTTATGATGCGGTAACAAAGGCTGCTGTTTTAGATGGAAAATTAACCTATATTCCAACCTCCGATGTATACAAAGAGTTTGTTGCATATATAACAAAGCTATATCAGGAAGGGCTGATGGATAAAAACGTATTTACGCAGAAACATGAGCAGCAGGGAGCAATTGGACAGTCCGGAGATGTTTTTGGTTCTTTCTTTGATGCAGGTGCATTCCTGACGGTTGGACGTGATAATGATGATGATTATGCTATCCTGACGCCGTTTGAAGATGGAATCTATCCGATTTCTTCCGGTATCACCGCAGGAACTTTAGCCATAACAGATACCTGTGAAAATCCGGAAGTTATTATAGCCTGGGCAGATCAATTTTACACAGAAGAGGGCGGAATACTGGCATGGCTGGGTGTAGAAGGTGAGACGTGGAAAAAAGATGCTGAAGGCAATTGGGAGTGGATCATTGGAAATGGATATGGAGATGACATTGCAGCGGTACGCAGCAATGGTACGATTCAGGGTGCAGCGTATCATCCGTCTATTCAGCCGGAGTATTGGTTTAGCGGTATGTCAGAAGAAGTTGACCCGGATGAGGTTTACTTAAATAAAGAACGTGCCAAGGTAACAGAAAAAGGTGCGATACCCCTTCCGGTAATGAGATACAGCGACGATGATGCAAAGGAAATATCCACCTTAAAGGCTGACCTGGATGCTTATATTGATCAGTATTTGGCACAGGTTGCAACCGGAGAACTTGATCTGGAAAGCAGTTGGGAAGAATATGTTACTACGATAAACAATATGGGTGGAGCCCAGTTGAGTGAAATTTATCAGAGAGCATATACAGAGGCCATGGCTAAATAAGCTGCTGAATATGATTTAAAAAGAGAAGCCGCTGTATGGCATACAGCGGTACTCTCTTTCTTAGACCATAGAAAAAAGGAAAAGGAGGATTTCCGGTGATAAAAAAATTAACAAAAAGGAATGCATCAATACAGAAAAACACAGCTGTGGCATTTACAACAAAAGAGAAACTCCATAGCAGATTAGGAAAGGACATGAAGAAGAACTGGATACTTTATGTAATGATCCTGCCGGTCGTTATCTATTATGTTGTATTTGCATATGGCCCGCTCTACGGCATACAGTTAGCGTTTAAGGACTACATCATCAAAGATGGAATATGGGGAAGTCCCTGGGTTGGATTTGAGCATTTTACCAGGTTTTTCAGCAGCTACAATTTTGAATTATTATTAAAGAACACGATTGGAATCAGTCTTTACAGTATTTTAGTGGGATTTCCTATTCCGATTATGTTTGCTTTATTGTTAAATTATTTAAAAAACAAACATCTCAAGAAAACAATTCAAATGGCATCTTATGCCCCTTATTTTATATCCACGGTAGTTATGTGTGGTATGATTGTCATTTTTCTAAATCCGGATACAGGTATTTTTAATACTATCAGAGGGGGGCTCGGACTGGAATCTATTGATTTCCTGGGAAAACCGGAACTGTTTAAATCTATTTATGTATGGACCGGGGTATGGCAGGGACTGGGATGGAGCTCTATTATCTATATATCGGCATTATCCGGCGTAGATTATCAGCTTCATGAAGCAGCAATTGTGGATGGAGCTACAAAACTGCAGCGCATTTTCCATGTGGATCTGCCATCTATTAAACCCACCATTGTCATGCTGCTGATTCTTCAGATGGGATCACTGATGAGCGTAGGCTTTGAAAAAGTATTTTTGCTGCAGAATACCTTGAATAAAGGAGCGGCGTCTGTTATTTCTACGTATGTATATGAGGTTGGTTTGATTAATAGTGACTATGGGTATTCTACGGCAATCGGACTGTTTAATTCCGTGATTAATCTGACTTTAATCGTAGTGGCTAATCAGATTTGTAAAAAGTTTGCAGATGAGAGTCTGTTCTAGAGCGTGTTTGGAAAGGAGTAGGGTAGAAAGATGAGCAAAATAGCGAAAACAGGAAGAATAAAGCATTCTCATGCAGATAAAGTATTTGACATTGTAAATATCATACTTATGGCAGTCCTCTTAATAATATTTATATGGCCGCTATGGTTTGTGGTAATAGCGTCCTTCAGCAATCCCTCAGAGGTATGGAATGGCAATGTGGTTCTTCTGCCAAAGGGGTTTACAATGGCTGCATATGAAGCAGTCATCGAATATAAGGCCATTTGGACCGGGTATGTTAATTCTATTTTTTATACGGTGGCGGGCACTCTGATTAATCTGGTTTTGACCGTATGTGCGGCTTATCCATTGGCAAGAAAAGATTTTGTGCCAAGAAATGTACTTATGTTTCTTTTCATGCTGACTATGTATTTTAGTGGTGGTCTGGTTCCTACCTATCTGATTGTGAATAAACTGCATTTGACCAATACACCATGGGCAATGATGATTCCAGGTGCAATTTCCATCTATAATGTTATTATCACAAGAACCTATTTTATAAATAGTATACCATCCAGTTTGCAGGAGGCAGCAGAGTTGGATGGTGCCAATACATACCAGTTCCTGATAAAAATAGTACTTCCGCTGTCCAAGCCTATTCTGGCTGTTATTGGACTGTATTATGCGGTTGGTCACTGGAATGATTTCTTCTCCGCATTAATCTACATTAATGATAAAAATCTAATGCCTTTACAGTCCTTCCTGCGTGATTTATTAATGACGAATAAGATGAGTCTCACAAATCTGCAGGGTCTGGATGCAGCTGCAGCAGAAGCAAAAATGCAGCTTTCCCAGACATTAAAGTATAGTGCGATTATAGTTTCTACGGTACCTGTATTATGTATCTATCCTTTTATACAGAAATATTTTGTAAAGGGTGTTATGATTGGTTCCGTCAAAGGATGAGCGCGTACGTTTTTTATTATTGTTGAAATAGAAACAATAATTTAGTATAATTATTGTATATAGTTTTCCAGAGCGTGGTTGGAAATTGGTGGAATGTATTTCTAAACACGCTCCGGAATAAATTGGACAGGAGGACAGGTCATGAATAAGGGAGGACAGGTTGTAGGTGCATTCTGGGACGTATTAAACAAGATGATGTGGCTTGATAAGTATCGTATGAAAAGCAGTCTTAAGGATTATAAACCTTCGGAGGTTCATTGTATCGAATATATTGGCAGCAATGCGGATTCCAACGTGACAAAACTTGCAGAGTCCTTTTACATGACCAGCGGTGCCATTAGTAAATTATCGAAAAAGCTTATACAAAAAGGCCTTATTGAAAGTTACCAAAAGCCGGATAACAAGAAGGAAATTTATTTTAAGCTTACTGCCCAGGGGGAAGCGGTTTACCGGGTTCATGAAGAATTACACAAAGAGTTTCAGGAACGGGATAGAGCAGTCTTTGAGCAGGTAACAGAGGAAGAATTTGATATCATGCTTCGATTTGCAGAAAAGTATGGTGCGCATTTAGATGCCGAAATAAAGAAACTGGGTGTAGACATGAAGTCGGAAGACTATGATAAACTTTGAAAAATGAATAGGTAACGGAAGCAGTCCCATTCTAACTGGATCGGGCTGCTTTTTTTAATTTCTGTTTTGTTGACAAGGAAACAATATCATGGTAGTATAAAATTGTTTCCTAGGAAGAAAAAACGATACAGTTTTAGCGGGCAATCCGGAAGCTTATGTTATAGCTGTCACGCTTTGGAAAACACAATTAAACTATGGAACTATATACAATGATCAAAAAGGAGAACCAATTACGATGCGTAATGAAACTATATTTAAAAAGGATTTTATGCTTGTTGCTGCCGGTCAGATTATTTCTTTATTTGGAAATCAGATATTACGGTATGCACTGCCGCTTTACTTATTAAATCAAACGGGCTCGTCTGCTTTGTTCGGGACAATATTAGCCTGTTCTTTTATCCCAACGCTCTTACTTTTCCCAATAGGAGGGATTTTGGCGGACCGGGTTAATAAAAGAAATATTATGGTCATTCTGGATCTTAGTACAGCTATTTTAATTTTCCTGTTTTATCTGCTGTCAGGGCAAATGGACATTGTGCCGCTTATGACTGTTACTATGATGATTTTATATGGCATACAGGGAGCTTACCAACCGGCGGTTCAGGCAAGTGTGCCTTCTCTGGTAGATACGGAACATATCATGCAGGGAAATTCAGTAATAGATTTAATCAGTTCCCTGGCAAATATGACCGGGCCGGTAATCGGAGGCATTTTGTTTTCTGTTTTTGGCTTAACCCCTATTCTGTATGTAAGCTTTGGCTGCTTTCTGGCATCGGCTGTAATGGAGATGTTTATTCATATTCCATTTGAAAAAAAGAAAACCACCGGAAATATCATTGCTATGGGATTTCATGATCTGAAAGATAGTTTTGGATTTATGTTTAAGAAGCAGCCTGTGTTATGGAAGGTATCTTTAGCATTTGCTTCGATTAATTTGTTATTAACTTCTTTAATAATGGTGGGAATACCAGTCATTATTACGCTGCATTTGGGGTTTGCAGCGGATACGGCAAACCGCCTATACGGATACGCCCAGGGAGCCATCGCCGCAGGCAGTATATTAGGAAGTCTGCTGGCGGGAGTATTTTCAAAGAAATTAAAGTTAAAGTCAAGTCCATTTATCTTAGCGGGATGCGCGATGTGTATTCTTCTGGGAGGGTTCGCACTGCAATTGTTCACAGAATCTATGGCAGTCTATATTGTCCTGATAACCGGCTGCAGTCTGCTATTAGCAATGACCACCTTATTTTCCATCCAGGTACTGACTTGTCTGCAGATTTTAACACCCATAGAGTTAACAGGAAAAGTACTGTCATGCGTGCTGTGCATATGTATGTGCACAAATCCTCTCGGTCAGTTTATGTATGGTATTGTTTTTGAACATATAGGGAGCGTCACCTATGTTCCGTTTTATGGGGCAGGTCTGATTATGCTGGTAATTAGTTTGCTGACACGGCGCATTTTCTTTGGGATTGATCAGCTAATGGAAACTCATACGATTGTGAAAAAAGGAAAAATATAATTATAATTCCGAAATATACAAAAAAATGTGTACAATATACCAATAATTAAAAGACATAGGTGATAGATATGGCTAAAATATACTTTATAAGAGAAAAAAACAATATAAAAGAGCACATTATAGACAAAGGCAAATGAAAAAAATAGAAAATAAAAAAAGTTATGATTACAGAAAAAAGTTCCTTATTGTGGAATGAATGGTAGAAAGAGAGGGAATATGGACAATTTGGAACAAAGTACAGTTGATTATGAAAAGTACCATAGATTTATATTAATGAAGAGGAGGATTAGGAATGCATCGAAAGACAGCGCTGATTACAGGTGGAGCAAGAGGGATTGGGAAACAGATTTCTTTGGATTTAGCTGAAGAAGGATACAATATTGTAGTGAATTACCGCAGTGATAAGGAAGCAGCCTGTGAGATATGTGAAAAAGCAAAAGAGATTGGTGTAGATAGTCTGGCTGTCTATGCGGATATGGGAAGTGTCAGAGATATTGAGAAAATGTATCAAATTGCCTTTGAGAAATTTGATGTCATAGATATAGTTGTGAACAATGCAGGTATCAGCCCTGAAGTGTATTTTCTTGATGCAACAGAAAAAATGTTTGATGATATGACTGCAATTGACTGGAAAGGCCTGTTCTTCAGCAGCCAGATTGCCGCTAAAAGAATGGTGGTAAAGGGTGTGAGCGGAGTAATCATTAATATTTCATCTAATCAGGTGGAAGGGTGCTGGCCAAGAGCAACTATATATGGACCGACTAAAGCGGCGGTTACAAAGTTTACCAAAAATGCGGCTATGGAGTTGGCATTAAAGGGAATCCGCATGGTTGCCGTGGCTCCGGGCTATACGGATGTAGGGTGGGATTCTGGTGATATCCGGCTGGAGGCGGCAGAACGGCTTCCTTTCAAACGATTTGCAACTACCAGGGAGATTGCCCAGGCAGTTGTCTATCTGGCATCGGATAAAGCGGCATATATTACAGGGACCTCGTTGCTGATAGAAGGAGGCGCAAGTCTTCCTGTGGTAGCCGCCAATGATTTTGTGGAGGTAAAGTAGAATGGAAGAGTATCAATACTATAATCAGCTTTTAAAAGGTGATGGAGGTGCTCTGAAAAGGGCGTTGTATAAGTCCATGGGATTTACAGATTCCGCGCTGGAAAAACCATTGATTGCCATAGTCAATACATATACCAATGCAACACCGGGTCATTATAACATAAATGAAATGTGTGAGCAGGTGAAAAAAGGTATCGAATCCAGAGGCGGTACAGCCATGGTATTTGGCAGCATTGCACCATGTGACGGCATAGCGGAAGGGCATGATGGAATGAGGTACATACTACCTTCCCGGGATTTGATAACCTCTTCAGTTGAATGTATGGTCAGGGCTCATAAATTTGATGGACTGGTATTGCTGGGTTCCTGCGACAAAATTGTGCCGGGCCTTTTGATGGCGGCTGCAAGGCTGGATATCCCATCCGTTTTCTGCAATAGCGGCCCCATGATGCCTGCCATGTATAAGAATAAACATTATGATGGAAATATTGTAACAGAGGCAGTCGGCTGGAAACAGCGGGGAGAAATCTCACAGGAAGAATTCCGGGAAATCGAAAATCTTGCGGAGCCTTGTGTTGGTTCCTGTGCCATGTTAGGTACTGCAAATACTATGGGTTGTCTGGCGGAAGCGATGGGGATGAGTTTACCGGGGAGTGGAACGGTCCCTGCAATTTATTCCAAACGCATGCAGATTGCATACTCCACGGGAGAGGTAATTGTTGATCTGGTTGCAAAAAAATTAACAGCCCGTCAGATCATTACAAAAGATTCCATTTATAATGCAATGGCCGTTTTAATGGGAATCGGCGGATCAACCAATGCTATTATGCATTTGCAGGCGATACACAAAGAAGCCGGATTAGGGGAATTGCCTCTTACACTATTTGATGAATTAAGCAGAAAAATACCTCAAATAGCATCTGTCTATCCGGCATCTCCTTACGATATGGTGGATTTTTATGAGGCCGGAGGAGTACCTGCGGTCATGAAAGAGCTGGAGTCTCTGCTCCATATGGAATGCCTCAATGTTTCCGGAAGTACCATGGAGGAGTCATTAAAACAGTTTGGCTTTAGCGGACGCAGGGAGGTAATCAAATCCATCAAAGAACCGTTTCACTTAACAGGCGGGGTAGCAGTCCTGAGAGGAAATTTAGCACCCCTTGGAGCCGTTGTAAAACCGGCAGCCATTCCGGCTCACTTAATGAGAATAGAGGGGAAGAGTCAGGTATTCCAGAGTGAACAGGAGGCCTGCCAAGCTATATTAAATGGGATGGTGGAGGAAAATACCATTATCATTCTTCGCTATGAAGGACCCAAAGGCGGGCCCGGTATGCCGGAAATGTATCGTCCTATGAAATGCCTGGAAGGCATGAATTTATCAGACAGCTGTGCATTGATTACAGACGGAAGATTTTCCGGATCCAACCGGGGATGTTTTGTTGGACATATTTCACCGGAAGCCTACGAAGGAGGAATTCTTGCACTGGTGGAGGACGGGGATATGATCCGGATTGATGTGGATAAAAGAGAGCTTTCCTTATTAATAGAAGATACCGTATTAAACGAAAGAAAAAAACATTGGATCCGTCCGGAAAAAGAAGTTTTAGACGGATATCTGAATACTTACAAAAAAATCAGCCAGTCAGCGGCACAAGGCGCAGTGGTGGAATAGGAGAATCGTATGATTGAATGGAAAAATGATGATGAATTATTTGAATTAATGAGGAGTGAAATGTATTCAGCCGTAATCGGTGATATTTTAGATAAAATGGGGTATTTTCATCAGTTTCTGCCCCAGAAAATACAGCCGGTCAATTCCAAAATGGTAGTGGCGGGACGTGCAATGACGGTGTTAGAGGCAGATGCGTTCGAAGAACTTTCCAATGGGCAGAACCCGATTATGAAGAAACCCTTTGGATTGATGCTGGAAGCTTTGGATGATCTGAAAAAGAATGAGGTATATATTTGTACCGGTGCTTCTCCTTCCTACGCTCTGGTAGGAGAACTGATGTGTACCAGAATGCAGATATTAGGCGCGGCAGGGGCGGTGGCCAATGGTTTTCACAGAGATACAAATGGAATAGAGGAATTAAAATTCCCCTGTTTCTCCTATGGCAGATACGCACAGGACCAGGCTCCCAGGGGAAAAGTTATTGACTTTAGAGTGCCTGTTGAGATCGAGGGAGTGCGTATTAATCCAGGAGATATTATTTTCGGCGATTTAGAGGGGGTTCTGGTAATTCCCAAAGCAGTAGAAGCGGAAGTCATCCGGAGGGCATATGAAAAAGCTATGGGAGAAAAGATGGTGGCGGAAGCAATAAAAGGCGGAATGGGAGCGAAAGAATCATTTGACAAATATGGGATTATGTAAATAACCGGGATTTCCATGCCCGGGCAGATATGATATTATGATACCGAACATTGCACTGCTGCATTTGGGATGTATTGCACAATGGAAGTAAATGGGGTGTCGTATGCAGAGAATCATGAAAAATATGCAGATTCATGACTTCGGAAAACAGAGAAATGTGGAGAGGAGGAACTGCGAATGAAACATAGAAGAGATGTCATCGCCACCGGTCTCCAATTAGGGGAAGGGTGTATATGGGATCAGGCACGAAATAAGGTACATTTTGTGGATATCGAAGGGTTTACTATTTACTCTTATTCCTTGCATGACAAAACCCTGGAAGCATTTAATATGGGAGATTATGTTGGCTGTATTGCGTTAAATGATCAAGGCGATTTGATTGCAGCGGTTAGGAACAAAATCATACGATTGAATCTGAGCACCGGGATGCAAGAGCCTGTTATGCAGATCAGCCTGCCTGCACATATTCGCTTTAATGATGGAAAACTGGATCCATATGGAAATCTGTGGGTCGGGACTATGGCTATTGATCAGAACCATCCAAAAGCGCAAGGGGCGGGATCCTTGTATTGTATAAAGGAAGGCAGGGTTATTTCTAAATACGATGGATTCACTATTTCTAATGGATTAGTCTGGAATCCATCAGGAGATAAATTCTATCACATCGATACCCCAACCCAAAAGATTGACGTATATGATGTGGTGGAAGAAGGTGTCTTAAGCAATAAAAAAACAGCAGTTTCCATTGATGAAAAGGAAGGGGCTCCCGATGGAATGTGCATGGATGGCCGCGGTCAACTATGGGTTGCAATGTGGGGCGGAGGAAAGGTTCAATGTTATGACCCCGGTACAGGGGCCAAAATCAAAGAAGTGCAGGTGCCGGATCAAAATGTATCCTGCTGCATAATAGGAGGTGGGAATAAGAATTTATTATTTGTAACCACAGCTCAGGATGAACATAATAATTTAGGAAAGCTGTATATGTTTACCGGGGATCACATGCAGGAAGAGTGGTATTAGTTCTATGATGTGATTGGAAAAGGGCAAGGAAGAATAGGCAGGATATTTTTCCTTGTCCTTTTTTTGTGTGAAAATATTATCAGGTAATTTTGTAAAAAAATAAAAAGCAGACATTAAACACCTGTAATTGTGAAAAAAAGGAAAAACAGAATAATAATTCCGAAATGTACAATGAAATATGTACAACATACCGATAAGTAAAAGACATAGGAGGTAAATATGGTTAAAATATACTTCATAAGAGGCGAAAACGATATAAAAGAACACATTATATACAAAATAAAATGGGAAGAATTGCAAATACAAAAAACCATACTTACAGGTGAAAGTTCCTTATTGTGGAATGAATGGTAGAAAGAGAGGGAACATGGACAATTTGGAACAAAGTATAATGGAGATTTTGGCAAAGGGATCCTGTCAGATACAGATTCGAAATTCAGGAATTTTTCGTTTCCCGTCGGCGTACCGATTTAAGGACCATAATCATAAAGAAATTGAAATTAATTGTATTAAATCGGGCCATTGCATCATGGGAGTGGAGGGACAGTATTTTCCGCTGAAAGAAGGTGACTGCATGGTGGTTTATCCGGGGGTGCCTCATTGCTTTATTGTAGATACTAGGGAAAAGTGCAGTATTGCTCAATTGGAGTTTTGTGTACAGGCGCCGAAGACTTTGGAAGGGATATTGAGCTTTTTATGCCAGGAACCCAGATACCACAAACTGTCCAATTGTGAAATGGCATGCTGCCTTCTGGAGAGCTTGTGTAAGATTTACCGGGCGAAGAAAGAGGAAGAACAAAAAAATATTCAGCTGAAGTTGTCTATTTTTCAGCTGTTCATAGAGTTATCCGATAAAATTACAGAGAAAATACAGCAGCAGGAAAGTCATAGTAAGGCTGGAAAGATGGCAGATATCATCCGTTATATTAATGAAAATTATGAGATGGATATTAACAAAGAAAAGCTTGCGGAGCAGTTTGGAATCAGTTCCCGGTATATCCGCAAGTGTTTTGCAGAGGAGACGGGAATCAGCTGTCAGCACTATATTAATACTCTGCGGGTTGAAAAGGCAAAGGAGCTTTTGTGGTTTACATCCAATACGGTGACAGAGATTGCATTGAAAGCGGGTTTTAACAGTGCACAGTATTTTTGCCGGGTATTTCAGCAATATATGGAGATGTCGCCGTTAGAGTACCGGAATTTATGGCAGGGAAGTAAAGCGGAAGAGCTTTGCACTATAGAAGCATAGAAGGAGGAAGAATTATGGGAAGTGAATTGGAATTTGCACACATATCCAAATATTTTCCGGGTGTAAAAGCTCTGGATGATATTTGCTTTCGGGCATATGGGGGTGAGGTGCTGGCCTTCCTGGGAGAAAATGGTGCCGGTAAATCTACATTATTGAAGGTTCTCAACGGTGATTACCAGCCGAATGCGGGGAAGTACCTTCTGGATGGAGAGGAAAAGCACTTTCGATCCCCTCACGAGGCAATTGAAGAAGGGATCAGTGTTATCTATCAGGAACGGCAGATATTAATGGAGCTCTCTGTGGCAGAAAACATCTATCTGGGAAGAATGCCGGTAAATAAATTGGGCGTTATCAATGTGAAGCAGGCAAATGAGATGGCACAGAAAATCATTAATGAATTCGGGCTTCCGATCAGGGCAAATGAAAAGGTGAAGGATTTAAGTATTGCTTATCAGCAAATGGTTGAGATTATGAAGGCTTACAGCCGAAAAAATCTAAAAGTAATCTGCTTTGATGAACCAACTGCCAGTTTGAGTGATTCAGAAATCGACAGCTTATTCAGTATTATTGAAAAGCTGAAAAAGGAACAGAAAATAGTAATCTATGTATCACACAGAATGAATGAAATACAGCAAATTACCGACAAAGTAGCTATTTTTAAGGACGGGCGGTATGTTGATACGGTTGTAACCGGAAAAGTATCAGAAAAAGAGATGATACGGATGATGGTAGGCAGGGATTTGGGAAATATTTATGAAAGCCTTGACCGCAATAAAAAGATTGGTAAGGTACTTCTGGAAGTGAAGAATGTTTCTTCGGATTATGTGAAGCCGGTATCTTTTGTACTTAGAGAAGGAGAAGTGCTGGGATTCTCGGGTCTGGTAGGAGCCGGGCGGACTGAGGTGATGCGTGCCATTATCGGAGCCGACAAGCTCCAGAGTGGAGAAGTGATCCTGGAGGGAAAGAAAATTACGAACCGGTCTCCGAAAGAGGCTATGAAAAACGGAATTGTGCTGGTGCCGGAAGACAGAAAGATGCAGGGAATTCTGTCAAATCTGAGCGTGTCGGGTAATATCAACGTATCCCTTATGGATAAAAATTCTAATAAATTTGGAATTATCGACAAGCGGAAAGAAGAGGCAGAGGCTAAAAAAGGTATCGAGTCCTTTAAAATTAAAACACCTTCCCCAGACAAAAAGATCGTTGAACTGTCCGGCGGAAATCAGCAAAAATGTATTGTAGCAAGATGGATTACCACGAACCCCAAGGTTCTTATTCTGGACGAGCCTACAAAAGGAATTGACGTAGGGGCAAAGTCAGAATTTTATCAGATGATCTGTGAATTTGCAAAGCAGGGGCTGGGAGTTATCCTGATTTCATCTGAACTTCCGGAGGTTATCGGACTTTCAGACCGCATTATTGTAATGCGTGGGCTGCATATATCAGGTGAGATTATGAGAGAAGAAGCGACAGAGGACAGGCTCTTAAGCTTGGGTATGATAGGAGAGGAAACAGAATGAAAAATACAGAGAATAAGGGAATGAATCAGAATAGCAGCAGTAAAGTTAAAGCAATAGCAGGATATATAGGAGGCGACAAGCTGGTATTGATTGGAGCAATTATTGTGGTATTTGCATTGTTTACTTCAATTAATAAAAATTTTCTTTCAATTCAGAACATGATTAACCTTTTGGTGGCAGCATCACTGGTTGGGATGGTAGCTGTGGGACACACCTACTTAATTATTGCGGGACAAAACGATTTATCCCCGGGATCCCTGGCAGCATTTTCCGGTGTTATGGTTGCACTTTTAGTGGCAAATGGAACACCCATAGTACTTGCAATTCTTCTGACCCTGGGAGCATCGGTAGTTGTTGGATTGTTCAATGCATGGATGGTAAATAAAATTAAACTGGAAGCATTTATCGCTACTTTAGTAACACAGTCCATTGTACGTGGATTTGCATTTATTATCTGTAATGGAAAACCGGTAGGTATTGCAGATGTAGGATTTTTAAAGCTGGGAAAAATTCGTTTCTTAGATATCCCGCTGGCAGTTTGGGTGATGATTATCTGTATTATTGTATTTGGCTTTATTCTTCAGAAGACAAAGTTTGGACGAAGTATCTATGCAATAGGCGGAAATAAAGAAGCTGCAAGACTTGCGGGACTGAATCCTGAAAAAATTGTTACATGCTGCTTTATCATGATGGGCGTGCTCTGTGCTATGGGAGGTATCCTGTTCTCGGCAAGAATGAATGCCGGACAGCCTTCCGCAAATGTAAACCTGGAGTTTGACGCAATTACCGCAGTTGTATTAGGCGGGGTATCATTCACCGGCGGAGTGGGAAGCATGGGCGGTACCGTACTGGGTGTTATTTTAATCCAGGCTTTTAACACAGGTCTTATAATGGTCAATGTGCCTACATTCTGGCAGTATGTTGCCCGCGGATCATTGCTTCTGTTTGCACTTGCATCCGATTATATCAGGAAAGAAAAGAGAAACAAAGAACTTCTTGCAGCAAGTATGAGAAATGCAGAATAACGGGAACAAATCACACAAAAGTGTGTTTTGGATACATATGTAAAAAGTTTTAAGGACCGGGTGCATTAATTCCATGGAGTGGTTCGGGAGCTTTTCATATCAAAAAGGAGGATAATCATGAAAGCAAAAAAATTATCAGCATTATTAATGACAGTCGTATTGGGGGCAGCAGCATTAACAGGATGCAGCAGTGAAACAGCGGAGACAGCAAAAGAAACAACGAAAGAGACAACAAAAGAAACGACAAAAGAAACAACAAAAGAAGCGGGGGAGACAACAAAGGAAACGTCACTGGAAGAAACTAAAAGCGCAGAGAATACTGCGGGAGAAGGGCAGGATAAAGATTTATTAGTTTATGGTATCTATAAAGCAGGCGATCAGACTTGGTTTATTGATGAAGGCGAAGCAGCGAAAAAAGCGGTTGAGGCTGCCGGTGGTGAATTTGTATACGTTGATGCGAAAATGAACCCGGAAGAATATTTAAAGGCAATTGATAATGCGATTGCAAACCAGGCAGACGGTATCGTGACCTGTATTCCCGATCAGACGATGTCACAGGCAGTTATTGATAAATGTACAGAAGCAAATATTCCGGTTGTAGCGGCTGATGACGCACTGCAGGATGCAAACGGCGAAAAGCTGGCACCATGGGTAGGCATCAACGCATATGTTATAGGTGAAGCTAATGGTGAGTGGATGGCTAATTACGTAAAAGAAAATAACCTTGCGGCAGATGAAGAAGTGGGAATGCTGCTGATGACAATGGATACCGTATCCAGCTGTGTGCCTCGTGCAGAAGGTGAATATGACAAATTTACAGAACTGGTTCCGGAATTTGATACAGCTAAGATCTACCGTGCGGATTATGACGGAACAACAGATAAAGGAAATACAGCGGCAGCAGCGGTAATTACAGCACATCCTGAAATTAAGAAATGGCTGGTAACAGGAGCAAATGAAGAGGGCGTTATCGGTGCAGCAAGAGCATTAGAGAGTGCAGGACTGGACAAGGATGCCTGTGCAGTAGGTCTGGGTGCTTATATGGCAAAAGACGAGTTTAAGAAAGAAGGCGGTTCCTGTGTAGTTGCTTCCGCATATTTTTCAGCAGATTCTGTAGGTGCAGGTTCCGTAGATGTTCTCCTGGGATTGATCGAAGGAAAAGAAGTTCCGCAGGAAACAGCAGTAGATGCTGTAGTAGTGACTGCAGATACTTATGAAGAGGTAATGGGCGAAGCAGCCAAATAAAGGGCAAGATGAAGGAGCAGGCAGAAGATGACAAACAGAGAGAACTTCCTGTCGCTGATAAGGCGGCAGGGATATGAATGGATTCCGGTAGAATTTGTACTTTCTCCGCATCAGCAGCAGGTTTGCAAAGAACAGCTTGGTGCAGATGATTATGAGGAATATTTCAAATTTCCATGGCGCAGGGTAGAAGATCTGCGCCTGCGCAACCATGACACAGAAAAATATCGTGTATATTATCAGACACCGCTTGCAGAGGGTGCGGATATCGACATCTGGGGTGTTGGGCATGAGAAATCGCCAAACAGTATGCATATGACCTATATGCGTAATCCACTGGAAAACATGGAAACCCTGGAGGAGATAGAGAATTATCCATATCCGGATTTTGCGAAGGCAGATGGATCCCACCAGGCGGAGCAGGTTGAAAAAATAAAAGCAAGAGATCTCATTGCGATAGGTGACATGCAGATGACAATATGGGAATGCGCCTGGTATATGAGAAGTATGGAAGAGCTGTTCTGTGATATGATGGAGGAAAATGAAATAGCTGAATTTCTATTTGATAAGGCGGCAGAGCAGTCCACAATAAGGGCTGCTGCCTATGCAAAAGCCGGGGTGGATGTATTGTTTATTGGTGATGATATCGGTATGCAGTATACGCTTATGATGAGTGAAGAGCTTTACTGCAGATGGATTAAGCCAAGACTGGCGGCACTGATTCGTACAGTAAAAGAAATTAACCCTGAAATCGTAATTTTTTATCACTCATGTGGATTTATCGAGCCCCTGATACCCCATTTAATAGAAGCAGGGGTAGAAGTTCTGAACCCTATTCAGAGTGAATGCATGGATTTTGAAGAAATCCATAAAAAGTATGGTCAGCAGATTTCATTTCACGGTACAATCGGCACACAGACTGTTATGCCTTCCGGCACCCCTCGGGAAGTGAAGGAAGCAGTCTGGAACAATCTGGATATTGCAGGGGAAAAAGGCGGACTCTTTGTGGCACCGACCCATATGCTGGAACCAGAGGTTCCACTGGAAAATATTCTGGCTTATGTGGAGGCGTGCAGAACTTATAGAAAAAAAGGCGGGAATTAAGCTGGCGGCGGGGATGAAAAACTCCAACCTTTCAAATACGCTCCGGGGAAGGGAGATTATATAATGAAAAATAGAAAAAGATGGATAAGTATGGCTTTGGCGGGGGTCATGATATTTCAGATGAATGGAATCCTCGTTTTTGCGGAAGCTGCATCTTCAGACGTTCAGACGGCTGATGTGCAGGAAGTGGCAGAAACAGAGATAGGCAGTGATGTTTGGGATACACCGGTGATTCCGGATGCAGCCAGGTATATAAAAGGGATAGAACAGACCGAGGTCAGCCTGAATGAGAAGACGGGAGACGGAACTTGGAGATATCTGTTTGATATTCCTGATTATACACAGGCAGGGGGAATTGCGGCACCCAATGAAGAGAACCAGGATTTTGATTTCAGTAAATGGGAAGAAAGAGACTGGAAAAACATAAAAGTGCCTGGAGAGCCGCTTATGCAGGGCTTCGACATCCTGACAAACAACGAGTATTATTACCAGCGTGAGATTACGGTACCGGAAGACTTTGCGGGAAACAGGGTATTGGTAAGGTTTGACGGTGTGTACAGCAATTCCCGTGTGTGGATTAATGGAAAATATATCCGCACTCATGTAGGTGGATTTACCACCTGGGATTGTGATATCACAGAATTTGCAGCACCGGGTGAGACAGTCACCATGACAGTGGGAGTTGCAGAAATATACAGTACCACAAAGGGAATCTGGAACCCGGAAGGAAAATCAGTCAACAATCCGGCAAATGCTACAGAGTATGCCCATCACAACATGGGCGGGATTAACAGGGATGTAAGCCTTGTTGCAGTTCCATATGACAGTATTGCACGGACCTATGTAAATACCGACTTTGATGAGACATTTACGAATGCAGATCTGGAAGTAACTGCCCAGCTGAACATGGTTTCAGGCGAAGGCGCACTGCTTGTGGAATTGCTTGACGGGGAATCAGTAGTTACCTCCGGTACAATAGATTTTGATCGGGATACAGAGGCTTTAAAGAATTTACCGGAACTTGTTGAGGAAGCAAGTACTTTATTAAAAGAAAATGAAACGAATCTCTATGAAGGAAATTCCGGTAAAACAGGACAGTACTCCAAAGCAGCATTTGAAAATATGCGCAAAGAAAGGGACAATGCTTTAAAAGTCCTGGCGGGAACGGGAGAACTCTCAGCTGCAAAGAAACTTACCCTGCCGGTTACAGAGCCGAAGCAGTGGGATGCCGAACACCCAAATCTGTATACGCTGCGTACCACATTACTGGTGAACGGGGAAGCGGTACAGATAAATGAGGAGAATGTAGGATTCCGTGAAATACATTACGGAGGCGCAGACGGCACAGATACCAATAAAGTTTATGTGAATGGAAAAGAAGTAAAACTGCGCGGTACCTGCCGACATGATGTATCCGATGATCTGGGACGTTCCATGACCAGAGAAGAAAGTTACGCCGAGATTGCAGCGTACAAGAATGCAAATATAAACCATATACGTACATCACATTATCCGGCTTCTGAAGATCTGCTGGATGCCTGTGATGAAATGGGAATTTATGTGGAACAGGAGACAGCTGTCTGCTTCCAGGGGCCATGGGCAGATGTCAGCAGTAAGTACGAAGATTTTCTTCCTCAGTTTACGGAGATGATTGAACGTGACCGCAACAGGCCGTCCATTCTCATCTGGTCTCTGGGAAATGAATCAAATTACAGTAAAGTAGCGTCACAGTCCGGAGGAAATGCATTCCAGGATGAAAGAGAATACTTAAGAGATGTGGACACAACCCGTCCATGCGTATTCAGCTTCCCGGATACCGGAGAACCTGCAGGCTTTGCCGATATCTACAGTGCCCACTATGCAAATGTAACAGGCGGCATGGGGAGAGCTGACAAACCCGTTATACATGATGAATATGCACATATTTCCTGCTATAACCTGGATGAACTTCAGCGGGATGTAAATGTACGTAATTTCTGGGGCGAAAGTGTAAAAAAAGGTTGGGAAAATATTTTCACCAGTGACGGAGCCCTTGGCGGAGCTTTATGGGGCGGAATCGATGATGTATTCTACATTCCGGAAGGTACCACAGAGCGCTGGCAGTCACATTCAGATGGCCAGACAGCCGGATATGGAGAATGGGGAAGCGTATTGGATGCCTACCTGAGAGAGAAGCCGGAGGCATATCTTACTAAGAAAGCCTATTCGCCTGTACGTGTGGAGGAAGAGGCATGTTACATATCTGACGGTACGATGTATATTCCGGTGAAGAACTGGTTCGACCATACAGATACAAATGAATTGAAGCTTGAATATACCGTTGACGGTGAGCAGAATGAAATTATGGTTGGGGAAAGTATTGCACCTCACAGTGATGGCGTGATTACCATAAACGGGGTATCCCAAGATGCACAAGCTGTAAATCTGAAATTTTATACACCGGATGGAATTATGGTGGATGAGTATAATGTTGCGATTTCATCGAAACAGTACAACTTCACACCGGCTGGGGATCAGGCACCGGCTATTGAAGAAAATGAACAGGATATTGTTGTAAAAGGCAAAGACTTTTCAGTTTCTTTCAGCAAGGAAAGCGGTATGATCTTAAGCGGTCAGTTTCAGGATCAGGTTCTTGTGACAGGCGGTCCATACCTTCATGTAACAGGAATGAGCCTTGGAGAGTGGAACCTGGCGGAAATAGATGGTATTACAGCTGAGACACAGGAGCAGTATGCTGTAGTAACCGTAAATGGTTCTTATGCAAATGGCCAGGGTGTGCGTTTTGATATAAAGATATCAGGAAATGGCATAATAACCACAGACTATACGCTGACAACTGCACCGAAAGTGACGAGCGGACTAAAAGAGGTGGGTATCAGTTATGATATCGACAAAGATACAGACAGTGTAAGCTGGTTAAGAGATGGTTTATACACAGCTTATCCGGAAGACCACATCGGACGTAATAAAGGAGTGGCTCTCAAGGTAAGAGAAGGATCGGATGTGACACCGGATCAGTATGGGGTGGAACCGCAGTGGTCCTGGAAAGATGATATGAAGAATTACTTCGTATATTCTACGGATGACCCCAATAATGGACTGGTAACCAATGACTTCAAAACCATGCGTGAGCATGTGTGGTCCTATGATGTAAACTATGGACTGGAAGCAGACGCACCCCGCATCAGTGTAGAAGCTCCGGATGCCAACGTGGCAGCCCGCGTTGCAATTACCTTTGATCTGGGCTATGTGGATGACAGGGACGCAGCCATTAAGTATACGGGCGGATGGGCGACCTATGATTCAAATTCTGATTATGCGGGAACAGAAACATTTAGTTCAAAATTAGGTGATTCCTGCGAATTTAAATTTACAGGAACCGGCATACGCTATATCGGATCGAAGCAAAAGAATACGGGCCTTGTAAAAGTGTATGTAGATGGTGAATTCAAAGAAGAAATTGATACCTACAGTAATCTGGGAAATGATCTGAAGCAGACGGTGATTTACAGCATAGAGGGACTGGAGAATGGTGAACATACCATTAAACTGGAAACGGCAGGCGGAAAAGCTAATTGCATCGTAGTAGATGCTTTCGAAGTTTTGAAGCCGGAAGGAAGCAGCGCTACTGAAAAAGCACAGCTCATCATTAATAACCAATGGTATTATCCAAACCTGGGATGGGGCAACTACACCGGTATTCAGGGAAAACTGGCAAATGGTTCTACAGGATCAGGAACAATCCGTCTGACAAATGAAAATAATCTGACGGAAGAGACGATTACATCACTGGTTAATTTAAAGATATCAGCAGTAAATGAAGAAGAATTGAAGGTTTCCTATCATGTACAGAATGAAAGTGAAGCTACAGAAGTGAAACTGCAATGGTACCGGGTAGCAGCAGGCGATCCGGACAGTAAGGCACAGGTAATTGAAGGTGCTGAAAATGACATACTGAACATAAAGGGACTGGAAGCAAACAAGGTTTACTGTAAGGCTACGCTGTTGATTGACGGAAAAGAGAGACAGACCGTAAAGAGTAATGGAATTGAAATAGGACAGGATTCTTATCGCTACTATGATATATTAGATGACTCGGATGAATTTGTATTTTCAGGAACCAAAGGTACAGATTATAAGACTGATAAAGATAAGTCCTGGACTGCAAATGCTTATGGTAAATCTGTCACCTACCTTATGGATACAAAAAATGAAGCAGGTGTTTCCTTCAAGTTTGCGGGAAGCGGAATCCGCTGGGTAGGCGCAAAAGAAAACAATCAGGGTATAGCAGAGGTAACGGTAGACGGAGGAAGTCCCGTAGAAATTGACTTGTTTGATGCGAACTCCAGCACGGGCAATCAGGTAAATGAAGTGCTTTTTGAGCAGGTATGGGATGAACCGGGAGAACACGAGATTACAATCAACCGCACAGGAAGAAAGAATCCGTTATCCTTAGGCGCAAATGTCAGCCTGGACGCATTTATTATCATCAATGATGTAAGTGAAAATGTCAGAATCAGTGATGTGGCAGTAAATGAAAATGAAGATGGAAGCCTCACGGCGGGTTGTACCATCACAAACGGGGCTCCAGAAGATTTAGAGTATCAGTGGTATGCAGCAGATGCATATAGTGCACAGGGATACGATAAAGAAACTTATGTAGCAATTGAAGGAGCTGTTAGTCAGAATTATATGCCGTCAGACACGGATGCAGGGAAACTGCTGCGCTGTGATGTGTGGAGTGCTGATGCCAGTACACCGGTTAGAAGTGCCAATGCCATATTGGCAAAAGCGCTGATGATTGATGATACGGATGAATCAGTACAGTATCCGGAAGGAAGCATTCAAGATACTGCAGACGCATCATATTTAGCAGGAAATAAACCATATAACAATACGATTACTTATTTTAAAGATGGAGAAGTGAAACTTCAGTTTAATGGTACCGGCATCGTCTGGCTGTCCGGTTATGATCAGACACTGCGCAGTGCAGCCGTAAAAATAGATGACGGCAGCGCAGAATCCGTGGAAATCCGTGCAGCTCAAGGCGGAGGATGGGACTTTAACCAGTATAAAGTATATGGAGTGACAGGACTGGAGCCTGGAAACCACAGCATTACCATTACGGCTGGTACCCCCGGAGTTTATAATAATGCAGATGCATTTATGGTATTGAATCCTGGAGAGGAACAGCCGCAGACCGGAAGTATCTCTGAGGATGTTCAGGAACCCAAGATGCAGTCAGGGCTTGAATCAGAATCAGAAGCCAATAATGGTGAAGAACAGGCAGAAACAGATAATACGGTTATGACCCAGACCGGGACAGCAAGAAAAGCAGAAATAAGAATAAATGGAAATGCCGTTATGACTCAGACCGGAACGGTAAATAGAACAGATTCGCAAGATAATGGAAATTCTGTCATGACCCAGACCGGGACAATTGACAAATCCGTATCGGAAGATATAGATAATGCAATTGTAAAATTAACAAAGGCGATATCAGACTTCAAAGCATCCCGCATTGAGAAAGAACCTGTGGATAAATCAAAGCTGTCAGCACTCATAAATAGTGTTAATGGCAAGTATAATGAAAAATTATATACGCCGGAGAGCTGGAAAGTATTTATCCAGGCGCTAAATGCAGCAAAAGGCGTAAACGCAAATGACAATGCGGTTCAGGCGGATGTATCAAAGGCAATATCTGCACTGGAGTCTGCAATAAGAGGATTAAAGCCCGCCCAGGCAAAACCGGTGCCCGTTGACAAGACGGCATTGAAGAATCTGTATCAATCATGTGCATCCCTTAAAAAAGCGGATTACACGGCATCCACCTGGTCGGTATTAGAAGCAGCTATGAAAAATGCAGCAGCTGTTATCAATAATCCAAATGCAACAAAAGAAATGACAGACCAGGCGTACAATGCTCTGAACAAGGCAAAGAGCGGGCTTTCAAAAATTCCTGCACTTCCGAAAAAAGGAAGCACCTATCAGACAAGGGGACTGCGTTACAAAGTAACGGCTTCTACGAGCAGAACAAAGACAGTAATGCTGGTAAAACCTGCGAAGAAAACATACAGATCCATAACGATTCCGTCCACTGTAAAAATTAAAGGATATACCTACAAGGTAACCAGAATTGACGACAATGCATTCCGGAAAAACACAAGACTGTCGAAGATTACAATTGGAAGCAATGTGACGAAAATTGGAAAAGAGAGCTTTGCAGGATGTAAGAAACTGAAATCTGTTACGCTGAAATCTAAATCAATTACAAGTATTGGAAAGTATGCGTTCAAGAATATTTCAACAAAAGCAAAGATCTATGTTCCGAAGAAAAAATATTTATCCTATAAAAAGATGCTGTCAAAAGCAAAACTCAGCAGTAAAGTAAAAATAATTAAAAAGTCAATGTAAATTAAGAATCCGCCGGTAAATGGTATCAATAAGGCATTGGAAGTAAATAGTGATGGAGACGAGAAAGAACCCATGGCTCCATATGTTTTGCCAGAGGATACTGATTATGAAAATGAAACTTAAAATTATGGATTCTTGATAGAATCACAGGTATAATGTTACGGATAAACATAAAGACTGTGTACAGTGTTTATGGAGTTGAATACATTCAACTTCATAGCGCTGTACACAGTCTTTTTACGTTTTCAATTTATTAAAATTTAATCAGGATGTTGTTCTTTTTAAATACTCTGTTGTTTTCACAAGACTTATCATATGTCCATCAATTTTTCTGCTGACCGCCAGCAACTCTTTTCCTGTTAACGGTTTTCCTTCTTCAACCAATCGGTCTAATTTTTTCCCTTCTGCAGCTAATGCACATTTGTACCAGTTCTTTTGAATATTACATAACATTCTTCTCATATGTTTTCTCCTTTATTCGCTCTATTAGTGTGTTAGTGACTCTGTTAGACACAGTATAACACAGTCCGATTGTCGAAGTCAGTCGAAACCCGTAGCAAATATAAGAAATTTTCGTTTTTTATGAAAAATTTATCTTTTCGGGAGTAAACCCGTCGAAAACATAGGAAAGATAGCGGGTTTTGGGTGTTTGTGATCTTTATCCAAGCTGATAATAATTTTCCAGGTATTTTTCCAGGACTGGAAATGGGGCAGGCCCAATTGTCAGAATCTGTTCATGGAATTCTTTGAGGTTGAATTTATCACCCAATTCTTTTTTGAATTTATCCCGAATATCCATAAAGCTAAGGCAGCCCACATAATATTTCAGATAGTTGGCAGGTGCTTCAATGATAATGTCATACATGTTGTTGGCGATCTCCGGGTCTGAAAATCCAATCTGATTTAAGTAGGCAGCAGTTGCGTTTCGGTCGTAGCCATGGTAGTTGATGGCGATATCCAGCAGAGAAGATATACCAAGCATTATGGAACGGTTCAGGCGGTAAAGGGCAGCCACGTCTTGATCTACATCTGCGTATTGGTATGACTGGAATTCTACATAAGTTGCCCAGCCTTCACTGTAACCCCCAAAGTTTAACAGGCTTCTGACCGGATCAGCGTTGGTACTGCCGGAATAAATAGTCTGGTATAAATGTCCCGGATATCCCTCATGCGCCAGTGTGGTATAGAGCTCAAGCCCCGAGTAGTCAGATGCCTGGTTGATATAGATCACATTGTCAATGAGATTATCTATAGGCGGTGACAGGTAAAAAGCAGGACTTAAGTATTTTTCCAGGGAGCTGTGGACGTATTTCACATTTACGTTCACCTGTGGAGAGGTGGGAAAATCATCTGCCATTTTCTTCTGAAGATCATTTAAGATTGATTCCGGTGAGGAAGCAGCCATGCCGGATACAGAAGACAGGAGTGTGGGGTTTTTCGCCAGCAAAGTCTGTAGCTCAGTAAAGTCAGTCTGCACCTGGTCCATCAGACGTTTCTGAATCTGATCAATGGAAGCATTGGAACCGGTTGTATCTTTTACCAGGTACTCATAATATTTCTTTCCATCAGGGAAATTACATAAACCGGCATTGTTTTTTCCGGTTCCTTTTAATGCGGTCAGTCCTGTAATCAGGTTTTCATATGCCGGAATTACTTTCTTTAAAATAATGTCCTTATGACGGACTTTGAAGTTGGCACATTCTTCAGGGGTGAGCTCTGGAAAGGAATCCACCTTATCATTAAATATTTCAATTAAAAAGTTATTATCCGGGTCAGCAATAAAGGATTGGCATTGAGCTATAATTGCATCTGTATTTGCATCACTCATAAACAAACCTGCGGAGGATTTGGCTTTTTCAAATTCCAGAAGGGATGCATAGTATGTATCCAGCTGTGAAAGCAGAGACAAATATTCATCAACGTCTGCTTTTTTGTTAAAAGTGTATTCCGCAAGCAGAACCGGAAGCTGTGCCTGAGTGCCGATTGTGGGTCCCAGAGGCTCTGCATACAGAGAAAAATCCTTTCCATTATTTTGGTTCTTCAGGTAGTATGCAAGAATGTCATAAGTAAGCTGATTATTTTTAGACAGTTTCTTATAAGAAATCTGATTCAGTGCTTCCTGATAATTTTCCAGGACAGCGGTAGATGCAGCGAGAGATTCTTCATCAGCGGCTCCAAGTGTTACCATGTAATCATCAATCCCGAAAGACTTTGGGTCCGACAGGGTATAATGAAGATTCAACGTGTTGGAGGTGACTTCATCCACAAACATGTTGTGGGTAAAATCTGTGAATTTGCGGTTTTCCTGATGATGGAAAGAGCTGTTGATGTAAATGCCGATAGAAATCAGCAGTAACAGGGAAGCCGGAATCAGCAGGAAGCGAAGAAGAGACGCGGGGTTGATTTTACGCATAGGGTTCACCTGACAATAGGGTCTTTAGTGTAAAGATATGCAGGAAGACATGCAAAAATTACCATTAGGGACACGAAAAAAGAAGGAGATGATAAAGGATATACGTATATAACTGGGTAAGCCGAAGAAAGACTGTTCGTACGCAATAAGGAGGTATTTATGAAAAAATATGGTTACGTAAGAGTATCTACAAAAGAACAAAATGAGGACAGACAGATGATTGCGCTGTCCAGATGGGGAGTCCGGGATGCTGATATCTATATGGATAAGCTGAGCGGCAAGGACTTCAACCGCCCCCAGTACAGAAAATTATTAAAAAGGATTAAGCCGGGAGATCTGATTGTAATTAAGTCCATAGACCGGCTGGGAAGGAATTATCAGGAGATTATTGACCAGTGGCGTGTGATTACAAAAAATAAAGGGGCAGATGTGCTCGTTCTGGACATGCCTCTGCTGGATACGCGGAAAGGCAAAGATCTGATGGGAACCTTTATCGCAGATATGGTGCTGCAGCTTTTATCATACGTCGCCCAGACAGAGCGGGAAAATATCAGGCAGAGACAGGCAGAGGGAATTGAGGCTGCAAAAATCCGCGGTGTACAGTTTGGGCGTCCCTGTAAGGATATTCCCCCGGAGTTTCATCTCATCCGGTCCAGATGGGAAGTAGGAGAGATCAGTGGCAGGGAAGCGGCACGTCAGCTTGCAGTCTCACATAACACGTTCTTTAAGTGGATTAACTCGGTACAATCATAAATTTGGCGAATAATGTAGACTTTTTTATCCAGTTCATTCTGAAATATACATAGATAGTAAATTTAGCGGTAATTGCATTTTAGACTACTTTTGGGCCCGAAGAAAGAAAATTCCATGCCCAGAAAAATTTTACCACGGTTGGTAATAAAAGTCTGATTATTTATCCGGAAATTGGAATAAAGAAAAATAAAGGATGGGTATGAAATGATGGAAGGTAGAAAAATGCCATATGATGATGTAGTAATGGAAAAAATGGATATTTCAGCGCTTTGTATGGAAACAATTGAAAGATATCGAAGCTTTATGAAGGGGAAAACGCCGGAGGCGCCTGTCCTGAAGCTTTTGATGCCGGAATTTCTGATTAAGCTGTCTGTTTTAAAAAGAGGAAGAAAAGATAAGCTTGTTCCCACTATAGCCGGTCTTCTGATGTTTGGGAAAGAATCCTGCATAAGGGAAGAGTTTCCAAATTACTTTCTGGATTACAGAGAGGAGCTGCAAGGTGTAAAGCTGGGCTGGAATTATCGTATGACCTCGGATGACGGATCTTTTAATGGAAATATTTTCGAATATTACAATAACGTAATGGGCAGACTGGTTGCTCATGGAGATCATGAATTTGCAGTAAACAAAATGAAAAATGAGGTTGGAAAAGATCTGGTGGTAAGTGCATTGAAAGAAGCGGTAAGCAATGCCGTGATTCATGCTGATTATTATGGGCGGCAAGGCATTGTTATCAGAAAAAAAGAAAATCTCCTTACCATATCAAATCCGGGCAGGCTTCTGATTCCAAAAGAAGAAATACTTGCAGGCGGAATCAGCGACCCCAGGAATCCAACAATATTCAAGCTTTTCAACATGATTGGAGTAGGAGACCGGGCAGGAAGCGGCATGGGCAGAATCTACGATGCCTGGAAAACCCAGAACTGGCCCAAACCGGTATTTGAAGCAAATGCAGACCCGTATAGAGTTACTTTGAAGCTGGAAGTATATTAGAAGGGGAAAAATACTTCATATACCTGCCCAGAATATTTTCCTTTCATACTTGACATCCAACATTCATTGTGATAGCCTAACTACATATAGACAAACGCAATGACGAAGAGAGTACATCGGATGCAGGCATTACAGAGAATTCCCGGATGCTGAGAGGGAAGTGTGAGTATAGATGGAAGATGGCTTCTGAGTGGTGCACCGAACATGGAAAAGGCAAGTGGCTGTGGACATGGCCCAATCTGCCGGTTTTGTGCAAGGTTGCAACGGGAACCGCCTGTTACAGCGGTGTAGTGTACGATTGGAAAATGGTATTTTAATATCAGCTCCAGGGATGTGCACTTGCAGAGATTTGTTTCGCGAGAAATGAATGAAGTGAAGTGGTAACACGGGATGATAACACCCGTCTTCTCAAATGGGAAGGCGGGTTTTTTGCGCATTTTGCCGGCCAATGCAGATATTGCATTTCGGGCAAGACAGTAATTTCGGACACACTTCAGGCATTCGGAAAGAATAAGAAAGGGATTTATCATGGGAAAAGAAAAATATTATATGACTACGGCGATTGCCTATACTTCTGGTAAACCGCATATTGGCAACACCTACGAGGTAGTACTGGCAGACAGTATTGCAAGGTTTAAAAGAGCACAGGGATATGATGTGTTCTTTCAGACGGGAACAGATGAGCATGGACAGAAAATTGAGTTAAAAGCGGAAGAAGCAGGTATCACCTGCAAAGAATTTGTAGATCAGACTGCCGGAGAAATCAGGCAGATCTGGGATATGATGAATACTTCATATGACAAGTTTATCCGTACTACAGATGAAGACCATGAAAAACAAGTACAGAAAATATTTAAGAAACTGTACGATAAAGGTGACATTTATAAAGGACATTATGAAGGAATGTACTGTACTCCCTGTGAGTCATTTTTTACGGAATCCCAGTTGGCAGATGGAAAATGTCCCGATTGCGGAAGAGAAGTGCAGCCTGCAAAGGAAGAGGCATATTTCTTCAAAATGAGTAAATATGCAGATCGTTTGATTGAACACATCAATACCCATCCGGAATTCATACAGCCGGTATCCAGAAAGAATGAAATGATGAACAATTTCCTGCTTCCGGGACTTCAGGATCTCTGTGTATCCAGAACTTCTTTTAAATGGGGAATCCCGGTTGATTTTGATCCAAAACATGTTGTTTATGTTTGGCTGGATGCCCTGACAAACTATATCACCGGTATTGGTTATAACTGTGATGGAGAAAGTACGGATCAGTTTAAAAAGGACTGGCCGGCAGACCTGCATTTAATTGGGAAAGACATTATCCGTTTCCATACAATTTACTGGCCCATATTCCTTATGGCACTGGATCTTCCCCTTCCTAAGCAGATATTCGGACATCCGTGGCTGTTGCAGGGAGATGGAAAAATGAGTAAGTCCAAAGGAAATGTTCTCTATGCAGATGAACTGGTTGATTTCTTTGGCGTGGATGCAGTACGATATTTTGTATTACACGAAATGCCATTTGAAAACGATGGCGTTATTTCCTGGGAGCTGATGGTGGAAAGAATGAACTCTGATCTGGCAAATACCCTTGGAAATCTGGTAAACAGAACCATTTCCATGTCAAATAAATATTTTGACGGTGTTGTGGCAGATAAAGGGGCAGCAGAGCCGGTAGACGAAGAATTAAAAGCTATTGCACTGGAAGTTCCGAAAAAAGCAGCAGAAAAAATGGAAGAACTTCGTGTTGCTGACGCTATTTCAGAAATATTTACTCTGTTTAAACGCTGCAATAAATATATAGATGAAACGATGCCATGGGCGCTTGCAAAGGATGAGACAAAACAGGACCGTCTGGCAACCGTACTTTACAATCTGGTAGAAAGTATCAGCATCGGCGCTTCCTTATTGGATTCCTTTATGCCTGAAACCTCCGGGAAAATTCTGACACAGTTAAATGCTGAGAAAAGAAGTCTGGCTGAAATGGAGCAGTACGGCATCTATAAATCCGGCAGCAAAGTAACAGAGAAGCCGGAAATCTTATTTGCACGTCTGGACATGAAAGAAGTATTGGCAAAGGTAGAAGAGCTTCATGCTTCAGAGAAAGAAGCAGAGGTGCCCGCAGAGCCGGTGATTGATATAGAAGCAAAAGAAGAAATCTCTTATGATGACTTTATGAAAATGCAGTTCCAGGTCGGTGAAATTATCGCTTGTGAAGAGGTTAAGAAATCCAGAAAGCTGCTTTGCTCACAGGTTCGTATCGGAAGCCAGGTAAAACAGATTGTTTCCGGAATCAAAGCCAATTACAGCGCAGAAGAAATGGTTGGCAAAAAAGTTATGGTGCTTGTAAACTTAAAGCCGGCAAAACTTGCAGGTGTTATGTCTGAAGGAATGATTCTGTGTGCAGAGGATGAAAACGGTGAACTGGCTCTGATGATCCCGGAAAAGAAAATGCCTTCCGGAGCTGAGATCTGTTAAAAGAGTAAATGGGATATCTATGATTGATTTTAGGAAAAGAAGAGAAATACAGAATAAAGAAATTAATAATTAGATCAGATATATAGAAAAGTTCATAAAAAAGCAGATGAAAGTAAATTACTTGACTTTCATCTGCTTTTTCAGTATCCCCGGTCTCTTTATGAAACAGTCTTTCAATTAGTTTTCTGTTATAAATTCACGGTGATAAAAGATTATTTATAGGAATTCTTCCATTCATATTCCGTCATCGGCATTGGCTTGCTGAACAAAAAGCCCTGCACCGTTTTCACACCGCAATTTTCAAGTACTTCCAGCTGGGATTCGTTTTCAACCCCTTCTGCGACTAATTGGATATTCAGTTTTTTACAAACGCTTACGATAGCTTCTACTATCGTCTGTGTGTTTTCGTTGGATATAATATCTTTTACAAAACCCCGGTCAATTTTGAGTATATCAAATTTCGCCGTTGCCAAAAGTGCCAGGTTGGAACTTTCGGCGCCAAAATCATCAACGGATATCCGGAATCCTGCATTTCGAATCTGGCTGATTTTGTTTCTTAAACTTCTAAAATCGGTAGAACAAGTGCTTTCCGTAATTTCAATTTCCAGATATTCCTTGGCAATACCATAGTTACTGACAATGGATTCCAGTCTTTTTAAGAAGGCATCATCCATAAACGTACTGCGGGAAAAATTGCTGGAGATTGGAAAAATTGCTTTTTCCTGTTTTTGCCACTCCTTTAGCTGGGCACAAACCATTTCAAAGACATAAAAGTCTATTTTACTTATTTGGTAGGAACGTTCCAGAATAGTAATAAATTTATCCGGGGACTGGACTACACCATCATCATCTATGTATCGGACTAATGCTTCTGCACCTACTACACTGCGGCTCTCCAGTTCAATTTTAGCCTGCAGATAGACCTGGAACTGTTTGTTTTGTAACTTTGTTTCCAATACGTCCGGATCAGAGAGAAAATCTAATACATCATTGCGGTGTCTGTAACGTCCTGTTTCGCGATGATTATGATAGAATTCTTTTTTATCGGCATACATATTTTCATCGGCTGTTTTTATAATTGACTGGATATTATGGCAGTCCTCCGCCCATTCATAACCAATGGCGGCCTTACAATCATTATGGGCAAAATTATATTTCAGCTTATGAATGTTTTCGCTGAAAATCTCCTGGCTGATATCCGTACAGATAATGATAAATTCATCGCCTCCGATTCGATAGTAGGAACCTTGATTAAAGCTGTTTTGCATTAATTCAGCACATTTCTTTAAGAGATTGTCACCACTATCATGTCCATAATGGTCATTGACCTCTTTCAGTCCGTTTACGTCCAGATAAACAATGCCGATCGGAATACTTTTGTCTTCCAGACTGTTGATATCCTGTATATAACGGTTTCTATTATAAAAATTAGTCAATGTATCCAGGTAGCTTAAGCGATACAGGGTCTCTTCATCTTCATTCCTGCGAATAGCAAGCATAATAAAATAGCGAAGTGTTTCAAGGAAAGTCACGGCATTTTCCTTAATACTGCATGACGGATTATCCAGACCAATGCAGCCATCTAATCTTCCTTCACGTTCTAAAGGCACCATAATTACACTCTTGATACCCTGCTGGGTCATAAACTCGTATTCAAGTTTCATGGTTGATTTAATATTTTCCAGGTCATCGATCACAATATTTTCCTGATTTCTAAACATATTAAACCAGATAGCAAAGTCTGACTGCGGAAGATTCTGAAGATAATCTATCTGCGGTATGACGTCTTCTCTGCACCATTCTGCCACATTTGACAAGTTGTCCCCATGAAATAAAAAGACATAACTGCGTTCTGCTAAAAATAACTTTCCTACTTGTTCTAAGACATAGGAAGTAGCTTCTAATGCATCATGATTTCGGTAAAGCTCCCTTATGCACTCAACTAGAATATTATCCCGCTCCAGTCGGTTTTTCAGTTCTCTTTTTTCATTGGCTGCGTCTGTAATATCAAAGGCGATCTCCATCCGGGCTGCGTGACCTTCCCACTCCAATAAACGGTCTTTTAGTAAATAGTGCCGTTTGGTAATCGGGTTTGTATGCTCCCAGGTATAATTCTCATCCTTTTTCAGGCGGGAGTTCGTACAAAATGGACAGGGGGAATCAAATCCCTGCAACACTTTATAACACTTCTGCTGTTCCTCGGCACTGATTTGGAACGTTTTCTTTCCGGCTTCATTTACAAAGAGCAATTCATAGGTGTTGATATCTGATACATACATTAGCTCGGAGATTTCGTTCATGGGAATAAGCAAATTTTCAAAACGTTTTGAAAGCTGTTCACTTTTTAAACGATTTTCATTTTCTGCTTCTAATAGTTTATCGCGGCGCTTACTCTGATAATAGGTGAATATGGCACATAAAGCGGTTAGTACGATGAATAAGAGATTCATAAAAAATAATGCGTTACGGGAGTGCTGAACAATTTTCTCTGTATAAACTTCGGCAGCAAGCACCGTTTGATCTGCTAAGTCAAAATAGTTTTCACTCATTTCAAATAAATGATCCCCGGAGGAATCGCCACTCCGGTAAAGATAAATTTCAGACTTTATATCATCCCAATCGTCCTTCATTTCTTCCAATAGAGCCTGATATTTACTATCATCCAGCCGGATAATATTATATTCATCGCTTCCACCGCACAATCCTGCAAGTACATCGTCTAAATGCGAGATTAATTTGTCGTCGGGTACATGATTTAGTTCTTTTTTGATCAGTCTTTGTGTAGCACCGCGGACAATTCCGGCATAGTTAATCACGCGTGCATCTCCCTCAAGATTCGTAATAGACCGTGCCGACTGAAATCCGGTCACTACCAAAGCAATACATAATATGAGCGGCATTGCACCACTACGTAGTTTAAAAAAAATCGTCTTCACTTTGAACCCTTTCTCTGTGTCTGATTTTTTATTTTTCTTGTGAGTATCGATTCAATATCTGTTAAAAAAATGCCTGTTTTTAAAATCTGGTAAAACACACCTTGATCTTATTATATCATATGTGCAAATAAGATCCTAGAGCGTATTTGAAAATTCATTCCCTTTATCTGCACGCTCTAATTCGTGTGGAATTTGCTCCGAAAATAGTCAGGGCAGCCCGCTGTAAATGGATAAGTAATGGCATTTTTTTGTTTCTTATAGAAAAGCCTTTCTTTGGATAAACTGCACGCAGCAATTCATGACACGCTGGAAAGGGGTATAATCATAACTACTTCAAATGTTTCCCCCAGGTCCTTAAAATCTATTTCACCTTTATATTTTGCCACAATTTCTTTTACATTAGAGATTCCAAATCCATGTTGTTTCTTATCTGCTTTATCTGTAATAAATTTGCCGTTTTTGGTTGTGGTGGCATTTGTCTTGCTGTTGATCAGAGCGTAACTGAAATATCCACTTTTAATTCTGGCTTTGATTTCAATCCGGCGGTTGGACTTATCTGGGATTTTTTTACATGCTTCCAGTGCATTATCCAGGGTATTGGATAAGATGCAGCATAGATCCATATCACGAAAACTCTCCAGCTTTTCCAGGCTGATTTTAGCGTCCACTGAAATATGATGATCTTCCATTGCCTTTATTTTTTGGTTTAAAACCAGATTAATCACCGGATCCCCGGCATAGTTTTTCAGTACGGAATGATTAAGGGATGAAAAGACAGACTCAATGTAAGCGTGGGCTTTTTCGTATTGGGTTTCATTCAGTAATCCATCTACAACCTGCATATGGTTGTTCATATCGTGGCGTATTTTTCTGGTATTTTGATGTTCCTGATCTAAAATATCATAATATGTTGCCTGCATTTGGAGCTGCTTCAAGTCGGATTGTGCCTTTAAGGATTTGATAACGGCAATAATCAGAACAAGAACACCGGTATTAGTAATTATGGTGGTACAGGAACCAAGTATAATTACAGCCACTTCACCTGTCTCCATCTTCAGTACAACCAGAAAGGTCATAAAAAATGCAGCGGTACAAATGATATCCATCAACAGCCACATTCGGTCGGTAAGCTGGTTGATGCAGTTTGACAGCCTGTTTTTAAACAAAAGATATACGGTGAGCCAGAATAAAAAGGTTACCGGGATGGTGAAGCGGGTTTTCATGCCTTCCGTACAGATAATGGAAACCGCAGTCATAATAGGATAAAACAAAACGACAATAGATATCCGGCTTATGGCTGAACCTTTAAAGCAGACCAGGGTTAACAGAAGAAAAGCCGCCAGCCCATAAGAGATATTTACTAAATCGGAAAGAAAAATGACATTATAACAAATATACCCCAGGATCAGCATGGCAGGAATCTGAATAATTAACCGGGTTCTTGGCTGAATAAATAAACTAATCAAATGGAATACAAAATATCCCACAAGCAGTGACATGGTGAAAGCAATAAGTGCCGGCAGCATAAGGACCTCCTAATCCGGTTTTTCAAACAGGTTATAGCATTGACTTTGCAAATGTAATCATGACTTCTTTCGTTCTCTGCCGGCTGATGGGAAGCCTTATATTTTTCAGGAGCAGCTCCTGTCCCTCAATACCCGACGCATGAGTCAGATTCGCCAGATAGCGTTGATGGATACGCATAAAGGTATGGGGTACCTGTGCCTCCAGATCGTTTAATTTACCATAGAACTCATAGTTTTCCGTTCTGGTAAATGCCGTGACTTTCCGTTTGTCGCTGGCAAAATACAGAAGACTGTCCCAGGGAATTTTAAAGGTTCCCTGCTCACATTCCAGGAGAAAGAAGGAATCTTCTGTTAAATTCATGCTTTTCAGGGCAGTATCCAAAACAGCCTTGATTTTTTCTTCTTTAAATGGTTTCATAATGTAATTCAAAGCCTGAACTTCGTATCCGTCAAATACATAATCCGTAAAACCGGTAACAAATACCAGGTTAACCAGTTTATTTTCTTTTCTGATTGCCCTTGCGGTTTCCACACCATTTATTTCTTTCATTTCTACATCCAGAAAAATAAGGTCATAACTGCAGATATCACTTTTCAAAAGGGATTCTCCGCTGCCATATTCGTAGATGTGGTAAGCAATGTTTTTTGATTTCAGTATTTTCTCCACTGCTAATTGAAGCAGATATCTCTGTTTAATCTCATCGTCACAGATTGCAATATGTATCATTGTAATACTTCTCCCTCGTAAATGCCAATATTTTATTGCAAATCCAATCTATAGTCCTGCCAAATATTGTAAGTTTATGGAAATAAAATAACTACATTGATTTTATCATAAGATTCTGATTTTGGGAATAGGGTGGAATCCGGGTTTTGCTAACCCTATTTTACAGAAATTCATTGTACAAAATGCACAATAAAAACCAAAAGTTACAAATCAGCAACCAAAGATTACATTGAAAAAATCTTCGGATTGAACCCCGTCCGGTTCCGTGATATTGTGTGTCCATGAGGAAAACCAACAAAAATATTTAAAAAAAATAAGGATAGAAGAGAAGGAGAATTACCATGTTAGAGATTAAAGAATTACACAAATCATACGTAACCGGAAAAACAAAATATCAGGTGTTAAAGGGGGTTGACCTGAAAGTAAATGAAGGTGAATTTGTTGCAGTCATGGGGCCGTCGGGAAGCGGTAAAACAACATTGCTCAACTGTATTTCCTGTTTTATTCCCTATGACAGCGGAGAAATTTTATTGGATGGGGAAAAGTTAGCTGCTCTAAAAGAAGAAAAGATGGCAAAGATCCGAAATGAAAAGCTGGGATTTGTATTTCAGGATTTCATGCTGCTGGACGGTCTGACCGTATTTGAAAATGTATGTATTCCAAAAGTCATTAAAGATGAACCTTACCGCAGCATGGAAAAGAAAGCCAAGACTCTTTTAAACCTCTTTGGGATTGATGATATCGGACATAAGTATCCGGTTGAGATATCCGGAGGTCAGAAGCAGAGAACGGCAGTGGCAAGGGCTTTGATGAATGACCCGCTTATGATCCTGGCGGATGAGCCTACCGGCAACCTGGACAGCCGGTCCAGTGAAGCTGTAATCCATGCATTTAAACAGGCGCAGAAATCCCTGGGAGCAACAATTTTTATGGTAACCCACGACAGCTTTGCAGCAAGTTTTTGTGACCGCGTGGTAGTTATGAAGGATGGCGGCGTATTTACCGAATTAAGAAAAAGCAAAGGCAGAAGAGAATTCCTGGATGAACTGTTAGTGGTACTAAAAGAAATGGGCGGTGACGATGATGACAATGAATAAGATATTCAGTAAACTCAGAGATTATAATAAAAAGAATTATGTACAGATGGTATTCTGTGTGACCCTGTCTGTAATGCTGATTACCTCCTATGGGATCATGATGTTCAGTCCCACAGTTATGCAGGTACTTCCGGAGGGCGGAGACTCCAGGAAACAGGCTTATATGATTTTTGCTATCGCTTTGATTGGATGCTTTATATTTACGATTTATGCTGCCGGTTTATTTTTTAAATATAAGAGCAGGGAAGCGGGCGTATTCCTGGCATTGGGAACTCAAAAGAGTCAGCTTCGGAATGCACTGTTTGCGGAGATCAGCATTATCCTTTCTGGTTGTACGGCGGTCGGTTTAGCTTTAGGGGCTGTTGTTTCCTACTTTATATGGCAGCTGTTTTGCATTCTTGTTGTAGATAATGCGCAAATGAAGTACCAGGCTGATGTCACAGGATTTATCATCGGGTTTGTATTTGCAGCAGTAATGTCTGTCTGTATTATGGGAATGGCAGTGGGATTTATTAAAAGAACAAATATCATGGATGTTCTGAACGACCATAGGAAAAGTGAGCCGTTAAGAGATGTAAGTAAATTATATGGAATACTAGGAATTGTCTTTAGCATTATGGGGTTTGTGCTGGGATATCTGGTTCCTGGAATCGCTGGAGAAATGGGAGTACTTATGCCTTCTGTATGGAATGCAACCTATCTGCTTTCATTTGCAGGAATTTATATGGTAATTACCTATGCCATTGTTCATCACGAACGGGGAAAAAGACCCCAGAAATACTACCGGAATATCATTTCCTATAACATGATGAAATTTCAGGGAAAACAAACCGTTCGAAATATGTGCATTATTTCCCTGTTGGTAGCAGCCAGCCTTTATGCCTGCTTTTATGCTCCGGGTATGTTATCCGGTATCAGTGAGATTGACAATAATCCGGTGGATTTTTCCATCCCGTCGAAAGTATCTTTTGGAGAGGTACAGAAAGAAGATATTGAGAAGCTGGCGGGAGATTACCAGATCGAAATTACCGGTTACCGGGAAGGGAACTTTGCGGAACTGCTTGGAAGCGGTGTATTAAGAGACTGGGATGACAATAATAAACTGATAGAAAATTACATGGAAAAGTATGAGTACAGTAAATATATGAGCGCCGGAGACTACCGGAAAATGACCGGGGATAATATTCAGGTGGACAGGGGAACTTTCTACCGGATCACATTTCCCCAGGAGCAGAACGGATTCTGGGATAAGTTTGAGGATATGGATTTAATCACGAATCCTGTAACAGAAGAGCAGATGAAAGTCAGGTTAGCAGGAACTATTGCATATGAAGCGTTAATGATAAACGGGGTAAACAGCTACATTCTGAATGATGAGGATTACCGGGAAATCACAAAAGAGCTGCCGGATAACAGACTGTATCATCAGATCTTGTTCAACATTCAAGATTCAGAAGCAGCTTTTGATTTTTCCAAAGCACTGTATGGTGAAATCCTGAAACGTGCGCCAAGAGAGATGCAGGTACAATCCGGATACGATGAATATCAGGAACAGCTGGCCATAGAGGCAGGAGAAGAATACGGCGCGGACCAACAAATGGAGATGTCGCCGGACAATTCCGATCTTATGGGATACTGGAAGTTCTATCCCAATATGAAGGTCATGAAGGAGAAGACATTTTTCCAGACTAATGCAGTATTTTTCATGCTGTTCATCTATGTAGCAATCATCTGCCTGGCAGCGGTGGGAATCATTGCATATACCAGAAGCGTTACCATAGGAATGAATAACAAACAGCTCTTTGATGACCTGAAAAAACTGGGCGGCAATCATAAATATCTGAAAAAATGCATTACAAGCCAGCTTATGAAGATTTATGCACTGCCCGTAATTATCGGAAGTATTTTGATCTATATCTTCACCCTGATGACTTATAAAGGCAATGATGGTGTGGTATCGTCAACGGAAATCTGGGCATTGGGAGTGGATTTCCTGCTGGTGCTGGGTGTGGGTGTGTATATGTATGTGGTTTACAGGGCATCACTGAGGAAGATTGAGGGAATAATTGGGAATAAAACAAGTTGAGAAAATATAGGGGATATTGAATATCTGTGTTATAATATAAAAAAATATTAGTGTGAGAAGGAATCTCCTGTTATCCGGGTGCGGACGATGGGAGGACTTCTTTGCGTTATAGTAAACAAAACAGGGTCAGTGCAGGGCTCAGGTATGCGGATGGATCCTTCATTTTACAAAAGAAAGGGACAATGATGCTGGATGTTGTAATTATTGATGATGATAAAATTGTAAGGCAGGGAATTAAGATGTCTGTCGATTGGAACGGCATTGGTTGTAAGCTTGTTGGAGAAGCATCAAATGGAAAAGCAGGATTGCAGATCATTAAGGAAAAGCGTCCCCACATAGCGATTGTCGATATTAAAATGCCGGTACTGGACGGATTAGAATTGGCAAGGATTGTAAGTGAGAACATGAAGGAAACCAGAATTCTGATTTTGACCGGCTACAGTGAATTCGATTATGCCCGGGAAGCACTGCGGTTGGGTGTAAAGAATTATTTGTTAAAACCGGTGACGTCAAAAGAATTAACTGAGAATATATTGGAGATACAGAGAGAAATTAAGGAACAACAGGACGCTTTGAGGCAGATGGAAGAAGAAAAGAAAGTTATGTCAGGTAATTTGGAGATCCTGAGGACGTATTTTCTGTTGCAGCTTTTTAGCAGTCAGGTTGTTTTTAATAATGAATTCTGGAAAAAAGCAGAAGATCTGAGTATTTCATTTAAAGGACCCGGGTATCAGGTTGTTATTGTGGACATTGATGATTATTCTGTGATTGTACCATCTAACAGCAATGATCAGATAAAGAAAATGCATGATACCATCAGACAGGTGTTTAATCAGGTTTTTGCCAGTATCTTTGAAGCAGATGCGTTTTATACCCATGATAATTTTCTTTGCGCTGTCTTAAATATAAACGAATCAATGGGGGAGCTGCTTTTAGACAGATGTAAAACTATGCAGAATAAAACGAAAATTGCCCAGAATACATCTGTTACGATAGCTTTGGGTGATGTACAAAAAAGTGTAGATGGTATTCCGGATTCTTTTACAAAAGCAATGACAGCATTCAAGACAAAAAGTTATAAAGGAAAGGGATGCATTATAGAATTTTCGCAGATTGATCTGTTAGAAAACAGCGGTACGGTAGATATCAGGGAAGAAGAGCAGCAGCTCATTGACAGTATAAAGATGCTGGATCTGAAGAAAGCATGCAGTATTATTGAACAGGTATTTGCTAAAATGCGAAGGAGCAACATTAGTTATGAGCAGCTGAAAAACTTGTCGGTACGTCAAATAATTGTAGCGCTGATTTCGGTTGAGAACATGGGAGTTGATTTCCAGGACGTATTAGGCAAAAATGCCAGTATCCTGGATGAATTGAATAACTGCAAAATTATGGATGATATTCAGTTATGGGTAGAGGGGTTTATCAAAAATTTAATTGAATTGCTTCGTGTTATGAATACATATTCATACAGCAATGTAGTAACAATAGCCCTCCAGTATGTGGCAGAGCATTATCAGGAGGAAGTAAGGGTAGAAGCAGTGGCGGAGAAAGTCTATGTAACGCCAAACTACTTCAGCCGCATATTCTGCCAGGAGATGGGGATTCATTTTGTGGATTATTTAAATCAATACCGAATAGATAAGGCAAAGATTCTGCTATTAGATAAAAGGTTAAAAACCTATGAGGTGGCACAGCAGTGCGGTTATCCAAATTATAAATATTTCAGTTTTATATTTAAAAAATATGAACGGTGTTCTCCCCGTCAGTTTCGGGAGAACGCAGGTATTTCACAGCGTCCGGAGTAATGGGAGGTCAAAAGGAGAAAAGCAATGGAAAATGAGAAAAAGAAGTCTTTTTTTGGTCTGAGTTACAAAGTTTTTATTTCAGCGATTGTGATAGCGATCCTCCCAATGATGATTGTGGGTACAATGTTATATGTTCAGTCTGCCAATATAGTTAAAAAAAATGAAAGTGCGGCAAAGTTAAATACCCTCGCTCATATCAGCACAAATGTACAGACAATTATGAATTATGTGGATGATCTGTCGGTGTTGCTGATACAGGATAATATTGTTCGGGAATGGCTTCACAGTGTTGAGGGGGGAAATAATAATACAGATGTTAAAAAAATAGCAGTTCAGCGGAGGCTGTCCTTTTGTGTGGGGAATAAAGACTATATGTCTGCCATTGGAATAGAAAGCCTGGGGGGTGATATCGCATTTACAGGAACTTACCGTAATAAAACAGCTGACAAAGCGTTGATTCATGATCTGGATGAGAAAAAAGGTAGATTAACCTGGGTTACGGACAGCGGGCAATGGGAGGATTTAAACCAGGGTGAAAAGACGATCTCTATGGTGCGTAATGTGAATGATATTAATACCGGGAAAAAGCTTGCAGTTATGAGAATAGAAATCTTAGTTTCGGAGTTATCTAAGTTATTTACGGATGAAATTGCAGACGAACACAATCTGACCTATATGATAGACCGGAGCGGTAATATAATTGCGTCGGAGGATATCTCTAAGTTAGGGGAGAAAGCACCTGCTGAGGTGATGGATGAAGCCAATGAATCAAGCGCAATGGCTGAAAAATATATTGGGGACGAAAATTGTCTGGTCACTTCGTATCAGATTACCCACAGTGACTGGATCCTGATTAATGTGGTTCCTACGAAGTATGTATTAAGTGACAGTGTTGTATTACAGCGTATTCTTACGGTAAGCCTTTTGATTAGTTTTATTTTATGTGCCGGATGTGCCTTCTTATTTTCTAAAATATGTACAAGGCCCCTTACTGTTTTGGCGAAGAGGCTGAAAGTTATGGATATGAAACATATCGATGTTATCCCCTCTAATGACGAGGTAGGGGTACTGGTAGAAACATATAATAATATGTCTGGTTATATCGAAAAGCTGACCGACGAACTGGTGAGAAAGAAAATAGAATTAAGGGAAGCGGAGTTTGCTTCCCTGCAGGCACAGATTAATCCCCATTCACTGTACAACAATCTAGATACGGCATATTGGCTGAGTCATATTGAAAATGCACCGAAAACAGGTGAGATTATAATGGCGCTCTCCAGATTATATAGATTGAGTCTGGATAATGTAAATGAAATTATGACAATCACAGAGGAATTGGATTATCTGAATAATTATCTGGTGATTCAAAAAATACGCCTGGAGGATACGATTGATTTTCAATTTGTGATTCAAGAGGAAGCAGAAGGATTGCATACGCTGAGATTTATTTTACAGCCCATTGTAGAAAATGCGATTCTTCACGGAATTATTCCCAAAGGAGAAGCGGGAATCATAAAAGTGGAAATAATGATAAAGGGGAACAGCCTGATGATTAAAGTTAGTGATGATGGCGTAGGCACCGACTGTGACAGGCTTAACTCAGTTTTAAATATCGACGATACAGAAGTTTCCGACAAATCGTATTTTGCTATTAAAAATGTAAATAGCAGGATTAAAATGCGCTTTGGCGAACGATTTGGGCTGCACTATGAAACAGACAGTGAGAATTTTACGGTAGCGGTTATTACTCAGCCGGTTTTATATGATATTCCGGTTATATAAACAGAAAAATAAAAATACCCAGGATTCTGTAAAAATGTATAGAATTTTGGGTGTTTTTATAGTTTTTAAGGTGTTCGAAAAAATGAAAATCAATATAATAAGAGTTGTAAAGAAAATTAATGAAACAGTATTGGGAGGAAAAGAAATGAAGAGAAGAGCAGTAGCAATGTTAATGGCAGCTATCATGACAGTATCATTAAGCGCATGCGGTAATTCTTCCGGGATTACGGAAGGTGCATCTAAGGCTGCAGAAGAGGTGAAGACGACTGACAATACAACGGAAGCAGAGCCTGGAAGCAAAGAAAATGTTCAAAAAGAAACGGAGGAAGATATTACCGAGACACAGGATAACGGACAGGCTAAGTCGGAAAAAGGAGAGGATTCGAAACTTTCAGTTATGGTGACCTGGAGTAATGATGGAGATGTGGTAGCCAGAACGGGAAATGAGTTATTAGAAAAACTGCAGGAGAAATATCCGGATTTGGAACTAAGTGTGGAAGTAGTGGCGCATGACTTGTATGAGGACAAGCTGAAGACTTTGATGGCGACCAATTCTCTTCCGGATATTTTCCAGTCATTACCCGGGCTGATGCCATCCATGTATGACAATGAACAGATTATGGATCTGGCACCGGAGATTGCAGCGGACAGTGAATGGAGTGGCAGAATGGATGAAGGGGCATTTAATGATTATACGTTTGATGATCAGATCTTAGGCGTCCCCCAGTCTATGATTGTAAGCAGTATGATGATTTACAATAAGGCAATCTTTGAGGAATGTGGAATAAAGGAGTTTCCAAAGACAGTGGAAGATTTTGAAGAAGCAGTAACAGCTATAAAAGATAAGGGGTATATACCTCTGGCTTGTGGAAATAAAGAAGGCTATATGATATCCAGCCAGATTATGCCAAGCATTTTGTTCCGGTATGCGGATTTAGACTGGTATGATAGCTTAAAAAATGGGCAGGGTGCAAAGTTTACGGATCCCTGTATGGTTGCTGCAATTACAGAATTAAAGAAATTGACGGATATGGGGCTGTTTAATGAAGATGTAAACAGTCAGGAAGAACTTTTAGGAAATTCTTACTATTATGACGGAAAAGCGGCAATGCTTATGGGCGGTTACTGGGTTACCGGAAATGTAGTAAAGAATGCATCGGATGAGGTATTGAAGAATTCAGATACGGCAATGTTCCCTCCAACCTCAGAAAAACCTGGTAATGGAAAGTATATGTCAGGAGGACAGGGATGGGGCGTAGCGGTAAACAGCAGACTGGAAGGCGCAGAGAAAGAGATTGCCATTGACTTTGTAAAAAGTTTGTCCGATCCTGACATACAGGCAAAAATTGCCGGGGAAGGTTCTATACCGTGTGCTAAAACTTCTGAAATTGACAATTCATCCCAGAGTGATCTTGAAAAGGCAATGTTTAAGATGTTTGAGGGATATGAAGTAGTTCCTAATCCTGAGATACAGTTTAATGCAACATATGTATCCACTGCAGAGGATGGATATCAGGAGCTTACAATAGGTTCTCTTACACCGGAACAATTGTCAGAGAAATTGCAGTCTGCTTATGAAGAAGGACAACAGTAGTAACTGGACATCAACTAGTATAAAGTAAGCAGAAACAGCAGAACAGAAACAGTTGAACAGAAACATAAAATGAATGAAAGAAGCAGGTAGGTTTGTCTGCCTGCTCCTTTTATACCTAAAAATAGAAAAGGGGAAGTGTAACATGCGTAAAAATCCATTGCAGCCAAAGGGATATAAGATTGCGCTGATGCTTTTAGCACCGGTTGGAGTTTATGTCTTCATGGTAATTATCCCAATCTTTTTTGCAGGATATTATAGTTTATTTAAATGGTCCGGTGGTAAAAATATGACTTTTTTGGGGTTAGAAAATTACATAAATATTTTTCGGGATGAGGCTTTTTGGATATCATTTAAAAACACAATGATTTTCACGGTACTCATGGTAATTGGTCAGGTAGGAATTGCTTTTGTATTCACTTTGTTTTTTACAATGAAGTGGATGAAGTTTACAGAATTTCATAGAAGAATCATGTTTACAACAAATATCATATCAGCAGTGGTAATCGGACTTTTGTGGCAGATTATTTATAGTAATCAAACAGGTATCTTAAATGAATTTTTGCGGTTGATTGGAAAAGAGGGCTGGATAAAATTGTGGCTGGATGATCCGAAAATAGTACTGTTCAGTGTGGCAGTCCCTGTAATCTGGCAGTTTGTCGGATATTACCTGGTAATTATGACAAGTGCAATAGCATCTGTACCCAGAGACGTATTGGAAATGGCTGAGGTGGACGGGGCAAATGGTTGGAAGAGAAGTATTTATATCACCATTCCTATGATATACGATACTTTAAAGGTTTGTATTATGGTTTGTATTGCAGGTTCATTTAAAGCTTTTGACCATATTTCTGTTATGACAGGCGGAGGACCGGGGAATTCATCTATGGTGCTTTCTCTGTATAACTATGATGTGAGTTTTTCCATGATGAAGATGGGATATGGATGTGCTCTTGCCGTAACAATATTATTGATTTCGTTAATTCTGATTCTTGGCAGCCGTCTGTTGTTAGGAGGGAAAAAGTATGCATAATATAAGAAAAACAGGAGGGAAGATATTTCGTTTTTCAGTTAACGCGGTAATCATGTTGTTTTCGCTAAGCTGTATCCTTCCTATCATTTGGATGATTATATCCTCACTTAGAGAAAACAAAGATTTTATGCAGAATGTTCTTGGATTTCCCCAAAATCCGGTTTTCCATAATTATGCTGAAGCTTTACAGACTGGGGATTTATGGCATTGTTTCCTGAATTCCGGTTACCTGAGTATTCTTACGGTTGTGTTGACTGTAATCTTTTCCTTTACAGTAGGTTTTGTGGTATCCAGGTATAAGTTTCCGGGAGCTCGTCTGATCTATTTGTTATTCATATCGGGGATGGTAATTCCGGTATTGTCCCTGATGGTTCCGGTATTTATCGAATTTAAAATGCTGAATCTCCTGGATCACTGGTTTACGCTGCTGCTGCCCTATGTTGCCTTTGCCATGCCACTGTCTGTATTACTTATGGAAAATTTTATTAAGACCGTACCAAAAGAACTTGATGAGGCAGCTTTTATGGAGGGATGCGGCATATTGCAGATGATGTGGAAGGTGATCTTTCCTCTTTGTAAGCCGATAATATCGGTTATCGTAATAACTTCTTTTATCAGTGCATGGAATGAATATCCATTTTCTCTTATCTTGGTTGGAGAGGCAAAATATAGAACGATTTCAATAGGAATAAGGTTTTTCGGACAGGCACATTCCTTTAATTATACTTTGTACTTTGCGGCTTTAGTGGTAAGTATTGCACCGATTTTAATATTGTATAGTATTTTTAGTAAACACATAATTGAAGGAATGACTATGGGAGCAGTTAAGGGATAAGTGCGCCCAGGAAAGGGCGGATAGTTTAGCGGGTGGAACACCCGCATGGCAAGGCGTAGCGAGCCACCATTAGCGAGTCTTGGGTTCTGACTGGTAACAGTCAGGGCTAAGCGTAGACAGTTAGGGAGCAGGGTTGTAATGCTATAGAGCTCCGAAATTTTACAAAGTCCCGAAGGCCGACGCAGTTTATCCATGCGGAAGGCAACATCATGGCAGACGTTAAGGATTCAGGAGCGAGTCTGTTGTGGCTTCGGCGGAGTCTGAGAGCCAATCATGTTTCACTATGGCTATCCAGTCAACTGGGGAGAGCCTGTGGTCTCTTGCGGGCAGACTGCAAGTATTGCGTACAACTATAAAACGGAAATGCCGATTCTAAATCTTAAATTGCTAGGGCACTACAGGTACTATGGTTTGACCTATAACATCCAGTCACTGGTAAAATATCACTACAACACAACACAGTTGCTATATCGTTGGATGAACCGCAGAAGTCAGAAGAGAAGCTACAACTGGGAGGGATTCAAGCAGATGTTGGCGTATTACCCACTAGCTTATCCCAAGAAATACTTCAATCTCTATGCGTAGCTTGCAACTGTAAATGTTATTATGAAGAGCCGTATGCGGGAAAGCCGCACGTACGGTTCCGGAAAGGACTTCATATCGTGAGATATGATTTTACTAAACATTTTAATGTGGACACAAAAAATGGAAAAGGGTATAAGAATGAAATCAGATACGACAGAGGAGGCAAAAAATGGGGAACTGGTTGTATGGACGAAAAGGAGCAAAAGGATTTGATTCAGATACATATCCTGCAATTGGTGTGGGAAAAAACGGAAAAGATAAATGGAGGGATGCCCTGGCAGCAGGGAATGGAGAAATCGGGATCTTAGAAAGTTTTTCACCGGAAGAAGATGTGATTGTTTATCAAAATACCAAGCTGATTCTGGATACAAATGAAATATTCCATGTGCCGTATTATGCGGATATATTGGATGAGCAGAGAAAAAATGCAGTAATTCGAAAAGATACAGGATGCTGGGTCAGAAAAGCAGCAGATTATAATGAACAAACTTATGGTGTAAAGGGATATGTATCATCTAATTCCAGAACTTTTCATCCTGCAGCTCAGCTTCGTATAAGAAATTTAAAGTGCAGAGAAGTGGTAGAATTTAACCGTTATACGAATTTTGAAACAGGTGAAATAGGGGGACAGTGGAAGGACAGGAAAAAATGCGAGTGGAATATAAGGTCTTTTGCTTCCAGAAAAGATAATGTAATTATAACAGAGATCACAGCACCTGAAAGTGAGCAGCTGGATACAAAAATATGGATTGACAATCTGCTTGAGATGTCCGTAGAAACAGATGCATTTATAGACCGGGGTGTGCCTGAAATTCCACAAACCTGCGAATTTGTTGAGGAAGATTGGGGAAAAGCAACGGATAATGGGGATAACTGTAATGAAAAAATAAGCAAAGTGTGGATGGGGCAAGTCGGGAAATATGGGACGTTTTATACAAGTGGAAGTCCAAAAAAATATTCTGAATATGCTTATGGAGGCTGGTCTGTTACAATCTGTATCCTTACAAATGGAAAAGTTGAAATAGAAGACCATATAAGAGATATTCAGGTGCAGCCAGAATTTTGCCGCAATAGAAAAGAAAAAATGATACCCGGGTTCCAATCGCAGAGGCTTCATATTCAAAATGCTGATAAAATTATTCTCTTGGCAGAGATTGATAAAAAAGAACATCGCATTCATTGTTTAGATGACGCAAAAAAAATGCTATTTAAAGAAAGTTCCAACAGACTTAACGGGCTTGCCCAAAAGTATAAAGTGCAGGGTGAATTCCAGTATGAACAAGCACTGTCGGAACACAAAAAACTTCATCAGAAGGCATTTTCCAGAATGGATCTGGAACTTTGTTTTTCTGCTGAAGATAAGGCGGATAGAGAGCTGACAAATGAGGCGCTGATCTATAAACAGCAGCACTCCGAGAAGATAAATAAAGCATATCTGGAAAGGCTTTTTCAAAATGGAAGGTACCTGCTTCTTTGCAGCAGCGGCTATCATGTACCGCGTATGAATGGTATCTGGACGGGGAGCTGGCTGCCCCTGTTTCAAGGGAATTTCATTACTGATGCAAATGTAAATCTTCAGATAGCATCTATGAATATAGGAAATATGGAAGAAGTGGCAGCGGGATATATAAACTTTATTTTAAGGCAGCTCCCTGATTGGGAAAAGAATGCAGGAAATATTTATGGAATGACAGGTGCACTGAAAGCACCTTCTCACACAGATGGCAGCGGAAACGGAGAACTTTATCATTCTCTGCCCGGATATCCTCACGGATATTGGAATGCATCTACAGACTGGATGATATATCCGATTTTTGAATATTATGAATGCTTTGGAAGGGTTAAGGTTCCTGTGGGAAAAGACGTAGATCTGCCACGGCTGAAGCGGGTATTGGAATTGGAAGATGATGATATTGCCAGAATTGTGTGTGATGGGTTCGATCTTTTGAAAGACATATTGGTACCAGTGATAGCAAAGATTATGAAATTCTGGGTGCAATACACAGATAATAGATTTTATAGGGGTGGGGACGGAACGATTCATTTGGCAGACGGGACGACTATAGAGGAGGAAGAAAATACCCCGTCCGGTTTTAGCAGAGTAAGTTATATTCTGAGTCCGGGCTATTCTCCGGAAAATGCGCCCGGAGGGATTGGATATAATGGCATGGAGTCTGTGGCAGCAAATGTGACAATGGATATTTCAGCAATAAAGAATTCGCTGTATATGGCGAAAAAAATATATGCAGACAGTCGGGATATGAAGTTAGAGATTCAGAAGGTACAGTGGGAAGTATTAGAAAGACGCCTGCCTGAATATTTATATACAGAAGATGGAGCGCTAAAAGAGTGGGCACTGGATAGTTTAAAAGAAAATTATAATCATCGTCACATCAGTCACGCGTATGCAGCGTGGCCTTGTCATGAGGCTGAGGAAAATAGAGTGCTGCGACTAGGAATTTTTCGTGCCATACAAAAGCGTACCCTGTTCAATCAAGGGGATGATGCCATGTCGCATGGGCATCTGCATAAAGCCCTGGCATCAGCACGTATTAAAGACAAAAAAGAAGTTGCACGTTCATTATACATACTAATAAGTGAAGGATATCAATATACATCATTGCTTACCTCTCATGATAAAAATCATGAATCTGCTTTCTGCACAGATAATGCAATCACTTTACCGGGCATTGTATTGGAGGCTCTGCTGTATTCCAATGATCATATTATTGAAGCTCTGCCAGCATTGCCGGATGGCTTGCACCGGGGTAATATCAGGGGAATCAAAACCAGAACAAGTGCAGGGATAAACAGACTTACCTGGATGCTCACAGATGAAAAAGAAGAATCAAAATATATTGAAATGGAAATAGCAGCGGCAGATGGAGGGGAACAAAAGGAAATCCATGTAAAGGTAGGTGTGACATGGAAATGGGCAACTGTTGATGGTGTAGAAGCGGAAGTAAGGCAGGATAGTGCTTATGAGAGTGAGAAATACGTTAATTTACAGTTACAGCCAAAAAACATTTATATTATAAAGTTCTTTTTATAATTTGTTTCAGATATATTTCAGTACGGCATTGAGGTTCGGTATCTCACAAGATCCTCCAAAAGATTATCCCCAAAATGCGGTCAGTAAAAAATAATTTAAGCTGTTTGAATCTTCGGAATATTATGCTATTATAATAATAATACCTCCCATATAGTGATAATCGTATGGTTTTACATATTGCATTTATGAGATGATAGAATAAATGCAGCGAGGATATTCATAAACCCATGTAAGGTGAGAAAGGAGGAGCCATGGCAGGCATAAAAGACGTGGCAAAGCGCGCCGGAGTTTCCATATCCACGGTTTCAAATGTATTAAATAATTCCAAATTTGTCAGCCCTGATTTGCAGAGAAAAGTAGAAATAGCTGCAAAAGAGCTTTCTTACAAACCGAATCCGGTAGCGAGAAGCATGAAGAAGAAAAAGTCAGGAACCATAGGAGTTATCACAGCTGATATGTGCGGGCTTTTTTATCCATATATTGTGAAAGGAATCTATTCTGTAGCAAATGAAAAAGGATACCAGATTATGATCTGTGATACCCAGGGAGTTTATGGGGAAGCGGCGGCTATCGAACGGGAGCTGGAAAAGTTTAAAAGTTTGATTACGAATCGGGTAGATGGAATTATATTTGCTTCTGTAGTGCCCCAGAGTGGACAGGACAATTATCTGAAGAAGTTAAAAAATCTGGCGGAGCATGATAAGAAAATTCCGCTGGTCAGCATAGAGCGTGACTTTTCAGAATTTGGGATAGATTCTGTGTATTTCGATGGTGTAACGGGTGCAAAAATGGCAGTGAAACATTTGATAGATGAAGGATGTAAAAGGATTGGGCATATTTCCGGACCTTTTTTTATGAGCATCGCAACAGACCGTGCCCTTGGATACCGGAAGGCAATGGCAGAAGCAGGACTAAGCGTGGATGATTCTATGGTTGCAGAAGGGGATTATTCTCACCAGAGCGGCTATGCTGCGATGAAGGAACTGCTTAAATCCATGCCTGGCATTGACGGTGTATTCAGCGGCAATGACCAGATGGCAGTAGGCGCATTAAAAGCACTGCGGGAGCACCATAAAAAAGTTCCGGAAGAGATTAAGATTATCGGCTATGATGATGTATTTATTTCAAGCGTAGTGGAACCGGCTCTTTCGACCATTCATATACGCAAAAAACATGCAGGGATTGAAACGGCAAAAATTTTATTTGACAGAATTGAAAATGAAGAAAATAAAGAAGTAATCAGGATGAAGATGGAATCGCGTCTGGTTGTTCGTAAATCTACGGTGAAAGATGCACCGGAAGATTGGATATTGTCGGACTGGTAAGAATAAAGAGTAAGGGTACCTTTTAACAGGAGGAAGCCCTTATTTTTTTGTGGTAAAAGTAATTTCAATTGACAGAAAAACGTTTTGCTGACATAATTAAAACAAACGTAATATTTTATGGAATTAGCGTAAATGAATAAAATTGTCTTGCAAAAGAGTAAAGGGACAGGGGTATAAGTTGTGATATAGTGCTAAAAATACAGATAATATTTTGAATAAATTGTATAAAAAAATAATATTATTTAAAACACCATTGACAGAAAAACGTTTTTCTGATATTCTTGTGTCAAGTTAAACAGATGATTTTAGAAAGTAAATAAAAAATTATAAGAAATGTACAAATACTGGAGGAGGTTTATGCAAATGAATAAAAAGGAAGTAGTTGACCGGGCACTTGAGCAGGGAAAAGGAGTTTTACGGCTGGCGCCAACCTGGGTGCCGAGATCATTTTGCAGACCAGGTAAACGAATAAAACTACATCCGGACGATTATTTTATTCTGGGTCAGAGGGGCGGTATTGATGAACGATGGTTTGCTTCTACGACTTGGGCAGAAAATGGTCCCGGTACACCGGAGGATGAAGGACTGAGTTATATCGTTGCGGATGATGAAGGAAAGGAAAAAGTACTTCTGAGAGATGCCATAGAACTGGCAGGTCCGGCAATTATCGGTGAGACGCTATGGAATAAGTATCATGGCTGGGCAATGTTTTCCAAATTCTTTGATAATGCAGGACCGCTTCCCCATCATATCCATCACCGAGAAGAACATGCAAAACGGGTAGGGGCATCCGGCAAGCCGGAGATGTATTTCTTTCCCTCCCAGCTGAACAATCATGGCGGTGAATTTCCATTTACGTTCTTTGGATTTAATCCTGAGACTACAAAGGAAGCAGTGCTGGAAGCATTAAAGAAATTTACAAAAGGGGATAACAACATCCTGGGTTTATCCAGAGCTCATAAACTGGAACTGGATACGGGGTATGATGTACCGCCGGGAGTAATGCATGCACCCGGCAGCCTCTGCACTTACGAGCCTCAGTTTGCATCTGATGTTTACGCAATGTACCAGTCAGTACTATTAAATGGACAGATCGTGGGAGAAGATCTCCTATGGAAAAATACACCCCCGGAGGAAATGGGGAACTATGATTACCTTTTAGATGTAATTGACTGGGAAGCGAATATAGATCCCGACTTCCATGAAAAACGGTACATGAAGCCGGTTCCGGTGAGACCTTTGGAAGAAATGCTGGAAAAAGGTTACATAGAAGAATGGATCTGCTACAAATGCAAGACAGTTTCAGCAAAAAGGCTTACCGTATTACCGGGGCACACCGTTACGATCAGGGATCTGGCACCATATGGACTCATCTGCCTGGAGGGAAATGGAAAGTTTGGCGTATGGGAAATAGAGTCTCCGGCTTTAATCCATTATGGGGAATTAACCCACGATGAATATTTTGTAACAGAAAAAGCCGCAAAGGAAGGGGTCACAATCACAAATCCTTCCTCCACAGACCCAATTGTTATTCTGAAGCACTTCTCGGATAATCCGGAATTGAATATAAACCAGAGCCCGTTTGAAACTCCGGACACGCGCTGTTAAACATATAGGAAGGAGGAAGTATTTTGCAAAGTGAAAAATATATCCTGGAGGCAAAAGGTATCAGTAAATCATTTGCAGGCGTAAATGTACTGAATAACGTAGAGCTATGTATCGCACCCGGTGAACTCCATGCATTAATGGGTGAAAACGGAGCGGGAAAGTCAACGCTTATGAAAATTATCATGGGAATATATACCAGAGATAGCGGCGAGATCATCTTTCAGGGGCAGCGGGTTGATTTTAAAGATGCGCGTGATGCCCTGGATATGGGGATTTCCATGATTCATCAGGAACTGAGTCCGATACAGGAAATGACAGTTGCCGAAAACGTCTTTTTAGGAAGAGAAAATAAAAAAATAAAAGGACTTCCTTTTGTTGATGTTAAAGAGCTCAATAAAAAAACGGAAAAAATATTAGAGGAATATGGTTTACAGGAGCTGATAAAACCAAATATGAAAATGAAACATCTGAACATTGCCCAGGTTCAGATGATGGAAATCATAAAAGCAGTTTCCTATGATTCAAAAGTAATTATTATGGATGAGCCAACATCATCATTATCTGAGACAGAAACGGAAATATTGTTTAAGATAATTGATAATTTAAAAGCAAAAAATGTAGGGATTGTATATATATCACACAGAATGGATGAAGTGTTTCAGCTGGCAGACCGGGTGTCGGTTCTTCGTGACGGAAGCTTTATCGGCTGCGTGAGGATATCCGAGGCATCGCCGGAAGAACTCATCAACATGATGGTAGGACGGGAGCTGGAAGGTGGTTATCCGGTTAACGATTCGCCAAAAGGAGAAGTTGTCCTGGAATTGAAGAACTTTACCCGAAAAGGAGTATTTCAGGATATTAATATTGAGGTTCGCGCGGGGGAGATCCTGGGGCTGGCAGGTCTGGTAGGCGCCGGACGAAGCGAAGTAATGCGTGCCCTGGTAGGATACGACAGGCTGGACAGCGGCGAAATAATTATGGAGGGAAAGCCCATAACCATCAACCACCCAAAGGATGCAAACAGGTACCATATCATTATGGCATCTGAAGACAGAAAGGATCTGGGTTTGGTATTATGCCGCGATATTAAGGAGAACATAACCCTTCAAAATGCAGATAAATACAGCCGGTTAAGCTTTATCAACAAGGCAAAAGAGAGAAAAATATGCGATGAAATGGCACGGAAAATGACTACAAAAATGAACGGCATTAATGACCTGGTGAGCAGCCTGTCCGGAGGAAACCAGCAGAAGGTAGTTTTAGCAAAATGCCTTCTGGCCGGACCTAAAGTATTAATTATGGATGAGCCCACGAGAGGAATCGATGTAGGAGCGAAAGCTGCTATCTACCGTATGATGGTAGATCTTGCAAAAGGGGGCATGGCTATTATCATGATCTCATCTGAAATGCCGGAGCTGATTGGAATGAGTAACCGTATCATCGTAATGTCCAGAGGCAAGATTACGGGAGAACTTCAGGGAGATGAAACGAAATCACAGCAGACAATTTTAAAATTAGCATTATAGCCTATAGCATTTTCAAAGACTCTGTAGAGCTTCTTTGAAAATTCATTCCCGCCATCTGCACATCCCGCTTTGCGGCATATTTGCCCAGAATTCAGGTTACGTGGCCCGCTACGTGCCCTTCATCCGGGACAAATCTCCCGCAAAGTGTAACGCACAGCTGCCAGAAAGCAATTTTAGAACACGCTCTAGGAGGAGAACAAAATGAATAATAAGAAGAATTTGGGAAAGGTACTTCGGGAATTTGGACTGGTATTCGTAATCATATTCATAGTGGTACTTATGACAATTGTTAAACCGGTATTTTTATCCAGCGGAAATATTTTAAATATTCTTCGGCAGGTATCCATCAACGGTATTCTGGCAGTGGGAATGACTTTCATTATCCTGACAGGAGGAATTGACCTTTCGGTAGGATCGCTTGTTGCAGTTACCAGTGTCATCAGCGGTTCGCTGCTTATGAATGATGGAAATGTATTTCTGGCATGTGTGGCTGGTGTTTTGGCAGCAGTTGCATTCGGCATATTAAATGGCTACCTGGTAGCGTATATTGGTTTTCAGCCATTTATTGCAACCTTAGCCAGTACAACAATCGGTCGGGGATTTGCAATGGTCTATTCCAATGGAAAGCCATATACCATTACCAATGAATCCTTCCTGGCAATCGGGCAGGGAAATGTACTTGGAGTCCCAACACCGATTATCATTCTGGTGATCGTTTGTATCATTGGTCTGGTTGTTTTGAAATGTACCACCTTCGGAAGATATGTATTTGCAATCGGCGGCAATAAGAATGCCGCGAAACTCTCAGGTGTGAAGACGCGTAAAGTGGAAATGATGGTTTACATATTATCCGGTGTCTGCTGCGGTATCGTTGGTTTGATATTATCGGCCCGCATTAGTTCCGGTCAGCCAACGGCAGCAGAGGGATTTGAACTGGATGCCATTGCGGCAACGGCAATTGGCGGTACCAGTATGAGCGGCGGCATCGGCGGCCTGCGCGGAACAATATTCGGCTTTATCATTATTGGATTAATCAGTAACTCACTAAACCTTGTAAATGTCAACTCGTTTTGGCAGCAGATTGTAAAAGGCTTCATTATATTGCTGGCTGTATTAATGGACATGAAGACAAAGAGCAGGGAATAACAACTAAGATACCTATTTATTAAAAAATAAGGAGGATAAAGGTATGAAGAAGAAAATGATCAGTGGTTTACTCGCAGTGGCAATGGTGGCTTCAGTTCTCGCAGGATGCGGACAGGGCAGCAGCAAGACAACAGAGGCAGCAAAGACAACAGAGGCAGCAAAGACAACGGATGCGGCTGAGACAACAGAACCGGCAAATGCAGAGACATCAGCCGGGACAAAAGCTGCCGATGCAGGCACAGAAGCAGTAGAGAAAGCCACACAGGCGGCCGCAGCCGCTTCAGCAGATAACGGGGATTTCACCATTGGCGTAATTATGAAGGACAATTCAGACACATTTGTTAAGAGAATTGCAGATGCAATTGAGGCAAGGGGAAAAGAGCTGGGTGTAAAATTGCTGATGAATGATGCGGAAGGCGATGTTAACAAGCAGATAGAAATTACAGAGAATCTGATCACACAGCAGGTGGATGCAATTATTTTAAATGCTCAGGATATGGATGGAAGCAGCCCCTGTATTACAAAAGCCAATGAAGCAAACATTCCCATTGTAAACTGTAACTGTGATACGGTAAATAAGGATTACCAGTCCTTTGTAGGATGTGAAGACAAAGAATCCGGTTTGATTGAAGCGAACTATGTATTAGAAAACCTGCCGGAAGGATCCAAAATCTGTGTTATCCAGGGACCGATGGGACAGGCAGGCCAGGTAGGACGCTGGGCAGGTTATGAAGAAGCCGGTTTATTTGATAAATATGAACTGCTGGCTGAGCAGACTGCAAACTGGAAGAGAGAAGAGGCTCTGGCACTGGCAGAAGACTGGATTACTACCTATGGAGACGAATTAAAAGGAATTATCTGCGAAAATGATGATATGGCTCTTGGTGCATTATCTGCATGTAAAGCAGCAGGCAGAACAGATATTATGATCACAGGTGTTGACGCCATTTCTGATGCCCTGACGGCAGTGAAAAATGGTGAAATGGCATGTACGGTTTTCCAGGATGCGGAAGGTCAGGGAGCCACAGCTGTTGATACAGCTCTGGCACTGGCAAAAGGAGAAAAGGTGGAATATGATATCAGAATTCCATTCCAGTTAGTTACCAAAGATAATGTAGACGAATTTATGAATTAATAAAAAGCGGCAGCCTCCGTCAGCATTTACCCTGCCGGAGGCGCCGGTAGAAATGAGGGTGCAGTATGCTTAAGAATATACCAAAGATTATTTCCCCGGAGTTAATGAAAGTAATGATGGAAATGGGACATAGTGATGTACTGATTATAGCCGATGCTAATTATCCGGCAGCGGCACATGCAAAACGGCTGATACGGCTGGAAGGAGTGGAGGTTCCGGAACTGTTGGAAGCAATTTTACCATTTTTTCCACTGGATAATTTTATCAAACATCCGGTCAGGCTCATGCGCAATCTGCCAACTGAGCCCACACCTGAAATATGGGATGTCTATAAACGTATATTAAAAAAACATGATACTGACCGGGCATTTCAAGAATTTGATTTTGCAGACCGCCTTCCCTTTTATGAGGAATCCGAGAAGGCATATCTGGTTGTACAGACCGGAACAACAGCACGTTACGCAAATATTGTATTGCAGAAAGGTGTGTGCTAGAGCGTGTTCTTCCACAAACTGTGACGCACATCTGTCAGAAAGCAATTTTAAAACACGCTCTAGAGCGTGTTCTCCCACAAACTGGATCATTTTGTGCAATGGAAAATGATGGGTGCCGGAGATTACGTCATGGGATTGGAGCCTGCAAATGCAACCATTGACGGCATTGCAGGTGCAATAGAAAATGGCTCGGCCGTGAGGCATTAGAAAATATAAAAAACGGAAAATTACAGAAAAAGTAGATAGAAGCCAGAAAGGAAGAAAAATATGGCAAACCAATCATTAATAGAAAAAGTATTTGAAGAAGGAGGCGGGATTTTCCGCCTAAATCCCACCTTTGTACCAAGAAGATTTGGAAAGGCAGGACACCGATTAAAATTACACCCTGATGATTATTATGCACTGGGAATTGAGAGAGGGTCTATTAAGGAAAGATGGTTTTCCTCCACAATTCCAGCTAATAACGGACCGCTGGCAGCACCGGACGAGGGAATGAGTTATGTAGCCGTATCTTATGAAATAGATGAAAAATTTACATTAAAGGAAGCTATTGATACAATGGGTGAGAAAATTGTGGGAAAAGAACTCATGAAAAAGTATGGGGGATGGCCCATGTATTCAAAATTCTTTGATTTCGAAAATCCTTTGTTCCATCATGTCCACCTTACCTTTGAGGATGCGGCGAGAGTCGGTAAGCTTGGCAAGCCGGAGTGCTACTATTTCCCCAGGCAGTTAAATAATTACCAGGGAGAATGTGGTGCCACTTACTTTGGTTTTGATCCGGATACAGATCCGGAAGAGGTAAAGAGAAGACTGCGTAATTATAATGAAGATGATACCAGAATTACTGAATTATCCAGGGCTTACCGGGTTCAGCTTGGGACGGGCTGGTATACTCCGGCCGGTGTCATTCATGCTCCGGCATCATATCTTACATATGAACCACAGTGGAATTCCGATGTAAATTCCGTACAGGAAAATGTAGTTTCCGGAGAAATATATCCTAGAGATATGCTGGTTGAGGAATGTCCGGATGACAAGAAGGATGACATAGATTATATTTTTGGCTTGCTGGACTGGGAAAAGAATACGGATCCCCATTACAAACAGACCTATTTCAGGCCGCCTGTTACAGCGAGTGAGACAGAACAGTACATTGAAAAATGGGTGACTTACGCAAATGATTATGTTGCGGCAAAAGAATTAACCATTTATCCAGGGCAGACAGTAACGATAAAAGATGGGGCGGCTTATGGATGTATCTTTATCCAGGGACATGGGAAAATGGGTGTTTACGATGCAGAAGCGGTGACCCTGCTGCGTTTTGGTCAGCAAAGTTCAGATGAGTTCTTCGTTTCTGAAGGTACTGCAAAAGAGGGTGTTGTAATCACGAATGAGAGTAAGGTAGAGCCATTGGTATTACTAAAACATTTTGGTCCAAACCATCCGGATGTGCCAAAAGAAGTACCGGCATCCTGCGTCAGCAGCCAAATGTGCAAATAGTTACTGCCATTTGATCCGCTGCCTGTAAAATCAAGTAATTACGTCCCCGAATGCAGGAATCAAGCTTGTATTCGGGGATTTTTATATGGAAAGGAGAAGATAGCAGATGAAATATTTGATGGGGATTGACAATGGGGGTACTTTTTCAAAAGCAGCAATCTTTGACCAGGAGGGAAGACAGATATCTGTAGCCAGCGTCCCTTCCGTGACCATTACACCAAAGCCCGGTTATACGGAAAGAGATATGGAAGAACTTTGGGAAATCAATGCAGCAGCAATTCGTGCGGCAATTTCTGACAGCAAAATAAATCCCGATGATATAGCCGGTATATCTTTTTCCGGACATGGAAAAGGGTTGTATATGGTGGGGTATGATGACAAGCCATCCTATAACGGTATCCTGTCTACCGATGCCAGGGCATGGGAGTATGTAGAAAAATGGAATCGCGACGGCACCAGAGAAAAGGTATTCGAGAAATCTTATCAGGAGATACTGGCATGTCAGCCGGTGAGTATTCTGGCATGGTTGAAGGATCACCATTCTGATGTGATTGCAAACACAAAGTTTATTTTCGCAGTAAAAGATTATATCAGATATCGTCTGACCGGAGAAGCATTTGCAGAGTTATCCGATTTTACGGGAGCCAATCTGGTAAATTTAAACACCGGACAGTATGACAGAGAGCATCTGAAACTCTTCGGATTAGAGGAAATATATGAAAAGCTGCCTCCTCTTCGGGGGTCTGCGGATATCTGCGGTTACATAACGGACCAGGCTAGTAAAAAAACCACTCTGCCACAGGGGATTCCGGTTGCGGCGGGTATGTTTGATGTAGATGCCTGCGGGATCGCTTCCGGTTTGTCAGATGAAGAGCAGATGTGCATGATAGCAGGAACCTGGAGTATCAATGAATTCATTGGAAAAGCTCCGGTAACCAACAAAACAGTTGCTCTGAACTCCATGTTCTGCATACCGGGTTATTTTCTGATAGAAGAAAGCAGCCCGACATCTGCCGGAAACATGGAATGGTTCATCCGAAATCTTCTGAACTTTGAAAAAGAGTCGGCAAAAGAAGACGGGAAGTCCATCTATGATATTACTAATAAATGGGTGGAAGAAATAAAGCCGGAGGAGTCCAACGTGATCTTTCTGCCATTTTTAAACGGCTCCAATGAAGATGCACTGGCAAAGGGAACCTTTGTGGGCCTTACCGGATACCACAACAAGAAACATATGCTGCGGGCAGTGTACGAAGGAATTGTATTTTCACATCTGACCCATGTTAAAAAATTAATGCAAAACCGTTCCATGCCATCCAGCATCCGGCTTTCCGGGGGTGCAGCTAATTCTGATGTATGGGTTCAGATTTTTGCCGATGCACTGCAGATCCCGGTTGATGTGATTGAAGACAAAGAACTGGGGGCACAGGGAGCGGCAATGGCAGCTGGAATAGCAGCAGGAATCTACACTGATTATCAGGATGCCATCCGACGAACGGTCACTATCACTAAAACGGTGATGCCCCGTTTGGAATACAAAGAGATATATGAAGAAAAGTATACGGCTTATCGTGCGGTAATCAATGGGCTGAGCGGGACCTGGAAACATTTTAAGAATTGAAAAAAGAAAGGATAAAAAATGAAAGCATATACTCTTGGTTTATACGAAAAAGCAATGCCGCCTGAACTTACCTGGGAAGAAAAGCTTCAGGCTGCAAAATCTGCCGGTTTTGATTTTGTGGAAATCAGCATAGATGAAACGGAAGAAAAGCTGGCAAGGCTTGACTGGTCAAAAAAAGAAAGGCTGGAACTGATCGATACCATGTTTGCAGCGGGCATTCCCATAAGAAGTATGTGCCTGAGCGGGCACCGCAAATATCCCCTTGGAAGCAATAATCCGGAAATTGCAGGCAGAGGAATGGAAATAATGGAAAAAGCAATTTGCCTTGCGGATGACCTGGGAATTCGGATTATCCAATTGGCAGGCTATGATGTATACTATGAACAATCCACTCCGGAAACAGTCCGGCGGTTTGAAAAAAACCTGAAAAAAGCGGTAATGATGGCGGCAAGTCTGGGTATTACATTAGGATTTGAAACCATGGAAACGGAGTTTATGAACACCGTGGAAAAGGCAATGAACTATGTCAAAAATATAAATTCTACCTATCTGACGGTATATCCGGACAGCGGTAATATTAAAAATGCATCGGTCAGCTATGACACCAATGTTCAAAAAGATTTACGAACAGGTGCCGGGCATATTACATCTGTTCACTTAAAAGAGACAGTGCCCGGAAAGTTTCGGGAGATTCCTTTTGGAACAGGGCATGTAAATTTCGAAGAAATGATTGCTGCCGCCTGGGAAATCGGTGTGCGTAAATTTGTAACAGAATTCTGGTATACAGGGAGCGGGAAGTGGAAAGACGATCTGAAGGATGCCCGTAACAGAATGGGCAAAATATTAGATAAGATGGAGGCATGAGAGTTCTGACTGCACCCCAGGTAACCCAGGATAAACATTTCATGCGTAAACATTTCATGCATAAACATTTCATGCATAAACATGGACCAAATGCCTACTATGGGCAAAAATAACAGGAAAGGGAATAAAATGGAGAAAAAAATACAGGAAAATCATACTGCTGATTCAGGAAATTCCGCAAGCAGGCTTGCGGCAGGCAAGGGTTCAAGAATGAGGATGGCAATTCTGGGAGCAGGCCAGATTGCACATAAAATGGCTGCGACTATAACAAAAATGGAAATGGTAGAGGCATACGCAATCGCAGCAAGAGATGCCAAACGGGCACAGTCTTTTGCAGAACAATACGGCTTTACGAAAGCATATGGCTCTTATGAAGAAATGCTTTCTGATAAAGAAGTTGATCTGGTATATATAGCAACCCCGCATTCTCATCATTATGAGCATATCAGACTGTGCCTGGCACATCAGAAACATGTTCTATGCGAAAAATCATTTACGGTAAATGCCAGGCAGGCGAGGGAAGTACTGCAAATGGCAGAAGAAAAAGGACTCCTTCTGACAGAAGCAATCTGGACAAGATATATGCCGTCCCGGAAAATGGTAAATGATATTATAGACAGCGGAGTCATAGGTAAGGCAGTATCACTGACAGGCAATCTGGGCTACGCTCTGGAAAGTGTAACCAGGATGGTAGAACCGTCCCTGGCTGGCGGGGCATTGCTGGATGTGGGAGTCTATATGGTAAACTTCGCAATGATGGTCTTCGGAAATAAAATCAGCAAAGTAACTTCCAGTGCAGTGATGTCTGAAAAAGGAGTAGATTATTCGGACAGCATCACCATGATATTTGAGGGCGGGGAAATAGCTGTGATGCACAGCAGTATGCTTGGCGCACTGAATCGCAGGGCAAGCATCTTTGGTGATAAAGGCTACATAGAGATCACAAATGTAAATAACATAGAGCACATCAGAGTCTTCGACGAAAATTACAGAGAATTAGCAGATTACACGCCTCCGGAACAGATCACCGGATATGAATATGAGGTAGAAGCCTGCCGCAGGGCGATACAGGAAGGGAGAACCCAGTGCAGAGAGATGCCTCATGAAGAAACTATCCGGGTGCTGGAGATTATGGATGATATGCGGAGATCCTGGGGGTATCAGATTCCTGGGGAGAATCAATAAGGTTTAAAGTTATAGCTTTGCGGTGTCACGGTGTACTATTGTAGTGCACCGTGATATATTTAAAATTAAAATAAATGTAACATTTTTATTTACAATATAACTTTTAAATGTTATATTGATTTTGAGGTGATAAAATGGAAAACATAAAAAAGTATCTGCAGCAAATGGTAGATAATGATGTTGAGATAAAAAGTTTTAATACAGCAAACAAATTGAGCCCTTACCTGTGTGATAGCTATAATTATTATTTAGTGAAAGCTATTGGAATAAAATTTATACTGATAAAGTCACTTGAGGAACGGATGATATCCCAGATTCAAAAGCAAATAAATATCATGGAAACTAGATTGGGGTATCCAATTGTTTTAGCTATGAAAAGCACATCCCCATACAAACGAAAGATGTTTATTTCGCAAAAAATACCATTTATCTGTGAAGATAATCAGATGTATTTGCCGTTTTTGGGACTTCATCTGCAATCTAAAGAAAAAGAATACAGGGAAGAAAATGTGAAAGAACAGTTTACGCCGGCTATGCAGCTCATCTTTCTTTGGATCTTGTACCATGATAAGGATTACGTTATACAACAGGAAATCAGTGAAAAACTAAATATAACCAGAATGACAGTGTCAAGGGCATCAGATACTTTTGTGAAACTCGGGTTATTAGAGTACTTTATTGAAGGAAAGACCGGACGTAAAAAGGTTTATATCTGTAAGGATAAAAAGAAATTTTTCAAAGAAGGCAAACAATATTTAATCAATCCTGTAAGAAAGGTTTTCTTTGTAAGCGATATTTCCTCAAATGTGAAAATATATGCAGGAGGATTAGCTGCCTTGAGTAAAAAGTCAATGTTAGGTGAACCAGAGCATCCAATAATTGCAGCTTATACCAGTAAAGAAGAGGAATTGCAAAAATACAGGGTTACAAGGGAGATGGCCTTAGAAGAGAGGTTATATGAGGTTCAGATAATGAAATATGACATTTCCTTATTGACTAATGACAAATGTGTAGACCCAATAAGTATGATATGCAGCTTGAAAAATAACGACGAGAGAATTGACATGGCAATAAATGAAATGATGGAGGAGTATACATGGTTCAAGGAATAGAGAAATTTAAGAGTTCTTTCAGGAATATTCTGGACAATATGTGTTTATTGGTGGAACAGCTTGCGACATTGTTTTAGAAAGAGAAGGAGTTCTTTTTCGAAAGACAAAGGATCTGGATATGGTTTTGAAATTTCCGTTTTGAATTTGGAAAGTCTGGCTTTGTTTAAAATGAAAGCGTGGCTTGACCTGACCGAAAGAAAACAGAACGGAGAACAGATCGATAGCAATAGTATAAAAAAACATAAGAATGATGTTATTCGTCTGGCACTGTATATGCATCCGGATATGAAGCTGAAAACCACAGGAACGGTTCAGAAAGACGTGACGCGATTTCTTAGAAGCATACGAAAGGAACGTATTGATTTAAAAAACCTTGGAATTAAAGGTTATACATATGATCAAATTCTTGATAAGATAGAGAGCTGTTTCAAAGATTAAAAAAATGCCGGAACCACGCTGTTTTACACCATGGCCCAGCATCTCGGAAACTAAAAGCAATCTCACATCTGCAATACCTACTTAATCTAATTCTTCAATTCTCTTAGCACCATAAGAATAAACCCCATTTCTAATTACAAATAGCAATATCCCCAGAACAATACAAAAGAACAACGCGATTAATATAGAAGGAAGTCCCAGAATAATATAAAGGGCAAATGCTCCGCCTGCCATTGCGAATCCCATGATCCACACTGCAAACAGCAGAATCGTTGCAGTGAAATTCTGTTTCACGGCAGCCTGTTCGCTTTCCCAGATGAGTTTCGGGTTTGTAAGGTCAGCCCACAGTGCGGCATAGTTAATCATAAGCAGTGTAAGCACCGTAATGACCGGACATAAAATAATCACAAGGAAATTTGCATTCAGCAAAACCAAGCCCAGAACCGTACAGATGATTGTGTAAGGCAGTGTCGCTGCAAGGCAGATCAAAAAACCATTCAAAATCTTAGCCCGAAGCTGATCCCGGATAGACATAGGAATATATTTCATAAAGATGTATCCCTGTCCTTCTCTGGAAATGCAGGTACTGGTTACCATACAGGAACCGCCGATAAAAATCGGGAGTACAAAGGAAAGAAGCAATAAAACTGCGGTAACGGTATTCCCGGCTGTGGAAGCCAGCTGAGTCAGTATTGGTAACAGGCTTACCTTGGAGCCAGCTAAGGAAATAATGATCGGTATGCCTATTAAAAGAGGGAAAATTAACGGTGTCATCAGGCAGTTCATGAAATATACCGGTGTGCGGAAGAGCAGTTTGAACTCTTTAATGGCATAGGCTTTTACCGGACTTTTACTGCGGCTATAGGATTCTTTCTCCGTCTGCGACATTTTTTTGCGCTTTGATGTTACTTCCTGCATCCCCATAACTCCGCCAAAGTAAATTCTGTCAGCAATAAATAAAAAGATAACCAGAAATACTCCCGCCAGTAAAATAAATAATAGCATGGATACAATACTGGAATGAACTAAAGCATCCCCTGCAAATGTTAAATTAGGAAATATTATATTCAATTTGTCAAGCAGATTTTTGTTAGCAATCACCAGATTTGCCATTTGAGCTGCATCCGGCGTACGGTTTACCATCATGCTGGCACCGCAGATAATAAAAATCATTAAAAAGGAGCATACGGTGCTGATCATCTCTTTGTTCTTAATATTTTTAAATACCCGCATCATCAAAATTGCAATCAGTGACGCATAAATCAATGGAATAACCGGAAGCACCAGAACAACCAGGATCATAAAGAGCCAGAATAGAACGCCCCCCTGTGCTTCAAAACCATACCCAATAAATGGAGGCAGGATAAACAGGGCGATGATCAGGTATTCATAAATTAAAACAGCGGTAAATTTTGCACCAATAATCTGCCAGGGCTTCAATGGCAGGGGCAGCAGCGTTTCCAGGTCAGAAGACAGGAAGAACACGGATACCACATAAGGCAGTGCAAATACCAATACAGTAAAGGAAGCTGCATAGCAGAGCAGTTGAACCGGAGTTTCCGGCATATTTAATTGTGCAAAAGTATGATAAAAGGTTCGTCCAAAAGCGAATAAAGAACCGGCAAGGGGCAGTAAGCAAACTGCAAGTACTACCAATAGCAGGAGCTGACTGTTGCCTCCTGCAGACCGTTTCTTCTTTTGGCTACTGCCATTTTTGGTGACAGGCGTCATTCCCAGGCCGCTTTTTAAAAGAATCTTTGTAAGTATAAAAAATTTATGCATTCCTTGTTATCTCCAGGAAGATATTTTCCAGTGAATCTTCGCCAGGATGGATTGTTTTTAACTCGTCAAGCGTTCCCAGGAATAACAGCTTGCCTTTGTTAATGATCGCCACCTGATCACATAGTTTTTCAGCTACTTCCAGTACGTGTGTGGAAAAAAGGACTGATTTTCCGGTAGATGCATGTTCCCGCATCATTTCTTTCAGTACGTATGCGGAATTTGGATCCAAACCGGTAAGGGGTTCATCCAGAATCCATATTGAAGGATTGTGGATCAGGGCGCCCATTACCATAATCTTTTGCCGCATTCCGTGGGAGTATCCCATAATCCGGCTGTTCAGCGCCTCTTCCATGTCAAAGCGTTTGGCAAAGCTATCTATGAGGGACGATCTCGTCTGCGAGGGTACCTCGTAGATATCTGCCATAAAGTTCAAATACTCAATTCCTTTCAGTCTGAGAAAATTGTCAGGGGAATCAGAAACAAATCCAAACTGTTTTTTTGCCTCTGTAGGATTACGGGATATATCCAGTCCGTTCAGAGTGATGCTGCCGTCATCAGGCCTGGTGATACCGGTAATCATTTTCAAAGTTGTAGTCTTACCGGCACCATTTGGTCCGATAAATCCGGTAATTTTGCCATCTTCAATGTTCCAGTTCAAGGAATCGACAGCTTTCTTCCCACTGTTACCGTAAGTCTTGGAAACATTTGTCAGATTAATCATAGCTTTCTCCTTCTTGTTCTTTGAAATTTTAGAGTTTATCTATAAAGTTTTCTATATTTTACTCCTATAAAGTCAAATAAACAAGTAAAATTTTGGCAAAGCAGATTACCTGCTCCGTTTTCTCATATGTGTTCGTACGTATTTCATAAGCTGCACTACAGGAAGGTTAATCAGAGCCAGATCGTACACCGTCAGTATCTGGGAAAGTTCCAGAGGAGCGACTTTAAAAACGCTGTGCAGTTCCGGTATGAAAAGTACGGCATTAATTAGGGCAACACCGATAACAAATGCTGCAATTAAGTAAATGTTATTAAAGAATTTTTTAGTTAAAAGCACCGGTCTTTCAGATTTACAGTTAAATCCATGAACCAGTCGGGCCAGGCAGAGGGTGGCAAATGCCATTGTGCTTCCTACTTCAGCTCCGGAGGCGTGATATCCCAGAACAAAGGCAATCATGGTGGTAACTCCGATAGAAAGTCCTTCCACGCCGATTCCCAACAGAAAACCTCTTGTTAATATGGATTCGTTCCGTGGGCGGGGACGCTGCTTCATAACTTCTGTACTGTGAGGTTCCAGCCCCAGTGCGATAGCCGGAAGGCTGTCGGTCAGAAGATTGATGAAGAGCAGGTGCACGGGTGCAAAGGGAACCGGCAGGCATCGCAGGGATGCATACAGTACTGCCAGAATTGCCCCAAAGTTACCCGATAACAGGAACTTAATCGAGTTTTTAATATGTGAGTAGACATTTCTGCCGTTTTCAATGGCTTTTACAATTGTGGCGAAATTATCATCGGTCAGAACCATAGATGCAGCATCTTTGGCAACCTCGCTTCCGGTGATGCCCATAGCAACCCCGATATCAGCCTGTTTCAGGGCGGGCGCGTCATTGACACCATCTCCGGTCATGGCGACAATATGATCTTTATTCTGCCATGCTTTTACGATACGGATTTTATGTTCAGGAGAAACCCGTGCATATACCCTGACCTTCTCTACATATTTTTCAAGCTCTTCATCAGAGAGATTCTCGATATCAGAGCCCTCGCATGCCTGAGACATATCGGTTAAGATGCCAATTCTTCTGGCTATGGCGGAAGCCGTAATTTTATGGTCTCCAGTTATCATAACAGGGGTAATTCCAGCTTCAATACACCGGGCAACTGCTTCGGCCGATTCTTTACGCGGAGGGTCCATCATAGCCACAAGACCCAGGAAGGTAAGATTATTTTCATCAGCCATTTTAAGGGGCATGGGGCGTTCTACCGTTTTATAGGCAAATGCCAGTACCCGCAGTCCGTTTTTGGAGTAATATTCATTCATCTGTTTCAGCTTTGCCGTATCCCGCACGGTAATATTACGGATCTGTCCGTCTTTTTCAATATAAGAAAGGCGTTTTACCAGTACGTCCACGGCACCTTTGGTAATCATAACCATATGGCGGTCTATAGAATGAAGAGTGGACATCAGTTTTCGGTTACTGTCAAAAGGAAGTTCACTGACTCTGGGGCTGCGCTTTCGTATGGATGCAGTAGGGAAAGAAAAAGATTCTCCCGCATGTATCAACGCAGTTTCCGTAGGATCTCCAATTTCTTTCCCATCGGTACCGGACGCATCATTACACAAAACACTGTAAGTCATAAGTTTATTCTGAGCAGAATTATCCAGATCAAGGCTGGATATTGCAATATCCTTGCCGTTTGTATAATAATGTTCTACCGTCATTTTATTTTGTGTCAGAGTACCTGTTTTATCGGAACATATGACAGAAACGCTTCCAAGTCCTTCCACTGCCTGGAGTTTCCGGATGATTGCATTTTCCGCAGCCATTTTCTGGGTACCGTAGGACAGGACGATTGTGACGATAGAACTAAGTGCTTCGGGTATTGCGGCTACTGCCAGGGCAATCGCAAAGAGAAAAGAATCTCCGATATCGGCACCATGCCAGATATCCAGACAAAAAACCAGGGTGCAGATAGCCATAATCAGAGCAGACAGTTTTTGTCCGAAATTATCCAGATTCACCTGGAGGGGTGTCTTTTTTTCGGAAGTAGATTTTAGGAGGCTTGCAATCTTGCCAACCTGGGTATCCATTCCGATAGCCGTAACAAGAAAACTGCCTCTGCCGTAAGTGACAAAGCTTCCTGAAAATACCATATTAGTCTGATCCCCGATAGCAAGTTCGCCAGCCAGAGGATGGTCGGTTTTTTCTACGCTGACACTTTCGCCGGTAAGGGCACTTTCATTAATCTTGAGACTGGCATTTTCCATAATGCGCCCGTCAGCAGGAATGCTGTCTCCCGCTTCTAAAAGAACCAGATCACCGATAGTAACCTCTTTGGAAGGAATTTCTACGATGGTGCCGTCTCTTTTTACCTTAGCGAGAGGAGCAGATAAGGTTTTCAGGCTTGCAAGGGAGTGCTCGGCTTTAATTGTCTGGGCTGTTCCCAGGATGGCATTGACTGTAATAACGACTAAAATTACCACCGTGCTTTCAATATCTCCCATAACACCTGAGATTACGGCAGAAACAATCAGGATAACCACCAGGAAATCCATAAACTGTTCCAGGAATATCTGCAGCAGATTTTTCTTTTTACCTTCAATTAATATATTCTTACCGTATTTTTCCTGATTTGCCTTTGCCTTTCGGGTAGTCAGAAACGGGTCAGAGCCGTTTATCTGTTGTCTGACTTCTTCTTTTGAAAGATTGTAATACATTTGCATGAATGCGCCTCCTTGAGATGATTTCCGATAGAGCGGATAACGGATATGCGAAATAACGACATATGACCCCATGCAGTATCGGGGATCAGACTGCGATACTGCTTTGCCTTTATCATTATAGATATGTAGTCTATGGGGACAAATATGTATGGAGAATGAGAAATCTAATTTGTGTTTTGCTGATAAAGATGCTTTGATATCTCAATCTATAAAGCGCAGTAATCAACAAAATCCCAAGTTTCTACCCGCAACATCCTCTTTTACTTGCAACCAACCCCAGATACTGCTAAAATAACAGAATAAAATAACAGCATATAGCAATAGCTTAAAATAAAGAATACAAATAGGCAGCAGTTTCGCAGTGCAAACTGCGTTATGCATGGAGGAAAAGCTTGAAAGAAAAGCGCTTTCAAACTACTTATTAAGTCATTGTCGCAGGCAGGCCTGCGATATGCAGGAGGGAAAAGTATGATATTTGACAGCCATGCCCATTATGATGATGAGGCGTTTGACGAAGACAGAGAGAGCCTGCTTGGCAGTATGCAGGAGAATGGAATTGGATATATTGTAAATGTAGGTGCAAGCTTACGGGGCGTGGAGGACACGGTAAAGCTCACAAAGAGCTATCCCTTTATATATGGAGCAGTTGGAATTCATCCGGATGAGGCAGGAGACTTGAATGAAGAGCGTTTGCTTTGGCTGGAGAAACTGTGTGAAGAGGAGAAGATCGTTGCGGTAGGAGAGATTGGTCTGGACTATTATTGGGACAAGGAGTCCCACGAAGTCCAGAAGGAATGGTTTGCAAGGCAGCTTGCCCTTTCCAAAAAAGCAGGTCTGCCGGTGATTATCCACAGCAGGGATGCGGCAAAGGATACCATAGATGTTATGAAGGCAGAACACGCAGGCAGCACAGGCGGTGTAATCCACTGTTTCTCCAATTCCAGGGAAATGGCACGGGATTATGTCAACATGGGATATTATATTGGAATCGGTGGTGTTGTCACCTTTAAAAATGCCAGAGTAATGAAAGAGGTTGCAGAATATGTGCCTCTGGAACAGATTCTGATTGAGACAGACTGCCCTTATCTGGCACCGGCTCCTAATCGCGGAAAACGGAACTCGTCTCTGTTCCTGCCCTATATAATAGAAGAAATCGCACGTATCAAAGGGATATCAAAAGAATTAGTAGAAGAGAAGACCTGTGAAAATGCATTGAAAATGTACCAGATAAAATCATGAGAAGAAGAGGTAACGAATGGAAAAATTATCAAATCCCCAGAAAACTATAGAGGTCATTCAAAAGTATGAATTTGCCTTTCAAAAAAAGTTTGGTCAGAACTTTTTAATCGATGGTCACGTACTGGATAAAATTATTCGTTCTGCCAATATTACAAAGGATGATTTTGTGCTGGAAATCGGACCGGGCATCGGAACAATGACCCAGTATCTGGCTGAAGCTGCAAGAGAGGTGGCGGCAGTAGAGATTGATAAAGCGCTGATTCCGATCTTAGAGGATACCCTGTCTTCCTATGATAACATAACAGTCATAAATGAAGACGTTCTGAAACTGGATATTAAGCAGCTTGTGATGGAGCGAAACGGCGGCAGACCGGTTAAAGTAGTGGCGAATCTTCCGTACTATATTACTACGCCAATCATTATGGGATTATTTGAAAGCCATGTTCCCATCGACAGTATTACCGTCATGGTACAAAAAGAAGTGGCACAGAGAATGCAGTCAGGGCCGGGGAGCAAGGACTACGGTGCACTTTCACTTGCGGTACAGTATTACGCCGAGCCGTATATTGTTGCAAATGTGCCACCCAATTGCTTTATGCCCCGTCCAAAAGTAGGAAGTGCAGTAATACGGCTGACAACATACAAAGAAGCTCCCATCGATGTAAAGGATGAGCGTCTGATGTTCCGGATCATCCGTGCGTCATTTAACCAGAGAAGAAAAACGCTGGTAAATGGGTTGAATAACTCACCTGAGATTCCGATTTCCAAGGAGATCATTGCAGAAGCGATTGAGGAACTTGGGGTTTCACCCACTATCCGGGGGGAGGCGCTTACGCTGAGTGAGTTTGCAAGGCTCAGTAACATCATTTCGGCAAAAGAATAAACTGCATCAAATGAATTTAATATAAAAACCGGGAATAAAGAAAACGTAAAGTCTTCTTTATTCCCGGTTTTTATTATGGCTTCAATATCATTTTATCAATCCCCAGGAAGTTCTTAATTACTACGCAGGCGCCGCCCAGCAAAATAGCGGTGTCCTGCAGTCCGGATGGGAGGATGGTACAGTATTTATCCATACGGTTGCAGAGAGATTCCTGGATCTGCTTTGTAATATCCGGTATATACATAGTGAAAGCGCTGTTAATTACGATCAGATTAGGATTAAACGTATTCAGAATATTATTAATGCCGATTGCCATATATTTGACAAATTGCTGAATGACCTCCAGGGCATCACTGTCTTGCGCCTGATAAGAACGGATCAATGCGTCAATGGAAACTTCCGTACTGTCTTTACGCCTTGCGTAATCCTTCAGGATTGCCCGTTCTGAAGCATATTGCTCAAAACATCCATGATTGCCGCAGGGGCAGGCGCGCCCGTCAGGAACGATGATTGTGTGTCCGAACTCTCCTGCATAACCGTTATACCCGGTATAAAGCTGATCATCAATCAGAATTCCCATTCCAATACCGGAATGTATACTCAGGTTAATAATATTGGGATAATCAAAATAAAAAGTGCGTTCTCCCAAAACGGATAGATTAGCTTCATTATCCATATAGACAGGTACATGGAAGTGTTCCGATAAGGAATCAGAAAGGTTCTCTTCTTTTATGGAATAGTATGGGGTGAACATCACATGATTGTTATGCACTACTCCGTGAATACCAATACTGATACCAACGACCCCGTGAACAGTAGGAGTTAGCCCCTCTATAGTTTTCTCGATAATAGAAATCAATATAGGAAGAATTTCCAGGTCATGGGATGAATTTTTATATTGTTTGACAAAACAATGGGTTCCTTTCAGGTCAGAGGTGAGTACCGTTATGTAATCTACGCTAACATCCAGTGAAATTACATGGCCGCCGGATTGATTGAGATCCAGAAGGATTGGCTTACGGCCCTTGTCTGTCTTGGCACTGCCAATTTCAATAACCAGGTGCTCATCCATCAAAACCTGGACAATCGCTGAAATAGTGGCTTTTGTAAGCCCAAGTGCCTTGGCGAGGTCCGCCCTTGAAATGGGACCGTTGTTAACAATCGATTCCAAAACAAGATGGCTGTTAATATCACGGATTAATTCCTTGCTTCCTGTTATCATAATATCCTCCATTATAGTTTAATGACTATATTAAGTATATCATAGAAAAAGTAATTAGGACAGACTAAAAAATGATCTTTCGTAATTCTTAAAAATTTTTTTGTTTATTCTATGCTATAATATATTATATTATGGGCTTATTGTATGGAAATGGAAGAATGTGTTTTCTTTATAGGAAAAACTGTTTTATTAAGCTATTTAGAGACTGGAATGATATATATATTGTATTAATTAAACAGGTGAGGTGGATAGAATGTCAGTAAAAAAGGTTTTTTATTATTTATCGGATGATCAGGAAACAAAAATTCATGCAGTAAAATGGATGCCGGACGGAGAGGTCAGGGCGGTTCTCCAGATTGCTCATGGAATGGTTGAATTCATTGAGAGGTACGAGGAATTTGCAGGTTATATGGCAGACCATGGATTCCTGGTGGTTGGAAATGACCATCTGGGGCATGGAGACTCCATTAAGTCCAAAGAGTATTACGGTTATTTTGCAAAAGAGAATGGGAACCGGGCACTCATACGGGATATGCATAAACTAAGGTGTATCACGGAAAAAGAATATGCAGGCTTACCTTATTTTATTCTGGGGCACAGCATGGGATCTTTTTTGACCAGACAGTATATCTGCTGTCATGGAAAAGGGCTGGCCGGAACCATTATTATGGGAACCGGGTATAAGCCGAGATTTGCAGTGAAGGCAGGAATCGTACTGACTGCAATACTGGCGAAAAGACATGGCTGGATGTACCGCAGCAGGCTCGTAGATGCAATGGCATTTGGCGGTTATAACAGGAATTATAAACCGGCAAGGACAGACAGGGACTGGCTTTGCCGGGATGAGAAGGTCGTGGATGCTTATATTGCTGAAGAAAAATGCCAGTTTTTATTTACGCTGAATGCTTACCATAATCTTTTTCATGGACTATATAAATTAACTTTTGAAGAATATTTAGAACGAATGCCCCGGGAGATGCCTGTCCTGTTTGTATCGGGGGAGGATGATCCGGTAGGCGACCAGGGCAGAGGCGTAAAAAAAGTTGTCGAGACATTCCGAAAAACAGGAATGAAGGATATTTCCTGCAAACTTTATCCGGATGACCGTCATGAAATTTTGAATGAACTGGATAGAAAACAGGTTTACCGGGATATTCTGCAATGGTTAAACCGGCTGATTTAAAATAGTGGATTGTATATTTTGGTACAGGCATTTTTCAAACACGTTCTGCACCAGAAGGAATAGGGAGTTAACATGTTTAATATACTAGTTTGCGATGATGACAAGGAGATTATGGATGCTGTTGAAATATATTTGAATCAGGAAGGATATGAAGTCTATAAAGCGCTGGATGGCGAATATGCCTTGCAGACCCTAAAAGTGGTAGAAATCCATCTTGTCATTGCAGATATAATGATGCCAAAGCTGGACGGAATAGCGTTGACAAAGGAAATCAGAAAAAACAGCGGGGTTCCGATTATTATCCTTTCAGCAAGATCAGAAGATACGGATAAAATCATGGGGCTTGATATAGGTGCGGATGACTATCTGACAAAACCTTTTAATCCCCTGGAGCTTGTGGCAAGGGTCAAATCCCAGCTCAGGCGATATACGAAACTGGGGAATTATGTAAAAGGAGATATAACCGTTCTCTATCGTACGGGCGGCCTTGTAATTAATGATGAAGAAAAAGAAGTTACAGTAGATGGAGTGATTGTAAAACTTACGCCTATTGAATATAATGTTTTGCTTTTGCTGGTGAAAAATAAGGGCAAGGTTTTTTCCATAGACCAGATCTATGAAAGCATCTGGAACGAGGTGGCAATCGGTGCTGACAATACGGTGGCTGTACATATCAGACATATCAGAGAAAAAATTGAGATCAATCCCAAAAGCCCCCGGTATCTAAAAGTAGTATGGGGGATTGGCTATAAAGTTGAGAGCATAGCAGATGAAGAATAACGGGCAGGAAACAAAAAGTAAAGAGGATGAGTTTCGGGCAGCGAGAAAGATTGTAACACTGACCGTGGAATACATGTCACTGATTATTATCATTTGCTCTTTTATGATCAGTCTCAGCATGATGACTTCTCTGGAAGATTTTCAAAATGCATTTGGAAAGCCGTATCCGGAAACGGCTAAATACGAGACACAGGTGGAAGAGAAGATCGGTCAGCTGCATGAATTTCTGGAGGGCTGCAATAAATTTGAAACGGATGGGATTTACGATCCGGATAGAATCGTTGATATAGAAAATTACGCATTACATAAGAATATTACAGGTCTAAGTGAAGGAGGATTATCTTACCGTCTTCACGATCTTTTGCAATGGGCTCAGCAGGGGGCAGAGTTGGACAATGAGGAAGCCTATTCCCCCATAGGATATAAAGATATTGAGGAATATGCCCGGAAGACGGGAAAAGACAGAGATAAACTATATCTGTATGTGAAGAGCACAATAGCAGGAATCTGGGACGATGTATGGCACTATAATACTTTGAAAGTGGAATTTAACGGTAAGAATACCAATTTGAAATACATTGTTCTGGATAAAAATAACAAGCAGGTCTATGGGAATACAGGATTGTCAGAGGAACAGATTTTAGATCTGGGTACCTATGTAGTGCTGGATTATAAAAAACTGGAGTACGATGCCAATCTTAAATTTAAGAAAAATATATACAGTAATCTGGGAAGAGGAATTTCGCCTAATTGTATTGACAGCCGTATCGTGATTGGAGTCGATACATCATTCCTGGTGCAGGATGAATTTTATGATATGAAAGAACGATATGAGAACTGGATGCCATGGAGCCGTGCGGCTGCAGTTGTATGCGGTGTTTTTATATTTATCTGGCTGTCATCGATCGGATATTACACCAATATCGCAGGATTGGAAAAAGGGGAATTCGCGCTGATGAAACTGGACGCATTTCCAATAGAGGTGCTGACGGTGATAAGCGGAATGGTATTCGCACTGGGTGGTCATCTGGCATATCTGAGCTATCAGCATCTAGGGATTTTTCCAGGTATTGCCGGAGTGCTATTTTCCCTTGCAGGATTTGCAAATGGAATGTTTATTGTGTGGTATGGCAGCATGGTGCGCCGGGTAAAGGGAGGTGTATTTTTAAAATACAGCACCATTTACAACCTGTGGCGGGAGTTATCTCATATGATATATAAGAGAAAAATTTCGATTAGAATTCTTGTCTGGTATATAGGATTTTTAATCGTCAATATTCTGGGAATACTTTCCATTACTTATCTGGGAGTATGGGGAATGCCCCTTACAATAATACTGGAATTAATTATCGGAATTAATTTAGTAAAGATGTCAGTGCAGCAGGATAAGATATCAACAGGAATAGATCAGATTTTAAAAGGAGATTTTGATTATAAAATAGACGGGTCAAAATTTTTGCCGGCAAATAAAAGGCTGGCAGATTCCGTAAATAAAATGAGTAACAGTCTGGAGTCAATCATAGAGAAAAATACCAAAAGTGAAAGACAGAAGACAGATTTGATTACAAATGTATCACATGATATCAAGACACCGCTGACATCGATCATTAATTATGTGGATTTGTTAAAAAGACTGGAATTATCAGATCAAAAGGCACAGAACTACTTAGAGATACTGGACCAGAAGTCACAGCGGCTTAAATATTTAACGGAAGACCTGCTGGAAGCATCTAAAATAAGTTCGGGAAACATCCTTCTAGAGTATATAAATATTAATTTCAAAGAACTTATCCTGCAGACAGCAGGAGAATTTGATGACCAGTTCAAAGCTAGAAGACTGGAACTGGTAACGAGTGTTCCGGATCATCCCATTATAATCCGTGCAGACAATACACGTATCTGGCGTGTTATCGAAAACCTGTATAATAATGTTGTAAAGTATGCCATGCCTGGTACCAGGGTTTATGCCACAATACGCACCGAAAATGAAAAGATGATTTTTTCCATTAAAAATATATCGGAATATTCTCTCAATATGGAAGCCGAAGAGCTGACCGAGCGTTTTATACAGGGGGATAAATCCAGAAGCACAGAAGGAAGCGGTCTTGGATTATCAATTGCCAGATCCCTTACAGAAATGCAGGGAGGAGAATTTCGCATCAGCGTAGATGGCGACCTGTTCAAAGCAGTATTAATATTTCCAATAGTACAGCATGAAGTATGCAGCACCTTATCAGTGTAACAACAGCCAGCCCGGTTATTAAATGGACTGGCTGTTGTAAACATACTGTATATAAGTATGTAATTATTCTGATTTTTCATTGGAAGAATTCGTTGTAGGAGAAAGGTTCTTAAAAGCAGATGGTTCCATAATCTCGGGAATATCACTTGAAGAATTATCCTCCTCCGTTTCTTCAGGAATATAGCGGTCAAATATTTTAACAAAGAAATAAGAATTAATAAAAGCGATAAGTGCAAATCCGATCAGTATCCATACAATTAAACCATAGGCAAATACAATAGGGATCATCAGAGTAGCTCCGGCCGGAACAACAGCAACAATCAATATTAAAAATGTATATGGCAGATGTCTGATGGACATAAACAGCGAATTCTTAAAAGTATTTTTAATAGAATTCACAAATTTGGATAAAATCGGGAAAATGTAAGATAATACAAATGCATATACAACGGCAACCACCATAAGACCATAACGCATGACAGTAGTCAGTGTAGATTTCATCTGTCCTGTTATCCGGAAATCCATCAGCAGGATAATTCCGGCTACCAGCATAATCAGCCAGATAATCGTACTCTGCTTAAAATTTTCCTTAAAAGATTTGAAGAAACCTTTTATAATATAAGATTCTTCGTTACGCGCCATTTTCAGCGTCACATAATACATAGCCGTACAGGAAGCACCGATAGTAACAATCGGGATACAGCATATAAGAAATACAACGTTCAACATCATCAAGTCTGCTACCCTGGACATAAAAGTAAAGAACTTATTGTCCATACTAAAAAATCTACCCATTCTAAACTACCTCTTTTAACGATTTATTTGTTTACATCAAATTATATAGGATTATAGGGAAAAATGCAAATAAATAAAGCATAAACTTAGGGAATTTCACAGATCTTTTAAAAAATTTTTCTCCTTGACTTTTCATTCCGTGCTACATATAATGAAAATTAGCAATATATATAGAAAAGACGATGACGAAGACAGTACATTTATTTTGTCAGTGTGTCTGGGAAATACGGACATATATCTGATAATCAACGAAATTTACAGCGAGCCGGTGGTGGTGGAAGTCCGGTAAGAGTAGGATAGATGGAATATCACTTCAGAGTTTCAGGCTGAATAATAGTAGGTGCTGACGGTTTTCCACCGTTAACAGGAACGCGTATGATAGTATGTTGTAACAGGTGGTTAACGAAGTGTATGACTCTCGTCCTTTTACAGGGATGGGAGTTTTTTTGTGCACATTCATTCCACAAACTGGAACGCACAGCTGGAATAAAGCAATTCAAACACGCTCTAACGCATAAAATTTAAGGAGGAATATAATCATGTACGACAAAGTTTCTACGAATCTTAATTTTGTTGACCGGGAGAAGAAGACAGAGAAGTTCTGGGAAGACAACCAAATTTTTGCAAAAAGTATTGATAACCGTGAGGGATGTGAGACCTACACATTCTATGACGGGCCGCCTACCGCAAATGGCAAACCTCACATCGGCCACGTTTTAACCCGTGTAATCAAAGATATGATCCCAAGATACCAGACGATGAAAGGGAAGATGGTTCCGCGTAAAGCAGGCTGGGATACCCACGGTCTTCCGGTAGAGCTGGAAGTGGAAAAAATGCTGGGTCTGGACGGCAAAGAGCAGATTGAAGAATATGGTCTGGAACCATTTATTAAATATTGTAAAGACAGCGTCTGGAAATACAAGGGCATGTGGGAAGACTTCTCTGCAACCGTAGGATTCTGGGCAGATATGGAGCACCCTTACGTAACTTATGACAATAACTTTATCGAATCCGAGTGGTGGGCGCTAAAGCAGATCTGGGACAAAGGGCTGTTATATAAAGGATATAAAATCGTACCTTACTGCCCAAGATGCGGAACACCTCTCTCCAGTCATGAAGTTGCCCAGGGATATAAGGATGTAAAGGAACGTTCAGCCATTGCCAAATTTAAAGTAAAAGGCGAAGAAGCATATATTCTGGCATGGACAACCACTCCGTGGACCCTGCCTTCAAACGTGGCACTTTGTGTAAATCCGAAGGAGACTTATGTCAAAGTATCCATGAAAGAAGATGGAACGGTTTATTATCTGGCACAGGCACTTTGTGATAAAGTACTGGGCGAAGACAACTACGAGGTACAGGAGACTTATGTAGGAACAGATTTGGAATATAAAGAATATGAGCCACTATTCCCATTTACCACACCGGCGAAAAAAGCTTATTTTGTAACCTGTGCTGACTATGTTACTTTAACAGATGGGACCGGAGTTGTTCATATCGCTCCTGCATTTGGTGAAGATGACTCCCAGGTAGGAAGAAGATATGATCTGCCATTCCTTCAGCTGGTAGACAGCAAGGGTGAGATGACAGAAGAGACTCCATGGGCAGGAACTTTCTGTAAAAAAGCAGATCCCCTTGTATTAGAAGATTTAAAGTCCAGAGGTCTTTTATTCTCTGCACCGCAGTTTGAGCACAGCTATCCTCACTGCTGGAGATGTGACACACCGCTTATCTACTATGCACGCGAGTCCTGGTTCATCAAAATGACCGATGTAAAAGAGGATCTGATCAGAAATAACAACACCATCAACTGGATACCGGAAAGTATCGGAAAAGGTCGCTTTGGAGACTGGCTGGAGAACGTACAGGACTGGGGAATCAGCCGTAACCGTTATTGGGGAACGCCGCTGAATGTCTGGGAATGTGAATGCGGACATATGCACTCCATCGGAAGCATTGCCGAATTAAAAGAAATGTCGGATAACTGCCCGGAGAATATCGAACTTCACCGCCCATTCATTGATGCAGTGACTATCAAGTGTCCTCATTGTGGAAAAGAAATGCACCGTGTGCCTGAAGTAATTGACTGCTGGTTTGATTCCGGGGCAATGCCTTTTGCGCAGCATCATTATCCGTTTGAAAACCAGGAATTATTCAAACAGCAATTCCCGGCAAACTTTATTTCAGAAGCAGTGGACCAGACCCGTGGATGGTTTTATTCCCTCCTGGCTATTTCCACGCTGATCTTTAATGAAGCGCCGTACAAGAATGTTATCGTACTGGGACATGTCCAGGATGAAAACGGACAGAAGATGAGCAAGTCAAAAGGGAATGCCGTAGACCCGTTCGATGCACTTTCCACTTTCGGAGCTGATGCGATCCGCTGGTATTTCTATGTGAACAGCGCTCCCTGGCTGCCAAACCGTTTCCATGGAAAAGCAGTGACGGAAGGACAGCGTAAATTTATGGGTACTCTTTGGAATACCTATGCATTTTTTGTGCTTTATGCAAATATAGATGAATTTGACGCTGCAAAATATAGTTTAGAATATGATAAGCTTCCGGTAATGGATAAATGGCTGCTGTCGAAAATGAATACCCTGATTCAGACCGTAGATGAGAATCTTGGAAATTACAAAATCCCGGAAGCAGCAAGAGCATTACAGGAATTTGTAGATGACATGAGTAACTGGTATGTGCGCAGAAGCCGTGAGCGTTTCTGGGCGAAGGGCATGGAACAGGATAAAATCAATGCATATATGACGCTGTATACGGCGCTTGTAAATGTATGCAAGGCTGCAGCACCTATGATTCCGTTTATGACAGAGGATATCTATCAGAACCTTGTTCGTAATATCGACAAGACAGCACCGGAAAGCATTCACCTGTGCGACTTCCCGGCAGCGGATGCAGCACAGATCGACAAGGACCTGGAAGCAAATATGGATGAAGTTCTTAAAATTGTTGTTATGGGGCGCGCATGCAGAAATACAGCGAATATCAAGAACAGACAGCCGATTGGGAATATGTTTGTAAAAGCCCGTTTTGAATTACCTGAGTTCTTTGTGGATATAATCAGAGAGGAATTAAACACCAAAAAAGTAACCTTTACCGATGACGTAAGAAACTTTACATCTTATAGCTTTAAGCCTCAGCTAAAGACGGTGGGACCAAAATATGGAAAACTTCTGGGAGGAATCCGTCAGGCACTTCCCCAGTTAGATGGAAATGCTGCCATGGATGAATTGAACGGAAACGGTTCCATTAAGCTTGACATAAACGGAACAGAGGTTGTATTATTAGAAGAGGATCTGCTGATTGAGACAGCGCAGACGGAAGGATATGTGTCAGAGCAGGATAACGAAATCACCGTTGTACTGGATACAAATCTCACTCCGGAGCTGATTGAAGAAGGATTCGTCAGAGAGCTGATCAGTAAGGTACAGACCATGAGAAAAGAAGCGGGCTTTGAAGTGACAGACAGAGTCGTGGTTTATGCAAAAGACAATCAGAAGATTGAAAAAATATTAGAAGAGCACAGAGAAGAGATTAAGTCAGAAGTTCTGGCAAATGATATTGTGACAGGCTCTGCAAACGGCTATGTAAAGGAATGGAACATCAACGGGGAGACAGTAACCATGGGCGTGGAGAAGGTGTAATATACCAGAAAACAGGAGGATGGTTCATGAGTAAAAAATTTGACAAGGAAGCATTTATTAACGATGTAAAGGCAAACGTAAAGACCTTATATCGTAAGACGATTGATGAAGCGACGAAACAGCAGGTATTTCAGGCGGTATCCTATACGATTAAAGATACAATCATAGACAACTGGCTTGCAACCCAGAAGCAGTACGAAACAGACGACCCAAAGACAGTTTATTATATGTCTATGGAGTTTCTGATGGGGCGTGCCCTGGGCAATAATCTGATTAACCTCACAGAGTATAACGATGTAAAAGATGCGCTAGAGGAAATCGGATTTGATCTGAACGTAATCGAGGATGAAGAGCCGGATGCAGCGCTTGGAAACGGAGGGCTTGGACGTCTTGCAGCATGTTTCCTGGATTCACTTGCTACTCTTGGATATTCTTCCTATGGCTGCGGTATCCGTTACCGTTACGGGATGTTTAAACAGAAAATAGAAAACGGTTTTCAGATTGAAGTACCGGATAACTGGTTAAAGGACGGCAATCCATTTGAACTGCGCCGTCCCGAATACGCCAAAGAAGTAAAATTCGGAGGTTATGTACGTGTGGTATATGATGAAACCACAAAGAGAAACCGTTTTATCCAGGAAGGCTGCCAGTCAGTGCGTGCGATTCCTTTTGATATTCCGATTGTGGGATATGATAACCGCATCGTGAATACACTGCGTGTCTGGGATGCGGAAGCAATTAACGACTTCCAGCTGGATTCCTTTGACAAGGGAGATTATCAGAAAGCAGTAGAGCAGGAAAACCTGGCACGGAACATTGTAGAGGTTCTTTATCCAAATGATAATCATTATGCCGGCAAAGAGCTTCGTTTAAAACAACAGTACTTCTTTATTTCAGCCAGCGTACAGGCAGCAATTGAAAAGTATAAGAAAAAACATTCCGATATGAGGAAATTCCACGAAAAAGTGACTTTCCAGTTAAATGATACACATCCAACAGTGGCAGTAGCAGAATTAATGCGTATCCTGGTGGACGAAGAAAACCTGGAATGGGATGAAGCATGGGAAGTAACCACAAAGACCTGTGCATACACGAACCATACAATTATGGCAGAAGCACTGGAAAAATGGCCGATAGAGCTTTTCTCCAGACTGCTCCCGCGCATTTACCAGATTATAGAAGAAATTAACCGCAGATTCCTTATTGAAGTTGGCAGAAAATATCCGGGAGACCAGAATAAAGTCAACAAGATGGCAATCATACATGACGGACAGGTGAAGATGGCACATCTTGCCATTGTAGCCGGATACTCTGTCAATGGTGTTGCCCAGCTTCATACGGAGATTCTGAAAAAGCAGGAATTAAGAGACTTCTATGAAATGATGCCGCAGAAATTCAATAATAAGACCAATGGTATTACCCAGAGGAGATTCCTGCTTCATGCGAATCCGCTTCTGGCAAAATGGGTAACCGCCCATATTGGTGATGAATGGATTACAGATCTGCCGCAGATTTCAAAATTAAAGATCTATGCAGAGGATAAAAAAGCGCAGCAGGAATTTATGAATATCAAGTATCAGAATAAGGTACGTCTTGCCAGATATATTTTAGAGCACAACGGTGTGGAAATTGATCCCCGTTCCATCTTTGATGTACAGGTAAAGAGACTTCATGAATACAAACGCCAGCTGATGAACATTCTGCATGTAATGTATTTATACAACACCATTAAAGACCATCCGGAAATGGATTTCTATCCAAGAACATTTATCTTCGGGGCAAAAGCAGCAGCCGGATACCGCCGTGCGAAGCTCACCATTAAGCTGATTAATGCAGTGGCAGACGTTGTTAATAACGACAGATCCATCAAAGGAAAGCTGAAAGTAGTATTTATTGAAGACTACCGTGTTTCCAATGCGGAATGGATATTTGCTGCATCTGATGTATCAGAGCAGATTTCAACAGCAAGTAAAGAAGCATCCGGTACCGGAAATATGAAATTTATGTTAAACGGAGCACCGACCCTGGGAACCATGGACGGAGCAAATGTTGAGATTGTAGAAGAAGTTGGAGAAGAGAATGCCTTTATCTTCGGACTTACAGCCGACGAAGTTATAAACTTCGAAAATAACGGCGGTTACCATCCAATGGATTACTTTAACAACGATCAGGATATCCGCCGGGTACTGATGCAGTTAATTAATGGAGAATATGCAAAGGATGACCCGGAACGTTTCCGTGAAATCTATGATTCCCTGTTAAATACCAACAGCAGTGACAGAGCAGATACTTACTTTATCCTTGCAGACTTCAAGTCATATGCAGAGGCTCAGAGAAGAGTAGAAGAAGCATACCGTGATGAAACCCGGTGGGCGAAAATGGCTATTCTGAATGTAGCAAGCAGCGGTAAATTCACATCAGACAGAACCATTCAGCAGTATGTGGATGAAATCTGGCATTTAGATAAAGTAGTGATTGAATAGAGAATTTAAATTAAATAGCAGATTAAAATTACAAAGGTTGTTTTAATGTAAAAAAACCTGGTATCTTTAAATGATTGTGGGAAAACGGAAGCCATCCGGTTTATCTGCAATAAGATAAATATACCGGGTTTTTTGCTGCCCTTTATCCTATAAGTTGCGTATAACATTCCTATAAGAGCTGTATCAGATAAATAATAAAAAATTATCCCTGAATTATGCATAATATAGAAATACGGTAATATACATAAGACAAGGAAGGTGCGCCATGAAGGAAAAAATAAAAAATATTCTAGCATTAATTTTACTGGTACTCTTATTGCCTTATGTTATTACGGTTCTTATGTCCGGAAAGATAAGACAAACCTATTTGGACAGAGGAGATGATCATTCCTTTATTTCGGTAGAAGTAGACGGGAAAGTACGTGAAGTTAATTTTGAAGACTATGTAATGGGCGTTACAGCCTTACAGATTCCATCCGCTTATCAGACAGAGGCAATCAAAGCCCAGATGGTGGTAGCGAGAACGAATCTATGTAAAATGCTGGAGGACCATCCAACGGAACTATTGAAAGACAAGTATCTAACCGTTGATCAGATGGAGGAACTGGGAATCAGGGATAAATTCGGCAGGGCAAGCAGAGAAACAAGCGGACAGGTTCTCACCTATGACGGGAATCTGATTCTGGCATCCTATCATGCGATCAGTGCCGGAAGGACAAGAAATGGAAATGATGTTCTGGGAAGCCAGAGTTACCCATATCTGGTATCGGTACAGAGCGCTCAGGATGTGGAGGCAGAACGTTATCTCCACGCTGAAGTATACGATCCGGAAGAAATATTACGAATATGCAGGGAGCAGTATCCTGATATGAAAGCATATTATCCGGAAGGAACTGAGGTTTCTACAGATCATACTGCCGGTACGGGAGCCGAAGAAAGCAGAATACAGGATAATTATCAGCAGGAAACAGCATTAAATGTGAAAGCAGAAGGTAGAGAGAACGTCACCACTACATGGAATGCAGACCAGGGACCGGATACCATATCCACAGACCTTTCGGGTGTAGAAACAGAAATTTTAACCGAGGCAGCAGAACCGGAAGCTCCAAAGGGAACGCAGACGCAAAACGGGACAGATCCGGGAAATGGAAAAGAAACCCGGAAGCAGAGCGGGGCAGAGTCCGAAACTCCAAAAGCAAGTCAGACAGAAGCTGTAACAGAACCCCAGACAGAACCCCAGACAGAACCCCAGACAGAACCCCAGACAGAACCCCAGACAGAACCGTCAGAGACAGATAATCATAAGAGTGGAACGGAGGAGTTAAATAAAACAAATCTTTGGGACAATATGGAGATTGAAAGTAATGATGAGGCAGGTTATATAACAAAAATCCGGATTGGTGACACAGAAATACCTGGTGAAGAATTCCGCAGATTTCTGAATTTAAATTCCAGCTGTTTTACAATGGAGCAGGTAGAAAAAGGAATTCGGATTACCACCAAAGGATTGGGACACGGTGTGGGAATGAGCCAGTACGGAGCAGAGAGAATGGCAGAATCAGGAAAACCATATGATGAGATTTTGCAATATTATTTTAAAAATGTAACGATAGAAATAAATGAGAAACAAAACAGTTCAGAGACAGAAACAAATGCCATAAATTCATAAATCGATTTTTCAAACATTGTATATTCTTTCATAAACTGGCAATGCTATTGTTGAACATAATTGATCAATAGTACGAGGTGAAGAATATGCAGAAAAAAGATGTTGTAAAGTTTTTTAAGAAAAAAGGAACCATTGTGGCATTGAGTCTGTGTCTGGTGGGAGGAGTAGCAGCAGCTTCCTATTATACTATGGAATTGTCACAAAATGCAAAAGAAGAAGAGCAGAATCTGGTAGACCTGAATGAAGAACCAAAAGATCCGGAACCATCGGACCCAATCACAACAGATAAAACATCACAATCAGAGAACAACACAAAAGAAAACGGAAATAAGAATGCCACATCCGGCGACACCAAAAATCAGACAGAATCAGACGCTTCTAAACCTACATTAGCAAATGATATGGACGTAGACCCGGCATATCTGGCAGATAACGAAGCAAAAACAAGTGCTGATGCAAAAACAGCAAAAGAGTCAGAAGACAGCGTAGATGCAAACTCAACAAATATCCAGGCGAAAATAGAACCAACCGTTGATTTTGGAGATAACAGCACATTGACATGGCCGGTAGCAGGAACTGTATTAATCGACTACAGTATGGACTCTACCGTATACTTCAAAACATTAAATGTTTACAAATATAATCCGGCACTTATTATCGGGAGTGAAGTAAACGGACAAGTTCTGGCAGCAGCAAAAGGCATTGTAGAATCCATCGACGTAAATGACGAAACAGGAACAACTATCACCATGAATATTGGAAACAACTACGAATTGGTATATGGACAGTTAAAAGAAGTTCCGGTAGCAGTAGGCGATGTTGTAGAAACAGGATCCATCATAGGTTATGTAAGCGAACCTACAAAATATTATTGCGAAGAAGGAAGCAACCTTTTCTTTGAGATGAAAAAAGATGGTGCACCTGTAGATCCATTCCTGTACCTGGAGTAAAGTCAATTGTAATCATAAACAAGAAGATAAATAAAGGTCTTAAATTTTCATTCTTTCCGGCAGGAGAAGTGACGTTCACGTCATGATTAATCGGAAGAAGAAGATTTAAGGCCTTTTCCCACCCATTCAAAAACCTTGCACACTTTCCGAAGAAGAGAGTATACTATATTAGTACAGCGGATAAGAACTCCACTGTACCGAATAAAGTTACACCTGCGGATACGCAATCGAATCTTTCTTACTTGGCGTTACAATTTCCAAATGCAAACTGTCGTATTTGATATGGGTGAAGTACTTTTTCGTCGATTGCTTTTTATAATAAGCGCATGTATGAGGTTCTTGTATGTGCGCTTTACATAGACAATGAAGGATGAAGGTAAAATGAATTATACGTATATATTAAAGTGCAGTGATGACACCTACTATACCGGTTGGACAAACAATCTGGAGAAACGGATTGATGATCATAACAGTGGAAAAGGTGCCAAGTACACGAAAGGAAGGCGGCCGGTAGTACTTGCTTATTGTGAGATATTTGCAACGAGACAGGAGGCAATGAAAAGAGAATATGAGATTAAAAAACTCCCGAAAAAGGACAAGCTGAAACTCATGGAAGGATTTTCATACCGGGAGCAATTGGAGAATCTGCTGTAAACGCAAAAAAATGGCTGCCACGGAAGATACTAGTACTATAGCGAACAATTTTCATCTTAAATTTGGGTTTAGCTGATTAAAGACGCTTTGTAGATGTAGGTAGTGTACGGAAAGAGAAGGGGACGAACCAATGTCCTGGTCCGCCCCCTTCTCTTTCCGAGATAGCATTCGTTGATACAAAGCTGGTATTCTCAGCATGATAGGACCCCGGGGTTGTGGCATGCCGGACGCGATTGGCGTAAAGCAGCTGATCTTAAGAACGGAATTTGTTTTTCATTCTGTAACCAGAAAAAGGAACAAACTCCCATCTTTCTGTACACTACCTATCATTTACAAAGCGTCTTAATCAGCGAAACCCAAATTCAAGAATCCGTTCGCTCTAGAGCGTGTTTGAAAATTCATTCCTGCCATCTGCACGCCCCACTTTGCGGCATATTTGCCCCGAATTCAGGTTACGTAGCCCGCTACGCGCCCTTCATCCGGGACAAATCTCCCACAAACTGTGACGCACAGCTGCCAGAAAGCAATTTTAAAACACGCTCTAGAGCAGCCGGCTGTATAGTCAGTTAAATTGCCATTCCTGCAACGTAAACGTACATGAGAATAAAATGACAGATGCTTCCGCCCATAACAAAGAGGTGGAAGATTTCATGTGATCCGAAGTTTTTGTGTTTCGAATCAAAAATCGGGAGTTTAAGAGCGTATATGATTCCGCCTGCCGTATAGATAATCCCGCCAGCCAGCAGCCATCCAAAGCCTGCCGCCGGAAGCGTTTTAACAATCTGGGTAAATGCCAGAACACATACCCATCCCATACCGATATAGAGTATAGATGAAAACCATTTCGGACAGGTAATCCAGCACATTTTAATGATAATCCCCACAATCGCAATTCCCCATACGATGGTACATAAAAGGTTGCCTGTGGGACCGTTTAAAACTATCATGCAAATTGGTGTATAAGTACCTGCGATTAGTACAAAAATCATACAGTGATCCAGTTTTCGCAGTATGCGGTTAGTACGGGTAGTCAGATCCAGGGAATGATATGTGGCACTGGCTGCATACAGCATAATCATACTGATAATAAATATAGATAATGATACGATATGTGTCCGGTCCGGCTGCATGACCGCAGTCTTAATTAACAGTGGCATAGCAGCAAAAATTGCCATTACCATACCAATAAAATGGGTGATAGCACTTCCGGGATCTTTTAACCGGAATTTTCTCTGGGTTATGGTTGCTGTTTGATTCATAATAATACCTCCTCAAGATTATATGCCATCAATATACTAATTTCTGGAAATGATATTACGACATGTAGTAATGAAAACTATGTTGTGTTATCACTATATTATACCCATAAAAAGAAAAAAGCAACCCTGTTTTGGTAAAATTCTTAAAAAATTAAGGATTTTCTAATATATATGTCAAAAATATCTGCTATGCTTCTAAAATCAAGTACTTATAGAGGAAATAGATTGTTTTTTTATGGATTATCATTTATAATTTATCTTAAGCAAATCAGGAAAAATAATGTTTTTATTGATAAGGCAGGAGGATATCATGGGTAACCAGGACTGGTCGAATCTGGGCGACCAAATAAAGAATACAGTGCAGTCTGCGATTGATTCGCAGAATTTTAGGCAATTGAACGATTCAATTAGAAATTCAGTAAACAGTGCGATAGATAATGTGAATCAGAGTCTGAATCAGGCAAATCAGAGGTTCAACCGCGGCAATATGGGAAACATCGGAAATTTTGGACATCCTTATTCAGAGCCGCAAAATCCCTGGGATTCCAGGAAGAACAGGAACCGGGAAAGAAATAAGAATTCATTTCGGGATGTACCGCAAAAAGGAGTTAAAAATGAGTTGATTTCCCGGAACAGCGGGATGAAAGGGGCGGGCTATTCCCTGACTATTGTAGGGTATATTTTTGCCGGAAGCCTTGGACTTGCGACCTTTATTGTGGCTTTGGTAAGTATGCTTACCGGAGGCATAGAAGGCGGGGCGGCAATAGCAATCGGCGTAATTTTTCCATTCCTGATTGCCAGCATTATTATGGCATGGCGGGGGAGTAAGATTCTCGGCAGATTAAAGCGGTTTAAGCTCTATGTGCGCCAGCTGCGGGGCAGAGAATACTGTTCTATTAAAGAACTTGCAGACGCTGTTGGAAAACCATTGAATTACACAGTAAAGGATCTGAGGGAAATGATCCGTAAAAACATGTTCTGCCAGGGACATATTGATGCCCAGGAGAGCTGCCTCATGATTACAGATCAGATCTATAACCAATATTTAGAGGCACAGCATCAGATGGAAATCCGCCAGCGGGAAGAGCGGAGCAGAATTCAGAATGCTGAGACAATCAAAAAAGAACAGAAAGCAAAAATGGAAGATGGTTCTGTACCGGAAGATGTGAAAAAAGTAGTAGAAGAGGGTCAGAGTTATCTGGATAAAATAAAAAAGAGCAATGATGCAATTCCGGGTATAGAGGTATCTGAAAAGATTTCCAGACTGGAAGTAATTACAAGTAAAATATTCGAGCGTGTGGAGCAGCATCCGGAGCATATCCCGGATCTGCGTAAATTCATGGAGTATTATCTGCCGACTACCGTTAAGCTGTTAGATGCGTATGAAGAGTTAGAGAGACAGCCGGTACAGGGCGAAAATATTATGACTTCCAAGCGGGAAATAGAAGATACGCTGGATACAATTAATATGGCATTTGAAAAGCTTTTAGATGGATTCTTCCAGGATACTTCCTGGGACATCTCTTCCGATATATCCGTGCTCCAGACAATGTTTGCACAGGAAGGTCTGACCGGACAGGATTTTAAGAAAGCCATGGAGAGTACCGCAAAGAAAGAACTGGATCCGGAAAAAAATGATGAAATCAAATTAAAATTTTAATACAAGTGAGCTGCCATGCACAAGAACCCGGCAATTCTCCAGGGAGTGTTTGAAGCTTACGCGGATACGAAATCAAATGCTAAATTTTACATGAAAAGAGGATTAAGATATGAGTGATGAATTCAAAGACTTTGCATCGGCACCGGCACCTACTTTAACGCTGGATCCATTTCAATCAGAAAAAAATGATACTCAGCTTCAGGCGGCACAGACAGTAGGAACAGTGGTTGAAGAGCCGAAAAAACCGGAATTTGACGAGAGCATGCTTTCAGCAGATGAGAGAAAGATGGTTAACAGCTTTGCGGAACAGATTAATCTGACAGATTCTAATGCTATTTTGCAGTACGGTGCGGGAGCACAGAAGAAAATGGCTGATTTCTCTGAAGCAGCGCTTGACAATGTTAAGACAAAAGATCTTGGTGAAGTAGGTGAGATGCTTTCCGGAGTTGTAACCGAGTTAAAAAGCTTTGAAGTGGAAGAACAGGAAAAGGGATTTCTTGGATTTTTCAAGAAAAGCAGTAATAAGATTACGGCAATGAAAGCAAAATATGATAAAGCAGAAGTGAATATCAACCGTATCTGTGAGGCACTGGAAAGTCATCAGGTACAGCTGTTAAAAGATATTGCAGTACTGGACAAGATGTATGGACTTAATCAGTCTTATTTTAAAGAATTATCCATGTATATTCTGGCAGGCAAGAAGAAACTGGCCAAGATCCGTGCAGAGGACCTTCCCGCATTGGTACAAAAAGCAAATAATTCCGGACTTCCGGAAGATGCTCAGGCAGCCAAAGATCTGGATTCACTGTGTAACCGTTTTGAGAAGAAACTGCATGATCTGGAATTAACCAGGATGATTTCTCTCCAGACAGCTCCCCAGATCCGTCTTGTTCAGGGCAATGATACTCTGATGGTAGAGAAAATACAGTCAACGATCGTAAATACAATACCACTGTGGAAGAGCCAGATGGTACTGGCTTTAGGCGTTGCACATTCAGCAGATGCGGCAAAGGCACAGAGAGAAGTCACAGACATGACCAATGAACTGCTGAAGAAAAATGCACAGACACTCAAGATGGCTACTGTGGAAACGGCGAAAGAGTCAGAACGCGGCATTGTAGATATTGAGACATTGAAGACCACCAATGAGTCTCTGATATCTACTTTGGACGAAGTAATGCGTATCCAGTCAGAAGGACACCAGAAACGTATGGAAGCAGAAGCCGAAATGCAGAGATTAGAAGGGGAACTCAAGGGCAAGCTCTTGCAGCTTCAGGGTTAAATCGTAGAAGAAAACCGCTTTTACACTCCTTATTTGGGCAGTATCTCAACAAATCTTGTGATATACAATGGGATAAATATGGTTCCACCCTTGACAAGGGAACCGAAACTATGGTACGATAAGGTTCGTAATATCGTGTCAGTATAGCAACAATGTAAAATATTGAGGTTAAAGCCCTGTACATAAGAGTCATGTTACAGGGCTTTTTTATGCGATTTCATGGCACGAAGCGACGTGTGGGAAGTGCAGATATAAAGGCAGCCTGAGGAACAGGCAAATAGAAAGGAAACATTAATACATGGAAACAGTTAGATTTGATGAACTTGGTCTTAGTGACCAGATACTAAAGGCAGTAACAGAAATGGGGTTCGAAGCAGCGAGTCCGATCCAGGCAAAAGCAATTCCGGTACTTATGGCAGGAAAAGATGCGATAGGCCAGGCACAGACAGGAACTGGAAAGACAGCAGCATTTGGAATACCACTTCTGGAAAAGATTGACCCGAAGAGCAAGAAACTTCAGGGAATTATCTTATGCCCTACAAGAGAATTGGCAATTCAGGTGGCGGAAGAAATACGTAAATTGTCAAAATTCATGCATGGGATTAAAGTACTTCCGGTTTATGGCGGACAGGATATTGTGAAACAGATACGTTCCCTGAAAAGCGGCGTACAACTGATCATAGGTACTCCTGGGCGAGTAATGGACCATATGAGAAGGAAAACGATTAAATTTGATCAGGTGCATACCATTGTCCTGGATGAAGCAGATGAAATGTTAAATATGGGATTCAGAGAAGATATCGAGACCGTATTAAAAGAAATACCGGATGAAAGACAGACCGTTCTTTTCTCTGCAACAATGCCAAAACCGATTATGGATATCACCAACCAATACCAGAAAAAAGATGCGGAACTGGTTAAGGTAGTAAAAAAAGAACTTACCGTTAAAAATATAGATCAATATTATTATGAAGTAAAACAGAAAAGCAAGGAAGAAGTATTGTCCAGACTTCTGGATATGTATAATCCAAAGCGTTCCCTTGTATTCTGTAATACAAAAAGAAAAGTAGATGAGCTTACAACGGCACTGCAGGGAAGAGGATATTTTGCAGAGGGTCTTCACGGAGATCTGAAACAGTCTCAGCGTGATCGTGTCATGAACGGCTTCCGTAACGGAAAAACAGAGATTCTGATCGCAACAGATGTTGCAGCCAGAGGAATCGATGTAGATGACGTAGAGGCAGTATTTAATTATGATATCCCTCAGGATGATGAATTCTATGTACACCGTATCGGCAGAACAGGCCGTGCAGGAAGAGTCGGAAAAGCTTTCTCATTTGTTGTAGGTAAAGAAGTATATAAGCTGAAAGACATTCAGAGATATTGTAAAACAAAGATCTATGCACAGCCGATTCCGTCACTGGATGACGTAACAGCTATAAAAGTAGAAAAAATACTGGAAAATGTAAATCAGATTATTGCTAATGAAGATTTAAGAGATATGATCGATATGCTGGAAAACCATCTGAATGAAGAAGATTATACAGCAATGGATATTGCAGCTGCATTTCTGAAGATTTCCATGGGAAATGAAGAAGCCATGGAAGAAGAAAAAAGTATGGGTATGGACTTTGGCAATACTGGTGCAGAAGAAGGCATGGTACGTCTTTTCATTAATATCGGTAAAAAACAGGGTGTTCGCCCTGGGGATATTCTTGGTGCGATTGCCGGGGAATCAGGTATGCCGGGTAAATTAGTTGGCAGTATCGACATGTACGATAAGTATACTTTTGTAGAAGTACCTACAGACCGTGCAAAAGAGGTATTGAGTGCAATGGATCATGCAAAGATTAAAGGCAAAATGGTAAATGTGGAGCCGGCAAATCAAAAATAAACTGATATGTAAACTGGCATGGATAAAAAATATGAAACTGGCTGTTTTAACATAACCAGTATAGTGCTATGATATTCCCAAATTCAAAATGAGGAGAGGGAATATCATGCAGCATAAAAATCAAACTATTATGAAGCTGGCACAGACAGCGCTGTTAGCGGCACTGTGCTTCGTATCATTTACTTTTTTCCAAATTAAAATACCGATGCCGGGAGGCGATGCAACGTCCATTCATATTGGAAATGCTTTTTGTGTACTGGCGGCATTGCTGTTAGGCGGAGGATACGGTGGCCTTGCAGGAGCTGTAGGCATGACGATTGCGGATCTGATGGATCCTATATATATTGTAGGAGCTCCCAAGACATTTGTTTTAAAACTCTGTATTGGGCTGATTGTAGGCCTTGTGGCACACCGTATAGCAAAAATTGGAGAAACCAGTAATAAAAAATATATTTTAAAGTGGAGCACTATCGCTTCCGTATGCGGATTAGGATTTAATGTAATCTTTGACCCGCTGGCCGGATACTTCTACAAACAGATCATACTGGGACAGCCTCAGGAAATGGCATCCGTTTTGGCAAAATGGAGTACGGCGACTACATTTGTAAATGCAGTTGTATCCACTATATTGGTAGCAGTGTTATATAGCGCTTTACGTCCGGCACTGGGTAAAGCGGGATTGCTAGTTCAACCAGCAAAGGTTTAATGCTTAAAGGAATAATGCTTAAGGGTATAATGCTTAAGGGTATAATGCTTAAAGGTATAATACTTAAGGGTATAATACTTAAGGGTATAATACTTAAGGGTATAATGTTTAAAGGCATTATTTTAAAGAATAGAAAAGAAGCAGGTATCCACATCGGGATGCCTGCTTCTTTAGGAGAAGGATTAATTAACCAAAATATCTTTCTAATAAACCTTTGAAAGCTTTACCGTGGCGGGCTTCGTCTTTTGCCATTTCATGTACAGTATCATGAATAGCATCCAAATCCGCAGCTTTTGCACGTTTTGCAAGATCAAACTTACCTGCAGTAGCTCCATTTTCTGCCGCTACTCTCATTTCCAGATTTTTCTTTGTGCTGTCAGTTACAACTTCACCAAGAAGTTCTGCGAACTTGGAAGCATGTTCAGCTTCTTCATAAGCAGCCTTTTCCCAGTATAATCCAATTTCAGGATAGCCTTCTCTGTGAGCAACCCTGGACATTGCCAGATACATACCAACTTCAGAACATTCTCCTTCAAAGTTTGCTCTTAAATCTGCTAAAATATCTTCAGAAACACCTTTTGCAATTCCAACAACATGTTCTGCAGCCCAGCTCATATCGCCTTCCTGTTTTGTGAATTTACTTGCCGGCGCTTTACAGATAGGACATATCTCCGGTGCAGAATCTCCTTCATGAACATAACCACAAACATTACATACAAATTTAGCCATTTTTAAAATCTCCTTTTCATCTTTATATTTAGTTTAGGAAATAAAATTCCTTTTGTTATTAATAATAGTAATTGTTACTGATATTAATATACTACAAATGATAGAATTTGTCAACAGGTTATTCTATATTTTTAAAATTATTTTTCATCCGATAAATCTTATTCGTGATACAAGAGGTTTGAATTCACATTAAATACGCCATCCAACAAACGGGAATATGTAACAGCGTAACGGTATTTACTAGTGAAATAGGAATCAATAAGTTTAGAGTGTATTTTGGTCAATATTTTTGGTATACTAGAACTACAGCGAACTGTTTATAAACGGATTAATATTCCAAACAATCTTATGAGTCATTACTTAAAATAGAGACTCCCTGCAAGTTTCCCACTCTCTTCTTTCCGAGATTCCGTTTACTGCTACAAAGCTGGTTGGTTTTCTCATCTCAGCATGGTGAACTTACCAGATCACAGACTTAACTGGATGTAGGCACTATAACCATAAATATACTGTAGTAGAATGAAGAAACCGGCTGCAGTGATAAGATCAAGCAGCTTAATGCTAATGGCGTCATAAAATATGAAAGATGAAAGGCTGGTAATATATTGAACGGAAAAGTAATATTTTACGTGACCAGACATGGGCAAACTTTGTTTAACCTTCTTGATAAAGTGCAGGGCTGGTCAGATACTCCACTAACCCAGCAAGGCATTCAAACCGCAAACCTTCTTGGGAATGCTATGAAAAAAATTAAATTTGAGTCTGTCTATACGAGCGATAGCGGACGTGCATGTGAAACAGCCACGCTAATCCTTAACCAGAATGAACATATTCAGCCACAGTTTAATCATGACAAACGTCTAAGGGAGTGGGGATTTGGAAGTTTGGAGGGGGAATCTAATAACTGGTTTATGGATACGATCCTGAATGGGCTGCCGCCTGATATTGGGTTTGAGCACCTTACTGACTACTTACCGCAGATTTCTGAAATTATCGTAAAAACTGACACTATAGGTTTTGCAGAACCATTTGGAACAATTGAAAACAGAATTAGTTCTATTTTTAAAGATATAGCAGAAAAAGTATCTGCTACTGGTGGTGGGCAAGTGTTAATTGTTACACATGCGTTTATAATAAAAACGATAGTATATCTTTACGCAAGACATCGTATTTCTGAAGTAGCCAAAGTAGAAAATGCCAGTATAACAAAAATAATATATCAAGACGGAAATTTTTGTGTAGAGGATATCAATAGTACTAGTTATACAGGCAGTACTACCTAACTCTTGGAAGAGCAGCAAAAAGCCATTGAAACCTCCTTCAAAGAAAGTTTCAATGGCTTTTATTACTTCACCAATAGGGCATGCCTGCCAGTTGATGCTATTAATCTTAACACAAGGGAATATTAGCCGAAGTATCTCTCTAATAAACCTTTAAATGCTTTACCGTGGCGAGCTTCATCTCTGGCCATTTCATGTACAGTGTCATGGATAGCATCCAGATCAGCTGCTTTTGCACGTTTTGCAAGATCAAATTTACCTGCTGTAGCGCCGTTTTCAGCAGCAACTCTCATTTCCAGGTTTTTCTTTGTACTGTCGGTTAAGACTTCACCAAGTAATTCTGCAAATTTTGCAGCGTGCTCTGCTTCTTCATGAGCAGCTTTTTCCCAGTATAAACCGATTTCAGGATAGCCTTCTCTGTGAGCAACTCTGGACATAGCCAGGTACATACCAACTTCTGAACATTCTCCTTCAAAGTTTGCTCTTAAGTCTGCCAAGATGTCTTCAGAAACACCTTTTGCAATACCAACAACATGTTCAGCAGCCCAGCTCATGCCTTCTTCCTGTTTTGTGAATTTGCTTGCAGGTGCCTTACAGATTGGACATACCTCCGGTGCAGAATCTCCTTCATGAACATAACCACATACATTACATACAAATTTAGCCATTTTATCAATCTCCTTTTTATTTTATGGGGTTTTCTTATAACCCTTATTTAATATTAGTAATTGTTACTGATATCAATATACTCCTTAACAGGTCATTTGTCAATAGGTATTTGGAAAAAATTTCAAATTATTGTGACTGTGATTATCTTAATAGTGGTTATGGTATTTCGATAGAATTATTTTCTTGGAAAAGTAATTCTGCGGGACCCCGGAATTTTATTCTGCTCCATAGAATCCAGAATTTCATCTATAAAATCTTCGTCGTCGTCCTCATCAAAATCATCATCATCTTCGTCCTCGTCATCATCCTCGTAAAATGAATCAATTTCGCAATATGTAAATTGAGTCACATCTGCTTTATCGTCCTGATAAAGGGCAGAAATGATTTTTTCAGCCAATGGAAGGGATATTTTTATTCCAAAATCTTCTTCCGGTCCACAAAACTCTAAAATTTCTTCATCCATAAGATATTCTGCTTTGTTAACATCCATGACACTTAATAATTGATCCATATTTTTGTACAGTACTTTCATAGGTTGTTTTCTCCTTTTAAAATAGATATGTTTTAGCGCTTACCAATATTATGCATTATTTTGCGGGAATTGTCATCTGTTATTATAAAAAATTAATGATAATAATGTAAATTTTATGAAACATGAGCTGACTTCAAATATTGTGTGTCAAAAAAGCTCAAAAAATAAAAAAAGTATGTATCCTTAGTAACAAGAATACATACTTTTATATTTAGAGTATAGTGAAATGTTATCGTGATTAACCGAAATATCTTTCTAATAAACCTTTGAAAGCTTTACCGTGACGAGCTTCGTCTTTTGCCATTTCATGAACAGTGTCATGAATTGCATCCAGATCAGCAGCTTTAGCACGTTTTGCAAGATCAAATTTACCTGCTGTAGCGCCGTTTTCAGCAGCAACTCTCATTTCCAGGTTTTTCTTTGTGCTGTCAGTTACAACTTCACCAAGTAATTCAGCGAATTTTGCAGCATGCTCTGCTTCTTCATAAGCAGCTTTTTCCCAGTATAAACCGATTTCAGGATAGCCCTCTCTGTGAGCAACTCTGGACATAGCCAGGTACATACCAACTTCAGAACATTCTCCTTCAAAGTTTGCTCTTAAGTCTGCTAAGATGTCTTCAGAAACGCCCTGTGCGATACCAACAACATGTTCAGCAGCCCAGCTCATGCCTTCTTCCTGTTTTGTAAACTTACTAGCAGGTGCTTTACAGATTGGACAGACTTCCGGTGCAGAATCTCCTTCATGAACATAACCACATACATTACATACAAATTTAGCCATTTTTCAATCTCCTTATCTTATATAAATATTTTTTGTACCGACCCGGCAGTAGAATACCGGATCGATGAATAATTAGTTTGTATTTTGAATTTTAGAAATCAGTAACGATTACTGATATTAATTTATCATAACTCTTACATGAAGTCAAGCTTTTTTTGTGAAATTATGATTTTTTGATGCAATCCGGACAAACTCCCATAAAATGTGTAATATAGCCGTCTATTTTACCTGAAAAATCCTTTTGTGCGACATTGACGATTTCATCAATATTATCCATTTCTAAATCGAGCACACTGTGGCATTTCGTGCAGACAAAATGATTGTGTGGGTTTGTATTATAGTCAAAGCGGTCTGCGCCGTCTCCTGTTACAATTTTTGTGATTTCTCCCAAATCGGATAACAGGGCAAGGTTACGATAAACTGTTCCCAGACTGATCTTTGGAAATTGCTCCCTGATGTTCATATATACAGTGTCGGCAGTGGGGTGGTCTTTTCTGGTTGCTAAGAACTCTATAATAGATTCCCGTTGTTTACTGTATTTTAGAGTAGCCATGATTCACCTCCTTATAATAATGATAACGGTTACTGATTTTATTGTATATGATTATTTAACATTTGTCAAATGTTTTATTGATCAGTTTATATCAAATTATGCCTGATTTGCCTTGTTTTTTACTGATTTGAGTATAAATGAATCAGAAGGAGAGTGAACCGGTATTATTTGATTTTTGTATGGGATAAAAAGAGACCGTTTAAGTGAAAATAAGTAAAGGGTGACATATTTTACAGAACTGCGGTATAATACTAATATTAAGGTAAATACTGTAAATACAAAATAAGGAGTAGCAAACAATGGAAAAAAAATTTGATACAATTATAATCGGCTCCGGACCGGCAGGGCTGGCTGCGGCAATTTATGCAGAAAGAGCAAAATTAGAATGTCTTATTATTGAAAAAAATTATGTAAGCGGCGGTCAGGTAATCAATACTTATGAAGTTGATAATTATCCGGGCCTGCCAGGGATCAATGGCTTTGATATGGCCACAAAGTTCAGAGAGCACGCAGACGCTTTGGGAGCAGAATTTGTTACTGCAGAAGTAAGTGACATTATAATAGAAGAAACGGATCGGAAAGTTGTTACGGATCAGGGTGAATTCATTGGAAAAACGGTTATTTTAGCTGCTGGGGCAAGACACCGTAAATTAGGAGTTCCGGGAGAAGAAGAACTGGCTGGCATGGGGGTATCCTATTGTGCTACCTGTGATGGTGCTTTTTTTAAAAACAAAACAGTTGCCGTTGTAGGCGGCGGTGATGTTGCCGTAGAGGATGCAATTTTTCTGGCAAGAGTATGTGAGAAAGTATTCCTTATTCATAGAAGGGATGAGCTGCGTGCAGCAAAGATTTTGCAGGAGAAGTTGTTTGCATGTGGTAATGTAGAAGTCATTTGGGACTCTGTTGTTAACAGCATTAACGGAGAAGAAAATGTAGAGTCTGTAACAGTAACTAATATTAAAAATGAAAAAGAAGAGAGAGTTGCTGTGGATGGTGTGTTTATAGCAGTAGGAATTCTGCCTAATTCTGAGGTGTTTCAGAATATCGTGGAAACAGATGAGCATGGATATATTGTAGCTAATGAAGATTGTGTTACAAATAAGAAAGGAATTTTTGCAGCAGGAGATATTCGTACAAAAATGTTACGTCAAATTATTACAGCAGCAGCGGATGGTGCAAATGCCGTAACTTCCGTACAAAACTACCTTATATACGCATAAACAGAGCATCTGGCCTTCCATTATATTATTACAGATTTAAAAAATATATTATCGGCATTGACAAATCATGTAATATTTGTTATGATAGCAATGTAATAATTTTAATAATTTCGTAATAAATAATAATTGAAAGATAAGATATATTGGAGGTCGAGGATAAGTAATGAAGAAAAGGATGATGAAGATTGCAGCCTGTCTAATGGCAGCATCTATAACTTTTGGAAGTACTGGGATATTAACAATGGCTGCTGGTGCAGATGTACCTTTAGCAGGATTACAGGCTAAAGTTGAAGAAAATAAAGATGCAGGCCAGTCAACTGAGAATACTACCCCAGCCGAGCCAAGTAAATATGATGGACTTGCTATTGCGCAGGTAAATGATGATGCATATGTTAACATCAGAGATGCAGCGAGTACGGAAGATGGAAAAGTACTTGGTAAACTTTATAATAATTCAGCAGCTGAAATTCTCGGTCAGGAAGGTGACTGGTATTTAATTAAATCAGGCTCTGTAACAGGATATGTAAGCAAAGATTTTTTTGCAACAGGAGCAAAAGCAGAAGAACTTGCCAAAGAGGTAGGGGAAGAAGTTGCTACTGTTAACACAACAACATTAATGGTACGCCAGGATCCAAATACAGATTCTGATGTTGTTACACTTGTTGGTGATGCAGAAAAACTTCAGGTAGAAGAAGATCTGGGTGACTGGGTAAAAGTTTCGGTAGATTCTGATGTTGTAGGATATGTAGCAAAAGACTATGTAGAGTGCGATACAAAATTTGTGGAAGCAGAATCAAAGGAAGAAGAAGAAGCGAGAATAGCAGCAGAAGAAGCGGCTTATCTGGCGGCAGTAGAAGAAGCAAGAAAAGCTGACGAAGCAGCAGCAGCACAGGCAGCAGCTGAACAGGCAGAAAAAGATAAAGCCTGGTTAGAGTACTTAGATTCTCAGGAACAGGCAGCAGCAAATCAGGCAGCGCAGGAAGCAGCAGACGCACAGTCCGCAGCAGATGCATTAGCAGCACAGCAGGCAGCAGCAGAGCAGGAAGCAGCGGATGCAGCAGCGAAAGCTCAGGAAGCAGCTGATCAGGCGGCAGCAGAGCAGGCAGCAGCAAACGCACAGGCACAGGCAGAGGCGGCAGCACAGGCAGCAGCAGATGCACAGGCACAGGCGGATGCACAGGCAAAAGCGGCAGCAGATGCACAGGCAGCAGCGGATGCAGCAGCACAGCAGCAACAGCAGCAGCCTCAGACAGACGGAAGTCAGTCTGGTGGAAATACAGCAGATAATCAGGAACAGCAGTTTGGTGATACAACAGGCGGATCTACAGAGACACCGGATGCAGGACAGTCTTCAAACGCATCTGGGCTTAGACAAAGCGTTGTAAGTTTCGCATTACAGTTCGTTGGAAATCCATATGTATGGGGCGGTACAAGCTTAACAAACGGAGCTGACTGTTCAGGATTTACACAGTCTGTTCTGGCGAACTTCGGTATCAGTATTCCTCGAGTTGCAGCTTCTCAGGCAGGCAGCGGCAGAGCAGTAGATCTTGGAAGTATTCAGCCAGGCGACCTGTTATTCTACAATGGCGATGGTGGAATTGGACATGTATCTATGTACATTGGTAACAATCAGGTAGTTCATGCCAGCAGTTCTACAACAGGAATTATCGTATCTGATATGGGTTACAGACAGCCATGCAGTGCAAGAAGTTACTTAGATTAATTTGAATTAGGACCTTCACTCGAAAGAGTGGAGGTTTTTTTGATATGCGGCTGTTTATTCATGGATTTGTTTTATAAGATAAAACCGGTTTGCCTTGAGCATATTCCTGAGAGCAGACGAGGGGAGAGTGGAATGATTTAATATTTGCTACAATATGGCAAGGGAAAAAATTTAATACAATTCAAAAAATTCCTCACAATTCAAAGGTTATACAAGATGCACAAATTTTGTCGAAACTTGGTGAGAAGTGTAAAATCCGTGTGTATAACTGTGTCGAGTTATCCACATCGAAAATGTCGGAAATAGTGGCAAAATGGAGTTATACACTAAGTTATGCACATTATCCACATAAAAGATCGAATTTTCACAGGTTTACATAGTATTTTTTAGGAACAAATGTTTTGTAAAATGTGATAATTCGTATTTTTATGTGGAAAAAGAGCTGATTGGGTATTGACTTTTTTATCGTCTTAATATGGTTTTGAAAAAATGAAGATGATTGCCATTTTCAGATAATATGGATAATTGTGTATTAATTATTATGGAGGGCGGGTATCTGGGTAAAGGAGTATATGGGACGGAGTTTAAGAGAGGAAACAAGATGTGTTGAGATGTATAAGAATAGGTTGCTTAGAAGGTGGGGGGATTCAGGAAATAGACGATTTAAGAAGTAAAATAGTTAAGCTGGATGAAATGCAGAATGCAGGTAAATACCGCTGGCATATTATGATTTATATCGCTCTGATTGCCTGTTCTAAGGCAATTTATGAGCAAGGCATAAAAGTCATCACCAATACTCAAAATGAGGGCATATGAGGCGATTAAAGTGTAGAGAAATGGAATAGCGTTTCTTTGGATGAAATAAAAGAAGAACCAACTGTTATTAACAGTTGGTTCCGGAATATTTCGTATTTAATGATCTGTCGTTGGCTATGCCCAGTAGCGCATTGCCGAAACCGGCTTATCAAAGTCAAATTTAGATATTATTATACCGTCTGTTGAGTTGCTTGCATGAATTATTTTCTCATTACCGATGTAGATTCCAACATGCCCTACTGGACTACGGTAGAATACTAGATCTCCTGGTAAAAGATGACTGACAGTTGGCTTTACAGATTTTGCTTTGTTGTAAATACCGCCCCATTCTGAATAACCATTTGCTTGGTCTTCTGCAACTCGTGGAATGGAAATGCCAAAGTGTTTCATGACACTCATAGTGAAACCGGAACAATCCGCGCCATTTGTCAGACTGATGCCGCCCCATGCGTATGGGTTGCCTTGGAATTTCTTGGCATAAGCGGCGATCTGTTCACCTTTTGTAGCATCTGCAGGAATATCCGGATCAATATATGCGCCGTCAGCATCGAATGAATATGCAATGCCGTTAATCATAATTGTAGTTGATGAAACCATGGAACCGTCTGTATTGAAATAATATGTATGGGTTCCAATATCTATTAAGCCTGTCTGCATGACACCGTTTAAGTCAAAATAGAATCTCTTATTATCAATTGTCTGCCATCCTTTTACTGCGGCATAGTCATTGCCAAAATAATACCGTTTGCTGTCAACCGTTACCCAGCCAGCTACTTTTTTATATTTTTTATTGTTATAATAAGTTTTCCCGTTTTCATAAAAAAGACCTTTGCTGCGTGTTTGTCCATCCCGATATCCGCTTGCTGACACATGGTATTTACCTATCCACTGGTCAGAAGCCATGCTGCCATCGCTCTGAAGGTAACATCTTTTTCCAGTTGGTTCATAGGTTATCCATTTACTTTTCACCATAACACCGTTTTCATCAAAAAAGTACCAGTTGCGGTCTAAATTTTGCCATCCGGTAACCTTCTTGGCAGTTGAAGGGCTGAAATAATACCGTTCCCCTTTAATGGTTGCCCATCCGGTTACCATAGCGCCCTTTTTACCGGCGTACATAGTTTTTTTACTTAACCAGCGATTCTTTTTTACAATACCGGATTTAGAGGAGTAGTAGCGCTTGCGACCTACTTTATACCATCCCGTTTGCATTTTACCGGTTGATTTATTGAAATAGTATGAAGACCGGCCGATCTTTGTAAATCCGGTTTCCATCGCTCCGGTATCAGGATCCAGGTAATATTTCCCGTTTGGAAGAGTGAGCCAGCCTTTGGCGTTCACACCCTGATCGTTATAATAATACCAGGTCTTTTCGCTCTTGGACTGATACCAGCCATTTTTCTTCTTTTTTGAATAGGAACTTGTACCGGAATCTCCGCTGGAGGATAGTACTTTATTTCCATAGGCGTCAAATTCTACGCCGTTTACTCTGGTATTACGTGCCATAGACCCGTCAGCCGTTACATAAAAATTACCAATCCACGTATTTTTGGCCATTTTACCATTGGCTCTTAAATAGTACCATTGGCGGTCTGTGTAAACCCATCCGGTCTTCATGATACCCTGTTTATCAAAATAGTACCAATTTCCTTTTATCTTCTTAAAGCCAGTTGCATAGCCAAGTGTAGAATTCGTTGTGTACTGTCGTCCCTGATCCGTCACTTTCCAGGCCGCCTGAACATCAGGGGCAGGTATAGACGTAGCTAATATTCCTACCAGGGAAAGCACTACAAGAATTTTTTTCTTCATCCTATACTCCTTTGATATTTTCATTCTCTTTTAAATATTGCGAGTGTGTGTATATACGTTACAAATATATTACACTTCATTTAAAATAGTAGCCCATCTGGAAGGAAATGTCAACATTTATTCATGAAAAAGCAAAAGAAAAGTCCATATCTATGTATGTTGCACAGATATGGACGCCTGATTTTGTATGCTATGACGAAGTAATATTTGTCATATTTAGTATTATTTGGAATGCATACGTTTTATGACTTTCAGTCTTGTGAATTCTTCACGTTCTTTTTCTTCCAATGCATTTTGAATACTCTTTGTGAGTTCGGTGTAAGTAGGGATTGTAATGTTTTTCAAAGCATTGGCACGTTTTTGTGTCTTCTTGATATTGGTTGCAAGCCGGTATGCAGAATTCTCGATCATGGAAAGTCTGATCGTCAGTTCCTTTACTTTCTCGAAGGAAACCTTTGCTTCATCCAGTGACCGTTTCGTCGTATAATAAGCGTATGTTGGTTCATTTACGATGGGATCTGCCTCCACAAGAGGAATTTCAGTTCCCATAACGCTTCGCGTTTTTATACGAATGGAATTCTCAACCGGTACGGAGAAAGAAATCTCCTGTACATAGTTGATACCGTGCTCGATATTAGCTCTTTGGAGAGCAGCATAGGCGGTACGGAATGTTTCATCAATCTGTGATTGAATATCCTGCGCCTGGTCAATCAGCCCCATAATCTCTTTGATCAGGATATTTCTCTTCTTATCCATCAGATCGAAGCCCTGTTTTGCAAGAGCCAGAGAGTTCTTAGCTAATATTAAGTTACCCTTCGTAGGAAATGTATTTGGATTCATTAAATCACCTCTGACTCGGCAGGTTTGTAGTATTTATCAAGAACCTTTGTATCGATACGGTCAAGTTCTTCTCTAGGAAGCATTCCAAGAAGTTCCCAGCCTTTTTCCAGGGTATCGATAATGGAACGGTTTTCGTTTTCGCCCTGTCCAACGAATTCCTGTTCAAAAGATTTACCAAACTTTAAATAAATTTTATCGAGAGGAGACAGTTCGTCTTCACCGATAACGCTTGCCAGAGCTCTGGCATCTCCAACCTTTGCATAGCAGGAGAAGAGCTGGTTGGCTACGTCCTGATGATCCTCCCTTGTATATCCGGCTCCGATACCATCCTTCATCAGACGGGACAGAGAAGGAAGGACGTTGATAGGCGGATAAATTGCCTGGCCATGTAACTCACGGTCCAATACGATCTGTCCTTCGGTAATGTAACCGGTGAGGTCAGGGATCGGATGAGTAATATCATCATTTGGCATGGTCAGAATCGGGATCTGGGTTACAGAACCGCTGATGCCCTGTACAATTCCGGCTCTTTCATAAATCGTTGCCAGTTCACTGTATAAGTAGCCAGGGAAGCCTTTTCTGCTTGGGATTTCACCTTTCGATGAGGAAACCTCACGCATTGCTTCTGCAAAAGAGGTCATATCCGTTAAGATAACCAGGATATGCATGCCTTTTTCAAAAGCCAGATATTCAGCTGCAGTAAGAGCAACCTTCGGTGTGATCAGACGTTCAACGACCGGGTCGTTAGCCAGGTTTAAGTACATAACAACGTGATCGGAAACACCGCTTTCCTCGAAGGTTTTGCGGAAGAATTCTGCTACGTCATATTTAACACCCATAGCGGCAAAAACGATAGCGAATTTTTCATCTGAGTTATCACCAAGAGAAGCCTGTTTTACGATCTGTGCCGCCAGTCTGTCATGGGGAAGTCCGTTTCCTGAGAAAATAGGAAGCTTCTGTCCACGGATCAGTGTGGTCAGTCCGTCAATTGCAGAAACGCCGGTACGGATATAGTTACGCGGATATTCACGGGTTACCGGGTTTAACGGAAGACCGTTAACATTTAATTTAACTTCGGGTGTAATTTCTCCGAGGTCATCGATCGGCTGACCGATACCGTTGAAAGTACGTCCCAGGATATCTGGAGATAGTGCGATCTCCATTGGATGTCCGGTTAATTTTGTATGGGTATTTTTCAGGGACATATTCTCATTTCCCTCAAATACCTGAATGATTGCTTTATCTTCATACAGCTCTACGATACGGCCCAGTTTCTTTTCGGTTCCTTCTACTGTAATCTCAACGATTTCTTCGAAAGAAGCATTCTGGACTCCTTCTAATACAATAAGGGGGCCGTTGATCTGACTAAGTCCTAAATATTCAATTGACATGATTTAACCCTCCTATGCATTTTTAGCTAAAACTTCATTATAGAATTCGTCGATTTCTCTCTTGTAGTCGTCGAATTTCTCCAGATGATCGTTTGGAACATCATATTTAATAGAAACAATTTTGTCAAAAATGTTGCTTTCTTTTAAGATGGACATTGGCATTCCCATAGTAACCAGGGCTTTTGCTTTTTTATTCAGGTAAAGAATAATTTCCATCATTTTGAACTGTTTGGTCATCGGAACGCAGGTATCATCTTTGTGGAAAGCATTCTGCTGTAAGAAACCGAGACGGATTACCCTTGCGATTTCCAATGTAAGCTTCTGGTCATCCGGGAGTACGTCACCACCAATCAGTTTAACGATTTCCATTAAACTGCTTTCCTGGTTTAAGATAGCCATAATCTGATTACGGTTATCTACAAAGTTTGGATCTACGTTGTCTTTGTACCATGGACCAAGGTCTGTCAGATATTCACTGTAGCTGGTCAGCCATTGAATAGCGGGGAAATGTCTTGCATAGGCAAGGGATTTATCAAGTCCCCAGAAACATCTTACGAAACGTTTGGTATTTTGTGTAACTGGTTCGGAGAAATCACCACCCTGAGGAGATACAGCTCCGATGATAGATACGCTTCCTTCTGTTCCATTTAAATTCTGCATAAGTCCGGCTCTTTCATAGAAAGCAGATAATCTGGATGCCAGATATGCCGGGAAACCTTCCTCAGCAGGCATTTCTTCCAGACGTCCGGATAATTCACGAAGAGCTTCTGCCCAACGAGAAGTTGAATCGGCCATGATTGCAACGTCATAACCCATATCACGATAATATTCAGCCAGTGTAATACCGGTGTAGATAGAAGCTTCACGGGCAGCAACAGGCATGTTGGATGTATTTGCAATCAGAGTCGTTCTGTCCATCAAAGGATTGCCGCTTCTGGGGTCAACCAGTTCCGAGAATTCTTCCAGAACCTGTGTCATCTCATTTCCACGTTCACCGCAGCCGATATAGATGATAATGTCGGCATTGGACCATTTTGCGATCTGATGCTGTGTCATGGTCTTACCGGTTCCGAATCCGCCGGGAACAGCAGCCGTACCACCTTTTGCAATCGGGAACATAGAATCAATAATACGTTGTCCGGTAATTAAAGGTTTGCTTGCAGCATAACGTTTTTCGGTTGGTCTTGGAACACGAATCGGCCATTTCTGTGCTAAGGATAATTTTCTTTCCGTACCATCCGGTAACTGAATGGTAACGATTGGATCAGTAATGGTATATTGTCCGTCTTTCACAACATCTAAAATAGTACCCTTCATATTTGGAGGAACCATTGATTTATGTGTGATAGCAGGAGTTTCCGGTACTTCAGCGATAATGGTACCGCCGCTTACGGTGTCGCCCGGTTTTACTGTGATATGTACGTCCCACAGTTTTGAAGTATCCAGAGAATCAACACTTACACCACGGTTAATATATTTACCCGAGTTTTTAGCGATCTCACTAAGAGGACGTTCAATACCATCAAAAATATTATTCAGAATACCAGGTCCCAGTGTTACGGAGATTGCATCGCCGGTGGCGATTACTTCTTCACCCGGTTTCATACCGGTTGTTTCTTCGTAAACCTGCACGGTAGTGGTATCGGTTGTTAAGCTGATGACCTCACCAACTAATTTTTCCTTACCAACATAAACCATCTCAGCCATTTTGAAGCCGGTGTTGCCTTTTAAATAGACAACAGGTCCGTTGATACCATATATAATGCCTGTTCTAGTCATGGGTCATACCTCCGTCAAATGTAAATTCTGCCTTTGCCTCTTCTAATTTTGTTGCAAAGGAATTATCAATTAATATATGCCGGTCGGCAAGAACTGCCCTTGTACCGCCCATAAACGAATATTCAGATAAGGAAACCTGCTCATTCGTTGAGGCGCCCAGACTTAATTGCTTGGAAGAGTCGGCAGGGTCAATATAAATGATAACGCTTCCGTCTCCAGCGAGTTCTTTTATTTCATGAATCTGATTGACTAATAATTTATCATAGGCAGGAGAAGACATATAATCCTCCAGCATTGCCTTGACTTCTACAAAAAGCTTTTCTTTTAATTCATTATGCTTTTTGGTTATTTCTCGTTTTATTTGAAGCTGTTCCTTTGAAAGAGCCATATTGTTTGCTCGTTTTAAGCTTTCTGTCTCAGTTTTTATCTGAAGGGCAGCCTGCCGTTTTTTAGCAGTCACATGCTCAGTTTTGATTTTTTCAAGAGCAGTTTTATGTTCTGATATAATCTGAGTTGCCTGTTCTCTGGCATTTTCTAAGGAAGATTCTTCGAAATGTTTTAACTTTTCTTCGGTTGTCAAAATCTTCACCCTCTTTACAATTTTATTCCAATGGCTTCATTTACGTAAGAAGTGATAAAGTCCGGCTTACGTCCCGTACCATGCCTATCCGGTATTTCAATGATAAGTGGAAGTCTTCGGTTTAGCTTTACATCGTCAATAATTTCCGGGAATTCCCGGCCGAATTTCTCTGTAAGCAGGATGATGCCAATTTCTTTATTGGCAACCGTGCGTTCCAGGGCTTCCCTTACTTCGGGTTTCTCATGAACAACGCATCCTTCCACTCCTGCTAGTCTCATACCGGTATAAGTATCTACATTATCACTGATTAAATACATCTTCATAGAATTATAATTTACCTAAGATCATGAAGGAGATGATCAGACCATAGAGGCAGACACCTTCTGCAAGACCTACGAAGATAAGTGATTTACCAAGAATACTCTGGTCTTCACTGATTGCACCAAGGGCAGCACTAGCAGCACTAGCAACGGCAATACCACCACCGATACAGGATAATCCGGTAACTAATGCAGCAGCAAGATAACCAAGACCTGCGGATAATCCGGGAATAGCTTCACCGGTAGCTTCTGCAGCCATTGCTGTAGATCCGTCGCCGCCAAATGCTATAATAGCACCGAGAACCATAGTTCCAAAGAAGAAGAAGCAATTGATACCTAAAGAAGTTTTATATCTTCCTTTATTTCTCTCGCCGATTAAAAATGCTCCGAAAGGTACGATGATGCTAAGAACCAATGCAATTACTAATACGATTGATGTTAATGTTGTCATTATATTATCCTCCTAAATAAAAAAATGTTTTTATATTCAAAAAAGTGCCTTTGGCAATTTTTGATTTAGATTTGTTTGGCGTCTTATCTTAGGCGGCCTTATCTTTTTTTGAAAATGGTTTGAATTCACGTCCGGTACCTTTGTAGAAACGGCTGAACATTTCATAATATTCAAGACGCAGTACCTGGATACCTACGATCAAACCTTCCATACCACATACGATCAGGTTACCGAGTATGATAACCAGCCAGTTCGGCGATCCGCCGTTTTCTGCACCGGCAAGCATAAGTACAACTTCCATCATAGCTCCGTGGCTGACTGCAAATGCGCCGATACGGACGAAGGAAAGTGTATTTGAGAAGTAGCTTAAAAGCACTTCAAACATTTCAAATATGGTCTGAACAATAAACATACCTTTTTCTTTTGGCAAAAAGTCAGTCTTTTTCTCAACCAGTTTGGAGAGAGGCTCTTTTAAAGCAATCAGAATTAGCGGAATGACAAACATAACGACTAATACGATACCTGCCGGTAAGGTGTTTCCTGTCATGAAAAGCACGATCACTGCAACGATTGCACCGTAGAATACCAGTCCTGCAAGACCGTTTGTATCAAACCAGGTGTTTTCAGCATCTTTTGCTTTAATACCATTAATAATATGAAAGATCATTGTTACAATAATCAGGAACATACCAAATGCAATTGCTACGATAAATACGGTATTTAAATTTCCGATAAATGGTATCGTTGACATATGGTTTACCGGACGGAGCCATATGGGCTCTAAAACATCTTCAAATCCGAATAAACTTCCAAACAGGAACCCGAATACCGTGGAAAAAAATCCGGCACAGCTGATGATCGCTGCCAGATCCAGTTTTTTAAATCGGTACAATAAAAATCCACCGATCAAAAGTAATAATCCCTGACCTACATCGCCGAACATGGCGCCAAAGATAAAGGCATAGGTAAGGCCTACGAATATTGTAGGGTCTATTTCGTTGTAAGCCGGCAGCCCATACATTCGGACGAACATTTCAAATGGCCGGAACAACTTAGGATTCTTTAATTTGGTGGGAGGAGAATTAACAATATTGTTATTGTCATCCTCTACAATACAGTATAGATTTTCATCCTCTGAGATATCCTGCTGGAAGGATCTTGCATCTTCTTCCGACATCCATCCGCATAAAATATAGAATATCTGTTTTGATTCCTTGGTGCAGGCTGCAAGCTTGCGGACATCAAAGTTTGTGGACAGTGCCTGTAACTTAGCCTGAGCCAGAAGCAGCAGTTCTTTGTGCTCTGTAAGGGCCCGGGTAATTTCTTCATTGCATTTCGCAATTTCTTTACTGTAATTATCAATATCTGCCTTAAGGTCATCATATGCCTCTTTTGGCGTTCCGGCATAATCATCAGGAAGATAAATACGTTCGAAATGCATGGAAGAGTAAACCGCATCTATTTTGGATGCCTGGGCGGCAGGTACAAAGTAGACACCCCATACGTAATCTTCATCCGTATGGCATTTGTAAAATACCGTATCAAAATCGTCGTAGACATATCTTTCTAATTTCGTATAGTAGTCATGGGCAATTTTACCAAATCGGTACTTAATAAATTTGAATTCCAATACGGCATGTATGTTATATTGAAATTCTAAGAATGGCTCGATTTTCTGAATGGAGGCTCTTAAGGACTCCCTTTTGGCATCCAGTTCATTTCGTTTCGTGCGGATATCGCCAATTTTGGTATCCAGTTCATTCACAACATCCAATGCTTTTTCAAGGGTGATATGTTTGGTAGTCGTAAAATGCGGATCTTTCACAAGCTCAGCATATTCATTTGCTTTTATGAGCCATTCACGATATGGATTGATTTCCATAAATGGCCTTAAATGTTCAACCGTTTTTAAATCAGATAAGGCGTTCTCCAAATGAATTTCGTATTTGGACAAGTATTCGTTTACCACGCGGTCGATATCAGCCTTAGGTCCCGTAATACTCAAAAATTTCATTTTGACAATCACAAGTTACACCTCCTCTGCTTTTAAAGAATATAGTCTAGTGTCTCGTTTGGATCAATACCGTAACGGACACACTCTAAAGCGGTTGTAAGTTTGTCAATTTCATGCTCTTTCTCATAGAGATAGGAGATGATGGTTGCTACTGAATATGGATCTTTTTCAGCGTTTCCCCTCTGAACTTTCATACGTATTTTGTTGTACATCGGTTCAATTGTTCTTACGCCATAGCCTTCATAATGCTTTCCATAATAAGTCTTCTTAAGGGCTGTATCGAATTCATCCATTGTGGGTGCTTCGACAAGATCATGGATATCTGCCTTTTTCAGTTTATACTGAACAGGGATCAGTAATGCATAGATCTGAGGACCTGACATATTATAATATTTCTTAGAACGGAAAATCCATTCTATATTAAGTAAGTCCATCTTGGTGCCATAGGCGGCGGTTACACTTTTCAATGCATCTTTTTTCAGAAGTTTGTCTTTTTCTTTCCAGAACTTCTTAAAATAGAACAAATCCAATGCCATGCCATAATCCCAAAGAGTTGGATTTGAAACATTGGACAGCCTGTTCAGACAATCATAGAACATGCTTCCTTTTAAATTTGAAACCAGCTCTTCCAATGTGGTACAATTTGATAATTTGGTGATGTCAATGTCAGAGTGCTTTTCGAAGAAATCTTTGAAAATCGTTAAATCCAGTTCCATGTCACGGCGGTCAAATACCATTCTCAGACAACTCTTCAATATAGCGACTTCATATCGCTTGAAGTACATATCCAGGAACTTACGCTGATACACGGTGGCAAACCGGTAGATTTTCTGGAAATCCACATATACGGCATTCTGCAGTATTTTTTCAATGTCGTTACGATGCAGAGACGCTTCATCCGCGTGCGCAAACAAATCGTGATAACCGGGATGCTTCTTTATAAAGCTAAGGGCATCGGTGACAGTTGCCATAGAAGCCAGTTCACGGTAATTTTCCTCTGTAAACAGACGACTTCTGATTGCACGTATTTTGGTGGTGGTCCCGCTGTAAGCTAACAGGTTTCCCATATGATTACCCCTCTACTAGTTTTTTTAATACCCCGGCAGCTAATTTTTTGTGGTTTACATTATAATCAGCTTCCAGATTCGTTACCAAACGCTGAGTCTCAGTTTTTAGCTTGGCAAGGTCTTTTTCCATTTCCTTTTGAAGATCTGCTTGCAGCTGCTTGAGCTTTTGTTCGGTATCTGCATCTACTTCGGCATCATATTTTTGTAATTCGTCATGTAGCTCATCGTCCAGTTCTTTTTTCTGAGCGTTTGCTTCATCGATAATCCTGACAGATGCTGCCTCGATTTCAGATAATCGGTTCACAACCATATCCATAATTCATGCCCTCCTATCTATTCAATATTCATTATATAATCATACACCATTTTCAAAAAAAATCTATAATAAATTTACCAAAATTAAAAAAAATATAATTTATTTTTTGTATATTATTAAGTTTTGTGTTACAATCATTCTTGGCTATACAGTAAAAGTGCTTCTTAGAAGGCTTGACAACTGTGAAATGTTTACAAAAGACAATTTTAAAAACATCAGAAAAAAATAATAAAGTAAGGAGAAGCATGAATTTCATGCAGAGAAATTATGAGATTGAGAAATATTCCAAGAGCAGATGAAATTATAGCAGAGAGCAGTTATGTAATCCAAGATGCTAAAACGGTGAGAGGCGCATGGAAACAAGCATTTGGCAACGATCACCCGATTCATATAGAAGTTGGAATGGGGAAAGGCAGATTTATAACCCAGATGGCATTCGATCATCCTGAAATAAATTATGTGGGAATCGAAAGGTATTCCAGTGTTCTTCTCCGGGCGTTGGAAAAAAGAGAAACTATGACTGAACTTCAGAATTTATTTTTCCTGTGTATTGATGCCAGAGAACTGCCTGAAATCTTTGCAGAAAATGAAGTGGAACGCATCTATTTGAATTTTTCTGACCCGTGGCCTAAGGACCGGCATGCTAAAAGGAGACTCCCCTCCAGAGAGTTTTTGAGCCGTTATGACAAGATTCTGGTGCCGGACGGGACCGTTGAATTTAAGACGGACAACAGAGGACTCTTTGATTTTGCCTTAGAAGAAGTAGAACCTGCGGGATGGATCCTCAAAGCATGTACTTTCGATCTTCATCACGATGGGGTTTTGTCAGAGGGGAATGTAATGACAGAATATGAAGAAAAATTCTCGGCCCTTGGCAATCCAATTCATAAAATGATTGTGTGCAGAGAGAAAAATGATCCTGCACAGGATTAAAGAGTAAGAATATACTATAGTAAATGCTTGTTATGGATGTGAAAGCATGATAAAGAATAAAAGCCTGAAACAAAAAGTGGGAATGTTCTTCAATGATAAAACAACAATGGACCGCCAGCTTCTGGCACTTAAGAAATCCGTTGATGAAGTGAACAAAAAATTAAAAGGTGAAGATAAGAAGAAAGGGTAATCTGCCGTTTGGCGGATTACCCTTTTTCTATTCAATATTAAAATTATGACTGTCCTTAAAATTCCTTTTTTCAAGCCTGTACTGTAGAAAACGGTTCAGAAGATATCTTAAAACGGCTATGACAGGAACGCCCAGGAACATACCCAGAACACCGGCAATACTTCCGCCTATGGTAATGGCGAATATAATCCACAGCGGCTTCAAACCGGTTGAATCTCCAAGAATCTTGGGTCCCAGGATTAAACCGTCAAACTGCTGCAGTACCAATATCAGTATTGCAAAGATCAGGGCTTTAATCGGACTGACCAATAACATGATTAAAACTCCTGGTACCGCACCGATAAATGGACCGAAATAAGGGATCATGTTTGTTACGCCTACGATGGCACTGATCAGAACGGCATATGGAAGTTGGCAAAGGCTCATGATTACAAAGCAGAGCAGCCCGATAATCAGGGAGTCAATCGCTTTTCCGATAATAAAACTGCTGAACAGCTGGTTGCAGGTTTTTAACGTATCAATAGTAGAACTGATATGCTTTACCGGAACAAATGCATAAATAATTCCTTTTATGGAGTTCAGCAGCGGTTTCTTGTCAGAAAGCATATAAATCGATACAATAATGGCAATTACTACATTTAAAATCCATTGTAAAATTGAAACGGATACGGTATATAGTGCCGGAACAAGGTTTGTGGCAAAATCTTTTAAATAGGTTATAAAGTTCGGTATGGCATCATTAATTGCTTTTCGGATTACTTCCACGTCCAGATTTGGGAAATGTTCCTCCAGGTTATCAAAGAAGTGGTAGACGTTATCCACCGTTGTAGGAACGTAATTTACCAATTCTGTAATACTTTCTACGATCTGCGGTACTACAAAGAGCAGCGTGACAATAATCAGTCCCAGAAGCAGAATGTATGTAGTAGCAATGGATAACCCCAGGCATACGGACTTTTTGTTGATTCTGCAAATTCTGTGATAAAACTCATATACCTTTTTCACTGCCGGATTCAATATGAATGCGATTAATGCACCAATGAAAAATGGCATCAGAATGTTTGTGACATCCTTTAAAAATTTTAATGTACCATCCAGCGAAACAAAAATCTTGACGATAATGGCACCAAAGAAAATAACGGCTATAGCATAAACACATATGGTAAAATAGCGGTTGCTGGCATGAAACTTTCTGTTTGGATATTCCGGATCATAAGGTTCATGTGGAAGGTTATAATTATTTTCATTTTTACTTGAGGTACTATTTTTCATTTCTGATTCATCCTGATTATCACTGTCATTTTTCTGTGATCCATCAGCTATAAAATTATCCAAACCAGAATCTTCCTGATCGGATGAAGCAGCGATATCATCGGTTTTCTTTCTGTGCTTCCTTCTTAATAGTGTATGCTTGTTGTATTCTTGTGAAGCTTCATGCTTTGTTGACTTTTCATTGTCCATATATACCTGTGCACCTCAAATTCCCTTAATAATTTCTATAAAAAAATGTCGCTTTACGCGTATTTTTCCCTAGTCTATATCCATTATAAATGGTTTGTGAAAATCAATCAAGGGAATACAAAAAAATATTTCTTATATTTTTATAAAAAAATACTTGCAATTCTCGAAATTATATAATATAATATCCCTTGCGTTGAGGAATTACCTTAACACAAACAAAATAAAGACAAGCGCTTTTAGCTCAGCTGGTAGAGCACCTGACTCTTAATCAGGGTGTCCAGGGTTCGAGCCCCTGAAGGCGCATGAAACACTAGCTTTTTGGACGTATGGGCCTTGGGGCTGGTGTTTTTTGTTGGTTTAATGTCGAATATAGTAGAATCTAGGACTCTAAGAAATATAAAAAATGTATCCCGTTTTTTTCGCAGCCAGGTGAAGCCGGCTGGAAAAAGTGGGATACATTTTGTTTTAATAGGTAGTTTTGAAAAATACAGAGTCTAATTTATAGATATCAGCATTTAGGATCATATACTGGTAAGCAAGATGTAGATAATTACGGGTTACATTATAGTCGTAATGTCCAAGGAGCAACCGCAGCATTTCCAAATTACCACCACCTATTATATAAGAAGTTGCAAAGGTATGCCGGAGCAGATGCGGATGCAGGCGCTCACTCTAAAATAAGGGTCTGTAAATGTAATTTTGAAACTTATTACATTTACAGACCCTTATTTGACAGGTATAAAACCATTAAAGAGTAAGCATTTCCCTCAGTCCATCAATAACAGGTTTATTAGCTGGCAGCCATTCCACTGTATCCAGATGATCTTTGTCCAGCCATTTTGCACCATTATGCTCCAGCAGTGTAATGGTGCCTTTTTTTATACTGCAAACGTAGCAGTGCATGGTCAGGTGGAAATCAGGATAGTCGTATTCCGTTGACATAAACAGCTTTTCAGGGATTATTTCGACGGCTAGTTCTTCCTGAAGTTCCCGGATGAGAGCTTCCTCGTTGGTTTCTCCGGATTCAATTTTCCCGCCGGGAAATTCCCAAAGATTTATAAACTGCCCGTACCCCCTGCGGGTAGTAAGGATTTTGTGATCTTTCATTATAATTGCAGTTACGATTTCAACCTGTTTCATAAGTACCTCCAAAAAATTATTATTCTATGCAATACTCTCTGCCTCGCCATCTTCTGCTACTGTGTTACTTGGAATTCCCTTTTTTTCATCCAGTTTTGCGAAAAATCCTGCGAGTATCGTACCGGAAATGGAGTGCCATACGCAGGATACAGCGCTGATTAAAGCAGCCTGAGGAAGTGCTGCGAAATGAAGGGTTGCCAGGTTCGTGGCAAGACCGGCATTTTGCATACCTACTTCTATGGAAATAGTCCGCTTTTTAGCCACCGGCATTTTGAACAGGCGTCCAACGCTGTATCCAAGAAGATAACCAATACTGTTATGCAGCAATACGGCTATAAAGATGACAATTCCTGACTGGAAGAAGTTAGATCCCTGAAGAGATACAACACCGCCCACGACAAAGGCAAGTCCGGTGACGGATACACCGGGCATCAGCTCCTGAGCGTCTATAAATGCTTTTTTCTTCCCGAAGAAATAGTTCAGGGCAAATCCCAGTGCAACTGGTATTAATACGGACTGGCAGATGGACTGAAACATACCAATAGCATCCACATTAATTTCCTGTCCGGCTAACAGAAGAACCAGGATTGGAGTTAAAATAGGTGAAAGTAAGGTGGAGGCGGTGGTCATGCCAACGGAATAAGGAACGTCACCGTGGCAGAGAAATGACATAATATTAGAAGAAACACCTCCGGGGCAGCATCCGACCAGAATAAGGCCGATCGCAATTCCATCCGGAAGACGTAACAGTTTTCCAACGCCAAAAGCCAACAGGGGCATGACAGTGTATTGGGCAAGTGCGCCAATAAATATATCCTGTGGGCGTTTTGCCAGAATTTTAAAATCATTTGCAGTCAGGGTAAGACCCATACCAAACATTATGATTCCGATAATAATCGTCTGGTTAGTGCCCCGGACCCAGGTAAAGAGCTGCGGTACAAAAAATGTGACTACTGCAACTGCGATTACAAATAATGATGTGTTTTTTGATAGAAATTTGCTTGTTTTTTTTAATACGTTCATAAATGTTTCCTCCCTGTTATTGGTTATGTGATAAGAAAGAGTTTCAGGACAATAAAAAAACTTCCTCCCGTATAAAAAAGGGACGAAGTCAATTCCGCGATACCACCCATATTCCATCTGTAAGATACAGACAGCTCTCATAACGTACATATTATACGTTCTCCGATAACGGGGACTAACCGGTACAGCTTACTTGCACAGGCTTTGGGCTGTAATTCTCCAAGATGATTTTCATTTGAATTCTGAACATCAGCTCACACCGGACGCTGACTCTCTGGGAACAGAAAACAATCTACTTTTTCTTTTCATAGAATCTAAACATTTTCTTATCTAAAAAAAGAATAGCGCCATACCATGTAAAAGTCAAGTACTTTTTTACGTTATTAGTTTAAAGTAATGAAATAAGGAAAATGAAACTTTGGAAGACTTTTTCATCAAGTGATGATGGCGAAAAAAGTCGCTTTATGGTATAGTGAAAGAAAACAGATGAAAAGGAGACTGCCATGCAGAAAGTATTGATGATGATTTTAAAAGACTGCCCGCATTGCCATAAGGCACTGGCACTTATGGAGGAACTGAAAATGGAACATCCGGAGTATGGTAAGGCAGAGGTACGAATCGCAGATGAATCGGTAGAAACAGAGCTTGCAGATTCTCTTGATTACTGGTATGTACCCACTTTTTATGTGGGGGATAAAAAGGTTCATGAAGGTGTACCAACCAAAGAAAAGGTCGAAAATGTATATAGAGAAGCGTTGATGGGATTATGATGAAAAAATTACAGGTAAAGAAAATATTAGATAAACTGGATGAGCTGTATGGAGTGGATAAAGATGGTTTTCTCCACAGGGAGCCCTGGCAGCTGCTTTTGGCGATTATGATGAGCGCTCAGAGTACGGATGCCCAGGTAGATCTGGTACTTCCTGCACTTTATGACAAATATCAGAAGGTAGAAGAGATGGCGGATGCTGACATTGAGGAACTGGAAGGCATGATTAAAACCATCGGACTCTACCACAGTAAGGCAAAAAATATGAAAAAATGCTGTCAGCAGCTGGTAGCTGAGTACAATGGTCAGGTTCCGGACAACCGAGAGGATTTAATGAAACTGGCGGGAGTCGGAAGAAAGACAGCCAATCTTTTTATGTCAGACGCATATGGAGTTCCCGAGATTACGGTAGATACCCATGTTAACCGGATATCTAACAAACTGGGATGGGCGCACCATTCTGATCCTTTGAAAGTGGAATTGGAATTACAGGAGGTGCTTCCTGAGGATCATTGGATACGCATAAACATTCAGCTCATCCGGCATGGGCGAGCGGTTTGTAAAGCCAGAAAACCTATGTGTGGGGATTGCGCTTTGTCAAATTGGTGTGAATTCCAACTGGCGGCGGTAAAAGAAGTATAACAGATCAGGGATAACAGATAGGAATTAACAGATAGGAATTAACAGATAGGAAATAACAGATAAGGACAAGAGATAAGATACAAAAGATAAGAGACAAAAGATAAGAGACAAAAGATAAGAGACAAGAGATGAGAGACAATAGATAAGAGGTGCGAACATGAAAATAATATCTTTTCAGGATATCATTGACTGTAACCAAATGCTGAGAGAAAAGGAACTGGCATTTCAACTACATATAAGGGATGCCTGCGGCAAGCAGTCGTTCTGGATAGAACCCGTTGGAAATGATGGTAGTGAAATACAGTACGAGGATTTGTATCATGTACTGGATGCTTTTTTTGAACAAAGAGGATGCAAGATTTCATTTAGTGAAGATAAGCTTAATTTTTGGGTGGATTGAAAGAATGTTTTTGCATTTTTATGTCATCTTTGGTATTATGGATGAGGTAAATTGTTAGTTGTTATGAGATAGGAGTATAAAAAATGATTAAAATGGCTTTGATAGATGATGAACAATCTGTTCTTGAATGGCTTGAGAAGTCATTTCCCTGGGAGCAGTGTGGCGTCAATATTGTAGGCACAGCAGAAAATGGAAAACAAGGCCTGGATATCATCCAAAAAGAAATACCGGATATCGTGATTACCAGCATAGACATGCCCATTATGGACGGCCTGGAAATGATGGAAAAAGCGGTTGGTATGGGAATAGACACCAAGTTTATTGTTTTAAGCGGATATAATGAATTTGAAAATGCTCAGGAGGCAATACGTTATGGAGTGAAGGAATACCTGCCAAAGCCTGTAACAGAGGAGCAGATATTGGAAGCGGTAAAAAGGGTATCCTGCCGTATTGAAGAGAGTAAACGGCGTATAGAATGGGTAAAGGAAATGCGCCAGGAGCCTCATCAGGATCAGGATATGTTGATTATCAGGCTTTTCCAGCAGCTGATTATGCAGATCCCTGTCCAGGATGAAGTAATTCAGGATTACCGCAGACTAACGGGGCACGGAGAGCGAACGAAATACCAGGTAATATTAATACGGGCAGAGGATCAGGAAGTTGTTTCAGATTCCATCGTAAGTATGATTGAGGAGTGTTTTCGGAAATATCATTTCGAAGCAGCTACGGTGAATTATCTGCCGGGTGAAATCATGCTGGTGATCAGCTACCTTGCAGATAATCTGTTGTATATTATATTGAACGAAAATATGAAAAAGGTAACAAAGATGGTTTCGGACCGGATGGAGGAGGAATTTCATTTATCTTGTACCATCGGTATCAGTGAAATACAAAAAGGTCTCGAAAGCGTATATGGTTGTGCAAATCAGGCAAAGAATGCTTTGGTTTTTACAACCTTAGAAGAAAATCACAATATTGTATCCATCAGCAACCTGATGTTTGAGGATGAGGAATACCATTCACCGATAAAAAGGGAGCGACAGCTTCTGAATGCTTTGAAAGCCGGGGATGCAGACGAAGCGGAGAAAGTACTGGATATGATTTATGAGGAGTTTTCGGAACAGAAGAAAAATTCGCTGTCCATAAATAAAAAGATTTGTACCGAATTGATTGTTGTTTGTATTAAGAGCCTGTATCCTATGGGAATGTGTCTTAATGAGCTTTTCCAGACAGAAGATGATCCGATCTATCTGATACATGATCAGAAAAGCATTACAGATGTGAAAAAAATCGTGTACCGGGCGGTTCGCCAGATGGCAGAGTGTATCGGAGAGAAAAAATGTGAAGTTCCTGAAAAGTAATATCGGTAAATTGATACCGGTAAAATAACAGCACCATAGAAGAAGCACTGTATCTTTCAAGAAAATAATGAAGATACGGTGTTTTTATTTATGCCTTTATTTTTACTGGGGCTTTTTACACTGTTCTAACCATCAGAATCTATATCGTGAAGTCTTCGGTCAGGAAACGATTTCGAAGCAGGAGATGGAAGAGTGGAACGGGACTGATCGGGATTTAATAACCCGCAAAGATTTTATTATATTTTCAAACAGGTTACAGGGAAGACCCCTGGTGAGTTCCGCTGAGTTTTGTAAAAATTCACTATAGACAGAAAGGTAAATACGCGTTATTATATCCATAACAATAAAAACCTACAACTGTAATATTTCGATGTGTATGAGAGACTGGTGTTGATATACCGCAAACCGGGACATGCAGAAGGCCGGAATGAATTTTCTAACACGCACATGGACTGGACATGCAGTTGTCACAGGAGGATCATTATGAAAAAAGTGCAGAGATATCTTATGAAATTTCTGTTTGTGTCAGCGATGGCACTTATGCTGCCTTTCACTGCAGAGGCAGCGTTCTCCAATATCAAAGGAATCGATGTATCGTGGTATAATGGGACAATTAACTGGGGAAGTGTGAAGCAGCAGGGATATTCGTTTGCCATGCTGAAGACCGGGGACGGCGCCCAGACAGGAACTTATGAAGAGGATCTGGATGAGCAGTTTGAAGCCAACTACTATGGAGCGGGAAATGCAGGAATTAAGCGCGGTGTTTATCATTTTTGCTGTACCACTACTGTAGCGGGAGCGAAAAGAGAAGCAGAGTACTGTCTGAAGATTTTAAAAGGAAGGAAGCTGGAGTATCCGGTAGTCTATGATATTGAACAAAGCGGCACGTTCAAAAAGGGGAAAAAGAATACCACTGCGATCGCAAAGGCATTTTGTGATAAAATTAAAAAGGCAGGTTACACACCTATGATCTATTCCTCCGACTATCGTTTAACAAATGATTTTGACTGGTCCAAACTTTCGGGAATCAGAATATGGGTAGGAAGCTATGGGATTAAAAAGCCATCTTTTTCCGGGTCCTATGATATGTGGCAGTATACAGACAAAGGAAAGGTACCGGGAGCTAATACAGATAAAGGTTACTGTGATCTGAACTATTCTTTCATGGAAGCGGAGCGGATCAGCCTGAACACTTCTAAGATAACTCTGGGTGCAAAAGAAACCTATTCGCTGAAGACTTCTGTAAAACCCAGCAGATGTACGGATTCCAAAAGGTATACCACATCCAATAAAAGAGTGGCAACGGTGAACTCTTCCGGTAAAATTACGGCAAAGAAGCCCGGTAGAGCAACGATTACGGTAACTACCGGCAGCGGTAAGACAGACACATGTGTTGTTGAAGTAAAAAAAGCACCGGCAAAGGTAAAATTAAGAAGAAAGTCCGTAAAACTGAGAAAAGGGAAAACTTATCAGATTAAACCGATCATATCGTCTAATTCCCAAAGTAATCGGATTACATATATATCTTCTCGCAAAGCGGTGGCAACGGTAGACAGCAGAGGAAAGGTAAAATCAAGAAAAAAAGGTGTTACTTATATAACCGTACGGACTTACAATAAGAAAAGTGTCCAACTTACAGTAAAGGTAATATAATGTCACATTATGAATAAAATATGAATAAAATGTTTTCAGAGTTTTCATAGAACGTTCAATAGTTCATCATTGAAAGTACACATTTAGAAGTTATGATATAAGCATAACAAACAAAGAATTGTTATATAAACTTTTTCATAACTCCTTCCTTTTTAGCCCTGCAGTCGTGAAGCAGGGCTTTTTAATGTCCAAAATTTCTACAGCAGGTCCGGGATCATGGAAGCAAGCTTTTTAGCCAGAAGTATATGGCTGTTCTGATCCAGATGCATATGGTCCTTCGGATGCATACGGATTCCCGGTATGGTTGCTGCATCCAGAAAATATACGTCAAGCCGTTTGGCAATATCCTCATAGTAGGAAGCCAGGGCTCTGGACTTTTCTACACAGCCTTTTCCCATTTCGTCAGCAATAAACGTAGTTTCATAACCAGGTTCAATATAGGCGGGTGCAATGATTAATATATTAGGCTTATTCTTCCAGGCATCGGTAACGGAGAGGGCTTTTTTCGTAAGGCGCTCCATGCCTTTTGCGATATTTTCTGCGTTTGAGCTGAAACGTTCCTTGGTATCATTTGTTCCCAGCATCAGAATCAGAAGATCCACAGGCTCGTGGGTCATGAGACTTTGAAAAATTGATGTTAAACCGTTCAATCCCTCAAACAGAGGATCTTCGAAGACCGTTGTTCTTCCGCTCAGTCCTTCTTCACAAATCAGATAATCATCGCCAAGATATCTGCCCAAAAGGCAGGTCCATCGCTCATCTTCGGAAAAGCGTCCGTTTGTCTCGGTACAATAACCATGTGTGTTGGAATCTCCGAAGCATACAATATGTTTTTTCACTATATAACCTCCTCTTTAAATTTGTAAGCAAGGAAAACAGCTTACAGAATTATTCTTTTTTTGAACAGACAGAAGGATAATTCTTAACATCCTTTCCGAAGATTCTTCTTCATAAATGCTGGCTCATCCATTCTCTGTCTATTGGTTAATGAGTTACTTTTATTTCGCTAATAAATGGCTTATGGCTCTTTCCGTACACTACCCACCATTTACAAAGCGTCCCTTTCTTAGCTAAACCCAAATATAAGATGAAATTGTTCGCTCTAGTGTAGCATGGGGTGTTCCCTGTTACAAGAGAATAATCGGGACAAAAGAGCCATAATGCAGAGAAGTTTTACTTCAATGTATATGGCTCTTTTTAATGCGTCACTGCAAATGACCGGGGAGTCTGCTGCTGAAACCCTGTAATGAGAATATTACCAGCCCTTTGTTTCTTCTACGGCTGCGCGGATATCTTCATACAGCTTTCTGATTTCAGGATCCTTTTCGTCTACCGGAAGGAATGGCAGGCGTGGGTCACCTATGTTCACACCATCCATACGGATAATTGTTTTACAAGCTCCATACATGGAGGGGAAGGAGCACAGGCGGTAAATGAACATGGTTACTATGACCTGCAGCTTCTGGGCAGCAGCAATATCGCCGCGGCGGATGAGTTCATCTAATTTTAAATATAATTCCGGCATAGCGCCATAGGTTCCACCGATAGCAGCATCGGCACCCATCAGTCTTCCGGCTAAAAACTGCTCATCCGGTCCGTTAAACACAATAAAGTCCTCACCGCCAGCCTGTTTGAACCTTAAAATGTCGTGGCAGGGGTCAGAGGAACATTTTACACCGGCAACCCGTTCGTTTTCAAGCATACGGTGGAATAAACCCATAGAGAGGTTAAATCCGGTGAGCTGAGGAATGTTATAAATAAAGAAAGGAAGGTCAGCAGCTTCTGTAATTGCGGTCCAATGGCGGTAGACACTTTCTTCACTCACATGGTAATAGACACTTGGTACGGCTGAAGTTCCGGCAGCTCCTGCCTGTTCAGCATGTTGTGCAAGCTCTGCGGAATGCCGGGTATCTGCACAGCCAACATGAACAATAATGGTCATCTCATCTCCGGCTTCCTGGGTTACGGCTTCCACGACTTTTTTTCTTTCGCCGCTGTCTAACAGAAAGCCCTCACCGGTGCTGCCGCATACGTACAGGCTCTTTACACCCTTATTAATATAGTAGCGGGTCAGTTTTTTAGCAGCATCCAGATCAATATCTCCGGAAGCTGTAAAAGGAGTGTTTAAAGCTACAGTTACATTTTTGAAACGTGATACATCGTATTTTGACATGATTTTCCCTTTCTTTGTCGAATATTGTTGAATTATGATAGCAGTTACTTCTTTTATATGGAGATTATATCATTGTTGAACAAAAAAAACAATGAAAAAAGAAAAAATTTTTTTTCTAAAAAAGATATTGAAAAATTTACCCGCATGTGATATAGTCTATTTATCAGACAGAACAACAAAGTTTAGAATTAAGATCTGCTCATTTGAGAGCAGAGGGAAAGGAGGATATGGATGACCAAAAAGGAGATAATGGATCAGATCCATGGAAGGCTAATCGTATCCTGTCAGGCATTAAAGGAAGAACCTCTGTATAGTTCATATATCATGTCTCGCATGGCATATGCGGCTATGCTGGGAGGTGCATCCGGAATCCGGGCAAACACAGTGGAAGACATTACAGAGATTAAGAAGCTGGTGGATCTTCCCGTTATAGGAATTATCAAAAAAGATTATGAAGGGTGTGAAATCTACATAACACCAACCATGCAAGAAGTAGATGCGCTGGTAGCATGCGGGGTGGAGATCATTGCTGCAGATGCCACCGTAAGGCTGCGCCCGGAGGGGGTGACGCTGGATGAATTCTTCAAAGAGGTTCGGTTAAAGTATCCGGAACAGTTATTTATGGCGGATTGCTCCAGCATCGAAGAAGGAATGCATGCGGCAGAAATCGGATTCGATTTCATAGGGACAACAATGAGCGGTTATACACCATATACGGAAGGAACTCAGCTTCCAAATTATGAAATGATGGAAATACTCGCAAGAGAGAGCGGAAAGCCTGTTATCGCAGAGGGAGGAATCTGGTGCCCGGAAGAATTAAAAAGGGCGTTAGAGACCGGAGCATTCGCAGCAGTTGTTGGAACAGCAATCACAAGGCCGATGGATATTACGAAGCGGTATGTGGAAGCAATTAACCAGAAATAATTAACAAGGCCGTTAATTATCATAAACTAAAACCAATCTATTTAAGGAGGAAAAGAAAGATATGAAAAGGAAAGCAATAGCACTTTTACTGGCTTGTACTATGGCACTTTCACTTGCAGCTTGCGGAGGAGGATCAACCAGTTCAGGAACAACGGAACCTAAGACGGAAGCAAAGACAGATGCGGCTACAGAAGCAAAATCAGAAGCGGCATCGACTGAGACAAAGACAGATGAGACACAGGCAGCGGCAGATGCGGAAACAAAAGAAGCTTCCGTTGGCGGTACAACAGAGATCACCTGGTGGGCATTCCCTACATTTACACAGGAAAATGCAGGTGATGCATTTGGATCTTACGAACAGAAAATCATCGATGCTTTTGAGACAGCCAATCCGGATATCAAAGTTAAATTAGAGACAATTGATTTTACATCAGGACCGGAAAAGATTGTTACAGCAATTGAAGGCGGTACAATCTGTGATGTGTTATTTGATGCTCCGGGACGTATCATCGATTATGGTAAGAGCGGCAAGCTTGCAGAATTAAATGATATGTTTACCGATGATTTCGTAAAAGATGTTGGAAATGACCAGCTGCTTCAGGCATGTAAAGCCGGCGACACAGCTTACATGTATCCAATCAGCTCCGCACCTTTCTATATGGCATTTAACAAACAGATGGCAGAAGATGCAGGGGTTGCTGATTTAATCAAAGATGGCTGGACAACCGATGATTTCACAACCGTTATTACTGCATTGCATGATAAAGGATATAATCCGGGATCAGTATTCTGCAGCGGCCAGGGCGGCGATCAGGGTACCCGTGCATTTGTTTCAAACCTCTACAGCAGCGCGATCACAGATGATGCTATTACAAAATATACAATTAACGATGCAAATGGTGTAAAAGCTCTTGAATATATCAAAAAAGCAGTTGATGACGGCACATTAATGAATGGTTCCGCTTACAACGGCGGTGATGATATTCAGAACTTTGCAAATGGACAGACTTCTTTTACTCTGTTATGGTCTCCAGCACAGCCGGAAACACAGAAAGAGTTATTAGAATCCAGTAAGGTTGAGTATATTGAGGCTCCATTCCCATCAGATGATGGAATTCCTGCATTAGAGTATCTGGTAAATGGTTTCTGCGTATTCAATAACGGTGATGATGCAAAGGTTGAAGCATCTAAGAAATTTATCCAATTTGTTTGTGATGACAGTGAATGGGGACCAAAAAATGTAATCAGAACAGGTTCTTTCCCGGTTCGCCAGTCCTTTGGAGATTTGTATAATAATGAAAGAATGACAACTCTGGCAGGCTGGACAAAATATTATTCACCATATTACAACACCATCGATGGATTTGCTGAAATGAGAACTTTATGGTTCCCAATGCTTCAGGCAGTAATGAACGGAGATAAAGATCCTCAGGCAGCTGCAGATGAATTTGTGCAGCAGGCTGATGCATCTATTACAAATGCTGCAACAACAGCGAAATAAAAATCAGCAGGGACGCTGCAATGGGATTTTAGCAGTCAACATTGCAGCGCTTTGTCTGTAAAGACAGTTATTTCTATATACACTTATGGGATTTGAAGGGAAAGTGTGAAAGAAAAGCACTTTCACACTACTGATTTGGGAATAGCACAAGCAGGCTTGCGCTATTCATGGTGTCAAGTGTGAAAGAAAATCGCTTTCACACTACTGATTTGGGAATAGCACAGGCAGGCTTGCGCTATTCATGGTGTCAAGTGTGAAAGAAAAGCACTTTCACACTACTGATTTGGGAATAGCACAAGCAGGCTTGCGCTATTCATGGTGTTAAGTGTGAAAGAAAAGCACTTTCACACTACTTATTAAGGCAGTATCGCAGACAGGCCTGCGATATGCAGGAGGTATAAACATGAAAAAAGTAAATAAGCTAAGAATGAGAGAAACAATAGTATCTTATTGTTTTCTGGCTCCGGCATTATTATTTTTTATTATATTTGTATTAATACCTATGATAATGGGGGTATTTACCAGTTTCTTTCGTTATACAATGAAGGAATTTACTTTTATCGGATTAAATAACTATATCACAATGTTTCAGGATACAACATTCCAGAAATCACTGGTCAACACACTTATCATTGTTATCGGATCTGTTCCGATTGTTGTAGCTTTTGCATTATTTGTTTCTTCACAGACTTACGAGAGAAAGGCATTTGCAAGATCATTTTTCAGATGTGTATTTTTCCTTCCGGTTGTAACTGGTACGGTTGCCGTAACGGTTGTCTGGAGATGGATATATGATCCGCTTTCCGGTATTTTAAATTACACCTTAAAGGCTGGTCATGTGATAAGTCAGAATATTATGTGGCTGGGAGATAAAAAATATGCCCTTGCGGCAATCATTATCATCTTGTTGACAACTGCGGTTGGACAGCCAATTATTTTATATATTGCTGCAATGGGTAATATTGACAAATCATTGGTGGAAGCAGCTGAGGTTGACGGCGCTAACAAGTTCCAGGTGTTCTGGAAAATTAAATGGCCAAGTCTTCTTCCAACAACACTATACATAGTAGTAATCACAACGATTAACTCTTTCCAGTGCTTCTCGCTTATCCAGTTATTAACTTCCGGCGGGCCAAACTTCGCTACCACAACCATTATGTATTATCTGTATGAAAAAGCATTTAAGCTGTCCGAGTATGGATATGCAAACGCAATGGGTGTATTTTTAACGGTAGTTATCGGTATTATCAGCCTGCTTCAGTTTAAATTCCTGGGCAGCGATGTAGAATATTAGGAGGGAGGACAAAAAGATGAAGAAAAAATCTACACCATTTACAATAGTATCAACTGTCGTTCTAAGCATATTGACCGTCATCTTTGTTTTTCCTTTTTACTGGATTATGACAGGGGCATTCAAGTCCCAGGGAGACGCAGTTAAGATTCCGCCCCAGTGGTGGCCGACCAATCCTACAATTGAGCAGTTCCAGCGTTTACTTGTGCAAAATCCGGCGGCAAGATGGCTGTTAAACAGTGTTTTGATTGCGCTTATTACCATGCTGGCTGTCTGCCTCACCTCTGCACTTGCCGGATATGTTTTGGCTAAAAAACGTTTCTATGGACAGAAGATTTTATTTACGGTTTTTATAGGTGCAATGGCACTTCCTAAGCAGGTTATTCTGGTTCCTCTGGTAAATATGATCAGCTGGATGGGAATTCATGACACCATGGCTGCCGTTATTCTTCCGCTGATTGGATGGCCCTTCGGTGTATTCCTGATGAAGCAGTTTAGTGAAAATATTCCCACAGAGTTACTGGAATCAGCAAAAATTGACGGGTGTAACGAACTTCGTACTTTTAGCAGCATTGCGTTTCCAATTGTAAAACCGGGATTTGCAGCGCTGGCGATATTTACCTTCATTAATACATGGAATGATTATTTTATGCAGTTAGTTATGCTGTCTTCCAGAAAGAATTTGACAATCCCCCTTGGTGTTGCAACCATGCAGGCAGAGCTTTCCACAAACTATGGATTGATTATGGCTGGTGCAGCCCTGGCAGCAATTCCTATCGTTGTAATATTCCTGATCTTCCAGAAATATTTTACACAGGGAATTACCATGGGAGCAGTTAAGGGATAAGGTGCAAAATTTAAGGGAAGCTATCAAAAACACGAATATGATGAAGTATCATAGTGTTGCAGGATGGTTTCCCTTTCCTTGCGTTGAATTGCAGTCTGTTTATATCAAACACGCCTTAGAGTGTGTTTTAAAATTCACTCCTGCCATCTGCACGCCCCACTTTGCGGCATATTTGCCCCGAATTCAGGTTGCGTAGCCCGCTACGCGCCCTTCATCCGGGACAAATCTACCACAAACTGTGACACACATCTGTCAGAAAGCAATTTTCAAACACGCCTTAGAGCAAAAGAAAGGACTTATAAAATGATCTATGATAATTTAGAGAATATACAGCGATATCGCGGGATATCGCAATACCTGGACCAGGCCATTGACTTTATAACGATGAATGATCTTCAATTATTACCCCTTGGAAAGACAGTAATTATGGGGGAGAAAGTATTTGCTAATGTGATGGAATCCCAGGCCCAGGAGGAATCAAAAGGTAAATTTGAGATTCATAAAAAATATATGGATATTCAGATTGATATAGAAGGAACGGAAATGATTCAGATTGGTTTAGGGGAGTCTGAAATATTGGATTGCTATAATGAAAAAACAGATTTCGGCACAGTTTCCTGCGCCAGGTCTGCTTCTTGCGTTATGGGGCCGGGGCGTTTTATCGTTTGTATGGGCGAGGAGCCGCATAAGCCGGGAATCTTGCAGGATGAAAAGCCATATCTAAAAAAATGTGTAATTAAGGCTGCAGTTAGCTAAATGCATTATATTTGAAAAGTGAGGAATCTTTATGAAAATAGCAGTGCTGGATATAGGGGGGACATCCATAAAATCAGGTGAATTTATGGATGGACGATTATGTAATATAAAGGAAACGGATACCAATGCCCAAAATGGCGGGGCTTATGTAATGGAAAGGGCAGTGGAAATACTCAAGGGATACAAAGGATTTGACAGGATTGGGATCAGTACTGCAGGACAGGTGGATTCTTCCAGAGGCTGTATCCGTTATGCCAATTCTAATATTCCGGGTTATACGGGAATGGAAGTGAAGCGGATTATGGAAGAAAATTTCCATGTCCCTGCAGCAGTTGAAAATGATGTAAACGCTGCTGCACTGGGCGAGGCAAATTTTGGAGCCGGACGGGAGTTTGCAGATTTTCTGTGCCTGACTTATGGCACCGGTGTAGGCGGGGCTATTGTTATTGACCACAAGGTTTATAAGGGCAGCAGATTTTCGGCAGGAGAGTTTGGAGGCATGGTGATTCATCCCGGGGACAGGGAAATATCAAAGGATATATTCAGCGGCTGTTATGAGCGGTATGCTTCCACAACAGCGCTAGTAAAAAATGCAATGCTGCTGGATGAGAGTCTTAGTAATGGAAAAAGGATATTCGAACGGCGAAAAGAGGAAAGTGTGGCAGAGATTATTGATGCCTGGATAGAAGAAATTGTACTGGGACTGGTTTCACTTACACACATATTTAATCCTTCCTGCATAATTTTAGGCGGAGGGGTAATGAAACAAAAATACATACTGGATAAAATCTGTAACATTCTGTATAATAATGTCATGGAGAGCTATCGTGACGTAAATATTAGACAGGCACAGTTAGGGAATACAGCCGGATTATTAGGGGCTGTACAGATAGCCTTGGATTTAAAGGGAGATTGAGAATAAATACCAAGGAGGTGAATAGGTGGATAACACAAACATCGTTTTAGAGATTCAGTCATCTTATAATCAATTTACAAAAGCGGAGAAAAAGGTGGCGGATTACGTAATTAAGAATCAAAGTAAGGTATTGTATATGTCGATAACAGATCTGGCAGATGCCTGTAAGGTGGGTGATACCAGTGTATATCGGTTCTGCAGAACAATGAAACTGCAGGGATACCAGGAATTCAAAATGCGGTTGTCACTCAGCCAGGGTGCTACTTCCAGCAGCAGTACCAAGACAGTACTGGAAAGCAGGAGGTTTGATGACAGCCTGGGAGAGATGGCAGAAAAGGTTCTGCAATTACATTTAGCTGCAATTAAAGAGACTTATATGCTGCTGAGCAGAGATAATTTTGACAAAATACTGGATATGTTCGAGCAGGCAAAGAGGGTTTTCTTCTTTGGGATAGGAGACAGTCTGCTGACTGCGGAAGAAGCAAGAAATAAATTTTTAAGAATTACCAACAAGGTAATCTGCATTACGGATCCTCATATGCAGGCCATGGCAGCGTCTATGACAACTGAAGAGGATCTGATTGTAATCATATCGTATTCCGGAGCAACAAAGGACAACATTCATGTGGCAAAGGTAGCGAAAGAGGCGGGTGCAAAGATTGCGTGTATCACGCATTTCCAGAAGTCACCGCTGACATCATATTCGGATGCAATCTTATTATGCGGTTCCAGTGAAGGTCCGTTAGAAGGCGGTTCCATGACAGCAAAGCTGAGCCAGCTGTATTTAATAGACTTGTTATATCAGGAGTTTTATGAGAGAAATTATGAAAGCTGCAAGTTCAATAATGAAGGGACCTCCCGGGCAGTGGTAGAAAAATTATTTTAGAAAGCGATTAGCTGTCTGTGAAAGTTTGCTTGCAAAATGATATATTTTATGATATGATTTTTTGAGTTTCAATTAAACAGAATGCTTTCAAAGCTATATGTTTGCCTGTTTCTGAATTAAACAGGAAAATATATAGCTTTTTCTTTGTGATTTATTTGAGGAGGTAAGATGTAATTATGGCAGTTAATCAAGATAAAATGAAAACCCGGGCTATTTTTCCGCTGCTGATGTCTATGGCAGTACCTATGATGCTTTCTATGCTTATGCAGTCACTGTATAATATTGTGGACAGTATCTTTGTGGCGAGGCTTGGACCGGAGGCTCTGACGGCAGTTTCTCTGGTATATCCGCTGCAGAACATTGTAGTTTCCGTGGCGGTGGGTATTGGTGTTGGAATCAGTTCCGCAATATCCATTAGTATAGGAGGCAAAGATTTTGAAAAGGCGAATAAGACAGCTTCCATCGGAATGCTGCTTACTGTGATTCATGCAGTACTGTTTTTAGTGGTCGGAATCGTAGTTACAAAGCCATTTTTAAGTATGTTTACTGAGAATGCTGTCATTTTGCAATATGGATGTGAGTATTCTTATATCGTGCTTTGCCTTGCATTTGGCTGTCTGCTTCAGATTAGTATGGAAAAAATATTTCAGGCAGTGGGAGATATGGTCACTACTATGGCACTCTTGGCCAGCGGATGCATTATTAATATCATATTAGATCCTATTATGATTTTCGGACTCCTGGGTTTTCCGGCACTGGGAGTAAAAGGGGCGGCTATTGCAACGGTAATTGGACAGATCAGTGCATTTCTTCTGTATGTGCTGGTTTACAGAAAGAAAGATATTGGAATTAAGATTTCCCTTAAATATGTAAGCTTTGATAAGGGTATTATAAAACAGATCTATTCGGTGGGGATACCGTCAACAATTATGATGGCGCTGCCGTCGCTGCTGGTCAGTATATTAAATGGTATCTTATCCAGGTTTTCAGATCTGCATGTGGCGGTTCTGGGTATTTATTTTAAACTACAGACCTTCATTTATATGCCTGCGAATGGCGTTGTCCAGGGGATGCGTCCAATCATCGGCTTTAACTATGGTGCAGGCGAGAAGAAGCGTATGAAGCAGACCGTTCATTTAAGCCTCCTGGTGGTCTTTTGCGTTATGCTGATTGGAACAATCGGTGCGCTGGTGTTCCCAAGGCAGATTCTGATGTTGTTTGATGCCACAGATGACATGATGAAGATTGGTACAGAAGCGCTGCGCGTGATAAGTCTGGGATTTCTGGTATCATCTATAGGAATTGTGAATTCCGGGACTTTTGAGGCATTGGGAAGAGGGAAGGAGTCCCTGATCGTATCACTGCTCAGACAATTTGTAGTGACGGTTCCTCTGGGATACCTTTTGTCAAGATCTATGGGAGCTCTTGGAATCTGGATTGCTTTTCCGGTTGCTGAGGTATTGGCGGCTGTCGTAGCGCATATATTATTAAAAAAGATTTATCGGAAAATCGCTTGCAGCAGCGAGGGTAAAAATAAAGATCCGGACTTGATTTGTTTATAATATTTTAACAGAATGTTTAAATTTGCAGGCGGCGTAAAGGTATACAATAAGAAATAACTGAGCTATAATAGAAGAAATATAGTATTAGATGACAGGAGGATTTGAAATGGATCATTATATGTCGATTTTAAAACAGTTTGGGGTCATTATGACAGTCGCTGGTGTAATTATTGGTATTATTATGTCGTTTGTAGTATTCTTTGCCTTCATGTCAAAGAAAAACGTAAACCGTTTTCATGGTTTCTTTGGCTGGCTTTATGATTATCTGCAATTTAAAAATTTTATTATTGAAGGGCTGTTAAAGTTCTTTTATGTACTTGGGGCGTGCGTCTGCACCACGGTGGGGGTATTTAATATTCTCTGCCTGCAAATGGTACTTGGTTTTGCAGTACTGATATTTGGCAATCTGATACTTCGTATTTTCTATGAATTTGCATTAATGATCGTGGTTATTTGCAGAAATGTAAGTGAAATTAATAAGAAAATGGGCGGCGGTGTCGACCATAGGACTCAGTTTAAAGAGTGTGAAATTCCTCCGATGCCGAAAAAAGAAGATTTTGTTATGAGAGATCCGCAAAAAGATGCTATGCGTGAAACGGCTGCTACCCAGAGCCAGCCAGTATATCAAAATACCGGAATCATGCAGCCGCAGGCGGTTATGAGTACAGCGGCTCCGGCAGCAAACACAGCGATACTGGCACCAAACACAGCGACACTGGCAGCAAACACGGCGGCACCGGCAGTAAATACAGTACCGGCAGCAAACACGGCGGCACCGGCGGTAAATACAGTACCGGCAGCAAACACGGCGGCACCGGCGGTAAACACAGTACCGGCAGCAAACACGGCGGCTCTGGCGCCAAAAGAGGTTCTGTCCACAAGTAGTACCGCTGAAACGGCAGAATCAGAGAAGTTATACACGGAAAAATCTGATATTGTGGATAACTCTAAGAAATTATGTCCGTCATGTGGAAATGAAGGCGGGGAACTAGATGCGTTTTGCAGCAGGTGCGGCAGAAAGTACTAAATGTCAGAAAAATTTAAGAAGCGTATTCTTGACATAAAAATTACCATATGATATATTGAATTTACATAAAAGGGAGTAGCCTAACCGAAAGGTGATTCGAAATCGTCAATACGATATTTTATATCCGTATCGAATGAAATGTGCAAGACTTTTATTGTAGCGAAGATTGCTGCGATAAGAGTCTTTTTATTTTGCTCTCTGAAACCGGCAGTCTTTGCAGTAACCTGACACCAGTTAAGGCCGCTAAAGGCCGAGAGAGGAGAAAGAGTATGGACAATGCAGAAAGAAATAACAGGGAAATTGAAGAAGCAATAATGGCGGGAAGAGCAGCATTACAAAGTTTGAACCGTGTAGACCAGTCATTAGCCAGTGCTAAAGGATTCGGAATATGGGATATGCTGGGAGGCGGTTTTATCAGCGGAATGCTCAAGCATTCCAAGATTGACAGTGCCAATGAAGAGATGGAAAATACCAAAATGCTTCTGCGAAAATTTCAAAAAGAGTTGCGGGATGTAAGTATGCATCCTGAGGTGCATATTGATATTGGCAGTTTCGCAGTATTTGCTGACTTCTTTTTGGACAATATAGTATCAGACTGGTACGTACAGTCCAAAATCAATCAGAGCAAAGAACAGGTTGAGGAGGCTATAGAGCGTGTAGAAAATGCACTTTATAGCTTGGAAAGAATGAAGCAGTAAAGAATGAAGCGGCAAAGAATGAAGCGGCAAAGAAGACAATTGTAAATAAATGACTCAGGAGGATTGGATATGGGATGTTTAGGAAATATTTTATGGTTTATTTTTGGAGGATTTATATCAGGTATCAGCTGGCTTTTGATTGGCTGCCTGTGGTGTATTACCATCGTAGGTATTCCGGTTGGAACCCAGTGTTTTAAATTTGCAGGCTTGTGTTTCTTTCCATTTGGAAAAGAGGTTGTATATGGCGGAGGTGTTGGCTCTTTATTGTTAAATGTATTGTGGCTGATACTATCCGGCATACCCCTTGCAATTGAATCGGCAGTTATCGGTGCAGTTTTGTGCATTACCATTGTAGGAATTCCATTTGGATTACAGCAGTTTAAGATTGCAAAACTGGCATTGATGCCATTTGGTGCGAGAGTAGTTTAAAAAGAGATCGGCAGAGCTAATTGACGGGCCTGCCGGTTTTTTTGTGCTGTAAGTTCCTGTCATTCTGTATATTGGGTATAAGATATAGTAGAAAAACGGCTACAAAGAGTTTATAATAGATGTATTGAATAAAAAGGAGGCATTTTAGATGAAAGTTTCAATTTTATATGATTCACAAACTGGTAATACAAAAATGTTAGCAGATACGATATATAATTCGGTCAGAAATCTTGTGGATGTGATGTTCTGTGGAAATGCCGTGGATGCCAAAAGCGATGAGATTACAGATTCGGAGATAATATTCCTTGGATTCTGGACAGATAAAGGACAATGCTCAGATAAATTAAAAGGTGTATTGCCAATGCTGTGCGGAAAAAAGATTGCGCTGTTTGGAACGGCCGGATTTGAAGGGTCAGAGGAATATTTCCAGAAGATCTTATCCGGTGTGAAGGCCGCCCTTCCCCAGGACTGTCAGGTGGAAGGAAATTATATGTGTACGGGCCAGATGCCGGTGTCTGTACGAAAGCGTTATGAAGGAATGCAGGAAAAGGGCATGCCTCAGGCAGATGCTTTGATTCGAAATTTTGATCAGGCTTTGGGACATCCGAATGAAGAGGATCTGAATGGCGTTAAAAAGTTTGCATTAAGTATGATCAGGAGCTGAGTATGAAGATTATAATATCTCCTGCAAAGAAAATGGTGCAGGATGAAAATTCTATAGAATTTACTGATTTTCCGGCTTTTTCAAAACAGGCGGAGACATTACATAGTATATTAAAGAGGCTTTCTTATGAAGAGCTGAAGGGGATATTGAAGTGCAATGATAAAATTGCAGAGTTAAATTTCAGGCGGTACCGGAATATGAAACGGTTAGATGTACGCCGTGGACTTACCGGTATGACACCGGCTCTTTTGACATATGAAGGAATTCAGTATCAATATATGGCACCCCGGGTGTTTTCAGATCGCCAATGGGAATATGTTCAGGAAAATCTGCGTATTCTTTCCGGATTCTATGGGATACTAAAGCCCCTGGATGCAGTATATCCTTACCGGCTGGAGATGCAGGCTGCTTTGGCGGCAGGTGATGGGAAGAATCTTTATCAGTTCTGGGGCAAACGCATTTATCGGGAGCTGGTTAAGGATGATAAGGTAATACTGAACCTGGCATCCAAAGAATACAGCAAAGCAGTAGAACCATTTCTGGAGCCCGATATTCGGTTTGTTACCTGTGTATTTGGAGAAGCGGTGGAAAGTGATCAGAACCGCAGAATTCGGGTGAAAGGGACCCAGGCAAAAATGGCAAGAGGGGAAATGGTCCGCTGGCTTGCAGAAAAACAGGTGGGGGAAATATCCAAAATCAAAGAATTTAAAGGTTTGGATTATTATTTTTCCCAACAGGATTCCAGCGATAATATATTGGTATTTTTAAAAGACGTAAATAAGGACAGGCAGGAGTAGAAAGAGGAGACAGGATGCTGACAGAAATCAGGGAGATTGTAAAAGAAGCAGGGCAGATACTGAGAAATGCCCATGCCGGAAGCAAAAATATATCTGAAAAAAGTGGTTATGCGAATTTTGTGACTGCATTTGATTGCCAGATACAGGAATTTTTAGTAGAAAGATTAAAAGCGGTTTTTCCGGAAGCCGGTTTTATCGGAGAAGAAAATCATATGCAGGAACCTTTGGGGGAAGGGTATTATTTTATCATTGATCCCATTGACGGAACTACAAATTTTATTCATGATTATCATCACAGTTGTATTTCAGTTGGAGTTGCATATCAGGGGAAGGGTTTTGCCGGAGTTGTATATAATCCTTATCTGGATGAGATGTATTGGGCTAAGAAGGGCGAAGGGGCATATTGCAATGACGGGCGCCTGACGGTAAAGGATGTCTCTCTTGAGGAGAGTATTGTGGCTTTCGGATGTGCCAGGTATAACTCAGAAGAAACGGACCGTTCCTTTGATTTTGCCAAGAAATTGTATCTGCAGAGCCATGGAATACGTAATGGCGGGTCTTCTACCCTGGACATCTGCCGGATTGCTTCCGGGAGGAATGGACTTTATTTTGAAATGCTGTTACAGCCATGGGATTACGCTGCGGCATCCGTTATATTGGAAGAGGCAGGCGGAGTCATTACTACAATGGATGGAACTCCGATTACCTTAGATGCACCCTGCTCCATTCTGGCAGGAAGTCCTGTAGTATGGGAGGAAAGCATGGGTTTATGGAATAAATAGCTGGTAAAAAATTTATTTTCTAACGCTGCCATTTTGTTATGCCAGCGGGAAAGGAGCGCGTATGAGAAATCATGAAGTTACTGCAAGCCAACCACTTCTACAGAAAGATGGCAGTCTTACGGAGCCAGGGTGGTCCAGACTCCAGGTTCAGATTTATGACAGATGCAAAATTAAGGCTCCGAAATTCAGAATTAAGGAATGGGATTATTATTTGGTTCTGAATCAGGATTTCGCTGCGGCATTTACTATTTCGGATGATGGTTATATTGGACTTGAATCGGCGTCGATTCTGGATTTCACCAGACCCTGGGAACATACCGAAACGATCTTAAAGCCGTTTACCATGGGAAGGATGCACCTGCCTTCTAATTCTATGGAAGGAAATACCAGTTATCATGACAAAAAGATGCATATGCGTTTCGAGGTACAGAATGGAAAGCGGAGAATCCGATGTAAGTGGCCCCGCTTTTTTGAAGGGAAAGAATTTTCCTGTGATATTATATTGGAGGAGACACAACAGGATTCTATGGTAATTGCCACTCCATGGAAGGAAAAGAAAACAGCTTTTTATTATAATCAGAAAATAAATTGTATGAGAGCAAAAGGCAGGATGCGGCTGGGGGATCGGGAATTTATCTTTTCCCCGGATACGGATTTCGGAACACTGGACTGGGGACGGGGCGTCTGGACGTATGATAATAACTGGTATTGGGGATCCGGAAATGGTGTTGTTAACGGGAAGCCATTCGGATTTAATATCGGATATGGATTCGGAGATACCAGTGCGGCATCAGAGAATATCCTTTTTTACAATGGAACCGGGCATAAACTGGATGACGTTGTCTTTCATATTCCATCTGACAGTTATATGAAAAACTGGACGTTTACATCCAGTGACGGGCGGTTTGAAATGGAATTTGAGCCGGTTATAGACCGGGCTGCCAAGATGGATGTAATTGTGGTGGGTACAGATCAGCATCAGGTATTTGGAAAAATGAAAGGGCGGGCTGTCCTGGATGATGGAACAGCGCTTGAGATAAAAGATTTTATGTGTTTCGCTGAATATGTCCACAACCGGTATTAAACGCGTATGAATAATTGTCCGGACAGAGGTATTTTGATACACGTAACAAGGATAATAAAAGGGAGTAAGTGACCATCAATGGGGAAAGATATGAAGATATTAGTGGATGCTGATGCATGCCCGGTAGTGAAAATTGTAGAGAAAGTGGCGCAGGAAAAGGAGATTCCGCTGATTTTGATTTGTGATACTTCACATGTAATGAGTTCGGATTATGCACAGGTAATTATAGTTGACAAAGGGGCAGATTCAGCAGATTTTGCCCTGATCGGAAAGTCTGTCAGAGGGGACATTGTGGTAACACAGGATTATGGTGTTGCGGCAATGGCCCTTGGCAAAGGGGTGTATGTGATGCACCAGAGTGGTAAAGAATATACCAATGAGAATATAGACCAGATGTTGTTTGAACGGCATATGTCTAAGAAGGCCCGGAGAAGTTCATCCAAATTCCATGGGAAAGGCCCGAGGAAGAGGACTGAGGAAGACGATATTCGTTTTGAAGAGGCTTTTCGAAGGCTTGTGGAGAGAGCTATTGCCAAAGAATGAAGCTTTGGCATGGATACTAATAATGCTGTGAGGGAAAGATCCTTTGTATAGTTGCATAAAATTATCCGGGGTATTAGATAAATTACCTACAGCATAACACTTGACAAAGATTGTATACAATTATACAATAATTTGGTATCTGATAATGTAGTCATGTGCGGCGTTTTCTAAGCAGCCATTGGAATTACTGGCTTTTTAGAAATTGCTGTACCAGCCGGCGTATGAAAGTGCGCAAATCATTGTTTGAAAGAACATGGTATCACGTATGAAAAGGAGAGATTATGCAATTACTGGGTCAATTTGGGATTATTTTGATTGTTACCTTTTTAGGGGAAATGATGCATCACTTTATATCCCTTCCGATACCGGCCAGTATTTATGGTTTGGTATTGATGCTTTTTTGCCTGTCAACGAAAATAATTAAACTTCACTGGGTGATCAATGCAGCACATTTTCTGCTGGATATTATGCCACCCATGTTTATTCCAGCCGCGGTAGGCCTGATTGTGGTCTGGGGGGATCTGCAGAAGATTTTACTTCCAATCGTCGTTATTACATTTGTGACAACGATTATTGTTATGGTGGTAACAGGAAAGTCATCTCAGAAGATTATTCAAAAACAGCGAAAGGACAGGGAAAGCAGTGAAAGAATTTCTATGTGAATCCGTTTATTTTGGCGTTGCAGTATGTATCTTAGGATATGTATTAGGGATATTGATACGGAAAAAATTTAAGAAGGCAGTTTTTAATCCGTTGCTGATATCCATTATATTTGTTATTTTGGTGATTAAACTCCTGGGTGTGGATTATGACAGTTTTAATGAATCCGCAAAATATCTCAGTTATCTGCTGACTCCTGCGACGGTCTGTCTGGCGATACCGCTATATCAGCAGTTGGAGCTTTTGAAAAAGAATATGGTGGCGGTAACTTTTGGAATCGTGTCCGGAGTACTGTCCAGCTTAGTCAGCGTGCTGGCGCTGGCATATTTGTTTGGACTTGAACATCAATATTATGTTACACTATTACCAAAGTCTATCACGACTGCAATTGGAGTGGGAGTGTCGGATGAATTAGGCGGAGTTACGACAATTACGGTGGCTGTTATTATTGTAACCGGTGTACTTGGAAATATTGTTGGGGAGCTGGTGTGCAAGTTATTCCGCATCTACGAACCAATAGCGGTAGGGCTGGCACTGGGCACCTCTTCACACGCAATCGGAACATCAAAAGCGCTGGAACTTGGAGAGGTAGAAGGAGCAATGAGCAGTTTGTCAATTGCGGTTTCCGGTATATTAACCGTAGTGGGAGCCTCGATTTTTGCTAACTTTCTATAAAGTAAGATTCTCAGCTGATACGCCTTTAATAATACAGGGATAGGGGGCAGTTATGCGTAATTATAATACGATTATTATTTTGAATCCTGAAAAGGACCGGGTACTATTTTGTAAAAGAATGAATGATCCATATGAGGGTCTGTTTAATTTTGTAGGAGGAAAAATAGAACCGGGAGAAACCTCAGAGGATGCGGCCTACCGTGAGCTGGAGGAAGAGACCGGTATCGGCAGGGAGGATGTAGAGTTGTATTACTTTATGGACTTTTGCTGGCACCTGCAGGATATGAGAATGGAAGTATATGCTGGGGTGTTAAAACATGATGTCACACTCAAGCCGGAAAAGCATCCGCTGCATTGGCTGGGATTTGAAGAGAATTTCTTCAACATGAAAAAGTTTGCCGGGGAAGGCAATATCGGCCATATGCTGGAAATTCTGAAAATGTCTAAGGAGATATTCGGACCGGTGCCTATGACGGTGGAGGAGTTAATAGATAAGGGCTGTATCTGTATGCAGAATATAGATGAGGGATTCCGGGATTATGACTGGGTGTTTTTAGAAGGATCCAAAGATGATCTGTATCAGTATCTTCAGGATAAAATCATAGAAAATGGTATGGAGAATTCTTATCTGGACTTTTATTATGGCAGTTTAAAACAGGATGAAAGAGATCGTATTCAGACAGTGTTAAAACCCGAGGAAATAGAATATCTGGAGAAATTGTGCTTAAAGGAGGATCAGATCTATTTTACCATGACACAGGAGTTGTTTGAGCTGGCATTTCGGCTTTCCGAATCTGAGGCGCTGTTTAGCAGTTTTTATTTTGCAAAGGAGCCATGTACTGTCTGGAGTAATTACGGTCACAAATTTGTGGTATTTACAAGAAAGAAATGATATGAGAACATAAGTGCCCTGGCCGCAGTTTTGCGTCAGGGCACTTATGCTGTCTATTGTTTCTGAATTTTGTACATATAAGATTTGAATATTGTACATGTACAATTCTGAAGGATTCCTATAAGGTAATAATAGTATTAAAAAAAGAACGGGAGGAAAAAGATGAAATCAAAACAATTCATTTATGGTACTTTGACATTTGCAATGGTTTTTTGTTCTGCGGGGTTTTTGGCAATGGCAAAGGAAAACGGGAAAAGCAATGATTACCAGCAGGAAGTGGATTCAGGAGAAATGAGTGTTACGGCAAACAGTGAGCACAGAGGGGCTGAAATTGCAAAAGCATTTGACCGGGACAGGAACACTTTTTGGGACGCCGCATGGGAAGCGGGGGACAAGGGGTTAAATGAAAAGCCCATTGTAGTTGACGTGGATTTTGCTGTGCCTAAAATGCTTTCCAGGCTCGTTTATACACCCAGGCAGGATAACAATCCAAATGGGCAGATTCTGGAATACTCCATATATGGGACAACACAGGATGGAGATACGGTTACCATTGTGGAACAGGGATCATGGGAAAATAATTCCCGGGATAAGGAAGTAGTACTTGGTGGGGAAGCTCCGCTGTCCTCTGTTCAGATTCAGATTAAAAAGGGCAGTTTAGGGAGTGGCGTTTCAGAGACAGCAGCAACCGCGGCGGAGTTTACCTTTTATGAAACCGTTAAAAAGGCTGGTATCAGCCAGCAGACTATGGCGTTGACAGAAGGAGAGAGTAAAACACTTCAGTTAACGGAATATACCGGACAGAGAATCACATGGAACAGCAGCAATCCCGGCGCAGTAACGGTTGGAGAAGACGGTACGGTAACGGGGATAAAAGAAGGAACCGGAACGATAACCGGTTATACGGAAGCTGGAGAATCAGCATCCTGTGAAGTGAGTGTATCGTCAGCAACAGCACCTGAAATTCCCGGAAAGGTTCTTATATTTGAAGATAACTTCAGTGGTGATGCGTTGGATCTTACAAAATGGAATAACTGGTGTGTAGACTTAAAAGAGTCGGGATTATTCCGTTACGGAAATTCACCGGAGATTGCGGTTCATCCTGATAATGCATATGTAAAGGAAGGAACCTTACGGCTGCTTGGAAGTAAAGAAGATACGTTTTTTGACGGACAGACAAGCCATTATCGTTCTGCGATGGTGCAGACAAGAGATAAATTAGAAGAAAAATATGGATATGTAGAGGCAATGGTTAAAATTCCGGATGTACCGGGAAGCAATCCGGCAGTGTGGACAATGCCTCAGGCAGATGAAGTAAATGGCGGCTGGCTCTGGGGAGATGAAAAGAATTTTGGTGCCGAGATTGATATTCTGGAAAGGCCTCATCCGAAAGGCGCACCGGAATATGCAGGACTTGCTGAAAAATACTGGATTACCATGCATTATGACAACTATACATATGATCCACATGAGAAATACCATACACAGCCAACTATAAAGAATCCATATAAGTGGCATAAGTTTGGGATGGAATGGACACCTGAGTACATTCATTTTATGCTGGACGGAGAGGTAGTGGCAACACAGGAAAATAATGTGCCCAATACTCCGGAAATCTTTATTTTAAGCTATGGACTTGGGGGCTGGATTGGTACTATTGCAGATGAGTTTCTTCCGGCTGAAATGGAAGTGGATTATGTCAGATGGTATAAATAGTAAAAAGTTTAAAAAAAGGACATGCAGCATTTTAAAATATGGCATGTACGAAAACCTAAAATTGTATTATTTTATAAATATAAATCAGAGAGAGGAGTATTATAAATGAAAAAGAAAAAAGCAGCAGCAGTTCTGTTATCGGCAGCAATGGTTCTTTCACTTGCAGCATGCGGTACGGGCAATAATAATTCGGATAAGGCGGCTACATCAGGCAAAGAGGTTACCGAGGCTCAGGCAGATTCAGAAACGAAGGGGGCCGATGAAAGTAAGACGGGTGAAACACAGAAGATCACCGCACTTGTACAGCAGTCCAGGAATTTCTCGGGTCTGCAGAATATGATTAAAAAGTTAGAGAAGGAAGAGAATATTAAAGTGGATGTTCAGGTGGTTCCGGATGATGAGTCACTGAACATGATTAAAATGAAACTGAATTCCGGTGAGTGTCCGGACTTAATCGATTACAATGTGCCTGCTATTTATGACATCGTGGATCCGGCTGCTAATTTTGCAGATATGTCCGGTGAAGAATGGGTAAGCAAATTAAAGATACCGGAAAATGTAACAGCAGATGATGGTAAAATTTATGGATTTCCGTTCCTGTCCGTACCAGGGGTACATGGATTTACTTATAACGAAGATGTATTTCAGAAGTGCGGCGTGACTGTTCCAAATACCTGGGAGGAATTCCTGGATGTATGCCAGAAGATCAAGGACAGCGGAGTAACACCTATTTTTATGCCAAAGGACACTTGGGTTCCCCAGGTTCTTATGACCGATAATTTTGCGAAGACCCTTGGTGATGAGAAAGTGAAAGAGTTCAGCGAAAAGATAATGAAAAATGAAGCAAAATGGACGGATGTTCCTGAGTTTGCAGAAGTAATTGATAAATACTTAAGCCTTTATGAAAAAGGATTTATGAACGATAATTTTGCTTCCGCTACTTATGACGATGCTATTCTTGCGGTTGCCGAAGGTAAAGCAGCCATGCATTTTAACGGTGATTTCTTTGCAGCCTCAGTGCTGGAGGCTAATCCGGAAGCTAAGATAGGAATGTTCGCAATGTCTATGAAAGACGGCGTGGATGTAATGACAGAGAATATGTCATCTGCTGGTTTTGTAGTTTATAAAAATTCTAAGAATATGGATACCGTTAAGAAGGTGCTGAATCTCTGGTCAACTCCTGAATATGCCGATTTGTATTTTGAAGAAAGACCGGCATTCCCGGCTTTCCAGGATGTAAATGGCGGAGAAGTACCGGAATACCTGAAAGCTGTAAATGAAAAATATATTGAAGCCGGAAAGGTTATTCCGGAGTTTAACTACTCAGTGATGGATTTAAATCCGTTGTTTGAAAGCACTTTATATGTATATTACGTGGATGCTCCTGCAAAAGGTAATATGGATGGAAAACAGATCATGGAGAAATTCCAGGGCGACTTTGAACAGTATATGATTGATCAGGGTGCAGAAGGATTCTAAGATACAGAAAATAGAGGAGCTGCAATAGCAGCTCCTTTTGATTGAGAAAGAGGTGGTTGCTATTAATAAGAAACAGTTATCAAAAATTTATCCCATGTGGCTGGGAGCACCGGCGGCACTGGTTTATACCATATTTTTTATTGTACCGATTATTACTGCATTTTTTTACTCCTTTACGGATTGGAACATGGACCGGATGGACAATGCCAAATTTATCGGACTGCGAAACGTGATAAATTTATTCCAGGATGAAGTATTTCTGCGTTCCCTTTGGAATACAATGCTCTTTGCACTGAGCACGACTGTATTTAAAACAGTGGTTGGGCTGCTGCTGGCACTGCTGGTGGTGCAGAAGTTTAAAGGCAACAGTATTTTCAGAACCTTGTTCTATCTGCCTTGCGTTCTCAGCTGTATGATTGTCGGGCTTTTGTTTACGGGAGTACTTAAGCAGGACGGACTGATTAATAACTTTCTGACGGCAATCGGTCAGGCGGATCTTACCAGAGACTGGCTTGGAAGCTATGGTACTGCAATGCTCTGGATTATTATTATTGAAGTATGGATGTGGGCGGGATTTACCATGTTCCTGTTTATCTCGGGGCTGCAGGCAATTCCGGGTGAGTATTATGAAAGCGCTCAGATAGACGGAGCAACAAAATGGCAGCAGTTTAAAAGGATTACGCTTCCTCTGCTGGCACCGTCTTTTACGGTTGTGGTAACCTTGAACATCACGGGGGGACTGAAAGTATTTGATCTGGTTTACTCCCTTACCGGAGGGGGACCCGGATTCGATACCCAGGTGCTGAGCACCTATACTTTCCGGGCGTTTGGAATGGGATTGCTTGGCAAATCCAGCGCATGTGCCTTAATCCTTTCATTTTTCATAGTGGGAATTACGTTTGCATTGAATAAATACTTAAGATCCAGGGAGGTGGATACCTAGTGAAAAAGAAAAAGATAGGAAAAATGGTGACAATTCTGATTTTGCTTCTCATTTCCAGCGTGTATATTATACCGATTGTTATGATGGTATTCGGTTCCTTTAAAACACAGGGAGAAGCGCTTCAAATGAATCTCAGCCTGCCAAAACAGCTGCAGTTTGAAAATTATAAGCATGTAATTGAAACCGGAGGGATTTTACGTGGGTATGCCAACAGTCTGATCATTACTGTTACGGCGGTGGCAGTGATTATTATCTTTGGCGCAATGACCGGGATTATTATCTCCAGGCGGGATGATAATAAGGGAAGAGGCCTGTATTACTATTTTGTATTCGGGCTTACCGCTACAATGCAGATGGTTACTACATATGCATTAGTGTTGAAGTTACATTTATATGGAACCTACTTCAGTGTTATTCTGGTTCTGGCTGCAGTGAACCTTCCTTTTGCCGTAATGACATTTTCAAGTTATGTAAAAGGAATTCCAAGAGAAATAGATGAAGCTGCCGTCATGGACGGATGCCATGCTTTTCAACTGATTTTTAAAATACTGCTTCCGATTATGAAACCGATAACCATTACAAACCTGATTATTGCAGCTATTGGAATATGGAATAACTTCCAGGTGCCGCTGTACCTGATGAGCAGTTCAGAACGGACAACCATACCGATGATGATTTTTAATTTCTACGGACTTTATTCCAGAGACTGGAATTATGTATTTGCAGCACTTGTGATAACAGTATTGCCCATTGTTATTTTATATCTCTGTCTGCAGAAATATATTGTGGAAGGCATGACATCGGGAGCCGTCAAAGGATAAGTGCGACACGAGGTCGCATAGATGAATGTTTGGATATGCTGAAACACTGATAAACACTGGTGATTCCAGTATATTATGAACCTCTTGTTCCGTCAAGAGTAACCTAGCAACAATGTAGGATTGGTGACAATCTTTCGTTAAGCTGTTGTGACAATGAATCCCTCTAAGTTGAGCCGTGAGGTCAAGACGTAACTGTCAGCATCGGATGGTAGGGAGCTAGGTTGTGGGATAATAAGGTTAACATATGTGAACTGTTGATAAACGCCGTGATTACGAACAAGCGCAAGATGCTGAATCGCTTGAACCAAAAGGTATGCAGTCGGTTGTTCTGCTTTATCCTCGGAACACACGGACGAAGAACTGCCGGCGGAGAGACAGAACCTAAGTCATCCTGATAAGTCATCTATGGGAAACGTGGTAAGTCCAAATCGCTCTCCTTGTAAGGAGTAGGAAGTCGTAAGATGTACCGAAGGGGGTGTGGATATGAGATGGTGGAAAAAGCGAATGCCCTGTTGTAGCGGTGGGGATAGGAGCGAATGCTCTGACACGAAAGTGTGCTGACTTTCACGTAAGGTGATTGATTACCAGAGAATCGTTGCAAGTATGCAAAATTGCAATTCTGCAATAGGGGAACTTCCCAAGGGAGGAAAGCAAATGGACACGAAAAAGGTGTGTGCACCTTCCCATCCAATGTTTAGCGGCAAGGAAATAGAGCAGCATAAAGAACGGGTGAAGAAGCTCCAGATGCGTATGGTAAAGGCGATGGAGCAACAAAGATACAACAAGGTAAGAGCACTGCAATGGTTATTGACCCATTCCTACAGTGCGAAGGTACTGGCAGTCCATAAGGTGACAACCAACAAAGGGAAGGAAACACCCGGCGTTGATGGTGTTACGTGGAAAAGCCCGGAGCAGAAAGAAAAAGCGGTAAAAAGTCTGAAACGAAAGGGATATAAAGCGAGTCCATTGCGAAGAATCTATATATCCAAAAAGAATGGGAAAAAGCGTCCGCTCGGAATACCAACGATGCAGGATAGAGCACAGCAGGCATTGTATCTGATGGCGCTCGATCCAGTAGCGGAAACGATACTGGATCACGGAACCTATGGATTTCGGAAAAAGCGCAGCACAGCCGATGCAATAGAAGCGATCTTCAAAGCAACGTCGGCAAACGCGGGTTGTGCCGAGTGGATACTGGAAGGTGACATAAGATCATGTTTTGATGAGATCAGTCATGACTGGTTACTGGAACATATCCCAACTGATAAACGGATGCTGAAGGAGTGGTTGAAAGCGGGATTCATCTTTGAAGGAAGTCTGCAAGAAACGAAAAAAGGAGCCGCGCAAGGCGGGATTATATCGCCGTGTATTGCAGGACTTGCGCTTAATGGATTAGGAAGCCGGTTGGAAAAGAAGATAAAGCCAGTGCACTACGTAAAAGGTAAGTCCGTGTATTCAAAGATACATACCATTGCGTATGCGGATGATTTTGTGGTGACGGGTAAAAGCTGTGAACTGCTGGAGGAACAAATACTACCGGAAATAAGAGGATTCTTAGAAGAACGTGGATTGGAACTGTCACTGGAAAAGACAAAGATAACCCACATCAGCAAGGGATTTGACTTTCTGGGACAGAACATCCGAAAGTATAAAAAGAAGGTATTGATAAAACCGTCAAAGGGAAACGTTAAGAACTTCTTAGAACGGATCAGAGAGGAGATTCAGAGCCACAAGATGGTAAAGCAGGAGGAGCTGATTGCAATACTGAACCCAAAGATACGTGGCTGGGCGAATTACCACCGCCATGTCGTGAGTAAGGAAACATACAGCTATGTAGACTATCAGATTTATAAGTCGATATGGAAATGGTGCAGGCGCAGACATAACAAAAAGGGAAAATGGTGGATCAGCGAGAAATACTTTCACCGGGAAGGAAACCGAAACTGGATATTTGAGGCAACAACCGGGAACGAAAAGACCGTGAGGCTGGTAAGGGCAAGTGACACAAGAATCATCCGTCACAAAAAGATACAAAAAGAAGCAAACCCATACGCCGAAGAATGGCAAAGCTATTTCGAGGAACGAGAGGGGGAGCGGATGTTTGAAGGAATGTCAGGAAGAAAAGCATTAAACAATATATGGAAAGGACAAAAGGGAAAGTGCACCTTGTGTATGGAAGGTGTAGTGGTGGAAACCGGATGGAGAACACATCGAAATGGAAAAGGAAAGACAGAGATCGTCCATCCGGAATGCCACAGGAAACTACACCCGGAATTACAATTAACGTCGTCGGTTTTAGTCCTACAAGGCTAAAGCTAACAATTGCTTGAGCGCAATACGGTGAAAATCGTACGTTGCGTTCTTAGGGGGGTGAACTCCGGCGACGGAGGAGCCTACCCGATTAGGTATTTGATGAGGTTGATGACAGATTCTGGTACTTCAAAATTTATTACAGATAAGGTATGATAAAATTGAGTATGCAAAATTACGCATCAGAGCATGTTTGAATGAATTTTGGGAGAAAAATATGAAAAAGTTAAAATACCAGACTAAATTTTTTCTGTATCATACCGTGATAATGATGTTGATCATATTAGGACTTGTGGGATATTTTTACAGAATGGTTGTAGGCGAGATGAAGGAGAAGGAAGAACAGGACTTCCGGATTATAACAGAAAAGACGGCAACGCAGCTGGACATTTTGTTTTACGATATGGACAGGGCGGCGCTTCAGATTGCGGCAAATCCGGATATTGTCAGGGTCTTTCAATCCTTGCCTGCAAAACCGGACGAGAATTATTTTACAAGCCATCCGATTACCACAGGAGAAGTGAAGAAGCTTCTGGAATCCTATAATTTTAAAAACGACGGGCATTCCAGAATCTGCCTTTATAACCGGTACGATGATTGGGTCTGCACGTCCAACCGGGCGATTACGGAGAGTGGAGTCAGACAGTTTTTTTCCGGAGAAGCATTTGAGGATGTACAGGAATATTTTCAGGAAGCGGACAGGTTTGTATTTTACAGGGAACCGGGGACGGATGTCCTGGCATCAGGAGAGGCACAGCGGACGGATTATCTGGCTGTCGTGAGGGAAATAAAGGATTACTACTCCAACAGTTCCAGATGCGGTTTTGTAGAAGTGCAGGAATCAACAGAGAAACTGGATGAGATTTTGGCTGATTTTGGTCCGGGCATTCAGGCGGAGATTTTGAACCAGGAAGGTCAAAGCATTTACCGGGCAGCAGGGGACATGGATTTGGATGGGAAGGATATCTACAGAATGGAAGTTCCACTGGAAAATGCTCCATACACTGTGAAGCTATATAAAAATCCCATAGAATTTAACAATGCGATGAATCAATTTTACCTGGTTCTGGCTGCAACAGTGGGAATTGTAATGCTGGCAGCCATCTTGCTGGAACAGATCTTAGTAAAACATCTGTCGAAACCGCTGGTGAATCTGAATCATTCTCTGAAATCTATTACCATGGACAATCTCCATGTGGCAATTGCGGATGAAGATTCTACAGATATCGTGCTTCGCCTTGAGGATTCTTTTAACTCTATGCTGAAAAAATTAAATGATAGTATGCAGAAACAGATAACAGCCAAGACAAATGAAGTGAAATCCCATTTCTTTGCGCTTCAGTCCCAAATGAATCCGCATTTTTTACATAATATGCTGGCGATTATTTCTATTGAATCCCAGATGGACGGCAATGAAAAAGTACCGGATATCTGCCGCAGGCTGGGAGAAATACTCCGGTATAATACTCAGATGGGGGATGGTTTCAGTACGATAGAGAAGGAATGTGCAATCGCAGAAGATTACATGCTGCTTATGAAAGTGAGATACGAAGAACTGTTTGAGTTCCAGATACAGGCAGAGGAAGATGCAGGATATATCTGTATTCCTAAGCTGATTGTACAGCCCCTTTGTGAAAATTGTTTCCAGCATGGGCTTAAAAATGTGAATCCGGTCTGGAAGATTTCCATACATGCCTGGACAGAAAAGGATAAATGGTATATTACCGTAAAAGATAACGGAAGCGGATTTACCGAAGAGTTCCTGGAAAAGTTCCGAGGGCAGAAAGAAGAACTGGACCGGAGTGATGTAAAATACATATTGGAAAATATAGGTATTGGAGGATTGTGCCTGCCGAATATCTATACCAGGATGAAAATTATCTATGGTGAATCTTTTGTTTTTCAGTTGTATAACAGAGAAAAAGGTGCCGTGGTATTATTGGGGGGAGAAATAAATGATAAAAGTACTTATTGCGGAAGATGAGATTCCTCTTTTAAGGGGAATTAAGAATATGATAGAAAAACTAAATCCTGAATTTTCAGTGGTTATGTGTGCCCACAATGGAAAAGAAGCAATTAAGTATTTGACCGATAATCAGGTGGATGCAATTTTTACAGATATCAATATGCCACTGGCAGACGGTATTGAAGTGATGGATTTTGCTAATCAAAAATACCCCGGGGCAGAAAAAGTCGTTATCAGCGGATACAGTGATTTTAGTTATGCACAGCAGGCAATCCGCTGCGGGGTTACGGAATACCTGTTAAAGCCTATCGTAAAAGAAGAATTAGAGAAAACTCTTAGCAATATCTCACAGAGATATTTAAGTATGCTTCAGGAAAAGCAGAAAGCGAGACTGGCTGAGGCAGTTTATACCGGGAAACCCGCGAACCCTGGGGAAAAGCTTCAGATGGTTTACTTTTGTGCTGGTCCCCTGATCCGGGACGGTATGGAGGAGAATATCGCTGAATGTGATTTCTGGCGGGGAATTGATATAGAGTCAGCTGCGGCAGACCTGCTTCCGGAAGCGTCCTGTGTATATTCTTTTGAAAAGAACCAGGCTAATGAAAAAATACTGCTGATTGTTCCGGAGAATGAAGCAGATTTAAAAGTATTTTCTAAGAAGCTGCTGGAAGAGATAAAGGGAAGAGGAATCCAGATTACTGCAGCCTTCCATGAGGGTTTGATTGAAACCCATGAAATCTCCATGATCAGCCACCAGCTGCGCAGGAAGCTTCAGGAGAATATTCTTTTTGGCGAAAGTTCAGTGGTTGAGGACGATGCAGACACCACCGGAACGGCATACCCTGCCGGAGATGATACCTTTTATTCCCTGGGTAAAGAGATGTCTGACACCAGAAAGGAAGTATTTCTGAAAGAAGCAGAGGCATTTTTTAATGCAAGGAAAATCCGCCAAAAAGAATGCCAGCAGATAATCAGCAGGATTTTGCAGAGCATGGAGGATCAGACAGTACCGTCATATGGAAGCGAGGAAGACCGGGAAGAAACCATATGGAATCTGATCCTGTATTCGTCGGATGCCAGGCAGTTATTTCTTAATTTAAGGCAGATGCTGGATGAAAAGAAGCTATACAGAAAAGCGGAGTCTTCAGAAAATCTCATGAAAAAAGTAGAGTACTACATCATAGAAAATATGGCGGAGCCTATAACCGCAGCCGTACTGGCGTCTGAATTCGGGCTTGTGGCACCGTATCTAAGCACTTTATTTAAAGAATACAGCGGTTATACACTGTCTCAGTATATTCAGAAAATACGTCTGGACCGGGCAAAAAATCTGCTAGAGATGGATGAGGAAATTCTGGCAAAGGATGTGGCGGATATGGTGGGATATCCCAATCCGCTGTATTTTTCCAAGGTATTTAAAAAGAAAATAGGTGTTTACCCATCGGAATACCGAAAAAATAAAATGGAGAGTAAGGGAGAAGGCAGCAGGTAATGAAATTTTATTTATCAGGAATTGACGGAAACAGAAAAGAAATGACAGAAATGTTCTTAACGTATCAGGGGTATGAATGTGTCGAAAAAGATATGGACATTATAATTGAATTTACAGAGGGAGATGTGCTGAAAGCCGAGTTTGACGGAAAGAAGCTGAACTTGTATGGTAAGGAAGATGTACATTTTTACCGTGCTCTGCATCTGTTTCTCCAGAGAATCAAATATGGAAATACAGAGCCATTTGTGAAGGAAGAGAAAATCTGTTTTAAAGAAACTGGTATTATGATCGACTGTTCCAGAAACGGAACAGTAAATAAGCCAATGCTGAAAGAGTTTATACGGCTCTGTGCGGCATCCGGAATGAATCAGCTTTACCTTTATATGGAGGATGTATATGAAGTTCCAGGTGATCCATATTTTGGAGCCTATCGCGGCAAATATACTTATGGGGATCTGAAAGAGCTGGATGAATACGGGAATAAGGCCGGAGTGGAATTGATTCCTGCAATTCAGACTTTGGCACATCTCCATACATACCTTCGCTGGCCGAAGACTAAAAAACTGCGGGACACAGAAGATATCCTTATGGTGGGAACGAAGGATACAGAGGAATTCGTGAGGAAAATGATACAAAGCGCATCTGGACCTTTTACGTCAAAGAAAATACACGTGGGCATGGATGAAGCAGATCTTTTAGGGCTGGGGCAGTACCTGCGCAATAATGGATTTGAGGAACGGTACGAGATTATGACAAAGCATCTTCAGATGGTGTCACAGATCTGCTTGGAAGATGGACTGGAAATGATGCTGTGGAGTGATATGTTTTTCCGCCTGAAGTCCCCGGACGGAGAATATTATGATTTGCCGGAGGATACGGATTTTGATCTTTTGAAGCCGCTGCCAAAGGATCTGACGCTGGTATACTGGGACTATTACCATCATGATAAAGGAATGTATGACAAGAATATCCGGCTTCATCGTAAGCTGACGGATAAGATACGGTTTGCAGGGGGCGGCTGGACCTGGAATGGAATTGCACCAAATTACAGTAAAGCGGAGAAAACACTGCGTGAAGGCCTGGCATCCTGCAGAGATCAGAGCATTGACAAGGTAATGTGTACCTTCTGGTTTGACAATGGTACAGAGACACCTGTACGGACTGCATTCTATTCCGCATTGTATTTTGCAGAGCTTTGTTATAGCGAAGAAATGGATACAGAACAGCTTGACCGCTGGCTTATGCAGCTGACGGGATATACTTCTGATGCCTATCATCTGCTGGATGCCTTCGACAATACCCCTGGCGTAAAGAAAGACAATGAAAATGCAGATAACCCGTCCAAATACCTGCTGTATCAGGATGTGCTTACCGGTTTGTTTGACGGCCAGATAGCAGGTCTGGGACTGGATATGGGTCAATATTACAAGAAACTGGCTGAACAGCTGGAAGATCTTCTGAATGGAAAAAGCAAAGGTTATATGGATATAGAAAATAAATACTCTATGGATATAGAAAATAAAGTTTCAATGGATGCAGTTTTCCGCTATTATAATACGCTTGCTGAAATTCTGTCACAAAAAGCGATGTCAGGGATAGAAATTCGAAAAGCATACCGCGGCGGTGACAGAGAGACGCTTGTTTTGCTGGCAGACAGGATACAAAGACTCTTGCCGATGGTATCACGCCTAAAAGCGATGAGAGAGGAATTATGGTTTTCGGAATGCAGGCCCTTTGGTTTTGAAGTATTGGATATTCGTATCGGGGGTGTCATGGTGCGCCTGGAAAGTGCAGAAAAAAGGCTGCGTAATTATCTGGAGGGCAAGGCAGACATTCTGGAGGAACTGGGGGAACCTATGATTGTGTATCAGGATGACCCGGCAGATGACAGCCATAAGATGTGTATGGGGGGATTTTGGCAGGGCATGGTTTCCGCGGGGAATATTGCAGGGATTTGAGTGTTTTCAGTAAGGTGTAAGGCCAGCGTAAGGAGTGGAATCCTGACGCTGGCTTTTTTAGTGCGTTATCTGACGCGATTCAGGGGGATAGTAGAAGAATTATAAAAAAATAATAAAATTAGCACTCGGTGGTTGACAGTGCTAATTTTTTATGTTATAACACATATATAACAAATAAAACAGTTACAACAAACCAATTACAACAACCATTTTTAAATAAGAAACCAAGGAGGTATGACTTATGTTACTTAGAAACAGAGCTTATGATTTATTTGATGAGATGTTTAAGGACGCATTTTTTAATCCGTCTTATGGAGACAGCAGAACTACCCAAGTAATGAAGACAGATATCCAGGAGAAGGAAAATCACTATCTGGTGGATATTGAACTGCCGGGCTATGCGAAAGAAGATATTAAAGCAGAATTGAAAGACGGCAATCTGACAATTACGGCGTCCAGGAATGAAAATAAGGAAGAAAAAGACGAGGCGGGAAAATATATCAGAAGAGAACGTTACAGCGGTTCCTGCAAGCGGACCTTCTATGTGGGGGATCAGGTAAGACAGGAAGATATTCAGGCTGGATTCCAGGATGGTATTTTGAGGCTCAGCATTCCAAAGGAGCCGGTTTTAAAAGATGATCAGCCAAAGCTGATTTCAATTCAGTAATCTGTCGGAGGGGATGTTTCCCTCTGTTACAGTTTATCATATAGAAACAAATAGAAACAAATAGAAACAAGTAGTATTGCGGCTGAGGCCGCCAGTCAGTTATTTTCAAGGAGGTATGACTTATGTTACTTTCAAACAGAGCTTTTGATTTATTTGATGAATTGTTCCGTGACCCGTTCTTTAGCAAACCATTTTCAGACAACACGTCCCAGATTATGAAGACTGATGTTCAGGAAAAAGATAATCACTATCTGGTTGATATGGAGCTGCCGGGATATGCGAAAGAAGATGTAAGGGCAGAGCTGAAGGATGGATATCTGACAATTATCGCGAACAAGAATGAAAACAAAGATGAAAAGGATAAGGATGGTAATTATATCCGAAGAGAACGCTTTACGGGAACCTGCAAACGATCCTTTTATGTGGGAGAAAGCGTTCGCCAGGAAGATATTCAGGCAGGATTTCAGGATGGTATTCTGCGTCTGATGATTCCCAAAGAAGCTGCGCAGAAAATTGAGGAGCAGCCGAAACTCATTACGATACAATAAAAAGTAAATACTTAGATGTGATACGGGATGTCCTGCTGAATATTCAGCGGGACATCATTTTTTTAACCATTTTTATAAAATCCAGGGCATAAAGAGGCATATAGGAGCCCTTGCGGTATGCAATGCTAAGAGTGGTACATATCCGAGGTTTACCTACAGAAAAGCAGACTGGAGCAGACTGGAAATGCATATTTTTAATATAGCTCTCCGGTGCAAAACATACGCCCAGATCCTGCAGTACCAGAAGAACTGCTGCCTGGGTATTTCTGGTATGAAGTGAAACGGTGGGGCTGATTTTGTGCTTCCGGAATAGATCAAGAGCAATTCTGCCAGTAGTCTGTTCCGGGAAATGAAGGATGAAATTATCGCTTGCAAAAAGAGCAAGATCTATATATGGATAGGGACTGTCCGGTCCGTTAACGCCCAGAGATGCAAACGGGTGACGGGGGGATACCACAAGGACAATTTCTTCCTCGCCAAGGGATTCATAAGTGAGCTTGGGATGGGGAGATGATTCATTAAATATGGCAAAATCGATCTGGTCATCCAGCAGCAGTTTCTCCTGTATAGCGTAAGTTTCTTCCAGGCAATTAATACGGATATGGGGATATTTTTGATAAAAAGCAGGAAGAATTGCAGGAATCATGCAGGAACTGCGCATCAGGGGAAAGGCAATATTCAGTTCGCCTTCATTGCATTGTGTAATATCTTTTAGTTCTTTTTCCCAATCCTGATTTAAAGCCATCATTTTTTTTGCATATGCGAGATAGCGCTTTCCCGCATGGGTGGGAATATAGCGGTTATCAACCCTGCCGAAAAGTTTACAGCCTAACTGGCGTTCCAGTTTCTGCAGGTGTTTGCTTAGTGTGGGCTGGGAAATATACAGTTCCTGTGCAGCCTTTGTAATATTCTGGTGTTTTGCAATGCATAATATATAGTCAAATTCTTTGATATTCATGGGATACCTCGTTTTTGAAAGACATAGGCAGTTATTCACTTTTGGAATAATGATTATGGTAAATAGGAATTGGACATGCTTTTATCCTTATCATACAATAGATGTAGAAAAGAAGCAAATAAAAGCACATTAAAGGAGAGAAGAAAATGAAACAGTGGTTGGAGAAACAGTTTCAGTTGTCAAAGTACCACACGAATATGAAAACAGAGTTGATTGCAGGTGTTACAACTTTTGTTACAATGGCGTATGTCTTGGCGACGGTACCGAATATGTTAAGCTCTGCGGGACTGGATAAGCATGTGATGCTCACCGCAATGGTATTGTTAATTATTTTGACAAGCGTGGCAATGGCAATTTTTACAAACCGTCCGTTTGCCCTGGCACCGGGACTTGGCAGTGTGGGAATTGTTACAGCAATGATCCAGAACGACGGAATTTCCCCGGAGATCACAGCAGGCGTTATTTTTCTGAGCGGTGTATTGTTTATATTAGTTACATTTTTGGGACTTAGAGAAGCAGTTGTGAAAGTAATACCTATGAGTCTTAAACATGCGGTAAGTGCCGGAATCGGTCTGTTTATTGCACTCTTAGGCGCAAAAAGCTGTGGGTTAATCATTGCAAATGAAAGCAAGAAAAGCCTTGCATTCGGGGATCTTGCATCTCCGGAAGTCATTGTAACTGTAATTGGATTTATTATTCTTCTGGTGATGAAGGTACGAAATATTGCAGGAGGAATGATTCTGACCATATTAATTACTACAATTGTGGGAATCCCGTTCGGGGTCACAAAGCTGCCGGGAAGTATCATATCGATGCCTGCAAATATCGGAAGCCAGTTTTTAAACATTGATATTGCCGGAGCATTAAACTTTGCTTATATTCCATTTTTAATTGCACTTTTTGTTCCGGACTTCTTCTCTACTTTTGGAACAGTACTGGGTGTTGGGGCAAAAGCCGGATATCTGGATAAGGATGGAAACCTGCCTGGAATAGACCGTTGTTTTAAAGTGGATGCAATCGCAACCAGTTTTGGAGCACTATTTGGTATGCCAAGCATGACAACCTATCTGGAATCTTCTGCAGGAGTAGAGGCGGGTGGAAAAACCGGACTTACGGTAGTAGCAACTGCAGCCTGTTTCGCCCTTGCACTATTCTTTGCGCCGGTTGCATTAATGATACCGTCAGCAGCAACCGCACCGGTATTAATATATATTGGAATCGGAATGTTAAGTGCTATGAAAAATATTAAATACGAAGAAATTACAGAAAGTATACCTGCATTTGTCTGTGTGACATTTACTATTTTTGCCAATAACATTGCAAATGGTATCTGCGCTGCAATTCCTACGTATTTTATTATGAAAATTGCATCAGGCAAGATCAGGGAAATATCCAAGGTAATGTATATTCTGGTAATTGTCTGCCTTTTATATTTTTATACCATTGTATAGGGGACATATATGGAAAATGTGGATTTAGTAATTCGTAATGCGAAAGTTTTTAACAGTTATCTGAAGTGTTTCCGGAAAGCAGATGTGTATGTTCTGGATGGAAAAATTTATTATGTTGATGTAAAAGATAATGAGAATACCATCCCATTAATTACTGCAAAAGAAGAGCTGGACGCTTCCGGCTATTATATGATTCCAGGATTGATTGACATCCATATGCATATCGAAAGTTCCATGATGACGCCTCAGACGTTTGCCGGATATGCAGGAAAGTGCGGTGTCACTACCGTGGTTTCAGAACCCCATGAAATGGCTAACATAAAGGGGTTATCGGGTATTTATGAAATGATCGCGGATGGGGAAAATGCACCGATTGATATCTTCTATGGAATACCAAGCAGTGTACCATCTACGAATGAGGAGCTGGAGACTACAGGAGGTATAATTGACTGCCGGGCAATGAAAGAATTGTATGAGAAAAAAGAGGTAGTCTGCGTCGGTGAAATTATGAACTACAGGCAGATCATTCGGGAAAATGATCTGGAAATTACAAAATTTTTAAACTACCTTCATGAAGTTGATCCGAATTTTGTTATAGAAGGCCATTGTCCATCACTTACGGGATTAGACCTGGCAAAATTTCTTTATCTTGGCATTGACGGAGATCATACGGAGCATACGCTGGAAGAAATACGCCAGAGATTCGAAAATGGAATGTTTGTGGAATTGCAGGAGAAGATGTTAAGGCCGGAGATTCTGGATTATATCAGGGAAAACAGGCTATATGAACATTGCGGATTTGTAACAGATGATACTATGGCGGACAAGCTGTATGAAGAAGGGCAGCTAAATAAGGTGATTGAGGAAGCAATCCGTATGGGCTTTCCCACAGAAGAAGCAATCTACTGCGGTACATATACCAATGCAAGACGCATGAATCTGAGAGACAGAGGGGTGATAGCACCTGGAAAAACAGCAGATTTTGCCCTGATTACCGGATTTCACAGTTTAGAACCGGATTATGTATATAAAGACGGACAGCTAATTGCATCCAAGGATCAGGAAAATGAAAATCATCCCGGAAAAGAACTGACTTCAGAGAACCGCCATTTTTTCCCGGAGGATTATTATCACAGCGTTCATATACCAGTACTTAGACCGGAAGATTTTTGGATTTGTGCGAAACAGGAATCCGGAAATGTGTCTGTCAGAGTAATTGAAGTTTCAAACGGAAGAACGCAGACCAGTGAAAAAATTGTATCCATGCCTGTCAAAGATTATAAAATCTGTTGGGAAGGAACCGGATGCCTCCTGGCAATGGTAGTGGAGCGGTACGGTAAAAATCAAAATATCGGTTATGGCTTTGTTACAGGGGATTGTCTGAAAGAGGGAGCAGCGGCAACAACCTATTTCCATGATCATCATAACTTATTTGTAGTTGGAGAAAATGTTGGGGATATGCAGGCTGCTGTGGAGAGAATCCAGTCGCTGCAGGGAGGGATTCTGACCGTTTATCAGGGAGAAATCAAAGCAGAGCTGCCGCTGCCGGTGGCGGGAATTCTATCGGATCAGCCAATTGAAGAAATCGGACCGGCTCTTAAGAAAGTACGCAACAGCCTGTTTCAGCTGGGTTATCGCCACTATAATCCGGTAATGTCCCTCTGCACATTGGGACTTCCCGTGAGCCCGGCACTGAAACTGACAGACAGAGGGCTGGTGGATGTTATAAAGGGAGAGATTGTAGATCTGGTGTGCAGTTAAAAAACAGGGATCAAAGAGTAGAAAGTGAATAGAGAAGTAAAAAAGTACTCACAGTGAAGGTCTGGTGGATCTTTTCCGTGAGTATTTTTATATGTTCTAAGAGCATGGGAGACTGGGGACAGGACGAGCTGAGCTGGCTAAATATTAATGCGAAATAAAATAACTTTAAATAATTAGTTACATATTAATAATACATAAAAATTGATCTGCTGGAAAATAAAGTTTTGCCAAGAGTATCAAGTATGGAAGAGCATTGAAAACCGGAAGGGGCACGGAATAATAAAAAATGCATATGATTCTATATAACGAATATTATATGGGTGGTGACTTTGTTTTATGCATTTTTTATCTGCATTTTTATTTGCAATTTCCGCTAATCTGGATAATCTGACGATTGGCGTTGCATATGGTATAAAGCGTATTAAGATTGAACCGGAAAGTAATCTGGTAATAGCGTGTATCACTGCGATTGGTACATTTTTGTCCATGTCTCTGGGCTCGCTGTTTACAGAAATAATAAGCACAGAGACAGCGAATCTGATTGGATCATCTATTCTGGTTTTTGTGGGTGGGCTGTTTATAGCTGAATTTGTCTGGAAAGAGTTGATTTTGAAACGGGTTAAAGCTGAGGCAGAAGAAAAAAAGGAAAAGGATAAGACGTGGCTGAAGAAGAGCATGGAAGAAGGGGATAAGGACGGATCCGGCAATATTGATATGCGCGAGGCAGTTACATTGGCGTTTGCGCTGACAGTAAATAATATAGGGCTTGGAATCGCAGGGAGCATTACCGGACTATCCGTATTCTGGACGTCAGTGTTTACCCTTTTAGTCAGCTATATTTTTATATCTGCAGGGCAGCGTTTTGGCAGGGGATGCTTGTCGAGATTATTTGGTAAATATGCAACGGTTGTCTCTGGTCTGATTATTTTTGGTATGGGTTTATATGAAATGTTTGTCTAGAGCGTGTTTGAAAATTGGTTTCTGGCAGCTGTGCGTGACACTTTGTGGGAATTTGACCCGTATGAAGGACGTGTAGCGGGCTACGTAACCTGAATTTGGGGCAAATATGCCGCAAAGTGGGGCATGCAGATGGGGAAAGTGTACGGAAAGATGGGGAGTGCGGTAAGCCGGCGAAGCCTCAATGCTATACTGGTACAGCATTGCACAAATAACTGTGAATATAGCATCCGACTCTTTCCGAACACAACCTCCATCTGAAAAGCGTCCCTTCCCCGACAAAATCTAAACTAATATCCTGCTTTTCATTTTTTCTAAATATCTGAAAGCCCCCGGGCAATGTCCGGAAAATCTGTTATGATCGCTTCAACTCCCAGTTTTATTAATTTTTCCATGTGCTCTTTTGTATTGACTGTCCACACGTGCAGAGGAAGATTGTATTTCTTACAGTCCTGCAGAAAATCAGGATACTGAAGAAGATAGATTGCAGGGTGCAAGGCATTAACCCCTATACTGTTTCCGTAGGCAGGAACATTTATCCAGCCGTCTTCATAGAGAAGTCCGGTTCTTATAGATGAATCCAGTTCTTTTAAATGTTTTAAGGTATAGTGATTAAAGGAGGAGTAAATAATCCGCTCTTCCATCTGCATCTCCCGGGCAAGATTCAATGCTTTTTTCTCTATTCCGTGATAAAAACAGATGCTGGTTTTAAGTTCAACATTAACGGTTAGGCCTGTGGGCTGAATCAATTCATACACTTCTTTTAAGGTGGGAATACATGTATTTGTAAATTCGGGATGAGTCCTGTTAAAACGTAATTGTTTTAGTTCCTTAAGGGTATAGTCTTTAATCCAACCAGCTTTACCAGTGACACGATCAATCTTTTCATCATGAGCAACGACGATTTCCCCGTCTTTTGTCAGTTGTATATCTAGTTCAATACCATCTGCATTCTGGTGTATTGCAAGTTCAAATGCTTCCAGTGTATTTTCAGGCGCATAGCCGGAAGCGCCTCGATGCGCCCAAATCTTTGTTTTCATAATACAACCTCACTAATTCACTAATATATTTTAGTTTTTCTATACTTCTGTGTATGAATGCTTTGGTTCATTATAGTACTCTTTGGGATGAGATACAATTATATTTTGTGGGCTGTTAATAAATAATGCCTCCTGTACTTCGACTGAACAGAGTCCTGCCCGATGGTGCTGATGCAGGTAGTCTTGCTTATCTGTTCATATACTAATGTTCTGGGGCGTCCGGTACAGAAGCAGAACAGATGATAACTTGCCCAGATCATTAGAACCGGAACGAAAATCAGGTAAAGTGATCCAAAACGGAATATGCACTGCTGCAGTGTAAGTGCTTTTTCACCATCGTTTGAAGTAACCCTGATTCGCAGCAGCCATTTTCCCGGAGTGTAACCATTTGTGAGGTAGGTACACACCACAAAGTAAAATACAGGCAGCAAGAAGCAGGAAGCAAACTGGATCAGGAATAAGAACGGAGGGATAAATGTTGTCAGGATTACGGTCGGTACACCAATAAAAGCCAGGATAACCCAGTCCAGGGTAAATGCAGCAAGCCTTCTGCAAAAAGAGACGTGTAACCCCTTTTCATATGCAATTTTATCCAAACGTTCTCTGCTTGGCAGTAATTTCATAAAGATAGCTGATGAAATATAACCAAGCATTCCACCACTGGTGTTCAGCATCAGGTCATCTACATCGAACAGACGGTATCCGCGGGGATATATTCCATATAATCCGCTTAACTGTGTAAGTTCAAAGAACAGGCTCAGGGAAAAGCTGACCAATAATACTTTTTTCCAGCTGCATCGGAAATAATACCGCAGGTAGATACCGAGAGGCAAAAACAGCAGTATGTTAAAGATGACCTGCAAGAAGCAGTTTTGTGTCAGTGCACTTATCCAGGTTCCCGGTGAAGAGATTCGAAAAGTTGTTTCTCTTAAGAAGTCTCGTACAAACTGGAATGGAACCAGCTGAGTCTGAGGTCCTGTGTAGCCTGCCACCTCACTAATAGAGGGGAGCGGAAGTATTACAAGGAAATACATGCATAGCAGGTACAGAACAAAGGAATACGTGATAACGGATCGAAATAGCGGTATGGAACCGTATCTGCGGTATTGATAAATCATGTATGGAAATGTAAATATAACAGCCAGCAGCGGAAAAACTGCGATGGCTTCTTTAATTGGGATCAGGTATATATTCATAATATAGCACCACCTTTCATGGCTTAATGATACCAAAATGAATCAAGGTCTGCCATAATTGCAGCTTACATTTTAGGAATATAGCTTACAATTTTGTAAGTCAGAGATTTTTTGCCTTTACCATCAGACATTATTAATAGAAAGAATAGGTACTTAAAATAAAGAAATGATAAAAAAGTGAAAAATACAAACAAAATATTGTAAAGAGAAACCGGAGTTTGTATGCTATGATTTTCTATAAATATTAAAATTCCGGAAGGGTCTGGATGCATCTGGGTTCCCTGGGAAAAAAGAACGGAGGATTGTTATGAAGAGGAAGAAGAGGTTTGCCAGAGGAGTTAGTTTTATGCTGTCTATGGCATTGGTGTTAAACACAATTGTGATGCCCGTATCAGCAGCGGGACAAAACGCAGCAGCGCAGGTGACTGCCGACGGACAGGTGCAGGAGACGAATGATAAGCAGCAGGGATATGGAGAAGCAGACCGAAATGAGCGCAGCGTTGTGATAAGGGCAGAAGAGAAGAAAGAAAACCGTGTAACAGAAGACGGGATAGATCAAAAAGCGGAGACAGCACCAGGATCTGAAACAGATTCGGAAGCAGTGACAGATTCGGAAACAGTGACAGATTCGGAAGCAGTGACAAATTCGAAAGCAGTGACAGATTCGGAAGCGGTGACAGATTCGGATGTAGAGACAGCTTCGGATGCAGAGATAGCTCCAGGATCTGAAATAGATTGGGAAACAGAGATAGATTCACCTACGGAGATAACTTCAGATACAGAGCCAGAATCAACCGACGGACAGGCAGCCACATCTGAAAGAAAAAAGGATACGGAAGCGGTAATACAATCAGAGGACGGGTCTGCTTTCGTACAGGAGCCTGAATACGTGTCTGATGTAAATACGGTAAAAGCGCTGGAGGACTTGGAACCGGGGCTGTTTGGCGAGATTTTTAATACCGAGGGATACCGTGGGGGTCCAATTGAACTTTTTAATTTTGAAAATAAAACAGGAGAACAGATTTTTCCTACCTTAAACGGACAGAACTTAAGGCCCATTTTTGACAAATATAATGGGAATAAGGGAGATGAGCAATTTGCTACGGCAAGATTCACCGGAAAGCTGAACGTAGAAAAAGCCGGGGATTATAAGTTCTACGGCTGGGGAGATGACGGATTCCGTATATGGATCGACGGAAAACTGGTCATCGATTTCTGGGTACAGGAATGGGAAAAGGAACAGACAAGTAAAGCAGTTGCCTTAAGTAGCGGACTGCATGATATCAAGATTGAATACTTACAGGGATGGGGCGGCGCCGTATTGAAGCTTTCATGGGAGTCTGTAAATGCGGGTATAGCCAAGGAAGTGATTCCTGAAAAAGCTTATTATCATGCAAAAGCTCCCGCTGATGCGGGCTTAACAGCCCAGATCTATAAGGTAAGCGGAACACCTTCCAGTATTACGTCCTTTGGATTTGCAGGGGAACCGGTAAATCAGGTTTTACCAAACCTGGATGGGCGGGAAGGTTTAAAAGATGCAATTGAGCTAAGTAATGGAAGCAGTGAATATGCAACGGCTATTATCCACGGGTATATTACGCCTCAGGAGAGCGGTGACTATGAATTTGTAATGAACGGGGATGATGCTTTTCGTTTCTGGATGAATGACCAGTTGACGATTAATTCCTGGAAACTTCATTCCGACCAGACCAAGGTCAGTCAGCCAGTACATATGGAAAAAGGATTTCTTTACAAAATCCGTATTAATTATGCCCAGGCAGATGGAGATGCCAATTTGAATTTATCCTGGAAAAAGGATGGCGGACAGGCACAGGTTGTTCCGGCTGAGTGTTTTCGGCAGGCTGCAAAGGCAATCCAGGGAGAAACTGCAGCAGAAGACCAGCATGGACTTCTGGCTGAGGTGTATGGTGATATCTTCCTGGAAGAAAAAAAAGGTGAAGTAATTGCACCCGTACTTGACAAGACACTTTCCATTAAAAAAATATTATCCCAGTATAACGGTTCGGAAGAATATGGTTCTTTCCGTTTTACCGGACAGGTAAACGCAGAAGAAGCAGGTGATTATACCTTTTATCTGATAGGAGATGATGGTTTCCGCCTTTGGGTAAATGATGAGCTGGCGATTGATTTCTGGGAATCCAAATGGGATAAGCAACAGGAAAGCCAGCCAATTCATCTAAATGAAGGAAGAAATGACATTCGTATTGAATACTTCCAGGGTTATGGCGGAGCTTATATTATGCTGGAATGGCTGAAACCCGGAGCAGAGGAAAAAGAGGTCGTTCCAACGGAAAGTCTTTATCCGGCAAGTACAAAAAAAGGATTAATCGGAGAAATCTATCAGGAAAAAGGCGGTAATCAGGAAAAACTGGCTGAGGTAATGGCAAATGAGGTATCAACAGAGCAGTTTTCGGTAAATTCCCTGGTCAGCTATTACGAGGGAAATGAGAACGCGCCGGCAAATGTAGAATTAAACGGTAAAATTAAACCAGATGTATCCGGAACCTATGAATTGGCATTTGGATCTTCCGGTAACTATCAGGTGTATCTGAATGATGAAAAAATTATTTCTCAAAATGCGGGAAATGTGTATAAAGAAACCCAAAGCCAAAAAGTAGAACTGGAAAAGGGAATTTATTATAATCTTACGATTATAGCAGAGAATCTGAATCTTAAGGAAGATATGAATTTATCCTGGACACGGGATGGGGTAAAATCGGTGATTGGAGAAGATCAGTTGTATGCCCCGGAAGCAATGTGGTATGAAAGCGTTATGGCGAGAGAAAAATTATATGTGGGTCTCACAGAGGCAGTGAATCTTCGCAAAAATACGAAGGTAGGATCTGGTGAGGGTCAGATTGCGAAAGAGTATATGGATAAGTTCTCTGCAGTTGTAGATGAAGTAGCAGCAGATGCAAAAGACTTTGATATCATCGCATCTGTTCTGAAAGAAGATTCCAATAAGATCACCGATGCGGTGGCAGAATTTAAATTAAATGTAATTCGTGCACAAAAAGGGGAAGCATTAACCCAGTTCAATAATGCACTCTATCAGGGACAGGATCCATTTATCAGCTATCATGACGGATATTATTACTTTGTTTCGTCCAGTAACGATCCATCCCACAATAAAATGTATGTATCAAAATCAAAATCGCTGCTGGATCAGGGAGAAAAAGTAAGGATTTTTGATTTTAATGATTCAAAATCCAGGATCTTTGCTCCGGAAATGTTCTTCATTGACGGTAAATGGTATATTTATTACTGTGCAGATGCAAAAGAATATAACTGGAGGCATATGGCATGTGTTATGGAATCTGTTACTGATGATCCCCAGGGAGACTGGATTGACAGAGGCGTATTGTATACGGGAATGGAAATAAATAACCCCAATGAGTTTGCACAGGGAAATGATTTTACCGTTTTCCAGTACCGCGGACAGTTATATGCCTGCTGGGGAAGCATGGAAAGCGGCGTAGAGTCACCAGCCATTGCCAGAATGGAATCACCCATTAAGATTACGGAGGAAAGAAGTTTTCTGCCTGGCTTCGGAGGTGAAGGCCCCAGAGCAGTTGTGAATGGGGAGCATCTGTTTATGACTGTTTCCCAGGGAAGCTTTAAGACAGCAGGATATCACATGGGTATGTATGTATTTGATACGACAAAGGAGGATGTGTTAAATCCGGATAACTGGACCTATAAAGAAGGCGTATTCGAGGGATCGAAAGATGTCTATGGACCAGCCAGAGCTTCATTCTTTCAGTCAGCTGATGGGACAGAGGACTGGATGGCATTCCATTCAAAAGTGTATCCGTCAAATAATAATGCATGGAGACAGGTCAGTATTAAGAAATTCACATGGAATGAAGATGGATCACCGAACTTTGGCAGGCCCGTATCGCCATATGAATTTACAGCACTGCCATCCGGCGATCCGGGTCTGGGACTTGCATATCAGGCAGAAGACGGAGATTTGTCAGGCGGTGCCCAAAAAGGATATAAAGGGAAAGGATTCCAGGGAACCGGATATGGTAAATTCACAGACAAGAATGGAGAAAAAATAACGTTTAAGGTAAACGTACAGGAAGATGGCGACTATTTTATCAGAGCTCGTTATGCGAATGGAGTTAAGGCTCCGATCAGTAGTACGGACAACCGCGGAGAATGGGAAGCAAATATACCGGATATTACACCAAAGGCGGGAACCTTGAATCTCTATGTAAATAATGCAGGTCAAAAAAGTGTCACGGTTCCCTTTGACAAAACAGAAACGGACTGGCAGCACTGGATGACTGTCTGCAGCCGCGTTACCCTGAAAAAAGGTGATAACACCATATCTTACGTAAAAGATGCAGAGAACAGTGGAAATGTATATATTGATTATATAACTGTGCAGGAAGCTCATGAACAGCCGGCACCTCAGACTGTTAAGACAGGGGCTGAGCTGGATGCTTTGATCGCTGATGTGGAGGGGCTTTTGGAAGCGGAATATTCTATTGAGACCTGGAGAATCTTTTATGGAGCGCTGTTAAGTGCAAAAGCCGTTAATAAAGATGCAGTGCAGGCTGTTTCAAACCGTTATTTATCATTAGAATCGGCAGCAAAGGATTTATCTGCTTATGTTCGTTTTTATGTGGATAAAAACGTAAGCGTAAGCGGCGATGTAAAAGATGATATGTTCCGAATTAGTTCCGAGGTCACGGTACAGGCAATCGATATTCCGGGTAAAACTTTTAGTAATTGGGAAGTATCCGGTCTGGAACTGACGGATGACCAGAAAGAATCCAGAGAATTTACATTTACGGTTCCAAGAGGCAGGGGAAGTATCGTTCCGGTCTATGAGGAAAATGCGTATTATAAGGTTACAACAGGAGCAAATGTAACAATTGAAAATGCTTCTTCAAACGGTACCTGTCAGGCAGGAACTACGGTTAAGGCAACGGTGGCCATACCACAGGGCAAAGAGTTCACCGGTTGGGAAGTCAAAGGAATCATGTTAACAGAGGCAGAAAAAAGAGCACTGTCCATTACTTTCGTGATGCCTGAGAATGAAGTTGTATTAAATGCAGGATTTAAAAATATAGTAGTTCCGGAAAAACCGAAATACCAGTTGAAGGCAGGAGCCGGGATTACCATAATAAATGCAGCAAAAGACCAGATGTATCCGGCAGGAACCAGAATTCAGGCATCGGTGTCTGTTCCTTCCGGCAAGGTATTTGCACAGTGGAAGGCAGCCGGAATTACACTGACAGCAGAACAGCAAAAGTCACAGACGATTACATTCCTGATGCCGGCACAAAGTGTAACTCTGGAAGCAATATTTGATATCCAGAAAAAGAAACAGACGATTACAGCTAAAGACTTTAAGAAAACAGATGGAGATAAGAGCTTCTATATTAAGGCAAAGGCATCCGGAAAAGGTAAGTTATCTTATAAGTCCGATCATACGAAGGTTGTAAAAGTGGACAGCAAGGGTAAAGTGACAATCAAGGGTACCGGTAAGGCACAGATTACCATAACGGCAGCAGGCAATGCCAATTATGATTCTGCAGTCAGAAGAATTACCGTTTCGGTTGCCCCAAAGAAAACTACTGATGTGAAAGCAATATCAAAGAAAACTAAAACTTTGAAACTGTCATGGAAGCGTACAAGTGGTGCAAGTGGATACCTGATCACATACTCAGCGGATAAAAAATTCAAAAAGGGAGTCAAAAAGATTGTAATCAGTTCCGGGAAAACAACATCCAGAACCCTTAAGAATCTCAAGGCTAAGAAGGTCTGCTACGTAAAAATCAGGGCATTTAAAACGTCAGGCAAATCAAAGGTCTATGGAAAATACAGCAGGACTGTATCCGTGTTGGTTAAGAAATAAATATTAAGATAAAAACGATAACAATAATGAATATAAAATACCACGCTTTTTTCCGGCGTGGTATTTTTATAAATTAGTGCTAAAATTTTGCATAGTCAAAGGATGATTTTTCCATTATAATGTATTTTATCATCGGGGGATTATCGTCTCATTTGATGAAGAGGGGGAAATGAATTTATAAACACGTTCTAAATTATGGGAGGAAGAAAAAGATGAATTGCAAAGCTATGGTAGCAGATGATGAGTACATAATCCGGAGGGGGATTATCAGTTTTTTACGGAAATATGAAGAAATTGAAGTCGTAGCAGAAGCAGAAGATGGAGAAATGGCATTGGAAATTGCCCAGGAAGAGGACATTGATATTTTCTTTGTAGATATTAACATGCCTTTTTTAAGCGGGCTGCAGTTTATTGAAAAATTAAAGAATTTACAGCCCCAGGCAATCATTGTTGTTATCACCGGATATGATGATTTTGAATTTGCAAGGACGGCACTCCGGCTCGGAGTCTTTGAGTACATTTTAAAACCATTGATGGAAGAACCTTTTGACAATATGATTCAGGAGGTATTAAAGGAAGTACAGCAGCAAAATAAGGAAGATAAATATCTGAAGTGGGCAAAGATGACTTTACAGCAGAACAAAATACATCTGGTGGATGCCTTTTTAAAGAACTGGCTGGAAGGGAGACTTGCAGAGGAAGAAATCGAGGAACGGATGCAGTATCTGGACATTTGTATTCCAAAACAATATGCAGTTACCATTATTCATCTGGAACAGGCGGTGGATAAAGATCTGGGTGAAAACTGGGATGATGACCTGTTATCCTATGCTGTTCAGAATATCAGTAATGAAATTTTTAATGACCTGAAAAATGTCTCTTCCTGCCAGGTAGAAAATGGTGATCTGGTGGTGATCTCAAAAGATATGGGAGCAGAAGAGCTTAGACGCAAGCAGTTAAAATGTATGGAAAGCATCGAGGGATGTCTTCCGTTAAAAGTAGTTTCTGTTCAGGAGACAGGAGAAGGATATGAGAATCTGGTTGCGGTATACAACCGGGCAGCAGAGCAGATGGAATCAGTAAAGGGCGGTTCCAGCGTAATTAAAATTGTGAAACAATACATAGAAGATAATTATAACAGAGAAGAATTGACGCTGCAGGATGTGGCGGATTATACGTATCTTTCGCCTCAGCATTTAAGCAGGATTTTTCGAAAAGAGATGGGAATCACCTTTATTGATTATCTTACAAAAGTGCGTATCCGAAAAGCAATCGACCTGCTTTTTGAAGAAGATCTGAAAATGTATGAAATAGCGGAGAAGGTAGGATATACCACTCAGCATTATTTCAGCAATGTATTTAAAAAGATTACCGGAGTAAGTCCGGCTGAGTACCGTAAGAGTGCACAAAAAAGATAAGGAATGAAAATTACACAGGGATATTTATTTAGCATCCATGAGTTGATTGGCAAATGGATGCTAAAATTTTGCAATTTTATAAAGGAAAATTGCAAAGACCTGAAGACATAAATAGAATATAATAAGTTCATAGCAAGGGAAGAACCCAAAGAAAACGGAGGATATTAAAATGAAAAAAAAGCTTGTTAGTGTATTATTATGTGTCAGTATGGTAGCTGCTATGGCAGCCGGATGTGGTTCCAGCAGTACAGGAACAACAGAAGCAAAGACAACGGAGGCAAAGACAACAGAGGCAGCGAAGACAGAAGCTCCTGCAACAGAAGCACAGGAAACGGTAAAGGGTTCTGAAGTTGCAGGTGATGAAGCAAAAGATGACAGTGCAGGCGGTGATAAACTGGTAGTTGGTTTTGCCCAGATCGGACAGGAATCCGGATGGCGTGATGCTGAGACAGCTTCGATTCAATTCTATGCAGGACAAAACGTGGATACAATTGACCTGAAATTTGCAGATGCTCAGCAGAAACAGGAGAACCAGATTAAAGCAATTAAGTCTTTTATTGAAATGGGCGTAGATGTTATCGGACTTGCTCCGGTAGTAGAAACCGGATGGGACGCAGTATTTACAGAGGCTCAGGAAGCTGGAATCCCAATTGTACTGGTGGATAGAAAAGCAGATGTAGATGAAAGCTTATATTCAACTTTCATCGGATCAGATTTCATCGAAGAAGGTAAAAATGCAGCAATCGAAATGGGCAAATTATTAGAAGAAAAAGGAAAAATTGTTGAGTTAGAGGGAACCGTAGGTGCTTCCGCAGCAAATGACCGTAAAACAGGATTTGATGAAGAAATCAAAGCAAATCATCCGGATATTGAAATTCTGGAGTCCCAGACAGGTGACTTCACAAGAGCAAAAGGGAAAGAAGTTATGGAATCTTTCTTAAAGACTTATGGCGAAGAAATCAAAGGTGTATATGCACATAACGATGATATGATGCTTGGCGCAATCGAAGCAATTAAAGAAGCTGGATTTAAACCGGGTGAAGACATTAAGACAGTGTCAGTAGATGGCGTTAAAGGCATTTTTGAAGCTATGGCAGCAGGAGAAGCAAACGTTACTGTAGAATGTAATCCATTACTTGGTGAACAGTTCTTCAATACATGCCAGAAATTAAAAGATGGTGAAACAGTTGAAAAATGGGTTAAATCTGAAGAAGGTATCTATCGTCAGGATACGGCGGCAGCAGATTTACCAAATCGCCAATACTAAAATAGATTTTTATGATCTTATTAAAATCCGCTCCAGTACGACTGAGAGCGGATTTTGGATAAGGGGGCAGATAAACAGCAGGAATGGAGGAAATGTGATATGGGTAAAGAGGATATCTTACTTCAAATGAATCATATATCAAAGAGCTTTGGTAAAGCTGTAATCGCACTGAGTGATGTGCAGCTGGAATTAAGAAAAGGGGAAGTACTGGCACTTTTGGGAGAAAACGGTGCAGGTAAATCCACATTGATTAAGGTATTGACAGGAGTAGAGGAAAGAGACAGCGGAACGGTTCTGATGGAAGGAAAAGAAATCTATCCGAAATCCCCGTTAGAGGCGCAGGCAGACGGAATCAGTACGGTATACCAGGAGGTAAACCTCTGTCCGAATTTGTCTGTAGCAGAGAATATTTACATAGGCAGGGAAATAAGAAAAGGCGGCAGAATAGACTGGAAAACAATTAACCAGAAGTCTAAGGAATTAATGAAGAGATTCGATCTGGATATTGATGTAACTAAGAATCTGGATAATTATTCTGTGGCAATTCAGCAGATGATTGCAATCGCCCGTGCCTGCGATGTATCAGCAAAAGTACTGATACTGGATGAACCGACTTCCAGTTTGTCTGCAATGGAAGTAGAAAAATTGTTTGAAACAATGAGAAAGCTCCGGAAAGAGGGTATGGGAATAATTTTCGTAACACACTTTCTGGATCAGGTATATGAGATAACAGACCGTATAACGGTTCTAAGAAATGGGGAATACGTAGGAACTTATGAAACAAAGAACCTGCCAAGGGTAGAACTGGTAGGAAAGATGATTGGCAAAGACTATGCAAAATTAAATCAGACAATGGCTATTTATGAAGAAGAAAATAAATCAGATGAATTATTAATAGATATGGCAGATGTCACGGGGGCAGGAACCATCCAGGGATTTAGTCTGAAGATTAATAAAGGCGAGGTATTGGGACTCTCCGGGCTGTTGGGCAGCGGAAGGTCAGAAACAGCCCGTTTAATATTCGGAGTAGATAATCTGGAAAAAGGAACTCTTGAAATTAAAGGAGAAAAGACAAAATTAAAGGGTACACTGGATGCAATCCGGAGAGGCATTGCATTCTGTCCGGAGAACCGTAAAACGGAAGGTATTGTAGGAGAACTTACCATCCGTGAAAATATCTGCCTGGCACTGCAGGCGAAGCGGGGGATGTTTCACTTTATATCCAGACAGGAGTCAGAGAAGATAGCAGATGAGTATATTAAGAAACTGGAAATCAAGACCCCGTCGTCAGAACAGCTGATTAAGAATTTAAGCGGAGGCAACCAGCAGAAGGTAATCCTTGCCAGATGGCTGGCAACTGAGCCGGAACTTCTCATGCTGGATGAGCCGACAAGGGGAATTGATATTGGAACGAAAGCCGAAATACAAAAAATAGTAGTAGACCTGGCAAAACAGGGAATGGCGGTTATCTTTATTTCTTCGGAAATAGATGAGATGACCAGGTGCTGCGGCAGAATGGTTATTTTAAGGGACATGCGAAAAGTAACAGAACTCCGGGGCAGCCAGATTTCAGAAGAGGCAATCATGCGTTATATAGCTGGAGGTGATAATCATGAAAAAACTAAATAAAATTTCTAAAAATCAGGCATTTTGGCCCTTTGTGATATTACTGGCTATTATCCTGTTTAACGGAATCATATCTGGTGGAAGTTTCTTTCAGATGAAAATAGTTGATGGGCATCTTTATGGAAGAATTATTGATATTATAAGAAATGGCAGTAAGCTGATGATCTTATCCATTGGTATGACAATGGTACTTGCTACAGGGGGAACCGATATCTCGGTTGGTTCTGTTATGGCAATAAGCGGGGCAATTGCCTGCAGTATCGTAAGCGGAAGCATTCTTCCGGGAGTGGGTGGAAATGTGGCAATCGCCATTATACTGGCACTTTTGGCAGGTCTGTTATGCGGGCTTTGGAATGGATTCCTGGTTGCAAAGATTCAGATTCAGCCGATTGTAGCAACGATGATCTTAATGGTTGCGGGGCGCGGAATAGCCCAATTAGTAACCGGTGGTAAGATTGTAACAGTTAGCTCAGACGCATATTACTTTATTAATGGTGGATATATTCTTGGAATTCCATTTCCGGTATATCTGGTAGTTATTTTATTAATCATCGTGTTGCTTTTTACCAAAAAAACGGCATTTGGACTTTTTCTGGAATCAACCGGATGTAATTCTGTATCCAGTAAATTTGCCGGAATCAATGTAGATGCGATTAAACTGGTTGTTTATACCTGCTGTGGTATCTTTGCAGCTTTAGCGGGTCTCATTGAAAGTGCCAGCATCAAAGGCGCGGACTGTAACAATGCAGGTCTTATGATTGAAATGGATGCAATTCTTGCAGTTGCCATTGGCGGGACTTCACTAAGCGGGGGACGTTTTTCAATACCGGCAAGTATCGCAGGTGCCCTGATCATTCAGAGTATTACAACAACTGTTTATGCCATAGGAATTGCACCGGAAATTACCCAGGTAGTAAAAGCTATTTTAGTTGTTATCATCTGTCTTTCACAGTCAAAAGAATTTAAAGAGACATTTACAAGAAAATTCTCTAAGAGAAAGGTGGCGAAGCAGGCATGAGAGAGATGGCAAAAAAGAGATTAAAAATTAATAACGTTTCGCTGGTAATCACATTTGTGCTGTTTATTGCACTATTTATATTCGGATCTGTTTCGTATGACCGGTTTTTATCCTTATCTACATTTTTTAATTTATTTAATGATAATGCCTACCTGATTATAGCATCTATTGGTGTTACCTTTGTATTACTGACAGGCGGAATCGATATATCCATAGCGTCCACGATTGCATTTACCTGTGTACTATCCGCATTCTTGCTGCAGAAGGGTGCACCGGCATTTGTAGTGATTCCTTTAGTATTACTGATCGGCGCAGCAATTGGATTTGGGATGGGATACATTATCCACTACTTTAAACTGCAGCCATTTATCGTAACGCTTGCAGGACAGTTTTTGATGAGAGGACTTTGTGCGGTAATCAGTACGGAATCCATTTCTATCTCCAATGATTTTTATAAAAAAATGGCGCTGAGCAAATTGGTAATTGGGAAAGGTAAGATTTATTCTTATGTATTTATTGCTCTGGTAGTAATTCTTGCAGCTTACTACATATTAAAATTTACCAAGTTCGGAAGAAGTATTTATGCTTTAGGTGGGAATGAACAGTCAGCGATTCTGATGGGGCTTCCGGTAGCAAGAACAAAGATTGCAGTTTATGCAATCAGCAGCTTCTGTGCAGCACTTGCAGGTGTAGTTTTCAGCTTCTATACATTAGCAGGCTACTCGCTCCAGAATATGGGGCTGGAACTGGATGCCATATCCTCAGCCGTAATCGGCGGCACCCTGCTGACCGGAGGTGTCGGTACTGTAATCGGTACGACCATAGGAGTTCTGATTCAGGGAATTATCCAGACCATTGTAACGTACGAAAATCTGAATACATGGTGGACAAAAGTAACGATTGCAGCGTTGTTATGCGTATTCATTGTTATTCAGAGAATCATATCCATACGGGCAGAAAAATTAAAAGGAAAATAGGATTTTAAATTAGAATAATTAGAATCCGATTGCGAAATTACCCGGTCAAAGCTATAATAAAAAGACAGGAATTGACGAAGAGGGGTGAGCGAAATGAACAAGCTTAAGAACAAATTCATGAATATTACAATCCGTAGTAAAATGGTCTGGTCTTATATTGTCGCTTCGCTGATCCCTTTTTGTGTGTTCGGAATGATTGGGATCAGTGTATTTACCGGACAGGCAAAAAAAAGTGTCTCCCAGCATGCAGATCAGATGATGAGCCAGGTCAAAACATCCATTGACGTATATGTCAACAGCATTGATAAAATTGCAAATTTTATTATCTGTGGGATGGAAAATACCGACTTTGGGTCTATGAAATCCGAAGAGGATGTCTTCTGGAAACAGGCAAAGCTAAATTTAGAAAATATACTGGACAATCTGGCTGTTTCCAATAAAGAAATTGCAGGAATTTTTGTAGCCACGGAAAACGATTTATGTACGAATACCGGGATGATGCGTATCTCCAGAGATTCCTTTAAAAATGAGGACTGGTACCGCCAGGCGGCAGCGCATCCCGATGAAATGCAGATCATCAGCAACATTGCAGGAAGAAATATTGCCACGGATAAGAGTTATAGCATAGATGATGTGTTTTCCATAGCAAAAGCAATTAAAAATGCAAATACCGGTGAAATAATGGGAGTTTTACTCCTTGATATAAAGCATGATATTATTTCCCAGTCCATACAAAATGTAACCATAGGAGATAATGGGTTTGTATTTGTACTGGACAAGGATGACCGCATGGTCTATACCCTTCCGAATAAAGTGACATACCGTATCGACCCTGCATGGCTGACTCCGGAACAGGTACCGGTGGATGCCAGAATAAACGGGGAAAATTATCAGATACGCTATGAAGAGTCCGAATATACAGGCTGGAAGATTGTAGGTGTATTCTCTCTGGACGAAATTATGGGAAGTACGAATTCCATGTTCTATATTTTAACCGGAGGCCTTGCAATGACCCTTATATTTGTTCTGGTTATTTCTTTGAAAATATCCCAGACCATAACTAATCCTGTTGTGGAACTGAAACTTTTAATGCGTGAAGCAGCATCCGGTAATCTGGCAGTCCGTTTTGACGGGAATTATAAAGATGAGGTAAGTGAGCTGGGATATGGGTTTAATCATATGCTGGTACAGATTGAAAGTCTGGTAGATATGGTCTATGTGGAGCAGAAAAACAAGAGAATGGCAGAACTTAAAGTGCTGCAGGAGCAGATCAAACCTCATTTTCTCTATAATACACTGGATACCATCAGCTGGATGGCGAGAGAATATAAGGCGGATGATATTGTAAGACTGGTGGATGCGCTGACAAATATGTTCCGGATCGGGCTGAGTAAGGGCAGAGATTATATTAAAGTGGAACAGGAAATTAAATATGTTTCCAATTACCTTTATATACAGAAAATCAGGTATGGACCGAAATTAAACTATGAGCTTTTTGTGGATGACGGATTGAATCAATGTGTGGTTCCGAAATTGATGCTGCAGCCGCTGGTGGAAAATGCCATCTATCACGGTATTAAAACGAAGCGGGGACAGGGGCATCTGATTATACGGTGTGAAAGCGCAGCAGACAATTGGATGGAATTTACGGTAGAAGATGATGGTGCAGGAATGACCCGGGAAAAAGCGGAGCAGATCAATGCATTACTCAACGAACATTCCCGGTTGGAAGAAAATCAAAGCTTTGGATTGTTCTATATTAAAGAACGGTTACGAATCCGGTACGGGGATAAGTTCTGTGTCAGGGTAACCAGTGAACTGGGAGAAGGAACAAAGGTAACGATCCTGATACCTCAGAGTGTGGATGTACTGGAAGGAGGATACAGGGATGAAAAATAAGATGATCGTTTCCGCATCAATATGTTCGCTGCTCCTTATTATGTTCCTGGGGCTGCATTTTTATAATAGAGGTTCAGGCGGTGGAGAATATCAGCAAATTGAATATGTTATCGGTGTTTCACAGGCAAATATGCGAGAGTCCTGGAGACTGGCCCTGACCAGTGAAATAGAAGAAGAGGCAAAGAAATATAAGAATATCAGATTAATTATGACGGATGCCACATCGGATGTGACTAAACAGGTAAAGGATGTGGATAAACTCATTGATTTTGGGATTGATCTGTTGATAATTTCACCCTGTGACACCGAGATTATGACATCAATTATCAGTGGGGTGTACCATAAAAAAATTCCTGTGATTGTAATGGACCGGGGGGTAGAAGGATTTGATTACTCTTTATTTATCGGACCGGATAATGAACAGATTGGCAGGAGAGCAGGCGAAGGTGTGATGCGGCTGCTAAACGATGAAAAGGGAAAAGTACTGGAAATCTGCCAAAGTGCGGACTCGCTGCCGAGCCAGAACCGTAGTAAGGGATTTGATTCTATTATATCCAGGTATCCGGATATCGAGAAAAGTGTCTGCAGGATTGAATCAGGATCAAAGGATGATGCGGAAGATACCATGCTCGCCATGGGAGAGCACCTAAAAGAATATGACGTGATATTTGCCCATAACGACTATATGGCTTTGGGGGCATATTTAGCAATGGAAAAAGTCGGAGCAGAAGCAAAAATTGTAGGCATCGATGGTTTCCTTGGGGAAAATGAAGGGATTGATCTGATCTCCCAGGGCAAAATTGATGAGACCATCACCTGTCCGACCGGAGGAAAAGAAGCCATACAATATGCCCTTGACATATTAAAACAGGCAAGCGGAGTTCCTAAGCAGGTCATTCTAAGGAGCCATGTAGTTACGAAGGATAATGTTGAGGCATATGTAGAAGGTTTGAGTGAAATTTATAAAAAGCCGGATAAAATTATAGACGTAGGTTATGCCCAGGTTGGAATGGAGAGTGCATGGAGGAAAGCAAATACAGAGTCCATAAAAGAGGCGGCAAAAGATTTCGGAATGAATCTGATCTTTGAAGATGCCAATCAATCCCAGCAAAAACAGATCGAAGCTATCCGGAAATTTATTAAAATGGGTGTGGATGTAATTGTGGTATCTCCGGTTGTTGACAGCGGATGGGATGAGATTCTTAAAGAAACTAAGGCGGCGGGGATTCCGGTGCTGGCTTCTGACCGCAAGATTGCAGTAGAAAATGATGACTGGATAATGACTTACATAGGCGCGGATTTCCTGGAAGAGGGAAGAAGGGCAATGCGCTGGATTCGGGATAATGTTCCGCCGGACAAAGATTGTATGAAGATTATGGAGCTGCAGGGTAACGAAGGAGCTTCCCCTACCGTGGAACGGAAGCAAGGGTTTGAAGAAGTTCTGAAAGACAATAAGCAATACAAAATCGTGCATTCTGAATATGGGGATTATACCATTGAAGGGGGAAGAAACATTATTAAGAATTATCTGGAATCTCATGAGTGGGATATTGATATTATCTATGCACAAAACGATGATATGGCAATTGGGGCAATTGAAGAACTGGAAAAAAACGGGATTGCTCCCGGTACAGATGTGAAAATTGTATCCGTAGATGGAACCAGGGAAGCCTTTGAGGCTATGATTGACGGCAAATTAAATTGTGCGGTAGAATGCAATCCTCTGCTTGGACCGCAGCTTATGAAAGCGATCCAGGATCTTGTAGCAGGAAAGGAATTGCCGCTTCGAATCATTACGGAAGAGAAATGGTATGATCAGAGTATGGCAAAGGAATATCTTCGAAGCAGAAAATATTAACTGCTCTTATGCCCGGCATGTTCTTATTCTCAGATACTGCAGCAGATGTTACTTATATTCCACAACACAATTGCGCCCGTTCTTTTTTGCTTCATAAAGCGCCTGATCCGCACGGAAAATAAAACGTTCCATATCGGTCTCTTTCATAGGAGATTCCTGATATAATCCGATACTGATTGTCATATTCCTTTTTGGAATATCAGGGGTATTGTACAAGCCCTGTTCAACGGAACTGCGGATAACTTCAGCTTTCTCGTTAGCGTCAAGGGAAGATTTCCCAAAGAGGAAAATCAGGAATTCTTCCCCGCCGTATCGGATCAGACAGACGTCCTCTGTCTTGATATCCCGTGAAAGCAGGTGGGAGATGGCTGCTAGGCAGTTGTCACCTGCCTGATGCCCATATGTATCATTGTATTGTTTGAAAAAGTCAATATCAAGCATCATACAGGCAGCGCTGTTGCGTTCCTCCTGATTATTCCGGAAGATGTTTTTAACGGTGTCGTCCAGATATCTGCGGTTATATAATCCGGTTAGTTTGTCCGTCAGAACTTCCTGATGAAGCTGGGAATTAATATCATTAATCTGATTATATTGCTCTGTTATGATGATTTGATTGTATTCTGACATAATCCGATTCCGGTAAAAGATCGTCGAGATGGCAATTGCCAGTACCGTTGTAAACATGCTGTTCATCAGGTTATTAAAGGATTGGTCAGCGCCATGAGGATCCGGAAAATACGGAAGCAGACAGTTGAGAAGAAGAAAGTTTCCGCCCATAATTAAAATGTTATGCCAGGGTTTGGACAGGGTCAGCACAGCAACGGTGAGCATGACATAGGTAAAGACATTTAATCCATTTCCACCAAGCTGGTCATTTAATGTTACAAAAGTACTCCAAAAGCATAGAAATCCCATATAGAAGAAATTCAGTTGAAAATAAAAATGATGATTGAGGGATTGTTTTTTCGCTAAGATAACATTAATAATCAACACCCCTAAAGTAATCACAGCCAGGATAACATACATGCTGAAATAAGCTGTTCTTCTGGGCTTAAAAAAAGGCCCTCCCGGTCTTAGGGAGATAGAGAGCATCATAATCAGCTGAAAAATAATAATCAGACTCTGGAAGGCGATATGCGTCCTTATGACATTTTGGAACAGGCGTTTTTTTATCGGTTCCAGGTAGGACTTTTCAAATGGAAAGTCCAAATATTTTTTAATTTCTTTCATATAAATCCTTCCTCTTAAAAATAACAATTTATACTTATTATATATAAAACACAACGTGATTTCAAGCAACCCGGGCGTATAAGTTATTAAGATTTTTTAAACACTGCAACAAAGTGTTCGCAAAATAGAAGATTTATGATATTATGTTGAGAAAGATATGGATGTTTGTACTGCAAATTTTGATAAAAGACTGGATGGAGGGTTTTATAATGCAGATAAAATGGTTGGGACAGGCAGGTTACGAGCTGAAAGAAGGAAGGTACACGATACTAATTGATCCTTATTTTTCGGATTTGGTAGAACAAGAAGAAGGATTAAAGCGGCTGGTACCGGCACCGGCTGCCTGTAAAGATGTTAAGGCAGATGTGATTTTGTATACCCATGATCACATTGATCATCTGGATTCCGATATGGTCAAAGGGATGGAGAAGGGATCTGCTATTTTTGCCGGTCCACAGAGCGGCTATAAAATATTAAAAGCATGCGGTGTTCCGGAAGATAATATCCGCTGCATCAACAGAGGAGAACATTTTCAATATGGAGGTTGTGACCTGGAAGCGGTCTTTGCAGAGCATACACAGGACAGTCAGGGTTATGTGCTCCATTATCACGGGCGGGATTATTATTTTACCGGTGACAGCCTTTTGACCCCGGAAGTAGGTTATTATGAAAATAAAGAGCTGATTAAGGCAGATGTCATCTTTGTCTGTATTAATGGCAAGCTTGGGAATATGTCTGTGGACGAAGCCATTACACTGACAAAGCGGGTACAGGCTGAAACCGGAATACCGAATCATTATGGAATGTTCGCAGAGAATACGGAAGATCCCATGAAATATGTAAACGGACTTAAGGGCAGCGGCTGCAGAACCGTTGTTATGGAAAAGGGCAGGGCGTATGATCTAGAAAAGTTATAGATATATGATGTCTAATACGTAAAGCGTTTATAAAAAACAGGTGATTATAAATCCCCATCCCGAAACTGAGTGGGTGTCATGCCTTCCTGCTTTTTAAACGTAATACAGAAACTGTTCTCGCTTTGAAATCCGCAGGCGAAACCTATTTCTTTAATGGAGCGGCCTGTAGTGCGCAGATAAAACTTAGCCGAGTTGATTCTCATTGCTGTTAAATAGCTATGGGGTGTCAGCCCGGTTTCTTTTTTGAATTCCCGGATAAAATAGTAGGGGCTTAAGGCGGCCTTTTCAGCGAGTTCCTCTACGGTGATTGTTTCCTGATAGTGCTGGCGGATATAGGCGGTAGCCAGTTCCACCGGGGATACTCCTGCTGAAGGGCTGTGATCCGCCGGAGTTGATTCCTCAGATATGAGAATGGAAGTCAGCATATCTGTAATAAATTTGGACATCTGGATTTCTTTGCATGAGATCTGGCAGGAAAAGCTGTCCAGGATTGCACTTACAGGTAAAAGAGTCTCTGCAAACGCATCCTGGGAAAGATGGAATATGTGGGGGTATTTATTCTGAATCAGATTAAAATAATGCCTTGCAGTCATTCCATCAAAATGAATCCAGTAAAACTCCCAGGAATTTCTGGCACCATATGCATGTGGTTTATAGCAGTCAATCATGGTAAGCTCCCCGGCTTTTATGATATGGGTAACTCCATCGATTTCTATAAAGCCGGTACCGCGTATCACCAGAATAGCCAGGAAGCTGTCGAAACTGCTCCTGCGTATCTGATAGGTGTGATCGCAGTAAAAATGACCAATACATAAAGGATATAAAAATCCATTTGCAGCGGTGGACGAAGGAGTATGGAAATAAATCTGTGATGCCGGGAGCAGGCCGGATGAAATGGTTGTCATAAAAATCCTCCATAATCAGGTGAATAATAAAAAAATATAATCCCAGTATAGTTTACGCCCTTGATAAAGTCAAATATAGTTTGCTTTTTACCGCAATTTTTTTATATAAAAGGGCAATTCCATGTAATGCCAGAATGTGATATTTAGGATATGATGATTGCAGATAAAACAATCAGAAGATCACAGGGGGTTATACAAATGGAATATAGAATTTCCGATAAAGACAGGATGATATTAAGGGAACTGGCTAAAAAGCAGCAGGAATATGCCAATCAGGAGAGCAATCTACAGAGAATAGAAAAGTGGTACAGGCATAATGCACTTCAGGGAGAGCGACCCATGATACATCTGGAAATGTGGACATTTTCCCAGGAAATCCTTCCGCAGAGACTGAGATGCGAAGGAAGCTTTGCCAGAGAAATTGAGACGGGTATCTACTGCAATTTTTTAAATCAGGAGTTATTTGACGATGATAGGGTGACACCGGATTATTTTGGGATGAATTACGATACCTATTTTGAATTGTTCGGCATTAATGTTCAGGTTGACCATACAATGGCGGAAGACGGACAGGAAAGCCTGGGGCATCATTTTGTGTCAGTAATCGAAGATCTGGAGGACGATTATGAGAAACTAAAGCCATCCCGGTTTGGAGTAGATCTGGAAAACACGGAAAAGAAAAGGAAGATCGTGGAAGATGCCATTGGTGATATTCTTCCTGTGAAAATGAAAATGGACTGCTTATACAGTGTACCAACGCAGATGCTGGTTCACTTTATGAGTATGGAAAATATGATGTTCAACATTTATGATTATCCGGAACTTTTTAAAGAGATGATGAACCGGATTGCAGAAGACACTATTTCTTACTACCGCTTTCTGGAGGAAAAGAAGGTAATTTTGCCAACAACAGGATTTGAAGCCGTTGGCCAGGGAAGCTGGAGTTTTACCAATGATCTGCCCGGGGCTGAGGAGTTCGCCAAACGTCCGTTTACTACGAAGGATGTGTGGGGATTCATGGATTCCCAGGAAACCGTGGGGATTTCTCCTGAAATGTATGAAGAGTTCATCTTCCCATGTTATCAAAAGATATCACAGCAGTATGGAATGCTTTCTTATGGCTGCTGCGAGCCGGTAGATCCTATCTGGGACCGTTGTATCAGCAAACTGGAGAACCTGCGCAAGGTATCCATTTCTCCATGGTGTAATGAAGAATTTATGGGAGAACGCCTGCGGGAAAGAAATATTATATTCCATCGTAAGCCAAGCCCGAACTTCCTGGGCGTGGGGGCGAACCTGGATGAAGAGGCATTCCGCCAGCATATCCGGAAAAGCTTATTGGCTGCCAGCGGATGCAGGATGGAGATTACACAGAGGGATGTGTATACGATTAATCATGATGAGAAGAAGGCGAGAAGGTATGTGGAGATTATTCGCCAGGAGATAGCGGAGAATTGGAAATAAAGAGTAGGGTTTTTCGTAAGCCTTCCACTAGCACTGGAGCGAACAAATTCATCTTAGATTTGGGTTTTGCTGATTAAAGACGCTTTGTAGATGTAGGTAGTGTACGAAAAGATGGGTGTGGGAAACTGGCATGGGCTCCGTCAGCTGGCCGCAGAACTGGTATTTTCTAACCTTTCCGAAGCGCTTTTTGGCGGCACGCGGGTATTCACCGAGAAATCCTGATGCATTTCTCGGTTCAGTACCCGCTTAGTATCCGATGGGAGCCAGTCGAATACTATCCGCCAAAAAACACTTCGGAAAGGTAAGTAAATGAACTGTACCCCTTGTCAAGGACATTTTAAAAAGTGGGGCACTTTTTTCGCACCTTTACTTCCAAAGTATCCTGCATACAGGTACACCTCTTTAAATGTCATGGTATTCTATGAAATTTTTTAACTATCCGTATTTTTCTGATATAATTGGCATCCAAGTTCTTCCGGTTTTTTGGCTATGACCGGATGCGCAGGTATTTTGGGAACATCCAGTGGATATTCTCCAGTGATGACAAATTTATAAAACTCATTGGGTGCAAGCTTCGCCAGATGCCATTGGTACCGCTGATTATTATAATAAGCCATGTAGTCATCAATGACAGACTGTACCTCTACAAAGCTTACGCATTCAGCCAGTTTTGCCTTGATATGGTCCTTCATATGCCCAAAGAAACTCTCCTGGGGCGCATTGTCCCAGCAGTTGCCACGCCGGGACATGGACTGGCGCAGCTTCTTGTTATAAAGTATATGAAGAAAACTTTGGCTGGTGTAATGGCACCCCTGATCACTGTGGATGATTGTTTCTGCTTGAAGTGAGATCCCATGATCGGCCACCAGTTTATTGACCGTTTCAAGAACAAAATCCACTTCCAGGGAGTCACTGAGCACATAAGAAAGTATCTGCCTGGTAAAGGCATCCAGGATGGTTGACAGGTAGGCAAAGGATCCGCTATAGGACAGATAAGTGATATCCGTCAACAAGACTATTCTTGGTCCATAACATTCGAACTCACGGTTTAGCAGGTTGTCCGCTACATTGCTGGTCCTTAGTGCCTTTGCCATTCTTTTATATGGATTTGGGCCTCGGTATGGACAGGAGAGGTGGAACTTTTCCATCAGCCTGCGGATCTTTTTCAGGTTCATGATCACCGGCGGGGTCATATGGAGCAGTTCCATATAGATGCCCCTGGCCCCTTTGGCATAACCATGCAGCCTGTAAGCGGCCAGAACCAGATCAAAATCCTCCCGGTCCTTCTGTTCCTGAAGCGCACGGACAGGAGCTGCCTTTATCCAGGCGTAATAACCGCTTCTGGAAACACCGGCTATGGAACAGAGTTCTTTGGCAGAAAGGGAATTCGCGCTTTGCCGGATCGTTTGCTGGATAATCTCAAATATACAGGAAGAGTCGTTCATAAGCAGTGCACCTACTTCCTTGTAGTCCTGAGTGAGGAAATTTTTTTTAAGAACTCAACTTCCTGTTTCAGATAATCAACCTCATGCCGAAGCTGTTTTAATTCATCCTTTTCGGATGGCGGCAGATCAGCAGCCGGGGAGACGGAGCTTTGCATCCTGTGAGGGGAATGTCCTTGGTGAAACCCGCCATATTTATCGTACTGTTCCCGAATGTGTCTGGCAATGCTCCATACCCTGCGGTCCCCAAGGACGGCAGGATCATAGCCATGATCTGCGAGGATCTGCCGCGGAATCTCCCCTAACTGGTATTCCGAGTAAAAGATCTCCTTGAACTCCCTGGTAAAGGTTAATTGGAATTTGGACACCTTGTAGGTGTAAGGATTTTGACGAAGCAGCAGCATTTGTTCATTGGTAAAAGGGTTTTTGGTCATGGTATTCCTCCTGTTCTTAGATAAGAATACCATAAGCCAAGAGAGGTGTCTAAGCCAAAAGAGGCCTCAGCAATCATCCAAGACAGTTGTCCCAGAAGCAGGGTATACCAGCAAGGCATGTCCACAATTGGGGTTCTGAAAGGTGAGGGGGTGTCCATTTATATGGAACTAATGGGAAGGGATGTCTAAAAAAATGGGAGCCCCGCTAAATGATGTGTCCACACTTATGGGTACATTATAAAATACTCAGCTCTGCTCTACGCTTCCTCCGCCCATACCAGTTTCCCACACCCATCTTTCCGAGATCCAGGTTGTACCACAAAGCTGGTTTTCTCAGCCGAGTGGAGACCCTGGGGCTGTGACCAGCTGTTCGTTTTTGGATTCAGCAGAGTGTGTTTCGGCAGTACAGTATGAATTGGGAGAAATAAGTTTGATTTTACTTGCTTTCCAATCACAGAAGTAACTGGATGTAAGTACTATAACCATAAATATACTGTATTAGAATGAAGAATCCCACTATAGTGATAAGATCAAGCTGCTTTCAGCCAATCGCGTCCGGCATGCCACAACCCCGGGGTCCCATCATGCTGAGAAAACCAGCTTTGTATCAACGAATGCTATCTCGGAAAGAGAAGGGGGCGGACCAGGACATTGGTTTGGAAGGCGTATAGCAGAGCTGAGCATTTACTTACCTTCCCGGAGTGATTTTTGGCGGATACAATTCGACTGGCTCCCATCGGATTGTAAGCGGGCAGTGAGCTGCGAAATGCATCAGGATTTCGGAGCGAATGCCCGCGTGCCGCCAAAAAGTGCTCCGGGAAGGTTAGAAAATGCCAGTTCTGCGTTAAGCCTTCCAAACCAATGTCCTGGTCCGCCTCCTTCTCTTTCCGTACACTACCTACATCTACAAAGCGTCATTTCTCAGCTAAACCCCAATATAATAAACCTGCAGTGAGTCTCAATTTCAAGTAATGACTCATAAAATTGTTTTGAATAATGAGCCATAAGCCATCTATAAACTATTCGCTGAAATACTAGACAGAATTGTAAACACGAATATGTCCTAATCTCAAAAGAAAGTCCTAAAATATAAAAAGTATCCTGAAAAATTTCTAATTTTTTAAAATATAGTCCTAAGTGTTTTTTTTAACCCATGCTAAAATTATGATAATAACAGCAGTAACATATTACAAAATTTACGGGGGATAAGCATGGAAAAGAAAAAATGGAGACATAAAATTTACCGTTGCATTGGTGCAGGAATGGCGGCGGTGCTGTTGACTGGAAGCATACCGGCTCCTGTTTTGGGGGCGGAGGTTAAAAATAAAGAACCATTATTTGCCGGAAAAGTGTTCTCAGATACGTACCAGGATCCGCAGAAAGGCAACCTGAACTGGCGAGAGGCTATGGTGAGCGGAAATGGGGAGAACGGGGTGATGGAATCCTGCCATCCTGTGAATGATACTTTTATTTTCCAAAATACTACATTTAACATGCCTACGGATGATTACAGGGAAACCATGGATTTGACAGGAGAGCTGGGAGATGCCAGAGAGGCCGTGATGAACAACTGGAATTTCTGGAGTCAGGTACAGCCGGAACTGGACTATGACTATACACTGCACCCGGGCCATCAGCTTCGGATGAGGCTGGATGATCTGGAAGAGACGGATGTATCCGATTATCAGAGATGGACAGACTATGAAACTGCCGAGATCGGGGTGAGTTTTCAGGCGGATGGTGAGACATGGGAGAGAAGCACATTTACATCCAGAGAGGACAATGTGACCATAACATGGCTTCGTCAGCCGGAGAACGGCGGCAGGCTGAATACAACGCTGTCAATTGATGACCTTTCCGATATGGCGATTGACCAGGGCAGGGAAATAGATGAAGGGCTTCAATACAAAAAGATTGCGGCACAGGATGGAAGCTATCTGGGACTGACTGCTCATTATCCCGTGTATGACAACAGTGAGCTGAAAGAAGCGGGGTTCGCCGGAGTTACTTATGTGATAAATATCGGTGGAACAAAAGAGAGGGTCAGGCTGGGAGATATACAGGATCACCTGAATGCCGGAACAGAGGATAACTTTGGAATAAAGGTAAAGGATGCAGAGGGCGTGGTACTGATCACAAAATCTGCCAGGGATAAAGAGATGGGACCGGCATCTGCATTTGCCGGACAAAATGAACTGCCTTTGGTACAGCGTCTGATTGAAGAAACCCGGGCAGTTGCGGAAAATGAAGCGTACCGGACAAACGGATACTTTGATTACAGCAAGGCACTTGCGCCACACGAACAGCTCCATGGCAGTGAATTTAATAAGATTAAATTTGATCTGGCAGGAGATGAGGCAGATGACAGCCTGACCAACGAAGAATTAATTTCAAAACAGAGGAATTCTGACCGGTTGAACCATGCAATGCTGGAGCGTGCCTTCTATGCCGGAAGATATGCACAGGTATGTACCTCCGGTTATAGTACATCCAGGCTCAGCGGCATGTGGATCGGGGCATGGAATGGATATTGGCAGGCGGATTATACCACGGATGCAAATGTAAATCTCCAGATTTCCGGTGTTAATATCGGAAATATGCAAAATGCCTCTGAGGGATATATTAATTTCCTTCTCAGGATTCTTCCTGATTTTGAAATGAATGCCACCCAGGTTTATGGCATGCACGATGCGCTCCTGGCACCGCCCAGGACAGACGGGGACAGAGGGAACCTGGTGCACTTCAATGCGGACTATCCATTTAATTACTGGAACGCGGGGGCGAGCTGGCTATTACTCCCGGTATACGAATACTGGCAGTGCTTTGGCAACAGCCAGATTCCCCTGGGCAAAGATATCGACCTGAATGCGCTGCGCTCGGTGCTTTCCATCCATGACCAGGATTTATCGGATGCCCAGATCAGCCAGATAGAGGAGCGGGGGTATTTTGACCTGGAGCAGGACCTGCTGCTGCCGCTGCTGACAAAGCAGGCGAATTTCTGGGAACAGATGGCAGATCCCCGATATTATGAAGGGGAAGACGGATATAAACATTATGACGGGGGGAAGACATCCCTGGAAGGAAATGAAAAATACCTGATACTTCCGGGGTATTCGCCGGAGAATAAACCGGGTAATACAGGAATTGCAATTTCTGCAAATTCTACCATGGATATTGCCGCAGCCAGAGACGGACTGGATATGACAATCGCAATGGAAGAGGCTGTACAGCGTCCCGGGTATGAGGAAGCAGTAGAAAAATGGAAGTCGCTGAAAAAACTGCTGCCTGAATATAAATATGACACTGACGGCAGTCTGAAGGAATGGGCGCTCCGGGATTACTCAGAACAGAATAACCACAGGCATGTAAGTCATATGTATGGAGTCTGGCCGGCCCATGATGGCGCTGATGACTCCAAACTAATGGAAGGTGCTAAAAAGGCGCTTGAGAACAGAAAGAAATATAACACGGGAGATGACAATGCCAGCCACGGCTGGCTGCATCAGGCATTGACAGAGGCACGCCTGAAAAATGCGCAGGGAGTGACAGACAGCCTTCTGCCACTGTTCACGGGAAGTAAACTGTATTACAGTTCCATGATGACCAATCATGACAGGAACCGGGACAGTGCATACTGCACAGATGCCCTGATTACCATACCTTCTATTATGCTGGAGACACTGGCCTATTCAGATACCGGGAAAATTGAACTGCTGCCGGCACTTCCGGATGATTGGGGAAAAGGCAGCATTACCGGAATGATGGCAAGGTCACGTGCGCAAATTGAGCGTCTGGATTGGGATATGGAAAAAGGAGAAGTCACAGCCAGGATCAGGTCGGATGCTGCACAGGAGATCGATTTAATCTGTGGTATGGACAGCAGCAGCGCTGTGATCCTGGAAGGCAGAGGAGAGATCATAACAGGGGAAGGTGTTGTCAGGCTGACGATGGAGGAAGGTGAGACCGCTGAGGTACGATTTGTCAGAGGGCAGATAAGCCAGGGAACCTATCAGATAATAGCCGAAGACAAAAGCCTGGAATCTGTTTATACGGACGAATCAACAGATGTAGTGCTTGGGACTCCGGCAGATTCGGCAGCCCAGAAGTGGAATCTCACGGGCAGAGGAATCGGACAGTATTTAATCACCAGTGTAGACTCAGGATATGCACTTTCCGCTGCTGACGGCAAGGTGGTGCAGACGCTCCATGGAGATATATGGCAGATAGAGGAGCTGGAGGAAGGCTGCCGGATTCTTACCCCGGATAGAACAAAAGCTCTTACCATAAAAAATGGGGTGCCCGTAATCGGTGATGCCGGTGGGGCTGCGGTCTTCCAGATGGTACCTCAGGAATATACAGAAGAAAACCTGGCTGTGGGCAGTATTGAAATAACAGGTCCCAAAAGTATACGCAGCGGTGAATCTATTTCTTTGGAAGCCCTGGTGGAAACTGCGGAGGGAATGCAAAACGATATGGAACTGCAGTGGAGTGTGACGGAAACCCATGGAAGGGCGAAGATCAATGCCCAGGGCGTCCTGACAGCCCAAAAAGCAGGCGCCGTAACCGTTCAGGTATCCCCAAAGAAAGCGCCCCGTTATGTACAGGAAAAAGTTTATGAGATTAAAGAGGGACTTTTAGATCAGGATAAGCTCATGGGCACGGTATTCGGCAGAGAGGAAGGGGAATGGGAAGCGGGTTCTCCCCCGGCGCTGGCATTTGACGGCAATACAGATACAGCGTATGACGGTCAAAACGGCGGGTATGCCGGACTAGAGATGGGGGGAGCATTTACCCTGGAAGGTTTTCGGTATGTTGTGCGGGGAGGTTTTAGCGACAGATGGCCCGGAGTCCGGGTTCAGGGTTCCGATGACATGACCAACTGGGATACCCTTTACACCATTGAAGAAAGCCTGGATCATCCGGTATATAACAGCGTCTGGTTTGCAGACCTTCCCGAAGAAGAAAGGCCCTTAAAGCCCTACTCTTATTACCGGGTTTACAGCGGAGATTCAGAGTACTGCAATGTAGCGGAACTGGAATTCTACGGAAAGGCAGTGAATGCTTTTGACGGATTGGAAAATGCCATAGCGTATGGAAAAAGTATCGGCACAGAAGGGTATGAGCCGGGATCTGTTTCCAGACTATTAAAGGCACTGGAAAGGGCAAAGCAGATTACCGCGGAATCACCGGAAGCGGACATACAGGAAGTATATAAGGCGTTAAAAAAGGCAATTGACAATCTGAAACGTCCGGGTCTGCTTTATAATGATGACAGGACGGTAAACCTCACCGGACAGTGGGAGGAATGGGCTGATGACAGGCTTTTCTCAGAGAAAGAAATTTATACATCGGATCCCGGCGCAGCTTTTAGCTTCCGGTTTGATGGAATTGGATTTGAGATGATGGGCAATAAGAACCCGGGACTGGGATATGTAAAAATCACGGTGGACGGTGAGGATATACCGGGAGGCGAGAAAGTTTCCCTTTATGATTCCCACAGTGAAGGATACCAGAGACAGAGCATATTCAAATACATGGATCTGAAAAAAGGTATCCATACCGTGACGGTAGAGCTGCTGGGTAATCAGAATCAGGAAGGAAAAGCCCCGAAAATGTCCGTGGACGCATTTTATCTTTTCAGTGTGCCGGAAGACGAAACGGTTGATAAGACGAAACTGGAACAGCTCCTTGAGGAACTGGAACAGACAGAAGAAAGTGATTATACTGCAGAATCCTGGGAAATTTATGCAGCGGCATATGACCAGGCCCGGATTATCCTGGACAAAGCGGATGCATTGCAGTCAGAAGTTGACGGAGCAGTCAGTGAACTGAAGGAAGCCTGGAATAACCTGGTATCCCTTACCTCTGTTCTGGAAGCAGGCATACTGGAATATACCGTAGTAGAGTCAGAAGCAGACAAATACACAAAAGAGAGCTGGGACAGCTACCGGGAGGTTTATCTTAGGGCACTGGCTCTGCTTAAGCAAGGCGTGTATACAGAAGCACAGGTGGAACAGACAATTCAGGAACTGAAAGCAGCAAGGGAAGCATTGTGCCTGAAGCCGGAAACCACAGGATGGAGAGAACTGGAACTGGCAGTTGCAATGGCTGAAAAGCTGGAGAAAGTGCAGTCAGCATATAGCTGCTATACTACAGAAAGCTGGCAGGCAGTGCAGGAGGCACTGGACAATGCAAGAGCATTAATGAAGACGGATGCAGACCAGGATGAGATTGACCATGCATTTTTGGAATTAATTACGGCATGTAATCTCCTTCAAAATGGTGTACAGAAATCCGGTCTGAAAGCAGTCATTGATGGAACGGAAGCTATTCTGGCAGACACATCTGCAATGGCTGATTACACACCGGAAAGTGTTGCGGCAGTGAGAGAAGCCCTAAAAGAGGCACGGTTTGCATTTGCTGAGAGCAGTGCAGACCAGGAAACAATCAACCGTGTATCCAGAAAGCTTATGGACGCGGTGACCAATCTGCTGGTGAAAGAAGCAGATGCTAGACTGGGTATTCTCATTCAAAAAGCAGCAGAACTTTTGAAAAATGCAGACAAATACACCACGGAAAGCGTGGACAAACTGAAAACAGAACTTGAGGCAGCCAGGGCAGTCAATGCGAACAGTCTGGCAACGGAGAATGAAATCAATGAGGCTTATCAAAGTCTGGCAGAGGCCATAACAGCCCTTGTGCGAAAGGCAAATAAAGAAGAATTGAGAAATGGACTGGAAAAAGCCGAAGAGATTCTGCAGGAATCCGGCAGATACCTGGAAGAAAGCATTGCCGGTCTGGAGACTGTGGATCAGGAAGCCAGGGCCGTGTATGAAGATGAAAGCGCAGATATGGATACCGTGGGGACCATTCTGAAGAAACTGATTAACGAAATTTTGAAAGCCCGGCTGATGGGAGATGTGGATCTGAATGGAAAAGTAGATACAGATGATTCTGCAAATGTGCTGAAATTTTCGGCAGAATTACAAGAACTTACGGATGAGCAGGGCAAAGCTGCAGATGTGAATCGTGATGGAGTTACAGACAGCGATGATGCAGCACGGATATTACAGTATGCTTCAGAGAAAATAGGAGAATTCTAATTTGTGAAAAAGACCGCAGTTATATGCCGGAAAGAAAACAGCATATAACCGCGGTCTTTTTTTGAGGCATAAAATTCTTCCGATTTTATACAAATGAACCGTATTTTGTAAATACCGCCGGGTCCGAACTATGATATGATGATCTAAAAGAATTTAGGGAGGAAAATGTAAATGGAACGCTTAGATGAGTTGTTATGGGAACAGGTAAAAAGAAATCAGATCAAAGGGGCACAGATAGGTGTGTATCACAATGGATTACCGGTATATGAGCATGCATATGGATATCAGCCGGGCACTATTTACCGCCTGTATTCGCTGAGCAAGCCGGTGGCAGCTGTGGCGGCAATGCTTTTATTTGAGCAGGGCAGGCTGGATCTTTTGAGTCCGGTCAGTACTTTTCTGCCTGAATTTGAAGAAATGGAAGTCTGGACACCGGATGGACTTAAAAAGTCCGGTAAACCGATTACCATATGGGATTTACTGAATATGACGGCGGGAATTGTTTATCCCGATGAGGATGGGCCTGGGAAAATTATGCAGAAGGCTTTTGATGATATTCAGCAAAAAACGGGGACACAGGAGGCTTACACCACAAGAGAGATCATGAATATTATTGCATCCCAGCCGCTGGCTTTCCAGCCGGGGGAAAACTTCCGCTACGGGCTTTGTGCAGATGTTCTGGGCGGTGTAATCGAAGTAATTACCGGTCAGAAATTAAGTGCATTTTATCAGGAAAATATATTTGACAGACTGGAAATGGAGGATACGGGATTCTATGTGCCCCTGGAAAAACAGGAGCGTCTGACAGAGCTTTACTGTAAAAAGGTCACTCCGGAGGGGACGGTATTGCAGGAAGATCATGAGCGCCACCTGGGGCTGGGTTTTGGTTTAGAACCGCCGGCATTTGAATCAGCTGGAGCCGGACTTTACGCTACATTAGAAGATTATGCTCATTTTGCCAATATGCTGGCGGCAAAAGGTATTTATAAAAAGCAGCGGATTTTGTCCGAAGATACGGTGGATATGCTGGCAAGGAATCAATTGGGACCCGGTCAGAGAGAAGATCTGTGCAAAGCGTTTGCCCATTTAAGGGGATTTGGATATGGAAACCTGATGCGCATCCATATGCAGCCCGGTGTATCGGGCATGAACTCACCCATCGGAGAATTTGGCTGGGACGGATGGAGCGGTCCGTACTGTTCCATTGATACTTCCAGGCAGCTGGTAGTATTATATATGACCCAAGTCAGCGGCTATTCCGGCTGGGAACTGCTCCGTAAAATGAAAGCAGTAGTGAATGCTCGGATTTCGAACAAAATGAGTGAATCTTGAAATCAATATCCTGAAATCTTTGTGATATCATAAATTCATCAAGAAAACACAGGTTCTTAAACAGCAGAACGAAAGGAAGGGTATTATGAAGAGAAGGAAAGTATTAAGTCTTGTATTGGCAGCGGCAATGCTGGCGGGAACGCTTGCAGGCTGCGGGGGATCAGGGGACGCAGCAGGAGCGGATAACGGTTCAAAAGCAGCAGAAACTAAGGAGACAACGGCGCAGGATAATAAAGCCGGCAGCACCACATCTGCGGCAGAGGAAACCAAAGAAGCAGCAGCGGGTGAAGCAGCATCAGATGGTGAAGTGACCACACTGACCTATTGGGGGTGGGATACCAACTGGTATGAACCAATGTTTGCAGAGTTTGAAAAAACCCATCCCAATATCAAAATAGAAGCGACTACGGTAGCATTCAGCGACTATTTTACCAAAATCCAGCAGGCAATTGCTTCGGGTTCCGAATTGCCCACCATGGTTCAGCAGAGCTGTACCCTGATTGAAAATTATAAAGAACTGGGGATTTTTGAAGATCTTACACAAGATCCATATAATGTAGATCCGGATAAATTCTTTGACTTTATTAAAGGACGTGCCATGACGGATGACGGAGCATTGATCGGTATTGAACAGTCGGTATCTCCTTCTGCAATTGCTTATAAAAGAGATTTAGCGAAAAAATACTTTGGAACAGATGATCCCGCAGAATTAGCAGAAATCTTCAAGACAACGGATGATTATATTAAGTATGGAAAAGAAGTGCAGGAAAAATCAGGCGGAAAGGATTATCTCTTCCATTCCGGCGGTGCAGTAGCAGAGTGGCTGTATTTTGCGGATACTACGGATCTGCAGAGTGGAAATACAGTAAACTTTACAGAGAAAATGTCACCTGTTATGAAGCTTTTATGCGACATGAGAGATAACAAAGTGGTTGACACCTTTGAAAATGGAACACCCCAGGCAAACGCTACTTACTCAGATGAGAATCATCTCTTCTATCCATGTCCTAACTGGGCAATAACGTATTACATCAAAGCCAACGATCCGGATGGATCCGGAAACTGGGGCTTAATGATGCCTGCAACCGGCGGCTACAGCCATGGAGGATGTTCGGTTGGTATTACAAATACAAGCACAGATGCACAGAAAGAAGCAGCATGGGAATTTTTAAACTGGGCATTTTTCACCAAGGAAGGTGTAGATACAGCTAAAAAAGAAGTAGAATATTATGTACCGACAAAAGAATTTTATGAAGATGCTACTTATGCTTCCGGAAAAGATGATTTCTTTGGAGGACAGGATGTAGGCGGGTTCTTATATGGAGAGATTGCGCAAAGCATTAAGCTTCCCAAGTCTTCCATCTATGATCAGACAGTGATCGATATCCGTGATCTGCTGGCGGCAGCTGTGATGTCAGATTCCGGTATGACGGCAGACCAGGCAATCCAAAAAGGTCTGGAGGAATGTACCAACCGGATAACAGACAGCGGTATAGAAATCAAATAGTGTATGAAAAAGCGGAGGAGTGGAGCTTTTACCGGTGTAAAAAACACTGCTCCGTTTTTTATGCTCAAAAATAAATGTTATAAGGAGGATCTCTAAGATGAACAGCAAAGGAAATAAAAAATATAGTGTATTCTGGCCTGTAGTTTTTATTGCACCATTCATAATATTCTTTTTTACTTTTAATTTATTTCCCATCATTTATTCTTTTTTCTTAAGCTTTACAGATTGGAACGGAATCGGTGAGAAAGTTTTTGTAGGCCTTGATAACTACATCCGTATATTTACCAAAGATACGACCTTTCTAAAATCTCTTTGGAACACTTTATATATCATGGTGCTGGGTTTTCCCATCTCTGTATTCCTGGGGCTTTTAATTGCAGCATTTTTAAGCAATTTGAAAAAATTCAGAAATCTGTTTCAGACAATTAACTTTCTGCCATATATTACGACTCCGGTTGCAATCGGGCTTATTTTCACTTTTTTGTTTGACTGGAACACAGGGATCATAAACCGTATCATTGAATTTTTTGGAGGTGAAGGAATCAACTGGCTGGGAAATGCAAAGTTTGCACCGGTTGTAATCGGTATTATGATTATCTGGAAATGTACCGGCTATTATATGGCACTTTACCTTGCAGGCATTACTTCCATATCGACAGATATCTATGAGGCAGCAAAGGTTGATGGGGCTGGAACCGTAAAGACATTTTTTAAGATTACCATGCCTTTATTAAAACCAATTACTATTTTTATTACGATTACAAGCCTGATTTATGCACTGCAGTTATTTGATGAACCGAATCTGATGTTTAATGTTTCCACCACCAGTATTATCGGAGGACCGGACCGTTCCTGTCTGACTATGGTCTGGAACTTCTACGATGTGGCATTTGGCTCTACTGCAAGGCTTGGGTATGGATCAGCGGTATCCAGTACACTATTCATTATTATTGTTGCTGCATCTTTAATCGGTATGCGGTTTATGAACCGGAAGGAGGAAAACTGATATGAAAAGAACAGCAAAGATTTCTTCTTATATTATTTTAGGCATCATTTCTTTTGTTTCACTGGTCCCCTTTTATCTGATGGTGACCATGTCTACCTACAAAACAGAAGAGATTTTCAAAGGTCTTCCATTTTTACCGTCAGGATATTTTGCGGAGAATATTAAGACAGTGTTCCAATCAAACTTTGTACAGACGTATATGAACAGTTTGCTGGTGTCCTTCTTATCCATGTTTATCTGCGTTCTGGTCAGCGCAATGGTAGGATATGCCATGACCGTTTATAAATTCCGGTTTAAGAAAGCACTCACCAACTTCATCATGCTGACCATGATGGCACCTACCCAGATTGGAATTATCGGATACATGATTGAAATGCGTACGTTCCATCTGACAGGCAGCCTGTGGCCCATGATTCTGCTGTGGTGCGCAAATGGATTTGGTGCTTTTTGGATGATTCAGTTTATCGGCGGCTCCCTTCCGGTGGAAATAGTGGAAAGTGCCCGCATTGACGGAGCCGGGGAAATGAGCATATTCTTTAAAATGGTATTGCCTTGCATTAAACCGGGTATCCTCACACTGTGCCTGTTGATTTTCCTCTGGTCATGGAATAATTATCTGGTTCCTTTGGTTTTTGTAAACAACGAAAGCCTGAATACCATTCCTATATTTATCAAAGGGCTTGCCAATGCATACCGGACAGATTATGGTGCTCAGCTGTCAGGACTGGTGTTTGCAACAATCCCCCTCTTACTGATGTTCATATTGGGATCCAAAAACTTTATCAACGGTTTGACTGCGGGAGCAGTCAAAGGGTGAGTGTCCATGGTATAATAGTCACCAGATAAAGGCGAAAAGGTGCTTTCTGATATCATGTGTGGGCTTAAGCATGCCGAAAATGCTTTCGATGAATACGGGCATATTCGTTTAATTCTTGGAGGTAGGTTTATGAACGAAAAGTCTAGGATTTATATTGTAGATGATGAAATGATGGCGATCGCTTATTTTAAATCCCTGGTGAGGGAGGCATCCGATGATATTGAAATTGTAGGGGAGGCATTGCAGGGTGCGGCGGCATATCCTGAGATCTGCAGGCTGAAGCCGGATATCATATTTGTAGATATCAGTATGCCTGTGATGAATGGACTTCAACTAGCCGGTAAATTGCTGAAAGCGGATAAAACAGTGAAAATTGTTTTGCTGACTTCTTACCGGGATTTTGATTATGTAAAAAAAGGCATGGAAATGGGTGTTGTCTCTTATATGCTGAAAAATGAGCTGACCGGGGAGACCCTGAAGGAAGAAATAGAAAAAATTATGAGCAGCCTGAAGGAAGAACGTCATAAAGCCCATATGTATGCAGAACACAATCTGAGAAAGTTTCTGACCAGCCAGGCGGCAGAGGAAGAGGATATTATTTACCGCAACCATCCCCTGCAAAGATATGGCTTGCTGTATATCTGTGAGGATCAGCCGCTGAGTCTGGATGGTGAGAACAAACGGCTGTCCGTATACGATGGGGAGCTGCTGGAAATGCTGGAATATCCCGGGGGCCTTGTATGCAGAAGTGCTGTGGCAATGGGAGAAGGCAGATGGTGTACCATTTTTTTTATTGATGTAAATGTTGCAGTAAGTAAAGATTTGTTAATGCAGGCAGGAGAAGTGATCCGCAGTGCCATGCTGCAAAAAGGAATCCACGTAAGTTGTATAGCTTCCAGGGCTACAAAAAAGTTTCTGGAACTGCCGGATTTGTATAAAGAACTGGCGGATCTGTCTGACTATACTTTTTTCTGTGGTGGGGACAGGGTTCTCTGGCAGGAAGAACTGCAAAAGTGCTGTAAAACAGACCCTGATTATGATGGACTTATGCTTCAGCTGATGTATACCCTGGATGAAGAAGACCAGAATGCATCAGAGTTTACCTTGCATCAGATGCTGGAAAAATACAAAGCTGCTTACTCCAAAACAGAATACACCAGAATTTTGCGGGAAATACGTGGTATCCTGAAACGATATGCGGAACGTAAAAAAGTGGAAGCGGGGATTATTTGGGAAAATCATGTATTTGCCAGCGTCCTGCAGGTAGAAGAGTGGTTATATGAAGGCATGAATGAAATCTATGAGAGATTGCATTCATACAAAGGAGAACAGTATTCCAGAATGATCGGATTGTGCCTGGAATATATTCATAAGAATTTTGAAAAAAATATTTCTGTCCAGGATATTGCAAATGCGGCAAATATTTCAGAGGGACATCTGCGGAAATGTTTTAAAAATGAACTGAATATTACAGTGGTTGATTATCTCACAAATTACCGTATCCGGCGGGCTAAAAAAATGATGAAGAGCGGGGAGTATAAAATTTCGGAGATCTATGAAAAGGTTGGATTTACGTCCAGCCAGTATTTTAGTTACGTGTTTAAAAAGATCGAGGGTGTTACTCCCAGCGAATTTCTGAAATCATTATAGAGAACGGGAGGTAAGTAGGATGCAGGAGGCAAAAATCATGAAGCGGACAATCCGTACTAAAATTATGCTGATGGTTTTTATTCCCGTTATAGCGGCATTTTTAATCAGCGGCATTGGAGCATCCCAATATTTTTACCGCATATTGGAGAGCCATACGGTTATGGGGGAAGATCAAAAGCTGGCGCAGACAGCAAGGCAGCTTCAGTATATCCAAAACAATGTAATTAATATTGCAAAACAGATTGTAATCGATGAACAGGTGCAAAATCTGCTCAGAGAAGAGCGCAATGAAGATGTACTGGAAAGCCTGATTACCGAGCGCAGCGTAAAACAGACACTGCGTACTTATATCAATCAGTTTCCTTACATTTATGGAGTCACAATTGTATCTCCCGAAATGGATTCTTATTCCAGCAACCAGACGGAAGGAAAGTTTAATCCGGAAGAGGAAATATGGTATACAAAATTTAAGGATACCGGCCTGTACAAAGGATTTTCTGCACCGCATATTTATACCCTGGAACAGGGAATCCAAAAAAAAGAAGTGGTAAGTTATATCATGAGTTTTAAGGATATTCGAAATGGCAAAGATATTCTGGGCGATATCATTTTGCATGCCGGTGTCCCGGAGATGGAAAAATACGCAAAACTGGATACCGGTCTCCTAAGCGGATATGCACTGTATGACCGTGGGGGAAATGCAATACTGCATAATGGTTCCATCAGTATGCCATTTCCGGAAGTAAAACAACAGACCGGCAGACAGATACAGCTTGTAAATAAAAATACCATTCTGGTAAACCGCAGTTTGGAGGATGGCTGGATGATGGTATCAGAAGTATCGAATACGCTGCTTCTGAAGCAGTTAAAATATATAAAATTATTCTTCCTTGCTATTTTTATGGGTGCAATCAGTATCCTGGCCCTGGTTTTATATTTTTGTATCCGAAATATTACCAAACCCCTGGAACAGCTTCATACAGCGGCTGTCCAGGTAGGGAAAGGCGATTTTGAAATTGCAGTGGATATCCGTACAAACGACGAATTAATGGTATTGGGAGAAGCGTTTAATACTATGGTTGCCGATATTAAGAGAAGAATGGAAGAGAGCATTCAATACGAGAAAACCACAAAGGAAATGGAAATTAACCGGCTCATGCTGCAGATCAATCCTCATTTCATCTATAACACGTTGAATTCCATTGTTTATATGGCGCAAATAGAAGGAAATAAAGAGATCGTGAGATTTTCCAATGCTTTTATATCTTTACTTCAGGATACCCTTCGGGTACAAAAAGACAGTATCTTTATCAGCATGGAGCAGGAACTGAAAAATATAAAGAATTATCTGCTGCTGCAATCTTACCGGTATCCCCAGCGGTTTGATGTCATCTATGATGTTGACGAAAGTGTATGTCAGGCAGCAGTTCCCAATGTACTGATCCAGCCCATAGTAGAAAATGCTATTTTTCATGGATTGGCGGGGAAAACAGAAAAAGGGATTTTAGAGATTATTATCTGCCGTATAAAAGGGATCACAGATGATATACGAATTACCATACGTGATAACGGTCTTGGAATGGAGGAAGATGTTGTAAAACGTATTCTGAATCAGGATGATTCCATACAGGGACAGATGCGCACCATTGGTGTGGGGAACGTCAAGAGCAGAATTGAGCATATCTACGGGAAACAGTCTGGCAGCAGACAGGCAAACGGATGTAAAAATGAAACTGGTGAAAAAAATTATGGAATGGAAATTAAGAGTACGCCCGGTAAAGGCACGGAAGTAGTGCTGTATATTCCGTTTCTGAAACTGGATCAAAATAAATGTATTTAACGATTTAACAGGAGGAATCTATGAATATAGAAAATAGAAAGGGTGGATTTACTCTGCCGGGTGAAGCCGGATACGAAGAACTCACCTTAAAACTGGCAAAGCAGTGGGGAGCAGATGTAATCCGTGACAGTGACGGCACCGAACTATCCCGGGAAATACTGGATGCAGGTTACGGAATTTATTCTACAATCTGCATTATCCGGGACCATAATGACTGGGCGAAAAAGAATATGGATAAACTGCAGCAGACCTTTCTGGTGACACAGCCGAAAACGGCTGTGGAGGAAAGCGTTTCCTTTCGGTTGATGGAAGACTTTTTTGAAGGGCAGTTTCAGGTGAATGATTCGGAAAATGCAATGAAATACTGGCAGGTATATGACCGGACCAGTAATGAAGAGATATCCCGGGAAAAGTGGAGCTATGACAGAGAACAAAAGACGGTGAAGGTAAATAAAACTGCACTCTGGCACAAGTATACCGTAAGCTTTCTGGCATACCGCATCTGGGAAGAAATTTCCATGTATAACCATACTACTAATGGATGGGACAAGGAACATCTGATGCAGATTGATCCCAGGTATCCTGAGACACAGAAATATATGCTGGGGTGGATGAAGGACTGGTGTGAGGCGCACCCGGATACCACAGTGGTCCGTTTTACTTCCATGTTCTATAATTTTGTGTGGATGTGGGGAAGCAGTGAAAGAAACAGACATTTATTTACGGACTGGGCGTCCTATGACTTTACCGTCAGTCCCCTTGCCCTGGATGAATTTGAGAAGAAATATGGTTACTCGATGACGGCAGAAGATTTTGTAAATAAGGGAAAATTCCATGTTACCCACATGCCCGGAGACAAAAAGAAAGCCGATTGGATGAAGTTTATAAACGATTTTGTAATTCAGTTTGGAAAAAAGCTGGTGAAAATCGTCCACGACTATGGTAAGGAAGCCTATGTGTTCTACGATGACAGCTGGGTTGGAAATGAACCTTATGGTAAAAATTTTGAAAAGTTTGGATTTGATGGCATCATCAAAGCGGTTTTCAGTGGTTTTGAATCCAGACTCTGCAGCGGGGTTAGGGTAAAGACCCATGAACTGCGACTTCATCCCTATCTGTTTCCAACAGGAGTGGACGGTTCGCCCTCTTTTCTGGCTGACGGTGATCCAAAGGCGGAGGCACAGAGATACTGGAAAGATGTACGAAGAGCAATTTTAAGGCAGCCGGTCGACCGTATCGGGCTGGGCGGCTATCTGCATCTGGTTGAGCGAAAACCGGAGTTTGCCGATTATATGGAAGAATTGGCAGATGACTTCCGTAAGATCCGGGAATTACATAAAACAGGGGCACCGATGAATTTCAGACCGAGAGTTGCTGTTTTGCATTATTGGGGGCGACTTCGTTCCTGGACGCTGTCGGGGCATTTTCATGAGACTTATATGCATGATCTGATCCATATCAATGAAAGTCTGTCAGGTCTTCCCTTTGAGGTCAGCTTTATCAATTTTGAAGATGTGAAAAAGGGAGCACTGGACCAGATAGACGTTCTGATCAATGCAGGCGCGGCAGGTACGGCATGGAGCGGCGGAGATGTCTGGAAGGATTGTGAAATTGTAGAAAGACTGACTAAGTGGGTCCACGATGGAGGCGCATTTATTGGTGTAAATGAGCCTTCCGCTGTGGATGGATACGATACTTACTTCAGAATGGCGCATATACTGGGAGTGGATAAAGACACAGGGGCAAGGGTGTGCCATGGAAAATGGAAATTTACAGCCGAGGAAATTCCCGGGCTGATCCCCGAAGGAGCCGGCATAAAATCCGGGGAAGGAATGTATCTCACAGACGGATCAGCCAGGGTGCTGTTGGAAAATGAAGGTCAGCCGTTATTAACGGTTCATTCATTTGGAAGGGGCTGCGGAATCTATCTGTCATCTTACCGGATTTGCCCGGCGAATACCAGAATGCTGCAAAATCTCATTTTATTCGGGGCAGGGGAGAAAATGGATCAGGAGGGAGTCACATCGAATCTGAATACGGAATGCGCTTATTTTCCTGACGGACACGCACTGGTAGTAATTAATAATACGGATACAGAACAGGAAACACTGGTAAAGGTGGAAGGAAAAGAAATTTCCTGCAGACTGAAAGCATATCAGACAGAAGTTATAAATATTTTCCTGTAGAATGAAATATTAACCGTTATAATTCCAGAAACTGGATATACTCCAATTAATGAAACATCTCATGAAAGGAGTATAAACACATGATCAAAATACCCATTACATTCCAGACCCCGGATGACGCTGTCCAGTTCGTCAATATTGTCAGCAGATATGATGTAGATGTAGACCTGCGGTATGGACACCATATCGTTGATGCAAAGTCGCTGGTGGGAACTCTGGCGCTAAGCTCTGCAAAAAATATTGAAATGATCATCCATGATAATGAATGCATGGAACTGGTACAAGAGGTAGGACCATTTGTAAGCCGCAGAATGATGGCTTCCAGGAATTCACACAGACCGGATCAAGACAAGGCGGGACGTTAATTCCATACTGCTTTCTGATTTGTAACCATGATTCCATAGTATGAATCTCTTCAAACAGGAAAAGCTGCTGGCAGGTGCCGGCAGCTTTTTTGAGGTGCATATTGATTGGAGAATACAGTTGTTAAACAATTTTATATTTATAGCGTTGACAAGGTATTTTATAATGATATAATAATTATTATAATGATTAGAATAATTAGAACGATAATCAGAAAGAATTATGAGGAAACGGGTATGAATGAAAGTAAAACAATTGAGTTTAAAAGAGAGTTTACAGATGATATAAAGAAAACAGTGGTTGGTTTTGCTAACTCTGACGGTGGTACAATATATATTGGTATACAGGATGATGGATCAGTCGTTGGAGTAAATGATGTGGATGATACCATGCTGCGTATGACCAATGCCGTCAGAGATGCAATACGGCCGGATGTTACACTTTTTGTAGAATGTAATAATGAAGTAATGGAAGATAAAGAAGTCGTTGTTGTTTCAGTACAGAGGGGGACAGCACGCCCTTATTATATATCTAAAAAAGGATTGCGTCCGGAAGGGGTATATGTAAGGCAGGGAGCGTCTACCGTTCCGGCAACAGAGACCGGGATTCGAAATATGATCAAGGAAACTAGCGGTGACTGTTATGAAACAGCACGGTCGCTGGAACAGCAGCTTACTTTTGTAAAGACGGCAGACTACTTTAAGAGGAAAAAGGTTGCGTTTGAGGATAATCAAAGGATTTCTCTGGGCTTGATTGGAATGGATGGGGCATATACGTGTTTAGGGCTTTTATTGTCAGAACAATGCCAGCATACAATAAAACTGGCAGTATTTGAAGGAAGTAAAAAAGCAGTTTTTAAGGAGAGAAAGGAGTTTACCGGATCGCTGCTAGGACAGGTAGAGGATGCATATGAATATATCGAATTATATAATCGTACCAGAGCTGAATTTAAAGGTCTGGATAGAATTGATCGTAGGGATTATCCCGAAGAAGCCTTGCGTGAAGCTCTTTTGAATGCAATTGTACATCGGGATTATTCGTTTAGCGCCAGTACATTGATTAGTATTTTTGAAGATAGAATTGAATTTGTGACGGTAGGCGGTTTGGTGAAAGGAATGACATTAGATGATATTTTGCTTGGTGTATCTATTTTAAGAAATCAAAAACTGGCAAATATATTCTATCGTCTGAACCTGATTGAAGCATATGGAACCGGGGTACCTAAGATTGTGGAGAGCTATGAAGAGGCTGATGAAAAGCCTCGGTTTGATGTGACGAATAATGCCTTTAAGATTACTTTGCCAAATAGGAATTTTTATGCCAATAGGCTTACACACGAACATATAAATGCAAGTATTAACCGTTATACGGAGAGAGAGGAGCAAGTTCTTAATCTTTTTGATAAAAAAGATTATATTGTTCGAAAAGATGTTGAAGAAGCCGTTGGAGTATCACAGGCAACAGCAATTGTACTGCTGCGGGAAATGACAAAGAAGGGGTTTATTATAAAAAGTGGGGGTGGGAGATTAATTAGATATAAACTAAAAGAGTAGTTTGACGAAAAGACTCATTATCGATAAGAATTGTCATATCGATAATGAGTCTTTCCGTTACAATGCAGATCATTCAAATCGTATCCATGCCTCTTTGGGAAGTGCTAGCTTGCACTCAACCTCCATGCACTTAATCATCCCTGCGATAGCGGGACAGGATGCATGTCCGGGGAGATGTTCTGATGCATACTCATATAAGGGGCCTGTGCCCGGTTTTCCAAGACAGACCTCATAAGCATCAAAGGTATCCCCCAGGTCGTCAAACATTTTTTGGATACTTGCGCACCCGGAATCAACTTTTACTGTAACTTCCATCTGATCCTCAGAAGAAGCTTCTATACTGGTGATCAGCCCGCAGACACCTGGATTAATAGTTACTTTTGTCATATGTATACCTCCTTCATAAATTTCTTATATTTAATTATAAGACGACTTTTGAAAAAAGCATAGACTTTTTATAGATTTTTATCAGTTATTTTGTTTGTTTTTTCGAAATCCAGAACAGAGGACATGTCTGTATAGATCACATAAAACACGGGGTATTTCTCTTTATACACTTCATCCACAAAAAGGCCGTTGGCTTTCACGGGAATATAATGGCCATCGGAGTGGCGCAGCCGGTAAGATAAGGAGAAAGGAACTCTTTCCGGCAAAGATTTATAATAAATGTCCAAAGCGCCGGGAAGGTCGTCCGGATGAATCTGTGAGAGGACATCATAATCCGGATCGGAAAATGTTTTTGCGGTGGTGCCGGTAAGCTCAGTTCTTTTCTGATTGAAATACAGCATTCTGAATTTGCCATCCACCCATGCTATTTTGGAGATGCCGTCAATGGAAGTACTGATTAATGCAAGCATATCCTGCTGGTTGACATGAAACACAGAATCTCCTTCAATATTTTTATTGAAAATACAATAAGAGCCTTTTCCGTGTCCTTTGGTATAATATAATGCCTGATCGGCTTTTTCATATAATTCCGTGTAGGAGCTTCCATGATCCGGGAACAGGGACACGCCAATACTGGTAGAAATATAGTATTCACTGTTTTTTCCAAAATTCTTCCGGCTCAATTTAGAGCAGAACCTTTCTAATTTATGAATAACAGAACCTATATCATGGAAATCTCTCATGCAGGCTGCAAATTCATCCCCGCCAATTCGCCCTACGATATCACTGTCCCGGAATTGCGATCTTAATTCTGCCGCAAATTCTGTAATGACGGAGTCACCGAAGGTATGGCCAAAAGTATCATTGATGTGTTTGAAATTATCGATATCAAATATAATAAATGCATGACGCAGCCTGTTAGGAGCATCTTTGTAAAGAATACCTGATATCATATCCTCAGTAGTTCTTTTGTTGTACAAACCGGTAAGGGAATCAATCTGTGATTTTTTAAGAAGCATAATTTCCCTTTTCTTTTCCGCGTCTATATTCTGGCGGTATGTGATCATACGAATGGACTGGTTGGATGCCCAGAAAAAAATTCTGGCATTAATCCGCATCCAACGGTATTTATCCGGTGATTCCAAAAATAAAAAATCATAAGTCAGGGTATTAATACCGCTTTTATAAACTTCCAATACGTGCTGGGGAGAAAAAATCGCCATATATCCCTGGATATAATCTTCTTTCACCTGTTTTTGTGCAATTGTCTTCAGTGCTTTATCATAGGGGGAATCCCTATCTATGCCAAGGCTTTCAAAATATTGTTTGGTACCTTCACCGCAGGCACAGTTATGGGTGATATCCAGTTCATAAATATTTTCATACAGACCTTCCGTTGCTTCATGAAGGAGCTTATGGTATTCCAGCTCGGCATCAATGGAAAGTTTTAGGATCTGTTTATTGTATTTACGGATTACCTTTGTAATCGTTAGGAGTACACATATGATAATAAATATTATAATCGCAATATTTCTTCCAAGCTGCAGATGGAGCTGATGGCTCACTGCAGTAGAATTGTTAGCAACAACCAGGTGCCATTTTAAGTTAGGGATATATTGGGCAACGCAGTATTCGCTTTGGTATTGAGGGTGGTCACACCAGAAAGTTTCTTTCCCTGTTGTATTTTGCAGAATGGTATCCTTGAAATCAACAAGTGAAGAATCTTTAAAAATATTTACATTTTCATAGCCCGTCTCTGAGGAAGAGACCTGTATAATACCATCATGATCTATTAATCTGGCAGTGACTCCAAACTGCCGGTCGTATTCTTTTAGAAGTTCCTGAAGATGATCTACTTTTAATCCAACACCCACTACCCCTAAAGTACTCCCGTCCTTTGCTTTGATTTTGCAGTTTACAAAAATGGTGATGATGTTATCACTGGCTTCGTCATTATCCACATTGAGAGAATATTCATTTTCGTGTTCGATAAAATCATAATACCATTTGTTTTCCGGGTTATCGACAGTAATCAACCGGTCAATGCCATTAAAGTGATAATAGCGGTTTGTATTTGTGGAAACCAGGAATACTGAATCATAGGAATACTTTTCTTTATAGGAATTCAGATATTCCCGAAGCTGCTGTATGTAAGTATCATCTTCCATGTGATTCTTTTCTTTGGAGAGAAAATCAACCAGCAAGCTGTCATTTGCCATGGTAAGTGAAACATTTACCGGTTTAGCAAAGATGGAATCAATTTTATGGTAGATGCCATCTGAAGCCAGGGCGGATACATTTTCAATATCTTTTTGAAAAATGCCTATATTTGAGCGATAACTAATAATTGAAGTAATTGTAAAACCCAGTGTGATGATCACGCAAATAATAATATTTGTACGTATAAGGGTACTCTTTTCCATGAAAAATTCCTGCTTTCTGTTCGGAATGCGGCATACATGAATAGTTTAAGAAGTTATTCATGAATTTGCCGGTATAAGAAGCCGGTGGTAAATTCTGCCCAGCTGTAGTTTGACATATATTCGCCGGCATAACTGTTGATGGCACGGACATCTCCGTTTAGAAAATTATAGTAGTCACATTCTATTTTGGAGGTGTCCACTGATATAAAGTTACGTTTTTTTATTACTACATCATCTGCATCTGCGCTTTTTAGCGTTTTCATCATATCACTGACAATCGTTTGAAACTGTTTCTGAAGAGAAATACTGTACTCCCGGTCTTCCCATAAAATTGCACTGAGTTCGGCAGTAGTTGATCCTGCGCCCTTACGGTCGATCAGATAAGCAAACAGTTCCTTGGATTTGATCCGTGAAAATTCAAGTGGAATACTTCCGTTAAATACTTCAAAACTGCCAAAGGTCTGTACACGAATTTTTTTATCCGTCTTTTTGACGATTGGATTACGCAGATAGGCTATTTCCGAATGAATACTTTCAACGGAGACAGGCTTTAGAAGATATCCGCTGGCATGAAGGGAAAAGGCATCTACGGCATAATCAGGAAAACCTGTCACAAAAATAATATTAATGTCAGGCTGAGTGTCTTTAAAACGTTTTGCAAGGTCAATCCCATTCAGTCCATACATTTCCACATCTAAAAATGCAAGATCTACCGGGTGGGATTTCACGTATTGAAGAGCGTCAAAAGGATCCAGAAAAGGTTGTATCTGACAATCCGGTTCAGCTTCCCCCAGAATTCTGACTAAGTAAGCAAGTGCAAGTTCTTCATCATCTACGGCTATAATATTCATTTTTCAGTCGCTCCTTTGTAAATAGTAATGACAGCTGTAGTTCCCTCTTTGGGAATACTTGTGATGGACAGATGACTGCCCCCCTGTGAATAAAGGCGTTTTCGAACATTTTCGATGCCAATATGAGTGCGTCCGTCATCCTGTTTTTTATATGGGTCAAATCCAATGCCGTCATCAGAGATGGTAACGATAAAGGCATTCTCAGTTTCTTTGGTTGATATGGTTACCGTACCCCCATTAATTTTTTTGGTAACACCATATCGAACGGAATTTTCAACTAAAGGCTGGACAGTCAGGGAAGGAATCAGAAATCCATTTGCATGGATATCGTAAACAATCCGAAGCCGGCGTCCAAATCTTAATTGTTCCAGGGATAAATAGTTCTTAATATGATTCAGTTCCTTCTCGAAAGGAATGGGGGCACTGCTTGAGAGAGAATCCAGATTGCCCCTTAGGAAACTGGCAAAATCACCAACTGCTTTTTCTGCGCGGATAGGATCAATGGCGCAAAGCTGTTTGATTGCAGTCAGTGAATTATACAGGAAGTGAGGCTGTATCTGGCTTAGAGCTATCGCTATACGGCTTTGTGCCAGTTCACTTTCTAATTGTCTGGTCAGGTAAGCATTATTAATGCTTTTGTTAAGATAACGCACGACGAATATAAACTGGGTTATCATAAATAGCAGAAATCCTGTAATGAACCAAATATTAAAGGGAATGATCTGCAAAAAATAATTCACTACATCACCTGCGCCTAAAAAGCAGAGGCAGCAGGACTGCAGTATAAATTTAGTCGTTTTATTCGAATTATGCCTGATTTCATGCAGCAGGCAGAAAAATGCTACGATAGAACTAATGCCCAGTAAGATGCACAGCGGGGTTAAAAGTTCATAACCATCTAAAATACCGCATCCCTGGGTCAGAATAAAGAACAAAAGAAATCCTAACAGGGAATATGCAACAGCAAATAGGAAATACCTGGCATTTCCTGTCACAAAGTTCAGCATGTAAAGTACGAGCAGTAACGGTGCCAGTGATAAACAGATAACATCTAAAATATTGGTGAACAGTCCATAAGGGATTATTAGCGAGATCAGATTGAAATCGATCAGTACCCATATTCCGCTTACAATCGTAAAAAATGCCAGGTAAAAAGGTGCCGGAGATATGGGTGTCTTTAAAATTTTCAATAGCATCAGTGCTCCTAAAAGCATCATACCAAACAGTACGACAAAAAACCCCAGGAAAATTTTAGTAAAATTATTCTTGAGCAGAAATTGAAATAGTGCACCAGAGTCTCCCTTGTATATCTGATGGTAAAAATTATTATATGATATCGAGAGATTATTATGGTAAATACTGCTTAGTTCGATTTTTATTTCATCCTGTAAAGTAATGTGAGGGAACATAACGCCAATCCATATATTACCGGGAGATTTTACAAATGAGGGGTAAGTTCCCTTTTCTCCATAGGAAAAATATTCCCTGCCATTTATATAAATTTTAAATCGGACATTATTCAGCCGGAAAAGGAGTTGTTCATTATCCTGTATTTCATGGTCAAAATGTCCGGTTAAAATTAGTGAAGGCACCTCTGCTCCGTTAATATAGGTTTCAGATGTCAGATCTCTTGGGAGATCTGACGGTGATGCCTGATAAGTTCCAATGAATTGCACAGAGGTAAGATTCTCAGGATGTTTATAATTATTTTCTTCCTGTATGGAGTAAATAAGAAGCATAACAGAAAGTAAGGATATCGTACATAAAAGAACGGAAATTAGCAAAGGTAAATGTCGTTTCAAATGTAAGGCCTCCTCTGTGATAACCCGGGTAATTACAATGATCTAATTGAGTAAGTATAAAATCAATACCACACCAACACTACACCAAAAGAAAAAATAAAAATGGAAAGCAAGCTTGACATTTCAGAAAATAAGGTATATGATGAAAATGTAAAGGAAGCTTTCCATAATGAGAAAGGGGCGGTGAGGTGAAAAACCGGTTAGAGGAAATAAGAAAAGAAAGAGGGATCCGTCAGGAACAGCTGGCACAGGATCTTGAGGTTTCCAGGCAGACAATCGGATCACTGGAAAACGGAAGATATAATCCCTCAATTTTACTGGCATTTAAGATTGCAAGGTATTTTGAAATGACAATTGAAGATATTTTTATTTATGAGGAGGATTAGGATATGGGGTATAAAATAGGAAAATATGTTATATTTACAGTGATTGGTCTGGTGTTAGGAGCATCAGGGGCGGTATTGGCAAAGCTTTATGGTGACGCAGAAGGAATTATGGCTGTACTGCCATTTATTATGATCGGTATAGGGGCAGGTGTATTTGGCCAGAATATTGGTACTGTATTTACAAACCTTTCCTATCGGAAAAATCCGGAAGCAGCAAAGCAGATTAGGATTGATACAAATGACGAGCGAAATATCTCCATAAGGAACCAGGCAAAAGGCAAAGCTTATGATCTAATGATCTATGTATTTGGAGCACTCATGCTGGTATATGCCCTGATGCAGGTAGAACTTTGGGTTACACTTACACTTGTCGTGGCATATCTGATTGTTATTTTTGCAAATGTGTTTTATATCAGCAGATACAATAAAAATATGTAAGAAGAGAATTGCATTGGTGACAAAGAAGAGAAATCTCCATATCTGCTTTACAAATGGATAAATTTGATCTATCATCGGTAATAGAAAAACTATGATAATCCATAAAGAAAGCAATTTTAAAACAGACTCTTGGAGGTTATATGGAATATTTTGATATCCGTGATTTAGATGGAAACATCACGGGAGAAACCAAAGAACGCTCATTGGTGCATAGAGACGGAGATATTCATGGGACTTCCCATGTGTGGATCATTAGAAATAATACAGATGAGGATTTTGATATCCTGTTGCAAAAAAGAAGCAGTGACAAAGATTCCTTCCCAGGCTGTTATGACATTTCTTCGGCCGGACACATACCGGCAGGGCAGGACTACCTGGAATCGGCAATACGGGAACTTAAGGAGGAGCTGGGCGTGGTGGCGGCAGCGGATGAACTGCACTATATAGGGCGCCATGATGCCCTTTTGGAAACAGAATTCTACGGAAAACCCTGGCGGAATTATGAGTTAAGTGCAGTTTATGTGCTTTACCGGGATATGAACCCCGAAGAGTTTATCCTGCAGACATCAGAGGTGGAATCCGTAATATGGCTATCTTTTCGGGAATGCATGAATCAGATGGAAAACGGAGAACTTAAGCACTGTATTTATCAGGATGAAATGGAGTTGCTGGGAACATATTTATATGGACACAATCAGGAGGCATAAGTGAAATGGCAAAAGAGCAAAAAACCAATGCAATGCGGATACTGGAAAAAAATAAGATACCCTATGAACTCATCACCTATGAATGTGATGAGTTCATAGACGGTCTCCATACAGCAGAAAAAACTGGTGCGCCCGTTGAGCAATCCTTTAAAACACTGGTGGCCCAGGGAAAGAGCAGGGAATACTACGTATTTGTGATTCCTATTGCAGAAGAAGTACATTTGAAAACAGCTGCCAAAGCAGTGGGTGAAAAGTCAGTGGAGATGATCCATGTAAAAGATATCAATAAAATAACCGGATATATCCGGGGGGGATGCAGTCCGGTTGGAATGAAAAAGCAATACAAGACAATCATACACAGCAGTGCCCGGAAATATAATGAAATCTATATCAGCGGCGGAAAACTTGGAACCACGATCAGGCTGTCGCCGTTAGCCCTGCAAAGTCTGGTGAAAGCTGAGTTTGCGGATATCGTTGTTTAATACTTTTTCAAAATGCAGATATATTGGGGAGGTACTTGTAAAAAGAATAATAGTTGCTATACAATAAAAGCTTTATTGTACAAAAGCGTTGCTGGGTCCCGGGGATATACCTTCCCGGAAAGAAAAGCAGCGCTTTTGTATGTCCTGACATAAGAATTACTCCGTGTTAACGTTTTCTGTAAATCACCCGCCCTTGTATTTGACAAAATAATCTTTTGTTACCCGGAATACCGTAGGCGACAGTACCGTAATGGCTATCAGGTTTGGAATCGCCATAAGTCCGTTTAGCGTATCCGAGACGCTCCAGACGAAATCCAGCCGGGCAACAGCTCCGATTACGATAAAAAAGATATATATAAACTTATATGCAGGCACAACTTTGTGGCCAAAGAGGTAGATGACTGCCTGCTCTCCGAAATAGGACCAGCTAAGCAATGTAGCCAGACCAAAAAGCAGGATAGAAAAGGAGACAAAGATATCTCCCATCGAGCCAAAGGTGGAAGCAAAAGCAGCTGACGCAAGCGGTACACCATTTGGAAGCGCATCAATATAGCGGGTAGTCTGGTACATCTGGTCTAACTGCATGGCATTTAAGTAAGCCGTCTGGTCATAGACATTGGAGCAGAGGATAGCCAGGCCGGTAATGGTGCACACCACCATTGTATCGGCAAATACCTCAAAGATTCCCCACATACCCTGGATAGCCGGATGATCCACATCTGCGGCGGCGTGTACCATAACGGAACTTCCAAGTCCTGCCTCATTGGAAAAGACCCCGCGGGAAATTCCGGTACGCATGGCGGATGCAATTCCGTATCCGAGAATTCCGCCCCCTGCGGCACGAAAGTTAAATGCCTCATGAAAGATAGAGCTAAAGGCAGCCGGTACATTTCCAATGTGAGTCAGAACTACAAGGAGTGCACCAATAATATACAGGATAGACATAATTGGTACCAGTTTTTCACTTACGATAGTAATGCGGCCAATTCCCCCGGTTATAACAAGTCCCGTAATAAGAGCAGCAGCAATACCGATTGCCAGCTTTGGGGTACCCCAGGAATGGTTCAGGGCATCTGCCATGGAGTTAGACTGGGACATATTGCCCATGCCCAGTGCTGCGCCGATACAAAAAAGTGAAAAAAAACAGGCGAGCCATTTGCAGTGAAGACCTTTTTCCATATAGATCATGGGGCCTCCGCTGTAGTGTCCGTCCTTATCTTTATTTCGAAAGCAGATGCCAAGTACGGTTTCACCATAATGAGTCATCATACCCAGGAGAGCGGAAACCCACATCCAGAAAAGAGCGCCGGGTCCGCCTGCCGTAATGGCGGTGGCAACCCCGGCGATATTTCCTACACCGCCGGTAGAGGCCAGGGCAGTAGCCATTGCCTGCCAGGGAGATATGGAGTTTTTCTTTTTACCGGATTGTAAACCGGGCTCAGGTGATTTTGGTGGAGATTTTTTAAAACAGGTGAGAATCGTCTCGGAAAACCAGAGCTTAAAATGACGAAATTGAAAACATCTGGTTCCAACTGTATAGAGAACTCCCACAGCCAGAAAAAATACCAGCATGGGAACTCCCCAGACGAAACGGTTAATTGTATCATTCAGGACAGATATGTAGTGGACCAATGTCTGCATGGCATACCCTTTCATGGGAATTGTTCTTCACATAATACTACGCATGAAAGAAATATTTATGACAACCCATCGTAAGAAAACGGATCGCATAATTAGATACAAGCACTTTTCAGTAAGTTATTTTAGTGTTTTAAATATGGGTTTAGGCACTTGGGTAATACCAATCCCATAATCCTGATTCATCTTGATACAGGAACCCTCATAGACCGGTCCGCCCTCAAATGGATCAGTTCTGCAGAGCGATGGTCCATCCAGGTCTACTTTTGTAATAATATTTTTTCCCGCAGCAAGATGTGCGGCGGCACTGACAGCAATTTTACTTTCCAGCATACAGCCGATCATACATTCTGCACCGTAGATTTCTGCGATACTGCAGATTTTCAGGGCATGATGGATACCACCTGTTTTCATCAGCTTGATATTGAGCATATCCGCTCCATGCATTTCCAAAATCCGAATGGCGTCACGGGGAGTGAATATGCTTTCGTCTGCCAGAATGGGAGTGCAGGAGTGAGACGTAACATACTGCATGCCATACAGGTCATGAGCCGGGACCGGTTGTTCAACCAGGTCAATATCCAGTCCCAGATCCTCCATCCGGGCTATAATACGGACCGCTTCTTTGGGATTCCAGCCCTGGTTAGCATCTACCCGTATGGTGACCTGGGGGCCCAGCGCTGAGCGGATCTGGGAAATGCGTTCTACATCTTTCATGCCCTCTTTTCCTACTTTGATTTTCAGAATCTGAAAGCCCTGGTTTACAGCGTCAAGGCTGTCATGTATCATAATTTCTGTGGGATTTACACTGATGGTAAGGTCGGTCTCAAGCGTCTGCTTTGCACCGCCGAGTATCTGATAGAGGGGACGGTGCAGGCTCTTGGCATAGAGGTCGTAAACTGCCATATCTACAGCTGCTTTGGCGGATGAATTATTCAGGATACAGGAGTGAAGTGCATGCATGATGCCCTCTATGTCATCAATCTCCTTACCAATTATGGAAGGGGCGATAAAGTTACGAATGGCACAGATTATGGAGCCCTTGGTATCCCCTGTAATGACTGCGGTTGGAGGAGCTTCTCCATAGCCGGTTTCTCCTGAATCCGTATGAACAGTGATTACAATGTCATTGATAGAACTTACGGTACGCAGCGCTGTCCGAAAGGGTGTTACCAGCGGAATATCTATTTCCTGGATATCAATTCTAGAAATTTTTATAATGCGTTCCTCCTTAAAAATGATTGTAAATTAATGAAAGTATTGTTAAAGAATATGTATAGCTTTTTCTATCTATTCAGATAATAAAGAAGTGAACCAATTGTGAATTATGACCAAATACAGAAGACAAAAATTGTAAAATAAGACGAAATGAATATTTTAGATAAAAGAAAGGACAGAAGTCCTATCTAAAAATACAACAAGGGACTATGATCTATTTATCAAGCGACAGCAAAATGTACGAGGATTCATATAAGATATAAAAATAGTAAGAAAGGGCAGTAAGGCCGGTTAGAGCCTACCCTCTAACCGGCAATATGCAATAGGTAAGAGAATGAAAGCAAAAAGAGTGTTTTTAATTGTATTGGACAGTTTTGGAATCGGTGAACTTCCGGATGCGGACAAATTTCATGATACGGGCAGCAATACACTTAGAACAATACGTAAGTCAGGGAAGTATTTCACACCGAATTTAGAGAATTTAGGAATGTTTCACATCGAAGGGGTAGAAAAAGGGAAGAGCGAGGTGACCCCGACCGGTTCTTATGCAAGAATGGCAGAAGCATCTATGGGAAAGGATACCACCATCGGACATTGGGAAATCGCTGGTGTAATTTCCCCGGAACCGCTTCCTGTTTATCCAAATGGATTTCCGAAAGAGATTATTAAAAGATTTGAGGAAGAGACAGGCAGGAAAGTGATCTGTAACAAACCGTATTCCGGCACGGATGTAATCCGGGACTATGGGAAAGAGCATGTGGAAACCGGAGCTTTGATAGTATATACATCGGCTGACAGTGTCTTTCAGATTGCAGCTCATGAAGACGTGGTACCGCTGAAGGAATTGTATCATGATTGTGAGATCGCAAGAAAACTTCTCTGTGGAGAACATGGTGTGGGAAGAGTGATTGCAAGGCCTTTTGAAGGGACATATCCGGATTATAAGCGTACAACGAACCGTCATGACTTTTCCCTGGTTCCGCCCAAGAACACCATGCTGGATGTTTTGTCAGCAAAAGGTTTCGATACACTTGGCATTGGAAAAATTTATGATATATTTGCGGGCAGGGGAATACAGGATACCAGAAGCATAGTGAGCAATACAGACGGTATGGAGAAAACAATAGAACTTCAGGACCGTGATTTTCACGGAATCTGTTTTGTGAATCTGGTGGATTTTGACATGCTGTATGGACATAGAAATGATATCGACGGCTATGCAAAGGCAGCCACAGATTTTGATAAGCAGCTTGGAACATTTCTGGGAAGAATGAAAGAGGACGATATTTTAATAATCACCGCAGACCACGGCTGCGATCCCGGAACTGCAAGCACAGATCATTCCAGAGAATATACACCGATGCTGATTTATGGGAACAGCATCAAAGCAAATGTCTCCTTGGGAACAAGAAAAACCTTTGCGGATATCGCGGCGACGGTATTGGATTTGTTCGGAATCGAAAACCAGGTGGACGGAGAAAGTTTTTTAAAGGAAGTATGGAAGCAGTAACAGTTATGGAAGCAAGTAATAAAAGAGAGGATGGTACGAGATTAATGGAAGACAAGGAGCTGATTCGGGAGGCATATAAAGCCCAGAAATACTCTTATTCCCCTTACTCAGGATTTCAGGTAGGTGCAGCGCTTTTGGGGAAGAGCGGATGTGTATATACCGGATGCAATATAGAAAATGCAGCATATTCGCCAACGAACTGTGCTGAGAGAACTGCATTTTTTAAAGCGGTGTCCGTCGGGGAGAGGGAGTTTGAAAAGATTGTTATTGTAGGGAATAAAGAGGGTGCTTTAGACGAGGAAAGGGATTATTGCGCTCCTTGCGGTGTGTGCAGGCAGGTGATGGCAGAGTTCTGTAATCCAAAAGAATTTATGGTATTGCTTGCAAAAAGCGAAACGGATTACCGGACATACCGGCTGGAAGAGTTATTTCCACTGAGTTTTTCAAAAGATAACTTATAGATACAGGCAAAAACGATTATAATTTATGAAAGGAAGCGCCGCAGAGGGGACTGCGGCATGCATGGGTGGGGATATGGCGGAATTTGTTATTGAGATGAACCATATCACAAAGGAATTTGGCAGCTTCAAGGCCAATGACGATGTGACATTGCAGCTTAGAAAAGGTGAGATTCACGCACTGTTAGGAGAAAACGGGGCAGGAAAATCTACATTGATGAGTGTATTATTCGGACTTTACCAGCCGGAAAAAGGGCAGATCAAAATGAACGGAAAAGAGGTAAAGATCAATAATCCCAATGATGCAAATGCATTGGGGATCGGAATGGTACACCAGCATTTTAAGCTGGTACATAATTTTACGGTATTAGAAAGTATTATTCTGGGCAGGGAAACCTTGAAAAATGGATTTTTAAAAATGGACGATGCCAGGAAAAAGGTCATGGAATTAAGTGAACGCTATCACTTTAAAATCGATCCGGATGCGAAGATATCGGATATAACGGTTGGAATGCAGCAGAGGGTGGAGATCCTCAAAATGCTTTACTGTGACAATGAAGTTCTGATTTTTGATGAACCGACTGCAGTTCTGACGCCTCAGGAAATTGATGAGCTGATGAAAGTAATGAAACAGCTTGTAAAGGAAGGAAAATCCCTGATTTTTATTACCCATAAATTAAATGAGATAAAGGCAGTGGCCGATCGCTGCAGTGTACTGCGCAAAGGAAAATATATTGGAACCATCGATGTAAAGGAAACTTCAAAAGAAGAAATGTCTGAAATGATGGTAGGACGTAAAGTTAATTTAAATGTGGAGAAAAAGCAGCAGGATCCAGGGGATGCCGTACTTGAGGTTAAAAACCTTACCATTAAATCTGCAAATTCCCAGAAGGATATTGTAAAGGATGTTTCCTTCCAGGTGCGAAAAGGGGAAATTGTCTGTATTGCAGGAATTGACGGTAACGGACAGTCAGAACTGGTTTATGGCATCACCGGATTAATGCCCCTGGATGAAGGAAGTGTTTCCTTAAATGGCAGGGACATTACGAAAGAAAGTATCCGGAAAAAATGCCGGGACGGGATGGCTCATATTCCCGAGGACCGGCATAAACACGGTCTGGTGCTGGACTTTGATTTACAGGAAAATCTGGTGCTGCAGTCCTACTATACGCCCCGGTTCCAAAATCATGGATTCCTGAAATTCCAGGCAATCCGCGAATATGCAAAAAAGCTGATTACACAATTTGATATCCGGTGCGGGCAGGGGGAAGAGTCCGTAGTCCGGGGAATGTCAGGAGGAAACCAGCAGAAAGCAGTCATTGCCAGGGAATTGGACAGGGATCCGGATATTGTCGTAACGGTTCAGCCGGTCCGTGGTCTGGATGTAGGAGCCATTGAATATATACACAAACAGCTGGTAGCACAGCGGGATAAGGGGAAGGCTGTTCTCCTGGTATCTCTGGAATTAGATGAAGTAATGCAGTTAAGTGACCGGATACTGGTAATGTACGAGGGGGAAATTGTTGCAGATGTTAAACCGGAAGAAGTCACTGTGCAGGAATTAGGCCTTTACATGGCAGGAACGAAAAGGAGCGCAGGTTATGAAAGAAAAGCTTAAAAATAAAAAAGAGCGGAAAGGGCTGCTAAATTTCTCGGCTTCCCTGATTGCAATTGTGGCTGGTCTGGCAGTAGGGCTTATTATTTTGCTGTTTAGCAATTCATCGGAGGCGCTGGAAGGTTTCTCTATGATCTTAAAGGGAGGATTTACCTCCGGTTCCTATGGGGTAGGACAGATGCTGTATATTGCAACACCTATTATTATGACCGGTTTGTCGGTTGGATTTGCATTTAAGACCGGTTTATTCAATATCGGAGCATCCGGACAATTTACCATGGGCGCTTTTGCAGCAGTTTATATTGGCGTGAAATGGACCTGGCTTCCGGCTGGAATACACTGGATTGTGGCAATTCTGGGAGCTGCACTGTTTGGCGCCTTATGGGGAATGATACCCGGACTTTTAAAAGCTTTCCGGAACGTGAATGAGGTCATCGCATCTATTATGACTAATTATATTGGAATGTATTTGGTAAACATGCTGGTAGCCGGTACGATTTATGACCAGATCAAAAACCAGTCACTTCCGGTTGCAGCGTCCGCAACCATACCAAAGGCGGGTCTGGACAGGCTGTTTCCGGAAGCAAATATGAATATCGGAATTTTGGTGGCAATTCTGCTTGTAATCGTCATTTACATACTAATTAATAAGACAACCTTTGGATACGAATTAAAAGCCTGCGGGTTAAGTCCACAGGCGAGTAAATATGCGGGAATTAATGAAAAAAGGAACATTGTCCTTTCTATGGCAATTGCAGGTGCCCTTGCAGGAATCGGCGGAGCACTGATGTATCTGGCTGATGTGGGTAAATGTATCCAGGTACTGGATGTGATTTCTCCGGAAGGGTTCAGCGGAATTTCCGTTGCACTGCTTGGAATTTCAAATCCTATCGGTATTCTTTTTGCGGGCTTATTTATCGGTCATATAACCGTAGGGGGAGACAATCTTCAGCTATTGAGCTTTGCACCGGAAGTAATTGATATTATTATATCTGTGATCATCTATTTTGGGGCGTTTGCATTACTGTTTAAAAATGTTATTATAAAATTCATAAGCAGAAGGAGAAGGGAGGCTGAAAAATCATGAATATTCTTTATTTCGTAGTTCAGCAGACCATGTTTTTTGCCATACCGCTTCTGGTGGTAGCTCTGGGCGCTATGTTTGCAGAGCGAAGCGGTGTCATTAATATCGCAATGGAAGGTATCATGGTTATGGGAGCCTTTGCCGGTATACTGTTTATTAATACCTTTGAAAATACTCTGAGCGGACAGTCGTTCATGATTCTGGCTATCCTGGTTTCCGGCATTGCAGGCGGTGTATTTTCCCTGCTTCACGCATTTGCATCTGTGAATCTGAAAGCAGATCAGACTATAAGCGGTACCGCACTGAATCTTTTTGCACCGGCATTTGCAATTTTCGTAGCCAGAATGGTGCAGGGAAAGCAGCAGATTTCTTTTCTGGATACATTCCATATTAAAAAGATACCGCTCCTTGGCGATATTCCAGTACTTGGAGATATGTTTTTTAAACATACATATCTGACTACATTTTTGGGGATTATCATATTAATTGCAGCTGCGATTGTGATTAATAAAACGAAATTCGGGCTTCGGCTGCGTGCCTGCGGGGAAAATCCCCAGGCGGCAGATTCAGTTGGTATCAATGTATATAAGATCCGTTATGCAGGCGTAATCATTTCAGGTGTCCTTGGCGGAATCGGCGGACTGGCATTTGTAGTACCAACATCCACTAATTTCAGTGCAAGTGTGGCGGGATATGGTTTCCTGGCAATTGCAGTTCTGATCTTCGGGCAATGGAGAGTAGGGAGAATTTTCGGGGCGGCAGTATTTTTCGGAATCATGAAGACTCTTTCCAGTACCTATTCCGGAATACCGGTATTAAAGGATCTTCCGCTGCCGGATGGATTGTATAAAATGATACCTTATGTTGCAACGCTTGTGGTACTGGCATTCTTATCCAAGAATTCCCAGGCTCCAAAAGCAGAAGGGATACCATATGATAAGGGCAGCAGGTAAGGGCAGCAGGTAAAGGCAGCCTGGGATATCCTTTTTCTAAACACACTAAATAAATAATAAAAGACGCATAAAGCGTTAATGGAGGAAAATATGAGCGAATTAAATGTATTAAATTATGTAGACCACACCCAGTTAAAGGCATTTGCAGTCTGGGCAGATATTCAGAAATTATGTGAGGAGGCAATTGCATATCATACAGCATCCGTATGTATCCCGCCCTGCTATGTAAAAAGGGTAAAAGAAACATATGGTGATCAGATTAATATCTGTACGGTAATTGGTTTTCCGTTGGGATACAGTGTAACGGAGGCGAAAGCAGAAGAAATTCGACAGGCTAAGAAAGACGGTGCCAGTGAATTTGATATGGTAGTAAATATCAGTGATGTGAAAAATGGGGATTTTGATAAAGTTGAAAAAGAAATCGCAGCATTAAAAAAAGAAGCCGGAGATTTTATTTTAAAAGTTATTATTGAAACCTGTTATCTGGATGAGGCGGAAAAAACAGCTTTATGTAAAGCAGTTACAAATGCCAAAGCTGATTTTATCAAAACCAGTACCGGATTTGGCACAGCAGGTGCAAAACTTGAGGATATCCGCCTGTTTAAAAGGGAAATAGGCGAGGCGGTAAAAATAAAAGCAGCCGGAGGAGTCAGAAGCATAGAAGATATGGAAGCTTTTATCAAAGAAGGATGCAGCCGTATTGGAACCAGCTCCGCAGTTGAATTGTTAAAGGGCAGGTCAGCAAAAGAATATTAGGAGAACGGGATATGAAGAAAAAATGTATTGCATTTCTGATAGCGGCAGCCATGGTTTTCACTATGGCGGGCTGTCAGAAGGGTGGGGAAGAGGAATCATCGGAATCAAATAAAAAGTATGAAGTGGCATTGTCGATGGATGTGGGGTCCATAGATGACCGTTCCTTTAACCAGGGGTCCTGGGAGGGGGTTCAGGCCTATGCCAAAGAACATAATCTATCCAGCAAATACTATGAACCTACCGAAAAATCGGATGATGCTTATACCAAATCTTTGGAACTTGCAGTAAAAGGCGGAGCAAAAATTGTGGTATGCCCCGGTTATCTGTACGAGGTTCCGGTATACAACATGCAGAAAAAATATCCGGATGTAAAGTTTGTGATTCTGGATGGATCACCTCATGACGGCAACGGGAACAGTGAAATTCTGGATAATACCCATTCCATTTTTTATGCAGAAGAACAGGCGGGATTCCTGGCAGGTTATGCAGCAGTGATGGATGGGAACAGGAAGCTTGGGTTTATGGGTGGAATTGCAGTACCGGCAGTTATCCGTTTTGGATATGGATTTATACAGGGAGCAGATTATGCCGGAAAGCAATTAGGGCTTTCGAAGGGGGATCTGGAGATGAAATATACATATGTAGGAAACTTCGATGCTACCCCTGATAATATGTCAAAAGCAGCGGCGTGGTATAACGAGGGAACAGATACTATATTTGCCTGCGGCGGAGGAGTAGGAAATTCCGTGATGAAGGCGGCAATGTTCGTAGATAAGACCGTAATAGGGGTTGACGTTGACCAGTCCGGTGAATCGGATACGGTTATTACTTCCGCAGTGAAGAATTTGCAGAAATCCGTATATGATGTCCTGGACAGCTTCTACAAAGGAAAGTTTGAAGGCGGCGTATCCGTTGTCCTCGGATCAGAATCGGGTAATGTACTGCTTCCTATGAAAACTTCAAAGTTTAAGACTTTTTCACAGGCGGACTATGATGAAATTTACAAAATGATCGTGGACGGAAAAATACAGATTTATAAAGATGATGTGGCACAGGATGCAAAAGGCATCCCGACTGAAATCGTGGTGACGGAATTAATTAAGTAAGTGTATAGAACGAATTGATATTTGGAAAGGAGGATTGCCATGCTGCGTCAAGATTCTATGGAACAATTGCTGTCTCTGATTGAAAGTCTGGGTAGGCAGGAGCGGGAATATCTGGAGGATTATCTGGCAGAGGCACCGCTCTGGCTGATGCAGTCATTCCAGATTCAGAGACTGCCCAGGGGAACCATCTTTATACGCGAGGAAGAAGAAGTCAATATGATTTACATTCTGGTAAAGGGAGTTGTCCGGGCAGTAGATCACAGAGTATTGGGAATTGCCTACGATTATATGCGGTTTGAACCGATTAAAGTCTTTGGAACCATGGAAATCCTCCTGGACAGAGAAATATATGAAACGACTCTCTCTACCGTTACGGACTGCACATTACTGGTGATTTCCAGGCACAAATTTGAAAAGTGGGTAAGAAGTGACCGGCATGTCCTGCTTATGGAAATAAAAAGTATGGGGAACTATTTATTGGAGCAGGCAAAAAAGGAACGCATTTTTTTGTTTTTGCAGGGTGCAGACCGGATGATTCTCCTGTTTATGCGGCTATACGAGCACAATCAGGAAAACGGAATCTGTGATCTTCGGATGACAAGGCAGGAATTATCGGAAAGTTCAGGTCTCTGTGTTAAGACGGTAAACCGGTCGGTGAAGGCAATGGAAGAGGACGGATATATCACAAAAAAGGGTTATACGCTTGAGATAAATAAGGAACAGTATCTAAAAATGAAGGAATTCATAGCAGACAAAGTAGCAAATTATGAAAAGAAGTAAAAATATTTATGGTTGAAAAGGAGATTATTATTATGAAATATGCAGAAGAAGGTTTACAATATCATATTGGTGTAAGAAGCGGGGATGTAGGTAAATATGTAATTCTACCGGGAGATCCAAAAAGGTGTGAAAAAATTGCAAAACATTTTGATGATGCTAAATTAGTTGCTGACAGCAGAGAGTTTGTGACTTATACAGGATATCTGGACGGAGTAAAAGTAAGTGTCACATCAACGGGAATTGGCGGGCCATCCGCTTCGATTGCAATGGAAGAACTTGTGAAGGCTGGTGCAGATACCTTTATTCGTGTGGGAACCTGCGGAGGAATGGATCTGGATGTACAAAGCGGTGATGTTGTTATTGCAACCGGGGCAATTCGGATGGAAGGTACCAGTAAGGAATATGCACCTATTGAATATCCGGCGGTAGCCAATATAGAAGTAGTAAATGCGTTAATCGATTCAGCAAAGGATTTAAATTTCCGCTATCATGCAGGTGTGGTAGAATGCAAGGATTCATTCTATGGACAGCATGAACCGGAGAAGATGCCGGTAAATTATGAACTTCAGAGTAAATGGAATGCCTGGCTGCGCCTGGGATGCAAAGCTTCTGAAATGGAATCGGCTGCACTGTTTATTGTGGGAAGTTATTTAAGAGTCCGAGTGGGATCTGTATTTCTGGTAGTGGCGAATCAGGAAAGAGAAAAGCAGGGGCTTAGCAATGAAGTTGTTCACGATACGGAAATAGCTATCACAAATGCTGTTCTGGCACTTCGGAAACTGATCAAAGAAGATGGAAACAGCAAAAAATCATGATAGTGCTGGAATTCATGTTGAGTTAAGGAACTTATGGAATTATGTGAGTAATTCATAGGGTAAAGGTCTGTATGGAATAATGATGTGAAGTATATGTGGAAATATCCCGGCGGATAAGCATTCTTAATAAAAAGAAGCTGCGCCGGGTTTTTTTGCCTGTCTTGAAAATTCAAAGATTTGCTTAATTTTGCATGAAATGCATAATAATTCGCACAATAATCTTGACACTACTTCTAAATGGGATTAAAATCTATTAAATATTTCTATTTTTTGGAAACGTAATTTAGAACAGCTGGTGTACCGCTGTTGAAAGGGGACTAATATGAGTCAGGTTCAAGGCATGTTAGAACGGCTGCCGGCAGAAATGTCAGGTGTATTTCTGGCGATTACGGTTATAATGGCATTGGTTAATTGTTTTTTCGGATATCGGCTGCTTAAATTCTGGGTATCTTTATTTGGATTTGTTACCGGAGCGGGAGCTGGATATTTTATTGCCGATTATTTTATTCATAATTCAATCATTACAGTCATTGCGGCAATCATATGTGGTGTTGTATTGATGGGACTGGCATTTAAGGTTTATCTTGCAGGGGTATTTATTCTTTGCGGAGCACTTGCCTATTTTGCCATAAATGAAATAATGTCACCGGATATCTGGTGGAAATTTGTGATCTGCATTGTCTTAGGTCTGTTAATCGGGCTTATTGCAGTTAAGTTTGTGAGACCGGCTGTTATTGTAAGTTCCGGAATCCATGGCGGAATATCTTCGGTTGGTGCTATTTTAACAGCAGCCGGTCTGAAGGACCACACTATGGCAGTTGTGGCAGGTCTGGTACTTGCATTGGCAGGAATTTTATTTCAGTTTGCCAATACCAGAAGGCTGGAGCGTCCTTAATCGGCAAAACCCAACTCTTTTGTGTACAAAATCAAGAAAATTCCTTGCAACAACGGTTAACATATGGTATAGTATCTCCTGTCAAAGACAAATGTCCAATTAGGGCATACAATGACAACTCTGGAGAGTCTCAAAGAACGGGCGCCGAAGGTGTACAGTGGGTACGATATGATGACCCGCCTATCTCTCAGGCAAAAGGACAGGGCTATATCTGTATAAGTTCTACTCTTTAGGGGGCTGATTATTTTATCAGCTCTTTTTCTATTGCATTGAAACAGATAAAGGAGAGAAGAGAATTATGCTGAAACAAATGAACACGATATTAGGAAACATTGATGATTTCCTTTGGGGGATTCCCCTTATTGTACTTATCTTAGCTACGGGTATCTATTTGACGGTCCGCCTGAAAGGGCTGCAAATCACAAAACTTCCCAAAGCGCTTAAGTATATGTTTAAAAATGAAGAGGGCGGCCATGGGGAAGTGACCAGCTTTGCGGCTCTTTGTACGGCGCTTTCCGCAACCATTGGAACTGGTAATATAGTCGGGGTGGCTACTGCGATCGTAGCAGGCGGACCGGGTGCATTATTTTGGATGTGGGTTGCTGCATTATTTGGTATGGCAACAAAATATGCAGAGGGCGTATTGGCGATTAAATACCGGGTAATCAATGATGACGGGCATGTAATCGGAGGGCCTTTTTATTATATTCAAAATGGAATGGGAGTTAAATGGAAATGGCTTGCAAAATTATTTGCATTCTTCGGACTGGGTGTAGGACTTCTGGGAATTGGTACCTTTACCCAGGTGAATGGTATCTCCAATGCCGTTAATAATTTTTTTGATCCGGGCAATGTCTGGAGCGTATCTATTTTAGGAAGGGATTATTCCTGGACAGTGGTAATCGCAGGAATTATTTTGACGATTGCCGTTGGTATGGTAATCATTGGAGGGATCAAACGAATTTCCAGTGTATCCCAGATTGTTGTACCTTTTATGGCGGGGATATACATATTTGCCTGCCTGCTGCTTTTAGTGTTGAATTATAAGCATATCCCCAATGCATTTAAAGCAATTTTTGAGGGAGCATTTGGCCTTCGGGCAGCGGCAGGAGGAGCGCTGGGAAGCATAATGGTGGCAATGCAGAAGGGAATAGCGCGCGGAATTTTCTCAAATGAGGCAGGCCTTGGAAGTGCTCCCATTGCAGCAGCGGCAGCTCAGACAAATGAGCCGGTCCGCCAGGGATTAGTTTCTATGACAGGAACTTTTATTGATACAATTGTAATCTGTACGATGACGGGGCTTACTATCGTTATTACGGATACCTGGAATATCGGATTGGAAGGGGTTGCGGTGACCACAGCGGCATTTCAGCAGGGGCTTCCATTCAGTAATACGGTCAGTGCATTTATATTGATGGTATGCCTTGTATTTTTTGCATTCACCACAATATTGGGCTGGGATTATTATAGCGAACGGTGCCTGGAATATCTTTGCGGATATAATAAAAAGATATTAAATGGTTACCGGTGGCTGTATATCCTGGCAGTCTTTATCGGTCCGTTTATGACCGTATCTGCAGTTTGGATAATTGCGGATATTTTCAATGCATTAATGGCACTGCCCAACTTAATTGCAATATTGGTATTAAGCGGCGTTATCGTATCAGAAACGAAAAAATATTTTTCCAAAATCAAATAATCTGCAATAACATTTAAAAACATCACTTTCTGATAAAGTGATGTTTTTAAATATAAAATAAAATCACTTGAAATAAAATCTGAAGGGTGATATAATACAAACATAAAATCTAAATATCCAATTCTAAGAAGACATTTCCGTCTTCAAAATCACAATGAAAAAATTAATAAAGGAAATGATTGTGTATGTAAGTATATCTTTTTATTCATTACGTCATGAGGGTTTCCATTATGAAAGGGGGATCTATGGCGTGTTATAATTCATATGCGCATCAGTGGCACCCGGCATTTTTTGCATCATGGCAGATCGAATTCCAGGAAGAATCAGGTGAATTAACATTTAAAAATGAACATATGATAGGGACGAAACCGAAGCAGATCGATGTACTGGTAATAAAAAAATCTGTAAATAAAACCATAAAAAAGAATATTGGACGTATTTTCAGAATGCATAATATTATTGAGTACAAAAGTCCTGAGGACTATCTCAGTATAGATGATTTTTATAAATGTTATGGCTATGTATGTTTTTACAAGTCGGATGGGAATAAACAAAATGAGATCAATATTTCAGAAATTACATTAACACTGGTAAGCAGTGGTTTTCCAAGAAATTTAGTCAAACACCTGAAGCAGGTAAGGGGATGGGAGGTAGAGAAAATCGAGAGGGGGATATATTATGTCAGCGGCAATATATTTCCAATACAGATCATAAACACAAAAAAATTGTCAAAAGAAAAGAATTTATGGCTTAAAAGTTTAAACCTGCATTTAGAATCAAAGGATATGGTAAACAGCCTGATCCAAGAGTACGATGAACACAAGGATGAAAAGTTATATAATTCGGCGATGGATATCATAGTGAAAAACAATATCCGTATTTTTAAGGAGGTGAATGAAAATATGTTGTGTGCAGCATTAGAAGATCTTATTAAAGAACGTTTAGAGAGGGAAGTAAAGATAGCACTGGATGAAGCAGTAAATAAAGCAGTAAATAAAGCAGTAAGTCAGACCACCGATAACATTCTCAACGCTTTGGAGGAGATACATAATCAGATACCGATAAGTGAAATCAGAAAAAAATACCATCTGTCAGAAGCAGAGTGGATTCGCATGGAAAAACTCGCTTTATATTAAAACCTTTGTCAGTGCAGTAAATTTTTGCTGCACTGACAAAGGCTTGTGGTATTTATCATAAAAAGCAGGGAGGCACTAGAGCCTGTTTGAAAATTCATTCCCGTCATCTGCACGCCCCACTTTGTGGGAGATTTGCCCCGAATTCAGGTTACGTGGCCCGCTACGCGCCCTTCATCCGGGACAAATCTCTCACAAACTGTGACGCACAGCTGCCAGAAAGCAATTTTAAAACACGCTCTAGTCATTCTCATAGGTCTTTAAGATACGCTCAGCAATAATTCTTCTGGTCACCCGGGTGTCCATTGCCTGCTTTTCAATGTATTTATGCGCTTCTGCTTCCGACATATTCAGATATTCAATGAGTATACACTTTGCCCGGTCCACTATGCGGATATCTTCGATTTTCTGCAGCAGCTGTTTATTTTCATTGCGCATCATAGACATGCGGTTATGGGATGCCTGGCATAACTTTAATGCGCTCCAGAAAAGTACTTTGCTGATTGGTTTGGCAATTGTGAATACTCCGTATTCTTCCACTTTCATAGAAATATCGTCGTAAAGCTCATTTTTCACGATCAGAATTACCTGGGTAGATCCGTCTGTGGCGATATTCCTTGCCATACTGACACCTGTCTCATCCCGCAGAGGAGAATTTATAATACACAGATCAAAACTGCGCTCGATCAATAAGCGTCTGGCTTCTCCGCAATTCGATACTGTGACCAGCTCACGGTAGGAACTTTGTGAAAGCATATCCCGGAAAACTGCAATACTTTTTTCTGTGGGGGATATAATTAGAACGCTGTTCATATCATCGCCGCCTTTCTTATTTTGATACAATCTAAGGACTGCTTTTCTCGTTGCTTATATGAGCTTAAAGTAGATCTGTTTGTAGAAGTCCTCTTTGTTCGCGGTTTTATCAAAAGCAAGCACCTCTTCTTTTTTGATAAGAAAATATTTTTCTAATAGTGCAGGATTTAAGGTTTTCCGAATAAAGCTGCTACTAGAAGCTATGCGGATTGCTTCCTCCAGAGAACCGGGGAGGGCGGTAAGTTTGTTTATGATTGTTTTATCAGCCGTAAAAAGGTTTACATCTACAGCCTCTGTCAGAGCGGCACTTTGTTCAATTCCATCAAGACCTGCATGAAGTAAAATGGCAAATGCTAAGTATGGATTCAGGGAAGGATCCGGTGAGCGCAGTTCCATTCTTGCTTTTTCTCCTGCCTGTGCGGGAATACGTACAAGCTGAGAACGGTTTTGATGAGACCAGGAAACGTATTTGGGGGCTTCAAAGGATCCAAAGCGTTCATAGGAATTCTGAATCGGATTTAGAAAAGCAGTCATTTCCGCCGCATGTTCCATAATGCCTGCCATAAAGCTTTCCGCTACAGGATTATGTTGTTCACCACTGAGAAAAATATTCTTACCATTTTGTGAGAGCGATAAATTAATATGAAGTCCGCTTCCACTTTCAAAAGAAATGGGTTTAGGCATAAAAGATGCGTAGAGGCCATTTCTTGCGGCAATGGCTTTTACGACAGATTTAAAGGTCAGCAAGTTATCAGCGGTGCCCAGGAGATCGCAGTATTTAAAATCAATCTCATTTTGACCGGGTCCGCTTTCGTGATGGGAAGACTCCGGAGTGATTCCCATTTCTTCCAGACACAGGCAGATCTCACGACGGACATTTTCCCCTTTATCAAGAGGCGCAATATCAAAATAACCGGCTTCGTCATGGGTTTGAAAAACAGGATTACCATCTTCATCGGTTTTAAATAAATAAAATTCGCATTCTGTTCCGGCTTTTGGCAGATAGCCCATGGTTTCACATCGTTTAATGGCAGATTTCAGAATATGACGGGTATCGCATACGTAGGGAGTTCCATCCGGGTTTTTAATGCTGCAATAGAAACGGACTACGCGGCCCTGCTGGGGACGCCACGGGAGTACGCTTAAAGTAGCGGCATCCGGGATCAGGAACAAGTCTGATTTTTCAACACCGCAGAATCCACGTATATTTGAGCCGTCAAAGGAGATTCCCTCACGGAAAGCCCGCTCCAGCTGGTCAGGCATAATAGATATATTTTTTTGCGTACCGAATAAATCACAGAAAGCAAGTCTGATAAATTTTACGTCATTGTCCCGGACAAACTCCAAAACTTCTTGTATTGTATGATCCATAATTAATTCCTCCTGATTTTTTGGTTAGAGTATATTGAAAAATCAATGCATTTATCTGAAGATTCTGACACCGGCATTTTTCGAATACGTTCTAAAAAGGATTATTAAAAAACAGCGTTCATCGTACGAGGTTCGAATTGAAATTCAAGCCCTGTACGATGAACGCCTTTGTTCAATAAGAAGAATACACTAATTTTTTTTCCTTGTCAATGGTCTCAAACAGAAAATATTTTCATCTAACCGGGTGGTTCTTTATTATTTTTTAATAAGTAAAACAGTGTTTTTTCAAACCTGATGTGATAAAATAAAAAGAAACATGCAAAATGCAATGCATAAGAAGAATAATAATGAAGAGGGATTCAGATGTCAGAAAGAAATCATGAGAATTTCGTTGAACTGTCCGGTGTAACCAAAACATACCATATGGGTGAGGTAGACATTCATGCAGTGGACGGCATAGATTTTCAAATTACAAAAGGTGAATTTGTAGTAGTGGTAGGTCCAAGTGGTGCCGGGAAAACGACGGTATTAAATATTTTAGGAGGGATGGATACTGCCACAAAGGGGAAAGTATGGGTTGATGGTGAGAATATTGCGGAGTATAATCCAAGAAAATTAACCGGATACCGCAGAGATGATATAGGTTTTGTATTTCAGTTTTATAATCTTGTTCCAAACCTGACAGCCCTGGAAAATGTTGAACTGGCGCTTCAGATATGTAAAAATCCGCTGAAAGCAAAAGATGTATTGGATGAAGTAGGGCTTGGTGAAAGACTGAATAACTTTCCGGCCCAGTTATCCGGCGGGGAACAGCAGAGAGTGTCTATAGCCAGAGCTTTAGCTAAGAATCCTAAGTTATTGTTATGCGATGAGCCCACCGGTGCACTTGATTATCAGACGGGAAAGGCAATACTAAAATTGCTCCAGGATATGTGCAGGGAAAAAGGGATGACCGTAATTGTTATCACTCATAATTCAGCATTGGCACCGATGGCTGACAGGGTGATCAAAATTAAAAATGGAAAAGTTTCCAGTATGAGAATGAATAATGAACCGATATCGGTAGAATTAATTGAATGGTAGTGGGCATATGAAGAAAAAAGCATTACATAAAGATTTTTTTATGGAGATAAAAAAGAGTTTTAATCGATTTATATCGATCTTTTTTATTGTAGCCATGGGAGTGGCATTTTATTCTGGGATTCAATCGGCAGCACCCGATATGCGTCTTTCCGGTGATGCTTATTTTGATGAGAATAATCTGATGGATCTGAAAATAATTGGTACTTTGGGATTGACCGATAAGGATATACAGGCTATTTTAGCGGTAGATGGAGTCAGCAAAGCAGAATCAGGATATATGACGGATGTATTGTGCGGCAGCGGAAAAGATGAGAAAGTACTTCATATGGAATCGATGCTGCCTACTTTGAATAAATTGTCTGTATCAGAGGGCAGGCTGCCGGAAACTACCGGTGAATGTATTGTAGACGAAGAATTTTTATCTGCAAACGGATATAAGGTGGGGGATACCATACAGCTTGAAGAAAATAAGGACAGTGACAAAGTATTAAAGAACAAAGAGTTCAAAATTGTTGGAACCGGTAATAGTCCTGCCTATATTTCTTTTAGTAAGGGGAATACCACCCTGGGCACCGGAGAGGTATCCGGATATGGATATGTAATGCCGGAAGAGTTTGATCAGGCGGCATATACATTTGCATATGTGGAAGCAGAAGGCTCCAGGGATCTGACGTCTTATACGGAAGAATACGACAGGCTGGTTGATAATGTAACAAAAAATGTGGAAGGGATAGAATCTGTTCAATGCACCAGACGCTTTGCTGAAGTAAAGGATGAAGCGGATATTAAGCTCGCCGATGCCAGAAAAGAGCTTGAGGATGGGAAACAGGAAGCGGACGAAAAGCTTGCCGATGCCAAAAAGGAACTTAAGGACGGCGAAAAGGAACTGGAGGATGGTAAGCAAAAGCTTGCTGATGCCAAAAAAGAAGTTCAGGATAATAAAGCAACCCTTACTGATAAGCAAAAAGAGCTGGATTCCGCTAAAAAACAACTGGATTCGGCTAAGACACAGTTAAAAGACGGAAAAGATACCCTTGCTTCAAAAGAATCAGAGTTTCAGGCAAAATATCCGGAAGCATCTAAGCAGATAAAGGATGGGGAAGCAGCAATTGCAGCAGGTAAAACCCAGATCAGTAAGGCTCAGAGCGACTATGAAACCGGTAAGAAGAAGCTGGAAGCAGCTAGTAAGCAGTACGAAGCCGGTAAGAAGCAGCTGGATCAGGGCAAAAAGCAGTATGAATCGGGTAAAGCCCAGCTGGATCAGGCAAACAAGCAATATAAAGACGGAGTTTCCCAGCTTGACGCCGCGAAAAAGCAGTATGAAACCGGAACAGGTCAACTTGCAGCCGCGAAAACAGAATATGAAAAAAATGCAGTAGTTCTACAGCAGGCAAAGGTGAACTTCCAGGCAGAAAAAGAAAAGTTTGACATTAGCAAAGCAGAATATGATAAAAATGCAGCAGCTCTGGATGCCGCTAAAAGCCAGATTGCCGGGAAGCAGGCGGAGCTGGCATCAGCAGCAGCTGAATATGAAGCTAAGATGGCAGAACTCAATCAGGCTAAAAATGCACTGGCACAGCTCCAGGCGGCTATCGATGCCGGAACTGCAACAGCGGAGCAAATCGCCATGGCAGGGCAGCTGAAGGAGCAGATTGCCCAGAGCGAGCCGGTTCTTGCCCAGAAAAAGGCGGAACTGGATAAAGGAAATGAACAACTGAGGATAGAACAGCAGAAAGTAGCAGCGATGGAAGCAGCGCTGGCGCCGGCGAAGCAGCAAATAGAGGCAGGACAGCAGAAAATCAATGCTGCCCAGGCGGAACTGACAAAAAGCGAGGCGGGGTTACAGGCTGGCAAAGCAGAAATTGATAAGAACGAAGCAGCCCTTAAAGTAGCAAGTGTACAGATTAATGAAAATGAGAAAAAGCTTGCAGCAGCAAAAAAGGAAATAGATTCCAACCAAAAAAAGCTGGCATCAGCGAAAAAAGAAATTGATGAAAAGGAACCTCTGCTGGTTAGTGCCAAGACAGAGTTAGATAAGCAGACGAAAGTATTAAATGATGGAAAGAAGACACTGGACAGCCAGAGTGCACTGCTGATTCAAAAAGAAAAGGAACTGCAGGAAGGTAAAAATCAACTTTCCCAGGGAGAAGCCCAGCTGGCAGCGGCAAAAAAAGAGCTGGCATCAAAGGAATCTGAGCTGAACAGCGCAGTACAAAAGACTGCGGATGGTCAAAAGCAGATAGAAGACGGACTTCTTAAATTATCAGATGCTGAGAAGGAAATAACGGATGGCGAAAAAGAAATAACAGAGAATGAGCAGAAATTAAAAGATGGTAAAAAAGAATATAAAAAGGCAAAGAAGGATGCCAAAACAGAAATTTCTGACGGAGAGACGAAGATTGCAGATGCGGAGAAAGAGATCGATGATCTGAAAGAACCGGAATGGCATGTCAATGACCGAAGCTCACTTCCTGAGAACACAGGTTACGGTGAGAATGCCGACCGGATTAAAAATATCGGGGAAGTATTCCCGGTATTGTTTTTCCTGGTAGCAGCGTTGATCAGTCTCACTACGATGACAAGAATGGTAGAAGAGGAACGAACCCAGATCGGTACCTTAAAAGCGCTGGGGTACGGCAAGTTTTCCATAGCATCCAAATATCTGAACTATGCGCTGTTTGCTACTATTGGAGGAAGTATTCTGGGTGTTCTGGTAGGTGAGAAAATCCTGCCGTATATTATCATTACAGCCTACGGGATTATGTATCATCATATGCCTAATGTAGAACTTCCGTATAATCTGAAGTTTGCTGCAATTGCCACTGTTGCAGCGGTGTGCTGTACGATGATTGCTACATTTGCGGCATGCTACAAAGAGCTTGCAGAGACGCCGGCAAAGTTAATGAGGCCCCCTGCTCCGAAAGAGGGAAAGCGTGTCTTGCTAGAGCGGGTAACATTTATCTGGAAGCATCTGAGTTTTACCTGGAAGTCCACAATCCGCAACCTTTTTCGATATAAGAAACGGTTTTTTATGACTATATTCGGGATTGGAGGATGTATGGCATTGCTTCTGGTTGGATACGGTATCAGAGATTCTGTCCGGAATATCGCAGTTTTACAGTATCAGGAGATACAGCTGTATGATGGAACCGTATTAGTCGATGAAGATGCATCCGATGAGAAGAGGGCAGATCTTGAGAGCTATATGAAAACGGACAGCCAGATTGATGCATCTGTAGATTCCATGATGCAGAAAATGTCGGTAAAAGTAGGGAAAAAAGACCTGAGTGTTTATATCATCGTACCAAAAGAGATGGATGGTTTTGATACCTTTGTGAATTTTAGAGACCGGAAGACAAAACGGCAAGTCAGCTTTGGAGACGATGGGGTGATTGTAACAGAGAAAACGGCTAATATGATGGGACTGTCAAAAGGCGATATCATAGAACTTCATAATGAGGACGGAACCACTATAAAAGCACCAATTGCAGATATATGTGAAAATTATCTGGCACATTATGTGTATATGTCACCGTCACTATATGAAAAAGTCACGGGAAAAAATCCGGATTATAACAGCATTTTATTTAAGGCGGTACCGGATGCCAAAGATCACGTGGAAGATGTTGGGCAGAATATTCTGGGGAATAAGGCGGCTCTTAGCGTCAGCTATACCTCCAGTGTAATGAAGCAGCTGGATGATATGCTGAGTTCGCTGGATGTGGTAATTGTAGTATTAATTGTTTCAGCAGGTATGCTGGCATTTGTGGTACTTTATAATCTTAACAATATTAATATTAATGAGCGAAAGCGGGAGCTGGCAACCATCAAGGTACTGGGATTTTATGATAATGAGGTTTGTGCCTACGTGTACCGGGAAAATATTTTACTTACGTTTTTTGGCGTTCTGCTGGGGATTGTACTTGGCATGGTTCTGCATCGGTTTGTTATAGTTACAGTTGAGGTAGATGCATGTATGTTTGGAAGGAATATTAACTTTCCAAGTTTTATATACTCTATATTATTCACCTGTGGATTTTCGCTGATTGTAAATGTTGTCATGTATTTCAAGTTAAAGAAAATTGATATGGTTGAATCATTGAAGAGTGTGGAATAGGAATTATGGAAACAAAGATAAAATGACAGAAACAGAGGATATTTATGAATTTACCGGAAGCTTTTATAGAAAAAATGAAAATGATACTGGGAGATGAGTTTGACGATTTTTTAAAAAGTTATGATGCACCCCGCAATTTTGGGCTGCGTGTTAATACGGCAAAACTCTCTGCCGGGGAATTCGAACGGATTGCCCCCTTTCACCTGACAAAGATCCCCTGGGTGGAAAACGGCTATTATTATGAGGAGCAGGATACACCGGCAAGGCATCCATTTTACTATGCAGGCATGTATTACCTTCAGGAACCAAGTGCCATGACTCCTGCATCAAGACTTGCAGTTGAGCCAGGGGAAAAAGTGCTGGATCTATGTGCGGCTCCGGGTGGAAAAGCCACGGAATTAGGTGCTAAGCTCAGAGGAGAAGGGCTTTTGGTTGCCAATGATATCAGTGCATCAAGGGCTAAGGCACTTCTGAAAAATGTAGAGGTATTTGGAATCCCGAATTCTTTTATCACAAATGAGATACCCGGAAAGCTGGCGGGGCAGTTTGAGGGATTTTTTGATAAAATTCTGGTAGATGCACCGTGTTCCGGAGAAGGGATGTTCCGTAAGGATCCGGCAGTTGCAAAAGTCTGGGATGAACAGAAACCGCTGCTCTGTGCAAAACAGCAGAAAGAAATCATTATGCAGGCGGCAAAGATGCTGCGCACGGGAGGTCAGCTGCTGTATTCTACCTGTACATTTTCTCCGGAAGAAAATGAAGAAGTGATTCAATATCTCCTGGAGGAGTGCCCGGAGTTTGAAATACAGGAGATGCCGGGATATGAAGGATTTTCCGGGGGGCGTCCGGATCTCGTGAAGACGGGTGGCCATCCGGACCTTACTAAATGTATCCGGATCTGGCCTCACAAGATGTCAGGAGAGGGACATTTTATTGCGCTTTTAATGAAAAAAGGACCGTCTGAGGAAGAAACAGCGCAGAAATATGTGAAAGCTAATGGAGTAAAATTAAAAATATCCAAAGCAGACCGCACCATACTGAACGATTTCCTGAAAGATATCTCCATGGATATGGATATAAATTATGTAGAAGTCCGAAAAGGGCAGGTATATTATGTACCGGGTCTGTTAGGAGATCGAAAAGGTCTGGCTTTTCTGAGAAACGGGCTCTACCTTGGAGAATTGAAAAAAGACCGCTTTGAACCCAGCCAGTCATTTGCAATGGCACTTCATAAGGGGCAGTATGTTTCCACCGTAAACTTTAACTGGTCAGACAGCCGTGTAGGAAAATATCTGCGTGGAGAAACTATTTATATTGATGATATGCAAGTGAAGCATAGCAAAGGGTGGCAGCTGGTCTGTATCAATGGATTCCCGTTGGGATGGGGCAAGCTGGTAAATGGGACTTTAAAAAACAAATATCATCCGGGATGGAGGATGAAATAAAGAAATATGAGAAGGTATTGCAGGGCATAGAGCTTTGCAGTGCCTTTTTTTGTGCAATCAGACGATCGGTCTGCAACGATAATAAAATATAATACAAAAATCGTAAAAAAACATAAGTTTAAACTAAAATCCCGCAAAATCTCCAATAAAATCGTAATCAATGCAAAAATTATTAAACTCAAGAAAAAGTCAAATTTGTTACAATATCTATATCAAGCTGCAGATAATCAAATCAGGCAGAAAAGGAGATAGGTTTTATGAGGAAAAAGTTGTATGCGAAACAAATGATAGCCGCTTCACTGGCGGCTGCAATGGTTGTTACGAGTATACCCGTAAATGTTATGGCTGAGGAAGTGTCGGACAGCACGGAAAAGAAGATGATTGCAAATTTCACCTTCGATGGCGAGACACCTCTGGCAGGAGAAGGTGCGGCAGCAGTTCTGATGCGGGATTATACGCTGGTGGATATGGATGACGGGGGAAAAGCATTAAGCCTTGCTTCCTCAACCAAAGACTGGCTGAATGTAACAAAAGCAGACGGAACTCCTTTGCTGGCAGGGAAAGAAAATATTACCATTTCCTATGACAGCAGAGACGATGCGGACTCGGCAAACAGAGGCTGGATATTTTATGCGGCACTTAATACCAATGAGCAAAAGTATCAGCAGGAACATTATCTGGGCATTATCGACAAACAGACAAGCCTGGGAGTAGAACGTTATAACAATATCGGTAAGAGACCGGGCAATAACATTTCAGCACCTACTTCCTCTGAATGGAAGCATGTTGATCTGGTTGTAACAGAGACGGAAACCATACTTTATGTAAATGGTGTAGAAACTGCACGACAGCAAAGTGAATTTAAGCTTTCTGATATATTGGGAGCAGACGGCGGAGTACTGCAGATTGGAAAAGCGAACTGGGAAAAAGGGGAATACTACAGTGGAACTCTGGATAACTTTAAAATCTATGACGGTGCGCTGACAGAGGAGCAGATTGCAGATACCTCAAAAGCAGCTGATGTGGGACTGTTAGCGGATTTCACATTTGATGATTATGAAACCGGATTTACCGGGGGAGAGGCCTCCGCAGCAGCTGCATTGTTTACAGATCATGGAAGTGAATCGCAGGATATGGCACTGAGCCTGGATGGTGGCAGAAGCCGCAGCTGGCTTAATATTACCAAGGATGATGATACACCTTTATTGAAGGATCTTGAAGAAGTTACTATTTCCTATGACAGCAAGGCCGGGACAACCGGAAATGGATGGGCGTTTTTTGCAGCTCAAAGCGGGGCGGCACAGACCCCTAACTATGAAAAATATCTTGGTGTTATAGACAAAACGGACAGTATGAAGGTAGAACGTTTTTATAACGAAGGAACCAGACCCGGAAATGACGTTCTGGGAACCTCTTCAGCGGAGTGGAAGCATGTGGATCTGGTTATTCAGGAAAATGCTACAACTCTCTATGTAGATGGTGTAAAAAGCGAAAATACAAGCGATTATAAGCTGACGGATATATTGGGAGCTGATGGCGGAGTGCTTCAGCTGGGCAAGGCAAACTGGGGAAACGGAGAATATTTCGGAGGTCAGATCGATAATATCCAGATTTATAATTATGCCAGAACGGAAGACGAGATCAAGGATCAGGTAACGGCAGTCTACAAAGCTGGCAGCAATGGTACTCTTCAGGGAGTAACAGAAGAGAAGATCCCAAGAGGCGGCAGCACTACCGGAGTGGAAGCGGTTGCAGACGTGGGATATCACTTTAAAGAGTGGAGCGATGGCGTTACCGATGCGGTGAGAAAAGACGAGAATGTAACCGAAAGTTTCGAAGTAACCGCAACCTTTGAAAAAGATGAGGAGATACCAGATGAGAATCTGATTGCCAGTTTCACCTTTGATGACGAAGAAAACGGATTTGCAGGAGCAGGGGCGAAAGCAACGGTAAATGGAACACCGGTACTGGAAGACAGCTATGATAATGCCGGAAAGGCAATGTCCATAAGCAGTACTAACTGGTTTGGCATCGCCAAAGAAGATGAAACTCCCCTTTTAAAGGGACTGGATGAAATTACAATATCCTATGACAGCAAAGCATCCGGCAGTGGAAATGGATGGGCATTTTATGCAGCGCCAAATCTGAATGCCCAGGTAGGGAATCCTGCAAATGAACACTATCTTGGTATTATGGATAAGGCATCGGGACTTACGGTAGAGCGTTATAACAATACCGGAAAAAGGCCTGGAAATAATATTTCGGCAGGATCTTCCCCGGAATGGAAACATGTGGATCTGGTTGTTACAGAAGATACTTCTACTCTGTATGTGAACGGGGAAAAAGTGGGAGAACAAATCAGTACTTACAAGTTGAGCGACATTCTGGGTGAAAGCGGTGGAATTATTCAGATTGGTAAGGCAAACTGGGGAAGCGGAGAATATTATCAGGGACTCATTGATAATGTAAAGATTTACAATACGGCAAAATCTCCGGAGTTTATCAAAGAACATAGCTCAATTAAAAATCCGGAACCGGTTAAACCTGTTGCGCCGGATGTAGTGGAAGATGGCGGATTATTAGTACAATATGATATGAGTACAATTGAAGACGGAAAGCTAAAGGACGTCAGCGGACTTAAAAATGATGCGAATGCAGTTGGCATGACACAGGAAAATATCCTGGTAGTTGAGGAGGTTCCGGCGTTGAACTTTACCGGAAATAAAAACCAGTACATAGAACTGCCCATGCTGGAAGGTGTTATGGATGAGGAATTTACCATTGAAACAACGGTAAGTACATCCAATGGGGCATATCACTGGCTCTGGTGCCTTGGTTCAAAGGTAAAAGGAACCGGCAACAATTATCTCTATGTAGATCCCTGCTACAGCACAGGCTATGTAAGAGGAGGAATCAAAGGAGAAACAGAGGAACGGATTTTTGGCGGCTGCCACAGTCTTCCAAAAGACGGTTCCTATGGAACGATTACCATTACTTATAAAGATAAAATCCTGTCCTATTATCTGGATGGGGCGATTATAACAACCTTTAAGTTTAATACCAGCGTAAAAGAAATTCTGGAGAATGGAACCGAAAATAACGTTATGGGTTATATCGGACGATCTCTTTGGTCTGCAGATCCAGGTTTAAAAGCAAAAGTAGCAGACTTTAAAATTTATGATAAGGCACTGACCCAGGAGCAGATCTCCCAGACTGCCAGCCGGGATGACAGCGCAAAGGTAGCAGCAGCAAAAGAAGCACTGGAAATCCCAAATGCTGATGATATACGTGGAAATATTACACTTCAGGATGAGCTGGAAGGTGCAGCGATTACCTGGTCCGGAAGTAATGAAGATGTGATTACCTCCAAGGCACAGAGTCAGGATGATATCGTAACACCTGCGGGTGTGGTTACAAGAGGGGAAGAAGATGAGAAGGTTACCCTGACCGCGCAGATCACCAGCGGAGATGTAACGGACAGCAAAACATTTGAGCTGACGGTAAGAAAAGCGGTGAAACAGGATCCATATGTTGCATATCTGTTTGGAAGTTTTACAGGAACAGAAGGCAAAGATACTGATGAGCAGATTTATTTTGCATCCAGTAAGGATGGATATTTCTATACGGATCTAAATGAGTGCAAACCGGTACTGACAAGCACTGTGGGTGAAAAGGGAGTACGTGATCCATTCATTATGCGTTCCGCAGAAGGAGACCGGTTCTATATGCTGGCAACCGATCTGAGCATTTATCACCGGGGAGGCTGGGGACAGGCAATGGGAACCACCACCGGAAGCAGGGATTTGATCATATGGGAATCTACTGACCTGGTAAACTGGTCAGAGCCACGGGCGGTGACAGTATCTTCTCCTACAGGAGGATGTGCGTGGGCGCCGGAAGCAATTTATGACGAGACAACAGGTGAATATGTAGTATACTGGGCAACCAATGATATGACCGATGATATCGGTGACGGCGTTCTTCAGATTTATTATGCGAAGACCAGAGACTTTGTTACGTTCACGGAAGCAAAAGAATATATAACCCGTGGAGCAGATCAATCCATAATTGATACAACCATGATTAAGGGTAACGACGGATATTATTATCGTGCATCAGCAGACGGACAGATCACATTGGAAAGAAGTACTTCCATCTTTGGAAACTGGGAAGTTGTAACCAATCTGGACAGCCTTGGATTAGGCGGGGATATGACCGGCAGGAAACTGGAAGGTCCGGAGCTGTTTAAATTTAATGACGGCACAACCTTTGGACTGTATAGCGACCAGTTTGCAGAAGGAAAAGGATATCTTCCGGTTATTACTACAGATTTAAATGATAAAACCGGAACGGCATGGAAGAAATTAGCATCTGATGAGTACTCTTTTGATACCCTGAAAAAACGCCATGGCACCATTCTGAATCTGACTCAGAAAGAGTATGATGCAGTTATGAAGGCATATGGGAAAGCAGAAGCAGAGGATGACGAAGATGCAGCAGTAACAGAACCATTCGCATATTATCCGCTGACAAATGATCTGAAAGACGGTACAAATAATGGATTTGACGGTGCCCTGACAGGTCAGGCTGACTTTGCAGTTAATGACAAAGGCGGCATTGTATTCCCGGCAGGTACGGCATCCGTAGGCAAGAATTATGTTAAGCTGGATGACGGTATACTTACAAAACTGCAGGATGCAAAAGAATTAACCGTTACGGCATGGGTACGTAATGATGTGACAAATACCAATTCCAATGACCGTTCAACTGTATTTGCTTTTGGAAGTGATGAGAAAAACGGATATGCGTTCTCAACACTGAACTGGGCAAGTGCCAGAACGACATTTATGTTAAACGGCAAAGAAGCCGGAGGCGCATGGGGAGCGCAGGACGGAACCAGTATTCTGGGGGATACACCCGGTAACCAAAAATCACCTCTTGGTTCCTGGTATCAGATCGCTGTGACAATCCGGGATGTAACCGGAGCAGACGGAACACCTGCAACAACACTGAAATACTACATGAATGGAGAACTGTTATGTACGGCAACGACACCTGCATCTATCTCCAGTCTGGGAACACTTACCTATGCTTATATTGGAACCGGCAACAACGATTCCTTTAAGGATTTCCAGGGTGGAATCCGTGAAGTAAAATTCGTGGAATCCATATTGTCCGGAAAGCAGATAAAAGAAAACTATGAGCAGGAAGATGCAAAATACCAGAAAACGGATGCGGAAACTGTAGCAGAAGTAAAAGAAGCTCTGACAATTCCAAATGCAGATGCCATCCTTGGTAATCTTACACTGCCGGCAGAAATGGATGGAACAAAAATTATCTGGACAAGTTCCGATGAGCAGGTTGTCAGCGCAAAAGAAGTTGTAAATGAAAACTATGACAATACCCCGGCGGGCGTGGTTAACAGAGGGGAAAAGGACAAAAACGTTGTTCTTACTGCTTTGATCTCCAAAGGTGAAGCACAGGATACAAAGGAGATAACCGTAACCGTAAAGGCAAAATCCGATATAACAGAAGAAGATTTTGAAGCTTATGTATTTGCTTATTTTAAAGGTGAGGGATCAGCTACAGGCGAACAGATATACTTTGCTACCAGTGAAGATGGCCTGCATTGGAAGGATATGAATGACGGGGAACCGGTGCTCAAATCTGAATTGGGAGAAAAAGGACTCCGTGACCCATTCATTATCCGTTCACCGGAAGGGGACAAATTCTATCTGATCGCAACGGATCTGAAGATTAACGGCGGCAATGGCTGGGGAGCTGCACAGACAGCCGGAAGCCAGAGTATTATGGTCTGGGAATCAACGGATATGGTAAACTGGTCCAATCAGCGTATGGCTAAGGTTGCCCTGGATGATGCAGGCTGCACCTGGGCACCGGAAGCTTTTTATGACGAAAAGACAGGAGAATATATTGTATTCTGGGCATCCAAGACCAGCGCAGACAACTATGGTGTACAGAGAGTGTACTACAGCAAGACCAGAGACTTCTACAGCTTTACAGAACCGGAGCTTTGGATAGAGCTTCACAACCAGGAAGGTAATGCAATCAGCGTGATAGATACCTCCGTGATTTCCGTCATGGAAAATGGTAAGAAAGTATACTACCGTTTTTCTAAAAATGAAGCTGGAGAAGATCATGATGTAAAGGGCGGCACTGGAAAATACACAATCGTGGAAAAGAGTAACTCCTTAATTGGCGGCTGGACCGAGGTAACATCCTTAAAAGACCAGCGCTATGTAGAAGGTGGAACCTGCTTTAAGTTCAATGGAGAGGACAAGTGGTGCCTGCTTCTGGATGACTTTGGCGGAGTGGGATATTATCCGATGATTACAACAGATCTGGGCAGCGGAGCATTTACCAGACTGGACAGCAGTAAGTATTCCTTCCCGTCCACCATGCGACATGGTACCGTTATGTCACTGACCCGTCAGGAGTATGACGCTATCCAGAAAAAATGGTATGATGAAGCGTCCGTAAATACGGAAGAAGAAGAGGAAAATGCAGTACTTAAATATAGCTTTGAAGATGCTGCCGGCAGCAATACCATAAAAGATGATTCCGGAAAAGGCCATGACGGCAAGATTTATGGAAATGCAGCTTATGTAGAGGATCAGGTAAAAGGAAATGTTCTGTATCTGAACGGTACCAAGGGAACTTATGCGGAACTGCCCCAGGGATTCTTTGACGGAAGAAATAAGATGACCATTTCAATGGATGTGAAGGCAGAAATGGTTGACGGAGACTTCTTTACGTTTGGTATTGGTAAAAACAGCAACAGATACCTTTTATTAAAAACACAGAATACACAATCCAGGGTATCGATAACCACCGGTTCTTACGGTTCGGAACAGACCGCCAGCGGAACGACATCTGCCATTAAAGGCAAATGGATGAATATTACTATGGTGGTAACACCGGATAAGATTACAGTTTATAAAGACGGAAAGCTTTTAGGAGAGCAGAAAGTTACGGTTAAGATGGCAGAGCTTGGCACCAACCTGTTTGCTTACCTTGGCAGATCCTTGTACAGCAAAGACAATTATTTCAAAGGTTATTTCGACAATATTGAAGTATATAACCGTGCAATGGAAGCAAAAGAAGTTGCGGATAAGTATGGTGAAAAACCTGCAGCAGAAAAATTCACCATTACTTACAAAGCAGGGGAACATGGCAAAATCAAAGGTACCGCTACCCAGATACTGGAAAAGGGAACGGTTGGCACCAAGGTTGAAGCTGTGGCAGATTCGGGATATGAATTTAGTAAGTGGAGTGACGGCAGTACCCAGGCGGCACGTACCGATCTGGCAGAAAAGGATGTTACTTATACGGCATACTTTGTAAAAACCCAGGTAACACCACCTACCGATGCACCGGAAACAGAAACACCGCCCACAGAGAAACCGTCCCAGCCGTCAACGGAAAAGCCGTCCCAGCCGTCAACAGAAAAACCTTCTCAGCCATCCACGGAGAAACCAAAACCGGCAACACCTGCGGCAAAAAGTGTAAAAATTAACAAAAGAAAAATAACAATTGGGCTGAAAGAAAAAGTAACATTAAAAGCTACTGTATATCCGAAAGGAGCTTCCCAGAAAGTAACCTGGTCCTCCAGCAAGAAATCAGTAGTAAAAGTAAACAGCAAGGGACAGATTGAAGGAAAGAAAACAGGAAAAGCTACGATAACGGTGAAAACAGCAAATAAGAAATCTTATAAGTGTACCGTAACCGTTCGTAAAGCTCCAAGTAAAATTTCTCTAAATACGAAAGACAGGAAATTAAAGGTAGGAAAGAGTTTCCAGCTAAAAGTAAATCTTCCGTCCAAGACGGCAAGCTATAACATCCGGTACTCTTCCACCAGAAAATCAGTTGCAGTTGTTTCTTCCACTGGTAAGATCACAGCCAAGAAAAAAGGAACAACAACAATCAAGGTAAAAGCATTTAACGGAAAGTATAAAAAGATAAAAATCAAGGTAGTAAAAAAATAAGAAACAGATGAAAGTAACACAACAGGACCCATGGCTGATAAAAGGCTGTGGATCCTGTTTTGCATTCTGATCAAAAGATTTCTTACAAAATACATAAAAAAACAAACCCTGTCACGGATAAACACAAAAAGATACAAAATAATCGAAACAAATGAAGAAATAACTCAATTGAATAATTATAGGGGTATGGGATAATTGATATATCAAGTGCGTGTCTGAAAAATCTGCCGCAAATTGTGACCCAAATCTTGCAGAAAGTATTTTTAAGATACGCTCAGCAGTTTTCAGATAGAAAAAGGAGGAAAAGGGTAATGAAAAAGAAAGTAATGGCAGGCATTCTAACTGCTTCCATTCTGCTTCAGGCGGGTATTGTTCCCGGAATGGAACTAAAATCGATGGCGGCAGGGAATACCGTTCCAAAGGAAACGGTGGTAGAAAAGAGTACGCTTGGAAATCCCATTCTCGGATTCGATGATCAGGAGAATCTTACCTATGGGGGAGATCCATCGGTCCTGGTAGACGGAGATACCGTGTATCTCTATGTGGGGCACGATGTGGCACAAAATGAAAGCTATGTTATGCCAAATTATCTATGCTATTCCACCCAGGACATGGAGAACTGGCAATACGAGGGCGTAATGATGGATATGACAGACGTATCCTGGGGCGACAATAACTCTGCCTGGGCAGGGCAGGTGATGAAACATAACGGCAAATATTATATGTATTTCTGTTCCTGGGATAATACGGCATGGGGGAAACAGTCTATCGGTGTGGCTGTATCGGACAGCCCTACGGGACCGTTTCGGGATATTGGTTATTCTATGATTAAGGGATACGTAACAGAACCAGAAACCAGTACCTGGAACGATATTGATCCTACAGCCTGGATAGAGACAGATGAAAATGGAGAAGAACATATCTACCTTTCATGGGGAAACGGACTTCTCTACCTGTGTGAATTGAACCAGGATATGATATCGGTAAAAGACCAGAACCAGGATGGAAAGATTACCATGGGAGATGATATCTGGCAGCAGACCATAGAAGGCATGGATTATACCTATACGGAGGCGCCTTATCTCTACCGCCAGCAGGATGAGGGCGGAAATTATTACGGACCCTATTATCTCTTCTTTGCGGCAAATTGGCGGGAAGGCATGGCATATTGCACCACCGATGATCTCACTGACGGAAAGTGGAATTTTGGAGGCCTGCTGATGCCCCCTACTGCCACTTCCAATACAAATCATCCGGCAGTATTTGATTTTAAGGGAAAAACATATTTTATTTACCACAATGGCTCCCTTCCTCATGGAAGCGGATTTCGGCGTTCCGTGTGTGTAGAAGAATTTTCCATTCAGGCAGATGGAAGCATTGACATGATCCAGGAGACTTCTACGGGCCTGACCGGAAAAGTCAGCCGCATTTATGACTATTCGGGAGTGCCGGTGGCACATGAGAATTTTGTGAACAGCTGGAACGATGGGGATTATCCGATCAGTGCTTCGGTAATGACCAGCCTCAGTGCGGAAATAGAAGATGCCTCCTGGGAGATTGTGCCGGGTAAGGCGGATAAGACGAAAGCATCCTATGTCTCCATTGAATCCTACAATAAGCCGGGACTGTACCTGTCTGCAAAAGGAGAAGAGACAGTGCTGACTCAGGATACATATGGAACTGCCCAGGAGGCAGATAATATGACTTTTCGTACCCTGGAAGGATTTGCAGGTTACGGAGTTACCCTGGAGAGCGTGGCTAAGCCTGGATATTATCTCGCCTGTGAGGATGGAAAGCTGGTATTGCAGACAAATCCAAATGAAAAACAGTGTACGTTTGTCATAGATACAGATGCAGATAAAAAACCGGAAGAACAGGCAAAGTTAAGCGGTATCCGTGTATTAAAGACCAAACGTACTTATCTTGTCGGGGATACCCTGAACACCAATGACCTTCAGGTAATGGCCTGCTATACAGACGGAAGCCGTAAAAAAGTAACGGGATTCAGTACGAATGCAAGTGCACTGGATATGAAGACGTCAGGTGAAAAACCTTTAAAAGTCAGCTATACCGATCAGGGGACAACCGCATCGGCGGATATTAAAATTCTGGTAGAACAAAAACCTTCAGCGTCCAGCGGGCAGGAAACTCCAAAACCGGTGCAGCCGCAAAAGACCATACCTAAAAAAGGTGCAGCTTATACAAGCGGGGGACTGAAATACAAGGTAACGAAATCAGCAGCCAGAAATGGAACGGTTTCTGTGACAGGAACTTCAAAAAAGAATCCGTCATCCATAAAAATTCCGGCTGAAGTAAAAATAAATGGATATGCATTTAAAGTAACCAGCATTCAAAGCAAAGCATTCTATAAAAAGACAAAAGTCAAAACAGTGACAATGGGAAAAAATATAAAGAGCATAGGAAAAAATGCTTTCAAAAATATCAATAAAAAGGCAGTATTTAAGATTCCTTCTTCCAGATATAAAACAATTAATAAACTGATCACTGCAAAGACAGGGTTTGAAAAGAAGACCATGAAACTGAAGAAGATTTCATAATGAGGGGGAGAATGAATATGAAGTTCAGAAAATTATTATATGCAGCTTTTACCGGAGTCATGGCTGTATCAACAGCTTTTTGTGTTCAGGCAGTCACAGCTTTAGCCCAGGAGCCAGATCCTGTGCCGCTGGCATATTATGACTTTAATGACGGAATGGCTGAAGGTCCCCGGGCTATTGTAACGGGGCTTAGCGATTACAAAGGAGATGTAACATTTGCCCGGGGCCGGAGTGATCAGGCAATTGAGCTTGGCGAATATGGCTTGAAAATGAATCAGAAGAATATAGGAGAATCCTATACGATATCCCTGTGGGTAAAACCGGATGCCCCTATCACAGACAATAGTCCAATCCTGTTTCTTGGGTATCATTCACCGGAAAAATGGGTGGCTCTATCCGGCAATAAAGGGGAAAATAATTACAAACTCTGGACCCGGGAAGAGGGCACCTCATATGCCTGGACAGTCATTGCCAAAGCAGACATCCCCTCTGAAGAATGGAGTATGCTTACCCTTTGCGGAAATGGAGAAGAAACAGCCGTTTACGTAAATGGTAAAAAGGTCGGCTATGGATTGGCATCCAGTGCCTTAAGCGGACAAAATCAGGATATTTATCTGGGAGTCAGCAATTGGGATGAAGAATTCAAAGGTCTGGCGGATGATATCAGCATTTATGATCAGGCGCTGACCGATACACAGATCCTGAAACTGTATGGAGACTTTTCTCCGGAGCAGATTCTGGGTGAGGAAGGCTTTCATGTACAGAAGAGCATCCTGCTTATGAAGGATGAAGCGGCAAAGATTAATGTCAGCCTTCCGGCAGGTGTAACACCGGAAGACGTAACGATTACCTATGAGTCTCTGGACAGCACTATAGCAGAAGTAAATGAAGAGGGAATGGTTACCGGACTCCAAAAAGGAAATACTCAGATTACAACTACGGTGAGTATCGGAGAAACAGCCAAAACAGAGACAACTGCGGTTACCGTAAATGACCCGGAAGAAGTAAATGAGAATCTGGCAGTTGAATATCAGATGGCATCTGTTGACGGCGACAGGCTACTTGACATATCCGGACATGGGAATGATGGAACGATTATAAATCCGCAAGGCGTATCCTTTGATACGGAAAATGACCGGGATGTTATGCATATAACAGGGAAAAACAGCTATGTACAGTTCCCGGTATCCATTATGGATGATCTTGCCGATAAAGAGCAGTTTACCGTTGAAGCAACTTACAGCAGAAGCGGCGGTACGAACGCCTGGTTATTCACCCTTGGCTCGAAAGTCCGGAAAAGCGGAGCTAATTATATGTTCTGCTGTCCATCCTTTTCCGGCGGAAATCTTCGGGGAGGAATCAAGGACAGCAATACCGAAATTCTATTCCAGAATACACCGCTGAATAAAAATGAGGAATATTACACTGTATTTATGGTATTTGACCGGGGAACCATCACCCTCTATGTGGACGGAATTAAAATTGATGAAAAACAGACCGGTTACAGCATCATGGATGATGTAGTAACTCCGGGTACGGAAAATGACATACTGGGATACATAGGAAAATCCTGCTGGACAGGTGACGATAATTTCCAGGGCAAAATTTCATCCTTTAAAATTCACAATAAAGCCTTGTCCGATTTAGATGTGGCAGGAACAAATTCCGCTTACCGGGAAGCCATTCAGGAAAAGCTGGATAATGCGGTAACGGATAGCATATTGCTAGGAAGCAGAAATGGAAGTATGGATGCAGTAGCTTATGATTTAAAGCTGCCTTTAAAAGTTAATGCCATGGATGTAGTCTGGGAATCATCGGTGCCTGAGGTAGTGACGGGGCTGGGAAAAGTTAACAACCCATCCGCTGATACCCAGGTGGTTCTCACAGCCAGAATGGTTACAGCCGAAAAGTCATTTACCGTGAAGGTAAAGGCACTGAATCTAATAGAGCTCAATGCACTTGTACAGGATGCACGGTCTTATGATACGCCGTATTTAAGTGCTATATCCAGGAAACAGTTATATGCAGCACTGGAGTCAGCAGCGGGGATTGTTTCCCAGGGGGAAGCAGATGCAGCAGCCGCCATGTTAAAAAGGGCGGTGAAGAGCCTGCGCTTTGAGAACAGCTATGACAGTGTATGGGATACGCTGAAAAAAGCCGAGCCTGCTTCTAAAGTATCATTAAAAGTAAAGGGAACAGCAACGATATTCCGCCTGCCGGATCAGTTAAAAAATAGCGTTACCGTAAGCTACAGTTCCAGTGCTCCGGATGTGGTGAAATATGAAAATGGTACAGCAGTTGCACAAAAGGCAGGGTATGCACTTCTCACTGCCAGAGTTATCTCAGGGGCAGATGGATATCCGATGGATTTTATAACGATAGCAACAGTTGAGGAAGAGAAACAGCCTCCAGCAGCAGTTGTGGATTTGTCAAAGGTGACTGCAAAATCCGCAAAGACTAAAATTGCAAAAGGATCTGCAACGAAGATAGCAGTCAGCTGTCCAAATGAAGTCAAAGCCAAAAATCCCAAGATAACTTATCAGGCATCCGGTGCAGTTACAGTAAATTCCAGTGGAAAAGTAACGGGAAAGAAAACCGGAAAAGGGACTGTTAGAGTAACGGTTGCAGTTGATGGAAAGAGTATTACACGATCGGTCAGTATATCGGTGGGTGGAATAACCGGAAAAAGCAGTGTAAAAGCAAAAAAATCAATTACCTTAAAAGTTGCCGGTATTTCAGGTAAAGTGAAATGGTCGGTAAATAATAAAAAAGTAGCCCGGATATCGGCAAAAGGTAAAATGAAAGCTTTAAAAAAAGGCGGAGTTGTGGTAACAGCAAAGGTATCAGGGGTGACCATGAAGAAGACAATCAAAATAAAATAGAACTTCAGAGCTTCCGGAAATGATCTGCAGGTCTGCCTGTGGGCAGAGGTTCCGGCTTGCAGACTGAAGAGAATTTCAAAATTATGCTTTTATGGAAGTTCATTTACATTTGATGAGCAGTAAAGGGAGGAAAAGGTTGAAAGAAAATTATGTTATAGAAAGGATGCCACGGTGTGATTCTTTCAATCTGTTTTATTGTGGCAGTATTGCAGGCAAGCCTGCAATATACAATGGGTATAAAAATGAAAAATAAAATATATAAAAAGATTTTGGCAGTGGTAACCGCGGTAGCAGTGGCGGCGACACCGATGTCAGGTACCGTATTTGCCAGCGAAAATACGGCAATCGAAATACAGGAACAGGATAGTGCAGCCATTACACCTGAGTCAGAAAAGCAGGACGGTGAATCGGCTAAGGAGACTGATCAATCGGAGGTTCTGTTACAGACAGAAAAACCACTGGATCAGCAGGACGTGAACACAGATCTGGATGAAGTTCTGGAACAGCCCGGTAATCAGAAACAGTCCGGTAATCAGAAACAGTCTGGGGAAAATAAAGCAGCCGGGGAAATCTCCTCCACGGCTCTTAAGAACTATGACTTTACTGATTATAAGCTGTCATCGGATGGAAAGGCGCTTGAATATGACGGTCAGAAGCTTTTACTGGAGACTGTTGGAAGCGGAAAAAAACCGTCCTTGGTAAATGATGTATACAGGGGACAGGTGCTTCAGTTAAATGAAGCGGATTATAACAACCGCGGATATGCACTGCTCCCGGGAAATCCTTTTGCAGGACAGGAGACGGAGAATGGCCTTACCCTCAATTTCTGGACAAAGACTACGGGCAAAGCAGGCGGTGACAGATGTCTGATAGACTTTGAAGTAGCACCTTCTACGGGAAAAAGAGCGGGTACATTTGCGGTGAACCAGCTGATGGTTTATTGGAATACCACAGACCAGAATACTTTTTATACAGATTTTTCCGTTGCCAGCCTGGGACTAGACCAAAAGGATGCATGGAAAATGGTTACCATGACAGTCACAGAGTCCGGAATCACTTTTTATAGCGACGGTGTGAAAAAGCAGCATACCATTACCTCCGGTTCCGAGAAATACGGGCAGATGATCAGCGATCTGACAGGAGGCCTTGCCGAAGATCCATCCGCAACCAATGTCCGTCTGGGCGCCAGCCTGGCAACATACTGGAAATGTGCCGGAGCTATGCTGGATGACGTTTCCTTCTATGGAAAAGCACTGACTGATGATGAAGTTTCTGCTCTATATCAGGAAACCATGGTGCCAATCCCCTTGGAGAGTGTCACTATTTCAGGCAAAAATACGGTGGATGAAGATAAAAGTATCCGCCTCAGCGTTACACTGCAGCCCGCATCTACAAATGTAGACAAGACAGTAACCTGGGTATCTGATAATCCAGAGGTACTTACGGTAGACGAAAAGGGTGTTGCAAGAGGAATTTCCGAAGGGACTGCACATGTGACAGCAATCGTTAGCGGTATGGAATCAGAAGCATTTGAAATTACAGTACATGGAGTAGAGTCAGTCAGGGAACTGCAGGAGGGATATTATGCAGCTGTATATTCCACTTCTACAGACTTCTATGCCTCCGCAGCAAATGTAGCCCAGGAAACCCGCAGTGTCTACATGGCTGTGAGCAAAGACGGAAAAAACTTTGAAGTTCTGAACAATGGTGGTGCAGTGATTTTCACTAAGAATACCAATGGCACGCTTCAGGTTACAGATCCCCGTATCTTTAAGACAGAAGAGGGATTTACAGTGGCGGCACCGGATGCGACGTCCTCCAGGGGAATCCATCTGTTTACTTCCACAGATGGAGTAGCTTATTATGATGACATCATGGTATCAGAAACTGAATTAAATGCATTGCCATTGAAACGTTCTAATTTTACATTAATGCTGAATGGGGAAAATATATTAGACACAGATGAGCAGATTACCCTTGGAAATGCGGTTTCCCTGACAGAAGAAGAGTACCGGTATATCGTAAATAAACTGGGGACAGTTGTAAATAATGGACTGGAGTCCCTGACCGGCTTAAATGTAGATGCGCAGCAGGGGCTTACGGAACAGGAGCTGGAAAAACTGTACCCAAGTGTTAATGCAGTTTATACAGACGGATCCAGTCAGAAATTCAGTATCGACTGGGAGGGAGCGCTGCAGGGCATCAGCTTATCCCAACCGGGAGAGTATACATTAACCGGTAAGGTGGTTCAGACCCAGTATATCAATAAATTAAAAGAATTAAATGGAAGCACCCTTCCGGAAGATGATCCGGAGAATGCAAATCCGGATGATCCGGATAATTATAATGAAGAAACCGGTACGGTATATTACGATGAGACAAAATTCGTGGAAGGCATGGCGGATCCCTGCATTTACTGGGATGAACAGAGCGGATATTATTATATGACCGGTTCATATTTCCCGGAGGATCAGGATCAGATTGATTCAAACGATCAGCTGGAACAGTATGACCGTGTAGTTTTAAGACGTTCTAAGACACTGGAAGGGCTGCAGGACAGAAGTACCCAGGTAACCGTCTGGAAGGCCGGAAACCAGGGATTCTATGATGGAGCAGACTACGCTTCCAGAGGATACCGCTATATCTGGGCACCGGAAATACACAGAGTGGGTGATAACTGGGTTATTTATTTCACAGAAAGCCACAGCAGTAATTTATTTGATATCTATTGCCATGCACTGGTACTGCCCGGAGACCGTGATCCTTATGAAACTGCATTACAGGCATCCGGTCAGGAATCCGAATGGACAGACTATAAACTGGGTGTAACTTCAGAGGTATCGGAAAATCCGTTTAGCAGGTCCTTCTGTCTGGACATGACTTACTTTAAAGATGAAGTGAACGGACAGTCCTATGTAATCTGGGCAGGCAAACCTACCGCAGCTTATCAGGGCTCCAGTACTGATTTATTTATAGCCAGTGTGGATGAGCAGCAGCCATGGCTGGTGACTTCAGAGCCTACCCGTATTACCTGTTCTGATTATGGATGGGAACGGATCCGTTATTGCGTAAATGAAGGAGCAACTGTTTTACAGAAAGACGGCAATATATTTATGTGTTACTCTGCATCCGGAACCGGGTCAGAATACGCCATTGGTATGTGCAGTGCAAAAGGAGGGGAAGATTTGCTGGATCCAGCCAATTGGACGAAGAGCCCTTATCCGCTGCTTACATCAAGGGATGTAAATGGAGAAGAAGGACCTGGACACAACTCCTTTACGGTAGATCAGGACGGGAATGCGATCTTCGTATACCACGCAAGGCCAACTTCCCATAATTACCGGAAATGCGGTTCTGATTATAATGGAAATAACAGCTCCTATAACGGAGAGCCACTGAACGACCCCTGCCGCCATGCAAGATTAAAACGCGTACATTGGACAGCCGACGGCTCACCTATATTAAAAATGACCTATGAAGAAGAATTACTGGATGCATACAGTACCGTATCTTTAAAGGTAACCGTAACCAAAAAAGCAGAAGAAAAGGTAACAGTAGAGTACGTGGCACAGACGGGTGGAAAAATCAGCGGAACAGCTGTCCAGACCATAGTGAAGGGCGGTTCCACAACTGAAGTAACGGCAACGGCAAATACAGGATATACCTTTACCGGATGGAGTGACGGAGTAAAAACGGCAAAGAGAAGTGACCGAAATATAACAGCATCCAAAAAGCTGACAGCAAACTTTACGAAGATTCAGACTCCGCCCAAACCGCCGGTACCGGAAACGCCGAAAGCATCAAAAGTGACGCTAAACAAAACAAAAATCACCATTGGAGCCAAAGAAAAGGTAAAATTAAAAGCAGCAGTTAAACCCGCAAATGCATCTCAGAAAGTTACCTGGAGTTCAAACAAGAAGTCAGTAGTGAAGGTGACGTCAAAGGGAGAGATCACCGGAAGAAAGCCTGGAAAGGCTACGATTACAGTAAAGACAGCAAATGGCAAAAAGAGTTACTGCAAGGTCACTGTAAAAAAAGCACCAAAGGCAATTTCAATCAGTACAAAAACAAAGGATCTGAAGAAAGGAAAGTCCTGGAGGATAAAAGTAAACTTCCCATCAAAGACAGCCAGTTATAGGCTAAAATATAAATCTAACAATTCATCAGTGGCTGTTGTTTCATCAACCGGAAAAGTTACTGCAAAGAAAAAAGGAAAAGCAACCATTAAGGTAACTACATTTAATGGTAAAAGTGCTAAGATAGTAATCAATGTAAAGAAAAAGTAATAAGTGTAAAACACGCGCTAGAGCGTGTTATAAAATTCATTCCTGCCATCTGCACGCCCCACTTTGCGGCATATTTGCCCCGAATTCAGGTTGCGTAGCCCGCTACGCGCCCTTCATCCGGGACAAATCTACCACAAACTGTGACGCACATCTGTCAGAAAGCAATTTTCAAACACGCTCTAGTAGAGGAAGTGATATAGAAACGTCACCACTTCCGGAAATACACGGGGCAGGGTACAGAATTCGATACTTTTGTAAGGATTTCAATCCTGCCTCTGTGTGATTAGACCAGAAGGTATCAAGCCTAAATTTGGCACTTACATATTAGAAAGCGTGGTACGGTACCTGAAAAAAAAGTCTAAAATGATATAAAAAATAAATTGAAAAAAATGTAAAAGTTTATAAATTAATACTTGATTTTATAGCGATCCAATGCTATAATGATAAAGCTGAATAGCGAAGCGTGGCTCAGTTTGGTAGAGCGCTGCGTTCGGGACGCAGAGGTCGTGGGTTCGAATCCCGTCGCTTCGATTCCTTGGCAGGGGCGCCGGAAACCTTATGTTATATAGGGTTTCCGGTCTTTTTTATTTGTTTCATGATATATATTTTACCTCGGAATTACATGGATTTGAATCTGTTCTAACATTTGTTCTAACACCTTGGGAAGGTAGCATCAGAGTACCTGTCAGGCTCTGTGCACGTTCATCTTGATGATATTTAGAAATATGTGTGTATATATTCATTGTAGTGTAAAAGTCAGCATGACCTAACCATTCCTGAATATCTTTTGGCTGCCATCCTTTTTCTTGAAGAATAGATGCGGTGGAATGACGTAGGTTATGAAATGTGAAATTATTCCTGCCAAACTTTTTTACCAACAAAGAAAAATGATGATATATGAAGTCTGGAGAAAACAGGTGACCATCTTCCCAGGTGAAAAGGAAACTGCTTTTATGATAGGTATTTCCAAAAAACTGCTCGTATTTTTTCTTTTTGGAGATGACCTTTCTAAAAAAGTCTTCAATTTCGAGTGTCATGGGATAGCTTCTGTAACTGTCTGGCGTCTTTGTTTCATTTTTGTCATGTAAGGTAGTTATCTTTACTACAGTCCTGGAAATAAATAGTTTATGGCGTTGAAAATCTACAGAATCAAAAGTCAGTCCAAGTACCTCCGATCGCCTGAGTCCAAAGTGCAGTGTAGCAAAGATGAGATCTGATGTTACGTCTTTAAGAGTATAAACAAATTCAAGAAACTGGTTGGCCTCAGCGGTAGTGAAAAATTGTATCTTACGTTGTAGCTGTTTATTGCTTTTATTTGTAACCTTGACGCTTTGGGCAGGATTTGAACGTATAATTTCATTTAAAACAGCCTTGTTTAATGCAGCATTGATTATGAATTTGTGACTTCTAACAGTTCGGACTGCCAGGCCACTAGATTCTTTAGTTTTCTGATTAACTTTCCCATGAGTTAGCATTTCATGGTAATATTCCTCAAAATGTCGCACTTTTAAGTCTTTGAGCTTCAACATGGAATTCTTAAAATATACAATTGCATGTTTGCTATGAAGCAAATAGCCTTCATAGGTAGTTTTCTCTACATCAGGTTGTATACTTTTTAGCCAATACTCAATCCAGTCCGAAAAGAGCATATCAGCGTTATAGTTGTATACATTGCAATCATCGTATTTCGCCAATTCGATGCGCAGCATTTTTTCGGCTTCCCTCTTATTTCCTTTGACTTCCAGACCAGTTGAAATCCATTTTTGACGTCTCTTTCCCAGGTGTTTATCGTGGAAATTTAAAACCATATAAAAATATTGTTTTCCGTTAGCAGTTGTTTTTATTTGAAGATTACCCGTCATATTTCTCTCCTTTTCATCATGGCGGGCAGATAATAGTTATTATATTATACCATATCTGCCCTCAATTTTACAGTATTTTAGGTTGAATTCATAAATTCAATAACAGCATCTTTTCTGATTTTATATAAGCGTCCAATTTTTTTGTATGGAATCTGTTTTTTATGCAAAAGATTATAAGCAGATTTTTTTTCGATTTTCAACATCTTGCATAAAGTTGTGACATCTACAACATCAGGGAAATCATTGAACATGGTTGACCTCCTTTATAGCCCTAGGAGTTTTGAGCCTGATTTTTTGAAATGCATTATTTCTGAGACTCGAAAAAAAACCAACAGCTATGGATTCTCCTACAGATAAATTGCGTAATATATCATGCCATTCTTTCCAGTTTGATTGCTCAATAGATTTGGCAGTGAGTGATAGTTCTGCTTCTGGAGGGTTAAATATTAAGCGCAATCCACATTGCATAAGGCTAGACTGAGCTGCTTTATCAAATCCATAAAATAAAGATTGAGTCGATAAAATTAGGTTAAAACCAAACTTTCTGCCTTCGGTAAGTAGTTTTTTCATTATGGTATTATCATTAAAACTTAATTGCTGACATTCGTCTAAAATGATATAGATTGGTGGCATAGAAATATCGTAATTATTTGAACGAATTATCCATATGTTCCAGAGGAAGAGTTCGGTCAATTTTTTATTGATCTCGCAATTGGATGAAGGATAGTTATAAATGATATGTCTTCTATGATCTAAAGGTAGTATTTTCTGAGATAGAACATTATCACTGTACACATGCAATATTATATCTATGAATTTTTCGGATAAATTGATTGATGTGGTAGTATTAATCTCCTCCAATAAATAGGACAGAAGTGCGAAATCTGGTTCGGGGAGATTGGTGCTTGCTTTCATATAAGGTAAAAAAGAATTATTTGAGTTCAAGATCATTGAATTTTTTAAAAAGATGCTCTGCATGGCAAGCAATGCTTTAATTATACAAGTTCTTTGCGTAGATCCGAGTTTCCAAACAGAACTTATAATGTCGGCTTTCTGAAGGAGAGTCTGGGAAGCATTATTACCATTATAGTGTGTAGAAAACGGTTTAGTAATGCTGAAATCTAAAAGTATATCCAGATTTGAGAAATCTGTAGGTTTTAGTTCTAAACTTTTGGAAAAATCTAAAGCATATAATAATGCATCAGTTTGGGATAATTGGTTTAAAATATTTTTTATTGCACTAGTCTTGCCGCTTCCTGATTTACCGGTTATTAATATGTGCCCATTTATATTTTTGTCTGGAAGATAATATATGGGATTGGTATTGTTTTGGCCTATGTATAGTTTGTTGTCCATTTAAATCGCTCCTCATTTTTTAAAATATATTTGCTTCACCTATTTCTGTGAATGCAGATTTCCGAAGTACAATACAGCGTTCATATTTACAAGCTCCATCTGTGGTAGTAAGCCTTTTTTTTATTTCAAAGCAGCGTTTTGTAGACGAGTCAATTACTAAGATGTCTGCATCGGCTAAGCATCTAAGAATGCTAACTGGTAATACATCTGAAAATATTTCAGGAACTATCTTATTTTGAAAGACACTTCTCCGAAAATAGATGGATTTTTTGTCTATGATTATAGGGATACAATTTTCTTCATCAGGGTATTTATCGTACGGATTAATACATTTAAATACACCATACATATACATATTTTTAAAGTGTTCAATAAAAATTTCTGCAATTCCGGAAACATCGGATGTTGCTAGCTGTTTTTTGAACCAACCTTGAATATCACAAAGTAGAGAAAAGTTTTTATCACAATTTGTATCGTCCCTTAAAGCATTAATGAATTCTTGAGATATCTTATATGCAGCTAACATCTGTAGAAAACAAGCGTTGTAACTTTCTAAGTTGCTAGAGTATTGAGTTTCAAAAATCTTTCGAATCATTAACAAGATATTGTCGTAATTTTCGGAGATATAATTAGTTAGATGAATAACTAGGTCGCCAATTATATAGTTCGCTTTGTAACAATTGTTAAGTTGATTGCTATCAATAGATATGGTTATTATATTATCAGAGGACACCCCCGCGATAGGTGTGGTAGATAATACAACTGGAATAAAATTATTGAAAGTGCCTTCTGAATAAGAAACTTCAGTTCCGTTTAAAGTTAGAATTAGATTAAGATTACGTTCAATTTGATATATATCAGCGGGTTTTTTCTTTTGATTATTGACTTTAAGTAACAGAATTTCATCTTTACTTGAACGAATTAAATTAGTTAACTCTTTTTCTGAAAGGGGAAGCTCAGGGATTTTCGTGGGATTCTCATAAAAACATAAAAAATGTTTAATAAAATTATCAGTAGTTTGGTTAAAATTATCCACACAAATATTTACAATTTTATCCCAATATATGCCTTCACTTTTATTGAATAAAGTTTGCAATATAGAAGCTACGAAAATTAGGTGTAAATAGGTAAGATTTTCGTTAATTGTTGGAAGAGTTCTTTGTGAATGGGTTTCTTCATGTTTATCGTTTAGTAAAGCCGAAGAGCAAATAATTTTTTTTTGTACTATTGGGCCATCTAAAAATTCAGGAATTGTATTGTAAGGATTTATAACAAATAGTGGTTTTGGATTTTTTTCGGTAAATCTCCAACCGGGTAGTATAGGAAGATTGGCAATTTCTATTTTGCAATTTGACAGAGCATAGCCCTTAATTAACGCTTCTTTTTGCGAATCGCGTACTTTGGCAGTAAAAACAATGCCATCTAGGAGAAGTGCTTGAATAAAATGCCCTGGCTTCCTAAACTGTTCTACAGTAATTTTAATGCTGTGTTCTTCACGTGTTGAAAAGTGTTCAAAGCAGAAATCCATAATCTGGTCGTTATCCGATTTTAGCGGAGAGCTTAATAAAAGTAAGGATTTAATCTTAAAAAATGAGAAAACAGAATAAAATGCGGTTCCGTTCGGTTTTTGCGTCAAGAGATCGAGTGAACCATTATGTGGGTTTTCCAAAAGATACTGTCTGTCATGTTCCTTCGGATATTTTTGGCGAAGTATGTCTATTTGCGAACGCAGGCAGTTATTTGCATGGATTAATTGGGAAGTTTGATCGTATGAAGCGTTTGAGTTATCTAACATTTTTTTTCCTCCATCTATGTTTTTTTGTGATTTAATAATATAATAAAAAGTAGGTATTTACATTGACAAAAAGTTTGAAATGGAGGGCGATATTAAAAATTATGAATGAAATATGGTTTAAGAGTATACATGAATTATTTAAATCACATATTAATGATAGACTGGCAATATATGACACTATGGATTTTTTGCTGGATATTACTATTAATAAAGAAGGGCTTGAAGATTCGACAATAAGTCGTTTAGCTAATGGTAAAAGAAATGTACCAAAGAATATGCAGAAAGTTATTTTAAAGAAAAAGAATTGGGATCTTGATAGTTTTATATGTAAGCACAAGGGAGAATCTACAATTGCAGAAGAAGATGATACAAAGAGAATTCTGATTGAAGAATTAAGAAAGCTATATGGGAAAATTGTCAATATTCCTTATTTTAATGATAATAAAAATAAGATAGAGGATGATACTATTATTGGAATTATAGTACGTAAGCTGTCACTTCCAAACTATAGATTCATTAATAGTAGAGTTCTGGTGTGCGATAATTTCTGCGGTAGAATTGATAAGCTAAGAGAGATAGAATTAAATATCTATAAGTATACTAAGGTCATACTATATGGAATAGGAGGTGTTGGAAAGACACAATTAGCAAAAAAGTTTATTAATAACAATAAAATATATAGAGATAGTAGTGAAGATGAGATCAAACGAAAATATAAGGATTTTTATTTTGTGAAATACTCTATTGACATTAAAAATACTATTAGTAATATTGAATTTAGAACAAATACTGATGATGATATATCTTTAACAGTGGATGAAAAGTTTTGTAGAAATATAAAATACCTCTTAAATAAAGAAGAAGATTCGATTCTTGTCATTGATGGCATGGATATAAATTCATATATGTCTGAATTAAATTTTTTATCATTTTTACCATTGCATATACTAATAACTACAAGATGTCAGTTTGAACATAAAATATTTAAAAGTATTCACATAGGAATAATGAATTATGAAAGTTTAAAGAAAATATTTCTATGTAATTACCTCCAAGGGCAAAGAGTGAATAAACAAAAACTGGAGTTTATTTTTGATAAGGTAGAATATCATACTATGATAATATCATTACTTGGTAAAGCAATGAAAAATTCTGATATTTCTATTGATAATATGGCAAAATATTTACATAAAGAGAATATTTTTGGAATAAACAATTTATCAAAAGTTAAATCCGGGTATAACGGTAAGGAACTTATAATTAGAGGGCATATATTTAGTATATATAAGTTATACGATAATATACCATTAAAGGAAGTAAATCTGTTAAAACATGTGTCATGTTTTTTGAATTGTGATCTGTGTATAGAATATTTGGAACGATGGGATAAAGATTATAGTGTACAAGGTTTAAACTACTTAATTGAAGGCGGTTGGATTGAATTTGATAATGAAAAAAATAAGATAAGAATGCATAGTTTAATTTCAGAATCAATTTTTTTTGGTGAAAAAGTATCAATTAGTGATTGTAAAGAATTCATTGATAAAATTAAAAAAGATATTTCAGAGCCATTTGCGCTAACAGTTGATCCTTTAGTAATGCGAAACATATTATTTTCACTATACTTAAGATTTGATAGATCAATAAAAAATTACAACAATAAAGAGCAAAAAAATGTTAGCAGAATTAAATCCGAGTGGTGGGAGTTTGTCTATTTGTGTTTGCTGTATTTTATAAAATATGCAGATACAGCTCATGCTAAAGTTATTATGAAGACATTATATCAGATTGATAATATTTTTGTGGGAAATTATATTCAAGGTCTGAAAGTAAATTCATGTTTATCAAAATATTATTGGATAGAAAATAATGTAGAGGAAAAAAATGAAAAATATACAGAAATAATTAACACACTATCAAAAAGAATTAAACTTATTGAATCAGTAAATACCGGAGATGAAAAGAATGATATAGTAAGTTTGATTGACTTTTTAACAGATTTTATTAAAGAGCAATTAGATTTTTTAATACCAAATCTATCAGAAAATGTGGAGCTCTTTGAAACATATGTTTATGACTCGGTAAAATATTTATATAAAATCCAGAGAATAAAAAAAGAATATAAGTTGGGATTAGAAATATGCTATTATGAAGGATTGATATCTTGCTGTTTAGGTGATTATTATAAAGGGTTTATAATACTAAATAAGGTTTATGATAAATTTTCAGAAATGAAGGATAGATATTACCAGATTAAAATAAAATGCTTACAGATAATATTTGGCTATTACATTTTGCTTCAATATGGTTGGGATATAAATAGTGGAAGTATAATTTATCAATATGAGGAAGAATTAAGAAAATTGGGACCGTCATTAGATAATGCGCCGATTAATATTAAAGAACTTTCTTATATAGCTGAAATTTTTGCAGTGGTGATTGCAGGAAGAGGTAAAAAAGGTACAAAAGAAGAAATAGAAAAAAGCAAAATAAAATTATTTGAGGCTATCAGGAAGATTCCTAAAGAATGTATAAAGAATACAGGTGTAGAAAGTGTTATTACGTATGAAAGGCTAAATTATGGAGTAAATAGAACAATAAAACTTATAAATGAAGTTGATAAATGACTGATAGGAACTTACTTCGAGAGGGGAGACTGGTGGGACTATCGTCTAGGTATATATACAGCAAAGGTTTGATTTTCATGTTTTTAGAAAATCAACTCTTAGTTGTATATAGGAGAGTAAAATTGAATAAATTTTAAGAGGGGTATGGCACAAGCGGTCTATGAAAATGATGAATTTGAATACGAATTAGGGTTGAAGCCAACATTGATACATCGCCCAGCGCTGAAGGACCGTGGAGAAGTTAAGCTTTTCTATGGCCTTTTTAAACTTACCAATGGTGTATCGGTTTTGAAGTGATGTCCAAGGAAGACATAGATGCTTATGCGAATGAATATTCTAAAGCATTTGATTCCTCCTTTAGTCCATGTAAGAGCAATTATATCGGCATGGCAAAAAAGACAGTCATAAAGCAGGTGCTGAAATACTCACCTATTAAAGCAGATTTCCAACAGGCGTTATCTACGGACGAAACCATTAACTTTGAAATTAGTGAAGAGATGTCCGAAATTCATAGTGAGGATATTTTTGATGCAAACTACACGGAACAGGGTGTGTAGAAGTATGAATTATATTCCAAAATATATTAGGCGTTATAATTGGAGGCATGAAAGATGTAAAGGTGGAATTTGTATGAGGCAGATACTGTAGGATCTACGACGCAGAAAATTTTGGGTGTGGTTGTCTTTTAAGACAGATTGTGTAGTGCAAAAGGGTACCTGGGGAAAAGCCTGATTCAGGATCAAGTGTTATGGGATGGGTGAGAAAAAATGGATAAATTTCCCGACTTTTTTAAAAGTGAGGTGAAACCAAACGATTTTCACATGAAAGCTTAGTAGCATTTCATATGCAAATATAAAAGTTGGGTAAAAAAGCTGTTTTAAATAAGCAGTAGAAAAATTCATTATTAATTTTAGCGACTAATGACAGTGTCAAATGCTTTGCTCTATTCGCTGATACTTACGATCTAGTGTACCTAGTTGTCAATTACGCAGAGACCGGTGACAGCATTCATGAACCATGGATGGAATCGGTGGCTACAGTCAGATGCTGGATGTAGTCGGATATAATTACGGTTAGCGGGGAGGACAGGTTGTTAACGATCATGAAGCTTTTCCGGAAAGGAAAATGATAGGGAGTGAAAGTGCGCGCTGTACGGTAACCAGAGGTATTTATAAAAGAGATGACGAGAAGGGATATTGTCCGGAATATGACACATATTCCGGAGGGAAACTGATCAGTGGAAAAAGCATGGGCTGATGTTGCTGAAAATCCTTTTTTATCGGGTGTTTTCATCTGGAACGGATTTGATTATCGCTGGAGCCTACGCCGTATGAGTGGCCGAATGTCAATTCGCATTTTGGTGTTATGGATACCTGTGGGTTTCCCAAAGACAATTATTTCTATTTAAAATCGTAATGGACTAAGGAACGTGTACTTCATATTCTTCCACACTGGAACTGGAAGGACCAGGAATGAGAAACAAAAGAAATCTGGGTGTATAGTAATTTTCAGGAAGTAGAAATGTTTTTGAATGAGAAAAGTCTGGGCAGAAAAAAAAGAGAACCCCATGGCCATTTGGAATGGCAGTCTTCTTATGAACCAGGACAGCTTCGTGCTGTTGGATATTTGGACGGTGAAGCATGCATGCAGAAGATCATCTGTACGACCGGAGAGCCGGATTCCATTGTAATGGAGGCGGATCGTAATATATTGATGGCAGACGGATGTGATACCGCTTGTATCCGGGTGTCTATTTTGGATGTGAATGGGGGCGTTGTACCGACATCTGACAATCTGATACGGTTCGCAGTTCAGGGCAGCGGCAGAATATTGGGGGGAGGGAATGGAGATCCAAGCAGTCATGAAGTTGATAAAGCGGTACAGCGGCATGTATTTGGCGGGAAATGTTTATGTATTGTGCAGGAAGGAGAAGAAAAAGGGGAGATTTGTCTTAAAGCCTCTTTGGAAAATCTGGGTGATGCCACCTGCCATTTGATTCTGACATAAAGGAAATTAGATTTCTTTACATACTTAATATGTCTGTATCATGGGGGATACGGTAATGAAAGTACATATTTGAAAGTAATGTATTATTTTGTGAGTTGTTAATAAAAGAGTAAATAGATAGTATGGAAATAAAGTCTCAGGGAGAGATTTGTGAGGAAGGAGGAAAGGTTAAGGTAACGATTTCAAAGCAGATCTATAAAATACTGGAACGAGATCTGTATCATAATTTTTTAAACAGGATTTAGAGAGAAGGGAGATTTAAAAATGCAAAAGCTTAAAAAAATTATCTCAGGAGTCATGTCGGTATGTATAGTGGCATCCAGTATGACTTTGAGTCCATCTGCTGCTGTAATCGAAGAAAGCAAAACGGAAACGGGCACAGCCGTGGAAACGCAGTGGGACAAAGTCTCAGGGATTTTAGATGATTATGTTGGGGTTTATACAAAAGATACGAAGTTAGGTTCACCGTGGAATACAGGATACAGTCCGGATGGTCCGCTGATGGGAAATGGAACGGTATATGCGTTTATGGCGGGTGATCGAAAAGCGCAGAATTTATATATTTCACACAGCAACATGTGGCAGGACCGTTCTTCTGATAACGGGCAGGAATATACAACGTTTGGCGGAATTACGATTCAACAGAGTGATGGTCAGAATACGGAGTCTGGAAAGGAGTTTCGCTATGAACAGGATATGAAAAATGCCGAGGTAAAAGCGCAGTCCGAACTGGGATTCACAACAATGAACTGGCTGTCTGCAAAGGAAAATATTATAGTATCGGAAATAACAAATGTGACGGAAGAAGAACTTCCCATGGAAGTATCTGCATGGACTGCCAATGCAAATACTTCTGCGAAGGTAGAGGGTGATACGATGATAGCTTCAAAAAAAGGTATCAGTAAGCCTAAAGACCGGGACAGTGGCACGGGAAAATGGGAAGGATGGAATGTAAATATATCCATGGCATCAAAGATCATAGATGATATTAATAAATCAACCAAAAACATTGATAATAAGAAGAATGCAACGACATTTACACTTCGGCCGGGGCAGACCGTGACTATGGTTTCAGCGATTGAAGGTGGAAAAGAAGAAGGAATGGAAAATACATTGGAACAATCCACTCAGAAGGCGATTAACAAACTTGCAACAAGAACCAGTGCTAGTTCTCTGGAAATTGCAAAGCAGGTTCATCGTGAATATTGGAAAGAATATTGGATGAAATCTTACATTGATATTCAGGATGCCGACGTAGAGCGTATGTATTATGGTATGTTGTACCAATTAGGATGCTCTACGTCTATTTCCAGTGAAAGTAATGGTGGAGTGGCAGCAGGACTTTTCCCTTGGACAGCAAATGACCATCCGGCATGGCAGGGTGATTATACAACGAATACAGATTTCCAGAGACAAATTCATCCATTAGTACAGGCGAACAGAACCAGCGGCATACAGAACTATTTAAACATCATCCATCAGTACTGGCCGGAAGCAGAGAGACGGTCTAACAGTGTAAAAGATTTGAACTGGATCATTGAAGGAACGCCAAGACCTGAGAAATTCAATTCCGGAATCGAAGGTGGAGCGTTATTTCCGACTCATATTGGACCGTGGGGAGCGTCTACGGAACAGTACAATGGTCGAAGTGATTATTGGAATTCGCCAGCAGATGCTACATCTGTGTTGATGCCTGTTGTAAAGATGTGGAAATATACACAAGATGAAGATCTTCTGGAGGAACTATATCCTCTTATGAAATCTGTTTCTATTTTCTGGGAGAACTATATTACATTCGAAAATGGAAAATATGTTGTGTATGGAGCTACGCACGAAAATGTGCCTGGACGTAATCCGATACTTGATGTTGATGCGTGTAAATATATGTTAGCTAATACAATTAAAGCCGCAAATCAATTAAAGACTGATTCTGATAAGGTTGAAGTCTGGAAAAACATATTAGATAATATGAGCGATGTTCCAACTATGCTATATAAAGGAAAAACTACCATTTGTGATGTGGAAGGACGGACAGAAAAAAATACCGGTGCTACTTTTGATGGAAATCCGGTAACGATACAATCTGCATATTATTTTGATGCCATCGGAATGAGTGCATCGGATTCAGAAAAAGAAAAATATATTAATTATCTAAATGTAAAGAACGGAATGGGAAATCATCGCCGTCTCATCAGTGCGACCCGCCTGGGATACGATATTCATGAAATTATTGAACAGTTAAAGGTAGGATCTATTAATAAGGCACCAAGTGATTGGGAGGGAATTCGCGGCAATAACACGATAGGAGACATCGGCGGAACCGGTAGATTAGCTATTGTGCAGGATTCTTTACTGCAGAGTAATGAAGGTTTTATAAATATTTTTGCAAACTGGTTTGATGATCAGGAGGCAAGCTTTCGAAGAATGGGCGCAGAAGATGCTTTTTTAGTGGATGCAGACCAGAATGCATTTGGACAAGTTACTTATGCTAATATTTATAGTGAAAAGGGAAGGTCCTGTTCCGTATTGAATCCATGGCAGGGACAAGGTCTTGCATTAAAGGTTTATGTGGATGGAAAAGAAGTTGCAACAACCAAAAAAGCAAATAGTTTAGGTGATGTATATACATTTGATACAGAAGCGGGTAAACAATATGAATTAGCATATTCAGGGGGACTTCCAGAAGGAATTAATATTGATGCTCGTGTGGATGTTTTGTTAAACGAAAGTGTAAAAATCAATGTGATTAGCAATTCGGATAAAAAAATCATTTGGGAATCGAATGATCCAATAGCAGTACCGATCGATGAAAATGGCAATGTGACGGGTAAGCTAGAAGAAACAGCAACCATTACGGCAACTTTGGAAGGAACGGAAATCAAGGACACCTGTATAGTCAATGTGTTAACTGAAAGAAAGATTCCATTTTCACAGTTAACAGGAGTGGCAGATAGTGAAGAAAATACAGGAATAAATGGTCCGGCAGGCGATGCGGTGGATGGAAATGAATCAACTATATGGCATAGTGCATTCAGTCATGACCCAATGCCGGATATCCCAAATGACATTAACAATAGTTTTACCATTGACCTGGGCGATGTTTATAGTATAAATAAGCTGGAATACCTTCCGCGTCAGTCAAATACGATACCTAATGGACGTATTTTAAAGTATGAGTTATGGTACAGCATGAGTGAGAAAGGTGAAGATTTCATAGAGATACCTGATGGAAGCGGTGTCTGGAAAAATAACATTGAGAGCAAAGAGGCAGTTTTTGATATTGTAGAAGCCAGAAGAATAAGAATTCGTGCAAAAGAAACAGCAGCGAGCAGTGTACCGTATAGAAACAAATATATATGTGCAGCCGAATTTAATGTTTATGAAAAATCCATCCCAATAGTGGAAGTGGAGGCTAAACAAGTTGTACTATCAGCAAAAAATCTGATGATGTATGAAAATGCATCAGAAACACTTACGGCAACGGTTCTTCCTGAAAATGTTTCTTTCCCGGGTGTAACGTGGAAATCTTCAGATGATACAGTTGTATCTGTAGAACGCGGCGTGATAAAAGCGGTAAGCCCTGGAATAGCAACGATCACAGCAACCAGTAGGGATAAACTGGCATATGCTGTCTGCGAGGTAACTGTAACAGTTGATCCGGCACTGGTAGAACAACTTCAAAATATGTGTAATGAGTATGATCAGTTAATAAAAGATGATTATACATCGGATAGCTGGAATGCATTCCAGTCGGCTTTGGAAAAAGCTAAGAGTATCTTGGACGAGCCTGTTAATGTACAGAATGAGATTGACGCATTAAAGTCAGCTTATGAGGCGTTGGTAGAATTTGAAGGCATTGAAATAAATCAGAAAGATCTTTGTGTTTTTGCAGGAGAGAAAGAACAGTTAACTGTAAGAACAAATAGAGAAGAGAAAATTCTGTGGAGTAGTAGTGATGATAATGTAGTGTTATTGGGTAAAAATGGTGAGATGACTGCTATTGCAAAAGGTACAGCTACAATTACGGCTTCCCTGGAAGGAACAGAATATAAGTCTGCATGTAATGTAACAGTAGAAGGCGGTAAAGTCAATTATTCTCCTAGGGCATCAACGATTACCGGCAGCTCTGTCCATGAGGCGGGATTTAAAGCAGAGAATATTGCAGACGGAAAGACGAGTGACGGAGGAGACAGTAATGCCTGGGTATCGGCAAATACACCTTTTAAAGAACCAAAATGGGTAGAATTGGATTTTGATTCACCAATAACGATTAATAAATGGAAAATTACACATATTGCCAAAGGGGATACAAAAAATATTACGAGAGATTTCTCCTTACAAATTAGTAATGACAAAATTAATTGGGTAGATGTGGATGCGGTTTCGGGTAATACGGAACTGGTTAATGAGCGCAGTTTAAGAGAAGTGGTTACATCTTCTCATTTCCGTTTGTACATTACAACAGCAGACAACTACAATGGGCAATGGCCAAACAATATGGCTAGAATAGATGAACTGGAATTGCTTTATGAAACAGATAAAAGTAATATCAGTGTAGCAGAAGTCTCTGAGCAGAAGCCTGTAAAAGTTTATCCGGGGACAACAGCTGAAAAACTGAAAGCATTGCTTCCCAAAAAAGTGGAGGTTAGCCTGAGTAATGAGTTTACAGCAATGGTTCCGGTTGCATGGGATACAACAGAATATAAGGAAATCCCTGGTACATATAAAGTAAAGGGAATACTTAACCTTCCTGATTCTGTATTAAATGAAGAAAAGAAAGAAGCATCGATCGAAGTTTGTGTTGAAAAGTATAAGGTTGTATCTTTGAGTCCGGTAGATGATCTGAAAGTAGGTCTTGGAACTGCATATGAAGACCTTGCATTACCACAGTCTGTGGTAGCAGTTATGGATGACGGCTCTGAACAGGAAGTAAACGTAATCTGGGCAGGAGATTATGACGGTAATAAGGCGGGAGATTATATGCTGCTTGGGACACCTGATTTGGGAGAGTTGTATGATAATCCGAATAATATTACTGTTCCGATAAAGATAACGGTTAGTACAACGCAGACAATTGTCGCAGTGAATATTTTGGAGGATGTGAAGACCGCTTTTGGAACGACACAGGAGGAGTTAATTGAAAAATTACCTTCCGAAGTATTAGTACGATTGAAAACAGGTCAGGTATGTTATCTACCGGTAAATTGGGTAAGCCACAGCTATGACCCGAATCTGGCAGGAAACTATTTGTTTAGGGGAATCCTAAATATAGGGGAAATGGAAAATCCGGAGAACCTTGAGTCAAGTATCAATATCATCGTTTTGGAAGAGGGAAAACCCGCACCAGAAGACTTGCAGGCATTAAGGCAGGCAGTGGCCGATGCAAAAGGTATCGCCGGTGACGATTACACCAAAGAGAGTTATGACATACTTTTGCAGAAAATACAGGATGCAGAGAATGCCCTGGAAGATCCTGATTTAACCATGGATGTAATCAATGAAAAGAAACAGGCGGTCATTGATGCCATTAAGGCTTTAGAAAAGAAACCATGTGAGCATATGGATAAGAAAAAAATCATTTTATTAGAACCTGGTTGTAGTACAGATGGGCTAAGTATTGTGAAATGCAAGTTATGTGGCGAGATTATTACACAAGAATCGATACCGGCATTGAGACATGTGTTTGGGGAATGGATAATAAAAGAAGAAGCAACCATCTTCAAAGAAGGATTGAAAGAGCGTATCTGTAGTAGAGATGAGGAAGTAGAAACTTGCGTAATTGAAAAACTGCCTTCTTGCCGGGTTGCATTCTTGGATGCAGATAACCGAGTGATCGGAGAAGTTCAGACAATAGCGTTGAAAGGATCTGCCAATGCACCGGATGCACCAAAGAGAGCGGGATATCGCTTTGTCTGCTGGGATCAAGAATTTACGAACATAACGAAAGATCTGGCGGTATGTGCAACCTATGAAAAAATTCCTTATCGAATATTCTATAGGGATATTGAGGGAGTTTCTAACCACAATCCGTCATCCTATACTGTGGAGGATATGGTGACTTTAAGCAACCCTGTAAAGGAAGGATTTACATTTACTGGCTGGTATATGGGAAATACCAGAGTGGAACGGATCATCAAAGGTACTACAGGAGATATAAACCTTACTGCAAAATGGAATAAGAAATCAGTGAAAGATATTGGTACCCTTGACATCAAAGGCATCCAAACACAGATTTACACTGGAAAAGGAGTATATCCTAAAATTACAGTAAAGGATGGCAATCGGTTGTTGGAAGAAAATATCCATTATGTAGTTCGCTATGTGAACAACATGAAACCGGGGCGTGCAACCGTAACAATCCAGGGAGTCGGAGGAAAGTATACGGGTAAGGAAGACAGAACATTTGAGATAATAGCTGCTAAGAACAAGTCCTTTACAGTAGGAAATTTCAAATATACTGTTACAGATGCATCCACAGAGAAGGGAACCGTAAGGCTTACCGCACCGACAAAGAGAAGCTTTACATCGCTTACAATTCCGTCCAGTGTAAAGATTGGAAGCTATGCATACAAAGTGACAGAGATTGGGACCAAAGCATTTAGAAACAATAAATCATTGAAGAAAATTGTGATTGGCAAAAATGTGAAGAAGATTGGCTCTTATGCGTTTGATGGAGATAGAAGTCTGAAGAACGTAAAGATCTCCTCGAAAATGGTAAAAGAGGTTGGAAAAAAAGCATTTCGGGGAATTGATAAAAAAGCAGTGATCAAAGTGCCATCCAGTAAATTCAGAACCTATCAAAAACTCCTGGCAAAAAAGGGTCAGGGAAAAGACGTAAAAATCAGTAAATAATGTATGGGACATGAACGCTGATATCATGTTTTGCATGGAGCTGCCTTAAATAGTAGAAGGCAGCTCCTTTTACGTCGAAAGGCTGGATTTACGCGGTGTTTCCGGTTTAAACGGAACAGAAAAAGATGTAAATCTATGGATTTGACAGAAAAGTATTAATCTGTAAGTTGAATTTTCAATAGAAATCAGGCTATGATGTCAATACAGAATTCTGAAGCAGTTGACAGTGGTTTCATAAAAAGAATAAAGGATTGATAAAAATGAAATGTAAATTAAAACAGTTAGTAAAGTATAAGAGTATCTTTTTTTTGACTTTGCCAGGAATTTTGCTGGTGTTAACTTTCCAGTATGCACCTCTGGTTATGGGATTTGTTCTCCCTTTTAAAAATGTAAACTACAAGACAGGAATCTGGAAGAGTCCCTGGGTGGGGCTGGATAACTTTAAGTTTCTCTTTTCTTCCGATGCGGCATGGAGAATTACCAGAAATACGGTATGCCTGAATTTCCTGTTTATCATTACGGTGTTAGTGCTTTCTATTATTTGTGCGCTTTTTTTATACCAACTATCCAAGCGCTCTGTTAAGACATACCAGACAGTGCTGTTTTTTCCATATTTTATTTCATGGGTAGTTGCAAGTTACGTGGTATTGGCATTGCTGGATATGGATAACGGTCTTTTGAACTCTATTTTGAAGTTTTTTGGACAGGAACCGATACTCTGGTATAATGAACCTAAATATTGGCCGGTTATAATGGTCATTGCGAATCTATGGAAAAATGTTGGATATTACACAATTATTTATTATACCGGACTTCTGGGAATCAATGAAGAGTATTATGAAGCAGCTCAGATCGACGGCGCAACGCGGCTGCAGCAGATTCGCTATATCACGCTTCCGCTGCTGAAACCTGTTATTATTACCCTGTTTCTTTTACAACTGAGCAAAATATTCTTTGGAAATTTTGACATGTTCTATAACCTGACTATGAACTCAGCAGCTTTGTATCCGACGACGGATGTGATCGATACTTATGTTTACCGTTCGCTGAAAGTAATGGGTGACCTTGGAATGTCATCGGCAGCAGGATTATATCAGTCGATTGTGGGATTTGTTATAGTTCTTACGGCTAATGCAGTAATAAGGAAGGTAGATAAAGACAATGCACTTTTCTAGGAGGATAGAGGGATGAAGAAAAAAAATAGAGTTAAGACTTATAATATAATACCGCATATTGTACTGATATTTGTGGCACTTGCATGTCTTTTGCCGCTGGTACTGGTAATTTCTGCTTCCTTTACTTCAGATGCGGAGATTGCAAAATATGGATATGCCTTCATTCCAAAGAATTTTACTTTGGAAGCATATGTTTACATATTTAAAAAGCCGTTACAGCTCATATTGTCTTATGGGGTGACAACGTTAGTCACAGTAGTAGGTACGCTGGCAGGCTTGTTAATTACTGCCATGCTGGCATATGGAATATCGAGAAAGGATTATCCATTCGCTAAAGCCACGACATTATTTGTATATATGACAATGTTATTTGCAGCAGGGCTGGTTCCCTGGTATATGATGGTAAGCAATACACTGAATTTGAAAGATACGATATTTGCCCTGATCGTGCCATATCTGGTAGTACCGTGGTTCGTAATGCTGATGAAGGGATACTTTGCAGAAATTTCTCCTTCTATCATAGAGGCAGCAAAGATAGATGGAGCATCGGAATTTAAGGTGTTTTTTCAAATTGTTATTCCAATGGCAAAACCGGGTCTTGCAACAGTAGGATTGTTCATCATGCTTATGTACTGGAACGATTATTATTTGAGTCTGATGTTTATTCAGAGCAGTAAAATGGTTTCACTTCAGTTTATGCTGTACAGAATGATGTCCAATATTGATTTCCTCAAAAGTGCACTGGCTGCACAAGCCGGAATGTTATCCGGCGTTCAGATACCTGCAAAGTCCATTCGTATGGCAATGTGCGTACTGGCAGCGGGACCAATGTTGTTTGTATTTCCGTTCTTCCAGAAATACTTTGTGAAGGGAATAGCAATCGGTTCAGTTAAAGAATAAGACTGCGCGGCAATATTGCCACGAAGGAATAAATTAATAACCGGTATAACCGGAAAAGAAAGGAATAGGAGAACATATGAAATCGAAAAAGGTAATTGCGTTAGGAATGGCGGCACTGATGGGAGCATCACTCTTCGCGGGATGCGGGGATGCGGCAAAAGTGACTGAAAGCACATCGAAAGAGACAAAGCAGGAGACAAAGAAGGAGGAAGGTACATCCTCTTCTACAGAGGGCACAGCAGGAGAGTTAGAGCCTGTTGAACTGATATGGAACTTGGTGGGAACACCCCAGGACGATCAGGAGACAGTTTTTACAGAAGTAAATAAGATATTAAAAGAAAAATTGAATACAACCATAAAATTTAATATCATTGACTGGGGTTCTTATGATGAGAAGATGAAAGTCAGCATAGCAACAAATGAACCTTTTGATCTCTGCTTTACATCGGACTGGACGAACCCCTATATTACGAATGCTCAGAAAGGGGCATTTTATCCAATCAATGACCTCCTGGATCAATATGGCCAGCATATTAAGGAACAGGTTCCGGAATCTTACTGGGATGCAACAAAGGTGGGCGATGAGATCTTTGGTGTTATTAATTATCAAGTGACGGCCAGAATTAAAGGCGTGTCTTTCCCGAAAGATGTAGTAGATGAGATAGGTTATGATGTTAACAATATTAAATCTTATACAGATTTGGATTCTTATTTTGCAGCCGTACAGGAGAAGAAGCCCGATATGGTTCCGTTCTTGGGTATGGGTGAAACAACGGAGATGCCGGCACTTCTAACTGATGATACAGGATATGCAATTGCATATCTGCAGGGCCCTTTAGCTGTTAGAAAAGAAGATCCGGGTAAAACTTTTAATGCAGTTGAATCACAGGAATTTATGGATTTCTGCAAGATGACCAGGGAGTGGTATGAGAAAGGTTATGTAAGAAAAGACCTGGCAAGCATCACTGATTTCAAAGGTGAGGCAAAGACCCATCAGTATGGGGCATTCACGACAGGAGTGGGTCCGGGATCAGCAGAGGTAGAGACTGCCAACGCAGGCTTCCCGGTAGTACAGGCTCAAACCATACCATCCCATGTAAGTACGGGATCTATACAGGCAGCACTGACGGCGATCAGCGTCAATTGCCAGAATCCGGAACGTGCCATGATGGTGCTGGATTACCTTTTCACAGATAAGGATACTTATAATATGCTGTGCTATGGAATCGAAGGAAAACATTATAATGCAGTCAATGACTATTCCATCGAAGTAATAGAAGGCGGTGGATATAATCCGGGTATTGCATGGGAGTTTGGCAGCTGGTTTAATGCAAAGCTTCTGAAAGGACAGCCGGAAGATCTCTGGGACCAGATGAAAGAGATTAATGCTACAGCTCTTACGTCACCGATTTTAGGATTTGTCTATGATGCTGGTAATGTAAAGAACGAATCAGCTCAGATTACGGCATTAATGACAGAATACCTCCCGGGTCTGATGAGCGGAAGTGTTAATCCGGAAGAGAAGATTCCGGAATTGATTGATAAGATGAATGCTGCGGGTATGGATAAAATTCAAAAAGATGCAGATGAGCAGCTGGCTGCCTGGAAGAAATAGAAAGCACTACATTATGATGAGAAACATCCTTTATAAATACAAAGGATGTTTCTCATCATGCATTACTTTTATATGAGCGGGTTTTCAAGTTGCTACTTGTCGAACATAGGTGAAAAAGAGTATAATTAAAATACGATATACATTTATAAAAGTTGTATAAAGTAGTCTGGAGGAAAAGTATGAAAAAGAGATTTCATTATATGTCACATTCAGGGAGATACTTAAAAAGTATATATTTGCGGATCAGCATATTTTTTATCATCATCCAGATCTTGTTTTCAACAGCAGTTTTTGTGACAACCAATCAGTTAGAGGTAAAGAGTAATTATGAAATGAATCAGCAGATATTCCATCAGATCGCTAATAATGTGGAGCAGTCAGATATGGTAATTCGAAGCCTCTGTAAGTCATTGTTTGTGAACCCGGGAATATCCAGAATGATGTATTCCAATATGGGAGATGAGGATATCTATGAGTGGATTCAGGAATACCGGAATCTCTGTGATCCTATTTTACTCAGCAATCCAGAGGTGCAGTCTATTTATGTTTACAACAGACAGATGAACCGTTTTTTTTCCTCTTTTCGTTACCTGAATTTTCAGGATGAGTATTTAAGAAGATTGTTTGATACAGAAGGTGTAGCTCCGCTACTGACCCCTGTGGTACGTTATGTTGAAGATCCGGGCAGTAAGCAGAATAAGAAGACAAAGGTACTTACGTATATTTTATATGATGCTATGGACTCCACCGGCAAGCCGGATGGGGCTATTGTTGTGAATGTGGATTTTGATAAATTCAGTAATGAAATTAAAGATTTGATTACTTTTTCAAAAGAAGAAAAAAGCAAAATTCTCATATTCGATAAGAAGGACAATATCGCTTTCAATCAAAAGGCAGAAGATGTCCCCGACGAATTGATCGGAGATGTTCAGCAGATGCTGAATGCCATGGAATTTTCGGATGAAAATCCGTTTATATTAAAGACAGAAAAACTGCTTGGCGAAAAATATGGCGTTTTTTTCAGCCGCGTTGCTTCCATGGATTGGGTTATTGTAAAGATTCAATCCTATGAAGAGGTTTTCCGTAATATCAATAATCAGAAGTTTATGATTTTGTTTGTTTCCATGGTCTTTTGCATTATAATGCTTATCCTGACCTATGGACTGGCTAGAAAAATCTATAGCCCTATTGGACAGCTGGTGCAAAAAGTAAAAGGGAATAAGCCGGGGGATGGGAAAGAGTTGAATGATATTATGTTCCTGAACAGAGCCTACGAGAACCTTATACAAAAAGCAATGAATCATCAGAAAATGGGGGAACAGAATAAGATATTGCTGTCTTATAATTTAAGAAGCCTGCTGATAGACGGCAATGAGATGGATGCGGGGACTTTAGAAACACTTCAGGGCGAGAATCTGGAATTATTTCAGAAAGATAATGAATTTGGAGTCTGTATCCTGCAGCTGGATCACTATCAGGAATTTCAGGCTAAATATGACCAGAAGGATCAGGAACTGTTTAAATATGCGGTGGAAAATATCTTGTCGGAGGTATTGGAAAGCAGTGGCTACAGGAATGAGATTATACCGGTTACGCCGGATAAGATGGCCGTTATTCTGCATGGAGAGGCAGCAGATGAAAAATCTTATATAGAAACTCTGCAGAAGTGCTTTCGAACTGCAAATGAGAATGCAAAAAAGTTCTTTCAGATTACATTTACAGTAGCAGTCAGCCCTTATGGGAAGGGGATGGACAAAATGCGGGAACTGTACAGTATTGCAGATGATTACCTGGCATACCGCTATATACAGGGGCATGAGTCTGTAATCTTGTATCGGGATTATAACAGTCAGATAGATGGTGATATGGAAGAGGCCTCTGGTATACTGGCAGAATTACACAGACATATGCAGGATAATAATCAGGTGGGGGTCGAAAAAGATTTAGAAAACCTGGGAAGATTTATTTTCATGCTGAGCAGTGGAAGTTTACCGGAAGTCATCACCAGCTGTGAGGTACAGATTATACATATGATTGCCTCAAAGGATAAAGCAAATAAGGGATATGGCGGTAGCCTGTTTCTGGAGTTGTATACAAAGATTATGTCGCTGGAAACCTGGGAAGGAATCGTATCAGAATTAGAGAATGCAATTGAAACAGTTATGGTTCAAAAGGATAAGCAGGTGCAGAAGACAAGCTTATTAGTAAATACGATACAGAATATTGTCAGCGAAAATTATGCGGATTGCAACCTCTGCGTGCAACAGATTGCGGGTATGGTTAAAATGTCAGCTCAATATATGGGAAGAATTTACCGGGGAGCATCAGGGGAATCTGTTGCTGATTATATTAACAATTTCAGATTGGCAAAATCAATCGAAATTATGACTGTAACAGGATGCAATGTGAATGAAGTACTGGATAAGGTCGGTTTTGAGAGCGAAAGCCAGTATTACAGGCTGTTTAAGAAAAAGTTTGATACTACTCCAAAGGCATATATTTTAGAACAATATGCGGGATATCATAGAAAGCAAGGAGATGAAAGTCATGGATAAAATAATTGTACTGTTTAAAACACATCTGGATATTGGTTTTACAGATTTTGCGAAGCATGTGGTGGATAACTATTTAGAGAATTATCTTCCGAATGCAATGAAGGTGGCACGGGAGATGCGGGACGAGGAGGAAGGTTTTATTTGGACAACGGGTTCCTGGCTGATAGAAAAATATCTTGAAGAAAGTAATGATCGGAATATGCTGACAGATGCTATCGAACATGGTGAGGTGAGATGGCATGGTTTGCCGTTTACTACACATACGGAATTGATGGATGCGGAGTTATTTCAATATGGATTAGGAATATCTAAAAAACTGGATATTCGATTTAGAAAGCAGACGATAGCAGCAAAGATGACGGATGTACCGGGACATACGAAAGCAATGATTCCATATCTGGTAAATGCAGGGATTAAATTTCTGCATATTGGAGTAAATCCGGCATCCACGCGTCCGGATGTACCGGACCTGTTTCGCTGGCGCGCTGACAGCGGCGAAGAATTGATCGTAATGTACCACAATGATTATGGAGAATTGACGGAAATAGGAAACAGTAAAACGGCTGTCTGTTTTGCACATACAGGTGATAACAGCGGTCCACAATCGGCGGATCAGATCAGAGAGATCTATAAAAAATTACATGAGAAATATCCGGATGCGAAATTATGCCCCGGGACATTGGAAGATGTTGCAGAAATTGCCATTCAGGAACATGATCTTCCGGTTATCCGGTCAGAGATTGGAGATACATGGATACATGGTTCCGGAACAGATCCCAAAAAGATCAGCCAGTATCGTGCATTGCTTCGCTTAAAGAATGATGAAATACCAATTGAAATGGAAAAGATTTATAAGAAAATAATCTTGATCCCAGAGCATACCTGGGGATTGGATGAAAAAACATATTTGGGAATGACCAGAGAGATTGGATATATTCAGGGTGAACATGGATACTTTATCCGGAAAGAATTTGAACACGTAAGATATACAGACAAATTTCAGATAATGGAAGCCTCCTGGGAGGAACAGAGAGAATATTTGAACAATGCGGTAAACCAGCTTGAGGGAGAAGAGAAAAACAGGGCTGCATTGGCTGTTAGCGAATATAAGAGAGATCCGGTGGAGACATCGGGTTATGAAACAGTGAAACCGGATCAGAACCTTTTTATAAACGGATATCTGGTCCAGATCAATCAATTTGGAGCTATATGCAGACTGGAACACGAAGGTGAGATCATAGCCGATGAAAATCATTTGCTTGGGAATGTAATTTATGAAATATTTTCCCAGGAGGATTACGATCGTTTCAGGGAACAGTATGTGACTTCAGATGAGACCTGGGCTTTGGAAGATTTCGGGAAAACAGGTGTGGAAAAAGTAGTCAGGAAATATCAGAAGTATCAGATGGATCGTGTTCAGGTTTTTCGAAAAGACAAGGAACTGGTTATAAAATTAACTATGTCGGGGATCACCGCTGCCAGGTATGGCGGCTTTGAATCTGCTGATATGAGAATCATTTTTGAAGAGAGTTCCGTAAAATTTGATTTTGCCTGGTTTGGCAAAAAAGCAAACAGGTGTCCGGAGAGCTTCTGGATCGGTTTTTGCCCGATTGGAAGAGTTACGGGTATCCAAAAACTGGGAACCTGGATAGATCCAGAGGATGTAGTGGATGGAGGAAATAAAAGGATGCATGCGGCAGACGAAGAGGTCCGCTTGGAAAAAGCAGTGTTAAAGACTTTGGATGCGCCTCTTGTGAATATGGGAGAACCTTCACTTTTAAATTTTACCAATGAACCCGTGTGTGTAAAACAAGGTGTGTATGTGAATCTTTATAATAATATTTGGGGAACAAATTTTCCAATGTGGTATGATGAGGATGCCAGATTTCGATTTGTATTAGAGTGGTTATGAGAATTGCTTCTCGCAAATAAGTTAATTCATGTAATACGTACATTTATGTAAATATAGAAGCATCAGGAAGTGGAAAAAGCACTTTCTGATGCTTTTTTAGTGTGCATAAGCGGCAGGAATCTTACAAAATTAGAAATGAGTATTTATCAAACACCTGAGATATTAAACGGATATGTATAAGATTAGTAGAATTCTATGAATCTGCGAGTTGATATATGTAAAACAGGCTGATACATTTTAAGTGATCAAGAGTATGAACAGGAAAGGAAAACAACAATGATGAAGGAAGCATATGTAGAAGCTCTAGGCAATATTACGGACAAAAGCGGATTTTATGAGATAACACAGTGCAGTGATGGTTATTATACATCAGGAAAAGATGGGGTAAAGTGGATCTTGTCTACGGGAGATGGAAAAGTGGAGTTTATCTGTTTAGAAAACCGTACACTGGCGTATGTAAAATCGGGTATGGGATACCCGGCATATTATCCGGTTCTTCCCGTGAGGGAAGAAAAACCGGTGAAAGCAGTTCTTATGGATTTAGATGGAACCACAGTAAAGAGTGAGGAATTCTGGATCTGGATTATTGAAAAAACAATACAGAGTCTACTGGGGAATAGACAATTTCAACTGGAAAACTGCGACATTCCATATGTATCGGGACACAGCGTATCAGAACATCTACAGTACTGCATACAAAAATATTGTCCCAATAAGAAGATAGAAGAAGCCAGAGCATACTATTTCCAGCACACAAATGAAGAAATGAAGGAAATTATGGAGGGAAGAGGAAGAAAGGATGCTTTCACGCCCACAGAGGGGGTAAAGGATTTCCTTTTGGAGCTGAAGCAGCGTCAAATAAAAATAGGTCTGGTCACATCGGGGCTGTATGAAAAGGCTTACCCGGAAATTTTGTCCGCTTTTAAGTCTATGCAGATGGGGGAACCAACGGATTTCTTTGACTGTATTATCACGGCAGGCTTCCCTTTGCAGAAAGGGAAAGCCGGAACAATGGGTGAATTGGAAGCAAAGCCGCATCCATGGCTGTACGCAGAAACTGCCACGGTTGGACTTGGCATTCCATTTACAGAAAGAAACCATGTCGTGGGAATCGAGGACAGCGGTGCCGGGGTGTGCGCAATACGGCTAGGCGGTTTTAGCACCATTGGAATTGCCGGAGGAAACATAGAATCCAGCGGTACGAGAGGAGTCTGCAATCACTATTGTCATAATTTTGAAGAGATAATAAAAATTATATAGAGGAGGAACATCATGAAGAAAAATAAAAAAGCATATGTCATTCCCCATACACACTGGGACCGAGAATGGAGATATCCCATATGGAAGAACAGGATGCTGCTGATGGAATTTATGGATAAGCTGCTTAAGGTTCTGGATCAGGACGAAAATTACCGCTGCTTTCTGATGGATGGGCAAGTGGCTCCGATTGAAGATTATCTGCAGGTCTGTCCACAGCAAAAAGAAAAAGTCAGCCGCTATATAAGTGAAGGGAGAATTGCAATTGGACCCTGGTATACACTGCCGGATCTTTACCCTGTAGATGGTGAATGCTTAATCCGAAACCTGCTAAAAGGAATTCGCATGTCAAATCAGTATGGAGGTTGTCTTAAAGTCGGATACAATTCCTTTGGCTGGGGGCAGACAGCTCAATTTCCTCAAATATATGCGGGATTTGGTATGGATTTTATTATATGTGCAAAAAAAGTCTCAAAAGACAGGGCTCCTGAAAGTGAATTTATGTGGGAGTCTCCGGACGGGACAAAAGTGCTAACAAGCCGTTTAGGAGAACATGCCCGTGCTAATTTTTACTTTCATACTTATCTGAAGGCGAAGTATGGAATTAATTGCCTCAGTAAGGAATTTTGCTACCGAGCGGATCTTTCGGGCATGGCAATACATAATGCAGCAGAATCCAGTGCAGATGAAGACTATTTCGTGATCAGCCCCAAAACTTCCTATAACCGGGATTTGCTTTCCGAAGGAATGCGGGATGCATGGGATGCAACTGAGGATACCACAGTAAAAGATGTTCGTCTGTTTTTAAATGGAACGGATTTTTCAACACCCCATCCTGAGCTTTCCGCTATGTTAGAAGATCTGAACCTGTTTAGTGAAGACACAAAATTCGTAAACGACCGTTTGGAGGAATATGTGGAGCAGGTTCATAAATGCATCAGGAAAGACCGGCTGCACACGGTTAAAGGGGAACTTAGGGATGGTCCTGCCTGCGACTGTTCCGGGAATGCGCTGGCGTCCAGATGTTATTTAAAGCAGCTGAATAAACAGGCACAAAATTTGATTCTGCATAAAGCGGAACCGTACCTGGTATTCAGCAGTCTTTTGGGAGGAGATGACTTAAAAGGATATTTGTCTTGTGCCTGGGAATATTTGCTGAAAGCACATCCTCATGATTCCATTAATGGTGTTACACAGGATAAGACGGCAGACGATGTAGAATACCGTCTCAGCCAGGCGCTGGAAATGGGGCAGACCGCATGCGATAAAGCAATTTCCCATATCATAAAGCAGATTGATACAACTGGTTATAAAGAGGGAGAACAGCTGATAGCTGTTTTTAATCCGCATCCATACGAGTTGTCAGAGATCGTAAAAGTTTGTGTGACAAGCCCCCAGGAAGAAAATGCGTGGGATTTTATAGCATATGATGTAGAAGGCAACCCGTTGATGGTTCAGGAAATTTCTCGTGATGAAAAAGTCTATCCGGTTCATGACGTTGAAGCACGTCCCTGGCCATATGCTGCAGACCGTCATATGCTCTATCTGGAAACTGGTATTATTCCAGCCATGGGATATAAAATTATCGGCTTGAGGAAGAAACAGACACTGCAGCGTACCCATTTTTACTGGATGCCTATGCGTAAAAGCCTAGGTAAGGATATTTGTTCCGCAGATAATATACTGGAGAATGAATACCTGAGAATTAGCGTCAATGAGAATGGAACATTTGATCTTGTAGAAAAAGAACATGGAAAAGTCTATAAGAATCTGCATTATTTTGAGGATACGGGGGATGTTGGAAACTATTGGGCGTATTACCCGCCTTATCACAATAAAACGTTTACCACGCTGACAAAGAGTGCAGATGTCTGGCTGGAAGATAATGGTCCCCTTTCTGCAACCATAGGAATAGGTTATCATTTGGAACTGCCCCGGAAAGGTTATGAGTCAAAATGTGGTGTACGGGGAGAAGGAAAAAGAAGTGATGAGACGCAGACATTTGATATCGTTTCACAAATAACATTAAACAAGGGATCAAAGAGGTTGGATATTAAGACAAGCCTGACAAATAATGTGGAGAATCATCGTCTGAGAGTTGCGTTCCCAACTGGGATTGACTGTGATCATGCAGATGCTCAAGGTCATTTTACGGTGGACGCAAGACCTGTGGAACCCATTAAAGATGAGGGCGGGATGTTTTATCCGGAAATGCAGACCCTGCCTATGCAGAACTTTGTTGATGTGCAAGACGGCATAGAGGGAATAGCATTTTTGAATAAGGGGCTTACCGAATATGAGATAAAAAATGATGGTGAACATACTCTGTACCTTACGCTGTTTCGCGCTATGGGCAATATGATTGTGACTTGGTGGGAAGCAGTAGGAGAATTTCCGAAGCAGAAAGGAAGTCAGGTTTTGAGAACAATGGAATTTGAATATTCCATCTATCCGCATCAGATGGATTTTGCGGGAGGCCATGTATATGCCCAGGCAGCGGAACGCAATGTACCGGTTTTTGCTTACCAGATATGTGGCAGATCCAATGGAACACTTACAGCAGAGCAGGGATTTTTTAAATTGTGCGATAAAAACCTTGTTATTTCTGCATTAAAAAGAGCAGAAGACAGAGACAGCATAATACTGCGTGTGTTTAACCCAACTCATTCCATTATAAAAAGTTCTTTTCAAATGATGGTTGAAGATGTAGAAATCTCTGAATTGTGGGAATGCAGCCTGAATGAAGAGAGAATTTCCAGACAGAAGGTGAAAGAAGGGCATGAAGCGGATATCATAGTGGAAAGCAATAAAATCACAACCTGGGAACTGGTGATGGAAAAGAGCAAAAAGGCGGTGGAGAGATGAGTGTTTTGCGTCTGGAACCAGTATTCAAAGAATACCTGTGGGGCGGGACAAAGCTTGTGAGCGAATATAATAAACAATATAGAGGGAAATGTCTTGCGGAATCATGGGAACTCTCTTGTCACAAAAACGGTGTAAATTATATTACGAATCAGGAACAGAAACAACGCCTGGAGAGTTTTTTTCTGGAAAACCCAGGAGGTTTGTTGGGAAAACACTTTGAGAATTTCCAGGAGTTTCCGATATTAATCAAATATATTGATGCAAAACAAAATCTTTCCATTCAGGTTCATCCGAATGATGCTTATGCTATGGAACACGAACAGCAGCATGGAAAAACAGAAATGTGGTATGTCTTGGATTGTGAAGAAGGTGCGTATTTATATTATGGATTTGCCAAAGAAGTAACAAAAGAGGAGGTAAGGGACAGAATCGAACACAATACTCTTCTGGAAGTACTGAATAAAGTATATGTTCAAAAAGGAGATACTTATTTTATCGAAGCAGGGACGGTACATGGAATCGGTCAGGGAATTGTAGTGGCAGAAATTCAGCAAAATTCAGACGTTACATATAGACTGTATGACTATGGCCGTTTGGATGCAGAAGGCAGGAAACGTCCTCTGCATATAGAAAAAGCACTGGATGTGTTAAACTTAAAATCTACCGAAGTTCAACGAGGTTTTCGGGTTGAACATTTGGCATCCTGCAAATATTTTAATGTGGATAAGTATATCATATTTGATCATTACCAGGGAGAAGTTGGAGAAAATTCGTTTCTTTCGCTGCTGATCATTAAAGGAGAAGGAATATTGGAATTAGGAGAAAGCAGCTATACATTGAAAAAAGGTGACAGTATGCTGCTTACCGCTGAATCAGGGAGATACCAGCTGGAGGGCAGGATGGAAATTTTGTGTACGCAGATCTAATGACCCATCCGACCAGTAAGCATAGTATCAGTACTGATCTGCACACCCCGCTGTGGTATGAACGTGCAGATGGAATATATCAGAAAGGAGCATATAAGTGAACAACATTAGTTACAATACGAAAGTGGAAAATGAGGGATTTAACAAGGAGTTTATATATAAAATAAACGGATCTGGGATGTTGACAGCGTTGGTACATAAAGATGATAGTTATAAGATGAATTGGTTAAACGGTAAGGAAATCTGGGGAAGAGTTGACGGTCCGGACACTTTGACTGTCAGTATTGAAAGAATGTTTACGTCGGAAGGAAAACTGAGAGAGTCTTATACCTTTTTAAATGAAACAGAGTTTGACATTTTTACAAGAAAAAATGAAGTTGGTATTTATACTACCTTTCCGGACAATTATGAATCTTCCGATATTTGTATGAAAGAACGGTGCCATGCCCATATTTGGTGCGGAAAAAACACGGCATACATCTATTGTCTGAGAATGGGAGGAGAACCACCGCATCTGGGGCTGCTCCTAAATCAAGGAAGTATAGACGGATACAGCGTTCTCAGAGATCTTGAGCGTAGTAGTAATGACAGAGGCTGTATCATTCTTCATCCGGAAAAGTTCCATTTGATGCCGGGAGAAAAAATGACGCTCTCATGGGATCTGGGATGGTTCTGCAGCAAAGAGGAATTTATTGAAAATCTGATGTCTTATCCAAAATCAGTTCTTGTTTATACGGGTAAACCGGTATCATTTGAAGATGAAGAGCAGGGAATTAATATATATTATCATTTGGAATCAAACGAAATTCTGCAGTCGAACCGTGAATTACCAGATACTCAGAAGATAAAAGATTATCGGGGAGTGAAGGGCGATGGCGGGATTAAGGTACTTATAAATGGAACAGAAGCGGCTGTGGTAAGGAAGGATGAACACCAGATTTATGCAACAGATAAAGAAAATAAGACGGGGTATATTTACTGTAAAATATTAGATTACTACGGCAGTTATTCCAACGTGCTGAAGGAGACTGCTATGTAAGTGAAGGAGACTGAAATGGAAAATAGAGAACAATTGCGTTTAGAAAAGGGATGGATGTTTCATAAAGGTGATCTGAGCGTGTTGCCTGAGGAGAGGACGCATACCGATTTGTATTCTTTTGCAAAAGAAGGAGGATGTAAAGGACCGGCAGCACGGACCTATTCAATGGATGATTGGTTACCAGTGGAGGTTCCCCATGACTGGGTGGTAAGTGAGTCATTTGATAAAGAGGAAGCATATGCACATGGAAGTAAGGCTCGTGGAAAGGCATGGTATCGCATACAGTTTCCGCTGGGGCAAGAGGATATGGGCAAGCAGCTTCTTTTAGAATTTGACGGAGTGACAACACATACCGAGGTGTATATGAATGGTACGCTTGTGAAGAGAAATTTTTGCGGGTATACAGGCTTTGAAGTGGATATTTCAGATTTTGTTACCTTTGGTGCGCAGACTAATACACTGGCAGTACGGGTGGATGCTGAAACCTGGGAAGGTTGGTGGTATGAAGGTGCAGGTATCTACAGGGATGTCTGGCTTGTGAAGAAAGCACCTTTACATATTGCATATAATGGAATCTGGGTCAAACCGGAAAAAGTCGGAGAAGGTGACTGGACGGTTCCGGTGGAGACCGTTGTAGAGAACAGCCTTGCAGGAAACAGAGAATATACATTACTTACAGAAATTATGGATGAAGAGGGAAATGTAGCAGCCCGAGAAGAGAGCAGTGGGGGTTGTGAAGGTTACAGCAGACAAACAGTATGCCAGAAGCTGAATGTGAAACAGCCGAAATTATGGAGTGACAAACATCCCGTCATGTATCGGTTAAGGACGGTCTTAATGTGCGGACAGGAGAAGGATTGTGTGGATACGAACTTCGGATTTCGGACAATTTGTGTGGATGCTGATCAAGGATTTTTCTTAAACGGACATCCAACGAAGTTAAAAGGAGTTTGTGCACATCAGGACCATGCGGGCGTTGGAACAGTCGTACCTTATGCGGTGGAGGAATATAGAATTGGTAAGCTAAAGGAGATGGGTTGCAATGCATACCGGTGCGCCCATGGAATGCCATCTACTACAATATTAGATTTGTGTGATAAGCATGGTTTGCTCGTTATGGATGAAAACCGAAATTTTAATTCCGCACAGGAAGGCATTGAACAGATAAGCCATATGGTATTAAGAGACCGAAATCATCCTTCGGTTGTACTATATTCCGTATTCAATGAGGAACCATTGCAGGGAACGGCTCAGGGCAGACGCATTGCGTCACGTCTGGCCGCGAAGGTGAAACAATTAGATGACACCCGTCCGCTGCTTGGAGCCATGAACGGTGGATTTATGGAGGAGGAAGGTTGTGCTACCGTATTTGATGTTGCAGGTTTCAATTACTTTACGGACAGCTATGATGAATTTCATAAGAAATACCCAGAACAGCCATTGGTGGGGTCCGAGACGAATTCTCATTTTGTGACCAGAGGCGTATATGAAACAGATATAGAGAAATGTCGGTTTGATAATTATGACGTGCAGTGTGCTCCATGGGGAGATTCCGTCAGAGGTACATGGCAAGCGGTGAACAGCAGAGCTTATGTGATGGGAATGTTTGCATGGACAGGTTTCGATTATCGCGGTGAACCGTCCCCCTGCGAATGGCCGAGCATCAGTTCCCATTTTGGAATTATGGATACCTGTGGGTTCCCCAAGGATATTTATTTTCTGTATCAGGCATATTGGCTGGAAAGACCGATTCTTCATATCCTGCCCCACTGGAACTTTCTGGGGGATGAAGGTGTGGAGAAAAACGTGATGACCTTTTCCAATTGTGATGAAATTGAACTTTTCTTAAACGAGGTATCTTTAGGAAAACAGAAAAATGAAATGTATCAGCAGTGCACCTGGAAGGTACCTTATCAGCCCGGCATTCTTCGGGCAGTTGGTCTTAAGGATGGAAAAGAAATTGTACAGGAAAGAATCACAACAAGCGCGGCGAGAACGATTGTACTTACCTGTGAAAAGGATGTGCTTTACTGTGATGGAAGAGATGCGGCTGTCATAGATGTAAGTGTTGTTGATCCAGATGGCATTCCAGTTCCAGATGCAGATAATATGATTCAATTTGAGATAACAGGGAGTGGTGAAATTCTCGGAGTAGGAAACGGTGATCCAAGTTGCCATGAAGAAGATTTCAGTGATAAGCGCAGTCTGTTTAATGGAAGATGCCAGGTGATTATCCGAAACAATATGGGTATGGATAAAGTAACAGTGAAGGCCGTGGCCGAAGGTCTTGTTTCTGCCGAAGTATCTCTGAACATTCTGAATACAGAATTCATTCCGTATGTGAAGACATCAAAGGATATGGTGATTTCAAACTGGAGGGTATCACATACAGCAGTTAGTGAGAAACCAGATCCGACTATTACATTGGCTGCCTGCGATATGAATACGCTGGAACCGGTATCCTTTAACGGCAAGCAGCTACCACAGTTGGACGAGAAGTATGGGTGCTATGTACAATATCGTACAAAAGTGAATGTAGAACAGCTGGAAAAAGCCAATTCCCTTTATTTCAGTAAAGTCACCGGATACGTCTGGGTTTATTTTAACGGAGCGTATGCCGGTGAGAAGGACTGTATATTCGGAGGACAGTTTGAAATTCCGATTAATCAAAAACCGGAAACTGATGTTGAAATAACTGTGATAATAAAGAGCAATAATAAGGCAATTCCGTATGCAGGTATCCAGGAAGCTGTTCTTTTGAAGCTGTAAAATTAAAAGTCGTACAAAAAAGGAGAGAAGCTAAAATGACAAACAGGATTTGACATATGAAACCTTTTATTAATTTTCTATGGCATTCAAACGTAATTGCGGTATAAAAATGATGATGATAAAATGAATTATAACAGAAAAAAATAAAAATGGAATAGAGGTATGAGAAAATGGATAGCAGAGAACGAGTATTGGCAACCCTGGAATTTAGAAATCCGGACAGAATTCCCCGGGATGTGTGGACGCTTCCGGCTACAAGAAATGAATATGGAGAGAAGCTGGATGAGATACAGGCGAAAAAGGAATGTGATATTGTTTCCCTGGTGGGGCCTCTTGATATGGGACTGGAACCGAGATATTATGAACAGGGCGAATTTGTGGATCCATGGGGATGTGGCTGGAAAAATATTCAGCCGGGTATCATCGGTGAGGTGAAATCTCCGGTATTTTAAGAATATGATGACGTGGATTCTTATCAGCCGCCGACAGAGCAGTTTTTGCGAGAGTGGCAAGAAGCTAAGGACGGACTTATGAAGAAGGCTGCTGAGTACCGGAAGCAGGGGAAGTTCATAATCGGCGGCTGGATCAGCCTTTTTGAGCGTATGCAGTATTTGCGTGGCACAGAGAATTTGTACTGTGATATTGCACTGGATGAAGAGGACATGTACAAGGTCATTGATTATGTCATGGATTTTGAACGGGCATATGTGGAAAAATGGGTGGAGCTTGATATCGATGCAGTTGCTTTTGGGGATGACTGGGGAAGCCAGATCAGCACCCTGATATCACCGGACAGATGGAGAGAGATCTTTAAACCTTTGTACAAAGAACTGATTGATATGATTAAGGCTGCCGGAAAAAAAGTGTTCTTCCACAGCGACGGTTGGATATATGAGTTGTATCCGGATTTCATTGAGCTGGGCGTTGATGCCATTAATTCACAGTTGTGGTGTATGGGTGTAGAAAAAGTAGCAGATGAATATGCAGGAAAAATCACCTTCTGGGGAGAAATCAGCCGCCAGACTACACTGCCCAAGGGAACACCGGAAGATATTCAGGAATGCGCAGATATCATGAAGAAGTATCTTTGGGTCAATGGGGGAGGATTGATTGGCCAGAGCGAAGTAAATCGGGATGTACCATTGGAGAATCTGGTAGCACTGTTGAATGCGTTCGATTAATTTGAAACAGGAAAATGTTATCAATGCATGGGGAAACCCATGCATTTTTATTGATAATGTATACATTTGCAAGTTGAAATCAGAAGTGTAGATATACTAAAGTGATAATGAAAAATTAATATTAGGAGGAATACAATGTCATGACGAAGAAGGAAAGAATGCTTGCAGCTTTAAATCATCAGCCGGTGGATCGGATTCCAAAAGGAGAAATTGCAATTGAAGGTGGATTTATCGTAGAATTTATAAAGGATGTAGAACAGCCCATGTCTGCCATGGAGAAAGAAATTTTTGTGCGAAAGGAACTGGGTTTCGACTGGATAGATATGCATGAATTTCCGAGAGAATTGATGGGATACGCAGAGGATGGCTACCCCATTTATAAGAGTCCTTACGGAGATATCTTTAAGGAGACGCCCCATAGCTTCCAGATGCTGAAACCGGCCCTTGAAGATATTGAGGATGTAGATGACTATGAACCGGCGGATTTGTCTGTGGCTACTACACACCTGCTGGATTTTTACAGGAAGAATACAGACTTTTTCCTGGTGTCTCAAATTAACGGGCCAGTGAGTGCTCTGGACTGGTGCCTTGGTATGGAGGATTATATGTGTTACTGCATGACAGAGCCGGAGTTGGTTGCGAAGCTGGCAGACAAGCTCATGAAGTTTGAGCTTGGAAGGGCGAAGAAGTTCTTAGACCACGGTGCGGAGGCAATTCTTATGACAGACGACATTGCTTACAACACCGGCTTGCTTCTGCCCCCGGATACCATGAAGGTGGTGGCCTATCCCTACTATAAGAAGGTTGTCAGCGCTATCAAAGAATATAAAGATATACCGGTGATTTTTCACAGTGACGGATATCTCTACAATGAGATACCGAATATTATCGACTGTGGGTTTGACGCGATTCAGTCCATTCAGCCGTCAGCGGGCATGGACATTGTGAAAATAAAGAAGGAGTATGGTGATAAACTTTGTCTCATCGGTAACATCGACCTGAATGAACTCTTACCCTTTCGAAGCCCAGAGGAAGTAAAAAAAGAGGTAAAAAGAGTTGTAGAGAACATGGGAAATACCGGGTTCATCCTGTCTACCTGTAATATCCTTACGGATGCAGTGCCGGTGGAGAATGCCAAGGCTATGTATTTCTTTGATAAAGAATAGTAGGAAGGGGTTCTCAGGTAAGTTAAATTAATCAACTACATAATAAATAAAGATATATATCCCCCATTTAAAATGGGGGCCGAGGCAAAGCCGTAGCGTTACCTAGAGTACTAAAAACTCCTATGCTATAATGATATTGGTTTTGCAGTCCATATCGAAAGCATAGGAAGTACCCAAACGGATAATCAAAGTATACAATATACGCGATAGAATTGCACGTATCATATTGTATTTATTCCAAAATATCGCAGGAAAATAATGTATGGTTAGACGAAGAAGGATTTGGTGGAGATTATCAAAAAGTTGCGTGAGATAAAGCAAGTATAGTCGATAAAAGTGCAGTCATCATATTCTAAATCCTGTCCAGATAGGAGTTGTAGTCTTTCTGAATCAGCTCATTCTGCCAGCTTCGGATATCCTTGGAGGTTATCTTATTAACTGGCTTATCCTTATCAAATACATTAACTTACATAAAGATTATACGAAATTCTCTGACGGATATCAATTAAAACTTCCGTTAAATCTTGAAACAATCATCTCGGAAGATGATTCTGTGCGGTTACTAAGTCAGTTTGCGGAGGCAACGGATTTGACTGACCTGTATTCTACTTACCAAAGAATAAATTCTGTACCGCCGATAACACTTCTAAAGATTGTACTCTATTCTTATATAAACGGTGATTATTCTTCATGTTCTATGGAACTGAATTGTAAAAAAGATATCAATATTATGTTCCTCTTAGAGGGTGAAAAAGCTCCGGATCATGCAACCTTTGCTAGATTCAGAAGCATTCATTTTGCCCTGTTCCAAGCGTATTCTTGCAGAAATGTCAAACACTCTTTTTGAACTTGGTGAAATCTCAGGTGAAGCTATTTTTATCGATGGCACTAAAATTGGAGCCAGTGCTAATAAATATACTTTTGCCTGGAAAAAAGCTGTAACCAAGAATCAGGCAAAACTTCTGATAAAACTTGCTGATTTCAATGCGGAATGTTCTTAAGGTCTCTTTTCTGATATCCATTCATATTTTTCGGGTGTAGTCGTGATCCTAAAAATATCTGGTAATCATTAACAAGCGTTATACTAATGGTATTTTAGGGTGTTTTCAATTATATATTATAAAAGTGATACAGAAAATAGGAACCGGAGCAGAAATGTTCTGGTTTTTGCTTATTATGAAAATACAAGGAGGTTCTCGATGCGAGAAGAAGAAAACTGTTATCAAGAGGTAGAAAAATTGAAAAGATTTGTTATGAGAGACAATCAGGCATCTTTTCAAGAATGCATTACAGAGGTAATGGAAAAAGTACAAAGGGGAGCGTTTATGAGCGGATATGAATATGCAATAACAATATTAGAAGATAGTAAGGTGGAAAAGAAATAAAGATTTAAAGGATTACCATGAAAGACATACATAATTTGCCGATATCAGAATACTGGAAGCAAGTGGAATGGAATTTTACATTTTACTGGCTTCCAGTACTGTTGTAATAGCCTTTCGCTAGTTTGGGCTGTTGGCTAAGTCGTTGATAATCTGCTGGATATGGGCTAATTGTTTATCGGTAAGATTGGTTATTTCAATATAACGTCTATCATCTAATTCTAATAAAAAATCTGTGCTTACAGAAAAGAAATGTGATATTTTAATTAGCATTTCAATAGACGGCAGTATATTATTATTTTCCCAATTAGATACAGTCTGTTTTGAAACATTCAATTCGCTTGCTAATTGAACTTGGCTTAGATTGCGTGGAAGCCGTAGATTTTTAATTATATCACCAAACATTTGTAAACTCCTCCTTTTATTTAGATTAACTGCTAAACATCCTATTTACTAAATACTAAAGTATTGCTATAATGGACAAAAGAAATAAAGAAAAATATAAAAAACTTAAGAGGAGGGATTTTTTGAAAGATAAAGAGGAACTCGCTTTAGAAAAAGTTCTCTATCTTAGCTAAAGGCAACAAAGTTGATATTATCGATAATGCAGTGAAATAAAATTAAAATTCTAAAGGAGCAAAAGGATGTATTGTAATAACTGCGGAAGCAAAATAGAAGAGGAGTGGACATCCTGTCCATATTGTGGAGAAAACTTGATAGGAAAACAGGAAGTACGGCCTATGGCGCAACAACAGAAAGTAAACGACAAAAAAGATGAATATGTATTCCTTCCTAGTTTTTATGGGAGTGGAAGAGAAAAATTAAAATTCGCCCTTCATATTATAACGATCATTTTCGGAATATGGGCAGGTGGCATGATAATTTCATACATATACAGCGAGATCAAAGCTGACGAAGGCTACAAAATACTTTTATATATGATAAGGTTTCTATATGCGTGTGGACCATATCTTATTTTGGGATTTATAGCTGACGAACTGGAACTTCTTGTGAAGCTACAGAAAAACCGGATTGTAAACAACTATTCTTGTAAAGTAATTTTGTTAGTTGAATGCGCTTACATTATTATGGTTGTTTTGGGTGGAATTTTCTTCTTAACCCCTTCGCTCGCAGAAGAATTGGCGTTGTTTGCGGCAGTTGCAAATGACTCGATAGCAGATGTCTTAATCACTTTAAAGGGGCCATTAGTTTTATTAATTATAGGAGGAGTCGTCAAATATTTTTTCGATGAAAGGATGCTGGTTAATGAAAAAGAAAGTGTTGAGAACAATGCTTGATTTTAGAAGAGAAGGGCAAAGATATTTTAAAACTTGAAAAAGAAGTTAAACCGGGATGAAAGTATTGTCCAAACTGTGGCAGAGATATTACTACGTAATGTATAACTATCATATATACAAATTAAAAAGACATATGCAGAGGAGGCAAAGATTTGTTTTGTACGAATTGTGGAAAAGAAATAAAAGAAGAGTGGATTAAATGCCCATATTGTGGAATTATTTTAAATAACGAGGCTGTAAAGGTAAACAACACCCATGGTTTAGAAAAAGACATAGATAAAAGCAATGAGAAACAAATTTCAGTGGATAGCGAAACACAGCAAACTAAAAGTGATCGGCCACCAAAAAATGAGGGTGGTAGAAGGATTAAGCATAGAAGTTTGTGGAAATACTTGTTGCTATCCACTCTAACCTGTGGAATATATGGGATCTATGTATTGTATAGTTTTGTTAAGGATATCAATGATGTATGTGAAGATGACGGGAAGAAAAGCTCGAATTACATTGTTGTATTATTACTTGGAATGGTTACCTGCGGGATTTACGCGTTTTACTGGTGGTACAAGCAGGGAAATCGTATACATGAGGCAGCCCCTAGGTATGGTGTACAAATACGTGAAAATGGAACGACAATTTTAATTTGGTATATCCTTGGATGTACAGTATTGCCCGGTGTGGGTATTTTGGTGGCAACATATATTATGTTTGATAATATGAATCGGATTGCTCTTAGCTATAATCATGAGGTATCCGATGAAGAATTGCAGCGTATGGAAGTGCCCCACCCACATTTGATAAGGAATGTTGTTATTATGTATGCCATTATGTGGGCGTTTTTATTAAGTTTAATAGTTGGATTTCTATTTATGCTTAGTGGCTCAGAAGATAGTGGGATTCAGAAAGAAGTGCTAGAAACACAAGTAGAAGATTTATCCGGATTGGACTTGGAAAAGTTTATCTCGAAACCTGTAAAAAAGCTAGAAGAAGCTGGATTTGTCTATAATGAAAGTAATTTAGAATATGAAGCATTGGACGGTAAAGTAGCTGTGTCATACGATGAATCGGAAATTATAGAATATATAATAATTGATGATGCAGGAGGTAAAGAACCTGGATTTCATGGAGTAGAAATAGGTATGACAGAAGCGGAAGCAACTGAAAAACTAAAGGATGATTATCTACTCCAAGAAGAAAAGAAAGGACATTTAACTTATTTTAATAATGTATTGAATACCTATATATCTTTGGAATTTAGTGAGGTTGATGAAAGAATCTTTGAAATTGCTTATTTTACTAAAGGGATGTCTGGACAAAATGATATAGAAAGTGAAACGGAAGTATCTAATGAAGAAGTATTACAGAATTATATAAACAGTTGTGCTAAAGTAAATGGGGAAGAGTTGGCTAGAAATTCAAGTATATACGAAGGTAAGGAAATAATAATTGAATCTTTAATCCATTACATAAGTCTCACTCAGACTTATTATATTAGTACAGAATATGCAACTATAACCATTGAGGATGAAGATGTATTAATAATTGATGATCGCGGTCAACAGATAGAAAATGTCATAGAAGGTGATAAGGTCTATGTGGCAGGCACTTACAGGAAAGAAAGCGAAGCTGGAGTTGGTGAAAGTATTGAAGCTAAATGTATAATTTTGCAAAGTGGAGATATAAATGCAAATGGACAGCCAGAAACACAAAGCGTAGCTGAAACAAATCCGTTAGATAATGAATATATATTATCAGAGAGTAATATAAGAGAATTATCGGCAGATGAAATAGAGCAACTATCAGATGAAAATAAGCAAATGGCAATAAATGAAATATATGCACGTCATGGAAGAAAGTTTAAAGATAGTAATATTCAAGCTTATTTTAATTCAAAAAGTTGGTATAAAGGGACAATTGACGCTGAGGATTTCGATGAAGATAAATTGCTAAATCAGTTTGAAAAGAGCAATATAAAAAACTTAGTTTCTATGAGCGATAAAAAGAGTCATAAAAACTTTATCGGGATAACGGGCTCATATAGAAACGGTACAAATATAGGGGCTGGAATGGTTAATATAACAGATATTGGTAGCACAACCGTTAGTTTTACACTTTGCTTTGACGGGGGCGGCAATTCTGCAAGTGGTACTGGAGATATAGTGGATGACCATACCGTTGTATTTTATCTGAATGGTTTAACACTGACTTTTATATGGGAGGATACAGCAAAGGTTTTGATTACCAGAGAGGGAACAACAGGATTTCCTGATATAGATGAAATTACTGATAATAAAAGCTATATGGTTTCGGAGTATTATCATACATCATGAATTATTGTATGTGGAAAAACATCAAATTATAATTATATATCATAATAGTAAGAGAAGTGAATATATGTTTTCACTTCTTTTATATTGTGTAAAAATAAGGAAGGGGGTCTATTGAATGAAAACTTTTGAATTTGTATTCAAATTTTTAGGCAAGGTTGTGTTCTATCTGTTCGGTTGTATATGGTACAAATAAAAATAGTAGAGGAGGAAGAAAGTATGGCAGCAAATGTAGAAACAATGTTTTATATAAGAAATAAACCATGGCATGGTTTAGGGGTTAGAGTTATGGAAGCACCAGACTCCAGAGAAGCTTTAGTCGTAGCAGGCCTGAATTGGAATGTAATGCAGGAGTCAATCTATACGGATACGAATGAACTTATTGAAGGTTACAAAGCAAATATACGGGATTCGGATAGAAAAGTGCTTGGTGTAGTTACCGACCGATACAAAATCATTCAAAACAGAGAAGCCTTTGCTTTTACGGATGAGCTTTTAGGTGAGGGGGTTCGTTATGAAACGGCCGGAAGCTTACAGGGAGGGAAAAAAGTATGGTTGTTGGCACATTTGCCACACGAATACATAATTTCTGGGGAAAGAATCAGTCCATATCTTGTTTTCTCTAATACACATGATGGTTCTGGGGCGATTAAGGTTGCATTAACCCCTATTAGAGTTGTTTGCCAAAACACACTGAATCTGGCATTATCTAATGCTATGCGTTGCTGGTCTATGATTCATACCGGTGATATTAAGGGGAAGGTGAAAGAAGCAAAAGATACATTATTCAGGGCGGAGAAATACATGGGTGAGCTTGGTAAAGAGTTTGAAAACCTTCGTCGGAAAAAGCTTACGGATAAACAGGTGCTGGAATACATTGAAAACCTATTGCCAGTGGAGGATGGCTCAACCCCCCAACAAATTAAGAACATAAAACGGTTACAGGAAGATATCAAATTGAGATATTATGAGGCTCCTGATTTAAAGGATGTGGGTAATAATGCGTATCGCTTTATTAATGCAGTTTCTGATTTTGCCACTCATGCTGAACCACTCCGCCGGACAGCCAACTATAAGGAGAATATGTTCTCAAGAACAATGGAGGGTAATCCTTTGATTGATAAGGCATATCAGATAATGAGTACTGTGGCATAATGAAGGCATTTTTAGGAATAACCAGGAAATTGGGAAATTATCATTAAAGAAGTTGAATGACCCAGCATCCTGGCTTTTCTTTATGGGAAGCGGTTGAAAGAAGAGCATTTATATGTAGTGGAACTACAAAACTGCATTAGGGGATTGTAAGAAACTCATTATAAAGTGGACAACGAGGAAAAGTAGGAGCAGACTGTATGAAAAGATTAGTATCAACATTAAGTTTGGATAAAAAGGAATGGTTAAAATACCGTAAACAGGGAATAGGTGGTTCCGATGCAGGCACAGTGTGCGGATTGAATCCGTATAGAACAGCCATGCAGGTCTATCAGGATAAGATCTCAGATGAAGTGGAGGAGATAGATAATGAAGCGATGCGACAGGGTAGAGATTTTGAAAATTATGTAGCATTTCGATTCAGTCAGATCACAGGCAAAAAAGTGCGACGGGCTAATGCCATCTTTGGAGACATGGAATATCCCTTCATGCTCGCGGATATAGACCGGATGATTGTGGGAGAAAATGCAGGATTGGAATGCAAAACGGCCAGCCCGTACATGGCGGACAAATGGCAGGATGGGAAAATACCGATGTCTTATCAGATACAGTGTTATCACTATATGTCCGTTTGCAATGCAGATGCCTGGTATATTGCAGTGCTGATTTATGGGAGAGAGTTCAAATTTTATAAGTTGGAACGGGACGAACAGATTATATCCAACTTGATTAAGATAGAACAGGATTTTTGGGAGAAACATGTGATGAATAATGTGATTCCTGATCCCGACGGCTCTAAAGTGGCGGACAGTGTAATAGCAGAATATTTTAATAATTCCAAGCCTGAAGTAGTACCACTGAAAGGATTTGATGAAAAATTAAAACGTAGGCAGGAACTTGTGACGGTCATGGATAAGATGGAAACTGAAAAGAAACAGATAGAGCAGGAATTAAAAATGTTTTTGGGAGAGATGGAACAGGCCGAAAATGATCAGTTTTTGGTGTCATGGAAATCTGTAAAAAGTAACAGACTAGATGAAAAGCGCCTGAAAGCGGAACAACCGGAAATATATGAGAAATATAAGAAGCTGAGTACAACCCGTAGATTTAGTATAAAGGCAGCATAAAAAAAGGCATAAAGAGTGCGGTTAGAGAGAGTATATATTTTGCCTGTTATATGCAAAGCCCCATAATATATGGAAACAGGAGGATACAAGTTATGACAACGAGAACAGGAAATATAAAAGAGGAATTGGCAAAAAAGGCAGAAGGCACAAATGGTGATACGAGATTAACAAAAGCTATGAGCATTGCTGACTTAATTAAAGCAATGGAACCGGAGATTAAGAAAGCCCTGCCAGAAGTGATTACACCGGAGAGATTTACAAGAATGGCATTGTCTGCACTTAATACGACCCCAAAGTTAAGAGAGTGTACGCAAATCAGCTTTTTAGCGGCCATGATGAATGCAGCACAGCTTGGCTTGGAGCCAAACACTCCGCTGGGACAAGCCTATTTAATCCCATTTAATAATAAGGGCACAATGGAATGCCAGTTTCAGATTGGCTATAAAGGTATGATTGATTTAAGCTACCGGAATCCGCAAATGCAAATGATATCGGCACAAGCAGTCTATGAAAATGATGAATTTAAATATGAGTTAGGGTTGAATCCAACGTTGATACACCGCCCAGTTCTGAGAGGCCGTGGAGAAGTTATACTTTTCTACGGCCTTTTCAAACTTACTAATGGTGGATATGGATTTGAAGTGATGTCAAAAGAAGAAATGGATGCCTACGCAAAAGCGTATTCTAAAGCTATTGATTCTTCCTTCAGCCCATGGAAGAGCAATTACAACGGAATGGCGAAAAAGACAGTTATTAAGCAGGTGCTGAAATATGCTCCGATTAAAGCAGATTTCCGCAAGGCATTATCTTCAGATGAAACCATTAAAAATGAAATCAGCGAAAATATGTCAGAAATTCATGGTGAGATTATTTTTGACACGGATTATATGGAAGAGAGTGCGTAGAATTATGTAGTAACAAGGCTACGTATTTTAAGCTGTTTAGTGACAGCTATTATATAGGAACTTATAAATTAATATAGGATAAAGTATAAGGAGAAAAGTATGAGATACGAAGAATTTAAGATGGAGCTAAAAGAAAGAGTAGAGAAAAGTATGAAAACCGGGATAAAGGTTAATCTTGATACAATTAAAAAGAATAATCGGAGTGAAATGGAAGTACTGACTTTTTATGAGTCAGGAATAAATATGATGCCTGCAATTCATTTGGATGAACTGTACGAAGAATATCTTAAAGACGAGAACATGAAAAAGGTGGTGCAAATGATTTTGGAGATTTTAGAGACAAAAGCACATATTAACAGAAAAAAGATTATTGGGTCATGGGATGGGGTACAAGGGCTAATTTTCATAAAGCTGATTAATTATGAATGGAACAGTCAAATGCTACAAACTGTGCCACATAAAAAAATATTGGATTTAGCGGCTGTATTTCAAGTTAGATTGTGCAAAGATAGTAATTGCGTGGCGTCAGTACTGATTAAAGAGCCAATGCTTAATGGATGGGGAATTACGGCAGAGGAGTTGTGGGAGACGGCTATGAAAAACCTGAAAAGTGAAGTTTATACAATAAATGGGATAGGGGATGTCCTGGCAGATATTATAGACGTTAGAGAAGAAATTGAGAATGAATCCTGCAGGATGTATGTATTGGGAAACCAAGAGTTATACAACGGGGCAACCGGAATCTTGAGACACGATTTAATGGAAAAATTCTCCACCAAAATCAAAGGAGATTTTTATATTCTACCCAGTTCTATCCATGAGGTGATACTTGTGCCGGTTAATAAAGAGATCTGTGCAGATGAATTGAAAAAGATGGTGATCGAAGTGAATGAGACACAGGTCAGGAGGGATGAACAGTTATCAAACAGCGTTTATCGGTATAACTGTGAAACAGGACAGATAGAGCTTTAGTCTACAACTAAAATATCTGGAGAAACGAGAGCTTATGGAAAAAAGATTTTTTGGTTATGCCAGGGTGAGCAGCAAAGAACAAAACCTTGACCGTCAGATAATTGCATTAAAAGAATATGTTTTAGAAGAAAATATTCTGGTAGATAAAGCAAGTGGAAAGAATCTGGATAGGAATTCTTATCAGGCCTTGAAAGGCGCGCTAGAGCGTGTTTGAAAATTAAAAGTTGCACAAAACAAATGTTTTGCATCCCCGTTTTATGGTAAAATAAAGAAAAAGGGGTGTTTTATATGTTGAGACGATATGAATTAACAGATGATGAATGGAATCGTATAGTAACTTTACTTCCTCCTGAAAACACAGGAAAACCAGGTCGTTCCTCAAAAGAAAACCGTACCATGCTTAATGCAATGATTTGGCTGGCGCGAAGCGGAGCCCCCTGGCGTGATCTTCCTGAGCGTTATGGGCCATGGGAAAGTGTATACAGCCGTTTTCGTAAGTGGATTGATGCTGGCGTACTGGACAATATTTTTCGCGTTCTAAGCCTTGAAGCCGAATTGGAAGAACTTTCGTTAGATGCATCCATCGTTCAAGCGCACCAGCATAGTGCCGGTGCAAAAAAAGGGGGCCTTCCAGCGAAATAGGACACAGCCGGGGCGGGAGCCAGTACAAAAATTCACGCAATTGTGGATGCTTATGGAAATCCAGTGTATTTCATGATCAGTGAAGGACAACGCAACGATATTAATTTCGCGATTCCCTTATTGAAACATGTAAATTTAGAAGGAAGCAACATACTTGCTGATCGTGGATATGACAGTGATAAACTGATTGACTATATCTATGAGCAAGGTGGTGAACCAACAATTCCATCCAGAAAGGGAGCAAAGTTTGAACGTCATTGCGATTGGTGGCTATATAAAGAGCGACATCTGATAGAAAAACTCTTTTTAAAGCTAAAGGCATATCGTAGAATTGCCACCCGCTATGACAAACTTGCATTCACCTATCTAGGATTTTTGTGTATCGCTTCAATATTAATTTGGTTAAAATGACCAAGGTGCAGTAATTTTAAAACACGCTCTAGGACTTCGGACAGGTGATACTCTTATTATTACATCATTGGACAGATTATCCAGAAATAAGGAAGACATTAAACACGAACTTTTGTGGTTTCAGCAAAAAGGAATACGCTTGAAAATTCTTGACCTGCCTACCTCCATGATTGAAATACCACCAGGTCAGAGCTGGATTTTGGAAATGATCCAGAACATTTTGACTGAGGTTTTGTCGAGTATAGCAGAACAGGAACGCTTGACAATCAGAAAGCGACAACAGGAAGGGATAGAAGCAGCCAAGACAAAGGGCAAGCATTTGGGCAGACACAGAATTAATGAGCCAAATAATTTTGAAGAAGTATATCAACAATGGAAAAGTGGAGTATGCACGGCAAAAGAAGCTATGCTTAATGTAGAAATGAAAAGGAGTAGTTTCTATAGAATGGTAAAGACATATGAGAAAAAGGTGGCTCAAAAAGTATCTGGTATTGATCCATAGTTTAAAAATCTAAAAATGACCTTTTGGGATATGTATGATAGGCTATCTCAGCTATCCCAAAAGGTAGAGGTTTACGAACGATTATATTAATAGGAAATAAGAAGAAAAATAATGTCTGGGAAGGTCAAAAGTTTATTTATGGATATATCTAAAACGACGGAGCCTTTTCGGACATATTTTATTTTTTGGAGGAGTTAAGAATGAATAGTAAAATTATGGGATATGCTAGAGTTTCTTCGTCAGAACAAAATCTGGATAGACAACTTGTGGAGCTAATACAATATGTTCCTGAGGAAAATATTGTAACAGATAAGGGGAGTGGTAAAGACGTTAACAGACCTGGTTATGATGCTCTAAAGGGAGTGCTTGGATTGGGGAGTGATGATACTTTGGTTATAAAAGTCAGATATCAAGAATGAGCTTGAGTGGCATAAGAAAAATCATATTCGTTTGATGATTATTGACTTACCGACAACGTTGATTCAGGTTCCTGACAGTTAGGAATGGATTCTGGATATGATTAATAACATTCTAATCGAAGTGCTGGCAGTATGGCAGAACAAGAGCGGGAGTTAATAAGGAAGCACAGCGGGGAAAAAAGCGGGGGAAGCGTTTGGGAAGGCCTAAGATCAGATATTCGTAAGATTGGGATAAATATTATCAGATGTGGAAGGAGCGGCAGATTACAGCTACGGAAATAATGCGGCAGTTACAGTTAAAGAAGTCGAGCTTTTATAAGTTGGTGAATGAATTTGAAACGTAGTATATTAAAAAATGTGTATTAATTGACAAAAATAAAAAGTATTGCACACATAGTATAATTAAAGTATAATATAGATAAAATATGACTATGTTAATGGAGGACAAAAATATGAATATAAAGCCATCTGCAGCGATAAGACAAAATTATAATGAAATTGCGGATTTGTGTAAGAAAACAGGAGAGCCGGTTTATTTGACAAAAAATGGTGAAGGTGACCTCGTTGTCATGGATATGGATACATTCAATCGGCGTGAACAAATGATGAAATTACGTGAAGAGTTGCTTTCAGTAGAAGAAGATCGACAGGCAGGACGCATGGGGTGTACGCTGGATGAATTAGAGAATTGCTTAGATAGCATTATAGATGAGGTGGAGCATGAACAAGATATTATCGTATAATGTGATTGTTTCAGAGCGTGCAAGGCAAATGTTGATTGAACATGTAAGATTTGTAGCCCAAAAGGATCCAAAAGCGGCAAGAAAGACTAAGAGTGAATTGCTAAAAGCAATGCGCTCACTTTCTGCTATGCCGGAACGTTGTCCCTATTTTATTGCCGAATATATTCCGGCTAATAAATATCACAGGCTATATGTAGAGAGAAACTATATTGTTTTGTATCAGATTAAAGAGCAGACAGTTAATGTAGAGTATATTGTGGATTGTAGGCAGAATTATTCTTGGCTTTTGAGATAGTGGATATCTTCCAAGGGTTTGACTAGACTTGAAGTTTAATGATTAAGGTACATGCAAAATGGTACATGCAAAAGCCTCCATAATCATTAATAACTAATAGTATAGTAAAATAAAAGTGAGGATAAAACAGATATATTTGAGGACTATGATGACGTTTATAAACTTTTAAATGAAGGGAAAATTAACGCATATCAAAATGTAAACCCACATAGACTAGAGTCTATGTGGGCTCATTTTTAAAAGTAATCCTTGTTTTGATACAGGAAGGAACTGGTTTCACTACCTCTACGTAATTTATTATTTTCATCATAATAATTAATAGTTTGAAGTGCCATATGGTAACGAGACAAATAGATTGCAACTTCTTGCATTATATAATTAAAATCGGTAGGAGAGCTATGGTATTTCAAACCTGTAATAAAGCTTACGGAATTACAGACAAAATGAATGTCCCAGTGAGATTTTTTATCTGTGTGAAGAGCCATTATAGTCTGATAATCCCTAAATATATTACATATATCTAGACCGCATTTATAGAAATTCTGCAAGGTTACATCTTTTTCCCATTTTTTAGAATCAATACTTAGGCAAAAGTGAATAGCTTGGTTGCCGTCTATTTTATAATAGTAATTTTTATAATATTGGAATTGAGCACACATAATATCAGGAGAGGAATGAAACATATTCGGAGAATAGTAAGAACTGGCGTTTTCAATTACATAATTAATTAGATTATATAAATCAGTGGTAGTTTGATATTTTTTGTTTATGAATTTAAAAATAGCCATAATTCACCTACCTTTTTATATAATGTATGATACATGTCATAATCTTCTGGTAAATATTTTGTTGCTAAAGCATCTAATAAATAATTTGTATATTCTAATAGTTCTTTTAATTCTTTACTATAATAAATATTGGATATATCATTTGGGTTAAGAGAAGATCTCAAAATATAACTACTCATTGAGATCCCTTGTTGCTTTGATTTTTCTAATAACTCATTGTATTCTTTATCATTTAATCGCAAATTTAATCTTTTGGTTTTGTTCATATTGTTTATATCGTCTACTTTACTCATATTAAATTTTCCTTTATCTTGTTATGGGGTATTTAGCCAGTATAGCATTTGTACATACATTTATATACAAGTCTATTTTTACAATAATGTTGATGTAACTGTTTAAAGTTACATTACAGAAAGTTTTTAGTTATGATAAACAGCTATTAATTATTCTATTATCTGCCCTTGATCATTATTAGTTGTTCTAACACTGTTCTAACACTTAGTTGATCAATCGATTTATTATTATTGCTGAATTAGATGTGATATATCATTCGGCTCCTTTGAAATATGGGCATTTCAAGACACTCCAGATCGTTTAAAGGATATAGAAGGTACACACCGCATATAGTTCGGGACGCAGAGGTCGTGGGTTCGAATCCCGTCGCTTCGATTCCTTGGCAGGGGCGCCGGAAACCTTATGTTATATAGGGTTTCCGGTCTTTTTTTTGTTTTTATTTCTAACTGTGTATCACGAGAGGAGTTTCCATTTCCTAACATTTTAAATTATAAAATTTGAAGTTCAGTTATTGATCTGAATGATATAATGTAAGGTAAGCGCAAAATAATTCCACGGATTGTTTTGTCCTAAAACCCAGTCCATAATTATAGTTAGAGAATGCAAGCATTTTACTTCATTTTTCTATTGATAGAAATGATAGATGCGAGCATTTTACTCTACTTACATTTATGGAGGATTGCTCATGAGAAGTACCAGAATACCAGCACACGAACAATATCGCTTAATTATGGAATGCCGCAGCAGTGGTCTCACTGATCACCAATGGTGTGTGGAACATGATATTAAACCAGGGACATTTTACAACTGGGTGAAAAGACTTCGCCAAAAAGGCTGCTCTGATCTTCCACCAGCTACCGGACGCAGCTGTAACGCTCCTGAAAAACAGGAAGTAGTAAAAGTCGATTTTAAAAATCAAGCTTCATGTAGCCAGAATGATCTTATGCTTGATACTTCATGCACCCGCGTATCAGTTCCAGATATACCATCCATGAATCTTTCGATAGGCAGATGCACTTTATCCATCCCCAATGGAGCCGATCCGCTTCTTCTCGCACAGGTATTCAACGTACTGAAGGAGTTTGAATGCTAGGGGATATCACAGCTGCCGATGAAATCTTTATTGTTACCGGCCGTACGGACATGAGAAAATCCATCGATGGTCTGTGTGCAATCGTGGAACAACAGCTGCATATGGATCCCAGACGGAGTGCACTTTATCTTTTCTGTGGCAAACGCTGTGATAGAATCAAAGCATTACTGTGGGAAACTGACGGTTTTGTACTTCTTTACAAAAGAATGGAAGTACAGGGCAGGTTCCGCTGGCCAAGAAATCAGCTTGAAGTAAGACAGCTTACCTGGCAGCAATTCGACTGGCTCATGTCTGGTCTTGAAATCGAACAGCCCAAAGCATTCAAACCTACTGACTAACGGTGGAAAATATCCACATTTTTTTGTCGGGAAGTGGATCATTTTCCACTACTCGGGATAGGCTTCAAACCCTTGTAAATACTGGATTTTCCGCTTCTTTTTCTATGCTTTTTATGGTAAAATAAAAGCATAGAAAAAGGAGCAGAAAACCTATGGCTGGCAATTCAAAAGATTCAAAAATCCTTGCATATAAGGATACCATCAGTCAATTGAATACAACTCTTGCTGCACAGACAGAACTCATCAAGTCTTTGCAAAAGACCTTAGAGGCAGACCGTCTTGAGAAAGAAAATCTTCGTCAGCAGATTGAATATCTAACGAAGAAACTCTTTGGCACTTCCAGTGAAAAACGCAAGGATGTGGAGGGTCAGCTGAATCTTTTTGATGAAGCTGAGCAGGAAGCTGACAATAACTGGAATCCCGAACTGCCAGATGATATCACTGTTCCAACGCATAAACGTAAAGCAAAACGCACGCATGCAGAGCTCTTTAAAAATATCCCATCCTGTGATGAGATTATCCCTCTGCCAGAGGAAGAGAAAAACTGTCCTTCCTGCGGTGCACAGATGGAATATATCGGCAAAGAATTCGTTCGTCACGAATTTCGTTTTTCACCTGCAAAGGGTAAAGTTGTAAATATTTACCGGGAGACCTACAAATGTCCAGAGTGTGTTATATCAGAGGAAAATCCGGATGAACAGGTCTTTGTGAAAGCGCCTGTCGCAGATGCATTGATTCCTGGAAGCTATGCATCGGAATCTGTAGTTGCCTGGGTAATGAACCAGAAATACCAGAATGGTATGCCGCTGAAAAGGCAGGAGCAGGACTGGGCGCAGCTTGGGGTTGCCTTAAATCGTACAACACTTGCGAACTGGGTCATTTACTGTGCGGAGCACTATTTTAGCCCTGTATATGATTACTTTCATCGCCAGTTGCTTAAGAGACAGTATCTTATGGCAGATGAAACTCGGGTGCAGGTATTAAGAGAGCCGGAACGGAATCCAGAAACAGACTCCTGGATGTGGCTGTTCCGCAGTGGGGAAGATGAACTGCCGCCGATTGTGCTCTATCATTATACAGAAACAAGAGCCAAGTATAATGCTGAGAGATTCCTGAATGGTTTTGCCGGGTATCTGGAAACGGATGGATATCAGGGATATAATAATCTTCCCGGTATCAAGCGATGCTCCTGTTGGTCTCATACGAGACGCTACTTTATAGATGCTGTACCAAAAGGCAAGGAATATGATTACAGCAATCCTGCAGTACAGGGCGTCCAATTCTGCTCGAAACTTTTTGAATGCGAACGGTATTCAAAAGCCAAAAACCATTCAGCTGAGCAGCGAAAAGAATTCCGGCTCGCAAAAGAAAAGCCAGTACTGGAAGCATTCTGGAAATGGCTGGATCAGCAGAAACCAAACAAGGGTACCCGCCTTGATAGAGCGGTGAACTATGCCCAAAACCGGAAAGATACGCTTATTACCTATCTTGAAGATGGACACTGCAGTCTTTCTAATAATCTCAGCGAAAATGCCATCCGCCCATTCACAGTGGGGCGCCGGAACTGGCTGTTCAGTACCAGTCCCAAAGGTGCAGCCGCCAGTTCTATGGTATATACCATGGTTGAGATGGCGAAAGCGAATGATCTGAACATCTATAAATATCTGACTTATCTATTGGCCGGGCGGCCAACTGAAACCATGTCAGATGAGCAGTTAGAGCAACTTGCTCCATGGAGCGAAGCTGCCAAAGCTAGCTGTCAAAACTAAAATAGAGTAAAATGCTTGCATCTATCTTTGGTGCAAGCGATATTTATTAATAGCGTAAGACTATTTTGCGCTTACAATGTAAGCGCCAAATAATAATGCGGTAAAATTTAAAATTACCCCAGCCCTTTGCGAGTTGGAGTAATTCACTATAATTACATGCGATTTTTGATAGCTTGGTAACTTTCGATGGCCGCGCACAAAAGACGAAGCACTGGAGATTACCGCAGACCAGTATCAAATGTTGATGCAGGGCTTGGAAATCATTTCCAGAAGTCCGATTGAGGAAGTTCCGGATCCGGCGTTTTCCATGTAATTTGTGCAAAAAAGCGAAAATAAAATCATTTTTATTCATATTGATTTATTCTGTGCAATTAAAATTTGAAGTTATTCACATTATAAAAGTTTCATGTGAGTTTTTATATTTACATGATTCAAAAACTTTTCGGATTGTGGATAACAGTCATAAATATCTGAATTTTCAGCGTTTCTTTTCAGGTTTTCATGACTGTTATCCACCGTCAAAATGACGAAGATGACACAAATCAAAAATGGCTAAAATCTGCGGTTTCTGCTATAATACCACTCAGGAAAGTGAGGTTCGGTTATGGCAGTTAAGTATACTGAAGAACAATTAAATCTAAATGGTTAAGGAAATTAATGCTACAGTTGTGGAGCCTGAAGAAATATTATCGAATAGTCTCTATTATAATAATAATGAAGTAAAGGTCATTTTATATTAGTTGCAGATGCGTGATGGGAATGATTTGAACTAATATTAGGTTGTAATGGTAAAGGTTTACTAACCATATTACTATATAGAAAAGATTACACAATACAGAGTCTAAAAAGGTGGTGTGTTATTTTTCGTGAATAGGCAGCTTACTGAATAAAAATAATGTGCTCCTGAGGAAATCTCTATTAATGTGTAATTACCAGTAACATACTTGTGCTATGTGGATTGAACGACTCTTTGCTGGTATTCCTTGGGAGTCAACCCCACGCGCTCTTTAAAGACACGCCCAAAGTGGCTAGGGTTTTTATAGCCAACCATCTCACCTACTATAGTTGCCTTAATATGTTTGGACGCAAGCAGGTCTTTGGCTTTTTCCATACGTAAGTCTGTGAAATAATTCCAAAGGCTGATTCCGGTTTTTTCTTTAAATACTTGAGCTAGATAGTTTTTAGAGATATAAACGCTGTTTGCGATATCATCCAAGCTGCAGTCTGTGTTGTAGTTCTGCTCACAGAATTTTTTAGCACGTTCCACAATACGCTCATTACTCTGTAGGTAAAGAGATTCGATGTGATTGAAGTAGTGATTCAATTGTGTAAGTATATATTGATACAGTGAATCCAGGGTTGGAAGGTTTTGCATATTACGTAACGTGATGTTCTTTACATAATCCGTAATACCACTATCTTTATTTGCAGATTGTAGGGTATCAAGTGTTAGAAGAAGAAATTCATAAAACAACTGATGAATAACATGAGGGTTAGCATTCATGTTTTTGGAGAGCATTTTGTAAATTTGTTTTAACTGTTCAAAAGTTTTCTGTTCGGCACCCAATTTCAGGTATTCGTGCAAGTGGTCAAAATGAGGTTGCAAGGATTTAAATGTAATCTTTTTAATATTTTGTATCATTGAATAGGGAATGTACGACTGCCTAGAAAGATAGAAGTAATAATCTAGTGAAAAAGTGCATTCTTTAAAGGCATCAGGTAAGTATTCCCATGAATAGCGCTCATTGCTGAGAGAAAAAATGAGATAGGGAAGGAAATATTCCCTTGATTTGTCATTTGTTTTTTTTATGAGTTCTACTATATCATCCGGTTTAGAATTCTTGGAGATAAGGATGATCATTCTATCAACCGTGCAGGGCATCCATCTAAAGTCAGTACAGTCTTCCACAAATGCATGAGGAAGTTCCTCGGGACAATACATCAGCAGCACTTGATAAGAACCGTTTATCTGTAGTTCGGTAGCCGGACTATAATCAGAAGAAATGGTTCCTTTTTGTAGAAAGCGGTGAAGCACTCTTTGGCGTTTTTGTTGAATGTTTTCGACGGATACTTTTGCGAGTACATCCCTTTCCTCTATTTTTTCAGTAGCTTTTTGAAGGGCCCCCAATAGTTTTTCCTGAGAAATAGGCTTCAAAAGATAGTCACTTGCGCCATAATGCAGAGCCTGCTGTGCATACTCAAAATCGCGGTAGGCACTAAGAACAATGGTATAGAGCGGTATGTTTTTTACTTCTATTTCTTTTAGAAAGCCAATTCCATCGAGGACAGGCATACGGATATCTACCACAACAATGTGGGGATGGTCGGTTTCAAGAATTGTTAAGGCTTCTGCCCCATTTGATGCAGTGCCAATAACTTCATATAAATCTGGGTAGTGGCTTAAAATCTTTTTCAGCGCTAATGTGGTCAGTTCTTCGTCATCAACTAATAAAATCTTAATTCTCATTATATTTCTCCTTCTGGCATTATGCCGATATTTTTCGTGTTCTGCATCTGCATCGCTCAATAGAGGTTAAGCCATAATCTGAAAATGCAAACACAACGGCTAGAGAAGCCTCAAAAAATGTGTGCCGGAATTTTTAGGATTACCTTAGTGCCAAACCCCTTTTTACTATGTACAGTTACTCCATAACCAGGTCCATATTTCAAATGGATACGTTCCTGGATATTAGACAGGCCAATGCTTTTATGTTTCTCATCTTTTTGTGGCGCATTCATTTGTTTAGTCAGCAATTCCAAAATATCTGAATCAATACCTTTTCCATTGTCGGTTATTTCAATAGTCAACATGCCATTAAGGATATTAGCAGAAATAATGAGCTGTCCATTAGCAGTCAGCTGAGAAAATCCATGGTTTATTGCATTTTCGACTATTGGTTGTATCAAAAGTTTATTAATTAGACAGAGTTCGGCATCCTTTTCAATATGATATTCTATAATAAATTTATTACTATAACGTCTTTTCTGTATCTCAAGATAATTGTGTATGTAAGCTAGTTCTTCTGAAAAAGGAATTTGATCTGAATTATCGTAAGTAATATATTCTAGCATGTCGCTAAGTGCTATTGTCACTATTTGAACATCAGAATGTCTTTCCAGGATAGCCAATGAGTAAATTGATTGAAGCGTATTATATAAAAAATGAGGATTTATTTTTGATTGCAGTGCCTCGAAATGCGCTTCTTTTTGACGGAGACGTTCAAAATAAACGGAATCAATAAGATTTTCAATTCGATTTAGCATCTGGTTGTATCCATTGTATAGTTGGTTAATTTCTTTGTAGGAATCCGCAGGGTGGATTTTTTTAGTTAGATTATCATAGTTAATGTTTTCCATCTGGTTTGCCATGAACTTCAGCGGATAAGTGATTTTTGCTGAAAGATACATAATAATTAAGATGGTTATAATGACAGCAGATGTAATAATTGTATAAATTGTCTTGTGAACATTCTCCATGCGAATTTGCATGTCTGACATATCAGAAGTAATTACAACCTGCCAATCATTAAAAGATAAGGGCAGAGAGACTTCAAGCAGTGTCTTGTTGAATTTAAAAGGTTCTTTTAAAGTGGATAAATCCGAACTATAGTAAATATTGTTACTTTTATCCAATATATAAACCTCGAACCCCTCTTTTTTTAAAGGGGTGAATAACTGGTCAAGTTTAACTGTCTGGATACTCATAAGTAGTACACCGCAATTATTTTTGCTGTGGTTTTTATAATCTCTAATGGGAAGTGCAACCATAATTTCTTTACTTTTTGATAGTTGATTATAATAGTTTGGATAGTCTATTGGGTAATATTGGGGTTTAATATGTTCAAAGTCAGGATAGTTATTCAATAACTGATGTATAAATTCATCGGGAGTAAACTGAATAGAAGGAACCGTAAAGAATGTATCCTGGTTGAACACGAAAATACTAGAAATCTCTTCTTTTGCTTTAATATTAGAAGAGATCAGCTGGTTGATGGATTTATGATTAAGAAGCCGGGTGTAATCATCCACTTTATCGTGGTTTTTAAGAATGTCTATTAATGAATCTGTAGTAGCAAAATTATATAAAGTATTATTTATTCCATCAAAAAAAGTATTTAGATTGTATTGTACCTGGTTTATAATCTGGTGGCTGTAGCTCATGGATGTTTCCTCTATGGATGTTTCCATGTGTTGACTGATAATGAAGCCGAGCCAAAGAAAAGCCAAGGTATTAAAAGTTGTCAATACAAGAATTAATATAGTAGAAATGCTTAATTTTATTTTACGCATAAAGCGGTCCCTCACAATACTTAGTAATTACTTAAATTGTATTATAATATAGGAGATGGTAGAATTCAACATAAACAGGGTGATTAGAACATAATCTGAATATCTGACTATATCGTATTTTAGAAATGTACGATATAATCCAATTATTAGAAAAAAGGAGGATATCAATATGAGGAAGAAAGTTTTGGCAGCTCTTTTATTTGGTACTATGGGAATGACTTTGTTGGCAGGATGTGGACAGAGTAAGGAGACAATTGATAGTGAAGTGAAAGAAGAAAAATCAAGTGAAGTTTCATCTGCTAGTAATGTTAGTGAAGAGGTGGATTACAACAAAAAGTTTACGTTGAAAATTGTTGGGGCTGGAGAAAAGGAAGATAGTATTGATGTTGCGATGCGTATCTATAAAGAAAAATATCCAAATGCCGAATTTGAAATTATCACAAGTCCCTGGGGTGATGGTGGAAGTGAAACACGTGAAAAAGAATTAGTTTTGCTTAACAGCGGTGACATTCCTGACATTGGAAAGATGGTTTGGGGAAAGGAATTTGCCAGAGAAGGACTTTTGATGGACGTGACGAATGAAATTAAGCAGATGGAGATTTATCCAGAATTATCCGAGGGACAGCTGGAACGTATGACCTATGATGGAAAGAACTTTGGCATGACCTTTGGAAATAATTGTATTTATATGTATTACAATAAAGATATTTTGAAAGATGCTGGATGGGAAAAACCGCCAACAACAATTGATGAGGTAACAAAGCTAGCCAAAGACATTAAAGAAAAAGACTTAAAGACCATTGATGGTAAGTCAATCTATTTGACCAACTTTGAAGGTGGAAACTGGGCTACGGATTACTGGTTATGGGCAAACGGAGGAGAACAGATGAATGAAGACTATTCTAAAACCCTTATTGATTCACCAGAATCCATTAAAGCTTTTACCTATATGCAGGACCTTGTGAAAAATGGAAGTGTTCCTAAAATAGATGGCACTGGAAGCCAACTTTGGCTGAATGGTCAACAGGCACTCCTATTTAGCGGTGAATGGGATCTTGAAGGGACCAAAGATGCGGGAATCAGCTATGGTATAGCAACGACACCTGTTGGTTCAACGGGGGAAAATACGGTAAGTATTGGCGGTGTCGAATGGGGAATTTTTGAAGGCAGTGAACATAAACAGGAATCACTGGACTTTATCAATGTCATGGTATCAAAAGAATTTGCCTATGAGGCTGGAAGAGGAGTGACAAATTTGTCGTTTTATGACGATCCTGAAAGACAGAAAGTGTGGGAAGAAGAAGGTGTTCTAGATGCTAAATTAGTTCAAAGAGATCAACTCAAACATACAAAATATAACTTCTTGGAAGCACCTTATAAATTTCCGGATGCATCTAAAATATATTCCGATGCATTGGAAAAAGTTCTTGTAAGAATGGATCCAGTAGAAGAGACCATGAAAGCAGCAGCGGCCGAAATTAACGCAGGTCTTGCGGAAGCTAACTAAATTAGGCTGTTTATATAATTTTTGATGGTGGTCGTGTATTACATGGATCGCCAAGATCAAACGTATGGGGCTGCTGCATGCTAAAACTTGTAAAGTACAATACTTAATGCAGCAGTCTTATAGTAATATAGGAAGAAACAGGTGGTATTATGAAACTCAAAAAGAGGAAAAATTCGGATATAGGGTTCGTGGCAGTGGTGCTCACTCCCGCTATGTTATATTTTGCTATGGTATATTATTATCCTACAATTATGAATGTGTATTATATGTTCTGTGATTATAACTTGATTAAAAAACCAACTTTTGTAGGGCTTAAAAATATCATGAGGTTTTTTAATGACAGCATTGCACTGGGAGCTTTCCAAAATACCTTTATTATAACAATTGTCAGTGTACCTCTAGTGATCATTATTGCAATGCTTATATCCATGATTCTATTTAGCATTACCAAGTTCAGTGGTTTTTTTCGAAGTACGATTTTTGCAACTTATTTAACTTCTTTGGTGGTGGCAGCTATTGTCTTTAAAAGTTGGTTCGGCTCTGAACTGGGATTCCTAAATGGTTTGTTGGTACAATTTGGAATGGAAAAAGTTCCGTGGCTTTCACAACCGGGTACTGCAATGTTGGCAGTTATTGTATTGTCTGTGTGGAAATATATCGGTTATTATGTGGTGGTATTTCTGGCAGGTTTTTCTAATATAAATACAGATTTGTATGAAGCGGCGCAGATCGATGGAGCAAATGGGGTACAGCGTTTCTTTTCAATTACAATACCGCAGCTGATGCCAACAATTATATATTCTTCGATTATTGCCACAATTACATTCTTACGCTCATATCCTACTGTATTGGTATTGACGCAGGGAGGTCCTTACAGTTCCACACAGACTGTTATGATGTATATGTTTGAACAGGGATTTAAGTCCCGTAATGTGGGTTATGCGTCTGTTATTTCTATTGCCCTAATTATTATTATTCTGGTTCTGACCGCAATTCAGATGAGGTTTTCAGGTGCATTAAAAGGTGAAAGTGAGGTCTGACGATGAAAAAGAAAAGAGTTTTGTTGAGTGTTTCAAAATATATTGTTATTTCATTAATAGCGATAGCAATGGTGCTTCCTCTGATATGGCTTGTCTCGGCATCGTTCCAGGGGCCGGGTGAAATCTATCAAATTCCCTTCCAGTGGATTCCGAAGAATTTGTTATTCAGTAATTATGTGACAGCTTGGAAATTGGGTAATATGGGTAGTGCATTTATATCCAGTATATGTATTTCAGTGTTGTATATTGTGTTACATGTATCATGCTGTACTTTGATTGGATATGTGTTTGCTAAATTTAATTTTAAGGGAAAAAATATTTTATTTATGCTGGTACTCTTGACAATGATGATACCACAAGAATTAACTTTCTTCCCTGTATATGGACTTGCCAAAAACATGAAAATATTAAATCGGTATATTGGAGTTGTATTTCCTTTTTGTATCAGTGGATTCGGTATTTTTTTTATGAGGCAGTTTTCTGCTTATGTGCCGCAAGAAATCCTGGAAGCGGCCAGAATAGATGGATGTGGTAATTTCAAAGCATTTATAAAGATTGCAGTACCACTACTAAAGTCAGCAGTTGCAGCATTAACAATATTAGCCTTTTCGTTTATATGGGATGAATTTGCCTGGTCTAAGCTGGTATTGAACACTCCGGACAAATTAAGTATACCAATTATGCTTACTACACTTTCAATAAGTTCAACAAATGAGATAAAGATTTCAGAGCTGCTTGCAGCATCTGTTATTGCAATGATACCAGTAATTATCCTTTTTGTTCTTTTTCAAAAGCAGTTTGTAGAGAGTATAACACAATCAGGGGTTAAAGGATAAAACAAAAGAAGAAATTTAGGCAGGGGGAAGAAAAATGAGAAGAAATTTTTGTAAACAAGTATGTGCATTTGTTATGGCAATCACTATGATATTTTCGTCTATTCCGGTATCAGCACAGCAGGTTACGACGGAAAATTTAGAGCCAGAAAAAACAATAGTAACGGAGCAGGAGGAAACGAATGCAACTAGGCAAGGTGAAGATGAGACAATAGTAACGGAGCAAGGTGAAGATGAAACAATAGTAACGGAGCAGTTTGAAACGGAATCTATAGATCAGTATGAAGTAAAAAGCCATGATAATAAGGCAGAATTAATTCAGGAAGAAAAAGAACCTGAAGTAATAAAAGCAAATATCTACAAGGAGGAAGAACTTCCAGAAGATTTTCTTGACCTATCAAAATATAACAATATATCTTTAAATAGACCTGTATGGTCAAACCTGGAAACATATAATAAGGCTGACCACCGTGAGAAAAATCTAACAGATGGAAAGCTTGATAGTTTTGTACAGGTTAATGGAGAGGTTGTAAGTGGAAAAAATGACTGGGAGCTAGTGATAGATTTACTAGAGCCGCAGTCCATCGATATGCTAGTATTCCGTAAACTTAATATCGGCGGGAATGACAATAATAATGCTGCCATATATGGAATCTCTATATCACAGGATAACAATAACTGGTGTCAATTAGGGGAAATGGTACAAGAAGCAGAACCAAGCTTTGATGATATGTATTTTGTACCCGATGTTGCCTGTCAGGCCAGATATGTTAAACTGACGCTTCCGCAGGCAAGTAATTGGGCTGTTGCAGCCGAACTTGAAGCTTATCAGAAAAAAAACGATGGAGGAACAGAGGAAATACCGGAAGTCCCGGACTTGAGTGAATACAAGAATCTTGCAAAAGGGGCAAAAGCATCCATGAATGAGCCATCATACAACGGACGTCCTGCTGAGCAGGCGATAGATGGAAAGCTTGATACCTATGCACAGGCTAGCAATGGGCAGAAATTTGACCTGGTTTTAAAGTTAAAAGAAAAAACCACCATTAATACCTTAATTATGAAATATTATGGGTTTGGCAGTGGCACTCAACCGCAGCGTATCAGGCACTTTAAAATAGGAGTCTCTGAGGATGGAGAGAACTGGACGGAAGCCGGTCAACGCAAGGTTGGGGACAATGAGTTACATAGTGATATAGCAGCAGTATTTGAACCGGTGGAAGCAGCTTATGTAAAATTTGAAATGATAGAAGCAGAAGAGTGGATGGCGGTTAATGAACTGGAGATTTACGACACTTCGAAACTCCCTGTGGTAAAGAGTAATTATGCAAGCGGTAGTTTGCTGGGAAAAGGGGATAAGATTTTTTTGACGGTGCCTTTTGATGCGGCTATCTATTATACAGATGATGGAAGTGATCCGATTACTTCGGGGACAAAAAAGATTTACAGTCAACCAATAGAAGTGAATCAGGATATTTCGATTAAGGCATATGCGGCAAAAGAAGGAATGCGTGATTCGGACGTGATAGTTTATGATTATCAGGTGCGGTACATAGATGCCTCGCCTATGTCAGGAATTGTATCTGCTGGTACAGAGATTGCATTGACCAATCATTTAGAGAATTCGAGAATTTATTTTACTACAGATGGAAGTGATCCAGTATCATCAATAACCGCTAAAGAGTATACACAGCCCATTACGGTAGAAGGGTATACGGATATTTATGCATATTGCAAGCTCAACGATGGTTCTCAGGGATCTCAGGTATATCGTTTCTTGTATGCCACTGAAAATCTTGTGGAAGGAAAAAAGATTGAGGCATCTTCTGCGAAACCAAATTTCGAAGCGTCCAAAGCAATAGATGGTGATCCGAATACAATGTGGCAGGCATCCAATAATAAATCCGGTGAATGGATTAAAATTGATCTGGGAAATTACTATGATTTTGATTGCATGAAAATTATCTGGGCAGATGATGATGCGAATTATAAATATGTGATAGAAACATCTTCAGATACTTATATGTGGTATACTTATTTTTCAAATAAAGGCGGAGTAACTCCTACCAAGGAGCATGTAATACCGAATTTGGAAAATCATCGCAGATATTTTAGAATTAAGGTTTTGGAAGCGGCAACTGGCAAAACCTATGGCATTAGGGAAATAGAATTGATGGGGGGGAAAAGCAAGGAGGTTCCAGAAATTCCAATGTATGATGAACCAGACACTGATCTTTATGACAGGGTGGTGGTCAATCCACTGCCGACTGAAGTTGAGGGAGTTGCTAATCCGCAGGTGACACTTAACGGAAAATGGAATTTTACAATGTATCCGCAGAATGGTTTTTGGAGAGATTCTGTTGATGTCTCAGGATGGGATCAGGCGAGTATTCCAGGAGAATTAGATGCACAGGGGTATCCCGTATTTAATCCGGAAGATCCAGACTGGACGGGAACATATGGCAGTGCAGTACATTTCCGTAATGGTACCAATATGGAATACGCCTATAAGAAGCAGGTCTTGGTTCCAGAAGATTATAAGGATAAAAAAGTCTTCCTTCGAGTTGATAAGTCATTTAACTTCTCACGTATATGGGTAAATGGTCAATATGTCCGTGAGCACAGGGGGGGATATACCGCATGGGATGCAGATATTACAGATTATGTAAATCCGGGAGAAAATAATTGGATTACGGTGTCACTAGTAGATGAGTGGAGTGATAACCTTGGGTTTGTAGAGCTGCAATCATTCAGAGGAATTTTAAGTGATATTACAATGTATGCGGCATCGAAGAGTTATTTAAACCGTCTGCATGCAGAAGTAGATCTGGATGATCAGTATGAGGATGCTACTCTTACTGTGATGGGCAATGCGTTTCTTGAAGATGGAAAAACTGCCGAGATAAAGTTGGAATTAAAGGATATGAACGGTGAAAATGTAGAGCTATCCCAAGACAAAATCCAGATTACAGAATCATTCCAAGACTACAGCGTAGAACTTCCAATAAAGAATCCTGAAAAATGGGATGCGGAGCATCCGAATCTATACGAATTGACTGCATATCTTATAGTAAATGGTAAGTCTGTGGAGACAGTAAGCAAAAAGATCGGTTTCCGAGAGATAACGATTGATGGTACTACTTATATGATCAATGGAGTTCCAATAAAACTTAGAGGTGTTAACTATCATACCGTTTATGGGACAGATTCTCTTGCTTATGGGCTTGAGGAAGAAAAACAACTTTTAGAAACAATAAAGAAAAATAATTTTAATTACATACGTGCGGCTCACTATCCACTTTCGGATAAGACGCTGGATCTTTGTGATGAACTGGGTATCTTTGTAGAACAAGAAAACTCCATCTGTTTTTCTGGAGGACCCTTGGGTTCTCAAAGACCATGGACAGAACATCATGAGTTTTACAGGGGATATCTTCTGAATGCAGTTAGTGAAATGGTTGAAAAAGATCGCAGCCATCCAAGTATTGTGATGTGGTCGATTTCCAATGAATCTGGATGGGGATCGAATCACGATAAGACAAGCCGTTACATCAAGGCAGTCAATCCATCTATTCCTATAAAATTCTCATGGGGAGGTAATGTACCGGATGATGCGAAGATCGATATTCACAGTAATCACTATAAAATGGATGGAATAGGACGGAATGGGAGACCAACCGTTTGGGATGAATACGCACATTCATACAGTCATGGAAATGAAGGAGATATGCGTTTTGACCCTGGATTTAGGGAACATTACTATCAGGTAATCAAACAAAATTGGGAGGAGATTTATAAAGATCCAAGATGCTTGGGAGGAGCAATCTGGGATTTTACAGATAATACCTACGAGGGTAAAAACCGTATGTTGGGAAATACGAACTGGGGGCAGATTGATGTATGGGGACGAGATAAACCAGAAATCTGGGCAACTAAAAATATATATTCTCCAGTGCAATATAAAGGTGAAAATGAGATAACGAAGTTGCAGATGAAGGGCTCATTGCTTTTGCCATACGAGAACCGTTATGAAACGGTAAGCTTTAGCGATGATGATTTTGAGATTATATATACTATAAATGGAGGTTCAGAAGGTAATCTTACAAGTAACATTGCTCCGAAACAGACAGATAATATATCTGTGCCGGCACCTAAAGAGGGCTGGAAAGCAGGAGACAAGATTATGCTTGAATTTTATAAGACAACATCTGGTATCCGCCGAAATGTATACACCAATGTAGTAACTGTTGGAAAAGCCTGCTATTCATTTGCAGAACCCACAGGAGCTGCTCCGCAGATAGAGCAGAATGATAGTATAATTCAGGTAAAGGGTAAGGATTTTGCAGTTACATTCAGTAAGACGACTGGTAAAATCACCATTGGAACCTATAAAGAAGAGACGGTCCTGACTGGCGGACCTCACTTAAATATGGGAATGAACAACCTGGGGACCTGGAGCCTTAACAAAATTTCAGGAGAAATAAAAGACAATCAGGCTATAGTCACGATTGATGGAGCTTATGGCACTATGGGATGCAATTTTAAGATAAGCATTGATTCAGAAGCAAGAATGGAGACAGTGTATAGTATTAAAAATACTTCTAATATAGATGCTTATGAGCTTGGTATCGCCTATGACCTTTCAAGCAATGCAGACACCCTATCCTGGATGCGTCAGGGATATTTAAGCTATTACCCTGAAATTCAGATGGGGAGGCTGGAAGGAACAGCCGTAAAGGAAAATAACTGGAAACGTGAATATGGTGTAAAACCAACTATGGAATGGAAGGATGATGACAAAGATTTTTACAATTTCTGGCCTGAAGATGGAAGCGGGCTGGGAACCAATGATTTCAGATCATCTAAGATTGGTATCTACTATGCTGAAATGGGGATATCAGGATCTAATACAGTTGTTTCTGTGTTTGGGGACGGAGACGGGTCAGTGCGCGCTAATCTCAATAAGGATTCAACAGTACGGCTGAATATTAATAATAGATGGGGATATCCAGTTAATGGGTTGGCAGGTATTGGCAACAAGGTAGTAAAAGTGACTCCTGGGTATACTAATAAAATTGTAGTTCAACTTGCTGATACAAAAAATAATTATAATAGAACGTATTCTTTGGAAGATGAATCGGAACAAGATGTAGACAAAAGCCTATTGCAGCAATTCTATGATGAATGCAAAGATTTTGATCAGGATAACTATATGGATAATACATGGAGTAAGTTTACTGAAGCGCTCTGTGCTGCCGGTGATATTCTTCGTGAGGTTACAGCTACCCAACAACAGGTAGACGATTGCTTAGCAAACCTTAGAGAAGCGGCAGGTGCTTTAGTGGAAATTCCAGCAGACAGGCAGCTTCTGTCCGCACTTTATGAATCTATCCATGGCATGGACTTGAATATATATACGAAGGAAAGCGCAGCCAGAATACAGAAAGCACTGTCGATGGCCAAGGAAGCGTTAGAAAAGGAAAACTCAGCGAAAAAGGAAATCGCCCTGGCCCAGGCAGAACTGTTAACTGCCCTTGCAGGCCTTGAGAAGAAGCCGGCAGAAAAAGAAGTAGATTACTCTATGGCAGAGGTAATCTATAAAGCGTATCGAGATCTGAACACAGGCAGGTATACCGAAACAAGTGTACGGATTTTTGCAGATGCGCTGGCGGAAGTTGCAAGGATTGCAGAGAATAAAAATGTGTCACAGGATAAGGTAGACAGCGCAGTGGCAAGGTTAATATCGGCAGCAACTGCTTTGGAACTAAAACCGGCACCAAAGCCAGTCACACCAATAATAAAAAAGGGTGATATCATTTCTTTTAAAGGGCTAAAATACAAAGTCTTGAACGCAACACCGGGAAAAGCGACTGTTTCCGTAGTTGGAGCAAAAAGGAAAACATATAGGAGTATCACAATCCCATCTACTGTAATTTTAAAGGGGTTGAAATGTAAAGTCACAGATATCGGGACAAAAGCTTTCTATAAATTTAAATCACTTCAGAAAATAACAATCGGTTCTAATGTAACCAGTATTGGAAAGCAGGCGTTTTATGATGATGCAAAATTAAAACTCATTACAGTAAAGACAAAACAGTTAAAAAAAGTGGGAAGTCAGGCATACAAGGGGATTTCTAAAGAAGCAGTAATTGATGTCCCCTCATCTAGGAAAAGAACATACCAAAAAATCTTTAAAAACAAAGGCCAGGGAAAGGCTGTAAAAATCAAGTAGATAGAAAGTCCTTCACCGCAGGGTGAGGGACTTTCTTAAAAAAGAAAATAAGAGGAAAATATTATGGAATGCAAAAAAATTATAATTGTATTTAAAACACATTTCGATATTGGGTTTACAGACCTGGCACAGAATGTGCTGAAGTATTATTCGCAGGAACTGATGCCGACAGTGGTCGATGCGTGTAAAACTGCAAGAGAGAAAGAGCCAGATCTCCCTTATGTATGGACGATGTCCTCATGGCCATTAAAAAAAATTTTGGAGTCAGAATTAACAAAGAAGGAAACCCTTCAGAATGCTGAAAAATTAATTCAGAGAGATGAACTTGTATGGCATATGTTACCCTATACTACCCACACAGAGTTTTGTGGAGTGGAAGAATATATTCGTGGAATGTATTATGGAAAAAGGTTGTGTGATAAGTATGGTAAAAAATTTATCAGTGCCAAGATGACTGATGTTCCGGGGCATACGCGGGCTCTCTCAGGAATTCTTAACAAAGCTGATATTAAATTTCTACATTTGGGGTGTAATCCTGGCTCTATGCCGCCGGATGTTCCTAGATTATTCTATTGGCAGGCTCCTGATGAAAGCAGGGTCTTGACATTTTATAACAAGGGTGGTTACGGTTCTAGCATTCTCCCACCTGAGGATTGGGAATTCCCAATATGGCTTGCGGTAATGCAGACCAATGACAATCTGGGGCCGCATAGAGTTGAGGCAATTGCTGCATTTATTCGGGAAGCAAAGGAAGTATATCCAAATGTTGAAGTAAAGATCGGGACTTTGGATGATTTTTATGTGGAGCTAATGAAATATCCAACGGATCAAATTCCAACAATTAATGAAGATATGTCTGATTCCTGGATCCATGGAATTGGTTCATACCCTTTGGAAGTTGGCCGCATCAGGTATGCAAGACATCTGATTGATGAGACTCAGAAGTTGACGTCGTTGTGCAGAGATGATACGATATGTTCCAAAGAAATTTTGGAGCAATGTTATGAAAACAGCCTTTTATTCGGTGAACACACCTGGGGATTGGATGTGAAAAGTACGTTGGGACACGACCGCTGGTATCATAAAAATGAATTTCAGTTACATCTGCTGGATGAGGCTTGCAGGAAAATGGAAGAGTCATGGCAAGAACAGAGAGACAGGGAAGAGTTATGTACACAAATAATACAGAGATTTGCAGGGGAGCAGGCAAAGCGTTTGGCTGATAGTATCGCAACAGAACAGCCTCATATTACGATCTTCAATGGGCTTGGATTTATAAGAAATGAATGGGTAGAGCTTCCGGAAATGAAGGATATAGAAGGGAATATCACTCTTATAGAACCGATTACGAAAAAGAGTTTCGCAGTAAAAGTAGTTGATGGAATAAGGAAAGCCTGGATTACGAACATTCCTGCATTAGGGTATATGACTCTGTTTGTAGCCAGGCAGGAGGCAGAAGATATCACGGATAGAACAAGGGACAAAGAGGTAACATTTGATGAAGCAACAGGAGTTTTTGAAAACCAGTTCTATAAAATTATTTTTGATAAGAGTCTGGGCACAATCCAGTCGCTCATTAACAAAAAAACCGGTAAAGAATGGGTAGACCCAAAAAGTGATGGCCTGTGTCAGTTTCAATATGATGTTTTTGGAAGCGAAGATATTACAGAGTATATCCGGTCATATACGTACCGGTTTTATGACTGGCTTGTGAATGACCTTGGGAAGATGGAATATCCAGAACAGAAACACGAAAAATATCTGATAAAAGAGGCATCCTTTAGTGAAGAGAACTTGGGAAATGGTAGAAAAGTAGTTATTACCTGCCAAAACCAGATGGATAGCTACCAGAAATATGGAAATAGTTATCAGGTTATTATGGAAGTATCACTTTATGGCAGTGAAGATATGATTGACATAACAGTATCACTTCCCGACAAACAGGCAACACCATTTGCCGAGTCAGGAAGTATTCTATTCCCATTTGCGGCAAAGGATGCAAGAGTTACTATGAATAAGATGGGACAAGTGGTTGATATAGAGAAAGAAATTGTTAAGGATGCAAATCACGCAATGTATTGTTGTGAAAACTGGATAAATGTGGAAGAGAAAGAAGATTGTGTTACATTGATCTGCAAAGAATCTCCGCTGAACTCTGTGGGAGAAAACGGAATCTATCAATTTCATCGAGAATACCAAAACGCTAAACCGGTGGTTTATAATAATCTATTTAACAACATGTGGGGCACTAATTTTCCACAATGGATGGGAGGCACTTTACGGTACAATTATAGGCTGGTATTTGGGAAAAAGACTTCTGCGGAAAAGTTTAGAAGTGCATATACATTTACGAGTCCAATGATAATGGAATATTCTGAGGGAGGAAAAGTTGCGGGCGATTTTCCAGTTCGGAATGAATTTTTGATAAAGGGTGAGGATATACATGTTCTAACGATGAAGAAGGCAGAAAAAGAGAAAGGTACCATACTGAGATTTATTGACATTGGTGGGGAAAAAAGAAGTGAAAAGTTGCAATTTGCTCAAATATATAATGAAATCTGGGAATGTAATTGTTTAGAAGCAGCCAAAGAATGCATAGGGGTAAACACTCAATTCATCGAAATTAGCTTGGGTCCATATGAAATCAAAACAATTCTTCTAAAAGACTGATTTCATTATCAGTCTTGTGGGATAAACAAATATTTTTGATAATATAAGTGGATGGAGACCTGAATATTATAGCAATCTTACACAGCTTGATTATTTTTGATAATTTAGCCAGTATAGCATCTGTGTGTACAACACTTAATCACTAATATTAATTAAGTGTTTATATGAATGTATAACTCTACAAGTTTAAGTAAAATTGTAAGCTAATTTAAAATGAATTTTAATTAAAGATACCATTAATACTTTGAGCTAATTTTTTTTTGTTTTACTTAGATGCGTATAAATATTTAAAGTGGTGTAAATATTCAAACTTATAAAGAAATTGCAGCTTTTGCAGAAGGCAGAAAACTGGATGAAATTGAAAAAAACTGGAAGTCAGGTAAAAGAACTTACCAAACTATTTTCAATGTAATCGGTTCGGGCTTTATTACAGCAGTTGTTGTAATTGCTATGTATTTTTTATCAAGTTAAATTCGAAATTCAAACTGTAGAGGAAAAGATCGTAAAAAATTACACGTTTTCAGAAGATTTTTCTATTCTTTTTTGATCCAAAGAGTATTATACTAAAGCTATCAAAATAAAGAGGCAGACAAACAAAAAGTTTAGAAATAAGGATTAGAAAGGAGGAATTTCTATGAAACGGTTCACCTGTACATTCTCCTCCGTGGAGGACATACTTGCATTTGTAGACCGCGCTGAGAAATGCGATTATAATATTGATGTAAAATACGATCATGTACTGGTTGATGGCAAGTCAATTATGGGTCTGGTAAGTCTGGGAATTGAAAAGACGGTGGAAATAATCTGTTACAGTGATCTGGCAGTAGCGGAAACATTGGTTCCGGGTGCTATAGCAGCATAGTAAATAATTAGGTGAAATATTATAATGGCAGTTGTAAGCTGAAATGCTTGCAACTGCCATTTTTGACGGAAAATATTGCAAAGTAACGTAAATTATGATATTCTCTTAAAAGTATTACCATTATTTGATCTACTTTATAACAGGGAATGAGTTGTGGATGATATTTGCTTTTATGAATTGGAGAACATAAGTATGACGAAGAAACAAGCATTTCGTACAGCAGTGTTTTTTGTGCTTCTGGTCGGAATTTTATGGGGATTAAACAGCCTTTTTGTACACCCGGCTGCTGATGGGACTACCGCACGTTACCGTGCATTTTATAAGGAAGAAAAAGAAAATACATGGGATGCGGTTTACATAGGCAACAGTGTTGTTGAACGAGCATGGGTGGCACCTCTTGCCTGGCATGAATATGGGATTGCGGTTTATTCCATGTCGACTGATCTTCAGCCTATGAATTTGACTGTTAATGTTTTAAAAGAAGTAAAAAAAAAGCAGAATGTAAAACTTGCGATCATAGATCTTAGAGGAATTAGAGAGAGTAAATTAATTGAGCGGGACTATAAAGTGAGGCGTCTGACAGATAGTATGCAATTTTCCGAAAATAGATTTGATGCCATCAATAATGCATTTGAATTTGCAGAGAATTACCGAAAGGATGAAACGGATTTAGATGATAAAATATCCCATTATATTCCGTTTTTGAAATATCATTCCAGGTGGGAAGAATTGAGTGAAACAGACTTTGTAAAGCCGGTTACCAAGATGAAAGGTGTATATGAACAGACCGCTTTTAAGATCAGGGATAAAGAAGGACCGACTATTACGAATAGTATAGGGGAACTGAGTGAGACACAGTTAAAGATTCTGACTGACATTATGAATTATGCCAAAGAAAATGATATTCAGCTTTTATTTACAGCTGTTCCCACACGTATTGGGAGTGGAGACCAGGAACACATTAACCGGGCATTTCAGATTGCAGAAGAGAATGGTTTTCCAGGCATCAATTTCAATACGGAAGAGATGTACCGGGAGTTGGGTATTGATTTTACCTCAGATTTTTGTGATACAAATCATCTGAATTCCAAAGGAGCCAGAAAACTGACTGCTTACCTGGGGAAGTATCTTGCAGAAAATTATGATTTTAAGGATAAACGTGGTGACGAAGAATACAAGAGCTGGGACGATGCCTGGGAAGAATATACCGTGTTCTATGACGAAGGCTGGAAAAAGGCAGACGAAAAGAGAGCTAAAAAACTAAATAAAACAAAGTAAAACAGGTCGGATTTCTATGAAGAAATCCGACCTGTTTTTATCGTCTCAAGACTTTCTGACTCTGCCAGAGGAACATCAGATACAAAATACCGGCAACCAACTGAATAATTGCAATTATAAATGTTACAATAGATGCTAAAATATTAATAATTGGAATATACATCAGCAGCTCGCAGATCAGCATAACGACCATACATAATCCATATAATTTCCAGATCAGCCCTGCACGGCTTACCAGTGTCTGGTCTACGCCCCACAAAATACCGGCGGTGGCTTTACAGATATAAAATACGGATAGGAATGATAAGATGGTGTTCGCCATGCTCAACATGCCTGAAATAATGCCATGATTGAAAAACATACCAATAATATTAACAGCAAGATTTATAATTGTGATAAAAAAGGCTGTCTTATAGTCCTCGCTGACCCCGGACAGGATATAAATTGCGTACAGGCAGATGATAAAGCTTGCCAGTACCGCTACGATTCCCAAAATCGGGATAAAGCCCAGTAATCCCAATATCTGACCTATAAATAAATAGTATATGCCGTTTCCGGCTTTTCCTCCTATGCTTCCCATAAGAAAACCCCCTTTATATGAAATGATAATCCTAGAGCGTGTTTGAAAATTAAAAGTTGCACAAAACAAATGTTTTGCATCCCCGTTTTATGGTAAAATAAAGAAAAAGGGGTGTTTTATATGTTGAGACGATATGAATTAACAGATGATGAATGGAATCATATAGTAACTTTACTTCCTCCTGAAAACACAGGAAAACCAGGTCGTCCCTCAAAAGAAAACCGTACCATGCTTAATGCAATGATTTGGCTGGCGCGAAGCGGAGCCCCATGGCGTGATCTTCCTGAGCGTTATGGGCCATGGGAAAGTGTATACAGCCGTTTTCGTAAGTGGATTGATGCTGGCGTACTGGATAATATTTTTCGCGTTCTAAGCCTTGAAGCCGCATTGGAAGAACTTTCGTTAGATGCATCTATCGTTCAGGCGCACCAACATAGTGCAGGTGCAAAAAAAGGGGGCCTTCTAGCGAAATAGGACACAGCCGGGGCGGAGCCAGTACAAAAATACACGCCATTGTGGATGCTTATGGAAATCCAGTGTATTTCATGATCAGTGAAGGACAACGCAACGATATTAATTTCGCGATTCCCTTATTGAAACATGTAAATTTAAAAGGAAGTAACATACTTGCTGATCGTGGATATGACAGTGATAAACTGATTGACTATATCTATGAGCAAGGTGGTGAACCAACAATTCCATCAAGAAAGGGAGCAAAGTTTGAACGTCATTGCGATTGGTGGCTATATAAAGAGCGGCATCTGATAGAAAAACTCTTTTTAAAGCTAAAGGCATTTCGTAGAATTGCCACCCGCTATGACAAACTTGCATTCACCTATCTGGGATTTTTGTGTATCGCTTCAATATTAATTTGGTTAAAATGACCAATGTGTAGCAATTTTAAAACACGCTCTAGAGCGTGTTTGAAAATTCATTCCTGCCATCTGCACACCACACTTTGCGGCATATTTGCCCCGAATTCAGGTTACGTAGCCCGCTACGCGCCCTTCATCCGGAACAAATTTCCCACAAACTGTGACGCACAGGTGCCAGAAAGCAAATATAAGATATACTCTAGTGTAGCATAGGATAAAAAATAAGTCCATCCTAAAATGCCAGGTTTAAGAATCTTGTTCTTTCCGGCTTTTATGGATAGGGCTGCCATAATTATCAGTTTGTTTTTTCGACTTTTTTCATATATACTGGAACTGACAGTTAAAAAATACGAAAAATAGAAGAAATGCATCATACATGATACAAAAATGATGCAACTTTGGCGCAAAATAGAAAAAGAACAATGAAGCAATTACAAACGGGGGAGAAAAAATGATAAAAATACTGGTTGTTGAAGATGAAGAGCCGATTTCTAATTTAATCCGCATGAATCTTGTGAAAGCAGGATATCAGTGTGAGTGCTCATTTGATGGTTTAGATGCTGCGGATAAGATGGCAGAAGGAAATTATGATCTGGTACTTCTGGATATCATGCTGCCAAAGATTAATGGATATGAATTACTGGAGTATGCCAAGACCCTGAATCTTCCCGTTATTTTTATAACGGCTATGGGATCTCTGGATAATAAAGTGAAGGGGCTTCGCCAGGGAGCAGATGACTATATCACCAAGCCATTTGAAATTATAGAGCTGCTTGCCAGGGTGGAAAGTGCCCTGAGACGATATAATAAAGCGGAAAAGGTAATCCGTATTCTAGACATTGAGATAGATGTTTCTTCCAGGATTGTCAGACAAAAAGGTGAGCAAGTGCTGCTGACTTTGAAAGAATTTGAATTGCTGCTTCTATTTGTACGCAATAAGAATATAGCCCTTTACCGGGAGACGATCTATGAAAATGTATGGGGAAGCAGTTATCTGGGAGACAGCAGGACTGTGGATTTGCATGTACAAAGGCTGCGAAAGAAGCTGAACTGGGAGACCTATATAGTTGCCGTATATAAAGTGGGATACAGACTGGAGGTTTAAATGAAATTTCGCTGGAAGATTTTCTTTATTTTTACGGCATTGATTGCAGTCGTATTCAGCATTTTTGGCATTTGGATAGTGACCGCCACATTTCAGTCATCCCTGGACCGGGAGATTGAACGTGGGAATTCCGAAAATAAAATGTTCCAGTTTGCATTTGAAATGTCCGTAAATTCATTAGGAGAAGAATATCTGGTTATAGATGATAAAGTGATTAAGGATATCGCCAATTCACTGAAGAAAAGTGTAGGAGGAAGCAACAGCTATATCAGAGTCTATGACAAGCAGAGAAAAGTGCTGTTCAGTGACGCAAACATAAAGACAGATACTGACTTTATCTCAAGACTTCAGGATAATAATTACGGATATGAAATAGTAAATGAAAATGAAGGCTATTATCTGATCGTAATGTGTAAAAGCGAAAGTAAGGAGAGCATATTTTATCTGGAGAATATCATGGATATTTCCTACATATATTCAGAGCGTGAACAGCTGTTTCAACGTTACCAGATTGGGATTGTCGTGCTTTTAGTGGGGACCGGTTTTGTAACCCTGATGCTTTCCAATTATCTGACCCGGTCAGTAGTTACCCTTTCGAAGGTAACCAGGAAGTTTTCCAGGGGAGATTATCAGATAAGGGCAAAACGCGTGAGCGAGGATGAGATCGGAGAGCTGTCCCAGGACTTTAATGATATGGCGGAAAATCTGTGTCAGAAAATGGGAGAGCTGGCGCAGGCAGCCAGGCGGCAGGAAGATTTTACGGCCTCCTTTGCCCATGAACTGAAGACGCCGCTTACATCCATCATAGGATATGCAGATATGCTGCGGACAATGGATCTGGATAAAGAAGAGATAATGGAAGCATCCAACTACATCTATTCCCAGGGAAAGCGTCTGGAAAGCCTTTCCCTAAAGCTGCTGGAATTAATTGTAACGAAGAAGCATGAATATGAACTGACGCCGATTCAGGCAGAGGCGTTTATGAAAAATGTGGTACAGACAGTAAGTGCATCTCTGGAAGTGAAACAGATTACGCTGCATATGAAGGCGGAAGAAGGCGTTATTATTGGAGAAAAGGATCTATTGGTGTCCCTGCTGGTGAACCTGATCGATAATGCCAGAAAGGCGTCTTACGAACAGGGTGACATCTGGATTACGGGAAAGAGAAACCAGGATGATTATGAAATTATGGTAAAGGACAATGGCTGTGGTATACCAGAGGAAGAGCTCAGTAAAATCACAGAGGCATTTTATATGGTGGACAAGTCCAGAGCCAGAAAAGAAGGAGGGGCGGGTCTTGGAATGACACTTTGCAGTAAAATTGTGGAGATCCATGATGCCAAATGGCGTATCCGAAGTAAAGAAGGAGAGGGAACGACGATCTGGATTTCCTTCCCGGAAGGGGGAGCGGGCAGATGAATTGGAAAAAAATAGGAATGTATACCCTGAGTTCAGTCTTTGTAGGTGGATTAATTGCAATGGCTGTCTTTTTCCCCCAGTATTACAGCAAGATACATGACAATAAATATCTGAATAATGTTACCATTGTGGATAGAGAGAAGGTTTCCCTGTCTTACGATTATAATACATCCTTAGAGAGTAAACTGGAGGTTTTGATGCAGCCGGTCAGAGAAAACACAAAATTCAGGCCGGTCCGTCAGACGAAAGACAATGTGGTGAGTGACAAAAAATTAATTGAGGGTCTGGCAAAAGAGGTAATTGGGCTGCAGAAAGCAGGTGTTTTCTGGATGGTGGAGCAGTACCCCTATGTGGATTACTTTGTGGATGCTTCCCTTTACAGTGTGAAAAACGAATCCTCTACACTGAATCCAAATGACAATGTGCTGTTCTGGTATATGAGATTTAGTGACTTTACGACTTTTGACTTTGAATTTTGTGTAGATGCATATGATTACAAGATTTATAGTGCAGGTATTTCATGTGACATCCTTCATAAAGAGTATGATATTCTTCAGTCGCAGATGGCAATGAATGAAATATGGATAAAAAATAGCCAAAATGATGTAAGTGTTACGGAAAGTGCAACGGAAGATATTGCATCAAGCGTGGAGGCTGAAACGGAAGATCCTTCAATGAAGGAAAGCAGTGAAGAGTTTTACTATTATGTGAATTCTCAGAATTCAATACTGATGGAAGGCTTCCAGCAGTATTATGGTGCAGATTTTTCTGAAATTATAGGTTTTGATTATTTATATTCTATCATTAAATACCAGTTTAAGAATACTTCAGCCAATGTCAGAAAGAGCTGGTATGGGAAAAATGTTGGAGCAAATTATATGCCGGCATTTGCTGTTGGCATTGAAACAATGGCGGACTGGGTGGAGAATGCAGATAAAAATGAGTAAATGATACAACTATGATACAAATTTCACACGATTTTGATGCAGTTGGGTTCTATCCTATGTATAACGATACGGAATATAAGGGGATATCTGTTATAAGGAGGGACAATTGTGAACAAAAGACGAAAAAAGAGAATACGAAGGTTAAGGGCTCATTGCCTGCGTTTTTTGGTGGGAGGGGTTTTATGCTTTAGTATGGTAGGCATATTTATGCTGGCGGCAAATGCATTTAAGTCAATGGAAAATAAACCGGCAGCAAAAGTTGTCCAAAATGATAAAATCAATACCGGCGGAAACGAATTAACAGTTAACCGGCAGAATACAACGGATTCGGAATCGAATCTGTTAATTCTGGTTAACAAGGACCATCCGCTGCCGGATGATTACCAGGTGGAGTTAAAGACCCTGCAAAATGGACTGACCAGCGTGGCTGCTTCCATTTATGAGCAATTGAAGGAAATGCTTACAGATGGAAGTGAAGAAGGGTTGGAATTCTGTGTGGCTTCCGGCTACCGCAGTGTAGAAAGTCAGCAGAAAATTCTGGATCATGATATCAGTGCTCTGATGCAGCAGGGGCTGACATACGAAGAGGCATATGAGGAAAAAACAAGAGTTGTCATGCCGCCGGGTTATAGTGAACATGAATCCGGACTGGCAGTAGATATTGCAGCTTTAAGCAACCAGAAACTGGATGACACGCAGGAGGAAACACCGGAAAATAAATGGCTGCAGGAAAATTGTGCCAGGTATGGATTTATTCTCAGATATCCCAAGGGGAAAGAAGATATCACAGATATAGATTATGAATCCTGGCATTTCAGGTACGTGGGAGTCGAAGCAGCACGATATATTATGGATCACAATTTGACATTAGAAGAATATCTTGAGAAGAAGTAGGGGGGATACCTATGAAGGTAAGAAAGAGACTTATTATTTTAGGTACAGGCAGTGAAAAGAGGTTAAAACCGAGATTATTTTTTATGGCAGGTAAAATGGGGCTGTCAGGATGGATTATCAACATGAGTACCGGAGTTTTAGAAGCGGAATTTCAAGGGGACGAAAGAAGAATACAAAAGTACATAGACCGGATTACAGCCGAATATAATCTAAACATGGATAATATCCGCTGCGAACTGGTGGAAATGGATGAGGCGGATGATGGAAGTCTGAGAATCGGATAAGCATATGAGCGCCGTACGTGATGCATCCGTCCGGTTCTTCTTGCAGACAACGATTTTAAACACGTTCAGGGAATATGGAGGTTAGATATGATCAGAGAATTTGTAGAAAACGATTTGGAACGGGTAATGCAGATCTGGCTGGATACCAATCTGACGGCACATAAATTTATTTCCAGGGATTATTGGGAAGATCATTTTGATATGGTTCTGGAGAGCCTGCCCGGAGCGGAGATTTACGTATACGAAATAAATGGGAACGTCCTTGGATTTATCGGGATTGTGAACGGATATATTGCAGGATTATTTGTAGATGCAAGGGTGCAGTCAAAGGGAATCGGACATAGCCTTCTTACGGTAGCGAAAAACAAATATCCGGTACTGACCCTGCATGTTTATCGCAAAAACGAACGGGCTATTGAATTCTATAAAGACGAGGGATTTGTCGTAGAAGAGAAAAAGCAGGATCCTGTAGTGGGAGAAGATGAGTACAAAATGCTGTACCGGTCCTGCAGTATGGCTGTGGGCGGATGAAGTAAGATGAATCCGGTTGACTTTGAGGATCCATCATAATACAATACAGGAAAAGCCACTGGCTGTTGTAAAGGAAGAGAATTCATGAAACGGCAGAATGACTGGTATACCGGTATTAATTATTATGATAATTATAAGGAAAAAGAGATTCAGATTGAGAAGAAAAAAATCGCAGTGCCATTGGAGCAGCATATGCATGAACAGGTTGAGATCATATATGTGCTGTCCGGGGATGGGATCATCCGGGTAAATGGATGTGATTATCCGGCGAAAGAAGGATCTTTCTTTTGTCTTTATTCCCATCATTTCTATGAGATACATACGATTAAAAGAGAAATAGAAGCGGTAGTTGTCAAATTTTATATTGGATTATTTATGTATATGTGCTGGGAAAAACATCCCAGGAATGCCAATGCCAAGCTGGTTTATGATACCTGCCCGATGGCAGAATTACAGGGCGGGCAGAAATCCAGGGTAGAGGCACTGGTGCTTGACCTTCTGCAGGAAAAGAAGGAGCAACGATTTGGCAGTAAGAATATGATACTGTATAAAACATTGGAGCTTCATAATTATTTTTGCCGCTATGCCTATGAAAATATTGGAAAAAATAAAAAGGAAAACCATGAAGTCTGGAATGTAATACAAAAAGTGTCTCTGGCAGGCGGAGAACATCTGAGTTTAAATGATATGGCACAGGAAATGTACTGTTCGCCCAAAGTGCTGAATCAGAGAATCAAAAATGCATGTGGTTATACTTATTTTCAGCTACAGCAATATGGAAGGATTATCAACGCCTGCGCATTGCTGCATTTTACGGAACTGACAATGGAATACGTAAGCGGATTACTGGGATTTCCATCGGTACCCGCATTTTACAGGGTATTTGAACAACATTGTAATATGACACCACGGGAATATCAGAGAGAATTCATCGGAAATGGAAAAATGGAAATGGAAGGTGATGGTATCGGCATGCAGTTCCTGCAGTATCTTCATCTTAATTTCATGAAGGAAATAAATATCGAAAAGATGAGTGAGGAATTTTACCTGAAACCGTATACGGTGAAACAGATATTTAAAAATGTATTTGGAACGGATTTCCGGAGTCTGTTAAATGAAATCAGGGTTTGCTATGCAGCGGCATTTCTGAGGAGCACAAAGTTAAGTGTATTGGAAATTTCTGTGCGCTGTGGATTTGAATCCCTGTCTACGTTTCAAAGAACATTTCAGGAGTGGATGAATCAGTCTGCTTCCCAATTCCGCAAGTTATTCCAAGGGGAATAAATGAGAAGAAAACTAATGTTTTTGAATATATTAATTTATATAAAATCGCTATAATGTAAGAAAAGAGCAATCTATATCTGCTACTTTCGGACAGGAGGCGGTTTTTTATGTTTAAAAAATTATTCAGCCCAATTAAAATCAGGGGCATGGAACTGCAAAATCGTATTGTTATGCCGGCAATGGGCACAAGAATGGCAAGCGAGAAAAGCGAGGTTACCCAGAGACTGATCGATTATCATGAGGCAAGGGCAAAAGGCGGCTGCGGGCTTAATATTGTAGAGGTGGCTGCAGTGCATACGCCGAGTGCACCAGCTCATTTTGTTTCGATCAGCGAAGATTCTTATATTGAGGGTCATCTGAGGCTGACAGATGCCATTCACAGAGCAGGAGGGAAGGCAGGGATCCAGTTGTGGCAGGGGTCAATTGCTACGGTAATGGATCCGAAGGCAAAAATGCTGGTGGTGAATGACATGAATTTTGGAAACTATACACTTCCGGCAATTGAAAAAGAAGAGATTGCGGAAATAATAGGATGTTATGGAAAAGCAGCCGGCAGATGTGTAACAGCAGGTTACGACTGCATTGAGTTTCATTGTGCCCATAATTATCTCCCTCATTCCTTCTTAAGCGGAGGACTGAACCACAGGACGGATGAATATGGGGGAAGTTTTGAAAACCGTGCCCGGTTCCCGCTGGAATGTATCCGGGCAATCCGGGAAAACATACCGGAGGATATGCCGCTGTTCATGAGGATTGATGCCCACGACGATTTTCTTCCCCAGGGTCTGACAATCGAAGAAGTAATTCGGTTTAGCAGGCTGGCTCAGGATGCGGGGGTAGACGTCCTGGATGTTTCCAGAGGAAATATCATAACGGCAGCGTCTCTGTATGAGGTACCGCCCATTGATGTGCCAAATGGATTTAATGTGGAAAATGCCAATCGTATACGGCGTGAAACCGGTATGGTCACAATTGCGGTAGGAAGAATAAACACTGCCCAGCTGGCTGAAGATATCCTGGAGCAGGAGAAAGCAGATATGATTGTTATGGGGAGGGCGCAGCTGGCAGATCCCGAATTTGCAAATAAGGCAAAGGAAGGAAGAGTCAGGGACATTATTCATTGTGTTGGCTGTGACCAGGGATGCTATGATGGATTCTGTGATATTGTAAACCGTCCGTTCATTACCTGCATGAGAAATCCGGCATTGGGACACGAGAAGGAGCACCGGTTAGAAAAAGCGGCAAGCCCCAGGAAAGTTTTGATAGCCGGCGGAGGTATGGGAGGAATGGAAGCTGCAGTGGTACTAAAAGAACGGGGACATTTACCTGTAATTTTTGAATCCGGTGATCATTTAGGCGGTCAGTTTATTACAGCAGGAGAAGCACCCGGTAAGGCAGAAATGAAAAATGCAGCAATATCTTTTGCAGAACAGGTAGAAAGGGCCGGTATCCCGGTACATTACGATGCCGAAGTAACGCCTGCTCTTATTCGGGAGGAATTACCGGATGCTGTAATTCTGGCAATTGGGTCATCACCGATTGTTCTGAACCTGGAAGGCATAGAGAGTCTGCCTGTCTATGAAGCACATGAGGTCCTGGATGGCAGGGCAGATCCAAAAGGTGATATCTGTGTGATTGGCGGAGGGCTGGTGGGACTGGAAACGGCAGATGCATTAGCTTCGGCAGGACACAAGGTTAAGGTAGTGGAAATGAAAGAAACAGCCGGTGAGGATTTGGGCAGCCTGAGAAAAATTGCGGTAATGCAGAAAATGCAAAGTCTGGGTGTTGAGATTATAACAAAAGCAGTGTGTAAAGAGGTCTGTGCTCAGGGTGTGGTAACGTATCAGAAGGACAGGGAATCGATAGTAACCTGTGACAGTGTTGTAGTTGCAGCAGGCTCCAGGGCGAATGACAGTACGGCACTTACAGCAGTCTGTGATGAATTAGAGATACCGTATTATGTAATTGGGGATGCAAAAAGGGCAAGGCGTGCACTGGATGCAATTGCGGAAGGGTACGAAACAGCCCGAAATCTTTGAATTAACGCAAATGTATAATCATGTGGCAGATATGTAATGGAAAGGGGCATTTTTAGGATGAAATCAAAATTATTTGAAGAATTACAAATTGGATCCATGAAGATGAAGAACAGAACATTTATGGCACCTATGTCTCTGGGATATGAAAGCCAGGATGGAACTGTAAATGAGAGAATGCAGGATTACTGGCTGGCCAGGGCAAAAGGAGGTACCGGATGTATTATCCTGGATGCTTTGTCTGTGGACACGGGCGTTCCGTATCTGGGGAATACGCTGTGCTTTCGAAATGAGGAAAGTATTGCATCTTATAAGGAGTTTACAGATAAAATTCATGCCTATGGAACAAAGATTATTCCGCAGATCACACATCCGGGACCGGAAAGTGTAAGCGCATTTTTTGGTGCGCCGCCTAAGGCAAGCAGTGTGTATATCAACTCGATGGGGCAGAAGACAAGGGCACTTGCAATAGAAGAAATTCCCGAAATAATTGCACAATATGCACAGACCTCCTATCAGGCAAAGCAGGCGGGATTCGATGGTATTGAGCTGCACTGTGCCCATGCATATATGCTCCTTGGATCATTCCTTTCACCCATGAGAAATAAGCGTACAGACGCCTATGGCGGCTCACTGGACAACAGAGCAAGACTGCTGTTGGAAGTAATAGATGCAATCAAAGCAAAGTGCGGACCGGATTTTCCGATTGTTCTTAGAATCAGCGGCAGTGAGCGAGATGAACAGGGAAATACTATAGAGGACATGAAGTATCTGGTTCCCAAATTAATTGCTCACGGAATCGATGCATTTGAGGTGAGCGGGGGAACCCAGTATGAACGCTGCAATAAGATTATTCCATGCCATGGAGAAAGGATGGGGGTCAATGTACCTGAGGCGCAGGAGCTTAAAAAAATAGCAACGGTACCAGTAATTGTTGTGGGAAAGATTAATGATCCGGCTTATGCAATGTATCTTACGGACAGTGAACTGGTGGACGGCGTTGTTATCGGAAGGGCACTGCTTTCGGATCCGGAATTTGTAAATAAGGCACAGGCAGGTAGGATGGATGAAATTGCACCTTGTGCATCCTGCGGAATCGGATGCATTGGCGAGCAGACGAAGAGACGTCCGGCATCCTGCGTCATTAATCCGGCATTGGGCAGGGAAGCCGAGATGGAGCTGCTACCCGCAAAAGAATCAAAAAAAGTGGCGGTTGTTGGAGGCGGCATCGGAGGTATGGCTAGTGCCAGGGCATTTGCATTATGCGGACATCAGGTAACCTTGTTTGAAGAAAGCGACAGGCTGGGCGGACAGATGAATGCAGCCTGTATCCCTCCCCACAAACAGGAACTCAGCAGATGGATTGTATATCTTCAAAATGAAATAGCCCGGCTTGGGATTCCGGTTAAATGCGGAGTCCATGTAATGAAAGAAACATTAGAGGAATACAAACCTGATATTGTAATAATAGCAACCGGAGCAAAGGAAATTATCCCGCCAATTTCCGGGATTGAAAAAGATTCTGCAATCACGGCACAAAAAGTGCTGAATAATGAAGTTCCGGTTATTGGAGGTAATGTGCTGGTAGTAGGCGGCGGTATGGTAGGCTGTGAAGTGTGCGAACACCTGATGCATCAAAAGAGAGGCTCACTAAATGTCACCATGATTGAAATGGCAGATGCAATTGGAGCCGGAATGGTACCAAATAATCAACTTCCCACCATGAACCGCCTTCACCATCTGGGGATACGGATGATGACAGGTACTAAATTATTATCGGTAAATGGAAACGAGGCAGAAGTGGAATCGCCGGCAGGCATAGAAACGATGACCGGATTTACCCACATCATATATGCCTGTGGCTCCAGGGCTGAGAATAAACTGTATGAAGAAGTAAAGGATTCCTTTGAAAAGGTAATCTGCATCGGTGATGCAAAAGGAGCAAGACAGGCGTTAGAGGCAGTCCGGGAAGGGTGGGAGGCTGCTTTAGAGGCTTAGGTGGTCCGTATGCAGGCGTTAGGGTGGAGCTAGACATATCCTAGCCACCCCGGTTGCCAATTAGTTACTAAAAATAGTCGTTCACTGGTCAAGGTGAGAGCGACTATTTTTTACGTCTTTCTTGAAAATTAAGTATTGATATGACTAAGTTAACCATTGATATAATGATCATGAACTCTTCATATGTACTCAAAAAATCACCACCTTTATTCTTAAAGTAGGTGGAAGACATGTCGCCCTATCGATTCCCGGTTATTCTATTAAAAAAATTACTCCACCGGCTTCTCCCGATAATCAAACGGACTCATCCCGGTCTGTTTCTTAAAAATCCTGCTGAAATATGCCTGGTCGTGATACCCTACTATTTCCCCAATCTGCCTGATGGACAGCTCAGGTTTGTGCAGAAGATATTGCTTTGCCTGCGTAATACGCAGAGAGGTTATGTACTTAGAGGGAGTCATATCATATTTCTGGCAGAAGATTTTCGTCAGATAACTGGAACTGTAGTTCATATTGCTGGCAATGATGTTTAGATTGATATCTACATTATAGTTATGAATTATATATTCTTTGAGGACCTTTGCGATCTGCTCCGGTGTGTTCCGGGTCATTTCCGGATTAAAGATATCGGCATATTCATTGCGCTGTATTTCAAAATCATTTCGTATGCCCTGGAGAGCGGCATATAATTCCTCCGGATCTATTGGTTTTAGCAGATATTCCGATACCTGAAGCTGTATTGCACGCTTGGCGTATTCAAAGTCAGAAAATCCGCTGGTAATAATGAATCTGGTTAAAGGCAGGCGTGCATGTACTTTTTCAAGAAGCTGTATTCCGTTCATCAGCGGCATTTTAATATCTGTAATTACCAGATCCGGTTCCAGTTCTTTTATAAGCTCATAAGCCTGTGTTCCTGTCTGTGCTTTACCGGTTACTTTAAAACCCAAACCGGTATTCTCGATCTTACGAATCAAATTCTCTAATAACAATTCTTCGTCTTCCGCAACGACGACTGTATAGTTGGAAATTGCCATGATTATACCTCCCGCATATCGCAGGTTCCGCCTGCGATATTGCATTCATAAGTAGTTTGAAAGGAACTTTTAAACTTATTATCCTCCGCAATGTGTGATAAACAGGTTCGGATTTGTGTCACTGGAATAAAAATTTAAACGTGCTCCCGGCTCGTTTTTCTTCCAATGGATACAATCCCATGTCCGTCCTTTGTATTACCATATTTAAAGATTATATCATCTCCGCAGAAAAGTTTCCATCGTAAATAGACATTTAACATCCCCATACCATTTATTTCTATTTCCGGCATACCTGGCTTGGCGGCTGCAGCTTCAATCCTGGAATGAATCAGCTGTATGGATTCTTCGGTGAATCCGGTACCGGAATCGATGATATCAATCTGCCAGCTATCTTCTGTGATCCTGCTTTGGATTGTGAGACTCCAGGGAGGTTCACAATTGGTGCCATATTTCAGTGCATTTTCCACTAAGGGCTGGATGGACAGTTTGGGTATCTTAAGGGAAAGCAGCGATTCATCTACGTGAATCTCATAATTCAGGCTGGACTGGTAACGGACTTTCATACAGTAAAGGTATTCCTGTATATATTCGGTTTCTTCTCCCAGGGTGACTGAAGAAGAATCCCCTTTTGTAATATAACGCATGATTTTAGTGAGGTTACGGCACATTTTTACCACCTCATCAGATTGGTTGTTTTCCGCCAGTACAATTATGCCTGAGAGGGTATTATAGTAAAAATGCGGGTTAATCTGGGACTGGAGCGCCAGGCTGCGGGATTTTATTTCCTGCTGTCTGGTATCAATCAATTCATCCATGGAGGTCTTTAAGTTACTGCTCATGCTTAAAAATGCCTGGTTTAACTCTTCCAGTTCATCAAAGGAAGCATCCAGGGGCTCTTGCTTTTGCTGGCCCAGGGTATCCAATGCCGTTTTTTTAATGATATTGCGAAGCTGCTTGATAGGCTTTGTCAGGCTCCTTGACAGGTACCAGGAGATAAATACGGAGCATGCCAGCATAGCGGCAACCCCAAGTCCCAGAACGTGGATCAGGTTTCTGACAGGCTGTAAAATGTGATTCTGGGGCTGAACGGTTACGTAGGTCCAGCCCGTATAGGAGGAGGAAGTGGAAACCAGTATTTCCGTGGTACGGGAATCATCATTAAAAAAGGAAGCGTGTCCCAGCGTGGAATCTATGGAACTGAAATAATCCGGCAGGGATTTTTGTTCGGATTCTTCCAATTTGTAAGGGAATACAAGGGTTCCGTTTTTATCATAGATGTAAACACTGGGGGCATCTGCATTTTTCTGCTGGTAGGAGGTTATATATTTAAAAATAGTACTGCATTTTTTTACAGTTTCAATAGCACCCACCTGCTTCTTGTATCGGTTGTGGAATACACGGTATAAAGACATATACCAGACCGGTGTGCGGCTGGTATTGGAGTTGCTGGTAATCTCAGTGGTGGCATATGGAAGGCTTAGAAGCTTCTTTCCTCCTAACTCCTTCGTCTGCGTCAGCCAGGGAAGTGTGTCCATATCCATTTTTTTACTATTATTTTTAATTCCAACCTGTACAACGGAGCCGGAAAAATCATAGAGGTTAATCTGGTCCACTTTCAGGTCTGCGCCGTTAATGGTTACAAACAGATCTGCCAGAGCCATGAAATCATCTGAGGAGACCCGCAGGTCGTTGGCTTCTGCCAGACGGTCTTTTACCAGGTTACTGTAACCAATATTAATGGAAACAGAATCCATATCCTGCAGGATCTGTTCTGTCTGCTGTAAAAAGGATAAATTCATATCAGTTGCAGCCTTCGTTTCTCTTTCAATTAAAATGTTAGAAGTGTAACGGTAAAAGAAGATGGAAAAGGCAATTACAACTAATAGTGCAAGACCAAGATACGCTAAAAAGAACTTTGTCTGCAGTTTTATTTGGTGGTTTTTCTTCATATTTTTAATCCCCCATTTACTTGTCTTTTTATATTATAACAAAAATCACCAAAAAGAAAGAAGGAATTTTACTATTTGTGGGCAAAGTGTGAAAAAAGTCCAAATTCTGTTGGGAATAGTGCATGGACTTTTCGTCAGAAAAAAAGTACAATTAGTTCATCAGATAAACAAAACGCGGAACAATCGGTATGAAAAAAAGGGAGGTAACAAAACATGAAGAAAAAAGTAATTAGCGCTTTACTTTGTGCAGCAATGGTAATAACAATGGCAGCCGGATGCGGATCAGGCGACAAGACAGAAACCACAGCAGCAACCAGTACAACAAAAGAAACACAAGCAGCTAAGACAGAAGGAAGCGAAGCAGGAAGTGCTGCAGATACAGAGGAAGCAGCAGAAACGAAGGCAGAAGGGGAAACTACAGCAGCGAATACAGACTTTGCAGGAGAAGAGCTCAGTATTCTGGTATCCGCAGGCTGGATGGATAACCGTTATGATGAAACCATTGCCCGTTTCGAAGAGACTTATGGAGTAACGGTTGATTTACAGACAATTCCGGCAGACCAGTACGGCGATTTGCTGCAGTCCAAATTAACTACAGATTCCTGTGCAGATATATTCTGGATTCAGTCAAATCCATTTGCGATTGCATCTCAGATTGTAGATCCTGAAAAATACTGTATTGACTTTTCAGATGCATCCTGGAAGAGTGTAATGCCGGAAAACAGACTTTCCGCATGTGAATACGACGGCAAACTGTATGGCTTACAGATCTGGCATAACTCACCGGAATATGTAATGGTTTATAATAAAACGTTATTTGGCGAATTAGGATTAGAAGCACCGAAGACCTATGATGAAATGTTAAAAGTCTGTGAGAAGCTTTCAGCAGAAGGCATCACACCATGGTTTGAGCCGGGAGCAGACGGATGGCAGCATCCACTGGCATTTTTCCAGATCGGCGGAGCATACGAAGCAGATCAGCCTGGATTATATGACAAGCTGAATAATAACGAAGCAACATTTGCAGATAACCAGTTGATGATAAAAGTATTAGAGCAATACAAAGAACTGGCTGATAAAGGATATCTTGGGGAAGACTGGATCGGAACAGACAGTACCAATATGGTAAATGAGTTCGCAGACAGAAATTGTGCTATGGCAATTGCCAATTCTTCCTTCATCAAACAGATCCAGGATGAAACAGAGACCACAGATGAATTTGGGTTATTCTTAGAACCATTGGGAGATAACACTTACTTCCCTACAAGTCCTGCAGGCCCTACCATGTTCGGCTATAAAGGAACCACTCATCCGGAGCTGGTAAAAGAATTCTTTAGCTTTGTAACGACAACAGAAAGCTTACAGGAAATACTTGATAATTCACCTTCTTACACCAACCTGGATGTAAACGATGATAAGCTACAGCAGCACTGGTTACCGGAAGAAGAAGAATTTATGAAGACTCTTACGGATGAGCAGATGAAAACACCGGTACTTCAGAACGGTACAAAGTATACAAATGATTACTGGATGCAGTTTGGACAGGATATGGTTGCATACTGCACCGGACAGATGGAAGCAAACGATGTATTGAAAAATATGGATAACAACAGAGCAGAAGCAGCGAAAGTTGCAAATGATCCTGCATGGAAATAAGGGACAATTGATTATAGGCTGAACTTTTGGTGCCGGGAGCAGAAAGAAACCTCCCGGCACTCTCTATCAAAAGAAAGTGGTGAAGTAAAATGAATAAAAAGAAAATCTATCCGCAATGGTTCCTGTTTGTCCCATTGGCATTATATATTTTATTTTTCCTGACTCCCAGTATACTCGGTATATTTTATTCATTTACCGACTGGAATTCAAGGAGTCTGGGAGATACTAAGTTTGTTGGTTTACAAAATTATATCGAGATTTTTACATCTAACAAAGATTATGCATCCGGCATTTTCAACACTCTTAAATTTACGATAATATCGAATGTTTTAAAACTGATTCCTGCACTCTTAATCGCAATTATGCTGCAGGAAGGTCTGAAAGGCAAAAATGTTTACCGTACACTTTTATACCTGCCATCCGTTTTACCATTCTTGATCATAGGCTTAACATTTAAATCGATTTTAAACTATAATACAGGACTTTTAAACAGCTTCCTGGACATGGTACATTTGGGGTTCCTGAAGCAGAAATGGCTCTCTGACCTGGGTGTTGTGTGGAAATCCATCTATGGTGTGGATGCCTGGAGAGGTATCGGATATGTAATGACCATCTTCCTGGCAGGGCTTAATACCATACCAAAATCCTACTATGAAGCGGCTCAGATTGACGGTGCGAATTTCTGGCAGAGAGTGAAAAACATTACCCTGCCCATGCTGCGCGGTGCAATTATGATTAATCTGGTATTTGGCCTTACATACGGACTGAAGGTATTTGATATTGTCTATGTGCTGACAAACGGCGGTCCGGGACATGCAACAGAAGTTATTACCACATATTCCTATCAGCTCTATTCCAATGGACAATATGGAATGTCTACGGCACTTAATACGATTCTCCTTGTGATAACCGCAATTATCGGTGTGGTAGTCGTAAAAGTCATGAGTAAACAGGAGGTGCAGCAATAATGAAAAAGAACGTGCGCAATATTGCCAAACAAATCGTCTGTATCATTATGAGTATCATTGTAGTCGCTCCTTTTTATATGGTAGTCATCAACTCTTTTAAAAGCAAGAATGAAGCAGCAAGAATGAGTCTTGCCCTTCCTACAAAATGGTTTTTTAACAATTATACCGAAGTAATTGAAAAAGGTAAATTAGTCCAGGGTTTTGCCAACAGTGTAACCTATGCAGTAGTGGCAACCCTCATTGGAGTAATCAGCTGTGCCATGGCGGCATTCGTAATGTGCAGAAAACGTACAAAGGTGAATAATTTCCTGTATTATTTCGTATTATGTGGATTATTCTTCCCGGTGAACTATGTAACTCTGGTTAAAGTGCTGACTGTTGCCGGACTTGCAAATACGAAATTTGGAATTATTATTGCATTTACCAGTGCGATGATACCGTTTTGTATCTTCACCATACGAAACTTCGTGCTGTCACTTCCGGTAGAATTGGATGAAGCAGCTGTTATCGATGGAGCGGGACCCATCTCCATGTTTTTCAAAATTATTGTACCCATGTTAAAACCAACGCTGGTTACCTGTTTTATCCTGCAGTTCATGGGAGTTTGGAGTGATTTCCTGACACCGTTATATTTATCTAACAAAAGTTCCATGTTCCCAATGAACATTGCAGTATACCAGTTCTTTGGAAAAAATAAGAACTATTGGAACTATATATTTGCAGATATTGTATTGACCTGCCTTCCGGTTGTAATTGTTTACCTGATTGGACAGAAATACATCGTAGGCGGAATGACATCCGGCGCAGTAAAAGAGTAGTTTGTAAACAAAAATTATCATACGTGGACATTTGCACCGTAAAGTGAGAGCTTTTCGCTGTAAATGTCCATTTGTCCATAAAACTATGGAAATCAGATGAAATTTACGTTATGATAGAAACACAAAAAATAAGCAGAGTATCAGAGCCTGTTTGGAGAATATGGATTCGGACACGCACTGGATAAAGGAGTCAATTTATGAAGATCACATTGAATAAGGAAGCTTCCAGGTTCGGAGAAGCATTTGCTATCGGAAATGGACACATGGGAGCCATGGTATACGGAGGTATCAAAACGGACCGGCTGGATTTGTCAGAAAATACGTTTTTCAGTGGCAATAAATGCGTGGAAGATAATCAGACCGGAGCAAATGCGGCATTTTATAAGATGCGTGAGCAGATCGCGGCAGGAGATTATGCGGCGGCTTTAGAGACTTCCCGTGAGTTTTACGGAAAACGTGGAAATTATGGAACAAATCTTCCGGTAGGACAGTTATTGATTGAACGTGCGGATGAGATGGGAGAGGCCGCCGGTTATGAGCGAAGCCTGGATTTGGAGAACGGTATTGTGACTTCAAAGTATACGCAAAATGGAGAGCAGGTATCCCGGCAGGCTTTTGCATCTCATGTACATAATGTCATAGTATATGAAGCGGTCAGTGATAAAAATGATATGAATCTTTTATTTTCTTTTCAGTCCATGCGGGAAGGGGAATATATAAAATATCATATAGGCGGAATCTTTTTTGTTTGCGAGGCGCTTGAAACGATGCATAGCGACGGAACAACCGGCACATTATTATGCGGAAAAGTATCCATTCATACAGATGGTTTTCCGGAGGTGAAGGAAAATGGAGTCTTAATAAAGAGGGCATCCAGGGCATCCGTTTATATTACCGCAATTACGGATTTTAAAGAAGAAGCATTGGAGAAAGAAAGACAAATTCTTCAGCTGCAAATGAAGATGAACCGTACCTTTGTCAAAGTAGATGAACTGGCGGTTGAAGAAATTCTGGAATCTCATAAAAAAGACATGGAAGAATTATATTCCAGAGTTAGTCTGGAAATCGAAGGTCAGCCACTGGTAAACCGCATGTTCCAGATGGGAAGGTATCTGCTTTATTCCAGTTCCAGAGAGGACTCCCTGCTGCCTGCACATTTACAGGGGATATGGAATGATAATGTGGCATGCCGTATCGGATGGACCTGTGATATGCATCTGGATATCAATACTCAGATGAACTACTGGCCCTCAGAAGTAACAAATCTGCCGGAAACAGCAGTTCCACTGTTTCGCTGGATCAGAGAGGATCTCATACCTGCAGGAAGAATAGCAGCCAAAGAGAGTTATGGCTTAAATGGTTGGGTAGGAGAGCTGGTATCTAATTCCTGGGGATATGCTGCGCCTTACTGGGCATCCCCGCTCTCTCCATGCCCAACAGGCGGTGTTTGGACAATTACACAGATGTGGGAGCATTTTCTGACCAGCCAGGATAAGGACTTCCTGAAAAAGGAAGCTTTTCCGGTGATTGAGGAAGCAGCAGCATTTTTCTGTGAGTATCTGTTTGAAGACGAAAAGAGTGGATGCCTCACCTGCGGCCCGTCTATTTCCCCGGAGAATAGCTTTCTGGTGGACGGCAAGGTTTACCAGATGAGCAATGGATGCACGTATGAGATAATTATGATCCGGGAGTTATTCGACATTTACCTAAAAGCTTGCCGCGTACTTGGACGAAAGAAAAAACGAACAAAGGAAATAGCTGAAAAAACAGGTCGTTTACTTCCCTATCGGATTAAGGCGGACGGGCAGATTGCAGAGTGGAACCACGATTTCCCAGCGGCGGACCTCCAGCACAGGCATACCAGCCATTTATTGGGTCTGTTTCCGTTTGCCCAGATTACACCGGAAAAAGAAGACCTGGCAAAAGCTGCGAAGGCAGTTATTACTGCAAAGCTTACACCGGAGGAAAACTGGGAAGATACCGGTTGGGCAAGATCCATGCTGATGCTGTACGAGGCCAGGCTGCGGGATCCAAAGAAGGCCTATGGTCATATAGAAAGTATGCTTTCCAATCTGCTGGAGCCAAACGGATTTATTATCCACCCACCTACAAGAGGGGCGGGGTCCTTTGACAATGTATATGAACTGGATGGAAATACTGGACTGACCTCCTGTATCGCAGAGATGCTGATGCAGAGCCATAATGGTGTTATCCGGATTCTTCCCTGCCTGCCGGAGCAGTGGTATAAAGGAGAAGTAAAAGGACTTTGCGCCAGAGGCGGTGTTACGGTGGATATAAGCTGGGATCAAAGCAGCTGTAAAGTATATCTCAGATCAAAAAACAACAGGCGGATTTCGATCCAGTATGGTGACAGCAGGAAGACAATCTCTTTAAAGGCCGGGATAACCAGAGAATTACAGTATAATTAACAGATTCTCCATTTTTTGCATTTCCTGTGGCATGAAAAATGACAGTCAGGCATATATTACTCTAAAGAAAATTTTAGGGGAGAAGTAATTGGCTGAGTATCGACGTTTTGTAGCTTATATATATGAGTATGTCAATGGTATAAAAGGAGAAAATGCGGGATTTGTGAAGGTAGAGTCCAGAAACGGTATCTGTCGTATACAATTGCATTTGCAGTCAGTACCAAAAGAAGAGACGAGTCTTCAGGTGGATGGTTTTGTAAGAACCCAGAACCATGTGGGGGTAATCCCCCTGGGTATATGCAGGGTGAACGGAAATATAGCAGAATTCAAAGGAAATACCCCCCATCGTAATTTTGGAAATTCAGATTATACCCTGGACCAGATCGCAGGTATGTTTCTGGAAGGGGAAAATGGCAGTGTTTTTGCAACGGCATGGGATAATGAGCCTGTAGATGTAGATGAATTAAAGAGATTTGCCAAAAATGTTCATATGAAGCAAAAGGCATCAGAGGGAAATAAACAAACACCGGAGGCGGGAAAAGCTGCCAGGGGCGAGAAGGTTCTGGAGTTTAAGGACAGCATGGAAAAGCAGGCTGGTAAGGCTGAAAATAGTGCTGTTTTGGAAGAAAATGAGGAAGTAAGTGCTGATGCAGGCTTTCCAATGGAAGAGAATTCTGAGGCGGCCGTCCCCGCTGCAGTGGAGCCGGTGCAGGAACAGCTGCAGGAAACTGCCGATGCCAGGGAAGTAAAAGAAGCGGAAGATTCTCGTCAGGCTGAAGCATCGATAGCAGCAGGAGCAGAAGTTCGTGAAGCATCGATAGCAGCAGGGGCAGTAGTTCGTGAAGCATCGATAGCAGCGGAGGGAGAAGTTCGTGAAGCATCGATAGGAGCGGAGTCAGAAGTTCGTGAAGCATCCATAGGAGCTGCGCAGGAAGTTCATGAAGCATCCATAGAAGCGGCACAGGCACAGGAAGTTCGTGAAGCATCCATAGATGCAGAGAAAGATAAATTAAGCGGCGGAGATTTGGATGGTGAGTCATTGCAGTCTGCATCGGAGGAAGTTTTTAGTGAATCTGTTGAAGCAGTTGGGCCAGATGATTCGGTAAAAAATGTGAGTGAACTCAAAGCAGTTGATACAGAAGACAATAATGGTCAAAACAATAGCAGCACTCATACAGGCGGAGCCGCAACCGGTGCAGGTTCCCGGAATAATTCTACAGCCTATGCCAGAAACAATGTCAGAAATAATGGACAGCCAAATACCGGTAGCCAGGTACATATGACACAGACACGCGGGCGTCAGCCGGCGAATGGAAGATGTAATATGAATTGTGGCAACAGCGGTCTGGATCGGAAATGGGAGCATTTCCAGTGTCATTACCCTGCTATGGAACCATTTACCGATGATGAAATTGTGGAGTGTATACAGATCGCACCAAAGGATATCATGTTCCTTAGAAGGGATGACCAGAGATTTGCCCGCAATAATTTCCTCTTGCAGAGCTATTACAATTATCAGCATCTGCTGCTGGGAAGGCTTCGGGAAGGCGGATATGTCCTGGGGGTTCCGGGGCTTTATGAAAATCAGGAACGGTTTATGGCGAATATGTTCGGCTTCATGAATTTTAAAGAAGCAAGGCCAGGCAAGCAGGAAAACTTTGGATATTGGCTGAGACCTGTGCGATAAAGGTGTATTTATGAGGAGGTGCTTTTTTAGAAGCACTTCCTCTTTTTTGTGGGTAAAGAAACGTCTTTATTTTAACTGTCGATAGCCCCATATAAAAAGGTGTCAGACATCAATGCCACGGATACCTGCATCAATGCCCTGTTCTTTTAAAATCTGAACAAACACTTCCAGCTCCTCATAGCTATAACTGTGAAATCCTGCCTGTATTACATTTTCAGAATCTTTGTAGGCTTGTAAAAAATATTGTCGGCATCCGTGAAGCCATTCCCCAATCCGGTAGAAATCACTTTCTGAATGCAGTTCCTTAACTACCGTGGTGCGAAATTCATAATCCACGCCGCAGTTCATTAAATAAGTCGCAGATTCCATAATCGCATCCATGGAAAAATTGCGGCATCCAATCACCTTATCGTAATTTTCAGGGGAAGATTTGATATCCATAGCCACGTAATCAATCAATCCGGATTCAAACAGGCTGCGTATCATCTCCGGATGGCTGCCGTTGGTATCTAATTTCACGAGATATCCCAGTGCTTTTAAATTTTCTATGAATAGGGGGAGATCTTTAAAAAGTGTAGGTTCTCCGCCGGTTACGCAGACGCCCTCCAGAATTCCCTGGCGTTTCTTCAGGTAGGCGAGTACTTCCGTATCCTCGATAAAAGGCTCTGCCTCCGGATTAAGAACGAGGCCTGCATTTTGGCAGAAAGGGCAGCGGAAATTACAGCCACCAAGAAAAAGTGTAGCGCCCAGATGTCCGGGATAGTCTAAAAGAGTTAATTTGTTAAAGCCATGTATTTTCATGTAGAGCCTCCTATTTTTGTGTTATCGTAATCGTTTGGTTTGCTTTAAGGTTATTTGTACTGGTATTATTATAGCAGATTCCATATAAAATGCATATAAATTTGGGTTTTGCTGAGAAAGGGACGCTTTGTAGATAGATGTAGTGCGCGGAAAGAAAAGGGGGTGGAAGTTCACCTAATGGTATTTAGAAATACCTGCTACTTGCGTTCTAATCCTTAAAAGGCTATAATAAACCCAGGAAATACCACTACATGAAGTGTGCATTATTATAATTATATTAAAGAAGAGAGTAAGATAATGGAAGAAAATACAAAGATACATGAGAAGTATATGCGGGAAGCTATCCGTCAGGCGAAAAAGGCGTATGCTATCGATGAGGTGCCGATCGGATGTGTGATCGTATATGAAGGCAGAATCATTGCAAGGGGTTATAACCGGAGAAATACGGATAAGAATACCCTTTCCCATGCAGAATTGATTGCGATCAGGAAAGCAAGTAAAAAACTGGGGGACTGGAGGCTGGAAGGATGTACGATGTATATTACCCTGGAACCCTGTCAGATGTGTTCCGGGGCGATTATCCAGGCAAGAGTATCCGAAGTTGTGATTGGAAGCATGAATGGAAAAGCAGGGTGTGCCGGTTCTGTATTAAACCTGCTGGAAATGGAAGAATTTAATCACCAGGCAGCAGTTACCAGGGGAATCCTGGATGAGGAGTGCAGCCTGATGCTAAGCAGCTTTTTCCGTGAATTAAGGGAAAAGAAAAAGCTTGAAAAACAAAAAAGCAACAATGAAAAAGAAAAATAAAGAAAATTAAATTGAAAAATATCGCAATAAAGCGTGCGGTTCTAATTGACAAATTGGCAAAAACAAGTTATAGTAAATACTGCGTATGTAACACGCATTTAAATTGTCATAAAATTTCCGTGCAGCCGGGGAGTTAGCGGTGCCCTGTACCTACAATCCGCTACAGTAGGGGTGATACCAATCCGAGGGTTTTTTATTGCGAAGCTGCCCTCTATAAGTGGCGTTGACGTTTGGGTCTCGCGCAACAGGAATCTATGAATCGTGTCAGGTCAGGAATGGAGCAGCACTAAGTAGAACCTTCTGTGTGCCGTGAGGCAGCCTGAATTGAGTTAACTGTAGAGGTAACGTTCGTGGTAGGAATTCAAAGTGCGGTGCACGGATTGAAATAAAAGATAGATACTCCTGCAAAGGAGAGGAAGTGTAAGCAATTCTTTTGAGAAATCAAAGAATACTTGCACTATTTTTTTTGCAAAGCCCGGTATTCTTTGGGAGTCATTCCAAAATACTTTCGAAACTGCCGGTTAAAATAAGAAATATTATTAAATCCATTTCCGAAAGCAATGTCCGTGACCGGCATTTCTGAACCAGCCAACTGCCCCAGGGTTCTGGTAAGCCGATAATAATTTAAATATTCCACACAGGTCATATTTACGTGCTTTTTAAAAAAACGCATAAAATGGTAATCACTGAAATGGCATAAACCAGCAAGCTCAGATACCGAGATATGATTTTGATAGTGCTCCTGCATATATAGGAGTACTATTTTTATTTTCTCAGTAATTTCGGTATTATCCGGTGTAAAATCGCAGGATACGGCGGAATCCTGGAAGAGAAGATAAAAAAAGTGAAACAGCAGGGACTTAAGATTCAGTTCGTAAGCCTGCTCTTTTTGTAAATAGCAGTTTTGTATTTTCCAAAAGGATTCAGCCAACTCCCGGTAATTACTGTCCCGGGGGCTTATAATTAAGGGGTGGGTCCATTTCTGGCCGGCAAGGGGCTGCAGATATTTTGTGGTGCAAAAATCAGGATACTGACATCCCAGCATATAAAAACTGAATACGATGCTGTCAGAAACCATAGAATCCGCGCGTTCTGTCTGTGACACACCGTGTAGAACCTGTGGTGGTATCAGAATCAGGTCGCCTTTATGTACTTCATAGGTATTTAAATCAATATTATAGAAGCATGTGCCTTCCCGGATCATTGCGATTTCCATTTCTTCATGCCAGTGGGTTGCCAATACGGTGAAAGTGTCCGGTATGCTGCATCGGTAGAAGGCAAAGGGCATAAAATAGGTTCCATGGCGGGTGCATTCATGAAGATATAAGTAATTGTCCATATAAACTCCGTTCCTATTTAAATATTCTTAATTTAGCAGGATTGTGTTAGAAGATGGTGGTATTATGTTTGTTTTAATATAGCCTCCATACTATAATAACATAAAAGATTTCAGCATGAAAGTAAATAAATAATGCATGTATAGGGCAGGAAAGTTTGAAAGGAGAAGCATATGATTCGTAAATACACCTTCGGAAATCCGATGGAGACAGATGCAGTAGTACATAAAATTGAAAAGGAAACCGGTGAGGTACCCTTTATGGGCGTTGGCGCTGACCAGTTAGCCTTTACCTATAAGATGGACGATAATACAAGAATTTATGGACTGGGTGAAAATGTAAGGGGAATTAATAAAAGAGGATGGCGTTATATCAGTAATTGCAGCGATGATCCAAACCACAGAGAAGAAAAGAATTCCCTGTACGCAGCACATAACTTTATCATTATAGAAGGAAAAGAGAGATTCGGACTATTTTTTGATTATCCCGGCATGCTGACTTTCGATCTGGGATATACAAGCAGTAATGATGTGAGCATTATTCCGGCAGAAGATGGACTGGATCTGTATATAATTGAAGGGGAAAGTATCAAGGATATTGTGAAACAATTCCGCCGCATGATTGGCAGGAGCTATATAGCTCCTAAATGGGCATTTGGCTATGGACAGAGCCGGTGGAGTTATATGGATGAGGATGAAATCCGGGAGGTTGTAAAAGAGCACCGTGATGCCGGAATTCCTCTGGACAGCGTCTATATGGATATAGATTATATGGAACGGTACAAGGATTTCACAATTAATGAAAAGGCATTTCCAGAGTTTCCTAAATTCGTGGAAGAACTGAAAGAGCAGAATATTCATCTTGTGCCGATTATCGATGCAGGGGTGAAAATTGAAGAAGGCTATGATGTCTATGAAGAAGGCGTAGAAAAGGGATATTTCTGTAAAGAAGAAGACGGTACCGATTTTGTGGCTGCTGTATGGCCCGGAAAAGTGCATTTTCCGGATATGCTGAATCCGGATGCCAGAAAATGGTTTGGACAGAAATACAAAGTACTCTTAGATCAGGGAATTGAAGGTTTCTGGAATGATATGAACGAACCGGCTATATTCTATTCGGAAAAACATCTGGATGAAGTCTTTGAGCAGCTAGAAGATTTCAAAGGGAAGAATATAGATCTGGATCTGTATTATAAGTTTAACAGTCTGGTAGGAGGCATTTCCAATAATCCGGATGATTACAAACGATTTTATCACAAGTTCCATGGAGAGGCAGTCCGTCATGACAAAGTGCATAACCTGTTTGGATACAATATGACCAGAGCAGCGGGAGAAGCATTTGAGGAAATGGAGCCGGACAAGCGAATTCTGATGTTTTCCAGATCTTCTTATGTGGGAATGCACCGCTACGGCGGTATATGGACTGGAGATAACCTTTCCTGGTGGTCCCATCTCTTATTGAATATCCGGATGATGCCGTCTCTAAATATGGTTGGTATACTTTATACCGGTGCAGATATCGGAGGATTTGGAGCTGATACAACAGAAGATTTAATGATGAGATGGCTGGAATTTGGTATCTTTACGCCATTGTTCCGCAATCATTCTGCTATGGGTACAAGACGCCAGGAAGTATACCGGTTTGAAAATATTGATGCATTCAAGAATATTATCGGCATCCGCTATGGTCTGCTGCCATACATTTACAGTGAGTATATGAAAGCGGCGTTAAAGGATGAAATGTATTTCAGACCGTTGGCATTTGATTATCCGGAAGATGATTTTGCAGCTAGAGTAGAAGACCAGCTTTTAATTGGAGACGGAGTAATGACTGCTCCGGTTTACGAACAGAATGCAAAAGGACGATATGTATATCTGCCGGAGAAGATGAAAATGGTGAAGATGAAGAGCCTTACCGAGAGATCAGTAGAGCTTCTGGATCAGGGACACCACTATGTTGACATAGATCTGGATGAGACTGTTATCTTTATCCGTCCAAACCACGTGATCCCAATGTCATCAGGAGGACAGAGCGTTGCGGAAGTTGATTTTGGCAGTCTGGAGCTGCTTGGATATGTAGAGGATAAGGCAGTCTATGAGCTTTACGATGATGATGGATATGGCAAAGATTATGAAAATAGTGATCATTACACTACGATTACCGTAAGCCAGGATGGTACAGTTACGGCTAAGGGAATAATTGAACGAAGATATACGCTCAGCATATAAAAGAAGATATGCGCATATCATTTAAACAAAGTTATACGTATAGCATTTAAACAAAGATATGCGCATATCATTTAAACAAAGATATACGCTCAGCATATAAACCAAAATATACGCTTAGCATATACAAGAAAAAGAAGATTAAGATAAAATTTAAACGTTAGCTGGTACATGAATCACTTTGTGTACCAGCTGTTTTTGTTGGCATATAGATATTGGGCATGTCTGGAAAATGACTGTTTTGATCAAATAGTTGATGAAATTTTGATAAACATGCATTACACTATACCTGATAAGGAGGTAATGCAGATATGGAACATACAATCTTAATTGTGGATGATGAAATAGATATTGTGAATATGCTGGGTGATTATTTTGAATTTAACGGTTACCAGGTAATGACTGCGTTCAGCGGAATGGAAGCGCTGCAGAAAGCAGAGAGGGGACCGGATTTGATCTTGCTGGATGTAAATATGCCGGATATGGACGGACTTACCGTCTGCAGAAGCATCCGGGATTTTGTATCCTGCCCCATTTTATTTCTGACGGCGAAAATAGAAGATGGAGATAAAATCAAAGGCTTTCGTGCCGGGGGCGATGATTATATAGTAAAGCCTTTTAGCATTGATGAACTGGGGGCGAGAGTTGAGGCACATCTGAGAAGGGAGCAGCGCCATGGATGTTCTTCAAGAGTTAAATTCGATCAGGATTTTACAATCGATTATACCGAAAAGTGTGCTTATTATAAAGGGGAGGCAATGGGATTTGTAAAAAAAGAATTTGAGATTATCGAATTTTTATCCCAGAATTCCGGGCAAATATTTGATAAAGAACGCATTTATGAGAAAATATGGGGATTTGACGGGCAGGGAGACAGCAGTGTAGTGGCAGAACATGTGAGGCGGATACGATCTAAGATGGCAGCCATAGGCTGTAAACCTTTCATTGAAACGGTCTGGGGGGTTGGTTATAAATGGAGCAGGTAGAGAAAAAAAGAATTTCCTTGAGAGACCTGTCCCTGAAACAATCCTTCATGCTTTATATGGTTGTTTTTACCCTGATTGCATTGTTTTGCAGCATATCAATTCAGGCGGTATTTACCAATACGGAAAAAAACATCATCTATCGGAAAATACCGGATAAGGAACAGTTAGAATATTCCACGAGCTATGGGGTGCATACAAAGGAAGGAAAATATTATGAGTATACTACCCGGGAAGCCAGAATGATACGTATCTGTAATATTGGAGGCGGTGTCTCTTTGATACTGAGCTTTTTAGTTATCGTTATAATGGCCGGTTTGCTGTTTTACCGTAATAAACTAAAGACACCAATTACGCTGCTGGAGGAGGCGGCAAGTAAAATCGGGCAGCAGGATCTGGATTTTCACATTTATTATAACTGCAACAATGAAATGGGGAGGCTGTGCCGTAATTTTGAGCAAATGAGATCTTCCCTAGACCAAAATAACCGCGAGATGTGGCGGGCGATGGAAGAGAGAAAGCGGCTGAATGCAGCATTTTCCCATGATTTGCGGACGCCGCTCACGGTATTGCGTGGATATGTGGACATGCTTTCCAAATATCTGCCAGATGATAAAGTTTCCAAGGAAAAGCTGATTGGAACCGTACAGACCATGTCTGCACATGTGACCAGGCTTGAGAATTATGTTTCCAGTATGCATGCACTGCAAAAGCTGGAGGATGTTGATATTAAGACTAGTGTAATAAATTGTGAGGAATTTGCAGAGCAGATCAGAGACTGTGCCGATATACTTTGCAGGGAAAAAGGCATGCAGCTGAAATTTACCACGCATTTTAAATGTTCTAAAATATCAGTGGACCGGGAATTAGTACTGCAGGTTTTTGAAAATCTCATTTCTAATGGTGTACGATACGCGAAAAGAGAATTGGATGTGCAGCTATTTGCATATGGTGAGTATTTTTCCGTAGCGGTCGGTGATGATGGAAAAGGATTTACCAGAGAGGCCTTAGAACAGGCAGTGAAGCCCTTTTATAAAGAAAAAGAAAATGTCTACGATTCTCATTTTGGTTTGGGGCTGAATATCTGTAAGATTCTCAGTGAAAAACATGGAGGTTCCATATTTTGCGCTAATGGCCACAATGGAGGCGGGCTTGTGCAGGCTAATTTTAAAATGTTGCTGTAAAGCGAAGCACTTGAGTGTGTTAAGAATAATGTAAGAAATTCTATAGAAAATTATCGGTTGCAGTTGATAATTTGTTGAATATTGTAATTTATACTCTTCTTAAAAGTTAAGGAAGGAAAACTTCCGGGGCGGATAAGGAGAGTTTTTTATGACATTAAAACGGAAAAAGATAATTAGTATCGCATGCGTTACTATTTTTATACTCATGAGTGCAGCCGTTTTTTGGTTTGTGGGGAGGCCAATGCTGGAATTTGTTTCACAGCCGGAAAAGTTTCGTGCGTGGGTTGACGGGCATGGTATTTGGGGGCGAGTTGCATTCAGTGCAATGATGGCAATGCAGATTATAATAGCTATCATACCCGGAGAACCCCTTGAAATCGGGGCGGGTTATGCCTTCGGGATATTTGAAGGGACAGCGCTTTGCCTGATTGGGGCATTAATCGGGAGCATTGTTGTATTCTATTTTGTCAGGTATTTTGGAGTGAAAGCGGTAGAAGTATTTTACCCCAGAGAAAAGATCCAGTCACTTAAAATTATGCAGAATCAAAAGAAACTGAATACACTGACCTTTATACTGTTTTTGATTCCGGGGACACCAAAAGACCTTATGACCTATGTTATCGGGCTTACAACAATGAGATTATCAACCTGGATTTTAATAACAGGGATAGCGAGAATTCCATCAATCATAACATCTACGGTGGGAGGAGATGCATTGGGAGTACAGAATTACCAATTTGCTATTCTTGTATTTGCTGTCACAATCATTGTCAGCATAATTGGCTTACTGGTATATCGGGTTATAACGGTACGTGGTGCTGCAAAAGAAGGAGGAAAAAGTTATGGAAATGATTAAATATGTAAATTATCTGATTGCTATGGTGTTTATCTGCTGCTATTCTTACCAGCTTTTCTATGTGGCAGCAGCACTGATTAAAAAACCGAAGACATCCGGTAAAGTGAATTACCATATGTATGCAGTACTGATATCCGCCAGAAATGAAGAGTCTGTAATAGCACAGCTGATAAAAAGCATACGGAATCAGAGTTATCCGACTAAGTATGTAGATATTTATGTAGTAGCAGATAATTGTTCGGACAGGACTGCTGAAATTGCAAGAGCCAATCATGCCTGTGTATGGGAACGTTTTAATACGAGACAGGTAGGAAAAGGATATGCGCTGCGCTTTTTGTTTCAGAATATCAAGGCAGCCGGTCTTGATAAGAAATATGACGGTTATTTCATCTTTGATGCAGATAATCTGCTGGATGAATATTACATAGAGAATATGAACCGTACATTTTCTGATGGGCACCGCATTATAACAAGTTACCGCAATTCCAAAAACTTTGGGGATAACTGGATTTCGGCAGGTTACTCCCTGTGGTTTTTAAGAGAGTCCAGGTATTTAAATCAGGCAAGGATGGCAATGGGAAGCAGCTGTGCAGTTTCAGGCACCGGTTTTTTGATTCACAGCGACATAGTCAGAAAAAATCAGGGTTGGAATCATTTCCTTCTGACAGAAGATATTGAATTTACAGTGGATAGTATTTTACAGGGTGAGCGCATCGCTTATTGTCCGGATGCTGTTCTGTATGATGAGCAGCCGGTTTCCTTTCGCCAGTCATGGAATCAGCGGCTGCGCTGGGCAAAGGGAAATATGCAGGTATTTGCTAATTACGGCGGCAGGCTGATCCGAAATATTTTCGAAAAAGGAAGCTTTTCCTGTTACGACATGGTTATGTCAATCATGCCGGCAATTATTTTAACAGTGCTCAGCTGCATATTGAATACGGCTGGTTTCATTGTCAGTCTCGTTTACAAAGATGCAGATATTCTGGTATTACTGCAGTCCGTAGGAGAGTTTCTGGTAAATGGGTATCTTATGATGCTGGCAATGGGAGCACTTACGGTTGTCACAGAATGGAGGCAGATTCATGCACCTGCTTATAAGAAAATCGGATATGTATTTACATTTCCGCTGTTTATGATTACATATATACCAATTTCCATCGTAGCATTGTTTAAAAAGGTGGAATGGAAGCCGATTCACCATGGTGTGTCTAAGACACTGGATGAGGTTCGGTCAAAGGTGTAGCCGGCAGTACTGACCTTCCCAGAAGGAACAGAAAGGAAGGATCAGAAGGATCCGAAAAAAGTGCTTGACTTCAAGTTAGCTTTAAGACTTATACTTTCTTTATCGACGAACAGGCTGGTACATACAGGTGAGGATGCCAAACGGACAAAAGTCTGATGTACTGCTGTACGTAAAATAGAAAGGGGATACAATATGGATTTTAATTATTACATTCCAACCAGAATCTTATTTGGCAAAGGATCATTAAACGATCTGCACAAGCAGGAAATGCCGGGAAAGAAAGCACTTATCGTTACAACAGGAGGAACCTCCGTAAAAAAATACGGTTATCTTGAAAAAGTACAGAAACAATTGGAGAAAGCAGGGGTATCCCATCTCCTGTTTGACAAGATTCTGCCTAACCCAATAAAAGACCATGTTATGGAAGGAGCTGCTGTCTGCAAAGAGAACGGGATTGATTTTGTAGTGGGACTTGGCGGCGGCAGCAGTATTGATGCGGCTAAGGCGATAGCAGTAATGGCTGCAAATGATGGGGATTACTGGGATTATGTATCGGGCGGCAGTGGAAAGGGACTGCCGGTACCGAATAATCCGCTTCCGATCATTGCAATTACCACAACTGCCGGAACGGGAACAGAGGCAGACCCATGGACGGTTACTACGAAGACAGAGACAAATGAAAAAATCGGTTTCGGATATGATAAGACATTCCCCATGTTAGCCATTGTAGACCCGGAACTGATGACAACGGTTCCGTCACGCCTGACGGCATATCAGGGATTTGATGCTCTGTTTCACAGTACAGAGGGGTATTTAAATAATAGTGCTTATGTAATGAGTGATATGTTTGCATTAAAAGCGATTGAGCTGATTGGCAAAAGCCTTCACAAGGCAGTAGCCGAAGGCGATAACATGGACGCCAGAGCAGATGTGGCACTTGCCAATACCCTTGCAGGAATGGTAGAATCCACTTCTTCCTGTACGTCAGAACACAGCATAGCCCATGCCATCAGCGCATATCATCCGGATTTTGTACACGGCGAAGCCTTAATTGCAATTAGTAAAGCATATTATTCACATTTTGCAAATACAAACCAGTGTGAGGAACGTATGGTTCAGATGGCAAAAGCCCTTGGAAAATCAGATGCAAAGACGGCAATGGATTTTGTGGATGCCCTGACAGAACTGCAAAAGATCTGCGGAGTTGACGATATAAAAATGAGCAGTCATGGTATGAAGAAAGAAGAACTGAAAAAATATGCGGATAATGCAAGAGCCACCATGGGGGGACTCTATGCAGGTGATCCGGTTCAACTGAGTGATGCAGATGTAGTTAAAATTTTAGAAGATTCCTATAAATAATTAGTAAACATACATGCCTTTCTGGCGAAAAGTATCCAGCATTTTATTCATCACGCTCTTACTTTTTGACAGGAGGGCTTTTGAATTTAAATTTACAATGTAACCCCGTCTCAGAGCGCTGATTGCTGTCTTATATACGCAGGAAGAAGCATCCAGTCCTACAATGGTCAAGGTGTTTATTTCACTGTCCGCGAGAAGCCGGGAAAGTGCTTTACAGGAAAACGCATCCTGCTGGTGCTTAATAAACTGATTGTCACTGATGATATTTAATCCTGCTACAAAATCACTGCCATGATCCCAGCCTGATAGCCTTCCACCCATTGCCAGGCAGCCAAAAATGTTGTCCAGGGATGAAAATACCTGTCTTACATAGATGACCATATCCCCATCTGCTCTGGCTTTTTCAATGGTGTCATTTACCGCTTTCAAAAAAGGTTCTTTATTGGAGTAGGAGCCTCGCTGCCCGCATAATCCTTCCTGCAGATCAATTACCAGAAGCGCTCGTTTCGACTCCGTCCGGAAACGGATTCGTTCCCCGTTGGAAGGGATCAGGAAAATGACGATCCGAACAAGAAGCAGCAGCAGGAAAAAATAGGCTACAAGGGATGGAGTAATGATGCAAAGGGTGAAAAATGCAGCTATGCTGATTAGATGGATGAACATATACTTTAGTTTTTGCATGATGAATAATACCTCCCGGGGATGTATTTTATAGATTGATTAGTTTGAATCAGATATCCCTAAGTTGACCTATGCATCAAAGCAATCAAATATAGCTGATACATAAAGTTTACCATTCACAGCTTATATTTCTGGCATATCACTAATGCATTTTTAGTGGATTATCTGCCGCATAATCTCGTATGATTTGACACACTTTAATAAGTCGTTTGGCTCTTATTCTTCCTCTGGCACCATTTCCATAATATCACCGATGTCACATTTAAGTGCTGCACAAATCCTTGACAGCACCTCGGTTGTGACGTTTTCATTCCTGCCCATTTTGGCAACGAGGGAGGGACTTAGATTCGCGGCCTCACGCAAGTCTTTCTTCTTCATATCTTTATCAATAAGCAGCTTCCAGAGCTTTTTATAACTAACAGCCATTGTATTTTCCTCTCAATCTGGTTGTACTTAGTCATAGCTTTACTTTTTATCTTCAATTCGCACGAATAGGTCGATTAATTCGCATTGTCCAAATCTTCCGTTTTAAAGACGTTGTATCCCTCATAGTGGTAGCTTGCGTCAATGCCTTTCATATAGACTTCACTGTCGTCAATTTTATCAGTCAAAGCAGTACGAAGAAGTTTTTTTATCTCAACATCCTTAATTGGGCTACGCTCCATAGCGAGCAGATAATCGCCTTTATCAACTTTGCTCCAGTCAATTACTTGGTGCAGTTCCTTTTTGAGGATAGAGTCAAGCCAAATTCTGGTCCCCCTGCCGTTACCCTCTCTGAACGGGTATTTGTGTATTTCAAACAATTCGAGAGCCTTTTTCTTGCTTGTTTTTTCTTCATCACGGGCAAGCTCTGCTGCGTCCGTAATGCCCAATTTATTTTCCAAAGCCATAAGTTGCTCTTGTCGGTGTATTGTATATAGTATTATATCAAAGCTTATATTGGAGTACAAGATAAATAGTACCGATTCATGTATTTATTTTTTTGGATCTATACTAATTGCAAGTTTATAATTTGCTGATTTAGATTTGCTGATTTCTATTATGACAGTATGTACAGGATGATAGCTACCAATAACAAGTTGAGAGTTCACAATATTGATTAATCCATTAAATGTAATTCTATTATCAAAATTAGGAAAAACCAAATTATCTATTTGGTTCATGGGAAGTTTTTCATTTAATAAATAAGTAACTGTTTCGTGAAGTGCTTCGTATACCACAATGGGCATTATCTCATCAGGAATAAATAAAAAGACAGGTCTTCTATTGAAGTTTATTTTTCGTGTTAGATAATTTATTGACAAATATCTGAACATTGACTATAATATACTTAACAAGACAGCCGGAGGATAGGTCATGACTATCCGTTCTGGCAGAATAAGTATTTAAAAATAACGCTTTACTTTACCAGAGTGGGGGCGTTATTTTTTATGCTTATTTTTGATAGTTACAACTAAAGTTATAACAGATGTAAGCATGATTACGAAGGTAAATAAATCACTGTATGTAACGTACATCGGCACCACCTCATTTCCGACAAGACTCAGAACGGATGGCACAACGCCCTGCCGGCTGCCATAGAAGTTCGAACAGCAAGCCCCCATAAAAACTTCATGTACCCAAACTACACGAAGTTGATCTATAAAACGTTGTTTGGAAAGCCATTTAAAGAGCTGATGCAGGAATATGGCGTAAAACCAAAAGAAAGTTTACGGGATTACTTGACCTCAGAGCAGTAAAAGAGGTTGAAGGCGCAGAAATGCTTGTGAGTAGCCTAATAAATTGTGGCTGGGGATACAACCAAATTAAACAGTTTATTCAGCAGAACCACGTAGGGCAGTTGGCTGGATAATACGGTATCTTTTTTTAACAGATAAAAAGGGTATAGTCTTGTTTATGTAAAAAGGTAAGACGCATACAAACAGGAAGTTACGCAAACAAGGAGATTAAGTTCAAGCGCATGGCGAATGAAGAGTATATTGTTACCGGTTATATATACAAGGTCAAGAATATATACAGCTTGGTACTTGGAAGATACCGGAACGGAAGACTTCTATATAAAGGACACATAACCCTGGGAGTATCCGCCGGAGTTATAAAGACACTGGTTCCAACCGGCAGGAACCCATTTTCTATACTGCCCAAAGGAAATGAGAATGCTATATGGGTAGCGCATCAGGTTTGCACCGTGGAATACATTCCTAATACTAAAGGTGCTATGCGACAGCCTGTGTTTAAGGGGATGCGGTTGGATGTGTACCCGGAAGAAGTAGAAGAATAAGAAAACCCCGGATTAACCGGGGTTACATAACGAGTTTCCACATAGATTTTTCCGGGAAATGCAGCAACAGAACGTTCCTATGATTACCATGCACCGCTATAACACATGCTACTATAGTTATGTACTTGCCCCGGTGCCACTTTTTTTCCCGTTCTTTATGTCTAATATTTTATAATAATGGCTATCTGCGGTATCGGGTAGCGTTCTAACCAACACAGGTTCCTGTGCACCGCTTAGGAGCGTGCGGCATTCTAATTCTATATTTAGGACTTGTCTCATAATATTTTCTCCATAAAGTAATTTACTTATCTTAAATATACTTTTTTACAGGAACAAATACAATGAGAATAAATGGAATAAAAAGTCCCCAGTTTCCTAGGGACTTTTTAAGCATATTATATCATTTTCCGTGTTGCATTTCGTGTTGCATTCCTAAGTAAAAATGCAACACGTGTGACAAAATTTATACTTCTACAGTACATTTAATTCTTAACAGTTCCTTTAAATATAGGCAAAACGCGTAAACACTCGATTTATTAATAGCGGAGACGGTGGGATTCGAACCCACGTGCCGGTTGCCCGACAACTTGATTTCGAGTCAAGCTCGTTATGGCCACTTCGATACGTCTCCATGCACTTAAATAGTATATCACATTTTTTGAAAAATGCAAAAACTTTATTCAAGTTATTGTGATAAAAGTAAAAATAATATATAATGAACAAAGAGGCGTGTTTATCTGCCTGTTTGAAGAGGAAAATAACTTAACAAAGTGGTTCGTAACACTTTGATTATAACAGGAAAGGTGTAGTGTCATATGATTAGAATTGGAATGTTAACAAGCGGTGGCGACTGTCAGGCTTTAAATGCAACAATGCGCGGTGTCGTAAAGGGGCTGAGTACCAATGCGGACGAGCTGGAAGTATATGGGTTCGCAAATGGATATAAAGGGCTTATTTATGGGGACTACAGAATGCTGACCAGCAAGGATTTTTCCGGGATTCTGACGAAAGGCGGGACTATATTAGGAACATCCAGACAGCCATTCAAGCTTATGCGCGTCCCGGATGAAAATGGACTGGACAAGGTAGAGGCGATGAAACAGACCTACTATAAACTTCGTCTGGACTGCCTGGTGATTCTGGGAGGAAATGGTACACAAAAGACAGCAAATCTTCTCCGTGAAGAAGGTTTGAATATCATACATCTCCCCAAGACGATTGATAATGATATCTGGGGAACAGACATGACTTTTGGCTTTCAAAGTGCTACAAATATTGCAACAGATGCCATTGACTGCATTCATACCACTGCGGCATCGCACAACCGTGTATTTATCGTAGAAGTTATGGGGCATAAGGTTGGATGGCTCACGCTGCATGCGGGTATTGCCGGCGGAGCAGATATTATTTTGCTGCCTGAGATCCCATACGATATTTCTAAGGTGATCGAAGCTATAGACAAACGTTCCAGAGATGGTAAGGGATTTACAATTCTGGCAGTTGCAGAAGGTGCTATTTCAAAAGAAGATGCCAAACTGTCCAAGAAAGAATTAAAAGAAAAATTAAAGAACAAGAGGCATCCGTCTGTATCATATGAAATTGCAGAGAAGATCCAGGCTGAAACAGGTATGGAGATTCGAATCACAGTTCCGGGACATACTCAGAGAGGCGGAAGTCCATGTCCTTATGACAGGGTTCTGTCTACCAGACTGGGCGCAGAAGCAGCACAGTGTATTCTGGATAAGGAATATGGCTGTATGGTTGGAATCGTAAATGGAAAAGCGAAGAAGATTCCACTGGAAGATGTAGCAGGTAAGTTAAAAATGGTATCGCCGGATGACCAGCTGATTAAGGAAGCAAAATTAATCGGCATTAGTTTTGGAGATTAATAGATTGGAGAGTAAAGCATGAGTTATACTGCTTTATACCGTAAATTCCGTCCGGATACTTTTGCGGATGTAAAAGGTCAGGACCATATAGTTACAACGCTGAAAAATCAAATTAAGGCAGATAGAATCGGGCATGCTTACCTGTTTTGCGGAACCCGTGGAACAGGTAAGACAACCATTGCCAAGATTCTGGCAAAGGCAGTAAATTGTGAACATCCGATTGATGGCAATCCCTGCAACGAATGTGAAACCTGTAAGGCAATTTCAACAGGAAGTTCCATGAATGTAATCGAAATCGATGCGGCTTCGAATAATGGTGTGGACAATATTCGTGAAATTCGTGATGAGGTAGCTTATTCACCTACCGAGGGCAGATTCAAGGTATACATTATCGACGAGGTTCATATGCTGTCTATAGGTGCGTTTAATGCGCTTCTTAAGACTCTGGAAGAGCCGCCTTCGTATGTAATCTTTATCCTGGCAACTACAGAGGCACATAAGATTCCGATTACGATTCTGTCCAGGTGTCAGAGGTATGACTTTAAGCGAATTGCCCTGACAACGATTAGTTCCCATCTGAATAAACTTATGGAAGAAGAACAGGTGGAAGTAGAAACAAAGGCAACAAACTACATTGCAAAAAAAGCAGACGGTTCCATGCGAGATGCCCTGAGTCTCTTGGATCAGTGTATCGCTTTTTATCTGGGTGAGAAACTTACCTATGATAATGTGCTGGAAGTGCTTGGTGCTGTGGATACGGATGTGTTCAGCGATCTGCTGCGAATGGTGCTCAGCCATGATGTGGCTGGGGCTATGGCAAAGCTTGAAGAGCTGATCATGCAGGGAAGAGAACTGACGCAGTTCGTAGTAGATTTCACATGGTACATGAGAAACTTGCTTCTTCTGAAAACATCTGATAATATGGAAGATGTTCTGGATGTATCTACAGAAAATATGAAAAAACTTCAGGAAGAGGCCGGGATGGTCAGGGAAGATACCCTTATGCGGTTTATCCGTATTTTTTCTGAGTTATCCAATCAGATCAAGTATGCGTCATCGAAAAGAATATTATTGGAGATTGCCCTGATTAAGCTGTGTAAGCCGGAAATGGAAAATGATGAAATTTCACTGGTTGAGCGGATACGCCTTTTGGAAAAGAAGCTGGAAAGCGGAATAGCCGTCCAGTCAGTTCAGTCTGTACCATCTGGAACTGCAGTGGCGGGAGAAGCTGTTTTGGGCGGAGCTTATCATGCCGGTAATGCAGAAGTACCTCCGGCAGGTACAGGAAATATGGGCACCGCACCGGAAGCCGGTTCTGTGACAAGATCCCAAATGCCGGCACAAGGCCGTAATCTGGAAAAAGCAGCACCGCAGGATCTTCAGGAGGTAAAGAAGATCTGGAAAAGTATCGTTGCTGAGACGGAAGGACGGTTTAAGATTGTCTTATCCATGGCTGAACCCAAATACAATGCCCAGGGGGAAGACGACAGACTGTTTGTTTGTTTTCCGGATTTCCAGGGTGAGCGTTATGTGGCAAGCGAGGAACGTAAGGAAGAGCTGGAGAGGATTATTGCCAGCAAGATTGGAAAAAAAGTAGAAGTGAAGATGATGCTGGAAGTTGACAGCCATCTGAATAAAGGCAATATTGTCAGCATCAGTGTTGAAGATGCAATCAAAGAATTTATACACACAGATGTAGTAATTGAAGACTGATAAGAAATAGGAGGATTTATTAAAATGGCAAAACGTGGAGGATTTCCGGGAGGCGGAATGCCCGGCAACATGAATAATCTGATGAAACAGGCTCAGAAAATGCAGAAACAGATGGAAGAAAACCAGAAAGCATTAGAAGAAAAAGAATATACTGCAAGTGCAGGGGGCGGTGCTGTAGAAGTTACCGTATCCGGTAAAAAAGAAATAACCAAGGTTTCTTTAAAAGAAGAAGTGGTTGATCCCGATGATATTGAAATGTTAGAAGACCTGATTATGGCAGCTACAAATGAAGCACTTCGTAAGATGGAAGAAGAAGCAGGTGCTGCAATGGCGAAGCTGACAGGTGGTCTTGGTGGAATGGGTGGAGGATTTCCGTTCTAATGGATTATTACAGCAGTCAGATCAGTAAATTAATTGAAGAATTGTCAAAGCTGCCGGGTGTGGGGGCCAAATCGGCCCAGCGCTTGGCTTTTCACATTATTAACAGGCCCCTGGATGAGGTGAAGCGGCTTTCCGATGCCATTATCGAGGCGAAGGAAAATGTACGTTACTGCAAACAGTGCTATACTTTGACAGACAGTGAGCTCTGTCCGATTTGCAGAAATCCAAAAAGGGACCAGACTACCATAATGGTTGTGGAAAACACAAGGGATCTGGCGGCATATGAAAAAACCGGTAAATTTGAGGGCGTCTATCACGTACTTCACGGTGCAATATCACCTATGCTGGGGATAGGTCCAAATGATATTAAGTTAAAGGAATTAATGCAGCGTTTGCAGCAGGATATAAAAGAAGTTATAATTGCGACGAATTCAAGTCTGGAAGGTGAGACAACAGCAATGTACATCAGTAAGCTGATTAAACCAACCGGAGTTAAGGTCAGCAGAATTGCCAGTGGAGTGCCGGTAGGCGGTGACCTGGAATATATCGATGAAGTGACTTTGCTAAGAGCCCTGGAAGGGCGTGTGGAATTATAAAAATGTATGCTAAAAGAATCAGGGTAGAAATCTTACTATATGGATTTCTACCCTGATTTTTATTATTTCCCCCCAAAGTTTGTTCTGATAGATTTCATTTCTTCCTGCTAAGTGTTGATAAATAGTAAATATATCTGATATAATTATGTTACTCGCTTTAAAATGGGATTCTGAATGAAAATTAGCTGGAGGAAAATAAAAAATGAGAATATTTACAAAAATTGGAAAGTTATCAGTTACATTGCAGGTGATTATTTTAATGACAGTTCTGATTTTACCAATTAATATTATTGCAGTCGTTTTTTCCTCACAGGTACACCATGCGTTTCTAAGCAAAAGTGTGGAATCAGTTTCCAGGGCGGCTGAAATATATATGTATGAATTGGACCGCAGGATCTATTCGTCAGACACTTACAATATTACTGAGATAGATGAAAATCAGCATGTTTTAGAGTTAAGGAAACATAAGCAGGGAGAGTCGTTTATAAGAGAGGCTGATTTTTACTGGCAGCAATTAAACAGCCGGGTAAGATACGCGCTGGATGCTGATGGATATTTTTTCTTCGTTGAAAATGAGAATTACTTAAATATTGCTTTGCGGAGTAATTACAATGCCGACAAGAAGGATGTGAAGGAATACCTTCTCAATTTGTGCGGGGAAAATACACCGTTTGTGTGGGAATGCCGGGAGATCATGGGGAAGAAGTGGATGGTACGTAAATTTGCTCTGGACGGGTTCTATTATGGGGCCCTCATTAATCTCAATGACCTTGAGAAAAAATTTTCCGACAGCCTGTCTATGGAAGAATCAGAAGTCTTTTTTGATAACAAAATGCAGGATAATAAGGAGAAAGGCAGGGAACTAATTGTAGTGAAATCAGCGAAAGCAGATATTTACATGCACATTTCTCTTTCTCAAAAAGTCCTGGAGGCGCAGATACCGCTGGCTGAGCAAATTTGGTTTTTGATACCGACTATTTATTTGATATTTATCCCAATTATCATTATCGTTTTAAAGAGAATTGTGATCCGGCCAATTCAAAAGGTAAACCATGCAATGGCGGAATTAGAATCTGGAAATTCAGAATATAGGATTACGGAAGTTGGAGAGAACCGGGAGGCTAATGAATTAAACCGCAGGTTTAATTCTATGGCAGGTCAGCTAAAGAGTCTTAAGATACAGATTTATGAATCAGAACTGGAGAAGAGGGACATTGAAGCAACCAATTTAAGGCTGCAGGTGAATCCGCACTTTATTGTCAACTGCCTGAATATAATTTTTAGTCTGGCAAGATCCGGGAAGAACAGGGAGATAAAGGAATTCACCAAATATTTGGCGGATTATCTGAGATTTTCTTTGTGGCACACCAATGGAATGATTCGTTTGTCAGATGAGATGAAATGTGTGGAAAATTATCTTGAGATTCAGAAGATTCGCTTTCCCGGAACATTCAGCTATATTGGGAATTTTGAAGCTGAGGTTATGGAAATACAAATTCCGTCCTTGCTGATATTAAATTTTGTTGAGAATGCAGTAAAATATGCTGTGAGGATGGGCAGCGAAATAGAGATTATTGTCAGCATCCGGAAAGAAGAAGACAGTCTGTTCATCAGTGTCTGTGATACCGGAAATGGCATGACGGAGGAAATGCTTGGGATTTTGAGAAAAGGTGAAATTCCGGAAAATGAGACTGGTAAGCACATTGGCATTTGGAACTGTAAGCGGAGGTTGAAAATGCTGTATCAGGAAAGTGCATACATTAATATTACCAGTTGTCTGGGAGAAGGAACACAGATATTTATCAAAATACCATGGAGGGAAGAAAAGGAGCAGGAACAATGAATGTCTTGATTGTAGATGATGAGATCTTGGCAATACAGGGATTATTAGATGATATTAACTGGGGTAATTTTAAGTTTGACGAAATTCTGACCGCGAATAGTTATACCCAGGCAGTGAATATTTTTCTTCAAAAGAAAGTTGATATTCTGCTGTGTGATATAGAAATGCCTTTTGGAAGCGGGCTTGAACTGGTAAAGTGGGTGAAAGAACATTATCCAAATACAGAGTGCATTTTTTTGACCTGTCACAGTGAATTTGATTTTGCAAAACAGGCAGTTTCCATGCAGTGTCTGGGCTATATTCTGAAGCCGGCTGATTCGTCGGAAGTAGAAGAGTATCTGGCAAAGGCACAGCGGCAGGTAAAAGAAAGAGGAGATGCTGAAATGTATGAGAATTATGGGAAGATATACCTGAACAATCTGAAAGATGATGTTAAGGTGCCCATAGCAGCGGATATTGTAGAACAGGTGGAAGAATATATTTACAGTCATATATCAGAACCTTTAAATATCGAAGAAATTGCAAAAGATGTGCATGTGAGCAGTGCCCATCTGGGAAGAATTTTCCGTAAAAAACATAATATGTCAATCATGGATTATATTACGGAGCAGAGGATCAGTCTTGCGAAAAAGCTATTACAGGATGGAAATATTACGGTCAGCGCCGCATCAGTGAAGGCGGGATACAATAATTATTCGTATTTCACGAAGATATTTAAAAAATGTACGGGTAAAACGCCCAGAGAATATATCCAGGAGATGCGAAATAAGGAGATGTTGTAAAAGTGTTAAAGAATGTCGGGAAAGTGTTAATTTTCCAGGGAATAGTATAAGTTTCTGTTGGAATAGTTTAATACAGAACAGTAGGGAAAAGAGTATAATAATCTCATCAAGAAAGATAAAGGAGGATGGTTATGAACACGAAAAAAATGTTGGCCATTTTATTGTCATTGGGGATGGGGTTATCTTTAACAGCTTGTGGAAACAATGAGGGAGAGACAAATTCCAAAGCCGGCAAAGAAACAGTTTCTGCAGAATCCAAAAATGAGAGCGGAGAAACAGAGAAAAAGGAGAGCGAAGGTGATGTTTACAATATCGTGATGGAAATTCCGACTCTGGGAAGCGAACCATCCGGTCTGGCTGAAGTAGAAGCCGCCATTAACGAAATTGTAGAACCGGAAATAGGTGTAAACGTTACCCTGTATCCCATTTCCGTGTCTGATTTGAAATCACAGACAAATCTGATGATAGCATCCGGTGACAAACTGGATCTGGTAAGCGTAATCGGAGGTTTATCAGACTATGTGAGCAAGAATGCGTTTCTTTCATTGGATGATCTATACAATCAGTATGGGCAGGACATCAAAGATGCAGAAGGAATCGCAATGGCAGGAGGGTATTACGATGGAAAGCTGTACGCTGTTCCATCAGAAGAAAAAATGGTTCTGGTAGATGGTTATTTTGCCAGAAAGGATATGCTGGATGAACTGGGCTTCACGTTTGAAGAGGACAAGGTCTATACAGCGGATGATTTGAGTAAATTATTTAAAGCATTTAAGGACAAATATGGAGAAGGCTATTACGGCATTGCCGGCACAGGATCCACCTCTAATTATTACAGCAGCTTTCATGCAGTAGACTATCTGGGTTCTTCGATGAATACGGGAGTTCTGATTGGAGCTGGATTTGATGGAGACACCAAGGTGACAGACCTGTTCGGTACACCGGAATATGAGGAATTTGCAAACACTATGTATGACTGGGCACAGTCTGGCTATTTCTCGCCGGATGCGTCTACCAATACAGATGCAGCAACTACGCAGATACAGTCAGGCTTTTATCTGGGATACTTTGCAGGTACCGATATTGACGCTAAAATGAATGTGAGCCGGGACTGCGGTACAGAGATGGTTCCGATTACCTTAGTAGATAAATACTGTGCAACACAGAAATATCAATCAACCATGTGGTCAATCCCTTATAATTGTGAAAATCCTGAAAAGACCTTTCAGTTCCTTAATATGCTGTATGCAGATAATGAACTGGACAATATTCTGACTTATGGGCTGGAGGGGATTAGTTATGAGGTAGTTGAAAAAGGGGAAGTTCCCGGACAGGCTGTGATCCGCTTTGCAGATGGGGTAAATGAGTCTAACAGTCCTTATCATATGCCGCTGCATGTATATGGGGATAAATCCACAATCAGTGTATTTGAACCCCTGACTCTGGACTATTATAAGGAATTAAAAGAATTTAATTCCAGTGTTTCTGATAAACGGAAATCCTGTACGCTGGGCTATGTATTTAATGCTGCCAATGTATCGGCACAAAAAGCAGCAGTAGATGCCGTAGTTTCCCAGTATACAGGAATAATATCAACCGGTGCACAGAATCCGGCGGAAATACTACCCGAGTTCAGACAGGCATTGAAGGATGCAGGTATTGAGGAAATTGTTAAGGAAAATCAAACGCAATTGGATACCTGGATGGCAGAACAGTAGAATAATAATTTTAGATGGGTTGCCAATAAGAAAGAATCTTATCGGCAGCCCATTCTATCATATTGAGGAGGTAATATGTCTATGCAAGCGAACACGACTTTGCGAAAAACAAAAAAGCTGCGCTTCAAAAGATTTCTTCCAGTGTATGCCTTGGCTCTGCCAGGAATCCTGTATATGTTATGTAATAATTACATTCCAATGTTTGGAATTGTAATCGCATTCAAAAAACTCAATGTCAGAGAAGGAATATTTGGCAGCAGCTGGTGCGGGTTAGATAACTTTAAATTTTTATTTCAATCTAATACTGCATTTACCATTATCCGTAATACAGTATTATATAATCTGGTATTTATTGTATTAGGAACAGTAATCTCTGTAGCAGTTGCAATTCTATTACATGAGGTGAAAAATAAGGCGGCTTCCAGATTGTATCAAAGTATTATATTGCTGCCGTTTCTGATCAGCTGGGTGGTAGTAAGTTACCTGGTTTATGCGCTTTTATCTTCCGATGCAGGAATGTTAAATTCTATGTTGAAAAATCTGGGATTGCATCCGATTAACTGGTATCAGGAGAAAAAGTATTGGCCGCTCATATTAACACTTTGTAATATCTGGAAAGGGACCGGATATACCATGATTATCTATTTGGCAAGTATTGTTGGAATCAGCCAGGATTATTATGAAGCAGCGAGAATAGACGGGGCTTCAAAATGGCAGCAGATTAAAAAGATTACCCTTCCTTTGCTGAAACCAACGGTAATCATAATGTTTATTCTGGCAATTGGCCGAATTTTCGCATCCGATTTTGGACTGTTTTATCAGATTCCTAAAAACTCAGGTGCATTATATTCAGTAAGCCAGACGATTGATGTGTACGTTTTCAATGCGCTGATGAAAAACAGTGATTTTGGAATGTCATCGGCTGCCAGTGTATTCCAGTCTGTTGTGGGATTCGTACTGGTACTTATAGCAAATAAGATTGTTAGAAAATATAGCAGCGAAAGTGCGCTGTTTTAGGAGGGGAGCAAATGAAATCAAAAGAAACGTATATGTGGCAGTTAATTTCAAATATAGTGATGATTTTATTTACAATGGCAGCGCTGCTTCCGTTTATTCTGCTGGTCATAGCTTCGTTTACGGATAATCAGTATGCGACAGTGCAGGGATTCGGATTTTTTCCCAAAGAGTGGAGTCTGGCTGCTTATGAATATATCGCTACGTCATGGCAGACTATTGGAAGAGCATATTTTATGACGATTCTGGTAACGGTGACCGGGACAGCAATCAGTCTTATGGTGACTTCTATGTTCGCCTATGCTCTTGCGGATAAGGAACTTCCGGGAGGTAAAATACTGAACTTTTTATGTGTATTTACCATGTTGTTCGGGGGTGGAATTGTATCAGCTTATTATTGCTGGAATCAGATTTTTCAGGTGAGAGATACCATTCTTGCCCTGATTTTACCTGGTTTACTTATGAGCGGATTCAACGTAATCTTGGTTAAAAATTATTTCATGTTCAGTATTCCGGAATCGCTAAAAGAGGCTGCCAGAATTGACGGCGCCGGAGAGATTAAGATTTACACCGGGATAGTGCTGCCTCTGTCGCGCCCCATTCTTGCTACAATCGGAATGATGACGGCGCTGGCATACTGGAATGACTGGACGAATGGCCTGTATTATCTGACCTTGCGGGAGGGGAGCAAATACTATACGATACAGCTCCTTTTGAATCAGATTAGTGAAAACATTAATTATCTGACCAAGAATGCATCCCAGCTTGCCGGAGCCAATGTGGGAATGCTTCCATCCACCACTGTTCGTATGGCAATAGCCGTTGTAGGTATATTGCCGATTATGATTGCGTATCCGTTTTTTCAAAAATATTTTGTTAAGGGGATTATGCTGGGAGCTGTAAAGGAGTAAGTGCATAGGATGAAAAATATCATTGAAGTTTTATCAGATCAAAGCAGAAACGATTATATTTTTCCTTTTCTATGGATTCATGGAGAGGAAGAAAAGGTATTAAGGGAATACATTCGGGCTGTTTATGACTCCAATATCCGTTCTCTTTGTATAGAGAGCCGTCCCCATCCGGATTTTTGCGGTCCGGGCTGGTGGAGGGACATGGATATTATTCTGGAAGAAGCAAGGCAGCGGGATATGAAGGTATGGATATTAGATGACAGTCATTTTCCGACCGGGTATGCCAATGGTGCCATGAAGAATGCTTCTGTCCAGTTATATCGCCAGAGTGTATATTGTAAGCAAATCGATTTAGACAGTGATGTAGAGCTGTTTACCTGCGGGCTGGGGAAAGAAATTATGGAGATACCGATGAGTCCCCTTGAAAAAATATTAAGAGAATCAGGTAAATGGAAAGAACCGGAATATGTATTTGATGATGACAGAATTTTATCTGTAAAGGCAGCCAGAAGGATAAAAGGGGACAGAGTCAGCCAGATTATAGATGTGCCTTATGATGATTTGGAGAAAAAAATTGAGTGGAGAGTGCCGCAAGGCAGTTGGAGGATCTATATTAGTATTTTGACCAGGAATGCAGGGTACCGGAGAAATTACATTAATATGATGGACACTGCTTCCTGCCGGCTGCTGCTTGATGCGGTTTATGAGCCTCATTATGAACATTATGCAGCGTACTTTGGCAGTACGATTGCAGGCTTTTTCTCAGATGAGCCGGAGCTTGGAAATGGCGGGGTGCTTCGTTTTGGAAATATACTGGGCAAGGACGTGGATTTACCATGGAGCCGGGAACTGGAGAAGGCAATAAAAAAGAAACTGGGTGAGGATTTCTCCTGGGTTCGTCTCCTTTGGGAAGAACAGGACGATGAGGAGCTTACAGCCAGAGTAAGGTATGCCTATATGGACCAGGTGACAAGACTGGTTGAAAAAGATTTTTCCAGACAGGTAGGGGATTGGTGCCGGTCACATGGAGTAGAATATATTGGACATGTAATAGAGGATGACAATCAGCATGCCAGAACAGGTTCCAGCCTGGGGCATTATTTTCGTGGGCTGGCAGGACAGGATATGGCGGGGATTGATGATATTGGAGGACAGGTGTTCCCACAGGGGGAGGATGTGATAAGGGAAGATACCCTGGTTCCAAGAGATGGAGAATTTTATCACTTTGTGCTGGGTAAATTAGGAGCTTCCCACGGTGCCATTGACCCTTTAAAAAAAGGAAGAGCTATGTGCGAGATCTTTGGTGCTTATGGTTGGAGAGAAGGAGTGAGACTTGAAAAATATCTGGCGGATCATTTTATGGTTCGTGGGATTAATCGGTTTGTACCCCATGCTTTTTCTGCAAAAGAGTATCCGGACGGTGATGCGCCGCCACATTTTTATGCAGGAGGACATGATCCGCTATTCAGGCATTTTGGAGCGCTGATGAATTATATGCAGCGTATCTGCAGTCTGATAGATGGTGGACAAAGCAGGACTGATGCGGCAATTCTTTATCATGCGGAGGCGGAATGGACCGGACGACGGATGCTCATGCAGAAACCAGCCAGAATTCTGGCGGAGAATCAGATAGACTTTCACTTTATTCCCATTGATGTGTTTACCGATATAAACGTGTATCATACTAGTTTTGATAAAGGGCTTAATGTAAACGGAAACTGTTACCGGATGTTGATCATACCTTATGCTCAGTTCATTCCTGAGGCATTGCAGACCGGGATAGAAAAAATAAAAGAGTCGGGATGCCATGTTGTTTTTCTGGAGGAATTGCCCCAGGGATTGTGTGACAGTGACAAATCCCTGTCCGAAGATGTTATAAACTGCCCGGCAGTGGCACTGAATAGCCTGGCCGATGCTGTTAAAAAGGAAGGGCTCAGGGAAATCCAATTACAGCCGCTATCTTCTTCCATTCGATGCCTGCATTACGCAGGGGATCGGGAAATTTATTATTTTGTGAATGAGGGTACGGAATGTTACAAAGGATGGGTATATCTGCCCGGCAACACCAGGTTTTGTGAGTATGATGCGTGGAACAATTGTATTTACACAGCCGAAGGGAGGGACGGAGAGAAAGTCGGAGAGGATGAAAACAAAGTGGAGCTGCATATAGAAAGCAGTCATTCCTGCATCTTGATAGCGTTATCTGATCAGACAATCCAGCCGGAACTTTATCATAACCGGGTACAAAGAGGCGGGACAGAGATTGAATTTTCCTCTGTATGGCAGTATTCCTTGTGTAAGGCCATAGAATATCCTGCATTTGGCGATAAAAATAATATTCTCCATCTTCATGACATCAGCAGGGAAGAATCCGGATTTTCAGGATTTATCTGTTATGAGAATCAATTTTTCTTTGAAAAGGCAGGACGTGTTGTATTAGAAATTACAGATGCATATGAGGGTGTAGAGGTATTTATTAATGGGACAGGAGCTGGGCTACAGATTGTACCGCCATTTCTGTTTGATATTACAGATTTGATTGTTACCGGAGAAAATACAATCAGAATTGAAGTGGCAACTACTTTAGAGAGAGAGCGGGCGGCGGCAGATGACGAGCAGTTTTTAACGAATGATCAAAATGGAAAGTACCGCCCGATTGGGATAACGGGTGACATCATATTATATTTACAGAACACAGGAGGAGAAAACAAATGAAAATAAAATTTCCTGACAATTTTTTATTTGGAGTGGCGACCAGTGCGGCACAGGTAGAAGGAGCAGCTCATGAAGATGGAAGAGGACTTTCCATCTGGGATGCTTTTTCAAAGATCCCGGGTAATATCACAGACGGATCGGGACCGGAGAGAGCATGTGATATGTATCACCGGTATGAGAAAGATTTAGACCTGGCTCGTGAGATGAATTTGGATACCTTTCGTTTTTCTTTTTCCTGGTCCAGGATTCTGCCGGAAGGAAAAGGGAGGATCAACCAGAAGGGGCTGGATTATTATAAACGTTTTATTGATGCGATGTGGAAGCGGAATATTATTCCCAGTGCAACCGTATATCATTGGGATCTTCCATACGAACTGGAGCGGGACGGTGGCTGGCTAAACCGGGATATTGTGGATTGGTATGGGGAATATGCTTCTTTGCTTTTTCGGGAATTCGGGAATTCGGTGCCGCAGTGGGCAACATTCAATGAGCCGATTGCTGTCTATGTGGGGTATGCATTAGGTGGATTTGCCCCGGGATATCGAGTAGAGAAATCAGGCAGACAGGCAAATCATAACTTACTCCTGGCACACGGGGAAGGAGTAAAACGTTTTCGCCAGGAACATTTGAAAGAGAGCAAAGTGGGAATTGTGGTAGATGTCTGGCAGCATTATCCGCTGCGTCCGGATCATGAACAGGACTGTATGAAAGCGCAGCTGGAAAATGAGAAAACATTTCATTCTTATTTAAGCCCTGTATTTAAAGGATGTTATCGAAAAGAACTTATGGAATATATGGAAAAAAATAACTGTATGCCTGAGATAAAAGACGGGGATATGGAAAAGATAGCTCAGCCTATGGACTTTTTTGGTCTGAATTGTTATAACCGGGTGCTGGACTGTGCCGATCCTCTTCTTGTGCCGGATAAGAAAAAAAACGGCGGCGGCAATTACCTGGATAATGGAACGGAGTATTACCCCAGGGCTGTCTATGAAGCGGTAAAAATGCTGCAGAGAGAATATCAGGTGGAAGTTCCCATTTTTATCACGGAAAATGGTACTTATGGCTGCAATGAACAGATACAGCCGGATAATCAGATACATGATGAACAGCGTATAAAATACCTGAAAGGATTTCTGTATTGGATTTCTAAGGCCATGGAAGAGGGGGCCGATATCAGAGGATATTATGTCTGGTCCTTACTGGACAACTGGGAGTGGAGTGCTGGATATGAACCCAGGTATGGACTGGTCCATGTTGACTATGAGACACAGCAGAGAATCCAAAAGGACAGTGCAAAATGGTATACAGGGATAGCTGGCACCAAAGAATTGGTGATAGTCTTATAACGGGCTTACAGGATGGAAGATACAAGGTCCGCATGAAGGAAACAAAGTGAAGTGGTGCTTATGTACTGATAAACCAGGGTTTACCGGAAATATGGATAGAAGGAAAGGATAGCAGGTAAGAATATGTTGTATCAAAAAAATGAACAGCCTTTTTCAGCAGCATTATTTGAAAATCCCACCAGTGAGTACCGGGGCACGCCTTTTTGGGCATGGAACTGCCGGCTGGAGAAAAAAGAACTGCTTTGGCAGATAGAACAGCTTGAAAAAATGGGATTTGGAGGCGCCCATATACATGTACGTACGGGAATGGAAACCACTTATCTGAGTGATGAGTTTATCGATCTTGTAAAATCATGTGCGGAGCGTATGCAGTCACGCGGGATGCTGACCTGGCTGTATGATGAGGACCGCTGGCCATCCGGAGCAGCAGGAGGATATGTGACCCGTAATGAGTCATACCGTTCCAGGCACCTCTTACTGACCAGACACCCCTATGGAGAGATGGAAAATGTAAATGAGGCGGTCTCAAGCGCAGCTTCTGGCCGTACGGGAAATGGAAGTCTGATTGCCTGCTATGATATCGCACTGAATGCGGAGGGAATGTTACTTCAGTACAGACGGATGGGAGCGGAAGAACAGGCAGAAGGCATAAAGCTATATGCCTATGAAGAAATCGCGGCTGAATCCCCCTGGTTTAACCACCAGACTTATATCGATACTTTAAATCCCAAGGCTGTTGCAGAGTTTATCAGAATTACATATGAGCGGTATTATGACGCTGTGGGGGCAGAGTTTGGCAGCACCATCCCCGCTATATTTACGGATGAACCGCAGTTTCCTCATAAAGTCACCTTAGAATTTAATCATACCGATAAAGATGTGATACTGCCCTGGACCGGAGATTTTCCGGATTCATATAAGACAGCCTATCCGGGAGAGGAAATTCTGGACTGCCTGCCAGAACTGCTGTGGGAGCTTCCGGGAGAACAGGTGTCGGTCATACGTTACCATTATCACGATCATATTGCGGAGCGGTTTGCATCTGCGTTTGCCGATCAATGTGGGAAATGGTGCAGGGAACATGGCCTGATGCTGACCGGACATATGATGGAAGAACCTACCCTGAAAAGCCAGACGGCTGCGCTGGGGGAAGCTATGCGCTCCTACCGTTCTTTTCAACTGCCTGGAGTGGATATACTGGATGATTCCAGGGAGTTTACCACAGTGAAGCAGGCACAGTCAGCAGCCAGGCAATTTGGATGTCCGGGCGTTGCAAGTGAACTGTATGGTGTAACAAACTGGGATTTTGATTTCAGGGGACATAAACTGCAGGGAGACTGGCAGGCAGCTCTGGGAGTGACGGTACGTGTGCCCCACCTTTCCTGGGTGTCCATGAAGGGAGAAGCTAAGCGTGATTATCCGGCTACTTTTAATTACCAGGCACCCTGGTACGATCAGTATTCCTATGTAGAAAATCATTTTGCCAGGGTTAATACGGCTATGACCCGTGGGAAAGCAGTATGCCATATCGGAGTGATTCATCCCATTGAAAGCTATTGGCTGCATTGGGGAAGCAATGAATCTACGCAGCTGATACGCAGCCAGATGGATGAAAATTTTCAAAATCTAACCAAGTGGCTGTTAGAAGGACTGCTTGATTTTGACTATATCTGCGAATCACTTTTGCCGGAACAGTGTAAGGTGGAAGATATTAAGAAGAAGAGATTTCCTGTAGGTAAAATGGAATATAAGGTTTTGGTAGTGCCTCCTGTTGAAACTCTGCGGTCTACAACGTTAGCCAGGCTTGAGGCATTTCAAAAAATGGGTGGCAGAATTCTGTTTTTTGGAGAGGCGCCTGCTTTGTGTGATGGATATCCAAGTGGCAGAGGGCGGCAGATATGGGAAAAATCTGAACGGGTAATGTTTTATTCCGGAATGGTTCAGGAAAGCCTGAAAGAAGTACGAAATGTAGAAATCCGGGACAGCCATGGTGAAATGATGCGGCATTTTATCTGTCAGCTGCGTGAAGATGGCAACGATCTTTGGTTATTTATCGCACATAGCGATAAACCGGTTAATCAGGATATTTCTCAAATAAAGGATGCAGAATACCTGATTCGTGTGAAGGGAAATTACCAGGTGACCATTATGGACACTATGAATGGTAAGGCAGAGCAGATCTGTTCTGTATGTGAAAATGGTTGGACATTAATAAAGCAGCAACTTTTTGAGCATGACAGCCTTCTTCTTCGGCTGGCAAAGTCCAAAGAGCAAAATCGGGTAATAGCGGAGGAAACGGAAGAAGAAGAATTTATAAGAGATTTCCGGTATTTAAAACCAGTACCGGTTACGTTTGAGGAGCCCAATGTATTAATGTTGGACATTGCAGAAGCGGCGCTTGATGATGAGCCGTATCGGCAGCCGGAAGAAATACTCAGGCTTGATAACAAGTTCAGAAAAGAACTGGGCTGGGATCTGCGGGGAGAGGCGGTGGCACAGCCATGGGTGGAAGAAGACGCATCGACACCACATACGCTCCGCCTTCGATATACGATTCAAAGTCAGAAAGATATGGAAGGCCTTATGCTGGCTTTAGAAAATGATGAAAACGCCACTGTTCTTTTAAATGGGCAGCCGGCCGAAAAGGAAATGGGATGGTATGTGGACAAATGTATGTATACCGTAAAACTCCCGGGAATTTTGAAGGGAGAAAACATTTTAGAATTGTTTATGCCATATGGAAAAAAAGCTGATGCAGAAGCCTGCTTCTTATTGGGGAACTTTGGCGTACAGGTCATGGGCTGCTGCTGTGTGCTTACCGAACCGGTAACAGAGCTTACATTTGGGGACATTACTCGTCAGGGACTGCCTTTTTATGGCGGTAATTTAACTTATCATCTGGAAGCGGAAACGACTGGTAATAAGCTGGAGATCGAAGCCAGTTACTACAGAGGCCACCTAATCAAAATATATGTGGATGGAGAGGAGCAGGGAAACATTGCATTTTCTCCCTATCGGATCTGTATAAATAATTTGAAGCCGGGGCGGCATAAAATTGATCTGAAATATTATGGAAGCCGTGTGAATACATTTGGACAGCTGCACCGCAATGACAGAAGCAATTCCTGGAGTGGTCCGAATTCCTGGAGGACTGACGGGGCGGCATGGACCTGGGAGTACCGTTTTTGGAAACAGGGGATATTAAAATCCCCTGAAATTAAGGATCTAATACTAAAAAGGTCCCAATAGTTAACAGTGCAGATCCCTGCGCTGATGAAGTATAAAGGAAGCGGAAATGCACAGGAGAGCCACTATGGCACAGACCAGTATATACTGCTGCGAAAGCCCCTGTGTAAGAACTTCCTTTCCATCAAAATATTTAAAAGGTGTGAGATAACCCAGCCATTCAATTTTTTCACTGAAATCAGCAGCAATGGACATCAAAAATGTAACCAGCACAAGGCCCATAGAGATATTGCTGGCTGTTTTCATTCGGACACAAAGCATGGACATGAGTAAACCAAATCCAAAGAAAACAAGCTGGATGAAGAATAATCCGATCATCATTGGCAGAAAATCCGATACAATATTGTCATCAAAAATAATCTTCACACTTACAACGGCGATGAGAAATGAAACAGCATTCAGTAAAAACAGCTGGCAGAGTGCACTGCAGAGCTTATCAGCCAGGATGGTATTTCTGGAACGTGACTTAACATACAGAAATTCAAATGTCTTATCCCGTTCTTCTTTTCCGAAGATGGAGACACCCAGGGAAGCTGCATGGAATGCGGCGATCAGAGCGATATAAGTAAATACGATTGCAAAAACTCCGATAGCGGTTGAATAATCCACCACGCCTACTCCGAAGACTGTCTGGACGCTTTTGGGAAGCTGCTCCAAAAGCTCATTCACACCGGCATCGCTTTGTCCCACCATGGAGGTTGTCTTACCGGCGCTTGCTATAATCAGAAAAATAATCCCAATGCACCAGAAAGAAAAAGTTTTTATATTAGATTTACATTCACGAATAAATAGATTCATAATAAATGGTCTCCTTCCCAGAGAGTAATTGAAAATGGAGTGTCAAAGCATTCAGACATGCTTTAAGCACTGTGAATATCTTTTGTCTGGTAACGCCAGAAGCCTAGCAGTGTAAGTAAAATAACAGCCACGATCAGACAGATCAGCAAAGGATAGTCATACTTCTGATTTAATGTAATGTAAGAGGGATTGATGTAGCTCATTGGAGACATAAAATCCAGTGCCCTTTCATCAAACATATTTGCTAACATCTGGAGCCCAAAGCAAAGTGCGCCAACTCCGATTCCAATAAAGACAGGAGCTTTAGCCTTTTTCAAAAAACAACCGATACAGAATCCCAGGGCGGTAAATAAAAGTCCGGTCAGTATCACAGCAAAAGAGAGCAGATAGAAAATTTTATGGTTAAATGCACCGCCATATTGGTTTGCAAAAATGAAACTCACACCAAAATATATAAATCCGGATATAATAATACAGAGCACAACTGCCAGATATTTATTTGCCAATATACGGATCCGGCTTACGGGTTTGGTAAATAAAAAATCACAGGTTTTGCGTGCACTTTCTTTGCCAATCACCTGGATTCCGGAAATCAAACCCTGAATGGAAGAACAGAGGATCACATACACCAGCACAAAGCTGTAGAAACCGTGAAAACTGCCAAGACCGTCAGGTCCCAGACCAAGAGCCTTTAATACTTCGGGAGGATATTGTTCCATTAGTTTATTAACTGCTTCCATATCCCCGGTAAAAGAAGGATACAGGCAGATAAAGAATATGCCAGCGCAGCTTAATGACAATGCCCATATAAGTGCGGGCTTAAGATTCCACTTAAATTCCTGAATAAATATGTTCATAGAAATCCCCCTCCTAATTATAGTAATGCATAAAGATCTCTTCCAGATCCGGTTCCTGAACGCTTAGATCCTGCAGGGAGAGTTCGCCTAACAGATGCGTCATCCGGTTAACATTACCACGATAAATAAAGGATGCATGGAGTTTTTCTATTTTCAGGTTAGACAGGCCCTTTATTTGAAATACATCCGGATTAAGTGCTTCTTTGGATTCCAGCTCTATCTTTTTATAACTGTCTTCTTTTAAGGATGCCATGGTATCTAGTTTAATCAGTTTTCCTTCTTTTATAAAGCCCACACGGTCACACATTTTCTGAACCTCTGACAGGATATGGGAGGAAAAGAAAACGGTGGCACCATTACGGTTTTCCTTCTGGATCAGATCAAAGAATTTCTTCTGCATCAATGGGTCCAGCCCACTGGTAGGTTCATCCAGAATAATTAATTTAGGACTATGTAACAATCCCTGAACAATACCGACTTTCTTGCGGTTTCCAAAGGACAGGTCCTCGATCTTGCGTCCGGTATCCAATTCCAGAACATCACATAATTCCCTTATCTTTTTCTTACAGTCCTTTTTATAAAAGGAAGCAGAGTAATTAAGCAGATCTTTTACCTTCATATTGTCATAATAAAACACCTCGCTGGGCAGGTATCCTACTTCTTTTGCAATTTCGCTGGCATTTTTGATGCAGTCGGCGCCAAAGATGGAAGCAGAACCGCTGGTTGGATAAATCAGCGACAGAAGACATCGGATCGTGGTGGACTTTCCGGCACCGTTAGGACCAATAAATCCAAAGATTTCACCCTCCTGTATAGAAAGGGTAATATCCTCGATACCGCGGTGTTTGCCGTAAGTCTTTGTCAGTTTATTGATTTCAATAATGTTCTTCGTCATAAGAACTCCTCCTTATAGGATACCTTTTTTAATAAATCGGACCAGACGGTGTAATGGTTCATCAGGTCCGGTATCAGTACAGTTTCCGAAACCCGTTCTTTTTCATACATATAGCCCTCCGTCATCCAGATTAACATGTGGTAAATCTCTTTTGGGTCAATCTCTTCTTTAAACTTACCCAGATCAATATTTTTTAAATATTTCTCAAAAGAAGTATCAATCTGCGACTGCATTTTATCCTGTACTTCGCCGGAGACAGTTTCATTTTGGGAATAATAAGTCTTAATAAAAAATTTCATAATATGAGGCGTTTTTGCCAGAATAACTGCCTTCTTTTGGGCCATGTAATGAAGCAATTCAAAAAAATCGGTGATATCTTCAAAATGCATATCCATAATATAATTTTTTACAAGAGAAACGGTATATTCCAGCAAATACAGATAAAAACTTTTCTTATTGTGAAAATAGTGGAAGAGCAGCCCTTTGGAGATACCGGCTTTTCTGGCAATTTCATCTGTTGAAGCCCGTTTGTATTCGTGATTGGAAAATACTTCAATTCCGGCGTTGATAATACGCTGCTGTTTTTCTTCCGGCAGGCGAAAAAACATTTCATTCATGGGAAACCTCCTCCTTTAAATAGTTAAAATATTTGAAATATGGGTACCACAGTGTATTTTTTGCTTTATCTGATTGACTGTGCAGGATTGACTGGACTGGTTAATCCTAATTATATGCTATTGACTATTTTTTACAAGGGGGCAGGGACATTAAATTTGCATAAAAAAGTTACTCCAACTAATATATAAAAGTTACTCCCGTTCATGGTATGATTTGGTCATGAAAAAGAAACCTGCAGGGATCAAGAATAAAACCAAAGCAATAAAATAAAGCAATAAAATATAGTAATAAAATAATGAATTAAATAATGCAATAAAATATTGCAAAAATAATGCAATATGAAAATGTAATAAGAATGTAATAAGGTAATGCAATAAGATAATGGAATCAGAAAACCAGGAGGGAATACATGAAGAAAAAGTTAGTTAGTATTTTAATGGCAGCGGCAATGGTATTATCAATGACAGCATGTGGCGGCGGCAGCAGTTCTGCCGAAGGAACAAAATCAACGGAAGCTACAAATGCAGCAAAGAGCTCAAAATCAACGGAAGACACAAAAGCTGAAACCAAGGAGAGCGGTGAAACAGCAAAGAACTCTGAGGATGTTAAAGACAGCGAAGAAACCCGGAAAGAGGCTGAGGACGGAGAGCCTGTAACCCTGTCACTTATGGTGACAACCAGACCCACTACGGATAACAAGGATTTTTATCTGGACTGGCTTCCGGAGCTGGTGAAGGAGAAGTATCCGAATATTAATGTAGAAGTAGAACAGCTTCCCACAGATCAGTACAAACAGACAGTCCGGTTAAAGTTTGCCAGCGGGCAGGGGCCTGATATCTTTACCTGGTGGGCAGGGCTGCAGGCTAAGGATCTGGTGGATGCAGGTTATGTAAAAGATCTGTCCGGATTCTCCCAGTTGGGTAAGTTTAAAAAAGAAATTGCCGACTCTTATATGTTTGATGGCAAAAACTACGGGATACCGTTAGGCTCCAGTTTTTTGACCACCTGGTATAACAAAGCAGCATTTGAAAAGGCTGGTATCAGTCAGATGCCGGAAAATTGGAATCAGTTCCTGGAGTGCTGTGAAAAACTGAAAGCAGCGGGCTATACTCCGATTACCATGGGAGATAAGCAGTCCTTTGTTGTACAGTTTGGTGTGTACCAGATCGGTGCCTCTCAGATTTATGCAGATAATATGGACTTTGACAGCCAGTTATTCACCGGTGAAACTAAGTTTACGGATGACTGCTGGGTAAATACCATCGACAAATATAAAACTTTATATGACAAAGGGTATATCATCGAAAATTCACTTGGACTGTCCCAGGAACAAAGCCGTCAGGCATTCTTAGATGGCAGGGCAGCCATGATATTTGACGGAAGTTTCGGATACGATGCGTTGAATAAAAATGGGGCAGAGGAATTCGATAAAGGGATGTTCTGTATTCCGTCCAATGATGAAGGAAAAGATTTTGTATATAATCTGACTCCATCCAATGGTGTTTTTGCCAGCGCAAACTCCGCAAACCAGGAAGCAATTGATCAGGTTCTGGAGTACTGGTTTACAGAAGGTACTCCGCTGTTTGAAAAATGGGTAGAAACCAGTTCCGATATTTCCTGTTATGAAGGGATTGAGGATTCCAGACCGCTGGTAAAAGAGTATCTGGAGAAATATAAAGATGACCCGAGTATCTACAACCTGAACAATGCATGGCCGGAAGGTGTCAGCGATATGATGTGCACAAAATTCCAGGAAGTAATTGCGGGAAATGCATCTGCAGAAGATGTCTGCCAGGCGATGCAGGACAAATTTGATGAGCTGAATGGAAACTAACCCCCTTTGAAACACGCTCTGGGCATTTACAAATCTGATCTTCATTTTTGTAAGTGCCCTGTTTTATAACAAGAGGTTGAATTTAAAATCTGGAGAGGAAAGCGGTATGTTTGATAAAAAAAAGAGAAACGTGCTATTGCTGTTTATCGTTCCGGCATTGCTGATGTATGTCACATTCTGGATACTGCCCGTTTTGATGTCCTTTTTCTATGGCGTCACAAACTGGAGCGGAATGGGTGAGTATAAATTTATAGGACTGAATAACTTTAAGTACCTGTTAAAAGACGGGACAATGTTCAACTCTATGAAGAATACTGTAATATATGCCGTATTTGTAGTTACATATGGAAATATCCAGGCACTTACGCTGGCGTTAATATTAAATAAGAAGTTAAAGGCAAAGGGATTTTTTCGAACGGTATTTTATCTGCCGGCGTTATTTAGCACCATTGTGGTAGCATTTTTGTGGAGCTATGTCTATGCTCCCTATTATGGTATGATCTCAGAAATATTCAACAAACTGGGACTGGATATTGTGCCGAATCTGTTGGGGCAGAAAGGAACTTCCCTTTTGGCATCAGCCTTTGTGGAAACCTGGAAAACTTCCGGTACCATGACGATTATTTATCTTGCGGGATTACAGAATATCTCCGAAGAAGTTATTGAATCGGCAAAAATAGATGGATGTACGGGATGGCAGGCTATCCGTTTTGTCAAAATTCCAATGCTGTCAAATACGATTACGATTAATGTAATGCTTGGTCTGATTGGAGGCTTTAAATCGTTTGATTATGTATTTGCCCTTACGGGAGGGGGACCGGGTAATTCGTCCAGTACGTTAATGTATTCGATTTATAAAATGGCATTTGTGGAAAGCCAGTTTGGAAAAGCAGAGGCGCTGGCTGCGGTTGCCTTCATATTTATCCTGATTATTTCCGTAATTGTACTTCGCATTATGAAACGAAAGGAGCTGGAAGCATAATGAAAAAGAACACCAAAAGTGAAATTTTATGGACGCTGGGAATCGCAGTCTTTTTCGTAATATTTTTATCGCCTCTGATTATTGCTTTATCGGGCTCCCTCAGGGAAGTAAAAGACAGTACCTCTTATCTGAATTTATTCCATAGTTTCAGCCTGGAAAGTTACGGGGTAGCCTTTGGAAAGATGAATTATTTCAGAGCACTTGGCAACAGTATACTGGTAACGGGAATCAGTGTACTTATTCTGGTGATTTTTTGTGCAATGGCAGGATATGCTATCGCAAGGCTGAAAGGAATGCTGGGAGGCTTTTTTCAGATTTTTTTCCTTGCAGGTATGATTGTATCCGCACAGATGTCCATTATACCAATGTACCGGATTGTAAATGCCCTGCATATGGGTAACACCATTGCTGCCCCAATTGCATTGTATGTAACTTCGGCTCTGCCGTTTTCCATTTTTTTGTATACAAATTTTATCAAGTCCGGTGTTCCCTATGTACTTGAGGAAGCAGCCAGAATTGACGGCGCCGGGACGGTATATACCTTTGTCAGAATTGTTGCACCCCTCACAAAACCCGCACTTACTTCTATCGTTATTACCCAGGGAGTGCCGATTTGGAACGATTTCTTCTTTGGTATGCTGTTTTTATCGGCACCGGAGAAAAAAACACTGCCGCTTACCATGCTGAATTTTATCGGTGACATGGAGAACGCCACCCAGTGGAATATGCTGTTTGCTGCCTGTTTCTTAAGTGCAATTCCAATTTTGATTATTTATATGTTCCTGCAGAGGTATTTCGTAAGCGGACTGACGGTGGGAGCTGTCAAAGGTTGAATTGTGTTTTGGCTGTTAATTGGGTAAAATATTTCTGGAGGTGGTGTAATGAAAATTTTAAAAAGCATTCGTTTTAAATTTTTAATTTGTCTTCTGGGAATATCAATTTTACCGATTCTGATATTGTTCGGGGTGATTCTGAAAAACAATATGGAGTATTACAACAGCCAGATTTCAGTGGCAAGTGATAACGAAGTACAAAAAATGGTAACCGGTATTAACAGTACCTTTGTGAATCTGAATGATCTTATGACTTCATTGATTTTCAGTCAGTACGACAATGACAGCTGTATGCTGTCCATTTGTGAACAGGAAGGGGCTGGCAGAGAGCCCACGCCAATGGAGCGGCTTACCAACTACCGTAAATTTGAATATGTGAGCAGCAATCTTATTGGGAATAATACTTATGCCAGCGGGGTTTACCTGTTTACGGAAAGCGGTTATACATATTCGTTTGTAAAAAATAAAGAGTTTTATTTAGAAGAGGATTATCAAAATGCATCCTGGTATAAAAGTCTGCTGGACAGCAGGGAATTTCAGATTATTGAAACCTATCAGAGCAGGCACAGCAAGAGTCAGTCAATTCTTATGGCGAGGCGGTTTACGGATGTGAAGGGGAAACATACGGGGGTGCTGGCAGTAGTCTGCACGGATCAGATGTTTGATGCATTAGGAGAAAGTACGCTGCCCTGGGGGGAGAGCTTTTTGATGGATGCAGACGGGAAAACTATTCCCGCAAGCAGCGAGCCGGACAGGCGCGCTCCGGATGATATCCATCAGATTACGAAGAATAACAAAGGCATTATTTTTCGTAAGGATACCAATGATGCCTATATCTATGGCACGCTTGATATCAATGACTGGAAGATTGTATCGGAAGTATCCTTTGACAGCCAAAAACAGCTGTATACACAGAACATGGAATATTTGATACTTTTGATTATGGTCATCATTTTATTTGTCGTTATTCTGGGGTCTTTGCTGGAGCGGATGTTTATCCGTCCGCTGGTGGAACTTTCAGGGAGCATGCATGAGACCCCGATTACAGATTTGACCTTTCATCATAATTATCAGGAAAGAAAAGATGAGATTGGATCACTATATCGGCATTTTGATAAAATGATAAAGAAAATCAACTGCCTGATTGAAGATACTTATGTTGCGGAGATTAAATTTCTGAAGTCCAGACTGCGGAATCTGATGTCACAGATTAACGCTCATTTTATATTTAATACATTGGAGAATATCAACTGTCTGGCGAAAATTGAAAAGAATAACCAGATTGCAGTAATGTCAAAATCCCTGGGCGATATGCTCCGGTACAGCATCGAATATGAATCAGATGAGGAGACACTGGCAACGGAGATATCTCATATCCGTGAATATCTCAATATACAGGAGATCCGGTTTGGAAGCCCTATTCTGCTTAAGATAGAAAGTTCAGAGGAAATACTGCAAAGTCCTGTTTTGAAATTTATGCTGCAGCCGGTGATTGAAAACTCTATCGAACATGGGCTTGCGGGCGAGGAACCGCCGTGGATTATTGTAGTGCGGGCTTATCGGCAGGATGGGAAGACCATCATAGCCGTACAGGACAACGGGATAGGGATGGAGGAAGATACCTTACGGGAAGTCCGCAGGAGAATCTACCATCCCGAGCATTTGGCTGAGGATGCAAGATATGCCAGCATCGGCCTGTCTAACATTTATAAAAGAATACAGCTGCTGTATGGGGAAGAGTATGGACTGGAGATTGAGAATCTGGCGGGAAGAGGTGTGGAAGTAAAGGTCTGCCTGCCATTTCATGCAGGAGAAGAGGTGGAACAGTAATGGAATACCGCTATATTATTGTGGATGATGAAGTTTTAATCCGGAAGGGATTAATCAGTAAGATTGATGAAATCACATCATTGAAAGCTCTTTGTGTGGGAGAAGCAGCAAATGGGGTGGAAGGCCTTCGCGTCATAGGGGAAACAAATCCGGATATTATTATTACTGATATGAAAATGAAAAAAATGGACGGCGTAGAATTTCTGGAACGAATCAGTGAGCGATTTCCGGAAAAGCCGATCATTGTAATCAGCGGATATAAAGCTTTTGATTACATGAATAAAGCAATCGAAAAAAGAGTGATTGGATACGTACTTAAGCCTTTTTCCCCGGAAGAAATTGAAAAGCAGTTACAAAAGGCAATTGAACAGATTGAGAATCAGAAGAACTTTTTCATTTTACAGGAAAAAGCAAAATCACTGGATCAGCGGAAAATAAAGGACATTCTGCTCAGCGCCATTTTAGAACCATGGAATGAGGCACTGGAGGAAGAACTGCGTCAGAAGGGATGGGGACTGGATCATTATTACCTGCTAATATCTGTTTATACAAAGGACAGGAAGATTGCTGAAAATGCAGAACAAATATGCCGGTCTTATTTAAGCGATATCAGGCATGAATTTCTGCTGAATGGATTTGGAAGCAGCAATGGATTTCTGCTGCTTAGCTGCAGGGAAGAAAAACTGGTTTCCAAAATGGAAGTAAAAGCAGGGCATATAGCTGGTCATATCATGAAAGATGCTGCCGGAAAGATTTTTATCTGTATCGCAAAAGGGAGAAAAGGGTTTGGTGAGCTTCATAAGAATTATGTGAAAAATGAAAAACTGGTCTGTAATATCAGACTGGAGGATCAGAAAAGGCTGTTTTATGAAAATGAAGAAGAGCGGGACGAGGTATACAACCAGGAGTATATCAAAGATGTCTTTTTGAAAATCAAATACCATCAGGAACAGGCAAGAGAGATCATGGAGGCATATTTTGATCAAATGGATACGAAAAGATACTCCCTGAAAGCGATTGGAAATGCGTGTGAAAGCATTGTTTCAATGGTAAACCAGTATGCGGTGGGAGTGGGTGTGGATACTGATGATATCATGAGTGTATTTTATAAACGATATCTTTACTGCGATGACCTGGGTAAGATGAAAAATGAAATATCAGGTTATATTACGCTGATCATAAATTCTATTCAATTGAAAAGCCCGGATCAGAACCAGCTGTTTCATTCCGTTCAGGCTTATATCCAAAGAAATTATCACCGTAAACTGACCCTTCAGATGATTTCTTCTGAATTTTTTGTAACACCAGCGTATTGCAGCAGCCTTTTAAAAGAAAAGCTGGATAAAAGCTTTAATGAGTATCTGGGAGAGATCAGGCTGGAAAAGGCAAAGCAGTTATTAAAGGAAACAGATTTAAGTGCAGACCGTATTTCGGATGAAATCGGCTATTCCAATCCAAAATACTTTTTTAAGGTATTTAAAAAATTAACAGGTTTAACACCTTTAGAATATCGGGTAAAGGAGAAGAAAAGGAATGCTTTATAAATTAAAAACAGAGGCGCTGAGCGGGGAGGAGTTTCAGAATCCCGGATGTGAATACCGTGGAGCACCGTTCTGGGCATGGAACTGCAGGCTGGATCAGAAACAATTGTTGAAACAGATCTCTTATTTTAAAGAAATGGGGATGGGAGGATTCCATATTCACTGCCGTGTAGGTCTGGATACCGGATATATGGGCAGAGAATTCCTGGAGGATGTGAAAGCCTGCAAAGATGAGGCAAAAAGGCAGGATCTGCTGTGCTGGCTCTATGATGAGGACCGCTGGCCCTCCGGCAGTGCAGGGGGAATGGTCACCAGGGAGCAAGCTTACCGTTCCAGGTTTCTGGTATTCCAGCCGGAGAACTGGACGGACGCTGCAGAAGAGACACCTATGTCAGCGGCAAAAGCAGTGCGGAGTAATCATAACAAGTTACTTGCAAGATATGAGATTAAACTGGATCCGAAAGGATATTTAATAAGCGGACGGGTTCTAAAACCGGGAGAAGAAGGGGGAAATGTATGGACAGCCAGTTTGGAGATCTCAGGTGATACGCCGTGGTTTAATAATCAGGCTTATGTAAATACCCTGGATAAGAAGGCAATTGACCGGTTTATAGAATTGACCCATGAGGTATATTACAGAGAGCTGGGGAAAGATTTTGGGGGACAGATACCGGCTATATTTACGGATGAACCGCAGACCAGCCACAAGGAAGTACTGGATACACCCTTTACATATAAACCGGTAATTCTACCGTTTACAGATGATTTTGAGGATACTTTTTATAAATGTTTTGGCATATCGGTTCTGGATCATCTTCCGGAACTGATCTGGGAACTGGGAGAACAGAAGGCATCTCAGGTACGGTATCTGTACCACTTACATGTGTGCCAGCGGTTTTCAGAAGCTTTTGGGGACAATGTTGGAACGTGGTGCAGCAGCCATGGCATTGCACTTACCGGTCATATGATGAATGAGTGGACACTTCATTCCCAGACAATGGCAGCTGGGGAAGTGATGCGTCCGATGAAAGAATTTGGACTTCCGGGAATTGACATGTTATGTGACAGGCGGGAACTGTCCACCGCAAAACAGGCGCAGAGCGTGGCACACCAGTATGGGCGGGAAGGCGTAATGAGTGAAATCTATGGTGTAACCGGTTGGGATTTTGATTTTAGAAATCACAAACTTGCGGGAGACTGGCAGGCAGCTCTTGGAGTAACGGTCCGGGTTCCGCATCTGACCTGGGCTTCTATGGAAGGTGAGGGAAAACGGGATTATCCGGCAAGCATCGGTTACCAGTCACCATGGTATAAAGAATATTCCTATATTGAAAATCATTTTGCCAGGCTTGCAGCGGTGCTGACAAGAGGCATGCCAGGGGTACGCATCGGTGTGATACATCCAGTGGAATCCTACTGGATGTACTGGGGGAATCAGAAGCAGACTGCCGTCATCCGCCAGGAATTAGAGTATAATTTTTCAAATGTAATCGATTGGATGCTTTACGGGCTTCTGGACTTTGACTTTATTTCAGAAGCACTCTTAAGTGATGGATCAAAATCATTGCACGGCAGCAGGGAAAAGTTCTGCATGGGTGAAATGAACTATGAAGTGGTAATTGTCCCCGGATGTCACACACTGCGTTCCTCTACTGTGGATAAGTTAAAGGAATTCGCCGCACATGGTGGAAAAGTCATATTTATGGGAAATATCCCACGTTATGTAGATGCTGTGGAAAGTAATGCCGTAGTCCTCCTCTCACAACAATGTGAAAAGATCCAGTATTCATCATCCCAGCTGTTAGAAGCATTAAAACCCTGGAGAGATATTGATATCTGTGTGGAAAATACAGAGGGAAAAGACCCCACACGCATGGAGCACAGAGAAAACGGGCTACGGTCTGCAAATATGTTCTATCAGCTCAGAGAAGAGGAAGAGCGAAAATGGTTGTTTATCTGCCATGTAAACAAACCCCAAAATGAGCATATTACCCATATGGAAAAGTGGGAAATTTGGGTGAAAGGAATTTACAGCCCTGTGGTTTATGATACCTTAAGTGGTGAGATTTACGATATTCATGCTGATTATGCGGATCAAAAAACTAAAATAATATATTATGGGTCACAGCATGACAGTCTGTTGCTGGAGTTGAAAAAAGAAAAGCAGGAAGAAAAAAAGCAGCAAGATAAAAAGCAGCTAGAAAAGCCTAGCTTGTGCTATTCATGGGATAAAAGTGTGAGAGAAAAGAAAGATCTGCCCCAGCCGGATTCGTATCGCCTGACTGAGCCGAATGTATGTCTGCTGGATATGGCTGAATACGCATTTGATGATGGAGAATTCATGCCGGAGGAAGAAATCCTGCGCATTGACAATCTTTTCCGGAAAGAATTGGGTTATCCTCTTCGAATGGAGGCACTGGCACAGCCCTGGACGCAGAAAGAAGAAGAAATTCCCCGACATATTTTGAAATTAAGATTTACCATAAATTCAGAAACAGTAGTTGAATCGGCAGAAATTGCCATGGAACATCCGGAAAATGTGAGGATGGAGTGGAATGGTGAACCTATAAATGGAGCGGATTCCGGCTGGTTTGTAGATGAGTGCATCCGAAAGAGAAAGGTGGGACAGATAAAAAAGGTAAGAACCAATTGGTAATACATATCCCGTTTCAGAAGAAGACAAACGTGGAATGGTGCTATCTACTGGGAAACTTTGGGGTGCAGGTATCAGGCAGAATGAAGAAGCTGATAAAAATGCCCGGCGAATTACATTATGGAAACTTTGTAAACCAGGGATTCCCTTTTTATGCCGGAAACATGGAGTATGAGGTATCTGTTTATAGCAAAGAGGGCAGGCTCTGTCTGGAGACATCCCATTACCGTGGAGCGCTGATTACGGTAGATCTGGATGGAAAGAGAGGCGGAACAATTGCACTGGCACCTTATATTCTGGATCTGGGCGAGGTGAATGAGGGATGGCATCGAATGACGATACGTCTGTACGGAAACCGTATTAATGCTTTTGGAGCGGTTCATAACGCAGATACACAGGAAGAGTGGTATGGACCGAATCTTTGGAGAACCACGGGAAATAAATGGAGTTATGAATATCAGCTAAAGGAAATGGGGATTTTAACTACCCCGCAGTATTGGATTGCAGAAAAGGAGACAAATGATAATGAAGAACTTTAAGGACGGAGTATATCCGGTAATGCTAACGCCATTTACGGAGAAAAATCAGGTTAATTATGAAGCATTGGGGAAATTAGTGGACTGGTATATAGATGCCGGGGCTGCGGGGCTGTTTGCAGTGTGCCAGTCCAGTGAGATGTTTTATTTATCGTTGGAAGAGCGGGCAGCCATTGCAGAATTTGTGGTCAAAAAGGCTGCTAAAAGAGCATCGGTAATAGCATCCGGGCATATCTCCGATTCTCTGGATGATCAGGCTGAGGAATTACAGGCAATTGCAGAAACAGGTGTGGATGCAGTAATTTTGTTAACAAACCGCTTAGCAGAGGAAACACAAAGCGATGAGATCTGGCTGGAAAATCTGAAATATCTGCTGGAACGCCTGCCAAAAGACATGCCCCTTGGATTTTATGAGTGTCCTTATCCTTATAAAAGAATTATATCCCCGGAGTTATTAAAGTGGTGTGCCGAAACCGGACGTTTCTATTTTCTAAAAGACACCAGCTGCGATATTGAAAATATAAAGGAAAAATTAAAGGTGATTAAGGGAACAGAATTAAAACTGTTCAATGCCAATTCGGCAACTCTTTTGGAATCTCTGGAATTGGGTGCAAGCGGGTACAGCGGCGTAATGGCAAATTTCCATCCGGAAATTTACACCTGGCTCACCGGTCATTTCCGTGAACAGCCTGAAAAGGCAAGATTAAGGAATGATTTTCTTACCGTAGCTTCATTTATTGAATGCAAGGCATACCCGGTCAATGCCAAATATTATCAGATGCAGATTGGCAATTTTAATTCACTTCAAACGAGAACGAAAAGTCCGGATCTTTGTAATGATACCGGCAGAAAAGAAGTGGAACAACTGGACCGTCTGACAAAATGGTTTGAGAAAACATTATGAGAAAACATTATGAGAAAACAATATGAGAAAACAATATAAGTCCGGGACATTTTTTGATGCAGCACTTATTTGCATAGAGAATACCGGTAAAGGAGTAAATAATGAAAAAGGTATTGGTAACTGCCACAAACTATTCCAGGTACTGTGCTCCCGGTAAAAAACTGCTGATGGACTATGGTTGTGAAGTCATTGAAAATCCATATCAAAGACCTTTACAGTTTGAAGAATTAAAAGATCTGACCGGAGATGCAGACGGCGTAATCGCAGGTGTAGAATCCTGGAATGAAGAATTATATAAATTGTCACCCAACTTAAAAGGAATTGCAAGATTCGGGGTAGGAGTAGATAATATTGATCTTAAAGGGGCAAGAGACCATGGAATCACTGTTACAAACTGTCCGGGAGTGAATGCCACGGCAGTAGCGGAACAGGCGGTTAGCCTAATGCTATGCCTGACCAGGCAGATTCCCTGTCTGTATAATGCAGTGAGAGAAGGCAGGTGGGACAGAACCATGGCTCATGAACTGCGCAGCCGTACGGTGGGGTTGTTGGGATTTGGTGCGATAGCCAGAAATGTGGCAAAGAGATTAATGGGATTTGAACCCAGAGTGATTGCGTTTGATAAATACCCTGATTACAGACAGGCAGAGCAATACGGTGTAGAATTAGTCAGCATGGAAGAGGTGCTTAGAAACAGTGATATTATTTCCCTGCATTTGCCGGCAAATGAAGAAACCAGGCATATCATTAACGAAAAAACTATTTCCGAAATGAAAGACGGAGTTCTTCTGGTAAACACCGCAAGAGGAAGCCTGGTGGACGAGGCAGCACTGGCAGAAGCGCTGCAGTCAGGTAAGGCCGGGGGGATGGGGACGGACGTGTTTGAACAGGAACCGGCGGATGTTACGAATCCGTTGTTTTCCTTCCCGCAATACATAGCCACACCTCATACATCAGCGGAAACGTTTGAGAATTGTGAAGAAACTTCTTTGGTGACTGCGAAGGCACTGATTGATATATTTGAGGGCAGAGTGCCGGAAAATAAGTTGGAAGTATAAGCGAAAATTAAATAGGGATGCTAAAATGGCTGACAGTTAGAATTAATTCTGACTGCCAGCCATTTTTTGCATCAAGAATTAAACATTGAAATGGTAGAAATAACCATTTGTGCATTGACGGTTATTCAAATAGAATAAATGGTGTGCTTAAAATTACAGTATTGTGTGTTTGTTTATCCATATAATTTACCGGCACAAGCTGTTATGATAGAGAAGAAAAAGTGAAGAGAGGCTGTATATGTATAAAATAATTATTGCAGAAGATGAACCGTTAGCACTTCGTTCTCTGAAAAATATGATTGACCGTCATTATCCAGATATGCAGGTGGTGGGAGAGGCCCGGTCAGGCGAAGAGGCACTTGTTTTAATTGAAGAAAAATCCCCTGATATGGTATTTTCGGATATTCGAATGCCTGTAATGGACGGTGTTGAGCTGTTAAGGCAGATCAGGGCGCGCAATCTGGATATAGAACTGGTAATTATTAGCGGATATCAGGATTTTCAGTTTGCGCAGAGTGCTATTCGATATGGTGTTGTGGAGTATTTATTAAAACCAATCAGTTTAAATAAGATAAATACGCTAATGAATAAACTAAGAGATACTTTAAATGAAAAGTATCAAAAGAAACAGTATGAATGTTTTAGAAATTTAATCGTAAAAAATGATGCCACATTTTCGGGTATGAACAAATATTTGATGAATGACAGGTATTACATAGGGCTGATACGTAAAAAAGGCATTCCGTTTCGATATGGTATACAGATAAATGAACTGGAAATAAATTTTGATATGGATACCGGAGGACATTATTGGGTATTAGCATGCAGAGATGAATCCGAGGTTATTTTGATTTCAGACAGAGATATCGTAACAAAAATGAAAGAGTTTACCCGGGTCTGGTGCCGGGGAGAATATTATACTGCTGTTTATTCAGCAAAAAAGATCATGCTTCAAGACTTTGCGGATACAGTACATATACTGATAAAAGAAATAAACTCCAGAATTATAGTTTCAAAAACAACATTTATTGAGCTTAGCAGTTTAAAGCCTCAGGAAGATTATATAGTAGCCCTTACAGACTCGGTTATTGATCAAATAACTCATTATATTAAGGATTATAAGATTGAAGAACTTAAAAAAGCTATAATCCGCTTATTCAGTGAATGGGAAAGAAATGAATGCCCGCTTATTCATGTTGAGAAAAGCCTGCGGACAATCTTCTATTTTGCGTCAAAGTATATCCATACAGATACACTGGAAGACAGCATGCTGCTTGAAGAGGCGGTATGTTATGCCAACAATATGGGGGAATTAATGGAGAGCTTCTGGTTTGTTCTGCAAAGAAGCATTTCCCGGGGGAAGCCGGAAACAGAAAAAACTGGTAAAGAGATCTTTCTGGATTCCATAGAAGATTATCTGAATAATCATATAAATGAAGTTTTAAGTATGGAGATGGTCTGTGATTACTTTGGAATTTCACAAACATATTTTAGCAGGCTGTTTCGAACATATAAGAAAACATCATTTAAAGAATATTTTATGAAGATGAAAGTAGAAAAGGCAAAGGAGGTTATGCGTTTACAGCCCGATTTAAGGTTATGGGAAATAGCAAAAATGCTTGGCTATGAGGATGCTGCTTATTTTAGCCGTGTGTTTAAAAATATTACAGGGGAACTGCCGTCTGATTTTCAAAGAAGATTTGAAAAAAATTTTGAGGAGGATAAAAGGGATGTTAACAGGTGCAAAGTGGATTTGGGAAGAAAATAATCGATCAGATAATGACTGGGTTTATTTTAGAAAGAATTTTAAGGTAGAAAAAGAAGGTGATTATATTCTTTCTATATCAGCAGATACCAGATATTTCCTATATATAAATCAGAACTTATGCGTTCTGGACGGCGGGCTGTTCCGGGATGCATATGGTGAAAATAGTGGATATGCAGACAAGGTTGCCATTACGGATTTTATAAAAGCCGGGGTGAATGTTATGGAAATTCTTGTATGGCATTACGGTAACGGAGGAAGGAACAATGTGCCTCTTAAATCTGCAGGCTTGATCTTTGCATGTGAGGAGCTGGCTCTATACAGTGACTCTGCAACGAAGTGCCTGCGTCATCCATGTTATTTCGAGACAGACAAAGCGGAGCCATCCTATTTATATGGAGGTTTCAATATTGGCTATAATGCAAATTACCGAATAAATGACGAAATGCTTAAAGATGCTGTTGAATACTGTTGGGAAGATTTTGGGAGTCTTTATGAGCGTCCGGTTCCTCTGTTTTCTTTTTCGCCTGTCATTTCCGCAGAATATAGGAAATCTGACGGAAGATATGTATTAAAATTACCTACCGCCCTGCATGTCATGGCCTATATGGAAGTTGAAGCTGAGGGGAATGAAACCATAGAGATCAGAAATGACCGTTATACAGTAAATGGAGGGCCCGGAGATGAGATGAATCAATATGCGGGGCACATGACGGAATACATATGCCAAAAAGGATATAACCAATACCTGAATTATGATTATATGGCTTGTGAGGAACTCCATTTTTATATCCCGGATAGTGTTTCCATTATAAGGCTTGGATACCGTATTTGTGAGTATGATACGAAATTAATGGGTGTAATGCACACTGATAATGAGGAAGTTAACACTTTGATGAAAAAATGTGCCAGAACATTAAAATTCTGTATGAGGGATAATTTTATGGACTGTCCTGACCGGGAGCGGGGGCAATGGATCGGGGATGTCTCAGTCCAGGCACCTCAGATCTTTTATACATTGGATCGGAATGCGGTTTTACTGCTTAAGAAAGCTATACATAACTTCATCTCATTAAGAAAAGGTGATTGTCTGGTGGGTAATGTACCGGGTATCCATTCTAGCGAGCTTCCGTCCCAAAGTTTAAATGCAATCAGTGAATTAGGGATGATATCAGTCTACTATGAATTTACCGGGGATAGAGAGATTCTGGAAATGGCATTTGAACCTATGGTTCGTTACCTGAGGCTGTGGGATATGAATGAAGAGGGGATCGTAGAGAGCAGAACAGGTGACTGGTACTGGTTTGACCATCTGTATAACCAGGATAAGATTGTGTTGGAAAACACATGGTATTATATGGCACTCTCTTTTGCGAAACGTGTTGGGGAATGTCTGTCCAGGTTAGAGTACCATGATTTTCTTACAAACCGTATGGCCTCCATGGAACAGAAATTTGAAGAGCATTTTTGGAAAGGCAATTATTACGGAGTGGGTGAAATCGTAGATGAAAGAGCAAATGCATTGGCTGTTCTGAGCGGATTGGCGAAGCGCGAGCACTATGAGGATATTAAAAAAATTCTGATAACAACTTATAATTGTACACCTTATATGGAGGTGTATGTAAGTGAAGCACTTTTTAAAATGGGATATACCAGGAGTGCGTTTAGGAGAATTATGAACAGATATATGCCTCTCATTCAAAATGAAAATGCAACCTTGTGGGAGGACTTTGCTATTCTGGGGACCAGGAATCATGCGTGGAGCGGAGGCCCTATGACCCTGTTCTATCGTTATCTGGCAGGTGTGAAGATAGATTGTGGTGAAAAAGTAGTTTATCTGTGTCCGGATTTTACCATAATAAGGGAACAAAAATACTCCATGCAGGTAGCCGGTGGAATTTTGCAGGTTGAAATGATATGTGAGGAAAACGTCCTTCAAATAAAGATTGATAATAAGACCCCTTATCAGGTACGAATAGAAAAAATAAACTTACCGGAGGGGATGGAAGAAGATATTCTGCGTCAATTACCAATGGTATTTTAATGGAGTGCTGAAAAATCCTGTCCTCTGTGTGAGTTTGTCTATGCAATTAATTTTTCAGCCATGGTAACATAATTTTACAAACAATAGTTAGGAGGAAAGAATATGAAGAAGAGATGTAAAGGATTAGCGTTAATTGTAAGTACAGCGATGCTTATGATGTCACTTGCCGGATGCAGCGGTGGTACTGCTGAGGAAACAAATGCAGCGAAAACCCCGGATACCGGTGCAGCAACAGCAGGAGCATCTGAACCGGCGGATACGCAGGGGACACAAGGAGAGGGTAGTAAAGAACAGCAGACGGTTACTTTACTGATGGATCGTGAGACTCCTCATGAGGGGTTAAACGCAGTTATTGCTGCTATAGAAGAAAAGTATAATATAGTGACAGAAGTGGAAGACATACCAAGTGGGACAGAGGGACAGAATATAAGGCAGACAAGATTTGCCACGGGAGATATGTCTGATATTACATTTTTTAATTCGGGTTCCTTATTAACCACGATGGATCCTGCTAAAAACTTTCTTGATCTTACAAATGAACCTTATATCAATAACATCGAAGAAAGTTATCTAAAGACTGTGACTGTAGAGGGAAAGATCTATGGAGTACCTGCAAACTCCACACAGGCGGGAGCATGGATGTATAATAAAAAAGTTTATGAAGAACTGGGGCTTACCGTGCCAAATACTTGGGATGAATTACTGGCAAATTGTGAAAAGATCAAAGAAGCAGGAAAAACACCTGTAATTGGTGCATATGCGAGTCCTGGATGGGCTCAGTTAATTTTGCTCTCTGATTTCTACAATGTACAGGCACAAATGCCGGATTTTGCAGAAAAGTATTCCGCCAATAAAGCAAATTTTGCAGATACTCCCATTGCGTTAAGAGGTTTTGAAAAACTTTATGAAATTGGTGAAAAAGGATATTTCAATGAAGACTTCCTGGCAGCAACTCCGGAGGACGCTTATAAAATGCTGGCGGAAGGCAGTGGAGCCATGTTCCCCATGTTGTCCGGGGCCCTCGCATCTATTGCAGCATCTTATCCTGATCAGATAAATGATATCGGTATGTTTGCGCAGCCCGGAGACGCAGCTGATCCAAATGGTCTTACTGTATGGCAGCCAAATGCTTACTATATCAACAAAAACGCGGAAAATCTGGAAGCAGCGAAGAAGTGGATTGAATTTTTTGTATCGAAAGAAGGAGTAGAAATATTTGCCCAGGCAGAGAAACCATTAGGTCCTTATGTTGTAAAAGGAGTGGAATTGCCTGAGGATGTTTATCCAGCAGTCAAAGATTTGCTTCCTTATTTTGAATCCGGGAAAATTGCTTCGGCACTTGAATTTGAATCTCCTGTTAAAGGACCCAATCTGCCACAGATATGTGTTGAGTGTGCAAGTAATATGACAGATGCTAAGAAATGTGCAGAAACGTATGATCAGGACGTAATCAAACAGGCAAAACAGTTAGGACTTGAAGGCTGGTAAAAATTATTTAAACAGGTCTGCAGATGTCTTGCAGATCTGTTTTTATAAATGATGATGGAGGTTGTGATGAATAAAAAATTTTACTCTTACTTGTTTTTGGCACCGGCTGGAATTATTTTTGTAATCATCTTTCTGGTTCCAATGCTGTCTTCCTTTTTCTTCTGTTTCACCAGGTGGACTTTGACAGAGTGGCAGTTTATAGGATTTGAGAACTTTAAAACATTTTTAATGGAACCATCTTTATCGATTGGATTTAAGAATACGTTTATTTATGCTTTTGTAACATCCGGTTCAAAGGTTGTGATAGGACTCTTATTGGCTAATTTTTTGTGCTCCAAGTTAAAGACTAAGAATTTTGTGAGAACGATTGTATATTTCCCAAATCTCATTAGCGGATTGGCAGTTGGAATAACGTTTTTGAGTTTAATGCATCCTACGCGGGGACTGATTAACCAGGCATTAAATGCTCTGCATCTTCCGTCTGTTGATTGGCTGGGGAATCCAAGTCTTGCACTTTTATCAGTAGCCTTTGTGGATGTCTGGAAAGGAGTTGGAGTGGCAACCGTAATCTATATATCAGGTATTATGGCAATTCCTCAGGAATACAATGAAGCCCTTATGGCAGATGGCGGTAATGCATGGGACAAATTTTGGAACATCACGGTTCCCCTGTCCTGTTCTTCCAGAAATACCGTAATCCTGTTATCCTTAATTGGAGGGCTGAAAAGTTTTGAACTAGTCTGGGCGATGACAAAGGGGGGACCCGGATTTGCAAGCGACCAGCTGGCTTCTATAATATACAAACAGTATTCCGCCGGATTTTATGGTATATCAACTGCGGGGAATGTCATTCTATTCCTGCTAATTTCAATTGTAATTGTTCCGTTATATATAAACCTGACAAAAAAGGAGGTGGAATTATAATGAAGCGGATCCAGAGGATATTAATAGAAGTTTCGGCAGTTCTCCTTTCCCTTATCATTTTTGGAATCCCATTTCTCTTTGTACTGCTTACATCTTTTAAAGATAAGATGGAGGCAGGGGAAATGAGCATGAGTTTACCTCAGACATTACATATTGCAGAAAATTATTTAACGGTACTACAGACAAAGCATGGTATGATTATACGGGGATTTTACAATAGCGCGCTTATTACTTTTTTCTCACTGGCAATTATGATAATCGTATGTTCCATGGCAGCATTTGTACTACAGAGACGCAAAGGTAAGCCTGTAACAATTATTAATCTGGTGTTTATGCTCGGGCTCATGATGCCTCCGGCTATCGTCCCCACCATATGGGTTTTGAGCGGACTTGGTTTGTTTAAAACACTTATTGGCATTATATTAGTAGAAGTAGCACTATTTACACCATTTTCCATAATGGTTTACAAAGGTTATATTGCCACGATTCCAAAGGAATTAGATGAGGCAGCACTAATGGATGGATGTGGACGAATGAAGTTTTTTGTTAATATTATTTTCCCCTTATTGAAACCTGTAACATCCACTGTTATTATTTTAGTATCCGTTAATATATTTAATGATTTTGTGAATCCTTTATATTTCTTTCCGGGTGCGAAAAATGTCACAGTGCAGACATCTATTTATAATTTTATGGGGCAGTATGCAAGTTCCTGGAATTTAGTTTTTGCAGACGTTGTTTTAATTACAATCCCACCGCTGATTCTATTTCTCATATTCAATAAAAAGATTATTGGTGGAATGACATCTGGTGCTGTTAAGGGGTGAGCGCGTCCAGAAAAAAGGGCGATTGGTTTAGTGGGTGGAAATCCCACACGTACGGTTTTGGAAAGGAGTTCGTATTTTAAGGTGCAAAATTATAAGACACGCTCTAAAGTAAAGAGGGACAATAGGATGAGCTTTCGTAATAAAATTTTTGCAGCATTCTCTATCGTTACAATTGTATTAATCATGGCAATCAGTGTTGTTTTCTATTACTACAGTTCAGAAACACTGGAAGAAAACAGTAAAGAAAATTTAAAGGTCATGACAGATAAACTGGCAAATCAACTGAGTCAATTGCTAAAACCCATGGAATTTATTTCATGGGATTTTATTGCGAGCAGGGAGTTTATGGAGGAAATGGCCACCATTACCTATATTAAACCGGATACGATAGAAGATGCCTATGATATTAATAGAGCCCAAGTGAATATTAATCAGATTATACACCGGGATTCTTTATCACAGAATTTTTATGGGGTAAATGTATTTAATAAAAAAGGGGATTTTTTTACCAGTAATAATAATAATTATGTCAAACCACAAAATAGTAAGAGTATTGTAAACCAGCTGCCGTGGAAAGAACAGGCGCAACAGGCCCAGGGGAAAAGTATTTTAATAGCGCCGTATGATGATCCCTGGGAAAATTCACACCAAAAAGTCTTTGGTCTGGCGAGAGTGTTAAGAGGCCATAACATTGATATGGGATATATTGAAGTACAGGTAAAAAACGAAGAGTTTGAAAATATTTTTATTCTGCCTCAGCAGGAGGAATATCGTATTGTTGTCTTAAATGATGATCAGGTATTATATCAAAAAAATGTTGAAAATACAAGACTGCTGGAGTATTATCAGGAAGTTGCTGACAGGGGAATTGATCAGGTTACGGATTACAAAAATCCCCATCTAAATAATAAAGAAATATTTGGAAAAAAAATAATTCCTGATTGGAAAATCACAATTTTGCTGGTACAGGATTACAGTAAATTAATGAGTCCGGTATACGACATGCGCAGGATAGTCATTGCTATTGGGTTGATCAGTGCCTTTATTGCTTTTATTGGAATGAGTGTTTTTTCAAAGTATCTGACCAGACCCATCAGGGAACTCCAACAGTGTATGGAGTCAATTGAGATTCGAAATCTGCCTGAACAGATTGTGTTAAAAAATAAGGGGAATGAGATCGAGGCACTGAATCAGTCTTTTCAGGATTTAAGAACACGACTGAACGATTCCATTGAGCGTGAAATACAGAATCATTCTCTTGTGCTGCAAGCAAATCTGGATATGCTTCAGGCGCAGATTAATCCCCATTTCCTGTTTAATGTTCTTAATATGATCTCAAATAAAGGAATGGAACAGGAAAATTATGAGATTGGAGAAATTTGTGAGGCAATTGCAAATCTGCTGCGTTACACCACATCAACGGGACAGAAGACAGTTACTTTAAGTGATGAAATAGACTACACAAAAAATTATTTAATGTTAATGGAGAAAAGGTTTGAGGACAGACTGAAATGTGTTGTTGATATAGATGAAGAAATGATGAAAATGGAAATGCCAAAAATGATCCTGCAGCCCTTGGTAGAAAATGCGCTAAATCATGGATATAAAAATACGACCAAAACAATGTACGTTTCTATTTATGGCGTTATAAAAGAAAATATATGGAAAATTACAGTAAAGGACAGCGGAGAAGGATTTGAAGAAGCTGTTTTATCGGAAATCAGGAGTCAGATGGTCAGGGTACGGAATAAAATTTTTCTGGAAAAGGAATCATTAGAATTGGAAATAGGAGGAATGGGGATTGTAAACACCTATCTTCGGCTGCTGCTATGTTATGGAGAATGTGCTGATCTGAAGATCAGGAATAACGAGCAGGGTGCAGAAGTGGAGTTATCAGCGCCGTGGAACAGATTCTAAAAACTAATTATTTATCATTATAACGTACAGGAAAGTGCCGGCTATAGAGAATTTGTATAGCTGGCACTTTTTTAATCTCCACCAAAACCTCATCATCTATTAGAGTTGTACAAACCCCCGCGAGCGTTTATAATAAAATCATAATTTAATTCATATTCGTCAAGGAGGACATGCAGTTGAAATTCAACGATCTATCCATCAAGAAAAAGTTTTTTCTGATATTGCTGGTGTTTATTATCCTGCCTTTTTGCTGCATCAGTTTCTGGCTGTATAATATGATTACCAGCAGCTGGCTGCAAAAAGAGTATGAAAGCCAGTATAATCAATTATCGGTGGTATCAAAGGCAGCCGAAATCCAGCTTAAAGAATACGAAAGAATTATTGGCACCATCTATAATGATGAAGATATTTTAAAGAATCTAAATAAAAATCAGAAGATCCCGATTGATTACGTGGAGATTACGGAATTTCTGCGTAATCTGTTAAAGAGCGCAGACCATATTGACGGTGCCTACTTTTTCGCGGCGAACGGAGAGACCTATTTTCAGGATAGCTATTCAGGGGCATCCTATATTGACGTTTATCATTCTCATCCGGAATGGGTGCAGAAAATAGATGAACTGGATGGGAGTCTTGGATGGATTTCTACATTTCAGGTGAAGCCAAAGGGAAGCACTAAGGAGGAAATGAGTTATATATCCTGTGCCATGCTGGTAAAAGATATCAGTCATAACTGGGCGAAACGGGGAGAATTTATACTGAACATAAACATTGATTTATTTGAAGATTTATTTGAAAAGCTGGAAGTAAAAGATAAGTCCACATTATTGATAGCGGATGATATAGGGAATATCATCTGGAGTAACGATGCATCCTTAGATGAGTCCCTGGATAAAAGTGTGTTGTCCGATATCCTGAAATCGGAAGATAGTTATACGGAACAAAATTACAGGAATAATCCTTACATAGTTGTAAAACAGGCGTCCGCTTATAATGACTGGAATTATATATCAATGATTAAAAAAGATGAGGTGCTGAAAACAAGGGAATGGGTTGTTTCCGTTGTTGCAGCACAGATTCTGTTAGTATTGCTGTTCTGTGTTTTCGGGGCTGTGGCAATACAGGTATATATTATCAAGCCGATACAGAAAATGGTGGTTGTGATGAATACGCCGGATCCGGATTTTATGAAGAATAAATTGTATATTGATCAGAAGGATGAGGTGGGAAGCCTGTATCGAAGCTTTAATGATATGAACAGCCGGATCTTAAATCTGATTGAGAAAAATAATGAGGCGAATAAAAAAGAAAAGGAATACCATATACAGGCACTGAATGCCCAGATTAATCCGCATTTTATGTATAATACACTGGATACTATTAATTGGATGGCAAAGGATTTAAAGGCAAAGGATATCAGTAAAATGATTACTTCTCTTTCCCGGATTTTAAGATATTCCATCAGTAAGAAAGAGGATATTGTTACCCTGGAGGAGGAAATAAACTGTATTAAAAATTATCTGAACATTTACGAAGAGCGTTATGAGAAGGCTTTTACGTCTGAGTTCCAGATCGACGCCGATATCCTGGAGTATAAAACCTTTAAAATGCTATTGCAGCCATTGGTAGAAAACAGCCTGACCCATGGATTTTCCCGGCAGATGAAAGGAGGTCATATACAGATAATAGGGAAAAAAGAAGGGGAGGATGCTGTGCTTCGGATTATCGATAACGGAGCAGGGATGACCAGGGAAAGAATATTTTATGTCTTATCACAAGACAGTGACAGAATAGGACTTAGTAACATCAATCAAAGATTAAAACTGCTGTACGGGGAAAAATACGGTTTAATAATTGAAAGCAGGCCGGAAGAAGGCACTGAGATTATCATACATTTTCCGCCAAAGGCAAAAGAGATGTAATATTGGGGGGAACAGCAATGTTAAAAATACTGGTTGTTGATGATGAACCGAGAGTAAGGAGAGGGATCTCCAATCTGATACAGGAATACGATGATAAATATGAACTTGCAGGCTGCTGTGAATCTGCGGCAGAGGCTATTGAATTTTTTACCAGGGAAGTGCCGGATGTTGTGATCACCGATATTAAAATGCCTCATATGGATGGCTTGGAGCTGATTAATTATCTGAAGCACCGTTACCAGAATCTGGAGTTTGTGATTTTAAGCGGATACGGTGATTTTGAATATGCAAAGAAAGCACTGCAGTATCAGGTATATGATTTTTTGCTGAAGCCGGTAGAGGAAGAAGAATTCTATAAGGTACTGGATGCGATTGCGAAAAAGAGAACTGAGAAAAAGATGGAAAATCAGGAGAGTGCGGAGGATAATCATTTTTTTAATCTTTTGAAGACAAGTGCTAAGGAGGAGGAACTGCATTATTTAAATGTATTGGGATTTACCGAAAAAAAAGAACTTCACAGAGTTATGATTATTGAGACACAGTATGTTAATGCTGCGGCACTGAAATCAGTGGGCGGAATGAAGCGGATGCTAAAACAGGAGATATATTCCGATCTTAAGGTATATAACTGCTTTGATAAACAGTCCGTGCTGATCTGGAACCGGAAATGGGACCCTGAAGAATTTGCAAAGAAAGCCGAGCTGCTTCTGCAGAATTATAACTGTAAAGTACTCGTAGGGGTCAGTGGGGAAGCGAGTGACTATTTGATGCTGAAAGAGCAGTATATGCAGGCAGTGGTTGCATTAAAGAACTGCATTTACCAGCGGTTTCAGACCATTTTCACTTATGACAAAGACCGGATGGATCGGGAAATACGGTTTCCGGACGAGATTATGGGGAGAATGGTAAATGCGATGAAAAGCCTGAATGAAGAAGGGCTGTGTGCACATATTAAGGATCTGATGAGCGTTTATAAGGAAAGCAACTGCAGTATCCTGAGGCTTAAAAATCATATGATGTTCCTGGGTACTAATTTAGAGCGGTTGTGTGAATCCTTCGGCATAGATCCGGGATATAGTAAGAATATCCTGTCTTTCACCGCCAACATTGAAGAAATGAAAACTTTTTCTGAGCTGGAGGAGGTATTAAGCAGCAATATCGCTGAAATATCTGCAGGAATCCGCCAGATGAAAGAGTATAAAACAAAATCTTACCGGATGAACAATATTATGAAATATGTGGATGAAAATTTTACCCGGGATATTTCTTTGCAGGAAGTGGCAGAGTATGCAAACCTTTCGGTTGGGTATCTGAGTAATTATTTTAAGACTGAGGCAGGCATGAACTTTGTAGAGTATATTACATACCGAAGGATGGAGAGAGCAAAGGAGCTGCTGGTCAGCACCAATGATAAGGTCTACCATATTGCGGAACAGGTAGGATACACCAACTCCCAATATTTTACCACGTTATTTAAAAAACAGATCGGAGTAACACCGGCTGAATACCGGCAGTATTTATAGAGGATTAAAACAATAGTAGTGTGGGGGCAGAAGCAATGCGGCTTTTGTGCCCATATTTTTATGCTGATCTAGCAGTGCTCCTAAGCCTATGATGTCTGTGTAATTCCTCCACTCCCCACCTTTGTGAGATTCAGTCTGCTTCCCAACAAAATACCTGAATAAAACAAATTTATAACAAATTCCACACAAAATATGAAAAAAACAAAAGGAATGTAAAATATTTAAAATAGTAATTAAAATTCAGAAAAGCTATAATACAAGTGTAAAGAGAAGCAGGGAACTGGAAAGACGTCGCCAGTCATTGCAGAATGCCGAGAAATAAGGAGGATTCAAATGAAGAAGAGAAGCAGGTTATTATGTGGTGCGTTGGCTTTGACAATGGTGGCAGGAATGCTGTCGGGATGTGGAAAAGGTATGGGAAAAGAGACGGGAAAAGAAACCGGGGATACACAATCAAAAACAACAGCGGCTGCCGGTGATACTAAATCAGCAGATGCTAAAGAGATTACATTCTGGATGTTCCAGGAAAATGCGGAATACGATTTCTTTAAGAAATACGTGGATTTGTATAATGAAGAAAACCCGGACGTACACGTTAAAATGGAACAGATCCCCTGGGAAGATTACAATGGTACAAAAATGGCAACGGCATTTGCCTCCGGCACAGGTCCGGATGTCTTTCTGGTAGCCCCTGGACTATTTTTGAAATACGCAAATTCCGATATTCTTGCACCATTAAATGATTACATCAAACCGGAAGTACTATCGGATTTCTCAGAATCATCCCTGGACGGAGTGAAAATAGGAGAGGATATTCTGGCTATTCCTTTTGAAATGGAGTTCTTGGGATTGTATTATGATAAAAAGGCTTTGGCAGAAGTAAATAAGGAGGCTCCCAAGACCTGGAATGAGATGTATGATGCGGCGAAAGCATTGACAACAGATACCAGATCGGGACTCACCTTTGAAACAGTGAAAGGAACCCATCAATTATTTGAATGGTATCCATTCCTGTGGCAGACGGATAATGATGTGTTCAATGAAGAGAAAACAGCTGCAAAACTGAACCAGCCGGGAGTAATAGAGAATTTAGAACTGAAACGGAAAATGCTGGAGGAGGGCACTGCTAATCTGAAACCGAGCCGAAATAATACGGAAATCGGAATACTGGCTGATGGAGAAACGGCAATGCAGATAAACGGCTCCTGGGCAATTACGAAGCTGGAGCAGGAGTATGCGGATTATATTGATAATGTAGGTCTGGTTCCACTTCCGATTCCGGAAGGCGGTCATGCATCTACCGTTGCCGGCGGCTGGAAAGTATGTGCAAATGCCAATTCCAAATATCCCGAAGAGGCAGCCAGATTTGCCACATGGCTGTTTGCAGATGATGTATCCCATGGGGAGGAATGGTGTACTGAGGTGAAATTTGCCTACTCTCCAAGAAAGTCAATTGTGGAAAACAACAGTGACATCTACCAGAAGGGACTGCGCTCTGTATTTACCAATGAAATCTTTGGAACGGAAAAGGCAGAGAAAAGGCTCCCGGCTGAAATATCAACTATTTTACAGGATCTGCTTCAGGCTGCATATTTTGATACCAGTACGGACATTACAGAGGAGGTTATTAAGGCAGAGGATAAGATCAATGAATTCCTCGCCAGTTATGATGGCGAATTATAATCTCTAAACGATTAGATCATTGAACTGATACAGCGTGATTAACGCTGTATCAGAATTACAGAAAAGAGGGGCGGCATGAAAAAACGTAAAATTAATAAAGGTGAAGCTCTGACGGCATATGCTATGCTTTTACCGGATGTTCTGGGACTTTTGGTGTTTGTTTTTATTCCTATCCTGTATGCTTTTTATATCAGTCTGCACGATTGGACCGGATTATCCGCAATGACTTTTGCAGGGCTGAAAAATTATCAGAAACTGCTAAACGATGATTTGTTTTTAAAAAGTTTATGGGTAACCGTAAAATATACCTTAATGTATGTTCCGGCTGTATTTTGCTTAAGCCTCTTGGTTGCAAGCCTGTTAAACAGCCTGAACAAAAAGGTGCAGTCATTTTTTAGAACAGCATTTTTTGTTCCCTATGCAATTTCTACGGTTATTGCAGGTCTGATGTGGTCCTTTATGTATGATCCCATGAAAGGATTCTTAAACCAGATTATCAAATACTGCGGAGGTGAAAATCAAAAGTTTCTTGCTTCCACCACCCAGGCACTGCCTTCGGTAGTAGTGGTAGGCGTATGGCTGGTATTGGGATATAATGCTATTTTATTTCTGTCTGCCATGAAAGACATACCGGCAGAATATTATGAGGCGGCAGACATTGACGGAGCAGGCAGCATCCGCAAATTTTTTACAATCACGCTTCCATTGCTGAAAGATACTACCGTATTCGTAGTTGTAATGTGCGCAATTGCTTCCTTTCAGGCATTCGACCAGATTAAAGTCATGACGGCAGGAGGACCGGCAAATGCTACTACCACATCTGTTTTATACACTTACCGGCAGGCATTTGAAACTAACCAGATGGGATATTCTTCAGCTTTGGCATTTGTATTGTTCTTAGTAATTATGGTATTTACCTTACTTCAAATGAAAATTTTAAAGGGCAGGGAAGATTAAGTTTTATGCCTGCGCAGGCAGGCGGATGGGAGATTATCATGAAAAAAAAGACCAGGCAGCAGATTATTCTTATTGTGATAGCTGCCATCATAGCGATTATTATTGTATTTCCGATATATTTTCTGGTTATCAGTTCGTTTAAACCATTGGGGGATATTTTCAATATGGATATCTTTCCGGATTTTTCCACATTATCCTTTGATAATTACAGGACGGTTTTTCAGGAAGAAAGCTTTGGCGGATACATTTACAATTCCTTTTTTGTGGCAACCATAGTAACCGTTGTGGCCCTTATCTTTCATGCAATGTCAGCATATGCACTGGCAAGGCTGAACTTCCTTGGGAAAAATGTCATTTTCACCTGGATACTAAGCACATTAATGATTCCGTTTTCTGTAATTATGATTCCGTTGTTTATTATTGTACAGAAAATGCATTTAATTAATAACCTTTGGGGAGTTATTATTCCCATGATTCCCAATGCCTATGGAATCTTTTTATTCCGGCAGTTCTTCCTGGGAATTCCCAAGGAACTGGAGGAAGCGGCAAAGATAGATGGGGCATCATACTTTGGAGTTTTTTGGCGGGTGGTTCTTCCACTGTCTAAGCCCATAGCGGTAACCCTGGCAATATCCTTTTTCCTGGCAAACTGGAACAATTATCTCTGGCCATTAATTATTGCACAGGACAGATCATTGTGGCTGGTACAGATAGCAATTGCCAATTTCAAGACTTCACAGTCCGTAGAATGGAATCTCGTTATGGCAGCTTCCTGCATTGCGGCACTGCCCATAATCATATTATTTTTTGTATTTCAGAGATATATTACAGACGGAATAAAAACTGCGGGCATTAAAGGATAAAGGATAACAGATAAATGATAAATGAAAAAGGATAAATGATAAAGGATGACTGCAATCAGATACCACTAAAATATTATAAAAGAAAGGAACGCCCAGGGAGATTATGGATCCGGACAGTATGGGCGGTATTGCAGAAAGTCTGCAATATAAGGTGAAATTATGAACTATTCCAACATACCATCATCACTAAATACATTAGCGATTAAAAGAGATACAAAGCGAAAGAGGGTTTCCAGTTATGATAAAAAGGGCGGCAATGATGACCGTGTTTATATCCAGCCGGGTAAAACTTTTACGATCTGTGACATTAAAGGTGCAGGCTGTATTAACCACATTTGGTTTACACTGGCAAATGACGGGTTTATCCAGGAAAAGTATAATCTGAGAAAACCGGTCCTTAAGTTCTACTGGGATAATGAAGAGGAACCAAGTGTATTGGCACCCATCGGGGATTTCTTTGGTATGGGTCATGCTATGTGCAAGAACTTTGTCAGCGCTCCCTTACAAATGAGTCCGGAAGACGGACGGGCATTTAACTGCTGGTTTCCGATGCCTTTTGCTGAACGTGCCCATCTCACCGTCGTAAATGAATGTGATACTACATTAATCTTATATTTTTATATTGATTATGAAGAGTACGAGGAACTACCGGAAGAAATGCTTCGCTTCCATGCATTGTGGAATCGGGAGTTGCCAACGAAGGGTGTGACAGAAGAGAATTTTGAGACCCACAGGGACTGGTGTTTTGAAGGGGCAAATTTAACGGGAGAAGACAATTATGTATTATTTGAAGCTTCCGGAAGAGGTCATTATGCAGGCTGTAATATTAACATTCATAACCTCAATTCCAATGGACTTTGGGACTGGCCTGGTGAGGGCGATGATATGATCTTTATTGACGGGGAGCCATGGCCTCCAAGACTTCATGGAACCGGAACCGAAGACTATGTAAATATGGCATGGTGCCCCCGGCAGGAGTACAGCGCTCCCTATCATGGGTTAATACTGGGGGGAGAAGATAACTGGAAGGGGAAGATTTCCTATTACCGTTACCATATACAGGATCCGATTATGTTTGAGCAGTCCATCAAAGTTACAATTGAGCATGGACATGACAATCACAGAAGCGATGACTGGTCAACGACTGCATATTGGTATCAGACAGAGCCGCATGCAGCCTTTGCCGAAATACTGCCTGTGGAGAAGCGGCTCCCTATAGAGGAAGAAGAGTTTAATTGGGAAGGAAAAATCTAACAAATAATTTTAAAACCTAAAACATACTATTATATTTAAAAAAAGCGCAGCATATTACAACTACAGGTTGTAGTGCTGTGCTTTTTCGTACCGATTTGCTGTTAACAACGCAACGCTGTACTGGCATGGACATTATGCTAAAAACCATGGATAAAAAGTTTCATGGAAAAGAAAACAAATTATTTTCTATGCTCTTTAGTGTAATGTCCATGTTCAAATGCGGACCTCGTATGATAGGATTGAATTATCAAAAAACGGGAGGAAACAAATATGAAACGGAAGAAATTAACAGCTCTATTATTAGCATCTGCAATGGCGGTGGTAACCTTTACAGGCTGCGGGGGTTCAAACAGCACCCAACAGGCGGACGATCAAAAGACTGCTTCGGAAGGCAGTGAGACAGAAAAAAATGATAGCCAGGTTGAGACATCAAAAGAATCAGGAAAGGAACAATCAGGTGACAAACAGTTTGAAGGTGTAACGCTTACCTTGCTGAACCGCTCATCCGCTACACCGAAAGGAGTACTGGATCAGGCATGTGCTGTTGCAGAAGAAAAATTCGGTTTTAAAATCGATATTGAACCCTGCGAGGAGGACAACGTGGTTAAGACCAGACTCGCTACCGGTGATTGTCCGGATCTGCTGATTTATAATACGGGAAGCCTGCTTTCTTCGCTCAATCCCGCAGAGTACTTTATTGATCTTACCAATACAGATATGGCGAAGACCTTCGATGATGCGTTTAGCCAGGCGGCAAGCGTGGATGGCGTGTTATATGGCATCCCCCAGTGCGACAGCATGGGAGCCGGAGTCTATTATAATAAAGAACTGTATAAACAATATAATCTGGAAGTACCAAAGACCTGGGATGAGTTCCAGTCAAACCTGAAGACCTTGAAAGAGGCAGGGGTTACCGGAGTCGGAACGGCACTGAAGGATGTAGTCTACGCCCAGCTTCCATTCCTGGCGGACAATTACCAGATCCTGCATGATGAGCCGGACTTTGCAAAGGAATTTACCGCAGGGAACATTAAATTCGCAGATTCCAAGGCAGGGCTCAGAACCTGGGAGAGATATGAGGAACTAGTTCCGTACTTTAACGAGGACTGTGCTTCTGTTACCATCGAAGAGATTGCAGAAAGAATATTCAGTAATGAATGTGGACACCTGATCAATTTCTCCAACCAGATTCCTACCTGGAGTGAGACTTATGGGGACGATATCAACAAACTGGGATTCTTCGCACTGCCGGGGGATACACAGGAGCAGACCGGACTGACCATCTGGCCTTCCAATGGTATTTATGGGAATAAAAACAGTGAAAATGTGGAAGCAATTCAGGCATTCTTGGATTGGTATGCATCTGATGAGGGAATGGATACCCTGACTTCCTTCTATACACCAGCCGGCGGCTTCCATACAGGATATGAGCCAAAAGGGGAGTCTCTGGACCTGATCAAAGAGGTACAGGCATATTATACGGAAGGAAATACAGCTCCGGCCCTTGAATACCTGACACCAATCAAGGGCGCAAACTGTCCGCAGATCTGCAGTGAGATCGGCAGTGGACAGACAACTGCCAAAGAAGCGGCAGAAGCCTATGACGAAGACTGCAAAAAGGCAGCTATGCAGCTTGGAATGTGGAATTAAATGTAAGAAAACGAGGTGGCTGTCCCAGTCGGCAGCACCTCTTTTTTTACCCTTGGATATCCCGTAATGCGCGTTCCGCTTTCAAACTACTTATTAAGACAGTATCGCAGGCAGGCCTGCGATATGCAGGAGGTATAAGGTTGAAAGAAAATTATGATTTGGAAAGGAAGCCACAGTGTGATTCTTTCAACCTGTTTTATTGTGGCAGTATTGCAGGCAGGCCTGCAATATGCAGGGGGTATAAGGTTGAAAGAAAATTATGATTTGGAAAGGAAGCCACAGTGTGATTCTTTCAACCCGTTTTATTGTGGCAGTATTGCAGGCAGGCCTGCAATATGCAATGGGTATAAATATGAGTAAAAATAAAACATATTCGAATTGGTTTTTTGCTCCTGCGATGGTTATTTTCCTGGTCTTTTTTATTACACCTCTGGTCATGGGATTTTATTTCAGCCTGACGGTATGGGATTTTAACGGAGCAACTTTTGTGGGACTGGATAACTATAAGATGTTCTTCTCTGAGCGGTCACTGAACATCAGTATTAGAAATACACTGATCTATGCAGTTCTGACCTCTGCATTAAAAACAATACTTTCATTTTTTATCGCTATATTTCTTACCAGTGCCATTAGAACAAAAAATATGATCCGCTCCATTGTATTTTTCCCCAATCTGGTAAGTGCAATTGTAGTAGGAATTACGTTTTCCACTTTTATGAATTACTCCAAGGGATTGTTCAATAAAATTATCGGATTTTTCGGAATTGCCGGGGTTGACTGGCTTGGAGAACCTTCGGTAGCCCTCTACTCAGTTATCTGGACCGATGTTTGGAAAGGGCTATCCATCGCCACTGTAATTTTTGTGTCAGGTATTGTAAGTATTGACAAAACATTCTATGAAGCAGCGTCCATAGACGGCGCCAACGGATGGCAGAAAATGAAAAGCATTACCTTGCCCCTCTGCCGCCCGGCAATGAACAGTATTATTATTCTTTCTTTTATTGGGGGATTAAGAAGCTTCGAGCTGATCTGGTCCATGACAGGAGGGGGACCCGGTTTTGCCACAGATGTACTGTCCTCCGTTATTTACAAACAGTATGCATCGGGATTCTATGGAATATCCACAGCCGGTAATGTGATTATGCTGGTACTGGTATCATTGCTTGCATTCCCGCTTCAGAAATTCCTGATGAGCAAGGAGGTGGACTGAGATGAAACGAAAAAAAAAGCTTTTGTTGTTTGGTGATATCATTGGGATGCTTGCTGCGATTTTAATTTTTGTAACGCCATTTATTTATATGTTTATCAATTCCCTGAAAACTGCAAAAGAAGCAAACCAGTTTAGCTTTGCGCTGCCCGAGAAGCTGATGTGGAGCAATTATGTGGAAGTATTTAAAGAGAGTAATTACATTCTGCTTACCGCTTTTAAAAACAGCATTCTGCTGACCGTATTTTCTGTAGCTGGTCTGGTGCTGGTCTGCTCTTTGGCGGGATATGTGCTCCAAAGGCGACAGGATAAAACGACCAATTTCGTAAATATGCTCATTATGACAGGGCTTATAATCTCTCCTGCAGTGCTGCCTACGATCTGGGTTCTAAAGGGATTACATATATACAGAACCCTGTTGGGGGTAATATTAGTGCAGATTGCCACCGGAATACCTTATACCACCATGCTGTACCGGGGCTTTATTTCCAGTATTCCTAAGGAGCTGGAGGAAGCGGGCTGTATCGATGGCTGCAATCCCAGAGTTATGTTCCGGAAAATCATTTTTCCTCTGCTGAAGCCGATTACGGCAACCGTGGCCATATTAAACTCGGTAAATTATTTTAATGATTTTACCACTCCCCTTTATTTTTTACCGGGAAAAGAAAATATGACAGTGCAGATGACTCTTTATTATTTCAAGGGGAAATACTCCACCTCTTACAATCTCCTGTTTGCGGATGCTCTTGTAGTTACAATTCCGCTGCTGATAATATTTATTTTTCTGAATAAGAAGATCATGGATGGAATGGTAGCAGGTTCCGTTAAAGGGTGAGCGCGAAATTTACCGGAAAGGTATCTGGAATGATTCTATCCCGGGAGCTGCTTTCGTGATACAATAATTCCTGGAGTGTGTCTGTAAAATCAGTCCCGCAGCCTGCATGAATACACTCCGGGAGGAGGGAACGGCATGAAGTTTCAGACAAAAATGAGAACCGTATATGCCATACTGGGGATATTGACCGCAATTGTAGCAGGATATATCTATTATTCCATCAGTATGGAGAAAATAAAAGAGAGGGAGATGCAGAATCTTTCCATCAGCGTCCGGCAGCTGAGCCAGCAGTATGACGAGCTGATTCAGTCCATGAAAGATGTGAGTTACTATCTGCTCAGCGATGCGGACACTTTGACGGCGATCACTACCATTTCTACAATGGAAAGGTCTGAGCGGACAGAAAGGTATTTCCTGAATTCAGAGGATACGATTTTATCTCAGGAAAACAATGACTATATCAGTAAGAAATTTTACCGGGTGGTATTCTGCAACGATAATTGTGAACCGATTGCCAACCACAATATGGATGACAGGAAAATCCGCAGGCATCTTGATTATAAAAAAATGCCATGGTATGAAAGGGCAAAGGACAACCAGGACACATTTACTATACTTGGAATGCATCCGGATACCTGGGGTGATAAGGATAACCTGAAGGTATTATCTGTTGTAAAGGCAATACAGGGAAGAAATATGGGGTATATCGAAGTTCAGATGAGCCTGGAAGATGTCCGGAACAAACTTCAGCTGGGTGACACAGACTTAAACGTATGCCTTTTGGACGACAAGGGTGAGGTTATTTACCAGAACGGGGATTTGGATCTGGATTTTTGCAGAAGTCTTCTGCAGCGGGACAACATTCCGGCTGATACTTTTAAAGGAAGTCAGGGAGCCAGATATCTGGCTGTGGGAGAGTATAACGTGGATGCGGGAACTACGGTTATGGTCTATAAAAACAGTTCCGTAATTCAGGAAGATTCCTCCTATGTGGTATATATGAGCTTTTTCCTTATAGGAGGGATGCTGCTGTTTTCGCTACTGTATGTAACAGTATCCACCAGGCATCTTACAAAACCCATGATCCGTCTGCAGGAGGCTTTTCAGAATACCAGTCTGGAAACCCTGACCCAGTCCATGAATCTGGATCTGAAGGACGGCAATGATGAATTCCGGAAAATGGGACAGGTGTACGAGGATATGAGGAGCCGTCTGCACACGGCGATTCAGCGGGAAAAACAGTTGTCCACCCTGCAGCTGCAGACCCAGTTTGACGTACTGCAGGCTCAGGTGAATCCTCATTTTATCTATAATGTTCTGAATGTCATTTCCGGCAGAGGCAGTCTGAACGACGATGAAGTGATCTGTGATATCTGTGATGAACTGGCGGGAATGCTGCGGTATTCCACCGATACGAAAGAAAAATATGCCACGTTGAAAGCGGAGATCACTTACCTGGAATTATATTTCTCATTGCTCAAATACAGGTATAAGCACAAATTGGAATACACCCTTGAACTGGATAAGACCGTAGAAAACCAGATACTTCCCAAGCTGGTTATCCAGCAGCTGGTGGAAAACAGCATCAATCACGGCTTTCAGAATATCAGCGGGATCATGAGGATTTCGGTAAGCAGCTACAAAGACGAAAGCCGATGGTATATCAGAGTCAGTGACAACGGAGAGGGATTCTCTCCGGGTGTAAAAAGAGATTTGGATGACAAGATGAATCAGTTAAAAGAAGACCTGGCAGATAATTTCCAGAATGTAGAGATGAGGATCGGGGGAATGGGACTTTTGAACACCTTTGCCCGGCTGTATCTGCTGAATGGTGATGACCTGGTCTTTATGATTCAGAATAAGGAGGAAGGCGGAGCCGAGATTATCATTGGGGCGGCGCTAAAATAGGAAAGGAAAGATGAAAGCATATGTATCAGGTATTTATTGCAGAGGATGAACCGGCTGCGTTGGAGCATATTTGTACGATTATTCAGAACAAATGCCCGAATTTTCAGGTGGTAGGGACAGCGGAGGAAGGAAAAAGTGCATTGGAACAGTTAGAATATCTCCGCCCGGATGTGCTGATAACGGATGTAAAGATGCCTGTCATGGATGGAATATTTCTCATCAAAAGGGTGAAAGAGAAGTATCCGGATATTCTTTCAGTTATAATCAGCGGATATCAGGAATTTGATTATGCCCAGTCCGCACTGTACTATGGGGTGTGCGATTACATTTTAAAGCCGGTAAAGCCATCCACGCTCCAGGAGAGTATGTATATGATTCAGGGCAGGCTGGATGAGTACTATTATGGCTTGCGTAACAGGACGATCAGGGAGATGTATCTGGGAAATATTTCGGACCCGGTACGCTTCCGTCGTATCTTTTCTGATGACGGATATTATATTGCACTGTTAAGAAAAAACAGCCTGCCGAGAAGATTTGCAGAGTTCAGAGGCGTTGAGATATTTTCCATCAAAGAGGAGCAGCTGATGGTATACGGGAGAGATGAAATGGAAGCCTTGTACATATGCCCGGTAAAATTGATGGTTCACAGCAGCTTTGAAAAATTTATGATGCATATTCTGGAAAAGCAGAAAAATACCGCTGCGTTTCACACGTTAGTATTAAAGGAACGGCCGGTACCGGCGGAGAAGCTTCCGGAAATGATTCGGCAGCTTTACCAGACGATGGATTATCAGCTGGTCATCGGGAAAAATCAGATTATCCGGGACGAAGATTTCGATGCGGCAGAAAAAGGTGGACATAAATTTGACAATTCGTCTCTGAGCAGGCTGGAATTTTTAATAAAGGAGCATAACAGACAGGATATTCCCGATGAGATATCCCGGTGTTTTGCCAAATGGAGCAGGGAAGAGTACACTCAGCTTTGGACAGAGGAAAAAGTCCGGGAGATGTTCAGTGTTTTCCGAAGAGCCGATCTGCTGGATGAGCCGGTTGCCATGTGTGAGTACTTTATCGATGAGGCTTTCTATTATGCGGAAAATATGCAGAAGCTGGCAGAAGATATCCGGCAGATTCTGTGCAGGAATATACTGGAGGAATCCAGAACCTGGAAGATCGACACCCCGGAATTTTTTGATAAAGTAGAAAAATATCTCAAAGAACATCTCACAGAACCTTTGTCACCCCAGAAGATATGTGATGTTTTCGGCATTTCACAGGCATATCTGAGCCGGCTTTTCAGAAAATACAGTACGGTAAGCTTCAGTAAGAGGCTTACCATACTCCGGGTGGAAAAAGCCCAGCAGATTATGCGGGATAAAAGAGAATTATATATCAAAGATATTGCTTCCAGAGTGGGTTACGGAGACCAGTTTTATTTCAGCCGGATTTTCCGGTCCGTGACCGGTATTAGTCCTACTGAGTACATGGAAGAACTAAAAAATGATTGAATTCATACAGTGAGGCAGTCAAATAGCCTATGGGAATAAACAGAAACAGGAAAATGTCAGGGAGGCAGCATGAAACTATACGAAAAAAGCAAAGAAGAGCGTTTATCTAAGGAATTATTTGAAAATCCCCCGTCTGAATACAGGGGAGCACCATTCTGGGCGTGGAACTGTAAAATGACCCGGGAACATGTGGAACATGCATATGCAGAGCTGGAAGAAATGGGGATGGGAGGAGCCCATCTTCATTGCCGGACGGGAATGAACGTCCCCTATTTGGGTGAAGAATTTATGGAACTGGTCAAACACAGCCTGGAGGAGGCCAAAAAGAGGAATATGCTTCTGTGGCTGTATGACGAGGACCGCTGGCCATCGGGATATGGCGGGGGATTTGTCACAGGCGACCATCAGTACCGCAGCCGTTTTCTCGTGTTCAGCCCGTGGAATCTTACCGGCAGGTATTTTAAGCCGGTCTATATATCCGGTGCACAGGCAGTACGAAGCATGGAACGGGAGCTTTTGCAGTGCTACGGGGTAAAACTGCAGGACGGATGGATGGAAGATTACGTTATGCTGAAAGAGGAACAGGAACCATCACCCGGATATGAAAAGTGGTATGCTTACATGGAAGTGTCAGGAGATAATCCCTGGTTCAATAACCAGGCATATCTGGACACTCTGAATCCGGAGGCTGTAAAACAATTTCTTCTTGCGGCCCATGAAAAATACGCTGAGAAAGTGGGAGGGGAATTCGGAAAACGGATACCCGCCATCTTCACAGATGAGCCCCAGTTCTGCCATAAAGGGAGACTGGGTTATGCTGATGCCAGGGAACAGGTTATTATTCCTTATACGGATGACCTGGAGGATTCCTTCCGGATGAAATATGGTCACAGCCTGCTGGAAAAGCTCCCGGAATTATTCTGGGAGGCAGGAGAAGACCAGGTGTCAGAGACCAGATACCAGTACCACGATCATATTTGTGATCGTTTTGTGCAGTCTTATGCAGTGCAGGTGGGGGACTGGTGTAAAGCCCACGGCATCCGTCTGACCGGACATATGATGGAGGAACCGGAGCTGATGTCCCAGACGGCAGCTCTGGGGGAGGCGATGCGGTCTTATAAAGCCTTCGATATTCCGGGGATTGATATACTCTGTGACAGCCGGGAGCTCTCTACAGCAAAGCAGGCGCAGAGTGCGGTTCATCAATACGGACGAGAGGGCATGGCAAGTGAACTATATGGTGTGACAAACTGGGATTTTGATTTCCGGGGGCACAAATTACAGGGAGACTGGCAGGCGGCCCTGGGAGTCACAGTCCGCGTACCTCATCTGAACTGGGCAAGCATGGCTGGGGAAGCCAAGCGGGATTATCCTGCCGCAATCGGTTACCAGTCCCCTTGGTACAGGGAGTATAAGCTGATTGAGGATCACTTTGCAAGGGTAAATACCGCCGTTACCCGTGGTACGCCGGAAGTAAAAATCGGCGTCATTCATCCCATCGAATCATATTGGCTATATTGGGGAACAGAGGAAAAGACCAGCGGAATCCGACGGGAACTGGAAGACGGCTTCCGGTCAGTGATCGAGTGGCTGCTGTACGGCCTTCAGGACTTTGACTTTATATCCGAATCCCTGCTTCCCGAACAAATGGAAACAGGACAGATTGAAAATGGTAAATTTCCGGTAGGAAAGATGAAGTATGATGCAGTAGTGGTTCCAAACTGTATAACCTTGAGAAAGACCACAGTGGAACGCCTGGAGAAATTCAGGGAACAGGGAGGGCAGGTGATTTTTACCGGCAGGCTTCCAAAATACATGGATGCAAAGAAGGACAGCCGCCCGGGACAGCTGGCAGAAAAATGCAGGTATGCCGCATTTTGCGCCAATGAACTGCTGAACAGCCTGGAGAACTGCCGACTGGTAGAAGTAAGAGATGCAAGGGGGATTCGGGCGGATAATCTGATCTATCAGATGCGAAATGACGGTTCCGGCCGCTGGCTGTTCCTGTCCCATGTGAACCGCATGAAAAATCAGGATATCCCCAAACCGGTGCAAAATACCATAACCCTTGACGGCTATTGGGACTTGACCTTGTATGACACACTCACAGGAGAAACCAGAAAACTGGAATCGGTCAAATACCGGGGAAAGACAAATATTACAATGACACTCTATGAACATGACAGTCTTCTTCTGTATATGGAGCCTTTTGCACCAGTTACAGATCAAGCGGACACCGCACACGATGGGGGAAAGACCTTATCTTTGGGAGAAGAAGCAGAATTGGAGAACATTTTCATTACACCTGATTCACCCATGAAGTATACTCTGTCAGAACCGAATGTGTGCATTTTGGATATGGCAGAGTATCAGATGGACGGGGAAACATGGCATTCCAGGGAGGAAATACTGCGTATTGACAATCTGTTCCGGGAAAAACTGGGATATCCAAAGAGGATGGAAGCTTTTGCCCAGCCCTGGACAGACCAGACAGAGTACCCCTATAACCATAGCCTGACTCTGAAATTTTCCGTCCGGTGCCTGACGGCCCTGGAAGATCTTCATCTCGCCCTGGAAGATGCAGGGGATGTTGAAATCCGGGTTAACGAAAGATTCGTATCCGGAAGTTTGGACGGATGGTACGTGGACCGGGATATCCGCACGGTACCCATTGGAGGACTGCAGGAAGGCACAAATGAAATTCTGGTGAGGATACCTTACAATGAAAAAAGAAATATAGAAGCCATGTATCTTCTGGGAGAATTTGCGGTATCTGTGGAAGGCAGCAGAAGTGTGCTGAGAGAAAAGCCGGAAACACTTGTGTTCGGTGACATCACCCGGCAGGGCTTTCCTTTCTATGGGGGGAATGTAACCTATGAACTTCCGCTGACGCTTCCCGAAGGTGAAGTGTACATGGAGATCTCAAGATTCCGAAGTCCGGTACTAAAAGTGGAACTGGATGGGGAGAAGGCAGGGCATATAGCATTTTCTCCGTACCGTATTTCGCTGGGGAAAGCAGCGTCTGGAGTTCACCTGTTTCAAATAACCAGCTTTGGAAACCGGGTCAATACTTTTGGTGCCATACACAACTGCAATGAGGTGGAACGGTGGTTTGGTCCAAATGCATGGAGGAGTACGAAGGAAGAGTGGTCTTATGAATATTTTATCAAAGAGACCGGAATTTTGAAAGCACCGGAGATTTATGTGATTACAGATAAGAACGCATGAGTATGCAGTTTTGTTTTAACAGCTGAATAAGATAAAAAGTCCGTATTTCTTTATGATAAAAGGAATCCGGGCTTTTTTTGGGTTCAATTGACCTCCTGCACGATTGAGTAAAATAACTTACAATGGAATTGGACCAGGTGATGTTCGAATTAGTACTATGTACGATTTTAAATGCTAAACAGGAGAGATAAGTGTACAATATTATCACAAATAGAAATGAAAAGATTGATTAATTAGTAAAAAATAACAATAAAAGGAGGGCGGAACAAGAAATAGCTGACAGAAAAAAGTTAAATGCGGAGAAATATAAATTAAGATCATGGAGGAAGGTACAAATGAAAAAGACATTAGCAGTAGTTCTGGCATTAACAATGGCAACCGGATTGTGCGCTTGCGGAGGCTCACAGGGAGAGGACGGTACAGCAAAAGGTATCCAAAATACAGCCCGGACAGATCAGGGGAAATCAGAAGATATTGAAACACCGGAAAATACGAACAGTGCATCACCGGAAGAAGTAAATCTAAGGATTTTAATACAGGAAACATCTGCTGATTCGGTAGAAGCAGCCATAGCGCCATACTTGGAACAGAATCCCAATGTGAATGTGGAGCTGGTAAAAGCGCCTGACTTTGTGGCAATGAATCAAAATGCAATTGCAGCCCATCAGGCGGATGATGACTATGATTTGATTACCGTTAATCACGTTGATACCCTTGCTTATGTAAAAGGAGATATTATACAACCCATAGATGAATTTGTGAAGGCGGATGGAATCAATTACGAGGATATCATATTTACCTCTTTACTGGAACAGGGCAAATCTGATGGACAGCTATTTGCAATACCAATTAATACAGGAACAAGAGTATTAGCGGTTAATAAAGAACTATTTGAAAAATATGGACAGAAATATCCGGAAACCCAGAAAGAAATGCTAGAAGCGGCAGCTGCTATGACCAAAGACGGAAACTTTGGTTTTGTAAATTCCATGTGTCGTAATTCATACGTTCCAACCTATGAACAAGGCGTATTTTTAATGGGTAACGGGGGTAGGCTGTATGAAATAGAAGATGGACATCCAGTGGCAAAAATTGACACACAGGAAATGAAAGATTTCCTGAATTTTAATGTAGAACTTCTAAAATATATGCCAAAAGACTGCCTTACTATGACAGAGGACGATGGAAGAAAAGCCTTTGCCACCGGAAATATCGGAATGTATGTATTTGGCCCCTGGGAATACTCCTTAATGCCGGAAGTAGATTTCACATATGAATTAATTAAAATTCCAAGCGGCACAAAAGAGCAGGCATCTACGTCAGGCGGATTCCAGATGGCAATTGGAAGCGGTTCGAAAAATGCAGGGGAAGCATGGAACCTTATGAAGTATATAACTACAACTCCCGAAGCTATGGCAAGTATGGCAGCAACGGATCTGCCCACAATGGAAGATGCATATAAAGTGGCACCTTATACAGATAAAAAATATGATATTTTCAGAGATCAGTTGGAAACCGCTTACCTTGCCGGAATACCTGTGCCTAATTTAAATGAAGTGTCAGAAGATTTCTTTTCCTATTGGACCGATGTTCTGTATGGAAAGATACCGGTAGATGAGGCTTGCAGTAAAGCGCAGGACAGCGTTCAAAAGCTCCTGGATAAAAACAAATAAAACTTATGACTGCGTCAGTTTATGACGACGCAAAGTCGTGAGGCCGGTAAATATTTATAGGGGCTATAACAAATTGTGGGTGATGGAAAGGGGTATGAAGTTTTGTTCAAATCTAAGAGATTCCGGGGAATGTTTCCCTATTTACTTATAATACCAGGTATCTTATTGCTTCTGCTGGTTATTTTCCTGCCATTTTTGCAGAATATATTTTATAGTTTTACAGATTATTCCCTGCTGAATTCGGATACTACGCTTATTGGAATTGAAAATTACACCAATATTATCCAGGGAGATGAGTTTGCGGGGGCATTGGTCAAGAGCCTTATATATGTGGCCATCGTAATTAGTTTTGTTGCTATCTTCGGTTTAATTGCTGCATTTTTACAAAACTCCAGAACCATGAAGGGAGTAGGAGCATTACAGGTTTTTTTACTGATTCCATGGATTTTACCAGAGGTTGTTACCGGATATACCTGGAAATTGCTTTTAAACTATCAGACAGGACCATATTATAATCTACTGGAAACATTACATATCATTCCAGCGGGGGAAGATATATTCTCAAACAGCGTGTACGCCATGCTTGCGGTTGCCTTTGCTAATATATGGCGGGGATTTCCCGTAGTAGCCATAACCGTTTTTGCAAAACTTCGTACCCTTCCATCTGATCAGGTGGAGGCGGCAGTGATCGATGGAGCGAACAGATGGGTTTTATTTAAATCCATTGAGATGCCGCATATTGCAGCGGCGTTTACTTCTGTTCTTACATTGTGTTTTATCTGGACATTTAATTCATTTGGTTTAGTACATGTTATGACAGGAGGCGGACCGGCAGGCGCTACTGAAACACTGCCGGTTTTGCTGCAGAGAAAAGCATTTAAATTCTTTGATTATTCAGATTCATCTGCTTTTGCTGTTATGATGATACTTGTGTTACTGGTAGTTGTATTAGCAATGAATACAATTCCAGGGATGCTAAAAAAAAGATCCGCTGACTTATAGGAGGTGCTTATGGTTGGAATGAAAAAAAAGAAAGGATATCTGCTGTTGAAGTATATCATATATATCGGTCTGCTGCTTTTTTTAGTTTTTCCCTTATATTGGATTGTTTCTACTGCCTTTCGAACAGACAAAGAAATTTTTAACAGTAGTTTGTCGTTAATCCCACAGTCTTTTACGATAGCACATTTTCAGGATGCATTTATCAAAGTTGACTTGTTGAAATGCTTAACAAATAGTCTCGTTATCACCTGTATTACGGTAGTCATCAGCATCCTGACCGGATTATTAATGTCATATGCCTTTGCAAGGAAAAATTTTCGTGGAAAGCGGTTCTTAAATTCAACGATATTATTAACGCAGTTTATACCGATGATTGCATACATTATTCCGTTGTATCTGATCATGAGTAAATTAAAAATGCTGAATACTTTTTCATCCTTATGGATTACCTATTTGGGAATAGCATTTCCTATCGCGGTAGTATTGCTGATTAATTATATTAATGATGTACCTGTTTCACTGGAAGAAGCGGCATGTATTGATGGATGCTCTAATTTTAAGGTTATGTTCTACGTGGTGTTTCCCCTGGCGATGCCGGGAATAATATCTACAGCGATATTTATATTTATCACCATATGGCAGGAATATCTGGTGGCAGTATCATTTATTTCTAACGAAAAGTTATACACCGTTTCTATGGCTCTGGCAAAATTTCAGGGACCCCATGGAACTGATTGGGGCGGCATTATGGCTGGTGCGGTTCTGATCTCTATTCCGGCAGTAGTATTATTCCTGTGTTCCAGAAAAATGTTCACGGACAATCTGGCAGGTGGGGTAAAAGGTTAAGCAGGCTCATGAAAGGAGCCATCAGCAGCAGAACCATGAGAGATCAGATCCCGGTACTGAGAAGGCGTAAAACCTGTAAACTGTTTAAAGACCGAAGAAAAATAATTACTGGAGGAAAAATTCAGATCGAAAGCAACATCTGTAATATTATAGTTCTCATCCAGCAGCATATTTTTTGCATACTCCACTTTAAGAGAGTTGATATACTCTCTGGGGGTTATGCCCATCTGCTCCTTAAACTTTGTTTTTAATCTGGAAACAGACAGATTGCATACTTCGCTGATGGATGAAAAGTTGATGTATTCGGTTATATTTTCCTTAATGAAGTCAATCGCTTTCTGAATATCACAGGAAATATCCTGGGAAATGTTTTCGGTAAGGGTGAGTCTGGTCAGGAACGAAAGAAACAGGCTGTGACCCAAAAGTTTCCAGGCAGGATCTTCCGAGCAGAAGTAGTCAAAAGACTGCATCAGCAGCAAAAGTTCTGAATTGCCAACCTTATTCGTCCTCTTTTTGTAGCAGGATAACTTTTGATATAGTATATCGCTCAGGGGTGGTGATAAGCCAAGAAAGTTACTGCATTTCGTCATATCGATCTGAAACCAGATGAATTCACAAACAGCCTGATGAGAATTGTTATTACCATGAGGTTCATCAGGAAAGGTAGTGAATACATCCTGTCCGAACAGATGATAGGTATGTCCGTTGACAGAATATTGCTGATGACCGTTAATTATGGTTACAAATTCTAAACGGTTTTTATGATAATGCTCAGATAAGGGAGCAGAAGCCCGGTTTAGCGTAGCCCGTGCGATCATGTGTAAAGATGGAATCTGAATATGCTGTTTGTTCAGTTTCTTAAAATCCTTTTCCCAGATATAGTCATCGTCAAAGCATTCAGTCATAGGTACCTCCATAAAGGGTTTTCTTATGACTTAATATAAGGTATGGAAATCATTTTTGCAATATCCAATAATTACATAAAGGCTGCGTAATGACTGTCTGGAGAAATCAATGCTTCAGTCAGTACGCAATGAGCTAAAAATAAAGCATTCTGGTGATATGTCAAGACTAAAATGAAAAAGATTTTGATATGATTTTCTGAAAAAAGGGTGCACTTAATAAACATTCGAAAAAATGAAGTCAGTTTCGAATATCAGTTCGATTCAATATTATATTCGGCGTCCAATTGTTCGCCGGTGTACAGTTGGTTTTTGACCAGCAAACCAAAAACGAGTCGTACAAATTTACGAGATGTAAGCGCGAGTGCTCTCTTGTGCTGATGTTTGGTTACTTCAGCATATTTTTTAGCATAGTATTCACCATATTCCGGTATGTGTCGCCTGACGCTGTTTGCAGCTTCACCCAGATAGTAACGCAGATAGGCGTTACCAGCTCTGGTAATCGGATTGTCTTCTGATGAGAAATCTCCAGAATCGCTTTTTCGCCATGTCAGGCCTGCATACTTGGCAAGTGCATCTGATGAGTGAAACACATTAATATCGCCGATTTCAGACAGCATACCAGCAGCCCATACAGGCCCTATTCCTGGAATGGATTTCAGGATAGTAAATGCATTCGGATTCATGCCATTCATACTTTTTTCGATTGCCTGATCTACCAGTTTCATTTCTTTTTGATAGGTATGGATACAGTTAAATGAACTTGCTAAAGAAACATTTAGCGGCTCATACATGCATTTGTCCAATCGATAAGAATCTCTTGCAGCTTTTTTTAGAAGTTCAGAGGTCTTTGATAGATCAGCGATGCGGTTTCTGCTTTTCAGGGAAAGGAATTGCAGAAGTACTTCTTCGGAAGAATCGATAATCTCCTGTGGAGACAGGTATTCTGTTAAAACAGCAGAAGAAGTAGCACCATACAGGTTACTAAAGGGCTGCGAATCATCATCCAGAAGCTGAAGTTCACTGAATTTCAAGTAAAGATTTGATACCATATAGGTTTTCTCTCTTGTAATGCACTCAGCAAGATGGAGGTGGTGTCTGGTCAGACGTTTTAGAGCCAGAAACTGGCTGCCACGCCATGGCTGACATTTTTTAATACGTCCGCATCGTGCAAAATCAGCGATGAGATACGCATCAAGCGGATCTGTCTTGTCCATGCCAATATAAGATTTACGGTAGTTTGCAGTCATCTTTGGATTGACACAAAACACGTAAGGGCGATAGGGCATGAGCGTTTCACAGGTAGACAGAAAATTGGCGATGTGAACGCTGTAAACGGAGGTGGCTTCCAGTGTAGCCACAACCGTATTGAGGTTTTTATGATGTGCCATACAGTCAGCTATCATGGCGGCAAGTTCTTCCGCCCCAGGCTGGTTGTTCTGAAAGGATGAAGAAATGTATTTGTTTTCATCGAAGTCGATGGCACATACAACGTTGGATTTGGAACTTACATCAATACCAACAAACAAAGTGGACATATAGTTGATCTTTATCATGTAATCACGCTCCTTTCCGATCCAGATTATTGGAGCCTTAAGCAAAAGGTTTATCCTGTGCTACATATGGTGACCGCAGCCTCGCGTTATGAGCATTCATCCAGTCAGCATTTTTTGCTGGTGCTCCGGCTGGAGATGCAGCTTCTGTGTAAGCGGAATGTGCCATGTGTGCCAGGCTGCATGCTTTTGAAGCAGTCACGGACAAAGCCGGCTGAAAGGAGACGAAGCAGTGCCTTCGGACATCAGACTCTGCTGATATCATACCACAGGATTAACCATATGAAAAAGTAACTATTGACTGTATAGATGGGAATAGGATGAGGGGAATCCTCAGAGATGTCCTTACCTCTATACCATAAAAAAGAATAAGTCTGTAAGCTGTGTTTTTCTTGCTTACAAACTTATTATACGAGGAGATATCACATGACATCAAGAGAGTTAGTAAATGCAACCCTGGAGTTTCGAAATACAGATGGAAGGATTCCGAGACAGTTATGGTATCTGCCCTGGGCAGATATGAATCACCGGGAGATGGTGGAACGCATCCATAAGGAATACCGGGATGACATCGTAGAGGCGCCCACAATTTTAAAGACGCCAACGCAGTCCAGGGGAAATTCCTGCGAAGTGGGAGAATATGTGGATGACTGGGGCTGCAGATTTATTAATATCCACCAGGGAATTATCGGTGAAGTAAAAGAAGCATTAATTAAGGATGAGGATTGGCTGGATGCCGATAGGGTCCATATTCCGGAAGAATTGCTTGATTTTGATAAGGAAGCGGTAAACCGGTTTTGCAGGAATACAGATCAATTTGTTCTGAGCGGCTGTTGTCCGCGCCCATTCGAGCAGCTCCAGTTTTTAAGAACCACAGAAGAGTTGTATATGGATTTAATGTATCCGCCCCAAAAGATGACGGAGTTTATTTCCAAAATGCATCACTTTTACTGCAGACTGGTAGAAAAATGGGCACAGACAGAGATTGACGGAATCATGTTTATGGATGATTGGGGAAGCCAGAATAACTTATTAATCAATCCCAGGATCTGGGATAAGATATTTCGCCCAATGTATAAAGATTACATAGAAATAGCCAGAAAGTATGGCAAAAAGTCTTTTATGCATTCAGACGGGAACACAAAAGAAATATATCCCAGAATGATAGATTTGGGGCTTGACGCTTTCAATTCACAGATTTTCTGCATTGGACTGGATGAGCTGGAAAAATACCGGGGAAAAATTACGTTTTGGGGGGAGATAGACCGTCAGCATATTTTACCGGATGGTACCAAAGAAGAGGTTACAGAGGCAGTTCAGCAGGTTTACCGGAAGCTTTGGAAAAATGGGGGATGTATTGCACAATGTGAATTTGGACCCGGTGCTGATCCCCAGAATGTTTATACGGTTTTTGAGACCTGGGACAGATTAAACAAGGCAATGGAATAGGAGGGGTTCTATATGCAGACAGACCACTGTAATCTGGATCTTTATCAGTATCAACTGGATGTGATACATAATCAGACAAATGGAAGAATCCTCTGGCAGCCAAGAATCGGGTGCTGGTATGATGATAAAAATTTTGCAAAGGAAGAACTGCCAGGCAGGTTCAAGGGGGCCAAGCTTCCGGATATTTACCGGGAACTGGGATGTTCCAACCGGATTTATGAATATAACGACTGCTTTAAAATAAAGGAAGACAGCAGTATTAAAAGAAGTGAAAACAAAATATCAGAAATGGAAACAGAGCAGATCATCGAAACACCGTTGGGGATTCTCAATTGTATTATGGTCTCAAACTCTTCAAATTCCGGAAGCTTTCCCAAAAAGTGGTGGGCAGAAACGGAAGAAGATCTGGATGTAATGTGCTATGTGGTGAACCACCAGGAGTGGGAATGGGACCAGGAAACATTTGATAAAATCTATGGTAAATGGAATAGAATTGGCGCTCCTGCTATTTTTATGCCCAGGGTAAATATTCAGTATCTGTATATAGACTTAATGGGGGTGGAAAATGCAATCTATGCGCTGGCTGATTTCCCGGAAGCAGTAGAACGGTTTTTTCTTGCACTGGAACAAAACCAGGAGCGCATGATTGCGGTTATCAACCAATCACCCATAGAGATGATTAATTTCGGGGATAACCTTCATTGTAAAACTTTGCCACCATATTATTTTGAAAAATATGTACTTCCCGCATACCAAAAAAGGTGTAAGCTGCTTCATAAAGCGGGAAAGTTTGTCTACTCCCATTGGGACGGTGATACAAAAGATATTCTGAGATACGCTAAAATGACAGGATTAGATGGCATAGAAGCAATCACGCCGAAACCACAGGGAGATGTTACATTACAGGAAGTGAAAGAAGCACTGGGTGATGATTTGTGGCTGATAGATGGTATCGCAGCTATCTTATTTGACAAGGAGTTTACCGAGGAAGAATTAACAGATCAGGTTCAGGAATGTATCCGGTTGTTTGCACCAAAGCTGATACTGGGGATATCCGATGAATTATCTTCAACCGGCGATATCGAACGTATCCGCCTGGTAGGCAGAATCGTAGATGAATATAATCAGAAAATATCATTATCCAAAGCGTAAACGGGCATAATACAGCATAAAATGAAAAAGAACAGCAGACCCGAATCAAACGGTGCATGCTGTTCTTTTAATTTACTCCAAATACCTTGTGCCCTTTTAATGTTCTCCTAATTCCTTATTCGTTTCCGGAAACGAAACCGTAACCTTAAATAAATCACCGTCAACATCAATATCCAGGTTGCCGTAACACATTTCCGTAAAACTCTTAGCGATGGAAAGTCCAAGCCCGTTTCCTTCCGAACTTCGTTCCTTGTCTCCGCGTACAAAACGCTCGGTGATATCGCCATCCGTAAAGTTCATTTCGTATCCGGCAATATTTTTGATAACCGTTGTTACGCGTGTGTTTTCTACCGTAAGGTCAATGTAGATCCTGGTTCCGGTAAGAGAATATTTCAGTGCATTTTCAATCAGGTTTTGGTAAACCCGGTACATTCTTTTTCCATCACCCAGGAAATAGGCATCCTCTTTACAGAAGTTTTTCTTGATTACCAGACCGGATTTTTGGATCTGATCATCCATATCGCCCAGGGTCTGTTCCAGAAGTTTTCTCATATTCAGGCATTCCAGTTCCAGTTCGATGGTTCCGCTGGTGGCTTTCGAAATTTCGAATAAGTCCTGCACCATATCTTTAAGCCGGTCAGATTTCTGTGCCAGAATCTTCAGATAATCATTTGCTTCTTCAGAGAGACCTTCTTCCTTTTGCAGTAAGTCTATATAGCTGATAATCGATGTCAGCGGAGTTTTCAGGTCGTGAGACACATTGGTTATCAGATCCACCTTCATCCGCTCGCTTTTCTTCTGTTCCGTGGCGCTGTTCTGCATCTGCTTCTGAATGGAGACCAGCTGAACGGAAGCTTTTTCAAATGCCGGATTTTTCTTTAAAGTGCCATCAGGATGATAAGCGCCGCCGGATTCAATCAGTTCTACCGCATCCAGAACTTTCCCCATACGTCCAACCGTCTTTTGTCCCCCTATATATTGGAAAATACCAACAAAACCGCAAATATATAACACGAAAATGAATGCAACTCCCAGACCTCCCGTATACATTATAAAATCAGAGGCCCCTAAAAATATAAGCAGGGTAATCATTAGTACGATTATACAGATCACTCCGGTTACGGTATGACGGAATTGCTTTTTCTGAAAATCATAATTCTGCTCATATAGAGATCTGTTTTGCCGGTGTCGTTCTTTGAGTTTTGGCAATAATGTCTTGTAACGGTTGTTGTTTCTCAATTCCAGAATTTTAATATGCCGGATGAAAACCAGAATCAAGCCGGAGATTACCAGCATAAACGGTATAGAAAGTAAAAACAGGTTCAGGGAAGTCAGCAGAAACGTAAAGCTCATACCCAGGCTGCCGGCATTATCAACAATATTCCAGAACCATCCATGAAAAATAAATGCCTTATAAAACAAGTAGAAGACCAGCAAAAGAATAAGCGGTGTCTCTAATTTCCAGTTATCAAAATAGTCGATAAACATATCTTCCCTATCTGCACCTAAACGCCGGACCAATTCAATAACAGCTAAGACAGCTGCGGCGCCGCAGGCATAAACAGCCAGCCACACTAAAAAACCGGGAGCCGAGTCTGATAAGGAAAGTTCTGCTGAAGACGCGCTGATTCCGGACAATGCAAGTGTCAGAATACCAAACCATACATATTTATAATCTTTGTCAGTGTTGCAATTTTTCAATTTTATATCCAATTCCCCATACCACCTTTAAATATTGAGGCGTCTTCGGATTAATTTCGATTTTTTCCCGAATGCGCCTGATATGCACCATTACCGTGTTCTCCACCGAGTAAGCTTCTTCGTTCCATACCCGGCTGTAAATTTCTTCCGCAGAGAAAACTCTGCCTGGATTGCTCATCAGAAGCTCCAGTATCTTATATTCTGTTGCAGTGAGCTTTGCATTTCTGCCATTCACCTGGATTTCTTTACCGTTCTTATCCAGAACGAGATCCCCAAGTGCGATGATATTATCATTTGTCTGTTCCCCTGTACCGATTGTACCAAGTGCCAGATACCGGCGAAGCTGTGATTTTACTCTTGCGATCAGTTCAGCCGTATTAAAGGGCTTGGAAACATAGTCATCAGCGCCCATAGATAAACCGAGAACTTTATCACTCTCCTCCGTTTTTGCAGACAGAATGATAATCGGTATGTTTTTGCTCTCCCGGATTTTCATCATTGCCGACAGGCCGTTTAGGCGGGGCATCATCACATCCAGCAGGATTAGATGGATTTCATTACTCATAACCAGATCCAGAGCCTCCATCCCATCATAGGCGCGAAGCACCTGATAACCCTCCAGTTCTAAAAGCTTTGCAATTGCACGTACAATTTCCCGGTCGTCATCCACGACCAGTATTTTTCCAAACTCCATATTTATTCCCACTGCATATTGCAGGCAAGCCTGCAATACTGCCACAATCAAACAGGTTGAAAGAATCACATCGTGGCGTCCTTTCTGAATCGTAATTTTCTATCAACCTTTCCTCCCAGAGCGTGTTTTAAAATTCATTAAATTTATTATAGCCCATAATACCGTCATTTTTAAGTGTTATTTCTGAAATTTTTCTTACAAAATAAAATTCATGCAGTAAGTAGCCTTTTTTGCATTCGTTTGGTATAATGATTTCAAAGTAAATGATTACGTCTGCAGTCAAGCCGGATGCTGCATATTTAAATGATTCTAAAACAATGCTTGGGGCAGAAACGACAATAATAATGAAGGAGTAAATTTTTTTATGACAGAAAAAGAAAAATCACATGCAGGTATGCAATACCAGCCGGGGGATCCTGAATTAGCGGCAGACCGCGACGTGACTGTAAAAAAGTTATATGACTATAACAACATACACCCGCTTGACCGTGAAGCTCGTCAGGCTGCCATACAGGGACTGCTTGGCAGTACCGGTGCTAACTGCGTCGTGGAGCAGCCGCTTTTCTGTACATATGGGTATAACACTGCGGTGGGCGATAATTTTTTCCTGAACGTCAACTGCAAACTCATGGACAGCGGAAAGATTACCATTGGAAACAACGTATTTATTGCACCCAATGTATGTATTATAACAGAAGAACATGCAATGGATGCAGCCCGGAGGATTCAAGGTCTTGAATACACGCATCCGGTTCATATCGGTGACAACGTCTGGATCTGCGCAGGGGTGATGGTGCTGCCTGGCGTAACGATTGGTGCAAACAGCGTAATCGGTGCAGGCAGTGTTGTTACGAAAGACATTCCGCCAAACAGTCTGGCAGTTGGCAATCCGTGCAGGGTAATCCGCAAAGTAAATGAGGATATCGCTGATTAATACCTGGTACTCCATCCGGACTCACGCTCTATAGCAGTATTGTAAATATAAAGAAAGAAGGAACCAGAGTGAAAAAGAACAAAGTAACCTCATCAGACGTAGCAAAAGCTTCCGGGGTTTCCCAGGCAACTGTTTCCATGATATTAAATAAGAAATACAATGTATCTTTTTCCAAAGAAACAGTTGAAAAAGTGGAGAACACAGCCCGTGAGCTGGGGTATGATATTCCAAAGCGCAGAGTAAGAAAAGATAATAAAGCCAGGAAGCTCATTACCGTGTTCTGCCCGACGCTGACCAATCCCTATTATGTAATGCTGTTGCAGGGAATTGAAGGGGTTGCCAAAGAAGAGGGTTACGCGGTATTTGTTTGCAATACCCAGAGAGATCTGAAAATGGAAGAATATTATTTAAAAATGATGGATAGCGTACAGCCTCTTGGAATTATCTATACCAGCAATCCAAGTACCTGTTTTATGGAACAGGTAAAGGAATTAGCGGAACATATTCCGTTTGTGGTAATTAATAACCGGGAAGATATCATGGAAGTAGATGCTGTAGAACTGAACAATTCGAAACCAGGCAGGCTGATGGCAAAACATCTGCTGGAACTTGGTCATCAGAGGGCGGCATTCGTGTCCCCTCCGCTGACAGACCGGCAGAGGCAGCGGTTTAAGCGTGTAGAGGGATTTGTAAAAGAGTTTCGGGCAGCAGGATTTGGGGATACGGTATATGTGAAATCAGCCGATGAGGACATGGATACCGTCATGCCCAGTATTGATTCGGAATACAAGATGGGCTACGACCTGACTAAGGAGCTGCTAAAAGAGCATGATGACCTGACGGCTATTGCAGGACTGAATGATATGATTGCCTTTGGCATTATGGACGCATTATATGAAGCCAAGCTAAAGGTCCCGGGGGATGTATCCGTGATTGGCTGCGATAACATACTTTTTTCGAAAATGAAGCGGATGTCCCTTACTACAATTGAACATTTTGTGCCTTTGAAGGGAAGAGATGCCTGCGATATTATTATCCGGAAAATTCATTCCAAAAACAGCCTGGATGCCCTGGAACTGCAGCCAACCAGTATTTATCACGTAGAGTACGAACCCAGATTGATTGTTCGGGGAACAACCTCCTATGCCAGGAATTAAAAAAATAAATTAAATACTTTTTTGAAAATTATTATTAATAAAAATGAAGAATAGCTGCAAAAATACTCCAAAAAACCCAAGAACAACTGTAAATCTCAGAAAAAGCATGATATTTCTATTAATAAAAATATAATTATTAATAGATAAAATAATTAATAAAATTCTGGACCTATTGAACATTTAAAAACATATGCTATACTGTTAATAACAAAGAAAAAATGAATCCAAACAGTGATTCATAAAAATAAATCTCATAACCACACATTCCAAAGGAGGAAACAAAATGAAATTTTTCATCGACACAGCAAAGGTAGAGGACATTAAAAAAGCAAATGATATGGGCGTTATCTGTGGTGTTACTACAAATCCATCCCTGATCGCAAAAGAGGGAAGAGATTTTGTTGAAGTAATCAAAGAAATCACATCCATCGTAGACGGACCGATCAGCGGAGAAGTAAAAGCTACTACAACAGATGCAGAGGGAATGATCGCAGAAGGAAGAGAAATTGCGAAAATCCATCCAAATATGGTAGTTAAAATCCCAATGACTGTAGAAGGATTAAAAGCTACAAAGGTTTTAGCAAGTGAAGGAATCAAGACAAATGTAACATTGATCTTCTCAGCTAACCAGGCATTACTGGCAGCAAGAGCAGGAGCATCTTATGTATCACCTTTCCTTGGACGTCTGGATGATATCTCTGTAAGAGGTGTTGACTTAATCTCTGAAATTGCTGAGATGTTTGCAGTAGCAGGAATTGACACTGAAATTATCGCAGCAAGCGTTCGTAACCCGATTCATGTAACTGACTGTGCTTTAGCCGGTGCAGACATTGCAACAGTTCCTTACTCTGTTATTGAACAGATGACAAAACATCCGTTAACAGATGCAGGTATTGAAAAATTCCAGGCAGATTACAAAGCAGTATTCGGAGAATAATAGAAGGTCATTGATATATGGAACCGTTCTGAAGTATTTAAAAGCGGACATCCGGGAGGAGATTCGTATCAAATTAAGTACTTTACATATTGTATATATTAAGGTTATAATGTGACTATCCGGTCCAATACCCCGCTTAAACTGGCGGGGCTCAAATTAGCAGCGCAGCAGGCTGTGGGGTATTGACCTTCGCAGCAGCGCCAGATGGACATACAGTTATGTCCGCCTGGCTCTTTGCTCGCAGGAATAAATTTCAGGAGGATTATATGAACAAATTAGAGCTTCAGAAAACTGCCAATGAAGTCCGTAAAGGGATCGTAACTGCAGTGCATAGCGCTAAAGCAGGACATCCGGGCGGATCTTTATCAGCAGCAGATGTGTTTACTTATTTATATTTTGAAGAAATGAATATTGATCCGAAGGATCCAAAGAAAGCAGACAGAGACCGTTTTGTATTATCAAAAGGACATACCGCTCCGGGACTCTATTCCACTTTGGCTAACAGAGGATATTTTCCAGTAGAAGACTTAAAAACATTGCGTCATCTTGGTTCCTATTTACAGGGACATCCGGATATGAAACATATTCCGGGTGTAGATATGTCCAGCGGATCTTTGGGACAGGGAATCTCCGCAGCAGTTGGAATGGCTCTTTCTGCAAAATTAAGTAAGGAAGACTACCGTGTATATACCCTGCTTGGTGATGGTGAGATCCAGGAAGGACAGGTATGGGAAGCATCTATGTTCGCAGGTGCCAGAAAGTTAGATAATCTGGTTGTAATCGTAGATAACAACGGACTGCAGATCGATGGAAATGTTGCAGATGTTTGTTCTCCTTATCCCATTGACAAAAAGTTTGAAGCATTCAATTTCCATGTAATCAATGTTGCCAACGGAAATGATTTCGATCAGTTAAAAGCAGCATTCGATGAAGCAAAAACAGTAAAGGGAATGCCAACGGCGATTGTTATGAAGACAGTAAAAGGCAAGGGAGTTTCCTTCATGGAAAATTCAGTAGCCTGGCATGGAACTGCTCCGAACGATGAGCAGTATGCAGTGGCTATGTCAGATTTAGAAAAGGCAGGTGAAGCATTATGTCAGAAGTAAAGAAAATTGCAACCAGAGACAGCTATGGAAATGCTCTGGCAGAATTAGGAGCAACATACGATAATCTCGTAGTACTCGACGCTGACCTTGCAGCAGCTACCAAAACAGGTATCTTCAAAAAGGCGTTTCCAGAACGTCATATTGACTGTGGTATTGCAGAATGCAACATGGCTGGAATCGCAGCAGGACTTGCTGCAACAGGTAAAATACCGTTTATGAGTTCTTTTGCAATGTTCGCAGCAGGACGCGCATTTGAACAGGTTCGTAATTCCATTGGGTATCCCCATTTAAATGTAAAAATCGGTGCAACACACGCTGGTATCTCCGTTGGAGAAGATGGAGCAACTCACCAGTGCAACGAAGATATTGCGTTAATGAGAACAATTCCGGGAATGGTCGTAATCAATCCTTCCGATGATGTAGAAGCAAGAGCAGCAGTTGCTGCAGCAGCCACATACGATGGACCGGTATATTTACGTTTTGGCCGTTTAGCCGTTCCGGTAATCAATGATAAACCAGAATATAAATTTGAATTAGGAAAAGGTGTTGTCTTAAGAGAAGGCAAAGACCTTACTATCGTAGCAAGCGGACTTCCGGTATCGGCATGTCTGGAGGCAGCAGAAAAACTGGCAGCAGACGGCATAGAGGCAAAAGTGATTAATATCCATACAATCAAACCGTTGGATGAAGAATTAATCATTGCAGCTGCAAAAGAAACCGGTAAAGTAGTGACAGTGGAAGAGCATTCTGTGATCGGCGGACTTGGCAGTGCAGTATGTGACTGCTTAAGTGAAAATGCTCCAACAAAGGTTATGAAAATCGGTGTAAACGATGTCTTTGGTGAATCAGGTCCGGCTGTAGCGTTACTGCATAAATACGGCCTTGATGCAGAAGGAATTTATACAAAAATTAAATCTTTTGTTTAATCAATCATAATGTCATATGGAAGTCAGATTTTGTACATTAGTATGGAATCCGGCTGCCGTATGGCATATTTTTTTGTCTGCAGAAGAGGTGTTTCGCCATCAGCACGTGCCGCTTTGGGATCTGAATGTGCCATTACCACATCTTTATAAAGGTAAATTCAAACACACTCTGGTATTTAAACGTCCTTTTGGGTATAATAAATGAAAGAAAAATTATTGTTTAGAAAGAAGGGATATTATGACACGTGATGCAAGAGCTAGGAGAGCAAGAAGCCACCGTAATGATATGAATCAGGAATTTTACGAATGTATCAGGGATATTATGGAACATCCGGTGGTTCTGCTGATGAAGAAATTTCCGCATCATTGTGATACAAATTGTTATCAGCATTGCATGAATGTGGCTTATTATAATTATCAGATATGTAAAGTACTGGGACTGGATGCCAAAGCGGCAGCACGGGCAGGTATGCTGCATGATCTGTTTCTATATGACTGGAGAGAACATGCAGCAAAAACCGGCGACCGTTTCCACGGGCTTACGCATCCCAAAGTGGCTTTGAGAAGGGCAGAAAAATACTTTGACCTGAATGATATGGAGAAAGACATCATTTTAAAGCATATGTGGCCGCTAACCATCATACCGCCAAAGTATTTTGAATCTTATATTATCTGCCTTACAGATAAATATTGCGGAGCATGCGAGATCACCGACCACTACTCCGGGAAGATAATGCCCAAGAGGATCAAACTACCTTTTGGTTATCGTACCATGTATCAGTTAGCGTCTAAGGTAGCACCTGTAGTGGGAGCCAGGGCAGTCATAGGGGAGTATAAGTCTTCAAAATCCCACAGAGCTTCCAGAGAGTCTGTATCCAGGGCATAATAACGGCAGGCAAGCAGAATGCCGTCGATCATGCAGTCCGCCAGGTGCATTACAGTAGAGAGCCTGGTTGTCTGCAGAGCCAGATGAGCGAAGCGTCCTGCAGTATTAATGATTCCGGTAATGAATACATCTCCTACGGCATTTAATTTCTTTTCTACACCGGCTCCCGGAAGCAGGCTGCCTTTACCAATGGAAATGTATCCCTGATGCCGTTTCGTGCCCAGAGAAGCGTCTATAGCGATGATTGTATTGTTGCTGTGGCGCTTTTTTATATTTTGTATAGCCTCATCCAGATTGAGGGCGTGGATTGGCGAATCTAAAGTTCCGTATACCGGAAAATGACGTCCTAATTGTTTTTTTAATCGGCTTCCGATTAGAGGACCCAGGCTGTCACCGGTTACACGGTCGCTTCCGATGCAGACAAATACGGGGGGAGCCTGGCTAAAATCGGGGCTTTGTAAAAAATCCAGTAAATGCTCGCCTAAAACAATCGGGGCATTTTTTTCTTTTGAGTTAATATATTGTGTTTTTTTCAATGAGTCGGAATGCATGTTCTTTACCCTTTCTGATGCTTTTCTAAAGTTTATCCTCATTCTTTTTAAATTATTCACTCAATGTGATACCGTATTTCGAGATTAATTAAATAAATATAAAAAACCATGCCGCCAAAATTCATATTATGTCGGAAATCTCTGGAATTCCTTACCACGAATTGATAAAATCTGCATTCAAAATATGATAATCTCTGTAATATCATGGAACCAATAAAGGAGTGAACAGGGGTATGATAGAAGTCATTTACAAAGGGGAACACAAAGGGGATAAAGATGGAGAAGCACAGGTAGCACTGCCAAAAAATATCAGGCAGATCGGAGAAGGCGGACAAGACAGGAAAATTTACATTGAGGATTACGCGGTAACTTACATGCATCAGTTAGCAAACGATAGAAAAGAAGGGACGCAGCGGGCAGCGGCAATTCTTCTTGGGGAAGTACAAAGGGCAGGTAAGAACCGTTATATATTTATAAATGGAGCACTGGCGGTAGACGAATTAGATTTCGGGGAAGAAATGTGGGACAAAGTCCAGCAGCAGATGATGGAGTACTTTGACGGCAGGGAAATCGTCGGCTGGTATCTGGGAGAGGAAGAATCCACGCTGATCGCAACGGAAGAGATGCAGCGGATACATGAAAGCCAGTTCCCCGGAGAAGACCAGGTACTTATACTGAGAGATTTTACAGAGAATGAATCAGCGGTATTTGCAGTTGAAAGCGGCAGGCTCGTGGCTCAGGGCGGTTACTATATTTATTATGAAAAAAACATCATGATGCAGGAGTACATGGTGGCTATGAACAAGGACCGTTCAGTAGAAGAAGAGACAGAGGTAAAAGATGATGCAGTACAAAGCTTCCGAAAGAAAATAGCGGAAGAGAAAAAAGAGAAAAAAGAAAAACAAGAAAAGAAAGAGTCGGACAAGCAGCCAATTACTACAAAGCTTTTGTATGCAGCCAGCTCTTTTCTTGTGCTTACCGTTCTTATAATAGGTGTTACGCTGATTAATAATTATGATAAAATGAAAGACATGGAGATGGCACTTGCCGGGATTTCTGAATCCATGGGAGGCAAAGACGCTGCGGCAGAAGGCGCTGATGATTCCGTATCTGCAATGGCACCTGCTCAGACAAAGACAGATAAAGAACAAAGTGTTTCTGAAAAAAATGCAGCAATTGATAAAAATAAAGAAGGCAGCATTAAGGAAACAGAACCACAGCCGGCTACGGAAGAAGCCAATGGAGCAAAGGGAAACAAAGGAACAGAGGTATCAGAAGCTAACGGGCAGTCAAAATCGGATGCAGCAAATAGTACGGAGGCTTCCAAGGAGTCCAATGCGGCAGTATCTGAGAGTCAGGAAAGCAATGCGGGCCAGAACAGCCAGGCACATCAGGCAGACCAGCAGGATAAGACAAGCCAGTCAGAAGAGCCGGAAGCGCAGGGACAGGCAGACCCCGCAAAGCAGCCGGCAAGAGAGACATTGGGACGAGCTTCTTATGTAGTAAAGGTAGGCGACACTCTGGCAACCATAAGTGAAATGTATTATGGAACGCTTGATAAAGTAGAAGATATCTGCTCCTTAAATGGAATTACAGATAAAAATACGATTTTACCCGGACAAAAAATTGTACTCCCATAAAAAAATATGTTATACTGTTTCAAACGATAAATCAAAATAACACTTGGAGATACGAAAGAG
>NZ_JMLZ01000002.1:4105000-4952500 GCF_000686105.1 Robinsoniella sp. KNHs210
ACAACGCTATGTGAGGTGAAAAAATGGTTAAGCGAACAAGAGCGCAGGGTGGATGCCTTGGCACTAAGAGCCGATGAAAGACGTGATAAGCTGCGAAAAGCTTCGGGGAGGAGCAAATATCCTACGATCCGGAGATATCTGAATGGGGAAACCCACTTGAGCAAACCTCAAGTATCCATACGCCAATACATAACGTATGGAAGGGAACCCGGGGAACTGAAACATCTAAGTACCCGGAGGAAAAGAAAGAAAACTCGATTCCCAAAGTAGCGGCGAGCGAAATGGGAGGAGCCTAAACCGGAATGCGTGCATTCCGGGGTTATGGACTGCATAACGTGACTTGAATGGTAAAAGAACGGTTTTGGGAAATCCGGCCAGAGAGGGTGAAAGCCCCGTATTTGAAACCAGAAGAGAGCAGGCAGTATCCAAAGTACCACGAGACACGAGAAACCTTGTGGGAAGTCGGGGGGACCACCCCCCAAGGCTAAATACTACTTAGTGACCGATAGTGCATAGTACTGTGAAGGAAAGGTGAAAAGAACCCCGGGAGGGGAGTGAAAAAGAACCTGAAACCCTGTGTTTACAAGCTGTGGAACCACTTTATATGTGGAACCGCATACTTTTTGTAGAACGGTCCAGCGAGTTACGCTGGCTGGCAAGGTTAAGCACTCAAGGTGTGGAGCCGGAGGGAAACCAAGTCTTAACAGGGCGAAAGAGTCAGTCAGAGTAGACCCGAAACCGGGTGATCTATCCATGTCCAGGTTGAAGTTACCGTAAAAGGTAATGGAGGACCGAACGCACATCCGTTGAAAAGGGTGGCGATGAGGTGTGGATAGGGGAGAAATTCCAATCGAACCCGGAGATAGCTGGTTCTCCTCGAAATAGCTTTAGGGCTAGCCTCATATTAGTCTAACGGAGGTAGAGCACTGAATTTCCTAGGGGGCGTCAAAGCTTACCAAAGAATATCAAACTCCGAATGCCGTATAGATGATGTATGGGAGTCAGACTGCACGAGATAAGTTGGGCAGTCAAAAGGGAAAGAGCCCAGACCTCCAGCTAAGGTCCCAAAGTGTGTGTTAAGTGGAAAAGGATGTGGGATTTCGAAGACAACTAGGATGTTGGCTCAGAAGCAGCCATACATTAAAAGAGTGCGTAATAGCTCACTAGTCGAGAGGTCCTGCGCCGAAAATGTCCGGGGCTGAAACACAACACCGAAGCTGAGGAATGACATAGTCATTGGTAGAGGAGCATTCTTAACTGAGACGAAGCTGTACCGTAAGGAGCAGTGGATTGTTAAGAAGAGAGAATGCTGGAATGAGTAGCGAGAGGAAGGTGAGAATCCTTCCGGCCGAATATCCAAGGTTTCCAGAGTAAAGCTGATCTGCTCTGGGTAAGTCGGGGCCTAAGGCGAGGTCGAAAGACGTAGTCGATGGACAACAGGTTGAGATTCCTGTACTATAGTATAACAGAACTGTGGGGACACAGATGGAAAGCACAATCCGGGAATGGAAAAACCGGTACAAGCGGGGTAGGAGTAGTAAAGGCAAATCCGTACTACAATCCGAAGACGTGACGTGGAGCGAACTAAAGTAGCGAAGTGTGTGAGCCAGCTGTCAAGAAAAGCCGCTATTGTTTATATTATACCCGTACCGTAAACCGACACAGGTGGATGAGGAGAGAATCCTAAGGCCGACGGAAGAAGCATTGTTAAGGAACTCGGCAAAATGACCCCGTAACTTCGGGAGAAGGGGTGCCTCGAAAGAGGCCGCAGAGAATAGGCTCAAGCAACTGTTTAGCAAAAACACAGGTCTATGCAAAACCGCAAGGTGAAGTATATGGGCTGACGCCTGCCCGGTGCTGGAAGGTTAAGAGGAGATGTCAGCGCAAGCGAAGCATTGAATTTAAGCCCCAGTAAACGGCGGCCGTAACTATAACGGTCCTAAGGTAGCGAAATTCCTTGTCGGGTAAGTTCCGACCCGCACGAAAGGCGTAATGATTTGAGCACTGTCTCGACAATGCATCCGGTGAAATTGAAATACCAGTGAAGATGCTGGTTACCTGCGCCAGGACGGAAAGACCCCATGGAGCTTTACTCCAGCTTGATACTGGGATTCGGTATTGCATGTACAGGATAGGTGGGAGACTAAGAATTCACAACGCCAGTTGTGAAGGAGTCATTGTTGGGATACCACCCTTGCAGTATTGGATTTCTAACCAGCCACCGTGATCCGGTGGTGGGACAATGTCAGGCGGGGAGTTTGACTGGGGCGGTCGCCTCCGAAAGGGTATCGGAGGCGCTCAAAGGTCTTCTCAGAATGGTTGGAAACCATTCGCAGAGTGCAAAGGCAGAAGAAGGCTTGACTGTGACACCGACGGGTGGAGCAGGTACGAAAGTAGGACTTAGTGATCCGGTGGTATAAAGTGGGATTGCCATCGCTCAACGGATAAAAGCTACCCTGGGGATAACAGGCTTATCACTCCCAAGAGTTCACATCGACGGAGTGGTTTGGCACCTCGATGTCGGCTCATCGCATCCTGGGGCTGTAGTAGGTCCCAAGGGTTGGGCTGTTCGCCCATTAAAGCGGTACGCGAGCTGGGTTCAGAACGTCGTGAGACAGTTCGGTCCCTATCCGGCGTGGGCGCAGGATATTTGAGAGGAGCTGACCTTAGTACGAGAGGACCGGGTTGGACTGACCTCTGGTGTACCGGTTGTTCTACCAAGAGCATGGCCGGGTAGCCAAGTCGGGAAGGGATAAACGCTGAAGGCATCTAAGCGTGAAGCCCCCCTCAAGATGAGATATCCCCCGCATAAGCGGTAAGACCCCTTGAAGACGACGAGGTGGATAGGTTAGAGGTGGAAGTGCAGTAATGTATGGAGCTGACTAATACTAATAGGTCGAAGGCTTATCCATAAGGTTTAGGATAATGTCAATAAAGTTGATATGATCAACGAAGTTGGTAATGCAAGAACGGATGATAATTTGATGAATTTCTGTATGTGGTTTTGAAGGTATATGGCTTTTCCAAAAAGCAGTATAATCCTCGATAGCTCAATGGTAGAGCATTCGGCTGTTAACCGAAGGGTTGTTGGTTCGAGCCCAACTCGGGGAGCTAAGTACTTAACAAAATGGCTAAGTATTTAAAAGGATAAAAGGCAAGTAAAGCAAGGCTCCATGGTCAAGCGGTTAAGACACCGCCCTTTCACGGCGGTAACAGGGGTTCAAATCCCCTTGGAGTCATTTGATTTGATTAAATTATTTTTAGGAATATTTGATCATCGGGATGAATATAATAGATAATAGATACGGCGACATAGCCAAGTGGTAAGGCATGGGTCTGCAACACCCTGATCACCAGTTCAAATCTGGTTGTCGCCTCTTTAGAAGCTCTAGAAAGAATACTTTCTAGAGCTTTTTGCATTCATTATATTTGAGAGTATAGATATAATTATAAAAACAAATCCGAAATTCAGTTATATGTGTTATTATATATACATGTTATGTTATTTTATACACTGGAAAAATTGTGGAAAGGAAGTACATGATGCATAACCCTAACAGTCAGGAACAAACTATTTATCGCATACTTGCGGGGCAGATACAACTGGGTTTTTTTGATGACGGTGAGCATTTTCCATCAGCCCGGGATATTGCAAAACGCTATCAGGTTTCGTATTGCCCTGCACAGCGGGCTCTCAAAATGCTTGAAAATGATGGTTTTATAAAACTTAACCGTGGTAAAGCCACCTCTATATTATCGAAACCATATGAAAATTATCTTGAAAGTGATACTTTTAAAAAACGTACTGCTGCATTACTTGACTTAAGTAGAAGTCTCAAGTTAATTTTACCGGTTATCTGTTATCAGAGTTTGTATCATATTGAAAAGTTATACCCAGACATTTCAGAGACATTTATTTATGGAGGTGTTTTTGTTGACAGGCATTTGTATCAGCAATTTGAAAAATGTTTGCATGCGCTCATAAATCAAACAGCATTCAGCCTTTACTATGATGTCCTTATTTTTGCCGAAAGTTCCTTTACGGACGTACTTTATACCCATTGCGGAAAAAGTGAAACGGTTTTGTTTTTGCAGGATATAAATGAGAAATATGTTCAGTGCATATTTGAGTTTCAAAAGGGAAACAGGAGTCTGGTAAAACAAAAGGTAGAACAATTAATTGAAAAATTATTTAATAAAATAGAGAACTGCTTAGAAGTATTCGCAGCGAACCTGGAAAATGCGGGTCAGGAATCCTTTTGTTGGGAGCCTCGTAAAGGACGAACCAGATACTGCGATATCATTGCAATTGACATGATATGTAAAATTAATCAGGGGGACTATCCGATTGGGGAACTACTGCCTGGCACTTCAGCATTAGCAGATGTTTATCATGTATCAGAAATCACGATGCGCCGTACCATCGGCTTACTGAATAAACTGGGCGTAGCAAAAACAATGAATGGCGTAGGAACCAGGGCAATTGCTCATGGAGAACCCGAAACGCTGTATAATGTGAAGGGGTTAATGCTGGAATATAAATTGAAAACTTTTCTGGAAGCCATGCAACTGCTGATTATAACAAGCGAACCCGTTTTTCAGTGTGTATTTCCTTATATCCCGGAGAGATTATTGGATTCCATTGGGGAAGCAATATCCATATCAGATGAAAAAAGATCTCTGGTTGCAACGCTTAGTGCGGGATTGCAGGCGGTAGTTCATCATTGTCCACTTGCTGCGATACGCGAAATTTACAGTAAAATCACGTTGCTTTTATTAAATGGAAGTATTCTGCGTATAGAGGAAAGCGGTGAAGAACCAGTCCTCCATTGGTCAAGTATATCACATGACATAAGGGAAAGCATACATGCCAGGAATAGTAAACAGTTCGGACATGCATTCCGGGAATTAACGGAGAATAATTATGATGTCATCAATATGACGATTACGTAGATTGGGAAAGGATTTTTTTTTATTCCATAAACAGCCATGAGTATCTGGGGGCAGTATCAATGAAAATTTAAGTTTATGATGCTGCACCCGGCAGATGGTTTGTTTATCATTCAGAGATAAAAAAAGCCCGGAAATTCATGATTTCCGGGAAAATTAAGAGGCGACAACCAGATTTGAACTGGTGATCAGGGTGTTGCAGACCCATGCCTTACCACTTGGCTATGTCGCCGCATCTCTTAACTATTATATTCTACCAAATCCCAATTTATACGTCAACTACAAATTTTATAAATCTTCTATATCTTCTGTATTAAATGATTGATTTTCTTTTTACTTCCCAATATAATAATTATACAGTCATATAGCTAAATTTTCTATCTGTATTTCAATCACCAAAAACGGTATATTATGCACCTGCTATTGAGCTTTATGGGGGCTGTGCTATAATGAAGCCAACTCAGGATGGAGATCAGTATGAAGGTCAGTAGTAAGGGCATAAGCTGATTTTACCGGGGGATAGATCATGTTGGTATATAAACGCGTACAGATAGGAGGATATTATGAAGAAGAGAGCTAAATTAGTAGTCATGGTATTAGGAATAGCGCTGGCAATAGCTGGCTGCGGACAGGACAAAAGCAGTACGGCACAAAGTGAAACGGTGACCCAGGTTAGTACTCAGGGAAGTACCCAGGGAAGTACCGGGGAAACAACGCAGGAAACAAAAGAGAGCAAAGCTGAAACAGAATCCGTAAAAGAAACAGCAGTAAATACCGGATCAGAGGCATCGAGTGAGGCTGCAAAGGAAACCGGGAATGGGGAACAGAGCGATTCTGCCGGAGCAAGTGAGGATGAAGGAAAACTGCTGGAACAGGCAAAGGCATTTGCAAATGATATTGTAGCCGGAGATTATGAGAAGATAAAATCGGATTATCAGTTTGAAGACCAGTTAAAAGAAGTTTTGGGTAATGGACAGCTGGAACAGTCTTTAGCACCGGCAATTGCCGCATCCGGGAAGTTAAATGAAATGAAAGAGGCATGGGTCAGCAGCCGGTCACAGTATACGAATGTAGAGGTTCCATGTGATTTTGAAACTCAACCCTGGAATATGGTGATCAGTTTCAATAAAGAAGGTAAAATCGGCGGAATCCATACAGGAGAGTATAAGGAAGCTTCGGAAGAAACATCCATGCCGGAAGGCGTAAAAGAGACTGCGATGAATTTAAAAGTAAAAGATGGATGGGAATTGCCTGGAATCTTTACCCAGCCGGAAAATAAGACCGAATATGCAGCCGTGGTATTTGTCCACGGCTCTGGTTCGTCTGATAAGGATGAGTCACTGGGACAGCTCAAGCCGTTCCGTGATCTGGCATGGGGGCTTGCCCAGAAGGGTGTGGCATCTTACCGCTATGATAAGATCAGTTATGTATACGGAAAAGAGCTTGCAGCCGATCCGGATTTTACGGTATATGACGAAACGGTTAATGATGCGGTGGCTGCCGTTAAAATGCTAAGAGAACAAAAGGGGATCACAAAAGTGTATGTGGTAGGACATAGCCAGGGCGGACAGATGATGCCGGCAATTGCAGAAGCAGCGTCGCCGGATGGATGTATTATGATGGCAGCTCCGGCAAGAGGATTTGCAGAGACGATAGAGAGACAGTGTAAATATCTTCAAAGTCTGGAGAAGAATCCTACAGAAGAGGTAACTAAATCTTATGAGAATATGTTTAAAGAAATTGACAAGATGAAAAATATTGACTCTCTGGGAGCTGATGAAAAGATAATGGGACAATCGGTTAAATACATGAAAAGTATTTTTGATTTCGACAGTGTCAAGGAGGCAGAGAAGATGACCATGCCTGTTCTCGTTTTGCAGGGGGAAGAAGATTATCAGGTTACAATGGATGACTTTAAAATATGGGAGGAACATTTTAAGGAAAAAGCTAACTGGGAATTTCAATCCTTCCCTGGCTTAACTCATGTATTTATGCCCGGTAAATATGAGGACGGAGCAGCTAATTATCAGGGAGAGAAGCATATACCGGAAGAAGTTATGGCAAGTATAGCCACGTTTGTGGAAAAATAGAAGGAGGTATCCAATGCATTACCAAGATTTACTGTTCGACCTGGATGAAACTTTATTTGATTTTAAAGCATGTGAGCAAAGAGCACTCCATGTAATATTTGAGCGGTACAATATTGAATTCACTAAGGAATTGATGGAGTGTTATTCCAGGATTAACCATCATATGTGGCATGAGTATGAGTTTGGAAATGTTACAAGGGAGGAAGTACTGGATAAGCGCTTCCGGCTAACTTTTCAGGAACTGGGAATCAAGGGGATTGCGGATAGCTTTGAAGAGGAATATCAAGATGAGCTGGCAAATGGGGCAATGATGAAAGAGGGTGCTTTAGAAGCCGTGAAACATTTGAGTGAGAACCACCGTTTGTATGTAGTATCAAATGGGGTGGCTACCACCCAGTATGCCAGACTTCATGCAAGCGGACTGTATCCTTTCTTTGAGGCATATTTTATCAGTGAAGAAGTGGGATACCAGAAACCGCAGATTGAGTTCATGGAATATGTAAAGGCTCATATTCCCGGTTTTGATCAGTCAGCTGCCCTGTTAATCGGTGACAGTGAAGCAAGTGATATTCAGGGGGCTGTGAATCTGGGGATACATTCCTGTATCATCGGAGGTAAAAGTGCCCTGGCAACATATGAGATTAGCCGGCTGGATGAACTATTTGACATTGTGGATTAAAAGAAAGATTTCTTATACTCGGAAGGGTCATGGCTCTGGGATTAAAACAGACGGAACTGAATTAGATAGCAGCCCAAGAAAGTGATACTTTTACACAAGATAACAGGATGACATCTGAAATAATACAGGTATAATAATATTAAATAATATTTTATGGTTAGAGTAAAACTGCAAATAATCAGGTGTACACAATCAAGTATGCGGTTAAATATACAATGCCAGGTATCGAAGGTGAAAAGGAGAAAATCAGTATGCAGCAGGAAGCAGTCAGAATACCAAGGGAAGAATATCACAAACGTTGGGAGAAGGTTCAGAAGATAATGAAAGATCATCAATTGGATGTAATCCTGACTTATAGTGATGACAGAGCCACACATGGCAATGCATATGCCAGATATTATGCGGATTTACCAACCCATTTTGAAAATGTGCTGTTGATGTTTTTGGCAGACAGTGACCCGGTCATTTTAACCGGACCGGAAACGGAAGGGTATGCAAAAGAGATTTCTGCAATTCAGAATATCAAAGTTTTATCTGAATTTTCTGCTGAGGATGAAGACTATCCATTTTCTGTGGTCGAGCCCTTGGAGCAGATTGTGAAGCAGTGTGTGCTGAAAAGTCCCGAAAGAGTTGGGATTGCCGGAAAGCTTTATATGGGGGCGGAACTCTATGAGGCGGTTGAAAGTGCTTTCCAGTCAGCAAAACTGGTGGATGCAGATAAACTTCTGGAGCCGATGAGAGGTGTGAAGTCCCAGGCAGAGATCGCAGTGATACGAAAAGCTTATGAAATTGCAACAGCAGGTATGCAGGCGGCGGTTGCGGCAGTGCGGCCGGGTATTACAGAGCGTGAAGTGGCTGCGGAGGCTGAATACGTAATGCGTAAAATGGGATGTGAAGGATATGGGATTGATCCGATTGTTGCTTCCGGACAAAATACCAGGCATATTTTAGCACGCACGACGAATCGCAGGATTGAAGAAAATGATGTTGTTATTATCACACTGGCACCCCGGTATGAAGGCTATCATGGGGCCTGTGGAAGAACAATACTCGTTGGAAATCCAGGAGAAAAGGTAAAAGCGGCTGTTGATGCAGCGATTCGGGCGCAGGAGGTATGTGCCGAAAACCTGCTTCCGGGAAAAATAGGAAGTATGGTGGAAGCAATGGGAAGACAGGTCATGAAGGAGGCGGGGTATGAGAAAAACTTTATGTATTCCGGGCTTCATAGTATGGGGGTTATAGAGTTTGAACCGCCGATACTGGGACCGTCCAGCAGTGTAATGATAGAGAAAGACATGGTTATTTCCGTTGATATTCCATTATTTGAGGCTGATATTCCGGGGATGCGTTTCGAGGACGGATACCTGATCCTGGAAAATGGTATGGAAAAATTGACCGATATTCCATTGCTTATTCAGAAATAATAAGATTATATAGCTATATAATGGCGGCGCCCATCTGGGCGCTGCCATTTTTTGACGATTTGGAAAAACGATGGAAAAGCAGAGGCACAGGTATAATACGGCAGGTAAACTACACCTGCTTTTACTTGTTATTTTTTGAATGATAGGCTATAATGTCCCCATAGAATTTATATTGAAGAGTTTTATTCCGGATTTTCATAATATAGGAGTATAAGAAAAGCAATCAGACTTGAACTGACAGATTCAATGGCAGCAGGGAGGAATTTATGAAGGAATTGAAAACGAAACGTCTGATCATCCGTAGATTTCTGGAAAGTGACTGGGAGGACCTGTATGAATATCTGGCGGATGAAGAAGTTGTGTATTATGAACCATATGAGGTTTTTTCCAGGGAGAAGTGCCAGGAGGAGGCCAGAATCCGTTCGGTCAGCAAGGCATTTTGGGCAGTGTGTCTCCAGGAAAACGGGAAAATGATCGGGAACCTTTATTTTGAAAGAGGAAAGTTTGATACCTGGGAGATTGGGTATGTATTCAATAATAAGTACCAGGGGCGGGGATATGCGGCAGAGGCGGCAAAGGCACTGCTGGAAGAAGGGTTTCAGAATTGGGGAGTCCGCCGCGTGGTGGCTAAGTGTAATCCGGGAAATCAGCAGTCCTGGAAACTGATGGAACGTCTTGGAATGCGAAGGGAAGGATTTTTGGTTAAGAATATTTTCTTTAAGTCTGATGTAAATGGGAAACCAATATGGCAGGATACGTATGAATATGGAATTTTAAAAGAAGAGTGGGAATTTGATAGAGACATGTAGTACAGAAGCTGCAGAGATAGAATTAAAACTTTTATGTATGCCCGGTTTGCGGATTTATAATGGAAGAAACAGATGAAATAGTAAGATGTCCGGTATGCGGAGTACCGGTAAAACAGTTCTTGAAATTCTAATATAAGCGTGTTTGAAAAGAAGTTTGGTCTTACTTTTCTTACACGCTTTTTATATTAATTATCTGACTGCAGCGCCTCATAGCCTGTTTCACAGGTACGGATTTTCATTGCACTTCGGATTTCATAACTGAATATCTTTCCATCGCCCACTTCTCCTGTAAAGGCGGCTTTTTGAATGGCATTTATTACCTTTTCCTCCCATTCTTCTGAAGATACTACAATTTCGAATTTAATTTTAGGCTGCATCATCAGATCTACCTGGGTTCCACGTACGATTTCTTTGTATCCGCGCTGTACACCGCAGCCCATGACCTGGGAAATGGTGATCCCATTTACCTGAATTGCATCCAGAGCTTCCTTTACATCTTCAAATTTTTCTTCCCGTACGATTGCTTCTATTTTAATAATCATGAATGAATCCTCCTGTTTCTTAATCAAATCCATTGAAAGATGGATAAGCGCTTTCGCCGTGTTCTGAAATATCAAGACCAAGCTGTTCCTCCTTGGGAGTTACCCGAAGTGGTGTGAACAGTTTTACAATTCCCACACAGATTAAGGTTCCTGCTGCCGCAACGGCAATGGATATCAGAATGCCAGTGATCTGTGCCATGAACAGGCGGGTATCCCCAAATACCAGACCATCCCATTTTGCCGTACTGTTAATGGAGCTTCTGGCAAACAGGCCGGTTGCAATACCGCCCCATATTCCGCCTATTCCATGGCATCCAAAAGCATCCAGGGCATCATCTGCTTTCAGGTGCTTTTTAATAAAAGTTACGGTAACATAGCAGATTGGGCTGACCAGTCCGCCAATTATAAATGCAGACCAGACGGGGACGAACCCGGCACCCGGTGTGATTGCTACCAAACCTACCACAAGGCCGGTGGATGCACCTACGATGGTTGGCTTACCTTCTTTTATCACATCGATCAGCATCCAGGATAATAGAGCAGTTGCTGCAGATAGTGCAGAGGTTATAAATGCATGAGCAGCCAATCCATTTGCACCAAGAGCGCTTCCAGCATTAAATCCAAACCATCCAAACCAGAGCAGTGATGCACCAAGAACCACAAATGGAATATTGTGTATCCGGTATGAAGTGGTCTCGTATCCACGCCTTCTTCCAAGGAAGAGTGCAAGAAGAAGTGCGCTGACTCCGGAACTGATGTGAACTACGTTACCGCCGGCAAAATCAATGGAGCCAATAGCTGAAAGGAAACCGCCTTCGCCCCAGACCATATGGGCTAACGGATAATAGACGATGACAGACCATAGGCATATAAACAGGAAGAGAGCTTTAAACCGCATACGCCCAACCAGGGCACCTGTAATCAGAGCAGGAGTGATCATGGCAAACATCATCTGAAATGCAGCAAATACCAGATGGGGCAGAGTATCGGAATATGGACCGGCATCCATTCCCACCCCTTGAAAGGAAAACCATCTGAAATCACCGATAATGCCAAGATGATTTCCGCCAAAGGAGAGGGAGTAGCCAAATAAAATCCACATGACAATGGACAGCCCCATTATAGAAACGCATGCCATCATGGTATTACATACATTTTTGCGCCGCACCAGCCCGCCGTAGAAAAATGCCAGCCCCGGTGTCATAAGGAAGACCAAAGCGGCTGAAATTAAAAGAAAAGCAGTATCACCAGTATTCATAGAAAGACCTCCTAACAGATAGATTTAGTGTAATGTCGCATTTATAAATAAAAAAGGTGTTCAGATAACACGTATGTATTATCTGAACACCTTCGTTCGGATGTATCATAGCACAGTTCATTTTAAGATGCAAGAAATATTTGTAATTCATTGGAAATCAGTAGGAAATTAGATTTGCAGAAATAAATTTATAGATTCCTTATATTTTATTGTTATGATCATGATATAAAAGTGAAACAGATAAAGAATTTAGTTTATAGAGTCTGAATTTTCACCAAGGTTCCAGTAGTCCATAAATCAGCAGTGTGATGAACTACTGGATATTGCAGGAACGTGTATCATGAAATACAGAGAGGAAGGAAAACATGAAAAAAGGAATAAAAATATGGATGGCTGCAGCAGTTGCAGCGGTATTATGTATATCTGCGGCAGGATGCGGTTTGCTTAAAGAAGCAGTTAAAAGAAACCGGGAAGGAAAAGAGCAGTGTACAGTTAATGAGGAGGATGCGTCCAGGTTTTATATGGGTAATAAAGAATATACCATTCTGGAGGATACGTTAGGGCGGGATCAGCTGGGGGACTGGATTGGCTATATACAGAAATATGTATATCTAAATGATCAGAACCAGGTTGTTCTGGAAAAAGAGATAGAAGAAAATTTGACGGATATGGCAGATCTGGGAAAGGAACTGCCTGAAAATTCGGATTGTATGGTCACATTTTTGAATGTATTTCAGTTGAAAGATAGCCAGACGGAAGATGATGTAGTGATTGATGTGGGAAATGGATTTCATAAGGCTGTCACTCATCCGGATGATGAGCAGAAATCCAGGATTATTTCTTTTGAAAGGACCGAGGCAGAAGGTGCGGATGACTGGAAAGTGAATTCCCGGAACTGCAGGGAGTTGTTAAGGGGGAACCAGATCTATGAGATCACAGATATCCAGATGCCAGAAGCATCAGATGGAAAATACCTGGGGAATTCAGGGGAGCATTATATATTTGATAACAACACCGGGCGGGCAATTCCCAGGGCAGATCTTATGGAAATAGAAACGGTACCGGGGCGGCTTTCCAGGCAACAGAGAATGGATTGGTATTATGGAGGAATATATAGCTTACCGGGTGTGGAAGAAGAGGAAGCAGTTGCAGTAAAAATTAATGATCAGTTTTTAAAAGCAGTAATAAAAAAGGAGCAGTAAATTGTAATTTTATAAATGGGGTATTTTTTCTTTATTCACATCTATTACATGGAATACGGAGACTGGCAGGGAAGCATGAGATTCTCCGGATGTAAAAAGGCAGTACTGTTTCGGGGGATTTTGGAATTGCTCAGGATTATGCTTCAAGTAATGGAGGTTACCGATTGGGGTACTCGATCAATGCACAGCGGGAACGGAAGCGCGGTATACGATCCTACAGTCTGGATGATGAAAAAGTAGAGAAACTTAATCAAATAGGTATGCTGCGGGGACTTCGCAGCATGTGCCTCCGGGAACAGGATAATATACTGGCTAAATAAAAGTCTGACTGCACCAGCTAAAGAAGCTGATGCAGTCATTTTCATTTTTATATACAGTTTATGAGTAAGCTTATAGTAATACCAGATGATTCTTCAAGTCATCCAAAGTCTCACGTTCCCTGATTACTACCACTTCACCGCTTTCCCGTATTAAGATTTCAGCCGTCCGGAGGCGGTTGTTATAGTTAGAACTCATAACATACCCATAAGCGCCTGCATCCAGAATGCCAAGAATGTCACCTTCCTGGATTTCCGGCAGGTGCCTGTCTTTTGCCAGAATATCACCGCTTTCGCAGATATTGCCCACAATGGTTACGGCTTCTTCCCGTTCAGAAGGTGTATCGCTTCCACGATAAATCTCCACACCATGATATGAATCGTATAAAATAGGTCGTGACAGTACATTAAATCCGGTATCACAGCCAACATATTTATTATTATAATTATATTTTATGGAATGAACCTCACTCAAGAGCACACCGCATTCGGCACTGATATAACGGCCTGGTTCGATGCGGAAAGTAAGCTGTCTTCCATATTGTTCGCTGAATTTAAATAATGCTTCATCAATTTTCATGCCCAGCTCTTTCAGATCCAGAGGTGCTTCTCCATCTTCTTTCTTATATGGGATGCCAAAGCCGCCGCCCATATCTATAAATTCCAGCTCCGGGAATTGTTTTGCTATTGCAAATAAAGAACCCAGACTTTTGACGAAAGCGTCTCCGGTCATAAAAAGTGAGCCGATATGCTGGTTGATACCTGCAAGAGTAAGCTGAAATCTCTCCAATATTTCTTTTACCTGAGGTATAAATACCGGGTCCACACCGAATTTTGTTTTCTTTCCTGCGGTTACTACTTTTTCATGGTGTCCTGCACCGACCCCGGGGTTAAAACGGATTGCCACACGGCTTCCTGGTGCCAGGCGTCCATAGCGTTCTAACTGGCTGATGGAATCCACGCTTACCAGAACACCTTCTGAGATGGCATACTGCATTTCCTCATCGGATACATTATTGCCGATATAGAATATTTCGTCTGAAGTAAAACCGGCCAGTTTTTCAATATAAATCTCTCCCGGTGACATGGCATCTACTTCCAGGCCTTCCGACCTTACAATCTGGAGAAGAGCAGGATTGCTGTTTGCCTTTGCAGAAAAATCCACTACGAATTTTGGATAGGTGACCATGTTTTTAAGATTACGGCAGCGCTCTCTTAAAATTCTTTCATTATATACGTAAACCGGTGTGCCGTAAGCGGCTGCTAATTCTACCGGATTCTGATTTTCAAAAAAATGTGTCTGATCAGTTACTTTTGTGTAAATCTTTTGCATGCTGTTACCCCCATGTATTTTTTGTATTTATTGTTTTGATTAGAGCGTGTTTGTTGTTTGAAATTGTGTTCAGGTTAATGTATGTTAACGATAAAAGAACTTTATCTTGACTTATTATAACGTTTTCTTTATGATTTGTATAATGAATCTTTATGGAGAAAATAATCGATAATATCGATAGTAAAGGAGAACAGAAAACCGTTGAATATTGAAAATTTAAAAACATTTCTCACTCTGTCGGAACTTAAAAATTTTACCCAGACGGCAGACCAGTATTATATTGTTCAGTCCACTGTAACTAACCGCATTATGGAATTGGAAAAGGAACTGGGGAAAAAGCTGTTTATCAGGCAGAAGAAGTCTGTGGAACTGACAGAAGAGGGGAGGCGGTTTCTTCCATATGCCAAACGTATTGTGGAGCTGGAACATACGGCAGTTATGGAACTGGGGATGCTGCACAGCTTTGCGGAACACCTGCGCATAGGGACGGTTAATACAGTGTACGACTGCCATTTAACTAAATGCATGTCGAGGATATTAAGGGAGTGTCCTGACATTTCGGTAAAAGTAATTATTGACCACTCCAATAAGCTGATCAGGATGCTGCAGGATGGGACTTTGGATGTGATTTTTACCTTTGTACCCACAGAGAGAACCGGATTTACCTGCATTCCATTTCAAACTGATGAACTGGTACTGGTAACTTCGTGGAATAATACAGAAAATGAGAGAGGTATTACCAGGGACATACTGCAGAATCTGTATTATCTCTACTGTGATTTTGTATTAGGTGAGGGGGGCAATTTTATGCGGGATATATTCCCGAAAAAGAACCCGTTTCCATTTGAAATTGATAAAAGTACAAAATTGCTCCCATATCTGCTGGATGGTATCGGATACAGTTTTCTGCCCCGCAGTTTTGTGGGGCAGTATCTTGAGGATCAAAGGTTAAGAGAAATTCCGCTGCTGGATTTTGCTGCGCCTGTAATCCAAAGTTATTTCATTACGAAAGATTTAAAGACGCAGAAAAAAGCAGTGGCGGATTTTAAAAATATGATTTATACAACCGGGTAATAATGGAGGTGTCAGCCCTCCTATTCAAACCATTCATGGTTATAGTGATTCAGGAATTCGTCAGCCTCTGTGGGACCGTTGGTTTCTGGTGTATAAGGATATACGGGAAGGTTTTGCTTATAGTAAACTTTACGTATATTCTCAATAAATTTCCAGCTTGTTTCGATCTGATCCCACTGTGAGAACCAGGAGCGTTCACCCTGCATGCACGCGTCCAGCATACGTTCATAAGCTTCCGGTGTATTGATCCGGAAAATATCCAGACAGCTCTGGCAGAAATCCATTTTGGTCTGAACGATCTCATCCGTATCACCTGGGTTTTTGATATTAAACTGGAGATATACGCCTTCTGTCGGCTGGATTTTTATATTTAAAATATTTGGCGCTATCTCAGGTGAAGAGCGGCGAAAAACAATTGCCACATCCATTTCCCTGTGTCCCAGTTTTTTTCCGGTACGGATATAAAAAGGCATGTTTTTCCAGCGTTTATTCTCTACAAAAAGGCGCAGAGCAGCATAAGTCTCTGTAGTGGAGTTGGGATCAACATTTTTTTCTTCCAGATATCCTTCGTATTGCCCCAGGAGCAGGGAATCTTTAATATTTTTTGCTTTAACAGGCCGCAGAGACCGTAGAACTTTAATCTGTTCCGCGTGCATTTCCGAACCGGAAAATTGTTCCGGCTGCTCCATGGCTACGATGGATAATATCTGAAATAGATGGTTCTGGACCATATCTTTTAGTGCTCCGCTGGAATCATAATAGCCGCCTCTTGTCTCAACGCCTACATCTTCCAGTGCAGATATCTGGATGCATTCAATATGCTCTGCACTCCAGAGATTGCTGAAGATAGGGTTGGTAAAGCGTATTGTCTGGATATTACGTACCATTTCTTTACCCAGATAATGATCAATGCGGTAAATATGATCAGGAGAAAAAAATGCCTCCATTTTTTGATTCAGTGCATCAGCAGCAGCCAGATTTTCACCGAAAGGTTTTTCAATGATCACCTTGCCGTTTTCCGCACCGTCTACGCCGGTCAGTCCTTCTACAATAATACCAAAGAAGCGGGGGGCTACGGCAAAATAGAAGATATGGGAATAAAGCAGATGTTCCTGATAATAACGGTTTAGTCCTTCATATGCTTCCTTATCCGAAAAATCCATCTGGTAATAATGGATTCTGGATGCAAATCCGGCAAAATCCTCTTCTGTATAAGGAAGTCTGGAGAATTTAGATACCCAGTCCCGGGCAATTGCCCTGTAATCATCATCGCTGTAACTGCGTCTTCCGATAATTACAATCCGGTCGTCTGCACCAAGGCGCCCGGAAACACACATATTATAAAGAGCCGGTAAAAGCTTACGAAATGTCAGATCACCTGTTCCGCCGAATATTGTAAATGTCAGATTTTGATTCATGATAATTTCCCCCAATCGTGATGGAAGCTGCCATCTCTGTCGATCCGCTTGTAAGTGTGGGCACCAAAGCAGTCCCGTTGTGCCTGAATCAGGTTTGCCCCTACTGCATCGCCACGAAAGGCATCGATATAGGAGAGTGCATTGGCCATTGCAGGCATGGGAATGCCATTGTTGATTCCGGTAATTACCGCAGTTCTGAGGCTTTTTAAGTTATGATCAATTCTGGATAAGAAAAAGTCATCCAGGATCAGATTATCTAATTGCGGGTTTTTACGAAAAGCAAGAGTAATATCGTTTAGGAATTCCGCCTGAATAATGCAGCCTGCCCGGAAAATTGCTGCAATATTACCGAAATCCAGATTCCAGTCATATAGGGAAGAAGCATCTTTTAGCATGGAAAAACCCTGGGCGTAAGCTGCTATCTTGGCAGCGTAGAGTCCTTCCCGGACAATTTCCCCGAAGTATTCATCATGTTGTTTCGAAGCAGATACAGACGGTCCATGGAGGCGTTCGCCGGCTTCTTTCCGTTCCTCTATACGATTCGACATAATTCTTGCGTTGCATGCGGCTGTAATCATGGAAATATCAACGCCCTGTTTTAAAGCTTCAATACTTGCCCATCTTCCTGTGCCTTTCTGCTGGGCACTGTCCAGAATATAATCCAGAAGTTCGCCTTCCTGGAAATCATCTTTTTCATGGAAGATGTCTGCTGTGATACCGATCAGATAGCTTTGCAGCTCGCCCTGATTCCACTGTGCGAATATGTCCCCAATTGCCTGATTATCGTATCCGCCCGCATGTTTCAGCAGAAGATATGATTCTGCAATCAGCTGCATATCCGCATATTCAATACCGTTATGAACCATTTTTACATAGTGTCCCGCACCATCAGGTCCCATGTAACTGCAGCAGGGTTCTCCTTTTGCACGGGCGGCAATTGCTTCCAGGACAGGCTTGATTTCATCGTAAGTATCCCTGTTTCCACCCGGCATAATGGACGGACCGAAACGCGCTCCTTTTTCACCGCCGGAAATGCCTACACCGTAGTAATGAATTCCTTTTTCTTCTAATAAAGTGTACCGTCTCCTGGTATCTTCAAAAAATGAATTTCCACCATCCATTATAATGTCACCCGGCTGAAGTAAAGGGATTAATTGTTCAATTACAAGATCTACGGGTTTTCCCGCCTGTATCATCAGCATAATTTTTCTGGGAGCTGCCAATGCCCCGACCATCTCTTTCAAATCATAATAAGGTGTAAAATTTTCATGTGGGTGGTCTTGTATAAGTGTATCTGTTACCTCCCTGCTTCTGTTATACCCGCCAACCATAAAACCATGGTCCGCCATGTTAAGTGCCAGGCTTCTGCCCATAACTGCTAATCCTATAATTCCTATATCTAATTTTTTCATTCTGTATACCTTAAGCATTGCATGTTCCCTGCAATACTGCCACATTTAGTTATACTGAAGGATAAACCCTGTGGCATCCTTTCTATTTTACATTTTCCTTCAGCTATATGAAATTCATGTTCAGCGGATTTAGGATATATCCCAAAATACCCGCATCATTTAGCGTAAATCTGATATTTAACCGGATCATCTGCTTTTTGTTTTTGATAGTGTTTCTGCTTCTAAAATAATGCCAACTCCTTCGGCTATGGGAACTCTGGAACAGACATCCTCCAGAAATCCGGTAATGCTGTTTCTGCACAGACATACCATTTCATTTGAAGTACGGTTAACCGTTATAAGGTAGCGACCATTAGGTGAAAGAATAAAATCCCTGGGATGGCTGCCCTGACAGGAAGCATATTGAATTGCCTTAGGAAACTCACTGGTAAGGGATATTACCGTAATCATGTCAGCCCCCCGGACGGAAACATATAGAAAATGCTCATCCGGTGAGAGGCGGATTGCTGCAGATGCGTTCTCACTGTCGCTGTGGCTTTCCGGGTTCAGAACTGAAATCTGTGACAAAAGCCGGAAATCCAAATCATCGCTCAAAGCAAAGGTAAACAATTCATTACTGCGTTCACTGACTACATACAACCGGTTATGGCTCATATTGAATATGCCGTGTCTGGGTCCGCTGCCTTTCGGAAAACTTATGGTACCGGCAGTCTGATAGTCAGTGGATGCATCAAAGATACGTATTTCATCCATTTCCAGACAGGGAACCAGCATATAATGGCTATGGAAAAGTATTTGATGGCAGCCCGCCAGAGGTGCAATTTCAATTTTTTTATAAAGGATAAGGCCTTCCGTCTCTTTTTGGTAAATGCAGACAGTGCCTTCATGATAATTGGCTGTGTAAATACATGAGCTGTCCTGATATAGAAAGCATGCCGTTTTATGCTCTGCCAATAACTCCATGCATACCTTTTTGTGTTCCGCAGATAACTCTGTTTTTCCCTGCATAAAGGGGGGTTCTGAAGCGGTATCCAAAAGACAGACCCCTGCCTTGCCGTCTTTTTCCAATGGCACAGCCAGAGAGTTTTCCCAAAGAGCGGCACATTTTGCGTTTCTTGCCGGATAAAATAAGGATGGATCCGTTAGCTCTCCTGTAATTGTATTAAATTGAAAATGAAAAATTCCCGGACTTTTTTCTGAATAATATGTTCCGATATACCCATTTAATATGTTCATGACAATCCTCCCTGATGATAGATGCTCGAAGACTCCTGTTTTATGAGTCATATCTGAAATATTAGTGTAACCTCTGACATTTCAAATATTCCCAGACTTCATGATATCCGGCACATTTTGTATATAAATATGCGGAATTTGATAATGACAGATCAAAATATGAAATAAAAGCAGGCAGATTTTTCGATTTGTTATAACTAGTAAAATACTAGTAATAGTAATTATTATTGTTTTATTATATGCTTTCAGGAAGAAAGTGTCAAGATAATAAAATATAATATAAACGATCAAAGCCTGATTCAATATTCCATTCATCAATTGGTACATCCTCTTTGCGGCAGGAATGTAAAAATAAAACACCCCTGGAATCACATGAAATTTTAAAAATATGTATCGACAGAACGGCAAAATAGTATATAATGAAATCAGTGGTAAAAATAACATATAAAACAAAACATGCAGAGCAAAGGAGAAAAGATAATGAAGATGATTTCAATTGAACAGGATTTGCAGCAGAACACATATCCGGGAAGAGGAATTGTAATCGGCAGATCAGCAGATGGAACCAAAGCAGTGACAGCTTACTTTATCATGGGCAGAAGCGAAAACAGCAGAAACCGTATATTTGTAGAAGATGGTGAAGGAATCCGTACACAGGCATTTGACCCATCCAAGCTCACCGATCCAAGCCTGATTATCTATGCACCGGTTCGTGTACTGGGCAATAAAACCATCGTGACCAATGGGGATCAGACGGATACCATCTATGAGGGAATGGACAGACAGATGACATTTGAGCAGTCTCTTCGCAGCAGAGAGTTTGAGCCGGATGCGCCTAATTACACACCTCGTATTTCCGGAATCATGCATTTAGAGAACGGAAAATATAACTATGCGATGTCAATTTTGAAAAGTGACAATGGAAATCCGGAATCCTGTAACCGTTATACCTTTGCATATGAAAACTGTGTAGCAGGAGAAGGACATTTTATCCACACCTACCAGTGTGATGGCGATCCACTTCCAAGCTTCGAAGGAGAGCCCAAATTAGTGGCAATTCCGGATGAGATAGATACATTTACCAATACATTATGGACAAGCCTGAATGAGGATAATAAGGTTTCTCTGTTTGTACGTTTTATAGATATAGCAGACGGTACTTATGAGACAAGGATTGTAAATAAGAATAAATAAGATTTTCAGAGCAGTGGAAAAGGAGCGGATTCCCGAAAATATCGGGAACCGCTTTTTTTAATTGACAGTAAATTTCCATAAGCCGGTTTGATTTGCAAATACCACAGGTTTATCATATAATCGGGTTAGCCCCTAGACATTTGTAAACAGAGAGGATCTATAAGATATATGAAGATCTGTAAGGAACATTTCAAGGAATTTATAAAAGCATATCATGAGGATGAGGTATTCTATAAAAATCTGTACGAAGAAGAACATTTGCGGCCGGATGGATTTGAAGATTTTGTAGCCAGGATAAACCGGGAGTATATCAGGGAACATGAACTGTATGTTCCGGCTATACATGGAAAATGGCTGAACTATTTAAATGAAAATGAACTTTTTGGAACTTCATCGGACCATATTGTAATCCAGAAACACTACCGGTATTCCCCGGAGTACATTCATGAGCATGAATTTTATGAGATATTCTATGTATACGAGGGAACCTGTGAAAATACGATACAAAATGTGAAATATGCATGCAGTGAGGGGGATGTCTGCATCCTGCCCCCCAAAACAAAACACAGCATCGCAGTATTCGATGACAGTATTGTTATTAATATTATGCTTAAGGCAAGTACTTTCCACGAAGTATTTTTTGATATTTTCACCGGAAAGAATGTGTTGTCTCAATTCTTTGCCCATATTCTTTATGATAAGACGGAGAATAATTATCTGTTGTTCCATACCGGTAAAGATGAGGGAATACGTTCTCTGGTGGAAGATTTATATATGGAATATGAAGAGCGGGTAAAGTATTTTGAAACAATTATGAAAAATCAAGTCATGACGTTTTTTTGCCTTTTGCTCCGGAACCATGAAAATCATATGGAAAGTTTTCTGAATACAAATCATAAGAATCTGGATATGCTGGAGGTTCTGAATTATTTCCAGAATCACTATGCCGGGATAACCCTGAAATCAGCGGCGGAACATTTTAATTTCAGTGTCCCCCATTTCAGTAAATTGATTAAGGAGAATACGGGGCAGAACTTTGTAGAGATCTTAAAAAATATCCGACTGGAGAAGGCATGCTATGCTCTGGAACATACAGACCTGAGTATTATGACTATTTGTGAAATGATCGGTTATCCAAATCCGGAGCACTTTTCCAGGCTGTTTAAGAAGGAATTCGAAATGACTCCGGGAGAATTTAGAAGAAGAAAAATCATATCTTAAAAAATATCAAGTCAAGTCCATAAATTAGACCATTGGAAGTTTGAGGCTGTGGTGTTAAAATCAGATATAATATAAAGAAACCCACAGCAGACGAAAGTTTCAGATTATGGGTGCTCCGGAATGAATCGGGAAGCACCGCAGATTACAGGAGGTCATAAAGATGGCGGCAGTAAGCATAGACTTAGAAATGAAGCGTAAAGTAAATCAGAAATTTGTGGACAAGGCGATGAAATACAGTCCTGAATTAATTGAAAAAATCATAAAACCAGCAGATATTGTAACGGTTAAAGAAAATGGACAGACAGAACACCGGGCAGATGTGAGTGAAATGGGAAACATTGCTCTTAAAAAAGGAGACTCTATTGTACTTGATTTCGGGGATCATCAGGTAGGCTACTTTACCATGAGATTAAAAAGTGTAGGCAGCCCGCAGGATGCGCCGGCTTATCTCAGACTGAAATTCGGAGAAATAGCAAAGGAACTGACAGAAGATTCCTCAGAATATGACGGATGGATCAGCAGAAGCTGGATACAGGAAGAATTTCTGCATTTAGATGTACTGCCCCAGGAAATTACACTGCCTCGTCGTTATGCTTTTCGCTACTTAGAAATCTATGCTATAGATACTTCTATGAAGTTCCAGGTGGTAATTGAGGATGCATCCTGCAGAGCCGTTGCTTCTGTAGATATGGATGCCTTGCCGAAACTGCCAGGTGTCAGTGACCAGATCAGCCGGATGGATCAGGTGAGCCTGCGTACCCTGCAAAACTGTATGCAGGATGTATTTGAAGACGGTCCCAAGAGGGATAGAAGACTGTGGATTGGAGATTTAAGGCTTCAGGCATTGGCTAATTATGCAACTTTCAAAAACTTAGGTCTTGTAAAGCGCTGTATGTATTTGTTCGCCGGGCTTACCAGAGAAGATGGGGCGATCGGGGCCTGCCTGTTTACAGAACCGGAATATCTTGTTGATGATACATTTTTATTTGATTATTCGCTGTTCTTTGTTTCTATCTTAAAGGACTATTATCATGCTTCCGGTGAGCTTGCGGTTGTGGAGGAACTTTGGGACAGCGCATACCGCCAGATTGAGCTATCCAGAAAACGCCTGGATGAAAATTATGTGATACAGGACGATGAAGGATTCTGGTGTTTTGTAGACTGGACAGATGGACTGAATAAACAGGCAAGTGCACAGGCAATTTACATCTATACGTTAAATGCGGCAATTGAACTAACTGAAATTCTGGGAAAAGACCGGATGGAAATGGAACTGGAACAGGAAAGAAACCGCTGTATCGAAGGCGCGAAAAAATGTCTTTGGGATGAAGAGTCCCAGGTGTTTATAAGCGGAAAAGACAGACAGATTTCATATGCCAGCCAGGTGTGGATGATTCTGGCAGGGGTTCTTCCTATGGATGAAAGCCGTGCACTGATCAATCGGATTATCAGAATGCATCCCGAAAAAGGAATGGTAACACCATATATGAACCATCATTTCGTAGAAGCACTTCTGCTCTGCGGTGAAAAAGATAAGGCAATGGATTACATGACTTACTATTGGGGCGGAATGGTGAACCAGGGAGCAGATACTTTCTGGGAAATGTATAATCCGGAAAATCCGGAGGAATCACCATATGGATCTTCCATGGTGAACAGTTACTGCCATGCATGGAGCTGTACGCCGGCTTACATTCTAAGAGAGCTTCTTTAGAAAAAGCAGCATTACAAAACTCCGTAGGAATTTGTATCTTACGGGGTTTTTGTATAGCCTGCGACTTTTTAGCGCTGCGTTTTAAATAGTTATGTGGATATTGTAAAATTCGGGTCTTGCTGCAAATTCTGCCAGTGCTTTAGAATCAGCTCCGCGGCATCTCTGGTGTGTATGGGGCCTGGGAAACCCAGTTGTGTGCAAATTCTGGTGACAGACGGCGGCTTTAGGTTTGCTTCTTTCATTACTTCCATATCCCGGAATATTTCTTCAGGAGAACCGGTACGGATAATTTTGTTGTTAGCCATGACAATTATTTTTTTACAGTTTTCTGCCACAAATTCCATGTCGTGGGTGATTGTAATCACTGTCTTTCCTTTACTGTGCAGATACCGCAGAATTTCTGTAAGCTTACGGTTTCCTTCCATGTCCTGCCCGGCTGTCGGCTCGTCTAAGATATATATGTCAGGCTCCATTGCTAAGACTGCCGCTATCGTCACAAATTTTCTCAGAGACAGCGGGAGATTATAAGGGTTTTCTTCTCTGTATTCTTCCAGTTTGGTGCGTTTCAATGCCTCTTGTGTGCGTCTTATGATATCTTCCTTTTTTAATTTCATTCTTTTGGGAGCAAAAGCTACTTCTTTTTCCACGGTTGCATGAAAAATCTGTTCGTCAGGATTTTGAAATACATAGCCAGCTAATTTGGAAATTTGAGCCGTAGTGTAGTCTTTGGTATTCCGATTGCCTATAAATACATCGCCCTGCTGCGGTTTGAGCAGCCCGTTCAGCATTTTTGCAAGTGTAGTTTTACCGGCACCATTCTTACCAATGACGGCTGCGTTTTCCCCGCTTTTTATGTGGAGACTGATATCATCTGCTGCCAGACTGCCATTGGGATAAGTATAGTTCACTTTATTTAGAATAATTTCGCTCATATGCCGCCCCTCTCCCGAAATGTCCTCTGTATCAGATTTACTGCCTGTTCCTCTGTTACCGGAATCCGGTCAAGTGGAAAACCCATCTCTTTTAAAAGGTTTCCAAGTCTCGCAGCCTGAGGCAGCAAAACACCCGACTTAAGAAGTGACATGTCAGACAGAAGCTTTGCTGTCTCTCCGGATGCAGCCAGGCGCCCCTTATGAAATACAAGTACCTCGTCTGCATATTCTGCGACGAGATCCATCTTATGTTCAACTAGTATGACCGTTTTCTTTTTTTGCTTTAAGGCATGAATAATTGCAAATACGCTTTCTGTTGCTTCCGGATCAAGCTGGCTTGTGGGTTCGTCTGCTATCAGAATATCAGGGTCCAGTACGAGTACGGAGGCAAGTGCCACTCGCTGGATTTGTCCTCCGGAAAGTTCAAGCGGATTTTTTTCTGCCAGTTCTTCAATTTCTGTCAGCTTCATTGCATCCACTATTCTCTGTTCCATTTCATCAGGCCTAATGCCGAAATTTTCAAGTCCATATCCAACTTCTTCGAATACCGTGCTTTTCACTCCGCTTAACTGATTAAACGGATTCTGGAATACATAGCCGATCTTAGACGCAAGATCACCGCCATATTCTGCGATGTCTTTTCCTTCAACCAGTACTTTTCCGGCAAGCTCCCCCTGATAAAAACCGGGAGCAAAACCACGAACCAGAGCACAGAACGTCGTTTTGCCGGAACCATTTTCCCCAATCACACCATATACTTTTCCCCGCTCAATCCTGAGATTAAGTCCGCTGACAGCGGGTGTCTTGGTCAGGGGGTAATAATAAGTTACACCCCTCATTTCGATTATAGTATCCATAAACAAATCCTCCCCGCCAGTATGCTGCATGTTATAACGGCGGCTATAACCTCAGCAATCTTCTCATATCCGCTTCTTTGTACCTGAAACAAATGGGTTCTCTTGCCAGGCATGGAAAATCCCCTGGCTTCCAGTGTCAGCACCCGTTCTTCGGTTCCAATTACCGAGTTCAGGATTAAAGGGATCAGCACCGGAACAAATGCTTTTGCACGGATTAAGATATTCCCTTCCGTCTCCACACCTCTTGCTTTCTGCGCATTCATAATTATTTTACTGTTTTTTTCCAATACTTCTATCATCTGCAGTGTGGAGGTAAATACAAAGACTGCTTTATAGTTCATGCCAGAATCCTCAAGCACGCTTGCGATCTCTCTGTTCTCTGTGGTCTGAAAGATCCATACAAAAATACCGGCAATATTAAGTATCATAAAAGATAAGGATATGCCTGTCTGAAGTCCCGTTTCATATATTGTAAGCAAGCCCAGCCGGCAGACCAGTTCGCCCCCGGGGACAAAGAAGGTTTGTACTAATAAGATAAATAATGCAATAAATGTAATTGTTTTCAATGCCTTCCAGCTTTCTTTCATTACCCCGCTTAACTTACATAAGATTAATACAGTCAGAAATTCCGGCAGCAGCAAAAGAGGCAGCAGGACGTCTGTGAATTTTAAAGTACTGATGATATATGTGCAGACGATATACAGTACGGCAATTCGCAGCTTGGAAGCCGGATATAATGCTGCAAGCTTATTAGATTTGTAAATCTGTATTCTTTCTCTGTATGTTTTTTCCATAATAGACCATCCTTCTCTTTGCAGGCATATGATCCTTTCAATGATCATGCGCTTGTATTATATAATTTAATACGCTGTTGATACAGAGGAATATTTTAGCAGATACTGACCCATAATCCGGTCAGGGTACAGCAGTACTATATGGATTCTGTTACGTTTCTTTGATGTAGTATTGTCCGCAGAGGAACTTGATGAGAGTCCTTTTTGGTATCACTCTTAAGACAAGCCAGCAGATGATAAAGGAGATGATCCGGTCCAACACGGTAAAGATGCCTTCTGTTCCGAAAAATGCAGTCCAGATATTCGCCCCGGCTGCCATTGCTACAGCCGTGATAATGGATGTACCGCCCCCTGTAATTCCTCCGTATAGAAGAACTACCACCGGAGCGGCTGCCAGAATGGACACGGCTGACAAAATAAGAATGGAAATAATCCATTTCCACCACACGGTGAACATTCTTTTTTTAGCTAAAAAGCCAGCCGTGATACCAATTATGACACCCACAGGGAGAAAGGGAAAATTAGAAGGATTGGCAATCCCGGCAACAATGTTGGACAGCATTCCGGTGACAGCCGATACCCAGGGGCCGCAGAGCATAGCGATGAAAAAGGTTCCGATTGCATCCAGATATACAGGGAGCTTTAAGATCGCTGCAAGCTGTCCACCCACAAAGTTTACTGCGACACATACCGGTATCATTAACTGCGCCAGTATGGTAAAATCATCTTTGATAGAACTGGTTTTCCTGCTCATCCTTATCCTCCTCCTTATGGGTTTATTGGGGTTTCCCCTTGTGTTTACATTGTTTTACAGCTTTTCCCTGGCCCCGTAAGATGTGTATTTTGTGATTCTCTTTGAGGGGATGCTTATTCTACTTTTAATGTCTTGTAAATGTAGTTTTTATACTTATCCGCATACAGCTTGCTGCAGATGTATACATTTGGTTCTTTTCCTGAGAAATAATTTACATCAACCAGAACAGTACCGTAGCTTGGTCCGTTGGATGTATCTACCTCACAGAAGTATTTATCGCATTTCTCAATACACTCCGGGTAGAGCGCAGCTGCCATTGCGGAAGGATCAGCCATATCCAGATAGGCATCTCCAAATCGTTCAATGTTCATCTCCATCAGATTTTTGTTGCAGTCAATTGCAAATTTCCCCAGTTTGCTTCCATTTCTGATTTTTTCGATCTCCCGGGGGTTCAGCATACAATCGCCAAGGCATGCATCCCAGCCAACATATATGATTTCTTTAAGCCCGGATTCCGTAACAATTTTTGCGGCTTCTGCATCCTGCCAGATATTAAATTCTGCCGTTGGCGTCACATTACCTGCGCCGAGTCCTGCCGTTCCCATAATGACGATGCGGCCTGCCTTCTGCATTGCCTCATAATCCAGACGGATCGCAATTGCGAGATTGGTCAGTGGTCCCAGCGCTATAATATCAATTTCCCCAGGTTCGCTGTCTCTTAAACACGCAAGCATCTCTAATATTCCGTTTCCATCCTGAACTTTTAATCTCTCGGGTACAAGTCCAATGTCCCCCATACCGTCGTTTCCATGTGTTTCGTGTGCGTATACCAGCTCTTTTAAGAGCATTTTATCTGCGCCCTGATATACCGGCGGCTCATAGGTTTCTGCATATTCAATAGTAGTCAGTGTATTTATCGTAGCCTGAACAGCATTTACATTTCCGGAAACGGTTGAAATCATTACAATTTCGTATGCAGGATCGTTGAGTGCCATGGCAATCGCCATTGCATCGTCTGATCCGCAATCTGTGTCAATGATTATTTTTTTCTTCTGGTCCATAATGATAATCTCCTTATATTTTCTGATATTTTAAATAGTGCCTGATACTTATGTGTAGTATCTGATATACATAAATCTATTGTACAGTTACTTTTTCTTTATCCTCTGATGTAATCAGCTTTAAAACTGCTGCAGATGCAATGCAGACTGCCAGCATAATTAACGTAAATTTAAATGAGAACCCGATTCCCAGTCTGGATATAACCATTCCTGTAATCACCGGTGTCAGAAAATCAGCAATGCCGCTTGCGGTTGCCACCAAAGAGCTTGCCACGCTTACCCGTTTGGAATTAATGCGCGTTGCTATGGCTACGATGACACTGAAAAGGACGCCCAGGAACAAGCCCGTTATAAATAATCCGATATAATAAAACTGTGTAGTATTTACGATCATGGAGACTGCAATTGCGGCAAATGCTCCGATACAGTTTATTAACAGGACGGTCTGGCTTTTGATGTATTTCAGCACCCATACAAATACAAACCCTCCGATGACACATCCCACATTATACACAGTGAGCATAAATGCCCCGGAAGCTTCTGAGCTTCCCATACTCTGTGCAAAGCTGGATATATACAGTCCCAGAGTACTGGAAACTGCACTAAATGCAGCAACTACGGTAAAGATACCGGCATATGCAGTCCAGGTCTTTTTTACATAGAGAGGTTCGATGTGTTCATCTGCACCTTCCCCCTGCACAGTTTCTTCAATTTTGGCAAAGGGAATGCATGCCAGCATAATGACAGCTACTCCTGTCAGTACAAAATAGCACCAGTAGAAGGGCAGTTTCCCTGTCAAAAGTACTCCGATTAAAAATGGTGTCACAAAGGTTCCAAGGCCAAACAGCCCTTGTCCTCCGCTCAGGGAGCTTGCATAATTTTTCTTAAATACAACACTTAATAATACGGGGCATACTGCGTCCTGGGTTCCCATGCCGACTCCGCCCAGGAATGCAAATACCATACCTGCATAAAAATTAACGATTAACGGGATTCCCAGCAGGAAGCTCGCTGTCAGGATAATGCCTGCGGCCAGTACCTTTACCGGTCCCAGCTTCTCTGTCATTCTACCTGTAATATATACAGTTAAAACTCTTCCCAGTGCATAAGCCGACCCCAGCAAAACGACCTTTTCTAATGTCATCCCATACATTTCAACCAGCTGGGGAAGACTGCTGCCCACCAGTACACAAGTTGCGCCTGTGAGAAAATACATGGCAAATGCCAAAAAACCAATCACCTTATATCTCGTTTTCATCTCGCTGCTCCTATTCTTTTTTTATTTTAGTTAAAGATATCCGGATATATTTTGTGGAATTACCACAAAACTTTTTCTAACTTGACATTAATTTACCACGGCTTTACAATAATAAAAATGACAAGTGTCAGTTTTTTTGAGATTTTGACGAAAGGAGTAATAAAAACATGATTTATAATTCAGAACGGATACTGGAAATTATTCTGGATCAAAAATATAACCAACAGAACCCGCTTATCTCGCTGTCTGGAATGGCATCCAAAGAAGATCTCCTGATTTTTGAAAAAAATGAAGCTATACTGAGCCAGAAAGATCCCCTGGATTACTTTTATTTCCTGATCAGCGGCAGGGCGTCTGTCTGGAATCAGATCTCATGGAATGAAAATAACGTTATAGAATATCTTAAGCCCCTTGATATTCTGGGACTTGTAGAGTATCTGAATAATATCAACTATTATACTGCTTATGTGCTGGCTGAGTGCAAATGTATTGTTTACCGTATTCCGGTAGAGCGGTTTATCCGTATTATCCAGAATAACAGCAGGCTGTGCTTTCAGACTCTGACTGTGATGGGAAATATCACGGCTGCCAATATGGCGTGTGCTGAAAAAGGAAATTTATTTAACTCAAAGGATATTCTGGGACATTACCTCTATTTACAGGCGTGCCACCAGATTCCATATACATGTACCCTTACAAGAGCGGTGCTGGCTGAAAGGCTTCATATGAACCTGAGAACGTTGTATCGGATGGTGGCTTCCTTAGAGGAAAATAACTATCTATGTATTAGAAAAGGTAAAATCAGGATTGAAAAAGAACATTTTCAGCTGCTGTCGGAGCGGTATGGGGATATTATTATATAAAATTGGGGGTTGTATTCCATCTACTGCCGGCACAGCCAGTGAGGGTATGGAGATACTATCATATAAAATTGGGGGAGGGGGTTGGAAAATAAGCTGGGTCTGGCTGTTACCAGAAGCTTTGAAGGTCAGGAGCATATTTGGAAAGAGCAGGAGGCGGCAATAACAGAAGATTGCCCGCTGCTCTTTTTAGGATGCAATGCTGTGATATAAAGCTGGTTTTCCAGCATGATGGGAGTCTCCGATATGGGAGCCAGTTTTAAGATACGCTCAGAACATATGTATATTCGAATAATCCAGTTGATCAAACAAAGTTCTGGTGGTCAAAATATTCTTTTCTATAATCAGCGGATCCAGCCCGGCTATCCGTACGGATATGGTAGAGATCAGCTCAACAATGCGCTCAAACCGGTCATCGGTTTCCTTAAATTCTGCCAGTTGGTCCAGCAGTACTTTGTGCGCGCCGTATTCTGCAATAGCACAGAGATAATAATCTTCCGGATTCATGACAGTATTTAAATGATGTAAGGCAGAAACCTGCAGGCTTCGTATACTGTCATGCAATTCTTTGGGAGCCAGATTCAGCCTGCTGACTTCATAGTAGAAAGCTTTTGCTTTTGCATCTTTAAAAATCTGAGTGAGTGCAATCTTCATTTGGAGAATATGAAATTGCAGCTCATTTTCAATGTGGGTCGGTACGAGAGCGTTTAGTAACCGGTCAATGGATGAAAAATATTCCAGATACAGCCTGGCTGCAAAGTCCGGTTTTTTATAATAATAATTTACAAGTCCATGAGGAACATCTGCTGCATCCACGATCATACTGATGGTGGTATTTTTATATCCGTTTTTATACATCAGTTCCTTTCCAATCTGGAAAATATGCTCCTGTGTTTGTATTCCTTTTGTATACTGCATAGAATCACCTGCCGCTTTTTTATCAGTTTATCATAAAAAACACTTGTAAGAATAGATAAAAATTTACAAAAATTTTTAAATACATTGTAAGATATAGACAAAAAATGGAATAGATGTTATAATAAAAATTGTATAGAAGCGAAAAAATACAAAATTAAATGCGGGTGTTTAGCGGAAACAAAAAAAGGGATGGAGGTATTGCAATGAATGAGCAGGGAAAAAAGCTTGGAACGTATTTAAAAGTCTCCTATGGTCTGGCTGATTATGGTTTTATGTTTATGGTTACAATGTCAAACACTTTTTTACTAATGTTCTATACGGATTATGCAGGTATCACTGCGGCAGCAGCAGGTACCCTGATGATGGTTGGCAGGATTATAGACAGTATCAGTCCGCCGATTATCGGTGCGGCAATCGAAAAGAGTAATCTGCGCTGGGGCAAGTACAGATCATGGGTTCTGATAGGCGCTCCATTGATTTTGCTGCTCAATGGGATTATGTTCACAAACAATTCTATGGATATGGTTCCTAAAGCAATTACAGCGTGCATTATATATGCGGCATTTTGTATCGCTACGAATATTGCTTATACAGGCTATACTTCATTAAGCTCTTCTCTTACGGATGACCCGAAGGAACGTGTACATTTGTCCACTTTCCGTGGACAGGGTGGTGCCATTGGTAAAATCTTTGCGGGATTTTTCATTCTGCCACTTATTGTATTTTTCGGTCATGGAGAAGAAAATGTAGCTGGATTCACCTGGACAGCATTTCTGGTTGGACTGATCTGCTTCTTATGTTATATGAATCTGATCTATGCCTCAAAGGGAAAAGATATTCAGAATGAGCCGGTAAAAGTGAATGCGGGAGCCCAGGAGAAACTGAAAGTAGGACAGATGGTAAGCCTTGTATTCCATGACCGGAATCTGCTGTTGTTGTTCTTTGCAGATATTACGAGAATTCTAAGTCTGCTGATGACCTATGCGATGTTCCCTTATTTCTTCCAATACGTAGCGAAAAATAAGGATGCAACTTCTACATTTTTTGGTATTGTAAACATATTGGCATTAGTTGGGGCTACCAGCGTTCCGCTTATAACCAAGTTTTTATCCAAGAAAAAGGCTTATATGGTGGGCAATATGATTTTATCCATCTGTATGCTGATTTCAATAGTTTTTAGCAGCAATATTACATTCATTATTATTATGATTTCAGTCGGTTATCTGGGATATTCCTGGCCGAATGTTGTAAATATCAATATGTATGCGGATACCGTTGATTATTGTGAGTGGAAAACCGGGAGAAACGCCCGTGGTGTATATTTTTCCCTGTTCCAGCTGTCTATTAAGATTGCAGCAGTTTTCAGTACGGCAATCGCAGGCTTCGGTCTGTCCATCGTAGGCTATGTAGGCGGAACAGAACCAAGCACTCAGGTAGTAACGGGTATTCGGTTTATGGCAATGGGAATGCCGGCAGCATTTTTGATTATCAGTACGGTGCTGATGTTCTTCTATGGACTTACCCCGGCGAAGATGGATAAGGTAAGGGAAGAGTTAAATGCAAAAAGAGCAAAAGCTGCAAAATAGAGGTAGAGATGGATGGCTGGGAGATCATTTGTAAATAGCGGAGGAAAGGAGGCAGTTTGAACAGCCGTTTTTAAAATAAACTATTAACAGGTAATGACAGGAGGTTCTATATGAATAATACGGAGGAATTAAGAGCGGAACGGAATCAGATATTTCATGATGTATTTGATAATAAAATTCCCAAAAGAGTACCAATCAAAGTAAATCTGGGCCTGGAAGTAATAGCGGGTTACGCAGGCATAGACGGAAAAGAGGCAATCTGGCATCCGGAATTATTAGAGAAGGCAGCAGACGAATTATGCCGTCTGGTTCCATCGGATGTCTGCATGTATGGCGGAACAATCCGTATGCCGATCGCTTATCAGGCATTGGACTCCAATAATTTTAAGATGAATAAGGCTGGTCTTATGCAGCACCCCAATACGGTTGGGCTTTTGCCGGAAGAGTACGATGAATTTATCAAAAACCCATATGACTGTATCATTGAAAAGGTATTGCCCAGAAATTACAACGGGCTTGATTTCATAAAGGACCCGGGGCGGTCAATGATGGCGCTCTATCAGGGTCTGGCATCAAAGGACCGGTTTATGATGCAGAATGGTGCTATGATGGGGAAACTGATTCAAAAATACGGATTATATGGTATGAGTCCGGTATTTACTTCCATGTGTTATGCGCCTCTGGATATATTGACTGACAATATGAGAAGCTTGAGTGCGATGTGTATGGATATCCGAAGAAGGCCGGATAAAGTTCTGGATGCAGTGAATGCAGTATATACGCTGAACTACAAGGCAGGTCTTCCGAAACAGATTTCCAATTACGGGCATGTATTCTTCCCGCTTCATCTGGCTACTTATATGAAGGAAAAAGATTTTGTGAAATTATGGTGGGAGCCATTCTTACGCCAGGCAAATGATTATGCATCTCTGGGACTCCATATCAATGCATTTTGTGAGCATGACTGGATGCGTTATCTGGATTATCTGTATGAACTGCCTACGGATACTTATCTCTCCTTTGAAATGGGAGATGCAAAGCTTGTGAAAGAAAAGATTGGCAATAAACATATCATTTCCGGTCTGTTCCCGTTATCGCTGCTTCGGACGGGTACCAAACAGGAATGTATTGACTATGTAAAAGAATTCCTGGATATCATGATGCCGGGCGGCAAATTCATTTTTGGATTTGATAAGGGAGCACTTACCTATAATGATATCAATCTGGAAAATCTGATTGCAGTTTGTGAAACGGTAAGGGAATACGGAGTATATCAGAATCCAGGCGGTCAGGCTGGTCTCCAGTTTAATAAGGAAGACTATGTACATTCTGAGCTTGCTCCGTTTGAGAGTAAATATTACCGCAGCTGGGAGAAGTATCTGGAGATGAATCCATATACGCCAGAGAGTGCTAAGGATATTGTAATGGATCTGGAGGATGAGATACTGCGTTATGTCTATCTGTTATGCGAGTAAATCAGAAGACAACAGTAAATGGATTGGGAAAGTAGAATATTCCATATAACAAAATGAATCGTATTGAGAAGATATAATAAAACTGAGGAAAAACAAAGCGGGAACAGGAGGTATGTTATGTTTGATTATGATAGTTTAAAAAATGCAATGGCTGATTTAGAGGAGGATGTTGTACTGGAAATATTAGAACAGGTCATGGCAGATGGCGGTGAAGAAGCCCCGGAAGCAATGAAGGCTTGCCAGGAAGGAATGAATGTGGTTGGAGAGCGGTTCGAATCCAATGAGTATTTTGTATCCGACCTAATCTTTTCCGGTGAACTGATGACAGAAGCAATGGATATTATCAAGCCTGCATTAGCAGCAGCTTCTACTGAAAAAGCCGGCAAAATGATTTTATGTACTGTGGAAGGGGACCTGCATGATATTGGGAAAAACATTGTTAAGGCCATGCTGGAAGCCGGCGGTTTTGAGGTAGTAGATCTGGGAATTGATGTAGGGGCAGAAGAAATTATCCGCAGAATGAAAGAGGATAATATCCAGATTATTGGATTGAGCGGAGTACTGACACTGGCAATTGATTCTATGAAAGCAGTTGTTGATGCATTGGAAAAAGAAGGTCTGAGGGATCAGGCAAAAGTAATTATCGGCGGGGCTCCGGTAACAGGAAAAGTATGTGACATTGTAGGGGCGGATGCCTGGGCGATAAATCCGGCAGATACAGTGAAGACATGTACGGAGTGGGCTAAGAGTGCATAATTTTAAAGTTTAATAAGAATCAGATAAGATCAAATAAAAATCAGATAAGCATCAGATAAGCATCTCCCTGGTATGAAATATTACCGGGGAGATTAATTTTGCACCCTCCAAATTTTGCGCCCCCCAATTCGAGGTTCTTATTGTCATAAATTCTGTGGGTAAACTGGAATTCTGCTGAAGTTAAGATTGACGAATGTATGTTCGGTGAATTATAATGAATGATAACAGACATCACAGGCAGGAACGTAAAATTCATCCAAAGGAGTAAAAGATCATGGAGCAAATGACACTTTTTGATGACAGAGAAAAATATAATCCTCTGGCAAGCCGTCTGCGGCCGGAAAAACTGGAAGAGTTCCAGGGCCAGCGGCATCTGCTGGGGGAAGGAAAAGTCCTGCGGAGGCTGATCGAACAGGATCAGGTATCTTCGATGATATTCTGGGGGCCTCCGGGGGTTGGGAAAACCACATTGGCACGTATTATTGCAGGACGGACAAAAGCAGATTTTATTAATTTCAGTGCTGTGACCAGTGGTATCAAGGAAATTAAAGAGGTAATGATTAAGGCTGAGGCCAGCCGGAAGATGGGAATTCGTACGGTTTTGTTCGTGGATGAGATACACCGCTTTAACAAGGCTCAGCAGGATGCTTTTCTTCCATACGTTGAACAGGGCAGTATCACGCTGATCGGTGCAACGACGGAAAATCCGTCCTTTGAAGTTAACGCGGCGCTTCTGTCCCGATGCAAGGTATTTGTCTTAAAGGGGCTGGTAGAATCAGATCTGGTGCAGTTGCTGCATAATGCGCTGAGCAATCCCATGGGGTTTGGGAATCAGAAGGTCGCTATTGAAGAACATCATTTGCGGGCAATCGCAGGATTTGCCGACGGAGATGCCAGAACTGCCCTCAATACTTTGGAGATGGCGATTTTAAACGGTGAGATGAGTGCGGAGCAGGTCACTGTGACCGATCAGGTTATGGAGCAGTGTATCACGAAGAAATCACTCCTGTATGATAAGACGGGGGAGGAACACTATAATATTATTTCGGCGCTCCATAAATCCATGCGCAACAGTGATCCGGATGCAGCTGTTTATTGGCTTATGAGAATGCTGGAAGGGGGCGAGAGCCCTCTGTATGTGGCGAGACGCCTGATCCGTTTTGCCAGTGAGGATATCGGCATGGCTGACAGTAATGCCCTGCAGGTGGCAGTGGCGGCATATCAGGCCTGCCATTTTAACGGAATGCCGGAGTGCGATGTCAACCTGTCCCATGCTGTCGTTTACCTTGCAATGGCTCCGAAATCGAACAAAATATATGCTGCGTGCAATGCTGTCAAAAGAGATATCCGTGAGCTTCCTGCCGAACCGGTACCGCTGCAGATCAGAAATGGCGTTACAGAGCTGATGAAAGATCTGAATTATGGGAAAGATTATGAGTATGCTCATGATACAGAGGAGAAACTGACAAGGATGCAGTGCCTGCCGGACAGTCTGAAGGATCGTACTTATTATGAGCCCACCGGGCAGGGAACGGAAAAAGAGATCAAAGCACGGCTGGAGGAGATTAAGGAGTGGAAAATGAAAAAATAGGGTTGTCGTATCGTCCCATAGTATTTATATCTGATCTGCACTTTGATTTTACCAATCAGGAATTTAATCTGGAAGCAGCAGATAGATTAAAGGAAGAGTTTCTATCATTTATAAAAGAAAACTACGGAAATTGTCTGTTATGTCTGGCAGGGGATTACTTTAACGACTATAGAAAGACTCTGGGATTTATAAAGGAGCTGGAGAAGAATAAAATCAGGGGATTTTGCGTCCTGGGAAATCATGACTACTGGAGTCAGTCCCCAAAAAGCTATCAGGAGCTGATTGCTTTATTTGATACTGCAACAAAGGAAAATCAGTATTTCAGGCTGCTGATAACGGGCAGAAAATATTATTATGATGATCTCTGTGTTATTGGCGATACCGGATGGACAAGTTTCAGACGAAGGGTGGGAGGTGACATCCCACTGGAGCAATTTACGGAATTGCCGGATGCGTGTATGGTAAAAGGTTTTCACCCGGAACAGATAAAGGAATTTCATGGTAACTGGGTTGCGTTTGCAAATGAGGTCGTATCTGCGGAAGAAAAGGTTTTGATTCTTACACATTTTCCAATGTTTGATTTCACAAGGGAAGATACAGACTGCTGGTGGAGTTCTTTGACCGGTCTTAAGGCAGAAAACAGCTGGAATATTTTCGGACATACCCATCATAAACAGATACATTGTTATAATAACGTGTCCTATCAGATTGGCTATGAAAATAAATCAGCAGAACAAGTAGCGGGTGAAAGCCGTTATTCATCCGAACTGTTTGGCAGGTTGGAGAGAATCTCCGGCAGCAGCGGTATTGCATTAGCGAAAGAGAGTATGATATCCGCTTTCTTTTCGCCGATTACCGTTACGGATACCATAAGGGATATTGAGATGGTTACCCAGATAAAGACCCGGGGTTTTAAAAGATGTGCGGCAAATAAAAAGAATTTTGCAGCATTAGCGAATGACCGAAGCAGTTATCTGAAACAAGTCATGGAAATTCTGACTGGCTGCCTGGAGGGAAATTTTTGTGACTATGTTGTGACGGAACGGTTATCTAAGTACATTGTTGAATCTGTATTTGCGTCCATTGCGGTTTTGGAGGAAAATGATTTTAGCGATATCAGGGCGTTCGTTACCGCGGCTGTTATAACCGGCTACGTCTATAATAATGTGCCACATATGATAGAAGACATGCGTCCGCTGGATGACTATGATGTAATTCGATTCTGGCTGATGTTTCTAACCATTAAAAAATATAATATTGGCATGACAGATATTCATTCGGTAAGAAAAGACAGGAGCAATTATATCGCGTTTCAGAATGTTGATATTTATTTGCCAGCGGTTAATAATATGGTTATGCCGGCAGAGGAAGTACTGCAGCTTATGCAGAAAAATTATCTGGGGACGGATGGATTTCATGTATTGGTGGAACCGAAATAGAGAGAAAGCAAAAGATGGCTAATATATTATCTAATACTTGATAAAATATCAGAAATGGGATAAAATATTAGCTATGAATATATATCATTTCAATCAAAAATCACCCGGAGAAATTAATAAACTTATTGCGGAAAGAATACGCAGAATCCGAAAGCGGAGAAAAATATCACAGAAAAAATTGAGTGAAAAATCAGGAGTAAGCTTAGGTTCTGTGAAGCGGTTTGAGCAAGAAGGGGAAATATCATTGATTTCTTTAACGAAGATAGCGATCGCACTTGAAATTCACGGAGAACTTGAAAATTTATTTGAAGAAGTTCCGTTTTTATCCATTGAGGAGATTATAAATGAAGGAAATTAAAAAGCTGAAAGTTTTTTATCACTGTAGAAAAGTTGGAACTATGGCGGGGATCGTCCGGAGGGGAGCGTGTTTACATGTTTCCTGTTTGTCATAAATGAAAAGAAGAGATATGGGGAACGAATAAATGATTGATTTTAGTGATTGCACTTTAAGCGGGATATTATATTCCGGGAGTGAAAAAAAGACCGGAATTGTGTATCATGATGAGGCGTATATGTTGAAGTTTAGGAAAGTAGTAAACGGTCAGCCTTCTTATAGCCATATTTCTGAGTATCTCGCCAGCCATATTATTAAAACAACAGGCCTGGATGTGCATGATACACTATTAGGTATCTATAAAGGACAGGAGGTTGTGGCTATAAAGGATTTTACTGCTGGAACAGGGGAAACATTAGTGGAATTTTCATCTACAGGAGATTCTTCTTTTGATACGGAGAGAGAAAAACATACGGTATATAGTTATAGAGAAATTGAATATCTTTTGGAACAGCATACAAAAGTTATTGTGAGACAAGAGTTAATACGAAGATTCTGGGAGATGTTTATCGTAGATGCATTGATTGCAAATTTTGACAGACATGGCTATAATTGGGGGTTCTTAAAAGGAGTTACAAGTTACAGGCTGGCACCAATTTATGACAACGGGTCCTCTCTTTTTCCACGGCTTCGGGATGAAGAGCTTGACAGGATTTTGAATAGTCAGGAGGAAATGGATAAAAGAACTTACCATTTTCCTACATCACAGATTCTTCTGGATGGGAAAAAGTCATCTTATTATGACGTAATAAATAATGGAGATTTTGTAGGCTGTAAGGAAGCAGAAAAGAAAATCACAGATAAAATCGATTTTAAGAAAATAGATAAATGTATTGATGAAACTGCATTTATCAGTGAGAATAGAAAAGATTTTTACAAATTAATGTTAAGATATCGTTATAAACATATATTTCATAAAGAGGTAGAATAGATGTTGCAGAAGGATGTTATTGATGCAGTTCCATTAAACGAAGTAACTACACCCATTTTGGAAGAGCCGGATTATAGCAGAATCGCAGATATAAAGGCGGTATGGAAAGAAAATAAAATACCTGTTGCCAGAATAACTTATGAGCATTTCTGGAATGAGGAGTTTCAGTATATTATAGAGCCATACTGGGAAACAATTGATAAACTGGCAGAAGAGGAACCGGGAGCATTTCTGGGGATTCCGGGGATTGATATGGATTGCAGATATCGTAAATATTACAGGGTAAACCATGTCCCGGCATTTATAATACAGAGGACGCCACCGAAGAACAGGCAGGATGTAATGGAGATGATGGAAGCAGTTGGATTAAATTATTACGATCCATTTGAGTGGCTGATTCGGACACCATATAAGGCATCACAGGATAATCTGGTGGTGGAAGAGTAATAACGCAGATGAAATAGCATAGTAACAATTTGATTCATAGGAGCCGGAAAGCAATTAATAATCGAAAAAATTGCGTTCCGGCTTTTTTTGTGCGCATTTATAAAATGCCGCCATAACAAAATAAGATAAATAATCCAACCCATTTGATAAAAATGAACATTGAATATTTCCATCCATAAAATATACTTAAACCATTACTAAGAAAGCGAGGGAATCCGGAGCGTGTGTAAAATTCATTTCCGTGATCTGCATGTACCAGTTTGCGGACAGAGAGCAGTTTCAAACATACCCGGGCAAAGAAATGGCAAACTGATTCAGCGGAATCAGCCATTAACAAAACTGGAGAGGAGATTACAATGAGGAAAAAGCAGGTTTTATGGAAAAAGTTACTAAGCGGTTTTTTGGCTGTTACGATGGTTCTCGGCAGCGTGGCGCCAATGCAGGCAAATGCAGAAGAGTCTGGAACACAGGAAGAGGCGAAGAAGACATTACTTTATTTTGTTGATGCAGGTGATCATGATGTGACTACGGTATCAGATGGGGATGAGTTCGGAGCATGGAATACAGTTACGGATCAGGTCTTTGGAGAAGATCCCGGCACAGGCAGAATGTGGGGGATAGATGATCCCGCAGGAGAAGTTTCAGAAGAGACATATCCGGTCACGGGTGTCTATACGAAACTTACATGGGCAAATGAGCAGCTGGCACAAGATGGTGTTTCTAAGGAACTCAGTTTCCGTTACGGAAGAAACCAAAATGAAAATGGAATCAAAGAGCTTTACGTAGATTATAAATTTGAACTTCAGGCAGGCAAGACCTATGATGTGGAAGTTGGAGTAGGCAATAACTGGGGGAATTCCAGCCCGGTAGAAGTCTACGCAAACAGAGGGGAAGAATCAGAGCAGCATATCGGAAGCAGCGGTAACATTCCCAAGAGTGGCAATGCCGTAGTGAAAGGTGAAGCAACGGCAGATGAAAATGGCTATCTGAGTGTGGATGTGCGTAAATCAGATGAAGTAAAAGGGAAGACAATTAATGTTAACTGGATTCGGATCTACACCAGTGAGCCAATTCAGGATGCGGATCTGGAACTTCAGTTAAAGTTTGACGGGAACGTTTCGGATACATCCGGAAAAGATCTTCCGATAGCATTGACCGGATCTGAAAATTACATAGAAGGAATGAATGGAAATGCACTGCAGTTAGATGGGAAAACTTATCTGAATCTGGGGAACAGCGCGTCCCTGCAGCCGTCTATGCTGACTGCGGCATTCTGGGTAAAAGCTCCTGAAGCACTGGGCAAGGGCGAGCATATTATTATGTGGGCAAAGCCCAACGGTAATTACGCAGGAGAAGGATGGTATCTGTCCAGCCTGAGCGATACAGTACCGCTGAAGTTGTCTGTTGGAACTTCGGTAGGTGGTGGACAGCCTATGGAGATATCGGTAGAGGATGACAGGGATCAATTTTTCCCGGTGGATGAGTGGGTATATGTCACAGTGACTTATGACAGTGAGACAGGAGCAGCCTGTATTTACCGCAATGGGATTCCACAGGAACTGACATATAATAACAAAGGAAATAAAATTAACGGAAATGATTCAGATTATAAATATCTGGGATTTAATTCTCCAAAATACAACGGTGGATTTGCAAAACTGGCATTTGATGATTTTGAAATCTACAGCCACTGTGCCGATTCAGAAGAAGTTTCTGCATTGTACCACCGCTACGGGGGAATTTATACCGATGAAGAAATCGTGGATAAAGATCTGGCATTGTTAAATCCGTTTGTAAATACGGATACGCTGGTTCATGATGTAACGCTTCCGGATGCCGGAAGAAATGGAAGTGCCATAACCTGGAACAGCAGCAGGGAAGAAGTCATTTCCAACCAGGGACAGGTGGTTCGCCCGAATCCCGGAGAAGAAGATGCCCAGGTAATCCTGACAGCTTCTGTCACATATGGGGATGTGACGAAAACAAAGGAATTTACGCTGAATGTTCCGGCGCTGACAGAAAACCAGTTGTATGTAAGCTATGATATGACGGTACAGGACGGTATGCTGGTAGACAAACAGGGCAGATGCAATGCACCCCTGGCCGGAATGAATGAAAGCAATGTAACAACAGATGAAGATGGGGAAAAGAAGCTTAAGTTTACGGGAAATAAAAACCAGTATGTTAAGATTCCTTCCGGCATTATCGAAGATGGAGATGAAAGTATTACTATTGAAATGAAATTCAATACGTCACAGATGGACTTTGCCTGGGTTTTTAATCTGGGAACAAAAGATGTGAATAATTACGTCTTTTTGAATCCGATCAGAGCCGGCGGAGAGGTTGCCTTTACCTTAAAAGCAAATGGCAAAAGCGAGCAGTCCGTGAATATCGGCGGTGCAATAAAACCAGGCGAAGATACAACGGCTGCCATGGTATTCAGCGAAGACCAGACTGCGAAACTTTATCTCAACGGTAAGCTTGCGGGAACTACAAAACACGGATATAACCTGACAGATATTTTAAAAAATGGTGTAAAAAATCCTGAGGATGCTATTGGATATATGGGATTGTCACTCTATGGAAACGATCCGGGATACATCGGAACAATTTCTTATTTTGATGTCTATAATTATGCCATGAGCGATCAGGAGGTTTGGCAGAATTATGCGGATAAAAATCTGGATATGACAGATGAGGACCGGATTGCCGAAGACCAGAAGGCATTAAAGTTAAAAGAAGGAGAACTTACAAAAGAATTCCTGGAATTGCCGAAGATGGGACTGAACGGAAGCAGTATACAGTGGGAAAGCAGTAATACCAATGTGATTTCCACAGATGGTACGGTGAACAGGCCTCAGGCAGGAGAAAAGGACGCAGAGGTAATCTTAAAGGCAACCCTGACACTTGGAAATCTTACGAAAGATAAATCGTTCCGTTTTCTTGTTCTGGCAGAAACGGACATCACCGGAATTGAAGAATTTCCATTGGAAGCTGTAGATGTAACAAATGATTACTATGACCAGGTTACCGACAAAGATATTGCTTTTTTAAAGGAATTTGATGCGGACAGGCTGCTGTCCAGATTCCGGGAGACGGCAGGATTAAGTACGCAGAATAAACAGACTTACATCGGATGGGAAGACAGCTATATCGGCGGGCATACCCTGGGACATTACCTGACAGCATGTGCACAGGCATATCTGACAGCGGACAGCGAAGAAGACAGAACCTGGATGAAAGACCGTCTTGCTTACTTAATTCAGGAACTGGAGAAATGCCAGAATGCTATAGGAACAGGTTTCATATTTGGTGCGCAGATTGAAGACCGCAGCAATATTGAAAAACAGTTTGATATTATGGAAGGAAAAACAGGCGGTGCAAACTGGGTACCATGGTATACCATGCATAAAATACTTGCAGGACTGGTAGACGTTTATAAATTCACCGGAGATGAAAAGGCCCTGAAGACGGCATCATCCCTTGGAGACTGGATTTACAACAGAACCAGCAAGTGGGATGCAGCCACGCAGCGCCGGGTGCTGAACATTGAATACGGAGGCATGAATGACTGTCTCTATGAACTTTACAAATGTACCGGTAAGGAAGAGCATGCCAAAGCTGCTCATATGTTTGATGAAGACACCTTATTTGAAAATGTACTTGCCGGAACACCAAATATATTAAATGGAAAACATGCCAATACTACCATACCCAAATTCCTGGGAGCATTAAACCGCTACCGCGCGCTGGATGGGAAAACAATCAATGGAGAAAAACAGGATGCTTCCAGTTACCTGCAATACGCAGAAGCATTCTGGGATATGGTAATTGAGCGACATACCTATATTACAGGAGGCAACAGTGAGTGGGAACACTTCGGCGCAGACAATATCCTGGATGCGGAGCGGACCCAGTGTAACTGTGAGACCTGCAATACTTACAACATGCTTAAAATGACCAGGGAATTATTCAAGATAACAGGAAATAAAAAATACTCCGATTATTACGAGAACACTTTCCTGAATGCCATTATGTCCTCCATAAATCCGGAAACGGGGATGACTACCTATTTCCAGCCAATGGCAGCCGGATATTTCAAGGTATATGCAGATACCAATATCAATAATAACCAGTTCTGGTGCTGTACAGGAAGCGGAATGGAGAATTTTACAAAGCTTGGGGACAGTATTTATTTTTATAAAGATCATACCCTTTTTGTTAATCAGTATCTGAGTTCTGAATTAACCTGGGATGAGAAGAATGTAAAACTGACTCAGAAAACGGCTATCCCTGAGACAGATACCTCAGAATTTACCATATCCTTATTAAACGGAGCTGATAAGGCTGATTTGAACTTACGCCTTTCTGTTCCCTCATGGGTTGCGGGAACGCCTGTTGTAAAAGTGAATGGAGTAGATCAGAAAGCAGAAACTGCCGGAGGTTATCTCTGCATTGACCGTACATGGAAAGACGGCGACACAGTAAGTGTACAGCTTCCAATGGAGGTCAGGGCATTTACACTGCCGGATGATGAAAGAGCATTCGCATTTAAATATGGTCCGGTGGTATTAAGTGCAGAACTTGGCACAGATGATAAAATGGATCTGACCACCTGCGGAGTAGCAGTTTCTATTCCAAAGACAAAAGTAGTCGGTTCAGAATCAGCCAGCCCCAAAGACGGAAAAAGAGCAGTTCTGGGAACAGAGACCATAGATATTGAAAAATATACGGTAGATGAATTTATGGAAAATATAAATCAATATCTGGTTAAGACAGTGGGAGAAGACGGAAAGCTGTCGTTTAAACTAGAAGGAACGGATCACGATCTGACCTTCTCTACCCATTATCTCCAGCACACACAGCGGTATGGAATCTACTGGTATTTTACAGGTGCAGACAGCAGTGCGGAGGATCAGCAGGCGGCTATATTAAAACAAAAAGAAGAAGGCCGTGCAAACCAGGCAAAAATAGATGTTATTAAGGCTGGTTACGGACAGTACGAAAACGACAATATACACCAATTGGATGATAACAATGGAGCAGGTTCTGTTGGGGGAAGTGATAATGCGTTAAATGGTATGACAACACGTTATGCAGTACCGGGTGGATTCTTCACGTACCGGATGATTGTCAACAAAGAAAAGACCAACTACATTTTATGCCAGTTAGCAAAGATTGATAATGGAAAAACATTAAAGATTACAGCCGGGGATCTGGTCATTTACAATGAAAAACTAAATTATTCCGGAAAAGATGCTGTCTATGAAATGAAGATAGAAATCCCGGAAGATGCAGTGAAAAAAGCACAGTCTATTACGGTAGATGATACTGCAACGGGCACCCGGAAGACTTATGATGTAGTGCCGCTGAAGTTTGAAGGATCGGCAAATGAGGCTTCAGCCCGGTTAGTAGAAGAGATGTATATTGCAACCAGTTACAGCCAGAATGCATATCTGGTTTCCCTGACTCCCAATGTGGGAACTGTGGAAATGAAGGAAGACAGCTGTGTGATTACTGTACCAGAAGAGACACAGGAGGTTGGATTTACTGCTAAACTGGCTGATACCTATGGACTGCTCTATATAAATGACATCCTTGTCAATGATTCTGCACTTCAGAAAATCACACTGGAGGGAGACAAAACAGAAGCTGCGCTGCGGGTATATGCAGAGGATCATGTGACCTTAAAAGATTATACAGTTATAATTGAAAGAAAAAATGTGGAAGAGGCAGTGCTGGTGAGTCAGATTCTGCCCGGATGGAGCCAGAAAACCATGATCACAGGTGAAAGTACCCTGATCGATGTGAAAGTGCTTCCGGAAAATGCAGCCAATAAGAGTCTGAAGTATCAGTCGGATAATGAAAAAGTTGCAGCGGTAAGCGGAAATAAAATAACAGCGGCTGCACCAGGCAATGCCATCATAACTGTTTCGGCAGAAGATGGTTCCGGTGTGAAAGTATCCTTATCCGTGATCGTAAAAGCTCCGGCAATTAAGCCAGTTCCGGTTAAGGGTATTGCGTTGAATCCAACATCGAAAACAGTAACAGTGGGAGAAAGCTTTGCACTTCAGGCATTGATTTCACCGGAAAATGCAAGCAATAAAAAAGTAACATACAGTTCTTCCAATACAAAATCAGTGGCCGTCAATGGAAATAGTATCCTGGCAAAAGAGCCCGGAAAATCCGTAATCACTGTGATGGCACAGGATGGATCAGGAGTGAAAGCATCCATGACGGTTACCGTTAAGCTTGCAGCACCGGGAAAAGTAAAAGCAGTTCAGTCAGGTGCGGAAAAAGTAAAAGTAAGCTGGAGTAAATCGTCAAAAGCAGTAAAATACAATTTATACCGCTCCACAAAAGCAAAAAGCGGTTACCGAAAAATCAAGACGGTTACTTCCTCCTCTTATACGGACCGCAAAGTAACTGCCGGAAAGACTTATTATTATAAAGTACAGGCGGTGGCATCCGAGGGTGCTTACAGCAGTGCTAACAGTGCAGCCGTGAAAGCATCTCTTCTAAAAGTACCATCCATAAAAGTGAAGTCCGCAAAAAAGGGCAGAGCAAATATCAGCTGGAAGAAAATAAGCGGGGCATCCGGATACGAGGTTTATATGTCTCAGTATAAATCCAAAGGATTCAAGAAAAAAGCGGCAGTTAAGAAACAAAAAGTGGTATCTGCTTCTGTAAAAGGATTAAAGAGTGGTAAGAAATACTATGTAAAAATCAGGGCTTACCGGACCATTAATGGAAAGAAAGTCTATGGAGCATATTCTAAAATCAAAAGTATAACCATTAAATAGGAAATGAAAAAAGGATTTTAATCCCGTATTAGATTCGGGGTTAAAATCCTTTTGCTGAACAGCGTTTTTTATAACGATAAAAAATCCCACCTTATTAATAAGAAATCCCGTTTCTTTTTCCATTTATTTTTGGCATTACTATTATATAGAAGAATAATTAAAAAAAGTATGAATAGGGAGTGGCAAATATGATCAAGGTATTTTTAGTAGAAGATGAAATTGTAATTCGAAACGGTATCAAAAAAGGTATCCAATGGGAACAGGAAGGGCTTTCTTTTGTAGGGGAAGCATCGGATGGTGAATTGGCTTATCCGATGATCATAAAAAACAAACCGGATATTCTGATCACAGATATTAAGATGCCCTTTATGGACGGATTTGAATTGAGTAAGGCAGTTCTTCGTGATCTGCCGGATACAAAAGTCATCATATTAAGCGGATACGGTGAATTTGGCTACGCCCAGGAAGCGATTAAAATGGGGGTACAGGAATATCTGCTGAAGCCAATATCCTCAAAGCGGCTGCTTGTAGCAATAAAAGAGGTAGCTGAAATTATTGAAAAAGAGCGGGAGGAACGTATGCTGCTGGAAAAGTATTCAAAAGAGATGGAGGAAAATGTAAGAAGAAATATACAGTGTTTCTTCACCATGCTTGTAACAGAACAGGTGCCAATGTCTGCAGCGCTGGAACAGGGGCGTCAGCTGGGCATGGAGCTGAGTGCGGAAAAATATAATATGATTCTGTTCAAAATACGGAAAAAGGAGCATGAGGCAGAATATTCCGAGGGAGTAGTGGAGGTTTCGGAAAAAATCCAGAGATATGTAGAAACCCAAAGCCATGTATTTGTATATGAGAGAGGTGCGGAGGGGCTGGCCTTTCTGATAAAGGGTGACAGCAGTGAGGAATTAAATGAAAAGATTTCTGAGTTCTGTCATTATCTGGTGGAACTGATCAGTGGATATGAAAATCTGGAATACTATGCAGGGGTGGGGAAGATGGTATCAAGGCTTCGGGAACTGAGAATTTCTTATAATGAAGCGGACAAGATATTTTCAAGCCGCTTTGTGGAAAACTGGAACAGGGTAGTATATGAGGACAGTTATATACCCGGGGCGGTTGCAGATATTGATCTGTTTAATATATATTCTGTGGAGGACTCCAGAAAAATGATCCGACAGTTTTTGCGAAATGGGACACTGGATGAGGTGCAGAGTTTTATAAAGGGGTATTTTGGAAATACCAGTCAGGACAACCTGAAATCCTTAATGATGCGTCAGTATATCTGCATGGATATCTATTTCAGTGCAATCGCATTTGGGGAAGAAATTCAGCTGAGCAAAGAAGAACTGGTAGAAAATTGCGGCGAGATCAAAGGATTGAGCGAACATATTGTGGGATTAGATACTACAAAGCAGTATATACGGGAACTTTTGGAAAATGTACTTCTGCTGAGGGATAACGCATCCGGGCGTAAATATTCGGATATTCTGCTAAAGGCAAAGTCTTATATTACAGAAAATTACATGCAGGAGGATATGTCACTGAACAGACTGGCATCTCATGTGAATATGAGCCCCAGCTATTTCAGCTCGGTATTCAGCCAGGAGTCAGGAATGACATTTGTAGAATACCTGACAGAAGTGCGCATGGATAAGGCAAAGGAGCTGCTGATGTGCTCTAACCAGAAGACTTCCGAAATCGGATATCAGGTCGGTTATAAGGATTCCCATTACTTTAATTACATATTTAAAAAGACTCAAAAATGTTCGCCGAAGGAATACCGGTTGAGAGGAAAAAAAGTACCGGAAATAAATTTACTTCAAAAAATTTCGAACATTTAAAAAAAATTTCTTACAAAAACCAAAGGAAGATCAGATAATACGAAAAATACATTACAAAACACAAAAGTCCGTCCGTATAAAATTTTTTCAAAATAGACTATGATAAAGATGGTTAAAGAAATCAACTTTTACATAATCTAAGGAGGATTTATTAATGAAAAGAAAAGTAATCAGCGTTTTACTCTGTACAGCAATGGTAGCTTCCATGGCAGCAGGATGCGGAAGCAGTGCTAAAGAAACAGAAGCGGCAGCAACAGCAGCAGCGACAGATGCAGTTACAGATGCAGCAGCAACAACAGAAGCAGCAACGACAGAAGCAGCAGCAACAACAGAAGCAGCAGATACTACAGACGGAGGAAGCGACGAGGGCGGTAATGTTACAGTTGGTTTTTCACAGGTTGGTGCAGAATCTGACTGGCGTACAGCAAACTCAGAATCAATGAAATCAACATTCAGCAAAGATAACGGTTATGAACTGATCTTTGATGATGCACAGCAAAAACAGGAAAATCAGATTACGGCAATCCGTAACTTTATCCAGCAGGAAGTAGATTATATTGTACTGGCACCGGTAACCGAAACAGGATGGGACACAGTACTTCAGGAAGCAAAAGATGCAGCAATTCCGGTAATCATTGTTGACCGTATGGTAGATGTATCCGATGACAGCCTGTATACAGCATGGGTAGGTTCTAACTTTGAATTAGAAGGTAAAAAAGCTTCCGCATGGTTAAAAGCATATGCAGATGCTAAAGGCATGAAAGAAATTAATATCGTAGATATCCAGGGAACAATCGGAGCTTCCGCACAGATCGGACGTACAAAAGGACTTGCTGATGCAGTAGAAGCAAACGGATGGAACCTTCTGGCAGCTCAGACTGGTGAATTTACACAGGCAAAAGGACAGGAAGTTATGGAGTCCATGCTGAAACAGTACGACAACATCAATGTAGTATATTGTGAAAATGATAATGAAGCATTTGGAGCAATTGATGCAATTGAAGCAGCTGGTAAGACAGTAGGCGTTGACGGAGATATTCTGGTAATGTCCTTTGACTCAACAAATGCTGGTCTGACAGATACTTTATCCGGCAAAATCGTGTGCAACACAGAATGTAACCCATTACACGGACCACGTGTTGAAGAAATCATTCAGAAACTGGAAGCAGGAGAAAATGTAGAGAAAGAACAGTATGTAGATGAAGAAATTTTTGCAAATCCAAGCGAAGTAACATCTATTAATGTTGACGGAACCGATTATCCGGTTACTGTTATGACCCAGGAAGTGCTTGATAGCCGTGCATACTAAAAAATTTAAATTGCGGATTCATGACCGGTACTGCATAGGATAAGTTCTGGTGCGGCACTAGGATCTTGAACAGGGCGTGGCAGAATAATTCGGAATACGGATAAGCTGCTGCGCCTTATTTACGCGAGCAACGAGCCAATCGGATGCGCTTGCGGATCCATTTGGCGACTGCCGCGAGGGTTAAAAACCCTGTCGCTTGCGGCGGGGTTTTTGATTTATGTAAAACAGTAATAGGAAAGCAGGTGTAGAGGAAGAATGAAGCAGAATGAAGTTTTGACTATGCGTGGCATCTATAAGACTTTTCCCGGCGTAAAAGCATTGCAGAATGTTGATTTTACATTGAGAACCGGTGAAATCCATGCACTGATGGGTGAGAACGGTGCCGGAAAATCAACCTTGATTAAAGTATTGACAGGTGTATACGAATTTGATGAGGGAGAGGTAAAGATGGAAGGCAAGCCAGTCAAAAACCACTCTCCCCAGGATGCACAGAATAACGGGATCAGCACGGTATACCAGGAAGTAAACCTCTGTCCCAATTTATCCGTAGCGGAAAATCTTTTCATTGGAAGGGAACCCAGGAAAATGGGGCTTATCGATTGGAACAAGATGAACCAGATGTCAGGTAAACTGCTGGAGAGTCTGGACATCCAGGTAGCGCCATCACAGAAACTGGAAGAGTGTTCCATTGCAATACAGCAGATGATCGCAATTGCCCGTGCAGTAGACATGAAATGCCGTGTGCTGATACTGGATGAACCCACATCTTCGCTGGATGATGATGAGGTTGAAAAGCTGTTTATCCTAATGAGAAAGCTAAGAGGAGAAGGAGTCGGCATCGTCTTCGTAACACATTTTCTGGAGCAGGTTTACGCGGTATGTGACCGCATTACCGTTTTACGAAATGGGGAACTGGTAGGAGAATATGAGGTCAAAGAGCTTCCCAGGGTTATGCTGGTAGCAAAGATGATGGGTAAAGATTTTGATGATCTGGCTGATATCAAAGGAGACCGGGAGCAGTCAAAAGCAAAAGCAGGCGTACCGGTAATCAGTACCGAAAAGCTGGGCCATACGGGAACAATCAAGCCGTTTGACATTGATATACATAAAGGTGAAGTAATCGGACTGACAGGCCTGCTGGGCTCAGGAAGATCGGAACTTGTAAGGGCAATCTATGGTGCGGATAAAGCAGATTCCGGAAAACTTATGGTAAATGGAAAAGAAGTCAAAATCCATGCTCCGATAGATGCAATGAAGCTTGGAATGGCATATCTGCCGGAGGATCGTAAGAAGGAAGGAATCATTGCGGATTTATCGGTACGTGAAAATATAATTATTGCTCTTCAGGCAAAACGCGGCATGTTCAAACCAATGAGCCGTAAAGAGATGGAAGAAGCGGCAGATAAATACATTGACATGCTCCAGGTTAAGACTGCAAGCCGTGAAACTCCGATCAAGAGTCTCTCCGGAGGAAACCAGCAGAAGGTAATTATCGGCAGATGGCTTCTGACCAACCCGGAATTCCTGATTCTGGATGAACCTACAAGAGGTATTGATATCGGAACGAAGACAGAGATTCAGAAATTGGTACTGAAACTTGCAGATGAAGGAATGGCGGTAACATTTATTTCTTCAGAAGTAGAAGAAATGATCCGTACCTGTTCCCGCATGGGCGTACTTAGAGATGGTAAGAAAGTAGGCGAGATCAGCGGGGATGAAATGACACAGGAAGGTATTATGAAAGCAATTGCAGGAGGTGAGGAATAACATGAAACAGAAAATAGACTTTAGAAAAGTTACCAGGATGCGTCTGTTCATGCCGATTGTATGTCTGCTGGTTGTATTACTGGTTAATGTGATTACAACCCCCAGCTTCTTCAAAATTTCTCTTAACAACGGTGTACTGTACGGATATATTATTGATGTTATCAATCGTGCGTCAGAGCTGGTAATTCTGGCAGTCGGCATGACTTTAGTTACCGCAGCCAGCGGAGGTCAGGATATCAGCGTTGGCGCCACCATGGCAGTGGCAGGAGCTGTCTGCTGTCAGATTCTGTCCGGCGGCGAAGTTTCCACCAATACTTTTCAGAATCCTTTGATTATTGCAATACTGGCAGCATTAATTGTAGCCATGATCTGTGGATCCTTTAATGGTTTTCTGGTTGCACATCTGAATATACAGCCTATGGTTGCAACATTGATATTGTATACAGCAGGCAGAGGTATTGCGCAGCTGATTACCCAGGGACAGATAACTTATGTCCGCGTGGAATCTTACAAGGTATTAGGGGGATATATCGGCAAGTGCCCAATTCCAACACCTATATTCATTGCAATTATTGTAATCATCATAATCAACCTTGTTTTAAAGAAAACAGCGTTAGGCTTATATATTGAGTGCGTAGGTATTAATGGAGCTGCTTCCCGTCTGGTGGGGCTCAATTCTAAAATGATTAAGTTTCTTGCTTATGTGCTGTGTGGTCTGCTTGCAGGAATTGCCGGAATTGCTGCATCCAGCCGAATTTATTCTGCTGATGCAAATAATATTGGTTTAAATCTGGAAATGGATGCTATTCTTGCTGTTGCTCTTGGCGGTAATATCTTGAGCGGCGGAAAGTTCAGTCTGATGGGATCCGTAATTGGTGCTTATACCATTCAGGCTCTGACTACAACACTTTATGCAATGAATGTATCTGCTGACCAGCTGCCGGTTTACAAAGCCGTTGTAGTTGTTATCATTGTTACACTGCAGAGTGAGGTATTTAAAAAATTCTTCAAAAATCTTACTGCTAAAAAGGACGCAAAAAAATTAGCTGCACAAGGAGGGAATCAGTAATGAAAAGTTTAAATAATAAGAAAAAACTGAATGGAAACAGTTTCCTCCTTATGATTACGATACTGTTGTTCGTGATCATGTATGCCGCTGGTATGATTATCTTTAATGATAAAGGATTTGCGAAACCGCAGATGTTTCTGAACCTGTTTATTTCAAATGCAGGGCTTCTGGTAATTGCAATGGGTCAGACTATTGTAATGATCACAGGAGGAATTGATATTTCCGTAGGTTCTGTGACAGCGCTGGTGTGTATGGTGGCTGCCAATCAGATGGAGAATAATGGCGCAAGTGCTTATACTGCTGTATTGCTTGCACTGGTGATAGGCCTGGCATATGGCGTGATTCAGGGATTTTTAATCTCTTTTCTGGACATTCAGCCATTTATCGTCACGCTGGCTGGTATGTTTTTTGGACGCGGTCTGACAGCTATAGTCAGTACAGATATGATTTCTATTAAAAATGAAGTGTTTTTAAATTGGGCAAATTATAAAATAAACATGCCTTTTGGTACTGTGAGTAAGAAAGGCGTCTTCCAGGCGGCGTACATATACCCCACGGTGGTCATAGCCCTGATCATTCTCATTGTTGTAATTATTATTATGAAATATACAAAGTTTGGACGTAAGTTATATGCAATCGGAGGTAATCAGCAAAGCGCCCTAATGATGGGTATCAATGTTCGTAAGACCAAACTGTGTGCATATATATTGAATGGACTTTTGGCTGGCATTGGAGGATTTCTCTTCTGCCTCAACAGCTGCGCAGGATTTGTGGAGCAGGCAAAAGGGCTGGAAATGGATGCCATCTCATCTGCCGTAATCGGAGGTACTCTGCTGAGCGGAGGTGTTGGAACACCATTTGGAACACTGTTCGGCGTATTAATCAAAGGTTCCATATCCAGCTTGATCACAACCCAGGGAACACTGTCCAGCTGGTGGGTAAGAATCGTATTATCTGCATTACTTTGCTTCTTTATAGTTTTACAATCTATATTTGCAAGAATGAAATTGAAAAAATAATGAGGGTATTGCTGGGTAGGCAGCATTAAAAATGAAAACATAAATAAAAGCAGGGCTGTCAATAAAAGCATAAATATGGCTTTTCAAGACGGCCCTTTTTATAATTAATATTGTATAAAGATACAAAGATCATGTGAACACTATTGCTTTTGATGGTTATTATTACGATAATATACTATGCTGTACCGTGAGTCATATCTGCAGAGCCTGCAGAATACAAACCAGGGAGTAGTACGGTCAATAGTGTGGAAATATGCTAAGGACGGAGGACAATATGATTAAAGTATTTCTGGCAGAAGACGAAATGACTATTCGGGAGGGTATTAAAAGGAGGGTGAAGTGGGAAGAAAACGGCTTTCTCTTTTCCGGTGAGGCAGAGGATGGAGAAAAGGCACTTTCAATGATACGAAAGATAAGGCCGGATATTCTCATAACAGATATTAAAATGCCTTTTATGGATGGGTTGGAATTATGCAGATTGGTAAAAGAAGAGTTCCCGGAGATGAAAATACTTATTTTGAGCGGGTATGATGATTTTTCATATGCAAAGCAGGCAATCAGGCTTGGGGTAGCAGAGTATCTCTTAAAGCCGGTGACCAGTGCAAGACTGCTGCAGTCACTGTTGGAAATGAAAGAGGATTTAGAAGAGGAGAGGGCACAGACACTATTTCTGGAACAATACGAGAAAGAAGCGGAGAAAGATTATGAAATATTAAAATATCAGTTTTATAATGAACTGTTAAGCGGTAAGGGTACTGCTTACGAATTGAAGCAGAAAGGAGAAAGCCTGGGACTGGATCTGGAAGCAGGTGCTTATAATTTTTTACTATACAAAATCTCTGCATCCAGTTATGAATACCATATGGAATATCGCCAGGACTATATGCAGGTGGAAGCATTCCTGATGGAAGCGTTTGAGAAGGATAAAAATCTGATTTATTTTGATCATTTGGCAGAAGGTGCGGCATTATTAATTACAGGTAAGACGCCCAAGGAAGTAGATCAGACGATATCCAAATGCATACGGATTATTTCAAAGGAGACGGATGCAAGCCATAAGCTGCATTATTTTATCGGAATTGGGAAAAACGTGCTGGATCTTAAAGATATTGCACTTAGTTATCAATATGCAAACAGAGCGTATACCTACCGGTTTCTTACCTTAGGAAATAAGGTACTTTATGGAGGTGACATTCATGCAGGGGATTTGGAAAAAGAAAAACCATTCAGCTTGATGGATGTAGCTTCAAATCATATGGATAGTAAAGTTGCATTGAATTTTTTAAAAAGCGGTTTAAAAAGCGACATTGAGCTGTTTGTGGAAAAATTTATCCGGAGCCTTGGAGAAAACAATATGGATTCATTAATGTTCCGGCAGTATATTATATTGGATATTAATTTTCAGATTGTTCAGTTCTTAGAAAGCATTGGGCGCACCAGGGAGGATCTTCAGAAAAGGTTTCCTGAATTCGGTGATATCATGATGTTTACCCGTTCACTTGGTAAAACAAAGCAGTATATTATACAAAGTTTTGAAAACTGTATGAACCTGAGAGAACTGGCGGCTGTAAACAAATATGCTGATATGGTAGAGTGTGCCAAAGAGTTTATCAGGATTCATTATAACGATGAGGATATATCCTTGAATACAACAGCTGCCAGGGTAAATGTAAGTCCCAACCATTTCAGCCGTATTTTCAGCCAGGAAACCGGGATTACTTTTGTAGAGTACCTTACGGATATTCGTATTGAAAGGGCAAAAGAATTGCTGCGCTCCACCAATATCAGAATTTCAGATGTTGGTTATGAAGTCGGTTATAAAGATTCTCACTACTTCTATTATCTGTTTAAAAAAATGGAGGGCTGTACGCCTAAAGATTATCGGATTAAAGTGCAGAGAAAGGAGATCAGATAAATGATACATTTTCGTACTTTTTTGATAAGAAAACCCATTGATCATAAAAAACATTATTCTTATAATAAGTATATAAGGAAAGCATTTCGGGTCTGATACAGAAAAATTCTTGACAGAATATCTGATAGGCCCTTTTTGTCAATTATAAAATATTAAATAACAGGGTTTTATCAGAATTGTTTCAGATAAAAGCGGCAGAGGGAGACAGGTACAAATGGGTTGGAAGGATGTGGAGTCCCGGTTTGACAGATGTTCTATACGAAGAAAGCTGATGATTCTAAGGAGCGGCATTATTATACCATTTATTATATTAATTATTTGGATGATTCTGCTGATGGTTTCTTATAATGAAAAATACAGTGCGGTGATTAACAATATGGCAGCGGCTACGGAATTTAACTCCGATTTCCGCTCAGAACTGGATTATAAAATGTACCGGATCGTAGCAGGTGCGGTTACATTTGAAGAGGTTAAGCCATATGAGGATATAAATCAGGCAAAAATTATTCTGGAAAAGCTGAAGGAGACTGCCACAACAGAAAACAGCGTAGACAGGATCGATGCAATTCTCCGTCTTTTAAAACAATTAAAAAACACAATGGAGAATATAGAGAAAAATGAACCTGTTTTGGGCAGGAAAGATAACACGGAGATATTAGACAAAGATATTTACCAGTTTACAGAGCTGGTAGATGAAAAAATGTCAGATTATATCAGATATGAAGCGGAACATGCAAAAGTGGTGAAAACGGAGCTGGAAGTTCAGATCGGGACATCCATTCAATACTGTGTTATTATTGGTTTTGCCATTATTTTTTTGGTTTTAATACTTACAAACCGTATATCAAAAAGTATTGAACGTCCGGTCCGGGAGTTATGTGACAGCACGAAAGAGGTTGCAAAAGGAAATTTTGATATTCAGGTAAGGATTGATCCTATGGAAGAGATGGAGGTGCTTGGAAACAGCTTTAATATTATGGTTAAGAAAATAGGAAGCCTTGTGGAGGATGTTCGCAATGAACAGATCCACCTGAGGAAGACGGAGCTGAAATTACTGCAGGCGCAGATAAATCCGCATTTCTTATATAACACCCTGGATACCATTATCTGGCTTGCAGAAGATGAGCAAAATGAACAGGTAGTGCAGATGGTGGACCAGCTTTCCATCTTCTTCCGTACTACATTAAGCAAGGGGCAGGAGTTTATTACCCTGGCTGAGGAGGAATCACATGTAAGAAGCTACCTGATGATCCAGCAGTTCCGGTATCAGGATATTCTGGACTACGAGGTTGAGATGGATCAGGAGATACGATGTAATTATATTCTGAAGATCTGCCTGCAGCCCATTGTAGAAAATGCCCTTTATCATGGGATTAAGAACAAAAGAGGAAAAGGGAAGCTCAGTGTAAAAGGATACCGTATAGGAGACTATATTCACTTTTCCGTAAAAGATACCGGACGGGGTATGAGTCCGGAGGAATTAAACAGGTTGGAGAACGAGCTTAAAGGAGAACAGCTCTCTGACAGTAAGAGTGGGTTTGGACTTTTAAATGTCAATGAAAGGCTAAGCCTCATTTACGGAGAGGAGTGTAAAATACATATCACAAGTGAGTACGGCGTTGGTACAGAGGTTTATTTCAAGATACCTGTGTGCAGCAAAGCTGTGGATTAGGAAAAAGGGAGAATTATTATGATAAAAGTTTTTATAGTGGAAGACGAAACTGTCATCCGGGAAGGGATCAAGCGCAGGATTGACTGGGAGGCAAATGGACTGTGTCTGGTTGGAGAGGCCGGTGACGGCGAATTAGCGTATCCGATGATCCAGGAAACGAAGCCGGATCTGCTGATTACAGACATTATGATGCCGTTTATGGACGGACTGGAACTTAGTGAATTAGTGAAAAGGGAAATGCCGCAGATTAAGATTATTATCATTAGCGGATTTGAGCATTTTGTCTATGCCAACAGGGCACTGAAAATCGGTATTGTTGATTATCTGTCAAAGCCTGTGGATGCCAGAAAGCTTTTGAATATCATGATTCAGGTCAGAGAACAGATCGAAATAGAAAAACAGAAGAGAAAGTATATTGAACTTTATGAAATGGAACGTGAGAAAAAAAGAATACTGAAAAAGAACCAGTTATTTAACGATATGATATCCGACAGGTGTTCTGTATCGGAAATTATATCCAGAGGGCTGCAGCTTGAGATTGACCTTGCAGCCAAGGAGTATAATATAATCCTGTTTCAGTGCTGGAAGGAGAAAACAGATGTACAGGTAGAATTAAGCGAACAGGACATCATGAATATAATAGCAGAGAAGCTGGAGGAAAAGCAGTGCAAGGCAGTATACTTTAACCGGGAATCAGAAGGCGGGGCAATTCTTGTCAAGGGAAAAGACCGGGATGAGCTGAAATGCGTCGTAAACAAAATCCTTAAAACGTTGGATCAGGTTACCCTGACGTGGACCGGATACCGGTATTTTGCCGGGATAGGGCAATGCTTTACAAGGCTGCGGGATATAACAAAATGCTATTATCAGGCAAATAAGGCATTTGCGTACAGGTTGTTTGACCAGACAAAGAATGTGGTATTCAGCGCAGAGCTTCAGGATATAGACAAAGATCAGGGAATGCGGATGAATATGGATGAGATTGACCTGGGCAGGATGGACAAGGATATCCTGGAAGACTTTCTCAAAAACGGCTCACAACAGGAGGTGGCAGACTTTATAGATACCTATATCGAAAGTATAGGGAAAGCAAACATGGATTCTATGATCTTTCGCCAATATATAGTATTGGATACGAATTTTGCAGCCCTCCGGTTTCTGAAAAAAATTGGGAACAAGGAAGAGCGCTTAAAAGAACATCATACAAAAGTAGGCGATCTTCTTACGAATATCAGTTCCCGGGAGCTGACCAGAAATTATCTTATAAAAATTGTGGATCTCTGCATTGAATCGCGTGACCAGATGTCCAAAAGCCGGTTAGAAGGCTGGATCGAAGATGCGAAAGATTATATCAATGAGCATTATGGTGATGAGAAGATTTCCCTGAATGCAGTTGCTGCCTATGTGAATGTAAGCCCTAATCACTTTAGCAGAGTCTTCAGGCAGGTGGAGGGCAAGACTTTTGTAGAGTATTTAACACAGACCAGGCTTAATAAAGCAAAAGAGATGCTCAGGTGCAGCAGTATGAAGACGTCGGATATAGGCAGCAGGCTGGGATATCGGGATGCGCATTATTTTTATTACATATTTAAGAAAGAAGTAGGATGTACCCCCAAAGATTATCGAATGAAAAGTGTGGTATAAACTAGTTTGTTGCAAAATAGGATCGGTAGGAAAATGGAAAAGAAAAAAATATGGATACTTTGTATTACAATAGCAAGTATACTCCTGGCAGGCTGCACTATAACAAAGAATCACAGAGAAACAATATCTGCCGAAGAAAAAAACTTGATAACAGTAGGGTTTGCCCAGATCGGAGCGGAATCTGACTGGAGAATTGCCAATACGGAATCGATGAAAGAAGCATTGAGTGTGGAAAATGGTTTCCGCCTTCTGATCTCCGATGCACAGCAAAAGCAGCAGAACCAGACCAAAGCAGTCCGGGATTTTATTTCACAGGAGGTAGATGTCATTGTGATTGCACCTGTCACGGAAGATGGCTGGGATACTGTGCTGGAAGAGGCAAAGGATGCAGGGATACCGGTAATTGTCGTAGACCGAATGATTAATGTAAAGGATGATTCTCTGTATACATGCTGGGTCGGGTCTGATTTTGAGAAGGAGGGACGTGCCGCAGCGGATTGGCTGGTAAAATATATGGAAGCACGAGGTGAGGGAAGTGATCACCATCAGATTGCAATCTTAAAAGGTACAATAGGATCGACTGCCGAAATAGGCCGTACCAAGGGATTTAACGAAGCAATCAAAAAATATCAGAACTATGAGATCGTATCTGAGCAGCTGGGAGATTTTATTCAGACTAAGGGCAAAAAAGCGATGGAATACTGTCTTCAGAAGAATCCGGATATTGATGTGGTGATAGCCCAGAATGACAATATGGCATTTGGAGCAATTGAAGCAATAGAAGAGATAGGCAAGAAGCCCGGTAAAGACATTGCCATCGTATCTTTTGATGCAGTGAAAGCAGCATTTGAGGCTATGATAAAAGGAAAATTAAACGTTTCCATAGAATGTAATCCTCTGCATGGTCCCCGGGTGGCGGAAATTGCAAAAAAAATTATGAGCGGAGAGTCCGTCGATAAACTTCAATATGTAGAAGAAGGAATTTATCCTTCTGAGACGGCGGCAAAGGAACTTCCCAACCGGAAATATTAAGAAACAAAGAAATACGAAGAAACAAAGAAATACTTCAAAAAAGTCTGTGGAACAATCCGAAAAGGTTTTGGAATCCGCAGGCTTTTTTCTTGTCTGAATCTGGAAATAAATAAATTTAGAAAATATATTGACAAACCATACTGTAACCATTATAATTACAGTATAAATGAAACTAAAAAAGTTACAGATAAAAAATTGTGATCCATATATATGGATATACAAAGGAGGCAACTATGGGATTTGACAGGAAAACGATGAAAAGATTTATAAAACCTCTGATTTTTATATTGGGAGGCATAGCTGCCGGATATCTATATTACTGGCAGATCGGGTGCATCAGCGGTACCTGTGCCATTACTTCAGACCCTATGAAAAGTATGGTCTTTGGAGGGATAATCGGATTGATTCTTGCGGTTGGATTCTGGGAACCGGCACCTAAGGATAAAAATTCCATAGAAAATGCAATGGATGTCGATAAGAAATAAATTAAAAACAAGCAGATAAACAGAAAGTGGAGGTAATACAAATGGCTGGAACATTATTAACAAAGGAAAATTTTAACAGAGAAATAGAAGAAGGTAAAATTACGGTAGTAGACTTCTGGGCACCGTGGTGCGGCTATTGCAAAAGAATTGCACCCTCAGTTGATCAGATTGCAGAAGAATATCAGAATATTTTAAAAGTTGGTAAGCTCAATATTGATGATGAACCGGAACTGGCAGAGAAATTTGATGTTATGACGATACCGACACTGATTGCATTCCAAAATGGAAAGGCAGCAGGCGAACCGCTGGTAGCACCTACGGCTAAGTCTCAGATAGAAGGCTGGATGAAGGAACTGGGGATTACGAAAGAGTAGGAGAGGAGTGACCAGCATGGAACAGAAGATATTAGATGTGATTATAATTGGCGGAGGACCAGGTGGTTATACTGCCGCATTATATAGCGCAAGGGCAAATTTAAAAACACTTGTAATAGAGAAGCTTTCGGCAGGCGGCCAGATGGCTACAACAAGCCAGGTGGATAATTATCCCGGTTTTGAAGAAGGTGTAGATGGATATGAACTGGGAGAAAAGATGCGTCAGGGAGCCGAGCGGTTTGGAGTAGAATCTTTATTTACAGAAGTAGAGTCCGTGGATCTAAATGCGCAGCCCAAAGTAATTCATACCAGTGAAGGAGATCTATTAGCCCGGACAGTCATATTGGCAACGGGAGCAAATCCAAGAGAAATGGGATTGGAAGAAGAACAGAAACTAAAAGGCAGGGGCGTTGCATATTGCGCTACCTGCGATGGAATGTTCTACCGCAATAAGACAGTTGTGGTGGTAGGCGGAGGCAATACTGCTGTAGCAGACGCACTGTTTTTATCCAAGATTTGCAATAAGGTTTATCTGGTTCACCGCAGAGATCAGTTAAGAGCTTCTAAAAGTTATTTGTCTGCTTTAAAACAGAGCTTAAATATAGAATTTATCTGGAATGCAAAAGTAAAAGAAATACTCTATGATCAGAAAGTAACCGGTGTAGTAGTAGAAGATACAGAAAGCGGGGACAACATCAAAGTGGCATGTGACGGTGTGTTTGTTGCCATAGGAAGAATTCCAAATACAGATATGTTTAAAGGTCAGACAGACCTGGATAGCGGGGGATATATTGTGGCAGATGAGACAACCAGGACCAATCTGCCGGGAGTATTTGCGGTAGGCGATGTAAGGACGAAACCCCTTAGACAAATCGTGACTGCAACGGCGGATGGAGCTGTAGCTTCAAAATTTGCAGAAGAATATATTGATATGCTTTCGGAATAGAGTTTCTTGTCAAAAGTGTGCATCAGGTATATAATATCAGTATATCAGGGAAAGGATTTTTCTTATAAATGTAAGGATTTTCCAGGGATATAGAATACTATATATTACAAATGAGGCAGGAATAAATGAATCGAATTGGAAAAAGAATACAAAGGTGCAGAGAAGAAAGAGGCATGAAGCAGGAAGAGCTTGCAGAAAGGACAGGACTCAGCAGCAGCTATATGAGTGCCATCGAACGAGGCGTTAAAATACCACGTCTGGAAACTTTTGTACGGATTGCAAATGCACTGGAGGTGACCTCAGATATGCTGCTGTCAGATGTTTTAGACAGAGGCGCTGAAATCAAAGCTTCCGCTTTTGTAGATATCATGAAAGAGTTAGCCCCAAAAGAGCAGGATAGAATCTTCCATGTAATTGAAGTTCTGGTAAAGGAAGCAAAACAATAAATCCTTACTTGTTCGATGATCAGTAATAAAAAAGAATAGTGTAAGCAAACAGCAGATAAAACCAAAGATATGGTTTTGTCTGCTGCTTTTTTTTACAAAATATTAGAAAAAAACCGGATTTTCGCACTTGTTTCGACAGACTTCGACATGGCAGATGTGTTATACTAACTCTATTAGAACTACTCACACACTATCAGCATTATAAAGGAGATAAACGTATGAAGAGATGGTTACAGAATATTCAAAAGAATTGGTACAAGTACGCAATGGAAATGGACAGTAAAAAGCTGGAGCGTCTGATTGAAGAAGGGAGGAATCTTACGTCGGATGAAATTTTAGAAGCCAGCAGAAAAGTGGATGGACATATGAATCGATTTGTGGAGCTAAAGGAATGCATGGAACAGCATTCAACATATTAAGATAAGTATTGAGATTGTAATGGTTAGAATGAAGAAGTATAATGGAATCTTATTTCAACAGATTAATGCCAGAGGCTGAGGCGTGACCAGTACTCTGGCATTTTTATGTGCAAAATATTAAAAAAATTAATAAAAAATACTTATGAATTTTGAAAATTAGATTAATATATGTAAAAAATAAAATATAGTAAGCGTGAAGTAACCAAATATATGATGTATTTGAGGATAGCTTGATAAAAAATGTAAAAAAGGAAAAATATCGCACTTTTATCAAAAAATATCGAACGCATTCTTTTGAAATATTTGATAGAATAAAATAAATGATGAAACAGTTTGGTTATGAAAAAAATATTTAGTCATATTATTACTTTTTACGTAAAAAAATGTTCCTAATTTAAAATAAATGCAATATTTTATATTAGGCGTTAACAATAGGGACATTATTGGTTTTTCTATGATGAAAGATTGTTTCCGTAGACGTGTAATCAGGTTTGCATGGCTGTGTTAACAAATACCGGGATAGCGTGACATCTTTTAGAATTCCGGTGTAAAAGTATAAAAGGTCAGGAGGTGAGCCGGGTAATAAGAAAAACAGGCTTTCGCAATCATTAATTGTGTTGTTTAATGGAGAAGGGAGAAATAATGTTAAGAAAAAGCACAAAAAGTTTACGTAAGAAAAGAACAAATATGATTGTTTCATTACTGATTATTTTATCCATGATCAGCAGCGTGGTTTTGCCCGCAGCAGCTTCACCGTATCTAAATGAGCTGTCAGCTGTACCTCAGGATCTTGAGAGGCTTGATCCATATGGCGCTGAAGATGGTAATATTGCACTTTCCGCAAAGGTAGAAGCGGCATACGCCAACGGAAGTTCGGTGGCAGCAAATGCAAACAACGGGAAACTTGCAAGCGGCAGTACCGGATCTGTATGGAACACATGGGGGACCCAATACGGTAATCCGGATAATCCGGTTTGGATTCAGTATACATGGAATCAGCCGCAAGTGTTGGAATCCATGCGGGTTATGTGGTGGATTTACACAGATGGAGGCGTTCGCTGGGCCAGGGATTGTAACCTTCAGTATTTGGTAAATGATGAATGGGTTGACTATGGTTCCGTTGGAACCGATGGTAATTCGGCAGCATTTACCGGTGAAGGCGGTGCGGAAGCCAATAAGCCATGGCCGTCACCAAAACGCTGGGGAGCCAATACCAAATGGAATGTAGTTAATCTGGACAGCCCGATTATTACAAAAGGGGTACGGTTGAGTATAAAGGCGGAAAGAAATTCCGGCACAGCACCCGGCATCGGTATAAGCGAGTGGGAAGTATTCGGTTATGTGGATCCTGCTGTAGCAGATTTAGCCGAGATCCAGGAAGACTTCCTTATGGAACTTCTGAGTGATGTAGAGCTTCCGTCAGTTGGATCTAACGGAAGTACGATCACCTGGTCAGAATCTACGGATCCCGCTTTAGGCAATGATGGTAAAGTGACCCGCCCGGCAAATGGTGAACCCGATGCCACAGGCCAGATCACAGCTACTGCGGAAAATGGAGATTTCATCGCAACAAAACAATTTGAATTCTCTGTATTTGCTGATATGGATGACGAGAAAATCGCCACAACGGATTTGGAAGCCATCGACATCGGAAGCGTTACGGACAGAACAACAAACTTTACGTTCCCCCAGGAGGGTCGGTTTGGATCTGTATTTACATGGAATACAGAAAATTCTAAATACTTATGGACAGATGGAAATGTTCTCAGACCACCATCAGGAGAAGCGGATGCAAAGGTTAAACTAACCGCTACGGCTACCTTTGGGAGTGCATCTGTCACACGTGATTGGGAAGTTACGATTCCGGCATATCCGGGGGCAGGCAGATCAATTGTATCCTGCGAGCCGATCATAATTGAATGTCCGGTGGGTGATGCTCCTAAACTGCCAAACTTTGTAAAGGTACTCTATAGCAACGGAGAATCTGAACAGCGAAGGGTCAGCTGGGAAGGCTATACCACTGCAGCGCAGACCGCACAGGCAGAATATCCGGTTGGACATACCTATACCATGAACGGAAATGTGCTGGGTGATAATGCTATTACAAACGGATATCAGGTTACTGCGGAAATCACGGTTGTGGATGGAGAGGCTATTGTACCGTCAAACAATCCGCTTGTGCAAACTTTACCATTGAATGAAGTGACCCTTGAAGATGACCCTGATGGTGAGGCTAACAGGCTGACATTAAACAGAGACAATCAGATAGAATACATATTGGGGGTAGACGTAACCCGTATGCTTTATAATTACCGGGAGACTTTCGGACTTAGTACGGAGGGTTACGCGGCACCAGGCGGATGGGATTCCCGAACAACAAAGCTGAAAGGACACGGTTATGGGCATTACCTGTCCGGACTTGCATTTGCTTACGCATCCGGTGCAACCGATGATGAAAAGTCCCAGCTTATGAGCAGAATGAAAAGAATGACGGATGAAATGCGTGAGATGCAGGAGATGACATTTGTCAAACTGCCTACAGAAGACAGATTCAGGGAAGCGCGTGACAGATACTCGACGGACAGTGAAGTAAAGGCAATGACAAATGTCCGTTTAATGGATGATGCAACGGCACCCAGAGATCCTTCGTTATTTGGTTACGGATATATTAATGCAATTCAGCCAGAACATCTTATACTCATAGAGAACTACGCTCCTTATGATGGAAACATGGAGAACTACGGCGTTTGGGCACCTTATTACTCCCTGCATAAGCAGCTTGCAGGACTCGTTGACATCTATTATGCTCTGGACGGCGGAAGTACTGAAGAGCAGGCAGTGGCAGATAAAGCCCTTGCCATTGCAAAGGATATGGGGATGTGGGTATGGAACAGACTCCATTACTGCACAAAAGCTGGGACACGGCCGGACGCTAACTCACCAGGATACCGTGACAGTATGTGGGCTTTATACATTGCAGGAGAATTTGGCGGTGTGAATGAAACATTGGCAAGACTTTCCGATATTATGAAGGCCCAGGGTAATGAAGATGATTCTGCGAAACTGCTGGAAGCTTCCATGTGCTTTGATAATAATGGAGCCAGCAGTGATACGGGCAATATCCCGTTCTTCTCATCCCTTGCGGATAACAGAGACTCTATCAGAACCTTGCATTGTAACCAGCATATACCACAGATCATCGGAGCACTCTGGAACTTTAAGGGAAGCAATGATGCCAAATATTACAATATAGCAGAAAATTTCTGGGATTATATAATTGGACGCTATTCCTTCACCATCGGCGGTGTGGGAGGCAACAACAGTAATGAAGAGAAGTTTGCGGGCACATACAATCAGATTGGGGTTGTCAATACCAATAACTCAGACAAAATCTGTGAGACCTGTGCAGCTTACAATATGCTTAAGCTAACCAAGGATCTTAATACTTATAATCCGGACGATGCGAAATATATGGACTACTACGAGCGTCTGCTTTATAACCAGATCATAGGATCCATTGTACCAGGCAGTAAATCCAACCAGGTATCCTACGGATATTCTATTTATCCGAACAGCACCAGAAAAAGAAGTACCGGCAATGCAACCAATCCCGGTAACACCTGCTGTTCCGGCACCGGGACTGAGAATCACGTTAAATACCAGGAAGCTGCTTATTTCACCTCAGCAGATGAGCAGACCTTCTATGTTGGACTGTATATGCCTACCACAGCGAGGTGGGAGGAACAGGATGTGACAATCCAGCAGTCCTGCGTATTCCCGTCTGAGCAATCTACATTTATGGTAACACCTGGTGCGGAAACAAAGGAATTCGAAATGAAATTCCGTGTTCCTTATTGGGCAACAAAAGATTTCGATATTAAACTCAACGGAACCTCTCTGGCAGAGAGTTATGAGCCAAGTTCCTATGTTTCCACTGGTGTGAGATCCTGGTCATCCACGGATGAAATCGTAGTCACCATGCCTTTTGGCTTTAATGTTGATTACCTGCCAGGTAAATGTGATTCCGAGTGGTACGGTTCCCTTATGAACGGACCGCTGGTTATGGCATCAACGGATGTAGCCAGTCTGTCCAGAATTGAACTTGACTCCTATCTTACAACAGGAGAAGGTACAAACGTTACCATAAATGCGCCGGAGACCATGACAGGCGGCACGTCAGGAGAAGTGCCAACCCGAAATGTACCTAGTTTAAGCGTGAATGTGGTGCCTGGAACTACGGGAGGAGATGCAGCACCAAAAACTTTTGTTCCGCACTATTTTGCTGGTGTTCCGGCATATACAACTTATTTCTATATTCCTGCTTCCGAAGAAAATGCAGGTGTAGATAAAACTCCGCTGTTTCAAAAAATCACTGACGTAACGGACAGGATCAGCTCCGGAATGTACACGGATGAGAGCATAGCAGCAATAAATGAAGTACTGACAGCAGCAGCAGCGGTATATCAAAGTGTAGATACAACAGCAGATCAGCTGGAAAGTACAATCGCATCCCTTGAGGAAGCTATTGACAACTTAGAAGCAGTTGCTGTGGATATCTCAAAGCTTCAGGAGAAATTAACGGAAGCAGGATCTTTGGCGGAAGCAGATTATACGCCGGAAAGTTTTGGTGTTCTGAGCAGTAAGATATCCGATGCCCGGGCTTATAAAGACGGCAGCGTTTATACGGACAAAGAAACTGCAGACCATATTTTCGCAATTGATAATGCAATGAAATCACTGGTAATGCTGGAGAGAGCAGCTTTGGAAGAAGCTCTGAACACTGCAAATGAAAAGGTTAATCCGGTAAACACCAGCGATAAGTTATGGGATGAGCATGAGTATACCGAGTATACCCGTAAATCTTGGAATAATTTCAAGGCAATAGAAGCGGATTCCAGAAAAGTAAATGACAACGATCCGAAAGTTCCTGCACAGAGCGAGATCGACAATGCAGCAGAAGCTTTAAACAGAGCAATGGATGCACTGCTGCCGTTCAATCTGTGTGATGAACGCGAACCGCTGGAAACTGCAATTGAGGAAGCGAAGGCATACAAGAATGATCCTAAAATATATACAGATGAAAGCTTTGCAGCACTTCAAAATGCAATTGTGATAGCGGAAGAAAGGGTGGAATATGCAAGCCTTACATTCCCGGAGCGTGACGGTGTCATTAATGATCTTAAGAAAGCAATAGAAGGTTTGAATAATGAAGTGACCGACGTTGTAGAAGAAGCAAAGCAGGCAGCTATTAAAGCAGCAAAAGAAGCTCAGGAATCAGCGGATGCAGCAAAAGAAGATGCCATAAAAGCAAAAACAGATGCGGAAGCGGCAGCAGCTTCGGCAGATACAGCTACAACGGAAGCAGCGAAAGCGGCAGATGAAGCAGTCAAAGCAAAGACCGAAGCGGATAAAGCTAAAACGGAGGCAGACAGAGCAAAAACCGAAGCAGATAAGGCATTGGCAGAGGCAGGAAAATCAGAGACAGCGAGACTTGCAGCAGAGGCAGCACAGAAAAAAGCAGAGGATGCTCAGGTAAAAGCAGCAGCAGCCCAGACTAATGTTGAAGCAGCCCAGAAAAAGGCAGAAGAAGCAAAAGAAAAGGCAGTAGCAGCTCAAAGTGCAGCCGAAACAGCAAAAAACGAAGCGAAAACAGCCCAGGGTGCAGCTGAGACAGCAGCAAAAGCAGCGGAGACCGCAAAAAAAGCAGCGGAATCGGCAAAAGACGATGCAGTTGCTGCAAAGGTGGCAGCAGAAGCAGCAAGAGATACAGCGGTAAAGGCTAAAAATGATGCAGCTGCAGCGAAAACCGCAGCGGAGTCAGCAAAAGCAGTTGCGGAAGCAGCAAAAGCGGAAGCCATAGCAGCGAAAACAGCAGCAGAATCAGCAAAAGCGGAAGCCATAGCAGCAAAAACAGCAGCAGAATCAGCAAGAGCAGATGCATTAGCAGCGAAAGCAGCAGCGGAAGCGGCAGCAAAAGCAGCAGCAGAATCAGCGCAGGAAGCCAAAAAAGCAAAGGAAGAAGCTGAGAAAGCGGCAGCTGATGCAGCGCAAAAGAAAAAAGATGCGGAAGAAGCCAGGCTGGCGGCAGAAAAAGCCCAAAGGGCAGCTGAAAGTGCAATGAAAGCGGCTCAGGCAGCACAGGCGGCAGCAGATAAAGCAATTGCAGATGCCAGAAACAATGCAAAGAAGGATTCCAATGCATTAACTCTGGTTGGCAGAAGAGCGAAGATTAAGTCTGCGAAAAGTACTAAGGGCAGAATAAAAGTAACATTGACAAAAGATAAAGCGGCAGCCGGATATCAGATTCAATATTCCTTAAAGAAGACCTTCAAGGGTAAGCCGGCAACGAAAACTACCAAGAATACTTCTTATACAATCAAAGGCCTGAAGAAAAAGACATATTATGTAAGGGCAAGAGGATATACAACAAATTCTATGGGCAAAAAGGTGTATAGTAAATGGAGTACGGTAAAAACAGTTAAGGTAAAATAGAATAGCAATAAATAAGATTCCCCTTGGCAGAGAAGATCTGTTAAGGGGGATTTTCTGTATCTGAAGGGGGTTCAAAACTGCTTTCTAACAGCTGCATGTTAACGCGTTAACACGTATATTATTTTGAATTCAAGCTGGAGTCCAATGAACAGTCTAATTTGAAATATCAAAAAATTAATGATTTTTAATCGGGCAAGAGTGTGTTAAGATAATATATAAAGAAATTTGAGCAGATATACACATAAATCGGAGGAGGTATTCAGAATGGCGGAGGATATGACAGATAAAATGGCAGATAAAATGGCAGATCAGATGGCAGAACAGATGGCTGATCAGATGGCAGATCAGATGGCAGATCAGATGACAGATCAGATGGCAGATCAGATGACAGAACAGACCGTAAAAGAGATGGCAGAACAGAAGGAAAACAAGCCGAGAAGCCGACACAGCATCGTAACCAATGAGCCGTCCATTAAAAACCCTATTATACAGGCGGTCAGAGGGCAGCTGGAGCAAAGAGCAGCATGGCTTTATCTGCTTTGTGATGAAGCGGGTAAGCGGGGGCTTGAATGGAAAGATTTTGGAAGTGCGGCAATTAAGCGGTGCGGTTTATCACAGGGAAATGATTTAATAAAAACCGGCGGGACGAACAGTCTGACCGGATTGCGAAAAACGCTGTTTACAAAACCTGCCCAGTGGGTATTCGAGATGAAGATAAGGAAAAGCACAGATAAGGTCCTGGCAATTGATTTTCATTACTGTCCATTGGTCAAGGCCTGGCAGAAGGCTGGCTGTACAGATGAGGAGATTGCAGATTTATGCGATATAGCCATGTGCGGTGATCATGGGATTGGGGAGGCTTATGGCGGAAAATTAAAGTTATTGAAAAGTATTGCTAAGGGAGATGAAGTGTGCAGACTGTATTATTATAAATAATATAATTGGAATTCACCCGCTATTTGGGAATGTAACGTAAACTGAATGGGAAAAATCTCTATCAATACCATTTTTGAATAAAGAAAAAGATACGGTTTTTAATTCTGAAGAGCCGTATCTTTTTCTGTTTCTATTTAAATTTTATTGATAGTTATTTTTCATAAAGGATCTGAAATTTTATTCTGTTTTTTACTGTTCCGGAATGATATCTTACTTTCTGAGATCAGGAGGCCTGCCAAAGTAAGCAGCGTACCTGCAAGAGCCATTCCTGTAATTTTTTCATCAAGGACAATTACAGAAGTTACAACGGTGATTACCGGAACCATATAGATATAGATGCTGGTATTCACAGCGCCAAGTATTTTTACTGCAAAATTCCATGTTACAAAACAGAGTGCAGAAGCACCAAGTCCCAGGAATAATATATTAAATAGGTGTAGCGGCTGGGTGAAACGATCCAGACCCAGGCGGAAATCAAAGATAAACAGGGCAGGGATCATAAACAAAATGCCATAAAAGAAAATCCTTCTTGTTGTCTGTACCGTGCCATAGCCAAATGTGCTGATCTTTTTGGTCAGGATGGAATAGGCAGCCCATACAAAAGCAGCAAGTATAGCCAGTATGTCCCCGGTGGGATTCAATTGCAGATTTGAGCTTCCGTTAAAACTGATTAGAATAATACCGCTTATGGCGGCTAAAAATCCAATAAAGAAATTAGGCTTCAGTGATTCCCCTTTTAAAAACCAATGTGAAAATAAAGCAGTAAAAAAAGGAGCAATGGAAATAATCACACCTACGTTAGATGCCTGCGTATAGGTCAGGGCGATGTTTTCCAGAAGAAAATATAGTGTTACACCGCACAAGCCGGCTCCGGCAAACAGCCACTCCTGTTTCTTTTCCTTTGGATGGAATCGTTTGGGAGAAATAAGTAACAGGGCGATAAATCCAATGCTGAACCGAAAAAATAATATCTCAATGGGTGTAAACTCCCTTAAAAGTACTTTGGTGGAAATAAAGGTTGTTCCCCAGATCAGAATGGTAAGCACTGCTGCAAGATGTCCTGTAATATTTTTATTTTGTTTCATAATATTCCTTTCCGGGTCTGGGATTATCCTTAAATATATTCTGATATTGTTTTGGAGTAAGACCGATAAAGTCTTTGAAAAAATTTGAAAAATGGCTCTGATCCACAAATCCGGTCTGCATGGCAGCTTCAATTGGTTCTATGCCCTGTTCCAGCAATTTTTTTGCTTCATTTACCCGGACTGTTTCAAGGTAACGATATGGGGTTATACCTCTGAGTCTGGTAAAGGCTCGCAGTAAAGTATATTTATTCATACCTGCCAGGCTTGCCAGTTCATCCAGGCGGATATGTTCCGCATAATGTCCGCTTATGTAATCAAAGACAGTCTGTATAGCCGGACTGTTCTTATTTGGCGGTTGTTTATAAAACGGTTCCGCATAAAGCTCAATCAGCTGTTCTAATAAAAAGAAGAAAAGTTCTTCCTTTTCAAAATCCGGCTGCTGCTCCATAATGATCTGATGAAGCTTGTGTAATGGTTTCACATGGTCACTGCGATAAACAACATTTACTCCGAAATGTGGTAAAGAATCTTTTCCGGTGATTTCGTAAGCAGCTTTTTGCATAGCGTCCGGAAGAATATTAATGCAGCGGAAATCAAGCACACCGTTATCAATTTGCTCACAGATGTGATTTTCAAGCGGATTCAAAAGAATAATGTCTCCGGTTTCTATATTATATTCCCTGTTCTTACAGGTCAGGCGGCGGCTCCCTTTTTCAATAAAGCCGATTACATAATGCTCATGGAAATGGTTTGGGAACTTCTGCATAATCCCTTTGAAATGATATGCTTCCAGATTTAAATCACGGTCATACCGTATTGTACGTTTCTCAGACACTATAAAAACCTCCTTTTCGATTCAAGTATAACATAGAGGAAGAAAAATCTCTTGTATAATATTGACTCATTGTATGGTCTGTCTGAAAGCAATTTTAAAACATGCTCTAGTACTACAGCGAACAGTTTTTGAATTGGGGTTTAGTTGAGTAATGACGCTTTGTAAATGATAGGTAGTGTACGGAAAGAGAAGGGGGCGAGCCAGGACATTGATTTGGAAGGCTTACCGCAGAACTGGCATTTTCTAACCTTCCCGGAGCCCTTTTTGGCGGCACGCGGGCATTCGCTCCGAAATCCTGATGCATTTCGCAGCTCACTGCCCGCTTACAATCCGATGGGAGAAGTACTGCATTTTGCAATGCAGTACTGGTCGAATTGTATCCGCCAAAAAGCACTCTGGGAAGGTAAGTAAATACTCAGCTCTGCTATACGCCTTCCAAATCAATGTCCTGGCTCGCCCCCTTCTCTTTCCGGGATAGCATTCGTTGATACAAAGCTGGTTTTCTCAGAGTGGTGGGACCCTGGGGTTGTGGCATGCTGAACAATATTGGCGTTAAGCAACTGATCTTGAGAACGGGATTTGTTTTATATTCTGCAATCAGAAAAAGGAATAGACTTTCATCTTCTATTATGCATAAACTGACAAAATATACCGCTCTACATCCAATAAAGAACATCCATCTACACCCAGGGAATCTATCATGCTGAGAACGAGTAACATAAAGCAACTGAACTTATCACAGTGATTTGTTTCTTCATTCCAGAAAAAGTAGCAAACTTCCATCTCCTTTTACGCTTAAATAGCCGAAACATACTACGCTACATCCAATAAAGAACAGCCTGCCACAGCCCAGGGGTCCGACCATGCTGAGAAATTCAGCTTTGTGGCGGTAACATGAATCTCGGAAAGATGCCATTTTCCCACACTCATCTTTCCGTACACTACCTACATTTAAAAAGCGTCATTCCTCAGCTAAACCCCAATATAATAAACCATCAGGAAGTTTCTATTTCAAGTAATGATTCATAAGTTTATTTATAGTGAGCAGGGGGATTTTCTGGTTAGTGGCTTCTGTTATTTTCATCTAACCATTTGCAAATATAATAGCATATAATGCCGGCTATTACAGACATAAGAATGCTCAATATGTATTGCATAGAAGCATCCCCTTTCCGCTGGAAAGTATTAAAACAACATATTGTGTATAAAAATTACAAAAACACCTGATGGTTTCTATCTGCAAATGCTGTATTTTCACATTATAATCTAATTTTATCTAATACAATACGTACAAATTTATTAAAACTCTCAATCATCCCCGATCTCCCAATACGACCGATTAGCTAAGAAATCTTAGCATCTTGATAAGAACCTCCGTTTTATTAAAAAGTGAATCTGATATACTTAAATGTATAAATTTGAATACTGCGCCTATTCATATTTATGGAAAATATTAAATTCTAACTATGAGGGAGGTAACACATGAAGAAAAAAATAATGGCATTTTTGCTGAGCTTCAGCATGGTATTATCAGTGATTCCATCAATGGGAGTATCTGCAGAAGATACTGGTTTGGAGGCGGCAGAAGAAAGAGTACTGGTTGCATCTTATGACATGGGGCATGCAGATGGCAAACTGACGGATTCCAGTGGATTTGGAAATGATGCTCAACTGGTAGGTTTTGAGGATGGTGATTTCGCTGCAGAGGAGAATCAGGATCAGATTTTGAAATTTTCCGGTGACAAGGGAAAATACGTTGAAATTCCTTCCGGGCTGATTCAGAAAGAATCTTTTGCAATAGAAGCAACTTTTAAGACATCGGTAAAGGCTGGCCATTGGCTTTGGTGTTTGGGTACAAAGGAAGATAAGTGGCCAAATGTAAAAAATTACGTTTTTTTAAATCCTATGCAGGGGGACGGAACTTTGCGTGCCGGCATAAAAGATGCCAGCAATGAGCTCCTGTTTAAACAGAATCAGCGGATTGTGGCTGACCAATATTCTACGGTACGGCTGGATTTTGAAAACGGGACTGTGAAACTGATTGTGAATGGAGAAGAAAAAGAAGTGCTGGACACCGGTTACTCCATTCAAAAGCTATTAAAGGAAGGAACCGGGGATGATTTCTGCGGATATATCGGAAAATCTTTGTATACGCCCGATGATGCATTTAAAGGTACATTAACCCAATTTGATGTCTATTCTACGATTCGGGATACTTCTGAGGAAGGATTGGCAAAAGAGGATCTGGATGCCATAACATTACCCGGGGTTATGAGTGGGGACATTGCATTACCGGATACGGGAAGCGTTAATGGAAGCAGTATTGAGTGGACTTCTTCCGATGATTCAATTGTAAGTGATGACGGAAAGCTTGTATCAGTTCCACAAGAGGATGTCCAGGTGACATTGAACGCTGAAGCGTCTTATGGAAATAGCACTGCCGTGAAGGAATTTCATATCACGGTAAAAGGGTCAGATTCCCTCTTCCCGGAAGCCTATGAATCCCTTGAACTGCCTTACACAGAAGTGTATGGAAATATTACGCTGCCGTCACAGACTGAAAATGGATGTAATATAAGCTGGACCACAGCAGATGAATATAAGAGTATTGTAACCGTAGCCAAAGGGAAGGCAGCAGATGGCAGTGTGATACCGGCGGGTGTTGTAACCAGACCGGAAGATCAGGATACAGCAGTAACCGTAACAGCCGGATTTTCCTATAATGGCATGACTTATGCGGAAACAAAGGATTTCACTTTTACCGTAAAAAAACAACCGGAAGAACGGGGAAAAGATACTTCTTATGTTTTTGCTCATTTTACCGGATCTGAGAGCAGCACCAGTGATGAGCAGATCTATTTTGCAGCAAGTAAAGACGGAAGCCATTGGAGAGATCTAAATAATAGAAAGCCGGTTCTGACTTCTGATATTGGAGATAAGGGTGTCCGTGATCCATATCTGATACGATCTCCCGAAGGCGACAAGTTCTATCTTCTGGCGACAGACCTGAGCATAAAGAACAGGGGCGGCTGGGGAAACGCACAGGCCACTACAAAGGGCAGCACGAAACTGGTTATCTGGGAATCCACAGATTTAGTAAACTGGAGTGAGCCAAGACTTGCAGATGTTGCATCTAAAATTCCCGGAGGGGGATGTGCCTGGGCTCCTGAGGCGATTTATGATGATAATACCGGAGAGTATGTAGTATACTGGGCAACGGCATCTTCCGAGATGGCAGCGGAAGTCGGCGGCGATCCTATGAAAATGTACTATGCAAAAACCAGGGACTTCTATACCTTTACAGAACCACAATTGTGGATCAGCAGAGAAAATCATTCGATAATTGATACAACTATGATCAAAGACGGGGATACATATTATCGTGCTTCCGGTGATGGGCAGATTACCATAGAGAAGAGTAAGTCCATTTATGATGGCTGGGAAATAATCGGCACCTTAAGTAACATTTTCAATAATAATAATTACAGTGGTGGAAAGTTAGAGGGACCAGAATTTTTTAAATATTGCGAGGATGACCGCCTGAATAATGCAGATGGCAATCCGGTGGATACATGGGGGTTAATGTGCGATCAGTATGCAGAAGGAAAGGGGTATCTTCCATTTCGTTCAACTAATCTCGGGGATATGAGTACCCAGAGCTGGACGGCGGCCACCGATATTAATTTTGACAGTTTAAAAAAGCGTCATGGGACGATTCTTACTGTTACAGATGATGAGTATGCAGCTCTTATGAAAGCCTATACGGATGATGCAGAAGAAAATACCGAAGAAGAACAGGAAGATCCTGTTTTGCAGTACACATTTGAGGAGAAAAACGACCTTATTTATGGAAGCGGTGCAACAGTAAAAGCATATGCTGATCCAGGGGAAGGAAATCAGAATTATCTTTATCTGGATGGAGGAACAAACGCATGGGCACAACTACCGGATGGATTTTTTGACGGACGGAATAAGATGACAATTTCTATGGATGTCATGACGGAACTGTCGGACGGGAATTTCTTTACCTTTGCATTTGGACAGGATACGGATCGGTACTATTTCCTGAGAATGAGAGGAAATACTTTGAGAAGTGCAATTACCCGCTCTTCATATGGCAATGAATCTGCTGTATCCCACACACTGGCCGGAGCAGCTGTGAAGCAGTGGCACAATGTGAAGGCAGTTATAGATAAGAATACGATGCGCGTTTACGTAGATGGCATCCTGGCAGGTGAAAACAAGAATCTAACTACTTCAGTTACTGAATTAGGGAAGAATCTGAAAAGTTATCTTGGAAAATCTTTCTATAGTGCAGACCGGAATTTCAAAGGAGGATTTGACAATATAGCCATTTACAACAGAGCACTGTCGGCAGATGAAATTGCAGAAGAGGCAGGTGTAGGTCTTGTTGCAGATGGTCTGGTAGGAACTGCACCGGACCGGGATACGGCACTTACTTACCGTGGCACCGATGATCACAGCGCTGTTCGTACCGAAGTGGACATTGAAAATAAAGTGATTACATCCTACGTGAGAAAAGGATGCGACCTTACAAAGGTACCTGTAACCCTGACATTTACAAGAGAAGAAGTAAGCATTTGGAATGGCAGCCGGGAATGGGAAAACGGCGGTACCCTGGATTTGAGCCGGGATTGTGTGATAACGGTAAAAAAAGGAGATAAGGCAGAGGAATGGACGATAAAAACACCGGTGGTATCCAATAACCCGGTACTGCCAGGACAGTATGCAGATCCAGACATTGATTATATGGACGGAAAATTCTGGATATTCCCGACAACAGATGGATACCCCTCCTGGAGCGGAACGGCCTTCCATGCATTTTCTTCAACTGATATGGTGGACTGGGTGGATGAAGGCATCATTATGGATGTGGAAAATGATAAACCTGGTTTGAATGACAAAGGAGTGCAGATTGCAGCATCACCGTGGTCAGTGGGAAGTGCATGGGCGCCAACCATTGAAGAAAGAAACGGGAAATATTATTTCTATTACTGTGCGAAGTTTCCAAATGGGCAGTCTGCCATCGGTGTTGCACAGGCGGATCATCCCCAGGGACCTTATACCGATAAGGGGGAGGCACTCGTTACAGTACAGATGTGCAAAGATGCGGGGGTAAGCATGGGCCAGGCGATCGATCCTTCCATCTTTACAGATGATGACGGGAAAGTCTATATGACATTCGGCAATGGAAATGCGGCGATTGTAGAACTGAACGATGACATGATGAGTGTGAAAGAAGGAACCTTAAAGCAGATTAATAATCTCAGAGATTTCCGGGAGTCTGTGGTAATTACTAAAGCAGGCGGTAAATATCACTGGACATGGTCCTGTGATGATGCAAACAGTCCGAATTACCATGTAAATTATGGTGTCTCAGACACGCTGGACAGTGCAATCAGTCTTCGTGGAACCTTACTGCAAAAAGATACGGAAAAAGGAATACTGGGCAGTGCTCATCAATCCGTCCTTCATGTAAAAGACGGCAAAGGCCAGGATCGCTATTTTATGTCCTACCATCGTTTCTATACACCGCTGGATATTTTCCTGGACTCCGATGGACTTGGAAAACACCGGGAGACTTGTATCGATGAAATCTTCTTTGATGAAGACGGATATATGACAATCACTCCTACAATGGAAGGTGTGGCATCTGTTCAAATGAAAGAGGATGAGCCGGAAATAGTAAATAAAGATCAATTGCAGGCTGAAATAAACCAGGCAATCGGAGAAGGCCAGAAAGACAGCTATACCAAAGAGAGCTGGGCGAAGTATGCGGATGCGCTGTCTTATGCAAAAGAAGTGCTGGGCTTAGAAAGCGCTGACCAGGAAACAGTAGATACCGCACTTTTAAATCTTCAGACTGCCCGGGCTGCATTGGTAAAAGTTCCGGAAGTAAAACCGGATCCGGATACTAAGCCCCAGCCTGTCGCTGTAAAAAGTGTCACATTAAATAAACAGTCCTTAACCATGACGCTAAAAGAAAATATGGTTCTTACTGCTAACGTTTCACCGGAAAATGCAGCTAATAAAAAGGTGTTATGGAGCACCTCAGACAGTGGAAAAGTGACGGTAGAACAAAATGGAAAAATCACAGCCAAAAAGCCCGGTACGGCTTATATTACGGTAACTACTGCTGACGGTGGCAAAAAAGCAGTATGTAAAGTAGTAGTGAAAAAGCCGGTTATCAAACTTACCTACAGCAGACTTTCGCTGCAGGCAAAGAAATCTACTACGGCTGTACGACTGAAATCATCAGTGCCGTCCGGAGAAAAGATAAAGTCGGCAAAAAGCAGTAAGAAAAATATAGCATCCGTGTCTGTTAAAAATGGAAAGCTCACGATAAAAGGCAAAAAGACAGGAACATCTTATGTGACGGTAACCACCACCAACGGCGGTACAGCTAAAGTTAAAATAACGGTGAAAAAGAAAGTAAACGTAACCAAATTAACCTTAGATAAAAAAGTCACTATAAAGAAAGGGAAAAGGCTGACGCTGAAAGCGGTAAAATCACCTGTAACTGCAACCAGTAAAATCACATGGAAAAGCTCCAATAGAAAGATTGCGGAAGTTACATCCAAAGGGGTAGTAAAGGCAATAAAGAAAGGGGATGTAACGATTACCGCTATCAGCAGCAATGGTAAGAAAGCAAAATGCAAGGTTCATGTGAGATAAAGTGTGAAAGAAAATCACTTTCACACTGCTGATTCCATTCATTACCTAATCTATGGACAAATTTTGGTGTGTAAAGCTTTTATCAGGAGAGAATTGTTTATGAAAAAGAAAAATATAGTCAGCAGAATAATAGCAGGGGCAATGGCAGGCATTATGGCGGTGACTGCATTGCCGCAGCTAAGTATGCCGGACGTAAGGGCAGAGGAAGTTTTCCAGGCAGACCAGGAGTTAATTGCCCATTATCCATTGGAAACGGATGCCCTTGATGTGTCCGGGAATGAATATCATGGAGCAGTACTGGGAGAAGGGGTGACGTTTACGGGGGAATCTTTGAATTTACCCGGAGGAAAGTCAAACAGTAACGATTATGTATCGCTGCCCCAGGGGATTTTTGATCATCAGGATCAGTTAACGATTTCCATGTGGATTAAAAATAATGATACAAAAGGAAATTACGCTGCTTTCTTCTTTGGGACAAAAGCAAAAGGGGTTTTGCCCGTCAATTATTTATTACTGAATCCCTGTAATCCCAAAGGTACCTATAAAGCGGTATTGACGGATTCTATTAATGAATCGGCACCTTACAATACGGAAGCCGGAATCAGTAATACGGTTTCCACAACTGAATATATGAACCAGTGGGCTTATTATACGGTGGTTCTCGATACGGCAGGAGAAGGTGGGAATGGCAAAACACTGACTGCATATCTGAATGGAGAGCATATCGGTACTGCCAGCCTGACAAGAAGTGTATCTGATTTTGGAGAAGGACTGGTATCCCTCATCGGCAAGTCAGAGTATCTGGAGGATCCTTTGTTTAAAGGTTCCTTCCGTGACCTGCGTATTTATGGGAAATGTCTAGGGGATACGGAAGTTAACGGTTTGTATGAAACTGCATTTAACAGAAATGAACTGCTGGAAGCAAAGGAAGGCCTCACTCTTGGAGATACCTCCAAAGTGATTGCCAATCTTACGCTTCCGGAAACCGTGGGAAATGATGTGTCTATTACCTGGGAATCATCCGATCCCACGGTAATAGACCATACAGGAAAAGTGACATTGTCAGACACCTTACAGAATGTAACCCTTACGGCAGTACTTATGCGAAATGGGGAAACGGTGTCAAAAGAATTTGAGGTAACCGTAATAGCAGCAGACGGAGTATTGGCGGAGGCCATGAGCCGGGTAAATGTGCCGTATGCCATCACGGATAAAACCGTGCTGCCCACAAGTCTGGGTGATGGAATTACTGTAAGCTGGGAATGTAGCGATCCGTCGGTGATAGCCGGTGATGGTACAATTACGGCTCAGGATCAGAACATGCAGTTAGAGCTGAAAGCAGCTATTGCAAAGGGCGATCAGCTGGCATATAAAGAATTTGTGGTTTTGGTAATGGAAAAAACCGCAAATTACGTTATGAGCTATACCCGAAACGGCAATACGGAATTAACTGACAGTATGCATCTGGCTTACAGTGCGGATGGAGGTGAGTATACTTCTTTAAATTACAATACGGGTATCCTTTATCCAAAAGCTGATCTGGAAGAAAAGGCAGCAAACACCATTGCAGGAACCACAAAGCGTCTGCGCAGTCCGTATCTGTTTCGTATGGCGGACGGAAAAATAGGCGTAACCGCTGTGCGCACTGATGCTGCAGGTGACAAAAATGCAAAAGGAAAGATTTTACTTTATACAACGGATGATCTTATGGAATATGAAGATTATGGACTGATTTCCTTACATACGGAACTTGCAGTTACGGAACCCAGGTGTGAGTACGACGGTGTAAATAAAGTATATCGGATCACATGGAAGGGTTCTGACGGCAGGTTGTACTGCAGCACCACGGCAGACTTTGTAGAGATCAGTGCACCGGAAGAAATAACAGGCAGGGAGAACATAGCAGTATCTGCTCAAATTGCGGGAGCTGTACCATGCAATATCCTTCCGGTAACCATGTCTGAGGCACAAGGGCTTACTGCTAAACTGCTTCCAATTGAAAATACAGGAATAGAAGAACAAAAATTTCAGTTTGCCACAAAGGCAGGCCAGGAACTTACAAAGGATGATATTGCTTCCGTTATCAAGGCTAAATATAGTGACGGAACAGAAAAAGAGATTAAAGTGAATTGGGATGCCAACAGCTTAAAGTCAATTAATTTTAACAAAGCGGGCACCTATCAGATAAACGGCACAGCCAAATTGACCAAATATCCGGTTTTGAATGGAAGAGCTGATCCGGACATCTATTTCTATAATGGAAAGTATTATTTTATAGCAACCGGGGAAACGGCAAACCAGTCCCAGATTAACATCCGGGAAGCCGATACACCACTGGGACTGTTTGGTGCCACAGATCATGAACTGATCCCAAATGTGAGAAAACCAAGATGGGCTCCGGAACTCCATGAAATAAACGGTAAGTTATACATTTTCCTTGCCGTTGGTGATGATTGGAAGCAGGTACAATCCAGTATTATGGAATTAAAAGAAGGCGGAAATCCGACGAATAAGAATGACTGGAAAGAGGCCGTCAGAGTCCGTAAACAGGATGGAAGCTATCTCTATGAAGACGGTATTACACTGGATATGACTTATTTTGAAGTGAACGGAATTTCCTATGTGTGCTGGGCACAGCGTGAGATGACAAGTGACAGGGGATTTGGAACATCCGATCTCTATATTGCAGCCATTGATAAAGAAAATCCATATCAGCTGACCAGCGATCCTATGTGCATACTGCGTCCCCAGTATGGATGGGACCGTTTTGATGCCACCGTTGATGAAGGTCCTTATGTGATTCAAAGGGATGGAACTGTGTATATGACTTTTTCAGGTTCCAGCGTCAGCAATACCTATTGCGTGGGGCTGTTAACTGCAGCTGCGGAAAGTGACCTGCTGGATGCGGCAAGCTGGAAGGAGACCGGATACCCCATATTGCAGGCGGAAAGTGTTGCAGGGGAGGGCGGACCGGGCCACAGCGCTTTTACCGTAGATGAAGATGGCAATGACTTATTTGTATATCACATGAAACCAAATGGAGGGACCAGGAGTGCCAGTGCAAGACGTGTTCACTGGGCAGCTGATGGGACTCCTGTACTGGATATGACCGTTGACCGGGAATTAAAAGAGGAATACCGTTCGGTTGCAGGAACCATTATTGTAGAAGAAGGGGATGTGCCGGAAGATCAAAGGATCGTTGCTGCCGATAAGGAGGCGCTGACGCTGAATGGCGTAACAGAAAATATTGTAAAAGGAAATCTGACCCTTTCATCTGAGGGAAAAAATGGTTCGCAGATCACCTGGATTTCTGATAAAGAAGAAGTAATTTCTGCAGTATCTTCTGAAAATAAAGCTTATGCGGCTACACCTGCCGGAACGGTGACAAGAGGTAGTAAGGATCAGAAAGTTACCCTGCGTGCGGTGATCCGGTATGGGACTTTTGAGGATACGAAGACATTTAACGTGACAGTTAAAGCAAAAGAAGCAGCTAAGGATTATGTGGGATATCTGTATGCATATTTCAGCGGAGATGAATCCAGGATGGATGACCAGCAGATTTACTTTGCTCTTAGCAAAGATGGAATTACCTGGAGTGATCTGAATGAAAATAATCCGGTATTAACTTCTGCGCTGGGAGATAAAAGCGTCCGGGATCCTTATATTATCCGTTCTGCGGAAGGTGACCGTTTTTATCTGATCGCTACAGATCTGGATATCCGAAATGGCAGGTATGGAAACCAGTGGTGGACTTCCAGAGATGGAAGCAAAGACCTGATCATCTGGGAATCTAGGGATCTGGTAAACTGGACAAACCACCGGGCAGTAGATGTGGGAAGTTCCATACAGGCAGACCACGTATGGGCACCGGAAGCAATTTATGATGAAATAACCGGGGAATATCTGGTTTACTGGTCCAGTTCCGTGAAAACAGACCAGTATGAAAAGAGCAGAATTTATGTTGCAAAGACCAGGGACTTTTATACATTCACCGAACCTGAAGTTTATTCGGATGACCCCAATGGCAATATAGATGCTTCCATTTTAAAGGTGGGGCAGAAATATTACCGCCTGATTAAGGATGACAGGGAGGCATATGTTACGCTGGAATCTGCGGATCAGTTACTCAGCTATGGGGATGGAGAAAAAAACAGAGGATCTGTATTTAAAAAAATAAAGAACACAGAGCTGGAAAGTTACAAAGGCTATTATGAAGGTCCTACAATGTTCCGATTTCTGAATGAAAATAAATGGTGTGCCCTGGTTGATGAATATGGAGGGGCAAAAAGAGGCTATATACCTTTTATTTCAGAGGATATTGGTGCAGAAAACAGTCTGCATCTCATGAAGGATGACACCTATCTGATGCCTACCGGCGCAAAGCACGGGACTGTGATTCCGGTAACGCAGGAAGAATTCGATGCCTTGCAGGAAAAGTGGATTGTAAAATCAAACATGGGACAACAGGAAGAGCCAGTTTTGGAATATAATTTTGAAGAAAAATCAGATGGCACAATTACTGATGTTTCCGGAAATGGAAACCACGGCAAGACATATGGTAATGCAGTTTTCAAAAAGGATGCTGAAAAAGGGCATGTATTATATCTGGACGGCAGCAGCGGAACCTATGCAGAATTCCCCAGAGGGCTTTTTGACGGTTGCGATGAAATGACGATAGAAATGGATGTAAAGCCGGAGATCACAAGTAACTTCTTCTTTACATTCGGCGTGGGACAGGACAGCAGCAAGTATATGTTCCTCCGAACCAAACCCGGGAATATCCGAAATGCCATAACCACTCAGGGTAACGGGAAAGAGCGGGATGTTCAGACCAATGGTTCTTACCAGGGCAAGGGGAGTAAGGTTGCAATCGTAATGAACGGTCACAGCATGTCGCTGTATATTGATGGTGTTCTGGCTGACAAACGGGATTACGTGCGTTCTGTCAGTGATCTGGGATCGAATCTGCTGGCATATCTGGGCAAATCTTTTTATAGTAACGATCCTTATTTTAAGGGATCCTTTGATAATGTCAAAGTTTATAACCGGGTTTTAAGTGCTAAAGAGCTGGGAGGAGATGATCCGGAATTAGATATCAGCAAAGACCTGCTGGCGCATTACAAACTGGAAGATGACGGTAAAGATGCTTCCGGCAAACAAAAAGATGCCGTGATGGGTGGTAAAGGAACACATTTTACAGATGGTGTACTGTGCCTTGATGGGGGAGCAAAGTCCGATAAAAATTATGTGACACTGCCGGTAGGGCTGTTTGACGGACAAAACAGTACAACCATCTCCATGTGGATCAAAAATAAGAATACGAAAATGAATACAGCTGTATTTTCCTTTAGCGGAAAAAAGAAGACAGGAATTTATCCGGCGGATTATTTTATTTTGAATCCCTGTAATACGGATGGTTATTATAAGGCGGTATTTACAGATCCGGCTGCCGGCAGCACGGCGAATCCATGGACTACAGAGGTGGGAATCAATAACTCCAGCCAGAACAGTATCAGTACTTTGGATTATATGAACCAGTGGGCTTACTATACGGTGACAATTACAAAAGACCGGATAACCGGATATTTGAATGGAAAGAAAGTAGGAACATCAGAAATCCATAACAAGACAGTAGCTGACTTCGGAGAAAAACTGTCGGCATATATTGGGGCATCGGAGTATGCAGATGATACCTTCGCAGGAAATTTCTGTGACCTGAGAATCTACAGCAGAGAATTCAATATGTCAGAAGTTTCAGATTTATATCAGAATTCCCTGCCGGTTAAACAAGTAAAAGAGGCAAGGGCATCCTTGAAAATAGGGAATGGATTATCTGTGACCGGGAACCTGGACCTTCCTGTTCAGGCAGGAGAATGCACCGTTAAATGGAAATCCGGCCAGCCTGCTGTAGTAGAAGAAAACGGAACGGTACACTTCCAAAAGGATGAAACGACGGTGACGCTGACAGCAGTGATCAGCAGCGGTGCGTACGCAGAAGAATCCGTATATGAACTGACAATAGCATCTGAGAAAGATGCAGCAGCAGGGCGTTACCGGACCGCACTGAGTATTCCTAAGTATATCTCCTGCAATATGCAGACGGAAGTAAATGGAGAGGCAGTCATCTGGTCAAGTGAACCAAAGGGCGTAATCGATGCAGACGGTACTGTTCACCGCCCCGCCGGAGATCAGGAAAACAAGGAGATTATGGTAAAAGCTGTGATTGGGGATACCGTGATCACAAAACAGGCGACAGTTATGGCAGAAGGAGGGCAGATTTTAAGCTACGTAGTAAAGGGCGGGAACCTTTATACAGGAGAAGGAGATCTTCTGGCTGCATCCGACAGCAGACGTTCCGATGCATTATTCCTGGCAGCGCGGGATCAGGTTTCCGATGAGTTTATGCCATTGAATAAAGGCAAGGCGGTATTATATGTAAAATGGGATAAAGACCAGAAAACAAATCCGGACAATCAGATGGGTTCACCGGTATTGTTCCGCTATCAAGACGGAAGTCTGGGGGCAGCAGCATCGGGAAATAATAAGAAGGATGGAATTTATATCTGGGATACCAGGGAAACCACAAGCTTTGAAAACGAAAGGTATCTGGTTCTGAATACGGAAGGTAAGGAAGTACAGGATCCGGATGTGGTTTATGATTCCATGTCAGAATGCTATAAAATATTCTGGAAGGATGAGCAGGGCACTTCTTATGTAAGTATGCTGAGTAATCTGAATGCAGGATCCACACCTGTCATAACAGAAGAAGCAGACTATGAAAAGGCAGCGCTGTCTGCAGCAGTTCCGGAAAATGCAGTGATGGAACAGTCTGCCATATTTGAAGCAGACAGGGAAGAATATAAGGCATTCACAAAGAAATACGAAACCATCCGCAATACAGGAGTTGAGTCCGTTGTTATCCGGGCAAATACCGGAGACAAGGTAACACTGCCGGAAACGGTGACCGCAGACTACAGCGATGGAAGCACTAAGAACCTGGGGGTAAAATGGAATCAGCAGGATCTGGATAAGATCGCAAACGGACAGGCAGGAACCTATGAAATATCCGGAGAAGTACAGCAGGATTCCTATGCATATCCATTTATTGAGGAACGTGCCGATCCCCATATCTTTTATAATGAAGATGACGGTTATTACTATTCAACCGGTTCCTATTATGAGAAAAACATGAACTGGAATAACGAAAGTGATGCACGTAATAATTCCTACAGAAAGCTGGATATCCGGCGTGCAAAGACAATAGAAGGACTGAAAACAGCTAATGAGCATTACATTATGGAATCAAAAATTGGTGATCGATGGGGTTCCTTTATCTGGGCGCCTGAATTCCATAAAATCAATGGAAAATGGTATTGTATCGTAGGAGCACATGATTTTGGTACTGCAGGAATTAAAAATGACACCGATTGGGGATGGTGCAGCAGGTCCATACTTATTCCTTACGAGGGAAGCGCAGAGCAGATGAAGAACGGCGGAATGCTGAATGCTGACCAGTGGGGGACGCCAATCGAAATGAACCTCCCGGCTCCGGCAAATGCATCCTTTGATGTCTCTTATTATGAAGATGAAGGGGGACAGGGGTACTATATAATACCAAGTGCTGCAAATCTTTATGTCATAAAGGCAAAGGGCGGTGAAGGTGTGATTCCTCAGCCCGAGGGAAGTCCGCAGTTAATTAAATCCGGTCAGTGGCCCTGGGAGTACGGCGTCTATGAAGGTTCCATTACAGTAAATAATCCGGAGGGAAATGACCAGTTAGTCGTAGAAGGACCGTATCTGTTCTCTTATGGAGATAAAGTTTATATCAGCTATTCGGCGGCTACGGTTGATAAATTTTACACCCTTGGTCTGATGATGGCGGATAAAGGCAGTGACATCATGAATCCGGACAGCTGGACCAATATTAATTATCCGGTACTCAGTTCCTATGATACGGCAGACGGATCCATCGGAGGAGGCCGGCACGTCGGCGGAGGACATAATTCCGTGGTTCTGGATGAATATGGGAACCTGGCACTTGTCTACCATGCGCGTCCATATCCGGACCCACATGCAGGCAAACCCGGTGCCGGAGGACTGTTTGACCCTTGCCGCCATACCGTAGTCAAAAGTATAAATGTGGCTTTCGATGGGACGCTGCTCTTCAATATGACTGCCGAAGAAGAACTGGATCCTGCCTATAAGAATATCAAGGCAGTCGTCTATATCAGCGTTAAAGAGGCAGCAGATAAGACAGCGTTGAAAGAACTGATTCAAAATGCAAAGAAGACAGACACTGCCAAGTATACAGAAGCTTCTGTAAAAGTGATGAAGGAAGCTCTGGCGAAAGCAGAAGCGGTAATGAATAAAGCAGATGCTTCCCAAAGTGAAACAGACCAGGCCGCGGCAGCGCTTAAAAATGCAATTGCGAAGCTGGAGCCAAAGAAGGAAGTTCCGGTACCTGAGAAGATCTCCGTGCAGGGAGTGCAGCTAAATAAAAAAGTATTCACCATGAAGGTAAAATCAAAAGTGACGCTGACGGCAGTTATCACTCCTTCCAATGCATCCAACAAGGCAGTTTCCTGGACTTCATCCAATAAGTCGGTAGCTTCTGTGAACGGGAACGGTATAATCCTGGCAGGAAAACCGGGAACAGCAGTGGTTACTGTATGTACTGCAGACGGAGGAAAGAAAGCAAGCTGTACTATAACAGTAAAGGCGCCTGTAATTAAATTAAATGCCAGAGCCATCACCTTACAGGTGAAAAAAACAACCACTGCAGTAAAGATAAGCTCTTCTTCCCCGGCTGGTGAGAAGATACGGTCAGCCAAGTCCGGTAATAAAAAACTGGTATCCGTAAAGGTGAAAAAAGGTAAATTATCTATCACCGGAAAGAAAAAGGGAAGTACTTATATCACCGTAACAAGTACTTTATGCGGTAAGGTGAAACTGAATGTCAAAGTACAGACCGGGAAAGTAGTCACGAAGAGCATCAAGCTGGATAAGAAGCTGAAGATCCCAAAAGGAAAATCCCTCGCTCTGAAAGCCGTAAGATATCCGGTTACTGCAACAGAAAAGCTGGAATGGACCAGTTCCAACAAAAAAGTAGCAAAAGTCACTTCCAAGGGTCTGGTAAAGGCAAAAAAGAATGGGACAACAACCATTACCGTTAAAAGCAGCAATGGTAAGAGTGCAAAATGTAAGATTACGGTAAAGTAAAATGTAAAACGGAGGGTTGACAAATCTGTTTATCTGCGCTATGATAAAATCAGTTAAAAAGCTAATATGTATGTGCGTAGTTGCACAAAGAAATCCCCCGCAGGTCCTTTCTGCGAGGGATTTTTTAGTTAGCTGTTGCTGTTATTTCCATCTAACCATTTGCAAATATAGTAGCAAATAATACCTGCTATCACGGATATTAAAAAGCTTAATATGTATTGCATAGGAGCACCTCCTTCCTGCTGGAAAGAGTCAACAGCATATATATTATAACTTATAAAATATAATATGTATAGTAGTATTTAAGGGATTTAAAAATAGTGATTATAAAGCAACTTAATATATGAAGAATTATTCGACTAGTTCAAATATGGAACTATAATATTGGGATACAGTCATTCTATTGCAAATCCTATTAGATATAAGACTTATATTTTAATAGAGAAAGCAAAAATCAAAAATTCATTTTGTACATAAATCCAAAGATAGTGCAAGAATTTTCAAACATGTTACAAGCAATTATCCCCATGTTTTGTTATGCTAAGAAAAAGCAAACAGGAGGGTTGGAACATGGATCATATATTTACAATGGGTGTCTTAGGATTAGGCGAAGGCAGAAGTGTCATATCCGCAGTATTAAACAGCAAGATGTGGGAACTGGGAAATATCTGTGATTTAAATGAAGAGTTGTGCAAAGAGCGTTGTCAGGAGTTTGGAATTGATAAATACACCACCAGTTATGAAGAGATGCTAAAAGATCCGAAGATTGATGTTATCGGAATCTATACGCCGGACCAGCTGCATGCAAGACATATTAAAATGGCTCTGTTAGCCGGAAAGCATGTTATCTGTACCAAACCTTTGATGATTAATCTGGATGAAGCAAAAGAATTGATCCGGGTACAAAAAGAGACGAACAAGGCTGTATTTGTGGGACAGAGTTCCCGGTATTTTGAGCCGGCTCTGCGGCAGAGAAGGGACTATGAAGCCGGAAAACACGGAGAAGTGGAGACAATTGAAACCCACTACATCAGCGATTCCAGATGGTTTCTGGAACGTGCCTGGAGCCATCAGCAGGGATTTTCCTGGATGTATAATTTTATGATACATGCAGTAGATCTTGCGGTGTGGTATCTGCCGGAAATCGAAGAGGTGTATGGTTTGGGTGTAGTCAGTGAGAATACCAGATCCTATGGTCTTGATGTGCCCGATACGTTAAAGTTTATCTTAAAAAACAAAGACGGCAGATTTGCCAGTGTAACCGGAGCCTATGCTGCACCAACGCTTGGAAGCGCCGTAGAGCAATCCATCAGCTGCACCATCCGCGGCTCCAAAGGAATCAGCCGGGCAGGCTATCCGAAGCTGAAATATTACACTAATTTCGAGCCGGTTCAAAAAACAGCTAAATTGCAGGAATTCGCAGATAAGCATGGATATTATTTCCGGTTTGAAAATGAAAGCCACCATGCAGGTGAATATCAGAATTACATGGAACATTTTGCATCAGATATGAACAGGGGCATAACACCCAAGCCGGATTTACAGGAAGGAATACATACGCTGGCGGTTATGGCTGCTATGGAGCAGGCTATGAAGACAGGAAATGTGGTCAAAGTATCCGATATAATGGAGTGTATCCGATAGATGAATGCTGCAATGATAAAAAAGGTAGAGGCATATGTAATGGAACATCTTTCCGAAGATTTTAAAAGAGATGATGTCGCAGCCGCTCTTTATTTCAATCCTACCTATCTTTCACACATATTTAAAAGGGAAAACGGAATATCCCTGAACCAATATATTAATATGCTGCGACTAAAAGAAGCCAAAAGGCTGTTCGATAATACCAACCTTCCGGTAGGAGCAGTGGCAGTGGAGACAGGGTACTACAACTTCTCCTACTTTTCCAGGCAATTTAAAGAAACTTACCGGGTAACGCCCAGCATGTATAAAAATAACAGACAAAAAGCCTGCCCTTAAAAAGGATAGGCTTTGCATTTTACATTTTGTATTCACGAATGCATACGTGTTTACAATTTTCGGGGAATTCCATCTGGTCTGAAATATCAGTCCAGTTCTCAAAGTCGCTGCTTCTGATCCCCCGGTAACATTGGTCACCAAAGGAATCGTAGAACATATAAAAATCAGAATTATGCTGAACCAGGATCGGACCTTCGCTTCGCCAGGGTGTCAGCAGGGCAGATATATTGTAATAAGGTCCGTTTGCTTTGGTAGAAATAGCAGTACGTATGGCGCAGTAGGGAGAGTCGGGACTGTTATGTCCCCGTTCGTCTTTAAAAGCCATATAATAGATTCCGTTTTTGAAAGTAACCGTAGCATCAATGACCTGATGTCCGGGATCAAAAAATTTGCGCGGTTTGCTAAAGCTTTTAAAATCAACTGTGCGGCAGCTGAAAATTCGATTCGAGATACGTTTGTCTGTGTTCCTGGAATAAAAACTGGATGACCAGATCAGTACGTATTCGTTGGTTTCATGGTCCATAAATACTTCAGGAGCCCAGCAGTTGGCAACGTCGCTGTTATCTCCCATGACAGGAATAAAGCTTTCCATTTCAAAGCTGTGCAGATCCCGTGATACGGCATGGCCGATGGTCGTGCTGTTCCAGTTATCTGTGAAAAGTACATGGAAAAGTCCCTGATTATCCGTAAACCAATAAGGGTCCCGGATAATTTTACCCTGGTCTTTCAGATCCAGGACAGGTGCTCCGTTATTTAAATCTTTCCAGTGAAACATATCTTCGCTGGAAGCTAAATAGAGGGATTGTGTCTCGTCTTTTGAGTAGCTCATAATATACATGGCAGCCTCCTATGCCGCAAAGCCGGGTGTGAATTGCGGCTAATTCAGGTAGTGTTTTCTAATTAGTATAATAGAAACCGTAACGGAATACTAACAAAATTATTAGAACTTTACAAAGTTGTCTGATATACTATTAATAATTATAATGTGCGATAAAAATGAAGAAGCAGGAGAAAAGCTATGATTGATAATAAGAAACCCTGGGATAAAGGGACCTTATGCGTAAGCAGCAACGGAAGATATCTGGCAAATGGCGAATCACCTTTTTTTTGGCTTGGAGATACAGCCTGGCTGATGTTCAGCCACTTAACGGAGGAGGAAGCCTGGAGATATCTGAGAAACCGTAAAGAAAAGGGATATAACGTAATCCAGACCACTTTGATTCATGAGTGGCCGCAGAAGAACATTGATGGAAGTAATGCCCTTGTAAATGAAGATTTCGCAGTCTGCGATCTGGAGGGGAATTACTGGAAAAGAACAGAAGCAATGGTTGATATGGCGGAGGAACTTGGCCTGTATATGGCATTGCTTCCTGCATGGGGAGGAAATGTGGCAAGAGGCTATCTGAACCTGGAAAATGCTGATGCCTACCTGGACTTTTTAATTGATCGATTTGGCAGCAGACCCAATATTATCTGGCTGGTAGGAGGAGATGTGAAAGGGGAAGCAGCGCCGGAAGTATTCTGCAGAATTGGTTCAAGACTGAAACAGGGGTGTAAGGGACAGCTTGTAGCGTTTCATCCCTTTGGAAGGACTTCATCCTCCATTTGGTTTCACAAAGAAGAATGGCTGGATTTTAATATGTTCCAGTCGGGGCACCGCAGATATGACCAGCTTGTGATGCAGTCCTGGGATGATAATGGAAAGAACCCGGATAATTACGGGGAAGACAATTGGAAATATGTAAAACGTGACCATAGCCTGATTCCAATAAAACCGACCATTGACGGAGAGCCGTCTTATGAACAGGTACTGCAGGGGTTACATGATAAAACCCAGGGATACTGGCAGTCCTGGGATGTCCGCAGATACGCTTACTGGTCTGTATTAGAAGGTGCATTTGGGCACACTTACGGGGATAACAGCATTATGCAGTTCTATACAAAAAAAGACGGAGAAGGGGCATTCGGGGTGAAACAGGAATGGAAAGAAGCAATACATAACGCAGGATCTTCCCAGATGAAGCATTTGAAAAATCTGATGGAACAGGTGGATTATCAAAATGGTGTTCCCGCGAGTCATCTTCTGGTATCCGGTCAGGGAGAAAAGTACGAGAGAGTCAGTGTATTTGCCGGAAAAGATTTTATAATCTGCTATTCTTATCTGGGGAAACCTTTTACGCTGGATTTATCTGCCTATCCTAATAATTTAGATACCTACTGGATGGATCCGGAAACTGGGGTATACAGTTTTGCAGGACAATTGATGAATGAAAAGATGAATCAAAAGCAAATGGAATTTCATCCTCCTTTTAAAGGAGAGGGTCATGGAGATTGGGTTTTGGTGTTGACAGATCCGGAATCCTATGATATTGTGTAATAGACAAGAGCCATTGCGAATTATATTATTATATTTCGCAATGGCTTTTTTTCGTTGTAAATTATATTAAATTTAGGAGGGTTTCTGAAATGAGAGAGAAAATTTTCACAAAATCAACTTTTAAAACTATAGGGATCGAACTTTTGGGAAGTCTTTTAATCGCTATAGGCATCTACAATTTTGCATTACACGCGAACTTTCCAATGACCGGATTTTCCGGTATATCCATTATATTATACCGTCTGTTTGATCTGCCGGTTGGAGCAACTACGATAGTACTGAATATTCCGGTTGCATTGATCTGTTACCGTTTACTGGGAAAAGGATTTTTCTTCCGGTCACTGCGTTGTATGGTCATTTCTTCACTGATGATCGATTTTATTGGTCCTTTACTGCCTGTATATCAGGGAAGCAGGCTTTTGGCAGCTATCTGCACCGGAGTTTTCGGTGGTTTTGGATATGCAATTATTTATATGGCAAACTCTTCTACGGGAGGTGCGGACTTCATTATCATGGCGGTGAAAGCTTTGAAGCCCTATCTGCCTCTTGGAAGAATTGCATTTTTAACTGATGTGGGAATTATATTGGCAGGCGGTATTATTTTCAAAGATGTAGATGGAATTATCTATGGTATGATCATTAACTTCATCTTTGCCCTGGCTGTAGACAAAGTAATGTACGGAATCAATGCCGGAAAGCTGGCAATCGTCGTTACCGACCATGGAAAAGAGGTTACAGAGGTGATAGAAGAGTGCTGCGGCAGAGGTTCTACTATTATGAATGCAATGGGAGGCTACAAGCAGGATGAGCGCCAGGTCGTCTTATGTGCCTGCAATAATAAAGAAATGTATTTTGTTCAGAAAGCCGTAAAAGCTGCAGATCCGAAATCGTTTTTAATCGTAATGGAATCTAATGAAGTTCATGGCGAAGGGTTTACTACCAGGCAGATAGGAGAAGCTATGGACCGGGTGAACAGACTGGATTTCCCGCAAAATGCGATGCAAAAAGCATAGAGTACACAATCCCCATTCGCAAAGCGTTCTTTACTCAGCTCACCCGATTAAACAAGTCGGATAGCTTTAGAAATTTCACCGAAGACAGTCATATATTCTCTTGTAATTATTGAAGATTCAAGTTATATTGAAAGAAATAATGCTGTCAAAAGGGGGTTTCTGAATGGGGAGGTTTCGTAACTTATCTATAAGAAACCGGATTACAATCAGCTTTCTATGTCTGGTTATTATCCCGTTTCTATTGCTTTTCATCATTTTTTATAGAACTATTTCCAACTATGCTTATAAAATGTCCATTGAAAATCAGACAAATAATTTATATTCCATGCAGGAGCAGTTGGATGACATCTGCTCCGGGTATCAAAACCTGTCGATGTCGGTTTACTACAATGGATATGAAAATGAAGATAATGTATTTGCCAGGGAAAGGGTACATAAAGTGCTGGATAATCTGATTAATACAAACAGTGGTCTTCTGACTGCCATATGGGAAGGGCCGGATCAAACGTATGTGACAGGTAAAAAATTTATCGAACAGGAAGCAGTCTGTGAAAAATATCATGAAAAGGTATCTGCGGGAAATGGGAGGTTTGTCTGGCTGCCCATGGAAAATGTGCACCCCTATTCCGGACGTGGACGGGAAATACTAATAGCAGGAAGAGTGCTTTATAACGAAGACAAAGAAGAAGCAGGAGTCCTTTGGTTCTATATGAGTGGAGCTTTGATGAAAAATATATTTAAAAGGACGGATTTTCTAAGTGGGTCCCGAAATTTTCTTATGCTGACAGATGGAACACTCGTCTGGTCGCCGGAAGAAGATCCGAATATGGTAGGAGAAATAGCGCAGATTTATAAGAAAAGTATCAAAAAGAACAATCATACCACTGAGAAAATAGCAGGTGAAAAAAGTTTGCTGGTGTTCCGAACATCCTATGATACAAAATACGTAGTTTTAAGTGTTATGCCCCAAAGTACGATTCTACAGGAATTTCAGGGCATTGCCAGTGTGTTCTGGGGGTCATTGTGCGTGATACTGCTGTTTATGGTATTAATTTTCAGGATACTGAAAAAACAGATTTTTCTTCCGGTAAATAATCTTACCTATGGAGTGGACCAGTTTGCCAGAGGTGATTTGAATATTCAGTTGGACAGTCATGAAACAGGTGAGATGAAAAAGCTGACAGATCATTTTAATACCATGGTTCAGGAAGTGAAACACCTCATGGAGGATGTAAAAGAAGAGGAAAAAGAAAAAAATGAGTTCAAAATGCAGGCGCTGATGATGCAGATGAGTCCTCATTTTATCTATAATTCACTGAACACAATTAAATGGATTGCGGTGATTAACAAGCAGGAAAATATAAGACAGATGATAGAATCATTGATTCAGATCTTTATGAATATGTCAAAAAGGACAGATGAAAATAATACGATCAGGGATGAAATGGAGCTTCTGCAAAATTATGCCAACATACAAAAAGCCCGATTTTTAAATTTCGACTTGATGATCCGGGCGGATGAAGATACCATGGATCTGCAGATAAAAAGATTTCTATTACAGCCAATTGTAGAAAATGCAATTATTCATGGATTGAATCAATCAGAAAAAATTGGAATGATTTGCATCAGGGTTTATCAGGATAAGTATCTGCATGTGGAAATTACAGATAATGGAGTGGGATTTGAGGTAGGGCAATTAAAGGAAAAAAGAGATCCGGATACCAGGCACACGAGAATCGGACTGGAAAATGTACAGCAGATGCTTAAACTAGAGTATGGAGAACCTTTTGGTATGACGATCGAGAGTGTGATTGGAAAAGGAACCAAGGTCAGCTATCTGCTGCCGGTTGAGAAGCAGGGGGGATTCAGAAATGAAAGTAATGATTGTTGATGATGAGGTACTGGTTCGTTTAGGAATAAAGACTTATCTGGAAGGATACGAGGATATTGAGGTAAAAGGTACTTTTGCAACGGCGAAGGAAGCTTTGGCATATATGGAACGGGATGAAGTGGATATCGTTCTGACTGATATTGAGATGGCACAGATGAGTGGACTGGAATATATCAAAGCGCTAAAGGCATGTAATTATAACTGCGGCATTGTTATTATAAGCTGCCATGAAAACTTTGAATATGTACGGGATGCCATGGATCTGGGCGCGGATAAATACATGCTCAAGCAGGAGGTATGTGAGGATATTCTGGTCAATGAGCTTCGGGAAATCTATAAAAAGAAACAGAGTGAGACCGGCAGTGAAGCTCCGGCAGTGTCTTTGTCCCAAAAGGAAAAACCTGGGATATGGCCGGATAGAGAACCTTCTTGCGAGGAGGTAATGTATCAGATTGCGGCATTGAAGCTTTGGGAAGAATATGATGATTCCGGCAGAGAGAAAACGCAGAATCTGGATGAGGACATGCTGTTTCAGGTCCTGGACGATGCGGTAGCTCAGACGAAATGTGCCACTCTTTTGCGGGATCGTCAGGGCAGGATGTTTCTAATCTTCCAATTTATGAAGGATATGGAGGATAGCAACCGGCTGGAAAGGGTATCCGGTGTCTATTACAGGTTGGAGCAGAATACCAGGCTATATGTGAACCGGTCCTTGGCTATGGGAATCAGCGGGCTGTTTGATGACCAAAGACAGATGAAGGAAAATTATGAGACAGCGCTTAAAAATCTTGAATACCGTTTCTATGATAAACGGGAAATATTTGCAGATATTCCATCAGAGAAGTGTTATCTGGATCTGCAGCTGGATATAGAAAGTCTGATAAGTGAGGATGGGATGAGAAGGTTCATTGAACAACTGGAAGACTATCTGGTACAGTGCAGGATACGTAAAGTATTGCCGGAGAGTATAAAGGAAACAATACTGAAAAGCTTCCATGTTTTGTTAAGTGATGTGATAAAATTTTATCATTTAGAAGGGGAAAAAGAGGCATTCATGGAATATGATCTAAGCTATCAGGAATTATATGACGTATACAGCATGAAGGTTCTTAAGAATATTACCATAGATCATATAGGCAGATTTATAACAGCAATTTTAAAAAAATTGGATCAATCAGATGATTTTCCTAAAGTTTTAAGATATATCGATGAACATTTTAAAGAGCAGATGACGCTGGCTGAGGTGTCAGGGCGGTTTTATATGAGTGTTAACTATTTCTGCCAGATGTTTAAAAAGTATACAGGCACTACCTTTATAAACTATATCAATGAGAAACGAATAGGAGAAGTTAAAGAGTATCTTCATAGCGGGTCCTATTCTCTGGAGGCAATTTCGGAGCTTACCGGGTTTCATAATGTGAATTATATGATCCGTTTGTTCAAGAAAATTACGGGTATTACGATCCGTGAATACAGAAATGGTTTAAAAAAGTGAATCCAGTGTGAGATTGTGAATTTTTTTGTACGAAAATAAACAACTGTGTTAAAAGAGGGATAAGACAATGAACTTTTTGAAAAAGAATGTTCATTGTCTTATTTTGTATAAAAATTTATAATAGAATTATCAAAAGTTCCGGAGCACAAAAAAATGGAGGGATAGAAAATGAAGTACAGAAAAATTTTATGCGGACTGCTCAGTGCAGCGCTGATTGGAACCATGCTTGGTGGTTGCGGTAAGGGTGAAACAGAAAAAGTACAGGAGACTGCTAAGGAGACTTTGGCAGCAGAAACAGTGGAACAGGGACAGACAGAGAAAGGAACAGAAACAGAGGCGAATACGGAAACAGGACAAAGTGCAGATACAGAGAAAAGTGCAGGAGCTGATATTTCAGGGAAGCTTATTATCTGGGAACACAGTACGGATTTTGAAAATGCCTTAGACCAGTTGATTGAGGGCTTTAATGAGAAGTATCCGGATGTTGAGGTAGAATATGAGGTGAAACCCAGCGATCAGTATTACAGCCTGCTGGCTACGTCAATTCAGGCAGGTGAGGCACCGGATATTTTCTGGACAAATGGAACAGCTACGGCCCAGATGGCAGAATATGTGTCCCAGGGAGCAATTATGGATATTACAGATGCTGTTGACATGGGTGATCTGGAGGAATCTTCTTATGGCCTGGCAACCATAGGCGGTAAGCGTTATTCCGTACCGTGGATGACATTTGATACCAGAACCTGTTATTACAATAAGGATATCTTCAATGAACTTGGCTTAGAGGTACCGAAAACATTCAGCGAATATGAAAAATTGCTGGCTGCCCTGGATGAGGGCGGTAAAATCCCAATTTCCTTATCCGGTATGACAAGTTGGCCGCTCCTGTTTTTTGTAGAGCCAATGGGATCTGCTTTAGAACCGGAATACACCAGAGGATTAGCTGATTACAGTTCAAAAGCAAATGATGAACGGTTCGGGAATATTCTGAATAAAATGCTTGAATGGGCAGACAAGGGCTATTTTGGAGACGGATGGCTGGGAGTAGATGATGATGGTTCCAGTCTGGCATTTACTACGGGAGAAGCAGCAATGTTTGTGGGAGGCTCCTGGAGTACCACGTCTTTTCAGGAAAATAATCCGGATTTAAATCTGGGAGCATTCCAGATTCCAAGTGAAGAAGGCACCTCAGGTATGGTAGGAACCTTTGCTAATGGATTCTCTGCATACAGCGGCACAGAAAATAAAGAGGCCGCAATGGCATTCTTAAACTACTGTGCTACTCTGGAAGCGCAGACCAATTGGGTACAAACCCTGGGAAGTGTTTCCGGAAGCCCTAAAATTGAATCTTCTAATGAAGTGGCTAAAGAAATTTCTGATTGTGATGAAACGTTTACCAGTTGGCAGTCAAATTTGTCAAAATATAATAAAGAGGGTGCATCTGCTACCAGTGTATGGGAGGAAGATTCCGTAAAAGTAGCATCGAAAGCTATGACGGTCCAGGAATTGTTGGATAATCTTGGAGAAGTCATGCAGTAATATCACTTAAAAAGCGCCCCGCTTTGCGGCATATTTGTCCCCGATTCAGGTTACGTAGCCCGCTGCGTGCCCTTCCTTCGGGACAAATCTCCCACAAACTGTGACGCGCAGCGGTCAGAAAGCAATTTGCAACACGCTCTCGAGGATGTCCAAGAATCATTCTTTGGGCATCCTTTTTAGGAGGAACGGTGAAAGAAAATTTTAAAACGGAAAGGCAGCCACACTGTGATTCTTTCACCTGTTTTTTGTGGCAGTATTGCAGGTAAGCCTGTAATATGCAATGGGTATAAATATGAAGAATAAAATTAGGAAAAAAAGACCGTATATTGGATTCATAGCCCCGGGATTTATTATGTATACGGTATTCATCATTGTACCAATATTTTTTGCTATGTTTATCAGCTTACATGAATGGTCAGGGCTAGGGGAAATGAAGTTTACCGGACTGGAAAACTTTCGGGTACTTCTTACGGACTCCCGGATTTCACCTACTTTCTTTCACGCTCTGAAAAATAATATCAAATATATGGTTGTAGTTCTGGTTATTATAACACCCATCCAGTTTGGACTTGCATATCTTTTATACATTAAAATCAAAGGCCATAAATACTATCGTTTCATGCTGTTTCTTCCCTATGTAATCAGTACAACCATAGTCAGTTTCTTTGCTACTATACTATTTGATCCTAATATCGGCTTTATGAATAAAATGCTGACTTCTGTGGGGCTTGAAAAAAGCAGTTGGTTTGGCAACCCCAAACTTGCGTTTACCTTGATGGTAATCGTAATTATGTGGCAGGGGATCGGTACCGGTATGATGATATTCTATGCGAACATGCAGGATATTCCGGACTCTGTTATTGAGGCAAGCATGATTGATGGATGTAATGACTGGCAGCGTCTGTATAAAATTGTGATACCACTGTCCATTCCGTCCTGTGCTACGAATATCATAATGAGTACAATCTGGGCACTGGGTATTTTTGACCTTCCATATATCCTGGGTGGTGCTACCGGAGGAGTAAATAATTCCCTGGATTTTGTAAATATGGTATTTTACCGTTACACCTTCGGCAGTGCATTGAATGGTCAGTCGAATATGGGATTTGGATCAGCAATCAGTGTGGTCATGTTCTTCATCATTTTCACAGTATCCATGATTCAGAATAGGCTGCTGTCTAAAGTAGAATACGAGTATTAGGAGGTGGAAAATGAATAAAGAAAAGAAAATTATCCGGTCAGCAGGAGAAAAAACGGTCAGAGGCATCTTTTCCGTAATGCTCTTTATTGTAACATTAAGCACAATTTTAGTTATTGGAATTACAGTTTTAAATTCTTTTAAGTCAAAAGGGGAACTGATTAAAAATACTTTTGGTATACCTGCGGAATTTACGTTGGATAGCTTCAAAAGGGTATTGACGCAGGATCATTTTTTGAGATATTTCATGAATAGTATCATATTAACCGTGGGTGGAATTTCCCTATTAATTTTTCTGGCTTCTATGACCGCATACGGTCTTTCACGTTATAAATTTAAAATGAAAGGTGCAGTACAGACCTATTTTATGCTTGGCCTGATGTTTCCTATACAACTGGGGCTTCTTCCACTGTTTATTATTTTGCGAAGTCTTGGTCTCTTAAATAATCTGTTGGGATTAATATTGCTGTACGGTGCAGGAATGTCCTTTCCCGTGTTTGTCTTTTCCAAATTTTTCAGCACCATACCGGAGGCGTTGGAGGAGTCAGCCAGACTGGACGGAGCAGGAGAATTTACAATCTATTGGAGAATTATACTGCCGATTTGTAAACCAGTGCTGGCAACCATTGCACTAATTAACTCGGTTACGATTTGGAACGATTTTTATATGCCGCTGGTATTTTTGGGTAAGGCAAATGTGAGAACGCTTACCCTGGGTGTTTATAAATATATGGAGAGTTTTCTGAAAAACTGGAATTATGCATTTGCCGCCGTTGTAATTACCCTTGTTCCTGTAGTGGTGCTTTACTTCCTGTTCTCAAATCAGATTGTGGCAGGGCTCACCGGCGGAGCAGTTAAGGAATAAGACACAAGGAGGAAAAAGAATGGAACGACAACAATTACCGGAACTGGATTTAAACGCTTATGCTCCCTTAAGCTTCTGGGCATGGAATGAGGAAATGGATGATGAAAGCATCTGCCAGAGAATCCAGGAGTTTTATGATCAGGGTCTAAAAGGATTTTTTATGCATTCCCGAGCGGGTCTTATTACACCATATCTATCTGACGAATGGTTCCGTGCCTGCCGAACAGCAGCTGAAAAAGCAAAGCAGCTACAGATGGAAGCCTGGATTTATGATGAGGATGGTTGGCCCAGCGGATTTGCAGGGGGACTTGTCAATGGATGCGGCGTCGAATACCAGGCAAAGTATTTAGCAGCAACAAGAAATAGAGAAGAGGTTGTGAAAAGTCATTTCCTTGCATCCTTCCGTAAATCAATTGAGGGTTATGAACCGGCAGAAGAATCGGAAAGTGAGCTGTTCTTCTGTTATATGACAGAACCGGACTATGTAGATCTACTGTCTGAGAAAGTGACAAAAAAGTTCATAGAGGTAACACATGAACGATATAAAAAGGAACTGGGAGAGTATTTTGGAACGGTTGTTCCCGGATTCTTTACAGACGAGCCACAGTATAGTTTTCAGGGACTGCCTTACAGTGAGGAGCTGGAAGCATATTTCCAGAAGCGCAATGGGTATTCCTTCTTAAGGAATATGTATCTTTTTGAAGAGAATACAGATTTTACGGACCAATACAGAAAAGATTACTGGGATACCGTACAGGAGATGATGCAGCAGAATTTTGCAGGTCAGATCTATGACTGGTGTGAAAAAAATGGAGTTATATTTACCGGGCATTTTCCAGGGGAAGACAGCTTTATACATCAGATGAGCAGTACAGCAGGGGTCATGCCGAAATATAAATACATGCAGATGCCTGGGATTGACCATTTAGGGAGGCGGATTACGCCTGTTCTTCTGACAAAACAGGTAACCAGTGCAGCAAAGCAGTATGGCAGAAAAAAAGTACTTTCAGAAACTTTTGGCTGTGCAGGATGGAATATTAGCTTTGAGCAGATGTGTCATATCTGGGGCTGGCAGGCAGCGGCAGGAATTAATGTCCCGGTTCTGCATATTGGTCCTCATTCTATCAAAGGAATCCGAAAAAGGGATTATCCTGCATTTTACTCTTACCAGGAACCATGGTGGGAGGAATTTTATCACGTGGCAAAGTGGATGGAGGGGATTGGTGCCTATATGGGAAAGGGGATATGGACAGAAGATTTGGTGGTACTCACACCGCTGAAAACCATGTATTTATATCACGGGAAACAAAACGCCATAGAGGAAGAATATGCAGCCTCTTATCGAAAACTTTTGGAGAATCTGCTTGATATACAGGTGGGATTTGACCTGGGAGATGAGGAGGTAATCCATGACTGTGGAAGTGTAGAAGGTGACAGATTTTTAATCGGAAATTGTGCATATCGATATGTGATTGTTCCAAAGGCAGAAATCTTAGAGGAATATACCTGGAAACTTCTTCAGAAATTTCATGAAAACGGTGGGACTGTCTTATTTACCAGCCAGGTTCCGGGATTACAGGGGGAAGGCAGCTGGATACATGAGTGCTATGTCATTCAGAACAGCAGAAATTTTTGGCAGAAATGTTTTGCAGCCCTTCATTATAAGCGTAAGATAGCCGTATTGGAGAAGAATGGTTTCTATCTTGCCCATGGTCTCCATGTGGCTGTAAAACGGAATGTTTCTGATTATGTATATGTGTGGAACCGATATGTTGACAGCAGCAGGGAACTGACCGTACAGGTTGCAGGTCAGTGCAGCGCATTTACAGTGAATCCGGAAACCGGAGAGAAAACGCAGCTTGCTGTTGTCCGGGGAGAAGATGAGACGCTGGTATCACTGAAGCTTTGCGGGTATCAATCAGTATTGATGGAATTACAGGATGGAATAGGCAGCTGTCAGGAAGATCAGGAAATATCTATGAACCGGCTGGATGGTACCTGGGAACCTGACAGAGAGAATACCCTGACACTGGACTATGCGTCCTTTTCCTTGGATGGACAGCATTATTCCGAAGAGATGCAGGTGGTACAAATGCATCCGCTGCTGTATCAGCATATTAACAGAGAAAACGCCCGGGAGATCTATATCAAATATCGATTTTTTAATGGAAGAAGCAACAAGTCACCACTTATAGCAGCTTTAGAGGATGATGATTGTACCGGTATCTGGTGTAATGAAGCATCCATTACAAGCTGTCGGGGAGGCTGGTATCTGGACCGTAAAATCCACGAATATGAACTGGGCGAATATGTGACAGAGGGCTGGAATACCATTACTCTGAGATATTATTTGCCCGGGAATAATATAAAGGATGTAGAAGGGCTGTTTGAGACAGAGGTAAATCGTTTTTATTATCCCGTGGAACCGGAGGCGATATATATAAAAGGAGATTTTTCAGTAGATATCCAGGGACGGTACTGGCGACAAGCAACACATTGGACCGCAGACCCGGAAAGATTTATACTGTCAGACTATCGAAAATTAAATGGAAGCGCAGATGTGACCCCCCAGGGTCTGTGGTTTTACAGGGGAAATCTTAAGTTCAGAACAACCATTAAAAAGAAAGCAGGTATGCATCAGTGGATTTGTCTGAACAGGGTAGACGCTGCAGCAGTAAAAGTCAGCTGCAATGGCAAAGACAAACTGCTATATATGGAACCCTATGAGACAGATCTTACAGAGATGCTTGTGGATGGAGAGAATCAGGTAGAAGTACTGCTTCTTGGAACGAACCGGAATCTGCTTGGACCCCATCATCACATGAAGGGTGAGAATAATTATGTTGGACCAAATACCTTTAAAGGAATTTATGGATATGAGGATAAGATTGTAAATCCCGATATCACCCAGGAGACTACCTGGACACAGAGGTATTCATTTGTACCATTTGGATGTGGCGGTGTCAGTGAATCAGACAGAATCCAGATGAATCCTGATACCACACCAACTCAAAAGTAAACAGGGGATTGCAATCAGCGGAAGTATGAGCTATTCTAAGTACATAACGGAAAAGTTCTTTGAAAAAGGAGTGGTTTGAACTATGAAGTGTATGTACTGCAATAAAAAAATTCCCGAAGGGATAGAAAATGCTGTTATTGAAAAAATAGATGGGCTTACCTGTACTTTTTGTGGTGAAAAGTGTAAAGAGGATTGCGAAAATTTTCTAAGCTTTGCGAAGAAGTATGAAAAACTGTTTCTGGTATTGATATTTGTACCTATGATCCTTTGTACTTTTGCATCGTTTATTCTGGGGGAATGGGTCGTCTGCCTGATGATTGTAATTCTGGGGGCAGCCATAACCCTGTTTCCCTTCTGTACGCCTCAGACGATACAGCTGACAGGCGTAAAGAAGAGTATTCTTATAGGCAGGATTCTGGGCATTGTGCTGATTGGAATGGGGATCATATGGTGGATTAGATAATAAATTATGTAAATAAATAAAAGCGCTGTTTTTCCGAGGGAACAGCGCTTTGACAGACTGGAACAGGGTGTCATATTTCTAATTTATCTTGCTGCTTAAATCCTGATATCTGCCGTTGGTGCAATGGGGGGTACTTATCATACCCTGTGCCTACTTTTATTTTAATTCAATTAATTCATATTCTTTATTCCCAAGCCCAATCTTAACGGCATGCTCAATACCAACTTTCCAGTCAGTATCCGGGCTAACGGCATGAAAGTGGTCATGAGAGTGGTCTGTGCTTTTATCCAAAAGGCTTCCGGGAATTACAGGCTGTTTATTTACTGCATCTGCGCAGGCAACATCCAGTGCAACCGGATCAAAAGAAGCGAACATGCCCACGTCCGGAACGATTGGTATGTCATTTTCGCCGTGACAGTCACAATACGGTGAAACATCCATGACAAGACTGATGTGGAACTGCGGTCTTTTGCTTACCACTGCTTTACTGTATTCTGCGATTTTACGGTTTAAAATATCGTTGGATTCATCTGAGGCTGCTTTAACGGCATCCTGGGGACAGACACCGATACATCTGCCGCATCCTACACATTTATCATGGTTAATGGAAGCCTTTTTATCTGTGACAACGGCTGCATCGTGAGCACAGATCTTGCTGCACATGCCGCATCCGATACATTCATCTGTTTTAATAAATGGTTTGCCGGCACTGTGCATTTCCATTTTACCGGCACGGGATCCGCATCCCATCCCTATATTTTTCAAAGTTCCGCCGAAGCCGGTAGCTTCATGGCCTTTAAAATGTGTCAGTGTGATGAAAATATCCGCATCCATAATAGCATGCCCGATTTTTGCTTCCTTCACATATTCGCCGCCCTCTACAGGAACCAGGGTCTCGTCTGTTCCCTTTAATCCGTCACCGATTAAGATATGGCATCCGGTGGAAAAAGGAGAAAATCCGTTTTCATAAGCGCTCTGGATATGGTCCAGGGCATTTTTGCGTCCCCCCACATAAAGGGTATTGCAGTCTGTGAGAAACGGTTTACCACCCAGTTCCTTAATCACATCCACTACGGTCTTTGCGTAGTTTGGACGTAGATAAGCCAGATTCCCCGGCTCGCCGAAATGAATTTTAATTGCCGCATATTTTTTGTTAAAATCAATATCGCCAATGCCTGCCTTTTTAATCAGACGTGCAAGTTTTTGCTGTAGATTGTCATTGTTTCTGGTATGTAAGTTTGTAAAATATACCTTGGATTTTCCCATAGATTACCTCCTGATAACGTTATTGCTTCCAGATGCGCACCAGAATTATGATTTGCCAGGCGGGCACAGAAGCTGTGTTAAATAAATTATAATACTTAAAGCATACTTTAAGTCAAATGATTTTGTTCGCCGCCCGGGAAAATTTCTGTAAATTAAGTTATGATTCCTGTGTATTTTCTAAATCAAATCCAAAATACCGCACTGCATTATTATATGAAATCCCCTTAACGATTTCTCCTAATGCCTGATAATCTTCCGGATATTCTCCATTTTCTACCCAGCCTCCAATCAGATCACACAGGATGCGGCGGAAATATTCATGACGGGTGTAGGATAAAAAGCTGCGGGAATCCGTAAGCATCCCAATAAAGTTGCTTAACAATCCAAGATTTGCAAGGGAAATCATCTGGTCGGTCATGCCCTGTTTGTGATCATTGAACCACCATGCACTGCCATGCTGCATTTTCCCAATAGCACAAGAGTCCTGAAAGCATCCCAGGATAGCGTCAATATAGGCATTATCATTTGGATTCAGGGAGTACAGGATCGTTTTTGGAAGCTGGTCTGTGCAGATGAGGGCATTAAGGTAATCCGCAGCCAAAGCAGAAGGAGCATAGTTGTTAATGCAGTCATATCCGGTATCCGGTCCAAGCTTGCGAAAGCTTAAGGAGTTGTTATCTCTTTTGCATCCAAAATGCAATTGCATAGCCCACCCAAGGCGATGATATTCCCGTCCTGCAAAAAGCATAAATGCCGTTTTAAACTTTAATTCTTCCTCTCTTGTAACGGTATTTCCGGAAAGTCTCTTTTTCAGGATGGCTTCTATCTCGGATTCATCAGCCGGGCTGTAGTAAACAAATTCCAAAGCGTGGTCAGATACCAGACAGCCATTATTATGGAAGAAATCCATCCGGTTTCTGAGCGCATCCTTCAGGGAAGCAAAATCTTTAATTTGTGTGCCGCTTGCTGTTGCAAGTTTAGCAAGATATTCTGTAAAGTCTGCTTTTTCTATGTTCATAGCCTTATCCGGGCGCCATGCCGGAAGGACTGCAACATCAAAACTGCTGTCTTCTTTGATCATCTTATGCCATTCCAGCGTATCAATGGGATCATCCGTTGTACAGATCAGAGTTACATTCGACATTTTAATAATATTACGGACGGACATAGAAGGATCCTGTAATTTCTGATTGCAGAGATTCCAGACTTCTTCTGCCGTATCCCGGTTTAAGATGCCGGTATATCCAAAATAGCGCTGAAGTTCCAGATGACTCCAGTGGTAAAGAGGATTGCCAATTGCTTTTTCCAACGTTTCCGCCCACTTCTGGAATTTTTCCCGGGGAGATGCGTCGCCTGTTATGTAGTATTCATCAATTCCATTGGAACGCATTTGGCGCCACTTATAATGATCTCCGCCCAGCCATACTTCTGTTATGTTGGAAAATTGTTTATCTTCTGCTATTTCCCTGGGGTTAATGTGGCAATGATAATCCAGCACAGGACAAGTATCTGCATATTCATGAAAAAGTCTGCTGGCAGTGGGTGTTGAAAGTAAAAATTCTTTGTCCATAAATTGTTTCATAGTTAAAATCCTCCTTAAGGGTTTGAATTAAAAGTGATCATCTGTGGATTGCCGCAAAATGATTTCAGCGGTAATGACCGTTTTAGCAGGTACTTTCTTGCCATCTAAAACGCTCATTAAAACAGAGACCGCATGATTGCAAGAAAACTCCAGTTTATTGTCAATCGTAGTCAGTTCCGGATCACAGCAGATTCCAATTTTTGAATTGTTATATCCAATGATAGACAGATCCCGGGGAATGGAAAGTCCTGCAGCTTTAGCAAATTTCAGCACGCCGATAGCAAGTTCATCATCGGAGGTGATTACGGCGTTAAATGGAAAACAGTTTGCATAATGAGTGAGCAGCCGTTCTTTGATATCCTGTATGGAACCGTTAAAGCAGATCATTTGTGAATTTTCCACGTGTATGTTTCTTTTGCTATGTGCGCTTAGAAAACCCGCCAGCTTTCGACGTCCACTGTAAGATTGGGACCGGTAGAGAAAGAGCAGCTTATTCCTTCCGCTGACCAGGAACCTCTCTGTGGCACCCGCAACTGCTGCGGTATCGTCACAGAGGGAACTGTAAATTCCGGGAGCATCTAAATGTCCGTTTAGCAGAATAAGCGGGACTTTTCTGGCAGCAAAGCGGAGATATTCATTGTTTTTATCTGCCTGTTCTACAAAAGTAGAGCCTGCTAAAATAATGGCATCTACCCGCTTGGAAAGCAATATCTCAAGATATTTCTTTTTCTGATCCAGGTCATATCCGGTGCAGCACAGCAGTGCATCATAGCCGAAACGCCGAAGTTCCTGTTCCAGATAATAAACGGCACTTGCAAGATAGGCATCAGAAGAATCTGCACAGAGAATACCAATAGTTTTCATGGTATTGAGACCCAGCCCCCTTGCAAAGGCATTTGGACTGTAACTTTCCTCTTCCATTACTCTTAAGACTTTTTGACGGGTATTTGCACTGACTTTCTCGTTTCCATTTAACACGCGGGATACGGTAGCAATGGATACACCGGCTTTTTTTGAAATATCATAGATGTTCATCTGGGCTACCTCGATTTCCTGAGAATAATGTAAATGCTTACAAAATGGAATTAAAGTCATTATAATAGTTTAATACTATAAAATCAAGATATATTTTAAAAAATAAAAAATGTTGTTGACACAAAAGTTTATTTGATGTAAGTTAAATGTAAGTACTTACATCATTAAGACATGGAATTAGGATGAAGAATAAGAAAAGTCAGAAACAGTGAAGGAAAGGAAGGTATTATGCAGGATTATATCAGAATTCATCAGAGTGACACGGTAGCTGTTGCATTAAAACCCCTCAAGAAAGGGATGGCTTGCATCATAGATGGGGTAGAAGTGATTCTAAATGAGGATATCATGCAAGGTCATAAATTTGCACTGAAACAGATGAGCAAAGGTAGCAGGGTGATAAAGTATGGAAGTCCAATTGGTATAGCAAAGGATGCAATTGAAGCGGGCGCATGGGTACATACTCATAACATTCAGACCGGGCTGGGTGAACTGCTGGAATATACCTATGAAAAAGTACCAACAGATATGCCGGTCGGAACAGGTGCCAGTTTTGAGGGGTATAGGCGTAAAAACGGAAAAGTTGGAATCAGAAATGAAATCTGGATTATCCCAACGGTAGGCTGTGTAAATAATGTGGCGAATGCAATTGAACAAAAAGCCCAGAAATATGTACAGGGAACCATTGATGCGGTTGCTGCTTTTCCGCACCCTTACGGCTGTTCCCAAATGGGAGAAGATCAGGAAAACACCAGAAAAATTCTGGCTGATCTGGTTAATCATCCAAATGCAGGAGGGGTCCTGGTTCTTGGACTTGGATGCGAAAATTCCAATATTGATGAACTGAAGAAATATATTGGAGAGTTTGATAAGGACAGAGTGCGGTTTCTGGTGGCTCAGGACTGTGAAGATGAAATCCAGGAGTCGCTGTCATTAATAGAAGAAATAGCAGAATATGCCGGACGTGACAGCAGAGAAAAAATAGATGCCGGGGAACTGGTCATAGGTATGAAATGCGGTGGTTCGGATGGCTTGTCCGGAATTACAGCAAACCCGGTAGTTGGGGCTTTTTCCGATATGCTGATTGCAAAAGGAGGAACCACGATCTTAACAGAGGTGCCGGAGATGTTCGGTGCGGAAACACTTCTGATGAACCGCTGTAAGAATCAGCAGTTATTTCATCAGACAGTAGATCTGATCAATGACTTTAAGAATTATTTCACCAGCCACAATCAGACAATTTATGAAAATCCTTCTCCAGGAAATAAAAAAGGAGGAATTTCCACTTTAGAAGATAAATCCCTGGGCTGTACACAAAAGAGTGGAAAAGCAGCGGTTACGGGAGTTCTGGCATATGGTGAGACAGTGGAAGAAAAAGGGCTGAACCTGCTCAGTGCTCCGGGAAATGATCTGGTAGCGTCTACGGCACTGGCGGCAGGCGGCGCGCACATTGTTCTGTTTACTACCGGTAGAGGAACTCCGTTTGCATCGCCGGTACCGACGGTAAAAATATCGAGCAACACAGATCTGAGTACCAGAAAGGACAACTGGATCGACTTTAACTGCGGCAAATTGGCAGAAGGGAAGACATTGGATGAAATGGCTGAAGAATTATTCTGCTATGTATTGGATGTAGCTTCCGGAAAACAGGTAAAGTCGGAAAAAGCAGGATTTCACGATATGGCAATATTTAAACAGGGTGTTACCCTGTAATGATAAGCAGGATGAACCGGCAGTACAGATACAACGTAAGCAAAATTGATGTGTATTCAATTATAAATAGCATGTTTATTAAATTATAATTAGGAAGGGTTGGATATAAAATATGAAAAAATTAAGCTATGAGGTACTAAAAGAACAGGGGTATGAGGGGTATCTGCTGGAGCAGGCGCCGGAAAGAGTTTTACAATTTGGCGAAGGCAATTTTATGCGTGCTTTTGTGGATTACTGGATTGATATGATGAATGAAAAAGCAGGGTTTCAGTCAAAAGTAGTACTTTGCCAACCAATTTCATCTCCATGGCTTTCGGAAAGAATAAATGAGCAGGAAGGATTATACACCCTGTTTCTGCGTGGATTTGAAAATGGTCAGAAAGTAAATGATAAAAGAGTGATTTCCTGTGTCAGCAGATGTCTGAATTCCTATGAAGAGTTTGATGCGGTACTGGAATGTGCCAAGAATCCTGATCTGCGCTTTATCACATGCAATACTACAGAAGCAGGGATCGTCTATGATCCGGCCTGCCGGTTTACCGACAGTCCCGCATCCAGCTATCCGGGAAAGCTAACACAGTTCTTATACCAGCGTTTTCTGAATTACGGGACGGAAAAAGGAAAAGGTTTCATCATCTTATCTTGTGAATTGATTGATAATAACGGAAAAGAACTGGAGAAGTGCGTCCTTCAGTATGCAGACCAGTGGAATCTTGGGGAAACATTTACCCAGTGGATCAAGTCTGAAAACATATTCTGTTCCACATTGGTAGACCGTATCGTAACTGGTTATCCCAAAAATGAAGCACAGGCGCTGTGTGAAGAAATGGGCTATGAAGATAACTTAATCGACACGGGAGAAGTATTTGGTTTCTGGGTCATTGAAGGGCCACAGAGCCTGAAAGAAGAACTCCCGTTTGAAAAGGCAGGGCTTCCCGTCATTATCTGCGATGACCATAAACCATACAAACAGCGTAAAGTGCGTATCTTAAACGGTGCTCATACTTCAATGGTTCTGGGGGCATACCTGGCAGGACAGAATATTGTACGGGATTGTATGAATGACCAGACCATTTGTAAATTTATGAATCAGACTATTTATGATGAAATTATACCAACGTTATCACTTCCACAAAAAGAACTGGAAGAATTTGCAGCAGCTGTAACAGAAAGATTTAATAATCCTTTTGTGGACCATGCACTTCTGGATATATCCCTGAACTCTACATCCAAGTGGAAGGCCAGAGTCATGCCATCCCTGAAAGGATATGTAGAAAAGTTCGGGAAGCTGCCTGTATGCATTACAGCATCCTTCGCATTTTACATCGCGTTCTATCGTGGCAGTCATCTGACCGAAAATGGTTTGCAAGCAGTCAGAGGAGAAGACAGATATCTGATCCGGGATGACAGGGAAGTACTGGAGTTCTTTTATGAACATCGTAACGACAACGCAAAAATGCTGGCAAATGCAGTTTGCAGAAATACGAAATTCTGGGGTGAAGATCTGACGGATATCAAAGGGTTTGAAGATGCCGTGGCAGGATATTTGGACAAAATTCTGCGAAATGGAAGCTATGAAGTGATGAAAGAGTGTATATAAGTAAATGACACCATGTCTTGGAATTACGGATAACCTGTGATACAGTAGTAATATCATTGACCTATTGGAATCGTCACAGGAGGTATTCATGGACAGAAAAAAATTGATCGAGCAAAGTTTTACTGCAATTGACCAGCCCGAAATGGAACGGATCGGCCATGTTTATAACCCGGGAGTACTCTATAACAGCCTGGGAATCACGAGAGAGACACTTCGGTATTATGAAAAACAGGGGCTGATCTGTCCTAATAAAGACAGAAAAAGCAGTTATCGGGAATTTACGATCCTGGATATTTTCCGCTTGATGGCTATTGATTATTACAAGAAACATGGCTTTGCCATCGGAGAGATTAAGGAACTGATTAATCAGGATGATATTTCACAGGTTCATGAGATTTTTTCCAGGAAGCAATGTCAGCTAAAAGAAGAGATAGAGCGCTTGAAGTTAATGGAAGAACGGTTGGCACAGGATCAGTTGTTTATAAAGAATTTATCCGGACATCTTCATCAATACGGCATTTGTGAACTGCCTTTATACGAAATTGTGGATTCGATTGATTACATGTCTGCATTTTCCGATTATACGGAGCATGTAGTTCCAAATATTGATTTAAAAAGAGAAGATATTATCAGCAATATGATCAGGGAAGTTACTTTTGATGAAAATGGATACAAAGAATCCAAAATGAGGATTATAAAACCGGCAGAGGGGAAAAAGGACCCTGAGAAACAATACCTGATATCCGGAAAGAGCATTTATACAGTGGTAGAATCAGGTATGGATGATTATGATACCATGGGAAGAATGTATCATTTGGTTAATGGATGGGCTTGTGAGAATCAACTGGAGATGAAAGGGGTTGTATATATCAGGACGAGAATCTGTGTTGTGGGAAGTCTGAATCCCAGAAATTATTGTGAGTGCTGGATTCCGATAAATTCATAAAACATAAATTCATAAAACCATAAATTAATACAATTATAAATTTATAAAGTATTGACCTGGTGGTAACCACCAGCATTATAGTAACTGTATCATTAAGATTGGAAAGCTCAGATGAGCTCAGGTGAAAATATAATGAAAACAGTTATAATTAAAGATTGCCAGGAGTGGGATGATTTCCACACACCGGCAAAGGGAAAGGAATCAGATACCTATATACTGGATCTTAACAGGGTTATGATCAGGGATTGCCTTGGCTGCTGGGCCTGCTGGCTGAAAACCCCGGGAAGATGTGTACAAAAGGATCTGGATGATTTTTATCATGCTTTTTTTAGAGCAGACCGGGCAGTTTTTTTGTTAAAAGAGTCCTGCGGTTTTGCCAGCGGCAATTTGAAAACGCTGCTGGACCGTATGATAGTTTCCGTTCTTCCTTATATTGAATATACTTCCGGCGAAGCAATGCATGTTGCCAGATATGATAAAACGCCTGTAATAGAAATCTATTATCAGGATACGTTTACATCAATTGAGGATCGGAAGCTGTTCATTGAATATTTCAAAAGAGTCTGCGTCCAATTTCACTGGAAAATTAAATGTATTGGCATGATTTCCGAATATAAGGAGGGCAGATAAGATGAAACTTCTCATTATAAATGGTTCTCCTCATGGAGAAAAAGGAAATACAGGAATATTTATAACGCAGTTCGTAAAGGGCATGAAAGAAATACCCATGGTGAGCTGTATACAAAAAGAAAATCCGGAAGTAATTGCAGAGAAAATAAAAAAATTTGACACAGTCTTGATTGTAATGCCCCTTTATGTACATGCAATGCCGGGACCGGTAATGAAACTATTTGAGAAACTAAATGTACAGAATACAGAGAATAAATCTCTGGGATGCATCGTACAAATGGGATTTGCAGGTTCAGCCCATGCTGATTATGCCAGACGCTGTATGAAACAACAGGCGAAAAGGCTGCATATGAAATATCTTGGAACTGCAGCCAGATGTGGTGCGGCAGGTACGTCCATGGTGCCTGATTTTATGAATCGCAAATTATTTAAGAATCTGGAAAAGCTGGGAAGTTATTTCCAGGAGACAGGAACATTACACAAAGAAACAGTACAAAGATTGGAAAAACCCTATAAGCTTACGAAATCTCAATGCAGATTTTATCAGTTTCTTTGTAAAACCGGAGTAGATCATATCATGTGGAATAAGATGCTTCGGGAAAATAATGCGTATGAAAACAGATTAGATCAACCCTTTGCTTAAGCATATTCCCTATAGCGCTTTTTCAAATACAGGAGTATAATAAGTATTTGAAGTGGAGTGATTATAATGTTTTCAGCAATGAAAAATAATATTTTTTTGTTTAAGAAAAAATGGGATACAGCTCTGCCTGTTATCTTATTTTTTTTATTTCTTTTTTATTCCGTTATCTTTTTATTTGGAACGAGATATTCCATCATTGTGTCTTTTCTGACTACTGCGTTTCAGATCCGGCGGCAAAAGAATTTTTCAATAAGGGGCGTATGCGGGCTTGTTTTGGAGATGTTTCTTCTGTGTATCCTGGCATTTTTTGCGACCTTAAATATACCCCTGTGTATCATATTGAATTTTGTAGTACCCTTTCTTCTCGTTTATCTCCAGACGACACAGTTTAACCAGAAGGGATATTTTACATATGCCATGGCATTTGTATTTTTACAGCTGGCACCGGTAGGCTGGGACGGGATCCTGCCATTACTTGGAGTAATGCTTTACTCATTGACCGTTTTAAGCGGTGCACTGGCTCTCTATTCTTTGCTTCACCGAAGGCCGCAGGATTACCGGGCAGCGAGAAAGGGTATGGACCTGCTGGCATGTCAGTTTCGATTGATAACCAAAGGAAGCCAGGATGAACATATGCAGAAGGAAATATTGGATATTCAGAGTTCTTTGCATAAGCTCGCATACGATGGGCGGCAATTGGCATTTGAGATGCAGGGGGAGAGCAAACTGCATTATATGTTTGCCCTTTTATTCCAGAGGTCGGCGTATTTTATTTCAAATTATGAAGAGGAATGCGGGAAACACCGGGAAGAGTATGATGGAATCCTCTGCCGGCTGGCAGATTACCTTGATAAGGTTCAGAACTCTTTTAACAAAGAGGATAATGAAACACTGATTCAGGAGGCCAGCAACCTGTTAAATGAGGTTGGTGAGAATCAGACAGATGGTTTTTTCTATATTTTTTTTCGGAACTTTTTACACTTGCTGGTGCTCATTCTGGATGGTGCAGCCAGAAATGAAAAGCCTTCTTTTCGAAAATCCTGGAAGCTTCCAAAAGATTTTTATATTTTTCAGAAACACAGGCAGAAAATGCGTCTGGATGCTTTTGAGGTAAGATTTGCATTGCGGTTGTCTATTGTAATCATGGTTAGTTTCTTAATCAGTCAGCTGACGAATATTAATCATGCCTACTGGATTCCGCTTAATGCTTTTTTAATGATACAGCCAATGTATGAAGATAGTGCCTATCGGGTTAAGAACCGATTGATTGGCACATTCCTGGGTTGTATTCTTGTGTTTTTTACCGTATCTTATTTTTCGGGTATCGTATGGCATTTTATATTTGCAACACTGATGGTAACACTGATGTACTGTACTACTCCGGGAACCCGTATACAGGCTGTGTTCTCTACCAGTTTTGCACTTTTTATGGCTTCGATTACGATGAACGGGGCTACCGCAGTGGAACTGCGTATCGCCTATCTGATATTGGCAGTGTTCATTGTACTGCTGGTCAACCGTTTCTTATTTCCAACCAGTTTAAAAGGACAATTCAGAGGGAATGTCCGGGAACTTTTCCGGATTCAGAATTCCTATCTGTCAATTCTGGATATCAGTACACAGCGTGTAATAGATTATGGGGTAACCAGCGAAGCCCTGACCCATTTTTACCTGGTTGCGGATCAGGTGAAACAGTATCTGGCGAAACCGGTGGAAGAAGTAAATGTGGATTTCTATCGTAAAATGCTGGACATAATGTGGAAAATGTCTGCGGAAGCGGAACAGATGATTTTCATAGTACAGTCAGGGGAAATCGATGAACCAAAGAGAGTGATTTTGCATCAGTATATAAAGCAGCTCCAGATAACTTTTCGGAATATACAGCGTGTTTATTGGCATGGCCAGGGAAAAAGTTTATCTTCAGCAGAAGAGATACCCGACTTTCCGCTGGATGAGGCATATCTGACGCATTTAATGATGAAATATGTAGAAAATGCAAAGAGATTGATTCAGCTGGAAGATGCCAATCCCGATGCTGTGAGGTATTGTGTACATGGAAAATAGGTGTCATTTGTTTTTAACAGGAGATATTCAGGTAGGGAAAACGACGATTATCAGGCGTGCGTTGGAAGAATCAGGAGTGGCATATGGTGGATTCATCACTTGTTTTGGTGACAACCGGGAAGATCAGAACCGGTCACTGTATATGGTTCCGGCATCCGGGCCGCAGGTATGGAAAGAAGAAAATGTGATTGTACAGTTTCAGGATGGGATCCCCCGGATAAGAACCAGGGTGATTGAACGGCTGGGTATAGAAATTCTGGGAAGCGTCAGGCCAGATGCAGATTGTATTATAATGGATGAGTGCGGACGTTTCGAGGGCATGGCAGAGAAGTTCAAAGAGAAAATACTGGAGATACTGAATTTACAGACACCGGTTACCGGTGTAGTGAGAAAAGGATTTGAAGGTACTTGGCTGGATCAGATTAAACAGCATAAAAAGGTGGTTCTTTTAGAAGTAACCAAAGACAACCGGGAGGAAATTTTCCTAAAAATGAAAGATTTTCTGTTGCAGTGCAGGGATAATCGTATATAATGAGATTATTGCATACTTGATTTATTGTATAGAAAAGGAGGGTATTATTATGCCATATATAAAAACAAGAGTATCCGTTTCCATGACAGAGGCGCAGTCGGAGACATTAAAAAGTAAGTTTGGTAAAATTATTGAAATCATTCCGGGAAAGACGGAAAGCTGGCTGATGGTTGATCTGGAGGATAATTGCCAGATGTATTTTAAAGGAAATCAGGAGGCAGCCACAGCTTATGTAAAGGTGGAAGTTTTTGGACAGGTGGAGAGAGATTACTGTGAGAAAATGACAGAGGCTATTTGTAATTTGCTGTCAGAGGAATTGCAGATTCCGGCAGAAAGAACTTATATAACTTATGAAGGAATTAAGGACTGGGGCTGGAATGGTATTAATTTTTAAGCTGCAGGGCAGCAGACAGGAGTTATTATGAAGAACATAATTTTGGCATCTGCTTCTCCCAGACGGAAGGAACTGCTGGCTCAGGCCGGGTATCAGTTTACGGTTATTACAAGTGATACGGATGAGATTACAGATAAATCCATGCCGGATGAAATTGTTGAGGAACTCTCCGCAATGAAAGCAGAAGCAGTGGCAGCACAGATAGAAGAAGACACAGTCATCATTGGTGCAGATACCATAGTGGCTGTTAGTGGCAGAATTCTGGGAAAGCCGCAAGATGTAACAGCGGCAGAGGAAATGCTTAAGACTCTGCAGGGAAATACCCATCAGGTATATACCGGCGTTACCCTGATTGAAATACAGTCCGGGACAAGAAAGGTTACAACGTTTTCAGAAAGAACCGATGTAATTATGTACCCAATGACAGATGAGGAAATCAAAGCTTATATTGCAACCGGAGAACCAATGGATAAAGCGGGCGCTTATGGTATTCAGGGCCGGGCGGCAATCTATATTAAAAAAATTGACGGAGATTATAACAACGTTGTGGGACTTCCTATAGCGCGACTTTATCAGGAATTGAAAAGTAAATAACCAGGTAAGGAATCCCCGGGTATAAAATAGCAGGCAGGAAATGTCCGGGAATTTAACCACCCATGATATAGCAGTGAAAGGGAGGATGGAAGATGAATTATACGACGGAGCAGTTGTCCAACAGGATAACGGTACAGGAATATCTGAGGGATTATGTGGACATTGAAAAGTTTTTAGAATGCTGCAAGGCCTGTCCGGACTACGGGAAAAAGTGGTCATGTCCCCCATACGACTTTGATGTGAAAGATTACTGGAATAAATTTAATTATCTATATGTAATTGGTACCAGAATCATCATACCGGAAGAGGAGACAAAGTGTTCCCATACCCAGGAAACATTAAAAGGGTTCCTAAAGAATGAATTGAGCAGCGAAAAAAAGAAACTGTCAATAATGATGCACAGCCTGGAAGATAAATACCCGGGAAGTAAAAGTCTTTCAGCAGGGAACTGTGATTACTGCAAAGAATGCCTCCGCTTAAAAGGGGAACCTTGCTGTAAGCCCGGTCAAATGCGCTATTCTATAGAATCTCTGGGAGGGGATGTGGGTAAGACAACAAAAGATTTGCTGGGGCTGGAATTGAAATGGATGACAGAAGGCAGAATGCCGGAGCATTTTATTTTGGTAAATGGTCTGCTTACTACTGAAGACCTTGGTGAAAAGATAAATGTTTCCTAGATAAAATGGCGAAAAACTGCTGCTTACGCGGTAGTTTTTTTATGGGAAGGGAGTTTGAAAATTGAAAAGTGCAATAAAATCCAGTAAACAAGATATGACAGAGGGAAAAATTATAAAAGGAATTCTTCTGTTTTCCATTCCGCTTCTAATTGGGAATCTGTTTCAGCAGTTATATAATACAGTGGATTCTATCATCGCGGGGAATTTCATTGGGAAAGAAGCGCTTGCAGCAGTTGGTTCCAGCAATTCTTTAATCAATTTAATTGTGGGATTATTTATGGGAATCGCAACGGGTGCCGGAGTAGTAATCTCCCAGTACTATGGGGCAAGGGCGGAAAAGGGAATGCAGGAGGCCGTACATACTTCTATTACCATCAGTATCATTGGCGGAATCGTTCTGACCGGAGTGGGAGTCGTTTTATCCCCTCAGATATTAGTTGCTATGGGAACCCCGCAGGAGGTCATGGACAAATCAATCACATATCTGCGCATTTTCTTCTGTGGTTCCGTATTTAACATACTTTACAATATGGGGGCGGGTATTTTAAGAGGTGTGGGGGATTCAAAACGTCCCTTATATTATTTGTGTGTTTCATCGGTAGTCAATATTATCCTGGATATTATTTTTGTAGTGGTATTTCATATGGGAGTTGCAGGAACTGCTTGGGCAACTGTTATATCCCAGGTTGTATCTGCATTTATGGTTGTTCGTGCTTTAATGCGGGATGATGATATCTACCGCCTGCATCTGAAGAAACTTGGTATCAGCAGAATCATGCTGAAACGCGTGTTAATGATGGGAATTCCTAGTGGTATACAAAATGCCATTATATCTTTCTCCAATGTAGTTGTTCAGGCGAATATTAACAGCTTCGGAGCAGATGCAATGGCAGGCTGCAGTTCTTATATGAAAATAGATGGTTTTGTAATACTTCCAATCATGAGCTTTGGAATGGCGGCAATGACCTTTACCGGGCAGAATGTAGGCGCCGGTAAACGGGAACGTGTGAAAAAAGGTGCAGCAAATACGCTGATGATCGGTCTCACATACACCGTGGCTGTCACAATACTGCTGTTGTTATTCGGGCAAATTCCCCTTCGGGTATTTTCATCAGATGTAGCGGTAAACCAGAATGGTTACCTGATGCTGCGGACGGTGGCACCTTTTTACGTAACACTGACCGTAGCACAGGTAATGACAGGCGTGTTTCGGGGAGCAGGCAAAGCAGTAACATCTATGCTTCTGATGGTAGGAAGTATGGTAGGAATCAGGATGTTGTGGGTAAATATCATGGTTTTATTTTATCCGGATCTGGAAACAGTACTCTGGGGATATCCGGTTTCCTGGGTCTTTGCCATGCTCGGAGTAATCTTGTACGCCTGGAAGGGAAAATGGCTTCCGGAACAGGGTGTTTCGAATACGCTCTAGCGATCCATTTCCGTCTGGATGGAGGAATGATGTCCCTGAATAATTCGTTCTATCTCAGCCAGGTCAGAAGATGGAAGATCGCCTGGAATCGTATTTTTGGTGGAGCTGGTAGCATTTCCGTATTCAAGAGCAGCCCGGCAGTCGAAGCTGTGGGCTAAAAGTCCATAAAGTACACCGGAGATATACGCATCGCCACTGCCAATTCTGTCTACAACCTCAATGTTTTCATAAGGTTTTTCTTCGTAATATGCATCCTCCTTAGCGTTATAGATCACAGACCCAAAAGTGTGAATTTTCGGACTGTGTACAATACGCTGGGTAGATGCGACGATGGAAATTGGATAGTCCCTGGTAAAGGATTTCATAATATCCCTGATGGAACCTTCTTTTAAAAATGTAAGCTTGGCAGTATCCTCCGAACAAAAGAATATATCAACGTATGGCAGGATCTGTTCTATACAGTCTCTGGCCTGGGAACCACTCCACAGGTTGGCACGGAAATTCACATCAAAAGAGATCAGAGAGCCGGCTGCTTTGAACCGCTTCATCATTTCAATGGCAGTACGGCAGGTACCTTCGCTAAGTGCCAGAGTGATCCCGCTGGTGTGAAAGCAACGGGTGGACTGATATAAAGAATCCGGATAATCATCAATGGAAATTTTATTTATAGAGGTGTTCATCCTGTCGTAAACAATACCGGGCTTGCGTGGGTATGCTCCGTATTCATAATAATAAATACCAAGTCTGGCATCTCTGCTTTCGTCATAAGTCAGATAATCATCACTGACTCCGCAGAAACGCACGTGATTCTTAGCAAAGGAACCAATGGTGTTTGAGGGGAGCTTTGATATAATTCCTGTTCGAAGCCCCAGAAGAGATGCCCCTGAAACCACATTTAATTCTGCGCCTCCCATTTGTTTTAAAAACGTATCACCTCTGGAAAGGCGTTCATTTCCAAGCGGCGAAAGTCTCAGCAGCAGCTCACCCAGTGCCAGTAAATCAAAATCTTTTTTTACTTCAGAAAAATTCTCACATAACATCTTGTAATCCCCCTTGCTAAATTTATCATATATTTTCTATTTAAACTTCAATGTTTCATAATGTAAAACATAGTTTTACAAAATAAAACCGTTAAAATAATTTTAGCCAGAATCACTTGAAATGTCAATAGGTAAATAACTTTTATATTGCGAACCCATATCATTAATGTTAAAATATATTAGAGCGTGTTTTAAAATTGATTTTATCAAGAGGTACGATCCGTTTTTTAGGGAGTGCTTATTGATGAAATGAATTTTAAGACACGCTCAAGTAGTCCATAAAGTCTGAATCTTGAAGTAAAGATTTAATATAAACATTGATAGTATCTGCAGTATGCCTGCAGCGAATGGAGGATATCATGAGTGAAGAACAGAAAAACCCTATACAGTCAGCGGACCGAATATTTATGGTGCTGGAAACGTTAGCCGGAACGGGGCCAATTGGACTGGTTGATTTGAGTACCCGTATCGGACTTCATAAGAGTACGGTCCACAGATTGTTGTTGTCTTTGATTTGCATGGGATACGTAGCCCAGGATGAGAATAATAAATACCGCCTTACTTATAAATTAATGGAAATATCCAGCAGGGCCCTTGCCGGCATGGACGAGGTGACAATTGCACACCCTTATCTGGAGAAGCTGGCAAATGAGTGCAGGGAGACGGTGCATCTGGTAGAGTGCAGAGGCTGCGAGGTCGTATATATAGACAAGGTGACACCTATCATACGGAATGACAGTGCGATCCGGATGGCATCTCAGATAGGGTTATCCAGGCCAATGTATTCCTCCGGGGTGGGAAAAGCCATTTTAGCACAGCTTCCGGAAGAGGAAGTGAAGTTTATATGGGAAAACAGTATCATTGAAAAGAAGACAGAATATACCATTATTTCATTAGAAGATCTCATGGATGAATTAAAGAAAATCCGTGAACGGGGATATGCCCTGGATAATGAGGAAAATGAAATCGGTGTGCGCTGTATTGCGGCCTGCATTTTCGACTACCGGGGAAAAGTTAAGAATGCATTTAGTATTTCGGCACCAGCCATAAAAATGACAGATGCCAGAATTGACGAGCTGGCGGAAAAGGTTTTGGGAGTAAGGGAACAGTTATCACGGGAGTTTGGCTATCGGGAGTCAACTAATGGTTGACTAATGAAAAATTTGACAACTTCATATCCATTGTAATTTTGAATCACCTCCATTATACTACGTGTATGGAGGTGATTTTTATGAGAGAAATTAATATCGCGTCTATCCTGGTTGGGAAAAGAAAGGAAAAAGGAATCACCCAGGATGAGCTTGCAGGATATTTGGGCGTGTCAAAAGCAGCCATATCAAAATGGGAAACCGGACAGAGTTATCCGGATATTACATTACTTCCCCTTTTAGCCGCTTATTTTAATATTAGTATAGATGACCTGATTGACTATAAACCCCAGATGGTGAAGGAGGATATACGCAGATTGTATGTAAAGTTATGCAAGGATTTTTCAGAAAAGCCATTTGATAAAGTGTTAGCAGAGTGTGAAAAGATTATTAAAAAATACTATGCCTGCCCTGCCCTTCTGGTGGAGATGGGGAGTTTGCTGGTCAATCATAATATGTTGGCGGACTCACCGGAAAAAAGCCAGGAGGTACTGGTAATGGTAAGAGATCTTATGATTCATGTAAGAGAAGAAACCAATGATGAGTATCTGCTCGGAGTATCTGTTTATATGGAGGCAGGCTGTGAATTGTACTTAGATAACCCAAGTGCAGCAATGATTTTATTAGAAGACTGCAACCGGCCAAAGGCTTCACCGGAAGTCATCCTGGCATCTGCATTGGACCGCCTGGGGAAGAAGGATAAGGCAATAGAAGTACTTCAAACGATGATATATCAGAATATTCTGCTGGCGCTTGCAGGATTTGGAAATCTGATAATCGAATATGCAGACCGTGAAGAAAAGGTGGATATGTGGATGCATAGTTTTACTCAGATTGCAGAATCAATGGGGCTTCTGGAGATGCACCCGGGAGGTCTGGCACCGATGTATCTTCTGGCTGCAGAAGCATATGCATCCCATGGACAGGAGCAGAAAGCACTGGTTATGCTTCAGAAATACACGGATATTTTCACCGGAGATATATTTCCGCTGAAGCTTCAGGGAAACAAGTATTTTGATCAGATGGAAAATTGGTTTGATATGCTGGGGCTGGGTACGAATATGCCAAGGTGTGAGTCTGTAGTAAAGGACAGTCTGATGGAATCAGTAGAAAAGAATCCCCGGCTTGCACCTCTTTTTGAAACAGATGAATTTAAACATATTGTTCATCAGCTGAGATTAAAGCTTTTAAAACAATCGTAACTAGTTTATCTTTACGCGATATCCGGAGCCGTATCAGGAATGCTCCGGTCAGGAGGAGAATAACATGAAAGAATTAATGGAGTTTCTGCCGTTTTTGATACCGGTAATTATAGCAGAGCTGGCACTGGCAATCACAGCGCTTATCCATGTGCTGCGACATCCCCACTACCGTTTTGGAAATAAGGTCATATGGGCAGTTGTTGTACTAATTGTTCAGTTTATCGGACCAATATTGTATTTTACCATAGGCAGAGGTGAAGAATAATGGACATTTTAGAGGTTAAAAACTTAAAGAAAAGTTTTAACGGCCATGCAGTCATTAGGGATCTCAGCTTTCAGGTACCCGAGCATAGTGTGTTTGGATTCCTTGGGGAAAATGGTGCCGGGAAAACAACCACAATGAAAATGATTCTGGGACTGCTGCAGCCGGATGCAGGAGAGATACGGATAGCCAAACCGGGTTTCCTATGGAGAAACAAAAACAAACCGCATGATCGGTTATCTGCCTGATGTACCGGAGTTTTATAATTATATGAGGGCAAAAGAATATCTGAAACTCTGCGGCGAAGTGTCAGGAATGCCGGCCAAGAAGATTCTGGAGAAGAGCGGGGAATTATTGGAAATCGTAGGATTAAAAGATGTAAAGCAGAAAATCGGCGGTTATTCCAGGGGAATGAAACAGCGTCTGGGAATTGCGCAGGCATTATTAAATGACCCTAAACTGCTGCTGTGTGATGAACCTACGTCGGCATTGGACCCCGTTGGGAGAAAAGAAATACTGGATATATTATCGGTAGTTAAATCCCAGATGACGGTGGTGTTCTCCACACATATTTTATCTGATGTAGAGCGCATCTGTGACCGGGTTGCAGTTTTGCATGACGGAGAGCTGGCTCTTTGCGGAGGTCTGGAAGAATTAAAATCCGGCCATAAGAGAGATGAAATGATTCTGGAATTAATGAATGAGGAAGATGCCAAAAAGGTTCAGGGCATGCTTAGGCTGACAGAAGGAATCACGGATGTTAACCGGTCCCGTCTATCCTTAACAATTCGGGTACAGGATGTGCAGAAGAGTGGATTTCAAATATTAGCCCTGATTTTAAAAGAGCAGATACAGGTTCTGAAATACGAGGTGCAGGAACCAAATCTGGAAACCTTATTTATGGAGGTGGTGAAATGAAAGGATATATAGCTTTTCTGAAAAAAGAGTGGTTGGAGCAGCTTAGAACCTATCGTCTTTTCATCCTCATAATCGTATTTTTTATATTTGGAATGATGAATCCCCTGACTGCGAAACTGACACCGCTGCTGTTAGAAAATTTTGCTGTTGAAGGCATGAAGATTACAATGCCGGATCCAACGGCAATGGATTCGTATATGCAGTTTTTCAAAAATAATACCTCTATGGGACTCATTGCTCTGATATTGGTATTCAGCGGGATTCTATCCAGTGAACTGTCGAAAGGAACATTGATCAATATCCTTACCAAAGGCCTTTCCAGAAATGCTGTCATTATGGCAAAATTCACATCCGCGGCGTTCATCTGGACGATATGCCTGGCGCTTTGTTTTGTCACAACGTATGGATATACGGAGTATTTATTTCAACAGAATGATATTTATCATCTTTGGTTTGCAGTTTTGTGTTTATGGCTGTTTGGTATATTTCTGCTGACACTCCTGCTCCTGATTTCTACAGTAGGCAAGAACAGTTATACCAGCCTTATGGGGGTAGGTGCAGTTGTTGTAATCTTATTTATGTTAAATATGCTGCCGGTTCTACAAAAATATAATCCGATACTCCTGATTTCAAATAATGTAGGAATGCTTGTTTCAGAATACCAGATTGCAGATGCAATGGCAGCGGTGGGAGTTACAGCAGGATTAAGCATTGTATTTTTAGGTGGAGCTGTGATGATATTTCGTAAAAAGAGGATTTAAGTGAAAGAGAGCCTCTTGTAATTTATCTTAATAGTGTATGAGGAACGTTTTAGAGCAAAGATGATTTTCCGTCTTTGCTCTTTTTTTACGGAATTGTTAAAAATATTGTCGATTCATGACGTAGACCAGGAATCAGATAGAGAGTATAATAATCTTGTCAACCGATTAATAGAATTAAGGGATGGAAGATATAAGGCGGGGTGATAGAATGCAGATAAAGAAGAAGTTTGATCAAAGCTGCAAAATCATCTTCTGGTTTGGTGTCTGTTTCTTCATTTCAGAGTGCATCAAACAGATTTTGCTGATAACCGTAATAAATGCTGGAAGCTACAGCTGGCGGTATTTCCCGTTTCAGTTATGCAGCCTGCCTATGTATTTATGCCTGATTCTGCCCTTTCTCAAAAATAAAAAAGCATACATCCATTTTTTAATGGATATCAATCTGTTGGGAGGCATATTTGCATTTGCAGACACCTCCGGCATGTGCTATCCCCTTTTCATACTGACACTGCACTCCATCTGCTGGCATCTGGCATTAATTACACTGGGCATTTACACAGGAATTCGATATTCTTCAAAATTGACAGTGCGTGACTATTTTGGCGTTATAAAAATATTCGTCATCACTGCAGTTATTGCTGAAATAATCAATACAGTAGTATCGAAACTGTTCACAAATGAGATCGACATGTTTTATATCAATCCATACAGGCAATTTTCCCAGGTTGTATTTCGAGATCTGAAAGGTTTTTTGCCAAATACACTTGTGATTGTGGTTTATATGGCAGCAATTATACTGGGGGGATTTCTGATTCATCTGGTGTGGATTGCTGTGGGTAAGGGAAGGAAGGGAAAGTAGGGGATGTCAAAGATACAAGCTTACTCCCGACAATCTTACGAAAGGGTAGGAACATGGCTGAATATATAAAAATAAAAAGGCAAGCATTCGGTACACACAGAATACTTGTCGTTTTATTTTATCTATTCGTAATAGTAAGTAATAATATACCATAGATATACATAAGTATGATTTACTCAAACATCCCCCACATAACATCTTCGTCTACAGGAAATGGGCAATTTGCCAGTTTCCCCTGATTGGATAACATGCCATTCACGGCGGCTTTTTTGAGGTCATCGCTGATCATAACGCTGCCTAAAACTTGATTGACATAAGAAGTAAATGCGTCTGTGTCCGGGAAATTTAAAAGTGACAGGATTTCGCTTTGATAACTCTTTGCAGCCCTTAAGTAAGCAGGGAGGAAGGAGCCAACGGCTTTTCCGTGAGGTACGCCTGTCTCATAGGTTGGATAGTAACTGAGTCCGTGGGGAAGTGAAGTTCCGGTATGGGTAATTGCCATGCCTGCAAGTGTAGAAGCATTTAACAGTGATTCATAGTCAGCATCACATGCCGGCTTACCCAGAAGGACATCTTTAACAGAAGACCAGAGATGCATCCCTTCTTTACAGAGCATTTTACTGTAGAAAGTTGCATTGTTATTGATATAGCTTTCCATAAAATGTCCCAAAGCATCGATTGATGTAGATGCAAGTACGGTAGGTGGAAGGTTCTTTAAATAGTTAGGATCGCACAGAGCCAAAACCGGGAAGATACGATGAGATATGCTGGATTTTGTCCGCTTCCTGTGAATGGTTAGTATGGCATAAGGAGTCGCTTCTGATCCCGTACCACATGTAGTAGGAACAGATACCACGGGATAAGCATCATCTGAGCCTTTCTCATACAGATAATCTTCTGTTTTATCTATTTGTTTCATCATAAGGGAAATAGCTTTGGCTGCGTCCAGCGGTGAACCGCCGCCTATTCCAATGACAAAGTCAGCACCAGACTCATTTCCGAAGTCCCGTGCTTCCATAACGGTTTCAATGGAAGGATTTTCTTCAATACGGTCAAATATCTCATAAGATATTCCTTCCTTTGAGAGAGCATCCTGAATATCAGCCAGGGATCCGTTTTCTTTTGAAGAGCGTCTTCCGGTTACAATAAGAGCTTTTTTGCCGAGGGTTGACAAATCCTTAGCATGGTTCCAGACACAATTACTTTCACAATAAATTTTTGTTGGCATATAAAAATACATTTCCTGATCCTCCTATGGTACAATAATTTTTATTCTATCACAAATATATCATTACGAACAGGATCTGCGGTAATGAATTTTTAAACATTGCAGTAAGCCTTCCAAACGCCTGTCATGGTCCACCCCCTTCTCTTTCCACGCACGGCATCTATCTACAAAGCGTCCCTTTCTCACTTCCCCCCCAATCTATTCGTAATAGTAATCCTTAACAAACTCTTTGCCGCAGTATAAACACTGTTAAATCAATTTTACAAAGCCCGCTTTATTTTTACCAATTCTTTACAAGGCACAAAACCGCTCCTTACACTTCTCTGATAGATTATTCATGTAAGTAAATAATCAAGCAAAAAGAGGAGAAAAAGATTATGAAATTGAAGAAAATCAGTGCAGTGATGTTAGCTATGGCATTGGCAGTCCCAACAATTACGGCAGTTCCTTCGGTAACAGGACATGCTACCGAAACAACGGCACAGACAGAGAAAGAGACAAAGGCAGCTGAATCTGAAACGAAAGCAGACAGTAAGGCAGCAGAGAATGCAGAGATTAAGACACCAAAGTACATTTTCTTATTTATAGGCGATGGTATGAGTTATCCTCAAATCCAGGCAACGGCAGATTATCTGGGAACGACAGAAAATAAAGGCGAAATTGAGGCAAAAGCATTGTCATTTATGAATTTTCCGGTAGCTGGGACAGCACAGACCTATGACAGCACTTCTTTTGCTCCGGATTCTGCGTCAACAGCTACTTCTATTTCCACGGGAAATAAAACCTACAGCGGAACCATTAACATGGATACAACCATGACAAAGAAGTTTGAGGCGATTTCTGAAAAATTAAAAAAGCAAAAAGATTATAAGGTAGGTATTGTGACGACGGTTAATTTAAACCATGCTACTCCGGCAGCTTTTTATGCTCATCAGGCTTCCAGAAACAACTATTATGATATTGCAAAAGAGCTGGTAGACAGTAACTTTGATTATTTTGCAGGAGGGGCACTGCTTGACCCGACAGGAGAAAAAGAAGATCAGACAGATGCTTATAAACTGGCAGAAGACGCAGGTTATAAGGTAATTAAAACCCAGGAAGAAGTAAAGAAGTTAAAAGCAGAAGATGGAAAATCACTTGTAATAGCAGAACATCTGGCAGATGCAGATGCAATGTCTTATGACCTGGATGCAGTAAAAGACGAACTTTCATTAAAAGACTATGTGCAGAAAGGAATTGACGTTCTGAACAATGATACTGGATTCTTTATAATGGTTGAAGGTGGTAAGATTGACTGGGCATGTCATGCAAATGATGCAGGATCTGCCATCAACGATACAGAAGCCTTAAGTGACTCGGTGGAAGCAGCAGTAGAATTTTATAAGAAACATCCGGACGATACACTCATTCTGGTAACCGGTGACCATGAAACCGGTGGATTAACAATCGGATATGCAGGAACAGATTACGATACTTATCTGACAAACCTGACAAACCAGAAAATATCCTATGCGAAATTCGACTCTGACTATGTTGCAAAATACAAAGAAAATAAAACAGAGTTTAAGGAAGTGTTAAAAGATATAAAAGCAAACTTTGGCTTAATGGCAAAAGATGATGCTGATGCAACAGAAGATTCCAAACTGGTTTTAACAGATTATGAATATTCCCGCCTGGAAGATGCTTATAAGAGAACACTGGAAACAGGAACGGCAAAGAAGGATGGGATGTCTCAGGAAGAATATATTTTATATGGAACTTATGAGCCATTATCGGTAACCATTACACATATTCTTAATAATAAATCAGGTATTAATTTTGCATCTTATGCACATACAGGACTTCCGGTACCGGTATATGCACAAGGAGCAGGGCAGGAAAAATTCGAAGGGTATTATGATAACACAGATATATTTAAAAATCTCGCACAGCTTACAGGAGTTAAGTAATTGTTTCCCAAAATGCGAAAACTGAAGTTTACCCGAGAAACAGTTTGCTACCAGCTGCCGGTCATATTCTGTCTGGCGCTGATGGCAGTACTGTTTTTTTTACCTACCGGATTTGAAGATGCAGTCATTTATAAAGGGACAGAGCGCTGTGCGGCGGAAGTTCTGAATACCGATGACAGTAAAATAATCAGTACCGGACTGATCAAATCAGGAGAACAAAGATGTACGGTCCGTTTTCTGGGAGGAGAATTTAAAGGATTAGAGGCAGAGGGCTTTAATATGCTGAACGGCTCTCTGGAAGCAGATAAAATTTTTCGTCCCGGGGATAAGGCGCTTGTGGTAATCAGCCACAAAGGAGATGAAATTCTTTCCGTAAACCTGATAGACCACTATCGACTGAATAAGGAACTGATACTAGCCGGATGCTTTGTGGTGCTATTAATTATATTTGCAGGTAAGACAGGAATTCGGGCAGTATTATCTTTTGGACTTACAATATTGATGATATGGAAATTACTGGTTCCTATGTATCTAAAAGGTATGCAGCCGGTAATGGTGGGACTGGTCATTGTGCTGTCACTGACGTTTATTATTATCACGCTGGTTTATGGATTTGACCGGAAGGCTTTTGCAGCGGTCAGCGGTTCCTTCCTGGGCATTATAACTACCTGTATAATGGGACTGATTTTTACAGATGCTTTTAAAATCCATGGTGCTATTATGCCTAATTCAGAGAGCCTCTTATACAGTGGGTACGAGAATCTGAATCTTACTCAGATATTTATGGCAAGTATCTTCATCGGGTCGTCAGGAGCGGTTATGGATCTGGCGGTAGATATCACATCTGCCGTTAATGAAGTAATCCAGAAAAAGCCGGATATCGGATGGAAAGAAGCAATGCAGTCAGGAATGGCAGTAGGAAGAGCAGCCATGGGAACCATGACAACTACGCTGCTTTTGGCTTACTCAGGCGGCTGTGTAGCATTATTGATGGTGTTTATGGCCCAGGGAACCCCCATAGACAATATTTTAAACTATAAATATGTATCATCCGAGATACTGGATACCATTGTAGGGAGCTTTGGATTGGTTACGGTAGCCCCTTTTACGGCACTGACAAGCGGTGTATTTCTTACAAGAAAGAAGAAATTATAAATTGGGCATTTTGTTTTTGAATCCCGCATAAATTATTTTAAAGGAAACTGTCGGGGAGGTTTGCAGTGGAGGAGAAAACAAACAGGGAGATATTAACTGCACTAGAAGTAGAAAAAAACTGCCTTAGGAGGCAAAGGACTTACCTGCGTTTCATTGCGGCAACTCTGGCTTTTTTTCTGGCGGCAGTGATTCTTTTTATTGCAGTTGCGGCACCCAGAGTAAAGACGATTATAAATAAAGTGGAAACAGCATCCGGGAATCTGGATGAAATATCGCGTCAGCTGACTGATGCAGATATTCCATCCATGATAGATAAAATTAGCCGTTTGGCGGATAATAGTGATCAGGTAGTGACTCAGGCAGCAGAAAATATGGATAAGATAGATTTTGATAAATTAAATAAAGCAATTACAGACCTGCAGGCGGTGATTTCAACCCTTGCAAGGGTATTTGGATAGCTTATATTAGAAAAAGACTCAGGAATTATTCCAGTGAGTCTTTTTCTTCATGTCTGGCTTTCATTTTTGGCGGTTCGAAATGATAAACTTCTTCATAAGAATCCAATTCAGCCTTGCTCTGAGGAGCGGAGGGGATCAGACCGGTACAGTCCATGGAAGAAGCGGAATTGCCCAGATAGTCATAATCATCGATAATTTCATTGTTCGTTTTGTTATCTTTCATAGGGATTCCTCCTGATTTTTATATGAAAAGTATAGTTTGCTTTTCAATTAGTATGCGGAAAAGCAGAAAAAATATCCCCTTTTATCCTATTTTTGTGTAATCCTTTGAAAACTTGGCCCCGGTTTAGGTTTTTATGGATTAATCAGTTTAAATATGTTAATATGGTGGCATAGGTATCGATACCACATTTTTGAAAATAAACATTAAAATGATGGTGTCTGAAGAATAAGGGAGGTCATGTTTATGGTAACATTGCAGGGAAAAGGCGTTTTTGGCGGCATTGCCATCGGTGAGATAGCCTTTTATAAAAGAGCAGAGGGACAGGTTCAGCGTAAGAGAGTGGAAGATACAAGTTCCGAAATCCAGCGTTTTGAATCTGCGAAGGATAAAGCAATTGAACAGCTGGGTGAACTGTATGACAAGGCAGTCCAGGAAGTGGGCGAAGGGAATGCAATGATTTTCCAGGTACATCAGATGATGCTGGATGATTTAGACTATGTGGAAGCTATTACCAATATGATTACAACGCAGCAGGTGAATGCAGAATATGCCGTAGCTGCAACCGGAGATAATTTTTCACAGATGTTTGCATCTATGGATGATGAGTATATGAGAGGCCGTGCTGCCGATGTAAAAGACATCTCGGAACGTGTAGTCTCTATCCTTTCCGGAAATGAGAACAGCGGGCTGGTGACGGATAAGCCGGTAATATTAGCAGCAGACGATCTGGCTCCCAGTGAAACGGTGCAGCTGGAAAAAGATAAAGTGCTATCCTTTATTACCCAGGGTGGATCTACCAACTCCCATACCGCGATTCTTGCCAGAACCATGAATATTCCTGCAATTATCGGAGCAGGGAGCGGTTTGTCAGAAGAATATGAAGGAAAACTGGGAATCGTAGACGGAGCAGAAGGTCTCATTTATGTTGACCCGGATGAAGAGACGCTTACGAAATATCAGGAAAAGCAGAAAGAATATCAAGGTAAACAGGAGCTTTTGCAGCAGCTAAAAGGCGAAGAGAATATTACGCTGGACGGTCAGAAGATTAAAGTATATGCTAACATCGGCAATGCATCTGACATTGGTGCTGTGATGCAAAATGATGCAGGCGGCATCGGATTGTTCAGAAGCGAATTCTTGTATCTGGAGAGTGATAATTACCCTACGGAAGAAGAACAGTTTAAAGTATATCGATATGTAGCGGAGACCATGGCGGGGAAGATGGTTGTTATCCGGACCCTGGATATCGGGGCGGACAAGCAGATTGATTATTTTAATCTTCCGAAAGAAGAGAATCCGGCACTTGGGTACCGGGCAATCCGTATCTGCCTTACACAGCATGATATTTTTAAAACGCAGCTTCGTGCTCTTTTCCGTGCATCGGCATTTGGCAATATTGCTATTATGTTCCCAATGATCGTAGCAGTAGAAGAAGTCCTGGAAATCAAAGAGATTGTTGCAGAAGTGAAAGCAGAACTGGATGAAGCAGGGATCCCGTATAATAAAGATACACAGCTTGGAATTATGATCGAGACACCGGCAGCAGCGATTATCAGTGATGAACTGGCTAGGGAGGTGGATTTCTTCAGTGTGGGAACCAATGATCTCACACAGTATACGACCGCAGTAGACAGACAGAATGCGAATCTGGATAAATTTTATTACCCACATCACAAAGCGCTGCTCCGCCTGATTAAAATGGCAGCAGACAATGCCCATAAAAATGGAATCTGGATCGGCATTTGCGGTGAGTTAGGTGCGGATATGGAATTGACAGAGACTTTTTTAAGCATGGGAATTGATGAATTGTCCGTTTCCCCGGCATGTATTCTGCCATTGCGTAAAAAAATCAGAGATACAGATGTAAGCAAAGTGAGAGATGTCAGACTGGGAGAAGTGTAATCAGACACATTAGAATGTATCTTAAAATCATTCCGCCATCTGCACACCCCGCTTCACATGGAATCTGCGCCGAAAATAGTTGAAAGAAAAAAGAATGGAAGTATTGCAGGTAAGCCTGCAATATGCAATGGGTATAAATATGAAAAAATTAGTTTGTTTTGATATGGATATGACTCTTTTAGATCATGCAACATATAGTATACCGGAATCTGCGATGAAGGCTTTGGATCATCTGAGAGCAGAGGGACATATTATCGTGCTTGCTTCCGGAAGGGACATGGAAAATGAATTCAGCCGTCCCCTGGCGGAACTGGTCCATCCGGATGCAATTGTTCATGCTAACGGACTGAAGGTAACGATCGGAAATGAAAAGATATATGAGCATTTCATGGAGAAAAGTATTGTGAAAGAACTCCTGGAATTTGCAGAAGAGCATCATATCTGTATCGGTTATAACCTGGGTGATATCGGCTATTTTGTGAACAAAGAGCGTGTGATTGAAAGAGAAGTTCAGGTATTTGGAAGCTGTGACAGAAAATTTGGAGATCCCGGAAAATTATTAGATGCGTCCCTGCATGCGCTGGCTGTGTTTGGCACACTGGAGCAGGTTCAGAAATTAGAAAAGGCATTTCCATTGTTAAAATTCCCTATGTTTTCGGGAAATGTAGGTGCAGATATTGTGGATAAAAATACATCCAAGGCTGTTGGAATCGAGGCCCTTCTTACTCATTATCAATTGGGATGGGATGATGTGATCGCATTTGGAGACAGCATGAATGATATGGAAATGATTCATGCGGCAGGTTGTGGCATAGCCATGGGAAATGCAATAGAACCACTGAAGAAGGCAGCTGATTTTGTGACCAAAGCCGTGAATGAAGACGGGATCTGGTATGGACTGCAAAAATTAGGATTATTGTAAATTACCATTGATATATCCTAATAAGAATTGGAAGGAAAGCAATCATTAATACAATAAAGTATACAATAAAACGTACAACTCCAGGAATGATAGAACAATTTCCAGAATGTTCGAAAGTCCATTCTGGAGTTGTTTTGTATCAATGATATATGATTATTCCGGATTCTGATTCGTGTGGTTGGTAACGGAAGAGTCCGGTTGATCCTTTCCGGTATCAAAATTAGTGAGCAGAAACTTTTTAATAAAAAAGAGTACACCGATAGCGACAATACCGACAATCGTTTCAAATAAAGACATATGTTCTACAACCATCTGCCGGGCAGTGGCAAACATCAGTACTTCAATCAGTGTTTCGGGCGTATGTTTACAAAGCATTTTCACAAATTCGATTCCGACCACCAGACTCAGGGCGGTGGAAAGAAATTTATTAAAGTTGTCAAACTGAGCATTCGTAGCCATATGGACTACATCCGGTATTAAATGAAGGCTTAGAATAAGAATAGCAGCGGTGATTAAAACAGCCAGAAATAATTCCATGTAATATGAGATTCGAAAGAGCAGGTTGTGATATTTTTTCTTCATAATTTAGATTTCCTCCTGTGTAGTACAATAAAAATAATATATCATAGGATGGGCAATTCTGGTAGTAAAATTTTACGGAGGATGAGAGGAGTAAATATGGTATCAAACGTATGGATAAAGGAACAGCTGCAAATGTTATCTGAGGATAAATTCAGAGATTTTACCATGAGGCTTATGCCGGGAGTGGAAAATGTATATGGTGTCCGCCTGCCAATTCTTCGGAAAATCGCAAAGACGATTGTAAAAGAGGATTGGAGGGCTTATCTGGAGGAAGCACTTGACGACAGCTATGAAGAGATAATGCTTCAGGGAATGGTGATAGGCTATGCCCGTATGGACCTTTTAGAACTTTTACCCAGAATTGATTGTTTTGTGGGTAAGATAGATAACTGGTCAGTATGTGACAGTTTTTGCGCCGGCCTCAAGATAACGAAAGAATACAGAGAAGAAATGAGGTTGTTTCTGGAAAAGTATCTGAGAAGCCAAAATGAATATGAGCTACGGTTTGGGATTGTCATGCTTTTAGATTATTTTGTAGAGGAAGCATATCTGAAAGGGGCATTATCAGCATTTGATGCCATTAAGCATGAAGGATATTACGTCAGAATGGCTGTCGCCTGGGCAATTTCCATTTACTATGTGAAGTTTCCCATACAGGTTATGGAATATCTGAAAGAGAATGAATTGGATAACTGGACCTATAATAAGGCGCTTCAGAAAATAACAGAATCACTGCAGGTTGATAAAGCAGCAAAAGAATATATCCGTTCCTTAAGAAGATAATGGGGCATTTAGAGGTACACTTTAAAGAGGAAAAATTCCTTGTTAAATTATTGACAATATATGGAAATGGTGTTATATTGATCTTAATAAAAGGGAGTAGCCAACACCGTAAGGTGATTCGAAATCGTCAGGTCGATGTAAAACATCCGTATCGAATGAAATGTGCGAGACTTTTATTGTAGCATGAGTTGTTGCAATAGGGGTCTTTTTCTTTACCCCGAACCATAAAATGCAGCATACTCAAATTTCCGGAAGTGCTCTGAGCATGAATAAGGAGGTGAAAAGTTGCAATGAAAAAGAGCATTTCAAACTAATAATGATTCATAGCAAATAGGATAAAGGAGAAAAAATATGAATATGATTATGGACAACATTGGGATTTTCATTGGTTTGATTGTGGTATTAGTTTTACTTATTTTAGTGTTGGTAACAGGATATGTAAAAGCTCCGCCGGATACCGCATTTATTATTTCCGGACTTCGTAAAAAGATTATAATAGGAAAAGCAAGTATTAAGATTCCGGTGCTGGAACGACTTGATAAATTAAGCTTAAAACTGATACCAATCGATGTTAAAACTTCCAGTTCCGTACCTACCGCAGATTATATTAATATCCAGGTAGATGCTGCCGTAAATGTTAAAATCAGCAGCGAAAATCAGCGTCTGGGGCTGGCAGCGGAGAACTTCCTGAATCAGAACACGCAGTACATAGCCCAGGTGGCAAGAGAAGTTCTGGAAGGAAATATGCGTGAGATTGTAGGCAGAATGAGGCTGGAAGAAATGGTTGGTGACCGGCAAAAGTTTGCAAATCTGGTAAAAGAAAATGCGGAACCGGATCTGGCAGCCATGGGACTTGACATTGTAAGCTTCAATGTGCAGAATTTTACGGATAATAATGGGGTTATCGATGACCTTGGTATTGATAATATTTCACAGATTAAGAAAAAAGCAGCCATTGCAAAAGCAGAAGCAGAAAAAGAAATAGCAGTGGCAAAGGCCGAAGCCGACAAACAGGCAAATGATGCGAAGATCAATTCTGACAGGGAAATTGCCATTAAAAATAATGAACTGGACATACAGAAATCGGCACTTCAGAAAAATGCAGATACGAAGCGTGCAGAAGCAGATGCCGCTTATGAGATTCAGAAAGAGCAGCAGAGGAAAACAATTGGTGTTACAGCGGCAGATGCGGATATTGCGAAGGAAGAGAAGATCATTCTTCTGAAGCAAAAAGAAGCAGAAGTTATGGAACAGTCACTGGATGCCCAGATCAGGAAAAAAGCGGAAGCGGACAGATATGAACGTCAGCAGAAAGCAGAAGCCGAATTATTTGAACGTCAAAAAGAAGCAGAAGCAAAGAAATTTGAAGTTCAAAAGGAAGCAGAAGCACAGAAATCAAAGGCGGAAGCGGACAGATATTCTAAGGAGCAGGAAGCGCAGGGTATTCAAAGGGTCGGTGAAGCAGAGGCGGAAGCAATTCGGGCAAAAGGACTTGCGGAAGCAGAGGCGATGGAAAAACGTGCGGAAGCTTATCAGAAGTATAACAATGCGGCTATGGCACAGATGCTGATTCAGGTACTTCCGGAAATTGCTGGTAAAATTGCAGAACCTCTGAGCCAGATTGATAAGATTACTATTATTGGAGGAGGAGAAGGAAGCGGAGTTGATTCAGTAGCCGGAAATGTTCCCGCAGTTATGGCAAAGCTTTTTGAGTCCATGAAAGAGACGGTGGGAATAGACCTGGGCGAAATCATGAGAGCCGATACCTATGATGCTAAAGTGAACCGCAATATCACAGTAGAAGGATTGGAAAAGGCGGATGATATACAGAGAGCACAGGCAGAAGCTGCAGTTGTAAGTGAAGCTATGAAATAATAGAATAGCAGCTCTGCCGGTTGGGGGCAGAACTGGTTTTCTTAGCATAATTGGAACCCATGAGGGTTATAAATTCTAAACTTTTTCAAAAAATCACAGCAACACAACCGTAGGTTGTGATATGCTGTGATTTTTGGTAAGTATCTATCACTACAATAGTGGCTCCTTTTTTTGCAGCTAAAAGTGTGCGTTGCAGGTACTATAAGATGTCATGATCAGTAGTATCTCTCCGTACAAGCACAGGAGGGATTTTTTTGTGTACGGGTTCCGTGGAAATGTTCGGGCGCCGTTTTTTACGTTCGGACATCTGGGATACCAGCAGTTTAACAGCTTCCTCGGCAAGCAGGCTGATTTGCTGGCCTACCGTTGTAATGGGGATAATGGCTTCTTTGGAAATGGGAGAATCATCAAACCCCACAATCCGGTAGTCATTGCCCAGGGAGCCTTTCTTCCGGATAATAATATTGAGCAGAACATTGGCATGGGTATCGTTGGGCATAAAAATGCCCTTTTTTTGATTGGGGTATCGTTTTTCAAGGTCTTCATAAATTTCTGTAAGCTTCGCATTGCTTGCTTCGAAAGTAGATCCCAGATCGCAGTAGATAATCTCATTCAGCATTTTTCCTTCTTTGCAGATATCCTGGAATCCCTTAATCCTTCCGTATGCCGGAATATAGCTGGGTACATCGCTGTTAATATGGATTAAGACATTGCAGTTATTTTTAATCAGCAGGCTGGTTGCCTGGACAGCTCCCATATAGTTATCTGTATTAATGCTGGAAATATACTGGTCTTCACGCTCAATTGCCACAATCGGGATGTGGTATTCTGACAGTTCTCTGGATGGGATAGTATGGCTTAAGATAATCAGTCCCTCAATCTGGTATGCCATCAATTCTTTGATATAATTGCGTTCAACTTCCGCATCATCATTTCCAACAAATACAAGAAATTTATAGCCATATTCCTGATAAGATGAAAGAATCTGGTTCAGCATCTCAGAATAGTAGTGAAGATACAGGTTTGGAATAATAATGCCTACAAACTCGGTACTCCCGCTTGCCAGGATCCGCGCCACCTTATTTTCTTTATAATCCAGAGCTAACAGAGCGTCTGCAATTATTTTCTGGTTTTCTTCAGTCAGTGAGTCCGGGTTGTTAAAATACCTGGAAATGGTTGTTTTTGAAAAGTTAGTATAATTTGCAATATCATTAAAAGTTACTTTGTTTTTTTTCCCCATAGAAACTCCTTTGTCAAGGTTCTGATTTTATGAACTATCCGGGCATGTCTAAAAATAATACACTTGTAAGACCGTTCCAATCAGCCAGGTAAAAGTATTTTTCAGATAAGTATAACAAAAATATGTTCTGCAGGCAATGTCAAATTGGCAATGAGTGAAAGTAACCGGTTATTTTTGTGAATTTATTACAAAATACTGCCTTGAAATAAAGACAGTATTCACAAAAATAGAAAAAGGAATTGACGCAAATATAGAGTTGTGATACTCTTTAGATAATAAAAGTAACCGGTAACTTAACCGGTAACATTACCGGTTACAAAGCAAAGATTTAGTAGCAAAGATTTAGTAGCAAAGATTTAGTAGCAAAGATTTAGAAGCATAGGTTTTGAAGTAAAGGAGGAGCACATGAGAAAGTCATGGAAATATGCGGCACTATTTTTCCTTGCCGCAAGCTGCCTGGCAGGGTGCCGGCAAAAAGAGGTAAAGCCGGGCGATATTGCCGGATATGAGGAAGGAGAAAGCTATCTTTCCATATGGGTACATACAATTGAGGACACGCCGGAAGGGGATGCCTATGCGGAGTCCGTGAAAAGATTTAATGAAAAGTATGATGGAAAATATTTTGCAGATATTGAATTCATTCCCAGAAATGACAGCGGAGGGGGATATTCTGACAAGGTAAATGCATCTGTTATGTCCGGCGGACTTCCGGATGTGCTTACGGTAGACGGACCCAATGTGGCGGCTTATGCGGCAAATGGTATAATCCAGCCCCTGGCGGAGCTGTCAGAGGAAGAAAGGGCGGTCTATCTGGATTCGATACTTGAGCAGGGAACCTATAACGATAAGCTGTACACACTGGGAGCCATGGAATCCAGTGTAGGTCTGTATTACAACAAGGATATTCTGGAAAATGCCGGAATAAATATTCCTTCCGCTGATGATCCCTGGACCTGGAATGAGTTTATGGAGATCTGTGAAAAGCTCGATCCGGTTATGAAAGAAAAGAACGGATACTGTCTGGATATGACGTTTCCGGTTGGAGAAGCGAGTATTTATTATTATGCGCCGTTCTTTTGGGCCAATGAAGGAGACTTTGTAAGTGAGGATGGACTGGGCGTGGCTGGTATTTTCAATTCCGATAAAAATGTGGAAGCCGTGGATTTCTTCCGGGGAATTGTAGAGAATGGCTATATGTCAAAAACGCCAATTGATAAGCTGTTTGAAACAGGGCGTGCAGCGTTTAAGTTTGACGGTGCATGGGAAGTAAATACCGTCTATGAGAACTATCCGGATATCAAACTGGGAGTGGCGCCTTATATTGTGGGAGAAAACTGGGATGGAGGAAGATATACGCCCACAGGCTCCTGGGCATATGCAGCATCTGCTTCCACCCATGATCTGGAAGGAGCAACCGAGCTGGTAAAATGGATGAGTGGTGTAGACAGCGGCATTCTTCTCCATGAACAGACAAAAGGGCTGCCATCCACTTATGGGGCATTTGAGCAGATTTCTCTTTTTTCGGAAGATGAGAATTACAAGGCTCTATATGAGCAGCTGAATAAATATGGACATCCAAGACCCAAGACACCGGTATATCCGCAGGTAAGTACTTCTTTTCAGCAGGTTCTGGAAGGAGCTGCACTGAATGGAAAGGATGCAAAAGCGGAACTGGATAAATCTATAGAAAGGATTAACGCCAAGTTAAAGCGTTATACAAGAGAATAATGAGGAGAAAAAAATCTAATTCGCTTTTAGGAATGGCATTCTTTGGACCGGCCCTCGTACTGCTTACCATCTTTTTGTTTCTTCCTATGCTGCTGACACTGGTTTTCAGTTTTACCGATTATTTTGCATTGAATCCGGATCTTACACATTTTGTGGGCCTGGAAAATTATATTACGATTTTTAAGGATGAACTGTTTCTTAAGGCGTTTCTTAATACCGTAAAGTTTGTGTTTATTATCGTGCCTCTCCAGGGAGGCGGAGCGCTTATTCTGGCGCTGCTGATTAACAAAGTTACACATTGTAAAAAGTATTTTAAGGTTGCATTTTTTATACCGGTTGTTATGTCTCTTGCGGTTGTTTCTACATTGTGGATGCAGATCTATAATCCGGAAGGCATTTTAAATACGGTGCTTGCGAACCTGGGTATATCTGCACAGCCCTTTATTTACAGTGATAAGCAGGCACTTCCCTCCATTGCTTTTATGAGTATCTGGCAGGGTGTGGGATATCAGATGATCATTTTTCTGGGAGGACTTCAGGCAATTAATCCGGGACTTTACGAAGCAGCAGAGATGGATCATGCCAGCGGATGGCAGAAATTCAGGGATATTACGCTGCCGGAACTGAAACCCATTTGTGTATTTGTATTCATCACCATTACCATCGGTGCTTTTAAAATGATTGTTCAGCCAATGGTAATGACAGGAGGCGGGCCATCCCATTCTACGTATACGCTGGTCTATGATATTTATGAGACTGGTACGGTTAACTGGGAAATGGGGCTGGCATCCACCATGGCAATTGTATTTGTGATTTTTGTGGTCATTCTGACCATTGTTCAGACAATTTTGACGCGGGATAAGGAGGAAAAACATGTTAACAAAAAAACAAAAATCAATTAACTGGGTTTTGGTTATCCTGATGCTTATTTTATCTATTTTCTTCTTATTTCCGGTGGTATGGATGCTTGCTAATTCTTTCAAGCCGGATGCAGCCATTGCGGCAGACATGAATGCCATGTCGGCATTTATTCCGCCCGCATTAAGCAGCAGCTTTTTTGATAACTATATAACGATTATCACAAATACGGCTTTTCTGAGGTACATGGGAAACACCCTGTTTTATGCTGCGGTTCTGATCATATTGGGGATTATCGTAAATGGCCTTGCAGGGTATGCTCTGGCGAAAATAGATTTTCCGTTTCGGGAACGCTGGGTATTGGTGATTATGATGCTGATGATTATTCCCACCGAGACAATTATTACGATCCACTTTTTAATTATTGCAAAAACGGGGCTGCTAAATACAGTGATCGGATATATACTCCCCATGATCGTAAATCCATTTAATATTTTCCTGTTCCGCCAGGTTTTTCTAAGCCTGCCGGATGATGTATATGAAGCAGCGCAGCTGGACTTATGCAGTCCGGTGAAATATTTCTTTACAATGGTTCTGCCTATGTCAAAAACAGTTGTGGCTACAGTCAGTGTTTTTACATTTCTGAATGTTTGGAATGACTACCTCTGGCCATCACTGGTATTTACGTCCAGTGACCTGCTTACTGCACAGATTGGGCTGAATTCCATTACTGCCAATGAAAATACAACCATGGGGCAGACGCTGGCAGTCATAACCCTGATTACGATACCGGTCATTATTATATATGCCTGTTTCTCCAAGCAGATTGTAGAAGGAGTTACACACACAGGCACGAAGGAAGGATGATAGTATGAGCTTTATAGAATTTAAAAATATTAGTAAAAAATATGCAAGTACGGATAAAAATGCGGTTACAGATTTTAATCTGGAAATTAAAGAAAAAGAATTTATAGCATTTGTCGGACCTTCCGGCTGTGGAAAATCTACTACACTTCGGATGATTGCCGGATTTGAGGATATCTCCAGGGGAGAACTGTTTATCGATGGAAAAAAGGTGAATGAAACAGCGCCAAGAGATCGTGGAATCGCTATGGTATTCCAGAATTATGCTCTTTATCCACATATGACAGTAGAGAAGAATATAGGATACGGATTAAAAAATATGAAAGTGCCCGCAGATGAGATCAACAGGAAAGTGAACTGGGCAATTGATATTCTGGGGCTGGAAGAGTACCGATACAGAAAGCCAAAGAATCTCTCCGGCGGACAGAGGCAGCGGGTTGCTCTTGGAAGGGCAATTGTGAAGAATCAGAAGGTATTTCTCATGGATGAGCCCCTTTCCAATCTGGATGCCAAACTGCGTGTGAGTATGAGAAATGAAATCAGCAAGCTTCACCGGACACTGGGAACCACCACCATCTATGTGACCCATGACCAGATAGAGGCTATGACTATGGCGGACCGTATAGTCATCATGAAGGATGGCTTAATTCAGCAGGTAGGTGCACCTATGGAATTGTATGAGCATCCGGTAAATAAATTTGTAGCGGGATTTATCGGCTCTCCCCAAATGAATTTCTATGAGGTTACCGTAAGTGGCAGCAGCGTGGAATTCAAAGATAAAAATAAGATTACACTCCCCGAAGGTGTCCTGAAGAAACTAAACGGGCGCCAGGGAGAAATGATTTTAGGAATTCGCGGTGAGGATATAAAGCTGGATCCGCACAACCTGGAAATTTACAAATCAGATAAACAGACTTCTGTTGTAGAAAACAAAGAAGTTATGGGAAATGAAAACAATCTTTATTTTAGCTTTGGGGGCATTACCTCTGTTGCACGGGTTTCTAAATACGAAGTCAGCGGTATTGGAGAAAAGATTACTTTTGTATTGGAACCTACAAAATTTCATTTCTTTGATAAGCAGACGGAAGAGAATTATTTAAAATAGGAAGGTAAGTTTGAAGAAAAGCACTATCAAACTACTTGTTAAGGCAGTATCGCAGGCAGGCCTGCGATATGCAGGAGGTATAAATATGACAGAACATAAATTACATTTAAAGGCGCCGGGAAACTGGATCAATGATCCCAATGGCTTTATCTATTATAAAGGGAAATATCATTTGTTTTATCAGTATTTTCCCTATGCACCCGCTTGGGCAACCATGCACTGGGGGCATGCGGTAAGTGATGACCTTGTAACCTGGACACATCAGGAAATAGCCCTTTATCCAAGCAAATACTGGGACAGCAACGGCTGTTTTTCCGGAAGTGCAGTCCAGGAGGATGGAAAGCTTTATATTTATTATACGGGTGTGCGGTATGAGGAAATAACAAAAGAAGATATCCATCACTGCGTAAATGAACAGTTTGAGTCTTCCCAGCTGATGATCACGTCAGAGGATGGGATACACTTTGATAATAATAAAGATAAGAAACTGATTATTCCGCCGATCATGGATGCATCTCTTGGGCACCGTACTCATACAAGAGACCCTAAGGTATGGAAAAGCGGGGATCATTATTATATGGTTCTTGGAAGCACCCTGGATGAAAAAAAAGGAATTCTGCTGTTTTACAGAAGCAGTGATAAAGAAAACTGGGAGTATCTGAACAGCTATACGTCTAAAGCAGATAATTTCGGATGGATGTGGGAATGTCCGGATCTGTATAAGACAGATGAAGGCTGGGTAGTTTGTTTTTCGCCGATGGGTTTTCTGAAAGACGGCGCAAAAGAACAGAACCATGCTATCTGTGCAGCAGCAGATTTTGATGAGCAGACAGGTATCCTTACGATGGCAGAGGAGTATCAGTTTGCAGATTATGGACTTGATCTCTATGCACCCCAGAGTACGGTAGATGAAGAGGGGCGCAGAGTAGTCGTTGGATGGATGAGAATGCCCAAACCGGTTGCGGAGGTAAAGCCCTGGATCGGAATGATGTGTACACCCCGGGTAGTGGAACGCAGGAACGGTCATATATATTTCCGGATGCATCCAAATGTGGAAAAAGCATTTGTAAAGGAAATCCCTGAGGTTGGAGAAGTAGAGGAGGGAAAACCGTACCAGTTAAAAATTGAGCTGGATGACGGGGAATCCATATCCCTGGGAGGCTATGAAATATACAGGAAGGGTAATAAAATATGCACAAACCGGGAGAAAGTCTATGAAGACATCCGTGACTGCAGGCTTGCCTTTGAAACACCAATACTGAAAGAAAATGCCAGACTGAATATCCTTGTGGACCGGAATCTGATTGAGGTCTATGTAAATGACGGCGAGTATGTAATCAGCAATGTGGTGTATGATTTAAAAGAAGAGATTTTGATACCGGAGGGTAAAAAATTTATTCTGAAACAGATGTAGCAGTTCTAATAATCAGCAGAGACAGACGGCTTGGGAAACCAGCCGGGCTGTCTCTTATTTTATGTCAGAATGACTCGTTCTTTTGCTTCATTGAACGAATTAGAACCCTACACTATAACACCAGGGTTTTGATATGTGGTATAAAAAGCATGACCGATGTTTTGAACAGGTGAATGCGAAAGGAGCAGATTATATGAATATCAGGATTAAAGGTGCGCGACAGAATAATTTAAAAAATATCAGCCTTGAAATACCCAAAAATAAGCTGGTTGTTTTTACGGGATTATCCGGCAGTGGTAAATCAACACTGGCAATGGAAACTCTGCAGAGGGAATGCCAAAGACAATATATGGAGTCTATGGGGATGACCATGGAGATTGGATCAAAACCTATGGTGGATAAAATTGAAGGCTTATCTCCTGCAATTTCCATTAATCAGAAAAATACGAACCGTAACCCGCGCTCGACTGTTGGTACGGTTACGGAGATTTCCCCATATCTGAGAGTACTGTTTTCAAAATTAGGGGAAAGAAACTGTAAACACTGCGGTAAAACCATTACCCCAAATTATGGGGAAGAAACGGGGGCTATCTATGCAGAGCTTCCGGATCAGGCGGAAGAATCTGCGGAAATGTATGAGCAGATGATGCCCTGCCCTCACTGTGGAAAAGGAATCCCAGAACTTACGGCAAGCCATTTTTCCTTTAATAAGCCGTCAGGAGCATGTCCTGCATGTAAAGGAATCGGTATTGTAAGCATACCGGATATTAATCTTTTAATTGACCGGTCAAAGAGTATAAAAGAGTTTGCCATCCATGGCTGGGATCAGGTATATATTGACCGATACGGGGCATCAATTGCGAATGCAGCCCAATATTATGGATTTGAATTTAACCTGTCTGCTCCCATCTCTGAGTATAGCGAAACTGCAATGGATTTACTTCTTTACGGTGCATTAAGCAAACAGTTTACACGGCATTTTCCAGACATAAAACCTCCGAAAACGGTTCCTGAGGGACGCTATGAGGGAGTCATTACGAATCTGATGCGCCGCTATGAGGAAAAGAATTCATATAGTGCGAAGCAGCGCATTGAAAAGTTCTTAATACAACAGGAGTGTCCGGAGTGCGGCGGCATCCGTTTCCGGAAGGAGATTCTGGATGTAAGGGTTGCCGGTGTAAATATTATAGAGGCACTTTCAATGCCGCTTACGGATACTGCAGACTGGCTGAAGCAGCTTGACCGGGATCTTAGTGCGGATGAAAGAGCGGATGCCAGAGCGGTTGTCGGGCAGGTTCTGGATAACTTGCTGCACCGCATAGAGCGTATAATAGAAGTGGGCGCCGGATATCTGTCCCTGAACCAGCCCAGTGTATCCCTTTCAGCAGGGGAAGCCCAGAGAATCAAGCTTGCCTCTATTCTGGGAAGCAGTTTAACAGGAGTCCTTTATGTGTTAGACGAACCATCCACCGGGCTTCACAGCCGGGATACTTCTAAAATCATTGATGCACTGAACAGGCTTCGGGATATGGGCAATACTGTGATCGTTATCGAACATGACCTTGATATTATACAGGCTGCAGATCATATCATTGATTTTGGACCTGGTGCAGGAAGAGAAGGCGGGCAGATTGTTGCGGCCGGAAATGTGTCAGATCTTAAGAACTGTTCACAATCGGTTACCGGAAAATATTTAAGCGGTACAGGTTATAACCGGGTATCTCTAAAATCTCCCGGAAATGGGAAATATGTAGTGATTAAAAATGCAAATACAAATAACCTGAAAGATTTGAATGTAGAAATTCCTCTGGGGAAATTTATTACGGTAACAGGTGTTTCAGGTGCAGGTAAATCCAGCCTGATCTTTGGAGAACTGGCAGAAGCGGCAGAAGCATATGCCCATCAGCCAAAAAGAAAACAGAAGAGTAACGTCAGCGGTCTAGAGCATTTAGAAAATGTGATTACCATTGGACAGACATCAATCGGACGTTCTCCGCGTTCTAATGCGGCTACTTATACCGATATTTTTTCGGATATCCGGAATTTATATGCTGCAATTGCAAGGAAACAAAATAGAGGATTACAGGCAAAACATTTTTCCTATAATGTACCCGGCGGGCGGTGTGAAAATTGTCAGGGTGCCGGAAAGTTGTCAATTTCCATGAATTTTCTTCCGGATGTTGAAGTAGTCTGTCCGGTTTGCAGGGGAAATAGATATCAAAAGCAGGTATTAAATGTAAAGTACAGGGGACTTAGTATTGCGCAGGTTCTGGAGCTTAGTATTGATGAAGCCGCAGCCTTGTTTGAGCAGGAAAAAGAAATAATGAAGAAACTGATAGTACTGCAGGATGTAGGCCTGGGATACCTTGGGCTTGGGCAATCAGCAACTACGCTCTCCGGTGGAGAAGCCCAGCGGTTAAAACTGGCAAGAGAATTGGCAAAGCAGACCGGTGAAAGTGTATTGTATCTGTTTGATGAACCTACCTGTGGACTGCACCCGCAGGATGCAAACCGTCTGATTGTAGTATTTCAGCGATTGGTTCAGATGGGCAGCAGTGTAATTGTGGTTGAACATAATCCGGAAGTGATTCTTGCATCTGACTGGGTGATCGACCTTGGCCCCGAAGGCGGATATTATGGCGGACGGATAGTTGTTCAGGGGACGCCGGAAGAAGTAATGAAGCATCCGTCTTCTGCAACCGGAATCATTTTGTCTAAATCATACCGTACCACCTGGTCTGAAATACCAAAATCAGATAGCTGCCGTGATCGTGACCGGGAAGAACAATAAAGCTTGCTTTTCTGGTGTTTCTCCGCTACACTGGGAATCCTAAGGGGGGATAAAATTGCTTACTGGCAGATGTGCTTCACACTTTGTGGAAGATGAGATCCATCCCTGCAGGTTTGTGATATGGGGTCTAGCTGATTAATCACGCTTTGTAGATGTAGGTATTGTAGGGAAAGAGAAGGTGGCGGACCGGGACATTGGTTTGGAAGGCTTACCACAGAACTGGCATTTTCTAACCTTCCCGGAGCACTTTTTGGCGGCACGCGGGCATTCGCTCCGAAATCCTGATGCATTAAACTTCCATCTTCTTTTACACAAACAGTCGAAACATAGCGCAGCATCCAATACAGAACATCCTGCCACAGCCCAGGGGTTCCAATCTGCTGAGAAAACCAGCTTTGTGACAGTAAACTGAATCTCGGAAAGATGGGTGTGGGAAACTGGTATGGGCGGAGGAAGCGTAGAGCAGAGCTGAGTATTTACTTACCTTTCCGAAGTGTTTTTTGGCGGATAGTATTCGACTGGCTCCCATCGGATACTAAGCGGGTACTGAACCGAGAAATGCATCAGGATTTCTCGGTGAATACCCGCGTGCCGCCAAAAAGCGCTTCGGAAAGGTTAGAAAATACCAGTTCTGCGGCCAGCTGACGGAGGCCATGCCAGTTTCCCACACCCATCTTTCCGCATACTACCTACATCTACAAAGCGTCCCTTCCTCAGCTAACCCAAATTTAAGATGACAGAATGGAGGTATAGAAATTTGAACACATACAAGACTGCCGATATCGCCAGAATGTTTGGAATACATGTGAATACGGTACGATTATACGAGAAATGCAGTCTGATCCCCAAACCGCAAAGGTTAAGTAATGGGTATCGGGTATTCACGGATCTGCATGTGGAACAGCTGAAGTTAGCAAGGGCGGCTCTTCAGGCAGAGGTACTGCAGAATGGGCTGCGTAAAAAGGCGGTGGAAATCATTAAGATATCTGCGGCTGGAGATTATGAAAAAGCAGCGGAATTAACCCGAATTTATATGAAACAGGTGGAAACAGAGATAAAAAATGCGGAAGAGGCAATACAGATTACACAAAAGTTATTATCCAGTTTAGGTGCAGATTCGGATGAAAAGGATATTTTATTTACAAGAAAAGAGACGGCTGATTATCTTCACGTTACAATTGATACCCTTAGAAATTGGGAACTAAATGGGCTGTTTTCTGTTAAACGGCTGGAAAATGGATATCGGGTGTATACATCGGAAGATTTGCAGCGGTTAAAAATAATACGTTCTCTCCGCTGTGCAAATTATTCTCTGTCTTCTATATTAAGAATGCTAAAAGCCCTGACAATGAACCCCGATACCAATATCCGGGAGATAATCAATACACCAAGGCAGGATGACGACATTATAACCGCATGTGACAGGCTCCTTACATCTTTACAGGAAGCGAAAGAGAATGCGTTATTCGTAGCGGTGCAAATAGATAAAATGAAAAGAATGAACGGAAAACGTTAAGTGAAAGGTTAAGTGAAAAAGTACTTGACTTAAAGCAAACTTTAAGTGCTACTCTATATAAAACAGAGTTGTGCAAATATTATGTAAATATGGTCTGAAACCCGCAAATATGATACAATAGAATGAATATACAGATCGGGTTACAAGTATCGGAAAGGCATACATGGATAAACTGGAATTATTAAAGAAAAGGCTGAAAGAATTAAAGAAAGTAGCAATTGCATATTCAGGCGGAGTGGACTCTAATTTTTTGATGTCTGTAGCAAGAGAAACGTTAGGAAAAGAAAATGTGCTTGCTGTATTATGCAGTGGAGCTATGCTGGCTCAAGCTGATTATCAGGAAGCGGTTCAGCTGTTAAAAGACAAAGATGTGCAGTATGAAATTCTTGCAATGGATGTATTCACGGTGCCTGAATTTGCCGGGAATGATAAGAAGAGATGTTATTATTGTAAAAAGAACTTAATGTCGAAGATTATCGAAATGGCTAAAACCCAGGGGTATGAAGTTGTATTGGATGGGAAGAATCTGGATGATGCTAAGGTATATCGGCCTGGTGCAGCAGCAGCCCAAGAGCTGGGGATCTGTTCCCTGCTTTATGAGTGTGGATTTACAAAACAGGATATCAGGAATGTAAGCAGAGAACTGGGGATTATCACCTGGAATAAACCGTCTAATGCCTGTCTGGCTTCGCGTTTTCCTTATGGTACGCAGTTGACAGCGGAAAAATTAAAACAGGCGGAGGATGCGGAACGCTGTCTTAAGGAGCTGGGGATAGATTCAGGCAGAATACGGGTACATGACAGGATTGCACGGGTTGAAGTTGCAAAAGAGGATTTTAAATGCCTTCTGGAACATAAGGACTTTGTGAACAAGGTTAAGGCATGCGGATTTGATTATGTAACGCTGGATCTGGAAGGATTCCGCAGCGGAAGTTTTGATTTGTAAGAGGAAAAGCAGTATAAAGTCTGTATAGCTACAGTTCGGATACATGCGGGTTGGAAAGTTGGTGTGAACGTGGAAGTAAAGGAAATATTAGAAAAGTTAAATGCACATGAAATTTCAGTTGCCGAAGCAGAAAAACGGATGAAAGAAGAAACTGTTGATGACCTTGGGTATGCAATGATTGATTATCAGAGAAAGATCAGGACTGGAGTATCTGAGGTTATTTACTGCGAGGGAAAAACCAGTGAGCAGATAGCAGGAATCGTGGAAAATATGATCGCACATCAGGTCGGAAATATCCTGGGGACGAGATGCTCAGCGGAAAAGTATGAGGCAGTTAAAATAGTATGCCCGGATATGGAATATGATGAAGAAGCCAGGATTATCCAATATAATAGGGAAGCTGTTTCTATGAATAAAGGCGTGGTGGTAGTGGCATGTGCCGGAACATCCGATCTTCCGGTTGCCAAAGAGGCAGCCATAACAGCACGTTTTCTGGGGAATCATGTAGAAGAAATCTATGATGTAGGTGTTGCCGGAATACACAGGCTTTTGTCGAAACTGGATGTTCTTGCCAGGGCAAATGTAGTGATCGCTGTAGCCGGAATGGAAGGGGCGCTGGCTTCTGTTGTAGGCGGGCTGACGGATAAGCCTGTTATTGCGGTGCCTACTTCTGTTGGATACGGAGCAAATTTCGGCGGTGTTGCCCCTCTCCTGGCAATGCTGAACAGCTGTGCCAGTGGAATCAGCGTGGTAAATATTGACAACGGATTTGGTGCGGGTTATATGGCGCACAGTATAAATAGTCTGGGAGGAAAAGAATAGATGCAGAAGAAAAGAATCTTATTTTTCGACTGTTTTTCGGGAATAAGCGGAGATATGACTCTTGGAGCGCTCCTGGATCTGGGATTAGACAGACAGGTATTTTTGCAAGAACTGGAAAAGCTCCATGTGGATGGATATAAAATAAGTTTTAATAAGGCGGTAAAAAACGGAATAACGGGTAATTATGTAAAAGTACATTTGGAACATGAAGTTCGTGAAGGTCATGAAATTCATGAACATCAGCACCATCCACAGGGGCATCATCATGAACATCGGAACTTAATGGATATTAATCGTATCATAGAAGAAAGCGGAATTACGTCAGGCGCAAAGGATCTGTCGAAACGCATTTTTTTACGGGTGGCAAAAGCAGAAGCGAAAGTACATAACAGGAAACTGGAAGAAGTCCATTTTCATGAAGTTGGGGCAGTAGACTCCATTGTGGATATTGTAGGAACTGCGATTTTAATTGATATGCTCAGACCGGATATGGTGTGTGCATCTATTATTCAGGATGGCAGCGGGTTTATTCATTGCCAGCATGGGAAACTTGCGGTTCCCGTTCCGGCAGTATCTGAAATTTTTGCAGCCAGCGATGCGATTACCAGGCAGATTGACATTAATACCGAGCTTGTGACACCCACCGGGGCTGCAATCATAGCAGAACTGGCATCTTCTTATGGAAATATGCCGGAAATGAATGTCCAAAAAATCGGTTGGGGTGCCGGTACGAAGGATCTTGAAATACCAAATCTTCTAAAGGTCAGCCTGGGTGAGATCGTGAATGTGGATGGGAGATTTCAGGATAAAGATGATCAGGTACTAGTCCTGGAAACGAATCTGGATGACTGCACAGGAGAATTCCTGGGATATGTTATGGAACGGCTTTTTGAACAGGGAGCATTGGATGTGTTTTTTACACCAATATATATGAAGAAGAACAGACCGGCATACCGCATGACTGCAATTTGTGTTCCGGAAGATATGAAGAAAATAGAAGAGATTATATTTTTGCATACCACTACTATCGGCTTACGTAAAAGATTAGAGAGCCGAACTGTTTTGCCTAGAGCAAAAGAGGTTATTCCTACGAGATATGGAGAACTGGAAGTAAAAAAGGTGACTGCAGGAGCAGAAGAAAGAATTTATCCGGAGTATGAAAGTGCTAAAAAACTGGCGATGCAGCAGGGGGTACCGCTAAAAGAAATATATCAATGCATCTATGAAGCAGAATAATAAGACACTGTATATCAAATATAAAGGAGGATTATGTAATGAGTGAAAAATTTTTAGGATCTGAGATTAAGAAATTGGGGTTTGGGATGATGCGCCTGCCAATGTTGGAAGACAACACGATTGATGTGGAACAGACTAAAAAAATGGTTGATCTGTATATGGAAAAGGGATTTACATATTTTGATACCGCATATCCATACCTGGACGGACATTCAGAAGAAGCAGTAAAAGCATCCTTAACCAGCAGATATCCCAGGGACAGCTATCAGCTGGCTACGAAGCTCCCGGTATGGCTGGTAAATGCAAAAGAAGATGTAGCTAAAATCTTTAACACCCAGTTAGAACGTACCGGAGCAGGTTATTTTGATTTTTACCTTTTACATGCAATTGATCGGAATAAGGCCGTAAAGTATGAAGAATATGAAGCATGGGAGTTTGTAAAAGAGCAGAAAGAAAAAGGCCTGATCAAACATTATGGATTTTCTTTTCATGATACGGCAGATTGTCTGGATGAAATATTACAAAAACATCCGGATGCAGAATTTGTACAGCTTCAGATCAATTATTGTGATTGGGACGACAGCATTATTCAGGCAAAGAAATGTTATGAAGTGGCAAGAAAACATAACAAACCGGTAATCATTATGGAGCCGGTTAAGGGAGGAACACTGGCATCACTGACTCCTGAGTTGGACGAAATATTTAAAGAAGCAAGACCGGAACATTCCGTAGCATCCTGGGCGCTGCGTTTTGCGGCTTCTCTGGAAGGCGTTATTACGGTATTAAGCGGAATGTCAAATATGGAGCAGATGGAAGATAATTTAAGCTTTATGGCTGAGTTTGAGAAAATCACAACGGAAGATCAGAAGGTGATTGATGAAGTCACAGCGAAGCTGAAAAATATGCCGCTGATTCCATGTACAAACTGCCAGTACTGCATGGAAGTCTGTCCACAACAGATTCCGATACCGGAGATTTTTAAGGCAATGAATAAAAATGCGACATTTAAGAACCTGCAGGATGCAAAAAATGAATACGGTTTTGTAACAGGCGGCGGAAACAAGGCATCGGATTGCCTGCAATGCGGAGCATGTGAGGCTCAGTGTCCACAGCATATTGAAATTATTGCAGAACTGCAGAATGCAGTCGCGATGTTTGAGTAGGGTGAGAAAGAAAACTGTCTGAAAAAAAGTATTGACAATCAGCGAGTATCCCAGTTATAATAAAAAATATCAGAAATGCATATAATATAAAATGACAAATGCAATGATGAGGAGGAGTACATACTCACTGAGTTCCAGAGAAAAGATGGTTGGTGCGAATCTTTAACAAGGAAGTATGGAAGTAGCCTTTGAGCAGTGAACTGAACAGGATTACCTAAGTAGGCTTCAACGGAATTTTCCTCCGTTACAGGGAAAGCAGTATCGATTTTTCCGTACTGAAATGAGAAGTTATCATGTCAGATGGAGGATTATCCGTACTGGCAGAGTGCAAAGATTATTCTTTGAATTTAGGTGGTAACACGGATCACAGCGTATTCGCCCTAAGCTAATTTTATTAGCTTAGGGCTTTTTTATTGCCGGAATGTATCAATGGAATTTGTAAAGGAGGAAATGCAATGGAAAGAAAAGGAACGCAGGCTTTTATTGAAGCATTAAAACGGGAAGGGGTTGATATGTTATTTGGTTATCCGGGCGGTTATGCAATTGATATTTTTGATGCCCTTTATGATCAGAGAGACATAGAAGTAATTCTTCCGAGACATGAGCAGGGGCTGATCCATGCTGCAGATGGTTATGCCAGATCTACGGGGAAAGTTGGAGTTTGCCTTGTTACCAGCGGTCCGGGGGCAACAAATCTGGTTACCGGGATTGCAACGGCTAATTATGACAGTGTACCGCTGGTATGCTTTACCGGCCAGGTGCCGACCCACTTAATTGGAAATGATGCTTTTCAGGAAGTAGATATCGTTGGAATTACCAGAAGTATCTGCAAATATGCGGTTACAGTCAGGGAGAGAAAAGATCTGGTACGGATCATAAAAGAAGCTTTTTATATTGCCAGAACAGGAAAACCGGGACCGGTAGTTGTTGATTTCCCAAAGGATATTCAAAATGAGATATTTGAAGACTGCTTTGATGAACCTGTTTCTATCAGGGGATATAAGCCTAATTTATCTGTACACAAAGGTCAGATTAAAAAGGCTCTGGAGATGTTAAAGAGCGCCAGACGCCCTGTGTTCTTAATTGGTGGCGGTGTTCCAATTGCAGGTGCGCAAGGCGCATTGGAAGAATTGGTGGAGAAGGTTCATGTTCCGGTAATTACTACGATTATGGGAAAGGGGGCAATACCTACGGATCATGATTATTATATTGGGAATATTGGAATGCATGGTTCTTATGCTTCGAATATGGCAATTAGCGAGTGCGACCTGCTGTTCTCCATAGGAACCAGGTTTAACGACCGGATCACGGGAAAAATCAGTGAATTTGCACCGGAAGCAACGATAATCCATGTAGATATTGAGGCGGCTTCCATATCCAGAAATATTCATGTAGATGTTCCAATTGTAGCGGATGCGAAACTGGCAATGGAAGCAATGCTGGAAAAGGCAGAGGATTGTGAAAGAACAGAGTGGATAGGACGAATCAGGGAATGGAAAGCGGAATTTCCGATTGCCAGAAGTACTCACAAAGGACTTTCACCGGATAAAATCATTGAGGTTATTAATAAACGGGGAAAAGACGGGATTATTGTAACAGATGTTGGGCAGCACCAGATGTGGGTAACACAGTTTCTGGAAATGAACCAACAGACCAGGCTTTTAACGTCCGGCGGACTAGGGACTATGGGATATGGCCTGCCGGCAGCAATAGGGGCAAAACTGGGAAATCCGAAGAGACAGGTAATCTGTGTATCGGGAGATGGTGGTGTGCAGATGAATATTCAGGAATTGGCAACAGCCGTAACCTGTGAAATACCGCTTACAATCTGTATTTTTAACAATAGTTACCTGGGAATGGTAAGACAGTGGCAGCAGTTATTTTACGATAAACGCTATGCAAGTACCTGCATGAAACGAAGAAGAAGCTGTGGAAGCAGCTGTGAAGGCTGTAAGACCAACGGATGTCCTGTATACTCTCCGGATTTTGTAAAACTGGCTGACAGTTATGGAGCGAAAGGAATCCGTGTATTTGATGAAAATGAAATAGAGGCTGCATTTATAGAGGCTGAGAGGAACCAGAACAGTCCGACGATCATCGAATTTATTATTGAACGGGATGAACTGGTATTGCCTATGGTGCCGGGTGGAAATGCAATTCACGATATGGTAATGGAATGTTAAAGGAGGAATAGTTAAATGAAGAAAAGATGGATATCGTTATATGTGGAAAATGATGTGGGTGTGCTGGCTAGGATATCAGGACTGTTTTCCGGAAAATCTTATAATCTGCATAGTTTGACGGTGGGAGAGACGGAAGATAATACAGTGTCCAGAATGACAATCTGTGTGGACAGTGATGATGCTACCTTTGAGCAGATTAAGAAACAGCTGAACAGATGTGTAGAAGTTATAAAAGTTGTTGATTTTACAAATGTTCCGATTCATATGAAGGAACTGATGTATCTGAAAATCCACACGGCAGGTGAACAGGATAAAAATGAAGCCTTTCGTATGGCGGAAGTCTTTGGCGTCAAGGCAGTAGATATGAACAAAGACCGTCTGGTACTGGAATGTGTACAGACGGAGGAGCGCAATAACGATCTGGTTAAGCTTGCTGCAAAAGAATTTTCTGCAATTGAAGTAGTGCGGGGCGGCAGTGTGGCGATAGAATCAATTAGTATTACGGAGAGATAGTGTAGGAGCATTTTAGAATAAAAGTACATCCGCCTCCGGGGGTATCTTCTAATAAAATTTTGCCCCTCAGGGAGGTGGTATATTTTTGTGCAATACTTAAACCAAGCCCAAAATGTTCTTTGCTGCTACGTGATATGTCACCCTGATAGAATCTCTGGCAGACCTTCTTTTTATCTTCATCTGCGATACCGCAGCCATGATCAATAACTGAAAAGTAAATGTCATTTTTGTTAACGGACATCTGTAATGTAACAGTCTCTCCACTTGGTGAGTAGGCTATTGCATTGTCGAGAAATATACGAATAACCTGGGATAGATATCCGGGGATACTTGTGGGACTGTCAGTGAGATAATCGGCAGATTCCAAGCGAAGGTGAAGGTTTTTGGCTTTACACAGAGTCAGATACTTTTCATAGATTTCCAGAAGCAATGTATCAGGGTCATATTCTATGAAGACTTCTTCTGTATCAGACGGTGAAATGGTAAGGGTTAAAAGATCCTGAATTAGAGAAGACATTCTCATACATTCCTGTTGAATAAGATTATGAAAGTAGTCTGTTTGATCGTGGAACTGCTGTGCAGATGAAGCAGCATTTTGAATTAGCATTACGGGTGAACGAAGTTCATGGGAAGCAGCGGCTATAAAGTCATTTTGTAGTTTTTGATTCTCGCGCACAGGCGTCAGAGCAAGGCGGACGAACCGGTGTCCAAGGTAGAACAGGCAAATACAGCTCACAAATTCAATTAGCAGTAAATAAAATAGGAGTGTAAAGCCATCTGATTTTAAATGAGATATATCATTTAACAGATAAATATCCTGATAATGACGATTGTTAGATAAGGAAATGTAGGCACAAAGGAAAGTACCTTGACCAGCTCCGGTCACCTTAAACAATGGACTTTGATAGGAAGAGCCTGTTATAGAGGTAAGATAATTTTCTCTGATATAATCTTTGGCAGTCTGAATCAGAGTTTTCTGACCTGCGTGTAACTTGTCAGAGGTATTATAAAGCAGAGGTGTTCCATTTTCTTCAATATGAATCAGCAGATTTTCACGGTAACTTAGTTCGTCCAGCCAGGAATCTGAAACAGCAGAACCGTTCTGTAAAGTGGAGACTACATGAAAAATATTTGCCTGAAAAGTCTCTGTCTGTTTTTGATATAGGAATTTTGTATATAATACAGCTGTTATGGCAAGCGCCGCAGTAAGAATAATTCCGGAAGTCAGTACATACAGGATAGTTAATTTTTTTTGAACATTAGGAAATATCATATGTCAGTCAGATCCTTTCGTAAACTTTAGAGTATGCATAATGGTTCAATCAACCCGGATCTGTCGGAGGTGCTATTTTGTGGATGCCAAATAATACCCGATTCCGTGCATGGTTTTAATACTGGTTTCTGCTTCTATTTTAGATAATCTTTTTCTTAGAAAATAGATGTAATTATCTAAATTACTTTCGTCCACATCGGAATCAGCCCCCCAGACAGAATTAAGCAAATAATCCCGTTGGAGAGTTAATTCAGCATTTTTTATAAAAACTTCCAATAGGCGGGTTTCCTTGTGGGACAGGGAGACAGATAGTGACGCGGATGATAGAGTTTGTTTTTCTACATCCAGAACAAGATCTTTATAGTTCAGGGTTACAGCGGAGTGAAGAATTCCCGGACGCCTTGATATAGCCCGGATACGCGCCATCAATTCGGATATTTCAAATGGTTTTGTTATATAATCATCAGCGCCTGCGTCCAGACCGCAGATCTTATCCTGCAGCTTTTCCAGTGCGGTAATTATGATAACGGGAGTCTGGATATTTTGTCCCCGTATAATTTTCAATAGGGAAAGTCCATCTATTTCGGGGATCATTCGGTCAAGTACAAGGATATCATAATAAGTATTTTGTATGTGAAATAAAGCGTCATCGCCGTTGTAGCAGATATCTGCTTCATATTGTGCCTGTAAAAAGTGGAGCTGTATAAGATTACAAAGATCTTTATCATCTTCAATTAGTAGAATACGCATGACAACACTCCTTAATATGGTATAAATTTTAATTATTATAGCACAGCTGAGCGGAGTAATCTTTAATAAATTATAAAGAAGTCCATGGCATTTTAGAAGTTTCTTCGAGATATTCGTGTTAGTATAGATTTGAACACGAAAGGAAGGGGCGCACATATGAAAAAAATTTGTTTGATGGCAATTTTAGTTTTCTTATTCATGATTATTGGAACAGGATGCAGTCAAAAGAAAGTCAGTGAGAAATTTAATGGTAAGGGGTACATGGAGGACGATATTGAACTGCCATTTGATCAGGATAGGGAGAAGGCAATATCATTTGTGAAAGTGAAGAAAAGCCAAATGTATCTGTACTCCAGGGAGAAAGAATCTGGTGATTATCATATTTATGAATTATTGAAAGACCATAGCTGGAAAAAGAAAAGTGAAAGCGGATTGACAGAGTTTTTTAAAAATGTAACATATGAACCAAGAATTATTGAGAGCGGTTTGGATGGAAATATTTATATGCTTTACTTTGATGATGATTATTTACCTCATATTGCTAAACAGCAGGGCAATACGATAGAAGAAGTTTTTATTGCGGATCTTAAGAAAGACGGATCAGAGCAGCAACCTGTATATCCTAACGGGATAAAAAGTCTGGAAGATGGGAGGATCATTATTTCTTATAATTCAGAAAAAGGAGCAGTTTTATACGATCGGGAAGGAGAAAAGATCAGAAGGTTTGATAAGTGGGAATTAGGAGTGAATGTAACGAAAAATATTGGTGTATGTCCCGAGCTATTTCTATCCGTTAATGATACAGGAACGGGATTTTGTTTATATGATATAGAAACAGGGGAAAAGAAAAATGAAATAAAGGTTGGAGAATTGGCGGGACGCAGTTATCTGAAGGAAGGCGGCGGGCAAGATTTTTTCTTTTTGAATGATGAGGGGATTCATCATATTATGGCTGACGGCAGTATCGTGGAAACAATCATAGAAGGGGATGAAATGCCGGCTCTTAAGTTAGATCAGGAGACGGTTTCTTTTGAAATAGGGGATAATAGTAGCTTTTATGTGATGTTTCAGAAATCTGGTAATGCATCTTTAAAATACTATAACTATGACAAGAAGCAGCGAAAGGAAGATCCCACAATACTTAAAATGGCGGGATTGGCAAAAAGTAATACAATACAGCAGGCGATTACTGAATTTGAAAAGAAGAATCCGGATGTGAAAATAGAATACCAGGATTATGGAGAAACCAAAGATCGTACGACCCTGTCAGATACGATAAGAATTATAAATACAGAAGTCTTGGCGGGTGAAAAAGGGCCGGATTTGATTATACTTGACGGACTTCCGGCCGATGCTTATGTAGCAAAGGGTGCGCTTTTGGATTTGTCTGTTATAGCAGATGAAATGGAAGGAGAATTAGGGTTACTGGATAATTTAAGCTTGCAAAAAGATAATAAGGGCAGAATATTTTCCATTTCATCCAGATTTGGGGTGCCTCTTTTAATTGGTAATGAAGATGCAATCAGGCAAATGGAATCTTTAGACAGTCTGGAAAAATATCTGAATCGTTCGGATGCAGATCAAATTATAGAAAGTGATATTTATGAAAAAATTGCACAAAATATTTTCTATATGTATTATAACGATCTCAAGGCTGCTTCATTTGGGGAACAAGACCTTGAACAATATATAAATGTAGTAATGAAGCTGGTACGTAAGACAGGTGCAAAGAGCAGGGAAGAGGGGAGAGAAGAAGATAAAAATATGTTTCGGTTAGGATTTCCCTCTAATACTGGAAAATACAGAGTTGCCATAGAGGAGATGAAAAGCGTTATGGATTTATCATTACCTGTAACTTTTCAGGGTAAATATGAAGCTCAGGTAAAAACGATAAAGTCACTATATACACCTTATGACATGGTAGGTATTCATGCAGCATCTGAGCATATGGATGAAGCAAAAGAATTTATCAGGACTTTGCTGTCGAAAAAAATGCAGAGTCTAGAGTTAGGGGAAGGATTTCCTGTGATTAGGCAAACTTTTCAAGACTTGAAGCCTGTAGAGTCTGATGTGGAAGCAATGGTGGAGGGGGATGAAGAAGATCAGATTATTACGTTTAAACAAGCTGATGAAGCAGAACTGGAAGAGTTTAAAAAAATAGCTGTGGAATTAAAACACCCACTAATCGTGGATACAATTATAGAGGAATTGATGATGGATCAAATGAACAGAGTCTATGCAGGGAGTGCATCCAGCAGTGTGGCAGCAAGGGAATTAGCGTCAAAGATCAGATTATACCGGAGTGAATAAAAGGATACGCAGAAGAAGAATTTGGAAATTTTCAAGTTCTGCTTCTGCATTTTTTATTAAAATAATCAGCAGGTAAGGTAAAATTTGTTGACAGAATGCAAGGAAAAATATATAATAATATTTATATAAAGTATATTATATAAATATTATTATATTACACATAGATAGTGTATGACTGGCACACAGGAGGAAAAAATGCCAAAACAGAGAATAACAAAAGAAATGATACTGGATACTGCTTTTACATTAACAAGAGAGCAGGGATTTGAACGTGTAATTACAAAGGAGATAGCTGAGCGGATAGGTTGTTCGGTTCAGCCGATCTACAGTTATTATAAGAATATGGAGGAATTAAAAAAGGATTTGTTTCATAAGGCAGTGGTTTTTTATGGAGACTTTATTGCCAGAAATGCTGATCCGAAGGAATTCTTCAGGAGTGTAGGATATTGCCAGATTAAATTTGCCAGAAAAGAACCCCATCTGTTTTGGCTGCTATTTATGATGAAACAGGACAATTTGAACAGTTTTGAGGATATATATGAAAAGCGCAGCAATAAAAAGGTTACGGATAGAATTGCAGAGGAATTTGATATTACGCCGGAGTGTGCAAAAGCATTACATATGAATATGCTGATTTATACCCATGGAATTTCTTCCATGCTGGTTACGGGGTCAGTGCAGTTGGATGATGTAGAGATAAGAAAGATGCTGGATTTAGCATTTGATGCTTTTTTAAGTAAAGTAACATATACTCGTAGAGGATAGATAGCAAATAGGAGGAGGTTAACTATGAGTGAGGTTGTAGTAATTTATCAGTCAAAATATGGAGCAGCAAAAAAATATGCAGAATGGATTGCAGAAGCTTTGGGTGCTGATTTATTTGAAAGAAGGAAGATAGCACCAGAAAAAATGATGGAATATGATACGGTCATTTACGGTGGAGGAATTTATGCAGGTGGTATTGCAGGGATTTCCCTGATTGGAAAAAATTATGAGAGGATTAAAGGGAAAAATATCATTTTATTTACCTGCGGTCTTGCAAATACAAAAGTTGAAGAAAATGTAAAACATATTCGGGAGGGGATGGAGAAAGCATTACCGAAAGAGCTGATGAAGCAGGCTAAGCTGTATCATTTTCGCGGATATATGGATTATAGTAAATTGACGTCAGTACATAAATTGATGATGAAAATGATGAATAACATGATAGTTAAGAAACCGGAAAATGAGAAAACATCAGAGGACAGAGAATTTATAGCTACTTACGGGAAAGCAGTTGATTTTACGGATCAGAGCAGTATCGGGGAACTGGTGGAGCAGTATAAGAAGTATCATAAAGTTAATCTGAATTAATCTGGAAAAAGCGAATTCTGTAAGGGGAACAATGACAGAAGATCCGGTGACTGCACTATAGCAAGCCGGACCCCCTTCCTTTTGTACACAATTCCCATCCACAATCCACAAGACGTCCTTAATCAGCAATCAGCAAAAGCCAAATTTAAGCTGAAATGATCATCTATCAGGTATTTTCCAGTCCACTGTGGAATGAGCGGTTCCCGATATTTGCAAGCAGACGTTCCTGACTGCCTGGTATGCTGCTGATTTTGTGTTCCAGCAGAATCAGTGTTTTATGGTATGCACTGACGGCTTTATTTAATAGATCTTCCACGGAATCCTGAGAAATCAGACTGGTGTTCCAGGGATTTTCCCAGTCTTCCTTCTGTTCATTCAGCACTTTGGCGGGATCCATCTCATGGGGTGTCTGAATCATTGGAGAGAACCATTCATATCCAAAAATATGGGTCTCAAACCAATGCCAGAACTTCTTTTTAAGACCTGTTGAATCATGCAGAAGAGAAGTGCCCATCCGCATACAGGATATGGCATGGGAGATATTTCTGGAAGAATAGTTCTGTTTGTAGACCTTTCGTGCAACCTGGCTGATCAATGCTGATATGGCAGATTGTTCAGCGGCTGAAAGGGCGATGGTACGGGATTGGTAAAACTGACCCGGCTGCAGCCCTTTTCTCTTCTCCAGATATAAAATATCAAAGCAGGATTCCAGTTCAAAATGTTTTGCATAATACTGGTTGCCGTTTTTCCTTCCAACCTGATATTCTGTACGGGCATACACGTAGGGATGAAACAGGCCGTCCAGTGTGTAATGCCCCAGAAATCCTGCTAAATAGGCAGTAATGATATTTTTCTCTTCTTCTTCTTTCAGATGTTCTCTATAATCTAACATTGTTTGAAAAAGTTCTCTTGCGTGTTCTTCATGCATGAGGGAACCGATATTTTCTTTTCTTAGGTAGGCTGCAGGATAGTAGAAAAAAATATCCGGTCCCTGAAGTCCAAGACAGTATGCAGCGGTATGAGCATGAATGGTATTTTGCAGGATGCCCGGGGAAAGCAACCGATAAGTATCCACTCCAAATAAGTAATGTAAAGTAAATCCTGGCATATTTCAATCTCCTTTGGTATAATTCTGGTTTTAATAAGATCTTATTCTTATCATTGCCCAAAATCAAGACTTTAAGAGTAATCTTATGATTTTCTTCACATTTTATTTATATTTCTGAAACCCGATTGACGTATATATGATCAATCAGTCCGTAGGCTTTTGCCTCTTCAGCACTCATAAAATTATCCCGGTCTGTATCACGCTCAATTTCTTCTATAGTGCGGCCCGAATTTTCAGCCAGAATCCGGTTAAGACGCTGCTTACTCTTCTGCAAATAGTCAGAAAGAATTTTAATGTCACTGGTCTGGCCTTTTATGCCGCCGGAGGAAGGCTGGTGAATCATAATTTCTGAATTTGGCAAGGCAAAACGCTTGCCCTTTGCACCGCCTGCCAATAAAAATGCTCCAAAGCTTGCAGCCATTCCGATACAGATGGTGGAAACATCGCATTTGATATAATTCATGGTATCGTAAATTGCAAATCCTGCAGATACGGAACCACCCGGACTGTTAATGTATAACTGGATATCCTTACCCGGATCCTGGCCTTCCAGATACAGAAGCTGACTGGTAACCAGACTGGCAGAAGCATCGGTGACTTCTTCACCCAGAAAAATAATCCGGTCATCCAGCAGGCGGGAGTAAATGTCAAAACTGCGTTCACCGCGACTGGTCTGTTCAACTACATAAGGTATAATCATGCTGCAATCCCCCTGACTTCAGACAGTTGTATACAAAAGCTGGTAATGGTATTGTATCCTTTTGCAGAATTGTCTGCGAATACCTGAATTGCCGGACAAAATTCCTGGAAAAGCTCAAATCGCTCCTGCCTGGGTGTAAAAATGTGAAGGCTCCGGCAGGTCTGGGGAGTACATTGATATAATTGCCGGAACGCCAGTGTAAAAGCCTGTTGGGAATCATAACCCGCTTTACAGGAAATCTCTGCAATGGGAATGTCGGTCTCTGCTAAAAGTCTGGCAGCTTCTGTCAGTCTGCGTCTCTGGATATATTTATGCATGGTGCAGCCTACCACACTGGAAAATATGCGGTTCAGATAGTATTTTGAATAGTTCATATTCTGTGAAATATCGTCAAGATGGATTTTTTCCTGCAGATGGGATTCAATGTAGGATACAATCTCCACAACAATATCGTTTTTATCACTCATAGTAATGCCCCCTTTCGTGATGGTCATGATTTTTTATTATAGCAGATATGTCTTAGGGTGTCTTAATAAAAAGTGCTCTCTTTATGGACAAGAGAGCACTTTTTTAGATTCAAATAAATTACAAATAACTTAGCATTAAAAGCGTATCGTGAAAGTAATTACCCCATCATCAATCTGGCAGTTATATGCAAAACCCTGTTTCTGGGCAGCTGCACTTACAATGGAAAGTCCAAGTCCGGTACCGGACAGCTCTTTATTCCGGGATTTCTCGGCAACATAGAACGGATCCCAGATTCTTTCCAAAAGAATATTGTGGTTGTGGGCTACACCGTTGGAGGTCTGAAAAATAATCCTGCCGTATTCCTCATATAACCGTATGTTTATATGGCTGTTGGAAGTATATTTTACCGCATTAGAGATCAGATTGGAAAATATGGCAGTAATTCCTTCCAGACTTGCAGTGATAACTACATCCGGCAGGATGTCTGCTTGCAGAGTGAGCTGCTTGTTTTCTAACTCCAGCTGATATTCTTCGATCATTCCGGTGAGCATACTGCTGATCTCTACAGATTCTTTGGGATAGTCTTTTTGCCGGATGCGGGATAAATCAAGAAGTCCTTCAATGAGCCTTTCCATTTTTTCATTCTGGCGGATAACCGTGTCCAAGAAAGTGCCGTCATCAATGCCGTCTTTAATGCCGCAGGTATAAGCTTTAATCAGGGCCACCGGTGTCTTCAGATCATGGGATACATTGCCAAGTAGAGCTTCCATCTGTCGGTTTTTTTCAATCAGAGCTTCCTGGGATTCTTTTAGTTTGCAGCTCATGTCATTGATGCTGCTGGCAAGGTCTTCCAGCTCATCGTTTGTCCTGATTTCTATCTGACTGAAATTCTGGTTGGAAATATCCTTTGTCAGTGCGCTGATCTCTGAAAGGGGAGTAGTAATTTTCTTAACCAGAAAATAGATAAGAATCATCATAATAATTACTGCGGCTAAAAAGATACATAAGGTAATGCCATTGATCAATGAGACGATCTCGCTGATATTTGGAATGATGATAGCTACTCCTGCAAAGGTTTCCTCTAAATTCAAGTATTCTACAAGTATACTGTAATGCAGCTTGGATTGGTTGTAGATGCGCAGTTGTCTCCCGTTTGCCATTGTATTCAGGTAATCCTGATCCCAAAGCCAGTAACGGTCCAGCCCCAGACCTTTATCCAGAAACGCATTGCGGAGGCGTTCATTTAATACATCAATATCAGAGGTATTGTCTACGCGGGCAATTACTACATCCCTGGATTCTTCCAGTGCGGCAATGGCTTCGTCTAATGATTCTGCATTTTGCATAAGTGTATTACAAATTTCATTGATTTCTGACTTTCTTTCATAGATATAATATCTTCCGATAAACTGTGAATTTACAACGACTGATATTAATACAACGACAATTAAAACGGCTGAAATACTCAATAGAAATTTTTTGGCAAGTTTACTCATTTTGATTCTCCAACATGTATCCGATACCGATGTGGGTAGTGATATACTTTTCTCCTATTTTATTGCGAAGTCTCCGTATATGGGTATCCAGGGTGCGTTCATCGCCATAATAGTCCATTCCCCAAACGCTGGAAAGTAATTGTTCTCTGGATAGAATCATGCCCTGGTTCAGGAAAAAGGTGTAAAGGAGTTCGTATTCTTTTTTGGTTAGTTTTATTTCTTCCTGCCGTATTTTTACGATTCTGGTGTCCGGATTTAAGGTAAGGCTGCCGCAGGTAAGCAGTTTTCCCAGCTGAAAAAGTTTTTCAATCCGAAGGAGCAGGATCTTTGGCTCAAAAGGTTTGCGTATATAGTCGTCTGCACCATAAGTCAGACCTGCAATTTCGTCAGAAATCTCCCCCTTCGCTGTGAGCATTATAATTCTTATGGGCATATGATATTCACGCACAGCCTTGCACAGGGCAATCCCGTCCATGACAGGCATCATCCAGTCAGAAATCAAAAGGTCGAATTTTTCTTTGCACAATAGATCAAAAGCCTCCCGTCCATCGGAAACGGCAGCAACTTCATGACCTGCTCCGGTAAGATAGAGTTTCATGATCTTCTGCATATCTTTTTCGTCTTCTGCGATTAATATTTTCATAATTATCCTCCTGATAGCGCAAGCTTTATAGTCCAATATTGAATACCGCAATTTCGGGAGGCACCATAAATCGTGCCGGAATATGAGAAGTCCCAATACCGGTATTTACATAGAGTTTCATATTGTTATCGATATCATAAAATCCGGATGTATATTTTTCAGCAAGTGATGTAACCGGGCTTTTGATAAATGGTAGTTTTACCTGGCCGCCGTGACTGTGCCCCGCCAGAAGCAGATTGGCAGAGCCAGCCTCAAAACGGTCTGCAATATCCGGTTCGTGCAGCAAAATGATCCGATAATCAGGATCATCTTCCATGTAGCGCAAAGTAGTAGATATATCTGGAAATCCAAGCAGGGCATCGTCCAGACCGCCGATGAATAATTCATGCCCCTTTGTGGTAGTTACGGTGATACCTTCATTTTTCAGCAGTGTAAAGCCGGAATTCGACATAATATCTGCATAAACCCGGGAGGCACCGCCGCCATAGTCACGATTTCCCCAGACAGCATATTTACCATATGACGCATTCAGGGCTGACAGTGCCGAAGTAACGGCATCTACAGCCTTATATTTTGAAAAGTTATCAAACAAGTCCCCGGTAAAGACAATGACATCCGGTGAAAGATCATTAACCTTGTCCACAAGTTCTTCAAGTTTATTTTCTGTATAAGAGGCGTTTACCTGGATATCGGATAACTGTACCACACGGATAACTTGTGTGATCTTTCTGTCGGGAGCATTCAGGTCATAGTAATGGGTGAACACCATAAAGGGTTCTATCTTAAATGCATATCCGGCAAGCAGTGCGGCAGTTAAGAAAAGGCAAAGCATAAAAATCAGGGTTCTTTTTAAAATTTTCATATTCACATGTTCCTTTCGTATGGATCAGTCATAATGATAGAACGTCCATGTTACAGGTATGTGAATTCTTTACATCTTTATTATATCCGTCATTTAGTCAAATGCAATTAAAAATTAAAAAAACGTATTATATGGTAATTTCAGGCAAAAATTCGATGAAAAAAGTAAAAAATTAGTAATTTGTAATATCTTGCGGTGGGAGTGGTCAAAAATGTGATGAAAGGGGGCAGATAATCGCATTCATTTAACTACCTCCTCAATTTATAATTAATAAAAGAGTTATAAGGAGGAGGATTTATATGAAGTTTAGGGCAAAAAAACTAGTGGCACTTTTAACCGCATCCTGTATGTGTCTCGCTTCACCATTGAGCGCTGCGGCAGAAAGCGGCACAGGAACCAGATTAGTGAAAGGGCAAACGGGGTATTTGACAGAGGAACAGGCTATCCGGAACCAGGAGCAGACAACCGAAGAAAGGGAGCAGAAGTTAACCGGGGAAGAGACAGCAGAGGTTTTGATGGAAGATACAAAAGACAGCGGTATTGTACAGACAGAAGAAGTACAGACAAAAGAAATGCAGACAGAAGATGCGCAGACAAAAGAAGTACAGACAGAAGAAATGCAGACAGAAGATGCGCAGACAGAAGAAATGCAGACAGAAGATGCGCAGACAGAAGAAGTACAGACAAAAGAAGAACCGGCAGAAGAAACACACATGAAAGAAATACAGACGCAAGGGACAAAGAAAGCGTCAGATAGGAACGGAAAGGCAAGGGTAACTGAAATTCTGGAAGATGCCCAGGATCCAGCAAACCGGATTGTGTATCTGTCAGACCTGCAATGGAAGTCAGAAAATCATACAGTAGATAGCGAGCTGCCTACCAGAAAGGATAAGTCCTTTGGCGGCGGAAAAATTACGCTAAAAGTGGATGGAACGGTAACAGAATTTGACAAGGGGATTGGAACACAGACAGATTCCACCATTGTGTACGATCTGGAGGGAAAGGGATATACAAAGTTTGAAACTTACGTGGGTGTAGACTACAGCCAGAAAGAAAACATTCCGGGGGAAGTCTGCGACGTAAAATTCAGGGTGAAAATTGATGACAAGATTGTATCAGAAACCGGTGTACTGGATCCGCTTTCGAATGCGGTTAAGATTTCTGTTAACATACCCGATACAGCCAAAACTTTAACATTATACGCGGATAAAGTAACGGAAACTTGGTCTGATCACGCCAATTGGGCAGATGCAAAATTTTATCAGACACTGCCGGAACCCGAAAATGTTGCATTCAAAAAAACGGTAGTGGCACGAAAGACATCAGATAATTCGGAGGCTCCTGTTAATCCGGATTCATCAGTTAACAGTTCTAAGGCCGTTGACGGTGTTATTGACAGCTCCAGTTATTTTGATTTTGGAGATCAGGCAAATAGCGGAGCCGTAAGGGAGTCACTCTATATGGAGGTAGATTTAAAAGGGAGCTATTTACTGTCCGATATACAACTGTGGAGATACTGGAAAGATGGCAGAACTTATGCAGCTACTGCAATTGTAGTATCTGAGGATGAGAACTTTGAAAATGCAGCAGTTATCTATAACTCGGATACGACGGGAGAAATACATCACCTGGGAGCAGGAAGTGATATGCTCTATGCAGAAACAGAAAGTGGCAAGATATTTCCGGTACCGGAAAATACAAAAGCAAGGTATATCAGAGTTTATACATATGGTGTTAATGGGACATCAGGCGTAACAAATCACATTGTAGAATTAAAGGTGAATGCTTACGTATTTGGAGATGAAATCTTACCGGAAAAGCCGGATGACAGCAAGATTTTCCCAAATGCAGTTAATCCGCTGAAGCTACAGGGACCGGGCACGAATGATCAGGTAACCCACCCGGATGTTACGGTGTTTGATGAGCCGTGGAATGGGTATAAATACTGGATGGCATATACACCGAATAAACCGGGAAGTTCCTATTTTGAAAATCCCTGTATAGCTGCATCCAACGATGGCGTAAACTGGGAGTTTCCTGCCCGGAACCCTGTACAGCCGCGCTATGACAGTGAAATAGAAAATCAAAATGAACATAACTGTGATACCGATATTGTATATGACCCGGTAAATGACCGGTTGATTATGTACTGGGAATGGGCACAGGATGAGGCGGTTAATGGTAAAACACATCGTTCTGAAATCAGATACCGTGTTTCTTATGATGGGATTAACTGGGGAGTGGAAGACGAAACTGGTGTTTTGAAGACTGGACCAACGGATCACGGCTGCGCCATTGCCACAGAAGGCGAAAGATATTCAGACCTTTCTCCAACCGTAGTATATGATAAAACAGAAAAAATCTACAAAATGTGGGCAAATGATGCCGGAGATGTAGGATATGAAAACAAACAGAATAACAAAGTATGGTATCGGACATCCCAAGACGGGATCAGCAATTGGTCGGATAAGACTTACGTGGAGAATTTTCTTGGAGTAAATGAAGACGGGCTGCAGATGTATCCATGGCACCAGGATATCCAGTGGGTAGAGGAATTTCAGGAATATTGGGCACTTCAGCAGGCATTTCCGGCAGGAAGCGGACCGGATAATTCTTCCCTGCGTTTCTCGAAATCCAAAGATGGTATTCATTGGGAGCCGGTATCTGAAAAAGCTTTAATTACAGTAGGGGCACCCGGGACCTGGGATGCAGGACAGATATACCGTTCTACTTTCTGGTATGAGCCAGGTGGGGCAAAAGGAAACGGAACATTCCATATCTGGTATGCTGCATTGGCGGAAGGCCAGTCTCACTGGGATATAGGATATACATCTGCAAACTATGCAGATGCCATGTACAAATTAACGGGAAGCAGACCGGAAGTGGAAAAAAGAATAGAGGTAAATAATGAAAATCCTCTGCTTATTATGCCGCTGTACGGAAAGTCTTACAGTGAATCAGGAAGTACCCTGGATTGGGGAGATGATCTGGTTTCACGCTGGAAACAGGTTCCGGAAGATTTAAAAGAAAACGCAGTCATTGAAATTCATCTGGGTGGCAAGATTGGCTTAAATGAAAGTGATTCCCACACGGCAAAAGCGTTTTATGAGCAGCAGCTGGCAATTGCCCAGGAAAATAACATCCCGGTAATGATGGTGGTAGCTACGGCAGGCCAGCAGAATTACTGGACGGGAACAGCGAATCTGGATGCTGAGTGGATTGACCGGATGTTCAAACAGCACAGTGTGTTAAAAGGAATTATGTCCACTGAAAATTATTGGACTGACTACAATAAGGTTGCTACTATGGGTGCCGATTATCTGCGGGTTGCAGCTGAAAACGGCGGATATTTTGTATGGAGCGAGCACCAGGAGGGTGTTATTGAAAATGTAATAGCAAATGAGAAATTTAATGAAGCATTGAAACTTTACGGTAATAATTTTATTTTCACCTGGAAGAACACGCCTGCCGGTACTAACTCCAATGCAGGAACAGCCAGCTATATGCAGGGCCTCTGGCTAACCGGAATTTGTGCACAATGGGGCGGTCTGGCTGATACCTGGAAATGGTATGAAAAAGGATTTGGTAAATTATTTGATGGTCAGTATTCTTATAATCCGGGTGGGGAAGAAGCAAGACCGGTTGCAACCGAACCGGAAGCACTGCTTGGTATCGAAATGATGAGTATCTATACAAATGGCGGATGTGTCTACAACTTTGAGCACCCGGCGTATGTATATGGTTCTTATAACCAGAATTCACCTTGCTTTGAAAATGTAATTGCAGAGTTCATGCGCTATGCGATTAAGAATCCGGCACCAGGTAAAGAGGAAGTGCTTGCTGATACAAAAGCAGTGTTCTATGGAAAATTAAGTTCTTTAAAGAGTGCAGGAAACTTACTGCAAAAAGGTTTGAACTGGGAAGATGCCACACTGCCAACCCAGACTACGGGTCGATATGGATTAATACCTGCAGTCCCGGAGGCAGTAGATGAAAAAACTGTAAAAGCAGTATTCGGCGATATTGAGATATTGAATCAATCCAGTGCACAGCTTGCGAATAAAGATGCGAAAAAAGCATATTTTGAAGAAAAATATCCGGAACAGTATACCGGTACGGCATTTGGACAGCTATTGAATGATACCTGGTATTTATACAACAGTAATGTGAATGTGGATGGGGTGCAAAATGCAAAACTTCCGTTAGAAGGTAATAAATCCGTAGATATTACAATGACACCGCATACTTATGTGATCCTGGATGATCAGGATGGTGAGCTTCAGATTAAACTGAACAATTATCGTGTGGATAAAGACAGTATCTGGGAAGGATACGGCACCACGGTGACGGACCGCTGGGATACGGACCACAATACCAAACTTCAGGACTGGATACGGGATGAGTATATTCCAAATCCGGACGATGATACCTTCAGAGATACAACCTTTGAACTGGTTGGACTGGAAAGTGAGCCGGAGGTAAATGTAACTAATGGCTTAAAGGATCAGTATCAGGAACCGGTTGTGGAATATGATGCCGCTGCAGGTACGGCTATGATTACTGTATCCGGAAATGGCTGGGTAGATCTGACAATTGACACGAACACGGCAGAAGTACCCCAGGTTGATAAAGCAAAGTTAAATTCCAAAATAGCAGAAGCTAAAGGGATCAGACAGGGGAACTATACGGATGAATCCTACAAAGCTCTTCAGGAAGAGATCGGAAAATCCCAGGCGGTATGGAACAAAACAGATGCCACACAGGAGGAAGTAAATGCACAGTTAAGCAGGTTAGAAAGTGCAATAGCCAGATTAAAAGAAAAACCGGCGGTGGTATCCAAAACGGCATTAAATGCAAAAATAGCTGAGGCAAAAGGGATCAGACAAGGAAACTATACGGATGAATCCTACAAAGCCCTGCAAAATGCAATAGTAAAAGCTCAGGAGTTATCAAACAAAACAGATGCCACACAGCAGCAGGTAAATGATCTGGTATCAGCATTAACAAATGCAATTAAAAATTTAAAAATAGATGCAGATAAGCTGGCAGCAGAGTCAGCAAAGAAAGTAGCGGCAGTTAAGGTTGCCGTAAAAGCAGTATCCTATAAATCAAAAGAGATTAAATTATCCTGGAAAACGGTAGCAGATGCGGACGGATATGTAATCCGTGTAAAGACAGGCAAAAAGTGGAGTACGGAGAAGACCATTAAGAACAACCGCATAATCACTTATACTTATAAGAAAGGTACTCCCGGTAAGAAATATGTATTTGAAGTAAAAGCTTTTAAGAAAGTAAATGGAAAGACGACCTATAGTAAATACAAAACAGCCACTAAAAAAGTTGTGCCGCAAACGGTGACCGCAAAGGCAAAAGCTTCTAAAAATAATGTAGTGGTAAAATGGAACAAAGTGTCTGGCGCATCCGGATATGTTGTTATGAAAAAGAAAGGGAAAACATGGGTAAAGGCTGCGCAGGTAAATGCAAAGAAACTATACTTTACGGATAAGAAGGTCAAAAAAGGAAAAGTATATTCATACAAAGTAAAGGCTTACAAAGTATATAAAGGTAAAAAAGTATATGGAAGCTATAGCAAGTCTGTAAATATTAAAACAAAGTCATAAGAATCTCTATAGTTTTTTTTACCAGAATCAAATCATTTTATGATGATTAGTCAAAAAATAGCAATAATTTTAAAAATATTTAAAAATGTGGGTGTCGCAGTAAAAAAAATGAAAGAAATGGATAGCTTTGTTTATTGTAATAAATTAGGCCGCATGATAGGATTTTGAAATAGGGTAGAGCGGAAAAATTTTACATTTTACAGGAGATAAAAGAAAGGGAGGTGTTTTTCTTAAACGCGACAACCCGCTAACATGAAAAAGATTGGGAGGTAACAAAATGAACAGTAAAAGATTAATATCAATGAAACGTATTATGGCGTGGATTCTGACATTGTGTATGATATTAACAGCAGTGCAGATTCCGATTGATGTACAAGCTGCTGAGACTGCAACAGAAGAAAATGCGGCGCTGGAAAAAACAGTTACATTACATAAGAGCGATGGAACAGAACTGCCGGAGGATTATCGAAATCCCCAAAGACCAGCTACCATGGCGGTAGATGGTATTATTGACGATACAGGAGAGTACAACTATTGCGATTTCGGTAAAGACGGCGATAAAGCAGCCCTGTATATGCAGGTGGACCTTGGAGGTCTGTATGATTTAAGCAGAGTCAATATGTGGAGATACTGGAAAGACAGCAGAACTTACGATGCAACAGTAATTACCACATCTGAGAGCGGCGATTTCACAGATGAAGCAGTCATATATAATTCAGACAGGTCAAATGTACATGGATTTGGGGCAGGAGGAGATGAACGCTACGCAGAGACTGCCTCCGGACATGAATTCCCAGTACCGGACGGTACAAAGGCACAGGCAGTACGCGTATATGTATTTGGCAGCCAAAACGGTACTACAAACCACATCAATGAATTGCAGGTCTGGGGAACTCCCCATACAGAGAATCCGGATGTGAATTCTTATCAGGTGACAATTCCACAGGGAAATGGATATCAGGTAATACCTTATGAAAATGACCCGACGACAGTGGAAGAAGGCGGTTCTTTCCGTTTTCAGGTACTGATTGACTCCGATAATGGTTACAGTGCAACCAGTGCGGTAAAAGCAAATGGAGTAAGTCTGGAGGCAGCTGACAGTGTTTATACCATTGAGAACATTACTGAAGATCAGGTAATCACCATTGAAGGCGTACATAAAGCACAGTATGAAGTAAAATTCCCGGAAAACCCACAGGGATACAGTGTTGAGATTCAGAGTGAAGGAAGTACAACGGTAGACTATAATGGTTCTGTCAGTTTTAAGCTTATTATAGACGAAGCTTATAATGAATCCGTACCGATTGTTAAAGCAAACGGCGGTGCAGCTTTGGGAAAAGATGAGCTCGGTGTATATACAATTGCAAATATCCAGGACGATATTACGGTTACAGTTGAGGGTATCCAGGAAAATACCGTAGTAAAGACAAAAACAATGTACTTGTCTGATATGGATTGGAAGAGTGCTGCAAATGCAGTAGGTGCAACAGGAGAAAAAGACACTCCCACAAAGGACCTGAATCATTTACAGCAGCAGATGAAATTATTGGTAAACGGAGCAGAGAAGTCTTTTGATAAAGGAATTGGAGTTCAGACGGATTCTTCTATCGTTTATGATCTGGAAGACAAAGGCTACACTTCTTTCCACACCCTGGCAGGCGTTGATTATTCAGCAATGGAATATGTAGACGGAGAAGGCTGTGATATCCAGTTTAAAGTATATCTGGATGATGTCGTAGTATTTGACAGCGGAGTAGTTGATGCATCTGATGAGGCTCAGGAAGTTAATGTTGCTATAACATCAGAGAATAAAGAACTAAAACTGGAAGCTAAAATGGTTAAAGAGCCTTATAATGACTGGGGAAACTGGGCAGATGCCAGCTTTGAAATGGCTTATCCGGAACCGTCTAATGTGGCTTTAAATAAAACTGTTACTGTTAAGAAAACAGCGGATAACTCAGACTCTGAAGTAAATTCCAGCAGACCGGGATCAATGGCTGTAGATGGAATCATTGGACCTACATCAGATTCTAACTATTGTGATTTCGGACAGGATGGGGATAATACTTCCCGTTATCTGCAGGTAGATTTAGGGAATGTTTATGAACTTACCCAGATCAATATGTTTAGATACTGGGCAGATGGCAGAGTATATAATGGTACTGTAATTGCAGTTTCCGAAAACGCAGACTTTAGTAATCCAACTTTTATTTATAATTCAGATAAAGCAGACAAACACGGACTTGGTGCAGGCAGTGATGACACTTATGGAGAAACCCAGAGTGGAAAATCATTCGAAGTTCCGGCAGGAACCATGGGACAATATGTCCGTGTGTATATGTCTGGTTCCAACAAAGGTACAACAAACCATATCGCTGAATTACAGGTAATGGGTTATAATTTCAATACAGAACCAAAACCATATGAAGCAAATGCATTTGAAAATGCAGAAGTTTATTTAGATATGCCAACTCATTTCCAGGATCTGGATTCCAATAAAAACGACGATGGAAGCTTAAAGCACATTGGCGGACAGGTGACACATCCTGATATCCAGGTATTTGACCAACCGTGGAACGGTTATAAATACTGGATGATTTACACACCAAACACAATGATTACTTCACAGTATGAAAATCCATATATCGTAGCATCTGAAGATGGACAGACATGGGTAGAACCGGAAGGAATCTCCAATCCAATTGAACCGGAACCGCCATCAACCAGATTTCATAACTGTGATGCAGATCTGTTATACGACTCTGTCAATGACCGTTTACTTGCATACTGGAACTGGGCAGATGACGGCGGCGGTACTGATGACGAATTAAAAGATCAGAACTGTCAGATTCGTCTGAGAATATCTTATGATGGAATTAACTGGGGAGTTCCTTACGACAAAGACGGCAATATTGCCACAACAGCTGATACTGTAGTAAGAATGGAAACAGGAGATAAGGATTTCATTCCTGCAATCAGCGAAAAAGACCGTTATGGTATGCTTTCCCCAACATTTACCTATGACGATTTCCGCGGCATATATACAATGTGGGCACAGAACTCGGGTGATGCGGGATACAACCAGTCTGGAAAGTTCATCGAAATGAGATGGTCTGAGGATGGAATAAACTGGTCTGAACCACAAAAAGTGAATAATTTCCTTGGAAAAGATGAGAATGGCAGACAGCTTTGGCCATGGCATCAGGATATTCAGTATATCCCTGAGCTACAGGAATATTGGGGACTGTCCCAGTGCTTCTCTACATCTAATCCCGATGGATCCGTATTATACCTGACCAAGTCAAGAGATGGTGTCAACTGGGAGCAGGCAGGAACACAGCCGGTATTAAGGGCAGGAAAATCAGGTACCTGGGATGATTTCCAGATTTACCGTTCTACCTTCTATTATGATAATCAGTCAGACAGCCCTACTGGTGGGAAATTTAGAATCTGGTACAGTGCACTGCAGGCAAATACTACAGGCAAGACCGTTTTGGCTCCTGATGGAACAGTGTCTCTTCAGGTTGGAAGCCAGGATACCAGGATCTGGCGTATCGGGTATACAGAAAATGACTACATGGAAGTCATGAAAGCTCTGACCCAGAATAAAAACTATGAAGAACCGGAATTAGTAGACGCAGTTTCCTTAAATCTGTCAATGGATAAAACAAGCATTTCAGTAGGTGAAGAAGCAACGGTAAGCACTGCTTTCGTACCGGAAAATGCTACCGACCGCATTGTAAAATATACATCTCAGGATCCGGAAATTGCAGTTATTGATCCAACAGGCATTGTTACAGGGGTTAAGGATGGAACCACAACTATTGTTGCAGAAACAAAATCGGGCGCAAAAGGTGAATTATCCGTAACGGTTGGTGAGCTTCAAAGAGGTGAAATCCGATTTGAGGTCAGCAATGACCATCCGATGTATCTGGAGAATTACTATTGGAGTGATGATGCACCAAAAAAAGACGGCTTAGACGCAAACAAGAACTACTATGGGGATGAACGTGTCGACAGTCCGGTAATGCTGTATAATACCGTTCCTGATGAATTGAAGGATAATACAGTAATCCTGTTAATTGCAGAGAGAAGCTTAAACAGCACAGATGCAGTAAGGGATTGGATTAAAAAGAATGTTGAATTATGTAATGAAAATAAGATTCCATGTGCAGTTCAGATTGCAAATGGAGAAACAAATGTAAATACAACCATTCCATTATCGTTCTGGAATGAGCTGGCAACGAACAATGAATACCTGGTTGGATTTAATGCAGCCGAGATGTATAACCGTTTTGCAGGTGACAACCGCAGCTATGTTATGGATATGATCCGTTTAGGGGTATCCCACGGCGTATGCATGATGTGGACCGATACCAATATTTTTGGTACAAACGGTGTGTTGTATGACTGGCTGACTCAGGATGAAAAACTGTCCGGTCTTATGCGGGAATACAAAGAGTATATCTCTCTGATGACAAAAGAGTCTTACGGCAGTGAGGCAGCAAATACAGATGCTCTGTTTAAGGGCCTGTGGATGACAGACTACTGCGAGAACTGGGGAATCGCCTCCGACTGGTGGCATTGGCAGTTAGACAGCAACGGTGCACTCTTTGATGCAGGCAGCGGCGGAGATGCATGGAAACAGTGTCTGACATGGCCGGAAAATATGTATACGCAGGACGTTGTGCGTGCAGTAAGCCAGGGTGCAACCTGCTTTAAATCAGAAGCACAGTGGTATTCAAATGCTACAAAAGGCATGCGTACACCCACATATCAGTATTCCATGATTCCGTTCCTGGAGAAACTGGTAAGCAAAGAAGTAAAAATTCCTACAAAAGAAGAGATGCTGGAAAGAACAAAAGCAATTGTTGTAGGGGCAGAAAACTGGAATAACTTTAATTATAATACTACTTATTCAAATCTGTATCCAAGCACAGGACAATATGGAATCGTACCTTATGTACCATCAAATTGTCCGGAAGAAGAACTGTCAGGCTATGATCTGGTAGTAAGGGAAAATCTTGGCAAAGCAGGACTGAAGTCTGCACTTGATACGGTATACCCGGTTCAGAAATCAGAAGGAACCGCATACTGTGAAACCTATGGAGATACCTGGTACTGGATGAATTCCTCAGAAGACAAAAACGTAAGCCAGTACACAGAATTTACAACCGCAATCAATGGAGCTGAAAGTGTAAAGATAGCCGGCGAACCCCATGTATTTGGTATTATAAAAGAAAATCCGGGATCTTTAAATGTATACTTAAGCAACTACCGCCTGGATAAAACAGAACTCTGGGATGGTACAATCCCCGGAGGATTAAGCGATCAGGGCTGCTATAATTATGTATGGCAGATGTGTGAGCGCATGAAGAATGGAACAGGGCTGGATACACAGCTTCGTGACACCGTTATTACCGTTAAAAATGCAGTAGAACCGAAAGTAAACTTTGTAACAGAATCTCCGGCAGACAGAAGTTTTGCAGAAGATAATTATGTAAGACCATACAAATATACGGTTGCACAAAAAGAAGGCACAACCGATGAATGGGTGATTACGGTCAGCCACAATGGTATTGTGGAATTCAATATTGTAACAGGCGATGAAAAAGTGCCGGCAACAAGTGTGGAATTATCAACTGATAAAGTTGATGTAATCCGTAACCGGACAGCAGTTGTAAAGGCAACGGTATTGCCGCAGAATGCAGGAAATAAACAGTTAACATGGACAATCGCCGATCCTGAGATTGCTTCTGTAGACAACAAAGGAACCGTAACCGGACTAAAAGAAGGAAAAACCGTATTACGTGCAGCTATTTCTGGCAGTGTTTATAAAGAATGCGAAGTAAATGTAATTGACCGAAAAGTAACGGAAGTAAACTTAAACAAAACAGAGTTGTCTCTTAGTGCAGGGGATTCTGCGAAACTGGAAGCATCCATAGCACCGGAAGACCCGTCTGACAGCAGCATTACCTGGACTTCCACAAATGAAAATGTTGCAACGGTTGCATCAAACGGTACCGTTACAGCTCATAAAGCAGGTGTAGCTCAGATTATCGCCCAGTCTGCTTACCAGGCAAAGGGTATCGCAACTGTTACCGTTAATTATGCGGCTTCCGTAAAATTAGACCGTACAGGAATGACGGCTACAGCCAACAGCGAACAGTCAAAATCAGGTGGAGAAGGACCTGCTTCCAACGTACTGGACGGTAAGCAGGACACAATGTGGCATACAAGCTGGACCGATAAACCTGAATTACATCCTCACTGGATTAAAATTGACTTAAACGGAACAAAAACAATTAACAAATTTGCTTATACACCAAGAACCGGAGCATCTAACGGAACAATTTATAATTATGTTCTGATTATCACCGATCCGGAAGGAAATGAAAAACAGGTTGCAAAGGGCGTATGGGCAGCAAATGCAGATGTAAAATATGCTGAATTTGACGCAGTTGAAGCTACGGCGATCAAGCTGCAGGTAGACGGCAACGATGATAAGGCATCAAAAGGAGGATATGGTTCCGCGGCAGAAATCAATATTTTTGAAGTGGCACAGAAACCTTCCGCAAATGAGCTTGCCGAAAATATTAAAGTAATTGCACCTGTAAAAGCAGAAGATACAAAAGTATCTATCCCGGTCATTACTGGATTTGATATCGTAATCAGTAATTCCAGCAATCCGGACGTAATTGGTATTGATGGCAGCATCACCAGACCGGAAAATGATACAGTTGTAACTTTAACATTAAAAGTAAAAGAAACAGATTCTAAGGCTGTAAAGGAAGCAGCGGCTGAAGCAACCACCACGGTGGATGTTCTGGTTACCGGTACAAAGACATCTGATGTAGAGGCAGAAAGCGTAACGCTGGATAAGACAGCAGCTGAATTAACAGTTGGAGGAGAACTCTTATTAAATGCCGTTGTGAAGCCAGACAATGCAACTAATAAGGCTGTTACCTGGAGCTCTGATAAACCGGGAACCGTTACTGTTGAAAATGGCAGGGTAAAAGCGTTAGCGGCAGGAGAGGCACGTATTACAGCAGCAACTGCAAATGGAAAGACAGCAGTCTGCGTCATTAACGTAAAGGAAAAAGAGGAGCCTGAAGTAATTCTCCCGACAGAAGTGCGCTTAAACATTCCATCAGCTGAATTTACAGTAGGAGATCAGATTCAGTTAACTGCTTCTGTACTGCCGGCAAATGCAGCAGATAAGACAATTACCTGGAAATCAGACAAAACTGAAGTGGCAACTGTCGCAAATGGATGGGTAAAAGGTATTGCAGCCGGAACTGCTAAGATTACAGCAACATCAGTCAATGGAAAAACGGCTGTATGTGTGATCACAGTCAAAGCACAGCCACAGAATCTACCAACCGGTGTTTCACTGAACAAGAAAACAGCAAGTGTAAAACTGAATAAAACCCTTACACTTTCCGCTGTAGTACAGCCTTCCAATGCGGATAATAAGACCGTTAAATGGACGTCTGACAATACGTATGTTGCAACAGTTGAGAATGGAGTCGTAAAAGCAGTTAATGCAGGAACAGCCAGAATCACTGCAGCTACCGTAAACGGACATAAGGCAACTTGTACGATAACAGTACCGGGTACAAAAATTTCCAAGGCAAAAGTAAGCCTTGCATCATCAAAAACACATACAGGCAAAGCATTAAAACCATCTGTAAAAGTAACTTACGGTAAGAATACATTAAAGAAAAATACTGATTATACCGTATCTTACAAAAATAATATAAATCCTGGAACTGCATCTGTTACGATTACGGGCAAGGGTAAATATTATGGTACCATCAACAAAACTTTTGCAATCAAGGCAGCAGAAGGAAAGACCTACACATCAGGAAAAGGCAAATATAAAGTAACGGATGCTTCGGCAAAGAACAGAACCGTAACTTTTATGGCTCCTGTAAAGAAGACATACAGCTCATTTAGTGTACCTTCTAAGGTTAAGATCGGGAATGATACTTACAAAGTAACAGCAGTTGCAAAAAATGCATTCAAAAAGAACACAAAGCTTACAAAGGTAACCATTGGTTCGAATGTAAAAACAATTGGTTCTTATGCATTTTATGGCGCTTCCCAATTAAAAACGCTTACCTTAAAAACTACCGGACTTAACAGTGTAGGCAAGAATGCATTTAAGAAAACAAATGCAAAGCTGACTGTAAAAGTTCCAAAGTCAAAATTAGCAGATTATAAGAAGCTGTTAAAAGGAAAAGGATTATCTGGCAAGGCAAAAATTCAGAAATAACAGGAAGAATCCCCGCTGCATTATGCAGCGGGGATTCTTTAAAAATTACGATTTTTTGACTGCCTTTCTCAAACGTATAGGATAAAGTAAAAAATTCATCATTTTAAAAAAATCAGCAATTTTCAGGTAAAAAAATTGATGTAATTAGAGAGTTATGCTTATTCAAATGCATTAAAAAAAATGGTAAATTATGATTATCAAGAAAACAGAAACAAATAAAAATATTTATATAGCATAAGGAGGATATTAGTATGAAATTGAAAAAGGTTATGGCGGTGACGCTGGCTGGGGCAATGGGAGCATCCATGATATTGGCAGGCTGCGGAGGTTCAGGAGAGACAGGAACAACAACAAAAGCAGAAGAGACAAAGGCAGAGACAGAGTCTAAGGCGGCTGAAACAACTGAGGAAGCAACAAAGGACAGTGCTGCAGAAACGACTGCAGAAACCACCGGAGAGACTAAGGAAGCAGGAACAAATGCTGATCTTCCTACAATTACCTTTACTCATGGATATTACCAGAGCGAATCAGAATGGGCAGCAGCAGCTGAGATGAGAGCTATCTACCAGGAATTTGCGGATGCGCATAAAAATGAATATAACTTTGTTATAAAAGCAGATGAATCAGGCGCAGAAGGAATCTACAATACCGCTTTGAATGATATCAGTGCCGGAAACTTCTACGACATAGCAGATTTCGGAGGCTGGGATATTACAGAGGTAGCTGCCGGAGCAGATATGATTCTGGATTTGAAACCATACTTAGATGAGAACCAGGATTTTAAAGATGGCGTAGGTGTCTGCTATGATCAGAACCTGACAGAAGACGGCAAGATCTATTCCGTTCGTGAACAGATTGAAGGAGTGGGCTTCTGGTATAATGAAAAATTATTTAATGATGCAGGCGCGGATACACCGGATAAATGGCAGACCTGGGATGACTTTAACACGGCAGTTGACAAATTAGTGGATAAAGGAACTACTCCATTCGGATTAAATGCAGGATGGCCTACAAATATTCTGTTAGCAAGTAATTTACAGAGAAGTGAAGATTCCAGAACCTTCTATGCAGAAGGAAAGAGCGTAGAGAGTTTTGATAATGAGGCATTTAAAGGATCATTGGATTTCATCCAGAAAAATGCACTTCAGAAAATTGATGCAGCAAACTTCGGACCTGGCGGAGATGATGACGAAGCTTACCGTTCAGACTTCTTTGCAGGCAAAACAGCAATGTTATTCAACGGTGTATGGGATGCAGGCGGATCTGTAGACTGTGAAGCTGGTGCAGAAAATATCAAACCGGCAGTATTCCCTACAGACGAAGCAGGTAAAAAAGCAGCCCTCATGTCAGGCGGATGCGGATTTGTAGTTTCTAATAAGTTAGACGAAGTACAGACGAAAGCATGTATCGATTTCATCAAATACATGACTAGCCCTGAAGTAGCAAGCAGAATTATCGAAAAAGGTATCGGTATGGCACCAAGCACAAAAGTAGATTATGATGCATTGTTGAATAAAGTAACAGCTCCGGAAGCAAAACTTTTAGTAGAAGCTTGCCAGCTGTGCCAGAGTGCAGATTATCAGGCACTTGGACTTGGCAATAACTTTGGTGATGCAGAAGGCGAAATCCAGGCAAAATATGCAGGATTAAAAGATGATTCTAAAACAGTAGACGGCGTAGTTGGGGAATTAAATGATTTCTTAGCAGCGGCAGAATAATGAAATAGGTAAATGGGCTGTTGTACGGTCAGTCATGATTGTACAGCAGCCCATCCTAAAGCATTGAAAACCAGAATAAAGGTGGGAACAGCATGCAGAAAAGAAAATCTATTTTTACAAAAAAGAACGGCTTTATATTAGCCTTTTTGCTTCCGGGTGTCCTGTTGTTTGCAGTCATATATGCATATCCGCTGGTTAATATTTTTGTTACATCCTTTTCAAAATGGAATTACAAGAATTTTACCAATCCGGAATTTTTAGGTTGGGGACACTTATTTGACAACTATATTAAACTATTTACCGTGGATACAAACTTTAAGGTAGCACTGATTAATACCTTAAAATGGGTAGTGCTTACCATGGTAGTACAGATTCCGTTCACTCTTCTGGTAGCGCTGGTTCTCGCCAGAAAGCCTAAAGGATGGCGGTTTACAAGAAATGCATTTATTATACCGAATATCATTTCAACAGCAGCAATCGGCTTAATCTTTCTGAATATCTACAGTCCATCCAGAGGTATTATTACAGAGATCTGCAACTGGATCAGTCCCGGATCTAATATCAGTGTTCTGGCGAATGAAAAGTATGCATTCTGGGGTGTAACCTTTGCATTTATCCTGTTTGGCGGGTCATCCTGCCTCCTATTGCTGACTCAGATCTTTTCTATTGACTCTTCCTTATTTGAAGCGGCCAGGGTAGACGGAGCATCCAAGACCCAGATCGATCTTAAAATTACATTGCCTCTGCTTCGCCCAATGCTTGGTACTGTCGCTATCATGGCAGCAAACTATGGGTTAGTGCTCTACAATGAAATTGCTTTAATCAGTGGCGGCGGTCCGGATAATGCTACATATAGTTTAAGTTATTATATTTACAAGACAGCACTTGGAAGTACAAAGCTGAATTTTGCCAGAGGAAATACGGCAGGTGTTATACAGTTTATCATGGGAATTGTTCTGGTAGGGTTGATTAACAGGGCATTTCGAACCAGTGAGGTTGATTAGAAAGGAGGAGAGAAGATGAACAAAAAAAGCAAACAGCCATTTCAGATCAAGAATCTGCTGGGCTCCATTGGAACATATTTTATCATTGCAGTAGTATTGTTTATTTCCATTTACCCGATTCTCTGGGTGTTTATATCCTCCTTTAAACGAAATCCGGGAGGTCTGTCACTGCCCACAGAGTGGATATTTGATGGTTATATTACTATTTTTACACAGCTAAATATACAGACCTACTTTTTCAACAGCTTTTTGATAACCGTTATTTCTACACTGATCAGTATTACGGTAGTCGGAATGTCAGCTTATATTTCCGCCAGAATGCAGTTTAAATTAAAAGGCGCAATTACGGCAATGTTTACTACAACTTTATTTATTCCGCAGATCTCGATCAGTTTTCCTATTTACCAGCTGCTGAATAATATGGGATTGAAGGATTCCAGGCTGGGGGTAATCTTCGTATATTCAGGACTTGGGATTGCAATTACCTTTTTCATCATCAGAAGCTATTTTCTTACCATTCCTAAGGAAATGGAAGAGGCTGCCAAAATGGACGGATGCGGTTATGTGGGAACCTTTTTTAAGATTATTGTTCCAATTGCAAAACCGGGACTTGCGACTGCAGGTATCATGGCTTTTTTAAATAACTGGAATGAATTTTACTTTGCATCGATTCTGCTAAAGAGCAAGGATAAAATGACAATTCCTGCTTTGCTGGGACAGTTTACAACAGCGTATTCAAAAAACTTAAATGGTATGTTCTCGGCTATTATCGTGGCTGTGGTACCGACAATTATTATATTCTGCTGTTTGTCTGAGACGTTTGTAAAATCTCTGACAGCGGGAGCAGTGAAAGGCTAAGGAGGAACAATGGGACTTATAGAAGAAAGAGAAGAACGGACTAAATGGTTTATGCAGGATAGATTCGGAATGTTCATACACTGGGGGTTATATGCAATACCCGGAAGAGGAGAATGGGTTCACAGTGATGAGCAGATTACCCAGAGTGTATATCAGAAATATTTTGATGAATGGAATCCGAAACGGTATGACCCGGTAAAGTGGGCAAAACTTGCCAAGGTGGCAGGAATGAAATATGCGGTACTGACTACCAAGCACCATGAAGGTTTTTGTCTCTTTGACAGCGCATATACAGAATATAAGAGCACCAATACAAAGTGCGGCAGGGATCTGGTAAGAGAATTTGTGGACGCCTTTCGGGCAGAAGGATTGAAGATTGGTTTTTACTATTCACTTTTAGACTGGCATCATCCGGATTACCCTGCATATGGTGACATGTATCATCCTGACAGGGCAAATGAGTCCTATAAGGGCAAAGAACATCATTTTGATAATTATCTTACTTATATGCACAACCAGGTCAGAGAGCTGATGACAAACTATGGAAAGATAGATTTGCTTTGGTTTGATTTCTCTTATGAAGGGCACATGGGAGAAGAATGGAAGGGGACAAAACTGGTTCAGATGGTTAGACAGCTTCAGCCGGAGATCATCATGAATGGCAGACTGGAGGCAAATGGGGAGAGCTATGGCTCAGTAATGACGGACGAACCCAATATTTTTTCAGGAGATTTTGCCTGCCCTGAGATGATTATTCCCCCTTATGGGCTGCGGACACCGTCGGGTAGAGAAATTCCATGGGAAGCATGTTTTACACTGAATAATAACTGGGGATATACACCCAATGACAAGCATTATAAGAACTCGGCCCAGATAATTAAGAAGCTTGTAGAGTGTACCAGTAAAAACGGAAATATGATTGTGAATATATCACCTGATGCAATGGGTGAAATTCCGAAGAAACAAGTGGAAATACTGGAAGAAGTCGGAGAATGGATGAAAGACAATTCGGAGAGTATTTACGGCTGCCGGATGTCAGAATTTGAAAAGCCTGAATGGGGACGATATACACAAAACGGAAATAAATTGTATGCACATATTATGGAAGAAAGCATAGGGGCTATCTGCCTGCCGGGAGTGAAGGGCAAGATAAAAAAGGCAAGGAGATTGTCTGACGGATATGAAATGCTGCTATTGACTCCATGGGTTGCAAAGGAATTCCCGGATTGTGAATTCGTAAATTATGGAACCCCGGATTGCTTTTCTTTCACGGTGGATCCCACGCCGGATACCGTAATCGAACTGGAATTAAACGAAGAATAGCAAGGCAGGAGGTTGATCCGATGAAATATTATATTGGCATTGACGGAGGCGGTACAAAGACGGAGTTTCTGCTGGCTGACGAAAATCATAAAATACTCTCACGCACATTAAGAGGGAGTGCTTCTTATATGCAGATCGGGGAAGGAGGGTTAATTGACCTTCTGGATGAAGGAATCGAAAATCTGATTCGCCCCCTGCAGATAGCAAAGAATGATGAATTCCATACCTGTTTTGGGATGCCCTTATATGGTGAACACCGGAATAAGGATGAGGTTATCTTAAAATCCCTGAAAGAAAGGCTTGGAAAATATCGGATAAAAACGGTAAATGATGTAGAGGCAGGCTGGGCAGGAAGCCTGGAAATGGAGTCCGGAATCAATATTGTGGCTGGAACAGGTTCGATTGCCTTTGGTAAAAACCCAAATGGGGAAAGTGCTAAAGCCGGAGGCTGGAGCGAGTTCTTTTCAGATGAGGGATCCTGTTACTGGCTGGGCAGAAAGGCAATGGAATGTTTTTCAAAGGAAGCTGACGGACGTTTTCGAAAAGGTGCTTTATATGAGATCATGAAAGAGAAGTTTCAATTGGATCATGATTATGATCTGATCGGTATCCTGGAAGCGGATTATATTCCTTACCGGGACAGAGTTGCATCTTTGCAGGTATGCCTGAAGGATGCCGCAATGGAAGGAGATATGGAAGCGGTTCGTTTATATGAACATGCCGCACATGAACTGATGCTGATTGTAAGAAGCGTGCATGAAAAACTGAAGATGGGAAAAGGGTGTAAAGTATCCTATTCCGGTGGTTTATTTAAAACGGAGGATCTGATATTAAAGCCCTTTGAACGATATCTGAAACCACTTGATATTACCCTTGTACCACCTAAAAGGACACCGGCAGAGGGCGCGTTACTGCTGGCAAAATATTATGAGAATAGATAATCGGAGGAGATTAAAATGTATTTAACAGAACAGGAAATTATGGAACAGCATATTGCACTTAATAAAACTTATGATTATATGATGGAAAAAAAAGCTGAGATCAAAAAGTTCTTCTCGGAACATCCGTCCAGAAAATTTGTTTTCTTTGGCTGCGGATCAAGCTATATGCTTGCAAAATCCGGCCAGCAGCTGATTTGCGCCTGTGAAGGAAGCGGTGCCAACGCCATAGCCGGCGGAGACTATCTGGTGAATCCGGGGTATTATGAAGCATGCATCAAAGACAGTATCATCGTAACCCTGTCAAGATCCGGGCAGACAACGGAAATTGTAAGGGACGTGCAGTATATCAAGGAACATTACGGTAATCCTGTAATCTCGTTGTCTATGAAGGATGATAACGATATTATGCCTTACAGCGAACTGGACATTACCATGGACTGGTGCTATGACAAAAGTGTATGCCAGACGAGAACCGTTACCAATTTATATACTGCAATGCTGATGCTTACCGCATTTTATAATGAAGATGAAGGATTATTATCTTCTGTAAAAGCTGCAGTTGACAACAATGAGGCATATAAAGAGGCCTGCCGTGGAGTATTGGATGATATTTCCAAAAAGGAATGGAGTAATGCCATTGTTCTGGCTGACGGAGCGCCTATAGGAATTGCAGAGGAAGGAGCACTTGCATTTACTGAAATATCCATGCTTCCGGGACAGTGCTTCCATTTGCTGGATTACCGCCATGGTCCTATGGTTTTAAACGGTGAGCAGACATTGACAGTGATACTGGTACAGCCAAATGAAGATAAACTGCAAAGAGACATGATTGAAGATCTGAAATCCCATGGAGGAACGATTGTAACAGTATCACAATATGAAGGCAATGAATTTGGCGTAAATGCAAATATCTGCCTGAAAGGGATTGAACGATTTGAAGCATGGGGAATTCCATTTATTTATGTATGCCAGATGGCAGCATATGAGAAATCCATTCTTTTGGGAAGAAATCCTGACCAGCCCACAGGACTTGATGCATTTATCACATTAAAATAAAGGAGACTGGGATAATTTATGAAGAAAATAACGTTTATCGGAGCAGGCAGCTTTGATTTTACCAGGGAGCTGGTTAAAGATGTTCTAACTTATGATGCATTTAAGGATGCATGTATCTGCCTGATGGATATTGATGAAGAAAAGCTTGGATTTATTAAAAAAGCATGCGATAAAATAAAAGCAGCCGGTAATTATCCGGCATCCATAATTGCAACCACGGACCGGGAGGAAGCTTTAAAAGGAGCAGACGGAGTGGTTATCACAGTCCTTACTGCGGGACCGGATATTTTCCGTACAGACATCGAGATTCCTAAAAAATATGGAGTTGATATCTGTGTAGGCGATACCAGGGGGCCGGCTGGCATATTCCGCTTTTTGCGTTCTGCTCCTGTACTTCTGGATATCTGCCGGGATATAGAACGGATTTGTCCCGATGCCTATGTACTGAATTATACGAATCCTATGGCACTTAACTGTCGTTATCTGCAGGAAATGACCAATGTGAAGATAACAGGTCTGTGCCACAGTGTGCAGCATACAGCCAAAATGCTGGCTGACTGGATCGGTGCGGATATGGAAGACGTGGACTATCTATGTGCCGGAATTAATCATCAGGCATTTTATCTGAAATATGAGTGGAAGGGTGAAGATGCTTATCCACTTATTAAGAAAGCAGTGGAAAAAGATGAAATATACAATGAAGAACAGGTGAGAAACCAGCTGTATTTACATCTGGATTATTACCCCACAGAGAGCAGCGGCCATAATTCAGAATATTATCCCTGGTTTCGGAAGCGTCCCGATCTGATTGAAAAATACTGTACACATTCCACAGGCTGGAATCCCGGAGCACATGCATATATCCTGAATGAATATTTCAGAAGACAGAATGAATGGAAAAAGGACATTCAGGAATGGCTTGAGAAGGACGAGGTGGAGCTGGAACGGGGGCAGGAGTATGCAGCCTGCATCTTTAATTCATTATTTGGAGATGGAACTGTTTTTCACTTTAACGGGAATGTCAGAAATGAAAAATATATAGAAAATCTCCCGGATGGGTGCTGTGTGGAAGTACCTGTGACGGTAGGACCGGATGGCTTTACCATACATCCGGTAGGAAATCTTCCGGATCAGCTGGCGGTAATGACCAACACTTCTGCAAGAAGTGAAGAATTGGCAATCAAGGGCTGTATAAATGGGGATAAGCGGGCTGTTTATCATGCAATCTTATTTGATCCGTTAACAGCATCTGTATTGAGCATGGATGAAATCCAGAACATGGTAGATGAGATGTTTGAAGCGAACAAGCAATATTTACCGCAGTTTTAAACTTGATAACCTGTAGAAAACTGAGATTTTTATAGCAGCTGGCAAATAATTTGCCGGCTGTTATTTTTGCAGTTGATTTTTTAAATACTTTATGTTACTATAAATTATCAAATCTAACAGCCGATTCGGCTAATTTCCAATTTATTTAAGATAATCGCATATGTATTATCAGAATGTTTCTTTTTGTGTGGCATTTTTTAGTCAATATATCGTAAAGCGGAGCATGCAGATGACAGGAATAAATTTTCAATCATTTTCCGGTCTTGTATTCCAAAGGTATAAATTGTGCTGATATCAGAAAGCTTCTTTTTGCATTTGCGATATGGTGCAAAAGGAGGAAGGATGTCCAGGAAAAGAGATATAACCACCAAAAGTTTTTTATCAGACCCTGTTGTTTTTTGTGATTTGTATAATGGAGCATTATTCGATGGGGAACAAATTTTAAGACCAGGAGAATTAAGGCAGTTAAATGGGGAGTCGGCATTGCTGGTTCCCGACAGCCGGGGAAAAAAAAGGCAGAAGGCAGATTCCGTGATGTGGTATTCGAAGCCAGAATTTGTGGGAGGACTGCGGTGCTGGCATGTGAAGTTCAGGATAAGATTCATTTTGCTATGCCTGTAAGAGGAATGCTGTATGATGCATTAGACTATAGTGAACAAGTAAAGAACTATAGGAAAGACCATCAGGGAATGCGGGATTTAAAGTCTGGAAGTGAGTTTTTATCCGGAATAAAGAAGGGGGAAAAGATTTGTCCCGTTTACTCAATGGTATTCTATTATGGAGAGGAAAACTGGGATCAGAACAGAGATCTGCATCAGATGCTTGATATACCGGACAAACTGCAGAAGTTCGGACACTTATTGCAGGATTATCATATCAACCTGGTACATGCCGGAAATGTAAATCCGGAAAACTTCAGGACAGGGCTGAAAGAGGTATTCGAAATACTGAGATTTGCCGGAGATGAAGAAAAACTGAGATCTTTTGTTAATATGAACAGAGATAAATTTACAAATCTGGATGGGGATACTTATGATATGGTGTTTCTCTTTCTGGGTGAACAGAAAATAACGGGCAGCAATAAAAGAAAATTTAAAACAGAGCAAGGAGGATATAATATGTGTACAGCGTTGAAAGAATTAGAAGCAAGAGGGGAAGCAAGGGGAGAAGCCCTGGGTGAAAAAAGAGGTATAAACAGATTGAACCAGTTATACCGGATCTTGATCAGAGATGCCGATCTGGAACTGATGAAACTTGCAGCAGAAAATGATGCTGTCAGAAATGATTTATTCTTAAAATATGGAATCTGACGAATTGGCTGACTCATGAAGCTGTCCAGGGTACAGGCTGTGGATTAGCTTCATGGGATTAAAGTTAGCCGGGATATGAATTAACTTCAGACTATTTTCAGTCTCTCCTTCTATAATTATTTGCAGGAACTCCAGAAACATTATATAATTATTGTAATGTACGTGATGGAAAGTGAGGAACTGAATTTGCGAATACTGATTGTAGAAGATGAAGTCCGTCTGGCAGAAGCGCTGGGACAGATTATGGAAGAAGCGAAATATATTACTGATGTGGTCTATGATGGAAATGATGGTCTTGCATACGCACTTTGCGGACAGTATGATGTTATTGTCTTAGATGTTATGCTTCCGGGAATAAATGGTTTTGAGATTGTAAAGGAGATGCGGGTGAAAAAAATAGCAACTCCGGTTATTATGCTGACTGCCCGGGATGATGTGAGGGATAAGATTACGGGACTTGACAGAGGCGCGGATGATTATATGACAAAGCCGTTTGTTCCGGAAGAACTGCTTGCCCGGATTAGGGCGCTGTCAAGACGGCAGGGAGAAGTATTGCTGGAGGAAATCTGTTTTTCGGATCTGACGCTGGTGCTCTCTGCCAATGATCTGTGGTGTAATGGGAAATCGATACATCTTGGATATAAAGAGTTTGAAATTATGAAAATTCTGATTTCAAACCCCAAAATTATTACATCCAAGGAGATTCTCATTACGAAAGTCTGGGGAACGGAATCGGACGTGGAGGATAATAATGTGGAGGCATATATCTCTTTCTTACGGAAAAAGATGTGTTTTCTGGGATCAAAAGTGGGCATTGGTACCGTACGTAAGGTGGGATACCGTCTGGAGGAACAAAGGGAATGATAAAAAAACTGCGGAAGAAGTTTATTTTTATAAATATGTCTTTTGTTACTTTGATATTAGTGGGGGTCCTGGTGGTTATCTGCTTTACAAATTACCAGAAATATCAAAAAGACAGCCGTCAGGCTTTAAGTCATGCCTTAGAGGATAAAGGAGGAAATCTGAAACCCAGGGTGGATTTCGTACCGGGAAGAAAAGAAGGACCAATGAATATGGGTCCTGTATTTGTAGTAGAGCTAAATGAGAACGGTGAGATTGCAGATATCAATGACAGCGGTATCCGTATTACAGAGGATTCCGCCAGGGAAGCTGTAGAAGCGGCCAAAAGAGACGGGCATGAAAGGGGCTTCCTGATTAACCAGGAACTTCGCTATGAGCGGAGGCAGGACGATGAGAGCGAGAAAATTGCATTTGTAGACTGCAGCAGGGAAATCAATGGCATGAGGAATTTATTACTGGTGTCGGCGCTGATTTTAGTGGGCGGTCTTGCGGCATTTTTTCTGATCAGCCTGTTTCTGGCAAAGTGGGCGCTGACCCCGGTAGAAAAAGCCTGGCAGCAGCAGAGACAGTTCATTGCAGATGCATCCCATGAATTAAAAACTCCGCTCACGGTAATCCTGGCGAATTTGAATATTTTATCGGCTCACCGTGAGGACAGGATTAAGGATCAGGAGCGATGGCTGGAAAATACAAAGACGGAAGCGTCCCGGATGAAAGAATTGTTAAACGACCTGCTTTTTCTGGCTCGCTCAGATATGTCACAGACCCCAAAAGTATTTGCTGAATTTGATTTAAGCAATACACTCTGGAGCTGCATTCTGCCATTTGAATCGCTGGCATACGAACGAGGGGTGGAGCTGAATGAAGAAATTACACCTGGCATTCATATCGTAGGTGATGAAGGGCAGATCAAACAGCTGATTGCTATTTTACTGGACAACGCATGTAAATATGCGAAAAAAAATAGCAGAATCAGTGTGATCCTGGAAAAGAAACAGGAAAAAATTTATCTGAAGGTCAACAATACCGGTGATGTGATTCCAAAGGATGATCTGGATCATATATTTGAACGATTTTACCGTGCAGATAAGTCAAGAGCCAGAAAACAAGGCGGATACGGACTGGGTCTTTCTATTGCACAGACGATCGTGGAAAACCATCATGGAAAGATTCAGGCGGAGAGCATGGAAAGTAAGGGAACTACTTTTACAATTATAATATAGACAGATGATTCGATAACAAAAGATGAGCCAGTCTGTCAGATATGTACAAAATCCACATCTAAATATTGTGTATATTAGAGAAAAATAAGAAAAAGATTGACTTTTATATTTATAAAGCGTATTCTTAAGTCAGAATTAACAAAAACGTTTTCGGGAAAGAAAGCGGAGGGTGATATTATGGCAGCATCAATTAAGGATGTGGCAAAAATGGCAGGAGTCTCCGTTGGCACAGTATCAAGAGCTTTAAATGGATATACGGATGTCAGCGAGAAGACAAGGAAAAAAATTAAAGAAATTTCAGCAGATCTGGGTTATACACCAAATGTAAGTGCCAAGAACCTTTCTTCTAAAAATAATAAAAACGTGGCTATGATTGCTTCCGGGTTATTGGATGAGAAGCAGACGGATGACTTTACAATGGCGCTGATTAAAGGGGCATATACTTATATGAACAGGCATCAGTTATCCATTGCAACATATGCAATCAGCTCAGAGGATCAAAAGGTAAAAGGTTTTGAAGAGTTCTGCAGGGAATTTAGTTTATCTGGAGCGTTATTATTTGGCTTAAAAGTTACAGATAAGTATGTGGAAAACATTTGCGATTCCAAGATACCTTGTGTCACGGTAGATATCCGGGTGGAGGGAGAACAGATTGGAAGCGTGATCACGGATGATGAAAGAGCATTCGAGGAAATAACCCAGTATGTGATAGACAGAAATCATAGAAAACTGATTCTGGTTTACGGCAGAAAGCAGGCAATGGTAGCCAAACTGCGGTATCGCGGATTTTGTAAAGCACTCAAGAAAAATAATATAAACATAAAAGACGTTCCGGTGCTCGATTCAAATTTTATTGAGACCCAGGCATATGAAAAAACCAAAGAATTGTTATTAAAGAAGGGGCAAGATGCAGGATCAGTATTTATCTGTATGAGTGATATCACTGCTTTTGGAGTTGCAAGGGCAATTCGTGATTGCGGATACAGAGTTCCGGAAGATTTTTCGGTTACCGGCTATGATGGGATCAGTTTCGGTAGATACGTGGAGCCCAGAATTACCACAATCGATCAGAATGTAATGCAGAAAGGATATGAAGCAGGGAAATTACTGGATCGAATTTTAAAAGGGAATGCCACAGAAAAAACGGTAATTGTACCCCATTCCCTCTTGGAGCGTGAAAGTGTCAGAAGGCTTTAAACAAAGGATTTAAGCAGCATTTTTGACGGATCAGGATTACTATGCTGTCGGTGTGTATGCAAATGATTGATGGTAGATTTTTAAAGTAGGTTAAAGACCTGCTTTTTAAATAAATATTTACAAAAACGTTTTTGTAAAAATGTAACTGTAAAGTAATTGCATGAAAGAATCAATTTAAGGAGGAAAAGGTATGAAATTCAAAAAAGTAATCTCGGTAATGACTGCAGCAGTTCTGGTTTTAGGAATGTCCGGATGTGGTGGAAGTACAGGTACATCGGGCGATTCAGGGGATTTACAGGAAAGTAAAACTTCTTCGGATGATGTGGTGGAAGTCACCATTCCAACCTATCTGGCAGGTGAAAATGTAGGTGCTAAGTTTTTTCTGCCGGAAGTGGAACGGTTTAATAAAAAATATGAAGGCAAATATAAGATTAACATAGAAGAAGTGCCGCAGGCATCTTATGCAGAGAAGATCAAACAGCTGGCACAGCAAAAGAAACTTCCGGCGCTGGTACATTCAGCGGGATCTGGCGGAATTGATGTGCAGTGGTTCAAAGATGTAGCGGTTGCCAACGACATGGCCTATGATTTAAGTGAATTTTTGAACAGTCATCCGGATACTAAAAAGAATCTGGTACCGGAGTCCATTGATTATTGTACTGTGGATGGGAAAGTAGTCTGCATGCCTATCGCAGTTCTGAAGCCGGTAGGATTATTTTATAACAGCAGCTCATACCAGGGAGAGAAAGATATAAAGGATATGTCTATGGAAGAATTTCTGGCATCACTGGGAGATCATAAATTCGCGTTCCAGACTGCAGATAATGGATGGACAACTGGACTGCTGCTTTCTGCTCTGGTAGCCAGCCAGGAAGGCGGCATAGAATTAATCCAGAAGTATGCAGATGATAAACTGTATGATTATACAGATCTGGCTATTGTAAATGCAGTAACAGAATTGCAGAAACTGTTCCAGACCAATGCGGCTTCGAATTCTATTGGCGCTGCGTATGCTGATGCGGCAAATGCATTTATGAGTAACAATGCTTCTATAATCTGTAATGGTTCCTGGATGTCCTCCGAATTTGAGGAAGCATCCAAAGACAAGTGGAGTAACGGGTTTGACGGTAAAAATGTGAAGGCAACTATTTATCCGGGTGATGTTGCGCTGGTAAATCCAAGGATCTATGGAGAATTCTGGGTAGCAAATACAGCATCAGAGGAAGAAAAAGAACTGGCATGTGCATTTTTGGAATTCCGGGATTCCCAGGAAGAGATTGAAGCATTAATGCTGGCAGAAGGAGGAGTGGCACCTTCCATTACATATTCAGAGGATTTCCAGAAAAAACAGGAAGAAACGCCGATCTTATCCCAGCTTTCTGCAAGTATTACCGACAATACAAAGTATGCAGTATCCCTCTATGATGTTATGCCATCCTCTGTTGCAGATATTGAATTTGGAAAACTACTGCCTAAATTAGCGGATAATTCCTTAACACCGGAACAGTTTTGTCAGGAATTAACGAAAAAGGCTGAAGAAGCGAAGTAGGCTGCATTGTGAAACCAGGGAAGAAGGAGAAGCGTCCAATGAAAAAAGCACAGGTCAGTAAATTGGAAAAAAGAAATTATAAATGGATTTATTTATTTTTATTACCTTCAATTCTTATATTTTTATTTTTTTATCTTTCTCCCATAGTAACGGTGTTTGTAACTTCCTTTACGAAGTGGGATGGTTTTAATAGCCCTGTATTTGCAGGACTGGATAATTACAAGCAGATGATCGGCAGTGATACGTTTCTAATTGCACTAAAAAACCTGTTGTTCTGGTCAATTATAGCAGGAACACTGCACGTGGGATTTGGTGTTCTGGTAGCATTTATTCTTTTCCAGAAACCTTTTGGGTGGAAGGTAACAAGAACGGTGTTTATGATTCCAAATGTAATATCGGCAGCAGCATGGGCATTGATCTATAAGTTTATCTTTAATAACGATATGGGTATATTAAATAATATCATTCGTAAATTTGATCCTGAATTTGGGGTTCAGTGGTTTTATCAGTCACCATATGCATTTTGGGCAGTTACATTAACCTGGCTGTTTTATGCGGTAATCGTAACCCTGGTTGTATTAAATGACCTTATGGCGATTCCGGAGGAATTGAATGAGGCCGCACGAGTAGACGGTGCTGCGAAATGGCAGATCATTACAAGAATCCACCTGCCGCTTTGCCGCAATGCCATAGGCACAGGAATCATCTGTTCCATCACATCGCGAATTGCGATGTATGAACAGATCGCCCTGACAACGGCGGGAGGTCCGGGGGATGATACAATGAATCTTCCTATAATATTAGTAAAATCCATCAGTGATATGAAATATGGATATGCCAATGCCAACGGTGTAGTCATGTTCATATTGGGACTTTTAATTCTGGCGCTGGTAAACAAAGCATTTCGCATGAACGAAAGCGCATATTAAGGAGGGACATCATGAAACAGGTAAAAAAAGTTCTCGTTAAGATATTTGAATATGGAATATTGATTTTTACAATCATCGTTTCTGTGTTTCCGATTATATGGGTTATCATGTCTGCATTTAAAACAAATGCACAGATCCTGGGGAGTCCCTTTTCACTACCCACCAGTATCAGCTTTGATGCATTTGCCTATTTATTTGAAAAATATAATTTTTTAAGGTATGCCCTGAATTCACTGTTGATCTGCATTACCTCCACCGGATTATCCCTTATTATTTTTGCCATGGGAGGATATGTAATCGCGAAATATAAATTCCCCGGGAGAAATTTTATATTTGCATTGTTTACCATCACCTTATTGGTACCGGCGCAGTCGAAGGCACAGCCAATCTTTTCCTTGATCATGAACTTAAACCTATACGACAACATATGGGGAGTAGCCCTGGTGTACCTATCGGCAGGACTTGCTATGTCCATGTTTATTTTAAAATCTACATTCATGTCAATACCCAAGTCCCTGGATGAAGCAGCGGCAATTGAGGGAGCCGGATTCTTTAGAATATTCTGGAAAATTAATCTGCCGCTGGCTAAAAGTGGACTGGCTACAGCAGGAATATTGATGTTTTTAAATAATTGGAATGAGTATTTTTATGCCTCATTGCTTACTTCTTCGGATTTAAACAGGACATTACCCCTGGCACTGCAGTTTTTCAATGAAGCATTTTCCTATGATTACACCAAGCTCTTTGCTGCACTCACGGTAGTTGTGCTTCCGGGAATTATACTCTATGCATTTGCGCAGGAACAGGTGCAGGAAAGTATAGCGGCATCCGGTGTAAAGGGATGATCACACCATGGGCAAGAACACGAAAAATAATACAAATCAGGAGAGACAACTTATGAATTTCGATATCAATACAGTACCATTCAGCTGCTATGGATCTTACCTTGCATTTTCTTATCCAAGAGATGGGGAAGGTGTTTATCAGGATCATCTGGCTCTGCGAATTCTCTATGGCATGTTTAATGAACAGGAGACATACCCTATTGTGATGCTGAATCAGGAGGGAGTGCCGGTTGCAGGAGACATAGAAGCTACACCTGTCCAGTTAAAGGTAAGCGCCGGTGGACAGGGCTATCAAATTTGTTTTCAAAATGAAGATACGGTACATTTAAAGGGCAGTACGGATATTATGATCACAAAAACGAAAATGTTCGGTTTGATGTGTGACCGTGTGATGCACCATGAAACAGGAAGCTGGGAAATAGCGGGAAATGATGCATCTGTTATCATAGAAATGATCAGGGGAAGTATCAGTGATGATTCCGTGTGGTCCGAAGAGGTAACAAGATGTGAAAATATAAAAGTACTCATTCATCCCGATAAAACGGGTGAATTCGAAATAAAATTGACACTGGCGGGGTTAAGTTACCGCAAACCACAGAATCTTACTTATGAACAAAATCTGCAGAATGTAGAAACTGCATTCGAAGATTTTAAAAAACATTTTCACACGGGCATTGAAAAATACAAAGATTCCATGGAGTTGGCTGCCTACATTAGCTGGCACAGTGTAGTGAGGCCGGAAGGATATGTAAAATATCCGGTTATGTTAATGACGAAAAATAAAATGAATATGGTTTGGAGCTGGGATTATACATTTAATGCCCTTGCCATGATGGACAAAGATCCGGTCCTTGCGTATGACCAATTTCTGGCGATTGCTGAAATGCAGGAAAAGGACGGATCCTACCCCGACGCGTTTCATGCAAGAGCATATGTATGTACCTTTGTAAAGCCTCCGGTACAGGGATTTATCTTAAAAAGAATGTTCAAAATCCAAAGACCCGGTATGGATATTCTTAGGAAAATATATGATTCGGTTGTACGTTTTACTCGGTGGTGGTTTGATTACAGAGGGAATATAGACGGTATTCCTGTCTATCATCATGGAAATGATTCCGGGTGGGACAACAGCACAGCTTTTCGCCTGGGAGTACCTGTAAAAGCACCAGACCTATCGGCATGGCTGATAATCCAACTGGATTTTCTTGCAGATACTGCACTAGAGCTGGGACTCATTGAGGAAGCAGACGTCTGGAAGAAAAAAAGTGAGGAACTGCTGCAAAAGATGTTAGCGCTTTTTGTAGAAAATAATCACATGAAGGCAATCAAAGTACCGGATAATAAAACAGTGGAATGTGATTCCCTTCTTCTGTATGTTCCCCTTATTCTGGGAGAAAAACTCCCCGCTGAGATACGGGAAAGAATGCTGGAAGAACTTCTGAAAGAAAAGAACTTTATAACGGACTACGGTATAGCGTCGGAGCCTGTTGACAGTCCTTACTTTGTAGAAGACGGATACTGGAGGGGGGCAATATGGCCGCCAACTGCCTATATCATGACCGAAGCATTAATGGCAAACGGGCGAAAAGAAGAGGCAGTATTAAACGCACGGCGGTTTTGCGATATGTGTGCATCTGAAGGATTTTTTGAAAATTACAGCGCCATTGACGGGCATGGACTAAGGGATTCCGGATTTACGTGGACGGCAAGTGTATTTATGATATTGATTAGAGATTATCTGGAGAAGTAAAGAAAAGCTTATGCTGTGCAATGCAGCATAAGCTTTTTGGATTTTAGGATTTGAGTTTTCAATATATAAAGATATTATTGCAGAGGGCTATCTGGATCTAAACCACATACAAAATCGGCATATCTCCCAACGTATCTGCAATCTGTTCCCTTAGGAAACTTTCACCTTCCGTTCGAAGAGATGTCTGATAACAGTACTTTCCTCTGCCTCTGCCGGTCATGTTTTCTTTACTGTACAAATCAGGTGAGCTTGGAAATGCTTCGGCATTGATTGCACGGTGAACAAAACTGTAAGTCATAAAAATAATTTCGATAAAAGCTTCTTTTTTCACTTTATCCGAAAGCGTATCGGCAAGCTGTGTAAAAAACTCTGTGTATATTTTTTTCCAGTCGTCAACGAGTATAATAGGAGCAAACAATATTCCTACTTTATAACCGGCATCACACATTTTATTTAGTGCCTGGACCCGGCGCTTTAATGAAGAAGTACCAATCTCAATTTTGCTGATAATCTCCTGGGGGTTCAGGCTCATACGGAAGATTACCCTGCCTTTATGGGGCAGGTCAAGAAGAGGATCCACCATATCAAACTTTGTTGGAAAGGTCAGATACCCTCTTGGCTGAGCGGTAAATGCGGGTATGGTCCACTCCAGGTTATTGGTTATGGTATTTTCAAGGACAAGATCGCTGTTGCTTCCAATCTCAAAGGTTAATTCCTGTTCAGAGGAAGAAGCGGATTTTATCAGTCGTTCCATCATTTTTTCCCGGTTTACAAAAAGTCTCAGATACGAGCATTTATTATAATTACAGACCAGATAACAGTACAGACACATGGCACTGCAGCCGGACGAAGTATAGGGGACCAGGTAATCTGAGACTTTTTGGTTCGGTACATATTTATGGGTTTTTCTGGTTCCGATAATTAAATGGCGTTTCATATTGGCGAACTGTGAATTTTCATTACTGCGCAGTTCGTCAATTTTATTGTGGCTTTCTATTTCGATCCAGGGTACAGCAGCATATTTGTCTTTTAACTCCTGACCCAGAGGATAATTCAGTACATCCGGTTCATAATAGATTTTATCAGGATACATTTTAAAACCTCCCATATTCGTAGTCTTCAATTTCTCTTTTTAGCATTTACCGTTTTTCAAAAAATACTTCATAAATATTTAAAAAAGTACTTGCAATTTTGAAAATGTATGTTATAGTAGTTATAGAACAGACAGAAACAAAGAAATTCAGCTGTCTGCAAATGAATGTGATGAGGAGGTTTGATTATGAACATTAATAAATTTACGCAGAAATCTTTACAGGCAGTTAATGACCTGGAAAAAGTGGCTTATGAATATGGAAATCAGGAAATAGAGCAGGAACACTTACTATATAGTTTATTAAATCAGGAAGACAGTCTGATTCTCAAATTAATTGAGAAGATGGAAATTAACAAGGAACATTTTGCTGGAAATCTGGAAAATGCTTTGAATAAGCGTCCAAAAGTTTCCGGCGGACAGCTTTTTATCGGACAGAAATTGAATAAGGTCCTGATTAGTGCGGAAGATGAAGCAAAAGCCATGGGAGATGAGTATGTATCCGTGGAGCATTTGTTCCTTGCATTGCTGAAACATCCCAATGATAGCGTGAAGGCGCTGTTTAAGGAATACGGGATTACAAGAGACCGTTTCCTTCAGGCATTGTCAACGGTAAGGGGTAACCAGAGAGTTGTCAGTGATAACCCGGAAGCAACTTATGATACCTTGAATAAATACGGTCAGGATCTGGTAGAGAAAGCCAGAGACCAGAAGCTGGACCCGGTAATCGGGCGTGACAGTGAGATCCGGAATGTAGTCCGTATCCTGTCCCGTAAGACAAAAAACAATCCGGTGCTGATCGGAGAACCTGGTGTTGGTAAAACTGCAGTTGTGGAAGGACTGGCACAGCGTATCGTCCGGGGGGATGTTCCGGAAGGATTAAAGGATAAGAAGATCTTCTCTCTGGATATGGGAGCTCTTGTTGCAGGTGCCAAGTACCGCGGGGAGTTTGAAGAGCGTTTAAAAGCCGTACTGGAGGAAGTGAAGAAAAGTGAAGGACAGATCATCCTGTTTATCGATGAACTTCATCTGATTGTGGGTGCCGGTAAGGCTGATGGTGCAATGGATGCCGGAAACATGTTAAAACCAATGCTGGCAAGAGGAGAACTGCACTGTATCGGTGCGACCACTTTGGATGAATACCGCAAGTATATTGAAAAGGATGCGGCACTGGAACGCCGTTTCCAGCCGGTAATGGTAGATGAGCCAACAGTAGAAGATACCATTTCAATTTTAAGGGGATTAAAAGAGCGCTACGAGGTTTTCCACGGAGTAAAAATTACAGACAGTTCTTTAGTCGCTGCAGCAACATTGTCCCACCGGTATATATCTGACCGTTTTTTACCGGATAAAGCCATTGACCTGGTAGATGAAGCCTGTGCTTTGATTAAGACGGAACTGGATTCCATGCCTGCAGAGCTGGATGAGCTTCAAAGAAAAATTATGCAGATGGAAATTGAAGAAGCTGCATTGAAAAAGGAGACAGATAAATTAAGTCAGGACCGTTTAGAGAACCTGCAAAAAGAACTGGCGGAACTGCGGGATAATTTCAGCAGCAAAAAAGCCCAGTGGGATAATGAAAAGCATTCGGTGGAAAATTTATCCGGACTGCGTGAGCAGATTGAAAATCTGAACAAAGAAATTGAAATGGCGAAACGGGATTATAACCTGAATCGTGCGGCTGAACTGCAGTATGGGGAACTGCCAAAATTGCAGGAACAGTTAAGTATTGAGGAAGAACGGGTAAAGAGCCAGGAGCTTGCATTGGTTCGTGAAAGCGTTACGGATGAGGAGATCGCCAGAATTATATCCAGATGGACCGGAATCCCGGTAGCTAAGCTGACAGAAGGTGAGCGAAGCAAGATCCTGAATCTGGATGAAGAACTGCATCACAGAGTGATCGGACAGGATGACGGAGTAAACAAAGTAACCGATGCCATTATCCGTTCAAAAGCAGGAATTAAGGATCCCACAAAACCGATTGGTTCCTTCTTATTCCTGGGACCTACCGGTGTAGGTAAGACAGAACTTGCAAAAGCCCTTGCGGCAAGCCTGTTTGACGATGAGCAGAACATGGTGCGAATCGATATGAGTGAATATATGGAGAAATACTCCGTTTCCAGATTAATCGGAGCGCCTCCGGGATATGTAGGATACGAAGAGGGCGGGCAGCTGACAGAAGCAGTGCGCAGGAAACCGTACTCGGTAGTCTTGTTTGATGAAATTGAAAAGGCACATCCAGATGTGTTCAACGTATTACTCCAGGTACTGGATGATGGACGTATTACCGATTCCCAGGGAAGAACAGTTGATTTCAAAAATACCATATTAATAATGACATCAAATATTGGTTCGGCTTATCTTCTGGAAGGGATTAATGAACAGGGCGAAGTTAATGAGCAAAGCGAAGAGATGGTAATGAATGACCTGCGCAATCATTTCCGTCCGGAATTCTTAAACCGGCTGGATGAGATCATTATGTTTAAGCCCCTGACAAAAGCTGATATTGGAAGCATTGTAACCCTTATGATGGCGGATCTGAACAAACGTCTGGCAGACCAGGAAATCCGCCTGGAGTTGACAGATGATGCGAAAGAATATATTATAGAAGGCGGTTATGACCCAATCTACGGGGCAAGGCCATTAAAACGATTCTTACAGAAGAACGTAGAGACACTGGCGGCGAAGTTAATTCTCTCCGGCAGCGTAGGCGCAGAAGACACTATCGTGCTGGATGTTGAAAATGACCAGCTGGCTGCACATGTAAAAGTGACCGGTGAAGTAATCAAGTAGAGGTACGAAATGATTCCAAATGACCCATTTATACTATTAAGCTACGTGAATACACAACTAAGAGACTTTTATCCGTCTCTGGAAGAAATGTGTAAGAGCCTGAGCATAAAAGAAGAAGAACTGATCAAAAAATTAGAAAACATCGATTACTATTACGATGCCGACTTGAATCAGTTTGCTTAAAAAGTTATAAAAAGAAATCCGGTTCTTCCTGACGGATTTCTTTTTGATTTATATATGTTTTTTGTTTCTCAGACTTTTTTGTAAAAGTCCTATATTTTTCTTCCTACATCATGTATAATATTCTCTATATGTTATAAAAAGGAGAAGAATCATGCAAAAAGAAGAAAGAAGAAAAATAAGGAAGAAAATTACGATCGCTTCTATCGTCCTGCTGCTTGCGATGGTAGCATTTTTACTCTACGTAGGATTTAGCAAGCAAGTATCCCAGATCGTATTTTATGGAGCAATTGCTATTTTTCTGGTTATTTACTGGGTTCTGCTGGATGTGGTAGAGCCAAGGCTGTTACATGAGCTGGATGGGATTTCGGAAGACCGGAAGAGAGCATATTATAAATATGCAGGAACGGATCTTGTAGGATATGCAGGTATCGCTTTTTTTATTTTTAATATTGGCAATGCCGGCAGCGTGGGACTGGTTGGGGCAGTAATTTATGTTCTGAGTATCAGTTTGAAGAAGAAATTCCGTGATGAATTTACCGGTGTAAATCTTCAGAATGAAGTGGAAGCCCAGGAAAATACAGAAGCACCCGAAACCCCGGAGGAGATAGAAGACCTGAGCGAACAGACGGAAGAAGTGCCGGAAGCAATGGGAGACCCAGACGGATCGACGAAAGAAACACCGGAAGCAATGGAAGACCAGGACGGATCGACGGAAGAAACACCGGAAGCAGTGGAATATCCGGACGGATCGTCGGAAGAAGCGCCGGAAGCAGTGGAAGACCCGGACGGACAGATAGAAGACGTGGCAGCAGAGGATTTGGTGCAGAAATAAACAGAATTTGAGGCGTATAGCATGTATACATTATTAATCGTAGATGATGAACCGCTGGTGAGAAATGCAATAAGTACGATTATAGACTGGGATTCTATTGGATTTACAACTATTTACCAGGCGGAGGATGGCCTGGAAGCCCTTGAAATATGCCGTAAGCATCAGATACATCTGGTGCTTACGGATATTGTCATGCCTTTTATGGACGGATTGGAATTGTCGAAGGCATTAAGTGAAGAATTTCCAGATATACACGTAGTAGTATTGACCGGGCATGAAGATTTTGAATATGCCAAACAATCCGTAGATCTGGGAGTGAAAAATTATATATTAAAGCCGGTTGGGGCATCCACGCTCTATTCAAAAATGAAAGAAATCTGTAAAAAGCTGAACATTGAGGCATCCCAAAAGCAGTATATAGCAAAAATGAAATTACAGATTCATCAAAGTATGCCTGCTCTTCAGGAAAAATTTTTGTATACCATGGTCTGTACCCAATATGGACAGTCGGATCATTTAGAAGACCGTATCAGGTCTCTTGAGATTCCGCTTGATTCCCAGCAATACATGGTAGGAATTGTTGAGGCAGATCTGACAAAAGCAGAGAATTCCGATATTGAGTTATTCGTATTTACAGAAAAGAATATTACCCAGGACTGTATCGGCAGTCAGCATTGTATTTTTGATGATAATAACAATAAGGTTATCATTGTATTTAACCTGGATTCTTTTGGAGATGACGGACATTTTATTGCATACAGTACGCTTCAGGTTATTCAAAAGGCCGTAACTGCTGTTCTGAAGGTGAATACCACTTGTGCGCTGGGGTCAGAGGTAAGGAAACTAAAAGATCTGTACCACTCTTACCACGAAGCCAGTACGGCACTGGATTGTAAATATTCACTGGGCGCCAACAAGGTGTATGATATCAGCGATCTTGATTACATCGAGAAGGCTTTTTTTTATCCTTTTGAGGGAATTAAGGATTTGATCTACAGCATTAAATTTTTACAAAAGGAAGATATAGAGAAATCTATGGCGGGAATTTATGATGACCTGCTTTGTTCAAAAAATCTCTCCAGTTCCAATATAAAAATGGTATTTATAGAGATGATAACATCCCTTTTAAAAGAATTGTCCGGTGTACGGCAGGTCTCCAAGGATGTGTGGGGAGAAGGCTTTGCTCTTTACAATGAGCTCGAGGACATGTCATCTTCCGAAGAGATTCTAAAAAAACTGCTGTCTTTTTCCATTAAAGTATCCCGGGAACTGCAGCAGCTCCAGTCCAACAGCGGTCAGATGATTATCCAAAATGCCAAAGATTATATTGGCAGCCATTATGGGGAAGAGGAATTATCCCTCAGCACTGTTGCGGAACACGTATCTGTCAGTACCGGATATCTAAGCGGGCTGTTCAAAAAAGAAGCAAAGATAAATTTTGTGGAGTACCTTACCAATATCCGCATGGAAAAAGCAATGGAACTGATTCGCAATACCGATAAAAAGACGTATGAGATTGCTTATGAGACCGGATTTTCCAATCCACATTATTTTAGTGTATCTTTTAAAAAGTATTGCGGTATGTCGCCCTCTGATTTTCGGAGTAAACACAGGTAAAATCTGATAATTCTAACAGCTGAATTGCAAATATTCCAGGAGGCATGTGTCTTGCAGGAGAAAACAACAATGATTAAGAAAATAAAACATCGCTATGATTACATGGGGATAAAGAATAAAACATTACTGCAGGTTTTTGTAGTCGTGATCTTCTTTATGCTGATTTTCATAGGGATGTTTTTGTTTATATTTACAAAGAAAATTGAGTCGGATAATGTGACTTATTCCAGGCAGCTGCTTCAAAATGCCAACAAACGTCTGGAAAATTATTTTGATGAAATAGCATCCATAGCAAATGAGGCTAACTATAACTATTATCTTCAGAATTATCTGATTGCAGAAAAAGACAATGCCGAGGGGTACAGCAATCTGACCAATGCCAAGAGTATGCAGGATTACGAAATGAGTTCCAAGGTATTTAACTCTTCCCTGAACAGCCGAACCGATGTGACGTCTCTTATGATTTTTGGAAAAAAGAGTCTCCTGTTACATAAGAGCATTTATGAATTTTGGTCTGTGGTACAGGATTATGATTCTTATCCCTGGTACCAGAAAGCAATAGAGACACCCAATACTTCTGTAATTACTGGGCCTATGCGGCATGAATTTCTGAAAGACAATACGGAACAGACGATTTCTTTGAGCAGGAGAATCAGCAGTTACGAAGACGGCAGTTTTTTAGGAGTGATTCTGATCGATTTAAATCTGAATAAAATCGCCGAAATATTTGAATCCTTCTATGCAAATGGTGAAGGAGCGCTGTGTATTTTAAATGATCAGGGACAGATTGTATATCCTATGAATTATGACAAGGTTACACCCCAGCTGCTTGAAAAGCTGAACAGCTCGGCAAAGGACAACTTTATTGCCCGTATAGATCAGGAAGAATATCAGGTGGTTGCAGCCACTTTTGAGAAGGCGGACTGGAAAGTGCTTTCCATTACGTCAACCGGAAAGCTGAAAGAGTCCATGTACGATACCCTTGGAATCGTTATTGCCGCAATTGTGCTGGTTATGGTGATTCTGGGCGTTGCACTCAGCAGAATTCTTAAAGGAGTAGTAAATCCAATTCTTCGATTAAAAGGGCATATTGATCTGGCGGATGAAGGGCATTTAACTGAGCGGGCTGAGGTTCTGAATCACAACGAAACAGGTGCATTATCCAAAAGCTTTAACAAGATGCTTGACCGTATTGAAAATCTCATGGGTGAGGTTGTAAATGAACAGGAGGAGAAGCGCAAATACGAACTCCAGGCATTACAGGCGCAGATCAATCCTCATTTTCTTTACAATACACTGGATTCCATTATATGGATGGCAGAGGCAAAGAATTCGGATGTAGTTCCTATGACGGAAGCGCTGGCGAAGTTATTCCGCATCTCATTAAATAAAGGAAATGAATTCATCCGGATAGAAGATGAAATGGAACATGTGCGCAATTATCTGGTCATCCAGAGTATGCGGTATACGGATAAATTTACCTATCATATAGAAATAAAAGATGAGGTCAGGTATTGCAAAACCATTAAGTTAATTGTGCAGCCTATTGTAGAGAACAGTATATATCATGGAATTAAGAAAAAAAGAGGAAAAGGCAGGATTGATATTCTGGCTTATCGGGAGAAAGAAAAGCTCTGTATCCGCATACAGGACGATGGAAATGGGATGAATGAAGAAACCTGCCGGGCCATACTGACGAAAGATTCCAAATTTGAAAACAGCAGCGGATCCGGTATAGGAGTAAAAAACGTAAATGAGCGTATACAGCTCTATTTTGGGAAAGAGTATGGGCTGCGCTATACCAGCGTCCTTGGAGAAGGAACAACTGCGGAACTGGTATTGCCTGTTATAGAAGAAACCATTGGCTAAAAGGAGGCAGAGAAAATGAAAAAACTTATCATATCCCTTGTAATCTGCCTGTTATTCTTAATTACCGGATGCAGCAGTTTTAATCAGAATGCGGAGATTGAAAACAGTTCCTCCCAAATGGAAAGCGAAACACGAAAGCTTGGCATAACAGAGGGGGCAGGTACCGGTACGGATATTGATCCTGATACAGAGAAACAGTTATCTGAGAAGTCAAAAATAGTGATAGGAGCCACTCTTGCATCAGAAGATTCTGCCTATTTAAAGACAGTCAGCAAGGCTATGATCCGTGTTGCAGATCAAAAAGGTGCCTCGCTGGATATCCGGAATGCAAAGTGGAATGAACAAATACAGACGGAACAAATGGATGAGTTTATCCACCAGAAGGTAGACGTAATTATACTTTGTCCCGTAAATGCAAAATCAATGCTTACTTCACTCAAAAAGGCTAAAGCTGAGGAAATACCCGTAATTAATCTGAATATGAAAGTGGATGCAATGTCCTCGGAATATATCAGTACTTACATTGGAGCCAGCAGCTCGGAAGAAGCAGCCCTGGCAGCAGACCTGATGGTTACCGCTCTTGAAGATGGCGGAAAAATAGCAATTATTGAAGGAGCACCGGGAAGCGATCCCCAGGTATACAGAACCCAGACATTTGTGGAGCAGATGAATTCCCACCCCCAGTTTGAAATTATCGGCATTGGAAACGGCAGCTGGAACCGGGAGAAAGCAATGCTGGTAACTATTGATTTAATGCGAAAAAATCCTGATATAAAAGGAATCTTCTGCCACGACAGCAATATGGCATTAGGAGCCCGGGCGGCGCTTGAATCCATTGATAAAACCGATGTCGTCCTGATTGGAGTAGGGGAAGACCAGGAATATCTGCAGGCGGTGAAAGATGGAAAAATCTATGGTCTAATAACACAGCCTCCGGTATATGAAGGTGCATATAGTATTTACTGTGCCATTGATATAGCAAACGGAGAAGAATTAAGGCCGTGGTATAAAGATCCGATCCAGACAATTACAAAAGAAAATATCGGAAGTTATCAGGATCCTATGGATGGAGAAGACCTGGAATTATCCAATTAGAAATAAAAAAATAAACCATATGTGAAAATTTCGACCAATCCCATGAAAAAATTGAATTAATTTTTTCGTGGGATTGTTTTATATTATGAGTGTAGCAAACAGCAAAACAACAAATTGGAGGATATCAAATGAAGAAGAAATTTTTAAGCGGATTAATTTGTGCAGCAATGGTAGCAGGAATGCTGGCAGGATGTGGAGCATCGGAAAAGAGTACAACAGAGGCAGCAGCTACCGGTTCAAGTCAGGCAGCATCCACAGAAGCGGCAGGAGATACTGCAGCTGGCACAGAAGGTGCAGGCGAAGCCGGAGGAGAAACAGCTGCAAACGGTGATCTGACCATTGGTTCTGTTATTATGAATACATCTGGTGAATGGTTTGCGGAAGTTATCGCAGGTCAGGAAGCAGCAGCAAAAGATCTTGGCGTTAAATTCAGTATCGTAAGTTCCGACAATGAAGTTTCCAAAGAATCCGATAATGTGGCAACTTATGTGGCACAGCAGGTAGATGCACTGGTGATCTCACCGCTTTCCGTAGATGCATCGGTTGCAGCGGTTGAAAGTGCTAAGGATGCTTCCATTCCGGTAGTAAACTGGAACACTACGGTAAATACAGATACGGAAGGGTTTGTAGGGGTCTCCAATTATGATCTGGGCGGAAAAACAGGAGAGTATGTAAAGGAATATGTAGAGAAAAATTTCCCGGATGGATGTAAGATGGCAATCATCGGAAACAGCAGTTATGAAGTTGGTGTTGAGCGATGTAAAGGTTTCAAGGATGCTATCAAAGATGCAGCAGGCCTGGAGGTAGTTGCAGAACAGGATGCAGAACTTCAGGAAGAAGGTCTTGATATTACAGAACAGATCTTAACCGCAAATCCGGATGTGCAGTTAATCTGGGCATGGAACCAGACTTCACTCCTGGGATGTGTGGCAGCGCTCCAGAACGCAGGAAATGCAGAAGTAGTTGTAATGGGAACAGACATGAGTGTTGATCTTGCAAAAGATATGCAAAGTGAAGCTGTGAAATTACAGGCAGTCACAACACAGATGCCTTACGATATTGGATATAAAGCGGTTGAAAATGCAGTAAAAGCGGCAAAGGGTGAGACTATAGACAAAGAGACTCTGGTGCCTTTGAAAACGTATACCAAAGACAATGCAGATGAAATCCAGACGTATATTGATGAACATAAGGATTTAGTAAAATAAGAATAGACTGTCATGAGCCTGTTTGAAAATTAATTTCATCAATCAGCAATGCCTGGCTTTGTGGAATGGATGTATCACAAAGAGGAATCACACCGTGATGAAAGCAATTTTCAAACTCGCTTCAGAGATAACATGAGGAGCAGGTTAACAAGCAGAATAAAAGAAGGCGAAGGTGAAGGAAGTGTCTGACATTATATTAAAGGCAGAAGGCGTTACGAAAAAGTTCGGCGGAATCACCGCTTTAGAGAATGCCGGTCTGGAACTCAGAAAGGGAGAGGTGCATGCTCTGGTAGGTGCAAACGGGGCAGGGAAAAGCACATTGATTAAAATTATTACAGGCGCTTATTCAAAGGATGAAGGGAAAATTTATCTGGATGGCAGTGAAATCAATGTAAAATCCACATTTGAAGCGCGTGCATTAGGCATCAGTGCTGTTTATCAGGAATTTAGCTTGATAAATACCGTATCCGTGGCGGAAAATATTTACATGGGTAAATTAATAAAAAAGAAAATCGGTCCTGTGAATCAAATTGATTGGAAAAAAATAAATGATGAGGCTCAGAAAATTTTAGATTTATTAGAGTGTAATATCAAGCCGGATGCTGTAGTAGGGACATTGAGTGTGGCACAAAAGCAGATGGTTGAGATTGCGAAGGCACTCTCCAACGAGATAAAGGTGCTGATTATGGATGAACCCACAGCCTCTTTGTCGGATAATGATATTGAAAATATGTTTAAGGTTGTAAAAGGGCTGCGGGAAAAAGGCATCAGTATTATCTACGTCTCCCACAGACTGGAAGAATTGCCGGTTATCTGTGACAGGATATCGGTATACAGGGATGGAAAATATATTAAAACTTTAGATATAGAGGATGCTCCGAAAAATGTGATTATTGAAAACATGGTTGGCAAGAACATGACTGTTACGGAACAGGCTAATTGTGCAACCAAAGAAGTCTTGCTGGAAGTCAGGAATTTTTCTTCCGGAAAGAGATTCAGCAATGTAAACATGAAACTTCACAGAGGGGAGATTCTGGGCATTGCCGGCCTTGCAGGGGCGGGGAGAACAGAGTTTGTCAGAGCATTATTCGGTGCAGACCCCAAGGATTCCGGTGAAATTTTCATGGAAGGAAAAGAAATACATATTAAATCTCCAGGAGACGCTAAAAAAGCCGGTATTGGATTTGTTACAGAAGACAGAAAAGAAGAAGGACTGATTCTGAACATGGATCTGCATACCAATGTAGGTATGACCATACTGGATAAATTAAAAAAGAGAATTGGGCTGGATTTACACAAAGAGGTAGACTTGATGAATGGATATATCAAATCCCTGAGTATCAAGTGCCGTGACGGAAATCAAAGAGCCATGGATTTGAGCGGTGGAAACCAGCAGAAGGTTGTTATTGCAAAATGGCTGGCTACCGAGCCTAAGATTCTGATTATGGACGAACCCACACGAGGAATAGACATTGGCAGCAAAAACCAGATTTATGCGCTGATCAATGAACTGGCGGAACAGGGAATCGGAATCATCATGATTTCCTCTGATCTCCCGGAGGTACTGCAGGTATCCAATCGCATTATGGTACTAGCGGCTGGGAAAGTTACAGGAGAGTTAGTAAATAAAGATTTGACACAAGAGGTTCTGCTTGATTATGCCACCAGCCAGAAAGCAGTCTAACGGAGAATTCAGGAGGATAGGAAGATGAATGCGAAAGCAAAAAGTTTTGATATAAAAGCATTTTTAATGAAATATATTATGTATTTTGTTTTGATATTGATGTGTATTATTATGGCGGTTGCCAGCGACAAGTTTTTAACCACGGCAAATTTAATGACAATAGTAAAACAGATATCCATACAGTCTATAGTAGCAATCGGTATGACCATGATTATTATAACCGGTAATATAGATTTAAGTGTTGGCTCCATCGTAGCATTTGCTTCCGTATGTGCAGCAATGATGATGAATGCCGGATTACCTATTCCCATTGCGATTATTCTTACCATTTTGGTGGCAGGGGTATTAGGATTTATTTCCGGTGGGGTGACCGCAAAGCTAAAACTGCATTCATTCCTGGTAACACTGGCACTGATGCAGGCATTCAGAGGTCTTGCACAAACTATTACCGGAGGCTATCCGGTAGCCGGACTTCCGGATTCCTTTGGAAAAATTGCATCCGGTTCCATTGGTCCGGTTCCTTATCTGGTTGTTTATATGATTATCTTTTATGCAGTGTTTATATACATTATGAAATATACTGCATTTGGAAGATCTATTTATGCCATTGGCGGAAACCAGGAGTCAGCAAGACTTTCCGGTATTAACGTTGAAAAAGTAAAAACAATGGTTTTCGTTATTTCATCCATGCTTTGCGGTGTTGCAGGCGTGCTGTTGACATCGAAAGTCCGTTCCGGAGATCCGACTTGTGCAAACGGTTGGGAAATGGATACCATCGCAGGTGCGATCATTGGCGGAACAAATATGATGGGCGGCGAAGGAAAGCTTGGAGGAACCATTATAGGTTTGCTATTTGTTGGTATCTTAAGCAATGGTATGGTATTATTAGGTGTAAATGCATATATGCAGAGTGTTATTAAAGGGCTTGTAATCTTTGGTGCAGTTATTATCAACAGCATCCAGAAAAGAAGCCAGGCATAATAAGGGCTGTCAGAAAGCAATCAAACACGCTCTAAAGCAGAATTACGATTTATGACGCAGAGAGTATAATTCAGGAGGAATGAAGGATGAACAGTTTAGAACGTTTTTATGCAACGGTAGACAGAAAGCCGGTAGACAGACCGGCGGCATGGCTTGGAATGCCGGATATTTTTGCACAGCCGGCGTTATTCGAATATTATGGTGTAAAAGATATGCATGAATTAAAACTGGCGGTGGGAGATGACTTCTATGCAGTGGAGGTTTCTTATCAATCCCCTACGGCAAGTGCAATATACGCAGCGTTTGACTGGTATATGGATGGAAATGTAGATTCCGAAGACCGTACCTTAACAGCAGACGGATGTTTTAAAGATGCAGAAGACCTGGAAGACCTGGATTTCTTTGAGTGGCCGGATCCGGCAAAATATATTGATGTGGAAGAGTGCAGACGCAGAGTAGAACTTGCACCGGAGGGAAAAGTAGTACTGGGCATGATGTGGTCAGCTCATTTTCAGGATGCATGTGCGTCCTTTGGAATGGAAACAGCACTTATGAATATGATTGCCAATCCGGAAGTTTACGAAGCGGTAAATGATAAAATCGTGGATTTTTACCTGAAAGCAAATGAAATTTTCTATGAAGCGACAAAGGGAAAACTAAATGCAGTACTGATCGGAAATGATATGGGAAGCCAGCGCGGACTGATGCTTTCACCGGCAATGGTCAAAGAATTTATCATACCCGGATGTAAAAAACTGGTAGAGCAGGCACATAGCTATGGATTAAAAGTCATTTACCATTCCTGCGGTTCTATCGCTGATGTAATTCCTGATTTAATTGAAGCAGGTGTAGATATTGTACATCCCATTCAGGCACTTGCAGCCGGAATGCAGCCGGAAAACCTGAAAGAAAAATTTGAAGGAAAAGTCTCTTTCTGCGGTGGTGTAGATACTCAGGATCTGTTGGTCAACGGAACACCGGAAGAAGTACGCAGTAAAGTGAAAGAATTACGGACCATCTTTCCGACGGGTTTGATTATTTCCCCCAGCCACGAAGCAATCATGCCTGATGTGCCTCCGGCAAACATAAAAGCTTTGTTTGATGAAGCACAGAAAATATACGGGTAAAGTGTAATCTTGTTTAACCGTTATGGAAAGGGACAGCAAATATGAAAAGAATTGGTGAAATGATTAAAATAAAACCGGAGGGTCTGGAACAATACAAAGCATATCATGCAAATCCGCTTCCGGGAGTAAATGAAATTTTGAAGGCATGCAACATTCAGAACTATTCTATTTATCAAAGAGGGGACTACATGTTTGCATATTATGAATATGTGGGAGAAAACTTTGATGCTGATATGGAAAAAGTTGCAGCCGATCCGGCAACGCAAAAGTGGTGGGATCTGGTGAAGCCGTTGATGCAGCCTCTTGAGGATAGGAAAGAAGAGGAATTCTGGTCGGGAATGGAAGAAGTTTATCATTTGGAGTAATAGTAGTACAGCGAACAGTTTCTTAAATTGAGGTTTTGCTGAGTAATGACGCTTTGTAGATGCAGGTAGTGTACGGAAAGAGAAGGGGACGGAGCCCATGCCAGTTCCCCACATTCTGGGTAAATACCAGCTCCAATACAATGGTAAAAAAGCTATGTCTTCTGCGGATAATGCGTTTTTAAGGACTTAAAAAGCAGCTATCACATGATGATGCTGGGAATGAGTGTATACTTAAGTGATTTCTATGAAATAAAAAGTGAATATCGTATTATATCACATTAACGTTTAGCAGGGTGCAAATCAGCACCCTGCTAAAAAAATGGATAATTTTTGAATAACGACAAATAATAGCAAAAGAATATATATTACGTACATTATTTCATAAAAGCATTGGTACTAGAAAGAGGGATATTATTTGTTAATCATAAAAGGAAAAGTCCATACGATGGATGGGCAGACATATGAAAATGGTTACGTCCGTACAAAGGACAGTAAAATTGCGGAAGTTGGAAGTATGGAGGATTTATTTCCATTCTGCGGAGAGGATGAGATTATAGATGCAGGCGGCGGCTGGGTACTGCCCGGCATTATTGAATCGCATTGTCATATTGGAATAACGGAAGAAAAGCATGGGATGATTGGAGATGACAGCAACGAGATGACGGACCCCATCACCCCTACTCTTCGTGCGATTGATGCAATTGATCCATTAGATCCGGCATTTCATGAGGCAATTATGGCAGGAATTACGTCTGTTATGGCAGGACCGGGCAGCTCCAATGTAGTAGGTGGTCAATTTGCATTTATCAAGACACATGGGCGTTGTATCGATGATATGATAATCCGGGCACCAGCGGCAATGAAGATTGCGTTTGGTGAGAATCCCAAGACAAACTATGGGGACAAGGATGTATGTCCTGCTACCAGGATGGGGATTGCTTCTCTTTTGAGAGAAACTCTATTTAAGGCAAGGCAGTATTTTCTGAAAAAAGAGTCAGAAGAATTAGAGGAGGAAGATTTCCAAATGGAAGCCTGGGTGCCTGTTTTTCGAAAAGAAATTCCGTTAAAAGCACATGTGCACAGGGCGGATGATATCCTGACGGCAATTCGTATTGCAAAAGAATATGAATTGGATTTAACCCTGGATCATTGTACAGAAGGACATCTGATAACTGAAAAAATAGTTGAATCCGGATATCCCTGTATCGTAGGTCCCGATCTGACGTCCAAATCAAAAATAGAAATAGAAAATTTAAGCTTTAAAACAGATAAAATCCTGCAGGAGAGAGGCGTTCAGATTGCAATTACAACAGATCATCCGGTTTCTATGATCCGTTACCTCCCCTTATGTGCAGGGCTTTCGGTCAAGCAGGGACTGCCGATGGAAGAAGGACTAAAGGCGATTACGATTAATCCGGCAAGAATCTGTGGAGCAGGAGACCGGGTAGGCAGTCTGAAGCCGGGGAAGGATGCAGATATTGTTATTTTTTCGGGGAATCCGCTGGAAATATTTACGCAGACGCTGTACACGATTATTGATGGAAAGATTGTTTATAAAAACGGGGATATATAGAATGTTCTTCAGAAGAGAGAAGGGACTGCCGGTTAAATAGATTATTAACCGACAGCCTCTTTTTAGTTAATCCCATAACAGGTCTGAGCTTATAGAAATATTTATGTTTCATTATAAAAAGTATAACAATTCTTTCCATTTCGTTTGGAACGATACAGTGCTTTATCCGCCGTTGTGAATAACTCTGAATATTTGCACCCGTCTTGTGGATAAAGTGATATTCCAATGCTGATAGAAATTGGAAAGGTGTTTTTAGCGGAAAAGGAAAAATTCTGCAGGGCATTTTGAAGCAATTCCGCCTTTTCATAGATTAAGGAGGCAGAATGCACATTTTTTAAGAATACTACAAACTCATCGCCTCCTGCACGTCCTATAATATCTTCCGTCCGGAAATTTGTTCTGAGGCATGAACTGATCATTTGAAGAACAGTATCTCCTACGGTATGTCCGAAAGTATCATTGACAGTTTTAAAATTGTCGATATCTATAATAAACAAAGCATGATATGAACCCTTTCCGTCTGAGGCCAGATAATCCTGTATTAATTTTTCTGTGGTAAGTTTATTGTAGATGCCCGTCAGCAAATCTTTTTGCGCCATATTTTCCAACAGTGCATTTTCCTTTTTATAATCATCTACGTCAGATATGGTTGCAATGGTTCGAATGGGATGGTGGTTCTGGTCGTAAATAACGTTAGCTTTGATTCTGCACCAGATATATTCACCTGAATTTATCTTTATCCGGATTTCCAGTTCAGCATGAGCCTGTCCGCTTGCCAGTATTTCTCTAAAATCCTGAAATGGTTTTTTATCGTCTTCATATACAATATCCGTTGTACATATGGTATTCCAGAAATTGTGGATTGGAAGGTCGTATTTGAATTTTTTCTCAAATGCCGGTGAGTGATACATGGAACTGTTCACCATATCCCATTCAAAAATAATATCCTGTGCCTGTTCTACGATGATACGATATCGCTCTTCGTTCATTAAAAGCATATTTTCCGTTTTTTTTGAAAGAGTCTGATCTATAAAAACAGCCTGCACGATAGCATAACCGTCTTCTATTTCAACTGCAGAGCCATGGACATCAATCCAGGCAATGCCTCCATCTTTTTTTCGAATCCGGTATTGAACAGAAATGGGGGAGCCCTCATTCATTTGCTTTTTAATGGAGAATGTAAGATCCGGGATATCTTCCTCCAGAATCAGGCGGATTCCTTTTCCTTCAATCGGTGCAGAGTGGTATTCGTTTCTGGTATAACCGGTCAATTTATAAAATCCTTCGGAAGCAAGCAGAATACGAAAATCATCATCTACAGCGACTTTTGCCACACCTCCGGGGATAGCATTAATTAAGGCGTCCCGTTCCAGGGTTTCTTTTTGCAATGCAGTAGAAGCTTCCTGTAATTCTTTGGCAATCATAGTAGGATCTTTTATATCGGTACCGGGAAGGTCAGCCATGTCAGGAAGAAAAGATACCGAAATATTATCCTGTATGGTGCCGTCCTTGTAAGTGGTGCTAATTTCTTTGAAAATGACGGATACCTGTTCAAAACAATTAATCAGCTGAGCAGAAAAGATGCCGCATTCACCGTGTAATATCATTTGAACAGCTTCCTCATGGGAAAAAGCAGGCTTGTATACGCGGTCACTGGTCAGTGCATCGTATACATCTGCTATGGATACAATCTGGGCGCAGACTGGGATTTCATCACCTTTGAGTCCATCGGGGTAGCCTTTTCCGTCCCAGCGTTCATGGTGGTAGCGGCAGATATCATAGCAGTAATGCAAATAAACTTTATCATCCATTCGCTGAAAGGTCTGAAGAATTTCACAGCCTTTCGTAGTGTGGGTTTTCATGATTTCAAATTCTTCCGGAGTCAGCCTGCCCGGCTTTAAAAGAATAGAATCAGGAATAGCAATTTTACCGATGTCATGCATGGCGGAAGCGCTGGCTATGGTATCAATCAGCCTGGGAGTCAGCATATATTCCGGGAACATACGCTGTACACAGGCAGCCAGAGTTTTGGTTAACACCCGGATACGCCGGATATGATGGCCGGATTCCATGCTGCGGTATTCAATTACAGTACTCAGGGCATCGATTATAAAATCATTGGTTTCCGTTAGTTTTTTTGTCTGATGCTCCACAAGATCTTCCAGATGATTTTTGTGCCGGTATAGTTCAATACTGTTTTCAACGCGCTTTTTAACAATATGTGCATTAAACGGTTTTAATATTATATCAGAAGCACCAAGGTTCAGTGCCTTTATTTCATTTTCCTGGTAAGTATCAGCAGTGATCAGGATAACCGGGATTTTCTTCATAATTCCTTCAGACTGCAGATGTTCCATTACCTGAAATCCATCCATGACAGGCATGATGATGTCAAGCAGAATGATAGCAATACTGTCCTGATGCTGATGGAGCAGATTCAGCGCAGTCAGTCCGTTTTCTGCCTCCATTACGTCATAATCTTTGTGGAAGAGCTCACACAAAATGGCGCGGTTTATTTCCATATCATCAACTATTAGTATTTTATTTCTTTTCATGACTTTTACCTGCCTTGTATATAGAATGCTTAATTGTAAAATTTAACAAAAATGTTATTTCTTATTTTATCATAAAAGAACATATTAAAAAAGTATATTCAGAAGAAAGATGGCGAAATATCTCAATTTTCCCCTTATCTGGTGTATGTAGATTATGGGCAAATCTGCAGATATGCATATGCGCACAGGCAGATGGAACGGGCAGCCTATCATTCGAATGTGGAGCATACAATACCACAGCCGGTTAGATCGATTCATGATATTAGCTTGGAAGATATAAATAAATTTCTCAAGTCCAGAATTTGCTAGAAAGAATAGATGAAATCTCTGGACATTTTAAAAAAAATATATTATATTAAATATATCGATAATAGTTATTGATATTAATAAGTTAATAAAGGAGATATTCTCATGAAAAAAGATAAAGTAGTATGTAATTGTTATAACGTAACCGTAGGGGAGATGGAGGAAGCAGTTGCGAAAAACGCAACGAGTTTTGAAGAAATTCAGGATGAAACGAATGTTTCCCTATGCTGCGGCGCATGTGAAGATTATGCCAGAAATGTTGCGGATGAATTATTAGAGCAATCCAATTAAAAACTAGATAACCGGGTGGGCAGGTAACTGCAGCACCCGGTTTTTTTGTGGTAGTTATTAAAAAACTATAAACATAGGAAATTTTGTTGAAGCAAATGCTAATTCATGCTATCATTTGACCAAATTTAAGTAACTAAGAGGGATAGGAAAAGGAGGGCGCATGGAACTTCAGTTAGAGCAGATCAGGAAATCGTTTGGAGAAAAAGAGGTTCTGAAAGGATGTACTTTTCGGTTTGAAAAAGGGAAAATTTATGGATTGCTTGGAAGAAATGGAGCGGGAAAAACAACGTTGTTTAACTGTTTGAGCGATGAAATTTCACCGGATAGCGGCACAGCAAATATATACAGGGAGGACGGACAGCTGGAATCATTAGCCGAAGATCATATCGGTTATGTATTTTCCACACCGGTTTTGCCGGATTTTCTCACCGGATATGAATTTCTGAAATTTTATATTGAGATTAACCAGGACAGAGCAGATCCCGCAATGACGATTGATACATATTTTGATATGGTGAAAATAGATCCGGAAGACAGAAACAGGCTGATTAAAGGATATTCTCATGGGATGAAGAATAAATTACAAATGCTGTGTTTTATTATCGCAAGGCCGCCTGTAATTCTTCTGGATGAGCCGCTGACCTCTTTTGATGTAGTGGTCGCACTTGAGATTAAGAAATTGCTGCGTGAGATTAAGAAGGATCACATCATTATTTTTTCTACTCATATATTGCAGCTGGCAACTGATCTTTGCGATGAACTTGTAGTCCTGAGCGAAGGAAAATTGCAGCAGCTGGATCATGAGATGCTGAAAAGTAAAGATTTTGAAACCCGGATCATAGAGTTATTAAAGGATGAGGAGGATCATGATTAAGACATTCAAGACCATTTTTCATTTGAAAACTGTGATGCAGGTAAATGTTTTTCTATATTATTTGAAGCGGCTCTGGGTAATCGGAAAGCTGATTCCAGACAATGCCTATGGTATGGATTCTGCTAAAAAAGTGCTGACAGTAATCATTGCAGTCCTGATGCAGGTTGTGGAATTTGTTGGTAAGGGTCTTTATTTAGCGGTAATGATTGGATTACCATTCCTTTTTATGGGGAAGAATCAGATATTGACTCCGGCAGAGCGGTTCCTGTGGATGGTGCATATTTTGTTCTTTACAAATTGTATTCTGGGATCGTTACAGGACAGCCAGGTTTTTTCGGTTACAAGACAGAAAATCACTTGTATAAAATACATGCAGATGGATGCAGGAAGGTATGTGCAGGCTACATTACTTTCAAAATATGTTCCCTTTTTCGTGTATTACCTTCCATTTTTGATTTTAGCAGCCCGCATGGCAGGTGGCAGTATACTTCAGGGGGTGGGGCTGTGGCTGCTGCTTGTATCTTTCCGCATGATGGGGGAAGCTTTACAGGTATATCTCTACGATAAAAAAGGTTTTGTACTATCCAGAAATATGGGATTTGCCTGGGGAGTTATTATTTTATCCCTGACGGCAGCGTACCTTCCGTTTTTCCTGAACATGCCTCATACAGTGGCTCCGGTTATCATCCATCCGGTCAGCGTGCTGATCGCTGTTATCCTTGGCGCAGTCAGTTTTTATTATATTATGTGGGGGTATAAAGCCTACGCAGAGAAGCTGAAACGATCGATAGAACTGAAGTATTTGTTTTCGAATGCCATGAAGCAGGCAAAGCAGTCTTCATTTGCCGAAGTAGAAATGAAAGAAAAAGATCTGAAAACCAGCCGGGAAGAGGTAGCTAAATTCCAGAGGCTTAAAGGATATGCATATATGAATGCAATTTTCTTTGCAAGACATCGCAGGCAGTTAGTGAAACCAATATATTTCAGGCTTGCTATAACAGCCATTATACTTGTCGGGGGAATCTTCCTATATATAAGTGATAAAAACACTGCTGTCAAATTAAGTGAGAATCTGGGTGTTTTACTTCCCAGCTTTGTTTTTATCATGTATTGTATGTCAGTTGGGGATAAATCCTGCAGAGCAATGTTTTATAATTGTGATATCAGTCTGCTCCGTTATGGATATTACCGGAAGCCGGGAACGATTCTACAGAATTTTAAGATACGTCTGATTCGGATATCGCTGTATAATCTCATTGTAGGTGTGGCATTAAGTGCAGTGGCAGTTATTTTTTGTATTTTGTGTGGAACCAGTATATTTTCGCTAGATCTGCTGGCCTTTTCCGTATCGATCATGCTTCTGGCAGTTTTATTTACAGTACATCATTTATTCCTGTACTATGTATTTCAGCCTTATTCTACGGGGCTGGATATTAAAAATCCATTTTTTACGGTAATTAACAATGTAATGTATTTTATATGTTTTATGTGCCTTAAAATAGAGGCGGGCGGAACAGGTTTCACAATGGCAGTATTGGCATTTACCATATGCTATATAGCTGTGGCTCTTGTTTTGGTTTACCGGCTGGCTCCCAGGTATTTTCGGATAAAATAAGCAGCTGAGGAAGGATCTATAATCTATGGATATAGAAAAAAGAAAAAGATTTATTGTTAATTTTATATATTGTTTCATCATCGGGGCAATTGTAGTTGTTGCGCTTAAGTATGGTTTGTCTTATATAGCCCCCTTTCTAATGGCATTCGTATTTGCATTTATACTTAAAAAACCAATAAATTTCCTTAACCGGAAGTGCAGGGTTAATAAAACATTAGCGGCAATTCTGCTTGTTATATTGTTTTATGCAGTAATTGGTGTTCTGTTTACGCTTCTGGGAGTACGGCTGTTTACATCGATCCAGCAGTTATTTTTTTACATTCCGCAGATTTATGCCAGGGACATTGAACCTTCTTTAATGGATCTGATTGATTCCCTGGAGAAATCCCTTTCCAGGCTGGATCCAACCATGATTTCCACACTGGAAGAAGTTACCGGGAATCTGGTGAAGTCACTTGGAGAGAGTATTTCAAGTCTGTCTATGAAAGTAATCGGAGCAATTTCCAACTATGCATCGACGCTTCCGGGTTTTTTAATACGTGTACTATTTACTGTAATTTCCACCTTCTTTCTGACCATTGACTATGATAAGGTTATGGGATTTCTGTTAAGACAATTAAAAGAGAAACCAAGAAAACTGGCATTAGAGGTAAAGGATTATGTTATAAATACCCTGTTTAAATGCATTCGTTCTTATGCGCTGATTATGTGTATTACTTTTATTGAACTTTCCATTGGACTTACAATACTGCGGATAGACAATGCGATTCTCATTGCGTTTTTAATATCGATCTTTGATATTCTTCCGGTACTGGGGACCGGCGGAATTATGATTCCCTGGACAGTACTGACGGCAATACAGGGAGATTACACAATGGCGATTGGGCTGCTGTGCGTGTATCTGGTAGTTACAGTAATCCGTAACATTCTGGAACCGAAGATTGTAGGAAGCCAGGTAGGGCTCCATCCACTGGTGACTTTGATGTCTATGTTTGTCGGGGCACAGATCTTAGGAGTATTTGGGTTATTTGGATTGCCAATAACGCTTTCCCTCTTAAAGAATCTGAATGATAAAGGAACGATTCATATTTTTAAATAACGATATCTAAAGAGCACAGTTTCTAAGCGGGTACTGTACTGGGAAATGCATCAGGCTTTCACAGTGAATGCCCGCCGCTCCAGAGCGTGTTTTAACAATAGAGCTGTCGGGCATATGTATATATTCACGTTTTTCGAATAAATTATAAGTAAAAAGAAAGATGTGTAGGAGTAAGCTATGTCAAAGATAATGTTAACGACAGCCCTGAAAGGTCTCTGTGTAGGAGGCACCATGCTTGTACCGGGAGTGAGCGGTGGTTCTATGGCCATGATCCTGGGGATTTATGATAAATTAATTGAATCTGTCAGTTCATTTTTTAAAGATATAAAAAACAGTCTGATTTTTCTTGTAACCTTTTCTCTTGGTGCGGGAGTGGGAATGATCCTGCTTGCCAAGCCATTACTTCATCTGATCGAATCTTATCCCATGCTGTTATTGTATTTTTTTATCGGAGTAGTTGCAGGCGGTGTGCCTATGATATACCAAAAAGCAGAGGTACGCAGTATATCCTGGAAGGTATTTTTATATCCCGCAGCTGGTCTGGCTGCAGTGCTGTTGTTTGAACTTCTTCCAGCTGATTTTTTTCAAATGGGAACCGGAGAGGGGATGCCGGGGGTTCTGCTGCTGGCAGCAGCGGGTATTGTGGCAGCGGTGGCATTAGTCCTCCCTGGAATCAGCGTATCCTATCTGCTTCTGCTGATGGGAATCTATGATAAAACAATGATGGCTATTGGAGATTTTAATCTTGCTTTTTTAATTCCTCTTGGAAGCGGTATTATTCTGGGAATTATACTTACTACGAAATTGCTGGAAAATGCCATGAAAAACCATACTCAGGCAACTTATCTGATTATTCTGGGCTTCGTGGCAGGATCTGTGGCAGAAGTATTTCCGGGAGTGCCCCAGGGAATAGAATTTATTTTTTGTATTGCGGCATTTATTGCCGGATTTGGTATGATACAGCTTTTGTACAGTATAGAGCGGTCCTGAAGGTTCCCGTAGAAATGTATTATAAAATCATATACTTTTCATCAGATATCGTTATTTTACTATTATGGTAAATTACGTTATAGTAACAATGATGAAAAGGAGGATATTTTACAAATGGGGAAAAAGAAAATTTTGTTAAAATTGTTTTTGTCTATGCTTTATCTGAGTGCATTTACATTTGGAGGGGGATATGTAATTGTCACATTAATGAAAAAGAAATTTGTGGACGGTTATCATTGGATTAATGAGCAGGAGATGCTGGATTTAACTGCAATAGCCCAGTCGGCGCCGGGAGCAATTGCAGTAAATGGAGCTATTATTGTAGGATACCGGGTAGCGGGAGCAGCGGGAGCAGCCGTATCGATCATTGGTACTGTGCTCCCGCCATTTGCGATATTATCTGTGATTTCCATATTCTATGAAGCCTTTCGGAATAATTTAATTGTGAACCTGGTTCTGACCGGAATGCAGGCAGGTGTTGCTGCGGTAATTGCTGATGTGGTAATTGAAATGGGTGGAAACCTTGTAAAAGAAAAAAATGTACTCTCTATATTCATCATGGTAGCTGCCTTTGCCGCATCCTATCTGTTAAATATCAATGTGATTCTGATTATTCTGATCTGTGGAGTAATTGGTGTAATCAGAGCGGTGTATAACATAAAGAAGGGAGCGGTCAAATGATCTACTTACAGCTATTTCTAAGCTTTGTGCAAATTGGAATGTTCAGTATAGGGGGCGGTTATGCGGCGATGCCCTTAATTCAAAATCAGGTTGTAGATATTCACAATTGGCTTACGGTAAAAGAATTTACAGATTTAATTACCATATCCCAGATGACGCCCGGACCGATTGCAATCAATTCCGCGACTTTCGTGGGCTTGCAGATTGGAGGTATCCAGGGGGCAGTGGTAGCTACAATCGGTTGTATTCTGCCATCTTGTATTATTGTATCCCTCTTGGCATATGTTTATTTTAAATATCGTGAAATGGCAGTTCTTCAGGGCATTTTAGGGAGTTTAAGACCAGCTGTTGTTGCCATGATTGCATCGGCAGGGTTTGCTATACTGGTTTTGTCTTTCTGGGGAGATGCCGGTTTCTCTGTTCATTTCTCCGATCTAAAAGTACAGGCGGTAGTGATTTTCACCGCTGCAGTAATCCTTTTGCGGAAGTTTAAGATGAATCCCGTCAGTGTAATGCTTTTGGCTGGGGCTGCGCAGGTTGTGATGTATTATATATGGGGCTAGGTGAGCAAGAGGATGGTTCCGTTCACATGCTTTATCTGCAAAAGGTCATCCGCAGCACCCCCAATTTTTATAAAATCAGGATTTCTATTTTCAACCAGATATGCTATACTATACAAAATACAGATAATACGACTATATTAGAGATAGGAGAGCCTGGAATGAACAGCGATTATAGAATTGAGACTAAATGCATCCAGTCTGGATGGAAACCGAAAAAAGGGGAGCCGAGGGTGCTTCCTATTGTTCAGAGTACTACTTTTAAGTATGATTCAACAGAAGAAATGGGCAGATTATTTGCACTGGAAGAAGAGGGATATTTTTATACCAGATTACAAAATCCTACCAATGATACCGTGGCTTCTAAGATTTGTGATCTGGAAGGCGGCGCAGCCGCTATGCTGACATCTTCCGGACAAGCAGCAAATTTTTATGCAGTTTTTAATATTTGTGAAGCGGGAGATCATATTGTTGCATCCTCCACAATTTACGGCGGAACTTATAATCTCTTTGGCGTTACAATGAAAAAGCTGGGGATTGAGTGCACCTTTGTAGATCCGGATTCCTCTTATGAAGAACTTTGTAAGGCATTTCAGCCGAATACAAAAGTTGTATTTGCTGAAACGATTGCGAATCCAGCACTTGTTGTACTGGATATTGAGAAATTTGCAAAACTTGCACACGAACATCAGGTTCCTTTGATTGTAGATAATACATTTGCTACACCGGTTAACTGCCGTCCTTTTGAATGGGGAGCAGATATCATTACCCATTCTACAACAAAGTATATGGATGGACATGCAATGCAGGTAGGCGGAGCCATTGTTGACAGTGGTAATTTTGACTGGAATGCATATGGCGACAAATATCATGGTCTCACAACACCGGATGAATCTTATCACGGCGTGATCTATGCACAGAAATTTGGAAAAGGTGCATACATAATGAAGGCAACATCACAGGTAATGCGGGATCTGGGATCCATTCCGGCACCAATGAACAGTTTCCTGTTAAACGTTGGTTTAGAGACCCTGCCTCTTCGCGTGGAGAGACATTGTTATAATGCACAGAAAGTTGCAGAGTATCTGAATGCCCATGAGAAAGTATCTCATGTAAATTATGCAGGACTACCCGGCGACAAGTATTATGATGTTGCAAAAAAATATATGCCAAATGGAACCTGTGGCGTTATCTCTTTTGAACTGGAAGGCGGCAGAGAGGCAGCGGTAAGATTTATGGATGGCTTAAAGCTGGCTGCAATCGTAACCCACGTGGCAGATGCCAGAACCAGTGTTCTTCATCCTGCAAGTCATACCCACAGACAGATGAATGACCAGCAGTTAAAAGATGCCGGTGTATCACCGGGAATGATCCGTTTCTCAGTGGGCATCGAGAATGTCCAGGACATCATTGCTGATTTGGAACAGGCACTTGCACTGGCTTAGAGCGTGTAAGAAAAACGCTGTCTGACAGGCTCTGGTACGGCAATAAATTGGAAAAGACCCTGTATGGAGCAACAGGGTCTTTTCCATATAGGAAAGGAGGAATTTGGATGAAATTTATCCATATCGCAGATGTGCATCTGGGTGCTGTTCCGGATGTGGGATATCCATGGAGTGAAGAACGTAAGACTGAGATCTGGGACAGCTTCCGTAATATTATCAGAATAGCAAAAGCAGAGCAGGCGGACCTGCTTCTGATTGCAGGAGACCTTTTTCACAGACAGCCTTTATTAAAAGAATTAAAGGAGGTTAACTATCTTTTCTCCACCCTTACCGAGACAAGAGTTGTATTTATTATTGGAAATCATGACTATTTGAAGCCTGATTCGTTTTACCATGGTTTTAAGTGGAATGAAAACGTCATTTGTCTGGAAAACCAGGATTGTCAGAGGATTCATTTTCCAGATCTGAATACCACTGTCTATGGCCTGAGTTATCATACCAGAGAAATTACAAATGCTTTATATGATGAACTGGTACCGGAGGATGACGGAGTGTGTACGATTCTGCTGGCACATGGCGGGGATGAAAAGCATATCCCAATTAATAAAAGGCAGTTGTGCCAGGCCGGATTTGATTACGTAGCCCTGGGACATATACATAAGCCGCAGATACTGGAAGCAAATAGAATGGCATACTCAGGAGCTTTGGAACCTCTGGATAAAAATGATACGGGGCCCCACGGGTATATGATAGGCGAATACAGGAAACGTACACTTACAGCCAGATTTATACCAAGTGCGGTCAGGGAATATATTCATTTAAAGGTAGAGACAGATGAAACGCAGACGGATTATTCCCTGCAGGAAAAAATTCAAGCATATATGAAAAAATTGGGCGGGCACAATATTTATAAAATAATCATTACCGGATATCGGGATCCGGACATTCAGTATGAGCTGAAAAGTTATGAAAAACTGGGAAATATAGTGGAAGTCGCCGATATGTCAAAACCGGCATACGACTTTGCGAAATTAGGGAAGAAATACGCTGACAGTGTAGTAGGACGATATATTCAGCGCCTGAATACAGATTCTATGGATGAAGTACAAAGCATGGCTCTTTACTATGGAATACAGGCGATGTTAGAGACAACGAGGTGAGATGATGCGGATTCTGGAATTGCAGATCAGAAATTTTGGAAAGTTCAGGGATCAGATAATTACTTTCCATGAGGGGATTAATATCATCTACGGGGAAAATGAAATGGGAAAAAGCACGATCCATGCATTTATCAGGGGAATGCTGTTTGGCATTGATAAAATGCGTGGGAGAGCTGCCAGGAATGATGAATACACCATACGCCAGCCGTGGGATAATCCGGGGTATTTTGCCGGTGCAATGCGGTTTGAAAGCGGTGGAAAGATCTTCCGTATAGAAAGAAATTTTAATAAATTAGAAAAAAAGGCTCTGCTGATCTGTGAGTCCGACGGGGAAGAGCTGGATATTATACATGGAGACCTTCAAATGCTGATGGAAGGGCTGAATGAAACTGCATTTCGAAATACCATATTTATTCGTCAGAATTCCAGTAAAACGGATGAGGGGCTGGCGGCAGAGCTTCGAAATTATATGGCAAATTTTGAAAGCGCCGGAGATGATGAAATTAATGTTGTCAAAGCAATTGAAACATTAAAAGATAAGCAGCGGGAATGCGCAGTAAAAAAGAAGCAGCAGGATGAAGTCCGCAGTGAACGTCTGGAACAGGTGCAGATTAAACTGGATTATGTAGAACAGGAGATCCGTGGGCTGCAAAAACAGCAGGAAGACGGTACTATAAAACTTCAGGAATTACGAAGCATGGAGGCAAGAGAAGGGCTCGCGGAACAGGAAAAAAGAGCCCGCATGGAGGCCAGAAACAGGGAAGAAATCAAAATGCTGAAAATCCGGCAGATCTGCTTGTTCACTGCGGCAGGTATTGCAGTGCTGATGGGGATTCTGCTTAAACCGTTATGGCTGAAAATGGCATTGGGAATCGCCGCTGTATTGTTATTTGCTTATTGCTGGTATACAAATCGTTATTCCAGAAACAGGGAGCAGGAAAGCCGCCAGTCCGGCAGCGGAGCGTCCAAAGCCTCTCAGAAAATGGTTTGGAATCTGGAAAGGATACAGGAAGAATTGCATGAAAAGAGGGTCTTGCTTGAAAATCTCAAAGAAAACCAGGCGGACATTCTGGCAGAGAAAGCAGACAGCAATCGGATCCAAAACGATATAGAGGCTCTGGAGATTGCCATATCAACCATACAGGACATTTCCAGAGAGATATATAAGGAATCGGCAAGAAAGCTGAACCATACGGCTTCAGATATCTTAAAAGAGGTAACCGGAGGAAATTACACCAGCATCTATCTGGATGCTAATATGCAGGTACGAATTAATACGCCTCAAAAACTATTGTATCTGGAACAGGTCAGCAGGGGAACGATGGATCAGATTTACTTTGCTCTTAGAATGGCTGCAGCTCAGCTTTTTCTAAGCGGCGAGAAAATGCCGCTGATATTTGATGATGCATTTGTAATGTACGATGAACAGCGGCTGAAAAGAACCCTTAAATGGCTTTATAAGAGTGATAGCCAGGTATTGTTATTTACCTGCCATAAAAGAGAGGGAGCAATTCTGGAAGAGATAAGAAGAGAAGAATGCTTTGTTCAAAAATAAATTGGGGTTTCGCTGAGGAAGGGGACGCTTTGTAGATGGAGATAGTGCAACGGAAAGATGGGAGTGGGAAACTTGTATGGACTCCGTCAGCTGGCCGCAGAACTGGTATTTTCTAACCTTTCCGAAGTGCTTTTTGGCGGCACGCGGGTATTCACCGAGAAATCCTGATGCATTTCTCGGTTCAGTACCCGCTTAGTATCCGATGGGAGCCAGTCGAATACTATCCGCCAAAAAACACTCCGGAAAGGTAAGTAAATACTCAGCTCTGCTCTACGCTTCCTCCGTCCATACAAGTTTCCCACTCCCATCTTTCCGAGATTCATGTTACCGCCACAAAGCTGAATTTCTCAGCATGGTCGGACCCCTGGGCTGTGGCAGGCTGTTCTTTATTGGATGTAGCGTAGTATGTTTCGGCTATTTAAGCGTAAAAGGAGATGAAAGTTTGCTACTTTTTCTGGAATGAAGAAACAAATCACTGTGATAAGTTCAGTTGCTTTATGTTACTCGTTCTCAGCATGATAGATTCCCTGGGTGTAGATGGATGTTCTTTATTGTATGTAGAGCGGTATATTTTGACAGTTTATGCATAATAGAAGATGAAAGTCTATTCCTTTTTCTGATTGCAGAATATAAAACAAATCCCGTTCTCAAGATCAGTTGCTTAACGCCAATATTGTTCAGCATGCCACAACCCCAGGGTCCCACCACGCTGAGAAAACCAGCTTTGTATCAACGAATGCTATCTCGGAAAGAGGAGGGGGCGAGCCAGGACATTGATTTGGAAGGCGTATAGCAGAGCTGAGTATTTACTTACCTTCCCAGAGTGCTTTTTGGCGGATAGTATTCGACTGGCTCCCATCGGATACTAAGCGGGCAGTGAGCTGCGAAATGCATCAGGATTTCGGAGCGAATTCCCGCGTGCCGCCAAAAAGGGCTCTGGGAAGGTTAGAAAATGCCAGTTCTGCGGTAAGCCTTCCAAATCAATGTCCTGGCTCGCCCCCTTCTCTTTTCCGTACACTACCTATCATTTACAAAGCGTCATTACTCATCTAAACCCAAATATAATTAACTTGCAGGGAGTCTCTGGATAGCAAAAAAAATGGGACTATTGGATTCTCCCCAACAAGTCCCATTTTTTGACTGTATATCTACTCACATTCTCGTTTTTCAAAAACAAAGTATCCGCTATATACAAGCTTAACAGACACTTTGCAAATTCATATTAGTTATTTCTGGCATACTCCGCAACTGCTTTATCAAATCCTTTGATATGTTTAAACAGCCATTCGGTAACATTCTTATCCACAGCTGCAACAAATGCAGGTGTAGGTCCTTCTTCTTCCTGAAGCATTTCGTACAGTTCTTTAATTGCCTGGATGAATGCTTTATGCTGTTCTTTATGTTCGCTGATCTGTGGATATCCGATTTCTTCCTGAAGTTTTTCTTCTGCACTGAAATGGAAATCCGTATAATCTGAGAGATAATCCAGCATTTTAACCGCTGTGGTTTTTTCTTTCCCTGTTTCGCAGCTTTTAACAAGATCGTTGATTTTACCAATCAGTTCTTTGTGCTGTTCATCAATTAATTCATTGCCTGTTACTAAACTTTCATCAAATATTGCCTGCATAATACTACCTCCTTGTGTGAATATGTTATATTTATTTTTGTAATTTATTACTTGTTATGTTTTTCCAGAAAGTTCTGGATTCGTCCAATCGGATTTAACAGACTGCTGATCGATGCATCGTGATTCAGTGTGTCTATAATATACGCAAGGTATTTACTCAGATCACAGTTTACATAGTATTTTTTCTGTAAAAGTTCCGGAGTCTGATATACAAGGTTTGTTGTAAGAAGATGATCGAAAAGACCATTTTCATATGCCTTATCAAATTTGGACAGTCCATTTGTAAACAGACCAAAGGTAGAGCACAGGAAAATTCGGTTGGCTTTTCTTCTTTTTAATTCTGCAGCTACTTCTAATATACTGTCACCGGAGGAAATCATGTCATCAATGATTACCATATCTTTTCCCTCAACATTCGCGCCAAGGAATTCATGCTCAACAATCGGATTCGTTCCGTTTACGATCTTGGTATAATCTCTTCGCTTATAGAACATACCCATATCTAATCCCAGAACATTTGCCATATAGACAGCACGTCCCATACCGCCTTCATCCGGGCTTATAATCATCATTGAGTCCTTATTAATCTTAAGTCCCGGCTGGGCACGGAAGAGGCCCTTAATAAACTGATAAACGGGTTGTACGGTTTCGAAACCTTTCAGCGGGATCGCATTCTGAACCCGGGGATCATGAGCGTCAAAAGTAATGATATTATCCACACCCATACGGACCAGTTCCTTTAAAGCAAGAGCGCAGTCCAGTGATTCACGTCCGTTACGCTTATGCTGGCGGCTTTCATATAGGAAAGGCATAATAACGCAGATACGCCTGGATTTTCCAGCCACGGCTGCAATAATGCGCTTTAAGTCCTGAAAATGATCATCCGGGGACATGTGGTTGGTATGGCCGCACAGAGAATAGGTCAGACTGTAGTTGCATACATCTACTAAAATATATAAATCATCACCACGAACGGACTCTTTGATAATTCCCTTAGCTTCGCCGGATCCAAAACGTGGAATTTTGGTGTCAATAATGTAGTTCTCCCTCTGATAACCTTCAAAAGCAATAGTCTTCTTATGTTCGTGATCGCGTTCCCTTCTCCATTCTACCAGATAAGCATTAATTTTTTCTCCCAGTGTCTTACAGCTTTCTAATGGAATAATGCCAAGTGAGCCGACAGGAATGGTTTCAAGATTGCGTTCTTCTGTTGATTGCATGATATTTCCTCCGTTATTTATCACATTTCAGTGAAATTGTCTTACGCATATAGTGTATCACAAAGTTTTCATAGGTCAAGGCTTTCCCCGGAATAATTTTTTTTGTATACGGATATCGTCCCCGAAGAGTTTCATCATCATATAATTACTGGTAATCCTGGAAAATACACGTTCCGAATAAGTATCTGCAAATGTATTAATGGGCAGGTTTGTAGAAATAATCGTTGACTTTTTGCGGTTAAGCCGTTCGTTAATACAAAGAAACAGCTGGGATGAGACAAAAGTATTGGTCAGCTCCGTACCCAGGTCGTCTATGATCAGCAGATCACAGTCAAAGATATAGGGATGGATATTCTGTGCTTCTTCTTCCTTTTCAAACGTACTTTTTGCAAATACATCAAAAAGCTCAAATGCTGAAAAATAGATTACAGAATGTGCTGTGTCGATCAGTTCCTTTGCAATACAGTGTGAGAGGAAGGTTTTTCCCACACCGGTATCCCCGTAGAAGAATAAATTTTTAAAATCTACATCAAAAGATCGGATAAATTCCTGGCATTCAGCCATATTTTGACGCATGGTTGCCAGAGAAGACAGTCCGGTGGAAGGATTGACCAGTTTATCCGAATAATAAGCATAGGAAAAATTAGAGAAGTTCTCTCTGCTTAATACTTCTTTTAAATTAGACTGGGTGTACAGCATATCAATGACTGCCTGCTTAAAACAGTGACATTTATGATTATCTGCAAATCCCGTATCCTGACAGTCGGGGCAGGTATACCGGGGGAGAAGGTAATCCTTTGGAAACCCGTTCTCCACAAGCAGCATGATACGCTTGTCTGATAAACGGCGGATGTCTTCCTTTAAGCCGTTAAGTGCATCACTGTCTCCGGATAACAGCTGACGCCCGCGGGCGACACTGATAGAACTTATCTGATGATCAATTTCACGGAGAGCAGGAACCTTCTCATAAGCCTCCTGGATACGCGCATCCTGATCGTGTTTGGTCTGTAACTGTTTTTTCTGGTATTGGCGGATGATCATATCATATTGCGAGTTTTTCAATGACACAGGCTGGTTCTCCCTTCTTTAGAAAATGAAAATTTATCTGTTCAGCAACTGTTTCTCTAACTGGTCATAATCATATTCCCTTTGATGGAAATTATTGAATTTATTGTTAGAAGCAACGGTTTTTTTCTGAACAGGAGCAGTTTTTTTGGAATTCTGGTGTTTTTCATCCAATAATGCAACTTCAGAGAGATGTTTGATTCCCGACTTATTCCATTCTTCCAGAATCTTATTGGCATATTGGAAATTGGGCTGATGTGTCTGCTTAATAGTCCGGTTACATGCCTCAATGATAATATCCAGGGTAAAGTGGTACTCGTCCAGCCATTTAGCCATTAATGTAATCTCCGGTTCTGCCGGGGCACGTCCTTTAATGCCAAAGGTATTTAAAATTGTGAAATAATTTTTATTATACAGATTCGTATTGCATTTTGCCTGGTCAACGGTAGTGATGCCGTCTTCTGCCCAGGAAAGTGCAACCTTTTCAATATAGCGGGCACTTTTGCTGCCTTTGGAGACACAATATTCAATCAGGTACTCAATCAGGTCGGTGGAAAAATGCAGACCGTCATAGAAGTAAAGAATATTGGATACTTCTGTGGAACTTAAAGTCTTTCCAAGATACTGTTCTGCAATAAATAAAAGCTGACGGATATCTTCCTGCTCTTTTAACGATTTTACCTTATCGGCGGTGGGAAGTACCTTTTTCACGGGCTTAGGCTGCTCAGTGCTGGCCGCAGTTTCAAGTGAAGCAGATGTATTCGCCGCACCTGAAGTGAGATCAGCCGAGCTGAGAAAATAGATTCCGGTTAATGCACCGTTTTCATCGTGTTCCAATTTCAGTAAGTGAAGCTTTTCCCAGTAAGAGAGGGCCCGGTTCACATCTTTTTCTGTATGTTCGAAAGTATCTGCGATAGACGAAATAGACACACCAATATTAGAAGAGGTGCATCTTAAGAGATATAAGTATATTTTGACGAATTCACCACTGGCAGAAGGCATGTAATTGTCGATAAATGTATTTTGGACAATGGTAACACTGCTGCCGGAATTTATGTGTAAGGATATTTCATTCATTGCTTTCACCTGCTATTTTCTTGATATGCAACCAGTATAGCATACCTTTTAAAAAAAGAGAACAGCTAGTTTTTACAAGGGTTCCAGGGATAAGGGGGAAGTTCTCCATTGTGGACATTGTGGATAATGTGGATAACTTGGGGACAAAAAAAATAGGTGCAACAGAAGAAAATGTGCAATTGTCGGGGATTGTCGAATTTTTTAAAATTACAGCAGCGAAATTATGTAAACCAAGCTATCCACAAAAAAATCCACATGTAAAATACACGTTAATGTGCATAATCATGTGGATAATGTGGATAACTATTCTCCAAGCAGGCTTTCCCCTATTTTTACAACGTCTCCGGCGCCCATAGTTATCAACAAGTCACCGTGTATACAATTTTCTAACAAAAAGTTTTCAATCTCGTCAAAACATGGAAAATAATATGCTTCTTTGCCAAGTTCCTCTATTTTTTTCTGAAGGGTTTTGGAACTGATTCCCAGGTTATCCGTTTCACGGGCGGCATAGATATCAGCAAGCACAACTTTATCAGCCAGTGCCAGCGCTTTTGCAAAATCGTCCATCAATGCTTTGGTACGTGTATAAGTATGAGGCTGGAATACACACCAGATAGTTTTGTGGGGGTATTGATGTGCCGCGTTCAGTGTAGCAGTAATTTCCGTGGGGTGGTGTGCGTAATCATCTATAATCGTTACACCGCCGATTTCCCCCTTTTTCTGGAAACGTCTGTCGGTACCGCCAAAGTCAGTCAGTCCCTGCTGAATTCTATCCAGAGGAATTCCAAGTAATTCACCAAGTGCAAGTGAAGCCAGAGCATTGGAAACATTGTGCTTTCCCGGAACACTCAGAGTAATATGCCCAATCACTTTGCCATCTCTTACCGCATCAAAAGAACCATGGGCAAAAGCGTCATAGCTGATATTTACCGCACTGTAATGGCTGGACTTTGAAAATCCGTAGGTTACCACTTTGCAAGGCAGGTCTTTTGTAATTTCTTCATAATCGGGAATGTCCCCGTTGATGATCAGTGTGCCATCTTCCGGCAGTCTTTTGGCAAATAAGCGAAAAGAATTACGGATGTCATCCAGGTCCTTAAAGAAATCCAGATGGTCTGCATCAATATTCAGAATCAGGCTGATCTTTGGATTAAAATGCAAAAAACTGTTTGTATATTCACAGGCTTCCGTCAGAAATGTTTCAGAATTGCCGACGCGGATATTCCCTTCAATCGCTTTTAAGATTCCGCCTACGGATATGGTAGGATCGGTATCTGCAGCCAGAAGAATGTGGGAAATCATAGACGTTGTGGTTGTTTTGCCATGTGTTCCGGAAACGGCAATGGGTGTTTCGTAATTCTGCATAATCTGCCCCAGGAGTTCTGCACGGGTCAGCATTGGAATATTCTTTTGGGCTGCGGCTGCATACTCCGGATTATCCGGATGAATTGCGGCTGTATATACGACCAGATCTGTTCCATCCTCTATATTAGATGCGCGCTGGCCATAGTATACGTTAACCCCTCTATCCTCCATCCATTTAGTCAGAGGCGATTCTTTTGCATCAGAACCGGAGATTTTAAAGTCACGGTCTATTAATATAGAAGCAAGACCGCTCATGCTGATTCCTCCGATACCAATAAAGTGTACATGGATAGGCTGCTTAAAATTTATTTCATACATATTGATACTCTCCTTATGAAAATCACTCTTTCACAGGCTGTGTGAAAGGCATTCTGTCATCATTATAACCTCATATGGATAAAAATTAAAGCATTTCTTGACATTATGGGGGATTAAATTTGAGGTTTTCTGATTAAAGGACGATTTCCCGGGTTCCGGTTGCCGTTACAAAGCTGGGTTTCGCAGCATGGAGGGGACTCTATGGGAGATCTGAAACACATTCTAAAAAAACACAATATTCGACGGTATTTTTATGCATTTTTAAAACAAAACAAAGAATCATGTAAAAATATGACAAAAGATCAAAGGAAAAACAAAGGGAAAATAGCATAAATGTGAAAGAAATGTCGAATGAAAAAAGTCGCTAGACAATATTTTGAGCTATTTCTTCTAAAATGAGAGAAAAAAATTTCAAAAAATTGTAAAATATGTTCACTATTTTGGAAAGATGTGGTATAATAAAAACTAACAATTTTATTTATGAGAAAATATGATTGTTAACGGGCTATAGATGCATCTGACATCATAGTACTATACTACAGCGAGAGGTGATAGCGTGATTAAAAAAGAGATGATTGCAATGTTACTTGCAGGAGGACAAGGAAGCCGTCTGGGCGTTCTGACAGCCAAAGTGGCAAAGCCGGCCGTGGCTTTCGGCGGAAAGTACCGTATAATTGATTTCCCGCTTAGCAACTGTATTAATTCTGGGGTAGATACAGTTGGTGTCCTGACACAATATCAGCCATTGCGGTTAAATACGCATATTGGAATTGGTATTCCCTGGGATTTGGATAGGAATATCGGAGGTGTAACAGTACTTCCTCCATATGAAAAAAGTGGCAACAGTGAATGGTATACGGGAACAGCAAATGCAATTTACCAGAACCTGGGCTATATGGAGAATTATAATCCTGACTATGTTTTAATTCTGTCAGGTGACCATATCTATAAGATGGATTATGAAGTAATGTTAGATTTCCACAAAGCCAGCAATGCCGACATCAGCATCGCAGTTATGCCCGTACCGATGGAAGAAGCAAGCCGATTTGGCGTAGTAGTGACAGATGATAATAACAGAATAACGGAGTTTCAGGAGAAACCGCCAGAACCAAAGAGCAATCTTGCGTCAATGGGTATTTATATTTTCTCATGGAAGGTATTAAAGGAAGCTTTAATCGCAATGTCTGATCAGAGTAATTGTGATTTTGGTAAACATATTATTCCGTATTGCCATGAAAAGGGAGATAAGCTTGTAGCTTATGAGTATAACGGCTATTGGAAAGACGTCGGAACATTAGGTTCTTACTGGGAAGCAAATATGGAACTGATCGATATCATTCCGGAGTTTAACTTATATGAAGAGTTCTGGAAGATATACACAAGCAGTGAAATTATTCCTCCGCAGTATATATCTTCTGAGTCGGTAATTGAAAGGTGTATCATCGGCGATGGTACAGAGGTTTATGGAGAGGTACATAATTCTGTCATTGGAGCCGGGGTAACGATCGGAAAGGGAGCTGTCATTCGTGACTCGATTATCATGAGGGGAACCAAGATCGGCGATGGTGCTGTTCTGGACCGCTCTATCGTAGCTGAGAACACGGAAATCGGACAAGGCGCAGTGCTTGGCATAGGCGAAGAAGTTCCAAACAAATTAAAACCAAATGTTTATTCTTTTGGTTTAGTAACGGTAGGTGAAAATTCTTACATTCCGCCAAATGTGAAAATCGGAAAGAACACAGCAGTGGATGGAATTACAAGAGCGGAGGATTATCCGGATGGCGTACTGGAGAGTGGAGAAACTTTAGTTAAGGCAGGTGAAGCGTGATGAGAGCGATAGGAATGATTTTAGCAGGTGGCAACAGTCACAGAATGGGAGATTTATCAAATAAGAGAGCCATTGCAGCAATGCCCATTGCAGGCAGCTATCGAAGCATCGACTTCGCGTTAAGTAACATGTCTAATTCTTCTATACAAAAAGTGGCGGTATTGACACAGTACAATGCGAGATCTTTAAATGAACATTTAAGTTCTTCGAAATGGTGGGATTTTGGAAGAAAGCAGGGTGGTTTGTTTGTATTTACACCAACCATCACTTCTGATAATAGTTTCTGGTATCGGGGGACAGCAGATGCGATCTATCAGAATCTGGATTTTCTGAAGAAAAGCCATGAACCTTATGTGATCATTGCATCCGGTGACGGTGTGTACAAGCTGGATTATAATAAAGTGCTGGAATATCATATTGAGAAGAAAGCGGATATTACAGTTGTATGCAAAGATATGGCTCCAAGCGAAGATATTACAAGATTCGGTGTCCTGAAAATGAATGAGGACAGCAGAATCGAAGAGTTTGAAGAAAAACCAATGGTTTCATCCTGGAATACTGTTTCTACCGGTGTATATATTATCCGCAGAAGACAGCTGATCGAATTGATCGAAAGATGTGCACAGGAAGACAGGCATGATTTTGTAAAGGATATTCTGATTCGCTATAAGAACCTGAAGAGAATCTATGGTTATAAAATGAAAGAATACTGGAGCAACATTGCTACGGTAGAGTCTTATTATAAAACAAATATGGATTTTCTGAAACCGGAAGTGAGAGATTATTTCTTCCGTCAGTATCCGGATGTATATTCCAAGGTTGATGATCTTCCGCCTGCTAAGTATAATCCGGGCAGTGAAGTGAAAAACAGCCTGATATCCAGTGGATGTATCATTAACGGGCATGTAGAAAATTCGGTGTTGTTTAAGAAGACTTTTGTGGGTGAGAATTGTGTGATTAAGAATTCCATTATCCTGAATGATGTATATCTGGGTGATAATACATATATTGAAAATTGTATTGTTGAATCCCGCGATACCATACGGGCGAATTCTTATCATGTTGGCGAGGACAAAATAAAAATTGTTATAGAAAAAAACGAACGCTACGTACTATAACATTTTAAATTACGACTATATATGGAAAGGGGCTAAAAGACATGAATATTACAGATGTCAGGGTACGTAAAGTTGCAAAGGAAGGTAAGATGAAGGCGGTAGTTTCAATTACAATTGATGATGAGTTTGTTGTTCATGATATCAAAGTAATTGAAGGAGAAAAGGGGTTATTTATAGCCATGCCAAGCAGAAAGGCATCCGACGGAGAATATAGAGATATCGCACATCCTATTAATTCCCAGACAAGAGACCGTATTCAGGGTATCATCCTGGATCAGTACGAGGCTGTTGTAGCAGCGGAACCTGAATCGGAAGAGGCAGCTTATTAATTTAGCAACGAAGATTTCATAGAAGTAAACCAGTAGTACACAAGGTAAAAAACGAAACATTGGTTATTTGCCGCATAGTTATGCAGGCAGTACAGGAAAAGAGAAAAGGTTATGTTTATACGCTCTGCTGTGGGAGGCAGGGCGTATTTTTTGTACATAAAAAGCCCCCTGAAAATCAGAGGGCTGATAAGGGCATTATTGAAAGGATAAGAGATCGGGTTCTGTCTGTCCGATATGAAGATAAAGGGTATCTTTGTCTACCAGCGCAGTCGTTACACCCTGGCGGGAAACGCAGAATCCTGCAGCATACTGGGCGATCCTTACAGATTTCTCCAGGTCATAACCGTCGCTTAAATGGACAGCCAGTGCAGAAATAAAAGCATCGGCACCTCCGGTAGCATCCACCGCAGCGAAGTCCGCCGATGGAAAATACTTCTTCAGGTTTTCAGCCCGTACATAGCATCCGCCATGACCAAGGGTGATGATTACAACAGGCATTCCCCGTTTGTAAAAAAATTCTGCCTGCCCCTCAATGGTATCTATATGAGGGCAAAAAGTAGCAGCTTCCTGTTGGTTGGGAACAAAAATATCGGTGGTCCGGTAGAACACCTCCGGCAGCGTACTCAATGCCGATGGCTTTAATATGGTTTTCGCAGAAGACTTTTTCGCCAGGGATGCGGCTTCCATAGCGGCTTCCATTGGAATATCCATGGAGAGCAATAAGTATTCGCAGCCTTCAAATAAAGCCTTTTGTGAGCGGACATCGTCTGCGGTCAGTCTGAGATTTGCACCGGGAATATAGGTGATGGTCACTTCCCCGTCTTTTTGCACATATACATAGGCTTTTCCGGTCTGAGAACCTGAATCCTTATAAATACCTTCCGTCAGAAGATGGTTCTGGCTCATTGCATCAAAGATAAGGGATGCATCAGCGTCGTTTCCCACCTTACCGATCAGGACAGCTTCATGTCCCAGTCTGGCAGATCCCATGGACTGATTCGTTCCCTTTCCGCCGGCACAGGAGGAAGAATTGGTGATCAGGGTAGATTTTCCTGTTTCCGGAAAACCATCCACGGTAAGGGTAACATCCGTATTGATACTTCCCAGCACCACAAACTTCCGGCCCCTGCAGGATGCAGGGGTATTGAGGCTTTCTTCATGATTTAACACATAGTATGCATCCAGAGAAATTCCAGGCTTGTCATCCGAATTCTTCTCACAGATATTGATCAGTGCACGGCAGGCCTCATATCCCAGATTCCAAAAGGGAATCCGATAGTTGGAAACGGGAGGAAAGTTAATGGAAGCCATATCGTCACCGCAAAGTCCAATCAAAGAAAAATCCGATGGAATATGGTAGTGCATCTTATCCAGCTGGCTGTACAGGGAAAGGGTTTCTTCTAAGTCACTGCTCACAACACCGGTGATTCCCCCGGATGTGAGAGAAGCCATGCAGGAAGAATCGGACAGATGTAAAGCCATTCCGTCATATAGCGAAAGATGATGGTCAAAGAGGCAGTTTTTCATCCCTTCCAATACCTGCAGTGACCGGAAATTATTTTCCCGCATCAGGCAGCCTATTTTCTGATGTCTCCATTGAATCAGCTTTTCCGTACACAGGTACCCAAGTTTCTGGTAATCGATGGAATAAGTATCCACTGTAAACGGAGAATTTACATAAACCACAGGGATACCAGTATCGGTGAAATAATGTTCATGCTGCATACTTTCCTGATCTACCGGCTCCCATAACAGTCCGTCAATTTTATTTTTGCAGAGTGCGGTGATATGTTTTAACTCATCCATGGAGGAATGGCAGCTGTCAAAGATGAGGATGCTGTAACCTTTTTCCTGTGCTGCTTTTACAATTCCGTTCAGCATGGTTTTGAATCCGCTGCCATCCTGCAAAAGCACTCCCAGGAGGAATGTTTTCGCCATGGAGATATCTTTTACCGTGCCATACGGAGTGTAATTATATTCTTTTACAATTTCCAGCACCCTGTTTCTGGTGGCTGAATTAATATTCTGGTCTTTATTATTTACAATTTTGGATACCGTTGAAATCGATACGCCTGCCAAATTTGCAATTTCTTTAATTGTCATAAAACACCTCAGTCATTTTATTCCTGAATCAATTCCAGGTTTACAGATTTTTGTATTCTTGTTATGTACCTATTATGGATGATGTAAACCATTTTGTCAATTTATTTTTTGTATAAAATGCACAGGAAAACATTTTGAAAAATAGTTTTATTTAACAAAAATAAAGATTGTGGTTGACATTTGAAAATTCCGCCGATATAATGTGCTCATAAGGAAAACATTTTAAGAAAATTATTTTCCTAAAAAGGAGGAAGGAAATTATGATGGTGGACAACGGATGGCTTGCGGGACAGTTAAACAGGCCAAAAGGAAAGGTTGATGTGGTACTTGATACGGATACTTATAATGAAATTGACGATCAGTATGCTCTGGCCTATCTGATTCAATCAGATGACAAGCTGAACCTGCAGGCTATATACGCAGCACCCTTTTCCAATAAGAAATGTGAATCCCCGGGAGAGGGAATGGAAAAAAGCTATGAAGAAATTCTGAAGGTTCTCAGCTTGATGGAAAGAGAAGACTTAAAGGAATTGGTCAAAAAAGGTTCCAGCCGCTACCTGGAAAATGAAACCGTTCCGGTGCAGTCAGAGGCGGCGGAAGACTTAATTAAAAAAGCGATGGAACATACACCGATGAATCCGCTGTATGTGGTAGCTATTGCCGCCATTACCAATGTTGTATCTGCCATTTTGATGGAGCCGGAGATTAAAGAGAGAATAGTGGTGGTATGGCTTGGAGGCCAGGCACACTGGTGGCCGGATAACCGGGAATTTAATCTGATCCAGGATATAGCGGCTGCCAGAGTCCTGTTTGGCTGCGGGGTACCCCTGGTACAGCTTCCTTGCATGGGAGTGGTATCCGGATTTCGCATCAGCGGACCGGAATTAATCCATCATCTGAAGGGAAAAAATAAAATCTGTGATTATCTGGTGGATGTAACGGTTAAGGAAGCGCTGGCTGATGGGGGGAATGTGACCTGGAGCCGCATTATCTGGGATGTGACCGCTGTGGCGTGGCTTCTGGACGAGGGGTTTGAGAGGGACTGCCTGGTTCACAGCCCGGTGCCGGAATACGATGACCGGTATGCTTTTGATACTACGAATCATCTGATCAAATATGTTTATGATATTAACCGGGACTATTTATTGGCTGATTTATTTCGGAAATTAACGGGCAGTCCGTACCGGCAGTGAAGACAGGTGTTTCTATGGAACAAAAGCTTATGAATAGCGAAAACAGGAGGAAAGAAAATGAAGAAAAAGTGGATTGCAGTACTTCTTACCATATCAATGGCAGGGGGGATGTTAACAGGATGCGGCAGTGGGGCAAAAGAAGAAAAACAGCAGGCGGCAGGAACGGAAACCGGAGCAGGAGGAAATAGCGGAGAGGAAAAGAAAAACGGCGGTGTGGTTACTTTGAAGGTAGCGGCTATGGCATTTAACGACCAGTCACTGGTTGAGGATGTAGAGCAGGCAGCCAATGAAATATTAAAAGATAAAGGGGTAGCTTTGGATATTACGTTTATCAACATTGGTTCCTGGCAGCAGCAGACCAATTTGCTGCTCACCGGAGGAAGTGATACGGTGGATATTCTGCCCTGGTATGGAACGCCTCTGGCTACTTATGTAAATAACGGACAGGCGCTGGAGCTGGACGAACTGCTGGACCGATACGGTGAAGGGATCAAAAAGGAGATTCCGGAAGATATGCTGGAGCTTGGACGTGTGGATGAAAATATCTACGGCATATATACAGACAGAGAAGTGGCAAACAGCTATGGTATCTGGATGAGGAAAGATATTCTGGACGAGACGGGAATTGATCCCGCCGATATTAAAACGCTGGAAGACTGTACTGCTCTGTTCGCAAAGGTAAAAGAACTGTATCCGGATATGGAATGTTTAAGCGGGGGGCAGGCAGGAACGCTGCAGACGAATACCTGGGGCTGGGATCAGATCAGTGATGCCAATAATCTGGGCGTTATGCTGGACAACGGGCAGTCTGGAGAAATTGTAAACCTGTATGAATCCGGTGAATATGAAGATTATGTGCGGCTTATGAGAAAGTGGTATGAAGCGGGATACATCTCTCCGGATGTACTGAGCAAGAGCGATGACCCCTCCGTAACCATGAGGGCGGGCAAGCTGTTTTCTGCACTTTCCCATTTGAAACCATTGTTTGGAGAGCAGCAGGCGAGAATAACAGGATGTGAAATCGAAGTAATCGAGCTGCGTCCCGCTTCGCTGCAGACGCAGACGGTTCAGGGTATGATGTGGGGTATATCCGCTTCTACCAAACACCCGGAAGAAGCCATGATCTTACTGAATGAAATGTACACCAATCCCCAACTGGCCAATATACTTATCAATGGGATTGAAGGAAAAAGCTATATATACACAGATGATGCAAAAAAAATGGTTAACTTTCCGGAAGGCATAAATGCATCCAATACGCCGTATACTGCACAGTCCTGGATCTGGCCCAATGCTTTTGAAACTCCGGTATGGGAACCTTATCCAAAAGATTACTGGCAACAGATTGAAGATTTTAATAATACGGCGCTTCACTCAAAAGCATTGGGCTTTGTACCGGATACATCGGAGATTACCAATGAGATTACAGCCTGTACCAATGTGGTGGCAAAGTATAATCCGTCTTTAATGGCGGGAGCTGTAGATGTAGATGAAAGTCTGGCGAAATTCCGTGAAGAACTGAAAACAGCCGGAATTGATAAAATTATTGAAACGAAATCCAGACAATACGAAGAATGGAAAGCAAAGTAACAATGGAGGAAAGCGAGGAGGAGCCATGGATAACACCGCTGTTGGAAAGCAAAAGCCGAAAAAGAAAAAATTTACTGTACTCCTGAAACGCTATTGGCCTTTTTATTTGATGATGGCACCGGGACTGATATACCTGGTCATCAATAACTACCTGCCTATGCTGGGGCTGGTAGTGGCTTTTAAAAAGGTGGATTACCGTCTGGGAATCTTAAACAGCCCCTGGGTAGGGCTGGATAATTTTGAATACCTGTTTAAGACATCCGATGCCTGGATTATTACCCGCAATACGATTTGCTATAATTTTGTCTTTATTTTGCTGGGAACTGTGGTGTCCATAGCTGTGGCTGTTCTGCTCAATGAGATCAGGGGCGTTAAGAAGAAGAAAGCTTACCAGACACTGATCCTGATACCCTATCTGATTTCCACCGTTGTAATCAGTTATCTGGTATATGCATTTCTCAGTGCGGAGTCTGGATTTATCAATAATGGTATTCTGCAGAAACTGGGAATGGACCCGGTTGCCTGGTACAGTGAGAAAAAGTACTGGCCGTTTATACTGGTAATTGTGAATCTGTGGAAGGGATTCGGATACAGCTGTATCATTTATTATGCAACAATTCTGGGCATCGATGGTTCTCTTTATGAGGCGGCAGTTATGGACGGTGCCAGCAGATGGCATCGGATAAAGGATATCGTGCTGCCTTCCTTAAAGGGCACTATTATTACGCTGACACTTATGAGCATAGGCAGAATTTTCTACTCTGATTTTGGACTGTTCTTCCAGGTACCTATGAACAGCGGCCCGCTGTTTGATGTGACAAATACGATTGATACCTATGTATACCGGGGGCTGCTTCAGTTAAACGATGTAGGGAGGGCTTCTGCAGCAGGATTTTATCAGTCACTGGTAGGATTTGCAATTGTTCTTTTGGCAAATTTCATCGTTCGAAAGGTAGAAAAAGAGAATGCACTGTTTTAACTTTGACAAAGGGAGATTACTATGGTAGATAATAAAAAAGGTTTTCATATTACAATTAATATAGTCATGATTCTATTGTCGCTATGCTGTTTGCTGCCGTTCATTCTGCTGGTGGTTTCCTCTTTTACGGATGAAGCAGCGCTGATAAGGGATGGGTATTCTTTTTTTCCTAAGGCATTCAGTCTGGATGCATATCTGTATATTTTCTCAGGTTCAGCCAAGATTTTAAAGGGATACGGTATTACGGTGTTTATCTCCATTGTGGGTACAGCCATCGGGATATTGATGACAATCCTCCTTGCCTATCCCCTTTCCAGAAAAGAACTGCCGGGAAGAAACTGGATATCATTTTTCATCTTTTTCACGATGTTGTTCAACGGAGGGCTGGTGCCGTCTTATATGATCTGGTCCAATACCTTCCATATAAGAGATACTATGTGGGCGCTGCTGCTTCCCAATCTCCTTATGAACGCGTTTAATATAATTATGATGAGAAATTACCTGAAGGCAAATGTTCCCGATGAGATCATAGAGGCGGCGAAAATAGACGGAGCAAATGAGTTCAGAATACTTTTTAAGGTGGTATTCCCCATGTCGGTGCCAATGGTGGCAACCCTTGGGCTGATGGTAGGGCTGGGATACTGGAATGACTGGCAGAACGGGTTGTATTACATTGCCAGCCGTACAGAGCTATATTCCATTCAGAATATATTAAACCGTATGCTCCAGGATGCCCAGTTCCTGGCAAGCGGACAGGCAGGGGGAAATGTGGGCGAAATGGCAGCCAGTCTGCCAAGTGTGGGAATCAAGATGGCGATTGCAGTAGCTGGCATTCTTCCGGTAATGTTAATCTATCCCTTTGTGCAGCGGTATTTGGTAAAGGGGATTACGATTGGAGCCGTTAAGGGCTGAGTGCGACACGAGGTCGCATAGATGAATGTTTGGATATGCTGAAACACTGATAAACACTGGTGATTCCAGTATATTATGAACCTCTTGTTCCGTCAAGAGTAACCTAGCAACAATGTAGGATTGGTGACAATCTTTCGTTAAGCTGTTGTGACAATGAATCCCTCTAAGTTGAGCCGTGAGGTCAAGACGTAACTGTCAGCATCGGATGGTAGGGAGCTAGGTTGTGGGATAATAAGGTTAACATATGTGAACTGTTGATAAACGCCGTGATTACGAACAAGCGCAAGATGCTGAATCGCTTGAACCAAAAGGTATGCAGTCGGTTGTTCTGCTTTATCCTCGGAACACACGGACGAAGAACTGCCGGCGGAGAGACAGAACCTAAGTCATCCTGATAAGTCATCTATGGGAAACGTGGTAAGTCCAAATCGCTCTCCTTGTAAGGAGTAGGAAGTCGTAAGATGTACCGAAGGGGGTGTGGATATGAGATGGTGGAAAAAGCGAATGCCCTGTTGTAGCGGTGGGGATAGGAGCGAATGCTCTGACACGAAAGTGTGCTGACTTTCACGTAAGGTGATTGATTACCAGAGAATCGTTGCAAGTATGCAAAATTGCAATTCTGCAATAGGGGAACTTCCCAAGGGAGGAAAGCAAATGGACACGAAAAAGGTGTGTGCACCTTCCCATCCAATGTTTAGCGGCAAGGAAATAGAGCAGCATAAAGAACGGGTGAAGAAGCTCCAGATGCGTATGGTAAAGGCGATGGAGCAACAAAGATACAACAAGGTAAGAGCACTGCAATGGTTATTGACCCATTCCTACAGTGCGAAGGTACTGGCAGTCCATAAGGTGACAACCAACAAAGGGAAGGAAACACCCGGCGTTGATGGTGTTACGTGGAAAAGCCCGGAGCAGAAAGAAAAAGCGGTAAAAAGTCTGAAACGAAAGGGATATAAAGCGAGTCCATTGCGAAGAATCTATATATCCAAAAAGAATGGGAAAAAGCGTCCGCTCGGAATACCAACGATGCAGGATAGAGCACAGCAGGCATTGTATCTGATGGCGCTCGATCCAGTAGCGGAAACGATACTGGATCACGGAACCTATGGATTTCGGAAAAAGCGCAGCACAGCCGATGCAATAGAAGCGATCTTCAAAGCAACGTCGGCAAACGCGGGTTGTGCCGAGTGGATACTGGAAGGTGACATAAGATCATGTTTTGATGAGATCAGTCATGACTGGTTACTGGAACATATCCCAACTGATAAACGGATGCTGAAGGAGTGGTTGAAAGCGGGATTCATCTTTGAAGGAAGTCTGCAAGAAACGAAAAAAGGAGCCGCGCAAGGCGGGATTATATCGCCGTGTATTGCAGGACTTGCGCTTAATGGATTAGGAAGCCGGTTGGAAAAGAAGATAAAGCCAGTGCACTACGTAAAAGGTAAGTCCGTGTATTCAAAGATACATACCATTGCGTATGCGGATGATTTTGTGGTGACGGGTAAAAGCTGTGAACTGCTGGAGGAACAAATACTACCGGAAATAAGAGGATTCTTAGAAGAACGTGGATTGGAACTGTCACTGGAAAAGACAAAGATAACCCACATCAGCAAGGGATTTGACTTTCTGGGACAGAACATCCGAAAGTATAAAAAGAAGGTATTGATAAAACCGTCAAAGGGAAACGTTAAGAACTTCTTAGAACGGATCAGAGAGGAGATTCAGAGCCACAAGATGGTAAAGCAGGAGGAGCTGATTGCAATACTGAACCCAAAGATACGTGGCTGGGCGAATTACCACCGCCATGTCGTGAGTAAGGAAACATACAGCTATGTAGACTATCAGATTTATAAGTCGATATGGAAATGGTGCAGGCGCAGACATAACAAAAAGGGAAAATGGTGGATCAGCGAGAAATACTTTCACCGGGAAGGAAACCGAAACTGGATATTTGAGGCAACAACCGGGAACGAAAAGACCGTGAGGCTGGTAAGGGCAAGTGACACAAGAATCATCCGTCACAAAAAGATACAAAAAGAAGCAAACCCATACGCCGAAGAATGGCAAAGCTATTTCGAGGAACGAGAGGGGGAGCGGATGTTTGAAGGAATGTCAGGAAGAAAAGCATTAAACAATATATGGAAAGGACAAAAGGGAAAGTGCACCTTGTGTATGGAAGGTGTAGTGGTGGAAACCGGATGGAGAACACATCGAAATGGAAAAGGAAAGACAGAGATCGTCCATCCGGAATGCCACAGGAAACTACACCCGGAATTACAATTAACGTCGTCGGTTTTAGTCCTACAAGGCTAAAGCTAACAATTGCTTGAGCGCAATACGGTGAAAATCGTACGTTGCGTTCTTAGGGGGGTGAACTCCGGCGACGGAGGAGCCTACCCGATTCAGGGAAGAAGATCAGTTTGGAATTATAAGAAAAAGATAGCAGAAATGAAAGCAAATTTCTTTTCGAAAACAGTGGATAAGATAGGCTGTTAGAGGAAGAGAGGGACCTTCATTACAGCTATCTTTTTTTGTTGTATCACTTATAATTCTTAAAAAATTGCCGGATTCATAGCTGCGGAACATGGGTGTTTCTTTGTAATTCCGGTTAAAGGTAATTGTTATGAATAAAATGATCATATAAATAATAAATATTCATATAAAAACATTGAAATGAACTTAAAAATGTAGTAATATAAACATATCAAATGAAACGAACATAATAATAATGAATTATATGAATATTTTAAGGAGGAACAGTGTATGAGTAAAGTGGATGAGATCACAAGAGAGAATTGGATTTTGGGAGCATTTCCGGAATGGGGAACATGGCTGAATGAAGAAATTGATGCAGAGAAAGTGGAAAAAGGCACCGTAGCCATGTGGTGGCTTGGCTGCACCGGGATTTGGGTTAAGTCAGAGGGCAATGCAAATATTGCGATAGATCTTTGGTTTGGCAATGGAAAAAGAACAAAGAAAAAACCATATATGGATGAATACCACCAAATGAGAAATATGACTGGCGGCAGGCTGATGCAGCCAAATCTGCGTGCGATGCCGATTGTTTATGATCCGTTTGCAGTAACAACAGTGGATGCAGTATTATCTACACATTATCACAATGATCATATCGATCCTTTTTTTGCAGCGGCTGTTCTGAAAAACTGTAAAGATGACGTACCATTTATCGGGCCTTTAGAAAGTGTGAACAAATGGCTCAGCTACGGTGTTCCAAAGGAGCGCTGTAAAATTGTGAAGCCCGGAGATGTAGTGAAAGTCAAAGATGTGGAAATCGTTGTTCTTGATTCTTTTGACAGAACCTGTATCGTTACGGCTGAAAAACCGCTTGCAGGGATCTGCCCGACGGATATGGATGATAAAGCGGTTAACTATCTGATCAAAACCTCGGGTGGAAATATCTACCACAGCGGAGATTCACATTATTCTGTTTATTATGCGAAACATGGAAAAGATCATAAGATAGATGTAGCATTTGGCTCTTATGGAGAAAATCCGGCGGGAAACCAGGATAAGATGACTTCGGTAGATATTCTGAGAATGGCTGAAGCGCTGCAGACGGAAGTAGTTATTCCATTTCATTATGATGTATGGACGAATTTTAAAGCAGATCCGGCTGAAATTATGATGTTGTACAATTTCAAAAAACATGTGCTGGATTATAAGTTTAAACCATTCATCTGGGATGTTGGCGGCAAATTTATCTATCCGAACGATAAAGATAAACTGCAGTACCATTACCGCAGGGGATTTGAAGATTGCTTTACGGATGAACCGAATGTTCCGTTTAGAAGCGTACTGTAAATATAGTCTGTAAAATTACAGGATAAGTGGATATGGTAAACGATTGTATTTTGTTGTAAAGTACTATATGTGTGTATAATAGGTGCAACTAATATTTTATAAGAAACATTAGCGTAGTAAGAATATTGCGGGAAAGAAGAGAGGTAGGTAAGTATTATGTTATTAAAGGAATTAGCAGATCAGAACAGAGTATGTTTTCATCAGAAATTTGATACCTGGGAAGAGGCGGTGGCAGCGTCCTGTCAGCCGCTGCTGGCGGATGGTTCTATCGAACAGGCATATGTGGATTCGGTAATTGCATGTGTAAAGAAATACGGTCCTTATATTGTATTTGCTCCCAATATTGCAATGCCTCATTCACAGGAGGGAGCAGTAGGAGTAAATGACACGGCGGTATCCTTTATGAAAGTCGAAGAGCCGGTACATTTTGAAGAAGGAAACCCGGAAAAGGATGCCAGATTATTCTTCGTGCTGGCATCCAAAGATCATACCATGCATATGCAGAATATGGAGAAGCTTGCAAATATGCTTTTGACAGCTGATATCATGGATGCGCTTTTGGAAGTGAAAAGTGTAGAAGACCTGCTGGCATTGGATGAAAAATACTCCGGATTATAAAATTATGACGAGAAATTTGTTTTATTCAAACTGGGAAGATGCAAAGAATAAAATCCAAAACAGCGCAGGTGTGATCCTGACTCTGGGATCAGTGGAAGAACATGGATTTCACCTTCCGATGGGAACGGATACAATCATTGCGGAAGCACTGGCGGAAGAAATCTGCAGGCGCCAGAATCTGTATTTTTATCCTTGTGTTACTTATGGGCAGGTATGGTCTGCACGGGATTTTGAAGGGACTGTATCCATTTCTTCGGACTGTCTGAAAGAATATTGTGTACAGGCTGCAAAAAGTATACAAAGAGCCGGGGCGAAGCGGTTATTTATATTTTCCTTTCATAACGGCAATCATAAAGTAATTACAGAGGTACTGCGCATCTTAAAGGATGAGGACAGCAGGCCGGAGGCATACCATATATCACTGTCGGGAATCGAAAAAAACGTAGAGGATATTTTAACTACACCCCTTTGGAATGGCAAGGTGTGGCATGCAGGTGAATTAGAAACGTCTCTCATGCTGCATCTAAGACCTGAGTTAGTCCATATGGAGAAAGCCACCTGCGAATTTCCGGAAGTACCAAAGGCATATGCCCTGTCGGCGGTCCCCTGGAAAAGCTTTTTGAAATCCGGAGCATTTGGAGATGCATCCAGTGCCACGGCTGAAAAAGGCGGTCGTTTATATGAACGAATGTGCAATGAACTCAGCAGTCAAATAGAAGAAGTTATAAAAGCTATGGGAAACTGAGTAATAAAGGAGGTGGATTAGGTGGGGGATATTAAATTAATTGTCTGCGATCTGGATGGAACGCTTTTGAACAGCAAGAAGAAGATAAGCAGCTATACCAGAAAGGTACTGATGAAAACAAAGGAGCTTGGAATCCATATTTGTTTTGCGTCCGGCAGAGATGAGCAGATGATGGCAGTATATAGTAAATGCATTGGTGGATGCAGCTATATGCTTTCGAATAACGGGGCTCTGGTACGTGACACCACAGGAAACATCTTATATGAAGCAGCATTGGAGAAGCCGGATATACAACAGATCCTGGCTTTTCTTACGCAGCGGCAGATGGTTTTCATGATGTATACAGCTCAGACGATGTATTTTTCAAATGACAGTGAGAAGCTGAAAAAACGCATTACTAATTATGAAAAACTGTCTGAAGAATTGGGATATCCAATGAAACTGGCAGCAGAATCTATTACGGCAGATGATATAAACCGGAATTTTGATGATGTTGCCAAGATCGTTGTTTATGAAGACGAAGAGATGCAGATGAATGGATTTTTGGATTTTGCCAAGAATCTGGAGAATGTTCATTGTGAGTCTACCGGATATGGACTCCAGGGAGCTTTTCATAAGTCAGTTTCAAAAAGAACGGCACTCTTTAAAATTATGGAGCATCTGGGAGTTGATAAGAGACAGGTATGTGTGTTCGGTGATTATGACAATGACCTCAGTATGTTTGAATGCGCAGACCGCAGAATTGCTATGGGCAACAGTATTGGGTGTCTGAAAGAAGCGGCAAGTGAAATAACCCTGAGCAATGATGAGGATGGTGTGGCAGTTTATCTTGAAAAAGAACTGGATTTATGAAAGTAATAATTATAAATGAACGAAATGACAAAATATATGAATGTTTTGAGGGCGAAAATATCATTAAAGCATAAAATAATCATATAATAATGAAATAATCATAAAAATCAATTGACATATTTCATAAAAATAATTATAATAAGCATATAAGTTAAAGCATATTACACACGATAACGATTGTCCAGGGTGGGGCGGATAAGAGGGACGTGGAAATACGAAAGGAGAGGGATTATGCTAAACTATATTTTGGATTTACTATTGAAACAAATTTTCGGCCAGCCATTTTTACTTATGGCAATCATCGTTTTCATTGGTTACGTTGCAATGAAGCAAAAGTTCTCTAAGGCTATTACGGGGGCTGCGAAAGCTTCAATCGGTGTTATTGTAATGGGGATGGGATCGGGCGCCCTGATTGCAAATTTTGGTAAGTTACTTACAGCATTACAGAATGCAACCGGAATTCAGGGTGCGGGCCTGAATACTTATCCTACGATGACAGCAGCTTACGAAAAGATGGACAAGATTTTAGGGGATGGAACAGGAGCTTCCTGGGGGATTTATACGTTACTGGTTGCTTTTATCCTGAACCTGGTATTGGTTGCACTTCGTAAATTTACTAAGATCCGTGCCGTTTATTTAACCGGTAATGCAATGATTGTACAGGCTGGTATCAGTACTTACATTGTTTGGAGGTTCTTAGGACTTGGCATGATCCCTACCGTATTAATTGCAGCAGCAGTAACAGCATTGTACTGGGGTGTCTGTTCTACACTGCTGATTAAACCTACTCATGAAATAACAGGAGCAGACTTTACAATTGCCCATCAGCAGATGGTTGTCAGCTATATTGCATATAAAGTTGCTCCAAAACTGGGACATCCGGATAAAGACGATATTGAGAAGAAGAAAATGCCGGAATCTCTGAATTTCTTACAGGATAACGTTATTGCAACGGCGCTCGTAATGTTTATTTCCACAGCGATTATTTTCCTGGTTATCGGCGGCGACCAGATCGACTGGCTCAGAAGTGCAGACGGATTGAACCAGGGCGGACTGAAGAACAACATTGTATTCCTGGTATGGATTGGTATCACACTGACTGCAAACATCGTTGTTCTCTTATATGGTGTTCGAATGTTTGTAGGTGAATTAATGATCTCCTTTAAGGGTATTTCTGAAAAACTGCTTCCTGGTGCGGTTGCAGGTGTTGACTGTGCTGCGATATTTGCATTTGCACCGAAGTCAGTAGTGCTGGGACTCCTCTTTGGAGCATTGGGACAGTTAATCGGACTTGGCGGATTATTAATTTTTAAATCCCCGATATTCCTGGTACCCGGATTTATACCGTTATTCTTTGATAATGCTACGATCGCAATCTTTGCAAATAAGTTTGGAGGCTGGAAAGCAGCAGGCGTCATTTGTACCGTAAATGGTATTATCCAGATTTTGGGTTCGGCACTGGCGGTTCAGATGCTGCAGCTTACATGGTGGCAGGGAAGTGCCGATTATGCAACACTTTGGGTGGCAATTATTGCCATATTCAAAGGTATCGGCCATTTATTCGGAATACCGATTGCAGGTTAGTTTAAACAGGGTTAGAATAAAAAGTGACAATTATAAATAAGCAAATTGCTGAAAGGAGCAAAAGAGATGTTAAATATTTTATGTGTATGCGGAAATGGAATGGGAACAAGTACAATTTTGAAAATCAGTGTGAAGAAAATCTGTGATCAGAACAATATTGATGCAACAGTAGAGTCATGTTCATTCGGAGAGGCACTCTCCTATATTACAACCACAGATATCGTATTAACAAGTCCGGAGTGGGCAGGAATGCTGCCGCCAAGCAATGCGGTAATTGCAGAAACAAAGAATCTGATTGATACAAAGGCAGTAACAGAAACTTTATTAAACGCAGTAAAAGAACATTTTCCAAATGAAATAAAGTAAGGAAGGTAAGGAGACAGATATGACAGGATATGAAATTATAAAAGGAAACATTAATTTTACAGGACCGGACCGAATCGGACTTCGTTTTGACCGCATTGCCGGGAAGGGTGATGTATGTCGTATCTTTGTCCTTCCACCGAAAGATAAAAGGCCAAAAGGCAGGTATTCGGTTTCTAAGAAAGTACGTCCCGCCAATGGGGAATATGATGAATGGGGATGCCTGTGGGAAAGTGATGATGCAACCGGTTCCGATATGGGACAGGTAACTAATATTCCCATTGAAGAATGGGAGGACATGGAAGACTATGTAATTCCTGACCCTAAGGCAGAAGGACGGTTTGACGGACTGGAAGAGGCTCTGGATAAGGCGGAGGAAGCCGGACTGTATGTACAGCTTAACAGCCCGCAATGTATTTTTGAAAGAATGCATTTCTTAAGAGGTTTTGAAAATACGCTGATGGACTGCCTGATTGAGCCGGAAGAAATCGAAGCTATGGCTGTAAAACTGGCTGATTATCAAATAGGAATTATAGAAGAAGCTTACCGCCTTGGAAAAGGCAGAATCCACTGCTATGATACCACAGATGACTGGGGAACACAGAATAACCTGATGATATCTCCCAATGTTTTCCGTGAAATTTTTAAGCCGCAGTACAAAAGGATCTTTGACAAAGCCCATGAGTGCGGTATGGATATCCGATTCCACACCGATGGTAAAATCAATGATATTCTGGAAGACCTGATCGAACTGGGAGTTGATATTATTAATATTCATCAGCCAAGGCTGGTGGGTATCGATGAGGTATCAGAAATTGCAAAGGGAAGAATCTGCTTTGAAGCGGCAATTGACATCCAGGCCACGCTGCCTACCGGTGACAAAGCGTTGATTGAACAGGAAGCAAAAGAACTGATAGAAAAATGGGCAACACCTAAGGGCGGACTGATTGGTGTAGAATACGGATATCTGGATGCCATTGGAACAACCAGGGAATCTATGCTGTATGCCCTGGAATGTTTTGAAAAATACGGGAATTTTAAGCAGTAAATGAATATGGAACAGGGCGGCGTTTTTTAAATGCCGCCCTGTAATTATTTAGCAGGAGTATATTTGACGGTAATTATTCTATATGAAAAGAAGTGCTTGACGCTTATATGAAATGTTCATATAATTGGAGATATATCATGGGTTATTAAACAGGTATAGAAAACTAAAGGAGAGCGTGTTATGAAACGAAGCCGGGCATTAGTAGATAATCGAAGAAAGAAATTATTAGAAGCCCTGAAAAGTAACGGGTCAGTGAAAGTGGGGGATCTGGCCGAGGAATTTCAGGTTTCACCGCTTACAATCCGCAGGGATCTCCAGTATCTGGAGGATCACAAGAAATTAGAGCGTTTTTATGGAGGAGCTACGGTAAGCGGCGAAGACGATGAGATCGTCACTCAGGAAGACGAGATAAAAATGTACCGCAAGAAAATTGCACAGTATGCAGCATCACTGGTCGAGGATGGAGATACTATTTTTATCAATACCAGCTCTACGGCATTACAGATGATTAAATATATCAGAGATAAACGTGTTACCGTAATCACTAATAACGGTAAAGCGATCTTTATGGAGCACTCTTCTAAAGTGTCTGTCATTTTAAGCGGCGGAGAGCTTCGGGAAATTAAGGAAGCTATGGTAGGAGAGTTTGCCACGAATAATATCAGCAAGGTGACTGCTAAGAAAAGTTTCCTGGGCTGCAGCGGGTTATCAGTGGAGAGTGGTATGACTACGGAGATCTTAAGTGAAGTAAACATCAATGAACTGATGTTAAACCGTGTAACCGGTACATCCTACATATTGGCTGATTACAGCAAGCTTGGGCGTAACAGCAGTTTCGTTAGCTGCCCCACAGAACGGATCATCAATATTATTACAGATGAAAAGGCGCCTCAGAATATACTGGATGGATTTCAGGAAAATAATATTAATATTTTTCAGGTGAGAAGGGATATGGAATTGTAGAAGGTAAAGAAAATGGATATGTCACACTCGTTTGAAAAGAAGGAGTGCGTAAACAGAAGGTTCTATATGGGTTAGACCGTTTTTGGTCTGAATATAGGAAACAGGCTGTTTATGCACTCTTTTTTAAAAGGAGAGAACAAATATAAAATTAAATGTTCATAAAAATATTGAAATATATCATATAATTAAGAACATAATGATTGATTTGTGAATAATTATATGATATAATGAACGTATAAAAAGAAAGGGGCGGGTTTTATGATTATTTTGAACTATGCGGTATGTGTATTGTTGATAGGGTGTCTTATTGGGGAAGCTTACTTTATTATCCGGAGAAATAAAACAATTGTAAAAAAGGGAAAAGATGACTTCTTCACCTATGCGCTGGTTATGTTCTTTGCTCTTTTAATTTTCCCAATTACTACAGCTAACAGCATGATTGAGGATTTTCGTAATATCCTGGTGCTGGTTACGCTTTTTGCATCAGCGGGAATTAAAAGAGGACTATCTGAAAATGGTGTGGAAAAGATATGTTATACCGTTCCATGGAATCAGATAAAGGAGATCCGGATTGATTCTTTTCAGTACTCCAAGATGCAGATTATCTGTGTGACACAAAAGAGAAAGTATAAGCTTTTATTTAGCAAATACCAGTTAAAAGATATTCTTAGAGAGCTGGAAAAACATGTTTCTAACATCTATATCCAGAGTTCGCTGGATGATGTTTTGAAAATGAAAAAAGCAAAGGCATAAAGGTGTTTCAAACAGAATATAAGTGGAACTTAAAATGAAACTTTATGAAATTTTAAATGAAACTTTTAAATAATGAATATAAAATAATGAAAACAAAGGAGAAGATACAAATGGTTAGCGAAAAAATTACAGTTATTAACAAGTCAGGATTACATTTAAGACCGGCAGGAGAACTTTCTAAAATTGCAGCAAAATGTCCATCAAACATCACACTGGTAAAAGGCGAAAAGCGTGTAAATCCCAAAAGTGTCTTGATTCTGATGAGTGCCGGAATCATGTGTGGGGATGAAATTACGGTAGAGTGTGACGGAGAAACGGAAGAACAGGATTTAAAAACAATTTTAGCTGCAATTGCTAGTGGTTTAGGAGAATAGGGGATAGGAATGAAAACGATACAGGTTGAAAAGAGTTCTTCCAAAGGAATTGTTATGGGGCAGGCATTTCGAAAAGAAGACCAGGATTTGTCACCGGAATGCTATGCTGCAATAGATTATGAGGAAGAAACAAAAAAATATGAAACTGCTGTAAATGAGGTGATTAAAGAGTTAGAGCCTCTGGCAGAAGAATCGGATATTTTTTCTGCGCACCTGGAATTGGCAAAAGATATAGCCCTTATGGAAGGTGTTCTGGATAAAATCAATAATGGTAAAGAAAATGCTCAGATGGCATTAGCACATACGGCAGAAGAATATTGTGCCATATTCGAATGTATGGAAGATGAATACATGAGAGAAAGGGCAGCGGATATTAAAGATATCAGAAACAGGCTGATGCGTAAATTAAAGGGACTTCCGGACAGTGATTTTGATGCAATCCAGGAAAAAGTAATTTTAGTTGCATCAGATCTGGCTCCTTCCGACACTGCAAAACTAAATCTGGACTATATTCTGGGATTTATAACGGAACTGGGCGGAGTTACCAGCCATGTTTCCATTATGGCAAGAAGCCTGGGGCTGCCTGCGCTGGTGGGCGTAAAGGGGATTCTGGAACATGCGTCTTCCGGTGACTTTTTGATCATGGATGCATCAGAAGGGAAGATCATTGTAGAGCCTGACAGGGAACAGATAGAAGAATATCAGGTGAAGGCAGAAGAATTTGCAAAGCATCAGAAAGAACTGGAGGCCCTGAGCCACCTTCCGGCTATAACGTCTGATGGCAGAAGTGTCAAGGTATGTGCCAATGTAGGAAGCATTGAAGATGTAAAAAATGCCGTAAAAAACCATATTGATGGTATCGGATTATTTAGAAGTGAATTTTTATATATGGAAAATTCTCATTTTCCAACAGAAGAAGAACAGTTTGCGGTATATAAAGAAGCTGCGGAACTGGTGAAGAGTGAATTGATTATCCGGACGCTGGACATTGGCGGGGATAAAGAACTTCCTTATTATGTATTTGAAAAAGAAGAAAATCCATTCCTTGGCTGGCGTGCGATTCGTATTTCATTAGAAATGGAGGATATGTTCAAAGATCAGCTGAGAGCACTTCTAAGGGCAAGTGCATTTGGAGATATCCGGATTATGTATCCTATGATTATTTCTATGGAAGAGCTGAATAAAGCAAATGAACTGTTAGAGGTCTGTAAGACGGAATTAAAGGCGGAGGGACTGGCTTATAAAGAAGATATCAAAGTGGGAATGATGATTGAAACGCCTGCATCTGTGATGTGTGTGGAAGAATTTGCAGCCCATGTGGACTTCTTCAGTATAGGGACAAACGACCTTACCCAGTATTTATTGGCAGTAGATCGTGGAAATAAAAAGATTGCGTCCCGGTATAATTCGTTTCATCCGGCAGTAGTGAAAGCGATCCAGCGGATTATTCAGGCCGGTCATGCACACCAGATTCCAGTTGGTATGTGCGGGGAATTTGCAAGTGATGATAAAGCAACGGAGATGCTTCTTGGAATGGGACTGGATGAATTCAGTATCTCAGCCGGTGAAGTGGCAAATATTAAAAATGTAATCCGAAACAGCAGCTATGAAGAGGCAAAACAGACTGCATTTAAGGCTGTATCGGCATATACGATCCGTGATGTAATGGATGCACTACAGTAAAGAAACCGCTTATTCGTCAGAGGATAAGCGGTTTCTTTTGCAGCTATACGCACGATTAAGAATTGTGCTCTTTAACGGAGAGCATTGTTTAATTCCAGAATCTTCCTGGCGGCATAATGGTCGATAATCAGTGTGTTGATATATCCTCCCCGGACAGCTCCCAGAACGGCTTCTGCCTTTTCCTCCATGCCAGCCACACAGATTACTTCGTTTACATTTTTAATATCCGCCAGATCAATACCGATCATTTTCTGGGAAAGGCTCGTCAGAATTTCCTGTCCCCGGATATCATAGAAGTGTCCTCCGATATGTCCGATGGCGCCTTTTGCGGACAGCTTTTCAAGTGATCCGGGCTGGATGAAATCCTTCCAGGACTTAGAGGCGATGGAACCGACGCTGGTCAGAATAACATTCGCACGCCGGGCCAGATTCAGAGTTTCCTTAATATTTGGCTCCTGAATCAGACTTTCCCGAAGGCTTCGTGACTTCACGAAAAGCGGAGCATAGATATAATGGTAGGTGCCTCCGTAGGAAGCCGCTAGTTCTTTAGAGAGATCCAGGGAATCACGCTCCGGTTTGTGGGTGATTGCAGCGCCCATTATGGGAACAACCGTAAGGGGGATATTTTTACTGGTTTTAATGGCCTGAACCGTATGGTATACCGTATTTCCCCAGGACATTCCCAAAATAGTATTTTTATTAATAATAGAGTCCAGATAATAGGCAGCAGCTTCTCCCAGCTTTTGCAGTACTAAGGAAGAATTCTGCTCCTTTACAGAGATAATCCGGACATGCTTCAGAGAAAATGTATTCATAAATTCCTGTTCCAAAGAACTGTTCCTTTCCCAGGGTTCATGTATGGTAATCTCCACCACGCCAATCCTGCGGGCTTCTTTTAACATCCTGGAAATCTTAGAACGGGAAGTATAGAACCGGTCTGCTATTTCATTCTGGGTCATTTCAGAATTGTAATAAAGATTTGCTACGGCAGAAAGAAAATTCCATTTCTCCGTATCATTCATCATTTCGTAATTTTTCACATCATCCACCTCATGCAACTCCTTTCCAATCTGTTCTCGTGGTTAATTTCTAATGATTATATTAGCAATTATGAGGGGGTTTGTAAAGGAGATCTGATCTGTATAATCATCAAAAACCAATCATATGTAAAAAGGGAGAGCCACAAGCTCTCCCTTCAATGTCCCTTATTTTTGTCCGTAATATGCACCCGCCCCATGTTTCCGCAGATAATGTTTATCCTGGAGTACCTGAGGTGCCGGTTTTATGGCTGGGTTTAAAGTTTCGGTACGGTAAGACATTTTCGCTATTTCTTCCAATACCACTGCATTGTGCACCGCATTAGCTGCGTCTGTTCCCCAGGTGAAGGGCCCGTGGTTGTTACAGAGAATACCTGGAACGGACATTACGTTTTTGGCAGAAACGGTTTCTATGATAACTAATCCGGTGTTCTTTTCATAAGCAGAATTAATTTCTTCCGGTGTCAGACTTCTGGCACAGGGGATTTCTCCGTAGAAATAATCCGCGTGGGTGGTTCCGTAGCAGGGAATGCCTCTTCCGGCCTGAGCCCAGGAGGTTGCCCAAGGAGAATGGGTATGTACAATACCGCCGATTTCGGGATAAGCTTTGTACAATTCCATATGTGTAGGCGTATCTGAGGAAGGATTATAGCCACCCTCTATTTTATTTCCGTTCAGATCCATAACCACCATGTCCGAAGGAACCAGTTTATCATAATCCACACCGCTGGGTTTAATTACAAACAACCCTTTTTCCCGGTCGATGGCGCTTACATTGCCCCAGGTGAAGGTAACAAGATTGTATTTTGGCAGAGCCATATTTGCTTCGTATACTTTTTGCTTTAATTCTTCTAACATTTTTGTCTCCTTTATAACCAGGCTGGTATTATAAATTACACTCTGGAGCCTGTATATTCGTGATGGTATAACGTGCTACTTCATCGATTTCCCGGTTAGTGGATATGAGAATATCCTGATTGTTATGTGTAAAGTGCATAACATTTGCAGGGCCGCAGTCCCTGTCCAGAATATCAGCATGATAACAGCCGCCTTCTTTATGATAAGTAAATGCAATTAAATTACGTTCACCCTGGCGATGGCCAATGATTGCAGCAGGACCGCATGCCAGCATGCCTCCCCAGATTGCATGTGTAAATGGGGATTTAACCGGATATTCGTACACCGGTGTAAAGACATCATCTATCTTTTTATAGATACTTATGGTGTCACCGTGAAATGGAGAGAGTACCACTAATTCTTTGCTGCCGTCAGAATCCAGATCAATTAATACCGCATCACTTGCAGGCGTGTCCAGAAGACTTAATATCCTCCAATCTTCTCCCGGATTTGCAGGGGGGTAAAATTGAAATACACCCTGTTCGCATGAGATAACACAGGTCTGGATATCGTCCATAGGCACTTTATAATAGCCATGATTTTTCAGCATTCCATCTTTCAGTACGGTCATGGGCAGCTGGCGTTCCTCGTTATACAGGCTTAAATCACCGGGGAGTTCTGCAGCATAAACTTTACCCGGCATGGACCAGTCATCTTTGTATTCGTGGCCGGATTTTAAGGTACATGCAATCAGATAAAAGGTGCCATGGCTTTCTATAATATCAAAACGATGAACATGGGGAAGACAGACCAAGGTGCGGATGTCCCATGTCCCGTTTTCTGTGGGAGTGGCAACTACGATTTTGGCTTCTTTTGAGTCATTTGGTGAGTAGAACTTATGGGTAGCAAGAAACTGGCCGTTTGTGCCGGGAACCTGCACAATGGACATTACACCGCCCGGCTCATTCCACACGGTTGCTTCTTCATTACCTTCCGGATCAAATAAAATGCAGCGGTCCGTTTTTTCAGCAGCCACTAAAAAATGCTGGCTGCCATTATAAGTCAAAGGGGCAATCGAATAACATTTAGTAAGATTTGAAATTACTTTTTTTTCTGCTTTTAACATACGTTGCTGTCCTCCATGGTTTTTATATTCTAGAGCGTGTTTGTAAGTAACCCTGCCTGTTTCATTTTGTCTTCTACAAAAATTCTGGCATCCTTGATATTTTTTACAGCATCTTCAAAACTGTTGTTTATGGAATTATCTGCCCACATTTCGATTAAGAACATTCCGGAATAGCCTAATTCCTTTAACTTCCGGAATATATCTGTAAAACGGACGCAGCCTTCTCCGAAGTTCACACATTTAAAGATGCCCGGTTTGGTTTCTTTTACATGTATGGCTACAATGTCGGCAAATCCAAGTTCTAATTCGCCTTCCACATCGCTGCTGAAATTGCTGAGATTCCCCATGTCAGGATAAATCTTGAAATAAGGGGAAGGGATTTCTTTTAAATAATGCATCGCACGAACAATGGTGCCTACGAATTTCGTATCCATAATCTCCATAGCCAATATAACGCCGGCTCTTGCCGCCATGGCTACGGATTGCTTCATGCCGTCCAGAAAAAGAGCTTTTGTTTCTTCGTCTGACTCTTCGTAGTACACATCATAGGTTGCCAGCTGGATACAGCGGATGCCTAATTTTACGGATAAAAGAATAGCTTTTTCCATAATTTCAAATGCTTTTGCGCGGATATGAGGGTCTTTGCTGCCAAAAGGATATTTCCGGTGGCCGCTTAAACACATGGTGGGAAATGAAATCCCGGTCTGCTCCATGGTAGATTTCAGAGCTTCTATTTCTTCTTCACTCCAGTCGAGGCGGCTTAAGCGTTCTTCGGATTCATCAACGGAAAGTTCCATATAATCAAAGCCGGCAGCTTTTGCAGCCTTCATTTTCTCATCCCAGGAAAAGTCCCCGGGGAGTGCTTTTTCATATATGCCAATGGGTATCTTATGGATATTATACATTCACTCCACACTCCTTCTCTACTAGAGTGTGTCAGAAAGCAATTTTCAGACACGCTCTATGTTCTTATTAAAATCAGCATATCATAAGGTGAGAATATGTTCAACAAATTCTCGGTTATTGCACATATGTGCAAATAGACTTATACAGAATTACAGAAATACACTTTGAAGATAGACATTTTGCAATTCTTCCTGTAAAATAAGGAAGAGAAATGTGAAAGAAGGACACTTTTAGTGCACCTTTAAGCCGTAGTTAATTCGGCAGAGGAGGAAGATATGTTTGTAATTGCAGGACTGGGAAATCCGGGACGACAATATGCGCATACGCGGCATAATGTAGGTTTTGATACAATAGATAAATTAGCAGACAAGTACCGTATCAATGTAGATACGAAGAAATTTAAAGCATTGTGCGGCAGCGGAGTGATAGACGGACAGAAAGTAATTCTGGTAAAACCGCAGACTTTTATGAATCTGAGTGGTGAAAGTGTCCGTGAGGTCATAGACTTTTACAAAGTAGATTTTGAAACGAATCTGATCGTGATTTACGATGATATCAGTCTGGAGCCGGGTCAGCTGAGGCTTCGTGCAAAGGGAAGTGCCGGAGGGCACAATGGTATTAAAAATATCATTGCCCATCTGGGAAGCCAGGATTTTCCCAGAATCAAAATTGGTGTGGGAGAAAAACCGGAAGGATATGATCTGGCGGATTATGTGTTGGGACATTTTCCACGGGAAGAGCGTAAGCTGATCGACGAGCTGCTGGAAAGAGCAGGAGATGCAGCAGTCAAAATAATGACAGGAGATATGGCTTCGGCCATGAATGAATATAATAAGAAGGTGTGAGATGAAGACTTTTACAAGTCCACTAAAAAATTTAAGCGAGTTTGAGGATATCAGGCGGGAGCTAATGTATCATCAGGGAGTACTTCAGGTATCTGGTTGTATTGATTCGCAAAAATCACATTTTATGTATAGTGCAGGGGATGGTTTCCAAAGGAAAATCATCCTTACTTACAGTGATTTAAAAGCAAAAGAAATTTATGAAGATTACAAATTTTTTGATCCGAATGTCATGCTGTATCCGTCAAAGGATTTAATTTTTTATAATGCGGATATTCACAGTAATCTCATCGGGCAGCAGAGAATAGCAGTCATGAAGGCGCTGTTAGAAAATGAACAGGTTACGGTAATTACAACCCTCGCCGGATGTATGGATCATTTGCTGCCGCTTCAGTACTTTGCAGAGCATGTGCTCTGTCTGAAAAATGACAGTAGTCTAAAACTGGATCAGCTGTCTGAAGAACTGATCGGAATGGGTTATGAGAAAAGCAGCCAGGTGGAAGGTTTTGGACAGTTTGCAGTCCGCGGCGGAATCCTGGATATTTATCCCCTGACAGAAGAGAATCCGATCCGTATTGAGCTTTGGGGAGATGAGATAGATTCGATCCGGAGTTTTGATGTGGAAAGCCAGAGATCCATTGAAAACCTGGAAGAAATCAAAGTTTATCCGGCGAATGAAGTAATTGTAGACAAGAAGCATCTGGAGCAGGGGCTGAAAAAGATCGAAGAGGAGTCTAAGAAACTCTATCAGACACTGCGTAAGCAGATGAAGACAGAAGAAGCACACAGAATCCAGGAACTGACAGAAGAAATTAAGGAGAGGCTGACGGATTTCCGGGGCATCACCGGACTGGACAGCTATATCCATTACTTTTATGACAGGGATGTGTCTTTCCTGGAGTATTTTGATCCAAAGGATACGATTTTCTTCCTGGATGAGCCGAATCATCTGGAAGAGGAAGGTTATGCAGTAGAGGAAGAATTCCGGGAAAGCATGATGAACCGTCTGGCAAAGGGATATATACTGCCCGGGCAGACGGAAGTGCTGTACAGCTATAATGAAATTATAGGCAGGCTGAATAACCGCAATTGCCTGGCACTTTGTACGCTGGAAACGGCAAAAGGGGACTGGAAGATCACAAATATGCATCACATGAATGTGAAATCCGTAAATCCCTATAATAACAGCTTTGAACTTCTGGTGCAGGATCTTCGAAGATTTAAAAAAGACGGTTATCAGGTAGTACTTCTGTCCGGTTCCAGAACCAGGGCAAAGCGCCTTTCAGAAGATCTCAGGGAATATGACCTGAACAGTTTCTATACGGAAGATCTGAACAGGAAAGTGAAGCCGGGAGAAATTCTGGTAACCCATGGATATACCCACAGAGGTTATGAATATCCGCTGATTAAGTTTGTCATTATTTCCGAAAGTGACATTTTTGGAAAAGAGAAGAAAAAGAAGAAAAAACGCAAGAGCTTTGAAGGCCAGAAGATAGAAAGTTTTAATGAACTGAGCGTAGGAGACTATGTAGTTCATGAAAATCATGGACTTGGTATCTACAAGGGAATCGAAAAAGTAGAGGTAGACCGGGTCACAAAGGATTATATGAAGATTGAATACAGCGGTGGCAGCAATCTTTATATACTGGCAACCCAGCTGGATGTAATCCAGAAATATGCGGATTCCGATGCAAAGAAGCCAAAACTGAATAAACTTGGTACCCAGGAATGGAATAAGACAAAGACCAGGGTACGCAGTGCGGTAAAAGATATTGCAAAAGACCTGGTGGAACTATATGCGGTACGACAGGCGAGAGAGGGTTTTATCTACGGTCCGGATACGGTTTGGCAGAAAGAATTTGAAGAGATGTTTCCTTTTGAGGAGACGGAAGATCAGCTGCTTGCAATAGAAGCAGCTAAAAAGGATATGGAGAGCACTAAGATCATGGATCGCCTTGTCTGCGGAGATGTGGGATACGGTAAAACGGAAATTGCCATCCGGGCGGCATTTAAAGCGGCGCAGGAAGGTAAACAGGTGGTATATCTGGTGCCTACCACAATTCTGGCGCAGCAGCATTATAATACATTTGTTCAGAGAATGAAGGAATTTCCGGTACGTGTGGATCTGCTTTGCCGGTTCCGTACCTCGGCTGAACAGAAAAGGACGATAACAGACCTGAAAAAAGGAATGGTAGATATCATAATAGGAACCCACAGAGTCTTGTCTAAGGATGTGGAATTTAAAGATCTGGGGCTTCTGATTATTGATGAAGAGCAGCGTTTTGGGGTAACCCATAAAGAGAAGATAAAGAAATTAAAAGATAATATAGATGTTCTGACTCTGACAGCTACACCGATTCCAAGGACGCTGCACATGAGTTTAATCGGTATCCGGGACATGAGTGTATTAGAAGAAGCACCTATGGAGCGTATGCCGATACAGACTTATGTGATGGAGTACAATGATGAAATGGTCCGAGAGGCAATCAACAGGGAACTTTCCAGAGGCGGACAGGTATATTATGTCTATAACAGGGTAAATACCATTGTAGAAATGACCAATACCATAGCAAAACTGGTGCCGGAGGCAAATGTAGCATTTGCCCATGGGCAGATGAAGGAGCGGGAACTGGAACGAATTATGTTTGATTTCATTAACGGAGAAATTGACGTGCTGGTGTCAACGACGATCATTGAAACAGGATTGGACATCTCCAATGTTAATACCATGATTATTCATGATGCCGATACCCTGGGACTTTCTCAGCTCTATCAGTTGAGAGGACGTGTGGGGCGGTCGAACCGTACAGCATATGCATTTTTGATGTATAAACGCAATAAGATGCTTAAAGAAGTAGCGGAAAAGCGGCTTCACGCAATCAAGGAATTCACGGAACTAGGTTCCGGTTTTAAAATAGCCATGCGGGATCTGGAAATCCGCGGAGCAGGAAATCTGCTGGGAGCAGAACAGCATGGACATATGGAAGCGATTGGTTATGATCTTTACTGCAAAATGCTTGGGGAATCGGTACGTGAATTAAAAGGCGAAAAGACAATTGAAGAATCCTATGAGACAACAATTGATCTGGATATTGATGCATTTATACCGGAACGCTATATCCGCAGTGAATTCCAGAAACTGGACATCTATAAGAGGATTGCCGGAATTGAAAGTGAAGAAGAATACGATGATATGTTAGAAGAACTGATGGATCGTTTTGGAGAACCGCCAAAATCAGTCCAGAACCTTCTGATGATCGCTAACTTGAAAGCTTTGGCTCATAAAGGTTTTGTGGTGGAAATATCACAAAAGGGTGACTTTATTAAGTTCACCATGTTTGAGCGGGCTTCCGTAGATCCGGTGAAGATTGAGGAAATGCTGAAGCGCTATAATGGAAAAGTAAAGTTCACCATTGAAGCCAACCCGTATTTTATTTACAGTAAGCCAAGAAAAAGCCTGAAAGATAACGATGATATTCTTATGGTGGTAAGGGATATATTGAATGATATTCTGATGTTAAGAAAGTAAAGAGCGAAAATTTACGAAAATGATGGGGTAAAAAGTGAACTTTAGATGAAAAATGAACAAAAAGGATTGCGGTGATTTTGAAAACAGGCTATAATATAAGGAATTGAGACTTTCTAGGAGGAAACTTATTTATGAATAAGCTAGGTAAAAAACTTGTAGCTGCCGGAATCTGTATCTGTATGGCAGCAGCGTCCCTGACAGGGTGTGGAAATGTAAATGCAGATGCGACAGTGGCAACATTGGACGGGGAAAAGGTACCTTTCGGAATTGCTAATTTTATGCTTCGTTATAATCAGGCTCAGATGCAGAGTTCTTATGGTTCCATGTTTGGTGAAGATATGTGGAATACGGATCTCATGGGAAGCGGTACCCCATATGGTACAACTTTTAAAACCCAGATGATGGACAGTCTGGAAGAAATGCTGATCTTAGAGAAACATATGGCAGATTATGATATTACGGTTACCGATGAAGAAAAAGCAAAAATTGAAAGCTCTGCAAAGCAGTTTATGGAAGAGAATTCAGAAGAAACGATTGAGGAATTAACAGCATCCCAGGAGACGGTTTCCAGGGTGTTAACACTTTATACGATTAACAACAAGATGAAAAAAGCAATTGAGGCAAAAGCAGATACAAACGTATCCGATGATGAGGCGGCTCAGAAGACGGTTTCCTATGTATTATTCAGTACCGCTGATACCACAGATGCGGATGGAACAACAAAATCTTTAACAGACGATGAGAAAAAAGCGTTAAAAGACAATGCACAGAAAGTATTAGATGCCGTAAAGGGCGGAAAAGAAATGGAAGCAGCCGTAAAAGAAGTAGATGAAGAAAAGACAGCTTCCACCGCTTCTTATGGAACAGACAACGGAACGTTACCGGATGAAGTAAAGACAGCTGCAGACAAGTTAAAAGACGGAGAAACAGCAGACAGCATAATTGAAACAGACAGCGGATATTATGTTGTGCAGATGAAGAGTACTTTTGACAAAGAGGCTACAGAGACACAGAAACAAACCATTATCAACCAGAGAAAGAGTGACAAATACGAAGAAGTTTACACAGCCTGGAAAGAAAAGGCTGAATTCAAAGTAGAAGATAAGGTTTGGGGCAAGATTAATTTTACAGATAAGGTTAGCGTAAAGCAGACTGAGACAGAAGCACAGAGCAATACGACGGAAGCCGGAAGTGAAGGAACTACGGAGGCTGCCGGAAGTGAAAAATCTTCGGAAGCGGTATCCGGGAAAACAACTGAGGCTGGTTCGGAAGCAGCGACAACAGAAGCAGCAACGACAGAAGCGGCAACGACAGAAGCAGTTACAACAGAAGCAGCAACAACGGAAGCTGCTGAGTAAGAAAAATATATCAGACAGAAAAAAGAAGCGTCAGGCTGCACTGGCGCTTCTTTTTTAGGAAAAGGAACTATTATAATCATTTGGTAAATGCAACATCAATTTCCACAACCTCACTTTTGGTACCCACACGCATATTCGGTCCCCAGACCCCGACGCCGGATGTGACGATGTTATGCATGTTGTCCTTCTTCAGATATCCGTATGCATTTTCCCACAATAAACCAATAGTGAGATTACCGGGGAACATCTGGCCATCGTGGGTGTGGCCGCAGAGATTCAGGTCAACACCTGCATCCGCAGCTTCCTGAAGGGCTTTTGGCTGATGGTCAATGAAAATGATTGGTTTTGATTTGTCTAAGGATTCCGTTAACTGAGCAGGGGTTTTCCTGGTTTCTTTATCCTTTTTGGTAACGGAGTAGTCCTCCCGTCCTGTCAGATAAAAATTATTGTTGATCAGAACTGTCTGATCGGTCAGAAGCGTAATACCGGAATCTTTTAAGAAGTCTACCATCTGCGTATCTGCACCAATCTTTTTTTGAGAGCCAAAGGTAAATCCGGCAAGAATCGGTTCTTCAATATCGTGATTTCCCCAACAGGCATAAACACCGTATTTACTTTTGATACTGCGCAGAGTCCGGGCAATCTCATCCGGATTTTTAATTGCCTCAAATTCATTATCGAAGATATCTCCGGCAATACAAACAATATCCGGTTCCATTGCATTAATTTTATCAGCCATCTGCTTCATATGCCAGCTGCCTATACTATAGCCAAGGTGCATGTCCGCTACCAGAGCGATCTTCAGGGACTGGTCAGTGCCGCAGGATTTATCTACGGTCACCTGATAGCTGGTATGATATAGATGCCGTGCATGCAGGGTGCCAAAGACACTCAGAGAGATAATGACCACGGCACAAACTGTGCCGGTCAGCACAAAAGTTCTGCGGGAGCGAAGCTTTTCCTGATCTATAAATTTCAAATGGCGCAGTATTATACGAATCAGATCTACGATAGCGACAGTAAGCAGGATGTATAGAAATGTTCCCAGATAAAAATTACTTACCGTCTTTAAAAATCGGTGAATTACAACCGGTTTTGTAATCAGAAAAGCAGTTAACAGGGAAGTAGATACAAAAATATAAGCTGCAATAAATACAACCCGAAACCATTTTTTCTTAAAGTAATGGGTACATGACCCCATCCATTTCAATATCCATCGAAGAATATAAAAGTTCACCAACAGATAAATTGGTGATAAGAATAATGCAATCATAATACTTAAGCCTCTTTTCTGTTTTGTTTGAAAAATTGTAACACAAAATCAAAAAAAAAGCACGGGGTTTCAGTTGCGAAGTCAGAAAAGTTGTTTTATAATAAAAATATAACAGACAGATTGAAGACGGATGGGTGGAATTTAAATATATGTGGACGCGTCAAGAACTTAAGAAAAAAGGGAAAAAGGTGCTGAAAAAGAATTATTGGGCTGCGGTAGCGGTCTGTTTTATTCTTGCGTTCATGGGAGCGGAATACGGTTCATCTGCCACATCTATCCACAAGTACAGCCAGCGGGAAGAGGTCAGGCAGATACGTGATGTGGAGGTAGTGAAGCCGGAGAACCGGGTGGACAACTGGGAGATTTTACGCAGGCTTATACGGGGAGAAGAAAATAATCAGCCATTGTTTGATCCGAAGATTGATGAGATGATATCTTCTCCCTTTAATACTATTACGGCGCCGGTATCATTTGTATTCAAAGTAGTACGCGCAGACGGGGACTTATTTGACCGTTATCCGGTTTTAGAAGGGTTGCTGATTATATTTGCAGCCGGCGGGGAACTGGCATTTACACTGTTGGTGACGAACCTGCTGCTGGTTGGGGGAAAACGCTTTTTCCTGGAAACCAGGATGGAGTCCCGCACCAGAATAGGAAGAATTATGTTTCTGTTTCGCAGGGGCAGATATTGGAATGCTGTCAAGGTAATGTTCTTCCGGTCATTATTTACCGGATTATGGTTTTTGACAATTGTGGGTGGGATCATAAAGTATTATGAATATCTGATGATTCCATATATTCTGGCTGAAAATCCTCAGATTGACCGCAGAGAAGCGTTTCAGCTTTCCAAAAAAATGATGAAAGGGCAGAAGTGGCGTACTTTTATTTTGGAATTATCATTTTTGGGATGGGAAATGCTGTCCGTTGTTACGTTTGGACTGGTATCCATATTTTTTACCAATGGATATCGGGGTGCCACATTTGCAGAATTGTATATGACGCTGAGAAATGAAATGACAGAAAAAATGTAAAAAGGCGATAGGGCTGCTTAGTCCTTTCGCCTTTTAATGTTTCGGTTTTGCCGGAGGAAGTTCCCTGACTTTCATATCATCCGTAATACCTTCACCGGTATTGGGATGTATCATAGAATGAGCGGTATCCAGACTGAATAAAGCAATCAGAATGATACAGATCAGTACTTTCAGAAATGGTATGATACGTTTATAAAGATTTCCAAGGAAGGGTGCCAGAAAATAGATAATAGCACATCCGCCAAGTCCGAAAATTACGGAGCCCTCCAGACAAATCCGTCCGTTTACATTCAAAAAATAACCACTGTAATCCCACCAGCGGACACCTTTGGTTGTTTCCAAAAACCAACTGGTAAAATATTCAATTCCGGAACACAGGAACATATTTAAAAAGAAGGTGAGAACAGGACGGTGGAAAAATCTGCGCAGCAGGAGCAGTATCATAACGCCGCCGCTTCCGTAAATTGGAAGCCAGGGGCCAAACAGTACCCCACGGTTTACAAATTCACCTGCCTGGGCGATGTGAAGCCCCACTTCCCATATCCATCCAATAAAAGAAAAGCTGAAAAATAAAAGAATCAGAGTGGTGAGACTGTATTTCATATTGTAATCAAAGCGCGGCGGTTCTATGTGATGTTCCTCAAAAAAGGTATCAATAGAATCCGTTACAGCATTTGCCATTTTGTTTCTCCTTTGTAAGTTGCAATGATGTTTTGTAAATATATTTTATCACCTTACTTACACATTTGACAATACATATATGTTGTCTTTTCTAAATTGTGCAGGAAAAGGAAACGAAAATGGGTTTCTTTAAAGTTATTTTAAGGTTGGTCAGTTATAATCTCCTTTGTAAATATAAAATTGGGGGTATCGTACATGTTTCAATATGCAATAGATGAAAAAGCACTTTCGCAGGATTGTGATTTCTACCAGGATTCCCTGGTATTACTGGAAGGTGCGGTCATAGAACTGACGTCAAGACTTGATATCATACGGAAATACCGCAAAGCACACCATAACCGGGATCCTATCGAATACTGCAAATCCAGAATTAAATCACCGGTAAGCATGAGAGAAAAGCTGTTACGTCACGGACTGGAACCAACACGGGAAAATGCCATGTCAAAAGTGTATGATGCAGCGGGAATCCGGGTTATCTGCGCTTTTGTGGATGATGTGTATTTTGTTGCAAAGATGCTGCATAAACAGTCAGATATCCGGGTGCTGGAAGAAAAGGACTATATTCAAAATCCAAAACCAAACGGCTATCGCAGTTACCACATGATTGTGGAAGTGCCCATTCATCTGGCGGATGGAATCTGCCGGGTGTTTTGTGAGATCCAGATAAGAACCATTGCAATGGATTGCTGGGCAAGCCTGGAGCACCAGTTGAAATATAAAAAAAGTATTGCAAACCAGGAAATGATCGTAGGAGAATTAAAGCGCTGCGCAGATGAAATTGCATCAGCCGATCTGAACCTGCAGACAATCCGTGATATGATTGAGGATGGAGATAATTTATGATGATGCCAGAAAAAAGCGGGCAGGTACACAGATTTTACATAGAAATGGTGTATAGTGGATAAAACGTGCTCTTCATTCGGGACAAACTCCCGCAAACTGTGAAGAGCAGCTGTCAGAAAGTTATATTCAAACACGCTATATGGGAAAACGGAGGCAGATACATGAGAATTTTGTTAGCGGAAGACGAGATAGATTTATCAAAGGCGCTGGCCGCCATTTTAAAACATAATAATTATTCGGTAGATGCGGTGTATGATGGAGCCGATGCATTAGATTACGGATTTGCGCAAAACTATGATGGGATTATTCTGGATATTATGATGCCTAAGATGAACGGACTGGAAGTGTTAGAGGAACTTCGAAAAAGGGGAATTGGAACTCCGGTGCTGATGCTTACTGCGAAATCGGAGATTCAGGACCGCATTGCCGGACTGGATCTGGGGGCAGATGATTATCTTACAAAACCATTTGCCATGGGAGAACTGCTGGCAAGGGTACGTGCCATGATGAGAAGGCAGTCAGAGTTTACACCGAGTACCATAACAATCGGAAATATAACATTAAATAAAGCAAACTATGAATTGTCCGGTGAAAATGCATCCTTTCGTCTGGGAAATAAAGAGTTCCAGATGATGGAGATTTTAATGAATAATCCAAAGCGATTAATTTCTACGGAACAATTTATGGAGCGGATTTGGGGATATGACTCAGAGTCAGAGATGAATGTGGTATGGGTTTATATATCCTACCTGCGCAAAAAGCTTGCTGCACTTAATGCAAATGTGGAAATTAAGGCAGCCAGGGGCGTAGGCTATACACTGGAGGAATGAGTTTGAAACAAAAATCATTTCAAACTTTCTATTGGTGCAGTACCACAGACCCGTCTGCGGTATGCAGGAGGTATAAACATGATTAAAAAGCTGCAAAAAAAGTTTATATTAATTACCATGGGGGCGGTGGCGCTTGTGATGATATTGTTAATCGGTGTAATTAATGCAGCAAACATTTATCAGATGAACAGGAAGATGGATGGCGTCCTGTATGTTTTATCAGAAAATGACGGGAGGTTTCCGGAATTTGAGAAGGATAAGTCCGAAAAACTGAATGTGGGTTTTGGTTTTGAAATGACAGAAGAAACCCAGTATGAGACGCGCTATTTCATCGTGGAATGCGGGGTGGATGGCAAAGTATTACAGACAGACACCAGTCATGTTGCAGCGATTTCCGAGACGGAGGCTAAAGAATATACCGCAAAGGTATTGGAAACCGGCAGGAAAAGCGGTTTTAATGGAATATATAAGTTTATGGTTGTGGAAAAGGAATTCGGTACACTGACCGTATTCGTAGATTGCCGGTCCCAGATACAGATGGTGACGCTGTTCGCAATTTTATCTTTTGTAATTGCAATATCCTGTCTGCTGCTGATCTTCATTCTGATTTTCATTCTGTCGAAAAAAGCAGTTCAGCCGGTTATTGAGAATATGGAAAAACAGAAGCAGTTTATCACCGATGCGGGGCATGAGATCAAGACGCCGCTGGCTATTATTTCTGCGGATGCGGATGTGCTGGAATTAAGTACCGGAAAAAATGAATGGGTTGACAGTATCCGGAGCCAGACAGCCAGGCTGGATAAACTGGTGAAAAATCTGCTGGCGCTTGCGAAGATGGACGAGGAGAATATTCAGCTGATCTTTGGGAATTTTCCGGTAAGTGAGGTGGTTCTGGAAGCTGCGGCACCTTTTGAAGCGGTGGCGGAGCTGCAGAACAAGCATTTTGATCTGAATATCCAGTCTAATCTGATCCTGCATGGGGATGAGAGCAGTATTCGACAGTTAGTTACAATTCTTGTGGATAATGCGGTTAAATATGCTGAGCCCGGTGGACAGATTAAAATTTCTTTGTCGGCGGCGGGCAAGGCGGTCAGGCTGGAAGTATATAATACGGGAAAGGATCTTCCAAAGGATAATCTGAATAAATTGTTTGATCGTTTTTACCGGGCAGATTCATCACGGTCCAGAGATACCGGGGGATATGGAATCGGGTTATCCATTGCCCAGAATATCGTAAAAGCGCACAAAGGAAAGATATCCGTACAAAGTGAAGGCGGTAAGTCTATCTGGTTTACTGTTCTGCTTTAAAAATAAAAAATTCAAAATAATGAAAAATTAAGCATAATTTCCTCCATTTTACAAATAATAGATCATGGGTACTAAAGTACGAACCATGAGAAAATAAAATGGAGGAATTAATTTTATGAAAGCTACAGGCATTGTTAGAAGAATTGACGACCTGGGTCGAGTGGTTATACCAAAAGAAATAAGAAGGACGCTTCGAATCAGAGAAGGCGATCCACTTGAGATCTTTACCGATAGAGAAGGCGAAATTATATTGAAGAAGTATTCCCCTATAGGTGAACTGGGGGCATTTGCCAAAGAATATGCAGAATCACTGGCTTACAGTACAGGACATGGAGTCTGCATAACGGACCGTGACCAGGTGATTGCCACCGCAGGCGGAATAAAAAAAGATATGATTGGTAAAGCGATCAGTAAAGCATTAGAACGAATCATCAATGACCGTGAAAATGTTTTGTCAAACCGGGATGACAAAAATTATGTAAAAATAACCGGAGAGGATATGGAAGAGAACCTTGCACAGGTAATCAGCCCGATCCTCTGCGAGGGAGATGCTATTGGGGCTGTGATTCTCATCAGCAAGGATGAGAAGGGAAAAATGGGTGATACAGAACGGATTGTAGCAAAATGTGCTTCGGGATTCATGGGACGTCAAATGGAACAATAGAGACATGCCTGTGGTATTCCTCTAATGGAGACCCGGTGATCCGGTTATCGTAAGATGAAGTGCCAGGGATTACAGGACAAGACCAGATATGCTTGGGTTCGTAGGCATATCCGGCCTTGTTTTCTCTGGGAATAAGTGGTATCAGCAGGAACATATTTTGATGGATTGCTGATGGTATTCTTCCAGGGTAAGATCTGTGATGGTGAGATAATGGGCCAGAGGTTTCGTTACATAGCGTATGTGCCACGGCTCGTATGCATACCCGGTTATGTCTTCTTTCGATTTGGGATAGCGGATGATGAACCCATATAATGGTGCATTTTTAGCAAGCCAGATGCCTTCTGCAGTATCCGCGAAATCTTCTGTCAGATCCAGCCCCACGGCGGAACAGGAAACATCCAGAGCCAGCCCGGTCTGGTGCTCACTGCCGCCCGGCGGGGCTACATAGAGCGGATTTCTGTCCGGATTATAGAGCTCCATCTGCCGGTAATAAGAACGGTACCCGGATATGCCGTAGAGGTTGATACCCTGATCGACAGCATGGGCAAAGAGTTCTCTTACTGCTTTGGCAGTCTGGGGTTCCAGAAGCCTTTTCGGATCATCAGGAAGGGCATCAAAAGGGACACCGGGGTCTACAAGGGACGCGGGAACAGTACCGGGGTCTAAAAGGTGGTGCCTGTTCACAAGAATATCATATTGGGACATAAAAAGACTCCTTTCATATAAGCTATATATGTATATGAAGGAGTCTTTTTATATATGCGTGAATTCTTAAAATAAGAATTTTACTTTAATGCATCCATGCTCATCTTTTCCAGAAGTTCGGACTTGATACCGAACAGCTTGTCAGAGAGGTCAACGTAAACGTCGTGTGGGTTTACAAAACGTTTTGTTTCATCCCAGAGAGTATCCAGTTCCTGTTTACAGTAATCACGGATTTCCATTACGGATGGAGAGGTATAAATGCATTCCCCGTTTTTAAATACCGGAACTAACAATTCCCGCAGAGTAAAGGTTCCTGCATGGATTTTAGTTTTTTTCCAGGTCTCAAGCGGGTCGAAGATAATCATGTCATTTCCTTCATCAAAGGTTTCGTCCGCAAGAGCGATCAGGTCGGCTTTTATTTTTTTTGCAGTTTTATCATAGATGCGGTAGATCGTTTTATTGCCCGGATTTGTAATCTTTTCTGTATTTTCAGAAAGTTTGATTTTAGGTATAAATTCTCCTGTTTTACTATCCTGAATGGCAGCCAGCTTATATACCCCGCCAAATGCAGGGCAGTCTTTGGAGGTAATCAGATTGGTTCCAACACCCCAGGAAGTAATTTTGCAGCCCTGTGCTTTCAGGCTGTCGATCAGATATTCGTCCAGATCGCTGGATGCGGAAATAAAAGCATCTTTGAATCCGGCATCATCTAACATGATACGGGCTTTTTTAGACATATATGCAAGGTCACCGCTGTCCAGACGGATTCCATAATTTTTAAGAGGAATGCCGGCTTCCTTCATTTCGGTAAAGATACGAATGGCATTGGGAACTCCTGATTTTAAAGTATCATAGGTATCCACCAGAAGGCAGCATGCATCCGGATATAGGTCTGCATATTTTTTAAATGCCGTATATTCATCCGGAAAACTCATAATCCAGCTGTGGGCATGTGTGCCTTTCACAGGTACATCAAAAAGCTGACCGGCAAGTACATTGGAAGTTCCCACGCATCCCCCGATCATGGCAGCTCTGGCGCCGTATACGCCTGCATCCGGACCCTGTGCACGGCGAAGCCCAAATTCCATAATACCGTCACCTTTTGCGGCATATACCACCCTGGATGCCTTAGTGGCGATGAGACTCTGGTGATTTATTATTGTCAGGATAGCCGTTTCGACTAACTGTGCTTCCATAATAGGTGCAATTACTTTTACCAGAGGTTCTCTTGGGAAGACAACAGTTCCTTCAGGAATGGCATAAATATCGCCGGTAAACCGGAAATCTGCCAGATAATTCAGGAAGTCTTCATCAAAGGTACCAAGTCCTCTCAGGTAGTCTACATCATCTTTGCTGAACTTCAGGTTTTTAATATAATCGATCACCTGTTCCAGACCTGCCGCAATGGCAAAGCCCCCGTCCGACGGGTTTTTGCGGTAAAAGGCATCAAAGACCACTACTTCATCCGTATGATTCTTAAAATAACCCTGCATCATGGTTAATTCATAAAAATCTGTTAATAGCGTTAAATTCATTGTACTCATAACTTGCTCCTTTGTCTTAGTTTGTTGATACGAAACTCTTGTCTATAGTTATAACACATTGGTATCGTTTATCCAAGTGGGTTATTTGGGAGATGATTTCAAGCTGTATGTCGCTTTGCTGTTTTGGGCTGTATTCATGGGGGATGACCAGGTCAAAGATAAGATTAATCTGGTTTTTACCTTCTACCACACGAAAATCATGAAAGGAGAGCCGGTCATCGATACTGGTTATAACAATGTCGACTTCCTGTTTCAGTTTTTGAATCCGGCTGTTCTTCGTTTCGATGGGATCCATGTGAATGACCAGGAAGATCCCAAGCTTTTTGCCGACTTCCCGCTCCGCCTTATCAATAACTTCATGAGAGGATTCAACATCCACGTCATTTGGAACCTCAGCATGAATGGATGCCATGCTGCGTCCCGGACCATAGTTATGGATAATTAAGTCGTGGCTTCCTGCAATCCCGTCGTAGCTTTCCACCATTTCCGTGATATCCTTATACAACTGGGGATCGGCAGGTTCTCCGATCAGTGGTTTTAACGTATCTTTGGCAATGCCGATTCCTGCCCAGATTACAATACCGGCAACCAGGATTCCAACATAACCGTCGATGTTGATATGGAAAATGCCAAATACAAGAATCGAAACAATCGTAACGGAGGTAGTGATAACATCCCCCATGGAATCTGTGGCGGCCGCCATCATAACAGTAGAATTTATCCGTTTACCAAGTTTTTTATTAAAAAAGCCCAGCCAAAGCTTTACGCCTATGGATAAAACCAGGATTACCAGGGAAGTCACCTGGAATGAAATTTCCTCCGGGTTAAATATTTTACCAAAAGAATCCTTGAAAAAAGTAAATCCTACCTCAATAACTAAAAATGAAACAATCAGAGCAGCAATATATTCAATGCGCCCATGTCCGAAAGGATGATCCTGGTCTGCAGGTTTGCTCGCCATCTTAACGCCGATCAGACTTATAATAGAAGAACCGGCATCGGAAAGGTTATTAAATGCATCCGCCATAACTGATACACTGTGCAGAGCGATTCCAACGACAAGTTTCACGATGAATAACAGCACATTACAGAAAATGCCTACGATACCGGCTAAGGTTCCGTATGCGGTCCGTACCATAATATTATCGGTGTCCTGAGGATTTTTAATAAAAGTTTTTACAAGTAAATTTGTCATTATTATACCCAATGCTCACTGCAGGCATGCCTGCCCTTTCTATTTCTTAAAATTATTGCTGTTTTATTCCGGCTTTATTTACAGCAGCTTAAATCTGTGTATGATTATACTACTTTTCCCCTGAAATGTGTTGTAAAATCGCCAAAAAAGTACTTTAAAAAAATTTTTTTAAAAAAATTAAAAAAAGTACTTGCTTTTTTGGAAAAGGTAATATATAATACATCGTGTTGTAACACATTGGGCTATCGCCAAACGGTAAGGCAACGGACTCTGACTCCGTCATTTCAAGGTTCGAATCCTTGTAGCCCAGCTATTTACAGGTTGTCTTTGATGAAGCTTTTCAGAGGTTCATTGAAAGGCAGCCTTTTTGGTTTTGGAGGCAGATTATGAGTTATCAGTTTGACAGCAGGGTGCGCTACAGTGAGATTGGAATGGATCAGAAACTGACGCTGAATGCGATTGTAAATTATTTTCAGGACAGCAGTACTTTCCATTCTGAAGAGGTCGGACTTGGTTTGAAGAATCTGACGAAGCGAAACCGGGTATGGGTGCTCTCTTCGTGGCAGATTGTGGTGGACAGGTATCCCGAACTTGGAGAAAAGATCACTGTGCAGACATGGCCGTATGATTTTAAGGGATTTTATGGAAGCAGAAACTTTGCCCTTGCAGACGAAAATGGAAAAAGAATAGCATATGCCAACTCTCTTTGGATATTTGTGGATACAGAGACCGGTCATCCGGCTAAGATCAGCGAGGCTGAGTCGGACGGATATCAACTGGAGGAAAAACTTTCTATGGATTATGCCCCAAGGAAGATTCCGGTACCTGCAGAATGTGAACAGCGGGAACCCTTTCCGGTGCTGAGATGCCACCTGGATACTAACCGCCATGTGAATAACGGACAATATATACAGATGGCTGAGGAATATCTCCCGGAAGCATTCATGGTACATCAGGTTCGGGTGGAATATAAAAAATCTGCAGTTCTTCATGACCTGATTATTCCCAGAGTTCATGCAGAGGAAGGGCGTATTACAACGGCTCTTTGTGATGAAGAAGAAAAGCCTTATGCTATCGTAGAATTTACCGCACAGGCGTAATATATGGAGGAAGAAATGCTGGAATTAGGAAAAAAGCAGGAATTAGAAGTTGTTAAACAGGTGGATTTTGGAATTTATCTGGGAGATGGTACCAGTACGGAAGAACGGGTGCTGCTTCCGAGAAAAGAAGTTCCAAAGGATATAAAGACAGGAGACCGTCTGACCGTTTTTTTATATAAAGATTCAAAAGACAGGCTGATCGCGACCACCAGGGAACCAATGCTGGAACTTGGAGGGCTGGCTGTCCTGAACGTAAAAGAAGTAGGGAAGATCGGAGCATTTTTAGACTGGGGACTGGAAAAAGACCTTTTGCTCCCGTTTAAAGAACAGACCAGAAGGGTACGCCAGGGTGAAGAGTGGCTGGTTACTCTTTATATAGATAAGAGCAGCAGATTATGTGCAACTATGAATGTATATGAAGCACTGTGTACGGATTCTCCTTATAAGAAGGACGATCATGTCATCGGAGTGGTCTATGAGATCAGCGAAGAATTTGGTGTATTTGTTGCAGTTGACCATAAATATTCAGCTTTAATTCCGAAAAAAGACGCAGCAGGAAATTATCAGGTGGGTGACAGCATTGAAGCCCGGGTAACGGCTGTGAAAGAAGACGGAAAACTGGATTTGAGCACCAGGGAAAAAGCATATCTTCAGATGGATGAGGATGCTGAGAATATCATGAGTGTTATAGAAGAGTTTTCGGGTGTTCTGCCATTTACGGACAAAGCATCCCCGGAAGTGATCAAGCGCGAATTCGGACTGAGCAAAAATGCTTTCAAGCGGGGCGTGGGCAGACTTTTAAAAGAAGGCCGTATTGAAATTACCGAAAAATCAATCCGCAAGGTTCAGTAATAAAATTGCACAGGAAATAATAAAATAGATGAAGCAGGAGGAAAAGACATGAAAACAGCAATCAGCACAGACAAAGCACCGGCAGCAATCGGGCCTTATTCACAGGCAATTGAAGTAAATGGAATGATCTATACATCCGGCGTGATTCCGGTAGTACCGGCTACGGGTGTGATTCCGGAAGGTGTGGAAGCACAGGCAGAGCAGGCAATTGGAAACCTGGCAGCTTTACTGGAAGCAGCGGGAACATCAACGGCACAGGTGATTAAGACAACGGTATTTATCAAAGACATGAATGACTTTGGCAAGATCAATGAAATTTATGCAAAATATTTTACCGGAACTTATCCGGCACGTTCCTGTGTGGAAGTTGCAAGATTACCAAAGGACGTTCTGATTGAAATCGAAGCAGTTGCAGTGAAATAATAAATAATATTTGATTTTAATCCACAAGTAGTTTATAGTAATATGTGGAGACATTTAATTGTAAATACAATATAGTGATTGGAAAGGAGAGCTGGGGATGAAAGTACAGAATATAACCAACATTGAAAAATTTTTTGAGGTAGTTGACAGCTGCAGCGGTAAAGTGGAATTGGTAACAGGTGAAGGTGACAGACTGAATCTGAAATCAAAACTTTCCCAATACGTATCTATGGCGAACATATTTTCAAATGGCGAGATTCCGGAATTGGAAATCGTAGCATATGAAAAAGATGATATCGACAAGTTAATCTCATTTATGGTTAATAACTAAGATTTGCAGAGCTGTCTCCAATGGGGGCAGCTTTTTTAAATTGGATTTTTATAGAATGTTTATTGTTATTGCAGGCATTATTTGATATAATGACCAAAAGAGTAAATAATAAATTTATCAGCAATTAAGAAAAGGAGAAAAATTTTGGATTCATTAGACTATTATGAGCGATATGCAGGCGTATATTATGAGAACACAGTAGATCTTGACATGCACGGGGTACTGGACAAGTTTCTTTCTTACCTCCCTGAGAATGCAGAAGTATTAGACCTTGGCTGCGGGTCCGGCAGGGACAGCCTTTATCTGGAAGAAATGGGCTGTTATGTAACTCCTCTGGATGGATCAGAAGAAATGTGTAAGCTGGCAGAGATTAACACTGACAAAGAAGTCTTACATATGACTTTTGAGGAGATGGAATTTGATGAGGTGTTTGACGGAATCTGGGCATGTGCTTCTTTGCTTCATGTGGAAGAAAAAGATATGGACCGCATTATGGGGAAAGTTATCCAGGCGCTAAATCCGGGAGGAATCCTGTATGCTTCATTTCGCTATGGTGAATCTGAAGAATTCCGTAACCAGCGTTTATTTCATGACTATACAGAAGATTCGCTGTATCGCATGTTAAAACGTCAGAGAGGAATTAAGATTATAGAGATCTGGAAGACGGAGGATGCAAGAAACAGTCATCCGGATACAGAGTGGATCAATGTATTGGTAAAGAAAAAAGTGACTGAATCAGGCGAGGACTTTTATGAATAAAATTAAAAATATTAACCGGCTGTTCCTGGGAATGGTGATTTTTGCTTTTCTGTTTTCCTATGGTATCGGATTTTTTGTAACAGGACTTGGTACAGAGATGGCTATGATCTTAGGGCAGCTGATGTATTTAATTCCAATCTTGTTTTATATTGTTGTAATGCGTGTACCTGTAAAAGAGGAAATTCCATTCAGGAAAATTAAATGGTCTACAGCATGTATGGTTGTTTTGTTTGTCATTCTGCTGATGCCGCTGGTTTCATTTTTAAATTTATTTTCCATGCTGTTTGTAACAAACCATGTCAATGCCAGTGCTCAGGAACTCAATACCAATCCTTTTTTGGTGAATCTGCTTCTGGTTGGTGTAATGCCGGCAGTTTCAGAAGAATTTATGTTCCGCGGGGTATTTTATGGCAGCTACCGAAGGAAGAATCATGTACAGGGAGCAGTTATGTGCGGATTGATCTTTGGTATGGCACATTTAAATGTGAATCAGTTTCTATATGCGTTCGTAGCAGGATTTGCATTCTGCCTTCTTATGGAGGCTACCGGAAGCATACTGGCGCCTATGCTGGCGCATTTTATTATTGATGCATGGAGTGTAGTGGTACTGGAACTGCAGAAGGTACTGGTACAGGCTGTTCCGCAGGTGTCGGATACAATTCAGAGCGGGAGTCTGTCATCTGATTATATTATAACAGCCCTTCAGGGAGTGGCAGTTGCTGCAGTGATCTGCACAGCCCTGGCGGGATGTGTGCTTGTCTGGATCAGTAAGCACTGCAATCGGGATATCCATTTTATTTCGATTTTCCGGAATGCATTCAAAAGAAGAGAACCGGAAATGTCTTGCATTACTGTTAATGGCGAACTGCAGGCTGCAGAACAGAATGATAACAGAAGATTAATTACACCATGCTTTGTTATTGGTGCCCTTATCTGTATTGTTCAGATGATTATAATTGGTTAAAAAGGATAAAGTAAACAGGAACTATCTTTGAACGTGTTTGGAGACATTTCAGTGTATTGCGTGAAGTGTTTTCAGGCACGTTCTGGAATTGAGGTATAGATGAATTTTACACATTTACACGTCCATACAGAATACAGTCTGCTGGATGGATCGAATAAGATAAAAGAATATGTAGCAAGAGTCAAAGAATTGGGAATGAACAGTGCGGCGATTACAGACCATGGGGTTATGTACGGCGTCATCGATTTTTACCGGGCGGCAAAAGAGGCAGGAATTAATCCGGTGATCGGCTGTGAGGTATATGTTGCACCCAACTCCAGATTTGATAAAGAAGCGGCCGGGGGAGATGACAGATATTATCACCTGGTCCTTTTAGCAGAAAACAACCAGGGTTACAGTAACCTGATGAAGATTGTATCCAAAGGATTTGTAGAAGGATTTTATTATAAACCCCGTGTGGATATGGAAGTTCTGGAAACTTACAGTGAAGGAATAATAGCTCTTAGCGCCTGCCTGGCAGGAGAAGTGCAGAAGTATCTTGTGCGTGGTATGTATGAGGATGCAAAAAAAGCGGCTCTTCGGTATGAGGGCATATTTGGAAAAGGGAATTACTTCCTGGAGTTACAGGATCACGGGATTCCGGAACAGAAGATGGTAAATCCCCAGCTGCTGCGCATGAGCAAAGAATTGGATATCGGGCTGGTAGCCACAAACGATGTTCACTATACTTATGCAGAGGATGAATCTCCCCATGATATTCTGCTTTGTATTCAGACTGCAAAGAAACTGGATGACGAAGACCGTATGCGCTATGAGGGAGGACAGTATTATGTCAAATCCCCGGAGGAAATGTCAAACTTATTTCCGTATGCGCCGGAGGCATTGGAAAATACACAAAAAATTGCAGACCGCTGCCATGTGGAAATTGAGTTCGGTGTAACAAAACTTCCCAAATATGATGTACCGGATGGATATTCCTCCTGGGAATACCTGAACAAGCTCTGTTTTGATGGTATGGATGAACGTTATCAACCGGTAACGGATTATTTGCGGTCACGTCTGGAATATGAACTTGGAATTATTAAGGAAATGGGATATGTGGATTATTTCCTGATAGTCTGGGATTTTATTAAATACGCTAAAGATCATGATATTATCGTGGGACCGGGACGTGGCTCGGCAGCAGGAAGCCTTGTTTCCTATACACTGGGGATTACTACCCTGGATCCTATTAAATACAGCCTGCTGTTTGAACGTTTTCTGAATCCCGAACGTGTATCCATGCCCGATATCGACGTGGACTTCTGTTTCGAAAGAAGGCAGGAAGTAATTGATTATGTAGTGGAGAAATACGGAAAAGACCGTGTTGTACAGATTGTTACTTTTGGTACGATGGCTGCAAGAGGTGTTATCCGCGATGTGGGCCGTGTTATGGATCTGCCTTATGCAATGGTGGATTCCATTGCGAAAATGATACCGAATGAGTTAAACATTACCATAGATAAAGCGCTGATCATGAATGGGGAAATGAAAAGCCTCTATGAATCTGATTCACAGGTCAAGACGCTGATTGATATGTCAAAAAGGCTGGAAGGACTGCCGCGGCACACCTCCATGCATGCTGCCGGAGTTGTTATCAGCCAGAAGTCTGTGGATGAATATGTTCCCCTTTCCAGGGCATCTGACGGTTCCATTACCACCCAGTTTACGATGACCACCCTGGAAGAACTTGGGCTGCTGAAGATGGATTTCCTTGGGCTTCGAACTCTGACTGTAATACAGAATGCGGTTCGTCTGGCAGAAAAGAGCACTGGAATCTGCCTGGATATGGAAAAAATAGATTATAACGATAAAGAAGTGCTGGATTCCATCGGAACCGGAAGAACAGACGGCGTGTTCCAGTTGGAAAGCGCCGGAATGAAGAGCTTTATGAAAGAATTGAAGCCGCAGAGTCTGGAAGATATTATCGCAGGAATATCCCTGTACCGTCCGGGTCCTATGGATTTTATACCACAGTATATCCGTGGTAAGAATAATCCGGAGAGCATCACCTATGACTGCCCTCAGCTGGAAGCGATCCTGGAGCCCACATACGGCTGTATTGTATATCAGGAACAGGTTATGCAGATTGTTCGGGATCTGGGAGGATATACACTTGGGCGAAGCGATCTGCTGCGCCGTGCCATGTCTAAGAAAAAGGCATCGGTTATGGAAAAAGAGCGCCAGAATTTCGTGTATGGAAATGAAGAGGAAGGCGTTGCCGGCTGTATCAATAATGGTATCGATGAAAAAGTTGCAAATAAAATATACGATGATATGATCGATTTTGCCAAGTATGCATTTAATAAATCCCATGCGGCGGCATACGGTGTGGTATCTTATCAGACAGCATATCTGAAATATTACTATCCGGTTGAATTTATGGCGGCGCTTATGACGTCTGTCATTGATAATCCCACCAAAGTATCAGAATATATCCTGACCTGCCGCCAGATGGGAATCGATATTCTGCCCCCGGATATCAATGTAGGGGAAAGTGCGTTTTCAGCAGATGGAAAATCCATCCGATACGGACTGTCTGCCATTAAAAGTGTTGGAAAACCGGTTATTGAGGCAATTGTATCCGAACGTGTCCAGAGAGGATCCTATAAGTCTCTAAAAGATTTTATTGAGCGGTTATCCGGTAAAGAGGTTAATAAGCGGACAATAGAAAGCTTTATTAAAGCGGGCGCACTGGACGGACTGGGAGGAACCAGAAAGCAGTTCATGATGATTTACGTACAGATCATGGACAGTGTCAATCAGGAACGGAAATATTCCCTATCCGGACAGATGTCTCTGTTTGATCTTGTAAGCGAGGAAGAAAAAAAAGAATTCGAAATCCGTCTGCCGGACGTAGGAGAATATGAAAAAGAGCAGCTGCTCAGTTTTGAAAAGGAAGTTCTGGGCGTGTATATCAGCGGTCATCCGCTTCAGGAATATGAAGAAAGATGGCGTAAAAATATCTCCCAGGTAACATCAGATTTCATGATTGATGAGGAAATTGGAGTAACAAAGGTAGCGGATGGTATAAAAGCCATAATCGGAGGAATGATTATTAGTAAAACGATAAAACACACCAGAACGAATAAAACAATGGCATTTATTACCGTAGAAGATCTGGTGGGTACCGTGGAAGTGGTAATTTTTCCTAAGGATTATGAGAAGTTCAAGGATCTTCTTGTTGAAGACAGTAAAGTATTTGTAAAAGGAAGGGTTTCTGCCGAAGACGACAAACCCAGCAAACTGATCTGTGAAAAGATCTGGGAATTTGAAGAAGCACCAAGGGAACTCTGGATACAATTTGAAGATAAAGAAACTTTTGTGAAGTCAGAAGAGACACTCTATGGGCTGCTGCGCCAGTCTGATGGGAAAGATGCCGTGGTCATATATGTGCGAAATCCAAAGTCTGTTAAGAGGCTGGAACGCAACTGGTCAGTACGGATTGAAGAGCAGCTTTTACGGAAACTTGCTGAAAATTTTGGGGGGAATAACGTAAAAGTTGTAGAAAAGAGTATTGAAAAGTTGTAGAAAATGAATTAGAATGTTTAGGATGAGGAAATTGTATATAAATGAATTAAGGTGAACCTAAAATGAAGGAGGCACAAAAATGGCAAAGCAAATAGAGACAATCGGAGTGTTAACAAGTGGTGGAGATGCACCCGGAATGAACGCTGCAATTCGTGCAGTAGTACGAAGAGCAATTTCAAGCGGTAAAAAAGTAAAGGGTATTTTAAAAGGCTATAATGGCCTGTTAAATGAAGAAATTATTGACTTATCGGCACGTGATGTATCAGATACCATTTCACGGGGAGGTACGATTCTCTATACGGCACGTTGTGCTGAGTTCAGAACAGCAGAAGGACAGAAGCAGGGAGCAGAAGTCTGCAAAAAACACGGCATTGACGGTCTTGTAGTTATTGGTGGAGATGGATCTTTTGCCGGAGCACAGAAACTTGCGAACCTGGGAGTAAATACCATTGGGGTTCCTGGAACAATAGATCTTGATATTGCTTGTTCCGAGTATACAATCGGTTTTGATACCGCTGTTAATACAGCGATGCAGGCAATTGATAAAGTACGTGATACTTCTACATCCCATGAAAGATGCAGTATTATCGAGGTAATGGGACGTGGTGCAGGTTATATCGCATTATGGTGCGGTATTGCAAATGGAGCAGAAGATATTCTGATTCCTGAAAAGTATGATTATGACGAACAGAAATTAATTAATAACATTATTAATAATAGAAAACGCGGTAAAAAGCACCATATTATTATCAACGCGGAAGGAATCGGACATTCTACCAGTATGGCAAGAAGAATCGAAGCTGCTACTGGTGTTGAGACCAGAGCAACGATTCTGGGACATATGCAGCGTGGCGGAAGCCCTACCTGTAAGGATCGTGTGTATGCATCTATGATGGGCGCATATGCAACTGATTTATTATGTGATGGTAAGACAAACCGTGTAGTTGGATATAAAAACGGAGACTTCACTGATTTCGATATTAATGAAGCTCTGGCAATGCAAAAAGGAATTTCAGAATTTATGTTTGAGGTAAGCAGATCTCTTTCAGTATAAGATAAGGAGTATCAGGATGGCAGTAAAATCCTTTGTAGTTTTTGGGTTAGGTAAGTTCGGTGTCAGCGTTGCAACTGCGCTTAGTAATAATGGATGTGAAGTGCTGGCAGTGGATATGGACCCGGATAAGGTACAGGACATTGCAGATGAAGTAACATATGCAGTAAGAGCGAATGTAACAGATCCGGAAATATTTAAAAGCCTGGGACTGCGAAATATGGATGGGGCAGTTGTTGCGATATCCGGAAATATGGAAGCAAGTGTGATGGCTACCATATTGGCGAAAGAAGCGGGAATACCGTATATTCTGGCGAAGGCTACCAGCCGCATTCATGCCACGGTATTGGAAAAAGTCGGCGCAGACCATGTAATATCGCCGGAAAGCGAGATGGGATCCCGTGTAGCAAGGAATATGGTATTTGGCAGATTTGTAGATACATTTGAACTTTCTTCTACCTATAGTATGGTGGAAATGGAAGTACCGGAATCCTGGATAGGAAGTACCTTAAGGGAGCTGGATATCCGTAATAAGTTTGGAGTTAACATCATCGCCTATAAAATAGGGGATCAGGTAAATGTAAATCTGGACCCGGATGAACCGATGCGGGCAGAACAAACACTGCTAACGGTTGGTGATAATGAAAAACTGAGGAAGATCAGGTAGTATAAGTTTTAACATAAAGTAATTGAAGAATTTGAATGAAAATAAAATAGATAAAGATGAAAAGGCGCTGATGAAAATTAGCGCCTTTTGTCAGAATAGGAGAAATATGATTACCAGTACGTCAAATCAGCAGATTAAGAATCTGCTTCAACTTCAGAAAAAGGGTAAAGTACGGAAAGAACAGGATGTGTTTGTGGTTGAAGGCGTTAAGATGTATCAGGAAGCACCCGGGGAACGGATTGTAAAGACTTATGTTTCGAAGACCTTCTATGAAAAGCCGGAAAATAAAAAGCTTCTGGCCGGAGACAGGCTGGAGGTGGTAGAAGACCGGGTATTTGATTCTGCATCCGATACTAAAACCCCTCAGGGAATTTTGAGCATTGTAAAACAATCCCACTATAACTTAGGAGAGATTCTTACATCTTCTGCCACACCCCATCTATTAATCCTTGAGAATCTCCAGGATCCGGGAAACCTTGGAACGATTATGCGGACGGCAGAGGGTGCCGGTGTGAATGGAATTATTATGACATCAGATACGGTAGATATCTATAATCCAAAAACAATCCGGTCTACGATGGGGTCGCTGTACCGGGTACCATTTTTTTACACTGGTAATATAGAAGAAGTTTTAAAAGAATTAAGAGAAAAAAATATAAAAACCTATGCTGCGCATCTGAAAGGAGCCCGCAGCTACTATGAGGAAGACTATTCTGCGGGAACGGCATTTCTGATTGGAAATGAAGGGAATGGCTTAAGTGAGGGGCTAAGCGCCCGGTCGGACTGTTACATCAAGATCCCCATGTCAGGCCAGGTAGAATCATTAAATGCGGCTATAGCGGCATCTATATTAATGTATGAAGTGAAGCGCCAGAGGAGAATCTAATGAAAACTTAAGAAATAAGGTTGACAATCTCCTCATATTATTGTACAATACATTCGTAACATAATTTAATAGATTTGTAATAATTGTAATGGAATAGTAGTAAATATTTCATGCAACGCAGTTATTCAGGAGGTAAAAATGAAGGGTAGAATGAAACCTGCAATTTGCTGTACTGTATCAGCGCTTACACTTTCCATGGCAGTATCGATGGTGTCTATGGCGAAAGAAATGCCAAATGCAGGGACATCAAACATACAAGATCAGACACAAGAAAGCGACTGGAATTATCGTGCGGTTGCGGATGTAACGGACGAATTATTTATCAGATCAATGGGTTCCGAGAACGGTAAGATTATTGGCTATCTGCCAAGTGCCGGCGGAGCATATGTTCTGGAAAAAGGGGATGACTGGACTAAGGTTCGCTCAGGAGATGTTGTAGGCTACATAAAGACAGAATATCTTGCATTTGGACAAGATGCTAAGAAACTGGCTGAAGTTTATGGTACTCCGGGAGTAGAGATCTCTTGGGACGGAGTAAATATTTTTAATAATGCCGATCCGGCAGCGAAAATTGTGGATACGGTAAACAGGGGCGAAGGTTACGAGTATACGTCGAATGACGGTACTTGGGTAAATATTCAGCTGGACAATTCAAAAAGTGCGTATGTTCCTGCTGAAGATGTAAAAGAAACACTGCTTCTTGAAACCGCGGTTCCGACGGACGACTATGTGGCACCGGTGAGTGCTTACAGCAATGGAAATTATACAAGTAACAGTACCAATCAGACATCAGGAAATAACGGTTCAGCCAATACAGGAAACTCTGATAATTCACAGAATGTGAATAATGTTCCGGAAACAGAGACGACCTGGACGGAAACACCGCAGACAGAAACAACCTGGACAGAAGCACCGCAGACAGAGGCTGCCTGGACAGAAGCGCCTCAGACAGAGACAGCCTGGACAGAAGCACCGCAGACGGAAACAACCTGGACAGAGGCACCACAGACGGAAACGACCTGGACAGAAGCGCCTCAGACAGAGACAACCTGGACAGAGGCACCGGAGACAGAAGCACCTGTAACGGAAACGCCGGCAACAGAGGCACCGGCAACGGAAGCACCGGAGACAGAATCCAATGCAAGTTCCTCAGCAAGTGCCGATGATTTAACTCTGTTGGCATCTATCATTTACTGTGAGGCAGGAAATCAGCCCCGGGATGGTAAAGTGGCAGTAGGTGCAGTTGTAATGAACCGTGTGGCAAGTTCTTCATTTGCCGGCAATATCCGTGACGTTATTTACGAAAGCGGACAGTTCATGCCGACCTGGGATGGAAGTATGTCAAGTGCATTAGCGAATGGAGTGCCAAGTGACTGCTACGAAGCAGCACAGGCTGCCCTGAACGGAGAAAATCCGGTAGGGGGCGCATTGTACTTCAACACAGGTTCCGGAAAAGGAATCAAGATTGGAGCACATCAGTTTTACTAATATGTGAATTGATAGAAGGAAGCCGAACACCTAAATGGTGACGGCTTCCTTTTTATCCCTTCTGAAATATATGAAACTTAAGTTGTATTTTCCTACTATTTATAGTAAAATATAGAGGTAACATATAAATACTCTGACAGGAGGGTAATATTATGGAAATAGAATCTATTTGTTGGCTCGTTTTATTTATTCTCCTTATTGTAATCGAACTTGCTACGATGGGTTTGACAACAATCTGGTTTGCAGGAGGATCCGTTGCAGGGTTCATTGTATCGGTTCTGGATGGAAATATTCTACTTCAAATCCTGGCATTTGTTATTGTCTCCGTGGTACTTTTGATTTTTACAAGACCATTTGCAGTCAGATATGTGAATAAAAATCGGACTAAGACGAATGTGGATAGTTTGGTTGGCAAGAAGGCAATCGTAACCAAAGCGATTGACAATCTTCTGGGGGAAGGTCAGGCAGTGGTGAATGGCTTGGAATGGACTGCCCGCACAGGTGATGATAAAGTGAAGATTGCAGAAGGGAAGACCGTAGTAATCGAGCGGATCAGCGGAGTGAAATTAATTGTAAAAGAGAAGGAGAATTAAGTTATGGATACTAACGTTTCATCGGTTTTTGTACCTATTTTGATTATTGTGTTAATCATTATTTTATTATTGTTAGTGGTATCTTGTATTAAGATTGTTCCTCAGGCTCAGGCATTAGTTGTAGAACGACTTGGCGGATACCAGGGAACCTGGTCTGTAGGCTTACATTTTAAAGTTCCTTTTATCGACAGAATTGCTAAAAAAGTGTTATTAAAAGAGCAGGTTGTAGATTTTGCACCTCAGCCTGTTATTACCAAAGATAATGTAACGATGCGAATTGATACGGTTGTATTCTTCCAGATAACAGATCCGAAGCTTTTTGCATATGGAGTTGAGAATCCGATTATGGCAATCGAAAATCTGACAGCCACCACCTTACGTAATATTATCGGTGACATGGAACTGGATCAGACGCTTACCTCCAGAGAGATTATTAATACAAAGATGCGTTCATCTCTAGATATTGCAACAGATCCATGGGGAATCAAGGTTAACCGCGTGGAATTAAAGAATATTATTCCGCCGGCAGCAATTCAGGATGCCATGGAAAAACAGATGAAGGCTGAACGTGAACGAAGAGAATCGATTCTTCGTGCGGAAGGTGAGAAGAGATCTACAGTTCTGGTAGCTGAAGGACATAAAGAATCTACTATTTTAGAAGCAGAAGCAGAAAAACAGTCAGCAATCCTTCGTGCAGAAGCACAAAAGGAAAGGATGATCCGTGAAGCTGAAGGTGAGGCAGAAGCAATTATTAAAGTACAGAAAGCAAATGCAGACGGTATCCGTTTCTTAAAAGAAGCTGGAGCAGATCAGTCCGTATTAGCACTTAAGAGCTTCGAAGCATTAGAGAAAGTAGCAGATGGTCAGGCAACTAAGATTATTATTCCATCTGAGATACAAAATGTAGCAGGGCTTGTAAAGTCCATTACGGAAATTGCAAAGGATATTTAATAAGTAAAGAAGTTCAACAGAGTAAAATAATGGGCGAGAAGAAGTAAAGGGCTGTGGGGATTTGGCAGAAGGGATTAGAAATTCTGCTTTATTCCCACAGTTTTTATGTTCTATAAGAGATAATATGTTGAACAAAACGAAGAACAGTGGTATGATGGAAAACAAATCACGATATTATTTGGTCAATACGGTACCAGGAGCACAAATAGGAGGAAAGATGATGAATTTAAAAGGACGCAGTTTTTTAACATTAAAAGATTTCACTTCTGAAGAAATAGAATACCTGCTGGAACTTGCAGGAGAACTTAAGGAAAAAAAGAAACGCGCTGTACTGGGAAACAGTCTGCGTGGAAAAAATGTTGCTTTGATTTTTGAAAAGCCATCAACCAGAACTAGATGTGCATTTACTATCGGCTGTACAGATGAAGGCGGTCATCCGGAGTATTTGGGAAAGGATGATATACAGTTAGGCCATAAAGAAAGTGTGGAAGATACCGCAAGAGTACTGGGACGTATGTTTGACGGAATTGAATTTCGCGGATTCAAGCATGAAACAGTTGAAAAACTGGCAGAATATGCAGGAGTACCGGTGTGGAACGGTTTGACAGATGATTATCATCCAACGCAGATTCTGGCTGATATGCTCACAATGAAGGAACATTTCGGTTATCTGAAAGGACTTCGTTTTGTATACTTAGGCGACGGACGCAATAATATGGCAAACAGTCTGATGATCGGATGCGCCAAACTGGGTGTTCATTTCACAATTATTGCACCCAGGGAATTATGGCCGAAAGATGATCTGGTAGCGTTATGTGAAGGATACGCGAAGAATTCTCAGGCAACGGTTACAATAACAGATTCTACAGACGGTGTTCAGGGTGCGGATGTGCTCTATACGGATGTATGGTGCTCCATGGGTGAAGAGGACAAGGCTGCAGAACGTATTGCGTTATTATCACCATATCAGATTAACAGTGAACTGATGCATAAAACAGGCAAAGATACAACTATTTTTATGCATTGCCTGCCTGCAGTAAAAGGAAAAGAAGTTACAGAAGAAGTATTTGAATCGGCAGCTTCTGTTGTATTTGATGAAGCTGAGAACCGTATGCATACAATCAAAGCTGTTATGGTAGCAACTCTTGGCGAGTAATTTTCGTATGGGAGAAAGCCAGCCGGCTTGCGCTATTCAGGGGTATTAATATGAAGAAATTTGCAAATAAGAGATCTCTGGATCTTGAGGTGGCAGGGACAATAGCCAGTTTTGCCATTATTATATTAACGGTGGCAGCATTTTGGGATTATCAGTATGGGCAGCGGATATTTATAGCCGTGTTTCTTATGGGGACGATACTCAATGGAAGTCTTGCCGGTATGAACTGGTATCGGCGTCATATTGCGGCGGGAATTCTGTTTACCATTCTGACAATGATTTATCTCGGTGTCTGCGTGTATGCCGCACTGGCAGTTTAGAATTTAAGACACGCTCAAGGAGGGCAATGATTTGTGAAAAGTAAAATATTAGATGCGCTTCGCAGTGCCGAAGACTATGTCTCCGGGCAGGAGCTCTGTGAAAAATTCGGTGTCACCAGAACGGCAATCTGGAAGGCAATGAACCAGCTGAAAGAAGAAGGTTATGAGATAGAAGCAATTTCAAATAAAGGATATCGGCTGAAAGGGTGCCCGGACAGCGTGAAAGCAGAGGAACTGCTCAGCCTGTTGAATACGAAGTGGGCAGGGCAGCAGATCGCTTATATTCAGGAAGTGGATTCTACCAATAATTATGCCAGGCGGCTGGCAGAAAATGGTGCAGTACATGGAACGCTGGCAGTAACAGACCGTCAGTACGGCGGTAAGGGAAGACGGGGTAAAACCTGGAGTATGCCGGAAAAAAGCTCTGTGGCAATGACATTAATCATACGCCCTCAGATGAATCCGGGGAAAGCATCTATGCTGACACTGGTAATGGGACTTGCAGTAGCTAGAGCTGTGCATCGCATGCTGGGACTTCCGGCGAAGATTAAATGGCCTAACGATGTGGTATTAAACGGCAGGAAAATCTGTGGGATTCTCACAGAGATGAGTGCAGAGATGGAAGCGGTGAATTATATTGTAATCGGTGCAGGCATCAATGTAAATATGAACGAAATACCTAAAGAAATTGAAGCCGTGGCAACATCTTTATCACTGGAATGTAATAAGAAGATCCATCGCGCAGAAGTAATTCAGTATTGCATGGAAGAGTTTGAGCGGTGTTACGAGAAATTTATGCAGACACAGGATTTATCCCTTTTATTAGAAGAATATAATGAGGTCCTTGTAAATAGAGGAAATATGGTGAAGGTGCTGGAACCGGGCAATGTGTATACGGGAATGTCAGATGGCATTAACAGCCAGGGTGAACTGCTTGTTACCAAAGAAAGTGGAGAACAGGTTCGGGTGTTTGCAGGTGAGGTATCTGTCCGTGGATTTTACGGATATGTATAAAGTAAACAGGTGTCAGGAGGAAACGATGTACCAGGATAAAGTAGTATTATGCGGAGCAAGCGCATATGAGCAAAAATTTTATTTAAATGAGAACTTCGCCGCTCTTCCCGACAGTATAAAAGACGAGTTGAAGATTATGTGCGTCTTATATACTCAGGACGTGGGGGGAGTGTTAACCCTTGAATTTGAAGAGGATGGAACGCTTTGTTTTCATACTGAGGCTCATGAATCGGATTATGCCTATGATGAAATCGGGAGCGTGCTAAAGATCAAAGAACTTCAGAGGAGCAAAGAGGAACTGCTTCGCTCACTGGAGATGTATTATAAAGTATTTTTTCTTGGAGAAGACTATGAAGATTAAGATAGGCAGCGTAGAGCTGGCAAATCCATTTGTCTTAGCGCCGATGGCAGGGGTAACTGACCTGCCATTTCGCTTGCTTTGCAAAGAGCAGGGGGCAGGACTTTTAAGTATGGAGATGGTGAGTGCAAAAGCGATTTCCTTCCATAATAAGAATACAGAAAAACTAATGGAAATAGAAAAATCAGAACATCCCATAGCGTTGCAGCTTTTTGGATCAGATCCCCATATTATCAGTGAAATGGCAAAGGAAATTGAAGAAAAAGAATTTGATATTCTGGATATTAATATGGGATGTCCGGTCCCGAAGGTAGTGAATAACCAGGAAGGTTCCGCACTCATGAAAGATCCCGGGAGAGTTGAGGCAATTGTAAGCAAAACTGTAAAAGCCGTAAATAAACCGGTAACCGTCAAGATCAGAAAAGGTTTTGACGAAGAGCATGTTAATGCGGTAGAGATAGCCAGAATTATAGAAGGATGCGGAGCGGCGGCAATTACGATACATGGCAGAACCAGAGAACAGTATTATTCCGGAGAAGCAGACTGGGAAATAATAAGACAGGTAAAAGAGGCAGTTCGTATACCGGTTATCGGAAATGGTGATGTTACGGATCCACTGTCAGCAGAGAGGATGATGAAAGAGACCGGATGTGACGGAGTCATGATAGGAAGGGCGGCAAGAGGAAATCCATGGATATTCAGGGACTTGGCTGCATACTTTGAAAGGGGGGTTATACTCCCGAAACCTTCGATTCCGGAATTGAAGGAAATGATACTCAAACATGCATCTCTTCAGCTTCAATATAAAGGGGCATATACCGGAATCCGGGAAATGAGGAAGCACGTTGCATGGTATACTGCAGGGTATCCTCATTCGGCTGCTATACGCAGATGTGTAAATGAGATTGAGAGTATGGAACAGTTGGAAAAAATGCTGGAAGAGAAATTTTAATATCTGGAAGATACTGGATGGCGCTATTTCGACTTAGAGATTCTTGACAATTTGCCATTGATAGGATATAATACTGTGATTGTTACGTAAACGTACGATTCACCTCATTTTATAGAATGGGAACAGTCCTATAAACTGAGGTGTTTCGTTCGAAGGGGCTTGAAAACAAATACAAGAATAGATGTAGGAAGGGTGCAATAAGAATGGAAGAAAAGAAGAACTTATTAACTTATGCGGGATTAAAAAGCCTGGAAGAAGAGCTTCATGATTTAAAGGTTGTAAAAAGAAAAGAAGTTGCCGGTAAGATTAAAGAGGCAAGAGAGCAGGGCGACCTGTCCGAAAATGCGGAATACGATGCAGCGAAAGATGAACAGAGAGATATAGAAGCAAGAATTGAGCAGATTGAAAAAATCTTAAAAAATGCAGAAGTTATTGTGGAAGATGAAGTTGATTTAGACAAAATCAGCGTTGGATGTGCTGTGAAAGTATATGATGCTGAATTTGAAGAAGAACTGGACTTTAAGATCGTAGGTTCTTCCGAAGCAAACAGTCTTCAGGGTAAGATTTCAAATGAGTCTCCGGTTGGAAAAGCATTAATCGGCGCTAAAGTTGGCGATGAAGTAGTTGTGGAAACCCAGGCGGGAGATATGAAATATAAGGTTTTAGAAATACAAAGATCCATTTAATGAAGGAGGAAAGACAGTGGCTGAACAGAAGAAGGTACAGGAACAGGATATTAATCAGTTGTTAAAGGTACGCCGCGAGAAGCTGGAAGAATTACAGGCGAACGGTAATAATCCTTTTGAAATTATGAAATATGATGTAGACCATCATAGCAGAGAAGTGAAAGAGAATTTTGAAGAGCTGGAAGGCAAACAGGTTTCCCTGGCTGGACGTATTATGTCCAAACGTGTTATGGGAAAAGCTTCTTTTTGCAATATTCAGGATCTGGAAGGAAATATCCAGTCTTATGTTGCAAGAGACAGTATCGGAGAAGAAGAATACAAAGCATTTAAGAAAATGGATATTGGTGATATCGTTGGCTTAAAGGGTGAAGTATTTAAAACGAAAACAGGTGAAATCTCAATTCATGCATCTGCAGTATCTCTGTTGTCTAAGAGTCTTCAGATCCTGCCGGAAAAATTCCATGGACTGACCAATACAGATATCCGTTACCGTCAGAGATATGTGGATTTAATCATGAACCAGGATGTGAAGGAAACCTTTGTGAAACGTTCCAAGATCATTAGCTGCATTCGTCAGTACCTGGATGGGAACGGATTTATGGAAGTAGAAACTCCGATCCTGGTTCCAAATGCAGGCGGAGCTGCTGCCAGACCTTTTGACACACATTATAATGCATTAGATGAAGATGTGCATCTGAGAATTTCTCTGGAGTTATATCTGAAGAGACTGATCGTAGGCGGACTGGAACGCGTTTATGAAATTGGACGTGTTTTCCGTAACGAAGGATTGGATACCAGACATAATCCGGAATTTACATTACTAGAGCTCTATCAGGCATATACAGATTACCATGGCATGATGGATCTGTCTGAGAACCTTTACCGTCATGTAGCGCAGGAAGTCCTGGGTACAACAGTAATTAACTATGGTGACGTGGAGATCGATTTATCCAAGCCTTTCGAACGTCTTACTATGGTAGAAGCGGTGAAGAAATATGCAGGTGTGGACTTTAATGAAATCAAGACAGAAGAAGAAGCGAAAGCTTTAGCTGATAAAAAGGGTGTACACTACGAGGCCAGACATAAAAAGGGCGATATCCTGAATCTTCTCTTTGAAGAATTTGTAGAGGAACAGCTGGTTCAGCCAACCTTTATTATGGATCATCCGGTGGAAGTATCTCCTCTTGCGAAGAGAATACCTGGAAATCCGGATTATACAGAGCGTTTCGAACTGTTTATCACTAAACGAGAGATGGCAAATGCGTTCTCCGAATTAAATGACCCAATCGACCAGCGCGGACGTTTTGAAGCACAGGAAGAATTAAAGGCTCAGGGAGACGAAGAAGCCAACAGCGTTGATGAAGACTTCTTAAATGCCCTGGAACATGGTATGCCGCCTACAGGTGGAATTGGAATCGGTATTGACCGTATGGTAATGCTGCTTACGAATGCTGCAGCGATTCGTGATGTGCTGTTATTCCCCACGATGAAGACCTTGGGTGGAACAGACGCACCGAAGAAGGCAGATAAGACAGAGGAAAAAGTAGTCGAAAAGATTGATTTTTCAAAGGTACAGATTGAACCATTATTTGAAGAAATGATAGATTTTGAGACTTTCCAGAAATCTGATTACAGAGCCGTAAAGGTAAAAGCTTGTGAAGCAGTACCAAAAAGTAAGAAGCTTTTGAAGTTTGTTCTGGATGACGGAACAAGCGTAGACAGAGTGATTTTAAGCGGAATTCATGAGTATTATGAGCCGGAAGAACTGATAGGAAAAACCTGTATCGCTATCACCAATTTGCCACCAAGACCGATGATGGGAATTGATTCCTGCGGGATGTTGATTTCAGCAGTTCATGAGGAAGATGGACATGAAGGGTTGAATCTTCTGATGGTAGATGACAAGATTCCGGCAGGGGCGAAACTTTACTAGGGGATAAGATTTACGACCAAATAAAGAGAATACGTTCAAATATTAAATCGGATGAAATCATATTAGGTGATTTCGTCCGATTTTATTTTATCTAAGCATCCAATTTAATAAAAGAATTGATAATATTGATAGAATGGTCTATAATTTGTATTAAGTATAAACATTGTATTAGTTTCTAATATTTTAATTTATGGGAAGAATAAATGGAAAATACATATAAAAGAAAACTTCAGTTGATGAGCAGATAAGTGATTTAGTTGAAAAGGGCGTAACATTTGAAGAATGTGATGAAGAGAACGCAAAAAATTTCTTAAGTATAATAACTATTATTTCAAGCTTAAATCGTATGCAAAAAATTATGTTATTAATCGGAGAACTCAAAAATATATTAATTTGGACTTTGCATATTACATTAACAAATTGAACAACAATTAGAACATTAATACATTAGATAAATGAAGTCAGTAAAATCAAGGGTTTGCGGACTTTGAAGTTGTATGGTACGACAGGAGTACGACGAATTAATCCGGCATAAAGGGTTAAAATAAATGATTTTAAATTAAAATCGTGTCAGTTCATGTTAATAATTTGTACGATAAGGACATTTTTCTAAAAGAAAATTTTAGAGAGATGTCCTTTTTTGTTATGGTCAAAACTAAAAATGATATTAAGTGGTTCGAGAAGATTCTGCGTAGAAATTCGTAGAAGACTAAGGAGAATTTTATCATGTGTAGAGTGATCGCAGTAGCAAATCAAAAAGGTGGTGTGGGAAAAACCACCACAAGTATCAATCTAGGTGTAGGACTGGCAAGATTGGGGCAACGTGTTTTATTAGTGGATTCAGATCCGCAAGGACATTTAACCCTCGGTTTAGGCTTTTCAAAGATCCATAGAGTGACTTTAAAGAACATTGATGGAGAACATTAACATGGGGGTGATTTTGACCCTAGAGAAGCAATTTTGAGCCATAAAGAGGGGTAGATGTAATTCCATCAACAAATTACTTACGGGGATGGATATGTCACTGATTACGGTGGAAGACAGAGAAAAGGTTTTAAGAGAGTATCTGGAACTTTTGGAGGGGGATTATGACTATATACTCATTGACTGTATGCCCTCTCTTGGTATGTTGACCATTAATGCAATGAGTGCCGCAGACAGTGTTTTAATTCCGGTGCAGCCACAGTATTATGCGGCAGATATAACAATTCAAAGAGAAATAAAAAAGCAGTCACAGAGGCATATGAAAGCGAAATGAATATCTTTGTGGATGCGATACCAAGGTCAGAAGCCATAGAGGAGATTGCATCGGAAGGTATCAGTATTTTCGCATATGACAGACGCAGTAAAGGAGCTGAAAGCTATGACAAACTAGCGCGGGAGGTGTTGAATCATGCGAAAACCAAATAAAGAGATTCAGCTTACTTCCTATGATGATTTGCTGGAAATTAACAATGGAGATAACTGGGTGGTGTTATATTAAAATGAAGTAAAAATAACATAAATAGTCGATAAAATTACATAAAATAAAAAAGCACTATATAGTAGGGTACAATGTACTTAAAAAATATAATATGTATTGGCAGAATAGATTTGAATAAAAGGTCCAAAGAAAGGAAAATAATACTAATGACAATAGAAGAATGTTTAGTTTCAATATTAAAAAAAACAATGCTAATTTCCGAAAAGAAAACAATGTATAAAGGCATAATATCAAACGAAAATTTAGAAAACCTAAATGAATGGAAAAAACAAAAAAATTTAGTAGATGACAAGACCTTGCAATTAATTTTGGATAAAGAAAAAATGAGCGAAGAAGAATTCGCCTATTCAATCTCTCCTATTGAAATAGAGGATAATTATAAATCACCTGAGTGGTTAGGTGTGTTAAGAGAAATATTTGAAAAATTTAAAATTGAAGAAATACATAATTTAAAAAAAATAGATGTATCTATAATTCTTTTACCTTTTATTACTTTTGTAGCAGAGGGTATCTCTGATTTTGATTGGAAAGAATCTCAAATTAATTTGTCACAACAAGCAGTGCAAGATATTTTGACAAATTATATGATGCAGACGTTTAGTTTTTATGAAAAATGTATAGTTATTGAACTGAATAAATATAAGCAGTGCAATGATTTTAGATCAGAGGATAAGACAGTACAATTTGAAGAGTTCTTAAAAGAGAGATTTGCTACAAAAGAAGATTATTACGACTTTTATGAGAGATATGCCGTAAGTAGCCGATTGGCAGCAACTCGCACGATATACTTTTTAGATAATATGAAAGTCTTTTTTCAGAACTTGATTGATTCCGCAAGTGAAATAAGCGAAAAATTTAAAATACAAGTAGGAGAAATTCAAAAACTTGAATTAGCTGTAGGAGATTCACACGAAAGAGGAAAAGAAGTTATTCTTGTAAACTTTACTAATAGCAAAGTTGTGTATAAGCCCAAAAATTTAGATATATGTGAATCATTTTATGATTTTATTGAATTATTTAATGAGAATTTTGACGGTCTAAAACTTAAAGCACCTAAAGGTGTATACGGTAAAGAATTTGCATTTATAGAATTTGTGGAACATAATAGTTGTCTTGAAGAAAATGGGATAGAGCGATTTTATGAGCGTTTTGGGTATATATTAGCCTTGGGGTATTTTCTCGCTATAACTGATTTGCATTTAGAAAATATTATTGCAGATGGTGAATATCCTGTAATTATAGATGGCGAAACAATGATGCAAAATAGCATTAAATATTATACCGAGGAGAATGTTTTCACCCGTTTTTGCGATAAATATGTTGTTGAAACAATATTAACTACAGCACTATTACCAAACACAGCGAAAATAGATAATACCCTCGAAGTGAGTGCATTATCTGGTGATGAACAAATTTCACAAAAGAAATATTTAACAGCAGTAAATGTAGGAACGTCAGATTTTCATTTTGAAGAATTAGAATATTTGATGAGCGGCGCAGGAAATATTCCGTTGCTCAATGGAGAAAAAGTAGACTATAAAAAATATTGTAATTATATAATAAACGGATTTTTAAAAGTTATGGATTATTTTAAAAATAATAAAATGTACTTAATTCAGGACGAAAAGTCTTTATTAGCAGTGTTTAAAAATAAAAAAATAAGATTTTTAGCTAAAAGTACTCAAAAATATGGAGATATGTTTTCATATTTAAATCATCCAGAGTGTTGTAGTGAAATGATCATTAGAGAAAGAATTTTACAAAACGTATGGGCGTATCCTCATAAAAATAAAGATATTATAAAGAGTGAATATAAGGATATGTTATTAAATGACATTCCTATTTTTTATAGTAATACAACTTCCCTGAATCTTTATGATAGTTATGGGAATATTTTTCCTAAGTACTTTTCTGAAACTGGGTATCACAAAGTAGAACAGAGAATTATAGACTTCGATGAAGAACAGCTGAGAATACAAACAGATTTGCTGTGTTTGCATTTGGGTTTATATCATGAACATAAACGTACGGAGTTCGCAAGAAGAAATTATACATTTTCTTGTGAGAAAATAAATTCACTGGCAGAAGCTGAGAGAATTGGGGATAAACTTATTTTATTGGCAGATGAAGATCCTTTTGATAACATAGCATGGAAAAATATTAATATTGGTGAAAATAATGCGAACTTTGGTTTGACAGGTATAGACTTATACGATGGAATCAGCGGAATTGCTTTGTTTTTTTTAGAGCTCTATAAAATAACAGAAAAACAGAAATATTATCGTATATATCATAAGTGTATGAAAAACTGTGAAAAAGATTTTGATTATTCTGTTGACGAATATAATGCATATTCTTCTAAATTTTCCGTTCTTTGGCCGATTATGGTTGAGATAGAAGGGAAGGGAGAAAGCAAATATGAAAAATTAATTCACAAAGCAGTAGAACTCCTTGAAGGTAAGAACAAAAAAGATATTATAAATTCCAAAAAATTTGCCATAGATTGGATAAGCGGTATATCCGGATTATTAGTTCTGATGTTGGAACTTAAAAGTAATATAAAATGTTTAACAGATAAAGAAGTAAACATTCTTACTAAGTTTACAAAAGAGTTGCAGGAGATAATTTTAGAACAGCTAGATAGTGGTTTTGGTGGGGTAGGACAGGCACATGGATACAGTGGAGTTATGCTGGCACTGGCACGTAGCTGTAAGGATATGAAACGAGATAGTAGAGGGGAAATTGAAAAAGTTATCATATCTTGTTTGAAAAAGGAAATGGAAATGTATGAGTTGGAGAAGAGTGAAAGCAGAGACAAGTGGTGTCATGGCCTTAGTGGAATGATTCAATCGAGATTAGAAATTGAAGGAATTATTTCGTCTCATCAGGTGAAATTGGAGGTTGTGGAACTTACTAAGAAGCTAATAGAGTGCCAAAAGGATATGTATTTTGGCGACACTCTTTGCCATGGTAATGCTGGGACACTTTATATTATAAAGCAATTAATTGAAAGCAATACAGATTATACTGAAGAATTACAAATTATTTTAAATAAAATGCTTGCACAAATGTGTGGTAATAGCCTTTATCAGGGATATCAGTTATCCGGTACACAATGTGTTAATAACTCAGGATTGTTTATGGGGTATGCCGGAGTGGGGTTTGCACTTTTGAAAATTACCAATAATGTGGTAAACAATGTATTTACATTTTCATTATGATATTAGTGAACTTAGTTCATTAATATAAATATTATCTACACAGAGGCCAAAGGTAGAAAAAACAAAATAGGAGGAATTTAACATGGAGAACAAAACAAAATTAGTAGGAAAGTCTTTTGAGGAGTTATCGGTTGAGGAGATGATGGAGCTGCAGGGAGCTGCAGATATTGAACCAAGATCTGCTATTGTAGTCATTTCTACAATTGAAGTTTCTGAAGCGATTTCAGTATTGGTTTCAACGATTTCAGCAGCAACAGTTTCTATTGCTAACAGCAAAAAGAAATGCAAATAATGTTGGAGGGGTGATCTAAATGAGTAAGAAAACCATATCTGAATTGGTCGGAAAGTCTTATGAAGAACTTTCGGTAGAAGAAATGTACCTGTTACAGGGAGCCAATGGTGAAGATATTCCACAGCCTTATGCCACGCCTGTGATAATATCGCTCACAGTAGCATCGGCAGGGTTGTCAGGAGCAGTATCAAAGGCGGTTTCTACATTAATTACAGTGGCAGCAAGTTGCGTATAAAAACAATAAGGAAAAGTTGCTTGTTAAGTTTTACTTAACAAGCAACTTTGTTGGTGATGTATATGGAAAAAAAAGTTTTTGTTTTTGTTGGTAGTAGATCCAGTAAGAAGAAGACGTATTTATTTGCAGAAAAAATATTATGTGAGATCAACCGTGTCGAGAAAATACAATACGAGTTTATGACATTAAACGATTTTAAAATACACCCCTGTATGGGATGTGAAAACTGCTTTACAAGTGGTAAATGTGTGCAAAAAGATGATTTAGAAATTTTGAAAGAGAAGATGTTGAGTGCCGATGTGATTGTTTTTGCAGCCCCTGTTTATATGCAGGGAATGCCCGGAGAAGTAAAAAATATAATTGATAGATTGGCTACATGGGCACATACATTTCGGCTTGCAGGTAAAAATGTGATTTTAGTTTCCACATGTGACACAAATGGACATACTTCTGTTGTAGACGATTTACATCTAAAATTGTTATATATGGGGGCTCGAATAGTTGACAAATACATTGGTGCAAACTTTCTCCCGGACGGCTTGGGTTCAAACGCTAATTTTTTGCTCTTGAGTGATATGGAAATGCAACTTCCCCATATGGTAGAAAGCACCATTAATAAATGGAACAAGAGGTTTGAAACAAATAGATTTCATGAGAGTTTATTTGCTAGATATAGGGAACTACAAAAAGCATTAATTGATAGCAAAGCTATTACCGGAGAAACGGAATATTGGCTAGAGTCAGGAATGCTGGAATGTGAAAATTATGAAGAATATTTAAATTCTCTATTATTATAAGGGGGATGCAATGGTTAAATTTATTGGAAGTTACGAACATTCAGAATGTGGCTTAGCTTGCGTTGCTATGATGATAAATTATTATAAAACTGATATCACGTTGACTGAATTAAGAGAAAAATACGGATCACCCATGGGAGGATATAACATTGGTCAGATACTAGAGGTAATGGGTCGATATAATATACAAGGGAAAGCTATTAAACATTGTTCCATACAAAAAATTAGGGAATTAAAAGCACCTGTTATAGCATATTGGAATAATAATCATTTTGTTATTATCGAAAAAGTCAAAGATAGATATGTCAAAATTGTAGACCCGGCACAGGGAAAAATAAAGTTATCGGTTGAACAATTTATGGAAAGTTTCTCCGATGTTTTGATTTATGTTCAATCTAATTGTAAAAATACTAAAAAGAAGAAAAAGTCTGATAAGACATTATGGCATATTTTAAAGGAGAGCAAAAGGGAAATTGTTGCATCTATTGGTGCATCTTTTGTATTACAGATAATTTCTTTGTTAATACCGATATATATAAAAATAATTGTAGATCGATATGAGAATGTAAATGAATATATGCAAATGATTTTAACGTTATTAGGGATCATTACATTTTATTATTCCTTTAGCTTAATAAAAACAAGAGTTCTTGCATTGTTTCAAAATAATTTTGATAGAAGTCTAACATCTAAGACTATTGGGCACTTATTAAAACTGCCATACAAATTTTTTGTAAATAGAGGTAAGGGAGAAATAATATTTACAGTTAACTGTAATCAGTATATACGTGCAATACTTTCAAATCAAATGCTTAGTTTATTTATGGATCTCATTTTTTTGATGTTGTATTTTACTATAATGTTTACTTATTCTGTGGAATTGTCTGTACTTACCATATTATTAGGTGTGGTATTGGTTTCTTTGTCTGTTTTAAATTCAAAGATTATAATTAAAAAAAATGAAACGCAGATAGCAAATATTACAGATGTACAGAATCTTACGGGAGAAATTGTAAATAATATAGAAACGCTTAAAGCGATAGGTGCTGAAGAGGAATATTTTGAAAAGTGGGAAGAAGCGTTCGAAAAGCAGTTGGATATGGAGCTACAAAAAGCAAAGGTAGATTCTTCATTAGGAAATATTTCTGTAACACTTCAGACAGTATATAGTTTAATTGTTTATGTTATTGGTATGATAATAGGACAAAAAAAAGGATTATCAATTGGAACAATTGTAGCATTTAATACTATAGGTGCGTCTTTTTTGAGCCCACTCCTGTCAATAGCAAATTCATATTTGCAGTTATCTGCAGCGAAAATATATATTAATCAACTTTTAGATGTAATACGTTCTAGGACGGAGAATGCTGAAAAAAACATAAATATTACTCTTCAAAATGGAAAAATAAGTATAAAAAAAATATTTTTTAGATATGATTACTTTTCTAATTGTGTACTAAAGGATATTAACTTAGAAATATATAATGGAGAGAAGATTGCTATAGTAGGCAAATCTGGCTCCGGAAAATCTACTTTATTAATGTTACTAGCATCTATGTTGCACACTGAACAAGGTGATATATACGTAGGTGATTGCCTGATTAATAATGAAACTGTTAATAAAAATTTTTATAGAAAACAATTAGGAATCGTGCTTCAGCAAAGCATGTTATTCAATGGAACAATAAGAGAAAATATAGCAATGGGGCGGGATTATTCGGAAGAAGAGTTTAATGCTGCTATAAAAAATGCAGATTTGGATGATTTGGTTCAAAAGTATTCGTCTAAAGACAGTACTATAATCTCAGAGTCTGGAGGAAACATTTCAGGAGGGCAAAAACAAAGAGTATGTATAGCTCGTGCAATATTAAAAGCCCCAAAAGTCATTTTGCTAGATGAGCCGACGAGCTCATTAGACAATGTGTCGGAAGGCCGTATTATGGAAAGTTTGTTTCAGATGAATTCTACAGTCGTTGTTGTTGCACATAGACTATCTAATATTGAAAAATTTGATAAAATTGTGGTTTTAACAGATGGAGAACTTGAAGCCGTGGGCAAGCATCAGGAGTTGTTAAATGTAAGTGCTACCTATAAAGAACTTTATTATAAAAACGAATAAATAAATTTTTTTTTGACTTTAATCATAAAAAAGATTATAATACTTACAAATAAAGTAAAAGAAATATGATTTAAAAAAAGTAGAGGTATAATAATGAATGAAGATACGGAAAAAAACAAGAAAAATAAAAAGTATAAGTCATTGTCTATTATTGCTACGGGTCCAATGTGCGCGATGTTTGGGTATTGCTTGGGAAAACAATGGGGAGGAGAGCTAGGCTCGTTGATTGGCTTGGCTGCGGGCTACTGCTATGGCATTTATCTTCATAATTGGCTATATGGCAAAATAAGTAAGAAGTAGACATATTATCTGGAAAAAGAATTATTGTGTGAGTAAATAGCACAGCAAGGGAATTGGTGGAATTGAATGTTAAAGTTGTTACAAAGAGACTTTCTTCAAGTGCGGAGGAATGCCTCTTTTTTTGTGCAACGATATATGTGGAAAAAGTCTAATTATATTTGACATTATTATGAATATGGAAAAGGATTCTTGTTATTATGGAATTAAAAGTATAAGATTGAATTTGAATACTCTAATAATGAGTAAACTATTACTTAAATTATTAGTATCGTTATTTCTTGTTTAGGGTAGCATATATAATTATATAGTGCTGACAAAAAAGTAAGGAGTCAATCATGAAAAACCGAATCAAAGAGCTACGTGAAAGCAGGGGGCTTATACAGGAAATCTTAGCCACAGAATTGGGAGTGACCCAACAGACACTTAGTAGATATGAAAGAGATATTACATGTTGTAAGATTGATGTGTTAATTAAGATAGCTAGATACTTTAACGTAACGTCAGATTATTTACTGGGCATTTCAGAGATTAAACGGGATCTGCAAGGGCAGATACAAATGAATAAAGTGTTAGACACATATTATGATTTAGTTGATACGTATATGGGGATGGATATGTATGATAAAGAATTAATATTATCCATAGTGCAGAATATCAAGAAAATTAGTATAAAAAGAAATAATAGCAATATTTGTAAAGAAAAGGAATAAAAACATGTTGAATATAGCCATTTGTGATGATGATATTTTAATTACCGGGGAATTGGATACGATGCTACAAATGATATCAAAAAGACGATTTATTGATATCGAAACAGAAGTGTATTGGAGCGGCGAAGAAATTGCAACAGCAGTTCAGCAAGGAAATAGATTTGACATTATTTATTTAGATATTGAAATGGGAGTGGAGAATGGGATAACTTCAGCAAAAGAAATAAGGAAGTATGATAGTAATGTTTGTATTATTTATGTGACCAGCCACGAGGAACAGGTGTTAGAATCTTTTGAAGTGAGACCCTTCCAGTTTCTCGTAAAACCTGTTAATGAAAAACAAATTGAGAGTAGTTTTATTAATGCATATGATAGTATAAGTTGTAATGATTTTTATTTTCGATACAACTATCAGAGGGCAAATCATAAAATTTTGCTTCGCGATATCTTATACTTTGAAAGTAATAAAAGAAAGGTATCAATAGTTACGGAAACTGAAGTATTCGAGGTCTATGGAAAACTAAATGAGATTGAACAAAATTTAAAAAAAAGTAAAATGACCTTTTTGCGGGTGCATCAATCTTTTCTTGTTAATTATAAGTATATAGTGGCACAGGCGTATGATTTTATAGAATTAGATAACAAAAAGATAATTCCTATTAGTGAGGATAGAAGAAAAATAATTGGTGAACAATATTGTTCAATGGAGGATGCATTCTGTGTTGATATCTGATGGTTTAAAGTTTGGTGAAGAGATCTTGTTTGCTATATTCTCAATGTATATGTTGATTACTTTTTTTAGTATATTTTTTTTGAAGAAAAAAAGAAGTATTGGGGTTATAACTGGTTACGTCGTGTTTTTATTTTGGCAGTTGTTTTCGGCGTATGTTAATATTTTTCCTGTTTATATAAACTTAGTTATTACTATTATTTGTGTATTGTTAGCAGCCGTAAATATCTATGAAGGATTGTTTGGGAGCAAATGCGTTCTTGCTATTGCTTTTGTTGCAATCTGGATGTTAATAGAAACTTTGTGTGGATATTTACTTGCGATTTATTGCAGGGAATATGTGATGATACGATCTGTTGGATCATTTCTATCGAAGCTTCTCTTATGGAGCGTAGTTCTGGGCTTAAAGAAGGTGTTTACAGATGAAGAAATTAAAGAATTCCCAGCGAAATATAGTATAATGCTTGTTCTGATTCCCGCGGGAAGTATTTATATTATGAATGATATTTTTTTGTTAAGTTATAAGGTAGATAGTGTTTATGCAGATTATGAGTCAATTGTGGCAGCAGTGCTTTTATTATGTATAAATATATTGATATTCTATATATATATTAAATTAGCAGATGATTTCCAATTAAAAAGAGAAAACTCAATTTATGAACAGCAATTAGAACTATGTGATAGACACCAAAAAGAAAGAGAATTATCCGCATTATTGCTTAGAGATGTACGACATAATATGAAAAATAGTATGGTTTCAATTCTTGCATTCGCAGAAAAGAAAGAATATAAAAAAATTGTAGATTTTGTCAATGAAGTTATGGATGAAGGCAGAATAAGTACATATTATATTACAAACAGTGGTAATGTTGTGATAGATTCATTAATTGGGTATTGGTTTGCTGAGGCTGAAAAGTTAGGAATTGAATTTTTGGCTAATATAAATATACCTATGCAGATTCCATTTACAAGTGCAGATTTATGTTTAATACTTGGAAATTTACTGGAAAATGCCGTAGAGGCTGCAAGTAAAGTTGATGGATATAAATGTATAAAAATACAAATGAAATATAATAAGAAAAACATATTGATTTCAGTGTCTAATACCTATACAGGATATCTTTTGAAATCCAAAGAGAACATATTGAAAACCACAAAAGCGGACGCGTATAATCATGGTGTCGGTTTATCTACAATAAATCGTGTGGCGAATAAATATCATGGAGTTGTTGCTATTGATGATATGAACAAAAATATATTTTTAATTAGGGTGGTATTATATGGGGAGTAAATATTCATTGAAAGTCATAAAAAGTGCCGCTTCGAATTGGGATTGATTATTTCAATTATAAGAGGGCACTTTTTTTATGCCAGTATATTAGACCTGAAAGGAAATTATTACATCTATACTCGATATTTTTACAAATAAATGAAAACTTATGATATTGTGTTATAGTATTTTTAGAATAGGAGGAGATTTAAACTATGAAGACAAAAAAAATAAAGAGTATTTCTGCAAAAATATTGGAAAAAATAGCAATTAAGATTGGCGAAATGTCTGTAGAAAGTGCATGTTGTTATATATATCATCAGCCTAAGATGCCAGAAAACCTAAAAAAGAATAAATTGAAAAATGAAAAAGATATCTAAAAAACTAACAAACTTTATTATTAAATTTGGTTCAGCTTCTGAAAAAGCGTCTGATATATATGAATATGGATTTCAAGTTGGACTTGAAACATTAAGCTGTTTTCTGTTCTGTTTCATTATTGCAGCATATATGAATTTTATTCTGGAATTTATAGTGTTTTATACTATTTTTATTTGCTTAAGGTCATACGCGGGTGGAATACACATGAATACTTTTTTGAAATGTTTTACATTCTCTGTAATAGTACAAACTATTGTTTTACTATCCAATAAATTCTATTGTTTTCCACTTAATATTTCCTGGATTATTATTACGGTGGGAAGCGCTTTAATAATTTTAATTGCACCTGTGGGAAATATTAACAGAGAACTGGACGCAGAAGAAAAAAGTAAATTTAGGAAAGTAACTCTAAAACTTGTTGTTATTATCATTATGATTACTTGGATTTGTAATGTGATAAATTTGGTTCAATATGTTTCATTAATAGCGATGACTATACTAACGGTCTTGTTTTCTCAATATTGTGGATTTATAAAATATAAAATAGAAACACTATTAGTTTAGTGCAACAAAAGCAATAGTAAAGAAAAAAGAGAGCCTGTGTTAATACCACATTTCTCATGTCATCATTTGAGGCATACCTTTTGTTCAAGGTTTTGTGAGAATGAAACAAATGTAAAGGTGATTCAATCCATCATGGGTCGTGCAAATATTGAAACCACAATGGAAAGAAGGTCTGAATCTTTTGATGGTGGATGACCGGATTCCGGCAGGTGCAAAGCTGTATTAAGATAGCTGCGTATAATTTTAGTCCTCAGAAGCGATTATGCTTCTGGGGATTTTTAGGATTTAATAACATAATGGGTGTTTATTAATAATAAAAACAGCGTATGCAATGAAAAATAATCATTGCTTCGCTGTTTTTTGTCCCATTATTTATTTCTGTCCCTTTTTTCCATTACATAATCGGCATACTTCTGTGGTGTTAACCCGGTATATTTGCTGAACACCCGGATGAAGGTGTTGGAGCTGTTGAATCCTGTCAGGGTACTTAAGTCCTTGGTTTTCAGAAAAGGATCTTTTTCCAGCAGGGCTTTGGCCTGATTAATCCGGTAGTTATTCAGATAATCCTTAAAATTGTTGTCACTTAGCTGCTTGAATAGAATACCGCAGTATTTAGGTGAGATATTAAACTGGTCAGCAAGGTCGTTGAGCATGATGTTATCATGGTAATTCTGGTGAATATAGTCCAGCATGCGGGAGAGGACAGCCTCATCCTGGGTCTGGGTGCGCCGGTTTTTCTCACGGATGGTCTCGGTGAGAACCGTTTTGATACCAGTGATCGTCACCGAATCCGCCCAATGTGTATACCAGTGTTCGTAATCAATGGAGCGGCCAATAAATTCCTCAGGGCAGGTTTTCATCTCCTGGAATATTCTGTTCACGGTTCCGATCAGGGCGTAGATAAAGTTCTGCAGAACCTCCATGGACAGAACTTTGTGGACCAGGTTTTCACGGATCAGATTGTCGAACAGTTCAAGTGCCTGCTCCTGTCCTTCGATAACGGTCTGTATCAGTTTATTCTCCATAGAAAGAGGGTAGGAGTATGTAGCGGAGTCTATATCTGCTATCTGAGCATGGGTGATGATTTTGTCGTGTGGCAGCATGGGGAGATATTCTGCTATCTTCAAAGTTTCCAGGTAACAGGGATGCAGATTCTCAAAGCCTTCTTTTACCGAACTCAGAATAATCTGTTCTTCCCAGTATTTTCCTCCTTCCTCGTCCGTTTCCGGGGAAGGGGACATCACCTGGGCTGCCAGTGCCTTTGCTTCCTCAAGACTGTCGGATATCAGGATCAGGGCATAACGGTACATAGATAATTTTACAAATACAAGATCATTACGCTGCAGACAGCTTTTAAAGATCAGGTTTTTATAAAGCTCCAGCTGGCAGAATCTGCTGTCATCCGGAGGAAGACTGGAATCCGGGGTAAAGCAGATCAGTCCCACACAAAAACGGCTGTTATCAGGAAAAAAAGGCTTTTCTTTTGGTGCCAGGCAGCCGTTGGGGTCTGTGAGCAGATTCTGGTAATACTGTTGTGCAAGTAATGTATCCGTGGTTTTCTGGGTTGCCAGAAGGCTGTGGTTCAGGCTCTGAATTTTAGCCAGATTTTCATTCAAAATCCCAAACTCGTCATAGCTCTGGGAATCTTCCTTTATATGTGGCTGCAATACTTTATAAATTGGTTTGTACAGAAGGTTTGCCACATAATAAAAGACAGCACACAGCAACACGAAAATAGCCATGACAGACACCAGGTAAAGAAAAATATTCATAGCGTTCAGACTGTACCGGTCATAGAGATAGGATAAATTCCAGTTCATTGACAGAAGATGCGTATTTGCAATATAGAAGCCGGATTTCCGGACTATGTCTTTGTTGGAATCCAAGTCTTTCTGCAGTGATTTAAACAGTTTCAAATCCTCTTCATCCTGAGAACTGGATATGAAAAGTCCATCGGTGCCGGAAATCCAGTATTTCTCGGGGGTGGCAGTGCCTACCAGGGAAGAAATGGGGATATCAGCCATATAGATACATGTCCGGGGCTGTTTACAACCCTTAATCAAATAGTAAAGAGAGACAAGTGAGCCTTTTTCATCATAGTGAGGGATAACATAGGGAAACATATTTGTTTCGAAATAATGCTGTATATCTGCCAGATCCTTTGCAGACAGCCCTTTTTTCTTCAAAAATTCGGATATGGAAAAAGAACCTTCCGGCGACAGGACAGTGGAATGTGTGTTGTTTTCAAGATCAATCTGTCCGTTATTTAGGAGCAGATAGACCTGGAAGCGGGTCTCTCCGGCACCGGCATGTTTTAACAATGCCTTTTGGGCCTTGGAGGACAGAAAATAAAAATCAGGTGTCCCCTCCGAGACAGACCATTCCTTTATCAGGGAATCGTTTACAATATCCGTCATAGTATTGGAAATCTCTTTGAGTGAGGCGGCGCTCTTCTCTTCCAGTATAGTCCGGGAAACAGTGATGGAACTCATATAATTTTCTTCCGATTTTTGTGACAGGAATATTCCTGAGACAGATGCAAACGCCAGCGTCACAGCAGCGGCTAAGAGCAGGAAGACAAATTTCATTTTTTGATGATATAACCCGGAAGGATGTTTCAGCATCATCGCGCACCTCCTTTTTGGTGTAAATTGTTGGAAATTCAGTATAAATTATAATTGCATTCTGGTGATAATTCAAGTGAAAGAGCCCTATTTTACAAGGATTCGGACAAAATGGTGATCTTTTGAAAAATGATGATGCACGAAAAATGGGCGGGACATTGAAAAAAGGGTACTGAGAGAAAAGTGGGTATCCCAAAAAGCAGAGAAAAAACAGGCCGGGGAATTTGATGATTTACTTTTCAAACATGATCCGTTAAGGTTGATCTATCGACTCGAAGCGCTTCGATACTGTAGAAAGGAGAGAAAAGAGGACTTTGGCTAAACAACAAATAAAAACACAGAAGAAAAGAAATTTTTCTTTTGTTATAAAGAAAATAGTTTCAAGCAAGGAATTATATCTTCTGCTGCTTCCGGGTATTATCTGGTATCTTCTATTTGCATACCGCCCTATGACGGAACTTAAGATTGCGTTCTATGATTACAATGTATTTCAGGGCATTGAAGGCAGTACGTTTACAGGTCTGCAGAATTTTATTGAATTTTTTAAGGGGAAGGATTTTCCCAGGGTATTGAAAAACACCCTGATGATTTCTTTCTGGCAGTTATTGATCTGCTTTCCGGTGCCTATCGCACTGGCAATTTGTGTAACAGAGATGAAGAACAAGTTTGTCAGCAGGATGACGCAGATGTCCACGCTGCTTACGCACTTTATATCGGTAGTGGTGGTCTGCGGTATTGTGATTAACTTTCTTTCACCCAGTACCGGTGTGATAAATCTGGTATTGGAAAAGCTGGGTGCAGATCCGGTGTACTTTATGACAAAACCGGAATATTTCAAAGGAATCTATACTTTGATGACACTGTGGCAGAATGCAGGATTTGATGCACTGGTATATATTGCCGCAATTATGGGAATAGACCAGCAGCTTTATGAGGCAGCAACTGTGGACGGGGCAGGGAAAATGAAGAAAATTTTTCATGTGACGATTCCGGGTATGGTACCTGCTATTGTAACCATGCTGATTCTCAAGCTGGGAGGGATCATCAAGGTAGGGTACGAGGCGATTCTGCTTCTGTACCAGCCGGCAACTTATTCGGCAGCAGATGTTATATCCACCTACTCTTACCGTCTGGCATTTGAAAACGGAAACTATGGGCTGTCTGTGGCGGCTGGGTTATTTGAATCCGCGGTTGCATTCATCATGGTAATTCTTGCTAACAAAATCAGCAAGAAGATTTCCGATAACGCATTATGGTAAGGAGGAAAAGAGATGTTGAGAAATAAAATAAAACAGGGACAGGTTATCGGGTTCGAAGAAAAGATCTTCAATGTGGTGATGGTTATTCTGGGTATCCTGATTACCTTTATCGCTCTGTATCCCATATATTATGTATTGATTTCTTCCTTCAGCAAGCCATTTTTTGTTGAAAATGGGGATGTTTTACTGAAGATCAGGGAGTTTACTACAGCAAGTTATGAGGCAGTTTTTAAGCGTGACGGGCTGTGGTCAGCTTACGGAAATGCTATTTTTTACACGGTCTTCGGACTATTGGCAAATATGTTCTTTACAACTACTATGGCATATGCGTTATCGAAGAAATATCTGATGGGAAGAAAAGCTCTGACACTATTCACAGTCTTTACCATGTGGTTCAGCGCAGGGATCATTCCCACTTATATGAATTTCAGTAATCTGGGACTGCTGGACACAAGAGCGGCAATTATTTTCGGGTTCGCAATTGAGACGTATAATCTGATTATTATGAAGAGCTTTTTTGAGCAGGTGCCGGAGGCACTGGAAGAGGCGGCGTTCATTGACGGTGCAGGGCATTTCAGGGTATTATGGAATATATATCTGCCCCTATCAAAACCGGCACTTGCCACTGTAGGATTGTTTTACGGCATCAGCAGGTGGAACGGTTATTTCTGGGCAATGCAGCTTCTAAAAGATGACGGCAAGATCCCTTTGCAGGTATTCCTGAAAAAATTAATCGTGGAGAGAGTATCCAACCCTTCCGATGCGGCAATTGTGACAAAGGCATCGCTCACTTCACCTACCACGCAGGTATATGCATTGATTATACTGGCAGTTGTTCCCATGATTATTGTATTCCCTTTTATTCAAAAATATTTTAAATCAGGCCTCACCCTGGGTGGTGTCAAAGGCTAATTATAAATGGAGGATTATTCATTATGAAGAGAAAACAGATTACAGTATTATTACTGACCGCAGTTCTTGGCTTGTCTATGATATTTGGTGCAGCAGGATGCGGAAAAGTGAAGGATAGCACAGCAACTGCTTCTAAGGGAGAGGGCAGCAAAGAATTCACGGCGTTTATGTTCCTGTCCGGAACACCTTTTAATTCTGACTGGGAAGTGTGGAAAGAGGTGGAGAAGAAAACGGGTGTAAAACTCAAAGGGCTGGTTGCCTCATCCAATTCCGATTATGCTACAGCGTTCCAGAATATGGTGGCATCCGGGCAGCTGGCTGATATTATTGCATGTGATTTAACGACTGATATGGAGAAACTGGGTAAGGACGGAGGGGTTATCCCTTTAAATGATCTGATTGAGGAGCATGCCCCTCATATCAAAGAAGCACTGGATAATGACCCGAATCTGAAATATCAGGCAACAGCGGAAGACGGACATATCTATAATATCCCGTTGGGAAAAGAGCTGAAGTCTTCACAATTTTACTGGATCCGTCAGGACTGGCTGGATAAACTGGGGCTGAAGGCACCGGAAACCGTGGATGAACTCCATGATGTACTGACAGCATTTAAGAACAATGATCCCAACGGCAATGGAAAGGCAGACGAGATTCCGCTGTTTGACCGCTCTGCTACTTCGGAGACAGAAATGGGAGAGTATCTCGCACTGTGGGATTCCAGTGCATCCTTCTATCCCCGTGACGGTAAAATCACATTTGAACCGCTGACAGATAATTATAAACTTGCGGTAAAAAATCTGGCTCAGTGGTATAAAGAGGGACTGATTGATCCGGAGATTTTTACAAGAGGCATGTCCGCAAGAGATACACTGCTTAGTAATAACACAGGTGGATTTACCCATGACTGGGTAAGTACAGGTAATTACAATGATTCTCTGGGAGAGGAAATACCGGGATTTAATATGGTGGCAATTGCACCGTTAAAAGACCAGAATGGGAATGTGAAGGAGCGTGATTACCGTTATGCTGAGTGCGGATGGGGAATCTCTTCCCAGTGCAAGGATCCGGAGAGTGCAATTGCGTTTATGGATTTCATGTTTACAGAGGAAGGTTCCGATTTGATGAACTGGGGTATCGAGGGCAGGACATACACGGTGGATGACAACGGCGGGAAAGCTTTTACAGAGGAAGTGTTCAAATCCGGACTGGCACCGGTGGAATATCTGCGTTCCCTGGGCTCACAATACCGTGCCGGTTATATCCAGGCAGCAGATTATGAGTATGCGACCATGAATGATGCAGGGAAAGCAGCAAACAAGCTTTATGATTCACATGATGAATGGTTTAGTGCTCCCAAACTTCCGGAGCTGAAACTGAGCACAGAGGATATGGATGAATACAAGAGCATCATGTCGGGAATTCAGCCAATTGTTTATGAAAAGCTGCAGAGCTGGATTTTAGGTTCCAGCAATATAGACGATGAATACGATGCATTTATTCAGGAACTTAAGGACAGGAATATTGAAAAAGCAATTGAAATTCAGCAGACGGCTTACGATAATTATATCAAAGTGACAAAATAAAAAATTATGGGACTGCCACAAATGGAGAATTCAGCGGAACGGGAGTTACAGCAGGAGGGCATTTATGGAGAAGTTAAAAGTACAAAAAGCAGCTGCGCAGGCAGTATCTATTCTAAAAGGAAATCTGAATAACTACACATACAAATTTCCGGGATCCAATAGTGAGCATCTGTTTTACCCGGAAACAGAAAATACAGAGTGGACAACCGGATTCTGTACGGGGACATACTGGCTTGCCTATGAACTGACGGCAGAGGGAAGTTTCAGATCGGCGGCGGAGGTTCAGGTTGAGAGCTTTTATAATAGGATAAAACAGAAAAAAGATGTAGACCACCATGATATGGGATTTCTATACACACCTTCCTGCGTGGCAGCATATCAGATTACGGGAAATAAAAGGGCAAAAGAGGCGGCTATTCTGGCTGCAGACCAGCTTATCAGCCGTTTTCAGGTAAAAGGGGAGTTTCTCCAGGCGTGGGGAGAGCCGGGGGCAGAGGATAATTACCGCCTGATTATTGACTGTCTGCTGAATCTGCCCTTATTATACTGGGCTTCCAGAGTAACTGGGGACGGAAAGTACAGAGACGCTGCAGTACGTCATACGAAGACAAGCATCCAAAACCTGGTGCGGGAAGATAATTCCACCTACCACACTTATTTTTTTAATCCGAGGACCGGAGAGCCGTTACGGGGGGTTACGGCTCAGGGATATCAGGATGATTCTGCCTGGGCGAGAGGGCAGGCCTGGGGAATATATGGCACGGCATTGGCATGGCGGTATACAAAAGATGAAACCTGCAGAGAATTGTTCCGCAAAGTGACGGATTTTTATCTAAGACATCTCCCGGAGGATATGGTTCCCTATTGGGATTTGCAGTTTTCAGAGGGGAGCCATGAACCGAGAGATTCGTCAGCCGCCGCAGCAGCAGTCTGCGGGATCATGGAAATGTGTGAAAACGGGGGACTGGAAAAGAAAGAGCAATCCTTTTATGGTAAAAGTGCTCAGAAGATGCTGGAAAGCCTGATAGACAACTATGCGGTTAGGTCACTGAAGGAAGCAAACGGACTGATCCTGCATGGTGTTTATGCGAAAAGCAGTCCATTTAACAGCGTATCCGACAGAGGGGTCGATGAATGTAATCTGTGGGGAGATTATTTCTATCTTGAGGCACTGGTCAGAAATATAAAAGACTGGAAGACGTATTGGTAACATAATATTGAGTGGGGAGCTGCCAGAGCGTGTTTGAAAATTCATACCCGCCATCTGCACGCCCCACTTTTTTAAAACACGCTATAGTACTCCGGGAAGGTTAGAAAATGCCAGAAAAAAGAAAAAATAAAGTGACTTTGGAATATGGCAATGATATAATAAAAAAGTGCAGGAAGCTGGTAAAGATAAATTTACGGGGAGATAATTATGGAAAAAATAATAATCGCAGAAACGGACCGATTAATATTAAGAAGATACACAACAAGTGATTTACAGGACCTATATGAATACTTGTCCAATCCGAAAGTCCTGGAATATGAGCCATATAAGCCGATGTCAATGGAAGAGGTTAAGGAAAATCTGGAATCCAGAATTTCAACGGATGAAATGATTGCGGTTGAGCTAAAATCAACAGGTAAAATGATAGGTAATGTTTATTTGGGCAAATGCGATTGTAATTCTCTGGAAATCGGATATGTGTTTAATGAAAATTACTGGAAAAAAGGATATGCAAAAGAAAGCTGTGAAAAGCTGATTATATGGGCATTTGAAAATGGAATCCATAGGATTTGTGCGTACTGTGATCCGGACAATCAGAATTCCTGGGGATTATTGGAGAAATTGGGATTTATCAGGGAAGGATATTTAAGAAAGAACGTATATTTCTGGAAGGATGAGAATAATCAGCCTGTCTGGAAAGATACTTATATTTATGGAATACTGAATAATATATCCTAAGAAGTGTAACAGCTTTTCGGAAACTGGATGAACACATACCGGGTGCAAGGCCAGAAAAGGTATCGGCTTGGTAATAAAAAAAGGATAATTCCAAATGGAATGTCCTTTTTTGTTTTATCAGTCATTATGCAAGCGATGATTCATTGTCCATAAGTATCCTGAAGGGAAGATTTCAGAGATCTTAAAGTTTCCGTCAATATGCGGAGCTCTTTTTCGTCACAGTCGTTTAACAAATCCCTTAATTCTTTCACGTAGAAAGACTTTGCTTCGGGAAGGCTGTCGCACAATAGATTGTCTACCGTAGTGTGGAGTGCATTTGCAATAGTGATTAATGTAGGCAGGCTTACATGGGTGACCCCTCTTTCGATATTGCTAAGATGTGGTGTAGAGATATCTACCTGTTCGGAGAGCCGTTCTTGTGTAATTTTCTGGGTTAATCTCATGGCTCGGATTCTGCGTCCGATAGCGGTATAATCAATTGTCATACTTACCCCCTGTATAATTACTTATTAAGTATTGTATTATTTGTTTTGTTATATTATAATAATCTATAACCTAAAAAATAGCTTGTGGATTATAATGGATGGAAGTATTTACCATTTTTTGACTATTTTTTAATGAAATCGACAAACTTTGGTTAAATATTACACGAACTGTGTTAAAAGTGTATTTAGCATTGCATTTACTGTGATACGGATGGTATAATTCCAAGAAATATAATTGTGCAATTATATTCGGGTAATGAAAAGAAATAAGTAAGGTGGGATGAATCATGATGCGAATCGGGATATGTGACGATGAAGCAAAGGCGGTTCAGGTAAGCAAAGATTTCATTGAGAAATTTTTGAAGAAAAACAAGTGTGAGTATGAAATTCATGAATTTTTGAATCCGGAGGAGTTATACCATTACGTAAGGGAAAGTATTTATGATTTGGATTTACTGTTTCTGGATATTGAAATAGGTGAATCTAACGGGGTTGAGGTTGCGAAAAAGCTGGAAGCATTAGATACCAGAACAAAAATTGTGTTTTTGACGAACTATCTTTGCTACAGTTCAAAAGTATATGAGGTTGACTACTGCTATTTTGTTTTGAAAAAAGACCTGGAAAAATATCTGCCAAAGATTATTGAAAAGCAAATCCAACAGAAAAGTAAGGTTGCCAGAGAACGTATTGTTGTCATGGTAAAAGGAAGAAAGATTATATTGCTTCCTATGGATATTCAGTACTTAGAAAGGGAAAAGCGCAGTACACTTGCGGTCTGCGTCGGAGAAACTGTCAGAACATCTTCCGGATTGACCGAACTGCAGGCACAGCTTGGATCGGATTACTTTGTAAGATGCCATAACAGTTATATTGTGAATCTGAATTTTGTAAAAGAATTTTGCCGGAATGAATTGATTCTGCGCAATGGGAAAAAGGTTCCGATCAGCCGAAGGTATCTGAATGATGTCCGCAGGGCATTTGCCAGGTGGCTGGGGGAAGATATCTAGAATACAATCTAATGTGAGGTGAAATAATGACGGTATTTACCGGAAAATGTGTTGCTGCCCTGTTAGAAACTGTTATATTCTATATTTTTGCCATTCGGTGCGTAGATACCGGAAATATGGACTTGAGAAAGAAGCGGATGATTCTGCTTCTTCTTGCTGTGGTGGATGGTTTGCTGATGCTGCCTGTAAAGAACGGCGGTTCTGCATTTCTGGTCTATGTGGCAGAAATCATTCTGTGGATGGCAGTCATCTATAAAATATCGGTGAAACCGGTAAATGATTTTGTGAAATTTTACGCATTTATAGAATTTTTTGGGATTATCGGTGCGGCGTTCAGTCTGATTACGAACAACATATTTGGTTTTGGCGGCGCTGCTGCTCTTTACAGTGGCGAGAATATTTTATTAGTGACTGCCGTAAACGGGGCTAAAAATATTCTTGCTGCCGCGATCATATGTGTTGTGATTAAATTCTGCGTATTTGAAAAAATTCCTTTGTGGATCTGGAAGGTATTTGCTATTGTATCCGTATTTGTGAATCTGGCTGCAACTGTCTTTATGATGAATGAAAATGCAAACCGGCTTCTCGAACCCTGGGTACTGATGTATGTGGTAGCTATGCTGTGCGTATTCGGCGGATTGCTGACCTGGTACAGCAGAGAAAACCTTAAAAGAGAGAATCAATATCTGCTGATGCAGCAAAAGCTTTTGAGAGAGCATTATAAGGTTCTGGAAGAGCAAAACGAACTGGTGCAGAAAATGCGCCACGATATTGGAAACCATCTTCAGACCATAGAAAGGCTGGTACGGGATAATCATACAGAATCTATGGGTGAAATCACAAAACGACTGAATAAAGAATATGACAAGCTTCTGCAAAGCAATATCAGCAGAAATGTAATGATTGATGCAGTACTGCATAATAAAATTACAGAGTGTGCGAAAAATAAAATTAAACTGCAGTTAAACATGGCACATTTTGTCAGTGGAAGAGTCGATGATGTTGACTGGCTCAGTATCTTTTATAATTTATTTGATAATGCAATTGAAAGCTGCATGCGCATGGAGAATTCCCAGGAGCGCTTTATTAATGTGAAAAGCCAGTACCGTGCAGGCTATCAGGTTCTGATTTTTTGTAATGCCAGATCCGGTGAGACCAGAGCTTTGGAAGCTAAACGGGAAGGAAACTTTAAAACTTCTAAAAAAGATAAGTTCTGCCATGGTCTGGGACTTGACATTGTAAAGGGAATTGTAAAAAAATACGAAGGCAGTATGGAGTGTAAAGAGGAAGAAAAGGTTTTTCGTACGCTAGTTTCCCTGCGAGTGGGAACCGCAGAAAAAAATTAGCTGCCCCCTATACTTTTTGACAGGGATTTGATAAAATATAATAATGAATATATTCTTTAAGGGAGCGTTCGGCGTTCCCTTTCAATTTACGCTAAGGAGAAAAAACGGATGAACATATTCGATATTTTGGGACCTGTTATGGTTGGACCATCAAGCTCTCATACGGCCGGGGCAGTAAGGATCGGGCTGATGGGGAGAAAGCTGCTGGGATGTATGCCCTTAAAAGCACGGATTTGTATGCATGGCTCCTTTGCGGCGACCGGAGTAGGACATGGTACAGATAAAGCCATAGTAGCAGGCCTGCTTGGAATGGAGCCGGATGATGTAAGGATTCCGGAAAGCTTTAAAATGGCAGGAGAAAAGGGATTAGAGTTTACATTTGAAGAGACAACTTTAAAGGGGGCACATCCTAATTCCGTACAGATGGTACTGGAGGATGGCCAGCACAGAAAGCTGACAGTTCAGGCTTCTTCTCTGGGTGGCGGTCGGATTATGCTGAATAAAATCAATGATGTGGAGGTCAATTGTACCTGTGAGAATCCCACATTAATTATTCATAACATGGATCAGCCCGGTTATGTTGCCGAGGTGGCATCCATGCTTTTTCAGAAGTCCGTGAATGTTGCCAATATGTCCCTGCACCGGAAAAAACGAGGGGGCTATGCGGTGATGATCATAGAGACAGACCAGAAGATTCCAAAGGAATCCATTGAGTGGCTGGAGCAGAAAGAGGGCATACTGAAGGTAACATATATTGATATAGGAGGGAACCGGTAACATGGCATATAACTCATTAGAAGAAATCTTAGAAGTATGCAGGGAATCACAGATTCCATTCTGGGAAACCATCCTGCAGGATGATATGAATGAGCGGAAAGTTACAAAAGAGGAATCTTTTGAGAAGATGATGGGTATGTGGCGGGCGATGCTTTCGTCCAGTGAAGCATATGATGAAAAACTGATTTCCAACAGCGGTCTGGTAGGCGGAAGCGGCGGTATTATGGAACAGTATATTCAAAAGGAAACACCATTGTGCGGTGCATTTATGGGACAGGTCATTGCGGCTGCACTGCAGATGGGTGAATCCAATGCCTGCATGAAACGGATTGTGGCTGCACCCACAGCTGGTGCCTGCGGCGTACTTCCTGCTGTACTGGTCCCTTTTTACAAGAATGAGCAGACAGAGGATGCACGTATTGGAGAAGCACTGTATGTGGCTGCTGGAATTGGACAGGTTATAGCTGTCCGTGCTTATATTGCCGGAGCTTCCGGCGGCTGTCAGGCGGAAATAGGTTCGGCAAGTGCGATGGCGGCAGGGGCAATGGTACATCTCAGAGGCGGAAATGCAGGTCAGATCGCTCATGCGGCCGCGATGTCTCTTAAAAATCTGCTGGGACTGGTCTGTGATCCGGTAGCCGGTTTGGTAGAGGTTCCGTGTGTGAAGCGGAATGTGATCGGGGCGGTGAACGCACTGGCATGTGCCGATATGGCATTGGCTGGAATAGAAAGCCGGATTCCCCCTGATCAGGTGATTGATGCCATGAAAGAAGTCGGAGATCTGATGAATGTCTCCCTGCGGGAAACGGGGGAAGGCGGCCTGGCAGCCACAGCATTCGGCAGGGAAGTATCATTAAAACAGGGACAGGAAAAATTCCGCTGATCCGGAGCGTATCTGAATGATACTTCAGGCAGATTTCTGAGATATTTGTAATTAAAACACTGCATAAGATCATGGATCTTGTCAAAAAAAGACTTGACTTCCAGCTATTGTATATGATAAGATAAACGAGCGAATGGAAGTAGGTCTTTTTTTTATGCCTAAAAATTCAACAGCCTACGCAAGCTGTTACCAAATTACAAAGAAGGCGAGGTGGAAGTTGTGCGCGTTAAAATCACATTGGCATGTACGGAATGTAAACAACGTAACTACAACATGACGAAGGATAAGAAAAATCATCCGGACAGAATGGAAACAAAAAAATACTGTAAATTCTGTAGAACACACACATCACACAAAGAAACCAAATAACTGTTAGTGATAATGCAAAGGAAGTGAATGTAATGGGAGAAACTGCAAAAACAGAAAAAGCCCCCAAGAAAAGCTGGTTTGAAGGTCTTAAATCTGAATTTAAGAAAATTATCTGGCCGGAGAAAAAAACACTTGGCAAACAGACCATTGCGGTTGTTGCCGTTTCTTGTGTATTAGGTGTCATTATAACCATTATTGATGTTATTGTACAGTATGGTATTGATTTCTTAATAAAGTAAGGGCAAGGGTGATTTTATGTCAGAAACAAACTGGTATGTAGTTCATACTTATTCAGGGTATGAGAACAAGGTTAAGGCCAACATTGAGAAAACGATTGAAAACCGGCATTTAGAAGATCAGATCATTGAGGTCAGAGTTCCGATGCAGGATGTTGTAGAAGTAAAAAATGGCGTGCAGAAGCAGGTTCAGAAGAAACTGTTTCCTGGCTATGTACTTCTGAATATGGTCATGAATGATGACACCTGGTATGTCGTTAGAAATACAAGAGGTGTTACCGGATTTGTTGGTCCTGGATCAAAACCAGTGCCACTTACCGAAGCGGAAATGCTGAATCTTGGAATCCAGGCGGACGATGTCCAGGTGGATTTCACAGAGGGAGATGCCGTTACTGTAACCGGCGGAGTCTGGAAAGATACCGTTGGAGTAATTCAGTCCATCAATCATGGTAAACAGATCGTTACCATTAATGTTGAGTTATTCGGTCGTGAAACACCAGTAGAAATAAGTTTCACAGAGATTAAAAAAATGTAACATGATATTAGACCGTCGGGTAATATTCGCAGTCTGACGGATTAGTGGGAGGGAAATCCCCCGCCAATACCACATAGGAGGTGCCTAAAAATGGCAAAAAAAGTAACAGGTTATATTAAATTACAGATTCCTGCTGGAAAGGCTACACCAGCTCCACCAGTTGGTCCGGCACTTGGACAGCACGGTGTTAACATCGTTCAGTTTACAAAGGAGTTCAACGCAAGAACAGCTGACAAAGGCGATTTAATTATCCCGGTTGTTATTACTGTATATGCAGACAGAAGCTTCAGCTTTATTACAAAAACTCCTCCGGCAGCAGTTTTATTAAAGAAAGCATGCAACCTGAAATCAGGTTCAGGCGTTCCAAATAAAACAAAAGTTGCTACAATCAGCAAAGAAAAGATCAAAGAGATCGCTGAAATGAAAATGCCAGATTTAAATGCAGCATCTGTTGAAGCTGCTATGAGCATGATCGCAGGTACCGCACGCAGCATGGGTATCACTGTTGAGGAATAATATACTTGGCAATCAAGCAAAACGTAAACTAAACAATGAAAAGTGGGAGGGAAATTCCCGCAAATACCACCAGGAGGTTATTTAATATGAAAAAAGGAAAAAGATACGCAGAGGCTGCAAAAGCAATCGACCGCGCAAATCTTTATGATACAACAGAAGCTATTTCTTTAGTAAAGAAAGCATCTGTTGCTAAATTTGATGAAACAATCGAAGCTCATATCAGAACAGGCTGTGATGGCCGTCATGCGGATCAGCAGATCCGTGGAGCTGTTGTGTTACCACACGGTACCGGTAAAAAAGTTCGTGTCTTAGTATTCGCTAAAAATGCAAAAGCTGATGAAGCTCGTGCAGCAGGCGCTGAATACGTTGGAGCAGAGGAATTAATTCCAAAGATCCAGAACGAAAACTGGTTTGAATTCGATGTAGTTGTAGCTACACCGGATATGATGGGTGTTGTTGGACGTCTTGGTCGTGTACTTGGACCAAAAGGCTTAATGCCAAACCCAAAAGCTGGTACGGTAACTATGGACGTAACAAAAGCAGTTCAGGAAATCAAAGCAGGTAAGATTGAGTACAGATTAGATAAAACAAACATTATCCACGTGCCAATCGGAAAAGCTTCTTTTACAGAGGAGCAGTTAGCGGACAACTTCCAGACGCTTATGGGTGCAATTTTAAAAGCGAAACCTTCAGCACTTAAAGGACAGTATTTAAAGAGCGTAACAGTCGCTCCTACAATGGGACCTGGTGTGAAGCTTAACACAGCAAAATTTGCATAAACCCTTATAAAGGGGTCATCGCATTAAGATTTAGTGCGATGGCCCCCTTTTTTTGCTTTTTTATCTTTTTGAATTAAAATAGTAATTTTCCTGAATTCGTAGTAAAATAAAAACAGTATTAGAGTGTATTAGAAACGGCTTGCACCGGACTGACTGCGCCCCTGGCAGGATGTGACCGTGTAATGATTGTTCTGACATGCTCTGGAACAGGAGGACAGGATAAATGGATATCGTTCAGGCAGCAGCAGCGGCACAATCCATAAAGGAAAATATAAATAGGGTGATCATAGGTAAATCAGAAGTGATAGACCTGGTTCTGACTTCACTTTTAGCAGGTGGGCATATACTGTTAGAAGACGTACCGGGTACAGGAAAGACAAAGCTGGCAAAGTCTCTTGCCAGATCCCTGGATCTTCCCTTTAGCAGAATCCAGTTTACGCCGGATTTACTGCCATCAGATATAACCGGTATCAATTACTACAATCAGAAGCAGGGAGAATTTGTATATCGTGAGGGACCTGTTTTTGCAAATATTGTTCTGGCGGATGAGATCAACAGGGCCACACCCAGAACCCAGTCAAGTCTGCTGGAATGCATGGAGGAAAAGCAGGTAACAGTAGATGGTGTGACCATGCATCTGGAGGAACCCTTTTTGGTTATTGCGACTCAGAACCCCATAGAAACAGCAGGAACTTATCCGTTGCCGGAGGCACAGCTGGACAGATTCTTAATGCAGCTGTCCATGGGAGTACCACAAGAGTCGGAAGAATTGCAGATGATGGAGCGCTTTATCAAAGGAGATCCGCTGGATGAAATAGAACCGGTGTGTTCAAAAGAAACCCTGCTTCTTATGAGTCAGGTACATAGAGATGTATTTGTTCATGCTGGGATCAGAGAATATATACTGGCACTGATTACCAAAACCAGAAAACATGAGAAGATCAAACTGGGAGTCAGCCCGCGGGGAACGCTGGCATTTGTAAAAGCAGTACAGGCTTATGCTGTCATAGAGGGCAGGGATTACGTTATTCCTGAGGATGTGAAAACACTTGCCGTTCCTGTAATGGCACACCGCCTGGTAATGTACGGCGGAATGAACCGATCCCGGAACACGGTAAATACAATAAAAGAAATCCTGGATCAGGTACCGGTTCCTACTGAGAACTGGGAAAAGTAAGGGAAGTATGGCAAGCCTGTTTGCGACATGCATGGAGAAAGGGTAAAAGAAAATTTCAGATGGAAGGCAGCCACACTGTGATACGTGAAACCTTATTATTTTGTGGCAGTATTGCAGGCAGGCCTGCAATATACAATGGGTATAAAGATGAAAATTATTCTGATTATTTTGGGACTATTTATAGTCTGGTTTATACAGCGGCTGGTATATGAAAAGAACTGGAAAAAAGGACTGAATGCGGAGGTGTCATTTGAACACGGTGCCGTAACGGAAGGAAGCGAAACGATTCTGTTTGAAATGGTAAGCAATCGTAAATGGATGATCCTGCCCACATTAAAAGTGATGTTTAAGACCGATAAAGGACTTCATTTTGAAAAACAGGAGAATATGAAAATAACGGATTACTGTTATAAATGTGACATATTTTCGCTGTTTCCGTATCAAAAAATAGTCCGGCGTCATAAGGTCACCTGTGCAAAGCGGGGATTGTATGATGTGGATGAATTAGATCTGACGGCAGGTGATATCTGGTTTTCCGGGGAATATTACAGCACCTGTGAAAATAAGGCGAGGCTGTATGTGTTTCCTGCAAAGGCGGATCTGGAACGGACAGATGTTCCTTATGAAAGGATAATGGGGAATATACAGACCAGGAAATACCTTCAGGAGGATCCTTTTGCATTTGCCGGTATAAGAGAATATCAAAGTTATGATTCCATGAGGAGCATCAACTGGAAAATTTCTGCGAAGAACAGCACTTACATGGTAAATGTACATGATGCTACAGCTTCTCAGGCTATTTGTTTTCTATTTAATGCGGATCAGGATACGATTTGGCATCATGATGATCTGCTGGAAGAAGGCATCCGTATAGTAAGTACTTTAGCCAGACAGTTTTTAGAGCAGGGTGTTCCGGTTCAGTTTCTAACCAATGGGAAAGACAAAATAACAAAAGAAAGTCTGTACCTTCGTGCCGGCAGCGGTGAGGCTCACGGGGAAATGCTGGATGAGCAGCTGGCAAGGATGGATCTGACTCTGGAAGCGGAGCGTTTTCATGGCCGTATGGAAGAACTTTGTAATGGGAAAAGCGAAAATGTCCTTTATGTTTTTGTATCCACCAGCTGCAGGGATGAACTGCAGGAAGATTTTTTAAGGCTTCGGGAACAGAGCAGGGGGTCTGTTTGGATCGCACCTGTTTATCGTGGAACGTTGTTAGATATGCATCCCGGAATCGCAGGTGACATGATTTGCTGGGAAGTAGAAAGAGGCGGTTGAGAGTGCAGGTAAAAAGGCAGGTGAAAAAATTGTCCAAAATGGTATCAAAAGGGGGCAGGCAGCAGTTTCATACGGCATTTTTGGAAATTGCGGCACAGACATGTCTGTACTATATGATTTATGCTTCGGTGCTGGCCGGACTTTGCAAAGGGAATGTGCTGAGTAAGGATTGGTTTGTAAAAGGGATTGTGTTTGTGGTTCCGCTTGTTGTATTTTATATTTTGAGAAAAACAACTGTAAGTTTTATAGTGTTCCTTATGCTTCATATACTGATAACGGCTGGGATGTATATTTTAATACCGGATAAATCTGCCGGTCTGCTTCTGGCTTTTTGTACAGGACTCTCAGCACTTATTTCTTTGTTTCTGCGTATACAGAATAAACAGGAGCGTCCTTGGCTGGCATGGGCAGGTGTTTTTCTTGTGTCCTACGGGATAGGGGGGTATACCAACAGCGAAATATTGAAGGGGGTCAGCGTACTGGCAGTCAGCGTTTTTGGATTATCTGAAATGATTCTCATATATTTAGAAAATATGCGTCAGTTTTTTGTGAAAAACAAAAGGAATACCAGTATTCCCTATGAGCGGATTCAATGGGTGGGAAATGTTATGATGCTGGTTTTTCTGTTTTGCGGGGCAGCAGTAATTTTTCTATTTAAAGACTTATCCCCGGACCTGATCCTGACTGCATTAAAAAACATAATGCTGGGGATTGTGGGATGGCTTCTGGCATTTTTCTTAAAAGAGTCCAATGATGTGCCGCAGACAGAGGCATTCCAGGCACAGAATCAAATGGCTGATATGTTCACGCAGGAAATAAGTGAAAAAAGTCAGTGGCTCGAGATACTGGAGCAAATTCTTGCAACGGTTTTAAAAGCTGCTGTAGCTGCAGGAATTGTATTTCTGGCAGCATATGGAATTTACAGAATCTACCGGAAATATAAACAGAAGATGCCGGACGAAGAGATACAGGAGTCCAGCACTTTTCTGTGGAAAGAGGAAAGGGTAAAGAAACGAAAAAACAGACGAACAATCCGGGAACTTTTTACCGGCAGCAATAACATGAAAATAAGAAAGATGTATAAAAAATTTGTGAAAGGGAGAATGAAAAAGGGCAGGAATTTGCCAGCATCCTGTACGCCGGAAGAAATTCGCATAGAATTATTTCCCGAGGTATCCGGCGGACCGAAAATGACCGAATATTATGAGATGGCGAGATATGGCATTGGAGAATGTGACAGAAATACGGTAGAAGCAATGAAAGAGACTGCAGGAAGTGAACATAAATAAAGGCAGAAGAGTATTCGAATCTGAGTATACTCTTCTGTTTTTTACAAAAAACGGTCACATGTTCGATCGGATGTTGTTATGAAAGTGTTAACATGTTATAATAATTCTTAATATTAAAAGGATATTAAGATATAAGGATTATTTGAGGGAAAAAAGAAACTAAACATACAATCTATCTGGTGGAGGTAGTGTGAGATGATGAATGACAATAATCGGGATATGAGAGAAATACAGGGGAAAAGAAAATTCAGGTTTTATTTTCCGGATACCGGACTGGAAGAGTTTGCCAGGCAGGGAACGATAGTTGGAGTACCGGAGGCGGAGCAGCATCCACTTGGACTGCGCCATACATATCAGATTCTGGAGCAGGTCTATACAGAAATAAAAAAAGGCGGCTCGGAAGGTTATATGTTAAGGACAGATGAGGCGGGAACCATGAAGAATATCTATATGGAGGTATTCGACAAGGACCAGGCACAGGTATTTGTAAGAAACGGGGAAGGCAAGAGTCAGAGAGTTGTAATCAGTGAAAAGAAAACTTATGATATGCTGCAGGATTATATGGAGACCTTGAAAGAGGGGACAATGGTATATGAAAGAGAGGAAATGCTGGAGTATTTTGAAGCAGTTCTGAGGAAGTATAAGCGAAGAGAACGCGCCTGAGGCAGAATTTTATCATGGGATAAAATTATATATTTACACATCTCTTACAATAACGTATAATAGACCTAATGATTTTGTGTAGTATAGTATACAAAAAGATATTATGAGAGGTAAAACCATGAAGAGAAATGATATTCACAAAGTACTTATTATCGGTTCCGGTCCTATCATCATTGGACAGGCATGCGAATTTGACTATTCCGGAACACAGGCGTGTAAAGCGCTAAGAAACCTTGGTTATGAAATTGTTCTGGTAAATTCCAATCCGGCAACAATCATGACAGATCCGGAAACAGCGGATATTACTTATATTGAACCATTAAATGTGGAACGTCTGACTCAGATTATTGAAAAAGAACGTCCGGATGCGTTACTGCCAAACCTGGGTGGACAGTCCGGTCTGAATCTGTGTTCCGAACTGGCAAAAGCCGGTGTTTTGGAAAAATATGACGTAAAGGTTATCGGTGTTCAGGTAGATGCTATTGAGCGTGGAGAAGACCGTATCGAATTCAAAAAGGCTATGGACAGCCTGGGAATCGAAATGGCAAAAAGTGAAGTGGCATATACCGTAGAAGAGGCAGTGAAAATTGCTGACAATCTGGGTTATCCGGTAGTTCTGCGTCCTGCATATACCATGGGTGGTGCAGGCGGCGGACTGGTATATAATGTTGAAGAGTTAAAGACGGTATGTGCCAGAGGATTACAGGCAAGTCTGGTAGGCCAGGTATTAGTTGAAGAATCAATTCTCGGCTGGGAAGAGCTGGAATTAGAAGTTGTCCGTGATGCGAAGAACAACATGATTACAGTCTGCTTTATTGAAAATATTGATCCGCTGGGCGTTCATACAGGCGATTCTTTCTGTTCTGCACCGATGCTGACCATATCCGGAGAGGTTCAGAAAAGACTTCAGGAGCAGGCTTATAAAATCGTTGAAGCCATTGAAGTAATTGGTGGTACCAACGTACAGTTTGCACATGATCCGGTCAGTGACCGCATTATCGTAATTGAGATTAATCCAAGGACATCACGTTCATCTGCGTTGGCATCAAAAGCAACCGGGTTCCCTATTGCTCTGGTTTCCGCAATGCTTGCAAGTGGTTTGACTTTAGATGAAATTCCGTGCGGCAAGTATGGAACTCTGGACCAGTATGTTCCAGGCGGTGATTACATTGTAATTAAGTTTGCCCGCTGGGCGTTTGAGAAGTTTAAAGGATCTGAGGATAAGCTTGGAACCCAGATGCGTGCCGTTGGTGAAGTTATGAGTATCGGTAAGACTTATAAAGAAGCTTTCCAGAAGGCAATCAGAAGTCTTGAGACCGGCAGGTACGGACTTGGCAATGCAAAGGATTTTGCAACCAAGTCGAAGAAAGAACTTTTGAAAATGCTTGCCGTTCCTACAAGTGAACGTCAGTTTATTATGTATGAAGCATTGAGAAAAGGTGCTTCCGTTCAGGAATTATTTGAATTAACGAAAATTAAGCATTACTTCATTGAACAGATGAAAGAATTGGTAGAAGAAGAGGAATCATTAAAGGCTTTAAAGGGAAAGGTTCCGCAGACAGACTTATTGAAACAGGCGAAGTTAGATGGTTTTGCTGATAAATACCTGAGCCAGATCCTGGAAGTAACAGAAGATGAAGTAAGACGTACAAGAATAGAAGCCGGAATCGTTGAAGCCTGGGAAGGGGTTCACGTAAGCGGTACCAAGGATTCTGCATATTATTATTCCAGTTACCATATGAAAGATGAGAGCCCGGTTAATAATGATAAACCGAAGATCATGATTTTAGGTGGTGGACCAAACCGTATCGGACAGGGAATCGAATTCGACTACTGCTGTGTACATGCAGCAATTGCATTGAAAGAGCTGGGATTTGAAACTATCATTGTTAACTGTAATCCGGAAACTGTTTCTACAGATTATGACACTTCTGATAAATTGTATTTTGAACCACTGACCCTGGAAGATGTACTGAGTATCCATGACAAGGAAAAACCGGTAGGAGTTATTGCACAGTTTGGAGGACAGACGCCGCTGAATCTGGCATATGACCTGAAAAAAGCGGGTGTCAATATTCTTGGAACAACACCGGAAACGATTGATCTTGCAGAAGACAGAGATCTGTTCCGTGACATGATGAAGAAGCTGAATATTCCTATGCCGGAAGCAGGAATGGCTGTTAACGTAGGGGAAGCGCTTGCGATTGCAAATAAGATCGGATATCCGGTTATGGTACGTCCTTCTTATGTTTTGGGCGGAAGAGGCATGGAAGTGGTTCATGATGATGAGGCTCTGACATTCTACATGAAGGCAGCGGTTGGAGTTACTCCCGACAGACCGATATTGATCGACCGTTTCTTACATCATGCTACTGAGTGTGAGGCTGATGCCATCAGCGATGGAACTAATGTATTTGTTCCGGCGGTAATGGAGCATATTGAACTTGCAGGTGTTCATTCCGGTGACTCCGCATGTATTCTTCCGTCTAAGAATCTGACAGAAGAACAGATCGAAACCATCAAAGATTATACGAGAAAGATTGCAGCAGAAATGAATGTAGTCGGACTTATGAATATGCAGTATGCCATTGAAGACGGAGTAGTATATGTACTTGAAGCAAATCCGCGTGCATCCAGAACAGTACCGCTGGTATCAAAAGTATGTAATATTAAAATGGTTAAACTGGCAACAGATATCATGACTTCTTATTTAACTGGAAGACCGTCTCCGGTACTTGATTTAAAAGAGAAGAAGTTTTCACACTATGGTGTAAAAGAAGCTGTTTTCCCGTTTAATATGTTCCCGGAAGTAGATCCTTTATTAGGACCTGAAATGCGTTCTACCGGAGAAGTACTTGGTATTTCAGAAAGTTTCGGTGAAGCGTTCTATAAAGCGCAGGAAGCTACTCAGACCAAACTTCCATTAGAAGGTACCGTACTCCTCAGCGTAAGTGACAGAGACAAGCCGGAAGTAAAAGAAGTGGCACAGGAACTTCATGATTGCGGATTTAAGCTGATGGCGACCGGAAGTACTTATGAACTGATTAAGGAAGCCGGACTTGAAGCCGAGAAGATATCTAAGATTAATGAGGGAAGACCGAATATCCTGGATGCCATCACCAATAAAAAGATCCAAATGATCATCAATACACCAATTGATAAAAAAGGTGCAACAGATGATAGTTATATCCGTAAGGCTGCTATCAAGGAAAAAATACCTTACATGACAACAATGGCAGCGGCAAAAGCTACGGCAGAAGGCATTAAGGCAGTAAAGATGGGAGAACGTTTAGAGGTTCATTCATTACAGGAGTTCCATAAAAAAATCAAAGAATAATGCCTGCCAACAGAAAAAGTTATAAAATCTGCTTGACAAATTCAGACAGACTATGCTATAGTCTATTAGAAAACTGCCGAAGACAGTAGGTGCCGTAAGGCATAAGGTGAAAACGCCTACCGAGGAGTAATGAGTTCTAATAAGAATGATTTATGAAACCTCTTTGTCTTGTACAAAGAGGTTTTTTACGGCGGTACACATACTAACATAAGGAGGTGCACCATTCATGGCAAAAGTTGAACTTAAAAAACCAGTTGTTGAAGAGATTAGCGCAAGTATCAAAGATGCAGCATCAGTTATTTTAGTAACTTATAGTGGAATCAGCGTGGAACAGGACACAGCTCTTCGTAAAGAGCTTAGAGAAGCTGGCGTTGTCTACAAAGTATACAAAAATACAATGATGAACTTTGCATTCAAAGATACAGATTGCGAAGCACTCAGCAAACATCTGGAAGGACCAAATGCAATTGCAATTTCGAAAGAAGACGCAACTGCTCCGGCAAGAATCTTAGCAAAACATGCAAAGACTGTTCCGGCAATCAAATTGATCGCAGGTGTCGTAGAAGGAGCTTACTACGATGAGACAGGCGTACAGGCATTGGCTTCCGTTCCGTCAAGAGAAGAACTTCTTGGCAAGTTACTTGGAAGTATCCAGTCACCTATTACAAATCTTGCTCGTGTTCTTAATCAGATTGCAGAAGCAAAAGAAGCTTAAGAATTCAACGTAAAACGTGGAACCGGGAAATCGGATATCCGAAAAAATAACTTAAAAAATTAAATGGAGGAAAATAAAATGGCAAAATTAACAACAGCAGAATTTATTGATGCTATTAAAGAATTATCTGTATTAGAATTAAACGATTTAGTAAAAGCATGTGAAGAAGAATTTGGTGTATCTGCAGCAGCAGGTGTTGTAGTAGCAGCAGCAGGCGGAGCAGCAGAAGCAGCAGAAGAAAAAGATGAGTTCGACGTAGAATTAACAGAAGTTGGACCAAACAAAGTTAAAGTTATCAAAGTTGTTCGTGAAGCTACAGGCTTAGGCTTAAAAGAAGCTAAAGAAGTAGTTGACGGAGCTCCTAAGGTTGTTAAAGAAGGCGTTTCTAAAGCAGAAGCTGAAGAATTAAAGACTAAATTAGAAGCAGAAGGCGCTAAGATCACATTAAAATAATCTGATGATTAGCAATCCCCGTAGACACCTATATTTTAGGCGTTTATGGGGATTATTTTTTTGTCTGACTGCATTTTGACTGCATCAGACTTGTAGTACTGTTCGAGTTTATCTATTTTTACATCTACGTATCCGAAATGGGTATATGTATCCAGTGTGGTTTTTATATCTTTATGCCCAAGAAGATACTGAGCTGTTTTAATATCAATACCTGCTTTATATAGATCAGACGCATATGTGTGTCTGAATATATGAGGGGTTATGTCATCAGCGAGTACGCCGCCATTCTTGCTCTTGAGCTTGCTAAGTAATTTAAGCCAGCGTTTTCTAAAAGTTGAAGTCCCTATATAATTACCATATTCTGAAAGAAATAAAATGCCAACACGGTTTCTACAATATTCTTTTATAACCGGGAGAAGGTCATGTGTGATCGGAAGAAAACGTGTTCCAGCATCAGTTTTAGTATTGTCTTGCAGTATTTCCGAACTGGTAGAAGCCTTGGAAAGTACTAATGTTTTATTTACTGTTATGCGCATTTTGTCAAAATCTATATCGCTTACGTTGAGAGCCAGGGCTTCACTCCTACGCATTCCAGTATATAGTAATAGTGTAGTAAAACACTTTTCAAATTCGTCAAGTTCAGTACTTTCAATAAGGTGACGTTCTTCTATTGTCAATGCTCTCTTATTACTTTTTTTGGTTATCCGTTTCATGCCGAATGTAGGATTCTTGGATATTAAGTTTAGACTGATAGCATAATCGAATATCGCTCGTGCATTGCTCAGGGCTTTATTGTATTTATCTATCTGGTTCTTTGATATTAGATCAGAGCGAATTTGCTCAATATGGGACCGTTTAATATCATATACATATAAATCACCAAGATAGTGATTTAAGCCCTTTATTTGGCTGCTTATGTTATTGTAAGACTGATCTTTGACCTCTCCCTTCTTTGTGTTCACGAGCCATAGTTCGGATAGTTTTCTAAAGATCATTTTTTCGTTTTCGATAAGTTTTCCGGATTCCTTAAGATCCATAAATTCTCTGTACTTTTTATCTAATTCTTTGAGTGTTGCGGCATAAATGGTTTTCCGATGTGGTTTTCCTTCTTTGTAGCCAATGGTAATCTGTTTGGCATATCTGCCATCTGATCGTTTCTTTGCTTTAATCATTATGAAACCTCCTTATTTTTGGGTATAAAAAATACACCCTAGCAAATCTCCAGGATGTATGATACAATTTATACGATTGGTTGTATCTGACACCCTTGTGGTTGATAGGTTACATCTATATAAATCCGTTCGGTGTGTCCAGCACCGGGCGGTTTTTATTGCATTTTATAAATATTAAATGTAGGATCAAATGTAAATAGATAGTCACCGAATTGTTGTGCACAACCATAAATACACCGATACGCATCAATGGCTGACTGCAAAAAAGATTCTGTAACTTCTAAAAACTCCGCTATTTCATAGACGTTTCTACATCCGTATTTTTTAGCCAATATCAGTTTTTCAGGTGTAACAAGCTGTTGGTATGCAAAAAGCCGGGCTTTTAATTCCTGTTTTCGATTTTCCTCTATAGCCTGGTCAAATATATTTCCAGTGGTCGTATAAAAATGTCCGATTTCCTCTGCAGTTACACAGCCTTTTTCTATAGAGGTATTAATATCTTTCCGGATGGCAATTTTATTCCCCTTGATCCTCCCGTCGCTACCTTGAAGAGGCTTCTCTTTAACTATAATTCCAATATTATCAGCTTTCACTAATAATTTCTCATAAGTATTCAAGTAATCCACCACCTAATTAAAAATTGTCATCATTCATGATATCGTCATCAGCTTTGTGCATTTCAGCCGTTACTTCTATATCAGTACGTTCATGAGCAGCATTAAGAAGATCATCTTGTTCAGCATCTAATCTTTGTATGCTTAGAAGATTTTCCACGTAACTTACAGTCTTTTTCTTATTTTTATCATTCAATAAGATGAAAGATTGTAAAAATTGTTTTTCGTTAGTCTCTCTCTTATTATCCTCCTTAACAGCTTTTAGAAAATCTAAATATCCCTTAGGAGATCCGGACCACCACGTTGGAATATCAATATCCATATTATCATAGTCATCAGGATCATCTTCCCACCCCATCAGATATCCAGGAGTTGTTTTTAATATATCAGCTAACCTTTCTAAAACATTGGCCGGAACTTTTTCTATACTCCCATTTTCATATCTGAATATAGTAGATCTCGAAACTCCTAAATCAATAGCTACGTCATCGGCGCTTAATTCTAATTCTTTGCGACGATCCCTTATCCTTTGGCCTGTAGTTAACATATGGTCACCTCCGTTTTAAATTATAATAGCATATATGATGCAAAAATGCAACATATAAAATAGCGTTTATGCAATTTTTGTATTGACTTATAGATCTTTCGGTTGTATTATATACACATGGAGTTGCAAAAACGCTACAACAGAAAGGAGGAATGGATTATGAATGTTCAGATGTTGAAAGGGAAGATAGTGGAGGCATGTACAACCCAGGAAGCAATTGCTGATACAATAGGAATGAATAGGAGTACTTTTTATAGGAAAATGAAAAACATGGGAAATACATTTACGGTAGAGCAGATGAAAAAGATGGTTGATGTAATTCCTTTAAGTACTGAAGATGCCATTAATATTTTTTTTAAATAAAGTCGCATTATTGCTACAAAAAGAAATATATGAATTATGAAAGGATGAAAAGCGATGAGGCAGAAAAGAAAAACCGTATGGGCTTATCTTTATGGAAAAAGGCTTGTAGACGTAGTTCAGGCAGCATTAGACAATAATGTGACGGTCGCAGACCTTAAGGAAAAACTTATAAGAGAGAATCCCGGTCACGATGTTACATTTAAAGTGCAGTAAGAAGGGAGGACACATGATGAAAGTAGAAAATTGGAACGGTTATGACATCCGATTCGTTGAGAAAGACAGCGAGTGGTGGGCGGTTGCCGCTGATGTGTGCACCGCACTGGATATTAAAAATGTATCTCTGGCAGTCAATGGAAATAACACCAGAAGAAAGCAGAAAAATGGAAGCAAAGGTCTAAATGAATCTCAAAAGGGTATATGCGAAGTAAATACCCCGGGTGGCAAACAAGATATGCTTGTGATAAGTGAATCGGGAATTTTTAAATTAGTTTTCAAAAGCCATAAGAAAGAAGCAGAAGAATTTCAAGACTGGGTTTATGAAATATTAAAAGAACTCCGCCGGTCAGCAGGATTAGAAGGATTCCAGATCTTCCGTATGTTGGATAAAGAACACCAAAGAGAAGCAATGTCGAAACTCTGTTACACATTAAAGAAACCGGTCAGGGTGGATTTCATAAAAGCCAATGTCATAGCCAATAAAGCAGTATCCACAAAGTATGGTCATCCCAAAATGGTTAAGAAAGCTGATATGACACCGGAAATGCTGGCTGACCGTCAGGAGCTATTGGACGATACAGTTGATTTAATGGCAGTCAAAGAAAAGTTCAACCTTAATATTTCAGTATCAGATGAAGTATATAAGATGGTGGATAACAGCAATAGGCAGGTTGGATAAGAAAGGAGAACAGATGAACATTTATATTATCGAATCAAATCAGCAAAAAGGTGTATTACCTTACAACTATTTCAAAAGGAAGTGTGAGTGTTACGTAACGGAACTTGAAGCGAAGTACAAATGCAAGTTTTGGTGTATGCATTCTGAGTGTAATAGAATAGCGCGGGAGACATATGCCAAAAAGACCAGCAGACAGGCAAACATAACAAGTTTGGTATACACCATTGATGAAGCAGATGAATTATTTGAATTATTTAAAATTTATGCGAATGTCTGGGCGTATCAAATATGTGGATAAAAGGAGGAAATGCAAATGAATGGTAATGATTTATTTAATGTTATTGAAAGTGGAACACCGGTGCGCTTTTATGGACCAGGGTTAGGAAAGTCTACTATATGTAGAAGGTTACGGGAATTAGGATATGAGAATGTGTCCGAATGCGGGGATGACGATATCTGCGATGGTCAGGGATGTATGTCTGTACCCAAAGACTTTTCAGGGATGCTGGTATATTTTGAAGACAACCCGGGAAAGGTCAATCTACCGGAACTGATGAAGATTATTGGGTTAGAAATAGAAGAAGTGCAAAAAGATTTTGTGTTACATGAAATCAGCTTATGCAAGGATGAATTGGAAGTCATCAAAGATTGCATGGTAACTAAAATTACAGAACACGTAGGAGAAGCTGGATATGAATTCGTACAGATAGTATTTTATGATTCTCAAAATGATTGCAATATAATTTTATCGATAAGCGAAAATGGTGCAGTTCATATATCAGATCCAGTGTAAGGAGGGGCAACAATGTGTGAAATAAATGAACTTAAAAAACAAGTTGAAGAGCTTAAAATTATAGCTAGTGTTCTTGAATTAAAAATCAAACCGACTGAGGTATACCAGATAAAAGATGTAATGGAGATATATGGGATTAGTAGATCAGCAGCGTGCAGATTGTTTCATAAAGAAGGCTTTCCATCGTATCAAGTTGGAGTTCTGTGGTTTGTAAATGCGCAAGAAATGGTGGATTATCTAAAAAAAGAAAGTGAAGTCAACAAAGGGTAGGTGATAACAATGATATGGATAGAAGATGTTAAGGAAATAAAAGAATCCCAGGAAGCGGCAACTTCTAAGGATTCAAGTAACTAAAAACTATTATTCACCCTCTATTATAAGGGGTTACAGGAGGACAGTCAATATGAACAATAAAATTTTAGAGCTGGCGGTAAAAAGAGTTGAAGAAATAGAGATTCAAAGGGAGGCAATAGATAATTGTCAAAATATTCTAAGCGATTTGAAGCGTTACGGAGTTGAAGCGTTAAGTATTAAATCACCGGACGGTTTAAGTTCCATTTCCTATTTAAAAGATTGTTGTTTAGATCCAGGACAAAGGGACCTGATTTCACAGTTATTCACATCGATATTAAATAGTCGTATGGCAGATGCAGAAAAGGAACTTGAAAAGCTACTCGATACGGGTAAACCATATGATGCAGGTGAGCTACGGGATCTGCTTCGTGTGGAACCGATAAAAATAGATATTAAAGGCATGAAGGTAATATCGAAGATCTAATATGGGGAGGACATTATGAATTTTTTAGAAAAGATCAGATTAGGGCAGGAAGAAATAGACTCGCGTTATGATATGAGCATATTTCAAATGAATGAAATTAAAAACGGGTCACCTGGAATATGCGATATGATAAGTTATTCCTTTCGTTACGGATATATGCAGGGAACAAAAGCAGAGCGGAGCCACCGAAAAACCATTACAAAGCCTATCCATAAGAATGATTATCGTAGGGCCATAGCGGGAAATGCGGATAAGATCAAAAATGTTTTTCACCTGAAGACGCTTCACCGTTTATCCGAAGAGTTTGCAAATGATGAAGTGATGGAGCAGAACGGATTTTATAAATACTCAATAGTCAACAAACTGACAAACGGCGACTTGTCAGACAGTGAAATATTGTCTGTGCACTATCTTATTAGTGGCATTTTGTCGAGGAAAGGGAGGAAAGGTTAATGACTGCAGATACGAGTTATTCTGTCAAAGAAATGTCAGAAGAGGATTATAGAAGGTATATCAAAATTATGGTTAATAAAATAACGGATATTTCGAATTTACGGCAACTGTATGTGATCACTCACAGGAAATTCATCGGAGGAAAAGCATGAGTAAAATAGATTTCCAAATTGTAAAGACATTAATAATTTTCCCGGCGGATGGGGAATGGCGCAAAGAATTAAATCTAGTCAAATGGGATGGACGCGAAGCCAAATATGATTTAAGAGGTTGGAACGCAGATCATACCAAGATGACTAAAGGAACCACATTAACCGAAGAAGAACTGCAGTTCTTAAAAGCAAATTTATAGGAGGATTGGATTAATGAAAATAGGAGTGGAATTTACAAGTATTGAGGAAATGTTAGGCTTTGCAAAAAGTATTGTAAGTCTGGAAGGATTAGAGGTCACGGAGACGGCGGAGACCATTCAAGAGAAAGTTAACTCGGAGAATGTACCACGGCCGGAGCCTGCACGGCAACCACAACCGGCACCACAGCCAGAGCCGGTACCCGCGCCGCAACAATCCGTACAGCCCGCAGCACAGGCTGTTCAGACAACATCTACAGCGTATACACTGGATGACCTGGCGAGGGCTGCTATGACTTTAATGGATGCCGGTAAACAGCTGCAGTTACAGCAACTCCTAGCACAGCACGGGGTTGAGGCTCTTCCCCAGTTACCATTAGAACAGTACGGAACTTTTGCCACAGAACTAAGGGGATTGGGGGCACAGATATAATGAATCATTCTGAAAGGGCACATGCGCTTTTAAGTGCGTCAGGTGCACACAGGTGGATACATTGTCCTCCGAGTGCATTATTGGAACAGCAGTTTCCGGATACGACATCGGAAGCTGCGGAGGAAGGTACGCTTGCGCATGAACTTGCGGAGCTTAAGGTTAGAAACTATTTTTACACAGTTGATTTCGGTAAACGCAAGCTAAGCAATGCGATAAAGAAACTTAAGGAAAATGAATTGTGGAATGACGAGATGATGGGTTATACAGATGAATATCTAGATTATATAAAGTCAACTGCTTTGAAACTATCATCAGCCCCCTATGTAGCAATTGAAAAACGTGTGGACTTTAGTGCATACGTACCGGAAGGATTTGGTACAGCAGACTGTATTCTGTTATGTGGAGATACAATGTACGTGATTGATTTTAAGTATGGTAAAAGCCCGGACGGGAGAGTATCTGCAGAAGGAAATCCACAGCTGTCACTTTATGCCCTTGGTGCTTGTGAAGCCTATAAAATGCTGTACCTGATTAAAAAAGTAAAATTGGTCATTGTTCAACCAAGACTTTCTGATGGGGTTTCGGAGTGGGAGTGTTCTATTGAAGAACTGCTTTCATTTGGGGAGTTCGTGAAGGCACGTGCTGCACTTGCAATAAAAGGAGAGGGTGAATATCTTCCCACACCAAGGACCTGCAAATGGTGCAGGGCGCGAGGGCAGTGTCGGGCAAGGGCTGAAGAAAATGTAAAACTGGCATTTATGACAGATAAAAAGCCACCATTAATCAGCAATGATGAGGTTGGTCAGTATTTGTCACAGGGTGAAGATGTTGCCAAATGGCTGAAGGATCTGCAGGATTATGCATTGTCAGAATGCCTTGCAGGGAAAGATGTCCCAGGGTGGAAAGCAGTTGAGGGAAGAGGATCACGTGATTGGACAGATATGGATCAGGCTTTTGAGAAACTCGAAAAGACGGGGATAGCTGATACCGTAATGCTGTACGAAAGGAAACCACTTACACTTGCACAGGTAGAAAAGTTGGTGGGCAAGAAAGATTTTATAGACACTGTTGGAGAATTCGTGGTTAAAAATCCAGGAAAACCAACACTTGCGAAAGAAACAGATAAACGAGAACCAATAACAAACATAATAAGCGCAAAAGACGCATTCAAGGAGGAAATATAACATGGAAAATTTAACAAATGTAACAACAGGAAAGGTAAGATTATCATTTGTACATTTATTTAAACCATACGCATTTACACCGGGGCAGGAAGAAAAATTCAGTTGTACAGTTTTAGTACCAAAGACAGATACAGACACTATGGCACGCATTAACGCAGCCATTGAAGCAGCAAAGGCAAAGGGAGTATCAGATAAATGGGGCGGTGTGCAGCCACCTGTGATCCCTACCCCAGTGCATGATGGGGATGGAGTAAAACCATCTGATGGAATGCCATTTGGACCCGAGTGTAAAGGGCACTGGGTATTTACCGCCAGTGCAAAAGCAGATTATCCACCTGAAATCGTTGATCTCCAGGGCAATCCGATTATTAACCAGTCTGAGATTTATAGTGGTGTTTATGCCCGTGTAAATGTAACATTCTTTCCATATGCATTTGGAGGAAAGAAAGGAATTGGGTGCGGACTTGGCCCGGTGCAGAAGTATGCAGACGGGGAAGCCCTGGGAGGAAGTGCACCATCCGCATCACAGGCTTTTGGATCTCAGCCGGCACAGAATGCGCCTGTAGGGCAGGGATATACCCAGTCATATCAGACACAGGGTTTTACGAATGTAACCCAAGGTATGCCACAGGCACAACCTGCTATTAATCCTATAACCGGTTTACCAATGTAAATATAAAAGGGGCGTGAGCCCCTTTTATAGACAGGAAGGAAATATGCATATGAAACATCATCTTTCAATTGATATAGAGACGAAAAGCAGTATTGATATTGGAAAAGCCGGTTCGTATCGTTATGCACAATCAGAAGATTTTGAAATCCTTTTATTTGCATATCAGTGGGATGACTCAGAAGTTAAAATAGTGGATCTTGCAGAAGGGGGGCAGATTCCCGAGAAGATTATCACCGCGCTTTCTAATCCTGATGTAGTGAAACATGCATACAATGCAGCTTTTGAGTGGTACTGCTTGAACAGGGCAGGGTATTTAACACCTATTGAACAGTGGAAATGCACCATGTTCCATGGTCTGTATTGTGGGTATACTGCCGGGCTGGATGCTACCGGAAGAGCGATCGGTCTGCCGCAGGATAAACAGAAACTTACAACCGGAAAGGCACTGATACGGTACTTTTGTGTACCATGTAAAGCAACAAAAAGCAATGGGGGTAGAACATGGAACCTTCCAAAACATGCTCCGGATAAATGGGAATTATTTAAAGAGTATTGTATTCAGGATGTGGTTACAGAGCGGGCGATCCTGAAACGCCTTAACCAGTTCCCTGTCCCGGATGAAGAAGAAAAGCTCTGGCAGATGGACATTAAAATGAATGCTTTCGGAGTAAAAGCAGACAGAGAATTAATTGACGGGGCGCTCTATATAGACAATGTTAGTGCACAAAATTTGACTGAGGAAGCAATAAAAATAACCGGGCTTTCAAATCCAAAAAGCCCGAAACAGCTGACAGAGTGGCTGGAACAAAAAGCAGGTGAAATAATACCAAATCTGCAGAAAGCAACTGTGGAAGAACTTTTATTAAAGGACTATCCGGCAAATGTAAAAAGAGTATTGGAAATCAGGCAACAGCTTGGGAAAACAAGTATTGGCAAGTACGTAACCATGGATACCGCAATGGGGGAAGGGGAGCGCATAAGAGGGCTGACACAGTTCTACGGGGCAAACAGAACCGGGAGATGGGCAGGCAGACTGGTACAGCTGCAAAACCTGCCGAGAAATTATCTTAAAACACTGGATTATGCGAGGGAGACTGTGAAGAAGAAAAATTATTCCGGGATCAAACTTCTGTATGGAAACGTACCAGATACCTTATCACAATTGATCCGAACCGCTTTTATACCATCGAAAGGAAACAAATTCGTGGTAGCAGACTTTAGCGCCATAGAAGCCCGTGTGATCGCCTGGCTGGCAGGTGAACAATGGGTAAATGAAGTATTTGCCACACACGGCAGGATCTACGAAGCAACCGCAAGCCAGATGTTCCACGTTCCAATTGAGAAGATTACGAAGGGAAATCCAGAATACAGTTTAAGACAGAAAGGGAAAGTTGCAACTCTTGCGTTAGGGTACCAGGGGGGCTCAAATGCATTGATCGCAATGGGAGCACTCAATATGGGACTCACAGAAGATGAACTTCCGGATATTGTTCAGAGGTGGAGACAGGCAAACAGGCGGATCGTAGACTTGTGGTATTCCGTGGAGCAGGCTGCACTTGCGGCCATGAATACCGCGCAGCCGCAGGCGATACGAGGACTAATATTTGCCCTTGAAGGTGATTTGATTTATGGGCAGTCTTTTTTAACGGTGCAGCTCCCTTCCGGAAGAAAGCTATTCTATCCGAAACCATTTCTACAGGAGAATCAGTTTGGAAAAATGGCTGTTCACTACTATACAGTAGGACAGCAGACAAAAAAATGGGAAGTAACCGGGACTTATGGGGGTAAGATGACAGAAAACATTATCCAGGCGATTGCCAGGGACTGTCTGGCGGTAACGTTGCAGAGAATAGATGCACTTGGATTACAGGTGGTTTTCCATGTGCATGACGAGGTCATCATTGATGCACCAAAGGAAGTATCTGTGGAACAGATATGTGACCTCATGGCAGAGCCAATAACATGGGCACCGGGCCTGATCCTGAAAGGCGCGGGATTCGAAAGCAGTTATTATATGAAAGATTAAACGGAAGGAGGGGACTCATATTGCAGAATAACCGAAAGCTGCTAATCAGTACCGGAGGAAGCAGGAAAGCTACTTATTGGCCAAAAAGTGAAATCATGTGGACTGAGTTTGTGGAAAAACTAAAAGTTCCCGTCCGTAGCCCGGAAACCATGGACGAATACTTCGCGATGCCAAAAGCAAAACAGGATGATCTTAAAGATGTGGGAGGTTTTGTTGGGGGAACCTTTGTGGGAGACCGCAGAAAAGCTTCCAATGTAGAAGGAAGAGACCTGATAACCCTGGATCTGGATAATATTCCGGCTGGGCAAACCGGGGATATTTTGAAAAGGGTAAGCGGTTTAGGATGTGCCACAGTAGTTTACAGTACACGCAAGCATACAGATTATGCACCCAGATTAAGGGTAATTATTCCCCTTGACAGGGCATCGACAGCGGATGAATATGAACCGGCTGCAAGGAAACTAGCAAGTCTTGTTGGTGTTGAATTTTGCGATCCTACTACTTTTGAAGCGTCCAGGCTGATGTATTGGCCAAGTATATGCTGCGACGGTCAGTATGTTTGTGAAATATATGACAATTCTTTCTGCAGTCTTGATGCACTTCTGGGAATGTACGAAGACTGGCATGACGTTGCCAAATGGCCGCAGGTGCCAGGGACAGATGCTATAGAACGGCGCAGGCTGGCGAAGCAGGAGGATCCAACAGGAAAACGAGGGGTTATCGGAGCATTCTGCCGCACGTATAGCATTACACAGGCAATGGATAAATTTATACCGGGTATGTATGAAGAAACTGAAATGCCCGGCAGATATACCTATACAGGAGGTTCCACAGTGGGTGGAGCGGTTGTATATGACGGAGATTTATTTTTATATTCCCATCATGCTACAGATCCATGTTCCGGGCTTCTGGTGAATGCATTTGATCTGATACGTCTGCACATGTACGGGGACGTGGATAATGGTGCAAAGGAAGGAACACCGGTTAATAAATTGCCGTCTTTTGTGGCAATGAGTAAGCTAGCTATGTCTGATAAGCTGGTATCAGATCTGATGGCCAAGGAACGGTTTGAGAAAGCTCAGGAGGCTTTCTCTACACCTGGCAATGAACCGGATACCCATGAACCGGATCTTAGTTGGATCAACCGATTAACCGTTGATGGAAACAATAAATTTGAAAAAACAATCAATAATGTTGTGATTATATTGGAAAATGACCCTTTGTTAAAAGGGAAGATTGTAACAGATGAATTTGCAAGTTGCGGCATGATATTAGGCACGCTTCCGTGGAATGAATCAAATGGCAGGCGGCGATGGAAGGACGAAGATGACGCAGGATTTTACCGATACATGGAAACTTTTTATGGTATTTCTTCTGGGGACAAACTGGATAAAGGACTTTTAATTGTAAGCAGTCAAAATAAAATAAATGATGTTAAACGGTATTTACAAGGGCTTAAATGGGACGGAATAAAACGGCTGGATACCTTGTTGCCTGATTATTTAGGCGCAGAGGATAACGACTATACGAGAGCGGTAATGCGGAAGTCATTGTGTGCAGCCGTAGCCAGGGGAATTATTGGCGGGGTTAAATATGATTACATGCCGATATTTACGGGACCACAGGGAATCGGAAAAAGTACCTTTTTATCAATTTTAGGAAAGGACTGGTTTTCTGACAGCCTTACAACGTTCGAAGGAAAAGATGCGGCGGAGCTGATACAAGGGACATGGATTAATGAAGTAGGGGAACTAACAGCTATGTCAAAGCAGGAGACGAATGCGGTAAAACAGTTTTTAAGTAAACGTGAAGATATTTATCGGGCAGCATATGGGAGGCGCACAGATAAGTATCCCAGGCACTGTGTATTCTTTGGCACTTCGAATGAGGATGATTTCTTAAAAGATGTAACAGGGAACCGGAGGTTTTGGCCGGTGGACGTTGGTGTCTATGAAGCTAAAAAATCTGTTTGGGAATTATTACCGCGAGAGGTAGACCAGGTCTGGGCGGAAGCATATGCCTACTGGATGCTTGGAGAATCATTATATTTATCAAAGGAACTGGAAGCAATGGCAGCTGAACAGCAGGAAAGCCATAGAGAGGCATCCGGAAAAGAGGGAATTATCCGGGAGTTTTTAGAAAAGAAAATACCTTCTAACTGGGACCAGATGACCATTCAAGCAAGGAAAATGTTTCTTAATGGGCAAACCAGAGTACCGGACGAAATCGTTCTTGTGGAGCGGGATAAAGTGTGTGCTGTGGAAATATTTGTGGAATGCTTTGGAGGAAATCCAGGTTATATGAAAAGAAATGACAGCACAGAGATTAACAACGCACTACTGAGCTTAAAAGGCTGGTATCGGAACAAGGATAAACGCAGATACGGTCCATACGGTGCACAGAGAGGTTTTGAAAGAGCGTGCCAAAAGGTGTACCCAAAGATGTGACCAAAGTCGTGTTAGTCTTGGGTACACCGTGATAAACATTGGGTACGGGAAGTGTACCCAATGTACCCATAAAATTTATGAATGGGTACATACTTTGGGAACACTTAAAACCCCATAAATACTAGGAATTATAATATATGTACCCAATGTACCCAAAGTTATAAAGGAAATTATATAAATAGGTATATTAGGTAGTATAGCGTATTACCTAATACACCTAATGCGACACATCATATACGTGTGTAAGACGTTTGGGTACAGAAGGTTTTAAGGAGGTAAGCAGATGTTAGAAAAGGATATAGAAAAGATATTAGTCACCAGTGTTAAAAAGCTGGGAGGTCTGGCGTACAAATGGGTGAGCCCGGGTAACAGCGGGGTTCCGGACAGAATAGTGGTTCTGCCTAACAGGCAACCCGTATTCGTAGAACTGAAAACAGATACCGGGAAATTAAGTGCCCTGCAAAGAGTACAATGCGACCGGTTGATAAAACTAGGGCAGCCGGTAGAAATCATATATGGATTAAATGACTTAGCACAGTATTTTCGGGGACTGGGATATGAAGAAGTAAGCAAAGCAATTGAACGCAAATTGTAAAATTATGATCGGACAGAGGAGGTGATGCCCTATGATATTCAAGCCACATGCCTATCAGGAACACTGTATCAACAAGATAATTGAAGTGAAGAAATTAGGCCTGTTTCTTGATATGGGTTAAGGTTTAGGAAAAACAATTACCACATTGACAGCAGTAAAAGAACTTAAGTATAACCGTTTTCAAGTCAGAAAGGTCTTGGTTATTGCACCTAAGAAAGTAGCAGAAGGTACCTGGACAAAGGAAAAGGATAAATGGCAGCATACACAGATGCTGCGGGTATCCCCTGTACTTGGAAGTCAGATGAAGCGAATACGGGCCATTAACACACCGGCAGATATTTATATTATTAATCGGGAAAATGTTGTATGGCTGGTGGACTACTACCGTAATGACTGGCCGTTTGATATGGTAGTCATTGATGAATCCAGCAGCTTTAAAAGCCACAAAGCGAAGAGGTTCAAAGCCCTGGCAAGCGTAACCGGAAAAATAAACAGAGTCGTAGAACTTACCGGTACACCCTCACCAAATGGACTGGATGATTTATGGGCACAGATTTTTCTATTAGATGGTGGAGCACGACTGGGTGCTAAGTATACACAGTTCCGGGAGCGTTATTTTGATCCAGGGGATAGGGGAAACAACATCGTGTATAACTATAAGGCGAAGCCAGGAAGTGAAAACAGCATACTGGAAAAGATTTCAGATATCTGTATTTCCATGAAAACTGAAGATTATTTACAGCTGCCAGACGTTACCTACCATGAGATACCAGTTGTACTGGATGCAAAGTCCCAAAAAGCTTATGACGAATTAGAGTGGAAAATGGTACTGGAACTTCCGGATGATGAGGATATAAGCGTTACAAGTGCGGCAGCGTTAAGCAATAAATTGCTGCAGCTTGGAAACGGTGCGATTTATGATGAGGATCATAATGTCCACGAGATCCACAACTGTAAAATAGAGGCATTTATGGAACTTATAGAATCCCTGCAGGGAAAACCCGCTTTGGTGTTCTATAACTTCAAACATGACCGCATGAGGTTATTAAAGGCGCTAAAGAATACAGGTCTTAGAATTAGAGAATTAAAAACGACCCAGGATGAGGATGATTGGAACCGCCGGGAAATTGATATTCTCCTTACACATCCGGCCAGCAGTGCTTATGGGTTAAATCTTCAGAATGGAGGGAACCATGTCATATGGTTCGGGCTAACATGGAACTATGAACTGTACACACAGGCAAACAAGCGCCTACACCGACAAGGCCAGACTGAGAAAGTAATCATTCATCATCTAATTTGTGAGGGCACACGTGATGAGGACGTAATGCAGGCGCTGTCAAGAAAAGAGGATATACAGAACTGGGTAATGCAAAGCTTAAAGGCAAGGATTAGAAAAATAAAAGGGGGATCCTGATGAAGTTATTAATTAGATATCCCAGAGGACGAATGGATATAGACTTAAATTTGTTTTTTCCAACTAATCAAAAGAATGCTAAAAAGCCGTTCAGGCTGATCGTGGAGTATTATGACCAGCCCGAGAAGGTAAAAGAATGGATGGAGTGTAGGATCAAACGTTATCGTAAAGTAGAAAAGCAGGAAAAAGCAGCGATGCAGATGGAAAAGCAGCTTCGGATCTTATCAAATATGATAAACGGGGGATAAAACTATGAATGAACCAAAATATGAAACATGCAGACACGCAATAAGCGCAGGAGAGATGGCAATATACGTACATCCAACTTGTAAACGGGCAAATATGATTTTGGGGACGCTGGTGAGCAGCAAGAAGCGGTGTGAACGGTGCCGGAGTTGGAAAGGGAAAAGGGATTAGGAATGAAAGAGCTTATATTTATGTTTTTTGCTATATGCTGGATTATATCGGCAGTCGCGTGGACTATATGTTTGATTTATGCAATTAAAACACACGAAATAATTCCTATGTTGATAGCTTTATTATTTGTGCAAGTTTTTAATGTTGGGATATTGATTACAAGGTTATTATATCCAAATTTAAGGAGTGTAAAAATGAAATATTATGTTTCGGCAAAAACAGATAGAGGATTTGTAGGATGTATATTATCCGTGAAACGTCAATTAAATTCTGTTGAAGGAATTAAAGCAGTAATGGAACATTTAGAAAGAGAGGGTCATCATAATCCTGTAATACTGTTTTTTCAACAATTAAATGAATAAAACTGAAATTTAAGAAAGGAAAATGAATGAAAAGAGAAAGTAGAACAGCGGCAATAAGGCACTTAGATAGTGCCAGGCAGGATAAAGCCATGTTTGCGGATATTCCGGATGGGGCATGGTGGCATTTTAGACATATACCATATCAAAGGAGGGGTGGGCTTGGACAAGAAAACATTAGAAGACTACAAGAAGTTAGATCAGGACATAAAAGCCCTGGAGAATCGGATCCACAACCTGCGGAGCATGACAGCAAACTATGAATATGGATCTGCAAAGGGATCTAATCCGGAATTTCCATACCAGCCCATGACATTTCATGTGTCTGGCTACAATATCTTAGATGACGAGAAGAAGCGGATCCGGATCAGGAACTTGGAAATAAAGTTAGAGAAACAGAAAAAAGCATCTGAAGAGAAGCGGATAGCGGTAGAAGAGTTTATTTCAGGAATAGAAGACACCACTTTACGATTGATCTTCACTTATTTATTTGTGGACGGGATGAATCAGGAAGAAGTGGGGAAAAGACTTTGTATGGACAGAAGCCGGGTGAGCAGAAAAGTTGATAATTATTTAAAACGCACACAAAGCACAAAATAACGTGATATAATAGATATTGTAGAAGTAGGTTCAAAGAACCCACTTGGAACTAATAGGTACAGCTCATCTATTTGTTCATTGAAAAGTTCTCCCAAACACATACGATTACCGGGTGTCAAAGCCCGGTAATTGAATCTCCGGGTAAAATCCGGAACACATAGTAAATCCCTGCAGGGCGGGGATGAATAGGCATCTGCTTAGGCGGGTGTCTTTTTGTTAATAACTTGATTTAGAAAGAAGGTGAGCCTGAATGGCAAAAGGTAAATATCAAGAATGGTTACAGCCGGAAGGCTTGCTGAAAATAGAAGGATGGGCAAGAGACGGGCTTGTAGAGGAACAGATAGCCGCAAATATGGGAATTGGGTATTCCACTTTACAATCATGGAAAACAAAGTATCAAGATATTCAAGACACCCTAAAAAAGGGAAAGGAAATAATTGATCGAAAAGTGGAGAATGCGCTTTTGAAGCGTGCACTTGGATATTCTTATACGGAAAACAAGTATATCAGTGTACCAATGGAGCAGGTAGAATATTCGGATAAGCTGCACGAGTACATGAACAGATACAGACTTAATCACCCGGATGCCACGGACGATGAACTTATGCTTGTTCAGGAACAATTTCCAAAAACCAAAGAGATACTGGCGGAACGTAAGACGAAAGAGGTTGTTCCAGATACTACAGCACAGATATTCTGGCTTAAGAACAGGAAACCTCATGAGTGGAGGGATAAGCAGGATATAGAGCACAGCGGAGGCATATCCATTAATAATCCATTTGAGGGACTTACTACAGAAGAACTAAAGAAGCTGATACATGATGGATAGCAAGCTAATACAGTTAGGGGCTAAGATAGAACTTGCAAGGCGTGAGTTCTTTTTTTATTGCAAACTAAAAGCGCCAGACTTTTATAAGGCCGATAGGGAATATCTCATTGAACTGTGCACAGAATTCCAGAACTTTTATGAGAGTGAAGAGCAGGTATTAATAATAAATGAACCGCCCAGACACGGCAAAAGCCGTACAGCTGGATTATTTGTAGAGTGGGTGTTGGGGAGAAACCAGAAAGAAAAAATAATGACTGGTTCTTACAACGAAACACTTTCAACCATGTTTTCTAAGAATGTCCGAAATGACATAATGGAGGAAAAGGCGGATATTTACAAACCGGTTTTCTCAGATGTATTTCCGGGAGTATACATAAAGCGCGGTGACGGTGCGATGAATTTATGGAGCTTGGAAGGTGGTTATAATAATTATTTAGCAACTTCGCCCACAGGAACAGCAACTGGATTTGGGGCTTCGCTACTTATTATAGATGATCTGATAAAGAACGCAGAGGAAGCCAATAACGAAAATGTAAAAGAAAAACATTGGGAATGGTTCACTAACACAATGCTTTCGCGTCTGGAAGAAAGCGGAAAGATTATTATCATAATGACACGATGGGCAAGTGATGATCTGGCAGGTAGGGCTTTAGAACATTATAAAGAAAACGGAGTAAATATAAGGCACATAAGCATGAAAGCCTTGATAAACAAGGAAACATGCGAGATGCTTTGCCCAGAAGTTCTATCTTATAAATCCTATACAGACAAAATAAAAGCTATGGGAGAAGATATAGCAAGCGCCAACTACCAGCAAGAACCAATAGACCTTAAAGGCCGTTTGTACACCAGTTTTAAGACCTACGATAAGCTACCTGTAGACAATAACGGAAACAGCCTGTTTGAAGGAATCTACAGCTATACAGACACCGCGGATGAAGGATCCGACTATCTATGCACAATTATCTGGGGCATATATCTTAGAGAGGCTTATGTGTTGGACGTGTATTATACGCAACAAGGTATGGAAATTACGGAGCCAGAAACAGCAAAACGATTTAAGGAATATGCGGTAAACAGGGCAAGGGTGGAGAGCAATAATGGCGGTTCTGGTTTCGCCAGGAATGTAAAACGAATATCAGAAGAACATTTTAAAAACTTTATTACAATAATTAAGTGGTTCCACCAGTCGAAAAATAAAAAAGCAAGAATATTATCAAACGCAACGTGGGTAATGGAACATGTTTATTATCCACAGAACTGGATGCACAAATGGCCGGAGTATTACCAGGCTATGGTTAGATATCAGCGCGATGGAGAAAATAAGCACGATGATGCACCGGATTGCACTACAGGCGTTGCGGAAACAATGTACATGTTAGGAGCGTGATAAAGTGAGGTGGACAAAGAAATTGGAAGATAATATAAAACGAGGACTGAGGAGCTGGCTACAGATTCAGCCGTCAAACTCTTATGGTATCCAGATTAACGAAGTCATGGACTTTGAACTATCTGCAATCAGAAATCGTATATGGTACCGTGGCGATGGAAACGAGATAGAGCAGATGTATCAGCAGAATCCGGAATATGCTGATAAGTATAAGTTCTGGTCATCCAAGTGTACACCAGGTATGGAAATGAGGAAGATACACACCGGATTACCCGGGATGATTGTTCGCATTTTTACTGGTATTATAGTCGAAGACATGAACGACTTTGAATTTAAAAATCCAGCACAGGAACTGCTGTGGAAAGACATAGAGAAAGCAAACAGGTTTCGGAAGAAATTTGAAAGATCCTTAAAAGAGGTACTCTATATAGGAGATGGAGCCTATAAGGTAACCATTAACACTAAGAAAAGCGAATATCCGATCCTGCGCTGGTATCCGGGGGAAAGAATTGAATTGGTCTATGACGGAGATGATCTGGAAGAGGTGGTGTTCAAGACGCCTTACACAGTCAGAAGCCAGCAGTATGTCTTGTATGAGCATTACGGACATGGGTACATAAGGAATGAACTGTATGAAGGCGACAAACTGGTTGACTTGCATGCAATCGACAATACAAAAGGAGTGTCCGACTGGGTATTCGATGACAAAGTAATTCTTGCGGTGCCGTTACAGGTATATGAAAGTGCCAAGTACGAAGGCAGGGGCGGAAGCATTTATGATGGCAAGCTAGATTGTTATGACGCATTTGACGAAACTTGGTCACAGTGGATGGATGCTTTGCGTAAGGGGAGGCCTATAAAAAGAATACCGGAAGACTTAATACCAAAGGATGAAAAAAACGGAAAGCTATTAAAGCCAAATCCGTTTGATAATAGTTTTATTGAGACTAAAGGTGGTTTTTCAGAAGATGGAGGCAGCAAAATTGAGATAGATCAACCGAATATCCCACACGAAAGTTACCTTGCTTCCTACATAACAGCACTTGACCAGTGTTTACAGGGCGTTATATCACCTTCTACACTGGGCATAGACACAAAAAAATTGGACAATGCAGAAGCGCAGAGGGAAAAAGAAAAAGCCACGCTGTACACCAGGAATGCGATTGTAGAGGCACTGCAGGAGACGTTGCCAGAGGTGGTTACTGCATGTATAAATGCTTACAACCTGCTATACGGGAAACCAGTGGAAGAGGTGGAAGTAAACATACCTTTCGGAGAATATGCTAATCCAAGTTTTGAGTCACAGGTGGAAACCATAGGCAAAGCAAAAACCCAGGGCATTATGTCTATAGAGCGGGCGGTAGAAGAACTGTATGGCGATACGCTGGATGAACATTGTAAGCAGGAAGAGATCCAACGGCTTAAGGCAGAGCAGGGCATTACAGAAGCAGATGAACCTGGTATCAACATGGATCTTGGAGGTTTTAAAGCAAATGTAGAAGGGGGTCTGCCAGATGAAAGTGCAGGTAGCGAAAAGAATGTACCGCATGAGCCGGAAGGAATACCAGGGGCTTCTAAAAATAGCCAGTGAACAGGTAGCCTTTGGAGTCTACGCAATTGAAAAAAGTGATTATGCAGAACTGCGGTGTGATAAATGCAGCAGCTCCACCCAGCTTAAAGCAATGATCCGGCAGTTTAAGAGCCAGGGCTTTAAAGTGCTGTCGAATGGCAGGTGATCCATATGGAACCATATGATATCGAAGAAGCATTCGCTGCCATTGAAGAAGAATTGATCGCTTCCATGATGCGGAATATGAAGCGGCATAAGGTGGAAGAATCTGCAGAAGAAATGCGCTGGGAAATGTGGCAAGCAAAACAGCTGCAGGCACTGGAAAAATATAAGAAGCAGAACCAGAAGAAATTTCAAGGGAAATTTGCAGATATAAATGGATCTGTGGATGAAATAATCCATAAGGCAAGAAAGCAAGGCGGACTGGATCAGGAAATAGAGATCATGAATGCCATAAAGAAAGGTTGGAAACCTCCGGGAAGTCTGAATAAAAGTATGCAGACAACGGGTGAGTTTTTTAAACTGAATGATCGTAAACTGAATGCCTTGATCGGAGCCACCCGGAAGGATTTTTCCAAAGCGGAACACGCAATGTTACGAATGGCGGATGATCAATACCGTAAGATTATTTTTAATGCACAGGTATATGCAAATACCGGAGCGGGCACCTATGAAAAGGCCGTAGACATGGCGACCAAGGATTTTTTAGGTTCCGGCATAAACTGCATTGAATATAAAAACGGGGCAAGGCATAAAATAAGCGATTATGCATTTATGGCAATACAGACAGCTTCCAAACGTGCCTATTTGACCGGAGAGGGAGAAAAGCGGCAGGAGTGGGGAATCAGTACTGTTATAGTAAATAAGCGTGGAAATCCCTGTCCAATGTGTTTGCCGTTTGTGGGCAAGATATTGGTTGATGATGTATGGTCCGGTGGCAAACCATCAGATGGGAAGTATCCGCTAATGAGCACCGCTATAGCAGCAGGACTATATCATCCTCGATGTAAGGATAGCCATACGACATACTTTCCGGGAATATCTACTGCAGATGATACCTGGACAAAACAGGAGTTGGAAGCTGTTGAGAAAGTAAATAAACAAGAGGCGCAAAAACAGCATGCGGAGAGGCAGGTTGAAAAGTTAAAACGATTAGCTAAGTTTTCTTTAGATGAAGACAATCAAAGGATGCATGGTGGCAGAGCAGCGGAATGGCAGGAAAAAATCGGTTCAAGAGCAAAATCACAATTCATATATAAAAATGAACCTGTTTATTATGACAAAAAGAATGACTATTCTGTGTCGCTTCCTGAATATAATGAAACAGTTAATAGAGGATTATCAGAGGCTATTGAGGATGTGGCTAAAAAGGGAAATGAGGACAGATGTGAGCATATGCATCTTGTAAATCTGAAGACAGGAAAGCTGGAGTACTATGAAACAAATGGAGATCCTGGGAGTGTTGGTATTGATTTTTGGAAGTATGTAGAATCCCATCCAGACGAGAATTTTGCTTTTATCCATAATCATAATATCATTAGCTCGTTGTCAGAGGCCGACCTTACCACTCCAATTTTATATTCGAATATACCTGTTCAGATAGCAGTACAAAATGATGGTATGAAATACATTGCAAAACGTACTAAAGATGCTGATACGGATTTTTATCCAGATTTCTATTTTGAAGAAGAATTGGAGGACTTGAATAAATTGTCAAGGAGTGGTAAAATTACACCAGTTGAAAGAAGTGCCAGAAGAGAAGAAATAATAATTGAAAGTATATTGAAAGAGTTTTACGGGGAAGGAGTTGTTGCTATAGATGGGAGAAATAAATAATTGGGCTACACCATCAATGAAAGAGTTTATTTTTTGGAAAGATGATATGTCACCTGAAGAGTTTGAAATAGAGCAGGCATACTATTTTGGTAAAATGAGGGATCCATCAAAACGGAAACAATATATTCCCATTTGGCAACAGAGATTAAAGGATAACTCCAAAAAAATATTCATTGATGAAACATGGGCTTCACCGTATATGAAAGGTTTTGATTTTTGGCGGGCCGGAATGACCGTGGATGAGTATAAAGAAGAATACCATAGTTATTTTGAAAAATTAAAGGAAATAAAGTAAAACCACCAGTCGATATATATTGATCGGTGGTTTTATTATGCACATAATTCGGCAGGAGGTGATACAGTGTGAAAGTAAAAGTAAAGGCAAACTTCCGAGATCGTGAAAACGAACTCAGGCTTCGACAGACAGGCGAAGAGTTTGAGGTAAAAAGAGACAGAGCTGAGAAGTTAGCAAGGCTTGGCATGGTTGAAATTCTTCCAGAAAAGGTCACATCAGAAAAGAAAGGGTAAGGTGGTCCATACATCTCCCTGTAAGGCGCGGGGTGAAACGTCTTATTTTTATGCCCGAAGGCTTTAAACTACGGTGAGACACACTGTGAAAACTGTTGATGGGAGACACCCGTAAAACTGTTACAGAGAGACACTCTTATAAATTGTAAAGGAGATTATGCTATGAGAAGAAAACTACCAATGAAATTACAAATTTTTGCAGAGCCAGGAGGCACAGATCCAGGAGCGCAGGCAACACAGCCTGTTGGGCAGCCGCAAACCGGTACAGCGGGTGCTGCACCACAGATCGATTACGATAAGATTGCGCAGCTTATCCAGGGAAAACAGTCTGTGGCAGAAGAAAGTGTGCTAAAAGGCTATTTTAAGCAGCAAGGACTATCCAAGGAAGAGGCAGAGCAGGCGATGGCTTCCTTTAAACAGCAACAGGCAGCACAGCAGCCAGATATAAATGCACTGCAGACGCAGGCAGCACAGGCGCAGGCTATGGCACAACAGAAGGAAGTAGAGAACCAGGCTATTTTGCAGGCTATTCAGTTGGGTATAGATGCTAAAACAGTGCCATACGTGTTAAAACTAGCGGATTTAAGCAACGTTGCGGGTCAGGATGGAAAGATTAACGAAGAGGCTTTAAAAGGAGCCTTAAACAAGGTTCTCGAAGATGTACCCGCATTGAAACCAACGACAGAACAGGCCACAGGATTTAAACAGATCGGAGCTGGCGGCGGAAACCAACAAACAACTACGGATGATGCTCTAAAGGCAGCATTCGGATTATAAAAAGAAAAGAGGTATAAAAATGGCAGTATATGATTATGCAACACAATTTACACAGTTATTGCAGCAGAAATACGCAAAAGAGCTTTGCTCAGACGAGCTTACCAAAAGTAATCCCGGTGTTAAGTTTATTAATGCCCAAACAATTAAGCTACCCAGGATGAGTGTAACAGGATATAAGGACCATACCAGAACACCAGGTTTTAACGCGGGAACGCTTGCTAATGACTGGGAAGCTAAGAAATTAGAGCACGACAGGGATGTAGAGTTCTGGATCGATCCACTTGACATTGATGAAACAAATTTAACTTTGTCGGTGGCAAACATCCAGAATACATTTGAAACAGAACAGGCTATTCCTGAAAAGGATTCTTACAGATATTCAAAACTTCATACCGAATTAACAACCTATGCAGGCAGGATTGATAAAACAGTGATTGATGCTGCTGTATTTTTGGAAGCATTTGACACGGAAATGGCGCTTATGGATGAAGCAGGTGTTCCGGAAGAAGGAAGGCTTATGTACGTTACCCCGGCTATGCAGAAAATTATTAAAGAAGCAGAGGGAATACAGCGCGTTATGACAGTAACTACACCATCTACCATTAACAGAAACGTGCATTCCCTGGACAATGTGACTTTCAGGATGGTGCCGGCGGCCAGAATGAAAACAAAGTATGACTTCACAACCGGATGTGTAGCAGCAGAAGACGCTAAGCAAATCAACTGGATTTTAATTCATACGTCCTGTGTTGTGGCGAGGGATAAATACAGTTACATTAAACTGTTTACACCTGGGACAGATTCAAGAACTGCAGACGGATACCTTTACCAGAATAGAAACTTCGGTGACTTGTTTATGCTGGAAAAGAAGGTTGAAGGATGTTCCATGAACGTGCAGGCATAGGAGGATAATATGACAGCGGAAAAAGGAAATAAAGTCTATCTGATAGACGAAAAAGAAAAAATATCTTACCAGACACGAGGATTTGATATTAAGGATGATTCGGGAAATATCATTGCATCCGGCAAGGGTAAGACAGTCTCTTATGAGGAATATATGAAAGCAGTAACGGAACTGGAAGCGTTGAAAAAAGCAAAAGGAAAGAAACCAGGGCAGGAAAAAGAAGGTGAATAGCCACAATGGTAAAATATAAACCATATGCTAGTGAAGCATACTATTCGGATATATATAATGGAACAGTCATTACAAATGATGACGATATGGAAAAGTATCTCAAACAGGCCAGCCGCCACCTGGATTCCCTGACTTACAACCGGATTGTAAGCCGGGGATTTTCTAATCTTACACCGTTTCAGCAGGAGATCCTTCAGGAGGTATGTTGTCAGCAGGCAGAATTCGAATACCAAAACAAAGATATCTTTGACATGGTCTTATCCGGTTATTCCATAAATGGTGTTTCCATGCAGTTTGGGGAAAGCTGGAATGTTACCATACAGAAGGGGATCCCGATGAGGCGGGACACCTATGAGCAGCTTTGCCAGACGGGATTATGCTGCAGATTGGCGGTGTAGGATGCAGTACCCTAATTTAGTGCCAAAACAGTTCTGCACCACACCGATCCACATCGTAATAGAGAAAGAAGGCCTGAACAAATACGGTGAGCCAGAAACAGCCCTGGAAACAGATGCCATGTGCAACTATCAGGATATGGCAAAAACAGTATTTACCGGAGATAAAAAATATGTACAGATTACGGGTACGGCACTTATTCCAGGGGATATTGCACCAGAATTACCAACTCTAAGCGGAGGAACCGCTATTATATTTGAGGTAAAGAGGAAAATATACCAGGGAACAAAGGCAAGGAATCCGGATGGCACCGTAAATTATGTGGAGTTGATGCTGGAATGATTCAAGTAAATTCAAAAGTTAAGATAAACAGCCAGAAGATAAAACAGTTAACCCGCGCCCAGGTAACTGCATTGGAGAAAACCGCAGAGGCGCTGCATACCGAAGAGGTTCAGGCGCAGGTGATCCCAAGAGATACGGGAGCACTGCAAAACGAAGGATCATTCGTGGACTATTCAGAAGCGGGAACTGGCAGGGTCAGTTTAGTTTCAAGCACACCCTATGCAAGAAAACTGTATTATCACCCTGAGTTTGAGTTTCAGACTAATGAAAATCCAAATGCAAAGGGTAAATGGCACGAAGACTGGCTTCCTGGCGGCAAGAATAAAGACTTTGCAAAGAAAGCCTATCAGGAATTTTACAAGAAGGAGGCTGGATTATAATGCTGATGTTAGAAGATGTGCGGGATCTGGTATCCGGTCTTGGATTCACAGACGATAGTAGTGTCTATATGGGAAAGTTAGACGCAAAGCAGGATCAAAGCATCGGAGTGTACAATTTAAAGCGCTCAGCGCCTTATACAGTGGCGATAGGCGGGAAAGATAAAGAATCCTATGGAACGAAGCAGATCAGCATCTTAATACACTGGAACCGCAGTATGCGGGATACAGAAGCTGTTGGTGCAGAGTTATTTGATAAGCTTGCAGCCATGAGAGAAGTAAGAATCAATGAAAAGCAGATAAAATTTATTCATCCGCTTGTAGATCAGCCGGTGGATGTGGGAACAGATGACAATGGGATCTATGAGATGGTTATTGAGATAGAACTTATATATGAAAGGAAAGGTGATTAATTTGAAACAGAATGAAGCAAGAGCAGCAATTGAGGGCAGGAATATGCGAATTCCATTAAACCTGCAGACCTTTGCAGGAGAAAAAGCAAGCGGGGTTTACCCGTGTTATGAAAACCAGTTCCAGATTGACACAGCGGTTTCCGGTGGAACAGCAGCATTAAAATCAATTGCAGACTGTGAAACTTTTGAAGTGAGCTTTGACAATGGAGTGGAAGAATGGAATCCATATGACACGGAAGGTTGGACCCGAAGATTAATGACATCCAAGTCAGTTACGATTTCTGTAACAGCCAAAAGAAATGTTGGAGATGCTGGTAATGATGCAGTTGCTGCATTGGTATGGTTAAACGGACGAAAGGTGGAAAAAGACTTCCAGTGGACGTTTCCAGATGGCACAACCGTTAAATTTACAAGTGCGGTTATTAATGTAACAAATGCGGGAACAGGGGATGCTACAGCTATAGCACCACTGGAATTTGAAGTGTTAAGTAATGGGAAACCAACGGTAACACCAGCAGCATAAGGCGGGAGAAATCCTGCCTTTTCTTAATGTATACAAGGAGATAGAAAAATGGCGAAGAAAATAGATATTACGGATAAATTAAGCTTTGATGAAAATCCTGTTTTAGTAATCAGAGGTACAGAGTATGAAGTAAATGCAGATGCAACCACCATGTTAGAAATTATGGGGCTGTTTGGTAATAAACCAGAAACAGAGGCAGCTATGCTGGCATACGAAAAGATGTTCAGCGAAAAGGATAGGAAGAAAATTGAAAAAATGAAACTTCCATTTAAGGATTTAATGGTGATTATTGAAGCTGCCATGAATCTAATTCAGGGAGCAGACGAAGAGTCGGGAGAGTAGTGACCCGTACTACGACTTGATTGATGACTTTGATTTAATCATAAGCAGCTTTCAAGCGCAGTACGGGATTCGATTATCCCGTGATTTAAAGGAAATGAAATGGGATGAATTTAAAGATCTTCTCATGGGTATAAGTCCTGACACAGCTTTGGGGCGCATAGTAGCTATCCGATCAGAGACAGACAAGGATGTTTTGAAACAATTTACAAAGGATCAGAAGCGGATCCAGGCGGATTGGAAAAGAAGATGTGCCAAGAAGGTAAGCGAAGAAGACATGGGAAAAATACTCGAAGCATTTAAAAATGGGTTTATTGAAATGGCAGGAAAAGGAAAGTAGAATATTGGCGAAATGCAGTTTACTTAATTCCTCTAATTTGGTATAATTTAGAAAAAAGTATGGGGGAATAGAAATGGCATTAATTATATGTTCAGAGTGTGGAAAAGAGTTTTCGAACAAAGCGGTATCTTGTCCAAATTGCGGATGCCCTATTGAAGAAATAATCAAAGAAGAAAGCTTGGACAATAGCCAAGAAGAAGTAGAAATTGAAGAAACAGGTTTCACAGCTTCAAAAGCGTGGGCGGCAATAAAAACTGGGGCGAATACAATTTCAGAACGACAGAAAGAAGCTATTAAATGTACAAAAAGCATTGGCCCAGTGCAGATTGACGAAAACCATAGTATGTTTAGAATTAATGGTTCGGTTCCGGTTAATGGGAAAAAAGCAGGAGCAGGAAAATCTTTGTTTAAAGGCTTTATGGCAGTGGGCACAATGGGTATGTCTGTAGCGGCGGAGAAAATAGTAGGTGGAGGCAAGCAAAAGGTAGGAGATAAAACCTGGCTTAACTTTAGTGATTTGATTAATTATGACCTTTTAGAAGATGACAGTATTGTAACTAGTGGTGGTGTTGGCCAGGCGCTGATCGGCGGTGCTCTCTTTGGGGGATTTGGTGCTGTTGCAGGCGGAATCACAGGTAAGCGAAAACAGAAGAAGAAAGTAGAAAATCTTATTATTAAGGTTACGCTTAATAACTTTGGCTGCCCGTGCTTAATGATCCCACTAATAACTAAATCTACTAAAATAGACAGCAAAGAATATAAAAATGCTTTCAACGAAGCGCACACTATATTGTCAGCGCTTGATGTTATTACCCACAATAAATAGCAAGGAAATAATAGATTAAGCAAAAAACGTCTCTCATTAATGGGTGGCGTTTTTATTATGCCAAAAAAGGCAGGTGATACGAATGGCAGCAACAAGCGTAGGTCAGATTGGCCTTGACTTGGTTGTTAACAAAAATGGTTTTGATAAGCAAATGGGCGGAATCGGTGCTCTTGCAAAGAAGGCAGGTGGGGCCCTTGCAGCTGCATTTGCTGTTAAAAAAGTGATAGATTTTGGCAAGGCTTGTCTTGACCTGGGATCAGATCTGAATGAAGTGCAAAACGTTGTGGATGTAACATTCCCATCTATGAGTTCCAAAGTGGATGAATTTTCCAAAAGTGCTGCGACAAGCTTTGGTTTGTCTGAGACGATGTCCAAAAAGTTTACCGGAACATTTGGTGCTATGTCAAAGGCTTTTGGATTTTCCGAGAAGGAAGCCTATGATATGGGAACTACTTTAACGGGGTTATCCGGTGATGTGGCTTCATTTTATAACATAAGCCAGGATGAAGCTTATACCAAAATGAAAAGTGTCTTTACGGGAGAAACGGAGTCCTTAAAAGATTTGGGTATCGTTATGACGCAAACTGCCCTGGATGCATATGCAATGTCTAATGGTTTCGGAAAAACGACTGCGAATATGTCTGAGGCGGAGAAAGTGGCATTAAGATACCAGTTCGTACAACAGCAGCTGGCAACAGCGACTGGTGACTTCGCCAGGACATCGGATGGATGGGCAAACCAAGTAAGGATCCTGTCCCTGCAGTTTGATTCCCTTAAGGCAACAATTGGCCAGGGGCTTATAAACCTGTTTACCCCTATTATTAAGGCGGTAAACACTTTAATCGGCAAGTTGTCTACCCTAGCAAATGCCTTTAAGTCCTTTACAGAGCTGATAACCGGCAACAAATCCAGCGGGCAAACGGCAGCGCCGGTCGCAGATTTGGCAGATACAGCCGCTGCGGCAACAGGTGGCTTGGATGGAGCCTCTGGCGCTGCAGACGGACTGCAGGAATCCACAAAGGGAGTAGGGAGCGCCGCCAAAAAGGCCGCAAAGGATATGAAAGCCCTTATGGGGTTTGACCAGGTAAATAAACTGGCAGATCCGGAAACAGACAGTGATGATTCCGGATCCGGCGGTGGAGCGGTGGGCGGTACTGGTGGTGCAGTTGATTACGGGAATTTAGCCCAGGACGATACAGTAATCGATAAAACAGCTTCAAAAATCCAAGGTCTTATAGACAGGGCAAAAGAGCTTGCAGGGCTATTTAAAAAAGGGTTTCAGATAGGATTTGGAGATAGTTTTAAAAAGATAGATTCAATAAAGAACCATTTATCCGGAATAGGACAGTCTCTAAAAGATATATTTACAGATCCTAAAGTTGTAAGCAGCTTTAATTCTATGCTGGACTCAATCGCCATTAATCTGGGAAAAACAGCGGGAAGTGTTGCAAGTATCGGACTAACCATCGCAGATAATCTGGTAGGCGGGATAGATAAATATCTGCAGGGAAGTAAAGATTTTATAAAAGACAGGTTGGTATCAATTTTCAATGTGACAGCTGAGATAAGCGCGCTTGCAGGAGATTTTTCGGTTGCAGTAGCAGATATTTTCTCGGTTTTTTCGGGGGAAAATGCAAAAAGTTGTACAGCGTCTATAATTGGTATCTTTTCAGACGGTTTTTTAGGAGTTGTAGATATTGCACTCCAATTTGGTCGAGATATCATAGATATGATTGTCGGTCCTCTGATAGCTAATAAGGATAAAATCAAAGAAGCAATTGATAATACATTAGAACCGATAAGTACGGTGCTTGGTACACTACACCAGTCTGTCAAAGATACATTTGCAAAATTTCAAACGGTATATGACGAACATGTTAAACCTATGTTTGAATCGTTTAAAACGGGATTCACAGAAGTACAGGGCAAAATCCTTGATGGCTATAATACTTATATCGCGCCGGTGTTAGATAAGCTTGCACAGAAATTCACTACGGTCTGGCAAGAACATATACAGCCAGCGATAAATAAAGGGTTAGAACTCTTTGGTAAGCTTGCCGATGGAATTAAGGATATCTGGGAAAAAACAATACAGCCGTTCCTCAACTGGTGTGCAGAAAATATTATGCCTATACTTGCACCGATTCTTGAAGGTTTGGGAACTTTATTCCTGAATATCTTTGGCACAATAGGTGATGTTGTCGGAGATCTATTCGATGCACTGGGCGGCTTGATAGATTTTATTGTTGGTGTTTTTACTGGTGATTGGAAGAAAGCCTGGGAAGGTATAAAGACGTTCTTTACCGGTATTTGGAATGGAATTAAAGATTTCCTGGGAGGCATATGGAAAGGCATAAAGGAATTATTTGCGCCGGCAGCAAACTGGTTCGGTGAAAAATTTAAGCAGGCAAAAGATGCGGTTATCGGAGCGTTTAGTACCGTTGGATCTGCATTTTCTAGTGTTTGGGGAAATGTAAAAAGTGCGTTTTCCACTACAAAATCATTTTTCAAAAATACTTTTTCTGATGCATGGGGAAGTGTAAAGAGCTCATTTTCTAAAGCAGGCGATTTCTTCGGCGGTGTCTGGAAAGGAATAACCGGCGCATTCGGGAATATAACAAATTGGTTTAAAGATAAGTTCTCTGCAGCCTGGGAGGCAGTTAAAAACGTATTTAGTTCTGGTGGGCAAGTATTTGACGGCATTAAGGAGGGGATCTTAGAGGGACTAAAGGCTGTTATAAATGCGTTAATTAATGGGATTAACTCAGTAATATCGGTACCTTTTAATGGAATTAACTGGGCATTAGATCAACTTAGAAATTTAAGCATAGGCCCTCTTGAGCCGTTTACCTGGCTTCCAAGTATTGATACACCACAAATCCCGGCATTGGCACAAGGTGGATTTGTGAAACCAAACACACCACAGTTAGCCATGATTGGGGATAACCGGCACCAGGGTGAAGTTGTAGCACCGGAAGGTAAAATGCTGGAAATGGCAAAGCAGGCGGCATTGCTGGCTGCATCCGGAAGCATTACCAAAGAAGAACTGGAATCTATTGTTGACCGGGCAGTAATCCGGTTAATAGCAGCATTATCTGCCCTTGGCTTTAACCTGGACGGAGAGACGATAGCGACTGCATCGCAGATGGCGCAAACCAGTATAGATAGACGATTTAACACAGTAACAATTAAGTAAGGAGGGATGGCACATGTTTATATTGCAATCCGGGGACATAAAACTGCCAGCCCCCGTTTCCATGAAGATAAATGATGAAATTATATGGAGTTCGGACACTGGCAGGACATTAAATGCCTATATGATCGGAGAAGCCATTGCGGAGAAAAAGACAATTTCCCTGCTGTGGTCCTTTTTAACGGAGCAGGACATTGTCCTTATAAAAAGTATCATGACAGTTGGGTTTTTCCCGATTACGTTCCGGGATGATGGCAACTTAATCACGATGGAGAGTTACCGCGGGACACTTTCTAAGGAAGTGATGGGAGATATAGGAGACGGGTATTATTGGTATAAAAGCGCCAATGTGGATGTAGTGCAACGATAAAGAGGTGATCAATAAATGATAAACACGAGTACAGAATATAAAAAAGCAATACAAAAAGACCGGGAGTTTCGTATCCAGGATACGATAACTTTTAAAGACGGTACCAAACAGGGCAAAACGATAACCCTATCAACGGGTGATTTTATGTCTTACAGCATCAATGGTGCCACATCCAGCAGCGGAAAGTTCGATATTGGAGCGGCAGTAATAAAGAAGTACACTGCAGTTCTAAACAATATGAATGATAAATTTTCGGAGTATGATTTTGAAGGTGCAGATATCCGGTCCTATATCGGATTAAAGTTAGAAGACGGCAGCTGGGAAGTGTTAAGTAAAGGGACTTACCGGGTATGTAAAGCAAGATCAAAAGATCTTACAATATCAATAGAGGCATATGACTATATGCTGTTCTTCGATCAACCTTATTCTAAAAGTAAGCTTTCCTACCCAGCAACCATTAATGAGATTATCGCGGATGCCTGTTTGTGCTGCCAGATGACATATAATGCCCAAACCATACAAAATGGTAGATTTACAGTAGAAAAGCGGCCGGAAGATGAAGCATTAACATTCAGGGATATTATATCTTACTGTGCTCAAATCATGTGCTGCTATGCTAGAATTAGTAACACAAATGCATTAGAATTTGGATGGTATGATTTTAGTATATTCGACAGAAATGATAACATTTTAGACGGAGGGAACCTCTATGATTATACAGGATCAAATGCAGATGGAGGAAACTTTAAAAGTTATTCTGGTGATATAACGGATGGCGGGAGTTTTACTGATCAGAGAGATTTTTACCATCTATTTTTACTGGGGAGTCAAGACATTGATGTAGCAGACATCGTAATTACTGGTGTAAAAGCTACAGCGGATAATAGTTCAGATGATAATAATGATAAAACAGAATCTTTCCTATATGGTAAAGAGGATTATGCATTGTCTCTGGAAGGAAATCCATTGATACAGAAGGGACACGCAGAAGAAGTAGCGGGGTACGTAGGACCTAGAATTGTAGGTAGGCGTTTTAGACCATTGTCAATAACCAGTTTGTCGGATCCAAGCATTGAAGAAGGCGATGTTGCATATATAACAGATAGAAAAAACGACACTTATAAAACGGTAATTACAAATACAACGTTTTCTATGGGGGGTTATCAATCTGTAATTTGCGATGCAGAAACAAAAACAGAAAATAATTATACCCGGTATGGAGCAGAGACTAAACTTCTGGCGCAGGCAAAAAAGGATATCAAAAACGAGATCAGCCAGTATGATATTGCAACGCAACAACTTAACAGTATTGCCTTGAATGCACTTGGATATTATGAAACGATTGCACAGGGAGGAGACGGTAGCACAATTCGCTACATGCACGACAAGCCAGAGATGAAAGACAGTGAGATCATTTACAAAATATCTATAGATGGTTTCTTTATAAGCAATGATGGAGGGAAGAATTATTATAATGGATATGACAAATATGGCAATGCGGTCTTAAACTCTATTGAAGCATTAAGGATTAATGCAGACCGAATAAATGCTGGAGTAATTACTGGTGTAGAGATTAACAATGGTAATGGCACATTTAAGGTTGATTCTAATGGAAATACAATCACAAACAATCTTCAAGCATTTAATGCCCAAATTACAGGTGGTAACATTCAGCTAGAAGGTTCAATAGAAGGTAAAACTCCTTCTCAGCTAGTAATAAAAGATAAACATGGAGAAGCATCGCTCTATTCCGATGGAATTGTATATCAAGATAAAAATAGTAATGATCCTTTTTTTCTAACCAGTTTTGGCGCAAAAGGATTTTCATTTTTTACCGATGAATTTGGGGTAGAGTTAACTGAGAATGGTTATTACGAGGCACCAATAGGCGAGAAAGTATACGGAATCATTATAAGCGAGCCGTGGCAAAGTGGATACATAGAAAGAGTTCGGATTTCACAAAATGGTATTATGATAAAAGATCCTAATGACAGTCAAACGAATTCCATATCAATAAAGAAAGAGGGCAGTGTAACTTGCAATAGTCTTGTAGTGAGGAACGGTAATAAATCAAAATGTGTAGAAACTTCAAATTATGGTGATCGATTACTATATTGCTACGAAACACCGTCCCCACTATTTGGGGATATCGGCCGTGCAACCTTGGATAACACGGGGACGTGCTACATCTATATGGAAGATGTATTTACGGAAACTATTGATTTCGATTACGCCTACAATGTCTTTACACAAAAATATGGTGAGGGCGATTTGTGGGTGTCTGAGTTGCAACCACTCTATTTTGTTATAAAAGGAACACCAGGTATGGAGTTTGTCTGGGAAGTAAAGGCGAAACAGGTAGGTCATGGCATGGATCGATTAGAATCTTATTTGATTCAGCCAGAGACAAAAACATTTGATTACACAAAGGAAGCAGTTAAATATATGAAGGAATATGAAAAGGAGTTACTAAATTATGAATAAGGTAACAAGTATTACTATATTAGAAACAGCAGAAGGAGTCCGTACAAGCATTACTTTTTCCAGAATCGATGAGAAGGGGCGTATTATAGAGGAAAATAAAAGGGTTAACCGGATTGTAGTAGATCCCGAGATACAAACACATATTGCATCGTTAAAAGAGTTTGCACAATCTGTAGTAGCTGAGGAGTGATTAAAATGATTATTTTAATAAGAAGAGGAAATGAAAAAGACTTTGATCCCTCTAAAATGCGCCCTGGTGAATTTGCAGTAATGCTGGATACCAAGAAAGTATTTGCAACTTTTGCGGCCGGTGACGTAAAACAGCTTGCTACCATAGAAGATATGAAAGCACTGTTAAATGCAACCAATGAGCAGTTTGCCGCCCTGCAGGAGCTGTTAAAGCAATTAGAAAGCGGCGGTGCAGTCAGTATTCTTGCAGATCTTGCACAGGCAAAAAAGGATATAGAAACGCTAAAATCAGACGTCCAGGGAGCCTTGGGCGTTATTTAAATGGAGGAAAAGACATGGCAGTAAAAACAGTTCAGGCTATTATAAATGGTCAAACACACACGTTAACCTATAATAGTACTTCCAAAAAGTACGAGGCCACTATTACAGCGCCCTCTGGGTCATCTTACAATGTAAATGCTGGGCACTATTACCCAGTTACTGTAAAAGCTACGGATGAGGCAGGTAACGTAACAACTAAGGCAGACACCGATGCAACACTGGGTGATAGCTTAAAGTTAAAAGTAAAAGAAAAAGTGGCACCGGTAATTACGATTACAGCACCTACAGCAAGTGCAAGACTTACCAATAACAAGCCAACCGTAACATTTACGGTAACTGATACAGATTCCGGTGTTAATCCAGATACAATTAAGATAACTATCGGATCATCTGTTATTACATCCGGTATTACGAAAACACAGAATGGCAAGAATTACACCTGCAGCTACGTGCCTACAACAGCACTTCCGGAAGGCAGCAACACTATTAAAGTTGATGCATCTGACTTTGATGGTAATGCCGCTGCACAGAAATCTGTAACTTTTGTTGTGGATACAGTTCCGCCAACACTGTCCGTAACAGCGCCGGTGGATAACTTAATTACAAACCAGGCAGCATGTACTGTAACAGGAACAACAAACGATGCAACTTCCAGTCCTTGTACAGTAACCGTAAAATTGAATGCCGGCGCAGCGGAAGCAGTTACAGTTAACGCAGATGGTACATTCTCGAAAGCATTAACACTTGTTGCGGGAAGCAATACAATTACAGTTGTATCTACGGATACTGCCGGTAAATCCAGCACAGTTACCCGGACAGTTACATTGGATCAGGTAGCTCCGATTATTAAGTCTGTAACGATTACGCCAAACCCGGTAGACGCGGGCAAAACCTACGTGATTTCTGTAGAAGTTACTGATTAGGCGGTGATCCTATGGCAGTAAAACGCTTGATAGGAAAGGTTGATCAAATAGAAATCGTATTTGAACGCATGGAAGGGGATCTGTGGCAAGTACAGATCCCTGGAGATGAGGACTGCACATATATTTTAGAGTTGTATGCAACTGATGAAGCCGGCAATGAAACATTTATGACCAGAATCTTCTTTGAATATGATCGTTCATCAAAGAAGGTTATCATAAAGCCGGTTCCCTATTTGGCGGCGCTGGTAGCACAGCAGTATTTTGGGGAAAGAATATTAGCAAGCAAGGAGGTGGGCGGATGCTTAAAACAAAATTTGATATCGGAGAAGAACGGCATGTGCAGATTGAGATAACATCTGAAGCAGGCGGGGAATTTAAGATATGGATGGCAAAATTTGAACTATGGACAGAGGATGAAGCCCTTGAAATGGAGGGGGAATGCATTGTAGACGAACATGTAATTGATGCCTACATACGCCCACTGACTGCGGGAATGTATACACTTAAATATATTTATCTGATAGGTGATGAAACCTGGATTGAACCGGTAAGGGTGGTGGTATCGTAATGGCAGTAGCAAATATTGTTATAAACGATGTAAACATAAGCCCAAACCCGGTTAATACCGGGCAACAGTATAAATTGGCCGTTGGAATTGTGCCGGAGATATTTGAAATTACTACGATGGATGACTATTCTCTGGTTGATACTGATGGTTATATCTTAATTTGTAAGGAGGAATAGCATGGCAACAAGAAAAATAGTGGACCTAACGCAGGCCACCACGTCGAGTGACGCAGATCTGATGGTTATACAGGATACGAGCAAGACAAAGAAAATAACATTCTCAACTTTACTTACCAATATTAAATCCAAACTTAAGGTAGGTACTGCAGCTAACTTAAATACGACAAGCAAAGAAATCGTAGGGGCAATCAATGAGATAAACACGAATTTTGATAATATAAACAAACAAGTTACCCTGGCAGCTGGAATATCAGGGACAGTTACGAACATAGCAGTCGGAAGATTAAGAATTTTAAGCTTTGACATTAACGTAGCGACTTATACCGCAAATACGAGTGTTCGGCTATTGACATTACAAGAGATACCTTTACAGGATTCATTTTGTAATGTAATGAAGGGATACTCAAGCTCATTGGGAGAACACGGTCGTGTTATGCTTGCAAAAAGCAGTAAGGAGGTTTGGGGGATTCTTCCGGCTGCCGATGGCTCTGTAAGAGGTACATTAGTATATATGGTTTAAAATATTTGTTAGAAAGCAATTATGACGCTTCCGACAAGCCACTCGTTTGCAGCAATTGATTTGTTGGTAAGCACTAAGACATCCCCGTTCGACTCCGCTTTTATTGTCGTATTATAATTTGCATTATCATAGTTTCCGTAAAATGTATGCTTCGGTCGTGTTCCGGCCGGCAGAGCTATAAGTTTATGCCATACATTTAACGGTAAAGGGGATTTTGCCTGCAATGCAATTGTTACTATAAGAATTTTACCTACTTTATCGGTTATTACGTTACCGGAAATATACCAGGGATTATACATTCTGTCGAAGTTATATGTGGTAGTCAAATTCGTGTTTAACTCTGAAACCTATTTAAAAAAGAAAGGATGATTTTATGGAAAAAATAAAATTGAACAATAATAAAACATTTGAACTTATTACCTGTGGAGTAGACTGCACGCCGGAAAAGATTGTGTTCTTTATTCTGCCTGGAAACACCACATTAACTGAGGTAGAAACAGCATTTAACCCTGAGAATACTAAAAAAATCTATAGGCTTTCAGCGCAGGATGAAGAAGAGCTGCAGCTTTATACAGGATATACTAAGCTTATTGATATTGAGAAGCGTAAAGATGCTGAAATTGATACTAATATTACTGAGACAGGAGAGATAACGCCGGTTGTGGGGGACTTGATCCGGATCAAGTTGATTAAGCCAAATGAGACAGAAGAAAGAATAAAATCCCTGGAAGAAACGGTTGATACTTTAACCTTAGAAATCTTAGGAATGTAGGAGGAATAGTAATGTTTGATACAATTAAAAGGATTTATAATAATACCGGTAATGCTGAGGTCGTAGAAAAAGCATTAACAAAAGGGTGGATTACCGTAGAAGAAAAAGAGACTATTTTAGCAGAGTAATAAGGAGAACATATGAAAGCATGAGCGGGACCGAAAGGTCTTTTTATTTTGCACAAAATTATGACACAAGGAGAGGGACTATGAATGATGAAGAAGTGGCAGTAAAAATAGCGGAGCTTGGAAAAGATAGCAGATCGCTAAAAGGGCGTGTGGCGGATTTGGAAGCACAGCAAAAGTGTATACAGGAACTGGCAATGTCGGTTAAAGAACTGGCATTAAACATGAAAACGATGATGGAAGAGCAGCAAAAGCAGGGAGACCGGTTGCAGAAACTGGAAAATGAACCGGCAGAACGTTGGAACAGTGCAAAGAAGACAGCATTTACAACTATAATTTCTGTTGTTGCTGGGGCACTCGCAACCGGGCTTATCTTAATGGCAGCCCAATATTTATAAGAAAGAGGTAATATTATGGATTTAGGATTTTTACAGGATTATTATATCCCAGTAGTTTTAGTAGCATGTTTAATCGTAGGTTACTGCATTAAGCATATAACCTGGTTGGAAAAGGTAAGTAACCAGTACATACCAACCATTCTGGCAGTGCTAGGGGCTGTTCTGGCGTGCGTATCAGCAGGACTGGCAAATACTCCAATAGGGTTAGAAACCGTTGTGTATGGAGCCTTTACAGGATTAGCAAGTACCGGATTACATCAGGCATTTACAAAGATTATAAATAAAACGGAGGGCGAGTAAATCGCTCTCTTTTCTTTTCGGAAAGGGTAGGTAGAAGATATGGAAATTAAAAAAATGATTGCAAAGACACACTGCTACATAGGGCAGAACAAACCGGCTTATGTAGTTATGCACGAAACAGATAATTGGAATTCGGGAGCAAGTGCCTTGGCGCATGCAAATGCCATGAAAAATGGAAATTTGGATGGCACAGTACACTTCTATGTGGACTCGAAAGAAATCTACCAGACATTAGACTTCCAGGACGGAGCCTGGGCGGTAGGAGATGGAAATGGAAGATATGGAATTTCCAACCTTAATTCTATTAATATAGAAATCTGTGTTAACCCGGAAAGCGATTATTACACTGCGGTTGCCAATGCGCAATGGCTGGCAGCCAAATTATTAAAAGACCGTGGATGGGCCACAGACCGGTTAAAAATGCATTACGATGCATCCCGGAAGCATTGCCCGCGGCGAATCCTGGACGAAGGTCTGTGGCCCGGATTTGTGGAGAAAGTAAAAAAACTAATGTCTGGCAGCACATCCGCACCCGAAGAGATCTGGATGGGCTGGACAAAATACGAAAGTGGTAGCGCCGGTTTCCGACAGGTGGCCGGGGACAAAGGGCACGCTTATGGCAAGTACCAGTTTGATTATAGATATGGTCTGGTACCGTTTATGCAGTCCTGTGTAGATCATAATGCGGCCAGATACCTGGGATTTAACAAGTACATTGCTATGGGAGCCGGTAACAGTAAATTAATAGGCAATGCCGGACTTACAGCAGTTTGGCTAGAACTGTGCGACAAGCACCCAAAAGAGTTTGAACAGTTGCAGGATGCGGCCGCAAAGCGGGACTATTATTTACCGGTAAAGACTTACCTGCAAAAGAAAGGAATAAACCTGGATAACCACGATCCGGCTGTAAGGGGATCTGCTTTTTCTATGTCCATCCGAAGCGGAGCATTAACGGCAGCAAACAAATTCGCCGGTTGCAAGGATTCCGACACGGATACTTCCATCCTAAACCGGATCTATGGCACTTATGGGAACGAAGATGCAGGACGCTGGCCGCGGCAGCTTGCAGAGGCCCTTAACGCATTAGGCGGTGGAAATACATCTGCTACGCCCGCACCTGCACCAAAACCGGATAAGGCAGGCAGTTACAAAGTACAGGCCGGATCTTTTGCCAGTAAAAAGAATGCAGAGAAGCAAGCAGCACTTATTGCAGGAAAGGGATTTGACGCTATCGTAAAAGAAGAGACAGGACAGTATAAGGTACAGTGTGGAGCATTTAGCAATAAAGGCAATGCAACAGCCCTGGCGGATAAAATCAAAGGCGCTGGCTTCGACGCAATTGTAAAAGGTACAGAAGATTCCGTATGGGTTGGAAGATGCACTGGAGATGGTGTTAATGTCCGGAAAGGGCCGGGGACAAACTATGGTATCATTTCTGGACCATACCAGACTCTTAACAAAGGTAATCTTATGGATGTAATTAATAAAGAACCAGGATGGTACCAGGTTCTTATTGCTAAGAAGTACAGCGGTTTTATTGCAGAGCAGTATGTTCAGAGGGTGTAAAACAGTCCCCGAATATATCATTCCAGGGACTGCATATGACTACAGACGAGACTGCAACACAAAAATTTATGGATAATTATAGTGAATCGTACAGGAGATTTGAATGAGTTTCTTCATATATTAATGCGAATTTTTATGAGTACACATGAAACGTTTATATAATTCCACATTAAAATAATCTGATGATTAGCAATCCCCGCAGTTACCTGGTTCCAGGTGTCTGCGGGGATTTTTTGTTGTCCGGAATAGGTCTTCACAAAAAAATATAGATATGTGAAGTTATGAACATATCTGTGAATGCAGATAATGTCCTGATTGTTTCGTGAATAAAATAACGAAAAATTTGTGTTGATTTTGGTTATGTTCTGTGATAATATAAGATATATCCAAAATATAATCAACAAATTACAATGGTTTACCACAAATATGAAAGTGAGGATTTATCATGGGCGATGTTAAGAAACTGGGTTATTATGTTAATGGTGTGTTTAAAGAATCTAAGACGGAACGATATACGGATGCTTGCAATCCTAGTACCGGTGAAATCACTGCAAAAGTACCCTGCTGTACTTCAGAGGAAGTAGAAGAAGCCATTGCAGCAGCGAAAGCAGCTTTCCCTGGCTGGTCAGGAACACCTGTAATCAAACGTGTTCAGATTCTTTATAAGCTGAGAGATCTGCTGATTGCACATATGGATGAACTGACGGAACTTGTTGCAAGAGAAAACGGCAAAGCATGGGTTGAGGCAGAAGGTGACGTCCTGAAAGCAAAAGAAGGAACCGAACAGGCAATTTCCGCGCCGTCATTAATGATGGGCGAAAGTCTTATGGATGCTTCCTCCGGTTTTGACACTGTAATGTACCGTGAACCCATGGGTGTATTTGCAGGTATTGTTCCATTTAACTTCCCGGCAATGATCCCTATGGGATGGATGACACCAATGTGCATCGCCTGTGGAAATACCATTGTAATAAAGGCTGCAACGTTTACACCTCAGACCTGTATGCGCATCGCTGAATTATATAAGGAAGCAGGGCTACCGGATGGCGTAATCAATATTGTGACCTGTTCCAGAAATGAAGCGGAAATGTTTTTACAGCATCCGGATATCAAAGGAATTACTTTTGTGGGATCAACAGAAGTAGGATTACATATTTATTCAACTGCAGCAGCAAATGGAAAACGCGTTCAGGCTCTTTGTGAAGCGAAAAACCATGCACTGGTGTTGAATGATGCACCAATCGAAAGAACAGCAGCTGGAATTATTAATGCAGCCTTTGGATGTGCCGGTGAACGCTGCATGGCACTCCCGGTGGTTGTAGTCCAGGAAGATATTGCAGATGACCTGGTTCATGCAATTGTAGAAAAAGCAAGAGAAATTAAAGTCGGTCCGGCTTATGATAAAACAACAGGTATGGGTCCGGTAGTAAATGAAGGGCATAAGAAGTTTGTAACGAATTGGATCGAAAAAGGAATTGAAGAGGGTGCAGAACTGATCTTAGATGGAAGGGATATCCAGGTTCCGGGATATGAGAATGGTTATTATGTAGGGCCTACGATTTTCGATCACGTAAAACCGGGAATGACCATCGGAGACAGAGAAGTATTTGGTCCGGTTCTCTGTATCAAACGTGTGAAAGATTTCGATGAAGGACTTGCGGTTATGAATGCAAATCCATATGCTAACGGTTCTGTAATCTTCACACAGAGCGGTCACTATGCGAGAGAATTTGCAAGACGTACGGACGGAGGAATGGTGGGAGTCAATGTAGGTATTCCGGTTCCCGTAGGTATGTTCCCATTTAATGGACATAAGAAATCTTTCTTTGGAGATCTGCATTGCCTTGGAAAAGACGGATATCGTTTCTATACAGAAGGAAAAGTAGTGACCACCCGTTGGTTTGACGAGGAAGAGAAGAAAGCCAAAACAGTTTCTACCTGGGATGGAACAATCTGATCTGCTTTAAATTTGTAATTTTAGAATGTATGATAACTTAAAATGATGCTGGTGCTGAGAGATAATCTTGGCACCGGCATTTTTTATATTGCTGGTGAGAAAAATTGATTTGGTGAATTTTACATTATCATGTATAATATTTTTAGAATGTTTTTGAAAATCAAAGTGGGGGGTAGAGTTAAATGAAAAATGTAAAAAAGCGATTTTTTATTCCATTAACATTAATTCTGATATTGCTGATTGGCATTTCACCTGTTTTCCAGGCGGACGCTGCATGGAAGCACAAAAGTACAGGCTGGTATTATTATACAAAGAGCGGAAGACTGCAAAAAAGCCGCTGGGTTGGTGACCGGTATGTAAATTCCAAAGGAAGATGGATCGTAAGCTTTAAAAATACCGGGAAGGGATACCGCTATAAGAATGGCTCTAAGGGATACCTGAAAAGCCAGTGGAAAACAATTGATGGGAACCGTTATTATTTTAATAGGAAGGGTTATGCCGTTACACAAAGCTGGGTTGGCAGTCATTACCTGGAGGCAAGCGGGAAATATGTAAAAGGGCTTGTGAAAACATCGAAAGGCTGGCGTTTCCGGGATGAAAAGAACCAGTACATAACGAATAAGTGGAAGACTATCAATAATAAACGGTGCTATTTTGATAAAAATGGTTATGCGGTCAAAAATAAAAGAATTACCATAAATGGAATTAAATACAGCTTTGATAAATATGGTTTCATGAAGCCGGGTATGCGAACTGGGGATAAAGGAAAGAAATATCAGAACCAAAGCGGAAGTTATCTGAAAAACAGTTGGAAGAAAGTGTCGGGTAAGTGGTACTATTTTGGCAGTAATGGTTATATGGTAAAAAATAAATGGGTTGGCGATTACTATCTGGGCAGTAATGGGGCAATGGTGAAGAGTACTTTTATAGGAAGTAAGTTCGTTGATGCTTCCGGGAAAAAGGTAAGCGCTTCTGCATTAAGCCTGTCTGCACCCTCTGCGGTATTAATTGACGCTAAGACGGGAAAAGTTATTTATCAGAAAAATGCAAATCAAAACCGCCCCAATGCCAGTACCACAAAAATAATGACGGCAATACTGGCTTTGGAGTATGCCGGATTGAATGATTCAGTTTCTGTCTCTGCGTATGCCGCAGGACAGGAAGAAGTAAAGCTGTATATGAATCCGGGTGAAGTCTATCGGATGCAGGATCTGCTGTATGCATTACTGCTGCCTTCCTATAATGATGTGGCAGTGGCAATAGCGGAGCATATCAGCGGCTCGGTACAAAATTTTGCAGATCTAATGAATCAGAAGGCTAGAGAGCTTGGATGCAAAAATACAACCTTTGTCACAGCAAATGGACTGGAGATGGGAAATCATGGTTCGTCGGCTCTGGATCTTGCAAAGATGCTGCGTTATGCCATCAAAAAAGATTTGTTCCGCCAGATTATACAGACCAGGGCTTATAGTTTTTCCAGCCTTTCTGGCGGCAGAGGATTTACGGTATATAGTACGGATGATATGCTGGGCCAGATGTCAGGATTCCTGGGTGGAAAAACAGGTTGGACAACTTTGGCTGGACATTGCTTTGCCGGGGCGATGAGCAAAAACGGAAAGACCTACATTTCGGTGGTTCTGGGGTGTCCAAGCAGTGAATCCAGATGGAGGGATACCAAAACCCTGCTAAACTATGGTGCTGCAAATTATTGATGCTATGTATACGGCACATTTCAGATACAAGCTGAAATCCACAGTTTGCTACTGTTCGTTTTTAATCGTGCTCTTAAACAGGAAGATCAAATTGTACAAATTTAAAACCAATTTTTTCAGGAGAAACTGCTTGACAGCAGTTTTTCTTTATGCTAAAGTGGAAGATGCACTATTGTGCAGGATTGTGCCCAAGGGTATCATTATGCCCAAAACCGGGTTGTTGGAAATAGTTTATATTTATATAGAAAGAACAGGGGTGAAACGTCAATGGAGAAAAACAGGATACGACCAATCAAAAGCGGCAAAAGCTTTCGTATGAGTTACTCAAGACAAAAAGAGGTTCTGGAAATGCCCAATTTGATTGAGGTCCAGAAAGACTCATACCAATGGTTCCTAGACGAAGGAATGAAGGAAGTTTTTGAAGATATCTCTCCAATCGCAGATTATAGTGGCAAACTGAGCTTGGAATTTGTAGATTTCACATTATGTGAAGATGATGTGAAATATTCCATCGAGGAGTGCAAGGAGAGAGATGCAACATTTGCTGCACCGTTAAAGGTTAGGGTGAGACTTCATAATAAAGAGAATGACGAAATCAATGAACATGAGATATTCATGGGGGATTTGCCTTTAATGACTGCAACAGGTACCTTTGTAATTAATGGTGCTGAACGTGTTATCGTTAGTCAGTTGGTTCGTTCGCCAGGTATTTATTATTCAGTTGCTCATGATAAAATTGGTAAAAAGTTATTTTCTGCTACCGTTATTCCTAACAGAGGTGCCTGGCTGGAATACGAAACTGACTCCAATGATGTTTTCTATGTTCGTGTAGATAGAACCAGAAAGGTGCCGATTACGGTTTTAATCCGTGCACTTGGCATCGGTACCAATGCTGAGATCATTGAGTTATTTGGTGAAGAACCAAAGATCCTGGCAAGTTTAACTAAGGATACATCAGAAAATTACCAGGAAGGTCTTCTTGAATTATATAAAAAGATCCGTCCGGGTGAACCGCTGGCAGTAGAAAGTGCAGAAAGCCTTATTACCAGTATGTTTTTTGACCCTAGAAGATATGATCTTGCTAAGGTTGGCCGTTATAAATTTAATAAGAAGCTTCTTCTTCGCAACCGTATCTCAGGACATGTGCTTGCAGAAGATGTTGTAGATACTACTACAGGTGAAATTCTGGCTGAAGCAGGCACCGAAGTAACACGTGAAATTGCAGATGCTATTCAGTATGCAGCAGTTCCTTTCGTTTGGATTCAGACGGAAGAACGTAATGCGAAAGTAATCTCCAGTATGATGGTTGATATTACGAATTTCGTTGATGTTGATCCAAAAGAAGTGGGTGTTACAGAGTTAGTATATTACCCTGTGCTTGAAAAAATACTGGAAGAAAATGACGATATTGAAGATATCAAATATGCAATCAAGCAGAATATCCACGAATTGATTCCGAAGCATATTACAAAAGAAGATATTATTGCTTCTATTAACTATAATATGCATCTGGAATATGGAATTGGCAATGCAGATGATATCGACCATTTAGGAAACAGACGTATCAGAGCAGTAGGCGAATTGCTGCAGAACCAGTACCGTATTGGTCTTTCCAGGCTGGAAAGAGTTGTACGTGAACGTATGACAACACAGGATCTGGAAGGAATTTCACCACAATCTCTGATCAATATCAAGCCGGTAACAGCAGCTGTTAAAGAATTCTTTGGTTCTTCCCAGCTGTCTCAGTTCATGGATCAGAATAATCCGCTTGGTGAGTTAACACATAAAAGACGTTTATCCGCACTGGGCCCTGGTGGTTTGTCCAGAGATAGAGCGGGATTCGAGGTTCGAGATGTTCACTATTCCCATTATGGAAGAATGTGTCCGATCGAGACACCTGAAGGTCCTAATATCGGTCTGATTAACTCCCTGGCAACCTATGCCAGAATTAATGAGTATGGTTTTATTGAAGCACCATACCGTAAAATAGACAAGACAGATCCGACTGACCCTCGTGTTACGGAAGATGTTGTATATATGACTGCAGATGAGGAAGATAATTATCATGTAGCTCAGGCGAATGAGGCCCTGGATGAAGAAGGACATTTTGTTCATAAAAATGTTTCTGGTCGTTACAGAGAAGAAACGCAGGAGTATGAAAGAACTACATTTGATTACATGGATGTATCTCCTAAGATGGTATTTTCTGTTGCTACCGCATTGATTCCTTTCCTGGAAAATGATGATGCTAACCGTGCGCTGATGGGATCTAACATGCAGCGTCAGGCCGTACCGTTATTGACTACGGATGCACCGGTTGTTGGAACAGGTATGGAAATGAAAGCAGCGGTTGACTCCGGTGTTTGTGTGGTTGCAAAAAAAGCCGGAACGATTGAACGTTCCACATCTAAGACAATTGTTATGAAAAATGACGATGGATCTAAAGATGAGTATCATTTGACGAAGTTTGCAAGAAGTAACCAGAGTAACTGTTACAATCAGAGACCGATCGTATTCAAAGGCGATCATGTGCAGGCGGGAGACGTTATTGCTGACGGACCTTCTACACAGAATGGTGAAATTGCATTAGGTAAGAACCCATTGATCGGATTTATGACCTGGGAAGGTTATAACTACGAGGATGCGGTATTATTAAGTGAAAGACTGGTTATGGAGGATGTCTATACATCTGTCCATATTGAAGAATATGAAGCAGAAGCCAGAGACACAAAATTAGGACCGGAAGAAATTACAAGAGACGTTCCCGGTGTCGGCGATGATGCGTTAAAGGATCTGGATGAAAGAGGTATCATCCGTATCGGTGCGGAAGTCCGTGCCGGAGATATCCTGGTTGGTAAGGTTACCCCTAAGGGAGAGACTGAGCTGACTGCAGAAGAAAGGCTTCTTCGTGCGATCTTTGGTGAAAAGGCGCGTGAAGTAAGAGATACTTCTCTGAAAGTACCTCATGGAGAATATGGTATAGTCGTAGATGCCAAAGTATTTACCAGAGAAAACGGAGACGAATTATCACCGGGTGTAAATCAGGCAGTACGTATTTATATTGCACAGAAGAGAAAGATTTCCGTTGGAGATAAGATGGCCGGCCGTCATGGTAACAAGGGTGTTGTTTCCCGTGTACTTCCGGTAGAAGATATGCCGTTCCTGCCAAACGGACGTCCGCTTGACATCGTATTGAATCCTCTTGGTGTGCCTTCCCGTATGAATATAGGACAGGTACTTGAGATCCATTTAAGTCTTGCGTCAAAAGCGTTAGGATTTAATATATCCACGCCGGTATTTGATGGTGCGAACGAAGTTGATATTATGGATACTCTTGATCTGGCGAATGATTATGTCAATCTTGAGTGGGAAGAATTTAAAGAGAAACATGAGCAGGAACTGCTTCCTGATGTTATGGATTATTTATATGAGAACAGAGCACACAGAGAACTCTGGAAAGGTGTACCGCTTTCACGCGATGGTAAAGTAAGGCTGCGTGATGGCCGTACCGGCGAGTACTTCGACAGTTCAGTTACAATCGGACACATGCATTATCTGAAGCTTCATCATCTGGTTGATGATAAAATCCATGCACGTTCCACCGGTCCTTACTCCCTGGTTACACAGCAGCCTCTTGGTGGTAAAGCACAGTTTGGTGGACAGCGTTTCGGAGAGATGGAAGTTTGGGCGCTGGAAGCATACGGTGCATCCTATACACTGCAGGAAATTCTGACTGTGAAGTCCGATGATGTTATTGGCCGTGTGAAGACTTACGAAGCAATTATCAAAGGAGAAAATATACCGGAACCAGGTATACCGGAATCCTTCAAGGTATTGTTAAAAGAGCTTCAGTCCCTTGGACTTGATGTAAAAGTACTCAAGGAAGACCAGACAGAAGTTGAAATCATGGAAACGATTGATTTTGGCGAAACAGATCTGCATTCCGTTATTGAAGGCGAGAAGGGCTACAATGAGGAAGAACCTCTGGAAGACTTCGGATTTAGTCAGCAGGAATTTGAGGACGGCGAGTTAGTTGATGTGGAAGAGGAAGAAGAAGAAGCATTTTTAGACCTAGAAGAAGTTCTTGATGAAGAGTAAATGTAGGTAGCTAACAATGGAAAGGAGTACCATCAATGCCTGAAACAACAAACAATGAAACGTATCAGCCAATGACTTTTGATGCAATCAAAATTGGTTTAGCATCTCCGGATAAGATCAGAGAGTGGTCCAGAGGAGAAGTTAAAAAACCAGAAACGATTAATTATAGAACCCTGAAACCAGAAAAAGACGGATTATTCTGCGAGCGTATTTTCGGTCCCAGCAAGGACTGGGAGTGCCACTGCGGTAAATATAAGAAAATCCGTTATAAAGGTGTAGTCTGCGACCGATGCGGCGTAGAAGTAACCAAAGCCAGCGTTCGTAGAGAACGTATGGGACACATTGAGCTTGCAGCTCCTGTTTCCCATATCTGGTATTTTAAGGGAATCCCTTCCAGAATGGGATTAATTCTGGATCTGTCTCCCAGAGTATTGGAAAAAGTATTGTACTTTGCCAATTATATTGTGTTGGATAAAGGAACTACAGATTTACAGTACAAACAGGTTCTGACAGAAAAAGAGTTCCAGGAAGCGAAAGAAAAATGGGGAAACACTTTCCGTGTAGGCATGGGAGCAGAATCCATTAAGGAACTGTTAGAAGCCATTGACATGGAGAAGGAATCCGTTGAATTAAAAAGAGGACTGAAGGATTCTACCGGTCAGAAAAGAGCCAGAATCATTAAAAGACTGGAAGTTGTAGAAGCTTTCCGTGGCTCAGGAAACAGACCGGAGTGGATGATCATGACAGTTGTTCCTGTTATTCCGCCGGATTTACGTCCTATGGTTCAGCTGGATGGCGGACGTTTTGCCACATCTGACCTGAATGACTTATATAGAAGAATCATCAACCGTAATAACCGTCTGAAAAGACTTTTGGAATTAGGTGCACCTGATATTATCGTTCGTAATGAAAAGCGTATGCTTCAGGAAGCGGTAGATGCTTTAATTGATAATGGACGTCGTGGACGTCCGGTAACAGGACCGGGTAACAGAGCCCTTAAATCCTTATCAGACATGTTAAAGGGTAAATCCGGACGTTTCCGTCAGAACTTACTTGGAAAACGTGTTGACTATTCAGGACGTTCTGTTATCGTTGTTGGACCGGAACTTAAGATTTACCAGTGCGGTCTGCCAAAAGAAATGGCAATTGAATTATTCAAACCTTTCGTTATGAAAGAATTAGTAGCAAATGGTACTTCTCACAATATTAAGAATGCGAAGAAGATGGTAGAAAGACTTCAGCCGGAAGTCTGGGATGTTCTGGAAGAAGTTATCAAAGAACACCCGGTTATGTTAAACCGTGCCCCCACACTTCACAGACTTGGTATTCAGGCATTTGAGCCTATATTGGTAGAAGGTAAGGCGATCAAGCTTCATCCATTGGTATGTACAGCGTTTAATGCTGACTTCGATGGTGACCAGATGGCTGTCCATCTTCCATTGTCTGTGGAAGCACAGGCAGAATGCCGTTTCTTACTGTTGTCTCCAAACAACCTGTTAAAACCTTCCGATGGTGGTCCCGTTGCCGTACCTTCACAGGATATGGTCCTTGGTATCTACTATCTGACACAGGAGAGACCAGGTGCACTTGGAGAAGGCAAAGTATTTAAAAGCGTAAACGAAGCAATCCTTGCTTATGAAAATAAGGCTTTGACATTACAGACCAGAATTACGGTTCGTATGACAAAGATCATGCCGGATGGAAGCAGGCTTACTGGAAATGTAGAATCTACGTTGGGACGTTTCATCTTTAATGAAATTCTTCCTCAGGATTTAGGTTTTGTAAACCGTGATATTCCGGAAAATGCACTGAAGCTGGAAGTAGATTTCCACGTAGGTAAAAAAGGATTAAAACAGATTCTGGAGAAAATCATCAATACTCACGGAGCAACCAAGACTGCAGAAGCACTTGATGATATCAAGGCTATGGGTTACAAGTACTCTACCAGGGCAGCGATGACCGTATCCATTTCCGATATGACAGTACCTCCTGAAAAACCGCAGCTGATTCAGCAGGCACAGGATACGGTAGATAGAATTACAAAGAACTTCAAACGTGGTCTGATCACGGAAGAAGAGCGTTATAAAGAAGTTGTGGAAACATGGAAGAACACCGATGATATTCTGACCAAGGCGCTGTTAGACGGTCTTGATAAGTACAATAACATCTATATGATGGCTGACTCAGGAGCCCGTGGTTCTGACAAGCAGATTAAACAGCTTGCCGGTATGCGTGGTTTGATGGCGGATACAACCGGTCATACAATCGAGCTGCCTATCAAGTCAAACTTCCGTGAAGGACTTGACGTATTGGAGTACTTTATGTCTGCACATGGTGCTCGTAAAGGTCTGTCTGATACTGCTCTTCGTACAGCCGATTCCGGATACCTGACCAGACGTCTGGTTGACGTTTCCCAGGACTTGATTATTCGTGAAGTTGACTGTTGTGAAGGAAAAGAAATTCCGGGTATGTATGTAAAAGCATTCATGGACGGAAAAGAAGAAATTGAAAGCCTGCAAGAGAGAATTACAGGTAGATTTGCCTGCGAAACTCTTACAAATAAAGATGGTGAAGTTCTCGTAAAAGCAAACCATATGATTACCCCAAGACGTGCGGCACGTATCATGAACGAAGGTGTGGATGCAAATGGAAAACCATTTGACAAGATTAAGATCCGTACGATACTGACATGTAAATCACATATCGGTGTATGTGCGAAATGTTATGGATCCAACCTTGCAACAGGCGAAGCAGTTCAGGTAGGTGAATCCGTAGGTATTATTGCAGCTCAGTCTATCGGAGAACCTGGAACACAGCTTACCATGCGTACGTTCCATACCGGTGGTGTGGCCGGCGGGGATATTACACAGGGTCTTCCCCGTGTCGAGGAGCTTTTTGAGGCAAGAAAGCCAAAAGGTCTTGCTATTATTACAGAAATTCCTGGTATTGCAAACATTAAGGATACCAAGAAAAAACGCGAGATTATTGTGACAAACGATGAAAGCGGTGAAGCTAAGACATATTTGATTCCTTATGGATCCAGAATCAAGGTACAGGATGGTGCATTATTGGAAGCCGGTGATGAGCTGACAGAAGGTAGCGTAAATCCACATGATATCCTGAAGATCAAAGGTGTTCGTGCTGTACAGGATTACATGATTCAGGAAGTTCAGCGTGTTTACCGTTTACAGGGTGTTGAGATCAATGATAAGCATATCGAAGTTATTGTTCGTCAGATGCTGAAGAAGATCAGAATTGAGGATAATGGTGATTCTGAATTACTGCCTGGTACACTGGTAGATATTCTTGACTTTGAAGATGTTAATGATGCGTTAGTAGAAGAAGGCAAGATGCCTGCAGACGGAAAACAGGTAATGCTTGGTATAACAAAAGCATCTCTTGCAACCAACTCCTTCTTATCAGCAGCATCTTTCCAGGAAACGACGAAGGTACTGACAGAAGCAGCAATCAAAGGTAAGATTGATCCGCTTATCGGATTAAAAGAAAATGTTATAATCGGTAAATTAATTCCGGCCGGAACAGGCATGAAGAGATACCGTAATGTAAAACTGGATACAGATTATACACTGGATCAGGTTTATGAGGATGAAGATTTTGATGATGATGACGATCTGGATCTGGGCCTTGATTTATCAGATGATTTAGATCTGGATGATCTGGGTGAAGAAGATTTGGTATCTGCTACAGAAGAATAAGTAATTATGGCATGTTATGGTGTGAACTATAGCATGCCATTTTTTTGATTGATTTTATACTTTTCCCTATGACGTAATGAGACTCCCTGCCTCAGGAAGGCCGGATCATATGATAAAATCCTGGACAAAGAGTAAAATCTTCTGTCCGGGGGCTTTTGTATTTTATATAAACCCTTTTTGATTTTACATGTACCTTTTCTTCTGCTCTTGATAAGATAAAGACAGTTAAGAAAGAGACAGCATATGAAGATTGGAGGAGGAACTATGGGAAAAACAATATTGGAACTTAGAGATATTGTGAAAACTTTTCCAGGGGTCCTGGCCCTGAATGGCATTGATTTTGAACTTCGAAGCGGTGAAGTACATGCCATTTGCGGCGAGAACGGAGCAGGAAAATCCACGCTTATGAAAGTGGTTTGCGGAGTGCATAAGCCGGACAGCGGAACAATGGTTGTTAATGCAAAAGAGGAATCGTTTGGGAATCCTATGGAAGCATACCAGAAAGGAGTTTCCATTATTTTTCAGGAAACCAGCCTTTTTGAGAAAATGACCGTACTGGATAATCTGTTTCTGGGACATGAGATAACGAAAAGGATAGGTCCTGTCAGTTTCATTGATTACGATGGGATGAAGAAACGGGCAAAAGAGATTTTCAGACGCCTGAATACTCAGATGAGCCTGGATGTAACAATAAAAACCTTGGGTATGGCTCAAAAGCAGATGGTGGAAATTGCAAAAGCACTTACATTTGATGCTAATATCATCATATTTGATGAGCCTACGGCATCTCTTACCCAAAGAGAAGTCAGTGCCCTGTTTGAGATTATTGGGAACCTGAAAAAAGAAGGTCTGGGAATTGTGTATATCAGCCACCGTCTGGAAGAAATATTTGAGATTTGCGACAGGGTAACGGTGATCCGTGATGGTCAGTATATTTCTACTAAAGAGGTATCCGGTACGAATAAAGATGAACTTGTGGCAGATATGGTAGGAAGAAAGATGGGCAATTATTATCCCAAGGCAGAAGCTAAGATTGGAAAAGAACTGCTTCGTGTAGAGCATTATTATGACGATGGATTTTTAGAAGATATCAGTTTTGCCTTAAATAAAGGAGAGATTCTCGGGTTTGCAGGTCTGGCAGGAGCTGGCAGGACAGAGCTTATGGAGTCCCTCTGCGGCTTTACGGGAAAAGCTGCAGGTAAAGTCAAACTAGAGGGAAAAGAGGTTGTGATCAGGGACTATAAAGATGCTATGGCAAATGGACTGGTATATGTTTCCGAAGATCGTGGGAAATTCGGATTGATTGTTGATATGAGTATTGAACAGAATATCTCTCTGCCCCAACTGGAAAAATTTGCTGGTAAACTGGGCATAATCCACACGAAAAAAGAGCAGGAAATTGGAGAAAAATATATACAGGATGTTGGTATTAAAGCTCCAAAGGCTGATTTTCTGGTTGCAAATTTGTCAGGGGGAAACCAGCAGAAGGTATCTGTTTCAAAAGCGCTGGCATTAAATCCTAAAATTTTAATACTGGACGAACCAACCAGAGGCGTGGATGTAAATGCAAAAGCAGAAATCCATAAGATTATCAGTGATCTGACACAAAAAGGCCTGACGATTATTATGATTTCCTCAGAACTCCCGGAACTGCTTGGAATGTGTGATCGGATTTATGTAATGAAAGACGGTTATATCGCCGGTTGTTTTGACAGAGATGAAGTGACCCAGGAAAAGATACTAACAGTAGCTCTGGAATCTAAAAAGCAGGTAATGGCATAAGCCGGACACAAACATTTTGAAGATATGCTTAAGGAGGGAGTAAAATGGATCATAATAAGAAAAAAGCAGCGTTTTTAACAACAGAATTTTATCTGGCAGTCTTTCTGGCAGTAGTATTGATTGGACTTGCAATTTTTGCAAAAGGATTTTATACCGTAAATAACCTGATGAGCTTATTGAATTCTTTCAGTTACATATTAATATCGGCAGTAGGTATGAACATGATTATTCTGACATCGAATATCGATGTTTCCACAGGAGCTTTAATATCAGTAATCTGTATATGCACAGCGGCTATCGGGAAGATGGGGGCACCGTTTGCTGTTCTTCTGGCAGCAGCGATGGTAATAGGAGCAGCCCTGAGCACATTTAACGGGTTGTTTATTACAAAATTAAAGATTCCGGCAATTGTAGCCACTTTGGCGACGACCCAGATATTTCAGGGGATTCTGCCGCTTACGGTAGAAGGGTCTATTTATGATTTGCCGGCTTCTTTTACCTGGCTGGCATTCGATGCAAAAATCTTCGGAATGATACCGGCAAGTGTACTTATATGCCTGATTGTGGTGGCAGCAGCCTTGCTATTTATGAAGTACTCTAGATTTTCGAAGAAGATCTATGCTATTGGGAACAATAAAGGCGGTGCCAGACTGGCTGGTATAAATGTAAATAAAACTGTAGTGCTCACCTATACGATAGCAGGTGCCTTATTTGGGATATCAGCAGTAATTATAGCAACGGCAGGGCAGAGAGTTACTACCACTATGGGAAGTGGTCTTGAGATGACATTTATTGCAGCTGTTGTATTAGGAGGAACCAGCACGGCGGGAGGTTCGGGAAAAATAATCGGAACGGTTATTGGAGCTTTCATTCTTGCCATGATATCCCCGGCAATTAACTATCTTGGTATTAGTCCAAATTGGTCAGATGCAATTAAAGGCGCAATTATTATCATCTCCGTATTGGTTACGGCAGCCAGATATATCAAGAAAAAAAGGGTCATTACAAACCCTGTGATCTGTAAGGCTGGGGGGTGAAGCATAATGGAAAAGAATAGAAAATATAAAGTCACGTTTAATATGGCGCTGTTTTTAATCTGGGTTGTGATATTTGCAGCAATCGCACTAGGGAGTCCGTCGTTTTTAAAACCCGCATACATTATAAACGTTATGTTTCGAAATATTGTAGAAATCGGTATGGCTGCTCTGCCTATGACGTTGATTATTATTACGGGCGGCATTGATCTTTCGGTAGGAAACATCATGATTCTCTCCGCTATGATGGGCGGAATGGCAGCTGCCGGAATGGGAACAGGAGCTGGAATTATTGTTACGATCCTTACAGGAGGAATCTGCGGACTGGTGAACGGTATTATCATAGCCAAAGCCAAAATTTCGGAGATGGTGACTACGCTGGCGACGATGTATCTGTTTCTGGGGCTGGCAAGAGGAATATCTCATGGTGACAGTGTTTACAGTTATAACTTTACGAACTTTTTTGGAAATACCTCCATTGCAGGGATTCCGCTTCAAATCTGGATTTATGTGATACTTGCTGTTTTCTTCATTATTCTTCTGGGTAAGACTACTTTTGGCAGAAAATTATACAGTATTGGATTGAATAAAAATGCAACGAAATATTCCGGTGTGAATACGGATAAGATGCAGATACTGATTTATGTAATTTGTGGTCTCATCTGTGCACTGGCAGCCTTTATATGGCTGGGAAGGTTCACCAGTGTTAAGTATGATGCCGGAACCAGTTTTAACCTGAAAGTAATAACGGTAGTTGTTCTGGGCGGAACCAGTATCAACGGCGGAATCGGAGATATGAAAGGCACCGTTTTGGGCACGCTGATTATAGCAACCCTGAACAGCGGACTTACCGTATTGAATATTCCTATTGACGTGCAGACGATTGTACAGGGTGTAGTTCTGATGATTGCTCTGATCGCCTATGCCTTTGTAAATTCAAAAGCTAAGAAAAAGAAAATTATTGCAGTATCAGCAAAACAAATATCGGAGAGTCAGGTATGACGGCTAGTGTCTCCCGGCGTAAATACGCCACTATATAGCAGCCGGTTGTAAAAACCAATGGATTGTAATAAAATTGTGATATTCAGGGTCAACTGAGTAAACACATAATATTTACATAAAAAATTAATTTGTAAGAAGAAAGGGTGGGTAAATTATGAAGAAACGATTGGTAACAAAGGTATTGGCGGCAGCCCTGATTGGTATTATGGCGGTATCTTCTTTAGCCGGATGCTCTGCGACTGACACATCAGTTGGAAGTAAAACGACAGAAAAAGCGGAGACGAAAGAGACAGCCGCAGCAGGCAATGAAGAAACAAAGGAAGCATCTAAAGATTCATCGGCAGAAACCAAAGGCGCTGATGTGGTTGTGGCAATGCTGCCCAAATTCAAAGGAGAAAACTATTTTGATGCATGTAAAGTAGGTGCCCAGGAAGCAGCAGATGAATTGGGAATCACCTTGTTGTATGATGGACCGTCACAGGATCAGGCTACTAACCAGAAACAGGTGGATATTCTCGAAGGATGGATTGCACAGGATGTAAATGTTATTATTGTATCTCCTAATGATCCGACTGCAATTGCTCCGACCTTAAAAAAAGCCCAGGATGCAGGTATTAAAGTAGTAACATTTGATGCGGATGCTCAGGAAGATTCCAGAGATTTATTTGTAAACCAGATTACTGCACAGGCAGCTGCAAAAGGCTTGTTGGATGGTGCTGCAATTGATCTGAAGGCGAAAGGATACGGTGCAGGCCAACCTGCAAATATTGCATTGGTGTCCGGATCCGGCACAGATGCAAATCAAACAGCATGGGAGGCAGCAATTGATGAATTACTGAAGACAGATGATTACAGCTTTATGAAAATTCAGAATAAAGAAACAGATGTATATTATCCGGGTACGGACGAAACTACAGTAAACAGCGAGTGTGCAACTCTGATCAGCCGTATGGGGGAAGGTGCGGACCAGATTCAGGCAGCAATTGCATTGTCATCCATGTCAACTCCTGCTCTGGGTGCACAGTATCAGTCTGCATCCAGCAAACCGGATCCTTCCAAGATCACGTTAACCGGACTGGCGACACCAAATGCTCTGAAAACATACATTAAGGATGAAGAGAATCCAATGAATACCGGAGTTCTCTGGAACTGTATGGATCTGGGATATCTGGCAGTTCATTCAGGATATCAGCTGGCAGAGGGAACGATCACGACGGATTCTACCTCCATTGAAGCAGGAAGACTGGGAACGAAAGAGATTACAAACCGTGAGTGCGTATTAGGGGATGCATTGGTATTTGATGCGGCTACCGTGGATAATTATGACTATTAATGATTAGCAGAAGAGTAATAAACGGCCTATAGATAGGGAGAAGACCTCTGTTTATAGGTCTTTTCCTTTCAGCACTCCACTATTTCCCTTCAAATAGATATGGTGTATAATAGAGAAAAAATAATAACAGAAATTTCAGGCATACTCTGAGATGAATGGTCCTAAAAGGGCAGAAGGGAGTTATATGATTTACAAAGAAATGAATGTAGAGGCAGCGTATGAAAAGGCAGGTGCCGATCATGGAAAATATCAGCCCAGATTATTTGGGTATATGTATAGTGACAGTGAAGAACTGAAAATGTCCGGGAAAAGACCGGCAGTCATTATCTGTCCGGGAGGTGCATACCAATTTAAATCTGACCGGGAGGCTGAACCGGTAGCAATGCGGTTTTTAGCAGCAGGTATGCAGGCATTTGTATTGCAATACAGTGCTGCACCATCCAGATATCCATGTGCTGTACTTGAGCTTGCCACATCCGTAGCTATGGTTCGTGAACATGCCAGAGAATGGGGCATTGATCCGGAAAAGATATTTATTTGCGGATTTTCTGCAGGGGGACATTTATGCGCTTCCCTTGGAACTCTATGGAAGGATGAAATATTTACACAGGTGTTTGGAACAGAAAACTTAAATTATAAACCATCAGGAATGATTTTATGCTATCCGGTTATTACGATGGGTGAATTTACCCATAAGGAGTCGCGCGCAAATCTGACGGGAACAGACGGTTCCACGGAACTGAGTGAAAAGTTATCTCTGGAGAAGCAGGTCACAGCAGATACGCTGCCCACATTTATATGGCATACCCAGGAAGATAATGCAGTTCCCGTAGAAAACACGCTATTGTTTACTTGTGCACTGCGCAAATACAGAGTGCCTTTTGAACTACACATTTATGAAAAAGGCGGACATGGATTATCCCTGTGCGATGAGACTACAGCGGGTAACCAGGATCAGATCGTACCGGATAATGCAGGATGGATCGACCATGCCGTGAGATGGCTGAAGCGGTTTTAAAGAGTCCTTCACAGGCATTTTGCATACATGCGCTTTTGTGAAAAGAGGATTATGAAGTGGCAGAGTGTGAACTATGATAAAACAGAAAATCAGTACAAAGCTTTCTATGACCTATGCTGTTTTGACGATCTTGTTTATTGGAATTGCAGCAGTTATTTTCTATAAATATAACCAATATAATATCCATCAGGATGGAGTCAGCAATATTGGACAGATCGCCGAAAATGTAATGGCTCAGGCTGACAGCCGCCTTACGACCATGGATCAGACGGCGATAGACGTATTGTCAGATAATCATTTTCTGGACCTGTGGGATCAGGCTGTGGTTTCGTCCGGTGATGAAGTGGGCAAAGAAATACGAAAGCTTTTGACTAAGGCATATATCAATAAATCGGATATAAGAAGGGTTTCGATTTATGGAAAAGATGGCACATTTTACAGTACCGGGAAAACGGATGTAAAAAAAGATGATGTAAGACAGCGGATACAAATGATAGAAAGCCAGTATCCGATGAAGCAGATGAACAGCCGGGTCTATTTAAAGCCGCATCTCGATTATTGGAACAAGAGCAGCGAAGTCCTGGTTGTGTCTGAAATTAAGCCGGTTAAGGACAGAAATACTGATATTATCGGTTATCTGGAAGTTCAGCAGAATGCTTTTTATATGGATAATATCTGTAATGTAAAGTGGAATGGCAAAGGCTTAAAAGTCATGGTATTTATGGAAGAAACAGATGAGCTTTTCTATACCAATCTTCCCGACAGTAAAAGAAATGATACTTATATCCAGCAGGTGAAGGATTTTACCAGGCAGTATTCCAAGATAAAAGAAGACAGCCATTCACTATTTTCCACGGCATCATCCAATTATTACGCCTGTAAAACAGTGATCATTCTGGATAAGAATGTTCTGAATGAGTCCTTGAACAAGATGCTGGGAGGAATTATTGCCATTACCTTAGTGCTGATAATTGTCACTACATTTTACAGCTTCTGGACGACCAGGATGATTATGCGTCCGATTAATCTGCTGGTAAAGACCATGCAGAATACAGATCTGACGAATTTCAGACAAAAGAGGGAGATAAAAGTTAAGGATAAAGAAACAGAGATTTTGGTGAATTCTTTTGAAGATATGGCAAAGCGGCTGGAGGATGCTCTGGTAAAGCAGAAAAAACTGGAAAATGTCCAGACAAAAACATTATTTAGTGCCCTGCAGTCGGAAATGGGTCCTCATTTTCTTTACAACAGCCTTGGAAGTATTGCTAATTTGTGTGAGCGTGGGGAAACAGAAACGGCAGCAGATGCATGCTACAGTCTGACGGAGATCCTGAGATATGCATCCAATTATGAGACATCCGAAGTAACCATAGGGGAAGAAATAGAGAACCTGAAGGCCTATATGTCAATTATGAAGAGCCGCTACCAGAAAAGAATCGAATTTGAAATGCAGATAGATGATGACACTAAATATATTATAATACCGAAGCTGACTTACCAGCCGCTGGTGGAAAATGCCATTAAGTACAGCCTGATGGAACATGAAAAAGTGATTATTAAGATCTACACAGTGGTATTGGGCGATAAGCTGGTTGTAGAAATAAAGGATAACGGGTGCGGCATCAGCAAAGAAGCCGGAGAAGTAATCCGTGAGAGAATCGACGAATTTCACAATACAGATAAAGCCACCTATATAGCAGAGCAGATTCAGTTTGGAGGAATGGGGCTGAGCGGGACACTGATCAGGCTTTCGATTTATTATGGAGACAGTTTCTGGTATGAACTTCAGGATAACAATGACGAGGGCGGCACCAGTATTCTGTTTGGCATGAATATTAGTAAATACAGATAAAAGGAGTGGGTAAAGATGTATAAAGTATTGCTGGTGGATGATGAGCCGGCAGCCCTAGATATGGAAAAAAGAGCAATTCAGAAGAGGACGGAATATTTCCAGGTATCAGGAGAAGCATATAACGTAAAAGATGCCATTGAACTTTACCATAACACAAGCCCGGATGTTGTATTAACGGATATGAAAATGCCAAAACAAAATGGGATTGAGCTTATAAAATACATTGCCGGACAGGAAGAAAACAGAGCGGTCTGCATAGCAGTAAGCGGTTACGCCGACTTTGACTATGTACACGATGCATTTTCCTATGGAGCATTTGACTATCTTCTAAAGCCGGTGGAGCCTAAGAAAATTGAAGAACTTTTTGTAAGGATCCGAAGGCTTTTGATCTCTACAAGAGAAAATCCGTGTACTGTAAAACTACCCCAGGGCAGGCTAAGTACCGAACAATTAGTGAAAAAAGTAGAAGAGCATATCCGCAAAAATATTGCCGGAGACAATAGCATACTGAATATCTGCAGTATATTTTCCATCAGCCAGCCTTATCTGAGCAAAGCATTTAAAACGCATTTTAACTGTACCTATAACGAATATCTCATCGGTATCCGTATAGAGGAAGCAAAGAAGCTTCTGGATCGGAAAGAAGAGTATCTCATAGGGGAAATAGCCGAGTTATTAGGGTTTTCCGACCAATTTTATTTTAGTAAAGTATTTAAAAATGCAACCGGGTATACCCCTCGTGAATACCGTGCAAGGAATGATAAATGAGTTTTGTATTTTATATATTTCAGCTTTGATTTTACATGTACTTTTTCACTATTTACTTTTAAAATGAACCTATAAAGAGGATTGCAGAGGAATGTGTGAAAGAAAACCGCTTTCACACTACTGATTCGGGAATAGCACAAGCCTGCTTGCGCTATTCATGGGGTTAAGTGTGAAAGAAAACCGCTTTCACACTGCTGATTTGGGAATAGCACAAGCCTGCTTGCGCTATTCATGGGGTTAAGCGTGAAAGAAAACCGCTTTCAAACTATTTTCTGGTGGTAGTATTGCAGGTTTACCTGCAATATGCAGCGGTATAGAAATGAATCTTAACTGAGGCTCTGGAATTCGGTAAATGGAGAAGGAGGATATAATGACAAATAGGGAGCGTGAAAATTTAACTTTGAATTTTGGAAAGCCGGACCGAGGTGCTGTGGAGGAAACTTTTTATCCCTGGGTATTAACGAAAAACCGCTTTGTGGAAGAGGGATTTCCATCAGATATCGCACAAAATGCAAAGGATATTACCAATGATATTGTAGGAAATAAAGCAAATCAGACTGAAAAGTATCTGGCGGCAGCATGGGGGCAGGGAGTCATGGAATATGAGCAGTATCTGGGATTTGATTCAGTAAGGCGGATTCATTTTGTGCTTCCTTTTCGCAGATTTGAAGAAAAGATACTGGAAGATACCGAAACCTATCTCATTAAGCAGGATATATACGGCAGGCAGATGATGCAGAAAAAGGGTTCGGAGATTGAAACAGAATATAAATCAGTTATTCAGAATGAAGCAGATTGGGAGAAGCTTAAATCTTATGCAGACAGAGAACTGGAGGCTTATTATAGTGATGAGGCTATAGAGGCTGCATACGGTTCCCTGAAGGAGGGGCATGACAGAGGAGACTACTCAATCCGGTTGAATCTGGAAGGATTTTTCTGGGTTCCCAGGGAATTAATGGGGATAGAGGCACATTTATATGCATTCTACGATGAGCCGGATCTGATACATGATATCAATGAGTATATATTGCAGGTGTACACTACAAAAGTAATAAAAATCGTAGATCTGCTGCAGCCGGATGTTGTTTATCTGATGGAAGATCTGAGTGGAAAAAACGGACCGATGATATCAGGGAAAAACTTTGATGAATTTGTAGGCGATTATTACAAAAGACTGATTCCATTGCTGAAAGAGCATGGGGTAAATAATGTTTTTGTGGATACGGATGGAGACTTTACCATTATGATCCCGCATTTTTTAGAAGCAGGGGTGGATGGATTTCTTCCCATGGATGTGAATGCCGGAATGGATATAGTTAAAGTGAGAGAGCAGTTTCCCAGGCTGAAATTTATCGGCGGATTCAATAAGCTTATGATTGCCGAAGGAAAAGAAGCAATAGACCGGGAATTTGACAGAATCCTTCCGGTGATTCGGGGTGGTGGATATATAGTGGGCTCTGATCATCAGGTGGCACCTTCTACATCCCTTAAAGATTATCAATATTATATACAGAAATTAAAGGAGGTAATGAAGCAGGCTGGAAGGGATGTAAGATAAGAAGCAGTTCTGTCTCAGTTTGAAAATACGGAGATTAATTAGAAAAAGCCAACGCAGTTTATAATCATATACTGCATTGGCTTTTATTATTTCCGGTTAAAAAGAGACTGGATTTTGGATACGATATCCACGTCATCATCATCGTCCGGCCGCTGTGAATGTTTTTTCGCTGCGCTGTAATCCTCTTCCGGATCGCTGTCATCAGAAGTTTCATATTGCTGGTGCCGGTCATAATACTGTGTCTGGTCTTCAAAATAATCAGCGGAATGGTAATTTGCATAGTCCTGGTCGGAACTGTAGTTGTTAAAATCCTGTTGCTGACCTCCAAAATTTTGTTGAGGACCGCTGCCGAAAGGCTGACTGTTAAAATCCTGTTGAGGACCGCCGCCGAAAGGCTGCCCGTTAAAATTCTGCTGAGGATCGCCGCTGTAAGGCTGCCCGCTAAAATTCTGCTGAGGACCGCCGCTGTAAGGCTGCCCGTTAAAATTCTGCTGAGGACCGCCGCTGTAAGGCTGCCCGTTAAAATTCTGCTGAGGACCGCCACTGTAAGGCTGTCCGTTAAAATTCTGCTGAGGACCATCGCTGTAAGGCTGTCTGTTAAAATTCTGCTGAGGACCATCGCTGTAAGGCTGTCTGTTAAAATTCTGCTGAGGACCATCGCTGTAAGGCTGCCCGTTAAAATTCTGCTGAGGACCGCCGCCATTAGGCTGCCCGTTAAAATTCTGGGGGTTATTTCCATAATAGGGTTGCTGATGATTATAATTTTGATAACCCGGATCCTGACTGTAAGGTGTATGGCCATCGTAACCGGTATATTGCTGGTCATAGGAATAACTGTTGTCTTTGCTGTTTTTCTGCGCTTTTCTAAATGTTCTTGATTTAGATGCAGATTTTGGGATATCATTATAATAAGCATGTTCTTCCTTATAATGGTATTCCGGTGCGTTGGCTGTGTAATTTTTGAACTTATGGTTTTTGTGTTTTACTTTTGTGATTCTTTTTACCTTTGTTTTTTTCTTTCTCGGCTTAAAGATCGTCATTCGTCCGGTCCATCCCACCATCCGGACGAGTACAATACCGAAAAAGACTCCAACACTGTCAATCCCGACATCCCGAAGGGAAGGAGAGCGGCCTCCCACGAAAGATTGGTGGTATTCATCTCCCAGGGCAAAACCGACGCATAGGATGCCGGCTACAAGCATAAGCCAGATACCGTGCAGCCCGTACACATATAATGGAAAGGATACTGCCACAGCGAGGGCAAAATATTCGGTCATATGTGCTAATTTACGTGTGATAAAGTTGATTTTATTGGCCCATTCTTCTATTTGCCACTGTTCCAGATTGGCGTCGAAGATATAATCTCCTGCTTCTACAATTTTACAGCTGACTTTAAAACTCAGCTGTCCGGAAACATCTCCGCTTTGGCTGGAAAAATTAAAAATAAGGCACATTAAAAGTATAGCTGGTATAAATGATAATGGTTTTAATAATTTCCTCATAATATATCGCCTCCGATTTGCGCCTATCATAGCATTCCTGACGTTTGTTGTCTACCGGCTTAAGAAAATTATAAGGTATTTTGGGCAAAAAACTTTGAAAAATACTGGAAAGTGCTTGACATTAGAAATGCATGTGGATATAATAAATCAGTGTGCGTGAATTTTAATCTAATTTCATGCATCATAAAATAAAATTAAAACAGCAACCACATGTACAGAAAGAAAAAAATTATGTTTTTGTACAAATAAAACAGGAGGTGAAAGGAATGCCAACATTTAACCAGTTAGTAAGAAAAGGTCGTCAGACATCTGAGAAAAAATCAACTGCACCTGCTCTGCAAAAAGGATTTAACTCCTTAAAGAAAAAGAGTACGGACGTATCCGCACCACAAAAAAGAGGTGTATGTACAGCAGTTAAGACAGCTACACCTAAGAAACCTAACTCAGCTCTTAGAAAGATCGCCAGAGTTCGTTTATCTAACGGAATCGAAGTAACAAGCTACATCCCAGGTGAAGGACATAACCTTCAGGAGCATAGCGTTGTTCTGATCCGTGGCGGTAGAGTAAAAGACTTACCAGGTACAAGATATCACATCGTTCGTGGTACACTTGATACAGCAGGCGTTGCAAAGAGAAGACAGGCTCGTTCTAAATACGGAGCTAAGAGACCGAAAGACGCTAAAAAATAATTCGTAACAATTAAATTATAAATTATTCGTATCACAAACAGAACTACAAACAAAAATTGTGCCGGATTTCTTATTCACCCGTGGTTGCAGGTTAATATAGAAGCTTTCGTGCACGAAACACAAGTAGAACGACACATGTGAGTACCGATGAATTAATCAAGCAGTCTTAATTGGCTGCGATAATAATTAAGGAGGGAAGTACCGTGCCACGTAAAGGACATACTCAAAAAAGAGACGTATTAGCAGATCCATTATACAACAACAAAGTGGTTACAAAGCTTATCAATAACATTATGTTAGATGGTAAGAGAGGTGTAGCTCAGAAAATAGTATATGGAGCATTTGACAAAATGGCTGAGAAATCAGATAAGCCAGCAGTCGAAGTATTTGAAGAAGCTATGAACAACATCATGCCTGTACTCGAAGTAAAGGCAAGACGTATTGGTGGAGCAACATACCAGGTACCTATCGAAGTTAGACCAGATAGACGCCAGGCTTTAGCTCTTCGTTGGATCACATTGTATTCTCGTAAAAGAGGAGAAAAAACAATGGTAGACAGATTAGCAAATGAGCTTTTAGATGCATCAAACAATACAGGCGCATCCGTTAAGAAAAAAGAAGACATGCACAAAATGGCAGAAGCAAACAAAGCATTTGCTCACTATCGTTTCTAATTATATAAAAAATATAAAAGAACGGTGCCGGCCTGTATTGGCCGGCTTGTGACAAAGCGGAAAGCTTTAAATTATTTAGGAGGAAATAACCTTGGCTGGAAGAGAATATCCATTAGAGAGAACCAGAAATATTGGTATTATGGCTCATATCGATGCTGGTAAAACAACATTGACAGAGCGTATCCTGTATTACACTGGTGTAAACTATAAAATCGGTGATACTCATGAAGGTACTGCAACCATGGACTGGATGGAGCAGGAACAGGAAAGAGGTATCACAATTACTTCAGCCGCTACAACATGTCACTGGACATTGCAGGAAAACTGCGAAACAAAACCAGGTGCTTTAGAGCATCGTATCAATATCATTGATACTCCAGGACACGTTGACTTTACAGTAGAGGTTGAACGTTCCCTACGTGTACTCGACGGTGCTGTCGGTGTATTCTGTGCTAAGGGCGGTGTTGAACCTCAATCTGAAAATGTATGGCGTCAGGCTGACACTTATAATGTACCTCGTATGGCATTCATCAATAAGATGGATATCATGGGTGCAGATTTCTACGGTGCAGTAGAACAAATTAAAAACAGATTAGGTAAAAATGCAATCTGTCTTCAGCTTCCAATCGGAAAAGAAGATGATTTCAAGGGAATCATTGACTTATTCGAAATGCAGGCTTATATCTACAATGATGAAAAAGGTGAAGACATTTCCATCACTGAGATTCCGGAAGACATGAAAGATGATGCTGAATTATATCGTACAGAATTAGTAGAAAAAATCTGCGAGTTAGATGACGATTTAATGATGGAATACCTGGAAGGTGAAGAACCATCCGTAGAAGCATTAAAGGCTGCTCTGAGAAAGGGTACCTGCGAATGTACTGCTATTCCTGTTTGCTGTGGTACAGCTTACAGAAATAAAGGTGTTCAGAAGCTGTTAAATGCAATTCTTGAATTTATGCCGGCTCCTACTGATATCGCTTCTATTGAAGGAACAGATATGGAAGGAAATCCGATCGTAAGACATTCATCTGATGATGAACCGTTTGCAGCATTAGCATTCAAGATCATGGCTGACCCATTTGTTGGTAAGCTGGCATTCTTCAGAGTTTACTCTGGATCTATGAACTCAGGTTCTTATGTATTAAATGCAACAAAAGGCAAAAAGGAACGTGTTGGACGTATCCTTCAGATGCACGCTAATAAGAGAGCAGAACTTGATAAAGTTTATGCAGGAGATATCGCAGCAGCTGTAGGCTTTAAGTTTACAACAACTGGTGATACAATCTGTGACGAACAGCATCCGGTTATTCTGGAATCCATGGAATTCCCAGAACCAGTTATCGAATTAGCAATCGAGCCTAAAACAAAAGCTGGTCAGGGCAAGATGGGTGAAGCTTTAGCAAAACTTGCAGAAGAAGATCCTACTTTCCGTGCACATACAGATCATGAAACAGGACAGACAATTATCGCAGGTATGGGCGAACTTCATCTTGAAATTATCGTAGACAGACTTCTTCGTGAATTCAAGGTTGAGGCAAATGTAGGTGCACCTCAGGTTGCTTACAAAGAAACCTTTACAAAACCTGTTGATGTTGACAGCAAATATGCAAAACAGTCCGGTGGACGTGGTCAGTACGGTCATTGTAAAGTTAGATTTACACCAATGGATCCAAATGGCGAAGAAACATTCAAATATGAATCCAGTGTTGTTGGTGGTGCTATTCCGAAGGAATATATCCCGGCAGTTGGTCAGGGTATCGAAGAAGCATCAAAAGCAGGTATTCTTGGCGGCTTCCCGGTACTTGGTGTTAATGCAAACGTATATGATGGTTCTTACCATGAAGTCGATTCAAGTGAAATGGCATTCCATATCGCCGGATCTATGGCATTCAAGGATGCTATGAGAAAAGGTGATGCGGTATTATTAGAGCCAATCATGAAAGTGGAAGTTACTATGCCTGAAGATTATATGGGTGATGTTATCGGTGATATCAACTCCCGTCGTGGTCGTATCGAAGGTATGGAAGATATCGGTGGTGGTAAGCTTGTAAGAGGTTATGTTCCGCTGGCTGAAATGTTTGGTTACTCTACAGACTTACGTTCCAAAACACAGGGACGTGGTAACTACTCTATGTTCTTTGAAAAATATGAGCAGGTTCCGAAGTCTGTACAGGAAAAAGTATTAAGTGCTAAGTCCAAGTAAGTAATTATATCGTTATTTTAAAAAATTAGGCTTGAAAATATCTTTGATTTGAAATATAATCAAAGATAGCCTAATGAAATAAAAAACCAAAAAGAAAGCCTGATACAGGCGCATATTATAAGGAGGACATTCAAAATGGCTAAAGCTAAATTTGAAAGAAACAAACCACATGCTAATATTGGTACCATTGGACACGTTGACCATGGTAAAACAACTTTAACAGCTGCAATTACAAAAACTCTGAGCGAAAGAGTTGCAGGTAACGCAGCAGTTGATTTCGAGAATATTGATAAAGCTCCAGAAGAAAGAGAACGTGGTATCACAATCTCTACAGCTCACGTTGAGTACGAAACAGATAAGAGACATTACGCACACGTTGACTGCCCAGGACATGCTGACTATGTAAAGAACATGATCACAGGTGCTGCTCAGATGGATGGTGCTATCCTTGTTGTTGCAGCTACTGATGGTGTTATGGCTCAGACAAAAGAGCATATCTTACTTTCCCGTCAGGTAGGTGTTCCTTACATCGTAGTATTCATGAATAAATGTGATATGGTTGATGATGAAGAATTACTTGAATTAGTTGATATGGAAATCCGTGAATTATTAAGCGAATATGAATTCCCAGGCGATGATACACCAATCATCCAGGGTTCTGCTTTAAAAGCTCTTGAAGATCCAAGCAGCGCTTGGGGAGACAAGATCATGGAACTTATGGACGCAGTTGACAGCTGGATCCCAGATCCTCAGCGTGCTACAGATCAGCCATTCTTAATGCCAGTCGAAGACGTATTCTCTATCACAGGCCGTGGTACAGTTGCTACAGGTAGAGTAGAACGTGGTATTCTTCATGTATCTGAAGAAGTTGAAATCGTTGGTATCAAAGAAGAAACAAGAAAAGTTGTTGTTACAGGAATCGAAATGTTCCGTAAACTTCTTGACGAAGCTCAGGCTGGTGATAACATCGGTGCGTTACTTCGTGGTGTTCAGAGAACAGAAATCGAAAGAGGACAGGTTCTTTCCAAACCAGGTACAGTTACATGCCATACAAAATTTACAGCACAGGTTTACGTATTGACAAAAGATGAAGGTGGACGTCATACTCCTTTCTTCAACAACTACAGACCTCAGTTCTACTTCCGTACAACTGACGTTACAGGTGTTATCAACCTTCCAGAAGGCACAGAAATGTGCATGCCTGGCGATAACGTAGAAATGTCAATCGAATTGATCCACCCAATCGCTATGGAGCAGGGTCTTACTTTCGCTATTCGTGAAGGTGGACGTACAGTTGGATCAGGCCGTGTTGCTACAATCGTTAAATAATTAAAACAATTTAAATAGATACATTAGTCCAAGCGTAAGATGAGGACTGCCACATTAATTACATTATTGTGGTAGTCCTTTTTCTGTTGTACTGGCTATTGGTTATTATTATCTATAGATCCCGATATAGCTATTGTGACTTTTGACCCTAGGAAAAAAGCAAAAAGTGTGTTATAATAGGATAGTAACTTGCTGCTGCGGTATTCAAAGCATTGGCTATTGGAGTAGTTCTTCCACGAGGGAAGTAAAGAAAGTAAGGTGCTTATATTGTTCAAAATTAATGAAAGTGTAGTTTATGAGGGAAGAGGCGTATATAATATTGAAAAAATTGATATGCTGGATTTCCTTAACACAAATGAGATGTACTATATTTTAAAACCTGTTTGTAATGATGGTGGTACCATTTATATCAAAACAAACAATGACAAGGTATCCATGAGAAAAGTCATAACAAAAGAAAAAGCCGAGAAGTACCTTGATGATTTACCAAAAATGACGGGTATTTATGACGAGAATGATAGAGTAAGAGACAAAGAATATCAGAGTGTACTGAAGTCATGTGAATGTGGAAAATGTTTTGGCATGTTAAAAGGGATTATGCATGCACAGAAAAACAGACAGGAAAGTGGAAAAAAGCTGAGTATAAGTGATGACAAAAATCTTCAGAGGGTAGAGCATTTACTTTTTTCAGAACTTGCAGTAGTTTTTGACACAACAGTTGAGAGAATAGAAGCACAAATTGCAAAGCTATTACAGGTTGCCTAGTTAATAGCTGTGAAATAGAATGAGATCCGCTGCAGGGTCTCTTTTTTTGTCAGAAAACAGCATAAAAGCAGTGACTGAAGTCCATGTGAGTTAAACTTCTTACCTTCTTACAATGTGATACAGCGTCATACAGCCTCATACAGGTGAGTAATATAGTTCACAAATGTAAAATATAGTATATAAATGCAATATATAGTTGACATCTATTCGTTAATGGTAGTATACTAAACTAAGAAAAAGGTGGTGGGATATGAAAAACTTGAAATTAAAAATTGCGAGGATGGAAAAAAATCTTTCGCAAGTACAGTTAGCAGAGATGACAGGTGTTACCAGGCAGACGATTGGTATGATCGAAGCCGGTGATTTCAACCCATCACTCAAACTTTGCATTTCTATATGCAAAGCTTTAGGTAAGACACTAAACGATTTATTTTGGGAGGAGGAATGGCTATGAGAGAAAATAACCTGGATGAAAGAGAGAAACAGAAATTAGCGGAAATAGGAAAACGTAGTTTCTGGTTTATGGTAGTTATCTGCCTGGTAGTAATAATTGTGCAGGATTTTATTTTGGAATCTGATTCAGGAAGTACTCTGGGGGAAACGGTTATATTACTGGCAGGTATTATCGTGTATCAGGTTGGGTGCATCCGGGAAGGCATCTGGGATGGTTCCAATGCACTAAGAGGATGGAAGGGTAGTTTATTTTATGGGTTTGCCGGTTCAGGAATATTCAGCCTGGCTTTTTGGGCAATACTGATTTGCAGTAAGGGCGAAAAGAATTTTAGTATAGAGAAAAGAGTTGGAACCGCATTTATTATCTTATTTTTACTCATATTTTGCTTTACCTGGGTTTTTGATCATTTTGTGAGAAAAAAACAGGAGAAAAATGAAAGCAAGTATCTGGATTAGTACTCCGGGAAGGTTAGAAAATGCCAGTTCTGCGGTAAGCCCGTTCGCTCTAGAGCGTAAAAAGCGTAATCTTTGTAGCAGAAGATTATGCTTTTTTTACGTAAGCAAAAAATCTTATATATTTTTGCAATCATTCTCTGGATTGTATTGAAATTAGAATGGGGGTGGAATATGATGTACTTATCGAATGGAAGAGGTGATGGAATGGAAAGAATATTAATGATAGAAGATGATATAGACCTTATGGAAGGTGTGGTATTTTATTTGGAGTGTGAGGGATATAGTCTGGATAGGGCTGTCTGTAAAAAGGAAGCAAAAGAGAAAATAGATAAGGAGAATTACTCTCTGCTTATCATGGATTGTAATCTTCCGGATGGAAATGGTTTTGAATTGTGCAGGGAGGTGAGGGAGTACAGTCAGATTCCTATTCTTATGCTGACAGCCAGGGATACGGAGATGGATGAAATCAAAGCCTTAGAATTAGGGGTAGATGATTTTATGACAAAACCATTTTCCTTGTCTGTTCTGAAGGCCAGGATAAAGAACTTGTGTAGAAGAAGAGAGAATGCATCTATTATAAACTCCAATGGAGTCACGATTGATAAGGGTAGGGGAAAGGTATTTAAGGAGAATGAGGAGATTTCGCTCAGCACAGTGGAGTATAAGCTTTTGGTATATTTTGTGGAGAATAAGGAGCAGATTTTATCCAAAGAGCAGATATTGAATTGGGTTTGGGATCAGGATGGTAAATATGTGGATGAGAATATTGTTTCCGTAAATATCAGAAGACTGCGAATGAAGATTGAAAAAGATTCTTCTAATCCCCAATCTATTAAAACGGTGCATGGGATGGGGTACATTTGGAGAGAGAAAAAATGATTGCATATGTATTATTTTTGATTTGCATAGTTCTTCTTGGAATGCTGTGCTATTACTACAGGAAGAAATATCTGAAACTGTATTTTAATATTGATAAGATGCTGGATGAATTGCTAAGTGAAAGAGCTGTCTCTCAATCAGATTTAAAAGAGGGAGAAGCATCGGCTTTAGCTGGAAAGATGATGCGTGTTCAGGAAAAACTGAATCTTGAAATATGCCAGGCAAAAGAGGAAAAAGAAAGTGTAAAGAGCCTCATTTCTAATATGTCTCATCAATTAAGAACACCCTTGTCTAATGTTATGATGTATCAGGAACTTTTAGAAAATCAGACATTGGATCCAGAAAAAAGATCTGTTTTTCAAAGAAAGTTAAAAGAACAGACGGAAAAAATAAATTGGATTTTACAATCTTTGTTTAAAATGGTTCGGCTGGAGGAGGGGGTAATTCAATTTGATGCGGAACCTCATCCGGTCAAAGAAACTTTAAGAAAGGCGATTAATTCTGTATATGAGAAAGCCGTTTCCAAAGAAATTGAAATTATTACCCGGCAATTTGATGAAATTTCACTGGTTCATAATGTGAAGTGGACGGCGGAGGCGCTGGAGAATATTTTGGAGAATGCCGTGAAATATTCTCCCAGGGGAAGCCGGATTGAGATTTCAATAAAACAATTTGAAATGTACAGCCAGATTAGAATTAGTGATCAGGGAATTGGTATTCATGAAAAAGAATTTAACCATATCTTTAAACGCTTTTATCGAAGCAGGGAGGTACAGGAACTGGAAGGTTCGGGCATAGGGCTATACCTTGCTAAATTGATTCTGGAAAAACAGAAAGGATATATAACAATTGAATCTAAGCCGGGGGAGGGCAGCTCTTTTTTGGTGTTCTTACAAAATTGTAAGAACTGAGAATCTATTTGTAGCAGATATGAAAGACTTGTCTGCTACAATAAAGAAAAAATGGAAAAGAGGCGGTTCGATGAAGATATTAGAAATAAGGGACATAGTTAAAGTATATGGCAGCGGTGAGAATTCGGTTCAGGCTTTACACCATGTCAGTTTTTCGATTGAGCAGGGAGAATTTGTCGCTTTGGTGGGGACTTCCGGTTCCGGTAAGAGTACATTATTAAATTTAATTGGAGGAATTGACAATCCTTCCGATGGAGAGATCATCATTCGAAACCACAATATAGCGGCATTGAAGAAAAAAGAGTTAACAATCTTCAGGAGGAGAAATATAGGATTTATTTTTCAAAATTACAGCCTGATGCCGGTTTTAAATGTTTATGATAATGTAGCACTTCCAGTGACTTTTGATAAGGGGAAGCGCATTGACCATGTATATATCGGGGAACTGCTGCATGAATTGGGATTGTGGCAAAAAAGAGATAAATATCCCAATGAACTTTCAGGAGGACAGCAGCAGCGTGTTGCGATTGCCAGAGCCCTTGCAAATAAACCGGCAATTATCCTGGCGGATGAACCAACCGGAAATCTGGATTCCCGGACAACCATGGAGGTAATCGGTCTATTAAAAAACAGCAGTCAGAAATTCCATCAGACAATCATGATGGTTACTCATAACGAGGCGATTGCACAAATCTGTGACAGGATTATCCATATAGAAGATGGTGGAATTGTGGGAGAAGGCGGTGATATAGAATGAAAGCCAGTTATAAATTCTCAGTACGATACATCAAATTTTATAAAAGGCAGACATTGGCCATTCTCTTCAGTATCGTGATTTCAGTTGCTCTGATGACAGGGATCAGTTCACTTGTATACAGTGGAGAAAGAAGTAATCTGGAGAAAGACCGGACAGTTTACGGGGATTATCATTATTACATTAAGGCAGATTCAGACTTAATCCAGGAGATTCGGAGTAAAAAGAAGGGGGAGGAGTATAGAATCACCCGGCTTGGGGTATTTGAAAAGAAAAAGGTTATTCAGGAACCTTATATTTTTTCTTTCATCTACGCGGATGGAGAATATTTCTCCATTATTAAAAGGAAATTATTAAAGGGAGATTACCCGGCAAAACCGGGAGAGGTTATGCTGGATGAGTATACCATGCAAAATTTAAATATCAGCAATGAAATTGGTAGAAAAGTCATGCTGGATGGTAAAGAATACACCTTATGCGGAGTGGTTTCAAACCGATGGGCAACAGCAGTTGGCGGGATGGAAGGATTTGTAAGCAAAGACACAAAGGGGGATGGGGGAAAGCAATTTCTTTATATTAAGTTTGATGAGGAAAAAGACTTAAAGAAACAAAGAAAAGCATTTCAGAAAGAGTTTCATGTTCCGGATGGGGGAATGATGGTAAATGATGCAGTTGTTTCTTTTTTTGGAGATGGGCAGCCTTCCGGTTTTTGGAAGCTGATGACTACTCCAGGTTCTAATTTCACTACGGCATTAATGTACGCACAGGAAGAATTTAGTCTGACTGTTAATGGGGTAATTATAATATTGTGCATCTTCAGCTCTTTTATTATATATAGTATTTTTCACGTGTCTATTATGAAGAGGACTTCCCAATATGGAATCATGGAGGCCCTGGGAATTGGGGATAAAGATATTTTCCGATTGCTGTTTATGGAACTTGGGCTGTTGTTTGCAATGGGATATCCAATTGGAAGTATCATCGGAAATGGAATTATCGGATTGTCTTATTCAAAATTTTCCAATGTGTTCGCAGATGCAGATGCGGTTTCCAAACATTTTTATATAAGCTATAAGGCGGTTATTATGGGGGCGGTATTTTTAGGAATCCTGTTGTTCCTGATCAGCTTTATCAGTGTAAGAAGGTTAAACAGGCTGTCTGTGGTTGATGTTATGAAAAACAGTAATCATAGTAAGAGAAGAAACAGAAAAAGTTACAGTACGAATACAGTGCAAATGACAGACGTGATTTCTAAAAAGTTTATGTTTGCAAGAAAAGGAACGTTTATCAGCATTTTGTTTTCCCTGTCTCTTGGTGGTATCATTTTTTTATGTACAACATATGTAACGGTAAATACCAGACATAATAATGAATTATCACTAAAGGCAGATGACGGGCTGGGATCGGATTATCAGATCTTTCTGGAGACTTCATCACTTCAGGATACAATACCTGAAAAGAGTGTATCAAATATAAAAAAAGTACCGGGAGTAGAATCGGCCCATCCGGTAAACTATTTTCTGGGCGAGCTTGAAATTGCCCGGGATACATTACAATGGAAAAACTTTTTTCCGGAAATAGCCAATGATCCGAACTATTTGCCGGACCCCAGAACTATGGAATATTTTAATGGGATCTGTACTGAGAGGCCGGATGGAGGATACGGAATTAAGAGCAATATTTATGGATACGATTCGCGAATGCTGGCGGGACTGGAATCATATCTTCTGGAGGGAAGGATAAATCCCCTGAAAATGCAAGAAGATCATTCAGTAATTCTGCGTACGCTCATGGATGGACAGGGCTATTATGATGGGTTGCTTATCCATCCCGGTGATACGATAACCGTTAAAGTGCCAAAAAGTCCGGATGTTCCGGAAGAGGCGGTGAAATTCGGAGATCAGGAGGACTGGTTTCTAGAAAAGAAATTCGTGGTATCGGCAGTTGTAAGTCGAGCAATGGCAAATAATCCGTATTTCATAGGGAATAGTGGGTTAGATTTGATTATGACCAACCGTCAGATGGAGGAAAACTTTGGTATATCCGGTTACAACATAATCAGTGTAAAAAAAGGGACGGGGGATAGCAAAGAGATTGTAAAAGGAATCAAAGATCAGATCTATAATTTACCAAGATGCCTGATCAAAGACTATACGGCTGAAATAAAATTGCAAAACAGTTATCTGGAACAAAAAATGATATTCTTTTATGGGATAGCTGTGATCCTGTTAATGATCAGCTTAATGCATATTATGAATAGCATGAGCCATCTGGTTCTGTCCAGAAGGCATGAGTTTGGAATACTAAGAGCAATGGGAATTACAGACAGCGGATTTTTAATAATGATGTTAAAAGAAGGGCTGCTTTATGGTGTTTTTGCAAGCCTGCTTACTGTTCTGGTGTATTTAGGACTGGAGAGACTTTTGCTTTATTTACTTACCCATGTTTATTTATATATCAATCCTAATCAAAGGACGAACATTTGGATGATAGGAGGAATTATAATACTGAACCTAATAATTAGTGTTGGCGCAGTGTTTATCCCGGTGAAGCAGGTACTGGGGGATTCCATTATTGAAGAAATTAACAGAGAATAATTATTAATGGAAACAGGGGCTTGATAAAATCAATTTTTTGGATATACTTATAGTAAGACTGAAACAGCGGACAGTGGCAGAAAGAAGAGTGTGACAATGCGGATTGGATTTATATCGGACCTTCATATTGATTTTAACAGGCAGTTTGATTTCCTTAAGATTTTGCCTGAAGTGATAGCGGACAAGGGGCTGGATGTGGTTGTTTTTCTGGGGGATACATCTACGGGAGCCCAAGATGCACTCAGATTTTATGATAATATAGCGGATAGGACCAGGGCACAGGTGCGAATTGTTCCGGGAAATCATGACATGTATGTGGAGAATCTGAGAAGAAAAAACAGCGCTCAGATTAACAAAGAATCCAGTGCCTTTCATGACAGTATACTATTTCACAGAAAGTATTCCCTGATGGAAAATCCCATTGTAACAAAGCAATGGTACATTACGGGGATCTGCGGCTGGTTTGATTACAGCTTTGGAAGGAAGCATTTAGGGGATAATCCCAGGAAGGCGGCGAATAATCTAATATCCCGATATCTCTGGCCGGATCAGAAGGTAATCCATGGGGGTGTGATTGATTATGAACGGGATGTCAGGCTGGTAATGAAGGATATCAGACTGCTTCAGAAGTCCTTCCAAAAGGAAGCCGCCAAGGGGAAAAAGCGCTGTGTTGTCATGCACATGCTGCCAACCAGTGATCTTATCCGTTCTTATCCAATTCCCTTTTATGGTAAATTTATCAATCAGCTGGGTAGTGAAAGATACCGGTATTTTTTTGAAAAGAATGATGTTTCCTTAAGCATCAGCGGTCATTCCCATATGCCAATGAAGATCTTAAAAAACGGCATCCGGTATGTCAATGTTTCACTGGGCTATACATTCCAATGGACGAATCCGGCAGATGCTTATGGGGAAATATCGAAGATCATATATATATTAGAAGATTAAGAAACATAATCAAAGACCAGAAGAATAGCGTTAAAGAAAATCGAACGATCCGAAACAACGGTTAATAAATCAGAAAGGATACCCAACAAATGTATAAGATTCCCACCATGTTATTATGTGATATAGCTTATTTTTTTGCGAAGGTTTTTCGTTTTAGAAGAAGGAAACATTTTTAGATATCCAACACAGGCAGAAGAAAGTGCAGGTATGATATGAATTTTCGATTTATAATTTTACTTTTTGGGATATTTGGGAGCGAGTTTATCTGGGGTTGACATCATAGAAAGAGGAAAGATTATGCTATGGAATAGTATTCAGAGTGTTTTGTCACTGTTGATTATGATTGGAATCGGATGGGTAATTGCTGGCAGGGCATGGTTTGGAAAGACCGGAATGGATGTTTGTTCTAAATTCTGTGTCAAAATAGCCATACCCTGCTATATGTTTTATAACGTACTTACAACCTGTAAAGACCGGGAAGAATTATTACGGATTGTAACAAAGCTTCCCATACCGGTCATGGTGATTCTGGTATGCCTGGGAATCAGTGTCCTTTTAGCTGGGCTTTTTCGGGTAAGTGCAAGCCGCAGAGGGGTGTTCATTAATGCAGTGACCTTTTCTAACACAACCATTGTAGGTTTTCCGGTAATTATAGCATTGATGGGAGAAAAGGCGCTTTCAGATGCTATGGTGTATTATATGGCGAATACCACATTATTCTGGACGCTTGGAACCTGGCTGCTGCGCAGGGATTCCGGTGAGAAGACAAAGTCCGGTTGGAAGAAGGAAATAAAAAATATCTTTTCGCCTCCCCTTGTGGGGTTTCTGCTGGGGGTGGCCGTGGTACTGTTAAAAATAAATCTGCCCGATTTTCTGATGAGTTCCATAAGCTATGTAAAACAGTCGACAACAGCACTGTCCATGGTATTCATTGGAAGTGTTATCCGTATGACTGATCGAAGGGAAATCCGGTTTTCCAGAGAGCTGGTTATGATACTGGCGGGACGTTTTATTATCGCGCCTGCGATTATGTTTGGACTGTGTCTCCTTCTGCCGATAGATTCCCAGCTTCAGCTTGTATTTTGTATTATGACAATCATGCCCGCCATGACCCAGCTTGGGATTATGGCGAAAGAAAGCGGAAGCGATTACTCTTTTGCGTCGGTTGTAATCACTGTAACGACTGTTTTAGCAATGGCAGCGATACCGCTTTATATGCAGATATTTGGAAGCGCATTCGGAGTATCGTAAGAGAAGACAGAAAGCCAGATGTACAGGAAGCCGTGAAGTCCGAGATAAATTAAATCTGAGAAAGGTTGTTACATATATGGAATTTTATGAAATGAAAGAGTCAATGGTTTTAGAACTGGCAAATATGTTTATGAATGCGTTTAATGCACCTCCCTGGAATGATAAATGGACAGAAGAGACTGCAGGAAGAAGGATACGCCAGATGATTACCGGTGACAATGCTTATGGCATTGCCGGATATGTGGATGGAAAGCTTTGCGGTATGATCGTGGGGAGAGAAGAACAGTATTATGACTGCGTACACTTTGAAATCAAAGAGTTTTGCATGGATATTAGCATGAAAAACAAGGGATTGGGAAGTATTCTGTTAAAAGAGTTTGAGAACAGGCTGAAGGAAAAAGGCATAGATAAAATAATCCTCTGGACCAGCCGGGATCCACAGACGGAAGGATATTATCAAAAAAAGGATTATGAAACCAATGAATACCTGACGGTGATGGAAAAAATACTTTAGGGCATGCTCGAATGCACCATTATTGTGCAATTTATATCAAATAAAAAGATAGGGATTCTGATAAAATAGTATCAGGTATAGAATGAATTGGGATATTCAATGAATGAAAAAGGCAGGGTAGAAAGATATGTCAGTTAAAACAGTAAAGAGTATGATCGCATGGGTAGAAGAGAATATAAAAGGAAACCCTACCTTGGAGGGAATGTCCTGTCATGTAGGATATTCTGCATTTTATTGTTCTGCAAAATTCCATGAATATACCGGGATCTCTTTCAAAAAATATATAGCCACCCGAAAATTATGTCTGGCTGCCGAAGAGATTGCAGCAACGGACCAAAGGTTTTTGGACATTGCAGTGGAATACGGATATTCTTCCCAGGAGGCATTTACCAGGGCTTTTGTGAAACAGTTCGGAAGAACTCCGGGGCAATACCGAAGATATGGGATGAGAGAGGGGAATATTGCGGAGGTTAGAGAGAAAGGGAGTAAGATATGTTGAAAAAACTGGGCAGAAATGATGTGTGCTGGTGTGGAAGCGGTAAAAAATATAAGTTATGCCACGAAGGATTCGATGGAAAATTACAGGAACTGAAGCGAAAAGGATACCGGATTCCAAACCGGAATATGATTAAGACAAAAAAGCAGATAGAGGGAATACGGGAAAGCGCAAAAATAAACATTGCCATTCTGGATGAGGTTGCAAAACATATACAGGCGGGCATGTCCACAGAAGAAATTAACAGAATCGTTCACGAAACTACAATTACATTGGGAGGAATTCCGGCACCGCTGGATTATGAAGGATTTCCCAAAAGCGTCTGTGTTTCCATAAATGAGGAAGTATGTCATGGAATCCCGGATGAGGAGCGGATTTTAGCGGATGGGGATATTGTAAATGTAGATGTTTCCACCATTTACAATGGGTATTTCTCAGATTCGTCCAGAATGTTCTGTATCGGTGAGGTCAGCCAGGAAAAAAAGAAACTGGTGGATATCACCAGGGAATCGATTCAGATTGGACTGGATGAAGTAAAACCCTGGCAGCCCATCGGCAATATGGGGCATGCCATCCACGCATATGCCATGAAAAACGGGTATACAGTGGTTAGAGATATCGGAGGCCACGGTGTAGGACTGGAGTTTCACGAAGACCCATGCGTCAGTTATGTTACAAAACCGGATACCGGAGTGATCCTGGCACCGGGCATGATTTTTACGATTGAGCCTATGATAAATATGGGAACGGATGAGGTTTTTGTAGATGATGAAAATGGGTGGACGGTCTATACGGATGACGGGAAGCCATCGGCACAGTGGGAAGTGATGGTGCTTGTCACAGAAGAAGGATATGAGGTTCTTGCCTATTGAGTTGTGTTATGCCGAAAAATCTTACGATAAGTCTATCTCGCAGATTCCGTCTGTAATAAGAGAGGATTTTATTCTTTAAATAAACTATGATGATAAAAGAGGTGATACAAATGGAATGGATAGAACAATTAAATGAAGCGATTAAATATATTGAAGACAGTCTGAGCAGGGAAATAGAAATCAAAAAAGCAGCTCAGATAGCCGGATGCTCCACATATCATTTCCAGCGGATGTTTTCTTATATAGCAGGTGTACCTTTAGCAGAGTATATCAGACGAAGGAGGATGACCCAGGCAGCTTTTGATCTGTGTAATGGAGATAAGGTTCTTGATGTGGCATATCGTTACCAGTACGAATCCCCTACGTCATTCAACCGTGCATTCCAGGGAGTCCATGGATTTCCGCCTTCTGCAGCAAAGCAGCAGGGCGTTACATTAAAGGCATACCCGCGTATCAGCTTAAAAATGGTGATTAAAGGAGAAGCGGAGATGGAATATCGTATTGAGAAAAAGGAAGCATTTCGAATTGTAGGAATGAAGGAAAGCTTAAGTAAAGAGCTGGAAGAGAATTTCAGGGAAGTACCGCAGATGTGGGCAAAAGCAGCGCAGACAGGCATTCTGGAGAAACTGGCCGGAATGATGAATCAGGAAGTCAAAGGAATTCTGGGAGTAAGCGCCTGCCTGGAAGAAGATAACTGGTGCTATTATATTGGAGTGGCTACAGACCAGCCTGCAATAGAAGGAACAGAAGAATACATGGTTCCGGCTGCTACCTGGGCTGTATTCTTTGGAACAGGTACCATGCCGGACAGCATCCAGGATATTGAAAAAAGAGCTGTGACAGAGTGGCTGCCAACTTCCGGATATGAATACGGAAATGCACCGGATATCGAATTGTATTTAAGTCCGGATCCTGCAAATGCTGTATTTGAGGTCTGGATGCCAGTTGTAAAGAAATAATCTATCTAAATGCAAATGGGATGCCTGCAGTTATTTATCACTGCAGGTATCCCATTCTTCGTCCAGTAAATTCGTGAGTTCTTTGTAATTTATACCATCCAATATATATTCCATAAAATATTTTTCTGCATTTTTATAAAAACGGTTAGGCCAGGTGCCGCTGGGGTCATCGATATACTGGTTTTTATCCACATATTTTTCGATATCCTTAGAAACGGTATCTTCCGGAATGGGGGCACCAATTACACTGGAAAAGGTCTTCGTACTGTCTACATAGATTTCTGCAGCTTCCTGTGTTGAGAGAAAATCCAGGTACAGCTTTGCTTCTTTTGGATGTTTGGTGTCGGCGCTTATGGATAAATAATAGTCACAATAGTAACTGATCTTACTGCGTTCCGGATCATCGGAGACCGGCAGGGGAATGAATCCCAGTTCCACATCCTTATTATAGGTCTGAATGAGTGAAGTTGCCCAGGACCCCTGAAGCATCATGGCTGCGTCACCATTGGCAAGCATAGAACAGGCATCCATATAACCCACTTCAAATGCGGTATCGGTATTGCCATAGGCATAGACGTAATTCTTCGGTATATCAGCGATTAACTGCCACTGCGGGGTATCGGAAAAGGATACTTCTCCCTTGCTTCTTTTCTGATTCCAGTCGGGGTAAGTTCCATACACCGCATAAAAGGCGGGCCGCAGAGAAAAATGCCCAACCCACAGGTCTTTGTATCCAAGGGCAAAGGCCGCAATGTTTTTCGAAGCCAGCACCTGGTGGACTTTCGTGAGTTCTGACAGCGTCTTAGGGGGTGTCAGGTTGTTTTCACTGAAAACAGTTTTGTTATAAATTACGCCTACACCGGAATACCCAATGGGGAAAAAATAATCCCGTTTATCTTTTACGGTGTCAAAGGTTACCTTTTTTACATTTTTCATAAAAGGTTCATCGGTCAGATCCATAAGAATTCCGGCATTTGCTTCAATGGTGGTAGCGGAATAGATATCCGGTGTCCGGTTCTGAGCCCTTCTGTTCTGCATGGTCAGGTCGAAATTGCTTGGTGTTTCATAGTGCACGGTAATATTCGGATATTTTTTGTGGAAAGCATCTGCCAGTTTTGTGTAGGCTTCCGGTGCTTCCTGGCGTCCATGCATAACATAAAGATTTACCTGATCTGCATCAGTGGTTTCAGAAGTATCATCGGTGGCTGAAAGTGAAAAACTGCAGCCGGCAGTCATAATCAGGATCAAGACAATCATTAAAGTAAAATAAAAATATTTTTTCATATATAGATTTCCTTTCAACCCTCATTCTCCTTGGTATCCAGCTTCTCAATGAGCGTTGGCGAGCAGGCAAAGTATTTTTTAAATGCTTTGGTAAAATAATAAGGGTTTTCATAACCTGCCATTTCGGCAATCTCCTTAATCAGGAAGGAATCACTGGATAATAATTCTTTTGCCTTTTCCATTCTTATTCTGGTTAGAAAACTGCTGAAGTTTTCACCTGTTTCTGATTTGAACAGGCGGCTCAAATAAATATGGTTCATGTAGTATTTTTGGGCAAATGCAATGAGACTGATTTCTTCACCATAGTTTACTTTTACATATTCGCATATTTCTTCGATTACGTTTTTCCCCGCGGGAACTTTGGCTTTTTCGATTTCATCCAGAATATCGTGGAAGATCTTTATGAGATACTGGTTAATCCGGGCGGTGGAACACATCGGGGTGACAATATTTACCGTATCTGATAATTCCGGGCATTTCATTTCTTTTTCAAAACATGCCTTTTCTAACTGCATGGCAGCACGTATCACGGCATTTTTATAAGTTGGAAGATGGTAGTAAGAAGCAGTTTTGGAAATAGAACCGATATGTTCTAAAAAAAGAGGGATCATTTTCCGGCTTCTGTTTTTGATAATGCCGTTCAGTAATTTTTCATCCAGGGTGTAGGAGTAGGTTCTTAGGTTCAGCTCTTTGATATCATCGTAAAATATGATTTGGGGAAGCGGCTGGCTGATCAGTTCATAATCCAGCGCAGCCTTCGCCTGCCGATAGGAAAGAGGGATGGACTGATATCCTTTCACAAAGGTTCCTGTCCCGCTTTTCATGGTATAGCCCTTGACATCCCCCAGTTTTTGAAATTCTGAGAATATGGAAGCCCGATGAAGCGGACGTTGTGGTGTTCCTTCCCATAAAAGGATAAACTCTTCTTTACGATGACGGCTTTTAAATAAAATACATTCTTTTCGTGTAATTTTTTCTTCGATGAAAGAAGTCCACTCCATCAGTTCTTCCTCGGATAGGGGAGTAATGGATGCGCCGGGTTCCAACTTTGCCACATAGAGAATCTGTACAGTGAAATATTTATCATTTAATTCAAAACCTATCTTAGACAGTTCCTCAATAATTTTTTCTTTTCCATAATCTTCGGAACTCACCAATGAATTTAATAATTTTTCCTGAAGAAGCGGTACGGTCTGCTGCATTTTTTCCTGTACTTCGATTTGCTCCAGGCGGTCTTTGCGTTTTGCATGAATCTTATCAATGGCTTTTCTCAGCACATTTCGAAGCTCCGTCTCTTCTACCGGTTTTAATAAGTATTCACATACAGAGGAATTGATCGCTTTTTTTGTATATTCAAAATCGGTATATCCGCTGATAATAATTTTTTCACAATCAGTATTTGAATCCATGAGATAGTCAAGCAGCGTACAGCCATCTCCGTTATTCATATTCATATCAGTAATGACCAGATCAACCGGATTGGTCTTTAAAAACTCAATGGCATCGGTGGCATTTTCGAATTCACCTGCAAACCCCAGATCGAATTCTTTCCAGGGGACAAGGTTTATAATGCCTTTTCGTACCCAGTATTCATCCTCACATATGATAGTACGGATCATTTTTAGTGCCTCCTGTTCTTAATTGCTTCTGCAAAATCACTCTGGTAATTCTTTCGTTTTATCCTTATCCAAGGGCAGTTTCAGAGTAATAACAGTCCCTTCATCCTGCTCACTGTCGATCTCCAGCAGAACATTTTTGTTGTAGTAAAGGCGCAAACGTGCATAGACATTTTTTATACCGATACTGGGACTGCTGTCACTGTAAAAGCCTGTAGCAGGTGTAAGAAGTTCTGTTTGAATCTGCTGCAGCTTTTCGGCCGGAATTCCGGCACCATCATCTGAAATCTGAATGATAAGCCAGGGATCTTCTTCTGTAACCGTTAATAAAATAAAAAGTTTTTCGTGTGATGGGCAGAACCCATGCATAATTGCATTTTCGATCAATGGCTGAAGTGTTAATTTTAACAGTGGAAAATCAGCATATTTTTCATCGGACTGGATCTGGTAATCCAGTTTTTCCAGGTGGCGGATTTTTTGGATTTCAAGGTAATGTACCACATGTATCAGTTCATCCTGGATGGTAGTGGAGTTTTCAGCTGTTTTAATACTGTATCGCATCATTTTTCCAAGGGAATTAGCCATAGTGGTAATCTCGGGTATATGGTTAATGGATGCAATGCTGGCTATGGACTGCAGGATATTATAGAGAAAGTGGGGGTTGATCTGTGCCTGCAGAGCTTTAATCTGAGCATCCTTTTGCCGGGCAGTCAGAACGTACTCCTGTTCAATTAAATCATTGATCCGGTCCAGCATCGTATTAAAACTCACGGAGAGCTCACCCACCTCATCATTAGAAGTGATCTCAGCACGGATATCCATCTGGTCGTTGGAAACAGCTTTCATAGTTCCGGAAAGAGATTCAATGGGGGTAGAGATCCTTTTGGACAAAATCCAGGTAATGAAAAGCCCCAGAGTCAGCACCAGAACGCCGACTAAAATGCTGAGCAATGCCACATGACGGCTTTCACGGGTGTAGACGGATTTTGGTATGAGGGAAATAATCCGCCAGTTATTTACCTGAATGGGAACAGGAAGCGCCATGTAGGTATTCTGGGATAAGGTGAGATATCCAATCGTTTTGCAGTTTAACAGGGTATCTGCTGCGCCCGGAACCTGAGTCAGACCGGTATCTGTTGAATAGATTACCTCTCCGGTGTCTGTCATAATGATATTTTGCATCCCGTCGTAAGCATTTAGTCCTCTGGTTAGTTTTTTCAATACTTCCAGATCGATGTTAAAAAATAATAGTCCCTTATTCTGATAATTTGTATTGACATTAGCAGTCTTTCTGACCACGGTAATTACTTCTTTATTTACATCATTTGCCCCACGTTTGTAATAGAGCTCCTGGTGGGAGGGAAGATATAGAATATTTGCATTCTCATTTTCTTCCAACTTATTTACGGCTGTCTGAAACCAGGAAGGCGAGTCAGAAAATGAAAAATTGCGCTCAACATTCATTTCCCCGGCAATGCAGGAAATCAGCATGTCATTGGATGGGTTGATATAATTAATGCTGTGTATATAAAGGGAAGCTCCCAGTGGAGTGCTCAGCAGATCCGAAAGGTTATAGGTCAGCAGATAATTCTCCAATGGGGAAGCTTTACTGCTGGCATTATAAAGAGATGAAAAATTCGGACTGGTGGTTATGGAAGAATAAATCCGGTCTATTTCATCAAATATAACCTGGAAATCCTGATCAGCCAGAGTCGCCATCTGGTTATTTAATATTTTTGCATTCCGGTTGTTAGAACGGCTGGAGATCATGTAATTCAACGAAATAGTAATCAGCAGCAGGAACAGTACCAGAATAAAAAATATGGTAAATAATTTTGTGCGGATACGGTTAAAGCGGTATTTGGGTTTCAAGTTTCACATCCTTATCTTTGCTATGAAAAATGTATGATTGTTAAGTATAAAGGTATTTTAACATTTTAAGTCTGAGTTGGCAATGAACAGAAAATCGCCTAATCCGCCAATGATAAGTGGGATATCCGGTTGAAATAGAGCTGTGGTACTAATGAAATTGGCGATAAAGCCCAGTATAAATGAATGTACTTTTACGATAATTTTTGATTGTATGTCCGCATTGATAAAGTAAAACTCCCAATACTTAATACCACGCACCAGGCAAGTGCCAGCCATAAACTATTTCCCAAAGGCAAATCAAGTGTCAGGGCTCTCAAACTGTCAATAATGGGTGTCATAGGCTGTATCGCTGCAAACCACTGAATGCCGCCTGGCATAGTGTCTACGGGAGCAAACCCCGAGCTCATAAAAGGCAGAATAAAAAGGGGAAACAGTAGTCCGCTCGCTCCTTCTACCGATTTTGATATCATCCCGCATAGTACAGCGATTAAAGTAACTGTAATATTTATCAGCAAAAGAAATAATACTGCCAAAAGCCAATCTATAAATCCAGCTTGCGGTCTAAAGCCGAGAATGAGAGCAGTTATGATAATGACGGCATTTGAAATGAGACCTCGTATCACTCCAGCACCTGTATGACCAATTAACACGGCGGATTTTGATATGGACATACAGCGAAAACGGTCTATGATGCCTTTTGTCATGTCAGATGTAACATTCATTGCCGAGTATTGAGATGCCTGACCGATACTTTGCAAGATAATTCCCGGTACGATAAAGTCAATGTAATTAAAATCCCCTACATCGGATATGCTTCCAAATACCGTACCAAATAAAACCATTAAAAAAAATGGTATTAAGGTTGCCGTCAGGAGTGTTTCGGGATTTCGCAAAGATATAATGAAACAGCGTTTAAACATGATCCATGCATCAAAAAAAATATTTACGTTAGATTTTTTCATATTAATTGCTCTCCTTTTTCTCATCAATCAGCGTTAAAAATACATCTTCTAAAGAGGGTAAGTTTTGTTCTATGCTGTCGGCAGAAATTCCATTTTCCGTTAAGAGTTTTATCGCTATACCGGCTTTTATCTCACTGTCAAAATTAAGCCGTACCCCTCTCTGGGGCATTTTTTCTTTCAGATACGTCGGTGTTCCCTCTGCGATGATTCTACCGTCATGTAAAATAGCAATATTATCTGCGAGATATTCAGCTTCTTCTAAATATTGTGTTGTGAGAAACACTGTTGTTCCTTTCTTTGCTAACTCTTTTACCAGATCCCACATAGCAATGCGGTTTTGGGGGTCAAGTCCTGTTGTAGGTTCATCAAGAAAAAGCACATCGGGGCTGCCCATAAGACTCATTGTTATGTCAAGCCTGCGCCGCATACCTCCCGAATAGGTGGACACTTTCCGGTTGGAGGCATCCCCCAAACCCGAAAAAGACAGCCACTCATTAACCGTATTTTTAAGGTTTGGCAGACGTTTTAGCTGTCCGATAAGAGTTAGATTTTCTCTGCCTGTCAAAACTTCATCTACTGCTGTAAATTGTCCTGTAAGGCTAATACATTTACGTACATCATCGCCATTTGCTGCTACATCAAATCCGTTAATTTCAGCACTGCCGCCGTCCGGTTTCAGCAATGTGGAAAGGATTTTAACAACTGTAGTTTTTCCCGCACCATTTGACCCAAGCAGGGCAAATATGCTGCCTTTTCCAATGGTAAAACTCACATCCTTCAAAACATGGTTTGACTTATAAGATTTTTCCAGCCTTGATACTTCAATTATTTTTTCTGACATTATTAACCTCCTTTTAATACATACGTATGTATGTTTAACCTGTAAATTTTACTGCCTAAAGAAAGGCAGTTAAAAATTATACTTTTATTCTTTTTTAAATTCAGAACTACCGAGTTTTAAATAAATCTCTTTCATTTCCTCATCCATTATAGGAAAGCCCAGCAATGTTGAGAGTTGCTCAAAGAACAAAACTTTATCGACATATTCCTCATAAGATACTTCAAATGCGTATGGACTAAGCCACGAGGCAGCAAGCCATGCAATCGTTTGTGATGTCTGTTTTGGAAAGACCACATTCATCGAGCCGTCTTTGTTACCTTCAATCAGTAACTTCTCCATATAAGTTGCCATAACATTTACCTGGAATATCATCTCATTTTTAAAAACAACTGGATTGTTCGCTAACTTCTTCATCTGTGCTTTCATACTGTCACTTGCATCCAAATGGGAACGCAGACTAAGTTTGGCTATAAAGCGAAATTTTTCAAGAGCGTTAAGTCCTTCCTGTTTATCAGCAAGCAGATAAGGGTTATCACATTCAAAAGATTTATACATAACACTTGAAATCAATTCTTCCCGGGATTTGAAATAATGGTAAAATGCTCCCCGTGTAACACCGACCTCCTTTACAACATCTTCAACGTTCACATTCTCCATTCCCCTTTCAGAAAAAAGGCGCATAGCAGTTTCCAATATATTCTGCTTTGTTTTTTGGTCTGGATCATGGCGTGGCATAGTATCACCTCCTGTACATACGCATGTATGTTGTTTTGATTATAGCTGTCAGTCTTAGTTTTGTCAATGGCATTTGAAAAAAGTTACGTTGATTTATTTGGCATGGCATTTGAAAAAAGTTACGTAGATTCTGATTTTCTATGTCCATGTAGTTTATGAAAGAATAGTCATGTTCAGCCGGAAACAGCACAATAAGTGGAGGGAACCCCCATACAGCCATGAAAAGTTTATTTTGTTCACTACCAAAGTTTATTTAGTTCATTTTAAACAGGCGGATGAAAAGTTATAATTACCTCAGAAAACAGGAGAACATCCAAATGAAAAGGAAGGTAAGGAATTATGAAAAGAACAGTTAAATTTACAGCTCTTGCATTATCGGTTATGATGGCGGGCGGTCTGCTTGCAGGGTGCGGAGGCAACAGTAAGTCTTCGGCAGAGGCGGCTACCGCAGCCGGTACAGGATCAGCAGTCAGCACAGACAGTAAGGACGTGACGTTAAAGGTGTGGGCAGATCAGGATGTACTGGATATTACCAAGGATCTGGTAGAGCAGTTTAAAGCAGCTCATCCGGAAAAGAATTATACCATCGATGTTGTATTTTCAGAAAGCGGCAAGGCGGAAGAAGAGGTGAAGAAAGATCCGGAGGCTGCAGCAGATGTAATCGCATTACCTCATGATCAGCTGGGACAGCTTGTAGAGGCGGGCACCTTATACGAAAATACCAAGTATGCAGACAGAATTAAGAGTGAAGATACGCCGACAGCTTTGGATGCGGCTACCTATAAAGATACTGTTTATGGCTACCCGTATGCAGTAGAAGCAATGTATCTGGTTTATAACAAATCCATGCTTACGGAAGAAGATGTGAAAACATTTGAGGGAATTACCGCAAAGGCTAAAATCGGATTAAATGTAGCGGAAGAAGGTACCAACTATACAGTAGCACCGATGTATATTGCAAACGGATGTAAGCTTTTCGGAGATAATGGGGAAGACATTGCAGATACCACTTTTAATTCCGAACAGGGCGTAAATGTAACAAAATGGATTGCTTCTCTAAAAGATAATAAAAACGTGGTTGCCTGCAATGCAGATGCTATGAATAAGTTAAAATCCGGTGAAATCGCTGCTATGGTAACCGGCCCCTGGGGAAAAAAGGATATTACAGATGCCCTTGGAGAAAACCTTGGGGTAGCTGTTTACCCAACTGCTGATTTTGGAGATGGTGCCGTTCAGCTGCGCTCTTTCCAGGGAGTTAAATTACTGGCTGTAAATGCAGCTACCAAATATCCGTTAGATGCAATGGAACTTGCTGATTTCCTCTCAAACCAGGAAAGCCAGAAAGCACGTTTTGAAGGAAATGGAAATATTCCCTGTAATAATGCATTAAGAGAATCAGATGAAGTAAAAAATGACATGATCTCCGGCGTTGTTTCTGAGATGACCCAGGAAGACTATACCGTATTAATGCCAAAACTTTCTGAACTGCGTTCCTTCTGGGATATTCTGGATCCGATTATTATCGATGCATATGCAGGTAAATTATCAGATGCAGATATTCAGACGAAACTGGATGCCCTGGTAAATGATACCGCCAGTGCCGCTGCTGCCAATTAATAAGTCAGGCAGGGACCCGGCACAAGTATTTTTCAGATTCGGTAAGCGCGCATCTGTCAAAGCATAGGCCGGTCATGAAGATTCATGGCTGGCCTTTTCAGAGGAGATAAGGATATGCAGACAAAAAAGAAAAGAAGAGGAAATCCAGTTAAAAATTATATAAATGGATTTAAAAACGGGGATCTGTCCGTTCGTTTATCTTATTTTATCATGGGAAGTGCCAATCTGATGAATCATCAGATCATAAAAGGTTTACTGTTTCTAGCCATAGAAGCAGTGTTCCTTCTCTACATGATATTTAATGGGGCAGCTGCCCTTGGCGGACTGGTAACCCTTGGGGTGCAGTCGCAGGGGTGGGTCATGGATGAAAATCTGGGCATTAAGGTACAGGTCCAGGGAGATAATTCTATGTTGTTTATGATTTATGGACTGGCAACTGTGATCATCATCGCACTGTTTATCGCAGCTTATTTTGTAAATATAAAAAGCGCCCGGAATATCCAGATGCTCAAAGCGTCAGATAAGAAAATACCTTCCTTTACGGAGGATATTCATTCCTTGCTGGACAGCCGCTTTCACATTTCATTACTAGGACTGCCCACAATTGCTGTATTAATTTTCACTATTTTGCCGCTAATGTATATGATTTTACTGGCATTTACAAGCTATGACCACAATCATCTGCCGCCAAAGAACTTGTTTGGCTGGGTTGGATTTAGCAATTTTGGTTCTATGCTGGGCGGAAATATTGCCGGTACTTTCTTCCCGCTATTAGTTTGGACACTGATCTGGGCACTTTTGGCTACTGTTACAAACTTTCTGGGCGGAGTTATACTGGCGCTTTTGATCAACAAAAAAGGAATTCGTCTTAAGAAATTTTTTCGTACGATTTTCGTAACCACAATTGCAGTGCCTCAGTTTGTATCTCTTCTGATTATGAGAAATATGCTTCATGCATCCGGGCCGTTGAATACATTATTGCAGAATATTGGTTTGATCGATCAGCCAATTCCATTTTTAACAGATCCACTGGTAGCAAAATTCTCGGTTATTATGGTAAATATGTGGGTCGGCATTCCATTTACCCTGATTGTAGTAACCAGTATTTTAACGAATCTGCCGGAGGATCAGGTGGAAGCGGCCAGAATGGATGGTGCCAATACCTTCCAGATTTTCAGAAAGATTACGCTGCCCCAAATCTTTTTTGTTATGACGCCCTCACTGATTCAGCAGTTTGTCGGTAATATAAACAGCTTCAACGTTATTTACCTGCTGACCGGAGGAGCACCGCTTAACAGTAACTTTTATGCGGCAGGAGATACGGATCTGCTGGTAACATGGTTATATAAACTGACGGTAGAAAAGGCGGACTATAACCTGGCGTCTACCATCGGTATCATAACCTTTGTCATATGTGCAGTATTCTCGCTGATTACATATACCAGATCAGCTGCGTACAGTAAGGAGGATATGTATCAATGAAACTGAAAAATAAATTAGGCAATACGATCACTTACATCATACTGATTGCACTTAGTATACTTTGGATATTCCCCATTATCTGGATCGTTCTGACATCATTCAGAGCGGAGAGCGGACAATTTGTTTCCTACTTTATACCAAAGGGATTTACCCTGAACAATTATAAAATGCTTTTTACCATGAGTGAATATCCTTTTTTCAGATGGTTTTCCAATACCTTGATCGTGTCGGTGGCATCCTGCCTGTTAAGTACATTTTTAACCACATCCATGGCATATGTATTATCCAGGCTGAGATTCCGCATGAGAAAACCGATCATGAAAATAGCCCTGGTTCTGAATATGTTTCCGGCATTTATGAGTATGATCGCAGTTTATTATATTTTAAAAGCGATGGATCTGACACAGAGTCTTCTGGCATTGGTACTTATTTATTCTTCCGGTGCGGCACTTACCTTTTATGTGGCAAAAGGATTTTTTGACACCATGCCAAAAGCACTGGATGAATCGGCGAAGATTGATGGGGCAACCCAGTTTCAGGTATTTACCAAGATTATATTTCCATTGTCAAAGCCTATGATTGTTTATACGGCACTTACTGCATTTATGGCACCGTGGATGGATTTCATTTTCTCCAAGGTTATCATGGGGGATAAGCTTGAGAACTATACGGTTGCGATTGGATTGTACACGATGATGACAAAGTCAAGTTCTAATACGATGTTTACGGTATTTACTGCTGGGTGTGTGATTATTGCGATTCCTATTTCGCTGCTGTTCATCTATATGCAGAAATATTATGTGGAGGGTGTAACCAGCGGAGCCGTTAAGGGCTAAATGCATTGCGGATGCATACATTGGATGATCATTCCGCCAACAGCGGAGCCGTTAAGGGCTAAATGCATTGGCAGGAATGAATCAGCAGATACACTTAAGTTCAAAGTTTAGGCGCAGAGTTATGTGCAGATGGAGGATAAAATGCTTAAAAAGTGGTGGCATAATACAATTGGATATCAGATTTATCCAAAGAGCTTTCAAGATACCAATGGGGACGGAATCGGTGATATCAGAGGGGTTATCCGGCATTTGGACGATTTGCAGGATCTAGGGATCAATGTAATCTGGTTATGTCCGATATACAAATCCCCGATGGTGGATCATGGTTATGACATTTCCGATTACGACAGGATCGACCCGATGTTTGGAACAAATGAAGAGATGGAAGAGCTGATACTGGAAGCAGATAAAAGAGGAATCAAAATACTGATGGATCTGGTGGTAAATCATACGTCAGACCAGCACGAATGGTTTCAAAAAGCAATGGTGGATCCAGACAGCGAATATGCGGATTATTATATTATAAAAGAAGGGGATGGAAATAACCCGCCCAACAACTGGCGCTCTATTTTTGGCGGCAGTGCCTGGGAAAAAATTGGAGATACCAATAAGTACTATCTGCATCTTTTTACAAAAGGCCAGCCGGATCTGAATTGGGAAAATCCAAAACTGAGGGAAATCATCTACGATATGGTAAATCGATGGCTGGACATGGGACTTGGGGGATTTCGCATCGATGCAATCAGCCATTTAAAGAAAAACTTTGCATATGTCAACCAGCCGGCAGACGGACCGGACGGGCTTGCCAGTGCCTGGGATTATTTCCGCAATGCAAAAGGACTAAATGTCTTTCTGAATGAGTTAAACGAAAAGACCTTTAAGCCTCACAATGCTTTGACAATCGGAGAGGTGGACGATGTCAGACCGGAAGAACTGGGGGAATTTATCGGAGACGATGGTTATTTTTCCACGATCTTTGATTTCTGCCATACGCAGTTTCATGTAAAGGATAAAGAATGGAAAGACCGTCCGTTAGAAATGATCCATGAACTGAGAGAGCGGCTGTTTGCAAAGCAGGATTACGCGAAAGGCCATGGTCTGATGTGTAATTTTACAGACAATCACGATACGTCCAGATCTGTGGAGCGGTTTATACCGGAAGAGTATATTAGTTTCTATAGCGAATCTTTGCTGGCTTCGGTAAACTTTTTCCTGCGGGGAATTGTATTTTTATACCAGGGGCAGGAAATTGGAATGCGGGATTACCAGAAAAAATCGATTAACGAGTTTCTGGATCTGGCAACCTTCAACAATTATAATGGTTACCTGCTAAAAGGTATGACGGAAGAAGAGGCATTGGAAAAAGTCAACAACGAATGCAGGGAACACAGCCGGACTCCTATGCAGTGGAACGACAGGAAAAATGCAGGGTTTACGGAGGGAACTCCATGGTTCGAAGTAAATCCGAACTACCGTAGGATAAATTATGAGGCACAGAAAAAAGATGAAAACTCCCTGCTTTCTTATTACAAAAAGATGATAGCCTTAAGAAAAAGGGAAGATCTTGAAGAAGCTTTTATTTATGGCGATACCATTCCACGGTATGAAGACCAGGATGGAATCATTGCTTATGAAAGAAGATATGAAGGAAAACGGATTCTGGCGATCCACAATTGTAATGCAAGGGAAATCAGGCTGCCGTTAGGGGATGAAATAGGAGAAATACTTTTGAACAATTATGAGAAATTGAATGTCGGGGAAGGCAATGTTGTTCTGAGTGGGTTTCAGAGTGTGATAACGAAATTAATATAGATAAGAAAATCAGCCTGGGAGGAAGAATCTCCGGCTGATTTTTAATTGCATTGCATATGGATTTAACTAAAAGATTTGACAAATGATAATTTATACTATATAATGAACGTTGTTCAAGTTGAATATAAAGGAGAAATTACATATGGATGTAAAATTAGTTTTAGCTATAATTACGATTACTTTGGCACTGATATTTTATACAATCGGCGTTTTTTCAGAGCGAAAGGCACACGTTTTGCGCAAGCCTCATGTCATTATATTCTGGCTGGGTCTGGTGTTTGATACCACAGGAACTACTATTATGAGTACCATTGCCGGAAGTAAGCCAGGTACTGGTGGCATAAATCTCCATGGAATTACAGGCGCTCTGGCAATTGCCCTGATGCTGTTCCATGCAGTATGGGCAACGATTGTTCTGGTGAAAAAGGATGAGCAGAAACAGGAGAATTTCCACAAATTCAGTATTTTTGTATGGGCGGTATGGCTGGTACCTTATGTGCTGGGTATGATAGTTGGAATGGGGAATTAAAGAGAAGTGTTTTTTGAGAAGATTGAAAAATGAAACCTTTTTTGAAACATTTATCTGGTAAATTTAAACAGGAAAGATCTGCGGTATGATATAGCTGGGAAAGCTAATCATACCGCTTTTTTTATTTTTTAGTAAAGAGGGTGATATGGTAAGACTACTCTGTTTTATATTTTAAACATTTTTGGTTATCCATCTACCTGTTTGATTAATGTGATGTAATATATAATAAAATTATCTTAAAACAAAAACAGATATCAAAAGGAATCGATGTGGTGAACCTGAAAATGTGTTAAAACAAGGAAAATGAAAAACGAATTATGAAAGGAAGAGACAGGGTATGAAAAGAAGATGGATGAGTTTAATATTTACAGGGATTGCGGCAATGGCAGCCGTAGGTATGCTGGCAGGATGCGGAGGCAATGGGGCTGACAGCCAGGTTTCCCCGGATGGGAAGAGCAGCAAAACGGGAAGTGAGATGTCAGAAAACCTGGATAGTGGGAATACGGGAGAAGGTGTAAAAACAGGAGATGGACCGGCGCTGACAGCTATGTGCGTTGGAAGCGCAGCTGATGCATATCGGGAGACGTATCAGGAAATTGCTGATGAGTTTTCAAAGGACAATGAGTGGGGAGCCACGGTAAATATAGAGTTTTATGAGAACGAACAGTACAAAACAAAATTGACAACGCTTATGGCTTCTAATTCTGTGCCCGATATATTTTTTACCTGGGAGTTGGATTATTTAAAACCATTTGTAGAGGGCGGCAAAGTGGCATCCCTTCAGGAAGCGGTGGAAGGAGATGACAAGTGGAAGAACAGTTTTGCAGAAGGGGTACTAGATCCGGTGACTTATGATGGAAAACTATATGCAATACCAACCCAGAAGTCCTTTTGTGTCATGTTTTACAATAAAAAGATATTCGAAGAGAATCAGGTAAGCGTTCCAGAAACCTATGAAGAATTTCTGGATGTATGCGAAACCTTAAAAAATAACCAGGTTACGCCAATGATACTGGCAGCTACTGATTCCTGGATTCCGGCGCAGTTTGTGCAGCAGATATCAAACGGAATAGCAGGATTGGATTTGTATGATGGCATCTGTGACGGAACGAGAAAATGGAATGATCCGGCGCATGTGGAAGCTTCCAATGAAGTACAGAGTATGATAGATAAGGGATATTTTCAGGACGGAATGCTTGGTATGACAGCAGAAGAAGTACAGTCTCAGTTTAAACAGGGAAAGGCGGCTATGTATTTTCAGGGAGCATGGGATGCATCCACAATTCTGGATAAGAATACCAGTTCTATCACCGATTGTGTAGGTGCTTTTACACTCCCGGCGAAGAATTCCCAATACAATAATATTTCAGTTGGATCGGTAGATACCTGCTTTGCCGTTGCTGAATCCTCATCCAACAAGGAGATTGCAGTTGCATTTTTGAAATACTGGACCTCCAAACAAAGTGAAGAGAAACTGCTTTATGAGATGGGAAGGCTGCCATCTTTAAAATTAGAAGTAGATGATTCTAAGATTGACCCACTGGTTGCTGAGATTATCAGCTTATCAAACCAGGCAAAGGGTCTCACACCCTGGTGGGACAGAGCCTTTGGGGCCGGAGAAGGTGTGGAATTTAATAATCAGTGTCTGGCGGTATTCGGAGGTTCCGATCCCAGGAAAGCATTTGATGAACTGCAGGCATTTGCAGAAGAAAATGCAGACCGCTAAAAGTTTAAACCTTTCTGTCGAAGCGGCAGTTAATCAGGCTTAAGGAGGCTGTTAATATGGACAAAATTTTAGGAAATAAAAAAAGTATTGCAGTATTTGTACTTCCGGCATTTTTAATCTATGGTGTATTTTCTCTGATACCGATATTTTATAATATTTATATCAGTTTATTTCAGACTGATCTGATGAGTCCGGGAAAATTTGTGGGATTGAAAAATTATTTGAATCTGTTTAAAGATTCTACCTTTTTAACGGCTCTGCGCAATAATATTTTCATGGTAATCGGTTCCTTAATTGCCCATCTGCCGCTGGCATTAATTTTTGGAAATATTCTGTTTCAAAAGATAAAAGGAAGTCACTTTTTCCAAACAGTATTCTTTTTGCCCAGTGTTATATGTGGGGTGGCAGTGGGACTGATGTGGTCTTTTATTTATAATTCGGAATTTGGGCTTCTGAATAAACTCCTTGAAGTTCTGGGATTTGGTAATGCTCAGCAGGCATGGCTGTCCAACCCCCGGATTGCACTGTTTTGTATTATTATTGTTGTCATGTGGCAGTTCGTTGGGTATCACATGATTATACAGATAGCTGCAATGAAAAATATACCAAGTTCCCTGTATGAAGCGGCTGAAATCGATGGAGCCAGCAGATGGATACAATTTCGCTCTATTACTTTTCCACTCATTAAAAATATATTAAAGGTGGATGCAGTGTTGATTATTACAGGGTCCCTGAAATATTATGATCTGGTGGCGGTTATGACCGGCGGAGGCCCAAACCATGCAACCGAATTAATGTCTACTTATATGTTTTATCAGGGATTTCGGACATTAAAATACGGATATTCAGCAGCAATTGGTGTTATTTTACTTGTTTTATGTATCTGTGCCGTTGCAGTTTCGAATTTGATTTTCAAATCGGATCCAGTTGAATTCTAGTATTGCATGATGGTTTTGAAAGGAGGAATAAAGATGAGGATAAATGAAAAAGACAAGATGTTTTTCGCATTTAAGTATACAGGGCTGGGGCTATTCACACTTACCTGTATTTATCCGATTATATGGCTGTTAATCAGTTCGTTTAAGACCAATGATGAGTTATTTGCCAATCCCTGGGGCATGCCGGAAGCCTTTGGATTTAAGAATTATATTTCTGCGATGGTGGATGGAAAGATTGGGACATATTTTACAAATTCTGTTATAATTGCAGTAATAGCGGTATTAGCCGGAGCAGTCTTAAGTTGTATGGCTGCCTATGCAATATCACGGATGAAATGGAAGCTCTCCGGAATAATGATGAATATATTTTTGCTGGGTATGATGATACCTGCATATGCAACGATTATCCCGTTATTTAATATGTTTAATAAGGTAAACTTGTTGAACACCCATGCTTCGGTGATTATTCCCCATATAGCCAACAGCTTTCCAATGGCTATCTTCATACTAACCGGATTTTTTCTGTCAATTCCCCGTGATATTGAAGAAGCAGCAGTAATGGATGGGTGCAGTATCTACCGTATTTTCTACCAGATCATTATGCCCATCTCCAAATCCTCTGTTGTGACGGTAGCTGTGATTGTATTTATCAATATCTGGAACGATCTTCTGCTTCCTCAGATATTTCTGACAGACCAGTCAAAAATGACGCTTCCAGTGGGACTTACTGCTTTTCAGGGGCAATATGCAACGGATTATACAGCGATGATAGCTGCAGTTGTGATTACCATTATCCCCAGCGTGATTGTATACATTCTATTACATCGAAATATTATGGAGGGAATGGTGGCAGGGGCAGTAAAGGGCTGAGGAAGGATACAGGAAAAGGGGGAATATCATTGAAACTGCTGGTTGCAGATGATGAATTTATTATACTCCAGGGAATTTTATCCATGGACTGGAAGGCAGAGGGGTTTGAACAGGTCTTAAGTGCACAGAATGGGCAGGAAGCCAGAGAATTGCTGGAGAGAGAAGAGATTGACATTATTATCAGTGATATCCGCATGCCGGGGCTGTCAGGTCTTGAGCTGGCGGGGTATATCCGGGAATACCAGAAGAGTACCATGGTAATACTGCTCACCGGATTCAGTGATTTCCAGTATGCACAGGAAGCAATCAGACAGCAGGTATATGATTACATATTAAAACCAATTAAGACGGATGAATTAGCTGCTTCCGTGAGACGTGCCGTAAGTATTCTGGAACAAAAAAGATATTCCAGGAAAGTAGTCCGGGAACACGAAGATATGGTGGGGGCTTTTGATGCTTCCGAGCAAATACTTTACAGTTTCCGGGGGGCAAATCCTCAGGTTATGGATATGCTGGCTTATATCGCGCAGAATTACAGCGGAGATATTACACTGAATGCACTGGCTGAACAGTATCATTTCACCGCGATCTATCTGTCAAGGTTGATAAAAAGAGAAACTGGTTACTCCTTTGTGGATATCCTGACTGGTATCCGTCTTATGAATGCGGGGTATCTGCTAAAGGAAAATAAACAGAAAATCAATATGATCTGCGACAGAACAGGATTCCATGATTCCCGCTATTTCAGTCAGGTGTTTAAGCGGATATTTGACAGCACGCCGGGAGAGTACAGGAAGAACCCGGGGATACAAAAGGATTATTCAATCAGAGAAATTCTGGACATGATGGACAGGAAAAAATAAGAGGTACAGCAGTATTACAGATTTTCTGTAATATGCCATGGGGTTAATCATGCAAAGAAAGCACAGATTCAAGGATATGAGGCTGAAAGAAAAGCTGATTCTTACATTTTCGGTATTGGTTATCATTTCCAGCGCAGGTATTTCGTTTGCTTCAATGGCTGTATTCCAAGCGGTTTACAAAGAAAAGTCCAGGCAGTATATCATGGATATTACCAGACAGACAACAAATAACCTGGAAAATAATATTGATGAAATGGAGACCATTACTTTTAATACATTGAAAAACACTAAGATTCAGGAGCAATTGGGCATAGTCAATACGAAAACGCTGTCTGAATATGAGAAGCTGCTGGTAAAAAGGTCAGTGGAGGAAGAACTGATCGGAGATGCCCTCTATAATAAAAACGTAACTTCCCTGAGCGTTATTTCCCTGACGGAGGAAGAGTTTACGGTACAAAAGCAGGTTGGAGAGCAGGTCATACAGATGTTCTCCGGAAATGAAGTCTTTGATGCGAAGGGCTCCACCCTCTGGAAACTGACAGATGACGGGCAGAATGGAATCTGTATTGAGCGGGCTATTTATGACTTTAAAACACAGCGTCCCATTGGAATCATCGATCTCGTCTGCGAAGAGGCATATTTCTCCGATATTCTGGAAGATATATCAAATACGTACACCAGTGGTACTTACATTGTGGATACAGATGGAATAGTAGTGGCATCCAACAACAGGAAGCATGTGGGAAGTTATTTTCCGGTGGAACTTGAAAGGCTGCAGAATATGGAAAATGATTCACGGGCAGAAATCAATGAAGTGGATTCCTACCTTTATACCGGTGAAAAAATGCCCAATGGATGGATGCTGGTTACAACGGTAGCAGTTGGAGAAATACAAAAAGATATCCGGTACTTTGCGCTTTTTTCAGGCGGGATAGCTTTGCTGGCCATAGTAGTGGCTGTGGTTGCAATTATTTTGATGATCAGGCATATTACCTTTCCCCTGGGACAGTTGAGCAAAAGTATGACGGCAGTGGGACAGGGGGATTTTTCAGGCCGGGTGCACATTGCGGGCAATGATGAAATCGGAAGTCTGGGAAGAACCTATAATGATATGGCTAAGAACATAGAAACCCTGATTGAAAAGGTATATAAAATGGAGATATCCCAAAAGCAGGCGGAGATTGAATTTCTTAAAATGCAGATTAATCCCCATTTTCTATACAATACCCTGGATACCATCAGCTGGATGGCAAGAAGCGGAGGAAATAATGACATCTCCGATATGGCGGTTACCCTGGCGGATCTGCTTCGGGCGACCATTAAGCAGGATAGTTTCATAACAATTGATGAGGAATTAAAAAGTGTGCGGAATTATCTGTTTATTCAAGAATACCGTTTTGGGGATAAGGTAGAAGCCTCTTATCAGATTGATAACCTGACAAGGGATTATATCATTCCAAACTTCATTTTGCAGCCATTGGTAGAAAATGCCATTATACATGGACTGGAACCAAAACTTGGAAAAGGAAATCTGAATATTGAAATCAGAATGCAGGAGCAGGGTATCTTTTTTTGCGTGAGCGATGACGGAGTCGGAATGACGCCGGAAGAGGTGCGCAGAACCTATGAGCAGTGTGAAAGAGATGATGGCAGGGAATCTATTGGAATCAAAAATGTATACCGCCGTCTGAAGATTTATTATGGGGCAGAAGGGACTTTGAAAATAGAAAGTGCCAAAGATGAAGGGACAAAAATTACTTTCTGCCTGTCCCTGAAGAAGTTAAATGAGCAGTTGGAGAACGAAATATAGTGGAGGGTCTTATGACAATTGAAAAGAGTATAAAACTGGATAAACTAGCACTTAGTACCTGCTATTATCCGGAACATTGGGACAGGTCTCTATGGAAAGATGACCTGAATAGAATGAAAGAGGCAGGTATTGAAACAATTCGCATTGCAGAGTTTGCCTGGAGCAAAGCAGAACCTTTGGAAGGTCAGTTTACTTATGAATTTTTCGATGATTTTTTAGATATTGCTGAAGAAACTAAGATGCAGGTAATTATGGGGACGCCCACAGCAACCCCTCCGGCATGGCTTACACAAAAATATCCGGAAGTGTTAAACTGTGATATCAATGGAGTCCCGTTTCGTCATGGGGCAAGGCGGCATTACAATTATAACTCAAAAAAATATCAGGAGCTCAGTGCCCGGATTGTAACAAAAATGGCACAGCATTATGGTAAGAGAAGTTCTGTCATCGGCTGGCAGATCGACAATGAATTGAATTGTGAGACAGACGTATTCTATTCTGAAAGTGATACGCTGGCATTCCGGGAATACCTTAAGAACAAATATAAAGATCTGGATGCTTTAAATGCCGCATGGGGAACAGTCTTCTGGAATCAGACATACACCGAATGGGAGGAAATCCATGTACCACGTACCACCATTAGTAATTCCACAAATCCCCATGAGGTATTGGACTATATCCGATTAATATCAGACAGTGCCTGCCGTTTTGCCAAGATGCAGAGTGATATTCTAAGGACGTACAAGAAAGATTCCGATTTCATTACGACGAATGGAATGTTCTCCCACCTGGATAACCACCGCATGACAAAGGAATCCCTGGATTTTTATATGTACGATTCCTATCCTAATTTTGCATACTGCCTGTGCGAGGATCCGCTGCATTCAGATGATTTAAATGACCGGAAATGGAGCCGTAATCTGGCAGAAGTGAGATCTGTTTCCCCAAACTTTGGTATTATGGAACAGCAGTCGGGTGCCAACGGGTGGAATACCCGGATGGAAGCTCCGGCTCCAAAACCCGGGCAGATGACACTTTGGACTATGCAGAGCGTAGCACATGGTGCAGATTACATCAGCTATTTCCGCTGGCGTACTGCGATTATGGGAACCGAGATTTATTGGCATGGCATTCTGGATTATGCCAACCGGGATAACAGAAGACTGGAGGAAGTACGGGAGATACATGGGAAATTTCGGAAAATAGGAGAACTGGCGGGAAGCAGATATCAGGCATCCTTTGGTGTAATCAAAGACTATGATAATGTCTGGGATGCAGATCTGGATGTATGGCATCAGCGTATGGAAAAAGTAAGTCAGAAGGGAATTTTTGAGGCGGCACAGTTAACCCATACGCCGATGGATTACGTCTATCTCACAGAGGATGTATCCTTGCAGGAACTATTAAAGTATCCACTATTATTCTATCCCCACGGTATTATTATAACAAACAAAAGAAAAGCCCTTTTAGAAGCTTATGTGCAGGAAGGGGGTATCCTGATTCTGGGATGCAGGACCGGATATAAAGACAGAACCGGAAAATGTGTGATGCAGAATCTTCCCGGGCTTATGCAGGATTTGTCGGGAACGGACGTAACAGACGGTACTTTTATCGGGAAAGCAGATGGAAAGATTATGGTGGGCTGGGAGGATTGCTTGATAGAAGCAGCGGTTTATAATGATATCCTGGAACCGCTTACCAATCAGGCGGAAATACTGGGTACTTATCAGTCTAATTATTATAAGGGGGCAGCAGGACTTATAAAGAATAACTGGGGGAAAGGTAAGGTCTATTATTTTGGGGGAGCTTTTACAAGGGATACGGCAGAGGTTTTCTTAAGGAAGCTTTGTGTGGCGGAACCTTATCAGAATATGCTTCAATTACCCAGGGAGACAGAATTAGCCGTAAGGGAAAAGGATGGCAGACAATATATATTTGTCCTGAACTATAGTCACGAGCCAGTATGGATCTGTTTAAAACAGTCGTTGCTGGACCTGTATACAGGTGCTCAGGTGATGGGGACCATGGAAATGAAACCATATGAGACAAAAGTATTTTTGAGGAACTTATAAAATTTAATAGCAGTGAATGGCCTCTCATGAAGCATAACTTCGTGAGGGGCTTTTTTGTAATTGTGCAATATAGATAGAAATTACTGGAAAAACCTTGATAAATGCATTGGAAAAACGGTAAAAAAGGAAGAAACAAACAAAAAGGAAAAATCTTCTAATATTATATTGAAAAAAGAAATTATTTTTGTGATAATGTTAGGTATATCGACAGGAAACGATTTCCAGTAAGAGAAAGGAGGAGGGGAAAGGAAATCCGGGTTTCCATGTAGGAGAATAACTAAACTTATCTTATGGGATGTGAAAAAGGAGGAAATAATGTATATCAAGCAAAAACAAAAAAGATTTTTAGCGATGATGTTAGCAATTGTACTTGTCGTGTCAGGGATTGTGCCTCAGGGAATGATACAGGTATCTGCACAGGAAAAAACCCTGCCCATATATTCCGGGAGAAATATGAGTATTTCGTCAGCGGCAAATACGCTCAATGTTACAGAGGAATATCTGACAAGGCTTTCAACGCTAAAGGAGGGGACCATTGCAGTAAGATACCGATCCAATCCCAATCAGGGATTAAGTGCTTTGTTCAGTCTGTCCAGTACAGATCCAGGGCAGGAAAATACCTATGCGGTTGCCTATGTTAATCCAACGGGAAACAAAGCCGGGGTAGAAGTACGTCAGGGGAACAACAGCAATGTAACAAATTATAATCAGGTTAGTGTCACAGCTTCGATTCGTGATGACCAATGGCATACAGTTGTTTATGTATTTGGGAAAACGAAATTCCAGATCTATCTGGACGGAAAGAAGCTTACGGAACAGGATAAGTCTGGCTTCTTTGACAAAATAACAGAAGCGGACTCCGTTAAAGTAGGTGCTTTGGATCGTGCTCCGGCTAAAGGAGGGACAAATCAATGGGTATTTAGCGGTGACATTGACCTGGTAGAGGTGTATGGACAGGCTCTTTCAGCAGAAGAAGTGGCAGAGATGCAAAAGGCAACTGCTTATGAACCGGTAATTCCCGATGATCCGGAAGATGCGGTCAGAACAGATACAAGGCTATTCTACAATGGATATGAGAATTCTGCTTCATATCGTATTCCATCCTTATTAACAACAACTGAGGGAACTATTATTGCAGCCATTGATAAACGCCAGAGCGGATCTGCAGACCAGGGTAATATTGACACTGTTATCAAAAGGAGCACAGACGGGGGCGTAACCTGGGAGGAAACAAAAACTCTGGTAAATCTCCCATCGGGGCAGAACAGACATGCACTGAGTATTGATGCAAATATGGTCCAGGACAGAAATACCGGTAAAATATTCCTGATGGTAGATATGTTCCCAGAGTCCAATGCAATTATGGATTCTGGAAGTCTGGTAACTTCCTCCGGCTATAAAGAGGTGAACGGAAAGAAGTATCTGATCTTAAGAGATTGTCCAAATTCAGAAAGAGGCAACACTTACACAAAAGAATATACAATCCGGGAAAATGGAATCGTGTACGATGAAGCATCGGGGGAGGCCACGAATTATGTGGTACCTAATCTGGCAGATGGAAAACTATTTGAAAAGATTGCAGTCAGTTCAGCAAATAGGACGAAAGAAGATGGAATCTCGGGAGAAGAAATATTAGGTGAAGAAACATCAGCGGTTGGAACATCAGGAGAAGAAACATCGGAGAATGGAACAGCGGCAGAAGAAACATCAGAGAATGGAACACCAGCAGGTGAAACATCAGGAGAAGCACCGGGAAATGAAACTTCAAAAGATGTGACATCTGGAGATGAAACTTCAAAAGATGTAACATCTGGAGATGAAATGTCAAAAGAAGAAGCATCAGGAAATGAAACGCCAAAAGATGTAACATCTGGAGATGTAACGCCAAAGGATGTAACACCAGGAAAAGAAACACCAGAAGAGGAAACGAAAGAAGAAGCACCAGATACAATAACCGAAGAAAATACAACAGGGGAAGAAACAACAGAAGCAACCAGAAAAGCAACCATAAAAGAAACAGCAGAAGAAGTATCCAATAAAGATGAAACAGAGTTGCAATCCAAAGTTATCGGAAATCCAATACTGATGGAAGATGATGGCGAAGTACTGGAAGCGGAGGGTGAACCGGAATCTGGTCAAATAAGTGAGCAGGTATCTAAAGCCCAGCCGGCAAATGCAAACGATGATGCAGACCAACTGCAGTACGCCGGCAACATTTATCTCTATACCGGAACTGAGGCTGCGCCATTAAAAGCAGTCAGAACCTCACATCTCTGGTTGGTCACAAGTGAAAATGATGGTGTAGACTGGTCTGAGCCAATTGATCTGAACGGTCAGATCAAAGAAGACTGGATGCTCTTTACCGGGACGGGTCCGGGAGTAGGCATGCAGATGAGCAATGGACGTTTAATACTTCCGGTATATATTACAAACAGTAATGTAGGCGGGAGCCAGTCAGCAGCGGTAATCTATAGTGATGATGCCGGTGAAACATGGCACATGGGTGAAACCGTAAATGACGGAAGAGTACTTAGCAACGGAACCATACTGCAGACGAAAACCATGAATAACAACGGCGCAATGATGACAGAATCCCAGGCAGTGGAGGTAACAAATGCAGCAGGAGAAAAAGAACTGAGACTGTTCTGCAGAAACCAGGGTGGGAATGTAGCCATAGCCACCAGTAAAGACGGAGGAGAGACCTGGGAGAATACCCTGAAGTTTGATTCCGTATTAAGGGATGCATATTGTCAGCTTACGATTGTTCCTTATCCATATGAGGTGCCCGGATATGAGGGGAAGGAAATGTTTCTTTTTGCTAATCCGGACAGTACTTATGCGGCTGGTAGAAACCACGGAACCCTCCGTCTTGGATATTATGAACCACAGACAGATGAATTTGTATGGATTGCATCCAGATTAGTGGAAGCTGGAAATTATGGATATTCATGCCTTTCCGTTTTGGGAGAAAATCAAATCGGATTATTCTGGGAAGGAACAAACCTGGATCAGAATTATTCCACGTTTAATTTACAATGGCTGATGGCTGACAAGACGCCGGTGGAAAGGACAGCACCAGCCGTACAAGGTGTCAGATGGGAAGGAAGCAGGATTGAAGTAACATTTGACCAGCCAATGATGGTAATAGGCAGCCCCCATCTGGAAGCAAGCGCTGACGGAGAACCTGTTTCTATGGAATATGATTCCGGCAGCGGCACGACGAAGCTATTATTCCGTCCGGGGACGGATGACACACATGAGCTGACGTTCCGTAAAATAACAGCTGAAGGCAGGGATTTTTACGGCAATGCGCAAAATATCGGGGTAGCCGAAGGCGGATTTGACGGATTTACCATACCCGCATCCCAGGGACCGTCCATCGAAACCGTTATCAAACCAGGATACAGTTCCATTAAAATTAATTTTGTTCCGGCAGAAGGCATCACAGAGTATGATATCTACCGAAGTGAAGATGAAAATGGAACTTATGAAAAGATCGGAAGCACCAAGGGTACCTCTTATATTGATCAGACAGGGGCAGGAAAGACCTATTATTACCAGGTGCGGTCCAAAGATGGGAACAAAGTATCAGATAAAATATGTAATAACAGCCCAACCGGCATAGAATCAATGAAAGAAAATGCTGTTCTGTACCAGGATCTTGCAGGGCAGAAATTTAATGGAAGCACATTGGTTGATGCGAGTGAAAAAGCTGCAGAAGTAGGCAAACTGTCAACAGGATCCGTCCTGATTAAATTCCGGACAACTGATAAAAGTGGTAATCTCATGATGCTGATGGGAAAAACTGCGGGGGAATCCACAGCGATCAATGGATCCGTAAACAAAGCCTCCTTTTATTTGGAAAAATCGGATAATCTTATGCGATACCGTGCAGATATGAAACACACCAGAGCATCTGTTGCCGGAATTGATTATGCCGACGGAGAGTGGCATACAGCGATGGTGACCCAGGCAGACAGCGGATATGTCTTCCGGTTTGCAATTGACGGTGTAGACAGGGGGAAATTTACGGGAGATAGCAATAAAGGATTTTTCTCAACCGTACAGAACTTAAACCAGCTCACCATAGGAGGTTATTATAATGGCAATACCCAGACGGTATCCAATGGTTTTAAAGGTGAGATTGCTTACGTAGTGGTAACAGATGAAGCAGCCAGTTTAGAAGATACACTGGAGATAACCAAGTCAGAAAGCGGAATATTATGTGATTTACCGGAGCAGATGTTTGACCAGTCAAAAGATAATACCTGGGTATTTACCGGTGGAACAGATGTGGAAGGCGGTTACGGCGCAACCCAGGGAATCCGAAATTATGTGGGGCAGTTTGAAGAGTATATCCGCTGGACAAAAAATGGTGGTGTTATGGGGCGTCAGCGCTATATGATCAATACCGGGAAAGCCGGAAATACAATCGCAGATGTAAAGGATCAGTTTGAGAAGCTGGTTGGAAAATATGATCCGAGAGCGCTTGCCGTGATGGTAGGAGAAGAAGATTATCAGGCGGGAACTGAAGGGCTGGAAGCATTTAAGGCATCCCTGCAGACACTGGCAGATAAAGCACTTGGGCTGCGTGATGGCACAGGCTATCTGGTTATTCAGACACCTTATGCCCAGGCAGATGAAAGCCGGAACCAAATGGCTGCTGCTTATGCGGAGGCTGTTCATGAGGTATACGAAGGCTTTAGCGATGCACAGAAATCAAAAGTTATGGTAGCAGACTATTTTAAGAATACAGACCATGAATCATTTAAAAAGAATTGTCTGGATGAACAGGGAAAAATAAATGCATTAGGACATCTGGAAATTGCAAAACAATTTGCAAAAGTGACCTACGGTACCGCAGAAGGATTTCCGGTGAGCGAAGGAGACCTCTCTTTGAGAAAAGTTAAGACCCCTTCAACGTATTCCGGAGAAGCACCAAGGGTAACGGCATCAGATACACAGTTGACAGTAAATATCCCTGATTCGGTATTCGAAGGCATTACCGGGTGGCGTTATGAACTGCTAATTGAGGATCAGACCATAAGCGGCGGATTTATTAATAAGCAGGCAGTGATTGGCGGTCTCCCAACAGGCGCAGGCTATACGATAACTGTGAAGTCTGAAGACGGGGATACACAGCTTGCAGCCGTTACAGGAACTGTAATGCAAGGAGATGAAGGCCAGATTAAACCGGTTACGCAGACTGAGTTAAATGATCTTCAAAAACAAATGAAAGAAATTGTAGAAAATAAAAAACCTGCAACCTGGTTATTCTTAGGTGACAGCATAACCCACGGCGCCCTGCACACAAAAGGCTATGATTCCATCCATCAGACATTTGAAAAATATTTAAAAGATGAACTGGGCAGAAAAGATGATGTGGTAATTAATACGGCTGTATCAGGTGCAACCACAGCGGAGCAGGAGGAAAATTCCAACGAAAGACTGGATAAATACAATGCAGATGTTGTAATCGTCATGCTTGGAACGAACGATGCTTCAAATGAAACGGTTCCAATAGACCGCTATAAAGCAAATCTGGAAAGTATCGTAGATAAAATACATGACAAAGGTGCTGTTGCCGTATTACGGACACCAAACCCGCTCAGGCCGGAAGCCGGAAACAGGGCGGTAAATCTTCCAAGATATGCGGAAGTAATACGCACCGTTGCAGCAGAAAAAAATGCACTGCTAGACGATCATTTTACAGAATGGAGCAAAGAATTAGAAACAAGAGCGTATTTGTGGCAGAATACCTACTGGAACAATGATACCATTCATCCCAATCCAAATGGCCAGTTGAATATGGCGCAGTCGTTGATCCGGGCATGCGGGTTATATAATGAAACCAGCCCTATCTGCAATCTGTCATACGAACTTCCCCATACGGAGGAGCAGAGTGACAAAGCAATAGGAGCAGTTGCATCCGGAGACAAAATTGCAGTTGATATTAAAGTTCTGGAAGAAACTTATGGTAGTACCTTTGGGGTAACTAAAATCCAGGCTGTCTGCGATGGTAAAACATATGCTGCCTCTTCAAAAAAAGGGGAAAAGATGATAACACTTCGAAATTTACCCGTAAATAAGACGTATCAGGTTACGGTAAAGGCAGACTTGCTGGAAACCAGTAAATCAGTTACGTTTCAAACAGAAACAGTAGAATTGAAAGAAGGGGAAGTGGTAATCGGACTTGGCTTTTTGGCTGCAAAGCTCACAGACCTGACACCGTCCGCATTGGCTGGGACGTTCTATGTCAGTGCGCTGGCACCGGAAGGAACACCTGAATATAGTCTTTGCCAGGGAGAAAAGGATACCGATAATCATAAGTTCGTCATTGAAGGCGACCAGTTAAAAGTAAAAGAAACATTGACAGAAGGCAATACCTATTCGGTAAGGGTAAAAGCAAGTATCGGAGAAATCTCGGAAGAACAGGTATTTACAATCAAAGCCTTAGGCAGGTATCTGATCATTGATGAAGGCAAAATGGAGATTGAGAGCGGACATCCAATTGATCTTACAGGAAAATATATTGAGAAAATAAAAGATTTAGAGGAAGGAACACTTTTTGTAGATTTTACTTCTGCAAATGCATCTATTCAGTCCCTGTTCAGCGTTTCACTGGGGGATGATACCGCAACTGCCGCCCAGAATACCCATATGCATGTTTATACCAGCGGGGAAAACCTGGGTGTGGAAATCCGAAATCAAAAGGGAGATCCTGTATTTGATTACAAAGGGGCGGAATTACTAAAAACAGGAGTAATCAGAATTGGTGAACAGAATAAAGTGATTTTCCGGGCAGATAAAGAGAAAGGAAGCTATCAGCTCTTTGTAAATGGCAAGCTGGAATTCGAACTTGCAGCATCCGTCCTTGGAGGGTATAGATATCTGTCTGATATGCCTCATCTGAATACCGTAACGATTGGTGCTACCATGCGAGGCGGTGCTGTGAAATATACCTATGCAGGCAGTATGGAAAAACTGCAATATTATGGGGTACCGCTGAATGAAGAAACATGTAAGTCTATGACTAAAGTGGAAGGATATGAACAGTTAGACCCACCATTCCACTCAAATGATGCGACCGGTTCTTCTTATTTCAGAATACCGGCTATGCTGACAACTATGCAGGGAACCGTTATTTCAGCCATTGATGTGAGGTTTGGAGGAACCCAGGATGCTCCGAATAATCTGGATACCGCAGTCAGTACCAGCACGGACGGCGGCAGAAGCTGGTCAGAGGGAATACTTCCATTCCATTTTGATGACTTTGCAGATAATGGTCAGATATTTAAAGAAGGATCCTCTGTTTCAGTTGCCGGAAGCGCAGCATTTATCGATCCGGCACTCTTAGAAGACCGCACCATCAATTCCGATGGAAGAATTTTTATCCTGGTGGATGCATTCCCAAGTGCAACCGGCACCTTGTCAGCACAGAAAGGCAGTGGTTATACGCTGGTAGATGGTAAGAAATATCTGAAGCTAAAGAAAGCAGGAGAGACCGAATATAATTATACCGTTCGGGAAAATAATGTAATTTACGATCAGAACGGAGCACCTACGGAATATTCATTAAACGGAAATTTTGAAGTACTTAAAAATGGTGAGCCGTTAACTGTAAAACAAAAGGATATTGAATACAATAATGATACTATTACAACAGTCACAACGGATCAGGATGTAGCTATGAATGTGATGTATGACACATCTGTCTTCCAGGTTCTGCGGACCTCTTATCTCTATCTGAAATACAGTGATGATCAGGGAAAGACATGGTCAGATCCTGTGAATTTAAATGGCATGGTGAAGACGGATGACATGGGATTCTTAGGTGTAGGACCAGGCAGAGGAATACAGATTGTAGATGGAGAACATAAGGGACGGCTGCTATTCCAGGTCTATGAATATGTAAATGGAGATCAGTGGTGTCATACCATTTACAGCGATGATCATGGCGAAACCTGGAAGCTGGGTGGAAGCCCGCAATTTGACCGGGCAACCGTAGGTTCCATGAGTGAATCCCAGTTAATTGAACTTCCAGGCGGTACCCTGCAGGTATTTGCAAGAACAGTCAAAAGCAGAATTGCCACCGCCTACAGCAAAGACGGAGGAGAGACATGGACAAACGGAGCGTTAGATGACAGGCTTCTGCTGGCAAGCGGTTCCGGATGCCAGCTGTCTGTAATCAATTATGATGGTTATATAGATGGAAAACGTGCAGTCATATTATCCGCACCTGTAGAGTCCTCCAGAAGACACGGCGTAATCCGTATCGGTTTAATAAATGATGACATATCGAATGGGGAGGAATATCCGGAAATTGACTGGAAATACCAGTTTGATGTGACGAAAACAGGAGTTTATTTTGCATATTCCTGCCTGACCCAGCTGCCAAACGCAGATGTGGGGATCTTGTATGAGCAGGGGAATACGAGACAGTTCCTGGATAAAATCCGGTATAATACTTATTCTGTGAGTAAACTGACGCAGGATGCCTATGAATCTCAGATATTGGCAGGCACTCAGAATGCGGCAGGCGGAAAAACTTCCATATCCAAACAAAATGATACTTATACCATCCATGCAGATGCCAATGAAGGTTACGAATTTGTCAGATGGACGTTAGACAAAGCAGAAGTCAGCACAGAAGCAGACTTTGCCTTCCAGCAGGGAGGGGAAACTGCATTTGCAGGCAAGACGCTGCACTTTATGGCAGAGTTTCAGGAAGCCGTAAATCCTCCAACCGAGACATTTACCGTCCGTTTCCTTGGAAAAGATGGGAATCTGTTAAAGGCTCAGAATGTGGAAAAAGGCAAAGATGCCACAGCGCCAAACCCGCCTGAGATAGAAGGATATGAATTTATCGGATGGGACAAAGACTATACGAATGTACAGAGCAATCTGGATGTCATGGCAGAGTATAAGGAAATTGCTGTCCCGTCTGTAAAATATACCGTAAGATTCTTAGACCGGGACGGAAAGCTTCTGAAAGAAGAAACCGTGGAGAAAGGCAAAGATGCCACAGCGCCAAATCCGCCTTCCATAGCAGGCTATACATTTATGGGGTGGGATAAAGCTTATACAAATGTGCAGGGAAACCTGGTTGTGAAAGCAACGTATCAGAAGAATCCGGTAAAAGTGGATAAGATTACACTGAATAAGAAGGATATACGTCTTGCTAAAGGGAAAAAGGTAAAACTCACTGCAAAGGTGTCCCCTTCCAATGCGGATGAGATAGCGGTAATGTGGACATCTTCCAATGAAAAAGCAGCCGTTGTGGACAGCAAGGGCAGAATAACGGCAAAAGCACCAGGAACAGCGGTTATTACTGCCGAGTCAAGAGACGGCAGCAATGTGAAAGCCAGCTGCAGGGTAAGGATTGGCTATGGGGTAACCTATAAATTAAACAAAGGCAAAAATGCCACATCCAATCCATCAGTTTTTCTGACAAATGAAACCACAAAATTAAAAAAAGCAGCAAGAAAAGGATACACGTTTGCAGGCTGGTATACCGATAAGAACTATAAAAACAAAATAAAGGAAATAAAGAAAGGAACGAAAAAGAATATTACCGTATACGCCAAATGGAAAAAGATCAGCGTTGACAGGGTAAAATCCCTGACGTTAAAAACTTCGGGAAAAGACAGAATACGGGTAAGATTTGGAAAAACCAGCGGGGCAGATGGATATCTGGTTAAATATAGTACCAGTAAAGATTTCAGGAAATCTATGACCAGGATACGCACCGGCAGAACAAATCCGCTGATCCAAAATCTCAAGACCGGCAGGACTTATTATGTAAAAGTAAGGGCATACAAAATTGATTCTGCAGGAAAGAGAGTTTTTGGAAAATACAGTTCCGTTGAGAAAATAAGGTTAGAAAATAAGTAAGTGACAGGGAAAGCGTCTATTGCCGGCGTGTTGCAGCGCCGGCAGAGACGCTTTTTCTGGTTCACACGGATACAGGCTTATGGAAAAAAACTTATCATTAAGTGAACGTAAATATCATAGCAATATCTGGGCAAATATGGTATAATGCTTCACGGATATGGTGAATATAATAAATAAGATGCGGCATTTAAATTTTCGTGTTGCCGTAATACCGTGCAGGGCATTGTAAGATGCATAACCGGTAGGAAGACAGTGAGGGAATATGTTTACAGAAGCATTACGAGAAGCATTTTTTGATAGTTTACAGATGCTGCCATTTTTATTTGCAGCTTTTTTAATTTTAGAAGCAGTAGAACATTACTCCAGTGGATTTATGAAAAAAGCCCTTTATAAGGTAGGCAAAGCAGGACCGGTAGCAGGCTCAGTTCTGGGATGTATTCCCCAGTGCGGGTTTTCTGTTATTGCAGCAAATCTGTATTCCGGAGGAATCATCACACTGGGAACGCTGCTGGCAGTCTTTATCGCTACATCCGATGAGGCGATCCTGATCCTGATGGGCAATCCCGGCAGAGGAACCGATATTCTCAATTTAATTATAACGAAGATCATAATAGCAGTTGTTGCCGGATATGGAGTAGACATTTTCTTTCGAAGCCGAAGTGAAGGAAAGAAGGAAATCGGGGAAATCTGTGACCACTGCGGCTGCCATGAAGGGCATGGCGGAATTTTAATGCCGGCCCTGCGCCATACGGCAAAAATATTTCTCTATGTATTGGTGTTTAATTTAGTTCTGGAAGTTGCATTGGACTGGATTGGTGCCCAGAGGCTTTCCGAATATCTACTAAAAGATTCCCTGATTCAGCCTTTCATAGCGGCACTGATTGGTATGATACCAAATTGTGCCTCATCGGTTATACTGACCGAGCTGTATTTAAGTGGTGCAATCAGTTTTGCATCCGTCGTATCCGGGCTGTGTACCGGGGCGGGAATTGGTCTGGTAGTGTTATTAAAAATGAATCATAACCCCAAAGAAAATTTAAAAATCGTTGGACTGCTGTACGGAATTTCGGTTGTGGCAGGTGTGGTTATTCAGGTGTTTGGAGGATTATTTTAGTATTAACGCAGTCGTAAATATTTTTGAGGTCACAGAGCATTACACACGCTCTGAAGATCTGAATGGAGGTAAGTATGAAAATCACCTATATACATCACAGTTCATTTTTAGTTGAAGGTTCGGAGTTTTATCTATTGTTTGATTATTTCCAGGGGAAAGTCCCGGATTTATCAGAAGAAAAGCCCCTTTATGTATTTGCAAGCCATCGGCATGGAGACCATTTTTCCAGGGTGATTTTTGAACTTGAAAAAGTTCATCCTAATATCTGCTATATTCTTTCATCCGATATCAAAACGAAGCAGGTTCCGGCAGAATTCCTTTCCAAAACAACTTTTCTGGGAAAAAACATGGAAGAAAGGATAGGAGATCTTGTGGTAGAAACCTTTCATTCCACGGATGAAGGCGTTGCATTTCTTGTAACCGCCGGTGGAAAGACCATTTATCATGCGGGGGATTTAAATGACTGGACCTGGACCTTGGAGCCGGATGACTGGAATGAAAAAATGCGCAGAGTCTATCGGAAGATCGTAGACGGAATAAAAGATAAAGAAATTGATGCTGCATTTCTCCCGCTGGATGGAAGACAAGAAGGGGAATTTTATCAGGGTATGGATTATTTTTTAAGAACCGTAACGGATGTAAAAGCAGTATTTCCCATGCATTTCTGGGAAGATTACAGTGTGATCAAACGAATAAAAGAAATGAAAGAGTCAGAGAGTTACCGTTCTAAAATATACGATATCGCCTATGAAGGACAGGAATTTCTGATTGTTTAGGATTGGCCTTTAAGATTTTGCTAATCAGGGGGATAGATATGGTAAGATTACAGGACATTGCAGATATGGTGGGGGTGAGCCGGACAACGGTTTCCAATGTATTGCATGGGAAAACGAAAAAAGTGTCACCAGAAACAATTCAGAAGATTACAGCGCTATTAAAAGAAGCAGAATATGTTCCAAATATGGGCTCCCTGATACTGACCAATCAGAAGTCAAAACTTATCGGACTTGTGATCGGATATGAAAAGGCCCATGGGAATACGGCTATCGGAGATCCTTTTGTCAGCGAGATGACTGGGGCATTACATGAAATCGTGGAACGCCACGGCTATTATTTGATGCTGATCGGCGGTGAAAATCAGGAAAACGTAATTAATATAGCGTCCAGATGGAATGTGGATGGGCTGATTCTGTTTGCTTATTCTGAAGAAGATTATCTGAAGCTGCAGAAAAAGTTAAATAAACCGATGGTAACAATTGATATCTATCAGGACAAATCCCATGATATGGTGAATATTGGAATCGATGATTTTCACGGAGGATATCTGGCTGGAAAATATCTGCTGGATATGGGATACCGTGATCCCCTCTATCTGGCGGAGTACGAGGAAAATGCAGATGCATACCGCTGGATGGGAATGCAAAAAGCATTGGAGGAAGTAGGAGTTTTATGCATGGATAACAGGCGCATTCTGCTTTCTCATTATGAAACGGTGCGCCTTTGTACATACCGGGAGATGATGCCCCGTTTCCTTAAAGCACAGGCACTTTTCTTTGCTGCGGATTATCTGGCAGTGGAATTTATAAATGAATGCCATGACAGGGGCATTGGAATACCGGACCAGATCTCGGTGGTTGGATTTGATGACAATATGCTTGCCAGAGTGGTACGTCCCAAGCTGACAACGGTACGGCAGGAAAACAGAAAAAAGGTGGCACTGGCATTTGAACGTCTCCTTCAGGTAATGGAAAATAAAACAGTGGAAAATAAAGATACCCGGCTGCCGGTAAAACTGGTAATCCGGGATTCCGTCCGGGACAGATCCGGGAAATAAATGTTAAAACAGTTTACTGTAATAGAAATCTGATGTGCCCCCAATAAGTTGGACTTTATGATTTTACTTATTGGGGGCAGTTCCATGTTATGGCAGGCTGTTTTTTGATTTTGTCGTTTTGTATAATATGCATAAAGCAAATGATAAAGTATTGTTATAATATATAGTTTCGCACGAAACCTATTGACGCTCCAGCATTTCCGATGATATGATGAACTCAGAAAAAAGAAGTAAACTGTACAATTATGAGTCAATAGATGGAGGAAAAACATGAAACAGTGGTGGAAAGAAAGCGTAGTTTATCAAATTTATCCAAGAAGCTTTGCTGACAGCAATGGAGATGGAATCGGAGATTTAAATGGAATAACGGAACACCTGGACTATCTGCAGGACCTGGGCGTTGATGTAATCTGGCTCTCACCGGTCTATCAGTCCCCAAACGATGATAATGGATATGATATTTCTGATTATCAGGCGATCATGAGTGACTTTGGAACCATGGAGGATTATGACAGGATGCTGTCTGAGGCTCATAAACGCGGAATAAAAATCGTTATGGATCTGGTGGTAAACCATACTTCCGATGAGCATCAGTGGTTTGTAGAAAGCAAAAAGAGCAAAGATAACCAGTACCGTGATTATTACATCTGGAAAGAAGGTAAAAACGGCAAAGAGCCGAATAACTGGGGCGGATGTTTTGGAGGTTCTGCATGGGAATATGATAAAAAAACGGATATGTATTTCCTGCATTGCTTTTCCAAAAAACAGCCGGATCTCAACTGGGAAAACCCACAGGTTCGTAAGGAAGTATTCGATATGATGTCCTGGTGGTGCGAAAAAGGAATCGATGGCTTCCGTATGGATGTAATCAGCATGATTTCTAAGGACCCGGCATTCCCGGATGGTGAAGTGAGAAACGGACTTTATGGAGACAATGGCCCATTTGTATGTAATGGACCTCATGTACATGAATATCTCAGAGAGATGAATCAGGAAGTATTGTCTAAATATGATATTATGACCGTTGGTGAAGCAGCAGGTGTTACCATAGAGGAAGCAAAAAAATATGCCGGAGAAACAACCGGGGAATTAAACATGGTATTTCAGTTTGAACATGTGGAACTGGGAGACCACAGAATCGGAAAATGGTCTGCAAAAGAGGTACCTTTAAAAGATTTGCGGGAAGCAATGAACAGATGGCAGATTAATCTGGAAGGAAAGGCTTGGAACAGTTTATTCTGGGATAACCATGACCAGCCAAGAGCCGTATCCAGATTTGGCGATGACAGTCCTATGTACCGTGAAGTATCCGCAAAAATGCTGGCTACCTGCCTTCATATGATGAAAGGAACTCCATATATTTACCAGGGTGAAGAACTGGGGATGACAAATGCATACTTCAGCAAGTTAGAAGACTATCGTGATATTGAAAGTATTAATGCTTTCCATGAATATACTGAGAATGGCCTTGCAGGTAAAGAAGAGATGATGAATTGCTTAAAAGAAATCAGCCGTGACAATGCCAGAACCCCTATGCAGTGGAACACGAAAGAGAATGCAGGGTTCACGACAGGTACGCCATGGATTAAAGTTAATAAAAATTACCTGGAAATCAATGCGGAAGCTGAAATGGCAGAGAAAGACAGTGTATATAACTACTATAAAAAACTGATCCGCCTGAGAAAAGAAAATGAGATCATGGTTCATGGCAGATTTAATCCGCTTTTGGAAGAGGACGATCACATTTATGCTTACGAAAGGCTTTGGGAAGGTGAAAAAATTGTAGTCGCATGTAACTTTACAAAAGAAGTTCAGGCATGTGATTTGTTCCGGGGATTAGAAGATGGCAAGGAGTTAATATCTAATTACAAAGAGCATAAAACCGGTGTACTTCAGCCTTATGAGGCAATTGCAGTTTTGTGCAAAGCATAAGTTAAAGGAAAGTCATTAATATAAATGTTTAAAATGTAATATTCAAGATAAAACAGAATCGATAAATATTTAGATATAACAAATTAGATTCATATAAAAGCAGTAAAAAGCTATCAAATCACGTAAGATTTGATGGCTTTTTTATCGGTTAAAACAAAAATTAAAAAAAATGTTATGATATTGATAGAATTTACCTAAGCCAATACGAAATAATAAGTGTAACAGGTAATACGTAAGCTTACCTGACCGGTCAGAAAAAATATATGGAAGATCAATTGTTTCATATATCATATTTAAATAGTATTACAGGAGCATGTTTTCATTTAAAACCGAATCGTACATTTCGGACACGGCAATTATAAAACACGTTCTGGCAAGCTTGCAATAAATCCATGGGGGAAAAAATGAAAATAAGAGAAGACAATTTTATTGAACAATTAAAAAAAAGAAACGAAAAAGCTCTTATGTATATCATAGACCAGTATGGAGGACTTTTAAAGTCTGTGATTGGAAAACACATGTATGCTTTGAAAGATTATCAGGAGGAATGTTTAAATGACGTTCTCTTAGGGATCTGGAATAATATTTCTTACTTTGAGGAAGAAAAAAATACCTTTAAAAACTGGGCGGCAGGAATTGCCAGATATAAAGCAATTGATTATCTGAGAAAATATGCCAAAGACCTGGAAAATTCAAACTGGGAGGATGTCGTCATTGTAAAAGAAGATGAGGCAATTCAAAAGACAGTGGAACAGGAAATTTCAGATGAACTGGAACTGATGCTGTCCTGCCTGTCACCGGAGGACCGGGAATTATTTCTAAAGTTATATGTAGAAGAGCAGGAAATGGACGAAATTAGTGAAGAAACAGGCTTGAAAAAAGCAGTTATTTATAATCGTGTATCCAGGGGTAAGAAGAAAATAAGAGCTTTATTTTCAGATGGGAAAGGAGCAGATATAATATGAATAAAAACATATATGAGTTATTAAATGAAGTAGAGACAGATTTGAATGAATATTCAGACGAACATTTAACGGAAATAGAAAATAAGAGAATAAAGAAGAAGGTGATTCATAATATGAAAAAGAAAAACAGTGGAAAGAAAATAGTGGCTGCTGCATGTGTCTGCCTGTGCGCGGTTGGTCTGGCAGCAGGTCCGTTAAAAGGGGAAGTACAGGCTGCAATGAAATATGTGTCTTATACGATTGCAAATTCACTTGGAATTCAGAAGGATTTATCCCCTTACGAAAGTGTATTGAACCAGTCCGTAAGCGATGATGGAGTGACTATTACATTAAATTCAGTTATCCTGGATGAGAATGAGCTGGTAGTTTCTACTTCAGAAGTTTACGACCGTGAGCTAAAAGAGAATGATATGAGTACGATTAGCGGCAGTATCTATATCAATGGAAGAGATGTAAGCACAGGTGCAAGCGGGGGAACAGCGCTGGCAGACCCGCATACCATGCAAAGTGTAATGCATTATGATATTGAAGGACTCGACACCAGCGGAAAACTGGATTTTGAATTAGTATTCAGTGACCGTGAGGGCGGTGGTAACTGGGAATTTGCATTTGAGGCGGATGGAAGTAAGTTAAGTATCGATACATTCCGACGGGCGCTTGATAATAGTTTTAAACTCCCGGATGGTACCCAGGTTACTTTAAGTGAATTTACCAACAACGCATTGGGAGAAAAAATATACTTCACATATAATACAGATCGCTGCGAATATGATATGAAACTGGAAGGTACGGATGATCTGGGCAATGAAATCAGCTTCTATCTCTCTAGGGCAGGCAGCGGCAGGGGACGCTTCAACATTGATGATTTAAGACCTCATATCGGAGAAAATGCATCTTCCGTTACACTGACGCTTTATGCGGTAGCTTTTCCAAAAGAAAGCGGAAAAATGAGTAACGATTTTGAACAGGTTGGCGAACCTTTTACAATTGAATTAAAGTAATAATACTGAAAATGGAGGCTGCAGACTGCAGCCTCCATTTTGTCGAAATTTAAATAAAAAAATATTGAAATACTACTTGACAAAACGAACTGTAATTGATATTATTACAGTATCAACTGTAACTAACAAGATAACAGATAGATAAAAGAGAAGGTGGGAGGGAATGTGACCAGCGAATTTACAGTGGCAGTCCATGCGATAGTTTTTCTTAATCATAAAAAAACGATTTTAGCCAGTGATGTACTGGCAGAAAATGTCTGTACCAACCCAGCCAGAATACGGAAAGTTATGGCGAAGCTAAAAAAAGCCGGGCTTGTTGTAACCAAGGAAGGTATCGAGGGTGGATATTATTTTGATCAGGATCCAAATGCCGTAAATCTGCAGCAGATTTGTGATGCGTTGGATACCAAGATCGTTTCATCCGGATGGCGTTCGGGAAATTCCTGCTTGAAATGTTTGATAGCTTCCGGAATGGCGGATATTATGGATGAGATCTATGAGGATCTGGATGATGCTTGTAAAAAGCGCCTGAGTCAGATCTCCATACAGAATATTGATGACAAAATATTTAAATCAAAACCCGCACTTTAATGGCAGAATGAAACTTTGCAATAAAGAATAAAATCACAAATATGAGAGATAATACAATAAAAAAAGGAGTAATAGCTTATGAGTCTTATTAAAACAAATGAATCTAGCTTTGAACAAGATGTTTTACAGGCACAGGGACCTGTATTAGTTGATTTTTATGCTGACTGGTGTGGACCATGTAAAATGGTAGGTCCGATCCTGGAGCAGATTGCAGATGAGGATACATCTGTAAATATCGCTAAAGTAAATATAGATGAGAATCCAAATCTGGCTGCAAAATACAAAGTAATGTCCATTCCTACCTTAATGGTATTCCGCAATGGACAGCCGGAGAAGCCAATGGTTGGAGCCGGATCAAAACAACAGATCCTGAACTTAATCGGTTAAACCTAAATTTAAAAATAAATATATAATGAAGAACAGACAGTCCTTTTCACAGTATTTGATTGTAAAGTCATACTGAGGTGCCGGGAACGGCAAAGGAAGGTCTGTTTTTTTGCGTTTTTTAAGGGGTACAGGCTTTGAACTTTAAGAAAATTTTACAAGAACTTTACAAAACTTCGGATTACATTTTACATAGTTATGATAATCTGCCTTTATAATAAAAATTTTACAGGTTTAAGGGAGAAAACGTATGAATAGTACATTGCAGACGATTTTTGGTCTATTGGGTGGTTTGGCACTATTTATTTATGGTATGAACATGATGAGCGAGGGACTTCAGAAAGCCGCCGGAGAAAGAATGAAGATGATTCTGGGATTTCTGACAAAGAATCCGGTGCTTGGAGTTCTGGCCGGAGCTCTTGTAACAGCAGTTTTGCAGAGCAGCAGTGCAACGACAGTAATGGTAATTGGTTTTGTAAGTGCAGGTCTGATGACATTGCCCCAGGCAATTTCTGTTATTCTGGGTGCTAATATCGGAACAACGATGACAGCCCAAATAATTGCTTTTGAAATTAATGATTACATATGGCCGATTGTATTTATCGGGTTCGTGATTTTCTTCTTCTCAAAAAAAGAAAAAGTAAAGAGTGTAGGTCAGACTATCTTTGCATTTGGTTTACTATTTGTAGGAATAATAACAATGGGTGACGTAATGAAGCCATTAGCTGCCAGTCCGATCTTTACAGATATGATTGCAAAAGTATCTGAAATACCGGTGCTGGGTGTATTGCTGGGAACGGTTATGACTCTGGTAGTACAGAGCAGCAGCGCAACCATTGCAGTTTTACAGAATTTTGCAATTCAGCCGGGAGCGGATGGAGTTACCAGTGTTATCGGACTTGCAGGTGCGATACCGATTCTTCTGGGTGACAACATCGGTACTACAATAACAGCACTTCTGGCATCGGTAGGGCAGTCCAGGAATGCCAAACGTACCGCAGTGGCACATAGTGTATTTAACATAAGCGGAAGTCTGGTGTTTATCTGTATCATCCCATGGTTTGCAAAATTCGTACAGTGGATTTCACCAAAAGGAAATGAAGTTGATGTAATTTCGAGACAGATCGCCAATGCCCATACAACCTTTAATATTGCGAATACGTTAATCTGGCTTCCTTTAATCTGGCTTATGGTTAAGATTGTAATGTGGATTATTCCCGGTAAAGATGATAATGAGGCAAGAGAAAATGAGCCGATGTTTATTGATTCTACCATTGTGAATCAACCGGTATTTGCCCTGCATCTGATTCGTAAAGAAGTAATCCATGTAGCCCAGAACGTCAGGACAGTACTATTGGATTCTAAAAATGCATTTATTAATAGAGATGAGAATGCTTTGAAACAGGCAGAACATATGGCTGAGATGATTGATTCTGTACAGAAAAAGGCAGTGAAGCATATGTCAGGTCTGATGGCTGACGGGGTACTGACAGAAGATCAGGCAAGACAGACGGCATCTTACATGTATGTTCTGGGAGAATCGGAGCGCATGGCACAGAACGGACTGTATATCGCCCGGGCGTCCAGGAGTAAGCAGGAAAAAGGATTCCGATTCTCAAAAGATGCCGTGAAAGAAATTCAGGTGACTATGGAAAGCATCAGTGAGATGCTTGATAATTGTATCAATACGCTTCAGACAGGCAATATCGAAAATGCAGGCAATGTTATATTACAGAAACAGGATATTCTTTCATTAGAGGTGCGTTTACTGAAGAATCATATGGATCGTTTGAAAAAAGGAAAGTGCAGTCCGGATTTCACGGTAGAATTTACAGCAGTGCTGCATAGTCTTGAACGCATGGGAAATAACTGTATGAGTATAGCCGAAGTATTAACAGAGGATTTAGACCTTAGTCATGATATACAGGATATAAAAGAACTGGTAAATGGAAATGGACAGCCGACTTCGGTCGCTGTATAGTCAGTCTGGAAAGGACGAAAATGGGAAAGCAATATTCCTATTTCCGTCCTTTTGTGCAGTCTCTCAGTTTTTGAGTATAATCTCAAACATAATTTGTTTAGTGAAATTATATAAATCCTAAGTGGAATTCACAGGGAAATAATATAAATAATATCTGAAATGATGAAAAAAAGAATTCAGGCAAATAACGTTTGACACCCAATACAGCAAAGAATATAATATAAATATCTTGAAACGGGTTTCAAAGTGATGACATGGAGGTTCTGTATATGGTAAGTATTCGTGATGTGGCAAAAATAGCGGGAGTTTCTCCGGCTACGGTATCCAGAGTTATGAATGAAACAGCAAATGTAGATGAGGAAAAGAGGCAGAGGGTTTTAAATGCAATACAAGAAACCGGTTTCAAACCAAATGAAGTAGCCCGTTCCCTTTTTAAAAGGTCTTCCCGGATTATCGGAATGATCGTTCCGAATATAGAAAATCCATTTTTCAATGAACTGGCAAAGGCGATTGAAGAGGAAAGCTATCGGCGGGGATATCGTTTAACCCTTTGCAATTCGAATAATGATCTGGAGAAAGAAAAGAAGAATCTGAGTTTACTGGACAGGATGAATGCAGATGGTATTATTCTAATGACAAACCAGGAGAAGATGGAGAACGAGGTGCACAAATGCAGGATACCGGTTGTGATGATCGACCGGCAGCTAGAAGGAGGCGGGGAAAGTGCCTGCATTCAGTCCGATCATTATACTGGAGGCAGGATAGCAATGGAATATCTGATATCCTGCGGCTGTGAGCATATCGTGCATATGAGAGGACCGCTCAAGTTTTCCAGTGCACGGCGGCGTTATCAGGGATATCAGGATGTCTGCCGTGAAAGAGGGCTGCAGGAATCGGTTATTGACTGCAGGTATGATTATGAGGATGGACTGAACAAGGCAAGGGAGATTCTGGAAAAGTTTCCGCAGACAGATGGTATTATTGCCGCGAATGATATGGTAGCTATTTCTGTATATAAGGTTCTGATAAGAGAGGGATACCGTATTCCTCAGGACATACAGCTTATTGGATTTGACAATATCAGTCTCAGCAGGTTAGTGACACCGGAGCTGACAACAGTATCCCAGCCCATTGGTGAAATGGGAAAGGCAGCTGTGGAAGCATTGATTCGTGCGGTAGAAGGAAAAGAGGCTATAAAGAAAATATTTGAAGTGAAGCTGATAAAAAGGGAAACAACGTTAAATACGTCTAATGAAATTTAAAGAGTGCAGAAAAGGAGAATAGTATGAAAACAGCAGTAGTAGGGAGCATTAATATGGACATGACGGTAACAGCAGAGCGTATTCCGTTAAAAGGAGAGACCTTACGCGGGGAAGATGTACACTATATACCCGGTGGGAAAGGCGCGAACCAGGCTGTAGCTATGGCAAAGCTGGGAGCTCAGGTTGAGATGTTCGGATGTGTGGGAGACGATGATGCAGGAGCAGCCTTGCTTGAGAATCTCCAAAACGCAGGGGTTATTACAGATCATATAAAAGTCATACCTGACGTATCAACCGGGCTGGCATTGATTACGGTAGGTGAAAATGACAATACCATTATCGTTGTTGCCGGAGCAAATAATTGCGTGGATCGGGAATATGTGGATCAAATTCTGGATGAACTGCGGAAATGTGATATTGTACTGCTTCAGCATGAGATTCCGCAGGAAACGATTGAATACGTCATAGAAAAATGTTATGAAAGTCAGGTGAAAATTGTCCTGAACCCAGGTCCGGCAAGACCTGTCAGAAAAGAGATTCTGGATAAGGTTACCTACCTGACTCCAAATGAACACGAAGCAGTCATATTATTTGGAGATGAAATGACTACCGGGGAACTGTTGAAGAAATATCCGGAAAAGCTGATTATTACCCAGGGCAGCAGAGGCGTAGCAACTTGCCTGAATTCAGGAGAGATCCTGGTAGTACCGGCAAGAAAAGCAAACGTCGTTGACACCACCGGAGCCGGCGATACTTTAAACGGGGCATTTACCGTTGAAATCGCCAGTGGAAGTGATATAAAAAATGCACTGCAGTTTGCCAATACAGCTGCAAGTCTGTCAACAGAGAAGTTCGGAGCCCAGGGGGGGATGCCATGCCGAAGTCAGGTGCTGGATGCTATGAAGGAGATGGAAGTTTGAAAGTTTCTTTCAAACTGCTGCTTATTAAAGCACTGGTGGTCAGCGATATGCAGGAGGTATAAAGATGAAAAAGCATGGAATTTTAAATAGCGATATCTCAGAAGTATTATCTAATATGGGGCATACAGATTTAATCGCAATCGGAGATTGCGGACTGCCCATTCCCGATGGAATAAGGAGAATAGATTTAGCATTAAGTTTCGGACATCCTGGATTTATGGAAGTATTAAAAGTAGTATCAGAAGATATGAAAATAGAAAAACTGATTTTGGCAGAGGAGATCAAAGATAAAAATCATGAGATGATGTTGGAAATTGAGAAATTATTTGCTGATCAGCAACAGGGTCCGGAAATCGTGTTTATATCCCATAGTGACTTAAAAGACAGAACAAAATCCTGTAAAGCGGTGATACGTACCGGCGAGATTACGCCATATGCAAATATTATTTTACAGTCGGGATGTATTTTTGCTTGATAGAGCTCTAATTCGGGGCAAATATGCCGCAAAGTGAGGTGTGCAGATGGCAGGAATGAATTTTCAAACAGGCTTTAGAACAGCCAGTCACAACAAAAAGATGAGTTAACTTTTCATATGACTGGCTGTTGCTTGTTTACAGATATCTTATTTTTCTTTATGCATTTGGGCAAATACCGGTATGTACATAAACAGGGAAAGCAGCATGAAACCAATGCAGATGACGATCAGTACGTTTGCTGCGGCCAAAGGGATGCTTGGAAAAAGGAAAAGTATGAACATAATGACATACAGTACTGCTGTACATACTTTACCAAACCACATAGCACCATTTAGCATCTTGCCCTTTCTCAGCAGCAGAATTCCCATGATGCCCATAAAACCTTCTTTTATGATGAAGAGAATTAAGAGAGGCATCATCCACTGAAAACGAAATACAAGGCAAAGTGCCATAGCCCCCTGAGTCAGCTTATCTGCAATGGGATCCAGTGCTTTGCCTAAAGGGGTAATCATATGAAAGCGTCGGGCTATTTTCCCGTCAAACATATCGGTTAATCCGGAGACTGCTACAATGATGGCGGCTATTCTGTAATCAGTTATGCTGTCAGCAGTAATGTAGCGCCATACGAAAACCGGTATCAGGATGATACGGAAATACCCCATAAGATTGGGGATGGTGAACAGTTGCTTTTTAAGCGGCATATCGTGATTAAGATCCATGTAACAAAGCTCCTTCTTGAGTTAATAACCAGTTATCGGGTTTTTGGTTTTGATTCCCAGCGGCCGGATGCTCCGCAGGGAAGCACAAGTCCATTGCCGGATACAGGAAGTCCTACCTCCTGAGAGTCGACTTTTCCGTTAAATTGTTTTAATTCAGTTGCCAGCATATATGTCAGAACAGCTGGTGCAAGTCCTGTGGTGTAAGAATTTACCAGGAAAAACAATGGATTTTCTGTCAAAAGCTGTGCACACAATTTAATGAGAGGATGAATGGCATCCTCAATTTTCCAGATCTCGCCTTTAGGACCCCGTCCGTAGGAAGGAGGATCCATAATAATTCCGTCGTAATGACTGCCGCGTCGGATTTCACGTTCTACAAATTTCACACAGTCATCTACAATCCAGCGGATTGGTGCGTCTTCCAGATTAGAAGAGCGGGCATTTTCTTTCGCCCATCCTACCATGCCCTTAGAAGCGTCCACATGGGTCACCGAAGCGCCTGCGGCAGCGGCTGCCAGGGTAGCGCCTCCGGTATAGGCAAATAAGTTCAGTACTTTAACGGGGCGGTCTGCATGTTTGATTTTATCAGAAAACCAGTCCCAGTTTGTCGCCTGCTCCGGGAAAAGACCGGTATGCTTAAAACTAAAAGGTTTTAAATTAAAAGTCAGGCTTTTATAAGAAATACTCCATTGCTGGGGAAGATCAAAGAATTCCCATTCACCCCCGCCTTTTTTACTGCGGTGGTAGTGGCCATTCATCTTTTTCCAGCCTCTGTTGGTTTTCGGTGTATCCCAGATAACCTGGGGGTCAGGACGGACGAGAATATAATCCCCCCACCGCTCTAATTTTTCTCCACAAGAAGTATCAATTACTTCGTAATCTTTCCAATTATCAGCTATCCACATATTACATATTACCTTTCCTAGTTAAATTTTGTATCCGGTAGTCCGTAAAGCATTCTGCGTCTTTCGTGTGAAGTCAAACTTTATGGACTGCCAGGTTCCTTTTTGAACGGAACCAGTAAGTATAAAAATCTTCAAATCCTAGTGAAATATAAAGGTCCTTAGCGGAAGTATTGCCATCTACCACTTGAAGATAAGCATGCTCAGCACCTTTTTTTCTTGCTTCTTCCAGAATTGAGCTGCAAATTGAACGCGCAAAGTTTTTGCGTCTGCAGCTTGCGTCCACATAAATGGCATAAAGGCCAATGTGGGCACGGTCCAAAATACCCAGACCGGATGCAACCATACGTCCGTCGATTTCGATAAAAGCGACGATCGTTTCCTTTGGGATTGCCTTAAACATTGAAGGCACAATCCTCCTGAGTGTAGGATTGGTGGTACCGTTTAAACGAAATAGAGAAGTTATCCAGTCATCCGTAATGCGGTCCCGCAGCTGGACGATCGTATCATTCGGATAAAAAACGGAAGAAGGTAGGTTTGAGTTTCTTCCATAATATTCATATTCAATAGATTCATAAGGGAACATATGAAATTGTTCCATAGGCATAGTCATCACATCAGTTATATGCTCCACGCTATACCCTCGTTCCGCCAGGATCCGGTCAAAAGACGGATCGATCATGGGATTGATTTTAAAATTAACCGGGGTATGAAAGTTGGCATACATGGATTCACAATATGCTATTTTTTCTTCAACCGGAAGATTAGAGATGCCAACCTGCTCTACACTATTGGTACGGTAGGTATAGTTGTGGGAAAAACGGATCAGCCATCCGTCATAAAGTTCGATCTTATGCGAAGGCCATGCATTGAGAGAAATCTCTTCTATTAATTTCATATAAGCATTGTCTTTTATCATAGGTGCGCTCCCTTAAAGAAAATCTTCTAATCATTATAGTTCAAAATGTAAGGATATTCAATGAAAAACTTGACCGAATCCCGTTAATTTGATAAAGTGAAAGATAAGTGTTAAAGAAAACCGCTTTCACACTGCTGATTTAGGAATAGCACAAGCCAGCTTGCGCTATTCATGGGGTAAGTGTTAAAGAAAACCGCTTTCACACTGCTGATTTAGGAATAGCACAAGCCCAGCTTGCGCTATTCATGGGTAAAGTGTGAAAGAAATGCACCTGCAGAATGGTAAAGAGATTAAAATCAGGAGGTTCTTAAATGAAAATAGGATTTATTGGATGTGGAAATATGGCGACAGCGATGCTGGGCGGGATTTTAAAAAATGAGTTGATTCCTGCAGATGAAATTATAGGATCTACTTCCAGACAGGAAAGTCTGGATGCAATTAAAGCAAAGTTTGGCATCTGCACTACCATAGATAATAAAGAAGTTGCAAAGCAGTCGGATGTGATTGTATTGGCGGTTAAACCACAGTATTATGAAGCGGTAATCAAAGAGATCAGAGATGCAGTTAACGTTGATAAGATCGTGGTGTCCATAGCTCCTGGTAAGACTCTTGAATGGCTGGGTGATGTATTTGAAAAACCCCTTAAAATTATTCGCTGTATGCCAAATACACCGGCCCTGGTAGGGGAAGGGATTACCGGAGTCTGCGCAAATGAACTGGTGTCTTCTGAGGAATTAGAGATGGTATGCAGGATTCTGGGAGCATGCGGTTCCACAGAAGTAATCAGTGAACATCTAATGGACGTGGTAGTTTCCGTAAGCGGCAGTGCTCCGGCTTATGTATTTATGTTTATCGAGGCCATGGCTGACGGTGCGGTAGCCGATGGAATGCCAAGAGCCCAGGCTTATAAATTTGCAGCCCAGGCAGTACTTGGAAGTGCAAAGATGGTTTTAGAAACCGGAAAGCATCCGGGGGAATTAAAGGATATGGTATGCTCACCGGGAGGAACAACCATCGAGGCGGTGCGTGTATTGGAAGAAAAAGGTATGAGAAGTGCTGTGATCGAAGCCATGAAGGCATGTGTAAAGAAATCCAGAGGTATGTAATTATATTTTAAATAAAAGAAACAGAAAGGATGACATAATATGGAACGGGAAAATGCATGGAAAAAATATGATGAGGCAGGTCGTGAAAAAGTATTTGCTTTTAATGAAGGATATAAAGATTTCATTTCCAAATGTAAAACAGAGAGGGAATGTGTAAAAGAAGTGATTGCGCAGGTACAGTCTTTTGGCTATGAGGATCTGGATCAAATTGTTTCTTCCGGAAGAGTTTTAAAGTCAGGGGATAAAGTATATGCTGCAAATATGGGAAAAACAATTGCGCTGTATCATATCGGAGAAGTACCCATGGAAGAAGGTATGAATATTCTGGGAGCACATATTGATTCACCGAGACTGGATCTGAAACAGAATCCATTATATGAGGATAATGATCTCGCAATGCTGGAAACACACTACTATGGCGGTGTGAAAAAGTATCAGTGGGTTGCACATCCCCTTGCCCTGCATGGTGTTGCAGCGAAAAAAGATGGAAGCATTGTGGAAGTTTCCATTGGAGAAGAGATGTCAGAACCTGTATTTGGAGTTTCTGATTTATTGATTCATTTATCCGGTACCCAGCTGGAGAAAAAAGCAAATAAAGTTATTGAAGGGGAAGACCTGAACATATTAATAGGCAGTATTCCGTTAGACGGAGATGATAAAGAGCCGGTAAAAGCCCAGATTCTTCAGATACTCAAGGAAAAGTACGGAATAGAAGAAGAAGATTTCCTGTCTGCAGAATTTGAAGCTGTTCCTGCGGGAAGAGCAAGGGATTACGGACTGGACAGAAGTATGGTTATGGGATATGGACAGGATGACCGTGTATGTGCTTATCCATCATACATGGCTATGCTGCAGTTGGCTAACACAACCAGAACGGCAGTCTGCCTCTTAGTGGATAAAGAGGAGATCGGAAGCGTGGGGGCAACCGGTATGCAGTCTAAGTTTTTTGAGAATACGGTTGCTGAGGTTATGAACTGTACCGGAGATTACAGTGAGTTGAAGCTGCGCCGTGCCCTGAAAAATTCTAAGATGCTTTCTTCCGATGTAAGTGCTGCCTTTGACCCGAATTATCCAAGTGTTATGGAGAAAAACAACAGTGCTTTCTTAGGCAGGGGACTGACATTTAACAAATACACCGGTTCAAGGGGTAAATCCGGCTCCAATGATGCCAATGCGGAATATATTGCAGACATACGCAGGGTTTTGGATGAAAACCAGGTTAGTTTCCAGACAGCAGAGCTTGGAAAAGTAGACCAGGGCGGCGGCGGAACCATTGCTTTTATCCTGGCGAATTACAGTATGGAGGTTATTGACAGCGGTGTTGCCGTACTGAACATGCACGCACCATGGGAGATTACCAGCAAGGTGGATATATATGAAGCGTATCTGGGATACCAGGCATTCTTAAAATATATGTAAAGAAAAAGAAGGAGAAAGAGGAAAAGGTACATGGAGAAAAGTTCTATAATTTGGATATTGATTGCATTTGTTGCTTATCTTGCAATGATGATGGGAATCGGTGTGGTGACCATGAAAAAGAATAAAAGCACAGATGATTTCTTTTTAGGAGGCCGTGGGTTAAGCGGCTGGGTGGCGGCTTTGTCTGCACAGGCTTCTGATATGAGCGGGTGGCTGCTCATGGGTCTGCCGGGAGCAGTTTATGCACTGGGAACAGGGCAGGCATGGATAGCAGTCGGTTTATTTATTGGAACCGTATTTAACTGGGTGTGCATTTCATCCCGTCTTCGCCGTTATACAATCAGGGCAAATAATGCAATCACATTTCCGGAATATCTGGAAAACCGTTTTCACGATAAGAATAAAATATTGCTGTTGATTTCTTCGATTGTTATTGTTATTTTCTTCCTCGTATATACGGCTTCTGCATTAGCTGCAGGAGGTAAATTATTTGCCGGTGTATTTGGAATTGAATACCGCGTTGCATTAACGATAGGGGCAGCCGTTATTCTGGCTTATACATTCATGGGAGGATTCCTTGCAGTATGCCTTACTGATTTTATTCAGGGGATGCTGATGCTGGTAGGACTTCTGGTAGTACCGATAGTCGCTTATTTTGTAATGGGTCCGGACACGGTGACTGCAAATCTGGCAGCCAGCGGCGTAAATGCAGATTCCTATTTAAATCTGATGCATAATGGTGGAGAGTCCTACCGGGCAGTGGATATTATATCCCAGATAGGATGGGGACTTGGATACTGTGGAATGCCTCATATCCTGACACGTTTTATGGCGGTCAGAAGTGAGAAGGAATTAAAAAAATCCAGAGTTATCGCGATTGTGTGGGTATTGATATCCCTTGGTATGGCAGTAATCATCGGGGTCATCGGAAGAGCATACCTGTATCCGACACTTTTAGGCGGCGCAGGAGCAGATTCAGCAGAAAATGTTTTCATTGCCATGATTACACAGTTGTTTACAAAAGATCTGGCACTGCCGTTTATCGGAGGAATATTCCTCTGTGGTATTCTGGCAGCGATTATGTCAACGGCAGACTCTCAATTGCTGGTAACGGCATCTTCCGTATCAAAAGATTTATATCAGGGATTTATTAATCCAAAGGCAGAAGAAAAACATGTATTAAAACTCAGCCGTATCACTGTCATTGCTGTTGCAGTGCTGGCATACATCATTGCCCTGAATCCAAACAGCAGCATTATGGGGCTGGTCTCCAATGCCTGGGCAGGTTTAGGTGCAGCATTCGGGCCGACTGTATTACTTTCCTTATTTTGGAGAAGAACTAATATAGCAGGTGCTATAGCAGGTATTGTTTCCGGGGGACTGACAGTTATTGTCTGGGATTATATTCCGTTTGGAGGACAGACGCTTGGAGCCTCCACCGGATTATACTCACTGGTTATTGGTTTTGCCATCAGTATTATACTGATTATTGCAGTGAGTCTCATGACAGCAGCTCCGGATGAAGAGATGCTGAAGGAATTTGATGATGTGGCGAATAAAAGAGTAGAAGGCTAAAATTAAGAAAATATTATTTTAATGAAAAAGGAGAATCCGGCAGTGCTTTCTGGATTCTCCTTTTTTGAAATTACTAGATTAGTGATTGCTATTTAAACTAATACACTATATAATAGAAGAAACATTTCGTTTTTCCGGACAGTTCTGTTCAAAATATTCCAGTTTAAAAGATGTTCAGTTATAAAAACACATGTAAATAACAGGTTGTATAACATAGGTTTATGTTTACTGCTTGTCATTGTAATACCCAGAATCATATGCTAAAATATAGGAGGAAAAAGATTGAAAGAAAACAACAGCAGAGATTATTCAAACACAGGGTTTAAAGCAAGCGCATTTGCAGCATACTTTGGAGAGCCCCAAAATGCAATGGAACTATTTAATGCTATAGAATCTGAAAAATGTACAGACCCATCCCAGATTGATTATCTGGCTCAGGAAGATGAACTGTTTATGACTGGGAAAAATGATCTTGCATTTGCCGTTAACGGCAAAATGCTGGTTATCAGTGAACACCTGACGGGCCAAACCCGGAATATTCCGGTACAGGATGTGATTTATTACGGAAGAATAGTGGAATCCCTATTAGATTCCAAAGAAATATATCAAAAGAAAAGGATGCTGATACCATGGCCGAAGTTTTATGTTTTTTATAATGGCGAAGGAGACAGCATGACAGAAGAGACACTTCGTTTATCTGATGTTTTTGAGGCACATGGCGGCGAGCCGGCACTTGAACTGACGGTAAAAGTCATCAACATAAACCTGGATGCCAATCATCCCCTTTTAGAGAAGTGCCGTGCATTGAAAGAGTATTCTATATTTATAGAAAGTATCAGAATGAATCTGAAGATGGGATACGGTAAGAAAGCGTCAGTCAGTCGCGGAATAGAGGATTGCAGGCGCAGAGGAATCGTGTCGGATTTCCTGGACAAGTATGGAAGCCGGGCAGATCAAATGCTGTATGCACAGTGTAATATGGAAGAAGTACTTAGAATTCATGGGATTGAGGAACGGGAACTGGGGAAGAAAGAAGGAATCGCAGAAGGCAGAGAAGCTGGAAAAGAGCTACTTTGTATTACTTTAATCCGAAAGCAGATAAATAAAGGCTGGGAGACGGCGGACATTGCTGAGCTGCTGGAGATGGAGATACCCCTGGTATCCGGTATCGGCAGGATAATAATGGAAAACCCTGATTTTAACGATGAACAGGTTCTAAAAGAGATTAAAATACGAAAAATTACCAATAAATAGCTGTGTACAAAAAAAAATACAAATTTTCCTAAAAAACCCTTGCATTTGCGAGGGTTATGCTATATAATCATTCGTGTTGTGACCTTGATAGCGTAGAAGTGTGAGGTTGCTGCAGTTTAATCTGCAGGTTTTCCATGGAGCGAATGTCAAGTTAGAAAACTGGCGACAAGTCACTGTACAATATATAACTGTCCATCAAAGAATGGAAACAACGTGTAGTATTAAGATGATACACACGGGAGAGTGTACAGTCACCGCTTGTCGTACTGCAATTAAGTGCGAAAAGGAGGCGACTTTTTTTATGGCAAGTCAAGTAATGAGAATTACATTAAAAGCGTATGATCATCAATTAATTGATGCATCCGCAAAGAAAATCATCGAAACTGTGAAGAAGAACGGATCTCAGGTGAGTGGACCGGTACCACTTCCTACTAAGAAAGAGGTTGTTACAATCTTACGAGCTGTACACAAGTACAAAGATTCCAGAGAGCAGTTCGAGCAGAGAACTCATAAGAGACTGATCGATATCATGACACCAACCCAGAAGACGGTTGATGCATTATCCAGACTGGAAATGCCAGCAGGTGTTTACATTGATATCAAAATGAAAAGCAAATAAGAAACAGGTATTCGAACAGAGATTATCCTAAAAGGTTGATATAGAAGTAACGAAAAGTTCCACTTATATTAACTGTTTGACTAGGATGATTGCACAACACGGTGTAATCCGCTGTAGAAAAACAGGAGGTAAAAAGAATGAAGAAAGCGATTTTAGCGACAAAAGTCGGAATGACTCAAATCTTCAATGAAGACGGAGTTTTAACTCCAGTAACCGTACTTCAGGCTGGACCTTGTGTAGTAACTCAGGTTAAGACAGAAGAAAATGATGGTTACAAAGCAATTCAGGTAGGTTTTGTTGATAAGAGAGAAAAATTAGTGAACAAACCTATGAAAGGCCAATTTGACAAAGCTGGTGTTTCTTATAAAAGATATGTCAGAGAATTCAAGTTTGACAATGCAGAGGAATATTCAGTAGCACAGGAAATCAAAGCTGACATTTTTGAAGCTGGCGATAAGATTGATGCAACTGCTATTTCAAAGGGAAAAGGATTCCAGGGCGCGATTAAGAGACATAATCAGAGCAGAGGACCTATGGCCCACGGTTCTAAATTCCATCGTCATGCTGGTTCAAATGGTTCTGCATCTGATCCAAGTAAAGTATTTAAAGGCAAGAAAATGCCGGGACACATGGGAGCTAAACAGATTACAATCCAGAATCTGGAAATTGTAAAAGTTGATGTAGAAAACAATCTGCTTTTAGTAAAAGGTGCTGTACCAGGACCTAAGAAATCTATGGTAACAATCAAAGAAACAGTAAAAGCTGGTAAATAGGCTTTTATAGGAAAGGAGGAACACACAGATGGCAAACGTATCTGTTTACAATATGGAAGGCAATGAAGTTGGTACAATGGAGCTGAACGATGCTGTATTTGGTGTTGAAGTTAATGATCACTTAGTACACATGGCAGTTGTAAGCCAGCTTGCTAATAAACGTCAGGGAACACAGAAAGCGAAAACTCGTTCAGAAGTTTCCGGCGGTGGAAGAAAACCTTGGAGACAAAAAGGAACCGGTCATGCAAGACAGGGTTCAACAAGATCTCCTCAGTGGACGGGCGGCGGAGTTGTATTTGCTCCAACACCAAGAGATTATTCTTTCAAAATGAACAAGAAAGAAAGAAGACTTGCTTTAAAATCTGCATTAACCTCAAGATTACAGGAGAACAAATTAATCGTTCTTGATGACCTGAAGTTAGATGAAGTAAAAACAAAAGCAATGCAGAATGTATTGAACAACTTAAAATTAAACAAAGCTTTAGTTGTTACAAAAGAGAATGACAACAATGTAGTGTTATCTGCAAGAAACATTCCGGGTGTACAGACTGCTCTTACAAGCACAATCAATGTTTACGATATTTTAAAATATAATACAGTTGTTTTAACAAAGGCTGCTGTAGAGGCAATTGAGGAGGTGTACGCATAATGGCTGCAATACAATATTATGATGTAATCCTTAAACCAGTTATTACAGAAAAAAGCATGAATGCTATGGGCGAGAAGAAATATACTTTCTTAGTTCATACAGAAGCTACTAAGAATCAGATCAAAGAAGCAGTTGAAAAAATGTTCGAAGGAACAAAGGTAAAAAGCGTTAATACCATGAATATGGATGGTAAGAAAAAAAGACGTGGAACTACTGTTGGAAAAACTGCTAAAACGAAAAAAGCAATTGTTGCTTTGACAGAAGAAAGCAAAGATATCGAAATCTTTGAAGGATTATAGAATCAACCGCAACTAAAATATACGCAAGAAAAGCGTGACAATAAATATTGAAAGGAGTGACAATAATGGGAATTAAGACTTATAACCCATATACACCTTCCAGAAGACATATGACCGGTTCTGATTTCGTAGAAATCACAAAGAGCGAACCTGAAAAAAGCTTATTAGTTTCTCTTCAGAAAAACTCAGGTCGTAACAATCAAGGTAAAATCACTGTAAGACACCGCGGAGGCGGATCCAGAAAAAAATATAGAATCATCGATTTTAAGAGAAATAAAAAAGATGGTATTCCGGCAACTGTAATCGGAATCGAATACGATCCGAACAGAACTGCTAATATTGCATTAATCTGCTATGCAGACGGCGAAAAAGCTTACATCTTAGCTCCTCAGGGATTAAAAGATGGAATGAAAATTATGAATGGACCAGAAGCAGAAGTGAAAATTGGTAACTGTATGCCGTTATCCGATATTCCGGTTGGTACTATGGTTCACAATATTGAAATGTATCCTGGAAAAGGCGGACAGTTAGTTCGTTCAGCAGGTAACAGCGCTCAGTTAATGGCAAAAGAAGGAAAAACTGCAACACTTCGTCTTCCTTCAGGTGAAATGAGAATGGTTCCGATCATTTGCAGAGCAACGATTGGTGTTGTTGGTAATGGTGATCATAACCTGATCAATATTGGTAAAGCTGGTAGAAAACGTCATATGGGCTTCAGACCTACCGTTCGTGGTTCCGTAATGAATCCTAACGATCATCCACATGGTGGTGGTGAAGGTAAGACAGGTATTGGCCGTCCAGGTCCATGTACACCTTGGGGTAAACCTGCTCTTGGCTTAAAGACAAGAAAGAAAAACAAACATTCTAATAAGATGATCGTAAGAAGACGCGACGGTAAAGCGATTAACTAATTAATCAATTCAATTAAAGTTTACAAGGAGGTTAGAACCTATGGCTCGCTCACTTAAAAAAGGACCATTTGCAGATGATAGTTTACTGAAAAAGGTAGATGCGATGAACGCAGCAGGACAGAAACAGGTTATTAAAACCTGGTCCCGTCGTTCCACAATCTTCCCACAGATGGTTGGACATACAATAGCAGTTCATGATGGAAGAAGACATGTGCCTGTATATGTTACAGAAGATATGGTTGGTCACAAACTTGGAGAGTTTGTTGCTACCAGAACTTATAGAGGACATGGAAAAGATGAAAAAAGATCTGGCGTTCGCTAGAATATCGTAGATTTGAAAGGAGGTTTCATCCATGGCAAAAGGACATAGATCCCAAATCAAAAGAGAGAGAAATGCACAGAAAGACACAAGACCAAGCGCTAAGTTATCTTACGCTAGAGTTTCTGTTCAGAAAGCATGTTTCGTATTAGATGCCATCAGAGGTAAGGATGTACAGACAGCACTTGGTATTGTGACTTATAATCCAAGATATGCTTCTAGCTTAATAGAGAAATTATTGAAATCAGCAATCGCTAATGCTGAGAACAACAACGGAATGAGTGTAGAAAACCTTTATGTAGAGGAATGTTACGCTAATAAAGGACCTACAATGAAGAGAATCAAACCAAGAGCACAGGGTAGAGCTTACAGAATCGAAAAGAGAACAAGTCATATCACTGTTGTGCTGAATGAAAGATAAGGAGGGCAATCATGGGACAAAAAGTTAATCCTCACGGCTTAAGAGTCGGAGTTATTAAAGACTGGGACTCCAAATGGTATGCTGAGGCTGACTTCGCTGACTATTTAGTAGAAGATCACAAAATCAGAACATACCTGAAGAAGAAGTTATATAGCGCAGGTGTATCTAAGATTGAAATCGAAAGAGCATCTGACAGAGTGAAATTAATCATTCATACTGCAAAACCAGGTGTGGTTATCGGTAAGGGTGGTTCTGAAATTGAAAAAGTAAAAGCTGAAGTTCAGAAGCTTACAGATAAAAAAGTTATCGTTGATATCAAAGAAGTAAAAAGACCGGATAAAGATGCTCAGTTAGTAGCAGAAAACATTGCCTTACAGTTAGAAAACCGTGTTTCTTTCAGACGTGCAATGAAATCTACTATGACCAGAACAATGAGATCCGGAGCGAAAGGTATCAAAACAGCAGTTGCAGGACGTCTTGGCGGAGCAGATATGGCTCGTACAGAATTCTACAGCGAAGGTACTATTCCACTTCAGACACTTAGAGCAGATATTGACTATGGATTCGCAGAAGCAGATACAACTTACGGCAAATTAGGCGTAAAAGTTTGGATCTACAAAGGCGAAGTACTTCCAACTAAAGGAACAAAGGAAGGGAGCGATAAATAATGTTAATGCCAAAAAGAGTAAAGCGTCGTAAACAGTTCCGTGGTTCTATGGCTGGTAAAGCACTTAGAGGAAATACGATTTCAAACGGAGAATATGGACTTGTCGCTTTAGAACCATGTTGGATCAAATCAAACCAGATCGAAGCAGCCCGTGTTGCTATGACCCGTTACATCAAACGTGGTGGTAAGGTTTGGATTAAGATTTTCCCAGATAAACCAGTAACAGCTAAACCAGCAGAAACTCGTATGGGTTCCGGTAAAGGAACATTAGAATACTGGGTAGCAGTTGTAAAACCAGGACGTGTAATGTTCGAACTTGCAGGTGTTCCAGATGATATCGCACGTGAAGCATTACGTCTTGCTATGCATAAATTACCTTGTAAATGTAAGATCGTTTCTCGCGCAGACTTAGAAGGCGGTGATAACAGTGAAAATTAATAAATTTGTAGAAGATTTAAAAAGCAAATCAGCTGCAGAATTAAATGAAGAATTAGTAGCTGCTAAAAAGGAACTTTTTAACTTAAGATTCCAGAACGCAACCAATCAGTTAGATAACACAAGCAGAATTAAAGAAGTTCGCAAGAACATCGCTAGAATTCAGACAGTGATCACTGAGAAGGCTCAATAATAAAGGATACACCAAATCCACTGGACCAGGAAACACTTTCAGGAGTGGGGTGGGTGTAGATTCGCACGATATTCGGGATAGTCTCGTGGCGTGCTTATACCATGAAAGGAGTAAATAACGTGGAAAGAAATCTTAGAAAAACCCGTACTGGTAAAGTTGTTAGCGACAAAATGGATAAGACAATTGTCGTTGCAGTAGAAGACCATGTTAAACATCCTCTTTACAAAAAGATCGTAAAGAGAACATATAAATTAAAAGCACATGATGAAAAAAATGAATGTAACATTGGTGATACCGTAAAAGTTATGGAAACAAGACCATTATCCAAAGATAAAAGATGGAGACTTGTGGAAATCATCGAGAGAGTTAAATAGTATAGGAGGTATATCAGCATGATACAACAAGAGAGTAGACTTAGAGTTGCTGATAACACTGGTGCCAAAGAATTACTTTGTATCAGAGTTATGGGTGGATCTACCAGAAGATATGCAAATATCGGCGACATTATCGTAGCTACCGTTAAAGATGCAACACCAGGCGGTGTTGTAAAAAAAGGTGATGTTGTAAAAGCTGTAGTTGTTCGTACAGTAAAAGGCGCTCGTCGTAAAGACGGTTCTTATATTAAATTCGACGAAAATGCTGCTGTTATCATCAAAGATGACAAGAATCCAAAAGGAACTCGTATTTTTGGACCAGTAGCCAGAGAGCTTCGTGAAAAACAATTCATGAAAATTGTTTCCTTAGCTCCTGAAGTATTATAAGGAGGTGCCAAAATAATGTCAGCTATGAAAATTAAAAAGGGCGATTCTATAAAAGTAATCGCTGGAAAAGATAAAGATAAAGAAGGCAAAGTTCTTGCTGTAGACGTAAAAGCAGGTAGAGTACTTGTGGAAGGCGTAAGCATGATTACAAAGCATTCAAAACCATCAGCAGCGAATCAGCAGGGTGGAATTGTTAATAAAGAAGCCTTTATTGACGTTTCAAACGTAATGCTGCTTCACAAAGGTAAAGCAACAAGAGTTGGTTTTAAAATGGATGGAGACAAAAAAGTTCGTTTTGCGAAAGCAACTGGCGAAGTGATCGATTAATTAAGAGAGGAGGCCGCACAAGTTGAGTAGACTGAAAGAAACTTACAATAATGAGATCGTAGATGCTATGATCAAAAAATTTGGATATAAAAATGTAATGGAAGTACCGAAAATTGATAAGGTTGTTATCAATATGGGCGTTGGCGAAGCAAAAGATAATGCCAAATTATTAGAAACTGCTGTAAAAGACATGGAAACCATTGCAGGACAGAAGGCAGTTCTTACCAGAGCAAAGAATTCTGTTGCTAATTTCAAAATCCGTGAAGGTATGGCAATCGGATGTAAGGTAACACTTCGTGGCGAGAGAATGTATGAATTTGTTGATCGTCTGATCAATTTAGCATTACCTCGTGTACGTGACTTTAGAGGTGTAAACCCTAACGCATTTGATGGAAGAGGTAACTACGCACTGGGTATTAAAGAACAGTTAATTTTCCCTGAAATCGAATACGATAAAGTAGACAAGGTTAGAGGTATGGACGTAATTTTCGTTACGACTGCTAAGACTGACGAAGAAGCTCGTGAATTATTGGCACAGTTCAATATGCCGTTTACTAAATAGTTATAGGAGGGAAATTTCATGGCTAAAACAGCAATGAAAATCAAACAGCAACGTCCGGCAAAATTCTCTACAAGAGAATACAGCCGTTGTAGAATCTGTGGACGTCCACATGCTTATTTAAGAAAATACGGAATCTGCAGAATCTGCTTCCGTGAATTAGCATACAAAGGACAGATCCCAGGTGTGAGAAAAGCAAGCTGGTAGGATAAAGAAGTAGAGAGGAGGCAACTTAAATGACAATGAGCGATCCAATCGCAGATATGCTTACAAGAATTCGTAATGCAAATACTGCTAAACATGATACAGTAGATGTACCTGCTTCTAAAATGAAAATTGCTATTGCAAACATTCTTTTAGATCAAGGTTATATTGCAAAATATGATATCGTAGAAGATGGAAACTTTAATACAATCCGTATCACCTTAAAATACGGTGCAGATAAAAATGAGAAGATCATAACAGGTCTTAAGAGAATTTCTAAACCGGGCTTACGTGTTTACGCAAACAAGGAAGAACTTCCTAAAGTACTTGGAGGTTTAGGAGTAGCAATTATTTCTACAAACCAGGGTGTTATCACTGATAAAGAAGCTAGAAAGCTTCAGGTTGGTGGAGAAGTACTTGCATTTGTTTGGTAGGCTGTGAACTATTAGAAGTTACTGAAAACAGAAAGGTCTATGACCTTTCCGAAAATTTAAGTAAGGAGGACATATCAAATGTCACGTATCGGAAGAATGCCAGTAGCAGTTCCGGCAGGCGTTACTGTTGAAATTGCAGATGGCAATAAAGTTACTGTTAAAGGTAGCAAAGGTACACTTGAAAGAGTATTACCTGTTGAAATGGATATCAAATTAGAAGATGGTCAGGTTGTTGTTTCCAGACCAAACGATTTAAAGAAAATGAAATCATTACATGGTTTAACAAGAACTCTCATCTCTAACATGGTTGTTGGTGTTAGTGAAGGATATCAGAAAGTTCTTGAAGTAAACGGTGTTGGTTACAAAGCAGCAAAAGCTGGTAAGAAATTAACATTATCACTTGGATATTCCCATCCGGTAGAAATGATCGATCCAGAAGGATTAGAGTCTACTGTAGAAGGAAATAAGATCGTTGTAAAAGGTATCGATAAAGAAAAAGTTGGCCAATACGCAGCTGAAATCAGAGAGAAGAGAAAACCGGAACCTTATAAAGGAAAAGGTATTAAATATGCTGATGAAGTTATTAGACGTAAAGTTGGTAAGACTGGTAAGAAATAATTAAGGAGAGTGTAAAAATGGTTAATAAAGAATCCAGAACAAAAGTTCGCGAAAAAAAACACCTGAAAATTCGTAATCGTTTCAGCGGAACTACTGAAAGACCACGTTTAGCAGTGTTTAGAAGTAATAATCATATGTATGCTCAAATTATTGACGATACAGTTGGAAATACGCTTGTTTCAGCTTCCACCCTTCAGAAGGATGTTAAAGCGGAACTGGAAAAGACCAATAACGTTGATGCAGCAGCATATTTAGGTACTGTTATTGCAAAAAAGGCTTTGGAAAAAGGTATTACAACTGTTGTCTTTGATAGAGGCGGCTTCATATATCAGGGTAAAATCAAAGCATTAGCAGATGCAGCTAGAGAAGCTGGTCTAGAATTTTAGGAGGTAGAACACATGAAACATACAATTATTGATGCTAGCAGCTTAGAATTGAATGAAAAAGTAGTATCAATTAAACGTGTTACAAAAGTTGTTAAAGGTGGTCGTAACTTCCGTTTTACAGCTTTGGTAGTTGTTGGTGATGGCAATGGACACGTTGGCGCTGGACTTGGTAAAGCTACTGAGATTCCAGAAGCTATCCGTAAAGGAAAAGAAGATGCTGCTAAAAAGCTCATCAATGTATCTTTAGATGACAATGCTAGTATTCCACATGATTTTCAGGGTAAATTCGGTGGTGCTTCCGTATTGTTAAAGAGAGCTCCTGAAGGTACCGGTGTTATCGCTGGTGGTCCTGCACGTAGCGTACTTGAGCTTGCAGGCATCAAGAACATCCGTACAAAATCTTTAGGATCAAACAATAAACAAAACGTAGTACTTGCAACAATCGAAGGCTTAAGACAGATCAAGTCTCCTGAAGAAGTTGCTAGACTTCGCGGAAAATCTGTTGAAGAGATTCTGGCGTAAGGAGGATTTGAAAAATGGCAGATAAAGTAAAAGTTACATTAGTTAAATCTACAATTGGTGCTATTCCAAAACATTGTGCCACTGTAGCAGCTTTGGGACTGAAAAAAGTTAATAAATCAGTTGAATTACCAAACAACGCAGCTACCATGGGAATGGTTAAACAAGTACAGCACTTAGTGAAAGTAGAAGAAATCTAAATTATTGATAAGGAGGTGTCGTGATGGATTTATCAAATTTACAGCCTGCTGAAGGTTCAAGACAAAGTGATAACTTCAGAAGAGGACGTGGACACGGTTCAGGAAACGGTAAAACTGCTGGTAAAGGTCATAAAGGACAGAAGGCTCGTTCAGGAGCAACAAGAATTGGCTTCGAAGGTGGACAGATGCCTTTATACAGACGTATTCCGAAGAGAGGTTTCACGAACAGAAATACTCTTGACATTGAAGCAATCAACGTTAGCGAGCTTGAAAGATTTGAAAATGATACCGAAGTTACCATTGAAACATTAATGGAAGCAGGTGTTATTAAAAGTCCAAAAGATGGTGTTAAGATACTTGGCAACGGTGAACTTACAAAGAAGCTTACTGTTAAAGTAAATGCCTTCAGTGAAGGTGCAAAAACTAAAATAGAAGCACTTGGTGGAAAAGCAGAGGTGATCTAATGTTAGAGACGCTACGAAATGCATTTAAAATTAAGGAAGTACGAAAAAAGATTTTCTTCACGTTTTTGATGCTGGTAGTAATAAGATTGGGCTCTCAGCTTCCTGTTCCAGGAGTGGATCGAACATTCTTAGCCAATTGGTTTGCAAACCAGACCGGAGATGCATTTAATTTCTTTAGTGCATTTACCGGTGGCTCTTTCGAGAAGATGTCAATATTCGCTTTGAATATTACACCTTATATTACATCTTCGATCATTATCCAGCTTCTTACCATTGCAATTCCAAAGTTAGAGGAAATGCAAAAAGAAGGGGAAGATGGCAGGAAGAAACTTACTGCTATTACCCGTTATGTAACGGTTGCTTTAGCATTAATTGAATCAATTGCCATGGCAATTGGTTTTGGTAACAAAGGATTAATTCCGGATATGAACTTCCTGAAAGCATTTATGGTTGTAGTTTCCTTAACAGCTGGTTCTGCTTTCTTAATGTGGGTTGGTGAACGTATTACTGAAAAGGGTGTTGGAAACGGTATCTCTATCGTATTGATGATTAATATTCTTTCAAGAGTCCCTTCAGATTTATCTTCACTGTATACTACATTCATAAAAGGAAAATCAGTTGCCCGTGGTTCACTGGCAGCGTTAGTAATCCTGGCAGTTATAGTAGTTACCGTTGTTTTAGTTATACTATTGAATGATGCACAGAGAAGGATCCCTGTTCAGTATGCAAAGAAAATGCAGGGCCGGAAGATGGTCGGAGGCCAGTCCACACATATTCCGTTAAAAGTAAATACAGCCGGAGTTATCCCGGTTATCTTTGCGTCTTCCCTGATGTCTATGCCGACTGTAATCGCATCGTTCTTAGGAAAGACCGGAGGAACTGGTGTTGGCGCTACAATCCTTGGAATGATGAGCCAGAACAACTGGTTTAGCCCGAAACAGCCGATTTATTCGGTTGGTTTGGTGCTGTACATTGTCCTGATCATTTTCTTTGCTTATTTCTATACATCCATTACTTTTAATCCAATTGAAGTAGCGGATAATATGAAGAAGCAGGGTGGATTTATTCCAGGTATACGTCCTGGTAAGCCAACCACAGACTACTTAAACAAAATTTTAAATTATCTCGTATTTTTAGGAGCTGTAGGACTTACAATTGTTGTTATAATTCCAATCTTCTTTAATGGAGTATTTGGTGCATATGTTTCCTTTGGTGGTACATCCATCATCATCATCGTAGGTGTTGTTCTGGAGACATTAAAGCAAATTGAATCACAGATGTTAGTACGTAATTATAGAGGCTTCTTAAGTGAGTAAACAGTGTACTGCATCACTTATCGTTATCTGCGCAGGCAGGTAACGATAGGTGGGTAGTGCACTTAAATGCTATATAGGATGGATTATATCTGTTCATGGTTCTGAGCAGATAGGATGGATTATCATAAATGTCCAAGGAAAGGCAGGGGTAAAGTATGAAGATTATCATGTTAGGTGCACCAGGAGCCGGTAAAGGAACACAGGCTAAGAAAATAGCGGATAAGTATCAGATACCGCATATTTCAACAGGTGATATTTTCCGTGCTAATATCAAGAACGGAACGGAACTGGGTAAAAAAGCAAAAACTTACATGGACAAGGGATTATTAGTACCGGATGAACTGGTAGTGGATCTGGTAGTAGACAGAGTACAGCAGAGTGATTGTGCGAATGGCTATGTTCTGGACGGTTTCCCGAGAACAATTCCTCAGGCAGAAGCATTAGATGCAGCACTTGCTAAATTAGGCGATAAAGTTGATTATGCAATTAATGTGGAAGTTCCGGACGAAAATATCATTAACCGTATGGGCGGAAGAAGAGCCTGTGTAGGCTGTGGTGCTACATACCATGTTGCATATAACCCTCCCAAAGAGGAAGGATTCTGTGACATTGACGGCGAAAAGCTGATCTTAAGAGAAGATGACAAGCCAGAGACTGTTAAGAAGCGTCTGGATGTATACCATGATCAGACACAGCCGTTAATTGAGTATTACAGCAGCAAACAAATATTAAAAGAAGTAGATGGCACGGTAGATATGGAAGACGTATTTACAGCTATCGTACAGATATTAGGAGTGTAACACTATGTCAGTAACAATAAAGTCTGCAAAAGAAATTGAACTTATGAGAGAAGCTGGAAGATTACTGGAGATTACTCATAATGAATTGGCAAAGGCAATCAAACCGGGGATATCTACCTGGGAAATTGATCAGCTTGGCGAGCAGATTATCAGAAGCTTTGGCTGTACTCCTAATTTTCTGAATTACAACGGATATCCGGCATCTATCTGCGTTTCTGTTAACGACGAGGTCGTACATGGAATTCCCTCTAAAAAGCGTATCCTGCAGGAAGGGGATATTGTCAGCTTAGATGCAGGACTTATCTATAAAGGCTTTCATTCGGATGCAGCCAGAACCCATGCGGTGGGCGAAATCAGTAAGGAAGCGAAACAACTGATTGAAGTAACAAAACAGTCTTTCTTTGAAGGTATCAAATTTGCAAGGGCAGGGCATCATCTGCATGAGATTTCAGCCGCTATTGGAGCATATGCTGAGAGCTTTGGCTACGGAGTGGTTCGTGACCTGGTTGGCCATGGAATCGGCACCAGCCTGCATGAGGATCCACAAATCCCTAATTTTTCCCAAAAGCGCAGAGGTATCCGCCTTCAGCCTGGAATGACCCTGGCAATAGAGCCAATGATTAATGCCGGACGATACGATGTCGAATGGCTGGATGATGATTGGACGGTAGTCACAGAGGATGGTTCCTGGTCTGCCCATTATGAAAATACGGTATTGATTACTGAAGATGAGCCCGAAATTTTAACTTTGGGACATATTGATGAATAATGAGGGCAAAAAATGGAAAGATTTGAGATAGGAATGCTGGCTGTATCAAGAGCCGGCCATGATAAAGACTGTCTGTATGTAATAAGTGCCATAGATGGTGAATATGTATATCTGACGGATGGAAAGGTGAAACCCCTTGAGCGTCCCAAGAAAAAGAAGAAAAAACATATCCAGGTGATCCGCATGATTCCGGGAGATTTGTGTGGTGCACCTATGGATTCACTTAAAAATGAAGATATCAAACGAGTAATTAAGCATTATCGTAAATCACAGAAAATAGATAATGTCAATCAGGTGAAGAAAGTTTCAGGAGGTTTTTAAATGTCAAAAGTAGATGTTATTGAAGTAGAAGGAACTGTGTTAGAAAAATTACCAAATGCGATGTTTAAAGTAGAATTAGAGAATAAGCATGTAGTTTTAGCACACATCAGCGGAAAGTTACGTATGAATTTCATCCGTATACTTCCGGGTGACAAGGTTACAATCGAATTATCACCGTACGATTTAGATAAAGGCCGTATTATTTGGAGAGATAAGTAAAAAAAGTCAATATTTTGCTTGCATTTCCAATATATTCGTGATATAATTTGAGTCGAACTTTTTGTGAAGACACCATGTTTCGGTGTCGCAGTTTGCCCAAATACCGGGCGTTAAATGGTGTGAAAGGAGGATTTACCATGAAGGTTAGATCATCAGTGAAACCTATTTGCGAAAAATGCAAAATCATCAAAAGAAAAGGAAGTATCAGAGTAATCTGTGAAAATCCGAAGCACAAACAGAGACAGGGATAAGATCTGTTTGTAAAGTTTTATTTTAGTGCGGCTGCAGCAGGACTCACCAGGGTGTGTTGTTACTGCTGATGACAATATAAAGTGGAGACTCGCTCCACCATATATTGCTTATAATACCGGATGCATGCATACCACCTCGTTCAGTAATGGGGGGCATTCGGAAAGGTCGTATTTCAATGCGGCTGGGCAGGACCATCTATCCGTGCCTCAATTAAGGACAATATAATTAAGGTTTCGAAAGGCGCACACATTTCAGACATGCAAAAGGCATGGGCTGCGCGGCATCGTAATCTTACAAGAAAATGGAGGAAATATTACATGGCTCGTATTGCTGGTGTAGACTTACCAAGAGAAAAACGTGTAGAAATTGGATTAACTTACATCTACGGAATTGGTAGAGTAAGTGCAACAAAAATTCTGGAATCTGCAAAGGTTAATCCGGACACTCGCGTCAGGGATTTAACTGATGAAGAAGTAGGAAGAATTCGTGACGTAATTGATGAAACACAGACTGTAGAAGGTGATTTAAGAAGAGAAATCGCTCTTAATATCAAGAGATTACAGGAAATCGGATGCTATCGTGGAATCCGTCATAGAAAAGGACTTCCGGTTCGTGGACAGAAGACAAAGACCAATGCCAGAACCAGAAAAGGTCCTAAGAGAACAGTTGCTAACAAGAAGAAATAATATTGTATTTACGAAAATTACAAACTTTATTAAAGAATATGAGAAAGTAGGTTAGTTTAAAATGGCTAAAAAAGTTACCAAAAAAGTGACAAAAAAGCGTGTAAAGAAAAACGTTGAACGCGGACAGGCACACATTCAGTCATCTTTCAATAACACAATCGTAACATTAACTGATGCTGAAGGAAATGCTTTATCATGGGCAAGTGCTGGTGGTCTGGGATTTAGAGGTTCAAGGAAATCTACTCCATATGCTGCACAGATGGCAGCTGAAACAGCTACAAAAGCAGCATTAGTACATGGTCTTAAGACTGTAGATGTTATGGTAAAAGGACCAGGTTCAGGACGTGAAGCAGCGATTCGTGCTCTTCAGGCATGTGGTCTTGAAGTAACTAGTATCAGAGACGTGACTCCGGTTCCACATAATGGATGCCGTCCACCAAAACGCAGAAGAGTCTAATAGGAGGGGTAGAGTAAGATGGCAGTTAATAGAGTTCCTGTTCTTAAAAGATGTAGATCACTTGGATTAGATCCAATTTACTTAGGAATAGATAAAAAATCCACTAGAGAATTAAGAAGAGCAAACCGTAAAATGAGTGAGTATGGTTTGCAGTTAAGAGAAAAACAGAAAGCAAAATTCATTTATGGTGTTTTAGAAAAACCTTTCAGAAACTACTATAAAAGAGCTGAGAAAATGACGGGTATGACTGGTCCTAACCTGATGATCTTATTAGAGTGCAGATTAGACAACGTATTGTTCCGTGCAGGACTTGCAAGAACTAGAAAAGAAGCTAGACAGATCGTTGACCACAAGCACGTATTAGTAAACGGCAAACAGGTTAATATCCCTTCTTATTTAGTAAAAGCAGGCGATACTATCGAAATCAAAGAGAAATGCAAAGGTTCTCAGAGATACAAAGATATTTTAGATGCAACAAGTGGAAGACTTGTTCCTGAATGGTTAGATACTGAAGCAGAAGCTTTAAAAATTTCTGTTAAAGAAGCACCAGCCAGAGAAGCAATTGATGTTCCAGTTGATGAGATGCTTATCGTCGAGTTGTATTCTAAATAATCCTTAAAGTGATTTCGTCACCCTCAAAAAAATGATAACCCAAAAGGAGGGGCTTTTATAGTGTTCGATTTTAATAAACCCAAAATTGAGATAGCTGAGATATCAGACGATAAGACCTACGGAAGATTTGTTGTGGAACCTTTAGAGAGAGGTTACGGAACGACGCTTGGTAATTCTCTTAGAAGAATCATGCTTTCCTCATTACCGGGAGCTGCAGTAAGCCAGGTGAAGATTGAAGGCGTGTTACATGAATTCAGCTCGATTCCAGGTGTAAAAGAAGATGTCACTGAGATCATTATGAACATCAAATCACTGGCGATTCAGAACAACAGTGAGACGAATGAAGCTAAGGTTGCATACATCGAATTTGAAGGCGAAGGCGTAGTAACAGCTGCTGATATTCAGGCAGACCAGGACATTGAGATTCTCAATCCTGACTTAGTCATCGCAACTTTAAATGGTGGTGCAGACAGCAAATTATACATGGAACTTACCATTACAAAAGGCAGAGGATATGTAAGTGCTGATAAGGGTAAAAACGATGATATGCCGATTGGTGTAATTGCAGTGGATTCTATTTACACTCCGGTAGAACGTGTTAACCTGACTGTTCAGAATACACGTGTAGGCCAGATTACCGATTACGATAAACTGACATTAGACGTATATACGAACGGAACATTAGCTCCTGATGAAGCAGTCAGCCTTGCAGCGAAAGTCTTAAGTGAGCATTTAAGCTTATTCATTGACTTATCAGAAAATGCGAAATCCGCAGAAGTAATGATTGAAAAAGAAGACAATGAAAAAGAGAAAGTGTTAGAAATGAACATTGACGAATTAGAGCTGTCTGTTCGTTCTTACAACTGCTTAAAGAGAGCCGGTATCAATACCGTAGAAGAATTGTGTAACAGGACTTCGGAAGATATGATGAAGGTTCGTAACTTAGGACGTAAGTCTTTAGAAGAAGTATTAGGAAAATTGAAAGAACTTGGATTACAGTTGAACCCAAGCGACGAATAGTTGCTGGTGAATACTTCCCGAACTAGCTTCGGGAAGGTACCGGTGATAATAATAAAACATTATGGACAAGAAAGCATTTATGAAGTAAGCCCGAAGAGCATTCTTAAATGTTCCACATATGGAGGAAATATAAAATGGCAGGTTATAGAAAACTTGGAAGAACTTCCAGTCAGAGAAAAGCATTGATCAGAAATCAGGTTACCGCTTTACTCCACAATGGTAAGATCGTTACAACAGAAACCAAAGCAAAAGAAATCCGCAAAGTTGCAGAAGGCTTAATTGCTATGGCTGTTAGAGAAAGAGACAACTTTGAAACTGTTACAGTTACTGCTAAAGTAGCTCGTAAAGACAAAGATGGCAAAAGAGTGAAAGAAGTTGTAGATGGTAAGAAAGTTACTGTTTATGATGAAGTTCAAAAAGAAATTAAAAAAGACAATGCTTCCAGACTTCATGCCAGAAGACAGATGTTAAAAGTACTTTATCCTGTAAAGGAAGTACCGAAGGAAGCAGCTGGTAAGAAAGCAAATGCAAAACAGGTTGATTTAGTAGATAAATTATTTACCGAAATCGCTCCTAAATATGCAGACCGTAACGGTGGTTATACAAGAATCGTAAAGATTGGCCTTCGTAAAGGTGATGCAGCTATGGAAGTTCTGTTAGAGCTTGTATAAGAGCAATAGACTCCCGCTAGATTTTTAGCGGGAGCTTTTTTACAGTTGTTATGAAATCGATACCTCAAAATAAATAATTGTTATAAGGAAGGTAGAAAACATTATGAATATCAGCGAAATAGCGGAATTAGCAGGGGTTTCCAGAGCTACGGTTTCCAGGTATTTTAATAATGGCTACATAAGTGACGAGAAAAGGGAAAAGATCCGTGATGTAATAGAGAGGACTGGTTATGTACCATCGATGTCCGCTCAGGCTCTTCGTACCAAGAAGTCCAGGCTGATCGGTGTTATCGTGCCAAAGATCAGTTCTGAGTCAATCAGCAATATGGTAAATGGAATCAGCCAGATACTTACAAAAAACGGTTATCATATATTGCTTGGCAATACAGAAAACAATTTACAGAAGGAACTGGAATATATCAATGTCTTTCGTAACAACCATGTGGATGGTATTGTGTTCATTGCTACAGTATTTACGAAGAAGCATATTGAAGAATTAAAATCTCTGGATGCACCGGTTGTGATATTGGGACAGGAACTGGAAGGGTATTGCAGTGTCTTTCATGATGATTATCATGCAGCAAGGGATTTGACAGAGAGTATGATACAGGCAGGCTGCCGTAATATCGGTTATCTGGGAGTTACCGAAAAGGATCGTGCGGTAGGTGTGGATCGTAAAGAAGGCTTTTTGAATGCGCTTAAGGCGTCAGGCGGAGACGTGGATAGGAAAGCCATGCGTGTATGTGAGTTTAATGCAGAATCCGGCTACCGGCAGATGAGACAGCTCCTGGAAGAGAAGCCGGATCTGGATGGAGTGGTGTGCGTTACCGATAGTATTGCACTTGGCGCTATTGAATGTATTAGGGAAAAAGGGCTGCGCATACCGGAAGATATATCCGTCGTGGGCATGGGTGACAGCCAGTTTTCAAAAGTTATTACGCCAAAACTGACCACAGCCAGATATTTTTATGAGCAGAGCGGACAGGAAGCAGCCGAAATGCTGGTAAATCTTATTGATGCAAAAGAAACCCATGTAAAAAAGCTTAAACTGGGCTATGAAATTATTCAAAGGAATTCTGTAAGAAAAAAAGAAGATCAGTAATAAAGGAAATAATAAATATAGCAAGAAATAAACCTTAATAAAGATAAAAAATGCCGCATATTGGGATCTGCCAGTTGCGGTATCTTTTTTGGATGTCTGGTCTGCAGGCTATTAGTAAATTTATACAAAAACAATCCCTGAAATTTAGCGTAGTTTCATAATTTACAATTCGGAGAAAAGCGTGTAAAATACAATTAAAGAAATGGGATCGATACCATATAATATTTCTCATAATTATAAGGAATATTATATGGTAATAATTCAACATTATGTGAGATCGATAACATATGGAGGAGGAGAAAAATGGATTACAGAAAAGTGGCACGGGAGATTTATGAGCAGATCGGCGGCAAAGAGAATTTAATCTCAGCAGCCCATTGTGCAACAAGACTTCGTCTTGTTATATCCGATAATGGAAAAGCGGATAAGGAAAAGGTAGAAAATATAGACGGGGTGAAAGGGGTCTTTTTCGCCCAGGGGCAGATGCAGATTATCCTGGGTACGGGTGTGGTGAATAAAGTCTATGATGAATTTATTCAAATTGCAGATATCTCAGAAAGCAGTAAAGAAGAATTAAAGCAGGCTGCAGCATCAAAGGCGAATCCATTGCAGAGACTGATTAAAACTCTGGGTGATATCTTTGTTCCAATTATCCCGGCTATTGTAGCCAGCGGTTTTTTAATGGGAATCATGGAAGCTTTAAACTTTATGGTTGCCAATGGATTCCTGGATATTAATACTTCCGGTTCCATCTATGTCTTTGCAAAAATCTTCAGTAATACGGCCTATACATTTTTACCGATTCTCATTGCATACAGTGCAGGTAAAGTATTTGGTGCCAATCCGTTTTTGTCCGCAGTAATCGGTATGATCATGATCCATCCGGATCTGCAGAATGCCTGGTCAGTGGCAACCGAAGGAGTGCAGGCTACACAGAGTGTCTGGTTTGGACTATACAGTGTAGATATGGTAGGATACCAGGGACATGTCATTCCTGTAATTATATCCGTAAGGGTTCTTGCACAGATTGAAAAAAGGCTTCATAAAATTGTGCCTGCAATGTTTGATCTGTTTGTTACACCGTTAGTCAGCGTATTTGTCACCGGATATTTAACGCTTTCTATCATAGGTCCGGTTTTTGTAACTGTTGAAAATGGACTTTTAGATGGTGTCCAGTGGCTGATTGCCCTGCCACTTGGTATTGGCAGTTTTATCATGGGCGGCGCCTATGCTACAACCGTAGTTGCCGGGGTACATCACATGTATACCATCATAGATCTGGGACAGATTGCAAAATTTGGAATGACCTTCTGGCTGCCTCTTGCCTCGGCAGCAAATATGGCACAGGGTGGAGCAACACTGGCTGTGGCAATTAAGACAAAGGACCTGAAAATAAAAGCAATGGCCGTTCCGTCTGCATTAAGTGCATTTATGGGCATTACAGAGCCGGCGATCTTTGGTGTAAACCTTCGCTTTGTTAAGCCCTTTATCATGGCATCCATAGGGGGTGCATGCGGTGCCCTCTATGCATCTGTGGTTGGACTTGGAGCAACAGGGACAGGAGTAACCGGGATCTTTGGTATTCTGCTTTGTCTGAACCAGCCGGCACATTACCTGATCATGATGCTGATCTCAGCGGGTACGGCATTTGTACTTACGTGGCTATTTGGTTATAAGAATCAGGTTAAAGAAGTGGAAAGTGTAAATCAAATAAAAGTTAACAGAGAAAATCAAAAAGAAGTTAACAGTGAAAAAATAGAAGAGGGTGAGAAAATCCTACCGGAAGCAACTGACAATAAAACTGTTTTCAGTCCGTTGAAAGGTAACGTCATTCCCATATCCGAAGTAAAGGATGAAACATTTGCTTCGGAAATGTTGGGCAAAGGAGTTGGAATTTTGCCTTATGCAGATCGGGTGGTTGCACCTTTTGATGGAACAGTCACCACATTTTTTGAAACGAAACATGCCATAGGGCTTACCAATCAGGACGGTCTGGAAATTTTAATCCATGTTGGAATAGATACGGTGAATCTGAAAGGGGAACACTTTAAAGCATATACGAAAGAAGATGCAGCGGTGAAGAGGGGTGACCTGCTTCTGGAGTTCGACAAAAAATGTATCGAGGAAGTCGGATACGATACAACTACAATGGTGATTGTCACAAATACCGATGACTATGAAAGTGTAAATTGTAAAACCGGGCAGCCGGCAGAAGAACAGGATGTAATTATTGAGATTTGCTAATTTAAGATATCAGAGGAGCGGTATTATGAATGCGATGAACAGAGATTTGATGAAGCTTGTGGCGGAGAAGGAGCAGAATGCCTGGAAGAAATGGGATGAGGATCATTGGCGCCCTGGATTTCATCTGATGCCGGTAACCGGATGGCTGAATGATCCCAATGGCCTTTGTTTTTATAAAGGAGACTATCACGTTTTTTTTCAATATTCTCCCTTTGATGAAAATGGCGGAGTAAAGTTCTGGGGACATTATAAAAGTAAGAATCTGACGGAGTGGAAGTATCTGGGAGCCGCCCTCTATGCAGATCAGCCTTATGACTGTCATGGAGTCTATTCAGGATCGGCATATATAGAAGATGATACGATGTATTTGTACTATACCGGCAACGTGAAACATTTAGGCGATTATGACTATGTAAATAATGGAAGAGAATCCAATACTGTGCTGGCAGTCAGTAAAGATGGATTGCACTTTGAAAATAAGAACTGTATTATGACAAATAAGAACTATCCACCCGATTGTACCTGCCATGTAAGGGATCCGAAAGTCTGGCGTGAGCATGATCGTTATTATATGGTACAGGGAGCCAGAAGGCAGGGATCTGCGCCGGGAAACGATTTTGGGGAAGTACTGGTCTTTGAATCAGTAGATAAAGTAAACTGGCAGATACGGGATCGGATAACCAGTGAGTTACCATTTGGATATATGTGGGAATGCCCCGATTATTTTCCATTGGATGGGATGAATATTCTTGCTGTCTGCCCTCAGGGTGTAGAGTCGGAGGGAATCAGGTACCAGAATCTTTATCAATGCGGTTATTTTGCGGCAGATAAAAAGATCACGTCACGGTGCAGGCTGGGAGGTTTTACGGAGCTGGACTTTGGCTTTGATTTTTACGCGCCCCAGACATTTCAGGATGAAAAAGGGCGGCGGGTTATGATCGGCTGGGCAGGTATGCCGGATGCAGATTATGAAAATCCTACGGCACAGAAAGAAAACTGGCAGCACTGTCTGAGTGTACCACGGGTACTGGAATGGAAAAACGGACAGATTTACCAACGGCCTGCAGAGGAACTGCAAATGCTCCGTCAGGAAAAAATAACGGGAGAAATAGCAGGCAGTTATGTGAAAAAAGATCTATCAATGTATGAATTGGAGCTTTTTGTAACTGGGGGTTTTGAAATACGGATTGCAGAAGATCTGTCCATCAGCTATGATCCGGTCAGCAGGAAGGTAGTTCTAAGTTTACATGGCAGACTGGCTGCCGGGAGAACCTTAAGAGCAGTGCTTGTGGATAAAATGGAAAAGATACACTTACTTGTGGATAACTCAATACTGGAGATCTTTATAAATGAAGGTGAAAAAGTAATGACTACGAGATTTTATCCCAATGAAAGCGTGCATGAAATGATGATAAAAGCAGACAATGGAAAATTCAATTTATGGAAGCTGAATAAAATGGAATTCCAGAAGGGCTCCATATATTGATAGATATTGACACAATTGAAATGAAAATTTTTAAGCAGACGAAAAAGATAATATAGTTAATGGAGTATAATCAAAAGGTATACGAACGGCAATAATCCTTCGTATACCTTTTTGGATAGAATTCTTCCGCATATACAGCTGCTTTTACCCAATTCAAAGAGACCTGCGCAGCAGTACCTTTGACAATGATTTTTTCCAAGACTTAATCCTGCAGACGGTACGTGGGGAAATAATCAGAAAAAAGGCTGCTGTGAGAATAAGTCCCGTACCTAAACCTGATATAAAGTGAGTAAGTTCTTCCGGAAAAAATGTGAAATTTACCATACGTATCAGATTAGAGGTGAGAATAAACATAGATCCGATAATGAGTAATTTTATTTTTGGGTTTTCATTCATCATTTCAATCACCTGCCTATACTTTTACAGTTAAAAAGGACTGTTAATATTTATGCTGGTAATAAAACTTCGTTATTGCAAGCAGAAGCATGAATGCCATGGCTGTACAGAGCAGTGTTTTAAAGATAACCAGGTTAAAGAAACTGGAAATTAACATCGCCAGATATATCAGTATAAGAAGTATAAGCAACGCTGAGTGGACTGCTTTCTGGGCAATTGCCTGGTTGCGTTCATCCTGCTCCTTCAGTCTTGCAGTATGAACTTTTTTCTTATCCTTTAAGGTAAACCGGATTTTGACGATTAACAGGATTCCGCCCAAAATCAACCCGGTGCCCATACCGCAGTACAGTCCTTTAGAATAGTCAGAAAGATAAGCATGATTTCCCGATGAGAAATAGAGTGAGCATAGAATCGTTATTATGCCAAGGGCGATCATAATAAAAAAGTAGGCAGTACGTTTTTTCAGGATGTTGGTAAATTCCTGATCATTTGCAGCAGTAGGTGCTAAGGTTTTCATTAACATATATTTTCCTCCTCCAGATCAAAAATAAAAATATCTTCAATAGTTAATTGAAAGTACTGGGCAATCTTGTGAGCCAGAACCAAAGATGATTTGTATTTCCCATTTTCCAGGGAAATTATGGTCTGACGTGTGACATCCACCGCATCAGCCAGTTCGCTTTGTGTGATTCGTCTTTCTTTTCTAAGTATCTGAATCCGATTTTGCAACCATCCACTTCCTTTCCGAGCAATTTATAATTATACTCCGCTGTATTTAGATTTGTATTTGTAGATAGCAGATCCAATTCTATGCTTAAATGTATAGTTAACTTTACAATTAAAGTATAGTGCGCTTTACATTAAATGTCAAGTGTATTTTACTTTTTGGATTATTATTTCTAAGTTTACCGTGTGTGTTGGGTTTCGGTGAGAAAGGGAAGCAGTGTGCGGGCAATCATCCCCACTTACCCGTCACCCAGACACTTGTTTTGCAAATTCGGTTAAATACGACTAAATTCTGCATGCAGGGGCATAAATAAAGGAAAAGGTATGATAGAAAAAGAATATTTCGGGAATAGTGGCTTGCAAAAACACGGAAGGCATTATAAAATAGAGAGATGTAAATGAGAATAGGAGAATCTGCCGATGAAGAAGAAATGGGCTGCCTGCGCAGTGATCCTGGTAGTGATGGCTGTAAGTTTTCCCATCAGTGCCAAATCTCTGGGAGAGAATAAGCAGGATAGTACGGACCAGATTCTAAATGGCCTTAAAGACAAGGCAAAAGACAATCTGGACTGGCTGGACCTAAACCAGTGGATGAAACAAAACTCAGAAGATAATGAACTGCAGACAGAATCTCTGACAGAGACACAGACAAAGACAGAGACACAGACAGAGACAAAGACAGAGGCACAGACAGAGACACAGACAAAGACACAGATACAGACAGAAAATCAGATACAGACAAAAAAACAGACAGACGAGAAACCTAGTGAAGAAAACGAAGTACAAAAGATAAAAGCCAGTGATATACCTCCATTGGATCTGAACAGACATTTAATAAAAAATGAAGTGACAGAAGATTATTATGTAGATATCAAAGGGAGACGTGCAAAAAATATGTGGGTACTGCAGGGAGATGAAGAAGTCTTTCTGGGAGCAGACGGAAACGCGATAAAAGAGTTGTCCGAAGGCTGGTACGAGATAGATAAAAAGTGGTATTATTACACGGATGAGGGCATTTTGAAGACCGGCTGGTTTACGGTGGACGGAAAAAAATACTATGTGAATAAAACTACACAGCAGAGGCTTAGCGGCTGGTATGTTATAGATGATAAGACATATTATTTTGATCCTGAAACGGGGGTAATGGCAATGAATCAGTGGGTTGGTGAAAAATATGTGGGTCCGGAAGGGACGGTTACTAAAAAATTGCCGTCAAGTGCTTCGATAACGATGAAGAATATTCTTCAAAAACCGGAGCTTCCTACGGGATGTGAATCCGTGGCATTGGCAATGGTTTTAAAATTTTACGATTTTCCGGTGAAGAAAACAACGATTGCGGACCAGTACCTGGATTATAGTTCTGACAATTTTGTTTCTTCTTTTGTCGGTAATCCAAGATCAGGAAACGGTGCGGGATGCTATGCGCCGGCAATTACAAAGGCGGCGAATAAGTACCTGGAGGAAAAGGAATCTGAGCTGCGGGCGGAAGATATATCGGGAACCCCATTGGAAGAACTCTATCCGTATATTGAGTCAGGCCAGCCGGTACTGGTATGGAATACCATGTATATGCAGCAGCCTGAATTCACTGGTGCCACGTATACGGAAAATGGAAAGACCTACCGATGGTACAGGAAAGAGCATTGTGTGGTTCTGTGCGGTTATGATAAAGAGAAGGGAACCGTTACCGTAAATGATCCGTTAGAAGGTATCATAGAACGTAATGCCGAGGACTTCGAAGCGATATATGATCTGACCGGTCAGATGGCGGTTCTGATACAATAAAAAAGAGGCATAAGCTAGATAAAAGCAAGTTTCAAACATGCTTTAGACTGGCTTATGCCTCTTTTTTGAGGGCAGGACAACCCTCTGACTGTTTTCTTCTCTGTTTACTTGCGGAGGTAAATAGAGAGAATAGCAGTTATTAAAAGAACAGAGGTTTATGTATTAAATACCCAAAGCTTTCGCTTGAGTATTTATCGGTATCCTCTACCGATGAACTTATTATATCCGAATTTAATATATAAGTCTAATTGAAAAATATAGGTAAATCCATAGATAAAAACTATGATACTACAAATCGCTATAGACAATCCTTCCGTCACAAATGGTGTGTCTTACCTTTCCTTTTACATCCCATCCATGGAATGGTGTATTTCGTCCTTTTGAGACAAAAGTATTTTTATCAATCTTATAAGCGTGGGAAGGATCAATGATGACGATATCCGCAGTCTTCCCTTTCTGCAGGCTGCCTTTATCGATTCCAAGGATACGTGCAGGGGCGGTACTCATGCGTTCGGCCATCATCATGGGAGTAAGATAACCCGGTTCAACCAGTTGGGTGATTGTCAGGGCAACGGCTGTTTCCAGACCCACGATACCAAAAGCGGCTTTACGCCAGTCCTTGTCCTTTTCATGTGCAGCGTGGGGAGCATGGTCTGTGGAAATGGTATCAATCGTTCCATCAGCCAGTCCTTTAATTAATGCGTCCACATCTTCTTTGGAACGAAGGGGAGGAGCCATTTTATAGTTGGTATCATCAGGGGGAATGTCCCCGCTGGTCAATGTAAAATGATGGGGGCAAACTTCAGCTGTTACGTTGATGCCTCTTTCTTTTCCCTGGCGAACAAGGTCAACGGAACCTTTTGTAGAACAGTGGCAGATATGAAGTCTGGCTCCGGTTTCAGCAGCAAGCTGAATATCGCGTTCTATAATGCGGTCTTCCACTTCATTGGGGATTCCCGGAAGGCCGTATTTTCTGGATGTCTCACATTCATTCATAACCCCTTTACCTTTCAGGTCAGCATCTTCACAATGATCCAGAACAGGAAGATTGAACCTGGCAGCAGTTCGTAAGCCCTCCTGATACAGTGCTGCATCCATGACGGTTTTTCCATCTTCACTCAGTGCTGCCGCACCGCATGCAGCCATTGAAGCAATGTCCGCTAATTCTTCACCCTGCATTCCCTTTGTAACGGCACCAGCCTGGAGGACATGAATAGGAGAAAGTCTTGCGGCTTTTTCATATATGGAAGAGATCTTTTCGCCGCTGTCAATGACGGGAAGTGTATTTGCCATTGCAACAATTGTTGTAAAACCTCCTTTGGCAGCAGCCATAGAACCCGTTTCAATATTCTCTTTATATTCCAGTCCGGGATCCCGTAAATGGACATGCAGGTCAATCAGTCCAGGCATGACAAAACACCCGCTTGCATCTAAGATTTCATCTGAGTCCTCGCAAATATTCTCAGCTACCTTAAGGATTTTATCATCTTCAACTAAAATATCAGCTATCTCATCTTTTTTACTGGGGGGATCAATCACTCGTCCATTTTTTATTAATAAGCGCATAAAGGCTCCTTTCAAGATTGCACCCTGTTTCCATATGGAGCAGGGTTGTTGTTTCTGGTTTTTATTATCGTATCATAGAAAATAATGAAATGTAAAGGGGGAAAAGGAATTAGGGTAACTTGCAAATAATACATAGATAAAAACTATGAATTCGTAGATATTTTTCAATTGGACTTATGGATTGGTTGGCAGTATAATGACATCATCAGATAGGGAATAAAGAAGTGGAATTGAGAGTCAGCAGGAAATAAATAGGTAAATTTCCAAATGACAGTAAGAGAGGAAGAGACGGATGGGATTTCCAGAAAAAGTAACACTATGCGAAGTTGTCACCAGAGACGGATTTCAAACAGCTCCTAAGATATATTCGGTGGAGGAAAAGGTGAAAATTATTGAAGCTGTAGTGGATGCAGGTGTGAAATGCGTGGAAGTAGGTGCATTTTCAACGTATGAGACGATGTACAAAATGAAAGATACAGATAAGGTATTTCAACAGCTTCATAAAAAACAAGGCGTAGAATACAGAGCGTTGGTTTATCTGCCGGATGATGTAAAAAGGGCGGCAGACTGCGGATGCAGAAAGATTAAACTGAATGTCTCTGCAAGTACAAAGCATAACCAGGATGGAGCAGGACGTTCACCTCTTGAATCCATGAGGAGCTTTGCAAAATCAGGAGATATTGCAAGAGATCATCGGATGGGATTCGCCGGGTCTATTTCGCTGCCATTTGCATCCCAGTGGGAAGGAGAAATACCACTTGATTTTATTATAGAGATTGTAAAGGCATTCGAAGATGCCGGAGTTGCTCAGGTATCACTCTCCGATTCAGCAGGACTAGGGAATCCGGAACTGGTTTACCGCAGAGTGATGGAGCTGAGAGAGGTATTTCCGAAAATGGACTGGATGCTTCACATGCATAATACCAGAGGGATGGGACTTGCGAATATGGTGGCAGCTATGGCGGCAGGGATTGACAAAATTGACACTTCGCTGGCTGGTTTGGGCGGATGTCCGTACATAAAAGGTGCTACCGGAAATATTTCAACGGAAGATGCCCTGTTTATGCTAAACGGCATGGGGGTGGAAACCGGGATTGACTTCCATAAAATTATGGATGCAGGGAAATATGTAACCGACCTGGTGGAAAACAGAGGAACAGACAGCTACCAGCAGCGTTTGCGGGCATTGGCAGAGTCCGTATCTTAAATATGAAAATAGTGGATAAGCCATTATATATAAGATCACACAATTAAAGGAGGAAATATTATGTCAGATTGGAGTTTTCCAAACAAAGGTTATATGGAGTCGGCAGACAAGATGTATTATCAGACAATGAACAAAAGGGATGTAGAGGAAAGATTGGAGAAGGATGATATTGTAATTATCCCGGTTGGCTCTACAGAGAATCATGGTAATTCCGGACCCATCGGCGAAGATACATTTATCGTAAGCCGTATTGCAGAAATGGTAGCAAAAAAGACTGGATGTACAGTTGCTGAACCGGTATGGTATGGTTCCCATCCATTTCACCATATTGGACAGCCATGTACCATTCCACTTCCGGATGATATTTTTATTGCACAGTTAAGGGCGATTATCACCGGATTTTGGAATACCGGATTTCGGAAACAGATTTTCATCAGTATGCACGGGCAGGAATATTCTCTTCCGGTAGCATTACAGGAATGGGGCAAAAAATATCAGGTTCCGGCAATGCTGTATTTTGTGGATCTGCCGCGTGTTATGGGGCAGACATTGATGGATAAGGAACACGGAGGACCCTATAACCGTCCGTTCCAGCATGCATGTGAAGCAGAGCAGAGTATTTCACTTGCACTCTTCCCGGAACTTTGTAATATGGAGGATGCAGAAGATACCGATGTACATGGTATTTTACCGGCAGGACACGTAGACCGGGGCGGAGATATTTATGGAAATCCAATCCCCGGACACTGTGTGGTTGGTAATGCAGGTATTGAGTGTGTAACAGCTCCCCAGGGGGTATTAGGCCATGCAACGGAAGCAGATCCCGAAAAGGCAAAAGCATCTATTAATAAAGTCTGTGATTATCTGGTAAAATTACATGATGATATTTTAACAGCGTGCCCTCCGGGTGTTTTGCCGCCTGCTTCTTATATGAGCCAGAGAGATCCGGAAGAAATCGAGAAATTATTAAAGGGGCCTACACATGGAGGAAAGCATATCTATACACTGGCCTGGCCAACGTAAGAGGATGCCGGCATATCCACCCTGCAAACTGGACCGCACTTCTTAACATAAGCATTTCTCAGGGATGTGCCAGAACCTGTTTGAAGAATCATCAAACACGTCTGGTAAGCCGGTTTACGGGACAAAGAAAATAATGAATAGAAAGGAAGCCACGTAAAAACGATGAAAGCATTAGTATATAAAGGACCGGGGATATTGGAACTGGAAGAACGTCCTGTTCCTGTTCCCGGCAAAGGAGAAGTTTTAATAAAAATCAAAAAGGTTTCTATATGCGGTTCTGATCTGGGGGCATACCGTGTTGCTTCAGACCGGTTTCGGGCACCTCTTGTATTGGGCCATGAATTTTCCGGAGATATAGAAGAACTTGGAGAAGGTGTAACAAATCTAACCAAAGCGCAGAGAGTAACGGTAAATCCAATGGTGTTGTGCAATGACTGCTTCTTTTGTGAAAGAGGAGAAGGAAATCTCTGTGGTAATCGAAAGAGTATGGGGACTGCAATTGGCGGGATCCAGACACATGGAGCAATGGAAGAGTATGTAGCAGTACCGGAGTGGATGGTTGTTCCTATTGCAGATAATGTATCCTATGAAGCAGCAGCAATGCTGGAACCATGTGGCGTAACACTTGCCTGTGCGAAAAAAGGATTTACAGAGGATGAAAAAAATACAGTAGTAATAGGGGCAGGCCCCATTGGTTTACTTATAGTAAAATTTCTAAAAGCATTGGGTGTTCCAAATGTAATTGTCTCTGACATTTTAGATACACGTTTGGAGAAAGCAAAAGAATGTGGTGCAAACCAGATTATTAATGCTGGAAATCAAAATGTGGAAGAAATGGTGAAGAAATATACCGATGGATATGGTGCGGACAGAGTTATTATTGCAGCAGGCGTCGGTGCATCTATTAATCAGTCATTCCAACTGGTACGAAATGGGGGAACAATTGTGCTAGTGGCGCTGATGCATGAGCATGTAGAAATTGATCCCATGGAAATTGTAGGCAGAGGATTAAAATTCCTTGGCAGCTATATGTTTACAACAGAAATGGCAGAAGCAGCTCAGATGCTGGCAGATAAGAAGCTGGAGGTAGAAGATCTGATTACATCCTGCTATGATCTGGCAGATGGGAAAAAAGCATTTGATGTTTTAAATGATCCGCACAATACGGAGATTAAGGTTCAGATTTCAATTTCTTAAAATAGTAGGTATGCGGTGTCTGTTTAAAAATACTGACAGACACTGCATATGGGGAATAGCAAAAAGGAGAGGGTTCATTATGAAAGCATATGTATATACTGCACCATTTACCATAGAAGAACAGGAAAGACCGATTCCGGTGCCGGATAAAAACCAGGTTCGAATAAAAGTCAAAGCAGTGTCTATCTGCGGATCAGATACAGGGGGTTTTAAAGGGACGTCTGCGATGAGGCAGGCGCCGTTAGTAATGGGGCATGAATTCTCAGGAGTTGTGGATGCTTATGGGGAAGGCGTGGAGCATCCTGCCATAGCGTTAGGCGGCAGGGTAGTGGTTTATCCAAATATTCCATGTGGAGAATGTCCGGATTGTAAGGCTGGGCTGCCAAATCTGTGTGAAAATCGTTTTATTCCAGGAACAACAATGCCTGCTGGCAGCTATGACGGAGCCATGGCAGAGTATGTAGTGGTTCCGGCAGATAAATTAATCGAACTTCCGGATAAGATTAGTTTCGAGGAGGGTTCCATGTTTGAACCAACTTCTGTTGCACTCCGTGGTGCGAAAATGCTGAAAGATGTTAAAGGGAAGACGGTAACTGTTTTTGGAGCCGGTCCCATCGGACTGTTGTGTGTAGAATGCCTTAAATATCTGGGAGCCAGTGAGATTATTTCCATAGATATTAACAGCGAAAGACTGGAAGTAGCCAGAGAATGCGGCGCTTCCCATACCATTAATTCCATGGAAGAAGATCCGGTAGCAAAAGTGATGGAGCTAACCGGGGGCAATGGAGCGTATGCAGGCATGGATGCGGTGGGTATAGCTGTCAGTCTAAATACCAGTATGAAGATGGTAAGAAATGGCGGAGAAGTATCCATGGTTGGAATGGGTGTTGAAAGAATGGATGGATTTGAGTATAAGTACGCAGTTGCCCATGAAATGAAATTATATGGCAGCTATTGCTATGTAGACGAACTCTATGAAATCGTAGATTTGCTGATGGAAAATAAGATTAATCTGAAAGCGTTAATTACATCAGAAGTTCCCATGAGTGAAGTGCAAAATAAAATGATGGAACTTACAAGCGGGAAATCAAAAGATGTAAAAGTTATTTTGAAAAATGATTGAGAGCCTTGAGGTGAAACCATGAAAATGAGAATCAGCCATTTTGGATTTACAGAAGAAGCAGATAAAATAGCGAAAGCCGGTTATGATGCAATCGAATTACATATCAAAGAAATTATGTCCTTTGATGATGCTGAATTTGAAACGGCAAAGAAAAGAATAAAGGACAGTGGACTGGCTAGTGAAGTTTTTGATAATCCGCTTCCACTGGATGTGGTAATTGCAGAGGATACCTTTGACTTTCAATATTATAATGAGTATCTAAAGAAAGCTGTATTTAGGACGTCTCAAATGGGGGCTCGTTACTTTGTGTATGGAAACGGCCGTACCAGAAGCCTTCCGGAAGGTGAAAAAAGAAAAGAAGCAGTGAAAAAAAACCGGGAATTACTGAGAAATCTGTGTGATACTGCAGCAAAAGAGAACATTACGATTATGTTAGAGCCATTGCATAGTTCTATTTGTAATTCAGTGGTAAGCATTCCGGAAGCATTTGCATATGCAAAGGAGCTGGGGTGCCCGAATTTAAAAACATTACTGGATTTTCGCTGGTTTGCAGCCGGCGGACATCCATATTCCATCATAGAAGAATATGCGGACTTCATAAAGCACGTGCATGTGGATAATCCCATTCATGCATTTCCGGAGAGAAGAGTTCCAATGCTGGAAGATGGATTTGATTATAGTCTCTTATTCGAGACATTAAAAAAGATATGCTACAAGGGTTTGATTTCCTATGAGGCTAACACATTTGACAATTATGAAAAGGATTTGAAAAAAGGATTAGAATTGTTAGAAAGCTTTGGGATTTACACTTACGGCAGATAAAAAGAATAGCAGGAGGAAGTTTGAAAGGAAAGCACTTTCAAACTACTTATTAAGGCAGTATCGCAGGCAGGCCTGCGATATGCAGGAGGTATAAGTATGAGTAGAGTATTGGACGTTAGAGGTATGAAGCTGGGGGCAGGAATTCCTAAAATATGTGTCCCGTTAACAGGTAGAGATGTGAAGACGCTGCTGGAAGAAATTCATTTGGCAAAGGCCGCAAGTGCGGATATGGTCGAGTGGAGAGTAGATTATTTTGATGCTTCCGAAGATCTGGAGAAAGTAAAAGAGGCATTGCGGGAAATACGTCTTTCCCTTGGAGACATTCCACTGCTGTTTACATTCCGCACGGCAGAAGAGGGCGGGGAAAAAGCAATTTCACCGGAGAATTATGAGAAAATGAACAAAGAGGCAGCAGCCGCCAACGAGATAGATTTTGTGGATGTGGAACTATTCAGGGGTGAGGAGATCTGTAAAAATGTGATTGAATCTGCTCATCAAAGTAATACAAAAGTAATTGTTTCCAGTCATGAGTTCCAAAGTACTCCGGATCAGGATACGATCCTGGAACGCCTAAAAAAAATGAGAGCAATTGGTGCGGATGTCCCTAAAATAGCCGTTATGCCAAATACATCTGCGGATGTTATTACTCTGCTCGCTGCAACAGATGATTATATACAGAAATATGCAGACTGTCCGGTTATTACAATGTCTATGAAGTGGATGGGATCAGTCAGCAGAATCGCAGGAGAGTTCTTTGGTTCAGCATTGACGTTTGGTTCGGCCAGGCGGGTGTCGGCGCCGGGGCAGCTTGCAGTGGATGAGCTGAGAACCGTTTTGAAGATTTTACATGGTTCTAATATTTAAGTTATTATATACCGGAACAGGAAGGATATACATCCTCCTGCTCCGGTAATTTTCTGTTCATAAAGCAGCTAATCCGATTCTCAGCATAATTTCTGTTCATAAAGCAGCTAATCCGATTCTCAGCATAATTTCTGTTCATAAAGCAGCTAATCCGATTCTCAGCATAATTTCTGTTCATAAAGCAGCTAATCCGATTCTCAGCATAATTTCTGTTCATAAAACAGCTAATCCGATTCTTAGTATAATCAGAATTTAAAGTTTATTATTGTAACGTCCTATAGTTTATCCTGAGAGCAGTTATGACAAGCATAAAAAAAGAGAGATGTTAAAGAATATAAACACCCCTCTTTCCATGCCTTATGCAAGGATTATGATATGAAATTTCTTCGCTCTAATATATTTATGATATTGCGTCCCTCCTGTGTACCGTCAATAATGCGCCGTGCTCTTACGCTGTCTCCGATATTATAGATCTCAACTTCTTTAGAAGAGAAATGGTCTCTCAGATCGTTCATCAGAGGGGAATTTGCTCGCATTCCAAGACAGACAAATCCATAATCAAAGTCCAGTTTTTCTTCTATCCCGTCTCTTTTAACTAGAAAGTAGTCATCGTGTACTTCCTGCAGTGCAGTATTTGGCATCTGGTTTACTTTGTATTTTTTCATAAGCGCTTTTGTTGAAACCTTTGATACCGGATCCAGGTCTTTGCCTATTTGAGGCATCATTTCAACGATGCTGACGCTTGCATTTCTGGGAGCAAAAAATTCAACGACATCTAATCCAACTGCCCCGCCTCCGATAACCACAATTTTTTTGCCGGACATATCGGCTGGATACTGAGGGATATTTTGTATCATATCCAAAATGGAGAAGACCTTGGTATCTTCTTTGCTCATTGTCTCATGCAGCCCTTTAATTGGAGGCAGCAGTGGATTAGAACCGGTGGCGTTTACGATAATATCAGGATTTAGTTCTTTTACTTTGCTGACATTAGCGCATGTATTCTGGAAGATAAATAGGTTTTTTTGTTTTTTTGCCCTGTGTATCAGATAGTGAGGAAAGTCAGCAAGTCTTTTTTTGTCCGGGATCTTAGAAATTTCATGTGCCAGACCGCCCAGATGATCACTTTTTTCAAGAAGAAATGTAGTACATCCTACTTCAGAAGCAGTACAGGCGGCTTCCAGCCCGGCAGTTCCGCCTCCGATAACCACAACATTACAAGGTTTGTTCACCTGTTTTTTCAGGTAATCCTGGCCATCATTTACAGCAGGATTGACGGTACAGCGGATCGGACGGTTGACGCCTATGCGGTTGCCGGCACAGCCTACGTTACAGGAGATACATTTGCGGATATCGCATTCATTCCCGAACTCTACTTTATTGACCCAATCGGGATCCGCAATTAATCCTCTGCCCATACCGATCAGATCGGCATCTCCACGATTTAAAATATCTTCGGCAATTTTAGGATCTCGAATATTACCAACGGTTATAGCTGGTTTATTAAATTTTTCTTTTACGGCTTTTGCCATGTAGGAGCGCCAGCCATCCGGAAGGAAGTTGGAATCAATCTGAAACTGAATAGATCCGTTCAGTCCGGCTGAGACATCTATGATATCGGCTTCTTTCTGGAAATATTCCATTAGGTTCAGCATATCATCCAGCGTATTGCCGCCTTCGATCATTTCGTCTGCACTGATCCTCATGAGAATAGGAAACATGGGTCCAACTGCTTTTCGTACTTCGGACATAACCATAGAAGCAAATCTGGCGCGGTTTACAGGAGATCCTCCGAATTCATCGGTTCTCTTATTTGTAGTAGGAGACAGAAACTGGCTAATCAGATAAGAGTGTCCGCAATGTACTTCTACAGCATCAAAACCGGCTATCTGTGCACGTTTGGCGGCTTCTCCATATTTTCTTGCAATTGCTTCGATTTCACTTATCTCAAGAGGCCGGGGAATTTCTCCGCCCTCCTTGGATGGTATGTCGGACGCAGATACAGGCTGCATACCAGTTCGTGAAGAAACAGCAGAAGCTCCGGCATGGTTAATCTGAATTGCGATGCAGGAACCATGTTTATGTACTGACTCACAGAGCTTGAACAGGCGAGGAATATAGTTGTCCTGGTCAATACGAAGCTGCGTTGTGCCATTGGAGCCCTGCGGAGAATCTACGCTGGCGTTTTCCAGGATAATTAGTCCTGTGCCGCCTTTAGCGCGTTGTTCGTAGTATTGAATATGCAGAAAGCTCATTTCACCATTTTGTTCCCCGAAATTAGTACCCATAGGGGTCATAACAATACGGTTTTTAAGTGTCATTGTTTTGACATTGAGGGGATTAAAAATATTAGGATAATTATTCATTTTGATTCCTCCGTTTTGTGTAAGTGTTAATACTTTAACAACTTTGTTGATTCTATTATAATACAGGATAATTGGTAAAACAAATTGTTAATTTGTCCATAATCAATAGAGAAAGACTATAAATTATGCCGTGATCTCAGGAAATGCAATAGTGGTGAATTAATTAGCAATTTTATGCTTATATCACTAAATATATATAAAATTTATTGCAAATAAATATACATTTTAATAAATATATTATTAACTAATTACATAAAATATAGTAGTCTTATTGTATATAACATATCTATAATATTTCTTTTTACTGGCAGCTCGCTGGGAACTCCAATTAACGTAAATGGACGAATGATTAATTTTAATATGGAAAAGTAACAGGTAACTATAAACTAATATCGGGACTTAAAGCGTGTTATAATATTGCAATTTATAATTTTATACATTTGCTTACAGATGTAAGATAAATAGTAGATACAGTGCAAAGTCCGATGTTGCTGTAATTTATTTTTGATGTTATAATAAAGGAGACAAACATGGAAAAAATATTAAAGAAGATGAAACCGTTAGAGAAACTGGATCTGAAAGACAGATTTTTATTTGATGAAGTAGCAGAAGATCCGGAATGCTGTCAAGCGATGTTGGAAATCATACTGGATAAAGAAATTACAATTTTGAAGAAAAATGAAACTGAAAAGGAATTTCGAACTACAACCTCACAAAGATCTATAAAATTGGACGTTTTTGCAGCTGATGCAGATGATAAAATCTACAATATGGAAATGCAGCAGAAAAATGCAGGAAATTTGGCAAGGAGAGGCAGGTTTTATCAGGCGCATCTGGATGTATCCCTGTTGGAACCGGGTGTCATAGATTTTAATGAGCTAAATGATTCCTATATGATTATGATCGCTTGTTTTGATCTTTTTGGATTTGGAAAGTATCGTTATACTTGCAGGATGGAGTGTGAGGAATTGCCTGGCACTGTTTTAGAAGATGGTGCAGTTAGGATCTTTTTAAATACAAAGGGGATAGACCGGCAAGGGGTAAGCCAGGAATTAATTGATTTTCTGCATTACGTGGAAAGCTCTACGGATGAAGTCTGCCGCAAATGCGAAAGTTCGCGTATTCACAAGATACATAAGCGTGTCTCAAGCATAAAGCGCAATGAAGAAGTGGGGGTAAGGTATTTGCAGCAATGGGAAGAAAAAATCATGATTAGGGAGGAAGGAATAGAGCAGGGTGAACAAAAGAAAGCGATAGATATTGCAAAGAATCTGATCGATATCCTGGATGTAGAAACCATTGCCAGAAAGACAGGTCTGTCTGTTGAGATAGTTCAAAAGTTAAAAACAGATCAGGAAAAAAAGGCTGTGGAATTAGGGAATAAAGAAACACAGGAATAAAATACAGAAAAAAAGAAAAACGATTAAAGTAATATACAAGAAAAGTAATATACAAGAAAAGGACAGGAGAGCTCAATCTGAAATGATATGCCCCCTGTCCTTCTACACATGGAAATTTATTATTTGAAATATTTATCTTTAATAATATCAACCGGCATATCCTGCCCGGTCCAGATCTTAAAAGATGCTGCACCCTGGTATAGAAGCATATACATACCGTTGGCGGTACGGCATCCGCATTCTTTTGCAAGCTTTAGTAGCTTTGTTTCTTTTGGATTATAAATTACATCAAAAACCATCAGATTTTCATGGAAAACACTGGTATCGGTAATCAGACAGCCATCTGTATTTGGAGCCATACCAACGCTTGTTCCATTGGTCAGAATATCACTTCCGGCAATTTCAGATTTCAGGACGGAAGGATCATCAAAATCAAATAGAGTTACCTTGCATTTTGTTTCTGCATTTAACGTTTCGACGATTTTTTCAGCACGATCCCAGAATGCGTCGTGAATGCTGAATACAGAAATTTCTTTTACACCGTCCAGAGCTGCCTGAATTAGAATAGCGCTGGCAGCGCCGCCGGCTCCTAACAGGGTCATCTTTTTGCCTATAATGTCAAATCCGGAATCTTTACATGCCATCATAAATCCGGTGCCATCTGTTGTATAACCAACAAATTTTCCATTATCATTTAAAACGGTATTCACAGCGCCGCCAATCCTTGCAGCGGGTGAAAGTTCATCGCAAAGTTCACACATGATGTTTTTATCAGGCATTGTAATATTAAAACCTAAAACATTCATTGCACGAAGCCCCTCTGCTACCTGAGGCATTTTATCCACACCGGCATCAAATGCCAGATAAGCACAGTCAAGACCCAGCTGCTCAAATGCTTCGTTATGCATTGCGGGTGAAATACTATGTTCTACTGGACTTCCTAAAAGACATGCAAGACGTGTATGTCCGGTTATTTTTCTTGCCATTTTTATAATCCCCTTTCATTAGCTCATTGTTTATCAGTAAAATTCTGTGATATATGATTTTTTAATAGTAAACTATTTGACAGAAAAAGTCAATTATTTCTTTAGCGCATTAATGTATTCAAGCGAATGGGAAAAGAGAAATCAGAGCGTATAACTATAGACAATATCTATGAATAACAGTAAATAAACGATTGGTATTTATTAAATCTAATTGATATAATAATCTCAATAAATGTTACAAACATCAGGGAGAAACATCCAAAAAGTGATGGAATTCAGGTAAAAGGAGAGGAAGTAATGAGTGAAGCGGTGAGAAAATCAAAGTATTATCCTAGTGCATTTATTTTGTATCTGAATTATTTTATCCACGGAATCGGGGCCTCTATATTAGGACAGCAGGTTATGAAAGAGGCACTTGCGGCCCAGTGGGGAACAGGAGATGACAAGGTAACGATGGTAGCTGCGGCATTGGGACTTGGGAGATTGATTACGCTGCCTTTTTCCGGCCCAATTTCGGATAAGCTTGGGAGAAGAATATCAACGCTGATCGGTGTGGCTTCATATGCAATATTCTTCCTTGGCATGGCATTTTCACCGAATCTGGCAGTTGCGTATATTGCAGCAATCCTTGGTGGAGCAGCAAATTCATTTTTAGATACAGGAGTTATACCGGCATGTGTAGAAATATTGGAACCGCGTTCCGGACTGGCAGCAATGCTGACAAAATTATTTATTTCTGCTTCACAGTTGTTACTGCCATTTATGCTGGGATTTGTAGCTGCAAGCAATATGTCGTATAATGTTATTATGATTGCGGCTGCAGCAGTAATTGTTGTAATCGGTATCTTAGTTATAAAGGTACCAATGATTGAAAATCAAAAGAAAGCCGATGGTAAGCCGGATTCCTTTTTTGCAAATCTGAAAAAGGCAAAATTTACAGCGGAAAGTGCTGCGTTAATTGCAATTGGATTTACCTGTACGGCAACCTTTCAGTTGTGGATGAATTGTTCGCAAAAGTTCGGAACTCAGATAGCAGGTATGGAAGATGCGGGCATGATGCAGACCTGGTATTCGGCTGGAACTATTGCAGCGCTGTTTGTAACAGCGGTTCTGGTGAACAAGTTTAAACAGGTTCGTTTTCTGGTAATTTATCCTGCAATTGCAACGTTGATGCTGATCATCGTACTTGTTATAAAAACACCGTTGATATGTCTGGTTGGTGCATTTGTTATCGGGTATTCTGCAGCAGGAGGGGTATTGCAGCTGGCAACTGCAACAGTAAATGATCTTTTTCCTTCCATCAAGGGAACGATTACAAGTATCATTATGATTGCATCCAGCTTGTCTAATTATACAATTCTTTCATTTGCAGGGCAGTTGAGCACAAACAGCGGACCGGAAGCGGTAATGGTTTTAAATATTGTTGTAACGGTTATAGGGGTTGCCCTGGCACTTTTTGTAAATGTAAGGTATAAAAAAATGATTTCCAGTGCTGCATAGTTTAATCGTGTTTGGAACCGAAAAGGTTATAGTGGGGGCTTTGCTTTTTCGAATTTAAAAGATCATGGAACCGAAAGGAGAAGGTATGAAAGCTTTAAAATGGTTAAATAAGAATTTTGAAGAGTTTATCATGGTGTCATTTTTGATGATAATGACTTTGATTATGGGGATTCAGATCTGCGCCAGATATTTATTCAATAATTCTATGGCATGGACAGAAGAAATTACCAGATATTTGTTTGTGTGGTCAGGATTTTTAAGCATTAGTTTTTGTATGACAAAAGGAATTGCAATCCGCCTGGAACAGGTTACCAGTAAATTAAAACCTAAAATGCATGCGGCTGCTAATATTATTGTACATATGTCAGAATTGATCTTTTTTGCTTACCTGATTCCTTTTTCCTGGTCGTATATGATGAAAGCGGTAGAGAGCGGACAGCTCAGTACAGCTTGTGAGATGCCAATGTATATTGTTCAGGCGGCACCGTTTGTATGTTTCGTACTTGTATGTTTACGGGCCGTACAGCAGATATGGGGAGAAATTCAAATGATAAGGGGGAAGGAAGCATGAGCAGTGTAGTTGTATTTATTATATTTATTGCATGTTTATTTTTATCCATACCAATTGCAACATCTTTAGGAATTGTTTCGGTTTTGCCGGGAATGGCAGATTCCAGCTTCACCGCCAGTGCGACTTATGTGATTCGTTCCATGCTGGGAGGAATTGACAGTTTCCCGCTCCTGGCTATCCCCATGTTTGTATTATCCGGTATTATTATGGCAAGAGGTGGTGTATCCCGCAAATTATTTGATGTATTTGCTTTCTTTATTGGAAAAAGAAAGGCTGGAATTCCCTGTGCAGTAATTATAACCTGCCTCTTTTACGGGGCGATATCAGGTTCTGCCCCTGCGACTGTTGCAGCTGTGGGAAGCATGACAATTCCTATTTTGATAAATCTTGGATATGATAAAGTCTTTGCAACTGCAATCGTAGCAGTAGCAGGGGGATTGGGAGTTATTATTCCTCCGAGTATACCTTATATTTTATTTGGAATGGCTTCAGGGGAATCGGTAGGAGCTATGTTCAAGGCTGGAATTATTCCCGGTATCTTAATTGCCCTTTTGCTTATGGGGTATGCGTATTACTATTGCAGAAGATATGGAGAGGATCGGGAAAAGATTGAATTTGTTGTTGGAGAATTACGTCAGAAAGGATTATTACACCTTTTAAAAGATGGAGTCTGGGCACTTCTGACTCCGGTCATTATATTAGGATGTATATATGGTGGAATTGCATCTCCGACAGAAGCGGCGGTAATCTCTGTTTTCTATGCCTTGTTTGTCAGTATTGTAATTTATAAATCAATTCATGTGAGAGATATCTATGCTATTTGTGTGGAGTCCTGCAGAACCTATGGACCCTTATTATTTATATTAGTAGCGTCCAGCGCTTTTTCAAGAGTACTGACTCTTATGCAGATTCCACAGCTTGTGAGCGGATGGATTTTAGATTCCTTCTCGGGAAAGGTGGCAGTTTTACTGGTTATCAATGTGTTCTTACTGATTGTGGGAATGATTATGGATACCAGCCCTGCGATTTTGATTGTAACGCCGATCATGCTTCCCATCATTACGGGAATTGGTGTAGACCCGATTCAGTTCGGTATTATTATGGTAATTAACCTGGCGATTGGTTTTGTTACTCCGCCAATCGGCGTGAATTTATTTGTGGCAAGTTCCATGACAGAAGTGCCGGTAATGCAGATTGCTAAAAAGGCATTGCCGATGATTCTAATCTTCCTGATTGCATTGCTGCTGATTACATTCATTCCGGCTATCAGCCTGTCGTTATAAGGAGGGCATCATAATGAAAAAGTTATCGAAAGCAGGAATTACCGTTTTAGTGATCAGTATGATTAGTGTATTATGTGGCTGCAGCAAAACAGAAAACCATTATGCATGGGCACTGGGTACCAGCAGTCCGGAAGATACTGTGACGCAGGTGTATAGTGAAAAGTTTGCCCAGGAAGTAATGGAGCGCAGTAACGGATCTATGGAAATAGCCGTGTATCCAAATGGGGTAATTGGCGGTGACAGAGAACTTTTAGAAAGCTGTGCAGATGGGGATATCCCCTTTGTAGTGCAAAATACGGCGCCACAGGTAAGCTTTATGCCGGAAACGGCTGTTTTTGATCTTCCATGTGCAAGTACTACCATTGAGGAAGTACGGGAGAAGATCGATAATCCAGAATTTTATGCGGCAATTCAGGAAGTATATGAAAAAAGCAGTTATCAATTGCTGGGGATTGCGGATCAGGGCTTCCGGGTTATGACAACAAATAAGAATATCCAGGATATAAGCGGATTTAAGGGACAGAAAATAAGGACCATGGAAAATGCAAATCATTTAAAATTCTGGCAGGATCTGGGAGCAAACCCGTCCCCGATGGCATTCAGTGAAGTATATATTGGTTTGCAGCAGCACACGATTGATGCAGAAGAAAATCCATATGAAGTCATTGTATCCGGAAAACTGTATGAACAGCAAAAATATATGGTAGAGACGAATCATGTGCCTCATTTGATTACCTTGATTGCCAGTGAAGATTTTATGGATAAATTAAGCCGGGAGCAACAGAAGATCATTCAGGAAGCAGCAAAATCGGCAACAGAGTATGCCAGAGAACAGGCTAATATCCGGGTGGAAGACAGGATTGAAATAATGGAAGCAGCAGGCGTGGAAAGAATCGAACTTTCGAATGAAGTACACGATGAAATGCAAAAGCTGGCACAGAATGTCTATGATGATATCAGAGAGCAGGCAGGTGATCAATTAGTAGATTTATATATAGAAGAATAACGTATTAAATGGATGCCGGCAGCTATGATACCGGCATCCATTTTGGGTGGAAAGACCTTTAATTAGAAGAAATACTGCCCATCTATCTTTCTTAGTTCATCATCCAGAAGGGCTTTTTCTTTATCAGACAAAGGATGGTTCAGGCATTCGTCGATATGATCCACAACGAAAGAAAAACTTTCGAAATTTCCAGGCGGTACAACAGCATCTGCACCCATGGAAAGTGTATATTTAATGGCAGCAATCCCCAGGGCTTCATTGCCGGAAATGGGCTTACACCAGGATTTTGGAAAAGAAGATTCCGTACGTTCTTCTTCATTTATCCATGCGCGGTGAATCAGGGTTTTCATGCCAAGCAAACCGATGTCTTTTTCTTTGGCTGCTTTTGCAATGCGGGTACCGAAGTCTTTTCCAAGATTTACTCCCCAGTTTAAAGGAAAGAGCACAGTGTCAAAGTTATAGCGTTTAAGCGCCTCTAAAGCCACCTCTTCACTGTGGCAGGTGATGCCCAGCTTTTTTAAGATTCCTTCTTCTTGCGCTTTGCACATGGTTTCCATAACCCCGCCTTTGGAAAAAGCGGTGTTCAGTTCTTCCATAGTTGCAAGTCCGTGCATCTGATAAACATCAAAATAGTCCGTATGCAGCAGATCAAAGGATTCATCCAATTCCTTTTTTGCATCTTCAGCCAGCCTGCAGTTGGTTTTACATGCAAGATAAATATGATTACGATAAGGTTTCAGGGAATTACCCAGCTTTTCCTGGGCATCGCCATAGGAGGGGGCCACATCAAAATAGTTGATTCCTTTTTGAATAGCATATTCCACATAGCGGTCAGAAGCATCCTGACCATCATCCATAGATACAATTCCCCCATAGACAACAGGGCTGATCTGATAACCGGTATTACCCAATTTCCTTTTTTGCATGATTTTGATCCTTTCTGAATTATATTTCAAATTCATGTGACTTGACATATTCAATAAAGCGTTTCATGGCTGGAGTCTGATAATGATTTCTCAGATATGCCATATGGATATGACGTTTACAGTAGCCTTCAATGACAGGAATTGCCTTTACCTGATACAGGTTTATTTCAGGGATTACGGCTGCAAGAGAGATACCGAACCCTTCGGACACAAGTCCATATAAAGCCTGTTCATTTTCTGCCTCACATATGATTTGCGGTTCTATGTTGGATATATTAAAAAGCTTTAGTGTTAGCTGCCCAAGTCCGGTTTCTTTATTGTAGACAACAAGTGGATAGTTGGATATTTCATGAAAATGAATCCGGTCAAAATTCGCCAGCGGATGATTAAGTGGTACGATGACAGAAAGTGCGTGTTCGATCAGGGAAACAAATTCAAGATCTGTTTCGGCGGGAACCTGGGATGCAAAGATAAGATCATACTTTTCGCTTTTCAGACCGGAAACTAAAGCAGATGTAATACCCTGATAAAAAGTAAAGTTTACATCTTTATTTTCCGGGAGATCCAGAAAGCTGCGTGCCATTTTTGGTATATACCTGGGGGCGAGAGGATATACATATCCGATATCAATCTGCCCTTTTGTATTGCTGGTGTATTTTTTTAATTGTCGGATACCTGCTTCCAGTTCTTCCAGGGAGCGGTCAACATGCTCCAGAAAAAATTTTCCATATTTCGTAAGTACAACATTCCGTCCCTGTTTCTCAAACAGGCAGGTTTCAAGTTCTTTTTCCAGGCTGGACATGGCGTAGCTTAAACTGGGCTGGGAGATATGAAGTTCATCAGCAGCCTTGGAAAAATGCTGCAGCCTTGCGACCGTCTGAAAATAGTATAGCTGGTTTAAGTTCATGGAGCATCCTCACCTTTCTATTAATTGCAATTATATTAAATTATATCATATGAAATAGGCGAATACTACATATAGTAAAAGAAATAAGGAGTTTTTTCGCTTTAAAGTATTAAAATGTTGAAAAATTTTCATCCTACTGTTATAATACAGCATAGAAATATAAGAAAGGAACAGCCCAGATGGATAGATTAGAAGAAATCAGAGAGAAGATAAGCCAATGTGACGACCGCATCATTGAGGAACTTGTAATACGCATGAATTATATAAAGGATATTATCGAATACAAAAAAGAAACAGGTACGCCGATTATCCAGCCCGAACAGGAGAAGAGACAGGAAGATGCCCTGAAGAAGAAAGTTGGGAATAATGAATTCGAAGAAGAGATTTTACATATTTTTAAATATATTGTAAAAAACAGCCGGAAGATACAGGCAAAGAGTTTGTTCGACTATAATATCTTTTTAATCGGATTCATGGGGGCTGGAAAGAGTACGGTTGCAGACGGTCTTGAGAAAATGCTTGAGATGGAGCGTATTGAGATGGATGCAATGATTGCTAAGAAGCAGGGAATGTCAATACCGGAAATCTTCGAGGAGTATGGAGAAGTATATTTCCGTAATCTGGAAAGTAATATGCTGATTGAACTTCAGAAAAAAAGCCAGGCAATTGTATCCTGCGGAGGCGGCGTTGTAATGCGTCCGGACAATGCGGAACATATGAAGAAGCATGGAAGAGTGGTATTGCTGACCGCTTCACCAAAGACAATTTTCGAGCGCGTGAAGGACAGCCGGGAACGTCCGATCCTGAACAATAATATGAATGTAGCATTCATAGAAGAGCTAATGGAAAAACGGCGTGAAAAATATCTTGCCACTGCTGACGTTGTCGTGGAGACAGATGGTAAGAATGTTGTAGAGATTTGTGAGGAAATTATATCCAGGCTGATTGTGTTAGACAGAGATTAGCGGCTAAGCTGTTTGCAAATCTTTATGATTAATATAAATAGTATAAGAGTCAAAAGTGGTAAAAACATATAAAAGTGGTAAAAACATATACAGGGTAAGCCTTATATGTTTTTATCACTTTTTTAAACTACGCGTAAAGACCCGTGTTTAAAGATAAAAGGCAGTTTATTTTGTTGAGGCGGAGGATTCGAAGCCTATGAAGCAGGAATCCATTGCCGTTATTTTAATGATGGGGAATGCAAAATAGTTATGGTGAAGTAATAGATGAGGATGGAAAAAGTGAAATTCAATTTTGGGTTCCGGTTATTTAGTTTGTTCGTTATTGGTGAACTGGTATGGTTTAAAAAATCAAAACTGGCATTTGAAACAAGGACACATTTCGGATATAGTAAGACCATAAAAATTGCTCATTTGCAATGAATGATAAGAATTCTTATGATCTTAATTTGGAAAATGTATGAGCCATACAAATATTTACTTGCCGTTGACAACCATTACAACAATAGATAACAAGGAGAGTGTTTAAATGAAACAGTACAGATATGAGTTAAATAAGGAACTGGCACAGATGTTAAAGGGCGGGGTTATCATGGACGTAACTACACCGGAGCAGGCAAAGATAGCACAGGATGCCGGAGCGTGTGCGGTTATGGCACTTGAGCGGATTCCGGCAGATATCAGAGCGGCCGGCGGGGTATCCAGAATGAGCGATCCAAAGATGATTCGTGGAATTCAGGAGGCAGTGACGATTCCGGTTATGGCAAAATGCAGGATTGGACATTTTGCGGAAGCGCAGATTCTGGAAGCAGTTGAGATAGATTATATCGATGAAAGTGAAGTGCTGTCTCCGGCGGATGATGTGTACCATATTGATAAAACTAAATTTAAGGTTCCCTTCGTATGCGGTGCGAAAGATCTGGGAGAAGCGCTTCGGAGAATTACGGAAGGAGCTTCCATGATACGTACGAAAGGGGAGCCGGGAACCGGTGACATTGTGCAGGCAGTCCGTCACATGAGAATGATGAATCAGGAAATAGCAAGATTGGTTTCCATGCGGGAGGATGAACTATTTCAGGCAGCGAAAGAGCTTCAGGTACCCTATGAACTGGTAGAATATGTGCATCAGAACGGTAAACTTCCGGTTGTTAATTTCGCAGCAGGCGGAGTTGCAACTCCGGCAGATGCAGCATTAATGATGCAGCTTGGAGCGGAAGGAGTCTTTGTAGGATCGGGAATTTTCAAATCAGGCGACCCGGCAAAGAGGGCACAGGCAATTGTGAAAGCCGTAACCAATTATCAGGATGCTAAAATGCTGGCTGAATTGTCGGAAGACCTGGGGGAAGCAATGGTGGGAATCAATGAGCAGGAAATCGGACTTTTAATGGCAGAAAGGGGAAAATAAAGTGAAAATTGCAGTGTTGGCAGTTCAGGGGGCTTTTATAGAACATGAGAAGATGCTTGAAAAACTGGGCGCAGACTGCATCGAAATACGGCAGAAAAAGGATGCAGAGGAAGCGTTTGACGGTCTTATCCTGCCGGGCGGGGAAAGCACAGTAATGGGGAAGCTTTTAAAAGAGCTGGATTTATTCCATATCTTAAAAACAAAGATCAAAAACGGGATGCCGGTGCTTGGAACCTGTGCAGGACTGATCCTACTGGCGGAAAAGTTATCCAACGATAAACAGGTCCACTTCGGAACACTGCCGGTTACTGTAAAAAGAAATGGATATGGCAGACAGCTAGGCAGCTTTCATACAGAGGGACATATGGATGGAGTCGGCATGATTCCAATGACATTTATCAGAGCACCATACATTGAAATCGCTGATCCGGCGGTGAAGATACTGGCAAGGGTTGATGACAAAATAGTAGCAGTAAGATATAAAAATCAGCTTGGAGCTGCCTTTCATCCTGAAGTTACAGCGGATACCCGAGTCCATGAATATTTTCTTCAAATGGTGAAGGATGAGCAATAGTTCTGAGTAAAGTTTGGAACCATAATATTTGAAAAGCAGAAGAGATTGTCAATATCATACAAGAGAACTATTTTAGTGTGTGTTATACTTTGCAAAGATAGATCAGATGCAAAGGAGAACAAAAATGGACAGTCAAAATGATAAATGTGTCATGGTAATTGATGAGAATCTTCCGCTGGGAATTATTGCTAATACGGCAGCAGTCCTGGGAATCACACTGGGAAGACAACATCCGGAGATAGTAGGGGCGGATGTATCGGATGGAGCTAAGAATGAACATCTGGGAATTACAGCATTTCCGGTTCCCATCCTGAAGGGAAATGTTCAAATCATAAAGGATTTGCGTAGCAGACTTTATACAGAAGAATTCAAGCAGCTTACGGTTGCAGATTTTTCAGATGTGGCGCAGAGCTGTAATGATTATGAAGATTTTACAAAAAAGTTAAGCAAGGTAGATGAAGAAAAACTGCAGTACTTTGGTATTGCGATATGCGGCAATAAGAAGCTGGTAAATAAACTTACGGGGAGTATGGGGCTGCTTAGATAGCATATGTTTGAATAACGTAAAAATAGAGAGTTCAACCTTAGAAATCAACCTTTCGGTTGATTTCTTTTTTTGTCCCGGATGTTAAAGTAATGGCAGGAACAAATCACAGAGAGAATGAGAGGTATCCCTATGGATCAATTAATAAAGGTAATGAACCTGGAAAAATGTTATGGAGATAAAGAAGTGGTAAAGAAAATATCGTTTGAGATTAAGCGGGGTGAAATTCTCTGCTTCCTTGGACCAAACGGTGCGGGGAAAAGTACGACAATCAATATCCTTGCAGGAGTGCTGGGGGCAGACGGGGGAGAAATTCAATATAAGGGAAAGTGTATCCGGGATACAAAAAAGGAGTACCGGTATCATCTTGGAGTTGTACCGCAGGATCTGGCTTTGTATGAAGATCTAACCGCTATCCAGAATGTGCGTTTCTTTGCATCTCTTTATGGGCTGAGAGGGAGAGATTTAAGTGAAAAGGCAGAACGAGCACTTTCCTTTGTCGGATTAAAGGATCGTAAAAATCAGAAAGTGAAAACATTTTCCGGTGGTATGAAGCGCAGGTTAAATATAGCGTGTGCCATTGCCCATGAGCCGGAATTGGTTATTATGGATGAACCAACAGTGGGAATTGATCCCCAGTCACGCAATCACATTTTAGAATCCATACGGGAACTGCGCAGCCATGGTATGACCGTATTATACACCACACATTATATGGAAGAAGTGGAAGAGATTTCTACACGTATTATCATAATGGATGATGGATTGCTTATAGCCGAGGGAACGAAGGAAGAACTAAAGGAAAGTATTTCCGATAAAAGAAAATTTATTCTGACAGTAGAATCCGAAGAAGAATTGAGTATTGATGAATTTTACCGCATTGAAGGTGTTATGGAAATCAGGTCAGAAGAAGGAATTATTGAAATCACAACTTTAAAAAATGTGGAAAACCTGGATAAAATTATATCACTGGCGCTATCCCAGAATATCAAAATCAACAATATAATGTGCCGGACTGCCAACTTGGAAACAGTTTTTTTAAGCCTCACGGGAAAAAGCCTTCGGGATGAATAAACGGATTAAGAAAGGAGCTTTATATGCGGGGATTTTATAATATATGTAAACAGGATTTTATGAATCTGGCTAAAAATCCAATGTGGCTTTTTTATGTTTTTGCATTTCCAATTTTGCTGGTGGGAGTGATGGGATTTTTTATGGAGGGTAGTTATGGCACAGAGATCACTTCTTATGATTATTATGGCATCAGCCTGATGATCTACGGTGCATTAAATGCAGCTACTATCGGTGCAAATTCCTTTATGGAGGAGCGTATTAAGGCAGGAAATATGAGAATTATTTTCTCACCACAGCCGGATTCCTATCTGTATTTTTCTAAGATTATCGCAGCATTTCTATTTACGGAGATTGCGTATTTTATTGATTTTGGTATACTGCATTATTTGTTTGGTGTCAATATTGGGGGAATGTATACGGGATATGTGCTGGCGGTACTTACTATGGCAATTCTTTTTTCGTCAGCACTGGGAGTTATGTGCTGCTGTATTTTAAAAAGTGAGAATATTACGAATCAGATTCTAAGTACGCTGCTTACCATATTATGTCTGCTGGGCGGAGTGTTTTTTTCACTGGATGGATTCGGAGAGACTGTTCGGAAGATATGCCTGCTGTCTCCGGTGAAATGGATTATGAATACGCTATTTGCAATTATATATGACAGGGATCTGGGTCAGGTATTACCCACTATATTTATGCTGGCAGCAGGGACGGTGATCATAGTGGTGCTGTGCGGAGTGTTTTTCCACAAGGAGGATTATGTATGATACAAATATTAAAAAATGATCTGGATAGGGTGCTGTGCAATAAAAAAAATGCTATAATGACGTTAGTGCTTACCATTTGTATGGTAGGGTTTGCTATTTACTTTACGAATAAGATACAGGTGATTGGAAATCTTGCAGTAGTTGGAAATGTCCGGGAAGAGATTGGGCTGGAGCATTATTTTAATATCAGTTATGTTTTGCAGGAACCAAAAGAGAGTGAGTTAGTAAGCGGGCGGTATGATGCCGTGATAAAACCAACAGCAGAGGGATATGGGATACAGACGCTCAAAGGCGATACTTTTAAAAATATGGTGATGCAGGCGTTAAAAGACCCGGCAGGATTTGTTCCCGAAACAGACCGGATTCGGGGAGTTGGAACAAATATTATCGGATACCTGGTGATGATTCTGCTGATGCAGGGGGTTCTGCACATGGAATATTATGGTGAAGATAAGGAGAAACATTTAGTGGAACGGATCGCTGTTTCGCCAATCAGTTTTGTCAAATATCTGGCAGCACACTTTTTATATGCTTTCCTGATGCTTTTTCTACCCAGTATGGGTGTGGTGGCTGCTGCCCGGATAATCGGGCTGAACATTGGTTTATCCCTGTGGGAATATGCAGCGCTGCTTGGAATTTTGTGTATGCTTTCTGTTTCATTTGGGATCTTTATGCATACTTTTTGTAAGAGCATGGACAGTGCCAATATGACTGCATCCCCACTGATTGTACTGACATCTGTCTTAGGGGGAACCTTTTATTCTTATGCGCACAGCAGCCAAATCATGAATGGGCTGATAAATGTGCTGCCTCAGAAGAATTTTATCTCATTTGTGAATGGGGTAGAAAAGGGAAGTCTGAATATACATCATTATCAGCAGCTGGGCTACTGTCTGGTAATCATATTGGTATTGACGGGAATCTCAATTGTACGAAACTGCAGAAAGTACCGGCCTGCTGTAAAATAAAGAATTGCCTGGGGCGTGCAGATGGCGGAAATGAATTTTTAATCACACGCTGGAGAGGCTTCAATCCGGAAAGGTTCAATTATGTTTAATACATCCATATTACAATCAAAATTTAAAATACCGAAACCACGGAAAAATTATGTGGTGCGGCGTGAGTTATATCAGATCCTGGATCAAGTGCCGGATTATAAAGTAATACTGATTCAGGGAGAGGCGGGAAGCGGGAAGACAACGCTGCTGAGTTCTTATATTTCCGACAGAAAATTAGAACTTGTTCGCTGGATTTCCTTGGATGAAAACAGTAACCATATATTTGTCTTCTGGCGTTATTTTCTGGAAGCGGTCAGAGACCAGCTGGGAGAAAAGGGTGAGGAACTGATTCATCTGTTTGACGAAAATATGCAGATGGATAATATGGAGCGGTTTTTACCGGTTTTATTTGGTGAAATAACTTTTGCCGGTGACTGCTGGCTGATCCTGGATGATTTTCAGGTGATCCAGGATTCGGAACTGATAAACACAATCGACCTGATATTTAAAAATATGCCCGAGCAGCTGCATATCCTGCTGGTAACCAGAGAGCAGCCAAAGGTCTATCTGGGAGCGCTTGGCATGGAAGGAGAACTTCTGGTAATTGATGAGGGGCAGTTGAAATGCGGATACCGGGACAGTATGGATTTTCTTACAAATACACTGGGGCTTTCTTATTCGGATCAAGTGCTGGAATATATGTGCCGGATCGCAGAGGGGTGGATTGGAGGGCTTCAGCTTCTTTCTCTTTCCCTGAAAGGAAAGACGGAAGAAGAGATACTTACACTGAATTTTCAAAACAGGTTTTCTGACGAATACATTTCCAGAGAGATTTTTCAGGTATTGCCGGAACAGGAACAGCATTTTTTGCTGTTTTCTTCTGTCTTTCAATATTTTAATAAAGAAATGTGTGTGGAGCTGACAGGAGAAGATGCAAAAGAGGCATTTGACAGTATCATTGACCGGAACTTATTCGTGATATGTGTGGATGAAATGGAAGGCATGTATCGTTATCATGGGATCCTGCTGGAATATTTAAGGAAGCACTTTGCAAAAGAAGATATTGATCTTCAGAGGAAAGTACATAAGCATGCATCTGAAATTCTATACGAATCAGGGGATTATGAAGAGAGCCTGAATCAGCTGTTTCTTATAGAAGCTTATGAAGAAGCAATGGATATCCTGGTGCAAATACCACAAAATTCCATCTTCTTTTCCTACTTTTGTAAAGTTCCGATTGAAGAAATATATAGTAATTCAGATTTTGCCATACAGTATTTCTTTTATCACTATGCTAATTTTGAATTTGAAATCTGTAAAAAAGTTTATGAAAAATTAAGCCGGGAAAGCAGTTCCGGAGATCTGGGAGATCTGGGAAATCTGGGAAAAGCAATCCAATGTGCTGATTTATTTGTTAATGAATCTTTTTCCTATTCCGATATCCGCCTCCTTACCATGGAAGAAATAGATAGTTTTCCAATTAATGATACAACAAAGGCGTTCCTGCTGGTAAAGGAAACATTTTTACAATATTACAAATGGAATATTCAGACTGCCTTTGATTATCTGGAAAAGGCAGACAGTATATGGAAAAAGACAGGGAACCATTATCTGGGGTTTTTTGTAACCTTTGTACGCACCCAGATCTATGAAGAACTTGGGGAACTGGATCTGTGCATGGAACTTTATGAGAGCTGCAGCCCGTTACTGAATGATTACAAAATGTTAAAGCTGCCCTACTATGTAGGGCTGATCGGCGTTTATTTGAAGAAAATGCAGCTAAAAGAGGCAAAAGAAGCAATCGAACAGGCAAAACAGGTGACATCCCGGGAGGCACTGATGATGGATCTGAGCTTTCAATACAATGTGGTCGAATATGAATGCCTGACGGAAGATTACACGAAAAGCAGCGCAAAAGTGAAAGCATTTCTAAGAAGCTGTCTTCCGGATAATTGCCTGATTGGGTCTGCACTGATTAAATACGTAGTCTGGAACCATAGTGATCCGGAATGTGAGGAACGTTTTTTACATGATTTTCACCGTGGTGCAGAACGGGGGAATGAAATGGATACTTTGCTGGTTTATGCAAAGCTGTCTGCGGACAGAGGCCATGTGGATACTGGGATAAAGACAATAAATGAGATATTGAAATCTGCAAGGAAGAATCGTAATAAGAATAGAATTATTGAGGCAGATTTGCTGAAGATGAGAATATTGAGTAAAGAGAAGGAAGAAGAGCAGAGCAAAGAAAGCCGGCGCGAATTAAAAAATTTGCTGATCGAAGTAATTACTTACGCCGCAGACAGCGGACTGCGGCAGCCCTTTTTCTTCGAACGGGGGCTGATGCAGGAGATGACAGCCAGGTATCGCCTGGAATTAGAGGAAAAGCTGGAAGAAAAGGAACGGGAATTCCTTCATGAAATGATTTCGGAGGAGAGCAGCAGCAATAAAGAGCATATTCTTTCTGAAAGGGAATTGGAAGTTCTGAGAGAACTCAGTACCGGAAAAAGCAATAAACAGATTGCAGATGCGCTTTGCATTTCCCTGGCAACCGTGAAGACCCATGTAATTAATATTTATTCCAAGATGCAGGTGAACAGCAGGCTGGCAGCTGTGAACAGGGGGAAGGAAATGGGGATTTTGTAAGCAGATTTTTGAACTGGCAATAAATTAGATAATAAAAAGGAGGTACAGCGATAATATGAACAAATTCACAGCAGCAGCAATCCAATTAGATTCCAAGAGCAACGTTGAGGAAAATCTTAACAACGCAGTTGAATTGATAAGAGAAGCAGCAGAGCGGGGTGCCCGGTTAATTGCTATGCCGGAGACGGTTAATTATATCGGATCGGAATGTGAGAAATTTGCAGAGTCCATACCGGAAGGGCATACATTCAAAGTATTTGCAGAACAGGCGAAAAAGTACCGGGTGTGGCTGCACTGCGGAAGTATCTATGAAAAAAATGAAGATACAAATGACAGACGCCCCTATAATACAACGATGATATTAAATCCTAAGGGAGAGTTAGCGGCCAAATACCGTAAGCTCCATCCATTTGATGTATCGATAGAGGATGGACCAGACGTTCGGGAATCCGACGTGAATTGTCCCGGGAATAATATACTGACGGTAGACACCCGGGAAGTTGGTCATCTGGGGCTGTCTGTCTGCTATGATATGAGATTCTGTGAACTGTTTCGGATAATGGCACTTAAGGGAGCGCAGATTTTTATCACTCCTGCAAACTTTACGGTAAATACCGGAAAGGATCATTGGGAAGTACTTTTAAGAGCCAGGGCAATTGAAAATGGCTGTTATGTAATTGCCCCTGGACAGATTGGAGTGAAGCCGAAGTATCAGGCATATGGGAAAACGATGATTATTGATCCCTGGGGAAATGTAATCGCAATGGCATCAGACAAAACCACCGTGATTACAGCAGAGATTGATCTGGAGTATCTTCGGTCTGTGCGCAATCAGGTATTCACTCTGGAAAATAGAAGGAATGATGTCTATGATCTTTCAGAGATATAAAATTTGTTTCAAAAAATCCAAATCAGGGAAGAATACAGATAAGCCTATTAGATATATAGGCATATCTGTATTTTTTGTGTATTGTGAGTATCTTCTTACTCTGTGAATCCATCGAACTTAATAGAAAAAATAAAAAATCATGAGAATATAAAAAAACTAAATTTATTTATGAGTATTTGTAAAGTTAATGTAAATATTTATATAAAATTTATAAGCTTCACAGAAAGAAATAATGGATGTATGATGTGAAAAGTATCCAAAATTGGAGCTGTATAATAGTGCAAATAAACCAAAGTGGATAAATGAACATAAAAAAATGAAAATTAATATTGACTTTTTATAAAAATAGTACTACTATTCTATTAAAGAATTTATAAATAAATATAAAATCTTTAATAGAACATTAGAGACATTTATTAAAGGAGGATTTTAAAATGAAAAAGCGTTTAGCAGCAACATTATTAGCAGTTACTTTAACGGCATCGATGATCGCTGGTTGTGGCAGTTCAGATAAGCCGGCAGAAACTTCCGCAGATAAGGGGGCAGAGTCAGCCCAGACAGCAGCGGATGCAAAAGAAACAGGTGGAAAAGCAGAGGATGCAGGCTCCGATTCGGAAGCGGAACTTACGGTCTGGGCATGGGACAAGGCATTTAACGGCAAGGCACTGGAAGAAGCGGATAAGCTTTATGACGGGGCGAAAATTAATTTCGTAGAAATGTCAAAGGCTGATTGCCTCCAGAAGATTCATACCGTGTTAGCTTCCGGTGTGACAGATGATCTTCCTGATATTGTGATCATCAGTGACCTTGCAGCACAGGGATATCTGATGTCTTACCCGGATGCATTTATGCCGATGGATGATGTCATCAATTATGATGATTTTGCCAGTTATAAAAAAGCAGCAGTATCTTATGACGGTGTAGGATACGGAGTTCCATTTGACACAGGCGTGGCAGGACTCTTTTATCGTACCGATTATATAGAAGAAGCAGGATATACCCAGGAAGACATGCAGGACCTGACCTGGGATGAATATCTGGCTATGGGCGAAAAGTTAAAAGAGAAAGGCCATATGCTGCAGACCTACAATCCAAATGATATTGCTGAATTCCAAATCATGATGCAGTCTGCAGGGAAATGGTTTACAGATGCAGATGGAAATGCTGATTTTACAGATAACGCGGCATTAAAAGAAAGCTTTGAGATTTTTAAGACTTTAAATGAATCTGATTACTGTAAGGTAGTCAGCGACTGGACAGAATTTGCCGGAGCAATTAATGGTGGAGATGTAGCTTGTGTACTTCGTGGATCCTGGATTTCATCCACGATTATGGCAGCAGAAGATCAGAGCGGAAAATGGGCAGTAGCACCGGTTCCCAAATTAAGTGTAGAAGGTGCAACAAATAAATCCAATCAGGGCGGTTCCAGCTGGTATGTACTGAATAATGCAAAGAATGCCCAAAAAGCAGCAGATTTCCTGGCTAAGACATTTGCGGGAAGCACAGACTTATATAATACACTGTTAAAATCCAACAACATTATGGGAACTTATCTTCCGGCAGAAAGCGTAGAAGCTTACTCGGAACCATCTGAGTTTTATGGCGGACAGAAATTAAATGCAGATCTGGCAGCATGGTTAAAAGATATTCCGGCTGTTGATACAGGAGCATTTTCAGCAGAAGCACAGGCGGCACTCTTAGCCGTAACACCGGAATACCTTGCGGGAGGAACTCTGGATGACTGTTTAAAAAATGCGGCAGAGCAGTTTAATCAGTCGATACAGTAAGTGCTGCATCTGGTAAATCATTGTGCAATTAACAGTAAAATAACTGGATGGAGCACTGGATAAAGCAATTGAAAACACGCTCTGGAGAGTTGCTAAGAGGAGAAAGTTTGAAAGTTCCTTTCAAACTACATATTAATGCATATCGCAGACAGGGCCTGCGATATGCGGGAGGATATAAAAATGGAAACTAAAGGAAAGAAAAAATACCGCCTGACAGGGTGGTCCATGGTAGCGATAGCAGCCGCTCTGGTTTTGATTTTCAGTTATGTACCGATGATCCAGGCGTTTATCCTTTCCCTGAAAACGGGAAAGGGGGCTGCACTGCATTTTGCAGGATTTGCAAATTATATCAGAATGTTTAAGGATGCTACTTTTTGGACGACTATGGGAAATACGCTGCTCTATGCAGTAGTACAGCTTCCTGTAATGCTGCTGGCAGCGCTGGTGATCGCCGTGTTGCTGAATGACCCGAAGATGAAAATGAGAGGCGTTTACAGGACCTGTATTTTTCTTCCATGTGTAACATCTCTGGTATCTTATTCAATTTTATTTAAGAATTTATTTGCAGTAGACGGGATTGTAAATCAGGTCCTGCTTAAACTGAATATTGTGGACAAAGCAATCCCCTTTGTCCTGGATGCCGGATGGGCGAAAGCAGTAATTGTCATAGCGCTTATCTGGAGATATACAGGATACTATATGATTTTTTACTTATCAGCCCTTCAAAATATTGATAAATCCGTATATGAAGCGGCGAAAATGGATGGATGCAGCTTTTTTCAGTCCTTTTTCAAAATTACAGTGCCTTTGCTGAAGCCTATCGTATTTCTGACCAGTATTATGGCATTAAATACTACCCTGCAGCTCTTTGATGAGGTAGTAAACCTGACCGGAGGCGGTCCGGGTAATGCAACCAGAACGATTTCACAGTATATTTACGACCTTTCGTTTAATTATGTTCCGAGTTATGGATATTCAGCGGCAATCTCTTATGTAGTTTTAGTGTTAGTGATCATATTGACGATTGTGCAGAAAGGAATAACGGGTAGTAAGGATGAATAAAGTAAGCGGGATTTTCAAACATCTGTTTTTAATCATTGTGTCACTGGTTTCCATATTTCCTTTTTACTGGATGCTTGTCAGTGCCACAAATGATTCCAAGGATATTACGATGGGAAAGCTTACCTTTGGATCTTCCCTGATGAAAAATGTAAAAAATGCATTTGAGACAGCAGATCTGTGGGGGGCATTTTTAAATTCGACGATACTGGCGGTAATTATTGTAGTCATATCCCTGGTGATCTGTTCTCTAGCCGGATATGCATTTGTAATCTATCCAAGCAAAGGAAAAGATATTTTATTTATGGTACTGATAGCTTCCATGATGGTTCCTTTTGCAGCAAAAATCATTCCTATGTTTCGTATGTTTTCGGAAATGAAGCTGTTAAACAGTTACTGGGCGATTATTCTGCCTGCCATAGGAGCACCGTTTTTAATTTTCTTTTTTAAGCAGAATACCCATGCTTTTCCCCAGGAAACAATACAGGCAGCCAGAGTAGACGGATTAAATGAATTACAAATATTTATAAGAATTTTTATGCCCATGATGAAGTCAACCTATGCGGCAGCAGGAATCTTTTCATTCATGGCAAGCTGGAATAATTACATGTGGCCGCTGATTGCGCTGCAGAGCAACTCCAAGTTCACCCTGCCCCTTACGGTTTCTAACCTGGCGGCAGGATTTACACCGGATTACGGTATGGTCATGGTGGGAATTATTATTTCAACGGTTCCTACGATTTTAGTATTTTTCCTGCTGCAGAATGCATTTGTGGAAGGTATGGTCGGCTCTGTAAAATAACCTTATGTTATTTACATTGACAAGTAGTAAACACCAGTGATAATATAAAACTAAATAAAGATTTAATAAATATTTAGAAAAATTTATAATCCAAAAAAAGGATGGTATATGATGGGGATTAAAGTGAAGGACTTGGCAAGTTTGTTGAATTTGTCGCCCTCTACGGTATCACTGGTGTTAAACAACAGACCTGGAATCAGCGAGGCGACAAGAAATAAAGTACGTAAGGCAGTAAAAGATATGGGATATGAGGAGCTGCTTGTGTCGGAATCTCAGGAGAAAAAGAATATTCTTTTCCTGGTTTACCGCAAACATGGTGTAGCTCCGGCCAGCACCCCTTATTTTTCCCAGCTCTTTTCGGAAATCATCGAAGGAGTGGAAAGCCAGATTAAAATCAAAGGCTACAATCTGATGATATCCTATACGGATAAAGAAACCATACTGGAAGAAGCTGAGAAAATCAAGAAACAGGATGTAGAAGGTGTGCTTGTTCTGGCAACGGAGATGGCAGAAGAACAGATTAAGATTTTTACAGATTTGAAGGTACCGGTAGTTATGGTTGATAACTATATGGAGCACCGCAAATTTGATTGTGTAACTATAAATAATGAGCAGGGTGTTTATCAGGTAGTAGAGCATCTTGCAAAAATGGGTCATAAAAGGATAGGTTACTTGCATGTAAGCCAAAATGCCAATAATTTCACGGAACGCTATTATGGATTCAAAAGAGCTGTGGAAAAATGCGGCCTGCCGCTAAATGACCGGGATATCATCTGGATTGCCACAGACGGCGGAGAAGCCGTTTACGGTGAGTTAAAGCATAAGCTGGAGGAACAGAAAGATCTGCCCGGGGCATTTTTTGCAGACAATGATATCGTTGCCATATGCGCCATGCGTGTATTCCGTGAATTAGGCTATAAGATTCCAGAAGACATTTCGATTGTAGGGTTTGATAATATGACACTTTCGGAAATGTTAGATCCTCCGCTTACGACGATTCAGATACGCAAACATAAAATCGGGGTATCGGCAGTAAATCTGATTGTGGAGAAGATCAGTGAAAATACGGAAGGCGTTGTGAAAATGGAAGTGGGTACCAGACTGGTGGCCCGCAGCAGCGTAAAACGTATCAGCGAGTAATCCTTTTCTATTTTGAATTCCAGTTACAGCAAGAACTACTATTTGTTCGGCGGTTAGAGCATTTTTAGAACACACTCTAGCAGGCAGTTGATGGAAATGTTCAAAGAGAATAAAGGAGAAGTATTAATTATGCATAGTAAAAAAACACCATTTGTATTGTATGGCGGTGATTATAATCCGGAGCAGTGGGATGATGCCACCATAGAACAAGATATGCAATTGTTTAAAAAAGCTGGAATTAATCTTGTGACATTACCGGTGTTTGCATGGGCAAAAATTGAGCCCAGGGAAGGTGAATACCATTTCGAATGGTTAGATAAGATTTTACAGAAGCTGTGGGAAAACAAAATATATGTCATTATGGCGACGCCAACTACGGCACAGCCGGCGTGGCTGTCTAAAAATTATCCGGAAGTGCTGCCTGTGGATATCGCAGGGCGGAAAAGAACTCATGGAATGCGTGTATTCTTTTGCGTGAACAGCGAAAAGTACCGTGAGAGGGCAGCGGCAATTGCAGACGAGATGGCAAAGCGCTATTCTGCTTATCCGGGACTTGTGGCATGGCATGTGGCAAATGAATATGGTACATATTGTTATTGCGAAAATTGTCAGCGGAAGTTTCGGATCTGGTTAGAAAAACGATACGGAACCATTGAAAATTTAAACGATAAATGGAATACGGCTTTCTGGGGGCGTATTGTCTATGATTTTGATGAAATTATGCTGCCTACGGAGTTAAACGACGATTATCGCTTTAACCCGGCGATCCAGCTGGACTATATGAGATTTGTTACGGATTCTACGGTAGAATGCTATCTGAACGAAGCAGACATATTGAAAAAATATACCCCGGATCTCCCTGTATTCAGTAATATTTCAGGCTTCATTAAAAAGTTAAATCAGTTTAAGATGGTAGAGAATATGGATGCGGCTGGATGGGATAATTATCCGGGACCCAGGGACGAAAGAAGCCTGCCGGCGCTAAAACACGATATTATGCGAGCTTTAAAGGACGGAGAGTCCTATATTATAGCGGAGCAGTCTCCCAATCAGCAGAACTGGCAGCCATATAACAAACTGAAAAGACCGGGAGAAGTGCGTACTATCGCATATCAGGGGCTTGCCAGAGGGGCGGATGCCTGCCTATTCTTCCAGATGCGCCAGTCTGTGGGCGGACAGGAAAAGTTCCATGGAGCCGTTATTTCCCATGCAGGGACCGATGACACCAGAATTTACCGGGAAATAGCCGGACTGGGACAGGAATTACAGAAGCTGGGCGATTCATTTCTGGAAGGAAAAATAGAGGCGAAAGCAGCATTCCTGTTTGACTGGGACAGCTGGTGGGCACTGGAACTGACTAGCGGTCCTACACAGGACATGGATTATCTGGCTCAGGTGCATAAATATTACAAAGCATTTTATGAGAAAAATATTCCGGTGGATATCATTAAGGTAACTGCGGATCTTAGTAAATACAAGATTGTAGTGGCACCTTTGCTGTATATGATGAAGCCTGGTGTGGCTGAAAAAATTGAGAAGTTTACTGCAGACGGAGGTACTTTCCTGGCTACTTATATGACTGGTGTGGCAGATGAAAATGACCGGTGTATCTTTGGTGCCGCACCGGGAGAGCTGTCCGGGACATTGGGGCTTTGGGTGGAAGAAACTGATGCCATGTTCCCGGATGAGCAGAATTCCATTCTGGTAAACGTAAAAAGTCTTCCGCTAAAGGAGAAATACAAATCCGGATTTTTATGTGATGTCATCCGTCCCACTACCGCAAAAACCCTGGCGGTATACGGAAAAGATTTCTATAAAGGAGTTCCTTGCATTACGGTAAATGAACTGGGAAATGGAAAAGCATATTATCTGGGCTGTGAACCGGAGGATGCATTTCTGTCAGACTTTATAGGCAGGCTTTGTGAAGACCAGGGATTGGCGCCGCTGTTTGAGACCGGCGGGGAAGTAGAACTATCAACAAGAGCAGGAAAAGACGGAGATGTTACGTTTGTAATCAACCATGGTGTGGATACCGGATGGATTAATCTGGGAACACAGAAATATAAAAATCTGCTGAATGATGAAGTATTATCCGGAACCTGTAATATCGGGGGAAGGGATGTATTGGTCATCAGAAAACAGGGGAAATAAAATAGTGCTGAATTTGAAATTAGGCAAATTGCAAACACACATGCAATTTGCCTGTTTCATTCCGTCGAATAAAACAAATTTATGGTAAAAAGATATAGTAAATATTACGTAATTCTAAACTTATAAAAAATGTCTAAAATTATTGTTGACAATTTTTGGTAGATTTGTTATATTTAAAACGAATTAAATACATATGGATTGTTACTGGCAGGCAGGCAAAACCAATTTTGAACGTAAGAAAAATTTATGTTTTCTTACTACAAAATTGGTTTTTTTTATTTCTGGGGTGAAGTGAATTATGAAGATAGATAAAATTATTAACAATAATATTGTCAGCGCTCTGGAAGACGATGGGAAAGAGATTATTGTGATGGGACGGGGGATTGGATTCAATACAAAGCCCGGCAAGGAGATTCAGGAGAAGAAAATTGAAAAAATATTCAGGATGGACAGTCAGAATACAGTGGATAAGTTCAAACAGCTCCTGGAAAACATGCCGCTTAAACACATTCAGGCATCTATGGAGATTATCACTTATGCAAAAAGTGTCCTGAACAGAAGGCTGAACCAGAATATCTACATTACCCTTACCGACCATATTAATTTCGCTATAGAGCGTCTGAATGAGAATATGACATTTACAAATCCGTTATTGCACGAGGTAAAGGCTTTTTATAAAGAGGAATACCTTATCGGGGAATATGCCATTGCATTAATTGAGCGGTGGATCGGTGTAACCCTTCCGGTGGATGAAGCGGGATTTATTGCCCTGCACATTGTAAATGCGGAATTCAACACCGGTATGCGTGATACCATCGATATTACGAATCTGATACAAAATGTTGTAAAAATCGTAAAAGAATTTTTTGGAATGAATCTGGATGAAATGTCCCTGAATTATCAGCGATTTGTTACCCATCTGAGATTTCTGGCACAAAGAATTATAGCAAAAGAATTGTTAAACAGCGAAAACAGTGAATTTAACCGTTTGATTCTGCAGCTGTATCCGGAAGAATATGCATGCAGTTTGAAGATTAAGGATTACATCAAAGAGATATACCGCCACGATGTAACGGATGAAGAAACCGCTTATCTGGCTGTACATATTAAGAGAATGAGAATGTGAGAAGAGAGGAGAATACATATGTTTGGATCAATAAAAAAAATGTTTGGTTCCAAAGAGAAGATTCTGGCACCTGTAGAAGGGAAGGTTGTACCGTTAAGTGAAGTAAATGACCCAACCTTCAGCCAGGAAATTCTGGGAAAAGGGGTTGCCATTATCCCGGAGAGAGGACGGGTTGTGGCGCCGGCAAGCGGAGAACTTACCGTGCTGTTCCAGACGCTTCATGCAGTCAGCATCACAACTGACTCAGGGGTGGAGCTTATTGTTCATGTAGGACTGGATACAGTAAATTTAAAAGGGGTACATTACAAAGCATATGCAAAACAGGGCGATCGGGTAAAGGCCGGGGATCTGCTTTTGGAATTTGACATGGAGGCTATTATTGAAGATGGTTATGAAGTGATTACTCCTGTAATTATCTGCAATGCATCTGAATATCCCAATATGGAATGCCACACAGATATGCATGTCAATGAGCTGGATCCGATTATTGAGTTATAGGAAAATGCCTATGAGGGAGTTTGGATATGAAATAAATGATTTACTGGGATTACATGCGAGACCTGCATCCCGGGTTTATATGGAAGCGAGAAAATATGAATGTAAGATTGAGGCATTGTGTGGGAATAAAAAGGCAGACTGCAAAAGCCTCCTGGAACTGATGGGACTGGGAGCAAAATATGGAAGTCAGATTCTGTTTCGTTTTGACGGGGCGGATGAAGAAGCCGCATTTGCGGGTCTTCAGAAATTATTGTTATAGTGTGGATTTGAACTTGCGGGAGAGCAAGATCAGATAAAAAATGTCTGAAAAGGCGAGAGAAAGGAGATTCATAGTTATGATGAAGTATTTGCAAAGGTTAGGCAAATCATTAATGCTGCCGGTAGCCTGTTTACCGGCAGCTGGTATCCTGATGGGTATCGGTTATTGGATCAGTCCGGCTGTTATGTCAGGACAGGGGGATCCAAATGTAATTGCATTCTTTCTGGTTAAAGCAGGAGGTGCGCTGATTGACAATATGGCAATCTTATTTGCCATTGGTGTTGCGCTTGGTATGGCTGATGATAATGATGGTACGGCAGCGCTTGCCGGCATCGTATCCTGGCTGATGGTTCAGATGATTCTGTCTCCGGGAGTTGTTGCAGTATTAAGCAGCATAGACGTTGCAGCCGTAAATCCGGCGTTTGGCAAGATCAATAACCAGGCAATTGGTATTCTGTGCGGTTTAATTGGAGCTTCCTGCTACAATAGATTTAAGAATACAAAGTTACCGGATGCATTGGCTTTCTTCAGTGGAAAACGGTGTGTATCCATTGTCACGGCAGTAATCTCACTGGTTGCATGTTTAGTCCTGTTCTTTATATGGCCGATCGTATACTCCGGATTAGTAGCATTTGGCGAATCGATCCTGGGACTGGGACCGATAGGCGCAGGTATTTATGGATTCTTTAACAGACTTTTAATTCCGTTTGGACTTCACCATGCGTTGAATTCTGTATTCTGGTTTGACGTTGCTGGAATCAATGATTTGTTTAAGTTTTGGGGAACCGTTGACGGAGCTGTATATGGGCAGACAGGTATGTATATGTCAGGTTTCTTCCCATTCATGATGTTTGGTCTTCCGGCAGCAGCATTGGCGATGTATCATACAGCGAAACCAAGCAAAAAGAAAACTGCATACGGTTTGCTGTTTGCAGCAGCACTTTGTGCATTCTTTACCGGTGTAACAGAACCTCTGGAATTTGCATTTATGTTCCTGGCACCAGGGTTATATCTTGTTCATGCTATTTTAGCAGGTATTTGTATGCTGGTTGTAGCTATGCTTCCCGTACGTTCCGGTTTCTGGTTCAGCGGAGGATTTGTAGACTGGTTATTAAGTATCAAAGCGCCGATGGCTGAAAACCCATGGCTGATCATTCCGATTGGTTTAGTGGTAGGTGTGATCTATTACGTAATCTTCCGTTTCGTAATTAAGAAATTTAACTTAAAAACTCCGGGTCGTGAGGATGATGACGTGGAAGAAGCAGAAGTGACACTTTCCAATAATGATTTTACCCAAGTAGCGGCAATTGTTCTGGAAGGTCTTGGGGGAAAAGACAATATTACCGGTATCGATAACTGTATTACAAGGTTAAGGCTGGAAATCAAAGATTATACTTTAGTAAATGAAAAGAAAATTAAATCTGCAGGGGTTGCAGGGGTCATCCGGCCAGGAAAAACAAGTGTTCAGGTTATTATAGGACCTAAGGTACAGTTTGTGGCAGATGAATTTAAGAAAATGTGTAAATAACTGATTCGTTAATGCGTTTTATCAATACGGATTTTACAATTGCATAAACAGTGGATTGTTACTGGTAATGCAGGCAAAACCAAATCTTAAGTATTTAAAATATATATTTTATGCTTAAGGTTTGGTTTTTTTGTTCTATGGCAATTTGTAACACTTAAATATAAGGGTGAGAGCCTGTATCAATGTAGAAAGGGAGAAAGTTCGAAAGGAACTTTCAAACTACTTATTAAAGTAGTATCGCAGGTGGGACCTGCGATATGCAGGAGGTATAAAGATGTGGAAAAAGAAATTAGTACACAGAGGAATGTCAATGTTTTTAGCGGGAATGTTAATGGCAGCCCCGCCGGTGAATGCCTTAGCGGCTAATCAGGATAGTCCGGTTTCCGAAGATGCTGCAGTAGAATCCCGCAACACAGCACGGAATTCAGATACATCCGGGCCGGCAAAGGAAGGTGCAGGAGAAAACGGGGAGAGTACCCGGGAAAACCTTCTGGAGACGGAAGCAAATGTAAATCTGCCGGAGACAGAATTAATACCCCGGACAGAGAGTGAAGCATTAACAGAAGGGGAATTCCAAACAGAAGGAGAAACAAAAACAGAAGATGAAATAACAACAGAAGGAGAAACAAAAACAGAAGGTGAAACAAAAACAGAGGGTGAAACAAAAACAGAAGATAAAACACTTACAGAAGGAGAAACGACCGGCCAGGCAGCCAATAAAAAAGCCGGACTTCAGAATCTGGCACTGAATGCAAAAGCCGCTTCCAGCGGAAACGAAACGGCAGATTTTCCGGCAAATAAAGCAAATGACGGCAGCCTCAGTACACGTTGGTCAAGTACCACCACAAATGGGCAGAAATGGTTAAGTTTTGACCTGGGGGAGGTTAAAACAATTGGTTCTGTTGTAGTGGAATGGGAGCGGTTAAATGCAACCAGATACAGCATCCAGAAATCAGACAACGGAACAGACTGGACGAATATTAAAGAGTTCACAAAACTGCCCGGCAAATTCCGGGATGTCATTAATCTGGATACAAAAGTGCAGACAAGATACCTGCGTCTTTTAATTGAGCAGTATAATGCAGAAGGAGCTAACAGAGATGGCCAGGTTATTACCTGGAATAATGTATCCGTAATGGAATTTGAAGCATATGCTGAGCCTCTTCCGGATGAAACACCGGTTGTTCCTGTGTATAATCCCGATACAAACCTTGTTGAAATTCCGGACAAAGAAGGATTTACCATTACCAGTAACGGAGCAGATTTGGAACAGATTGTGGCAGATGACCTGACTGTACATAAGCCGCTGACCACAAAAGATGTAAAACTTGCCCTGAAGATGAAAAATAATCTGACCGGAAGCGAAACACTGACCGAAGAATATACCATCAGTATCCCGGGAATTCATGACAACAGTACCGGAAACAATAAGCCGCAGGTCATTCCGGAGATATCCGAATGGTACAGCGACAGTACAGAAAATTTTGTTCTCTCTGATCATGCAAGAATTGTCATTGAGACCGAAGATCTGGCATCCACAGCCATGGAGTTCCAGAAAGATCTGGAAGATATCACCGGTAAAAAACTGGAGATTGTCACAGGCGGACAGCCGGAAGCAGGGGATTTCTATTTCCGGCTGGGCAGTGAAGACACGATGATGGGAGATGAGGGATACCATCTGGTAATTGGGGAATCGGTTAGGGTAGATGCCATTCATACAACCGGGGCATATTGGTCAACCAGAACCATTCTTCAGACACTGAAATTAAGCAGTGATACAAATGCACTGCCCTATGGGGAAGCACGGGATTATCCAAAGTATAAGGTACGCGGATTTGTATATGACGTAGGACGTAAACCGGTATCCATGGACATGCTCCAGGATATCGTAAAAAATATGGCATGGTACAAAATGAATGATTTCCAGGTGCATCTAAGTGACAATTATATATTCCTGGAGGATTACCAGAACAGCAGTGATCCAAACCCTGCTGATGCATATGATGCTTACAGCGGATTCCGTTTAGAGTCATCTATTGCAAATGAGGAAGGAAAGACACTGGCATCCGATGATTACCACTATTCCAAACAGGAATTTAAGGAGTTTATTCAGGATTCCAGGAATTATGGCGTCAATATTGTACCGGAACTGGATGTACCGGCACATGCCATGGGAATCACGGAAGTGTTCCCGGAATATGCGGTGAATGGATGGAATCCCCGTTTTAAGGAACGTTCCATTGTAGATCATCTGGATATATCCAAACAGGAAGTAATTGATTTTACAGAAGGAATTTTTGATGACTACACCAAAGACGGCACATTTGATTCCCAGACGGTAGTTCATGTAGGGGCAGATGAATTTGAGGCTGGTACTACAGCATACAGAAATCTGCTGAACCAGTTGATACCTCATGTGAAAGAAACGAATACCGTCCGTTTCTGGGGAGGACTTACCTGGTTAAAAGATAACCCGGTTACGCAGATCAGACCGGAAGCAGTGGAAGATGTGCAGATCAATCTCTGGGCAAGATCCTGGGCGGATGGAAAAGAAATGTATGATATGGGGTATGACCTGATTAATACCCAGGATGAATACCTTTATATGGTACCCAGCGGAAACGGCAGCCGGGGAGCTTATGGGGATTATCTGAATAAGAACTCCATTTTTAATGATTTTTCACCGAACAGAGTTGCCGTTCGAGGCGGATTTACCACAATTCCTGCCGGGGACAAGCAGATGCTGGGAGCCGCTTATGCCATATGGAATGACAATATAGATAAAAGGGCAACCGGAATGACGGAAGCAGATGAGTTTAAGCGATTCTACGATTCCCTTGCGCTGATGTCCGAAAAATGCTGGGCAAACGGCAAGGAAAAGGGCAGTGTTGCCAGCATTGATGCATTGGCATCCCAGATATCCACAGCTCCTAATTCCAATCCGTATTCTACAGAAACAGATGCAGACGGCATCTATGCAGAATATAATTTTGACGGCGGCATTGGAGATGACAGCAGTGCAAATGGAAGAACCCTGACCGATATGGTAAATGTAGGACAGGCTGAGAATTTAAACGGCAGTATGTTAAAAATTGGCGGTGGTGAAAGTTATGCTGCCACGCCTGTAGAACAGCTGGGATCAGACGGAAATATGCTTTCCTTTACCCTTAAGATGGATGAAGTAAAGCCCGGGCAGATTATATTTGAAGAGGATTCTCCATACGGGACACATGATATCCGCATTGTGGAGAACAACAAACTGGGTTATACCCAGGAATTGTATGAATATGAGTTTGACTTTATTCCGGAAGCCGGAAAAACCTATAATATTATTCTGAGTGTAAACCCCCAGAAGACAGACTTGTATGTAAATGGGACATTTAATTCCTCTGCAAAAGGTTCCTTCACCAATAAAGGACTGGTAAAGAAGACAAATATTTCAAGCAGTTCTTTTGTGCTGCCGCTTGCAAGGATCGGTTCTAAAACGAATGCTTTTAAGGGCTATGTCGATAATGTCAGAATCACTAAGAGCTATGATATCAATGATCCTTCCCAAATCCCAACCAGCGGCTGGACGGTATCCTCTGACAATGAACAGGCGTTAACAGCTGATGGCAATGAGGGACCTGTTTCACTTGCATTCGATGGAAAGCCGGGAACGATCTGGCATACCCAGTATTCGCCATCCATGAAAGAACTGCCGGCTACCATTACCATTGATATGAATCAGGTAAACCGTATCCATGAATTTGTATACCTGCCCCGTCAAAGCGGAGGCATAAACGGTATTGTGACCGGTTACCAGATAAAGGTAAGTCAGGACGGCAGTAATTATGAGGTGGTTTCCAGCGGCACACTGGCTGCTGACAATACCTCCAAAACCATATCCTTTGATCCGGTGGATGCCAGATATGTACAATTTAAGGTTACCTCAGGTGAGGGCGGTTTTGGTTCAGCAGCGGAAATCAATTTAAACCAGCCTGATGCCAAAGGAGAACTGCAGGCACAGCTGACAGATGCATCCGGTATCCTGCGCGGGGATTATACCCAGGAGAGCTGGAACGCATTTAAAGGGGCTTATGATAAAGCTATGGGAATTATGAACAATCCGGATTCTACAGAAGCAGAGATAGCGGAAGCAGTTACGGGCCTTCAAAACGCAGTGAAAAATCTTGCCGTAAAACCAATTGTTGATAAATCCGCCCTGCAGAAACTGTATGACGATAACAAACAAAAAGTCCAGGGGGAATATACGGATGAAAGCTTCCGGGTATTTAAAGATGCCCTGGCAAAAGCAAAGAATGTACTGGATAATCCAAAGGCATCCCAGGAAGAGGTAAACAAGGCGGCTTCTGACTTACAGAACGCATTGGCAGCATTAAAGAAAAAGGACCCGCAGCCAGTGGTAAATAAAACAGCGCTGCAAAATCTTTACCAAACCTGCAAGAATTTAAAAGCTTCTGATTACACCAGCACTTCCTGGAAGAAATTCTCCGGTGCTCTGGCATCAGCTGCAAAAGTATTAAGTGATCCGAAAGCGGTACAGACAACGGTGGATCAGGCTTACAAGGCATTAAATACAGCCAGAAATGAGCTTGTAAAAGTAAAACCGGTTCCGAAAAAGGGAACTACCCACAAGGTAGGAAGTATAAAATACAAGGTAACTGCTGCTTCATCCAAATCCAGAACCGTAACTGTATGGCGCCCGGCTAAAAAGAACAGTACCAGTATCAAGATTCCATCAACCGTAAAATTAAACGGTTATTCCTTTAAGGTTACCGCAATATCCGATAAGGCATTTAAGAACCAGAAGAAGCTGAAAAAAGTGATTCTGGGCAGCAATATTAAGAAAGTCGGAAAAGAAAGTTTCCGGGGATGCAAGAAATTAAAATATGTGACGATTTCGTCAAAGGTACTAAAATCCATTGGCAAAAACGCTTTTAAAAACACCGAAAAGAAGATAAAAGTCACAGTTCCAAAGAAAAAGTACGGCAGCTACAAAAGATTACTGAATAAAGCAAACATTTCTAAAAATGCCAGATATGTCAAAAAATAAACCATGAAAGGGTCCGGGCGTGTTTGAAGGTAACTTCCAGCTTTCAAACACGCTGCGGGCAAAATTACCTGACAATAAATCAGGCAGATGAAATAATAAAAAGATCGGGGGATTAAGAATGAAAAGATTAAAAAGAGCACTTAGTTTTTTACTGATTATTGTTTTAACCATGACATCGGTGCAGCTAAGTGGAATTTCAGGGTCGCTTCAGGTTTCGGCTGCGGAAAATACAGCATACGAAATCTATCCCACGCCTCATGACGTGGAGTATCCGGATGGCAGTTTTACACTGTCAGATGAAGTAAATGTAATTTTTGGAGAAGGTATAGACCAGGCAACAAAAGATAAAGTGGACGATGTGCTGGAGACAGCCAGCGTATCACACGCAGTTACTGACGCTTCTGCTGAGGGGAAGACCAATTTACTGGTAGGTATCCACCGGTCAGAAGGAGCAAAAGATGCTGCGGACCAATTTGCCGCAGACCATACGGCAGTTACGGATGATCATTTTAACCAGACAGATGCCTATGTGTTAACAGCGCAGGACAATACCATTGCAGCCGTTGGGAAAGATACCAATGCTGCTTTTTATGCGTTATCCACGCTGAAAATGGTATTGCGCCAGATCACCGGAAAACAGGTGCAGAATTTTACAGTTACGGATTTTTCAGATACCGGGCTTAGAGGATTTATTGAGGGGTATTATGGACTGCCCTGGTCCAATGAAGACCGCATGAATCTCATGAAATTCGGTGGGGAAATCAAATGCAATGCTTATGTATTTGCGCCAAAGGATGACCCATACCACAATTCTAAATGGAGAGAAATGTATCCGGAAGAAAAACTGGCTGAAATCAGGGAGATGGCAGAAGTTGGCAGGAAATCCAAGTGTGATTTTGTCTGGACCATCCATCCTTTTATGAGTGACCGTATTACGGAAAGCAATTATGATGACAGTCTGGCAACGATTAAAAAGAAATTCCAGCAGCTCTATGATGCAGGAGTACGCCGTTTTGGTGTTCTGGCAGATGATGCGGGCGGAGTATCCGTAAATCTTATTGCCAAACTTCTGAATGATCTGACAGACTGGTGCAAGAGTAAAAATGATGTAAAAGATATCCTATACTGCCCACCGGAATATAACTGGGCTTTTGCAGGATACAGCTGGACAAATTTAAGAAATGCAAACCAATTGGTAAATGACGATGTAGACTTTTTCTGGACGGGGCAGAGTGTCTGCGGACATGTCACAAAAGAAACGGTGGATGGGTTTGTCAATGGCCTTACATCCGATGCAAAGGCAGGAAGAAAACCGCTTTTCTGGCTGAACTGGCCGGTAAATGATATTAATAAAGTGCGCATGCTCATGGGAAAAGGTGAGATGCTCAATACCGATGTAACGAATCTGGCAGGGGTGATTACCAATCCCATGCAGCAGTCAGAGCCATCCAAGGTTGCGATTTTTGCGGTTGCCGATTATGCCTGGAACATTCAGGATTTCAATCGGGACAAGAGCTGGGCAGATTCCTTTAAATATGTGGAACCGGATGCTTCCGAGGCTTTACATACCATGGCGAAACATTTATCAGACCCTTCTCCCAACGGGCATGGGCTGGTACTGGGAGAATCGGAAGAACTGGCACCTTTACTGGAAGAATTCATGACACTCTATCAATCAGGGGCATCTATTCAGGAAAAAGGAGGCCGTCTGGCAGATGAATTCCAGAAAATAGCCGATGCGGCAGACGCTTTTGAACGGGATTCCAGAAATGCAGACCTAAAGGAACAACTGTCTCCATGGACCGACTCCTTAAGATATCTGGCGAAAGCAGCAATCAATTATATCAATACTGCAATGGCGTATGAAAATAATGACTATGAAAATGTATGGAGTTACTTCTCTGAAGCATCCAGTAACTATGGATTGTCCAGACAATGCCCGGTGGTAAATATTGATGCGGTTCCGAATGTAGAGGCAGGGGCAAAACGGCTGATTCCATTTGTGAAAAATTTATCTGAATTGCTGGGACCGAAAGTAAACAGCGTAGTGAATCCAAATGCGGATAAAACAAGGCCGTTTGTACCGGTAGATTCAGAACTGCTTAAATCAGATGGATTTAACGGCACTTATAATGAATATACGCAAGACAAGGTAACGGATAAGGACGACAATACTTTTGCCTGGTTCAAAACCACACCAAATGATTCTCTTCCGGCAGGGGGCTGGCTGGGACTGGATCTTGGAAGGGAAGTAACCCTTGGAACCATTAAATTCCTTCAGGGGGGAACCACCACGGCGCAAACAGATCTGATATCAAGTGCTGCACTGGAATATTCCCTGGACGGAGAAAATTACACAGAACTGGAGTCTTATTCCGATAAGCGGGACATTTATTTTAATGCGGAAGAGCTTGGAATTAAAGCCAGATATGTCAGAGTAAGGGCAAAGGCTGCCACGAACAAATGGCTGGCGGTGAGGGAATTTGCGGTAAGCGAAGGTGAAGTGCTCCCTTCCACGGTGGCATATACAAATGTGGCATCTTTAAGCCGAAGGAGCGTTGTATCTACTGCCGATACCGCTAATTTAGAAGTGAATGACCGTAATATTACACTTGTAAAAAACCAGTATCTGGGTATTATGCTGCCAAGAATCCGAAACGTAGTCGAAATTAATTCGGACTATACACAGCAGAATCAACTGACCATGGAGGCTTCGGTCAACGGAACGGAATGGGAGGCTGTGAATCCGGGCAATCTGTCCGGCGGCATGGATATCAGGTATGTCCGCCTGATAAACAGTGGCAGCGCACCGGTTACTTTTCAACTGTCCCAGTTTGCCGTTAGGTCAAAAGAAATCGCGGCGCCCCATTTTATGGAATCTAATATTGCAGCATCCTCAATAACCAATGCGGATCTTGCAGTGGACGGAGACCGCAGCTCAAAGGCAAACTTCAGTGTATCCCAGAAGGAAGGCCAGTATATGATTTATGATCTGGGCCAGACCATTCCTGTTAAGAAACTGAAAATGGTGCAGCATGACAGTGAAGTGGATTTTATCCGGAATGGAAAGGTATCCATTTCCGCAGATCTTGAAAACTGGACAGATGTCCTTACGATTGGCAATCCGGATAAAGATCCGGGGCAGGTGACCATTGATGAATGTTTTCCGGATCACGAAATATCTTATTACACGTTATCTACAGCAGAACCGGTAAACCAGGAAGCCAGATATGTTAAAATATCGGTGACCAAAGACTATAATGCAAGATGGATTCGCTTTAATGAGCTGGAAATCAACGACAACGAGTATATACCGGTTGAAAACAATCCAACGTTTGTGACCACTGATGTGGAAGAAAAAGGGCACCGGCCTTCTTATATAACCGATAATGACGTGTCCACAACCTACCGCTCATCCAAAAAAGAAGGAGAAGGAAGCCTTACCTACCGGGTATCAGGCAATACAAAAGTGACTGGGATTACCATTCTTCAAAGCCCGAATACCCTATCGGATGCGGATGTTTCCATACGTTACGGCAAAGACGACTGGAAGAGTATCGGCACTTTAAATAAAAGCCTGAATGTATTGGAAGACTTCGGACAGGAAGCGAGCGATGTATTTGAAATAAAAATTTCCTGGAGCCAGACAGCACCGGAACTTCATGAGATGTATCTGGTAACAGCAGAACCGGATCCGGTGGTACCGGAGGACAAATCATCTTTAATTGAAAAGTACACTCAAGCCTTAGCGATTGACGAAAAATACTACACTAAAGAAACCTATGCCGCATTGAAAAATGCCATGGATGACGCAGAAGGCGTAATTGGATATGCACAAGCTTCCAGGGAAGAGGTAGCGGCAGCATTGGCTGCGATTACCGATGCATTGGAAAAACTGAAAGATATTCCGGCTGACAAGACACAACTTCAGGAAGCAGTAGCCAAAGCAAAAGAGCTGGATGCGAAACTCTATACAGAAGATTCCTATCAGGCTGTAATCCAGGCTGTTGCGGCAGCAGAAGAAATACTTGAAAAAGAGGATGTAAAACAGAAAGAGCTGGATGAAAAACTGGCGGGACTGGCAGAGGCAGTAGATGCCCTGGTAATCAAAGGAACGCTCACGAAGATCAATTCCGGTGAGTTAATTGCCACGGCGGGAAGCCAGGAAGGCAGCGGTGCAGACGGCAATGCAGATCAGGCAGTGGATGGCAATGAAACCACCTACTGGCACAGCAACTGGTCAGGAAGTGCAGCTGTAAAACCGGATATTCCAAATAATATCCGTAATGAATTTACAATCGATGTTGGAAAATCACGCATACTCCGCAAACTGGAATATGTACCGAGACCCAATAATATCAATGGAAGAATTCTTGGCTATCAGCTTTATTACAGCCCTACGGAAAATGGGGACGATTTCATGGAAGTGCCGGGAGGAACCGGAACCTTTAGCGATACAGCTGATAAAAAAGAAATCATATTCAATACGATAAATGCCAGAAGAATCCAGATCAGGGCAACTTCTACCAGAGGGGATTCCGGCAATGATAAATTTATCTCGGCTGCGGAATTTTATGTATATGAGATTATTCCGGAAGAGGAAGAACAGACTTACCAGATTACTTTTGAAGGCGGAGCAGGAACAACCGGAGATGCACCGGAATCCATGACGGGAAAGGAAGGACAGCAGATCGCACTTCCGGATAATACCTTTACAAAAGAAGGCTTCACATTTATGGGATGGGCAGATGGAGAAGAAATTTACCAGCCTGGGGATGCTTATACGGTTCCTTCCTATGATGTGATATTTACTGCACAGTGGCAGGAAGAAATCGCTGAGATTTATACATTATCGTTTGAAGGCGGAGAAGGGGCAATTGGTGATGCTCCGGTTTCCATTACAGGGGAAGAGGGAGCACAGGTTGTGTTACCGGACAATACTTTTGTGAAAGAAGGATTTACGTTCAACGGCTGGAATGACGGAAACGGCATCTATCAGCCTGGAGATACTTATCTCGTTCCTGGAATGGATACCGTATTCACAGCAGAATGGTTCAGCGATGTTCCGGAGACTGAGGTGACAGCCTATTTTGAAGGCGGAGAAGGAGCAGCAGGCGAATCTCCGGAACCGGTAACCATTTTGGCGGGAAGTTCATTTGCCCTTCCGGATAACAGTTATACAAAAGAGGGATTTGTTTTCCAGGGATGGAACGACGGTATGAATACTTATCAGCCTGGCAGCGAGTACAGGTTGGTTCAGGATATTACCTTTACCGCAGTATGGGGGAAGAAGCCGGTACCGGCATATGTAGTTAACTTTCATGCAAACGGCGGAAATACCAATACACCAAGCATAACGGTCAATGAAGGAAGCGTTATTTCCGTACTGCCAGCCGCATCCAGAAATGGTTACCAGTTCCTGGGATGGTTTACGGCAGCAGACGGAGGAACACAGTTTACGGCATCCACGCGGATCACTGCAAACATGACTGTATATGCACACTGGAAACAAATTGTGGCGGTGCCTTCAAATGTAACAGGCTTGAAGACGTCTTACAATAAGACTAAGAGTATTAAAATTACATGGGAAAAGGCTGCCAATGCCAAAGGATACCATGTATACCGTTACGACAGCCGCCGGAATGAGTGGAAAAAAGTAAAGACTACCACTTCTCTCAGTTATAAAAATACGGGACTCAAAGACGGAACAAATTACAGCTATAAAGTAAAAGCATACAATCAAATAGGTTCGGAAATAAAAGAAGGCGGCTTTTCCTCCACTTTGAAAACGGCTACCGTACCTGCAAAACCATCGTTAAAGGTGAGCAAAACGGGTACCCAAAAGGTGAAGATCACCTGGAAGAAAACATCAAGGTGTGACGGAGTTGAGATTTACATGAAAGCGGGCAGGAAGAAATATAAAAAGATTGCATCCAAATCAAAATCTGCTTCCAGTCTGAAAAAGTCCGGACTTAAAAAAGGCACAACTTATCAGTTCAGAATGAGAAGATACAAGAGAGTTGGCAGCAAGAAAATTTATAGCAGCTATTCCAGTGTGAAAAAGGTGAAGATGTCCTGACGGCGCGGCATATTTGCAACGCATTCAGGTTACGTATCCGGCTATGCGTCCTTCATTCAGGGCAAACTCCCACAATGTGTGACGCACAGCTCACAATGAGCGGACCGAAGAAATCTATGAATGTGAAGACTTAATGAATGTCCGCTTTTTCTTAAGATGATAGAACTAACCTATTTTGTTAAGGGAGTTTTTTTACAGCCCCTTGTTTACTTAATATGCTGATTCAATGCCAGATAATTACAAAAATGATTGCCCTCTGCTTTAAATTGATATAATATTTAGTTGATAAGGGGATACGTTTGGTTAGAAATTTGTAAATAAGGAATAAATGCAGGAAAGGAGTCGTGATGAATTGGATCAGAAAATGGTTTGATGACTGTGGATTAAGGACAAAGCTTCTTACCGCCTATATCGTCCTTGCGCTTTTTCCTATGATATTAATCACAATTTTTACTTACAGCAGCACCAAAAACATTCTGATGGAGCGAATGCATAACGATATTGACGCAGATCTCGATCAGGTCGTTAAGAGTCTGGATGGGAAAATGAATGGTTATAATGCCATTATGAATATGCTTTATATGGATCGGAATCTGCATAATTATCTGACTGCTGATTATACAAACCGCGGTTTTGATGAACTTTATTTTTATGTGGACGAATTGTTTTCCAGTTTGTATACCCTGTATCCGGATATACGTAATGTCTCGGTATACAGTACCAATAACACACTGCCCAGTGACCGGTATTATTTCTATCCGGCAGCGGAGGCGGAGAGTGAAAAGTGGTATCAGCATATTCGGGCTGCTGACGGGCTGCTGGCTGCCTGTGGAACCGGCAGGCAGGAAGCGGAAAATGAGACAGTACGCTTAGGCAGGGTACTCAATCTATATGAGTCAGGAGAGATCATCAATGTCATGAAAATTGATATAGACCCGGAGGCTCTGAATTCCCTGATGAAAAAAAGTGATGACAGTGTTGTTCAGATATTAACGGATTATGATGGTAAAATTATTGCTTCAAGTAAAAACGGTTATATTGGAAAACAGTTCGAGCAGCTGCGCAGGGAGTTAAACATTGATCCGCCGGATGAATATGGAAAAAGCAGCAGCAATGCCAGCGTAATGAACAGCAAAGACAGCGGTTATCTGGGCAAGATGATTTCGATTGCAGATAATGATAATATCCGGAAGCAGGCAAGGGAATCTGCTTCCAGGGTAATTTTTGTATTTTTGATTAGTTCAGGCGCTGCAGTTATGGCTATTTATATTTACTGTACGGCAATTAATAAGAAGGTGCAGCATGTGGTAAAAGGTGCACAGGCAATTGGACAGGGGCAGTTTGGACATCGTCTGGATGATCTGGGAAAGGATGAATTTGGGGTCATAGCCAACGAGTTTAATCTGCTTTCAAAACGGCTTGAGGTTTTGATCAATGAATCTTATCACAAAGAAATCCTGCGAAAGAGCAGTGAACTGAACTTGCTGCAGGAGCAGATCAATCCACATTTTCTCTACAATTCGCTCTCATCAATTTCCTATCTGGCGATGCGTGGAGAGACAAAAGAGACCAATCAGGCGATTCAGTATCTGTCTGATTTCTACCGTATTTCATTGAATAAAGGCAATCAGATTCTGACAGTTGGTGAGGAAATACAATTGTTAAAGAGCTATCTAAAAATACAGGATATTCGTTTTGAAAGCCAGATCCGCGTGGTTTACCAACTGGAAGAACAGATACTTAATCAGTTAACGATTAAACTTGTTCTCCAGCCCATTGTGGAAAATGCGATCCATCATGGCAGGCGCGGCAATGATGAGCAGTTAACCATAGAGATTCGGGTATTTAGCCATGGGGACAGAATTGTTTTTGAAGTTATGGATGATGGCAGGGGTATTGAGCCAGAGCAGCTGTTTAAGCTGCAAAACTCCCTGGATCAGGCAGAGGGCGGTTATGGACTGAAAAACGTTAATGTCAGGATCAGGTTAAACTATGGGGAGGATTATGGCGTATTTATTGAGAGCGAGGCTGGATTCGGAACTAAGGTCCGAATAGAGGTACCGGGAAAACAAGCAGAGAGTGTGTGAAGTTATGAAAAATAGAAAGAGCATTAAGAAGAATTTAAGCATGTCAAAATATTTGCTGATGCCGGCGGCGGTGATTCTTGTTTTGGGACTGGCAGGCTGCAGTGTCCGGACGGCAGTGCCGGAAACAGAAGAGAAAGGGCTTACGCTTACTATTTTTGACAAAAATGCTATGAGTGATACCTTTGATGACCGTGTGGCACAGGAGATCATGAAAAGAACAGGAATCAAAATAGAACTGGCAGAACCCACTGAAAATCCGGAAGAAAAATTAAACCTGATGCTGGCCTATAAGGATTATCCGGATATTATGCTGATGAACCTTAAGGGTGGGGATATAATTAATAAATACATAAGCTCAGAGGTGTTTATCGATCTGGCACCATACATTGAGCGATATGGAAACCATATCTCTTCCATGTATGCGGAGACACTGCCGAAACTGCAGAACCAGGATGGTAAAATCTATTATCTGTCCAACTGGTATGGTGAGGATCCGGATGCGGTGACCGGTTTCCTGATGCGATATGATATTTTAAAGGAGTTAGTGGGAGAAGATCGGGCTGACAGTTCGAAACCATATACCATGGATGAATTCATCGGACTGATGTACGCATTTAAGGAAAAATATCCCCGGATAGACGGCAGGGAAACGATACCAATGACGGTTAATCCGGAAACAGATGGGTATATTGATGCATTGTTTGGGATGTTTGGTATGAAGAAATACTATGAAGCAAAAGAGGGGCTTCGGTATCAGGTTTATGATCCTCATTATCTTGATATGGTACTTTTCTTTAACCGCTTATACCGGGAGGGATATCTGGATAAAGAGTGGTTTGTAAATAAAAGTAAGCGAAACCAGGAAAAACTGGAATCGGGGCTTGTATTTTCTTCTCTGGGCTCATATTGGGATGTAACGTACGTAAATGCCAATCTTAGGCAGAAGTTTGGAAAAGATGCGGCATTTTACTGCTATAAAGTAATTGGCAATGGAGTGCAGGCAGACGAAACTACATACAGTGGCCGCAATTCCCTGGGATGGGATGCAATTGGAATCACAAAGAATTGTAAAAATGTAGAGGCGGCGATGAAATTAATTGATTTTCTGGCTAGTGAAGAGGGACAGTATCTGATGCTGTGGGGCGTGGAAGGCCAGGACTGGGATATGGTGGAAGGGAAACATGTTCCCCGACAGGAGGTTCTGGACCAGTTTCAGGAGGACTATAACGGGGCGATGAACCGGACCGGTATTAGAAAATGGACCTGGTTCATTAAGAATGGTGCAGGTGTGGATGGAACGCCTTATGATCTCACTACAAAATATCTGGTGTCGGACGAGGCAAGAATCGCAAATCAGAATATAGGGTTAAGCGATTACTGGGATACGGCGGTCTATGACGGACTGGAACCAGCCGTTGGAAGTGCGGCTGCGCTAAAGCAGCAGAATATTCAGGATATTTATAAACGGACATTTCCCAGGATGATTTATGCCTCCACAGAAGCCGAGGTTGTTTCCATCTACGAAAAATTAATCCAGGATATGGAATCTGAGGGACTGTCGGAAGTAGAGTCGGTAATTAACCAGAACTACCGCAGCAGAATGAAGCTGTGGCAAAAGCAAATGGAATGGAGTGTGGAATAATGCGTTTACTGTTAGTGGATGATGAAAAACTGGAATTGCAGACCCTGAAAGATTATGTAGACTGGAAATCTCTTGGGATAGATAAGGTTTACACAGCGCCAAACGGCAAAGAAGCGCTTGAGATTATTCAGAATAGTGAGCCGGAGATTGTTATCACGGATATTCAAATGCCCCTGGTTGACGGTATTGCTTTAGCAAAACAGGTAATCTTGCGTGCGCTCCCGGTAAAAATTGTTTTTATTACCGGTTATGATGATTTCAGCTATGTGAAGGCCGCATTTGAAGTGGATGCAGTTGATTATATTTTAAAACCATTTTCGGTTAAGCGAATTGAAGAAACGATCCATCGGGTAATAAAAGTGATTGAACAGGAAAGGATGGTCCAGAATACTCTTGCAGTAGCGGGAGAAGCTCTGATTGAACGGATCCTTCTGGAAGATCAAAATGAGGAACTGATCCGCCAGTACACAGGGATTAAAAGCAGCGAAGGAGGTACGGTGCCTTATGGAATTGTACAAGTTGCAGGTATTTTAAGAAAAAATCTCAAAGATGAGATCTGCAATAAATTTATTGATATACAGTACGGAGTATGGGAAAAGGATAAGATAACATTCTTGGTTTTGTATTATGTTAATTTTTATGATACGGCAGTGCGGATTCTGGAGTATATCAAGAACACGGAGTTGTGTAGCGTCAGTGCGGTCTTTTTACCCCGGAAGCAGCCGGTTAAGAATCTGCGGGGGGCTTATGAAATCTGTGCTTCTTATATGAAACGGATGTTCTATTGTCCGGGAGGAACTGTGCTGGAGGCAGAAACTTACGATGTATTTGATATAGGGCAGGTTTGTACAGCGGAAAAAGACATGACTCAAAAGATGGAAAACAGAATGCTGGAGATTCTTCCCGGCGGAAATACGGCGGAAGTGGAGGATATGATTGACCAGATCTTTACGGTTTTTGAATCCCGCCGACTGACCCGGGAATTAGCAGAGCAGCAGCTCTTTGCATTGCTAATTGCCGTTGAAAAGAAGTTTGTGTACGGAAATGATATTATGGCTGAGTTTATCGTGGTGGACCGCAGGAGCACGGTCGGGCAGATGCATAAGTGCCAGAATGCCCAGGCGGTCAAAAAATGCCTCTGGGATTATATCCGGCAGATTCTGACCTATTATGATGTCCAAAAGAGCGATAAAAACAGTTATGTTATTTTAAAAGTAAAGGATTATGTCAGGCAGAATTATGCTTCGGTTATGAGTGTGGAAGATATGGCTTCAGACATACATTTGTCTCAGAATTATATCCGCAGTATCTTTAAAGAAAATACCGGGCAGACCATTTTAGAATATATAACGGATTACAGACTTGAGATAGCCTGCAGTATTTTAAAGGATAAGACACTCAAGGTTCGTGAAATCAGTAAAATGGTAGGTTACGATAACGTATCTTACTTCTGTGCCCTGTTCTCCAGAAAGTATTCCGTGTCGCCAAATGAATACCGGAAGCGGCTTTGAGATAAAATCAGTTTTTGTGATATAAATCATAAAATCCATATATATTTTTTGTGAACGGAAATGATATTGGAAAAAAGTTATACATTCTGTAATGAATTGTTATATCAATTTGGAATATATGTCTATAAGATGAGAGTATGTTTGAAAAAAATATCAAACATGCTCTATTTTTATTGGGTTGTGAAAGGAGAAGGAATATGCAAAAGAGTGAGCGAAAGAGTAATCAGGAGAGTATGTGGGAGAGTGAGCGGAAAAGGAACCTGCTGAAGCGTATTAGAAAAAAATGCACTGGTGTGATAGCACTGGTGTTATCCGTAACGCTTTTGACCGGGCAGGTCATTCCGGCTGGGGCTGCCTATGAACAGGAGCCAGAGAATGTTGAAACAAACAGAAGCGAAGAGGACGAGGAATTTGATATCAGCCTGGAAGCGGAAGAAGCATTTTTGGAGAACGGGGCACAAGCAGGAAAGTGTGATGATGCTTCGGGAGGACTTTTTGTTAAGTATATCGGAACGGATGGCAGCAGCAAGCCAAACGGACTGGTTGCGTTCCAGGAGGTAAAAGTACCAAAATCAGGACGGTATCTGCTGCGGATTCATTATGCTTCCGGGTCTGGTGACCGTTATTTTGATGCGGAGATTAATGGGGTAATGTATAAAGCGTCGTGTCCCAGCAGTGACGGATTTGATAAAATCGGAACACTGGATATGGAAATAGAATTAAAACAGGGAAATAATAAGCTGATATTTGGATGCAGTGGCTGGTATGCGCCGAATCTGGATCGGATTGAGATACTGACAGCACCCAAAGAGGAACCAGGAATACAAATTACGGGCCGCATTACCCTGGAGGCAGAAGATGGAGTGCTGTCAAATGGTGCCGCAGCAGATCTGAATTCAGGTTCCTGCTCCGGGAACGGAAAAGTCAGCAATATCGGCGGAGATACAAATGGAACCGTAACCTTTTCAGGGCTTGAGGCAAAAAAAGCAGGAACTTATGCACTTGATATTGCTGCCTGCGCAAAAGAAGAGAGAAACTTTGATATTACCGTAAATGGAGAAGAGATACGGGTACCGCTGAAGGCATCGGCGGATTGGGATATGCCAAACAACCGGGTGATCGTTATCGGGCTGAACGCAGGAGTGAATGAGATTTCATTTAGCAATGGATCCGGTTATGCGCCGAATCTGGATAAGATAGACCTCTATCCCTGTGAGGCCTTTGAACAGGGCGGAAATACTTTGATTTATGATACTGAAAATGGTGTTTACAGTATTGACAGCAGCGGACGGACAATCGTGAGGGATGCATATGCTGCCGTGAAGATAGAAGATCAAATTAGCTGTACATACCAGTATAAGCACCGAATAATCAGCAGCTCAGAAAATCAGGATTCTTTTGGCAGTGGAACCCTCGTGAGTGTTCGCAGTGAGGAACCTGGCCTTCCTGTTTTGACACAGGAATTTTACCTGTATCCGGACAGTTCAGCACTGCTGACCAAAGTCAGCGTATCAGATGAGGCAGGAGGTATCGTAAAGACGAACTGGATCTCTCCATTGTCCGCAGACAGCCCCGGCGCTGTAGAGAATACGGTCAGTGGGAAAGATTATTTTCTTGAGGTACCATTTGATAATGACGGCTGGGTAGCATTTGAAACAGCAAACATCAATGGCAGAGGAAGCAGTTATGAAGCAGCCTGCCTTTTCAATAATGAGGGCAATTCAGCCCAGGGACTGGTGATCGGATCGGTTACCCATGATACATGGAAGACTGGTATTGATTTTAAAGGCAGCGGAAGTCAGATCAATACCTTGCAGGTTTATGGAGGCGCTAACAGCGCGCTTACCCGTGACCAGACACCCCATGGACTGGTCAGCGGAACATCAGTGGAATCTCCGCTGATTTATATCGGTCTGCATGATAACTGGCAGGAAGGTATGGAAGATTTTGCCCGGGCAAATACTAAAATTGTTCCCAGGAAGACTCCGTTTACAGGAAAAGTTCCATTTGGGTGGAACAGCTGGGGGTCGATTCAGGACAGCGTTGACGTTGACCAGGCAAAGGGAATATCAGATTATATCGCAGAGCATTTTCAGGATGCCTGGAAAGAAGATGAGGATGACGTGGTATACGTAAATCTGGATTCTTATTGGGATAATCTGACAGATGCAGAGTTAAAGGAATTTGCGGATCACTGTAAGGCTAACGGACAGAAGGCGGGTATCTACTGGGGGCCGTTTGTGTCCTGGTTTGACCAGAAGATGTTGGAAACAACCTATGTGGAAAACAGCGATCATGTCTTATATAAAGATATTATACTGAAAAAACAGGATGGAAGCCAGTATGGAAACCAGCTGGATGGTGCCTATCCCATTGATTTGACCCATCCTGCGGCAAAAGCCAGGGTAGATTATTTTATCAACCGCTTTAAAGCAGCGGGATTTGAATATATTAAGCTCGATTTTCTGGGGCATGGATCACTGGAAGGACAACGGTATAATCCGGATGTGGAGACCGGTATACAGGCGTATAATGAGGGAATGCAGTATATCGTTGACCGTTTGGACGGACAGATGTTTATTAACCTTTCCATCGCACCGACTTTTCCATATCAGTATGCGGACGGAAAGCGGATTGCCTGCGATGCATATTACAGTATCGGAAATACCGAATATACATTGAATGGGCTGACCTACGGATTCTGGCAGAAAGAGCTGTACGAATATCCAGACCCTGACCATCTGGTGGTTTGGGGAAAGGATGGCAAAGCGACTCCTGAGGAGGCGAGAAGCAGGATTACTTCGGGAATACTTTTGGGAACAAGTTTCCTGACAGGAGATAATTTTATTGCACCAAAAGCCGGAAATGGAACCGCAGAAGAAGCACGTCAGCGTTTTCAGGAAGTTTTGACGAACCCGGGAATTATTCAGGCGGCAAAATCCGGTAAGATTTTTCATCCTTGGACACTGGAACCGGGGCGCAGAGCTTCGGATACTTTTATGATGCGGGATCAGGACCGCGTTTATATCGCCGTTCTCAATTACGGCGGGGCTGCAGTAGAACGAAGCATCGATCTGCAGCAGTTTTATACTGAATGCACAGATTATGTTGTGAAAGAACTGTGGTCCGGGGAAACGCTGCAGCCAGGCGGAACCGAACTGACATTTACACTGTCGGGAAAAGACGCAAAAGTATTTTTACTGGAGCCGTCAGAGACAGAACCGCCGGAAACAGAACTGCCGACAACAGCTAAAGCAAAGATTAAAGTGCCAAAGACGAAGTTAAAGGCATACAAAACAACTCTTAAAAACAAAGGACAGAAGCGTACGGTTAAGATTACCGGGTAGGTAATATCAACAGCCTGCAGATGAAGGAAGAGAAAAATTCATTTCAAAAGGAGAGGAAGATATGAAGAGCAGAAAAATAGCCGTTATCATGGCGGCAGCAATAGCAGCCGGAGCGATCTTAGGCGCTTGTACAAGTACAGAGGGGAATACAACAAATGCTACAGCAGGAGATACAAAAGCAGCGCAGTCAGGGAAAAGCGGGGAAGGAAAAGCCAAAGAGAACGCGTCTAATTCAGCCGATGCCGAATCCGTAACCCTGACCGTATTTGATAAAAATTCCAAATCTTATAAATGGGATGACCGGATTGCAAAGGAAGTAACCAAAAGAACCGGAGTTCATATCGAGATTCAGAATCCCACCGGAGATCCAAAGGAGAAACTGGCACTGTTGCTGGCGGGGCAGGACTATCCGGATATTGTACTGATGGATCGTGGTGATGAGATTGTAAAAAAATATATTGATGCAGGTGCATTAATTGAGCTGGACGATCTGATTGAAACCCAGGGGCCAAATATTAAGGAAATGTACGGCGACACATTAAACCGCATCAAATATAAAGACGGTCATAACTATTATCTTACCAACTGGTACGGTCCGGACCCGGATCCGGTGGCGGGATTCATCATGCGGTATGATATGATGGTCGAAAGCGTGGGCAAGGAGAGAGCGGACAGTGACGAGCCGTTCACACAGCAGGAGCTGCTGGACATCTTAAAAGAGTACAAAGAAAAACACCCGCAGGTAGATGGAAGCGAGTTCATCGGTATGACGATGAATGTCAATGAACGCAACTATTTTAATACATTAAAAGGGATGTATGGGATTAAAACTTATTATGAAAAAGATGGCAGTCTTTATCATGAGACGCGTGATCCAAATTATCTGAAAATGCTTAAATTTATTAATCAAATGTACCTGGATGGAACACTTGATAAAGAATGGGTTGTAAATAACACCAACCTGTTTACGCAGAAGCTGGCGGCAGGCAATGTTATGGGCGCTCTTTGTGCATATTGGGATGTTACGAATGCAAATACCAGTTTAAAATCAACGCATGGAGAAGATTCTTTTTTTGCTGCGTACAAGGTACTGGGAGAAGGAGTTGCTAAAGACCAGACCACATCAGGAGGAAGAAGCTCACTTGGCTGGGATGCAATCGGAATTACCAACAACTGTAAAGATGTGGATGCAGCGATGCGTCTGATTAATTTTCTGGCAAGCCAGGAGGGACAGGATCTGCTGTTATGGGGAATTGAAGGTGAAGACTATACCGTAACAAATGGAAAATATACCCCGAACCAGGAACTTTATGACAATTTTAAAAAAGATTATACAAAGACAATGGAAAAGAGCGGTATCTGTAAATGGACCTGGTTTGTCAATAACAAGGTACATGATGACGGAACACCTAACCGGCTGCCTTCTATCCGTACCGAAAATGACAAAGCAACAAATATAGCATGGCAGAATCTTACCGATACTTACTGGGATACGTCCATTTATGATGATCTGACTCCGGCTGCAAACAGCCCGCAAGGACTCATGGCGCAGAAAGTAAAGGATGTCTATGAGCAGAGTTTCCCTAAAATTGTGAATGCGGCTTCTTCAGAAGAGGCAGAAAACCTGTATCATCAGATGATTACTGAAATGGAAGCAGCAGGGCTTAAAGATGTGGAAGCAGCCATCACCGCTAATTATGAAGAAAGAAAGGAATTGTGGGGAATTGATTAACCCGGAAATACAAATTTTAAAAGAAACAGTGGGTAATCCATTAACCCGCTGATACGGAAGTTAAGCAAGTGAGATCAGAGAAAGAAGGGAGAAAAGCAATGCGAAAAACAAAGCGGGCATTTGTACATAAAAAAAGCTTTGGTGAGAGGCTGTGGTATCAGCGGTATCTGCTGTTGATGCTGATACCGGCGCTGGTATGGGTGATTTTAATCTGTTATGCCCCTATGACAGGACTTTATATGGCATTTACAAATTATACACCATCGACAAAAGGATATTTCCACGATTTACTGGGGGCGCCTTTTGTAGGGCTGGACTGGTTTCAATATTTCTTTACCAATGATTTTAAAATTGTTATGCGGAATACGCTGGCAACCAGTGCACTGACCCTCCTTTTCTCATTTCCGGCACCGATCCTTATTGCGTTGTGCCTGAATGAGGTGAAAAATACCAGGATTAAAAAATTCGTACAGAATGCTTCCTACCTGCCTTATTTTATCTCCTGGGTAATTGCAGCCAACATTTTTCTGACGCTGCTTTCCTCGGGAGGAGTCATAAATGACATGTTGAAATTTTTGAATATTACAGATGAAAGCATTCTGTTTTTCCAGAAAGGCAAGTATTTCTGGTGGATTATTGCCATAGCCAATACGTGGAAGGTCATGGGGTACAACGCGATTATCTACCTGGCAGCGATATCCGGAATTGATCAGCAGCAGTATGAGGCAGCTAAAGTGGACGGTGCCAACAGACTTCAGCAGATATGGCATATCACAATGCCAGCGCTGCGGCCCACTATCTGTATTCTGCTTATATTGGCGATTGGCGGAATCTTGAATACCGGCTTCGAACAGCAGCTGCTGCTTCAAAATGACGCAATTCTGAGTTATTCCGATGTATTGGATACCTATGCCTACCGGTATGGTATGAAGAATGGCATGTATTCATATGGTACAGCAGTTGGACTGTTTAAGTCAGTTGTTTCCTTTATTCTGGTTATCGGTGCAAATGCTATTACGAAAAAAGTAAATGATGAAAGTCTGTTTTAACGGGGAGGGCAATCGTGAAAAATACAAAGAATACCAGAGCATTACGCAGAAGTAAAAAAGGAAGGGACGAAATCATACTGGACGTGGTGAAAGCAATTGTACTTTTGCTGGTTGTTATCGTTACGGTTTATCCTTTTTGGAATATATTTGTAATATCAATTAACGATGCCACTGATGCCATCCGCGGTAAACTGTATTTCTGGCCCAGGCAGTTCAGCCTGGCGAGTTATGCGGAAATTTTCCGCAGAAGTGAGTTCATCAGTTCCATAAAGGTCAGTGTAGGCAGAACGCTGATTGGCACACCGGTTGCTGTTTTGTGCACATCCATGCTGGCGTATGTTCTTTCAAGAAAAGACCTGATCTGGAAAAAAGGAATAACAATGATGTTTATTTTTACTATGTATTTTGGCGGTGGCTTAGTCCCTTATTACATGGTATTGAAAAATATACATCTCCTTGATAATTTTATGGTATTTATTTTTCCGAACATTATCAGTGTCTACAATATGATACTGGTTCGATCTTATATCGAATCCATGCCGGATGAAATTTTTGAATCGTCAAAACTGGACGGCGCAAATGACTTAACCATATTCTTTAAAATGGTTCTGCCGCTGTCCAAACCGATCATTATGACAATTGGACTTTTTGTAGCGGTTATGCAGTGGAACTCCTGGTTTGATGCATATCTCTATACATCCAGTCAGAGCTTAAAGCCAATGCAGTCAATTCTGGTGGAAATTCTGAATCAATACCAAACCGGAACCTCTGTTTCGGATCAGATGTCGAAGGCTGCTTCCGGTAATTCTGTTACACCGGACAGTATCCGGATGGCAGCAACGATGGTTGCCACAATACCGATTATGCTGGTTTACCCGCTGGTTCAGAAATATTTTGTAAAAGGTATCATGCTAGGGGCAGTAAAGAGTTAAATATGCGTTTCGGTTTCAATATAAAATTTCAAAGATAAAATCATATAATGGAGGTGCAAAATGAGTATTACAAAATACATGGAAGGCGGCATCGGACTTCAGATTGACGATGCAGACGGAAGTTTCCGGATCAGCTTCGGGAATCGTGTGTTAATGGAAGATCTTTATGCCGGTGTCACAGATGAAATGGGAAATGAAATCTTATCCGGCGGGCTGGTTAACCATGAAGTAAAGGTAAATGAAATAGAAGATTGTCTGGGAAAAGGATGCAGTCTCCTGGCCGATCACTTTAACACCAGAGATTACATGCTGCGGCAGGAGTTCTGCTGTTATGACGCCGGTTTTATGACCATTCGTCTTACTATTGTGGCTGAGCAGGAAACAAAATCAAACTGTATGAATGTGATATGTTCTAATGGATCGTCAAAAGCAATGCAATTTGGCAGCGGCAGGCTCAGGTTCTTGTGCGCACCCTTTGATAATGATAAATGGGCAAAGTTTATTGACTATCCGGCGGCACATGCCAAAATGAGCTGCGAGTTTACTGCATTGCATGAAGAAGGAGAAACATCCGGTATGGTGATTGGTTCAATTGATCACGACAACTGGAAAACCGGAATAGCTATCACTGGCGAAGGCGGGGAAAACTGCTTAAAAGTAACCGCAGGAGTGGCAACTGAGGACACCCGGGACCTTTGCGGGATACCCCATGGATATTTGCATGGATGTAAAATAGCTTCGCCCCGAATATTTCTGGGATTTTTTGATTCTTATCAGGAAGGTTTTCAAAAATTTGGAGAATGCAATGCCAAAATAAAGCCAATGCTTCCATGGGCGGGACCGGTACCCTTTGGATGGAACAGCTGGGCATCGCTAATGGGAACCCTGACTTATGGAAAATTCCAGGAAGCATCTGATTTTATGGAAAGTATCAAAGACACTTTTTGTGATGAAGAAGGGGTTCAATATATTAATTTTGATGCAGGCTGGAGTAATTTCGTAAATAAAATGAGAGATTCCGTAGATTACGTTTCGTCAAAAGGGCAGAAACCCGGCACATATATAGGGCCCTTTATTACATCACCTCCCTTTGACCGGGAAGTACCGGGTACTGACGGAAACTATCTGTTTGAAGATCTGCTGCTCCGGGATCATTCGGGCAGGGTACTTGAGCCTGTGGATGGACTGTATTCAATGGACCCCACCCATCCGGGAACACTGGCACATATACGGTATGAAACGGGCAGGATGATTAAATGGGGGTTTCAGTACATCAAAGCTGATTTTCTGGCGCATGGCTGCCGGGAAGGTGCATTTTATAATAAAGATATTACAACCGGAGTACAGGCATATCACTTTGGTATGAAGTACTTTACCGATTGTTTATCCTCAGAAAGGTCGGGGTATCCCATATTTATAAGCCTGTCCATCGATCCCATTTTCCCTCATGGTTATGGGCATGCCAGGAGAATTTCCTGCGATGCGTTCGGATCTTTGGACCAGTCGGCTTATCTTAATAACTGCATCACCTATCTTTGGTGGATGAATAATTGCCTGTACCGCTATAACGATCCTGATCATATCGTAATCTATAAGACTTATGACAAACATTCTACCACGTTTGAAGAGGGCCGGACCCGGCTGCACACCGGTATTATCTGCGGAACATTAATGATTAACAGTGATGATTATGCGATTAAAGAGGCCCGGGACAGGGCAAAAGTGCTTCTGACCAATAAGGAACTGAATCAATTGGCATCCCGCGGCAAAGCCTTTCGCCCGGTATCCGGGAACAGCGGGGAAAATGCCGCCGATGTCTTTATGAGGGATGATGGGGAATCTGTTGCTGTTGCCTTATTTAATTACAGTATCTCCGACGAGAAGACGGTAACGGTGCCTTTTGACCAACTTGGGATCAAGGCAGAATTCTGCAGCTGCACAGATCTGTGGACCAAAGAGAAATTCACCTGTGAAAAACAGTTAAAAGTAAAGCTGATGCCGGCACAGTCTGCAATCATTAAAATCGTGGTATGACGGTGACGGAAAGAAGAAAGACAGGTAAAAAGAATAAATATATTTGTAAGAATGAAAATAGATATTTTAAGGCATCTGCCGGATAGGGTAAGGAATCAGCCCAATTGAGTAAGAGTGATGCTGACGTTATAACAGTCTGCTTTTTAGAGAAAAGCAGGCTGTTTTAATGTTATTTTATAAGATATTTATCCGCTTACAAACTGTGGCTATGGTATCCGGCAAAAACTGCGCCTATTTTGAAAAATTAAATTGCAGCCGTAGGCTTTGGTGCATCGTATTTGCTATTTCGATATCAGTAGAATACAAGGTTGACAAATACATTCTATTGTAGTAGAATGAAAATAAGATATTCTATTGCAATAGAACAATTAAAAACGGATGATAATATAGGAGGATTTAAAAAAATGATAGAAAAGAAGTGTACAGCTAATAAAAATGGTAAAGTCAAAAGTACAGGCAAAGTAATCGGGGGAATCTGTGGGGTTGTTGTCCTGGCAGGGGTGACAGTGACGGCATTTGCAGCCGGACAAAAAGAGACTGCTGGATGCGAAGGCGCATCCCGGATAAATAAAATCAGCGCAGTCAGTGAAGTAAGTGGTGTAAGGGATATCAGCGCAGTCAATGAAATCAGTGCAGTCAGTGCAGCCAGTTCAGACAGAAGTGCGGATACTTATTGGATGAAGGATATGTCGGTATTTGGATCAAATGTGACCGATATAGCTGAGACCTACGCTTGTGAGAGCGCTATGGAGGATGGAAAAAGAGATGATTCCCAGGAAAAAGCATTAAAAAAATCTTTCGATGAAGTGAATTCCGAGTTTCTCAAACTAAAGGCAGACCTGGAAAAAAAGGAAGCTGACCGGAAGACGCTGCTTGGAAAAGAAAAAGATTGGAGCAATCCCGGTTTTCAGAATGAACTGGACAGCCTGGAAGAGTCTATGCATGACATATGCGATAAATTAAGTACGGTACAGGATGATGCTTATTATAATCTGGACGCACTGGTTTACGGATCCGAAAACTATGATGTGAATTACCAGAAATGGGATTCCGTTTTTGAAGCAGCCGCATCTCTTCAGCGCAGGTACTTTCTGCAGTTAAGCCACATTTATCAGAAAATAACAGATAAGACAACTGAGATATACGAAAAATATGGTTTGAAGCGTGATGAAAAAGAACACGAATATTATTATAACGGGAAAAAAGTACGTTACTTTGAGGACGGAGTATGGGAAGGACAAAGTTTTAGCGGTTCTATGTCCAGCGGGAATGATGGAGAAGTTGATGTATTTGCCTTGCGGGATAAGAATGGTGATCTGACCGGATTCGAAGTTTGTGATATAGACAATACCAAAGAACGGGTAAATGAGTATTATAGAAGTAAAGAAAATTTCAATTTTGAAGGAAGCGCAAATGCAGCCCAGGAAAGTGCTTTTTAATAAAATCGCAGCATGAATGTGGTGCGCCGATGAAAGTAAAGCGCAAAAGTGAAGCATACAGGTAAAGCATCGAATTACAGAATTGTATTTTGAACGCCGAAATCTGTATTTGGGCAGTTAGTGTTGAAAAACGGGACAACATCAGGGTATAATGGTGGCAGATCAGGGGTGAAAGGAGTGATGGGCTGTGAAACTGGAATATCGTATATTCACTGTTTTAATGGCTGTCCCGTTTTTTATTGCTGTTGCCGGGTTGTTTTTTCTGCCATCTAAAGTAGTAATGCATTGGAATATCAGGGGAGAGGCGGATGGATATGGCAGTAAATTTGTTTTGCTGCTTCTGCCTTTTGCTGCAGGATTTATGGGGCTGTTTTTGAAAGAAATGTTTAAATCAGAAAAAAAGTCAATAGCCGGCGCTTTTGGTATTAACATTGGAACTCTGGTATATTTCAATCTGATGGAAGTGGTTTTTATTGCCGGGGCTTATTGTGGAGCAAAGGGAATGCGGTTACCAGACTGGCTGGGTATTAACCAAAGTCTGTTTCTCAGCGGTGTTATTGCTGTTATATCCGGTGTGGTATGCTGGAAATGGGAGCAAAAAAGAATAAAAAATAAATAATATGAATGTCAAAGCAGAAGCAGGAAAAATCTTCTGCTTTTTTTGATAAAAAAATATTGAGTTGTGGTCTAATAATCAATGATTTTCAGAGTGTATAAAAATACATAGTTGATTTGTAACTAAAAATGTGGTATAAGTGAATTGTAAAATTTATGTAAAGTTTATATGAAAATGACGTAAGGCACTAGTAAAAAAATTCTAAATGTGTTATTATCTTCACATTAAAATGTGGAGGTAAGTACAGATGAGTAACAGCTATAAAATTAGTATTCTGGGATCAGGAAGAGTGGGATCTTCCATCGCCTATACGCTGACCGTTGGAGGCGTATGTTCTGAAATCGTTTTAGTGGATATTGCTAAGCAGTTGGCAGAAGGAGAGGCTATGGATATTATCCAGGGTACTCCATTCTCAAATTCAGTGAATATTTATTCAGGTGATTATAAAGATGTGGCAGGCTCCGATATTGTTATCGTAACCCTCGGCAGAGCCAGAAAACCAGGTCAGACCAGAATCGAACTGGCACAATCCAACGTAGACATAATCAAAAGTGTTATGCCTCAGGTTGCTGAATATGCGCCAAATGCAATTTATGTATTGGTAAGTAATCCGGTAGACATTCTTACATATGCAACATTAAAAGTAACAAATCTTTCACCAAATCAGGTAATCGGATCCGGTACACTTCTTGATTCCAGTCGTTTACGTTCAATCGTAGCAGAAAAACTGGGAATCAGTTCCAGAAATGTTCATGGTTATGTTTTAGGCGAACATGGGGATTCATCTGTAGTTCCGTGGTCTTTAGTTAGCATTGCAGGTATGACGATCGATGCTTATGAGAAAGCAGCAGGATTTGGAGAAGAATTTATCCAGGAAGACAACTTAATGTCTATGGAAAAAGAAATGAGAGAGTCCGGAGCCAAAGTTATTCAGAATAAAGGTGCCACAAACTATGCAATAGCTATGTCTGTACGTTATCTTTGCGATAACATCCTGCGCGGCGGTAATACCGTAATGGCAGTTTCCAGTCTTATGACAGGACAGTATGGAATGGAAGACGTATGCTTAAGTATCCCAAGCATCGTCAACAGCTCAGGTCTTGTTAAGACACTTGAACCTCAGTTAAAAGAGGAAGAAGTAGAGAAGTTATTAAACAGCGCTAACGTGCTGAAAAATATAATATCAACTCTTGAATTTTAAGAGACAATCTAGGAGGAATAAAAAATGGATTACGCATCAGAATCATTAAAGAAACATCGCGAGTGGAAAGGTAAAATCGAAGTTATCTGCCGTGCACCATTGGAAAATAAGGACGATTTATCTTTAGCATATACACCGGGTGTAGCTCAGCCTTGTCTGGAAATCCAGAAAGACGTAAACTTAAGCTATGACCTCACAAGACGTTCAAATCTGGTAGCTGTTGTTACAGACGGAACTGCAGTTTTAGGTCTTGGAGATATCGGACCGGAAGCAGGAATGCCGGTTATGGAAGGAAAGTGTGCATTATTCAAAGCTTTTGGTGATGTAGATGCAATTCCGCTTTGCATTCGTTCTAAAGAAGTAGACGATATTGTTAAGACAGTAAGTTTACTTGCTGGAAGCTTTGGTGGAATCAATCTGGAAGATATTTCCGCACCACGCTGCTTCGAAATCGAAGAAAAATTAAAAGCTTGCTGTGATATCCCGATTTTCCATGATGACCAGCATGGTACAGCTGTTGTTACACTTGCAGCACTTTTAAATGCATTAAAACTGACTGGTAAGAAAATTGATGAGATTAAAGTAGTAACAAGCGGAGCTGGTGCTGCCGGAATCGCTATCATTAAATTATTAATCGCTATGGGATTAAAGAATGTAGTTCTCTGTGACAGACAGGGTGCTATCTACCAGGGACGCGATAACATGAACCAGGAAAAAGAAGAAATGGCTAAGATCACAAACTTAGACTGCCGCAAAGGTACCTTAGAAGAAATGTTAACAGGTGCTGACGTATTTATCGGCGTTTCTGCACCTGGATGTGTAACACCGGAAATGGTTAAGAAAATGAACGCAAATCCAATTCTCTTCCCTATGGCTAATCCTACACCAGAGATTATGCCTGACCTTGCAAGAGAAGCAGGAGCAGCAGTAGTTGGTACAGGAAGAAGTGATTTCCCGAACCAGATCAACAACGTACTTGCATTCCCGGGAATCTTCCGTGGAGCACTGGATGTACGTGCAAGCGAAATCAACGATGAAATGAAGATTGCAGCTGCAAAAGCAATTGCATCTTTCGTTACGGATGACAAATTAAGTGCTGAATATATTATTCCAAGCGCACTGGACAAGTCTGTTGCTCAGGCAGTAGCTGAAGCTGTTGCAAAAGTAGCAAGAGAAACCGGAGTTGCCAGAATCTAGAGCGTGTTTTAAATTATTTTAAACAGGCCCAAGTATGGCATAAAGCTTGAGTATACTTAGATAAATAATGAAAAGAGAACCTGCTTTGTGGTTCTCTTTTTTTAAACGCAGGTATTTTTTGATATTTAGGAAAAAAATTCTATTGACAATTTGCATTTATAAGTTATAATAAACTCATTAATAATAAAGCGAGGAAGATTGTATGTTAAGTGTGTCTGTAAATGAGAGTGCGGTAACAAAATAGTTACCAGGGTTGAAACTATGCGTGAATTCACGCTATAAGTGAACCCGGAGACCGGCATTTGATAAAGAAATGCCTGTTTCACTCTGCCTTACAGACTGCTTTATACTTTCATGACAAAGGGAGATGTGTTCTCACATCAGACCATTTTGTCACTGGCTTTATTTTTGTGTCTGAAAACAGGAATACGTGTGCAATTCCCTGAAACATGATTAAGCCCACCGAAGCAGTACGTCTTGTACAGCGTTTTTTCTCAACTCCGATTACAGGGAGGAGAGGAATGATGCTGTATTAATGAAAGGCAGAACCTTCGGTGGGCTTTTATGATGTATTTAGAGAAAGGGAATCAATATGAATGTGATTGAAGTAAGCGGATTAAGTAAACAGTATAAGCGTTATCAGAAAAAGGAAGGGCTCTCCGGAAGTATAAAGGGGCTGTTCAGGCGGGAATATACGGCTAAAAATGCAGTAGATCAGTTTGATCTGGATGTTAAGGAAGGGGAATTTGTAGGGCTGATTGGAGCTAACGGGGCCGGAAAGACCACTTTGGTGAAGATGCTGACCGGTATTATTGCACCTACCAGCGGAAAAATTCGTGTTCTGGGATTCGAACCGAATAAGCTGGAAAATGAGTTTAAGCGGCAATATGCAATTGTAATGGGGCAGAAGAGTCAGTTGTTTTTTGAATTGACGGCGGAGGATACACTTCGTCTTTATAAAGAGATATATGGGATCCCTGAAAGGGAGTTCCTGGAAAGTAAGGCGTATTTTGTACAGTTATTTGGAGTAGAAGATTTAATGAACGTTCAGGTCCGTACCCTGTCACTGGGCGAGCGGATGAAACTGGAGTTGATGACGGCACTGTTACATAATCCGAAAATATTATTTCTGGATGAACCAACCATTGGACTGGATGCGGTTGCCGGGAAACAGATCCGGAAATTTTTGAAGCAGGTAAATGAAGAAAAAGGCACGACCATTTTGCTGACGTCCCATTACATGGAGGATATTAAATTGCTTTGCCATCGTTCGGTTGTAGTAAATGGCGGAAAGAAAATATATGACGGAGAGACACAACGGCTATTCGAACAATACCAGCGCTTTAAGAAGATTACCGCTGTATTTGACCATCCTGTTGAGGCTGTACAAGCTGATAAAAAATGTACCTGTACAATCCTGGAGTCCACACCGTTTAAAGTAGTGATACAAGTGGAAAAAAGTCAGGCGGGCTGCCTGCTGGAGTATTTAATGCAGTCTTATGGTCCAAGTGATATCACAGTTGAGGAAGAAGAAGTAGGTAATGTGGTGGAACGTATTTATAAAAGCGGGGAGGTGGAAGTTTGAGGAAATATATGGAGGTTACAAAAATTTATTTAAAGCAGCAGCTGATCTGGAGAGCGGATACCGTTTTCCAATTAATTATAATGGTTACAAAAATATTATTTGCATATCTGCTCTGGGGGGCTATTTTCGGAAAACAGCAGGAAGTTTCCGGATTTACATTTCATGCCATGCTGTCCTACTATATCGTAAGTTCCTTCCTGTCCCAGATTGATACTTCCGGAGAAATCGGTCAGGATATCAGCGACAGAATAAGGAACGGGACATTTTCCAGTTATATGATTCTTCCGATGGGAACCCTGCGGTATTACATTGCCAGACAGATAGGAACGACCGTTTTTTATGGCGGATGTATTCTGGGAGCCCTTGCCCTTTGGATGATGGTATTTCCCATTGGTTTTGTATTTACCGGAAATTGGGAGATGATATTCGCGGCACTGGTGCTGGTAATAATCGGAATGCTATTTATGGTTCAGCTGAACTATTTTCTGGGAATACTGACTTTTCGATTTCAGGAAATCAGCACATTCCTTATGATAAAGGATAACCTGGTAGCTTTGGTTACTGGTACGTTAATCCCGCTGGCATTACTTCCTGAAAGCGTAACCATGGTTATGAAGATATTTCCGTTTTACTATGTCACCTATCTGCCATCCATGGTTCTGATTGGCAAATGTCAGGATGAGGTCTTAACCGGTATGGTGGTATTGGCGATATGGAGTTTATTCTTTGCCGTGTTAAACCAGGTGTTCTTTGGAAGGTACCGTATAAAATATGATGGAGTTGGAATATGAGAAATAATTATAGATTTATAAAAGAATTGCTGAAACTCAGAATGTCACATCTGATGGCATTCCGGTTAGGATTTTTTGGACCGCTATTTGTGGATACCAGCCTGTTTCTTATACAGATACTGGTATTTCAGGCTATATTTTCCAATGTTGACAGGATAGGAAGCTGGGGACAGGGGGAAATGATCATCTTTATAGGGACATTTTCCATGATTGATGCCCTTAACATGACGATTTACTTTTTCGGATTGCTGACCATACCGGATAAAGTAAGAAACGGTGAGCTGGATTTGTACCTGACAAAACCGGTGAATCCGCTTTTGCGTATTACATTTGAAAAAGTCAATCCGGGTACTCTGCCACAGATACTGTTTAGTGCAGGAATTATTGCATATGGGGCATCGGTCGGAGGATTTCAGATTCGTATGATCCATGTCGTCGGATATATTTTGTTTGTATTGATTATGACATTGTTATTTTATGACCTTGAAGTGATGCTGCGGACAACTGCATTTTTTATTATTTCCACAACGGGGATATTGAAACTGGAAGAGGCCGGATTGGATTTGTGTATGAAAATACCGGGTGTGGTGTTCCAAAGCGGGTTTAAAATATTTTTTTATGTGGTTCTACCCTATGGTGTAATCGCAACGCTGCCGACGCAGGTTTTGACAAATTCACTGTCAATACAGGGAATTGTTTTCGGAGTGGTAATTGTGGTAGCTTTCACTGCTCTTATGCTTCTTTTTTGGAAATTAGGATTAAGACATTATAACAGTGCCAGCAGTTAATGTATCTGCGGACATTATTTAAGGAAAATGATAGATGTGAGGTTGAAAGAAAATGATAAAATTGAAAGGAAGCCACTCAGCGATTCTTTCAACCGGTTTTAGTGTGGCTGTATAGCAGGCATACCTGCTATTAATAATAGGTATAAAAATGAATAAATATATAGAAATGTTAGAATTTGATAAAATGACAGAGAAACTAAAAGAATATACGGTGACGCAAAAGGCAAGGGAAAAATTTGATGAAATGACACCGATCATGGATGAAGCAGAATTGTGGAAGCGGCAGCAGGAAACAACAGAAGCCAGAATGCTTTTAGACCGGGACGGAACGCCTCCGTTATCCAATACGGATCAGATGGATATGATTGCAGAAGGTGCATATAAAGGAGAAATGCTCAGTATAGAAGAATTAGAACAGGTCAGCCGCTTTGCTGTACTGGGGATGCGTTTAACCCGTTATCTTAAAAAGAGTGACGAAATGGGGCTTAAGATATCAGAATACGGACGCGGCCTGGCAGATCTGGAAATCTTAAAAGAAGAAATTGAACGCTGTATCCGAAGCGGACAGATTGACGATTATGCATCGAAAGAACTGAGGGAAATCAGAAAAAAGAAAGACCGCATTCTGAACAATATCCGAATGAAACTGGACAATATGCTGAAAAGTAAGAAAGAGTGCTTTTCCGAAAGCTTCATTTCCAACCGGAACGGACACTATACACTCCCGGTAAAAAAAGAGCATAAATTGAAGATCAGCGGCAGTGTGATTGACGTCTCTTCATCAGGAGCAACGTACTTTATAGAGCCATCCAGTGTATCAAAGCTGAAAGCAGAACTGGGTGAATTGGATATCGCGCAGAGCAATGAAGAGCGCAGGATACTATATACCCTGTCTTCCTGTGTAGGAGAGTATAAGGCAGAGATACTTTTGAATCTGGAATATATAGAAGAACTGGATTATATCTTTGCTAAAGCAAAATTAAGTGCAGCGATGCAGGGAGTGGAACCAGAGATCAATACCGGCAGAAGAATACGGATCGTTAATGGCAGGCATCCCCTGCTTGGCCGGGAGTATTGCGTGCCGCTGAACCTGGAACTGGGAGAGTATCATCGGGGAATTATCATTACCGGACCCAATACGGGAGGAAAGACGGTAGCATTAAAAACAGTAGGCCTGTTCTCGATTATGGCACAATGCGGATTGCATGTTCCCTGTGAGGAGGCAGATTTAGCCATGAATACCCAGGTGTTATGTGATATTGGAGATAACCAGAGCATTCTGGAAAATCTCTCTACGTTCTCAGCCCATATTAAAAATGTCATCGATATATTAGAACTGGTGGATAAGGAGTCCCTGGTATTAATGGATGAGGTGGGTTCAGGAACTGATCCTGCAGAAGGAATGGGGATTGCAATTGCCATATTGGAGGAATTGAAAAACAGTAATTGCAGTTTTATCGCTACGACCCATTATCCGGAAGTTAAGGAATATGCAGAAAAGACGGAAGGGATACAAAATGCCAGAATGGCATTTGATAAAGAAAGTCTGAAGCCATTATACCGACTGGAGATTGGTGAAGCCGGAGAAAGCTGTGCATTCTACATTGCAAAACGACTGGGTATGCCTGCTAAGATGCTGAAAAGAGCATATAAGGCGACTTATAAAGTTGATTCTAAGCAGCAGGATAATAATGAAAAAGTAAAACTGCGGAGGGAAAATGTTTTAGATGAGCGGCTATTTGAGAAAGGCCTGGAAGAGATTTCGGAAAATATGCTGGAAAATATGCCGGAAAAGATAGAGCATAAAGGATCCGGGCAGATTCTAAAAGCGGCAGGAACCAAAAAAGCGCCAATGGAAAAAGAAGAAAGCCAAACACAAAAACGTTCTGAAGGATTTCATATTGGGGACAGCGTTATGGTATATCCACAGAAAAAAATTGGTATCGTATACCAGCCAGCGGATGTAAAAGGAGATGTAGGGGTACAAATTCAGAAAAAAAAGGTTCTGGTGAATCATAAGCGCCTTCAGATAAAGACAAAAGCAGAGGATATGTATCCGGAAGATTATGATTTTTCTATTATTTTTGATACTGTGGAGAACCGTAAAGCCCGCCATCTTATGGAAAGAAAATATGTAAAAGGATTAGAGGTTCCGGTTAATCTGAAAGAATCGTAAAACTTTAGATATATAAATTTAAAATGGCTCTGACAAATGTCAGAGCCATGATATTAACATCCGAAACAATTACGGATAAAGGCTAATAAGTCTTCACAGTTTGTAAAACACATGGGTATTATCCTCCTTTGCCTTTATTTGTATTAGCTAAGTACAATAGAATTGTAACAGTTTTGTAATATAATCGCAATAGTTTATAGTTGGGTATAGAGGAAATAATTTCAAATCATACATCCCAGGCAGAATGAAAGTTTGATTGTATTATATTGTCAGAAATGTTATAATAATTGTAACAGTTAATAAGGAGTTAGGAATGGCATTTAGCCAATGAAAGGGAGGTATCTATATGTTCGGAAAAAAAGATACAGATAATAAACAGGACAGTGATCTGATTTTACTTCGTACGGCAAGTAACAATTATGAATTGGGGCTTATCGAAGGATTGCTGGAAGATAATCATATCCCATATTTGGTTCAGGACAGAGGCGTAGGCGGATATCTGAGAATCTATGCAGGGTCTTCCATTTATGGAACTGATATTATGGTGGGAAAAACGTATTTTGATCAGGCAAAAGCAATTATGGATGAAGTGGATTGGGATGAAAACAGTCAGATGACAGATGAAGAGCTTGGAAAGGCAGCAGAAGAAGCAACTGAGGAGCAGTAGTCTGCGGGAAGCGGGTATGTCAGAAACCAGCATGTCAGTAAAGCTTATATCAAAAAGATAAGGAATTACGAATATAAAATAAGCAGAGTAGAAAAGAGTGGAAAAGCACCCGGCTACTCTGCTTTTCCTGTTAACGGAGCTTCAGACGTTCTGCGATCCCCAGAGTGTGTCCGTACAGGAAAGGTTCTGAAAATTTTCTGTTAAAATATTGTATCAGCGGTCCCATAAAAAATGCGGTAATCAGAGTACCGATACCAATAGGAGCTCCGAAAGCGAATCCGATCAGAACGCAAATCAGATCCGTTGTAATACGGCATATTTTAAAAGGAAACCTGGTCTTTTCACAAAGAGTCAGGGCAATTGAGTCATATGTAGATACTCCCATATCAGCGGTAAAATAGAGAGAAGAAGCAAAGCACATGATCAGAATTCCTCCTGCCAGAAAAATACCCCGTGCAGGAATTCCAGGATTTTGAAATATTTGCTGCAGCAGATTTGAGAAAAAGTCAACAACAATGCCCATTCCAAACATGGTAAATATGGTTGCAAATCCAAATAAATGCCTGTTTAGAAACCAGATAATCGTAAATAACACGATGCTGATAATTGGAAAGATAACACCGTAACTGGAATGAAATAAGTTTGCCAAACCATTGCAGAATACGGTAAAGGGATCAGTCCCCCAGACAGCCATTTTAAATAGTCCAATGCTGAAGCCAACCAGAAATACTCCAACGATTGTCATACCGATTCTTTTCTTTTTATTTTTCATAATTATACCCTTGCATATTGCAGGCCTGGCTGCAATACTGCCACAATAAAACAGGTCGAAAGAATCACCAAGTGGCTTCCTTTCCATATATAAATTTCCTTCAACCTTTTCTTCTCCTTCTACAGGCAGTTATGTTTTCTGCCACAGTTTATTATAATTAAAAATGAAAGATTTGCAATGACAAAAAGTGATGATAACCTGTTTAAATGTTAGGATACTTCAAATTTCACCATCCAGGCACAGGATTCTTGAAGCTCATCACAGATAAAAAGAATTGTGTAATATTTATTTGCAATGTAGGAGGATACGTTATAGAATGAATTATAGCAGCACATGATTGGTAAGATAGGGCATAGATAAGAAGCTGATCGATCTTGTCGGATCAGGTTTAGTTAGTGAAGCAGAAAATATGGAGCGTTGGTTGTGTTAGGCTGATTTATGGATTAGTTTCAGGTGAATAGATGAAGGAGGATAATATACGATGAAAATGTCGGTTGTTTATTACAGTAAATCGGGCAGGACGAAGGAAATGGCGGAGATGATTGCAAAAGGCATGAGAAGAGTATCACAGGTAGAAACAGGAGTATTTGATATTGACCATGTTGATATGAAGTTTGTCAGGGAAAGCAGGGCTGTTGTTGTGGGGACGCCTACTTATCATGCAAATCCCTGCTGGCAGATCAAAAAGTGGCTGGATGAAACAAGCAATACCTACCTCAAAGGGAAAATCGGTGCAGCATTTGCAACTGCTGACTATCCACAGGGAGGTGCAGATATTGCTATTTCCACGATATTGATGCATCTCATGGTAGACGGTATGCTGTTATATTCCGGCGGTTCCTCCCAGGGACAGCCTTTTATACATTTAGGGGCAGTGGCATTAAAAGAGAATTTTGAAGAAAGCAAGGCAGTTTTCGAAGTGTTTGGAACCAGAATAGCAGAAAAAACGAAAGAATTGTTTGAATGACAGGTATTTACGTAACCGGAGGATGGAAATATGGGACAGAAGGATGACAGAATCAGCTCAGATACCACATGGCTGGATATTGCAGTGGAACTTCAATTTATAGCACAGGCAGGATTGACGTATTCAAAGGATCACTTTGACTTGGAACGGTTTGAAAGAATCCGTGAAATTGCAGCCGAAATGGTCAGCCAAAAAAGCGGATTATCTATGGAAAAAGTAAAAGATTTATTCTGTAATGAGACCGGATTTCAGACACCAAAGCTGGATACCAGGGCGGCGATATTCAAGGATGGGAAAATACTTCTGGTGAAAGAGAAGAATGGAACCTGGTCACTGCCCGGCGGCTGGGTTGATGTAAACCAGTCGGTAAAATCTAATACTATAAAAGAAGTAAAAGAAGAGGCAGGTCTGGATGTTGTGGCGGTGAAACTGATTGCAGTCCAGGACAGAAACCTGCATAATCTACCGGTGTACGCATATGGAATCTGTAAGATCTTTATGTTATGCGAGGCTGTAGGCGGTACTTTTCAGGAAAATATAGAAACCATCGGAAGCGGATACTTTGGACTGGATGATCTGCCGAAACTTGCGGAAGAGAAAAATAACAGGGAGCAGGTGGAAATGTGTTTTCGGGCGTTTGCCGATGAGGCGTGGGAAGTGCCGGTTGATTAAAGATGAAACTAAAGAGCCATATGCAAAGGATAAGAGCCGATAATTTGTGAGGATATTGATATCATATTTCCCGCATACTATCGGCTCTTGCTTTATCTAAAATTAAGACGTTGCTTTAATTATGCATACAGTGTACAGGAGATCCTCATTTTTAAGAATACAGCGATATAATTTTATACAAGCAGTGAATGCTTTGTTAATGCGGATATTCAGTTTCTGGTTACTATTCTAAATAAAAATTTAAAACAACAACTTGTAGGTATGAGCATACAAGTTGTATAATAAAAACAAGGAGGTGCCTATGACAGGTGAGAATGGAAAAACAAAATATTTTTCGTTAATGGAGCAGCTGAAAAATGATATTTTATCCGGCAGGATTAAACCCGGAGAGAAGCTAATGTCAGAAAATGAACTGTCAGAAACCTTTCAAGTCAGCAGGCATACAGTGCGTAAGGCACTCTCCATTTTAACGAATGAAGGGTATGTGACAGCGCAGCATGGACGTGGTACTTTTTGCTCGGAACGTATGGGACATCAGAAAAAGTCCAGGAATATTGCGGTAATTACTACTTATATTTCGGATTACATATTCCCAAGGTTGATCCAGGGTATAGACAAGGTGCTGACGGCAAACGGCTACAGCATTATACTGAAGAATACAGGAAACAGTCGTGGAAATGAGGCAAAAGTACTGGAGGATATTCTGACAAAGGATATTGACGGATTGATTATTGAGCCCAGTAAAAGCCAGATTCTGTGCAGGCATATGAACTTGTATGGAATGCTGGATGAGTATGAAATACCGTATGTATTTATCCAGGGGCTGTATCCTCAGATGGAAGATAAGCCTCATATACTGATGGATGACTGTATGGGAGGGTATTTACTGACAAAGTATCTGCTGGATACGGGACACGTACATATTGCAGGTGTATTTAAGGCAGATGACAGTCAGGGAAAAGAACGCCACAAGGGCTATGTGAAAGCACTGAACGAGGCGGGAATACCCTATGACCCTGATATGGTGATCTGGTTTCATACGGAAGACAGGAAAAGCAAGCCGGTACTGATGGTGGAACGCATGGTCACGCAAAAGATTCCCCTGGATGCGGTGGTTTCTTACAATGATCAGATTGCCCTGGAAGTTATTAAGACACTGCGAAAAAGGAACGTACAAGTTCCCCGGGATGTATCCGTAACGGGATATGATAATTCTATTATATCCGAAAATGGGTTGGTTCCCCTTACGACTATTGCCCATCCACAGGAAAAATTAGGAGAGATGGCTGCAGAACTGCTGTTAGAGCAGATTCGTAAGGTTCCCCCGGAAGAAAGCAGGGTGGAACGGCTGATTAAGCCCGAGTTAATTATAAGAGAATCTACAAAACAAAAAATATAAATTATTAAGGAGGATTATTAAAATGAAAGCAGCAAAAAATTACAAGTTTTGGTTTGCCACAGGATCACAGGATTTATATGGTGATGAATGTTTGAGAAAGGTAGCGGAGCACTCTAAAATTATTGTAGAGAGATTGAATGCATCTGGTTTACTTCCTTTTGAAGTGGTATGGAAACCAACTTTGATTACAAATGAATTAATCCGTAAAACATTCAATGAAGCAAATGCGGATGAAGAGTGTGCAGGTGTGATTACCTGGATGCATACGTTTTCCCCCGCAAAATCCTGGATTTTAGGACTGCAGGAATACAGAAAACCACTGCTTCATTTACATACACAGTTTAACCAGGAAATTCCTTATGATACCATTGATATGGATTTTATGAATGAAAACCAGTCTGCTCATGGAGACCGTGAATACGGACATATCGTAACCCGCATGGGGATCGAGAGAAAAGTAGTAGTAGGATATTGGGATGACGAAGCAGTGCAGAAACGTATTGCACAGTGGATGAGAACGGCTGTGGGTATTATGGAAAGCAGTCATATCCGTGTATGCCGTGTGGCTGACAATATGAGAAATGTTGCGGTTACCGAAGGTGATAAGGTGGAAGCACAGATTAAGTTTGGCTGGGAGATTGATGCTTATCCGGTAAATGAAATCGCAGAATATGTCCAGAATGTAACAGCAGGTGACATTGACGTATTAGTGGAAGAGTATTATGATAAATATGAGATGATTTTAGAGGGCAGGGACCCCTTGGATTTCCGCAGACACATGGCGGTACAGGCAGGTATTGAAATTGGTTTTGAGCGTTTCCTGGAAGAGAAAAATTATCAGGCAATCGTAACACATTTTGGTGATCTAGGTTCTTTACAACAGCTTCCTGGACTTGCTATACAGAGGCTGATGGAAAAAGGCTATGGATTCGGCGGCGAAGGTGACTGGAAAACAGCAGCGATGGTACGTCTGATGAAGATTATGGCTGACGGCGTGAAAGATGCAAAGGGTACTTCTTTCTTAGAGGATTATACTTATAACCTGGTACCGGGCAAAGAAGGAATTTTACAGGCTCATATGCTGGAAGTTTGCCCGACGATCGCAGAAGGCCCGATTGGCATTAAAGTAAATCCGTTGTCAATGGGTGACAGAGAAGATCCGGCACGTCTTGTATTTACATCCAAAGAAGGAGCAGGAGTAGCTACTTCACTGGTTGATCTGGGGAACCGTTTCCGTCTGATTATCAACAATGTGAACTGTAAGAAAGTGGAAAAACCGATGCCTAAATTACCGGTAGCAACTGCATTCTGGACACCGGAACCAAATCTTGCAACAGGAGCTGAAGCATGGATTTATGCAGGAGGAGCACATCATACCGCATTTTCTTATGACCTGACAGCAGAGCAGATGGGTGACTGGGCAGCAGCGATGGGCATTGAAGCAGTTTATATTGATAAGGATACGAATATCCGTTCATTTAGAAGTGATTTACGTTTAGGAGAGGTTTACTACAGATAGAAATATGCGATGTGTACAAAATTTATAAAAATAAAGGAGAAATGTGGATAATGGAGAAAAAATATTCGATTGGTGTGGATTATGGAACACAATCAGGACGAGCGGTATTGGTTGACGTCACTAATGGGGAAATTCTGGCACAGGCAGTAAAAGAATATACCCATGGTGTTATGGATGAATTTCTTCCGGACGGAACAAAACTGGGTCCGGACTGGGCGTTACAGCATCCGGCTGATTATCTGGAAGTGCTGGAAATCACCATACCGGCTGTTTTAAAGGAATCGCAGATAAATCCGGCTGATGTGATCGGTATGTCCATTGACTTTACGGCATGCACCATTCTGCCGGTTGACGAAAAGGGAACACCTCTTTGTTTCCATGAAGATCTGAAAAAAGAACCTCATGCATGGCTGAAGTTATGGAAACACCATGCTGCTCAGGGGCAGGCTAATAAATTGAACCGGATTGCAGAGGAGAGGGGCGAAGATTTCCTTGCAAGGTATGGCGGTAAGATTTCTTCTGAATGGTTAGTACCGAAGGTTATGCAGATTCTGGATGAAGCACCGTATATTTATGATAAGGCAGCCAGAATTATGGAGGCAGCTGACTGGGTAACCATGCAGTTAACGGGAAAAGAAGCAAGAAACAGCTGTACTGCTGGATATAAGGCACTGTGGCATAAACAAAAAGGATATCCGGATAAGGAATTTTATAAAGCACTGGATCCAAGAATTGAAAATCTGGTGGAAGAAAAACTCAGTACAGATATTTATCCGCAGGGAGCAAAAGCAGGGGAATTAACCGAAGATATGGCATCCAGGATTGGTTTAAAAGCCGGAACTGCAGTTGCAGTCGGCAATGTAGATGCCCATGTTGCGGTACCTGCAGTTGGTATTACAGAGCCAAACAAAATGCTGATGATTATTGGTACTTCTACCTGTGACATTATGGTCAGTGAAGTGGAAAAAGTAGTACCGGGCATGTGCGGCGTTGTGGAAGATGGTGTTCTTCCAGGATTTTATGGCTATGAAGCAGGTCAGTCCTGTGTAGGCGATCATTTTGAATGGTTTGTGAAAAACTGTGTGCCAAAGGCTTACTATGATGAGGCTGAAGCAAAAGGTATGGGAATCCATCAGCTTCTTACTGAAAAAGCCAGCAAATTAAAAATCGGTGAAAGCGGACTCCTCGCACTTGACTGGTGGAATGGAAACCGTTCCTGCCTTGTTGATGTCGATCTGACCGGTTTAATGATGGGAATGACCCTGACAACGAAACCGGAAGAAATGTACCGTGCATTAATCGAAGCAACGGCTTATGGCAAAAATATGATTATTACAACTTTTGAAGAATCCGGAGTTCCGGTAGATGAACTGTATGCATGCGGCGGTATTTCCAAGAAAAACCCGATGATGATGCAGATCTATGCAGACGTAACCGGAAAAGAAATCTTTATCGGGGCATCGGATCAGTCTCCGGCACTTGGCGCAGCAATGTTCGGTGCGGTAGCGGCAGGTTCCAAAAACGGCGGATATGATTCCATTTTTGACGCAGCAAAGGTTATGGGTAAAGTAGAAGAGAAGACATATAAGCCGATTCCGGAAAATGTTGAGGCATATAAGAAACTTTACGCAGAGTTTAAGATTTTACACGATTACTTCGGACGCGGTGCAAATGATGTTATGAAGCGCCTGAAAACCATTAAAGCAGAAGCACGTAAGGAGAATTAAAATGTTAGCAGAATTAAAAAAAGAGATTTACCTTGCAAATATGGATCTGCCAAAATACGGGCTGGTTACTTTTACCTGGGGTAATGTAAGCGGAATAGACAGAGAAAAAGGATTATTTGTAATTAAGCCAAGCGGTGTTCCCTATGATGAATTAAAACCGGAAGACATGGTAGTAATGGATCTTGAGGGCAATAAGGTAGAAGGAAAATACAATCCTTCATCCGATACGCCCACTCATGTAGAATTATATAAAGCATTTCCGGAAATAGGCGGAATTGTGCACACCCATTCTTCCTGGGCAACCAGCTGGGCACAGTCCGGAAGAAGTATCCCATGCTATGGTACAACACATGCTGATTATTTCTATGGAGAAGTTCCATGCTTAAGATGCCTGAACAAAGACGAGATTGAAGAGGCTTATGAAAAAAATACAGGACTTCTGATTACTGATTATTTTAAGGAAAATGATTATAAGGCTATGCCGGCAGTATTATGTAAAAACCATGGACCATTTACCTGGGGTAAAGACGGACATGAAGCAGTACATAATGCTGTGGTTTTAGAGGAAGTGGCAAAAATGGCAGCCCGTTGTGAACGCATCAACGGACAGGTAGAGCCGGCTCCACAGGAACTGCAGGATAAACATTATTACCGCAAACACGGCGAGGGTGCTTATTACGGTCAGGGAAAATAGCTAGTACCTCCTGCGAGTCAAGTTGCAGCCCCACAGCGCTGTCGATTCACAGACGCACACCTGATTCAGATATCACGCTCTAGAAATGCAGTGTTTATAAATAAGAAAGAACCCGGGCAATTACGGCCCGGGTTCTTTCTTATTTGCAAAGTCTTTCGGTATAACACGATTAGATGTTATGAATTTTATGAAATCCTTCTTTATTACTTTTTGAAGAATCAAAACATATAATTTGGAGAAAGTGTGATTTTTTATTGTTTAAATCTCAGGTTTATTCCCGTAAGATTCAATAATATCAATATCAAAAAGGAGGATTTAAAATGCAGAGAGAAATTAAAAAACTAGTGGCAGCAACACTGTCACTGGTAGTAGCGTCTGCTGCGGTACTGTCCGGAATTTCTCCGCTGGAGGTATATGCAGCGGATCAGGAACAAACTGTACAAAAGGAATTTTATGTAACACCGGATGGAAAGGATAGTAATCCGGGAACAAAAGAACGGCCTTTTGGAACAATTAGCAGGGCGCAAAATGAGGTACGAAAAATCAATAAGGATATGGTTGGAGACATCCTTGTGAATGTAGGTGCGGGAGAATATTATATAAGTGAACCAATATTAATGGATGAAAGGGATTCCGGCAGCAATGGATATGAGGTGGTTTATCAGAGCTCGGATGGAATCGGTCAGGCGCGTGTGATTGGCGGCGACAAAATCACACAAGGCTGGGTGGAAACAACGGAAGAAGATAAAGAGTATGATCTGGACGAATCGCTCATTGGAAAAGTATATAAAGTGCAGCTGGATCCTGAAATCTATAATTTTAACACTCTTTATGTCAACGATGAAAAGGCTGTCATGGCTCGTACCAGGAATCATCAGGAGGAAGCGAGATTTACTTCTCAGCAGGGAGAATACCTGCTTTCAGCCGGAGGCGGTGCACAGGATATTGTTTACCGAGAAGGAGATGTGGATCAGAAATCCATTGACGGAATGGTTCACGCACAACAGCGTGGAGAGAAAGAGATAGCTCAGTTGTATGTCTGGGACGGTGGAGATTGGGATTGGTTTACTTCTACGTTATCACTGGGCAGTATTGATCCACAACAGAGGAATATCAGAGCATGGACTGTAGATGGGAAGCCGGAGATTAACCGTACCAAATATTCTGTTCAAAGCAATGCAAGGTATTATCTGCAGGGGAATCTGGCTTTTATGGACATACCTGGAGAATATCACTATAATAAATCCACCGGAGTTTTGTATTATTATCCAAAAGAGGGGGAAGAAGATTTAAGCCGGCAAAATGTGGTTGTGCCCAGAACAAAGGAAATTTTTCGTTTTCAGGGAAGCGACAAGGCTGAGATAAAAGACTACGCTAAGGAACCAGATTTCACTAGACAGGTAAGTAATGTCAGGCTGAATGGACTAAGCCTAGAATGTACTGATTTTACAGAATGGATCAGCTCAGGTTGGAATTCCTATGACGCTGCCGGTAATCTGGGCGGAACGATCCCGCCAGAGGCAGAGGGGAGTACAAATACCTCTTATTGTGAGCAGACTGACCGTACAGAATTTAAAGTCGGCGCCATTACTATGATCAATTCCAATCATCTGACTGTAGAAAATTGTAAGATAACCAATATCGGGTTATTCGGAATTGCGTTGTGGAGAGATAATACTTTTAATACAGTAAAGAATTGTGAGATTTCCAATATAGGATATGGTGGAATTACCACAGATGGGGGATATCCAGGTATCGGAAGATACAACAATCATCACCTTTTTACGAACTTATGTATCCATGATGTGGGAAAAAACGTAGGTCATGGAACCGGCATTACAGTTATGAGTACCGGACAGAGTGAATTCTCCCACATTGAAATTTATAATGCTCCGAGACGCGCTATGATGGTATCCGGTGGAATACGCAGAAACATGAGCCTGGACCGGGATGGAAAATACGATGAAATGAAGGAGATGTATACGGTAGGAAATACATTTGAAAATTTCTATATCCATCATTGCGAGCAGGATAGTGGGGAAGACAGTGCGGTATATATCTGCATGCTGTTAAGAGGAAATGAATTGGCAAAACGTTATAATGGCATTTCCGATCCCCTTAAGATTGTTAATCCGGAAACGGGAGAACCCTATGGAATGGAGAAGGCCAATATTTTCAATCAGATTTTGATTGATTCTGTAGGCGCAACACCTTCTATGCACGATAAAAACACGGTACACGGCATGGATCTGGCTATGGGCGGTTCAGGTACACATTTGTGGAATATAAAAGGGACAAATCAACAGAGCTGCACACTTCGTTTTGAAGAAGCAAACAATGACAGACTTTATGTTGATAACTGTAATAATAACTACAAAAATGACTATTGGTATGACCGGTTCGATGATTCAAGGATGGAATATGACGAGATAGGGCTGACTGAAGAATATCCGTTCGGGAAATATGAAGAGCCGGATATATCCATACCGGAGGATGTGTATTTTTCGGATGATTTTGAGACAGGAAACAGTCTGAATTATAGAAAGTGGACAACGGAAAAAGGAAAGGCATACTTGTCCAAGGCTTATATGGCAGAGGGTCCTTATCATGGAAGAAAGGCTTTGTGCATAGATGGGGACCAGAGCGGCGGTGTTGTAGTCAGCCGTAAATTTGAAAATGACCTGAATAAGATTGTTACATTAAAATATTTTGATAAACGATTGGATTATGCCACTTCAGACAGAAATGAAGGATCAAGTCCGACGAATATCCTGCCGCATACATTTGTGCGTGTGGATCGGGGTGAGGAAGCTTCTCAGATTGCATTGGGAGCAGACGGTGATGTTTCCAAGGATTATTACCTATATAAAAATGGAAAGGATACTGTAAAAACTAACGTACACCGTACATTTGGATGGCATGAGTTTCAATTTGATTATTCTTCAGATACGGAGGTAAAACTTTCTATTGATGGTGTCCAGGTAGCGTTATTGCCAGCAGAATCATTTAATTACATTGCAATGGGCGACTGGAATGGTCAGGGGGGAAAAATCTATATTGACCAGATCTATATTCACGGGGGAAAACAAGCGCCGCCAGCAGAAGATCTGCCTATGCCGAAACCTCCTGCAGAACCGGACAGTGTGATGTATCAGGAGGATTTCGAAGCGGATGATGCGGGTGAAGTATTTGCGGATGATTCAGATGCCGGAGAAAAAGAAACTGAGATAAAGGCTGATGCAAATAAAAAAGAGACGTTAGCGGAATACCGGAACCAGGAAGTAACAGCGGATTACAACGATCAGGTAATGACATCAGAAGAACAGAGTGAAGAGTCCATATCAGAACAACAGGATGAAGGACTGACATCAGAAAAACAAAGTGACGAACCCATATCAGAAAAGCAGGATGAAGGACTGACATCAGAACAACAAAGTGTCAAGCCGATATCAGAACAACAGGATGAAGGACTGACATCAGAACAACAAAGTGACGAACCCATATCAGAACAACAGGATGTAGGACTGACATCAGAACAACAAAGTGACGAACCCATATCAGAAAAGCAGGATGAAGGACTGACATCAGAACAACAAAGTGATGAACCCATATCAGAACAGCAAGATGAAGGACTGACATCGGAACAACAAAGTGAAGAGGCGATATCGGAACAACCGAATGAGAAATTGTCATCTGAACAAATAAATAATACAAAGTTACCAGAACTACAGGATGATGTATTACCAGACTGGAAGGTCAGGGGAAAAGGTGCAGTTAGTAAGAAACGTGATAAAGATCCGCAAAATGAAAATAACCATGTATTATATGCACAGTCGCAGGATAATACATTGTATTATCCGCCAACTAAAATGTGGGCAAATTATACAATGGAATGTAAAGTGTGGGTAGACAGTTGGTCCGGCGGACTGGAAGGAGACAAGCCCTGGGATAATTTTGCAGTGAGTATCTATGTGGACGGTGAGAACAGCGGCAATCGTTATGCACTTAAATTTAACCGTACAGGAGGGTTTGAGGCATACCGGAGATCTGGAGGAGATGCAACTCTGGGAAAAGCTTCTGCGGCAGAGCTGGGTATTATTGAACAAAATGAGAATCACACAGGTCAGTGGTATAAAGTAAAAGTAATAACCAAACCGGGAGATATTAAGATGTATGTTGATGACAAAGAGGCATTCCATGTTGAAGACAGCAGCATGACCTCCGGGGGGATTGGATTTGATGGTATTAATGTTAAGTATTACGTAGATGATATTAAAGTCACCGCTTCTGCTACAGAAGATCCTGATGCAGATAAAAAAGAAGGCATCTATGAAGGTAAGGTTTCATTAACATTGAATCCGGCTGATAAAGGGGATAAAATCTTCTATACTACAGACGGCAGTGATCCAAAAGATCCAGAGCATGGCAAATATTACTTTGAAGGTGATACGATAGAATTGACTCAGAATACGGTTTTGAAGTTTGTTGCCATTCATGACGGACAATTGTATAGTAATGTTGTTACCAGGAGATATACGATAAAGAAAGCTGAGACAGGGAAACTAAAAGAGGCCAGAAATAAGGTTCCGGAAAATCTGGATGAATATACCAAGGCAACAGCAGATAAGGTCAGACAGCTTGCGGATAAGGCAGATGCTTTGCTAAATAGGACGGATCTTACCAGTGAGGATCAACCAGAAATAGATATGGTAACAAATGATTTGCTCGATGCAATCGATCATCTTGTAAAGAATGTGGATATACCTGATAATGAAGAACTGCAGGAAGCCTTAAAGAAAGCAGAAGAAGCTAGAAAGCAGGCAGAAGAAGCACAGAAGAAAGCAGAGGAGGCCAGAAAACAGGCTGAATTAGCAAGGAATCAGGCGTTATTGTCCCAGGAAGCTGCAAATAATGCGGAGCGTCAGGCAAAGAAAGCCCAGGCGGAAGCTGAAAAGAAAGCAAAAGAGGCAGAGGAGGCAAGAAAAGCTGCTGAGAAAATACTGGCAGAAATGCGTGGATACCAATCAAACGGAAAAAAGGTAGGAAAAGTATCTATTAAGTCGGTAAAAAGCTCCAAGCGAGGACAGTTTAAGGTAGTGTGGGCAAAGAAAAAGGGTATTTCAGGATATGAGGTTCAATATTCTACAAACTCGAAGTTTAAAGGCGCCAAGAGAAAGACTGTAGGAAAGGATAAGGTAAGCCTTACAATCAAGAATCTGAAGAGTAAGAAAAATTATTATGTTCGTGTTCGTGCTTATACGCGTGTGAAGGATAAAAAAATAAACGGACATTACAGCAGTTATAAAAAGTTAAAAATAAGATAAAAGAATAGACAGTCACTGTTCAGTCATTACAGTTAGAAACAGGTAAGAAAAATTAACAGTTATCGGTATGCAGACAAATGTATGCCGGTAACTGTTTTACTTTGTGTAAGTTTCCAACAAAATACCAAAATCTATTAATGTCAATTGTTCCCATCCCTTTGATATGTTAATATAAACCTATAAATAAATTTCTGCAAATTTTTTTATTTACCATGCAATAAAACAGCTACCACAGGCATTAACTAAATAGAAAGGGAAAGAGACAATCTTATACAGGTGAATTACGAATGATTCTATTTTGTTTAATTCCGGAAGAGCAAAATGAAAATCAACGGCTGGGTCAGATTGTGAAAGAAGAGTTATTTATTCAGATTGCAGAGGGAGATATGCAGGCGTTAGAGACGATGTATTACCAAACTTACAAGGCAGTCTATGGATTTATTTTATCGATATTGAAGAATCAGTATGATGCAGAGGATATATTGCAGGAGACATATATCAAGATCAAAACAGGAGCGCATTTGTATAAGCCTCAGGGAAAGCCCCTTGCCTGGATATTTACCATTGCAAGAAATCTCTCTTATATGAAGATTCGAAAAGATAAAAATACTCAGACATCACCTTATGAAGAGCTTGAGAATATGCTGGACTTTTCAGCAGTAGAAGATAAGGAAAATAAATTGTTACTGGAAGCAGCGTTTTCCATTTTAGGGGATGAAGAGCGGCAGATTATTATTCTGCATGCCAATACCGGGATGAAACACCGGGAAATTGCAGCCTTACTGAAACTCCCCCTTTCTACAGTACTGTCTAAATATAACCGCGGAATGAAGAAACTACGAAATTACATAGAAGGGAGGATGTCTTAGATATGCAAAAGATCGAGCAAGGATTGAAACAAGCAGTAGAAGACATTACTCCTGACGTTTTTAACAAAGTGGCAGCATCTGAAGATGAGAAGCTGCAAAAAGAAGAATGGCTGCTGGATGAACCAAAATCCTGGCATAAAATTCATTTGGCTTTTAGAGGCGCAGCAGCGTTAGCAGCCTGTCTGATTCTTATATTGGGTATCCGTATTTTTTGGAACAATCAGATTGATTCTACAATTGATATTGATGTCAATCCAAGTGTTGAGATTCAGACAAACCGTAAGAATCTGGTTAAGGAGGTAAAGGCTCTCAATAAAGATGGTGAAATTATAATAGCAGATATGAATCTTAAGAATGTGGAGTTAAACACAGCTGTGAATGCGTTAATTGGCTCTATGGTGAGAAAAGGCTATATAACAGAGGTGAATAATTCTATTCTGGTATCCGTGGAAAACAAAGACACAAAGAAAGCAGATGAAATCTGTCAGTCTATTGTAGGAGACATCAGGCAGGTACTGGATAAAAAAAATATCAAAGGGGTCATCTATAACCAGGAGATTACAAGCAGTGAGGAAATATCTGGTCTTGCGCAGCAATATGAGATTTCCCAGGGTAAGGCGGCATTTTTATTAAAGCTGATCAAAAAAGATCCGGAACTGAAAATGGAACAGCTGGCAAAAATGACCATGCAGGAGATTGCCCAGCTGATCAGGATTAGGAGCATCGATATTTCAGATATGGCAGGATATGAATCCGATGAATCTATTTTAGAAAATGTGGAAGATATCATTGAAGAGAGTAGTGATTCAAGAAGCACCGGGAATAAGCAGAAAATGCAGAAGAGAGGATCCGATCAGAGAGATGGGGGTTACCGGGATAATGATTCAGACGATGAGGATGACATAGATGATAGGGACGATGAGGATGATTTATATAATGATCCGGACGACTTAAATGATGATGCAGATGATTTCGATCAGGATTTGGAGGATTTGAATGATGACGCAGACGAATTAGATAACGATGCAGAAAACCTGAACCGCGATGACGAAAACTGGGATGACGAGGACCTGGATGAACGATCCGATTATTTAGACGATGACGATGAACCAGATAATGACGATTGATAATGGAGGTAAATAATTATGTTGAAGAAAAAGATGGCAAAAACAGTGATTTTAATGGGATGTACATTTCTGATGATGGGAGCAACAGCATTAGCGGCACCGAAACCGCAGCAGATTATGATTGAAGGTGGCAATAATGTTATGCGGGTAGGTAAGACCATGGATCTGGACAGCGAAATTCTCCCGGGGAAAGCAAAAGTAAGAGACCGTAACATTATATGGACCAGCAGTGATCCCAAAGTAGTTAAAGTGCTGGAAAAAAGAGATGATGATACGAAAGTAAAAGCTATGAAAACTGGAGATGCAGTCATTTCAGTCAAAATTAAGAATACAAAGTTAAAAGCAGATTTCCAGATTACGGTACAGAATAAGACAAAAGGAGTTTCTGTAAAAAAACAGGAAGATAAGATTGATGGTTACCGCAAACAGTATAAAAAAGTGTTCAATAATATTAAGAAAACAAACGTTGAAGCGGATGCGTTAACAGCGAGACAGCAATATTTGAATTTTGAACGGGAACTGGATGCCATTGCCCGAAAGGCAGACCGTTTAGATGACCAGATAGAAGATGCTTATCATGAGGGGAAACTTTCCTATAGCCAGATGAAGTCTCTTGAGAGAAAGTTAGATAAATTGGAAGATTACAAAGACAGTATAGAAGATTATCTGGAAGATAAGTATGAGCTGATAAATGAGAGATATGACGATTAAGTCGGGTAGATATATAACAAAAAGCAAAAAAAGAATGACTTTAATGTATGTGTGTGGTAAAATCCCATCTTTGACACATGTAGGGATTTATAGGTGCCACAACCCCTTGAAAATAATGGGTTTGTGGCACTTTATGCCCCATACATGAAATATAGTAATGTTCTATCTGTTTTTACTTTTTTTCTGAATTTCTTTCATCTTACGCTTCGTTATAAATTGATAGTCTGTTCGGAAACCGCAGACCTTGTGCAGATTGTCTGTTATTTCCTGCCGTTCATATACAGGCATAAAGCCTTGTTCTTCTATATCAGCAAAATTGATACTCCTTAACACTTGAAGCAGCTGCTCTGTGGTATAGGTACTTTTTAAGGAGCGTTTCAGCAGCCTGAAATGTAATAATGCAAGGAAGCATGTGAGAAAATGAGCCTTTATGCGGTCATCACGTGCAAGGTAAACCGGTCTTGCCTCAAAATCTGTTTTCATGGTTCTGAAGCAGTCCTCAATCTGCCATCTGCCTTCACTGACGTTCAGGATATCTGCCACGTCATCATCCAGCAGGTCGGTACAGATGGCATAGAGACCATCATATTTTTCTTCTTCTGCAATCTTATCCAAATCTAGAAAATAGTGTACTTTTGCTTTTTCCCCTTCCGTGGTTACGGCCAGCTTGTTTACAAATCTTGCCGGATCATTTGGATTTTTACGCTGCCGTTTTAAAGAGCCATTGGCAACCATTTTTTCTGCTCTTGCAACCTGTTCTGCGCGAACTGCTTTCTGATAGGCCGCATACTTTGGAGAGTAAGTTATGATCAGTCTCTGATGGAGCTTTTTGGTTGTATAGGGTTCATCTTTATAAAAGAGGCTTTGTTGATCAGCATCTGCCAGCAGGGAGAAGTCGACAGGCGTGTCATCGGATAAGTGTTTAAAACCACTCCGGTTCAACGCCCATTTGCGCTCCTCCGCTGGAAGTTTTTTGATGGATTGTGTAACAATAAAGGAGCGCTGCCCCAAACTGTTAAACACTCTGTTATCTTCCGAAGCGAGACCTGCATCACTGCAGTAAATAAACTTTTCACATCCGAACTGCTGTAGGATTTTAGACTCCAGAGGTTTTAGTGATTTCTGCTCATTCTGGTTACCTGGAAACAGAGAAAAAGCCAGCGGTAATCCGTCACCATCCGTAAAGAGACCCATCTGGATAATCGGGTTTGGTCTGTGTTCCTTGCTTTTCCCGTATTTTTTATCCCCATCTTCCTGCTCAATTTCGAAATAGTAGTTTGAACAGTCATAATAAAGGATTCTGTCATTTCTGTTTCCCAGGAAAAAACTGTTCTTGTATACTTCCCCCTGAATAAAATCCATTTCTTTTGCCAGAATGGAAAGTGCACGATATATGTCATGGAGTTCATAAGTCGGTGTTTCAAGGAAGTGCTTTGCAGCCCGGAAAGAAGAACTTTTACTGGAAGGATCCAGGATTCTGGTATAAATCAAATCAGAGAGAATGGCATTTAAATCATACTCAAACTTATGGCGGCTTTTGATTTTACGGCAGATAGAATCCATCTTAAGCCCATAGTAAACAGACTGGAGGAAAAGATAGCCACCGGTAAAAAGTTTTTTTCTGTTATAATCCATGAGCCGATTGGAATGGAAAGGGATCAGAATAACAGCATCTTCGGTTTCACTTTTATATTTCAGTGTTTCGAGACGTGCCTGTTCATTAGCCCATGCCATTACACCGTCCCGGTCGGTACCAAGACGTTTTGAAAGTTCTGCCAGAGTGCCCAATTTTCGAATGGTCTTCGAAGTACTTTTTCCTTGGTCATTGGTATAGGATTTGGTAATGTAAAAGGATTCTGAATTTTTTGATTTAGATGTTGTAACTCTCATAATAATCACCTCTATACCAGTATAGCGCAAATCACTAAATATTACTAGATAGTAAAACAAAAAAGTTGACAAAAAATTAAGCCTACAATAAGGCTTTGAAGTACTTTTGGATTGATGGATGTGTCAAACGCCCGGGGAAACTTTCCTATAGCCAGATGAAGTCTCTTGAGAGAAAGTTAGATAAATTGGAAGATTACAAAGACAGTATAGAAGATTATCTGGAAGATAAGTATGAGCTGATAAATGAGAGATATGACGATTAAGTCGGGTAGATATATAACAAAAAGCAAAAAAAGAATGACTTTAATGTATGTGTGTGGTAAAATATGATCTACAGATAAACAGGAATATTTATAGGAGAAATGTACGATGAGTAAATATAATCCTCTTTGGGAATACGTTAAAGAAACTGACAGTCCATCATTAAAGCTGACGTTTGAAGAAATTAAAAACATTGCAGGAATTGAGATAGATCACTCTTTTTTGAATTATAAAAAAGAACTAACGGAATATGGATATCAGGCAGGTAAAATTTCTTTAAAAGAAAAGACGGTAATTTTCAATAAAATTGATTGAGAAATGATTTTGCTGGAGAAATGATACGGCTGCGGGATCGGTGTCTGTAAACTGCAGAAACTGGATTTATGACTATGGAAAATGTAAATACCGTTGTTCCCGGTTAAGGGAATAGCGGTATTTTTATTGAATAAAAATATTTTTGAAATTACTGTAACGAATCGTGTATTTGTGTAACTTATAGACAGGAGGTGAAAGTGTGAAAGAAAAATCGCTTTCACACTGATGAGTTGGGAATAGCACAAGCCTGCTTGAGCTATTCATGGGTTAAGTTTGAAAGATAATTTTACGAAAGGAAGCGATTCTGCCCAGTACTTTCAAACTGTTTGAATGGGCGGTCTTGGTGGATGAGATGGATAAGCAGAATATGGAGCAGATATATGAAAATAATGTGAAAGCAGTTTATAAATATTTGTTCTGCCTGACCCATAATGCTGACATTTCTGAGGAGTTGACCCAGGAAACTTTCTATCAGGCTACAAGAGGAATTGAAAAGTTTCGGGGTGACTGTAAAGTATCGGTCTGGCTGTGCCAGATTGCAAAAAGGCTTTGGTACCGGGAACTGGGAAGGCGGCAAAAACAGCAGGTATCTGTTAATGAACTGACAGAAGAGATACCGTCATATGAAAACATTGAAAATGATTATTTGCTGAATATTGAAAAAGTAGAGCTTTTTAAACAGCTGCATCATTTTGATGAACAGACCAAAGAAGTGATATATTTAAGGCTTACCGGGGAACTGAGTTTTGCAGAGATAGGAGACATACTTGGGAAATCAGAAACATGGGCAAGAGTAACTTTTTACAGAGGAAAACAGAAATTAGTGAAAGGAAGAAAAGAATGGGACAAAAATTAGATTGTGAAATTGTAAGGGATTTGCTGCCTAATTATATAGAACATATGACTGGCATGGCAACGAATGAGAGTATCGAAGAACATCTGGAAGGATGTACAAAGTGCAAAGAAATCTATCTTGAGATGCGTGAAGAAATACAGGTAGAGACTGCTCCCGAGGTTAAGAACTTTAAGAAGTATCTGGGATGGACACAACTCAGGTATATCACAGGGGGGCTGGCAGGCCTTGGCTTCATTGGCATTATCGTGTGTATGATCGTAAATTTAGCCATCGACGGAACATTTACCTGGTCGCTGATTGTAGCAGGAAGCGTAGTATTTGCATTGGCCTGCGGGTATGTATTAGTTAAATCGAAAAAATATAAACCAGAGAAGACGCTGTTATGTATTACCGTACTCATTATACCGTTACTGATGATTATTCAATATACACTAAAGGATTTTAGCGTCGAATATACAGGAGCCTGGCTGTGGAGACTGGGTGTTCCGATCACCTGTGTGTGGCTGGTAATTGTCTGGGTGACTGATCTGGCGATTCGGCTTTTCCATTTCAATATCTGGCATAGTCTGGCATTTCTGACATTACTTGGCATACCGGGAAATATAGTTACCAACACCTTGAGCAATGCCTATGTCCTGGCAATGCAGGGAACAAAAAATTCATCCATCGGAGTTATTGTAATAAATAGTTTGTCAAGCCTGATTCTGGTGGTTATTTTCTGGATCGCTGGGAACTGGTACCGGAATAAAAAGAAAGCAGCAGGAAAAAAAGCGTAGAAAACTTTTGACAAGAAAATTCAGTTGTGGTAGTTTAATAGAATGACACAGCAGATCATGCTGCAAATACGCTTTTGAGTGGAGGAGACTATGAAAATTGGAGTTCGTGCCCATGACTATGGGAAAATGGAGATCGAAGAACTGGCAGAAGTACTGCACAAAGAGGGCTATCAGGCAGCCCAGCTGGCGCTGCCAAAGGCTTTTAAAGGAATTGAACAATACAGTGATATAAGCCTGAAGCATCTGGAGAGAATCCGCAAAGCATTTGAGGAGCATCAGATTGAGATTCCGGTATTTGGCTGTTATATGGATCTTGGAAACCCGGATGAGGAGATTCGCGCCAACGGGGTGCAGAACTTAAAAATGTGCCTTGCTTACAGTAAAGAAGTAGGAGCAAAGGTGGTAGGTACAGAAACGGCTTATCCTCACCTGAGCAAAGAACAAAAGAAAATCTGGTACCCATTCATGATGGACAGCATAAAACGCGTTATGGAAGAAGCGCAAAAGCTGGATGTAAAACTGGCAGTAGAACCGGTATACTGGCATCCGTTGGAAAATGTGGAAGCAGTGTTGGATGTGATTGACCAGGTACAGGACAGTGAGCATCTGCGTCTGATTTTTGATGCTTCTAATCTCCTGGAATTTCCGGAAAATACGGATCAGGAGAAATATTGGAGCCAGTGGCTGGATAAAATTGGCGGATACATAGATGTGATGCATATTAAAGATTTCACACTGGATGATAACCGTGCATACGTTCCTGCCAGATTGGGAGAAGGCATAATTGCTTACGATACCATCATTCAATGGCTGAGACAAAACAAACCGGATATGTATCTCCTCAGAGAAGAGATGAATCCGGAGTTTGCAAGAGCGGATATCGCTTTTTTGAAAAAGTTTTGATCATAAAGATTGAAAGAAGCCAGCATGGCACACAAATCTGCAATTATGCAATGAGATAAATGAAACAGAAGGAATCTCTTTAGTCAGAGGTTCCTTTTTTCTGCCCGGATAAAACGGAAAATACAAAAAAACATAAATATAATCAAATTTCAACAAAAAAATGGTGCAATATAGTTTGAAAAAGTACAAAGGACTGCAACATAAAAGAAGAAAGAGCCTTTTAACTATGTTATAATGCAACTATAAGAAGTGCTGTAATAGTGCTGAAAAAAATATCGAGAATTTATGCAACATTACTAAAAAATAGATCAAAAATTTGTATATATTCACGATGAAGAAGGAGAAGAAATACATGAAAAGCATTAAGAAAACACTCGGAATTGCAGTTGGCTTGATAGGAATTGTTATTGTAGCAGTTACATTTTTTAAAGTAGTAAGTGCGAATTCCAGCGGAAAAGTGGAGATCAGGCTGGCGCATAACCAGTCGGCAGGATCTGAGATTGCAGATTCCATTGCATTGCTCTCTGACATAGTTGCAGAAGATGATTCTAAAGAAATGGAAGTTAAGATTTATCCAAGCGGTGTTCTCGGAACGGAAAAAGAAATCATCGAAATGGTAAAAGCGGGAATTCTGGACATGGCAAAAGTCAGTTCCAACACCCTGGGACAGTTCCAGGATGAGTATTCAATCTTTGCAGTACCGTATCTGTTCAATGGGCAGCAGCATTACTATGACGCCATGGAAAAAAGTGAAGAGGTACAAAAACTTTTTACTTCCACAGAAGAAGAAGGATACATAGCAATTGGTTATTATGCAAATGGTGCAAGAAATTTTTATCTTAAGGAAGATGTGAAGTGTGATAATCCGTCCGTACTTAAAGGGAAAAAGATACGTTCTATGCCAAGTACCACTTCCATGGATATGATTGAAAAAATGGGAGGCTCACCGGTACCGATGGCAGCAGGAGAGACCTATACTTCACTTCAGCAGGGAATTGTGGATGGTGCGGAAAATACAGAGCTGGCACTGACCGTCGACGGACATCAGGATCTGGTAAAATCCTATACTTACACAGAGCATCAGTATTCACCGGATATTTATATAATCAGTACGAAAAAATGGAACAGTATGACAGAGGAACAGCAGAATTACTTAAGAGAAAGCCTGAAAAGTACGAATGAGAATTTTAAAAGTCTCTACACAGGAATGATGGAAGCAGCGATACAAGAAGCAGAAGAACATGGCGTTACCGTTTACAGGGATATTGATAAATCTGCATTGATTGAAGCCGTACATCCTATTCGGGAATCATTCTGTGCAAAGGGAGATTCGTATAAAACTTTGTACGAGGATATTCAAAAATATGCGGAATAAACAGCAGAGTTAAAAAAAGAAATAGAAAGGAAATTGCAGGTGGTTCTGCACTATGCAATGGGTACAAAGATGAAAGTATTAAATAAAGTTCTGGAAATTGTGATTGCTGTTCTGGTTGCGGTAATGGTAATCGGTTGTTTCTGGCAGGTAATTACAAGATTTCTGTTAGGAAATCCAAGTAAATACACAGAAGAGTTTCTAAGGTATGTATTAATCTGGGTAACGATGCTGGGAGTTCCGTATGCTTACGGAAAAGAAAAGCATTTATCCATCGGTATTCTTACCAAGAGTTTTCAGCCGAAAAATAATGTTTTAACCAAAATAGGAATTGAAGTATTAATTATTGTACTGAGTGTGTTTGTTATGATCGCGGGAGGATGGCTGGTAACGATGAACTCCGCAGGACAGATTTCTCCGGCTATGCAGATTCCGATGCAGCTGTATTATGCATGTGTACCAATCAGTGGTGTTCTAATGATTATTTACAGTGTGAACCGGATGATTAGCTTTGTAAAAAAATTAAAGGAGGTAAAATAGTATGGAATTACAGGCAGCTATTGTTCTGGTTATTACGTTCTTTTTTCTGTTGGCAATGAGTGCACCCGTATCTTTTAGTATTATTGCTTCCGCGCTTTTGACAATTATCATGTTTTTATCCCCGGGATTCGGGATGTTCATATCAGCACAGAAATTAGTTGGCGGTATTGATAGTTTTACCCTGCTGGCAGTGCCATTTTTCATCCTGGCAGGTCTTTTGATGAGCAGCGGCGGTATTGCACAGAGACTAATAAATCTGGCATTATTAGTACTGGGTAAGGTTCCGGGTTCTCTGGCACTGACTAATATTGCCGGAAACGCAATGTTTGGATCCATTTCCGGTTCCGGTATTGCAGCGGCTACTGCAATCGGCGGTGTTATGAATCCACTGGAAAAGAAACAGGGTTATGATGAAGGGTTTTCAGCAGCAGTTAATATTGCAACTGCTCCGGTAGGACAGTTAATCCCTCCGACTACTGCATTTATAGTATTCTCCGCAGCAAGCGGTGGTACGTCGGTAGCTACCTTATTTATGGCGGGCTGGATACCGGGTCTGTTATGGGCAGGACTATGTATGATCGTAGCATTTTTCTATGGGAAAAGACACGGATATGTGATTAAAAGAGAGAAGCTTACCGGATCTGTGGTTTTGAAAACCATCTGGGATGCAATTCCAAGCTTACTATTGGTGGTAATTATTATCGGCGGAATTCTCTCCGGATACTTTACTCCTACAGAAGCATCCGGGATAGCGGTGGTGTATGCATTTTTATTATCGGTATTCGTATATAAAAGTATTAAAATAAAAGAGATACCGGCTATTCTGGTTGATACCGGAGTTATGACAGCAGTAGTTATGCTGATCATCGGGGCATCATCCATTTTATCCTTTGTACTTTCCTTTACGGGGCTGCCCCAGGCAATCAGTAATCTGCTCCTTGGCATTTCCGATAACAAAATTGTCATCCTGTTGATCATTAACCTGATTTTGTTAATAGTAGGTACTTTTATGGATATGGCTCCGGCGCTGTTGATTTTTACGCCGATCTTTCTTCCGATAGCAACGAATCTTGGTATGGATCCCATTCAGTTTGGCGTTATGATTGTAATGAACTTATCCATTGGAACCGTAACTCCCCCGGTGGGAAGTGTATTGTTCGTAGGATGCAGTGTGGCAAAGCTCCAGGTGGAAGATGTTATGAAGAAACTCCTGCCATTTTTTGGTGCGATACTGATCGCTTTGCTGTTTGTTACTTTCATACCCGCACTCAGTACCTGGCTGCCGTCTGTTCTTGGGCTTATGGGTTAGTTGGTATATTTGTATGAGTGACTGTATTTAATGTTTTACGATATTTCAGAGGAGAGATGGTCATGTAAGTTTTAAACATTTTTTCAAAATAGGTGATGCTTTCATAACCAAGGGCATGTGCGATGGATGAGATGCTCATGTCTGTTTCCTCTAAATAGCGCTTTGCTTTTTTAATACGGTGGATATTGATATATTCACTGATGGTATAGCCGGTTACTTCTTTGAAAACTCTGCAGATATAGTATTTGCTTAAGTAAAAATGACTGGACAAATCCTCCAGGGATATGGTTTCCTGACAGTTCTCTGAGAGATAATCGGCAACGGCGTAAGCTGTCCGGTATTTGCTTTCACTACCAAACTGTGGAGTTTCCTGGTTCTTATGTGAGATATCACGTACCAGTTTGAGAAAATAAGAGAGGATTTCCAGTTCAATAGCATATTTGTAGTTTCGGTGCTTTTTACTGAATTCTGTCTGCAGATGCTCGTACATCTGCATAAACAGATACTGCTGATCTTTATTCAGATGATATACACCATAGTTATCCTGAAAGAAGCGAACCAGGCCAAGGGCAGGGAATTTTTCACTTAGTTCCTGCATTTTCCCTTTACCAATGTAGAGAATAATCCGGTTATGGCCCTGATCTTCCTCAGTAACAGATTTAGTCATATGTATAAGATTAGTATCCACAAGGATAAGATCACCTTTGGATGCCAGATAATTACGGTTATTAAAGAAAAAGAGGCGTTCGCCTTCTAAGATATAAAAAATTTCATACTCATTGTGAAAATGTTTGACACGCATGTCGAATTTACCGTTTCGCACCATATGCTCCAGGGAGATTCCTTCCATTTCAGCATAATAGACCACTTTTTCCATGGATTACCACCTTTTCTTTGGAATTGTTTAAGGAATAAATATGAATATAACCACCTGCGGGGTCTGTCCATAAGACAGGCTGTGTGATATATTTAGTACATTATATAATAAACAACTTAAAAAAGCCAGTGCCTGACCCAACGTGCCAGAAAATCCTTGTTCCGGTTCTGCACGCTTGGCGCCTGTTTGAAATATATGGAGGATTTTAATGAAAAATATAAACGAAAAAGAATTGAGAGATAAGTTAGATCTGGTAATTGATAAGCTTTTGAATCTGGACGGTCCCGATAATGCAAAGGAACTGGAAGAAAATGGTGGGGAATCAATTGGATTTTTCAAAAGAGATTTCGGTATCCGGGAATGGGACTGGCCTCAGGGTGTAGGTCTGTACGGGCTGTTAAAAATAATGAAGACAGAGAAAAATGAAAAGTATCAGAAGTTTCTATATGACTGGTTTAAGGAAAATATAGAACAGGGGCTTCCGTCAAAAAATATCAATACCACTACGCCGCTGCTAACGCTGGTAGAATTAAATGAGCAGTATAATGATCCGGAATTTGAAGATCTCTGCCTGAAGTGGGCTGACTGGCTGATGAACTGCCTTCCCCGGACAAAGGAAGGAGGCTTTCAGCATGTTACCAGTGCAAACGGAGATCGTCTGGGTGTTCGTTTGAATGAAAATGAAATGTGGATTGATACTATTTTTATGACAGTATTATTCTTGAATAAAATGGGTCAGAAATATAAAAAGCAGGAATGGATAGATGAATCCATACATCAGGTTCTGATGCATATAAAGTACCTCTGTGATAAGGATACCGGATTGTTCTTCCACGGGTGGACTTTTAATGAGAGAAATAATTTCGGGGGCATCTTCTGGTGTCGTGGAAACAGCTGGTTTACCCTGGGGATACTGGATTATATTGATATGTTCAAAGGAACCATGAATGCTGGCGTAAAACAATTTATCACAGATACATATAAGGCGCAGGTACATAAGCTAAAAGAGGTACAGAGTAAAAGCGGCTTGTGGCATACGGTGCTTCTGGATCCTTCAAGCTATGAAGAGGTGTCCGGTTCAGCGGCAATTGCAGCAGGAATCCTAAAAGGAATCCGTTATGGAATTCTGGATGATTCCTATATGGAATGTGCCCAGAAAGCCGTGAAAGGAATTTTGAAAAATATCGACCGGGATGGAACCGTGCTGAATGTATCCGGTGGAACCGGAATGGGATATGATGCAGATCATTACAAAAATATATTAATTGCACCAATGGCTTACGGGCAGTCTCTGACCATACTGGCTTTGGCGGAAGCCTTGCTGCATTTGTCATAAAAGTACAATATAATATAAGCTGTATCGGGTAATATAAAGTGAGATTGGACGATCAGGCAGGAAACGGCTGCCATGACCGTTCAATTTCACTTTTTTTAAAGTTCCTGACTTACTTTAGATGAATATAATAAAATACATCTTCTTTTTGCATATTAAATAAGAGGCAGTACAAGACTTTTATGTAAATTTAATGCAAAAAAGCAGATGCTGTATCTCATTTTAATATGCTTTGTGCTATGATGTAGGAAATTTAACTTAGCTGTTTGACAGCGAATCAGATAGTTTTAAAATAAAATGTATGAAAGAGGTAAAGAATATGAAGCATACAATTTTTACAGGCGCAGGAGTTGCATTGGTCACTCCGTTCAAAGAAAATGGAAGTGTTTATTTTGAAAAGCTCGAAGAGCTGATTGATTTTCAACTGAAAAACCATACGGATGCCATTGTTGCTGCAGGTACAACAGGAGAGGCGTCAACGCTAAGCGATAAAGAGCACTTTGAAGTTATCCGGTTTATTGCATCTTGTGTGGGACATCGTGTTCCAGTCATCGCCGGGGCAGGTTCCAATTGTACCGAACATGCTGTTGAACTTTCCAGACAGGCAGAAAAGGCAGGAGCAGATGCATTGCTTCACGTAACGCCGTATTATAATAAGACTTCACAGCAGGGACTGGTTTACCATTTTAATGCAATTGCGGATGCGTCTGATCTGCCGGTAATTTTGTATAATATTCCGTCCAGGACCGGGTTGAATATTCAGCCGGAGACTTATCTTCGTTTATGTGAAAATGAGAAGATTGTAGCAGTTAAAGAGGCCAGCGGTAACTTTTCCCAGATTGCTAAAATTTCTTCTCTCTGTAAGGACAGACTGGATATTTATTCTGGCAATGATGATCAGATCACATCAGCACTGGCACTTGGAGCAAAAGGAGTAATTTCGGTGTTATCGAATATTATGCCTAAGGTTGCCCATGATATTTGCGAAAGCTTTTTTAACCATCATCCGGAAACCAGTGATGAATTGCAGATTGAGTATCTGGAGCTGATTGAGGCGCTGTTTTATGACGTGAATCCCATACCAGTGAAACAGGCTCTCAACTACATGGGATGGGATGTGGGGGAATGCCGCCTTCCTCTCTGTGAAATGGAGCCGGTGATGGCAGAAAAGCTGTTAAAAGTCATGAAAAAGTATAAATTAGTTGCAAAAGATCCCGGCAGCGTTTATTATAAAAGAGCATCCATCTTGCATGAAAACAGGAGGCAGACATTATGATTATCCACGAACTTGGAAGAGAAAATGACAGAGTCATTGTGATACTTCATGACGAGGAACATACGGACTGGGATAACAGTGATATTCTGAAAAAATGTGCGGGATCTTATCATCTTGTAATGCTGTCCTTAGGCGAGAATGAAAGTGAAGATGTCTTATTCCAGTATCTGAACGATTATTATCACAATCATGTCTATGCGATCTGCGCTTTTCAAAATGAATGGCGGATATTTACTATTTTGATGAACAACAAAGAAGTGATTTATGATAAGATGGTTGTAGAAGGAAAATCGGTTAGTTCCGGTAAAATGATTGAAAAGTACATCTGCGAGATGTAAAAAGTGATGGAGGTGTCCAATATGAAAATGATATTTGCAATTGTCCATGACGAGGACGGAGGATTTGTAGTTGACAAACTAAATAAGAGCAATTTTATTGTGACGAAACTTGCCACTACCGGAGGATTCCTGCGCAGGGGGAACACGACACTGCTGATTGGAACGGAAGATGATAAAGTGGAGCAGGTTATTGATATTATTAAAGAAGAGTGCTCAACCAGAAAGCAAGTAAATGTGAACACCCCTTATGTATCCGGCGGCGTACAATCAATCAGCTACGCCACAGTACCAATGACTGTTGAGTTCGGCGGAGCAACCATATTCGTAGTAGATGTGGAACAGCATGTAAAAATTTAAATTATATATTGAGACTTTCAAACACCCTCGGAAGCGTGTCTTAAAATTGCTGCGGCATAGATTTTTAAGACACGCTTCCGCTTGTTATGAGCGGAAAGATTTGTTATAATAGGCAGACTGGCAGACAGCCGGTATAGCAAATGAAATCATAGCAGGCAGTCAGGAGGAATTTTTTTATGGGCATGATCATGAAAAATGAGTTGGATCCGGTATTTGAAACACTTGGCTTATTATGCAGTTGTTATCAAAGTGAAGAGACAAGAGATGAAACAATAAAGGAATTGAATGAAATTGGGATTGATGGTGAGGCATTTTATCAAAAGCATTTTAAAATCCTGGAACGTTATGAAAAATATTTTAAAGATCATTACGTGAAAACGGAAAATGAAGAATTCTTTTTTAAGGATAAGGATCAGGAATGGATACTCATTTTGATTGTATCGGTTACAGAAAACAAGGAATGGATCCAATCCCTGGATGGAGTAACAGACAAAGAGCTTAGAGATACTCTGATGTCAATTATTATTGATGATGGAGTTAATTCGGAAGAGCTTTCCAGACAGAAAATTCCCTGTATCAAAAACGAGCTGGATATTATTGAGTTTTTAGAACCTCTGGACATGGATGAAGGAAAAAAGTGGCATTTACTTAAATTTCTACACCGGCCCAGGTTCTGGATGGAATACCTCATGGAAGCAATCCGTAAAAATATACCTGTGTATGAGAAAGCGCTTGCATCAGTGGAAAAACCTTTACAGACCTTACTGGAACGTTATGCAGCACACAAGGTTGAGAGATTTGACCGGCTGTTTACGAGTTTTTTATCCCAGGCAGTAGTCTATCCTACCCTGGTGGCTCCGGCAATACAGCTGATTTTATATTCCCATGGTTATCAGGGATTATTCTTAGAGCTCCTGCCCAGGAGAGGAAAAAGTACGGATGCCGCAAAAGACGCTGTTATCATGAAGCTGAAGGCACTGAGTGACAGGAGCAAACTGGATATTCTGTGTATTTTAAAGGAATCCAAAAAGTACAACCTGGAACTGGCGGGAACCATGAAATTATCAGCGTCCACCATGTCCCATCATATGAATGTATTATTTTCCTGTGGGTTGGTGAATATTGAGAAAAAGAATGGCAAAGTATACTACTGCCTGGAAGAAGACGCAGTTATGGATCTGATCGGGGATCTGAAGCAGCTGCTATTATAAAAATGAGGGAATCCGTGACGCACAGCTGCAGGAAATCAATTTTCAAACACACTCTAATGTAAGAATTCCGTTATATAGGAAAAAGTTGAGATCAACAGGGGTCTTAAATCTGTATTTTATTGCAGACTTAAGACTTCTGTTGATTTTTTGCCCAAAATTCGAAAGGTTCAATAAAAAATCCTGATCCTGCTTTAAAAATATTCGACAATGATCAAATATAGTTGACAAAAATAAAATAGTAATATATTCTGTAAATGACGAATGTATTTGATGAATATAGAATATATAAAACAATGCATTCCAATAAACGAAAAAGAGAGGTATCTGATTTGAAAGCATGTTTAAAAGAAAATAAGTGGATTCTTGCATTGGTAATTGGCATTGGAGCACTAAGTTCAGTAGCATCCGCATTTATATCAATTATTTTGCAAAAGATAGTGGATGCGGCGATTGGGCAGGATGTAAATACTTTCTGGCGTCTGTTTACATTTACTATGATTTATCTTCTTATATTGGGCGGATTTGGTTTTCTGGAAGCTTACTGTGGAAAGGTTCTGATCCGGAATGTAACGAAGAGTCTTAGAAAAAAGACGTTTCAGGGATTGCTGAGCAGGAACCCGGAGGGTTTCTATAAGGTTAATACCGCGGATTATCTGTCAGCAATAGTAAACGATGTGAAGCTTGTGGAAGAAAATTATTTAGTACCAATTCAGCTCCTGGCTAAAATGGTCGTTTTGTTTGTAGCAACTCTTGGAATTCTGTTTTATTTAAGCTGGCTGGTAACGGTGATTCTAATCTTCTTTATGCTGTTAATGTTTTTAATACCTGCATTTTTTGGGAAAGCGCTTCAGGTAAGGCAGAACAATTTTTCAGAAAAAATAGCAGAGTTTACGGCAAAATGTAAAGATTATTTGTCCGGTTATGAGGTAATACGGGGATTTGCCATTGAGGGTTATATTCGAAAAGAATTCCAAAAGGAAAACCGGGATACTGCAGAGAGCAAGTTTATGGCTGACCGGCTGCTGGCGGTTAATGAGTGTTTTGCCAGTATTTTATCAGCGCTTTCCACTGTAATTATCGTTTTTGTAGCAGCCTATTTTGTCTTGACAGGCAGGTCTACGGTAGGAACCCTTTTGGCACTTGTCCAGTTAAGCGGAACATTTATAACGCCGGTAATGATGATTATGCAGAATTTACCTAAAATTACGGGAATGAAACCTGTGTTAGAGCGTCTCTCACGGCTTAGCCAGGAACAGGACACACAAGACACACAAGACACACAGGATAGCAGGATTTTGGGAACAGTGAGCAAAGGGGTATCCGGATCTTCTTTTAAAAGTCTGTTGAACATAGAAAAAGTTAGTTTTTCATACCAGGAGGAAAGAAATATTTTGAACGAAGTGGATCTGCAAATAGAACCTGCCAAAAAATATGCCATTATTGGGGAAAGCGGGAGCGGAAAGTCCACGCTGGTAAAATTGCTGACCGGATATTCAGACAGATATAGTGGCAGTATCCAGTTTGACGGACGTGAAATCAGGGATATGAATGGGAAGGATTTAAGTAATATTGTATCGATGATTCATCAGAATGTATATTTATTTGATACGGATATTTACCAGAATATCTGCCTGGAGCGGGAGTATTCCGGCACAGAACTGCAGGATGTAATAGACAGAAGCGGCATCAGTTTATTTTTGGACCAGATGGAAAATGGGCTAAAGACTCCGGCTGGAGAAAATGGAATACACCTGTCCGGGGGGCAGCGCCAAAGAGTAGCAGTAGCAAGAGCACTGATCCGAAGAACCCCCCTGTTAATATTGGATGAAGGCACCTCAGCGGTAGATATGCAGACGGCATATGATATGGAAAACCGGCTTCTGGCCCAGGAAAAACTGGCGCTGATTACCATTACCCACAATCTGAAGGAAGAATTGCTGAAACAGTACGACCAGGTAATTTTTATGAAAAATGGAGAGATTGTAGAAAAAGGATCTTACAATCAGTTAAAAGAAAAACAGGGAGCATTTTTTGATTTTATGAATTTACAGGAAAAAATAGAGAACTAATTTTATAAAAGTACTTTCTTTTCATAATGTAATGGTTTAAACTACAAACAGGAGAAAAAAGATTTTATCTACTTTTATGCAGAAGCGTTTGACAAGCGGCGCTAAAAGAATTAGGATTGTAAATAATTAATATAACAGTCGTTCATTCCATATTATTGAATTTCATGATCGACTGGCATATAATCAGGATACATAAGAAATGTATTGCCGAAAGAGGAGTAGAAGGGTTGAAAGAAAATAACGCAGAAAGGATGCCACGATGTGATTCTTTCAATCTGTTTGATTGTGGCAGTATTGCAGCCTTACCTGCAATATGCAATGGGAATAAATATGAGAAAAAAGGTACTTTTACTAGTTTTGCTATGCAGTATATTGGGATTTAATGCAGGATGCCAGAAAGATGGCAAAGCAGATGCAGCAAAAGGAACGGCAGAAAGCAGTACTTCTGAAATTATGAAAGTAACGGAAAGCGGCGGCGGAGCACAGACAAATGCTGTCGGTGATTCACAGAATTCAGAAGGAGTGAAATTATACATATCTACGGGAGATGGTAAGTTTCAGAGTTACGACTATTCTGAGACAGAGGAAGCCACGCCCGACAGCCTGGTAAAAGCAATGGAAACACTGACCGGATGGAATATATCTCTGGCTGATCAGATAACCACGGGAAAAGGCGGAATGACGGTGTGCATTACCGGAGAAAGCGCTGTTTTTATGGGACCACCATCTAACCAGAAGGAAAACTTCCATGTTTACGATGCGCAAAGTATGGTGTATGCCGTACTGGACAGTATCCAGAAAACACTTCAGACTTATGCGAGTCCAAAAAATCCGGAAAGTGTAGATATTTATTATTGTATGGAAGGGAATGTGCCCATACGCATTGATAATCTGGATGTTACAATTCCCATGGATCAGCCTTATACCCATGAAGTGCTGGCAAAGCTGTTTCAGCATGCTGATGCACCTACCGGTACTGGTTCAACGAATGCAGGAGGGAATGTTCGGGGATCTAAAGCTTATGGACAGACGGATGCAGGTAACACTACAGATGGACAAGGAAATTATGAACAGCCGGAGGTACAAGGAGACGGCAGCTATCAGCAGCCTGGAGTACAGGATGGGCAGGAAGGTTACCAACAGCCGGGGACAGCAGAGAGTGGAGCTTATGAGCAGCCCGGAGTGCAGGATGGAGCAGGTGATTACCAGCAGCCCGGAGTGCAGGGTGGCGAAGAAAATGAACAGCCAGAAGTAACAGATGGGCAGGAAAATTACCAGGAGCCGGATGTCAGCGGGCCTGGTGATATAGAGAATCAGTCTTTGCCGCAGGAGAATGACAGCTGGCAGTAGATACTGGGATAAGGCCAATATTTTATATAAAGTTAACTGGTATTTTTGAAACGAATATAGTATAATCCCCTATGAAGGCAAAAAGATTAGGAGATTGTACATGTTTGGCTATGTTACCATTTATAAACCGGAGTTAAAAGTTAAAGATTATTATAAATATAAAGCATATTATTGCGGTTTATGCAGAACCCTAAAAGAGAACTTCGGATTCCGCGGCCAAATGACGCTGACCTATGATATGACTTTTGTAGTCATTCTGCTTACTTCACTGTACGAACATAAAATGAAGAACAGCAAATATCATTGTGTAGTACATCCGGTTAAAAAAATGGACATGCTGCAAAATGACTTTACAGAATATGCAGCAGAGATGAATGTAATATTATCTTATTATCATTTTATAGATGACTGGGAAGATGAAAAGAGTATGGCTGGGCTTGCAGGCAGTAAGCTGCTTGGCAAAAGCGTAAAAAGCATCATTTCGAAATATCCGGATAAGTGTAAAACCATACAGCGCTGTTTAAAAAAACTTCAGGAATATGAAAAAAAGCAGATAACGGATATGGATGCCGTTGCCGGAAGCTTTGGCGAATTAATGGGTGAACTTCTGGTTTACAGGAAAGACCAGTGGGAAGACAGACTTCGTAAAATGGGATTTTTCCTTGGTAAATTTATATATATCATGGATGCCTATGAGGATGTGAAAAAAGATATTGAAAAAGGTAATTATAATCCTCTCATCCCATTACAGGGTAAAGAGAATTATGAAGCGGTTTGTGAGCAGATGCTTAATATGATGATGGGAGAGTGCAGCAGAGAATTTGAGCTGCTGCCCTGTCTTTGGGATGTGGATATCCTGAAAAATATACTCTACGTCGGAGTATGGACAAAATATGATAAAATACAAAAAGAAATGAAAGAAGGAAAGGAACAGAAAAATGGTAAGTGATCCATATAGCGTATTGGGGATTTCATCCAATGCGACCAATGATGAAGTAAAGAGAGCATACAGAGATTTGAGCAGGAAATACCATCCTGATTCTTATTCGAATAATCCACTGGCGGGTCTGGCTGAAGAAAAGTTTAAAGAAGTTCAGGAAGCCTATGATCAGATTATGAAGGAACGGGAAAGCGGCTATAGTTCAGGCGGTTATACTGCCGGAGGATATCAAAGCAGCCAGGATGATTCCAATGAGATGAAGTCTGTAACGAATTATATAAATTCGGGATATTATCAGGATGCATTGAATATGTTATCAAGAATGCAGAATCGTACCGCGAAGTGGTATTACTACAGTGCGGTGGCTAATTCCGGTATCGGCAATAATGTGCAGGCGATGAACCAGGCACAGCAGGCATGCAGTATGGAACCAAACAACCAGGAGTACCGAAATCTGGTTAATCAATTGCAGTGGAGCGGTCAGCGTTACCAGTCTAACAGTTATGGGAACGGGCGTTCTGCCGGCGGATGTACGACCGGTAATTGTTGTTGTGATCTGTGGTGTGCAGATTCACTTTGCGAATGTATGGGAGGAGATCTTTGTTCATGCATGTAAGTGGCAAAAAAATGGCATTTTCAGGCCTGTTACTGGCGCTTACGATTGTACTTATGGTGCTGAGCGGTGTCTTTCAGTTTAACACGTTGTTTTTACTGGGAGCAGCTTCGTTTTTCGTGGGAATTATGATCCGGGAATTCGGATTAAAGCTGGGCGCCGGCTTTTACATAGGAGCAGTCATTCTGGGCCTGCTGATAGCGCCGGATAAACTGCACTGCCTTACTTTTGCGATTATGGGACTCTATGTTCTGGCGATTGAATTTGTATGGCTGAAACTTGGAAAAGTATGTCCAAATGCCAAAGGCCGCAGGATATTCTGGATTTTCAAATATCTCATTTTTAATGTATTATTCTTACCGATGCTGTTTCTTTTTCCAAAGCTTCTGTTTGCTGGGGAGATATCAGGATGGATTCTTCTGGTAGCAGTAGTATTGGGACAGATTGTTCTTTTTATTTATGATAAAGCATACGAGTATTTTCAGGCAAGTATATGGGGAAAATACCGGAAACAATTAGGATTTTAAAAAAAGCTCATATGGCTGTACGTAATTGTGCGTCAGCGATATGGGCTTTTTTACATTTTTTACTTCAATCGTTTCTTCTTTTTACGATCCGGGGTTATTACTGTATCCTGGAAATGAAAACATTCTTTTGCAACTGTCTTATTCAATACTAACAGGCAGATCAGATTGGGAATTGCCATAAGTCCGTTCATTGTATCTGAAAAATCCCATACTACCTGCAAAGTAGTAGTAGCGCCGACAAAAATGATCAGGCAGAAGATAATACGGTAAAGATAAGTGATCTTTGGGGACTTCACCAGATATTCCAAAGATTTTTCACCATAGTATTCCCAGCCTAAAATGGTGGAGAAAGCAAATAATGTAATGCCGATGGTGACAAGCCAACCCCCGGCACCACCAAGAGCGGTAGAAAAAGCCTGTATGGTCAGGTTTACCCCGGTGATTACTTTTCCGTCCACACCCAGTGTACCAAGAACACCGGAGGAAGCGATTGCAAGTCCGGTAATGGAGCAGACAACCAAAGTGTCAAAGAAAGTACCTGTCATGTTGATATAACCCTGTCTGGACGGATGATCCGTTTTGGCGGCAGCAGCGGCGATTGGAGCAGATCCAAGCCCTGCTTCATTAGAAAATACCCCTCTTGCGACGCCCCAGCGCATTGCAGAAAGCATGCTGGCGATAATGGTACCGCCCACCCCTCCGGCAATGGCGTCCGGTGAAAAAGCCATATGTATGATCTGTGCAATACCGGCTGGAAGATTTTTAAAATTCAGAATTATGACAATAAGACCGCATATAAAGTAGAGGACGGCCATGAAAGGAACAATCAGGGAGCATACTTTACCGATACTTTTAATCCCTCCCACAAGCACGATCAGAGCCAGAATCATAATCACTGCACCCGTTACAGAGAGCGGAATGCCAAAGGTATCATGCAGGGCAAGGGATATGGAATTCGCCTGGGTCATGTTGCCGATTCCAAAAGATGCCACAACCGCAAAGACGGAAAAGAGTGCGGCAAGAACAGAGCCGATCCATTTGATGCGAAAACCGTTTTTCATGGCATACATAGGGCCGCCTGCCATTTCACCAAATACATTGGTTTCACGGTATTTTACAGCGAGAACGCTTTCTGCATACTTGGTAGAAAGTCCAAACAGAGCACTGATCCACATCCAGACAAGAGCTCCGGGACCACCTATAACCATAGCCGTAGCAACACCAACGATATTTCCTGTACCAATTGTAGCAGCAAGAGCTGTCATCAGAGATTGAAAAGGTGAGATGTCACCACTGTTAGAATCCATATCCGGATCGGCTTTTTGAAAAACGGACCGCAGAGCGTAACCCAGGTTGCGCCAGGGAAGAAATTTGAGGCGAATAGTCATGAAAATGCCGGTTCCGACCAGCAGTATCAGCATGACAGGCCCCCAGACAAAACTGTTAACATCGGATAAGATCGTTGAGAAATTCATGTTGGTTTCCTCCTGATAATTATTCCCGTGAGCAACAAGCCAGACGGACGCGCTTGCGTGTTCATTTGGCGACTGCCACGAGGTTCAAATCCCCCGTCGCCTTAGGCGGGATATTTGACTTAACAAGTTAACACGGTAGTGTATAATTAAATAATTATAGCATGGATAAGAGGTGGGGGCAAGGAGTGTTTCTTTGTGATTTTATGTAGAGATATGCTGTAAATATGCCTTGCAACATTGAAGATTACATATTATAATTTATTGGTACAGGCAGGAAAAAGTAACTGTTTGTAACACAGCCCTCCTTTATGGCGGGAATTACATTTAATGAAAGGAATAAAACTATGGCACAGAATCCAATTGTAACCATTACTATGGAAAATGGCGATGTTATGAAAGCAGAATTATATCCGGAGATTGCACCAAACAGTGTAAACAATTTTATCAGCCTTATAAAAAAAGGTTTCTATGATGGAATTATTTTTCACCGTGTAATCAATGGATTTATGATCCAGGGCGGATGTCCTAACGGAAATGGTATGGGAGGTCCGGGATATAGTATTAAAGGAGAGTTCTCACAGAATGGTTTTGCAAACCAGTTTAAACATACACCGGGTGTTCTTTCCATGGCAAGAGCTATGGACCCTAACTCTGCAGGTTCCCAGTTCTTCATTATGCATAAGAATTCACCTCATCTGGATGGATCTTATGCGGCTTTCGGTAAAATTACGGAGGGTATGGATGTTGTAAATAAGATAGCAGAAACAGATACAGATTACAGCGACCGTCCATTAGATGAGCAAAAGATTAAATCTATGACAGTAGATACTTTTGGTGTTGATTATCCGGAACCGGAGAAATGCTAATTTTTTAACAAACTAAAACAAATTTCATATAAATATTCCTCAGAGTTTGGCATTTTATTAACGAAATAAACCGCCGGACCTGGGGAATATTTTTTTGTTATTTGGAAATACTAGGTCAATTTACAAAAATTTAATAATTAGGGGTCCTGTCCTTTTGGAATGTGATTTTTTGTGAGAAAATCTGTATTTATAGCGAATTTGAGCAGGTTACAATGTGGAATTTTACGAGTATTCAGATGGTAAAAAAATCTTTGTAGTTTTTTTAAAAAAAGGATTGACAAAATTTTAACGGTATAGTATGATGACCTTGTTAAAAAATTGTCAATAAATGAACCAAAACAAATTATAAATTCACCTATTCAAGGAGGAACAAACATGGCTAAGAAAGAAACCACGGTTAATGTAGTACCTGAAGTGATTGACAGTGTTGAAGCATTGAATGCGAAACTGGCTGCTATGCGCGAAGCGCAGAAGGTATTTGCTACTTTCACACAGGAACAGGTAGATAAGATCTTTTTTGAAGCTGCTATGGCAGCAAATATGCAGCGTATTCCGCTGGCAAAACAGGCAGTTGCTGAAACAGGTATGGGTATTGTAGAAGATAAGGTTATCAAAAACCACTATGCTGCAGAGTATATCTACAATGCTTACAGAAGTACAAAGACCTGTGGCGTGATTGAAGAGGATTCTGCATTTGGAATCAAGAAAATTGCAGAGCCGTTAGGATTAATCGCAGCAGTTATCCCGACAACAAACCCGACTTCAACAGCAATCTTCAAGACTTTAATTTCTCTGAAGACCAGAAATGCCATCATCATCAGCCCGCATCCGCGTGCAAAAGACTGTACCATTGCAGCAGCTAAGATTGTTTTAGATGCAGCAGTAAAAGCAGGAGCACCGGAAGGCATCATCGGATGGATCGACGTTCCTTCCCTTGAATTAACAAATGAAGTAATGAAAGCAGCAGACTGCATCCTTGCAACCGGTGGCCCTGGTATGGTTAAAGCCGCATACTCTTCAGGAAAACCCGCTTTAGGTGTAGGCGCTGGTAATACCCCTGTTGTAATTGATGATACAGCAGATGTAAAACTTGCAGTAAACTCCATCATCCATTCCAAGACATTTGATAATGGTATGATCTGTGCTTCTGAGCAGTCTGTAACAGCAGTAGGAAGCATCTATGACGCAGTAAAGAAAGAATTCGCAGACCGCGGATGCTATTTCTTAAAAGGCGAAGAACTAGATAAGGTTCGTAAAACAATCATCATCAACGGCGCATTAAATGCTAAGATCGTTGGACAGTCCGCTTATACAATTGCAAAGCTTGCAGGTGTAGAAGTTCCGGAAGCAACCAAGATCCTGATCGGTGAAGTAGAATCTGTAGACATCAGTGAAGAATTCGCACATGAGAAATTATCTCCGGTACTGGCATTATATAAAGCAAAAGACTTCGATGAAGCTCTTGTAAAAGCAGCTCAGTTAGTAGCTGACGGCGGATACGGACATACAGCATCCCTGTACATCCATCCGGCACAGAAAGAAAAAATGGAAAAACACGCAGCAGCTATGAAGACCTGCCGTGTATTAATCAATACTCCTGCAGCTCAGGGTGGTATCGGTGACTTATACAACTTCAAACTGGCTCCATCTTTAACACTTGGATGCGGATCCTGGGGCGGTAACTCCATTTCCGAGAATGTTGGTGTAAAACACTTAATCAACATCAAGACAGTTGCTGAGAGGAGAGAAAATATGCTGTGGTTTAGAACACCTGAAAAAGTTTACTTCAAAAAAGGCTGTATGCCGGTTGCTCTTGATGAACTGGGAACAATCATGAATAAGAAAAAATGCTTTATCGTAACCGATAGTTTCTTATATAAGAATGGTTATGTAAAACCAATTGAAGAGAAATTAGACGCTATGGGAATCCAGCATACCTGCTTCTTCGACGTAGCTCCGGATCCAACACTTGCATGTGCACAGGCTGGTGCAAAAGCAATGACAGAATTCGAACCGGATACGATCATTGCACTTGGCGGTGGTTCTGCAATGGATGCTGCTAAGATTATGTGGGTAATGTACGAACATCCGGAAGCTGACTTCATGAGAATGGCAATGGACTTCATGGATATCCGTAAGAGAGTATACACCTTCCCTAAGATGGGCGAAAAAGCTTACTTCGTAGCTATCCCGACATCTTCAGGTACAGGTTCTGAGGTTACACCATTTGCAATTATCACAGATGAAAAATCCGGAGTAAAATATCCGTTAGCAGACTATGAACTGCTTCCTAACATGGCTATCATTGATGCTGATAACATGATGAACCAGCCAAAAGGCTTAACAAGTGCTTCCGGTATCGACGTAATGACACATGCATTAGAAGCATACGTTTCCATCATGGCTACAGATTATACAGACGGTCTTGCATTAAAAGCAATTAAAAATGTATTCCAGTATCTGCCTTCAGCATATGAAAACGGAGCAAATGATCCGATCGCAAGAGAAAAAATGGCTGATGCTGCTTGTATGGCAGGTATGGCATTCGCTAACGCATTCCTTGGAATCAACCACTCTCTTGCCCATAAATTAGGTGCATTCCATCACCTGCCACATGGTGTTGCAAATGCTTTAATCCTTACAAGAGTTATGCGTTTCAACGCAGTTGACGTTCCTACAAAGATGGGTACATTCTCTCAGTATCAGTATCCGCATGCAAAAGAAAGATATGCGGAAGCAGCTCGCTTTGCAGGCATCGTAGGCAAGGATGACAACGACACATTCGAAAAATTAATTACAGCATTAGAAGAATTAAAAGAAAAAATCGGTATTAAAAAATGTATCGCTGATTACGGCGTAGATGAAAAATACTTCCTGGATACATTAGATGACATGGTTGAACAGGCATTTGATGATCAGTGTACAGGAGCTAACCCAAGATATCCTCTTATGAAGGAAATCAAAGAAATTTATTTAGCTGCATACTATGGCAAATAGGATTCCTATATGGTATAGTTTATAGATAAGCTGTTCAGTCGGATACCTTGCTATAGTATGAAGAATTACGGCAGATTGAGTCTACAGTCTGCCGTAATTTCCACGATCAGTTTTATTCCAAGAACGGTTGAATGGCAGTTTGTAAACATCAATTGCCAGGCAGTCCTCCTTAGTACATTACAAGTGTCTGCCTGGCAGAACCAACAACATGGAAAAGGGGGATTTTCTAATGTCAGAATTACAGATTATTGCAAAAAGGGACCAGAAAATGGTTTACAGAGACGGCGGCAAGGCGGTCAAGGTATTTGAATCAAGTTTCACGAAAGCAAATATTTTAAATGAAGCATTAAATCAGGCAAGAGCAGAAGAAACGGGACTTAATATCCCGCAGGTTCTGGAAGTAACGAAAGTCGATGGAAAATGGGCGATCGTATCTGAATTTGTCCAAGGTAAGACATTAGAGCAGTTGATGCAGGAGCATCCGGAAAGGCTTGAGGAATATATGAATTTATTTGTTGACCTTCAGCTTGAGATGCACAGCAAAAAAGCACCTTTATTAAACAAGTTAAAAGATAAGATGATTCGTAAGATTACTGCAGCAGGTCTGGATGCAACTGTTCGTTATGAACTCAACACCCGCCTGCAGGGGATGCCTACCCATACCAAAGTATGTCATGGCGATTTTAACCCGAGCAATATTATTATCGATGAAAGCGGAACAGCTGCGATTGTTGACTGGGCACATGCCACCCAGGGTAACGCAAGTGCCGATACCGCCAATACTTATCTCTGCTTCGCATTGCAAAATCATGAAGCAGCAAAGCTTTACATGGATCTATTCTGCAGGAAGAGTGACACTGCAAAACAATACGTAGAGCAGTGGCTTCCGATTGTAGCTGCATCCCGCCTCACAAAGGGTGTGGAAGCAGAAAAAGAATTCTTAATGAAGTGGATTGATGTTTGCGAATATCAATAGAATGACTGGAATAAAATTGAAGATTGAATAGTGGGGAACAAAGGAATGCCGGGTGATTGGGCATTCCTTTGTTCTTGTGGTTTACTAAGCTGATATAGATTGCGGATATTGCAGCATTTTTTGGACTAAATATGATATAATAAAAATATTGCAAATAATTATTTAATAGTTTAACATAATAAAAAATTAAATCTTTTCAGGCTGCATCAATAAGAATATATATTACAGCCTAATCGGAGCCCTATGATTATCATAAATGACATTATATTCAATCAAAACATAGAGAACAACAATATAATAGAAGAAATAAACCAGTTTTTCAATCGCCTGCAAAAGGAAGGATGGAAAGTGATAACTGCAGCATCTGACATGTCTTATGATCTGGAATCCGTAATCCTGATCACAAATTCAGCTGCCAATGGAAAAAAAGCGAAAAACGCAGGAATTCCCTGCGTTTTTTATGATGCACTGGGAAGTGCAGCCGGTATTTACGGGGTTGATATGGTGGTAGAAGGTCTGGAAGAAGTGGGCAGCGACTTCTTGATGAGTGTCTATAACAGACACTATAAGATCGCTTCTGTTATCACGGAGACAGCCCGTTTACTTATTCGGGAAACTGTACCGGAAGATGTGTATGAATTATATGAGATATACAAAGATCCGGAGATATCCAGGTATTTACCGGCACTGCCGAAGGATCTTAATGAGGAAAGAGAGATTTTGGAATCCTATTTTGATCATATGTATGCATTATATGGATATGGTATGTGGACTGTAGTTGAAAAAAGTTCCAGTCAGATGATTGGCAGAGTGGGATTTGAAAATGGGGAATTGGAAGGAGCAGGAATGATTGAACTGGGATATCTGATTGGCAGCGTCTGGCAGAAACAGGGATATGCATTTGAAGCAGTCAGAGCTGTTCTGGATTATGGGAAGACATTTTTGGGATTTGAGGAAGTCTATATCAGAACGAAATCAGAGAATCTGGGTTCCCGTGCTTTGGCTGAAAAAGCAGGCTTTCAGCTGATCAAAGATGGTGATATACAGTATTACAGAAGGGGATTATAATGGCTGAAGAAGAAAAGCAGGAATATCGTGTGCGGATTAAAGATATAGCAGATGAGCTGGGGGTGAGCACAGCCACGGTATCTAATGTCATCCACGGGAAGACGAGAAAGATTTCCGAGACTACCGTAGCAAAAGTGCAGGAAGTATTGGAGAAAAATCAGTATTTTCCCAATATGGCATCTATTTTGATGGCGCAAAATGATGCGCGAATCATCGGGGTGATACTGTCTGATGACTGTAAATACGAAGGCAGAATGATTGAAGATCCATTTGTCGGTACGGTGGTTTCCAACCTTTTGAAGGAAATTCAGGCAAAGGGATATTTTATGCTGCTTCGGGAAGAAGATGATTTGGAGGAAATTGTCCGATATTCTTCGATCTGGAATATGGCTGGGATTTTATTACTGGGATTTTGTGAACAGGAGTATGAGAAGCTGAGAAGCAGAATGAGAATTCCGTTTGTTGTAATTGACGGTTTTCTGAAAAAAATAGATCGCTATGGGAATATCGGCATTGATAACTTTAGCGGTGGATACCAGATGGGGGAGTATCTGTGGAATATGGGGCATCGTAATATATTATTTCTGGCAGATAATGATGAGTGCGCAGATCACCAGAGATACTGTGGATTTGTTAAGGCTATCACGGAATGGGGCGGAGGTATGTGTGATTTTAAAATGCTGCCAATGGAAGCCGGAAAACGCCCAGAGGTCTATGAACAATTATTATCCCAACTGGGAGAATATACGGCGGCGTTCTGTGCTTCTGATGTATATGCCATAGAATTTATGAGTTATTTGACGGATCATGGGTACCGTATACCGGAGGATTTTTCCGTATCCGGGTTTGATGATGTGTCGGCGGCACAGATAGTGAGACCAAAGCTTACTACAATCCGGCAGGATTTAAAAGAGAAAGCGGCTTTGGCAATGGATTTACTGGAGGCAATGATGAAAGGAAATATTATACAGGAAGAAAGGATCTTACCGGTTACGCTGGTGGAACGGCAGAGTGTAAAAAAAATATAATGTGGCTTTCGTTAAATTGTACAAAAATATCTTGAAAGAATTGGCTTTGGTTACGCGGTTAACCTTTTGTTTTTCAGAAAATGCGTGATAGGATAAAGGTATTGGAAAGAAAGGAAAATTCCTTTCCAGAATGCCGACTTATAATGCGAGGAGAAACAAAATGACGAATAATGATGAAAACAGAGCATTTTTAACAAAAGCAGATTTCATGGAAGGATTTCATGAAATAGGGATAAAAAAAGGAGCAGCCGTTTTTGTGCACACTTCGCTGAGCAGTCTTGGATTTGTATGTGGAGGGGCACAAGTTGTGATTGAAGCACTGTTAGAGTCTGTTGGTGAGGAAGGAACCATTATGATGCCAACCCAGAGCTGGAAGAACATGGATCCGGATACAGGAGTTCATGGGGATCTTCCAAGAAAGTGGTATCCTGTCATACGCAAATGCTGGCCTGCATATGACCCTGAAATCACCCCTTCCAATAACATGGGGGCAGTAGCAGAAATGTTCCGTAAATGGCCGGGTGCAAAGCGCAGCAGTCATCCGGTGCGTTCTGTGACAGCGGTGGGAAGATATGCAGAGTTTTTAATAGAAAAGCACGATTTATCCAATATCTTTGGTGCAGGATCCCCGATCGATCGCTTGTACCAGCTGGGCGGGGAAGTTTTACTGATTGGAGTGGGATATGATAAGAACACATCGCTGCATCTGGCAGATGCAATAGCTGATTATCCGGGAAAGCATAGTGAGGTTCAGAGCAGTGCAGTCAATAAAGGCGGAATCAGACAATGGGTTACTTACGAGACACTGGCGGTGGATGGTGAGGATTTTCAAAAAATTGGTGAAGCTTTTGAAGAGGAAAACGAAGTAAGGGTGGTACAACTGGGAAATGCGGATATTCGCATCATGAAGCAAAGAGAACTGGTGGACTTTGCTGTTAAGTGGATTGAAAAATATAGAAAATAAAAGAATATAAGCGGCGGATTCTGAAAAGCATTGAAAGCTTTTTCTAAACCTGATATAATGCAGAAAACAAAACGAAAGGTGGAGGAATAAATGATTCAGGATATAGCACCATATGTTTTAGATAATCAGTATACCCCTGATTTGCCAAATAAGGATAGTTTTCTGCTTTGTTTTCATGGAAATGAAGTTTTGATAAATATCAGTGATGACCAAATCGTCTTTCCGAGGTTAAAAGACCTGGAATCGATGGAAGAGAATCTGCAGGAGGGATGTACTTATTTATTTTCAATCAACAGCCAGAGTTTTTATCTGGCAAATAACATAGCAAATTCCCCTGGAACAGGATTTACCATGGCGAATGTGGAAATATTCCGGACTGCACAGCCCCAATATCTGGCATTTGCAGGAATAACCGCATTTCAAATATTCAGCTGGTATCAAACCAGACGTTTTTGTGGCAGATGCGGTAAACCTATGAAACATCATGATAAAGAACGAATGATGTTTTGCAGCGAATGCGGATTACAGGAATATCCCAAACTTTCACCTGCAGTAATTGTAGGAATTGTAGATGGAAATAAGCTTCTGATGTCCAGATATTCCGGGCGGAATTATAAGAAATATGCTTTGATAGCGGGATTTGCAGAGGTTGGTGAGACGATTGAAGAAACAGTAAAACGGGAAGTTATGGAAGAAGTGGGGCTTAAAGTAAAGAATATTAGATATTATAAAAGCCAGCCCTGGGCTTTTTCCAGTACATTGCTGTTCGGATTTTATGCAGACCTTGATGGCGCAAAAGACATAACGCTGGATCGGAATGAGCTGGAATTTGCAGAGTGGTTTAACAGAGAAGATATACCGGTTTGCGACACCGCGATTAGTCTGACGAATGAAATGATAATGAGATTTAGAGAGAATAAAGAGTAAAAATTATACAGATCAGAAGGTAACGTTATCGAAGACCAGAATAATGATTGACAATGCGTAAAAGTTCCTGTATACTACATACATACCAATAGTATGTATACAGGAGATGAGCGTATGGCTAGAAATAAGTATCCGGAAGTTACAGTAAATCGTATCTTAGATGTGGCTACCAGATTGTTTGTGGAAAAAGGATACGATAGTACAACAATTCAGGCAATAATAGATGAATTGGGGGATTTAAGCAAGGGTGCCATCTACCATCATTTTAAATCCAAAGAAGATATTATTGAAGCCGTTATGGAGCGTATGTTTGCAGAGATGTATAGTAGTGTATATGCGATAATGGAAGACTCATCATTAAATGGTTTACAGAAGATACAGAAAACGATTCGGGTTTCTTTGGGAAATCCAAATCAGGAAAAGGTACTGAAGTCGGCGCCGGATCTAATGCATAACTCACGCTTTTTGGCAGCACAACTGTATGGTAGTATTAATAATTTTTGCAGAGAAGTGATAGAGCCTCTGGTGCATGAGGGAATTAAAGACGGTTCCATTTGTACGAAGTATCCCAAACAATTGGCGGAGATGCTGATAATCCTGTCTAATATCTGGTTGAACCCGGCAGTATTTCCGGTTCCGGATAATGAACTGTATGATAAATTTTTATTTCTAAAAGATGTAGGAGAGCGTATAGGCATTCCCGTTTTAGATGATAGTATGCTTGAAAGACTGCAATACTTTCGACGCATCATGGATGAGAACACAGCAAAAGAATTATCATAGAAAAGATAGCAACTCAATTACTGTCACGTAATATAGTGGCAGTATATTTTTAAAAACATACATACCAAACGTCGGTATCAATTAAGGAGGATTTAGAATGAATCAAAAAACAACTTTATTCCACCGGGATTTCACACTGGTGGTAATCGGACAGATTATTTCCCTTTTTGGAAATGCAATTATTCGATTTGCACTGCCACTTTACCTGCTGAATATAACGGGATCTGCTGCTTATTTTGGGCTTGCCAGCGCACTGTCATTTATTCCAATGATTGTGTTAACTCCTATTGGAGGGATGATTGCAGACAGGGTGAATAAAAGAAATATTATGGTGGTACTGGATTTTGCCACAGCAGCGCTCATAACCATATTTTCAATTACTATGGGGAGATTGAATCTGATTGTACTATTGATCATTACATTAATGATTCTTTATGGAATACAGGGGGTTTATCAGCCTGCTGTTCAGGCTAGTATGCCCCTGCTGGCAGATGAAGAACATTTACTGCAGGCGAATGCCGTGATCAATCAGGTCAGCGCACTTTCTAATTTACTGGGTCCTATTATAGGAGGAATATTATTTGGATTATGGGGACTGACCCCGATTTTGGCAATTGGCGGTATTTGCTTTTTCTGCTCTGCGGTAATGGAGATTTTTATACGTATTCCAAATGTGAAGACCAGAAAAGCGACAAGTATTCTGGTATTAGTGAAAAGTGATTTTAAGGAAAGCATGACTTTTATTGTTAAAGAAAACCCCATTATCATGAAAGGTATCATGATTGTGGCAGCGTTTAATTTATTCCTGAGTTCTATGGTGATGGTCTCCATGCCGGTTATGATTACACAGACTCTGGGGATGCCGGACCAGATGTATGGATATGCCCAGGGGGCTTTGGCAGCAGGTGGGTTACTTGGCGGCATACTGACGGGTGTTCTGGCTAAAAAATTAAAGGTGGAGCAGACCTCATGGATGCTTTTAGGTTCTGCGATACTGTTAATTCCTATGGGGGCTGTGTTTTTAATTGATTGTACCCCAATGGCTGCGTATATCATTATTACCATAAGCAGTTTTGGATTGATGGGTATGTCTACCATGTTCAGCGTGCAGATGTTATCTTTTGTTCAGGGGCAGACTCCGGCACATTTATTAGGAAAGGTAATTTCCTGGGTACTGGCATTGGCTATGTGTTCGCAGCCGGTTGGGCAGGCAATGTATGGAGCTCTATTTGAAAAATTTAAAATGACACCGCATATCGTTATTTTTGGTGCAGCTTTTATCTCAATTGTAATTGCATTAGCAGCAGGAAAAGTCTTCCGATCCATGGGACAGTCATTTGGAAAGGAAGAAGTGGGAAGTTATTAGAGAAATATCTTGTACCAGGTTTTGAATTTACTCAAAACCTGGTTCTTTTGTTATCTGAAAAAGAAATCTTATTCCGGGAACAGTAAGAAATTAAAAGTTGAAATAAGTCAAAAAACCTCGTATAATCAATTTTATATAAGAAATATCTATGAAATAAAGCGAGGTGCCTGATGAAAGAAACAAAAGTCATTTGTTTTACGAATAATAAAGGAGGAAGTGGTAAATCTACTACCTGCTCTAATGTAGGATGTGCTATGGCTATGGCCGGGAAAAAAGTGCTTTTGATCGATGCGGATATGCAGCTGAATTTATCACTGTCATTTTTTACAGAGGATGAGGTATTAGAATTTGCTACAGGCGATAAGAATCTTTATCAGGCGATAAAGGCCCAAAAGGACTTGAGTGATTACATAGTTTCTACCGCTTATGAGAATCTGGATCTGATTCCTTCTTCTACTTTAATGAGTTCTATTGAATATGAATTGTTTACAAAATGGCAGAGAGAATTAATTTTGAAAAAGTGTCTTGAGAAGGTTCGTACATCCGGTATCTACGATTATATACTGATTGATGCACCTCCTACGCTTGGAGGATGGGTAATGAACATACTCTGTGCATCCGATCAGGTAATCATACCCGTAGAAGCCAGTCCCTGGGGCTTATTTGGCCTGGCGAATATGTTTGATTTTTTAAATGAGGTTAAGCAGATTTCAACAGAACTGAAACTGTTGGGAATTGTAGTAACAAAAGTAGATACCCGAAAGAATTATTTTAAACAGACAATGGAAACATTAAAGGAGATGGAAGATATCCATTTATTCGAATCTTATATTCGGGTGGACAGTTCTATCGAATGGTCACAGGATAACAGCGCACCGGTAGTTGCCTATAAAAAGAGCAGCAGAAGTGCAAAAGAATATACAGCATTGGCAGAGGAGGTACTGGAAATTGGCAGTAGGTAGAGGAAGCATCATGAGAGCAGCGAAATCAGGAAGTAAAAAGGAAAATAATATAGAGTTTATGACACAGGCAACAGAAAATCAAGTGGAGGAAAAAAGTATGGCAGAAGAGAAGCAGGAAGTAAAAGAAGCAGCTGAAATGCCGGCAGAAGAACAAAAGGAATCTGTTAAATCAGAAACAAAAGCGGAAGTGTCTGCAGCTGAAAAACCCGTGAAAAAAACGACCAGAAGAAAAACTGCGCCTAAGGAAGAGCCGGTGAAAAAGGAAGAGCCAGTGAAAAAGGCAGAACCAGTGAAAAAGGCAGAGCCGGTAACGAAGGAAGAGTCAGATAAAAAGGCTGAACTGGCAAAGAAGGCAGAACCAGCTAAAAAAGCGGCTTCGGCAAAGAAAACGGCTGCAGTAAAAACAACATCAAAAGCAGCACCTGTGAAAAAAGCAGCTGCAAAAACCAAGGCTCCCGCACGAGTAAAAAAGGAAACGAAAGAAACCGTTATGGTTGAACAGGAAACAGGAGTACAGAAGAATTATATCGGTATTAAGGATAAAATGCCCACTTATTTATTATAAAAAGTTTTTTCTGAATACCTTTCTTTTCCTGCATTTATTATACGGCAGCAGCGGGTTTTGGATTAGGTAGATTTCAATGTGGATTTTTGTTGTTTTCTAGGATTTAAACTTGCGAATCCCAAATAAATGTGGTATATTAATGTTAATATGTTAACAATGACAAAAAAGTGATAAAGAAGGGACGGGAATCATGAATAGTTTTGATATTAAGACGAAGATATATTTCGGTGACAATGCATTAGACCGTTTGACAGATATTCCATATCAGAAAATAATGATTATAACAGATCCGTTTGTAGTCCAGAGCGGTATGATCGAACTGGTAACAAGACGATTGGACAAGAGTGGGAAAGAATATTCCATATACAAGGATGTAGTGCCGGATCCACCGATTGAAAAAGTAGTTTTAGGCGTAAAAGCACTGTTGGAATATCAGCCGGAAGCAATTGTTGCAGTAGGCGGCGGTTCCGCGATTGATTCCGCAAAAGGTATGCGCGAGTTTGCTACAAAGCTTGGTGCAAAAGAAGAAATGGCTTTAATTGCAATACCTACTACAAGTGGTACAGGCTCTGAAGTAACGTCATTTTCTGTCATTTCCGACCCGGTAGAACAGATTAAATATCCACTGGTTTCTGAAAGCCTGCTTCCAACCGAAGCGATTTTAGATGCAGAGCTGACCAGAAGTGTTCCGCCTGCAATCACAGCAGATACCGGAATGGATGTATTTACCCATGCGTTAGAAGCATATGTAAGTACCGAAAATCAGGAATTTGCAGCAGCATTATCCGAAAAAGCAATTGAAATCTGCGGCAGCTTCTTATTACGTGCTTACCTGGATGGAAGCGACACACATGCCAGAAAGAAAATGCATATTGCATCTTGTCTTGCAGGACTTGCATTTAACTCCGCTTCGCTGGGGATTAATCACAGTATGGCACATCAGCTGGGGGCAAGATTCCATATTCCTCATGGACGTGCGAATGCAATGCTGCTGCCATTTATTATTCAATATAACAGTTACATAAGCAAACACAGCAGAAGTCAGAAGGAATACCCGAAACAGGTTAAAAAATACGTAACGATCGCAAGAATCTTAGGACTTCAGAACTTTAATACAATCACTACCATTAGAGCATTGGTAGCCTGGGTACAGTTCATGTTAAGAGAAATGGATATTCCGCTTTGTATTGCACAGACTGGAAAATGCACAAAAGAAGAATATTTTGCAGCAATTCCGGCTATGGCGGATGCAGCTTTAGCGGATGCCTGTACACCAACCAATCCAAGAGTTCCAACCAAAGATGATATTATGGATATCTACGAACGTCTCTGGGATGTAAATTAATAAATAGATACGAAATAGGGCCGCACAAGAGCATTTTTCAGAGATGATCTTGTGTCTGGCTCTGTTTTTTGGAGAGAATATGAAAAAAGATGCGGGTCATTATTTGACAAATCCCTGGATAGTAGGAATACTTGCCGTGATCAGCACTGCTTTGTGGGGAAGTGCGTATCCCTGTGTGAAATCGGGATATGAGATCTTTCAGATAGCTGCAGAGGATATTGGATCAAAAATTTTATTTGCGGGCTATCGATTTTTCCTTGCAGGGATCATGACGTTTGTTTTTGTATGGATACTAAAGAAAAGATTCCCGGTTCCGGTTCGGAAAATGATACCCGGAATATTGGGACTGGGTGTGGTACAGACCACGATACAGTACATTTTTTTCTATATCGGAGTTGCGAATACCACCGGTGTAAAAGGATCAATCATTAGTGCGTCGAATTCCTTTTTTACCATATTACTGGCTCATTTTTTTATGAAAAGTGAGAAGCTGAATATTCAAAAATGTGTGGGGTGTCTTCTTGGGTTTGGAGGAGTCATTCTTACTAATTTTTCCCTGAGTGGATGGGATACATCTTTTTCAATTCAGGGGGAAGGATTTTTGATGATTTCTGCATTGGCATATTCTGTGGCTTCTTTGTGGTCAAAGCGGCTTGCGCAAAAAGAAGATCCCATTTTGATTACTGCATTGCAGCTCTTATCTGGAGGTGCTCTGTTAATTGGAATAGGATTTTTAAGCGGTGGAAAAATTGTCAGCGGATTCTCTGCATCCGGGTTACTTCTGCTTTTATATATGGCATTTATATCCTCTGCAGCATTTTCCATATGGACGATTCTGCTGAAATATAATCCCGTGGGAAAGGTAGCGATCTATGGGTTTATGATTCCGGTGTTTGGAGTGTTTTTATCTGCAATTTTCCTTCAGGAGAATGCCTTTACCCTGAGAAATCTTGGGGCATTGATTCTCGTCAGTGCCGGAATTATAGTCGTTAACAGGCGTAAGATAAAGTAGTTAAAGTAAATGTGCACAGAATACAGGGCTGTAACTTATGCGTTTTTCTGAAATGCAAAAAATCAGGAGAATTGGAGTTGCCAGCCGTGTATATCTGTGCTATGATAATTATAGAATTGGAAACGGTACCGATAACGTTACCGGAAACAGATAAAGAAGAACAGAGGAGGCACTTATATGAGAGCCAGTGGAATGTTATTACCGATAGCCAGCCTTCCATCTAAGTATGGAATTGGCACATTTTCAAAAAGCGCATATGATTTTGTAGATATATTAAAGGCGGCAGGCCAGAAGTTCTGGCAGATTCTTCCTCTAGGTCCTACGGGTTATGGGGATTCACCATACCAGTCATTTTCTACCTATGCTGGAAATCCATATTTCATTGATCTGGACCAGCTGGTGGAAGAAGGATTGTTAAGTGAAAAAGAATGTAAGTCTTTTGATTTTGGTACAAATAGAAGACATATTGATTATGGAAAGATCTATGACTCCCGATTTCTCCTTTTACGGAAAGCATACGAGCACTGTGAATTAGAAGGAAATCAGGATTACCAGAAATTCTTAGCAGAGAATGAGGAATGGCTGGATGATTATTGCCTGTATATGGCAGTAAAAAATCATTTTGACGGAGTCAGCTGGGACCATTGGGATGAGGATATCCGGCTTCGTAAACCGGAGGCAATGGAAAAGTACAGGAATCTGTATGAAGATGAAATTAATTTTTTCCGCTTTCAGCAGTTTAAGTTCCAGGAACAATGGTATGCATTAAAGAAATACGCAAATCAAAGCGGTGTGGAGATTATTGGAGACATTCCCATTTATGTAGCATTTGACAGCGCAGATACCTGGGCGCGTCCGGATTTATTTCAGTTTGATGATGAGAATCTGCCCATCGATGTAGCTGGGTGCCCTCCGGATGGATTTTCAGCTACAGGCCAGTTGTGGGGGAATCCTCTGTATAAATGGGAATATCACAAAGAGACCGGATATGTATGGTGGGCAAAACGTATGGAACGGTGTTTCCGCCTTTACGACATTGTGAGGGTAGATCATTTCCGGGGATTTGATGAATATTACGCGATTCCTTATGGAAATAAGACTGCAGAAAATGGATGTTGGAAAAAGGGTCCGGGACTGGATCTGTTCAGGCAGTTAAGGAAGCAGTTAGGGGAAATGCGGGTGATTGCGGAAGATCTCGGATATTTAACTCCAAGTGTTATACAGATGGTGGAAGAGAGCGGATTCCCGGGGATGAAAGTGCTGGAATTTGCATTTGATTCCAGGGAACCAAGTAATTACCTGCCTCATAACTATGACAAGAACTGTGTGGTTTATACCGGTACCCACGATAACCAGACACTGAGAACCTGGTATTATGAAATGGCAGAGGAAGACCGGGAGCTTGCTAAAGAATATATGAATCTGTATGGCAGAAGCGATGAAGAAATTCACTGGGAGTTCATTCGTTTGGCACTTTCCAGTGTGGCAATGCTGGCGGTAATACCGGTACAGGATTATCTTTATCTGGATTCCGATGCCAGAATTAATACGCCGTCTACTTTAGGTGATAATTGGACCTGGCGTTTAACCGATGAAGATTTTGATGAAGAATTGATTAGCAAAATCAGAAAACTTTGTGTTTTATTTGGCAGAAGTGAGTAAGACAATGGGATAGATAAAACCGGAGCAGAGGATAGTACTGCATTACATCTTATTTTTCTTGTATTTTTATTCATCAGTTGATATACTTTTACTATTAGATAGTGGGAAGAGGAAGATCAATGGAAACTATTACGATTAAGGATATAGCAAAGTTATGCGGTGTTGGTGTGAGTACGGTGTCCAGGGCGATGAATAATCATCCGGATATTAATGAAGAAACGAAGCAGAAAATCATGGAAGTGATTAAGGATTATCATTATGTCCCCAACAACAGCGCAAGGAATTTAAAGCGTGCAGATGCAAAGGCAATTGCAGTATTAATTAAGGGGATTACGAACCCGTTTTTTAGCAAAATGATCAAAATATTTGAGCAGGAAATTCAGGAGAAAAAATATACATTTGTCCTGCAGCATGTGGATGACCACCAGGATGAGGTGGATGTTGCAATCCGCCTGGAAAAGGAAAAAAGATTGAATGGAATTGTATTTTTAGGCGGTCATTTTTCCCATTCCAGAGAGAAGCTGGAGCAGATTCCAGTTCCCTTTGTACTCAGTACAATCGGTCTGCGGGACCAATCCGGCAGTGAAAAGTATTCCAGTGTCTACGTGGATGATGTAAAGGAAAGTGCCAAGATGGTAAGTTACCTGATTGAGCAGGGACACCGTAAAATTGCTATAATCGCATCCGGTGAGGATGATGAGAGTATTGGAAGGCTCCGGCTGGAGGGGTACAGAAGGGCGCTGGAGGAACATGGTATTGAATACGATGAATCCTATGTAGCCCGGATGAAGGACGATGTGGATAGTTATTCAATGGAAAACGGTTATGCAGTTACGAAGGAACTGCTGGAATCAGGAAAAGATTTTACGGCTATCTTTGCAATTTCTGACAGTATTGCAATTGGATGCTGCAAGGCTATTTTTGATGCCGGAAAGAGTGTGCCGGAGAACTATTCGGTAGCGGGATTTGACGGTCTGGAAATGGCGGCTTATTATCATCCGTCTGTCACAACAATAAAACAGCCGGTAGAGGAAATGGCAGAAGCTACGATAAAAATGCTCTTTGATGTGATCTTAAACGGTGCACGGGAACAACAGAGAGTATTTGATGGAGAACTAATAGAGGGAAAATCCGTAAAAAGGATAGAGTGAGAATGAGATAAAGTATCTGCAGGATATGGGAGTGTAAAATATTGTGATTAAAAGAGAGTGAAAAAAGTTTCTTCGAACTTATGCACTCTCTTTTAATTTTCATTTTAGAGAATTGTTCGAAAGGGGCGCTATTCATCCATTGCTTTTTTATTTTAGAAAATATATAGAATCATTTTAGAAATTCTGGGCGCGAAAGTCCTTGTAAAAAATCATTAAATCATATACAATATACAAAGATTATAATTGTTAACGATTAAACTAAAACAGGTGACAATATGGGAATTATAAAAGCAAGTAAGCTTGTATATGAATATTTTAAATATGGGGAAGACGGAAATGTAGAATCTACCCAAAGAGCGATTGATCATGTGGATCTGGATGTGAAAAAAGGGGATTTTATTGCAATATTGGGTCATAATGGCTCTGGAAAGTCTACCCTGGCAAAGCATTTGAACGCGATTCTGATACCTACGGAAGGAACGCTGTATGTGGATGGGATGGATACCCGGGATGATAACAAGGTGTGGGAGATACGGCAGACTGCAGGCATGGTATTCCAGAATCCGGATAATCAGATTATAGGAACGGTAGTGGAAGAAGATGTTGGGTTCGGACCGGAAAATATGGGAGTGGAGTCCAAGGAAATCTGGGAACGGGTTGAGGAGAGTCTGAAAGCAGTCGGCATGTGGGAATATCGGGAAGCATCTCCGAATAAACTTTCCGGCGGACAAAAGCAGCGCGTTGCCATTGCAGGTGTCGTGGCGATGCATCCAAAGTGTATTGTTCTGGATGAGCCAACTGCTATGCTAGACCCAACCGGCAGAAAAGAAGTAATCCGTACCGTAAGAGCTTTAAATCAGGTAGAAGAGGTGACGGTAATTCTGATCACCCACTATATGGAAGAAGTGGTACATGCCGATAAAGTTATTGTGATGGATGAGGGCAGAGTTGTAATGCAGGGAACGCCCAAAGAAATTTTCTCACAGGTGGAAACCCTGAAAAAATATCGTCTGGATGTTCCTCAGGTAACGCTGTTGGCTCATGAGTTAAAAAAGGCAGGTGCAGATCTGCCGGAAGGTATTTTAAGTGTAGATGAGTTGGTGAATGAACTATGTCGATGAAAATAGAAAATTTAAGTTATGTGTACAGTGAAGGTACAGCATTTGAAAAGAAGGCTCTGGATAATATTAATCTGGAGATTCCAGATGAACAGTTTATCGGGATTATCGGTCATACCGGATCAGGTAAATCCACATTGATCCAGCATTTGAATGGCCTTGTTAAAGGGACATCCGGTAAGATCTATTATGACGGGGAAGACATCTATCAGGACGGGTATGATATGCGCAGTCTCAGAAATCAGGTAGGACTGGTTTTCCAGTACCCGGAGCACCAGCTGTTTGAAATTGATGTATTTACCGATGTCTGTTTTGGTCCTAAAAATCAGGGATTGTCAAAGGAAGAGACAGAAGCGAGGGCATTAGAGGCGCTTCAGCAGGTAGGACTTAAGGAAAAGTACTATAAGAAATCTCCATTTGAATTGTCCGGTGGACAAAAGAGAAGAGTGGCTATTGCCGGAATTCTCGCGATGCAGCCGAAAATGTTGATTTTAGACGAGCCTACTGCTGGTCTGGATCCCAAAGGACGGGATGATATTCTGGATCAGATAGCAAAACTCCATAGGGAGAGAAAAATAACGGTTGTTCTGGTATCACATAGTATGGAAGATGTTGCGCGCTATGTGGAGCGTATTATCGTTATGAACAAAGGAAAAGTCATGTTTGATGGCAAGCCAAAGCATGTCTTCCAGCATTATAAAGAGTTAGAAGCAATTGGATTGGCGGCGCCGCAGGTAACTTATGCTGTAAAGGCCCTTGAGAACAAAGGATGGAATATTGATACCAGCGCTACCACGGTAGAAGAGGCAAGGGATGCCATCTTAAAAGCCATGAAAGGCAGAAAAATGCAATAATGCATGGTGAAGATGTTGAAAGGCTGAAAGAAAAATGAGAAATGGAAAGGAAGCCACACTGTGATTCTTTCAACCTGTTTTATTTGTGGCAGTATTGCAGGCGGTCCTGCAATATGCAATGGTTATAAATATGATAAGAGATATTACATTAGGACAATATTATCCGGTGAAATCTCCCATTCACCGTCTTGATCCCAGGACTAAATTAGTCGGTACGATTGTATTTATTGTATCTTTATTTATCGTCCGGTCTTTTATTGCTTATGCATTTGCTGCTGTCTGCCTGGGTGTCGTGATAAAAATGTCTAAAGTACCTTTTAAATTTATGGTAAAAGGTCTGAAGACGATTATGATTCTTCTGATGATCACGGTTGTTTTTAACCTTTTCTTAACAGGCGGAACCCCGGTTTTGACAATATGGAAGTTTACCATTACCCGGGAAGGAATAGAAACGGCAATATTTATGGCGCTGAGGCTGGCATTTTTAATTATAGGATCATCGGTCATGACTTTGACTACAACACCGAACCAGCTGACAGACGGTATGGAAAAGGGGCTCCGTCCCCTGAATAAATTGCATGTACCGGTACATGAAGTAGCGATGATGATGTCTATCGCACTTCGTTTTATCCCGATTTTGTTAGAAGAAACGGATAAAATAATGAAAGCCCAGATGGCCCGGGGCGCTGACTTTGAAAATGGGAATTTGATTCAAAAGGCAAAGAACCTGGTTCCATTGCTTGTCCCGTTATTCATCTCTGCATTTCGAAGAGCGAATGATCTCGCCATGGCTATGGAAGCACGGGGCTATCATGGCGGTGAAGGAAGAACCAAGATGAAGCCGCTGGTTTATAAAAAGCAGGATTATGCAGCGTATATCTGCCTTTTAGTGTATTTAGCAGGAATGATACTGATAAAATTATATGTAAAAATGTAAACAGCAGGAATGGATTTCAGGGATTAAAATATAATCAGTTGATTTCAAAGAAAAATAATTTGATACTATATTGAGAGTTTGGATATGAAATAAAAGTAGGTGCATGGAACATGAAGCGAGTAAAATTAGTGGTTGCGTATGACGGCACAAATTATTGCGGCTGGCAGGTACAACCCAATGGGAATACGATAGAGGATGAATTAAATCATCATCTTTCCGAACTTCTCCAGGAGGAAATTAAGGTAATCGGTGCCAGCAGAACAGATGCCGGAGTACATGCCCTGGGGAATGTAGCTGTTTTTAATACAATGGCAAGAATGCCGGCAGATAAGATTTCTTATGCGATGAATACCAGGCTTCCGTCTGACATCCGTATTCAGGATTCCTGTGAAGTGCCAGAAGATTTTCATCCGCGATTCTGCAACACGGTGAAAACATATGAGTATAAAATTTTGAATAAACGGTTTCAGGACCCTATACGCCGCCTGTATTCCCTGTTCTATTATATCCCGCTGGATGTGGAGCGTATGCGTAAAGCGGCTGCTTATATGGTAGGGGAGCATGATTTCGCCGGGCTTTGTACCCATAAACCGGAGATAACCAATACGGTAAGAACAATTTATTCACTGGATATTGAAAAGAATGATGATCTGATTACAATCCGGGTTCGAGGGAATGGATTTTTGTACAATATGATAAGAATAATCGCAGGTACCTTAATCCGGGTAGGAAATGGCAGCTTTGAACCAGAGTATGTATTGGATATTCTGGAAGGTAAGGACCGGAAAAAAGCAGGTGAGACAGCAAGGCCGGAAGGATTGACTCTGGTAAAAATAGAATATACAGACAAAGAGTGATGTTTTAATAATATTAAAAACATCACTCTTTTTTATTGACAAAATAAATATATTATGTTAAAGTGTGGATATACATCTAAATGATATAAATTCTGGCATATCGCCAAAGGTTTTCCCTATTTTGTAACAAGAAGGATTTTTAACGCAAATAACAGCAGTAATCATTATAGAAACAAGCGATAACACTTGTTGTTTTAATAGTGTGATAAATCGCACAATTATAAACGAAGCTAGAATAGTCTCTGATTTTTATAGGGATTTTCTATATAAAAATATGGAAAGGAGGAATATGCCTATGAAAGCATTTCTGGAGGAATATGGTATTATCATTATCGTTGCAATTATTGCGCTGATTATGGTATTACTGGCAACGCCACTGGGACATTACATCGGTGAAGCAGTCGCTGCCACCGTCACAAATTTCATTACCAAATCTGGTATCTCAAGCCCCCCTCAAATAACAATGCCCTGGTAGTACAATTAATTGCAGGGACCGTCTCAGATCCCTGCATAACAAGGAAAGAAAGGAGGAAGCAGTATTAATAATGCAGTTGATTTTTGGACCTTTAAAGAAGAAAATTATGGACCTTTCTTAAAGTATGTTAAAGATGACCTGGTGACAGACATCAATTATAATGGCAGGGATACCTGGATAGATCACCTGGAAAAGGGGCGTTTTCTTGCAGAGGACATCGAAGTTACATCAGATTTTATCAATCAGTTCAGTATGCGTCTGTCCAATGCGGTCAGCGCAAATTTCAATAAAAATGAAAATCTGCTGGAGGCAGAGACGAAAACTCTGCGGATATCAATAATACACGAAAGTGTAGCCAGTACTGGCCGCTCTGTATCAATCCGTAAAACAGATCCCTGCAGACGGCTGACAGAGTCGTTGATGCAAAAAACAGGATATTGTTCGGGAGAGATGATGGCATTTTTAGAAAATGCCGTAAAAGCTCATATGAATATTATTATGTGTGGGCTTCCGGGATCGGGAAAGACGGAATTGCTGAAATATCTGACTGGATTTGTACCTGCGAATGAAAGAGTAATCACGATTGAGGATAATCTGGAAATTCATTATGCAGATATTAATCCAGGCAAGGATGCGGTGGAACTAAAAGTAAATGAAAAATTGTTTGATTATACCAAGGCAATAAAAGCATGTCTGCGCCAAAATCCAAAGTGGATTATGTTGTCAGAGGCCAGATCGGCGGAAGTGAAATATTTGTTGGAAGCAATGAGTACGGGTACCCATTGTCTGACCACGCTGCATACAGATGATGTTCGCAAAGTGCCGGATAGAATTCAGAATATGATGAAAGATTCCCTGGCTGCGAACCGCATGGAAAATGACATATACTCATTTGTGAATGTGGGTGTTTTATTAAAAAAGCGAATGAATCATGTAGGAGTGATACAGAGATATATCGAACAAATCTGTATCTATAACAGGAATGAAGTTAGAGGGGTGAATGAAATTATGATGCTTGCTGAAAATGGCGAAATGACAAGTCGTAAACTTCCACATAATATCGAGAGAAAATTTACACAGGATAATATCGAAGATCCCTTCCGGGTACGAGGGAGGTATGAACATTGGAAGTGAGTGCGAAAAGAAAACCGGGTATTTGTAACTGGCTCAGCCCCCAAAATTTAGTGTATGAAGTAAACAGGTATGGGTATCATTTTTCCCTGTTGGGTTTTTGGAAATTTTATCTGCTGGCGCTCGTCAGTATTTTTATCATAAGTATGATTTATCAATTACAATTGCCTTATATTCTGGCTGTATCAATTTTTTCTCTTTTTCTCTCCCCTTTTATTATTTTAAATACGTATAAGAATATGTATCAGCAGAAGCGATTTCAGGATGTGACAAATTATCTGGAGCAGTTACTGTATTCCTTTCGTAAAGGACCAAAGATTCTCTCGTCTCTCCAGGATACTCTGGCCGTATTTCCTGAAGGCCAGATGCATGACCATATTCTGATGGTTATGGACGCCATTCAGAATAAACCGCTTGAAGAGAGCGGGGATCTATACCGTGATGCATTTTCTGCAATGGAAGAGGCTTACGGATGCCGCAGACTGCGTCAGGCGCATGAATTCTTAATAAAGGTAGAGAGCTTTGGCGGAGAATTCAGCGGAGCAATCGATATTTTACTGGAAGACCGAAGGCTGTGGATAGAAAGAGTATATGAGTTGGAGAAGGACAGAAGTAATCTAAAAGTGAAAATAACCATTTCACTGGCACTTTCATTTCTGATTTGTGGATTGACCATGTTTATGCTCCCAAAGGATTTTCAGACTTTACACAATGGTTTATCACAAGCAGCAACGATGTCGTTGATTATCAGCAATATTATCATCTGGTATATCGGACAGAAGAAACTAAGTGTGGACTGGCTAAACGATCTGGAAGAGAACCGGGAGGAGATCAAGAGATGTTACGATCGTGTAATGAAACATAATCCAAAAAAAGAAAGAAAAAAGTCCTTTATAATGGCGGGATTCTGCATGATGATAGGTGCATCAGGAATCATACTGCAAAATATCCCGGTAACGATCATTGGAGCATCAGCTGTTATTTATGCACTGATGCAGCCGGGGATGGGACTTAAGATGGCTAAAAAAAGAATGGTAAGGGAAGTTGACAAGGCATTTCCGGTATGGATTATGGAGATATCCCTGCTGTTACAAACGGACAATCCGCAGGTGGCGTTAACAAAGTCTGTTGACCGGGCACCTTATGTACTACAGGAAAGCTTACAAAAACTGGTGAGTGAAATGGAAAAAAATCCGGCAGCCATTAATCCGTATCTGGGATTTATGACTGAGTTTGATTTGCCGGATGTTCAGTCTTTCCTTCGTATGTTATATTCCATGTCTGAATCAGGAAGTGAAGACTTTAAAAAGCAGATTATATTTATGGTGGAGCGTAATAACCGGCTTTTGGATAAGTCGGAAAGAATTATAAATGAAGATAAGACAGCGGGGACAGGCATGTTGGTATTGATTCCAATGGTAACGGGATCCCTGAAAATGATGACGGACCTGGGAGTCTTTCTTATGTCTTTACTTAGTTTAACACAGGGAATGTAGAGGAGGTGTCAGATGAAAGCAGTTTTAGAGGAATATGCATATGTCATAATAGCAATTGTTTTGGCGGGACTGATATTAATGTTTTTATATAGTGGCTTGAAAGAAGGTGGATTTTTAGAAGTGCTGGCAAGAAGGTTTTCCAGCATGATAGCTGGGACAGCCATATAATTTCAACTAACGCGGGAGGCATTGGGATGAAAGTTTTTATACAGGAGTATGGGAAAGTGCTGATAATTGCCCTAATTGGTATTATCAGCATGATGATTTTATTGTTTCATGGAGCATTTATGGATATGGTGGATAGTCTTAAGCCTGCGAATCCGGATGTACGGAATGAGTTTACAAGATTGAAACTGGGCAGCCTGTCAAAAAGAAAAAAGCCAAAGTTTGTCTTCTCTTCTCCAGAATTAAGACTTGGGGATAAGATCCTGATCAGAGATCTGGTGGTAAGTGCAACCGATGCTGACGGAAATGATCTGAAAGAGCATATCCGGTATTACCTGGAGGATGGGACACCGGTAACATCTGATTATGAAATCAGGGCAGTTCAGTTTGGGACGATGTCTTTTCGGTTTCGTGCAGAGGATTCCCAGGGGCTTGCTGCAGATAAGAAATTTGCCATAGCAATCGTAAATAATCCGGATAGTCTGGGGGCAGCAAAATTATTGGAAGAATGGGATATTGGACAGGCAGCGGAAACGGTGTCGGCAAGGATTTTTGAGTACGATTATCAGGCTGGCGGCACTTTTACAAAAAGATATGTACTTACCATTAATGGAGAAGGAGCAGCAAAGGCTTATGGAAGTCCAGAACAGATACCATGGTTGAAAAATTATGCAGATAAGATAACGGAATGTGAGATTGCACGTTCTGTCCGAACAGAGGATGTCAGTTATTGGTTTAGTGAATGCTCCAGACTGGAAGTGATTCCGCAGTTCTATGGAGTCCGCAAAATGCAGGGGACTTTTCAAAATTGCAAAGCCATAAAATATGGTTACATCGAAAATACAGTGGAAAATATCAGCCAGGCTTTTAAAGGATGCACCGAAATGACTTCAATGGGACCCATCTTTTCTTCCGTAAGTATTATGGATGAAGCTTTCTCAGGATGTGTAAAGCTGAGGGGAGAATTGTTAATTGAGGCAGATCCGTTAAGCTACCAGGACTGCCTGGAGTTGACGGCAAGCCAGACGGGCGGAGTTTCTTTGAAAATATATGCTGCAAATGAAATCAATAGTTCCACCTTAAAAGAGATGGTAATACAGGAGATTATAAAGTTGAATGGATCTAATGTAAGATATTTGGGTATAAAGGAATAGATCACGTTAAAACACATGCTGGGGATGATATAAAAGAAGGTTTTGGAGATGGAGGCACTTATGAAGGATATCTTAGAAGAATATGGTCAGACAGCCGCAATTGTTATAATTGGATTGTCAATGGTGAAGATTTTGTGGGCTGTGATGGGGGCATTGTCGTACTAAATTAGAGATAAGGGAGAGAATATGAAAGGAATTGTTGAATTTTTTATGATTACCATTACTTTTGCGTTACTTGCAATTTCAGGAACCGCATATATTACGGCATCTATCAATACCGCTAATGCAAGAGACTATCATGCATCTATCATAAATGAGTTGGAAGCCAGTAATTTTAATCAGGAGATAATAGAAAATCTATATACCGATGCGGCAGATAAAGGTTATGTTCTTGAACCAATACTTCCTTATGAAATAGAAGATTATGAAAAAACAGCTGAGGTTGTTCTTAATTATAACTACGATATTGGAATTTTAAATATAACAAATGAACAACATTCAATACGTGGTTATGCAAGATAAGGGAGGATTATATGAAAGCGGGAATCATTACATTTATCAGCATCCTGATTTTACTTTTGACAGGAAGCATTATTTATACTGTTTCAGGAAGAAATATCAGAAAATCGGAACTGGAAAAAAGTCTTTCCAATGCAATTGAACAGACAATGAAAGTTAAATATCTGGATCATACGTATCCAATCAGGGATCAGGACGAACTGATTGCAGATTTAACCGGGAATTTATTTGCACAAATAACCAGTGATGCAGATATTGATATTCATATTAAAAATATAGACTTTGAAAATGGTTGTATGGATGTAGAGGCCGTAGAACACTTTAAATATTTTAACGGGAATGAGGGGAAGATCGCAGTAAGGAAAACAGTGATATTTGAGCAGTTTCAGGATCCAAATGACAAGTTCTATCAGGTCAGATTTTTGAATAAGGATGGGTCACTGTTTCGGCAGATACAGGTCTACCATGAGGGGCGCCTGACAGCACCACAACCGGAACCTGCCAATTTGATTCGGTGGGAATTAACAGATGATACTGCATGGGATGGGGATTTCAGCAAAATCGTAGTAACAGGAGACATGACATTTCGTGCGGTATGCAGTTAGGGGATTATATTATGAAAAGAAAACCAGGAAAAATTATTATAGCAGCTACATTAATATTTGCGATGTGTATGCCGGAAACCGCCTACGCAGTCAACAAAAGAGTACCGGAGATATCAGTTGAATCTGTGACAGAGAAGGAAAAGATAATAGAAAAGGAAAATGAAACGCAAACAACAGAGAAAAAGGATAAGGAGGGGGAACAGGATAAGAGGGAACAAGATAAGAGGGAACAAGATAAGAAGGAACAGACAGGGGATGATGCTCTGAAAATTATTTTTACAGATGAAATAAAGGGAGAATTTGACAAGGGAAAGCTTATCATTACAGGTACTGGAAAGATACCTGATTACGAAAAAGGAAGTTCGCCACTGAAAGAAGTTATGAAAAATATAACCTCCATACAGGTAGGGGAGGGTATTACAGAAATAGGGAATTATGTGTTTGCTGATTGTGTTAATGCAGAGAAGGTTGAACTTCCAAAAACACTTGTTGCCATAGGTAATTATTCTTTCGCTTATAACGTAGCCCTAAAAGAAATAAATTTTCCTGAAAATGTGGCAGAGATCGGAGCAGGGGCATTTTTTAATGGGATTAACCTCAGCAATACGGAATACCCCATAAGTCTAAAAACAGTAGGCGAAGCAGCTTTTTACAATTGTTATCATAACAAGACAGCCACAGATCAGGAAATTAAAATTGGTGCTGAAGCATTCTATTTATGCCGGAATCAAGTTGTTTTTACCCCGGATAAAGCATACTTTTTGGAAAATGGAAGCCGGGTACTATTTGGAAATATATACAAGGCAGCTGCAGATTTGGCAATAAAGCTGGATAGTGAAGAGACTGGGAAGGTTTTATCACAATTGGAGGTGGAATATAATCAGACGTTTGAAACTGTTAATGACTATTTTGACTATCTTATAGAACTTGAGCAATATGGAATAAAAATAAGTTACAGACTGGAAGTACTGCAGAGTGTGAATGAGTCTCATAAGGAAACCGAGTCTGAGTCAGAGAGCGAAACAACAACAGTTACAGAACGCCAGGAAATAGAATCTAATAACGAAACGAATTCAGAAGTAAAATTAGAAGCTGATTCAAAAGGAAATTCAAAAGCTGATTCAGAATCTCTCTCAGAAGCTGATCCAGAAAACAAAACGCAAACGAACACACAAGCCAATTCGAAACAAACAAAGAGTAAAAAGCAACTTATTCAATTTTCAGAGAACATAAGGGGTGAATTCCTGGATGGAGTACTTACGGTAACCGGGAAAGGAAATCTCCCTGATTTATCAATGTATACCCAAAACCCCATCGATGATATAAAGGCTGAAATTGAAACTATTATTATAGAAGAAGGAATAACTGCTATAGGTGATTTTACATTTCGTAATTGTTTAAATGCAGAGATACTGCGATTGCCGGATTCTTTAAAAGTTATTGGTAAATATGCTTTTGCTGACAATTACTGTCTTTCAAAAGTACGGTTTCCCGGCAATCTTGAAGTTATCAAAGAGGGAGCGTTTAGTAAGAATATTAATCTTCAGGCAGAGAGTTTTCCAGGTTCTATGCAGAAAATAGAAGGGTATGCATTTTACAACTGTTTTAAGGTCAGAGAAAAGGATGCAGAAGGTAAAGGAATTAAGATAAATCAAGATGCATTTTTCCAGTATCCAAGCTATGTAAAGCTTGAAATTCAATCATATGGAAAAACAGATTCCAGAGGAAATCGCAACTATGTTGGAAGCCTGTATTACAATGCCCTGCAGATGTCTAAGGAATTACAGGATTCTGAAATTCAGGATATCCTGAAAAAGCGCAGTGATAAATCTGGAAAGAAATACAAAGATCTCAAAAGTTATTATGACGATTACATTAAGAAGAATTATCCGGAAGCAAATATCAAATTTAATGTTTCTATTGTAGATAAAAACAATGGTTTAAAAAATGCTATTTCTCCTTTTGCAGCTACAACCAGAAGTGCATCAACACAGGCAGAACTGGAAACTGCAATTAGACAGTCCGGCAGTGGTGATATTATCAATATTTCCAAAAATATGACATTAAAAAATGTTGTTATCACAAATAAAAATATTACGATTAGGGCAGCCGGCGGCAACCGGACAATCACGCCTGCCAATGGAAACAATGTTACTGCATTTATTATAAATGGTAACAGCAAAGTAACATTTGCAGCAACGGGAACCCATCTGGCATCCAACGGCTCCGTGGCAGATAATAAACTATATATCGGTGCAAGTGCGTCAAAAGGGACTGGAAACTGTATCAATTCCAGTAATATCATAGTTCAGGGAACGGCTAGAACTACAATCAACAGTAACGTTCTTGTGCGCAACAGCCGCTATCATACCGTATATGGAGATCCAAATACAACTATAGTATTGAATGGTGGAAGCATTATGAATACGAAAGAGATCACAGCTGTAAACGGCGGTGGAAATACCTTTGGAATTGGATCTTACGGAACCATTCTGATTAAAAATGGCAAAATTTATTGTGAAAGTTCAAATCGGAAAATGCAGTATGGACAGGGCGTCCACTCCAATGGTGGTACGATAGAAGTCACTGGAGGAAGTATTTATAACTGTATCGTTGGTATTGGGGTTAATCATGGAAATGGTGCAAACGGTGGTAATAAAGAGGATGCATATGCTAATTTTAGCGGCGGATATATCTATAATAATGATATTGGTATTCAAATAAATAACTCTATGGCAGACATTAGTTCAGTATATGTTGGATTAACATCATATGCAAATGCGGACACTTATAAAGTTTCCTCTAATGCGTCCTATGGAATATCCATATCCAACAAATCAGAAGTATGGATAGAATCCGCAGGTAGGATTTACCATACAGGGAATGAAGCCATACACAATGAAGGGACATTGGATATTACAAGCAATACAAATGGTAATAGAACTAAAATATGGGGGAATGCATCATATGGTATCCGCAATACACTTACAGGTTATGTATACCTTTATGGTGTCAATATTGATGGCGCTAAGACAGGTATTTTAAATGAGAATACCAAAAAAGATAGCTGTATGATGGAAAATTCACCTTTTTCAACGAAAGGCACGGTGATACAAAATTGTACGTTACGAGGTGTTATGAATAACGGTAATATGGCAATTGTTACAACAGACTATGGTCTGGGCAACCGGGTAGAGATTATTAATAATGGAGGGGGAGATAAAGGTGGTGGAATTTATAATAATACTGGCAGAACCTGCTTGTTAGATGCACAAAGTGGAGATGCAGACTCTATCCGAATTAATTCTAATAAAGGAAATTATGGTGGCGGTATTTATAATGATGGTACAATAACGATGAAGGGCACTGCTTCTGTTTCGGGAAATACAGCATCAGCAAGTGGCGGCGCTATATATAACAATAATAGATTAATTATGAATGGCGGAAGGATATTGAATAATATTGCTGCGACTTACGGCGGCGGTATAATGAATAAAAATACCCTGAATGTTACCGGGGGCGAGATCGGGGGAAACCGGGCAGCTGCTAACAGTGGCGGTGGAATATGTAATGATGGCGGCACCCAGGGAGTTGCTACAGTCTTAACCATATCAAATGGTAAAATATATGGTAATACTTCCAATAAAGGATCCGGAATTGAACAGCATGGTGCATATAATCCCAAAATGACTGTAAAAGGCGGGTGGATATATGGAAATGCTGGCGGCTATGGGATACATAATGACGCCGGAACAGTAGAAGTGAAAGATGGAGCAGGTATGGGATTCTCATCATGGACAAGCAGTACCTCCTTTACACCAAGTAATAATGGAGAGGGAAATATCTATAATAAGGGAAATCTCACCGTTCAGGGAAGTGCAAATGCATGGATTTGTCTAGCTAGTACAACTAATTTTAATATAAATAATGTAGGAATTTGTACGATTAATTCATCAGGAAATTTGCCGGTTATAACAGGGAAGTCCACTCATGCAATAGATAATTCAGGACAAATGTCAATAGAGAAAGTTCTGGTTTTAAATGCACAAGCCGGAATTTACAATAGTAAGAATATAAATATAAATGGTGGAGGAATTTACGGATGCACTGCTTATGGGGTATACAATACAGTTTCCGGAATCGTAAATATGGGGAACGCAGATATCCATGATAATAAAAACTACGGGACGGGGGCAGGGGTTTATAATCTAGGTACCTATACTATGACATCAGGATTTATTCGTAATAATACTTCATCAGGCGGCGGCGGTGTGCAAAACAATGGGATATTCAAATTGAATGGGGGAGAGATTAAAGATAATAGCTCAGGCAGATTAGGCGGAGGTGTCAGGAATGATGGGACATTTACCATGACTGGTGGAGGCATTAATGGAAATACCGCAGCCAACGGAGGCGGCGGTATCTTTAGCGGAAGAAATAATGAACTGACCATATCTGGAGGTACCATAAAAAATAATAAAGTTTCCGCTGGGAATGGCGGCGGAATCTATACCGATACCCATGATACGAAGACATTAAGTCTCACAAATACAACGATAACGGGTAATGCAGCTACAGGAGGTAATGGAGGTGGAATATATTACAATGCCAATGTTACATTAGAAAGTAATAATATTAACAGCAATACAGCAGTGACTGGTGGCGGCATTGTCTTCGGAGGACCTGTGAATACGATGAAATCAGGTTCTATATCTAATAATACAGCCCTTTCCTGGGGTGGAGGTATCCAGGTGTTGTCAGGTAATACACTGGTATTAAATGATGCATCTATTTATGGAAATACTGCTCCCGGTGATGGAGGGATAAACAATGATGGATCAATCCGAATGACTGGGGGAACGATCCATAGTAATAAATGTAAAGCCGGCAATACCGGTGGCGGTATCAGGCTTGGAAATGCTGCTGCATCCTTTACAATGACCGGAGGCAGAATCTATGGAAATAGCGGGTATGGAATTGTTAATATGTTAGGTACTGTAAATTTGGAGAATGCTTCATCTTCCAGTAATGGATGGTCTTTAATCGGATTCGAAAAATTTGAAAATGCATCGGGTGGACTTACTCAGGCACAGGCAGAATCTAAACAAAATTCAATCGGTGCAATTTACAATGCAGACCGATTAAACATTAAAGGCAGGTCACGTATATACAGTGGCGTCACCTATGGAATTTATAACCGTGGTAAATTAAATATGTTTAGCGGTGCAAATTGTACATTATCTGGTAATTCTGATGTTGGAATTTATAATGGAAGCACTGGTACAATGACAATGGGTGAGGAAAATCAGATCTGGCTTGCAAAAACAGGGTTGAAAAACGAAGGAACTGCAACTTTGAACGGTGGCACTATCACAGAAAATACAAAAAGGGGATTAGAGAATGCAGGAACCTTTAATCTATATTCCGGAGGTATCTTACATAACGGCAAAGAAATTACATCCAAATTCTTTCCCAATGGAGTCACCGGAGCTCATGAGATGGGTAATAGTATATATCAAAATGGTATTTTAAATGTAAAGGGAAATCCAAATGTGACACAGGATATATTTTTAACACCGAATCATTTCATTACTGTGGAGAATACGTGCGAAGCGGCTTTTATTACATCCATGAAGGAAGAGGATACTTTTAAAGGCAGAATATTGGCTAACTACAAATTCAATACAGAAAAGCAAACAGGAAAGTATTCTTTGGAGGCTGATACGAAAGAATTCGCAGACGCAAAGGGAATCGTGATTGATGATCAGACCGGTGTAGATAGGGACTATCCGTATCAGGTATTATTGGATGGTAAAAGAGTTCTGATTAATTATCTGCCGAATGGGGGAACAGGGAAGATGGCAGGGGATGTTGTGCCGTTAGAGGCTGATTATACATTGCGGGAGAATGAGTTTGTGTTTAATAGCCATTCATATGCGGGATGGGACCCAGAATCAAATAAACAATCATCTGATATTCGTTTTCTGCCAGGACAGATTGTGGTACCAGCCACAACTTTTCCAAATTATATAAAAATAACAAGCAAAAAACATCTTATAAATAAGAAATCTCAACATGTATCTGTATCAGCGTTAGTAAAGGCATACGGAAAACCTGTTTCAAGAGTTTTAAATGACGTTGACTATGATTACCAATTGGATTTAAATGCTATTTGGAATGAAGCTCCAATAATAGAGACTACAGTATTAGAATTTTATGAAGGTGAAGTTGTAAAAAAAGATCAGTTGATGGAGGAGATTTATTTATCAGAGAATGGTGCCACTGACAAGGAAGATGGAATAAAAATCAAAAGTATGGAATATTATCCACACCTTCTTGATGATAATGTAAAAATTGTAGGTATTGAATATTTTCCGATACAAAATGGTTACAAACCTAATCAAAGTAATATAATATTTGCTGAGAATATGCCAGACGAGTATTTCTTAGATACTTACGATAAAAAGGGAATGATACAGGATGAAGAAGTTAGGCATAAGCTGACATTCAAGGTCGAAGACAGTACAGGAAATAGCACAACAAGAGAAAGTGATATTAGAATATTATATAACAATTATCCAACTTTAAAAGTACCGGAGAATCTTTTTATGACAACAGAAGAGCTTAGAAGGAAACCATTAATGATGAATGATTTGCAAAATTATGCAAAAGCAAATGATATTGAAGATGATGCAGCAAAGAATCAGGGTTTGACTGATGCAGATGGAAATTATATTAATATTCAGGATAAAGTAAAGATTTTATACATCCAAAATGAATCGAGCAATATCATACAGCCAGAGCTTATTCAAGATGTAGGAGAGTATTTTATTACTTACTCAGTGAAAGACCGTTTTGGTAAAGAAACGCAGAAAACTATGAAACTAACTGTTTTAGAGCCAGCACAGTTAACAGCAAGTAATGTTGAATACGTAAGGTTTATATCCCTACAACATTTGGATACACTGGATAAATATTCGAAATGGAATAAAGATGAACTCAAAGCCATTCTAAAAAATGAAACTTCTGTTGAAACGAACACTTATACTCATGAACAGATCCTAAAAATAAAAGAGCTGATGCAGGGATTGAAGAATAAGAACGATTTTGAATATGCTATAAAGGTTATAAAAGAACAGTATATGAATAAATAGTAATTGTGAAGAACATCCCGCTCGATGATAGGGCGGGATGTTTTTGTGTATATTGGGAAGAGTAAGTGTTATTTTATTAATACTTTTGATGTTTTGCTATAAGGACCAAAAATTTTTTTTCTACCTATTTTTTTGTAAGCGCGTATTTTAATATAATAAATTTTATTTGAGGATAAATGATTAATCGTTTTTGAAGTTCCGCTAAAATTAGTAGTTTTTTTGTTTTTAAATGTTCTGCTTAGTGAATAAGTGAATTGATATCCACTGGAAGAAAAAGCTTTTTTTATTCGTAAAGATAATGATTTTTTTTTGTAACAGCTTAAGCTGCGTATGGTAGGAGCTTTTGGTGCAATGTAGAAATTCAAATTTTTCGTTCCATAATAATTTCTTTTTCCCTTGATAATGATCGATGCTTTGCCTGGCTTTTTATTGTTTTTATAATTGATGCTATAATCTGCATTCATTTTGAGCAGTTTGTTGTTTAGTATAAGCTTAATTGATGGCTTTTGTGATCTTCCATTATAGGTTCTCTGCTTGATGGAGGATGTTATCGCTTTTGAGATATTCTTACGTAATAGTTTAGGAATAATAATCAGATCTGTTTTACCACAAATACTGCAGGTTCTGGTTTTATTACCTGTGCGAACATAAGTAGCCTGACGTTTTATTTTCCAATTACCATATTTGTGAGGGAGTCGTTGGATGTCCTCGTACTGTATTAGTTGTGTGCATATGTTACAGGTTAATAATTTTTTTCCATTTGACTGACAAGTTGGTTGTCGGTTTATAATCCATTTACCAGGACGATGCGATGATTTATTAATAATCTGCTGTTCACTGGTATGACATAAATGACATGTATGCATTTTTATTCCTTGTGATGTGCAGTTTGGTTCGGTTAATATGATCCAGTCATTAAACTGATGTTGTAATTTAGATAAAGTCCGTGTTTCTATATGGTTACACTTTAAGCAAGTATGGGATTGTGAACCTCCTTTCGTGCAAGTCGCGGCAATCGTATCTTGCCAAGGACCAAAGGAATGACTTAGGCTGTCACATATAATTTCTCCAGTATTAGTGTTTAAGTAGTAAATCTTATTATCATAAGTTAGTTCTGCTTCTTTATAAATAGAATGATCAGTTTTGATAAAATAAAGTTTATTATCAATAGATTCAATTCCAGAGTTAGTTAACATTTTTCCAGTGTCAGTGAAAAAATAATATGTCTTTCCATCAGCATCTTGGAATCCAGTTTTCATTATATGGTCTTCACCGAAATAGTATTTGTATTGATTAATCTGTTGCAAACCAACTACTAAATTTCCGCTTATATCATAGTAATATTTTTTATTATTACAAAGATACCAATTTTCAATACGAGATACGGCTTTCTCATAGTCAACGATAACGGGGGTCTCCGTATCTATTTGGGTTCCTCCATTTTCATTTATGTTAGTGGTTAAAAAGTCTTTAAGAAAACCATTTTTTATTTTATCAGTTTCCACATACAATTTGCTGCCACGGGCAAGACGATCAAATGCACTCTGTGATAATTTTATTGGAGATGAAAATTGTAATATAAACTCTATGGGGATTTGAGTTTCTTCAAAAGCATAAGAGTAAATATTATTTACAGTAGCTGGAATATTAATCATTTTTGTATGAGTTATTCCATTAAAAGCAAAACTGGAAATAGATTTCACTCCATATGGAATGCAGTATTCATCTAATGGATATGAAGCAGGGTATACTACTAACATATATTCATTTTCATTTTTAAAAAATAGAATTCCATTTTCATCATATAGTATAGGATTACCTTTTTCTACAAATATTTGTTTTAGGGTGAAGCAATTAAATGTAACATATTTTGGACTAAGATTGGTAAGAGTCTTGGGGTACATAATCGTTTCAATACTATGCATTTCGTAAAAGGCATAGTCCTTAATAGTAGTAACCTTAGTTAATGTAATGGTTTTTAAGAACGCATTATTATAAAAAGCATCTTCTTCTACACTGAGAACACTTTCCGGTGAAGTATAGGAGTCATTTTGATACATTGCCGGGTAAAGAATTAGTCTGGTACCATCTTTGGATAAAAGTGCGCCATCTTCTACTTTGTAATATTGGTTTCCTTCTGCTACGGTAATGAGTTCAAGTTTATGGAGTGTATGATCTTCATCAAAATGCACCAATGAAGCCGGAAGATCAATCCTTCTGGCGGCAGCTTTTGACAATGCCCCATTATGAATATAAGTAACACCTTCTGGAATGGAAATAGTACCGGAAATGCCTGTTAATTTACTACTTTTACCAATTTCAGTAACTGAATATTCCACGTTTTTATAACTTGCAGTCCAAGGTTTGGAAGTATCCCCATAGATAAAGTTACCGTTGGGATCACTCTGGGCTTTATCTATTAGCATAGCAGTTGGTTTCTCACCGACGGTTAAAATCTGATATATGCCAAAAGTGGTACTGAAAGTATCTCCAACCTGCGCTGGCTGCTCGGATTGTGAGAATATAATATCAGAGGAGGCTTGAATATTATTTTCTGATTCCCCTGATGTTTTAACATGATCAGATCTGCTATCACTGCTATTCGGCTCGGTTAAGGATTCTGTAATTTCGGCTTCGTCAGTTGCAATTAATTCATTTTCAACGGTAATTTCAGAAACAGAAGATGCTTTTTCTGTTTCTGATAGATGCTTGTTTATTTGTTTTTGAAATTCAACAGGTACATCAAATTCATCAGTGTCAATTTTAACAGGAATTTCTGATTCAATAGGATTCTCCACTTGGGACGCTTCTGATTCCACATGATCAGAAGCAGCAAATGCAATATTGGATATCCCCAATGAGATTGTTATAGTTATTGTTAAGATCTTTGTAAATAACTTGACTTTCATAATTTTACTCCCTTCATACAGAAACCATGAACGGTTTCCGAAATCTATATTATGGACAACAATTTAAAATGCTTTACGGCATAGAAAATCTTCAGTATATGCTATATATTATCTTATTGTGGGATTTTAATATTAATAAGAATTCCTTTATAAATCTAAAGAATAAAAAGGAATAGATCAAAAGACAAATATGATTAAGTTAGCTGTGTAAGCTTTTTCTTATGTAAGACGAATAACGTGGTTCATTCTAAATAAAATTGTGGATATTAATTATTAATATGATATTACCAACTTTGCAATGTGTGAGCGGGAGTGCAATGGGATAAATAACATATTTATATTGTTTTTATTATACATGAAAAGACATAAGGTAATCAATCATTTTCTATCAAAAATTTCAGCTGATTTTCCGGAAGTATTTTTACCTGCTTAGCTTCCTTAGGATTATGCATTTTAATAATTATATTATTTTCTATAGCTGCAATATAGCTTAGTGATCCTGAAAGGTTCTTCTGCCATACGTTAATCCAAAGTCCCGGTATCTTGTGCTTTTGTTCTTGTATCTTTGAAGGGAAGCTATTATACTGGAATTAACAAAAATGGAAGGCAGGAATACAAAATGCTTAAGGTAGCTGTTTGCGATGATGAGAAATTAATCGTTCAGCAGATTAGAGATTATATAAAGAATTTCCGGATGTTATGTCTGGTGGATGCCTATGAGAGCGGGGAAGAATTGCTTAGGGGGCATAAGGTATATGATGTTATTTTCCTTGACATCGATATGAAAGGGATCAATGGAATTAAAACCGCGCAGAAGATAAGAAGCTACGATAAAAAGGTGAAAATTATCTATGTAACAGGATATGATGATTACCGGAATTATGCTTTCTCAGTACATGCTTTTGCGTATCTGATTAAACCGGTAAGCCGGGAAAATATTCACAGGCAGTTGGAAGAGGTTGTGGCATATACGGCGGAGGAGGAGCCGGAGCAGATGCTGCGGTTTGAGACGGAAGATGGGGTACATGAGATAAATGTGAAGGATATTTATTATTTTGAGTATGCTGACCGGAAAATACTGATCAGGACGAAAGCAGGAGTTTTACGGATGCATGGCAGTATAACGTCAATGGCAGTAAAGATGGAATCGTATGGTTTTTATATGCCTCATAAAAGTTTTTCTGTTAATTTGTTTTATGTCAAGACGATTAAAGGCTACGATATTCATATGATGGATGGAAGTATGATTCCCCTTTCACAGAAGAAGTCCGTGGAGTTTAGGGAAAAGTTGAGCCATTATATGGCTAACCGTATTTGATGGAGGGCAGTATAAAAAATGGCTACTTTAAATGTGGTATTGGGAATTATGGAATTGAGCGTGATGATTTATTGTGCATATTATTTTATGAGCCATATTGAACGGAATATTTACAGGGCAAAATGGTGGTATATAGCAGCATTCTTTGTTTATGGTATGATTATTATTTTAGGTGTGATATTTAGAAGTACTAGTTTAAGCATGGTCTCGGGAATTTTGTATCTGGCGGTGATGGGGCACTTTTTATTTAACAGTAATATGCTGTATATTGTCTATTATGCTATGTTTACACTGATAGGAGTTTTGGGACAGTCGGCTATTTTGAATCTGTCTGCACTGTTTATTCCTTCCATGGATATAAACAGCGCTCTTTTAATGGCGAATATTGCGTTGATGCTAAAAATAGTGCTGTATCTTTTACTAACAAAATTCATGGTGTTTTTTGTGAACAGGAAGAAGATAAATAAAATTAATAAATGGCAACTGATCAGTATGTATATGGTGCCGGTATGGAGTGTCATATTTCTGCTCTCATTGGTTCAGGTAGGAGCAGTTTATATCCAGTTGTATGGGATTACTGTCATTGCGGTTAACATCGTGCTGCTTTTGATTCTGGATGTTTATTTTATTTATCTGGGCGGATATATTTCCAAATCTAATGAATTGGAAAAAGAGCTGCAATTGTATCATCAGCAGAATGAACTGCAATACAAATACTATGGGGATCTGGAGAAGAAATATCAGGATTCCCGGAAGGTATTGCATGATATGAAGAACCATCTCATAGCTGTGGAGCAGCTGTACCATATGCAGGAGTCAGATGCAGGGAATACTTATGTGAAGGATATGCATCATATGTTAAATGTCCTGGGAGAGCGGTTTTATACCAATCATAAAATGTTAAATATTATTTTGAATGACAAATTGAGTAATGCAGAACGGGATGGAATTGATACAGCGGTTGAAATAGGTGAGGTCAGTCTGGAATTTATGAAGGATATTGATGTGACAACCGTGTTTGCTAATCTGCTGGATAATGCAATTGAAGCAGCCAAAAGAGTGGGTGAACACCCGTATATACGAATTAAGATGAATTATTTTAATGAATTTGTTGTTATTAGTATTCGCAATTCACTTCTGGCTGAGGGAGCATTGATTTCAGCCCAAAGCGGTGAGACGCATAGAAGCCGCCATATTCCTAAAGGGAGCCACCATAACCGTAAAGGGAGCCGCCACATGGGATATGGGCTGCAAAATGTAAAGAAAACCCTGGAAAAATATAACGGAACAGTGCAGACAGGAAGCTCCGACTGCGAATTTCAGGTAAATATAACATTGCCAAAACCGGAAAGGAGATAAGACACTAAATCTGCTGGAAATGGATAGGGAATGGAGAGAGAGAAGGGCGGCAAATCTTGAATGGTTTGCAGGATTCTTCACAATTTCATAAAAGGGCGGATGCCGGGTAATCACTTTTGTGGTGCCCGGCTTTTGTTTTGTTGAATTCTTCCGTTAAGTGCTGGGAATTACCCTGATAAATAGTGGATTTACCAAACTGCCACACAGAAAAAAGGCGGACTTTTTATTTTTTGGATATTTTGCTTGACAAATGACAAAAACTTTTGTAAAATATATTTAAAATAACTTTTGGAAAATATATTTACAAAAGATATTTCAAAACTAAACGGATAATGATGCGTCATAATAAGACGCGTCTAAAGCGGAAATGATGCCAGCAAAATGATATGAACAGATAGGAGGAATTATGGAGCAAATGGAGCAAATGGAGAAAAGGATGAAGGCAGCTTATATGGACGGAACATTTCAGATCATATACCGTGACATTGAGAAACCAGAGCCGGAAGAAAATGAAGTTTTGGTCCGAATTGAATATGTAGGAATCTGTGGATCAGATGTTCATTTTTACGAAAATGGAAGAATTGGAGATTTTGTTGTTGACGGACCATTTATCCTGGGACATGAAGCGGCAGGCATAGTAGTGGAAACAGGAAGTAAAGTTACTGATTTGAAAAAAGGAGACAGGGTGGCACTGGAGCCAGGTATTACCTGCGGAAAATGTGAATTTTGTAAGACAGGAAGATATAATCTGTGCCCGGACGTAAAGTTCTTTGCAACCCCGCCTTATCATGGGGTACTGACAGAATATGTGGCACATCCTTCTGATATGTGCTTCAAGCTGCCGGAGAAGGTGTCCACAAAAGAAGGAGCATTGGTAGAACCTCTGGCTGTAGGGCTTCATGCCGCAGCACAGGGAGAGGTTGAGCTTGGGGACAGCGTGGTGATACTTGGGGGCGGATGCATCGGACTGGTGACATTACTTGCATGTAAAGCCAGAGGTGCAGCAAATGTAATTGTTGTGGATATGCTTCAGAAACGTTTGGAATATGCAAAGAAACTGGGTGCAAACCATACGGTTAATGCGAAAGAGATGAACGTAGAAAAGGAATTGGAACGGCTTTTAGACGGAAAAGGGGCAGATGTTGTTATAGAAACGGCAGGTGCGGTAAAGACCATACAGCAGACACCGGAAATGGCAAAAAGAGGCGGTACGATTGTACTGGTAGGAATGGCGCCCCAGGATGTCATAGCATATGATTTTGCAAAAATAATGGCGAAAGAACTGAATATTAAGTCCGTATTCCGCTATCGAAATCTGTATCCGGTAGCAATCGCGGCAATTGCAGACGGGAAAATTGATGTTGGACAGATTGCAACGCATGAATTTGATTTTAATAATGTTAAATTGGCATTTGACACTGTGATTGATAATGCACAGGATGTTGTAAAAGGGGTAATTAAGGTTTCCTGACCTGTTTTAAAAGCCGGATCGCTGGATATTACAAATGATAAATATCAGCAGCAGAGCTATCCAGAGAGGTGCAGGAGGCGGCAGTAGAAACAGGCAGCAAATAGAAGTGTGTAAACCAGAATGGGAGGAAAACCAATGAAAGCAGTAGTGTACAGTGAACCAAGAAAATTTTCAGTCACAGAAATTCCAAAACCGGAGGTAAAAGAAAACCAGGTACTGATTAAAGTAAAATCCTGCGGGATATGCAGAACAGATGCCCATATTCATGAAGGGGAATTTATAGCCAGATTTCCACTGACACCGGGACATGAATTTGCAGGTGAGATTGTGGAAACGGGATGTGCCGTGAAGGGATTTACAGTGGGGGACAGGGTGACGGGAGATAATACCGTATTATGCGGAGAATGCTATTATTGTAGAAGAAATATGCCGTTATTCTGTGAAAATTTTTACTCACTGGGATGCAATGGACCCGGTGGTTTTGCAGAGTATGTGGTGGTAAATTATGATAAGGTTTTTCCAATCAGTGACAAACTTAGCTTTGATGAAGCCTGTTTCGCTGAACCACTCGCCTGCGCCATCCATGGCATGGATGTGATTGATGTCCAGTGCGGTGATGATGTCCTGATTTTTGGAGCTGGCCCCACCGGAATATTATTAACCCAATTGATACACCAGGGAGGAGCTGCAAATGTGGTAGTCTGTGCATCCTCAAAGGCAAAGCTGGATCTGATTGAGAAAAATGGTTATGCCAAAACAGTTTTGATGGACAGGAATGACTATAGTGTTCACACAGAGCAGCTGAATCAGATGTTTCCGAAAGGATTTGATGTGGTAATCGATGCAACCGGGGTACCGGCAGTACTTGAACAATGCCTGAATTTTCCTAAGGCAAAAGGGAAAATCGTGGTTTATGGAGTTGCCGGAAATGAGGATACAATCCGAATAAAGCCTTATCAGATATTTGAAAAAGAATTAAAATTAATAGGATCTTTTGCCCAGACACATTGTTTTGACCGGGCTGTTAAATTTATGGAAGAGGGCATTGTTAAAGTGGATGACCTGGCAAGCCATCATTATTCCCTGGATGATTTCGATAAAGCAATGGATCAGATGTTAAATGGCAGAGGACAGATGAAAATTATTATTCATCCAAATGAATAGAGCGATTTTGACGGCTTGTGGCTACCAGCAGGAGAAATCAGGCTGAATTATGCAAAAAGAGGAGGGATTACTTCTTCATGGCAAATGAAATTATTCTGGAAATGAAGAATATTACAAAAGAGTTTCCCGGGGTGAAAGCACTTGATAATGTAAAGCTGACACTGAAAAAAGGTGAGGTACATGCACTGATGGGGGAAAATGGTGCAGGAAAATCTACCTTAATGAAAATTTTGTGCGGTGCTTATACTAATGATAAAGGAAACATCTCTGTAAAAGGAAAAGAGGTGAGCTTCCATTCCACAAAAGATGCAATTGATCATGGAATTACGATGATCTATCAGGAACTGAACCTGGTTCCTGAAATGACAATTGCAGAAAACATCTTTCTTGGAAGGGAAAGCAGCAGGGCAAAATGCCTGATAAATAAATCCGAGATGAATCGGAAAGCAAAGGAACTGCTGGATGAGCTTGGAATGTCCGTGTCACCCAAGATGATTTTAGGAGAATTGACCGTTGCCGGACAGCAGATGATTGAAATTGCAAAAGCAGTTTCCTATCACTCCGATGTTATGATCATGGATGAACCAACCTCTGCAATTTCGGAAAAAGAGGTAGAACAGCTATTTCGCATTATCCGATCACTAACGGAAAAAGGCGTAGCTATCGTATATATATCACATAAAATGGACGAAATATTTCAGATTGCCGATACCATAACCATTTTAAGGGATGGACAATGGGTTTTATCAAAGCCGGCTTCAGAGTTAGATGACGGACTGTTGATTCAGGGAATGGTTGGACGCGAGCTTGGTGACTATTATCCGAAAAAGGCTGCGAAAATTGGGGAAACAGTATTTAAAGTAGAGGGGCTGGATGATGGAAGACTAATCCGGGATATTTCCTTTGATGTAAAAGCAGGTGAAGTTTTAGGATTTGCGGGTTTAATGGGGGCAGGCAGAACAGAAACAGCAGAGATGGTATTCGGACTCCGAAAGAAAAAACAGGGGACGCTATACCTGGAAGGAAAAAAGATCAAGGTCGTTAATCCCAATCAGGCGGTAAAAGAAGGAATTGCATATGTGCCGGAAGACCGGAAGCTCAGAGGTCTGAATTTAATTGGCAGTGTAAAGGACAATATTGTAATATCCGATCTGAAGAGACTGAATAAGAATTTATTTTTGAACACCAGAAAGCTGAATAAAGTAGCGGATGAACAGATTAAGCTGCTGTCAATCAAGACACCTGACAGGGAGGCACTTGCCCTGAACCTGTCAGGAGGAAACCAGCAGAAGATTGTTTTTGTAAAATGGCTGCTGACGAATCCGAAAGTGCTGATATTGGATGAACCAACGAGAGGGATTGATATTGGAGCAAAAACGGAAATTTATGAACTGATCAACCAACTGGCGGCAAAAGGAATTGCAGTTATCATGATTTCATCAGAGATGCCGGAAGTGCTTGGAATCAGTGACCGGATACTGGTATTTAGTGAGGGGCGGATTACCGGAGAGCTAAAGAGAGAGGAATTCAGTCAGGAATTGGTTATGCAGTATGCAACGCCACACAAGGAGGGACAGGAATGACAGAGAAAACCGCAAATCAAATGACAAAACGGTTAAATGGCAAAGATCTATTTAATAAATATGGTATTCTGATGGTGTTTTTAATTCTATTTGTGCTTTTAACACTAATTACCAATACCTTTTTTACATCCAGAAACCTGATCAATGTATTAAAGCAGGTGTCAATTAACGGTATTATTTCTGTGGGAATGATGTGCGTACTGTTGACAGGAGGCATTGATTTGTCCGTTGGATCAATCGTGGCACTATCGGGTATTGTAGCCACGACCTTTGCCCATCCGGGAGAATATCCCGTGATTGTACCCATTATCCTTGGGGTTCTGGCAGGAGCAGCCTGTGGTGTAGTAAACGGTACACTGGTAGCATTTTTAAACCTTCCGGCATTTATTGCCACCCTTGGAATGCTGTCTGTCGCATCGGGAGTTGCGTTGGTTTTAAGCAAAGGACGTCCAATCAGTAATCTGAGTGAACAGTTCCGTTACATTGGAGGGGGAACAATACTGGGGCTCCCTATATTGATCTACATATTAGCAGCAGTATTTCTGATTGGGTATCTGATATTATCCTGGACAAAATTTGGGCGGTATTTATATGCTATCGGTGGAAATGAAGATGCTGCGAAAGCATCTGGATTAAGTGTAGCAAGAATTAAACTATTTGTATATATGATTTCCGGAATCTGTGCAGGGCTGGCCGGAACTGTACTGGCATCCCGTATCAATGCAGGCCAGCCAAATTCAGGAGAAGGCTATGAACTGGATGCCATAGCGGCAGTCGTAATCGGAGGCACCAGTTTAAACGGAGGAATAGGAAAAGTGTCAGGGACAATCCTTGGAGTATTGATTGTGGGGGTTATCAATAACGGTATGGACCTACTGAACATTTCTTCCTATTATCAAAAGATTGTCAAGGGGTCTATTATTGTACTGGCTGTACTATTAGACCGCATAACAAAAAATAAAAACAAATAAAAAGGAGATCAAGGTATGAAGAAAAGAGTGGCAGCATTAACGATGGTTTGTGTACTCGCAACAATTTCACTTGCAGCCTGTGGGACGGCGGATTCAAAAGGGACAACAGAGGGCGGCTCATCGGCTAAGACAGAGGCAGGTACAACAGAAGCAGCAAAGCCGGAAACAGCAAAATCAGAAGCGGAAGCGGATGCAGCGGATGCGGTGGATGAAGCCATTACGGAAGCAGCAGGTAAGGCTTCCGGTGAAAAATATAAGATTGTATTTTCTTCCTATAGCCAGACCGCACAATTCCAGGTACTGCTTGCGGAAGCCATGCAGGATTATGTCAGTGAAAAATATGCGGACACTGTGGATTTCAGTGTTTTAGACGGAAATATGGATTCTGCAACCCAGGTGGGCCAGATCGATAACCTGATTGCACAGAATGTGGATGGAATTTTAATCTGTCCGATGGACGGGGATGCACTGGTCCCGGCAGTAGAAGCTGCAAATGAGGCAAAGGTTCCGTTGATTACAGTAAATGCCCAGGTAAATTCCGATGAGGTCCTGGCGCATGTGGGTTCCGATGATATCGTTGCAGGAGAACTGGAAATGCAGTATGTAGCAGATCAGCTGAATGGTAAAGGAAATATTGTGATTTTACACGGACCAAATGGTATCTCCGCAGAAGTACTGAGAAGAGAAGGCTATGAAAATATATTAAAAAAATACCCGGATATTAAAGTTTTAAGCGAACCAACCTGCAACTGGTCCAGAGAAGAGGCTCTGTCCACAACAGAGAACCTCTTACAGGGAGCCGATGAGATTCAGGCAATCGTAGCACAAAATGATGAAATGGCGATGGGAGCACTGCAGGCAGTCCTTGATAACGATATGGGCGATAAAATCATTGCAACAGGAATTGATGCCATTGACGATGCAAAAGCGGCAATTGAAGCAGGAACGCTGTCAGCGACCGTATTCCAGGATGCAAAGGGACAGGCAGAAGCCGGCATTGATGAGATACTGGATATTGTGAAGGGCGGAGAACCCAAAGATGTATCAATCCCGTATGTTCTGGTAACCAAAGATAATATAGCCGATTATAAATAGAATAAAGAAGAGGGGTTTGTATGAAAAGAGGCGGGGTAATCAATAAAAAACTCAGTGAACAAATAGCAGGATTGGGGCATACGGATTATTTTATGATATGCGACGCAGGCTTTCCCATTCCGGAAGGCGTGGAGAGAGTGGACCTTGCGCTTGCATTTCAGATTCCAACGCTTAAGCAGTGTTTAAAAACCGTGTTGGATGAGGTTGTTGTTGAAAAGGTTTGCATAGCCGAAGAGATGGAGATATATAATCAAGACGGCTATGGGTTTGTTAAAAATGTGTTTGTGAACCAACCGGTGGAATCTATGCCCCAAAACTTACTTGCCAGGATGGCAAAAAAATGCAGGTTTATTTTAAGAAGCGGTGAACTGGCTCCTTATTCCAATGTAATAATGCAGGCAGCATCAGGCGTTGAAGAATATAAAAAAGCATTTATTATTGATATGGATCAGATAACTTAGAGCTATGAAAATGAAAAAGCGGAACATGCTCTGTGTTCCGCTTTTGATAGTTCAAGGCTCTGGCAGTTCAAAAAATTTGAATACGCAATATAATTGTGAATTCTCCAAACTGCTATGCGGACGCTATATACGACTGTTTTTATGGAAGAAAAATTTATACAGAAAAGATGTGACTTTACGAATATGGAAGAATTTGGTATAATGGAACAAATAATTTTAGAAACCCCGGTGGCTAGAAAGGGGAAAATAGGGATAGTGAGTATGAAGAGTACCAGCATGGAATTAAAAAAGATCAACCGTAACAATATCTATCGGCTGATTCTGAATGACAAGAAGATATCAAAGCAGGATGTTGCCTATAAACTGCGTCTAAGCCTTCCAACCGTAAGTCAGAACCTGTCAGAATTAATGGAGATGGATTTAATTGAGGAAACAGGAACCTTTGAATCGACAGGAGGCAGAAAAGCAAAGTGCCTCTCCTGTAATGGGCGTGCGAAGGTGGGAATTGGACTTGATATAACCAAAAACCATATCTCCCTGGCAATTGTGGATCTGACAGGAAATATGGTGGACTGTATCCGGGTCAGACGTACTTTTGAGGCGGACAAGGCATATTATGAAGAGATACGGTCGCTTTTAGAGCAGATCGTTGAGAAAAACCAGATTGACCCCAAAACGGTGCTGGGAGTTGCAGTGACACTGCCGGCGATAATCGGTGGGGATCGAAAGAGTATCCCACAGGTGTATTTATTCTCTCTTCCTCCTGATTTTTATGAGGAATTAAAAGAGTATATCCCATACCCTTATACTTTTTATAATGATTCAAACGGAGGCGGATTCGCTGAAATGTGGTATCGGGAAAAAGGAAAGAATATTCTGTATCTGTTTCTGGGGCCTACCGTGGGAGGTGCCATTTTGCTGGATGACAAGATTTATTATGGAGATAACCAGAGGAGCGGGGAATTCGGACACACAACGCTGGTGCCGGGCGGTAAGAAATGTTACTGCGGAAAAGAAGGATGTGCGGATGCATATCTGGCTTCCTCCATCTTATCGGATCAAACCGATGGAAGTCTGGAAAGATTTTTTAAGCTTCTGGATGCAGGCGACGACCAATGCAGGAAAATATGGGAAGAGTATGTGTATTATCTTTCTGTACATATTAATAATCTGAGAACATTTTTTGACTGCAAGGTAGTATTGGGCGGTTATGTCGGCGGATATATCAAGAAGTATATTAAGGATATCCAGATCCAGGTAGCCGGGCGGAATACCTTTGAAAATGATGGCAGCTATGTGGAGGCCAGTAATTTTTCCTGGTGGTCATCTGCGGTAGGCGGAGCGCTGTTATATGTTTCTGAATTTATAAAAGAAGTTTAATATAATACTGTTAATCAAATTGAATAGAGTTGGAATAAAGACCAGGGGAGGCAGCATGGCAGGCAGAGTCAAAAATGCAAAAATGCTTTTTTTAACAGGTTTTATTCTGCTGCTTGTACTAAGCACAGGGTGTATGAATAAAAGCACAAAGCTGGCAGAGGGATTTGATGCGGAGGAATTAAAGAAGGCTTCCGAGCAGGTAGTGGATCAGGTTAATAAGAATGACTATGACAGTTTTATTAATGATGCAGGAGATGAAGTAGCAGAGAGTATTTCACAGGAGAAGTTTGAAAATGAGGTTGTGGCATATGCGAACAGCAAGGGAGCCTTTCAATCTTACGGAAAGCAGGCCGTTATCGGGAAGAAGTATGAGAAAACAGGAGAAGACTGCGGTGTAGTGGTAATGGCAGCGGAATATGAAAATGGAACAATACAGTATACCATAAGCTTTACAAAAGAAATGAAATTGAATGGGCTGTGGTTAAAATAATAGGGTAAATCAGGAGCATGAGAATAAAATGTTCCTGATTTCTTTTTTTGTACGGATAAATTCCGGGGAGTCCAGGCAGGAGGAAGAAGGTGAATCTATGGTAAAAGCCGGTACTTTTATTTCTTTTAAAATACCCCGTGGACATTTTCCAAATATATAAATGCGGTCAGCGAGAATCATAGCTTCTTCAATGTCATGGGTTACAAAAATAATGGTTTGTTTTAACTTTTCCCAAATGGAAAGCACCAGCTGCTGCATTTGAAAACGCAGCATGGGATCCAGGGCTGAAAAAGGTTCATCCATTAAAAGAAGCTGGGGATGCAGGATTAAAGTGCGTGCAAGGGCAGTCCGCTGCTGCATACCGCCGGATAATTCGTTTGGATAATAATTTTCAAATCCGTTTAAATGAACCAGACCGATGTATTCACGGATAGTCTCTTCCTGATCTTTTTTGGAAATGTGCCTGCGGTTTAGGCTATAAGCGATGTTTTCCCGGACATTCAGCCATGGAAAAAGAACTGGTGCCTGGAATACGACCCCGCGGTTAGAAGCAGGACCGGTGATTGCCTGATTTTCCAAAAGCATTTTTCCGGTGTCCGGGATCTCAAATCCTGCAATCATATTCAGAAGTGTGGTTTTTCCACAGCCGCTTGGTCCCAGAAGCGCTACAATTTCATTGGGATTTACGGATATGTTCAGGTCCTGAAATACACAGATAGAATCCTGAAAAGAGGAGCGGTAGCTTTTTGATACGTTTTGAACGGTTAAAAGATTATGGACCATGAGAAACTCCTTTTTATATACAATTTAATGCAGCTTAAATTTATTTAGCATTACACTTTTTGACAGGATAAAACAGATTGCAGATTTTTACCAGCAGAAAATCTGATACTTTGCCGGTTACTGCGATAACCGCCATGCAGGCAAGTACGATATCCACATGTCCAAGCATACGGGCATCTGTCATGATAGCGCCAATACCTTTTGTAACACCGGTGACTTCACCCAAAACCAGGTAAGCCCAGGAGATTCCAAGACCCAGGCGAAGACCTACCAGAACGGAAGGGAATGCACTGGGCAGGGTCACCGTCCAAAAAAGGGAAAAAGAACCTGCACCCATCATTTGACCTGCACGCAGATAGGAATCAGGAACTTCTTTTGCACCTTGGGCTGTGTTCATATAGATTGGGAAAAAGGTAGCAAGGGATATGAGAAAATGCGTACTTTTTTCGCCAACGCTGAACCAGACAATTGCTATGGGCAGCCATCCGATACCCGGAACTGTTCTCAGAGCATGGACAAACGGATCAAATACTTTCTGCAGCAGGCGGACTCTTCCGGTGAGAAAGCCCAGGATTACGCCAAGCAGTGCGGCGGTCAGAAACCCTTTTAAGACGCGGAAGCAGCTAATCCACAAATTATCAAAGAGTTTACCGGAGTAGGGAGTGACTTTTGAATTACCCAAAATAAAATCAATAATTACGTTCCATAGTTTCTGGGGAGAGGGGAGTACATATTCTGGAACAGCCCCTCTGCTGGTAGCCAGGTACCAGAGCAGAAGGAGAATTCCGGGAATTAATAATCCCCACAGACCAGAGGTTAATGTTGTCAGAGTATTTCTTGCATGTTTTTTGTCCATAGTGCCTCATTCTTGTCATTGATTTTTCTTTGCATTTTCCAGGAAGGTAAGATCGAATAAGGAATCAATGTCAGGCATCTTTGTAATGATACCGAGATCCAGCATTTTCTGCGCCAGATTTTTGGTGTTTTGGATAAAGGCATCATCGATATCCCAACACAGCTCGATATTGTTGGCTGCAATCTTCAGAAGATCCTTTTCTGTTCCGAATTCTTCCGCCTTATCCAGCCAGGCGTCCTGATTTTCATTTAGATACTGAGTTGCCTTGATGTGGGCATCAACCATTTTCTGAACTTCCTCAGGCTTATTTTTAATCGTGTCTTCCGTTACGATCATAGCCGCATTAATGGTTCCGATGCTGTCATCAAAATATGGATAGCTTAAGATTTTCCCATAACCATTTTTAACTGCTTCAGAAGGGTAAGGCTCGCCGCTGCAGAATGCATCAATGGTACCGTCAGCAAGTGCCTGGCCCATATCAAAGAAGTCAATCCGAACCAATTCCACATCTTTTTCCGGATCGATGCCATTGCGTTCCAAAACATCTAATAATAAAGCATGATGCATGGTGCCGGGAACATATGCAATGGTCTTGCCCTTTAGATCAGCCTCGGTTTCGATTCCTGAATTTACCCCGGCTACCAGAGCAGAACACTTGTTGCACAGACTGGTTACAATGCGGACCGGTTCATTATTGGACGCAGCGGTAATGGCTGTTACCAGGGTAGTTCCGGTCATATCCAGACCGCCGGATAAAAGGGCAGTTTTCTGGTCTCCGGGATTTGTAAATGGGAGAACTTCTATACCGGAGCTTTTATCGATAAACTGGTCATAAAAGAAGGGCTGGATTGTCTGGGCGGTTTTCCAGGTACCGACTTTTAATTGCGCGGCATCTGGTGCAGCCGTATCTGCGGGGGCAGCATTTTCTTTTGCGGATGAACTTTCGGATGCTGAAGGGAATTCTTCTTTTGCATCATCCGTGGATTTTGTAAATTTTTGACAGCCGGCAGCAAATAGCATACTAAAAGTAAGTAGCAGGATCAGAAATAAAAATGTAAGTTTTCCTTTAATGGTGTGCTTTTTCATGATATGTATCCTTTCATATAAATTATATATTCAGACCTGAAAATTAATCGTTTCCTTCCTGATAAACGGTGTACCCACTATTTTGAAACCATTGTTTTGCTGTGTTTACATCGAACTGTTTCCACTTTTCATTTGGAAAACAGCAGGCATCTCTGGGAATGGCGCCTGTTTCTATTACAACTACATTGGCACCAAACTGAATTGCCAGCTCACTTGCCGGATGTACGCAGATTCCCGGAACTTTATAGCCGCATGCCAGCCTGGTAACTGCGATAATCTGGGCAAGTCTTTTATCACTGATCTGAGGGAATTCTCCGAGAGGAGTACCCTTGACCGGAACTCTTGCCATTGCGCCAGATACAATAGCGCCGTAATCGATAGTCATTTGGCAGATGTCTGCAATTTCTTCATTTGTATGTTCAATACCCACCGGTTCTACCAGGAAAACCAGCTTCAGGGGAGAATTTTTGCATGCATTAAGAGTTGCAGTACGCTCCTCTTTTTTAAATCGGGTATCTTTGCCTTCGCCTAAACGTAAAGAGTGATAAATGAAATCCACACCGCGTCTGGAAAGCTCGTGAGCTTTCGTAGTATCAAATTCACCGACGTTTAAACCGATTTCGTAGGTGCCCGGTACTTCTTGGCGAATCGTCTGAATGAGTGCTTCCAAAACATCCAGGCTGTAAAACTCCGTTGTTCTTAGTACAATCCAGCGTACTGTATTTTCAACATAGTATCTCACATTATCGATAATCTCTGACTCGGAAAAATCCCGTTCCACTTCAACCAATCCCCATTTTTTTCCAAGAGAGCAAAAATCGCAGTTCATCGGGCAGGCTTTAAAATCAACTCCCATAGCGCCCCAAAGGTAAGCACGTTTTTCCGTAATTGTTTGAGCAGCCTCAAAAGCTGCATTTCCAAGTGCCTCAAATGCCGGAGAGTCCAGGGGAATGGACAGAAGGTCAATCATGAGCTGCCGGTCAAGGGATTTCTGATTTAAAGCTGCATTTTTTGCATACTCGATTTTTTCTAATATATTCATTGTATTCTCCTTCAATAAGCTTTATAATAAAAGTCTAGCATATTTTGTGGAATTTTGGTGGTTAACAATATAGCTTTTTGGTAAAAATTTTAGAAAGTATAAATTTTTTACTGTTTTGTGGAGTGATTCAAAAATGATCTTGTTTTAGATCAGTGAAGCTAAAAGGAAACTGCCCGTTTCAGAAACAAAAATTCGAAAAATTGTGGAAAAATGTGTGAAAAAGTTATTGACACACACGGTGATGTGTAATATAATATCTCAATGTGACGTAGTACGTAGACGTTAAAAACCAAAGCCCCGGTGAGACGTTTTACTATAGAAACAGTTAATTATCCAAGGAGGTAAACCAATGAAGAGTTTTATGGCGAGTCCAGCAACAATTGAAAGAAAATGGTACGTAGTTGACGCTACAGGATATACATTAGGTCGTTTAGCATCAGAAGTAGCTAAAATATTAAGAGGAAAGAACAAACCGATCTTTACTCCTCACATCGATACAGGTGATTACGTAATCATCACAAATGCAGAAAAAATCCAGGTAACAGGTAAGAAATTAGATCAGAAGATTTATTATCATCATTCAGACTACGTTGGTGGAATGAAAGAGACTACCTTAAGAGAAATGTTAAACAAGAAGCCGGAAAGAGTTATCGAGCTTGCAGTTAAAGGCATGCTTCCAAAAGGACCTTTAGGAAGATCCATGATGACAAAACTTCACGTGTACACTGGTGCAGAGCATAATCATGCAGCTCAGAAACCAGAAGTATTAACATTTTAAGAAGGAGGTAAAAAACATTGGCTAATGCAAAATTCTACGGAACAGGAAGAAGAAAAAAATCAATCGCAAGAGTATATTTAGTACCTGGAACAGGTAAAGTTACTATTAATAAAAGAGACATCGACAACTATTTAGGTCTTGAGACATTAAAAGTTATCGTACGTCAGCCGTTAGTAGCTACAGAGACCAACGATAAATATGACGTTTTAGTAAACGTACATGGTGGTGGAACAACAGGACAGGCTGGTGCCATCAGACACGGTATCTCCAGAGCATTACTTCAGGTAGACAGCGATTTCAGACCAGTTCTGAAAAAAGCAGGATTCTTAACAAGAGATCCAAGAGCAAAAGAAAGAAAGAAATACGGACTCAAAGCAGCTCGTCGTGCACCTCAGTTCTCCAAGAGATAATAAGAAATATTATAAGAAAATTAACAGAACCCTTGAAAACTCAGTGTTTTCAAGGGGTTCTCTATGTCTAAAGCAATTATGTGAAAGCCTAAAAAGTTATGAAAACATGTTCGTAACAGACAAGTAGCGGACACATAACAGACAAAAAAGGGGTATTTGAGATAAGACTTATATGGTGGTAGATCAACAAGCGTCAATAGGATATAATGACTTTTGGTCTGTTCCTTTTGGCATTACTTACATTCGTTTTTTCGTTTTGTAAGTAGTTTTACATAGCAAAACCGCCCTTGTACTTTGGCGAGTAAGGGCGGTTCTTTAACTAAACTTATGGGTCAACCCCTTGTGGGCGGTTGTTCCTTTTCTATCTATAATATAACATAACATGATATTAAATTCAATAAAAATTTGAGTAATTAAACAGTTTAGAATATTATCAGAATCTGTGGGTAACTAACACGTAACTGACAAATGGCTCATGAAACGCCTATTTTTGGGGTTCGGAGTTCTCCAATATTGACAGTTTGTCAGTTGCGTGTTATTCTATAATAAATTAAGGAGGATAATTATGAGACAGGTGAAGGAACCGGAAGTTCGCAGGGCAGAAATTATCCAGTCAGCTAAAAATTTGTTTTTGATAAAAGGTTTTACAAATGTTACGACGCAGGATATCGTAGATGATCTGAAAATTTCCCGTGGATTGCTTTATTATCACTTTAGGTCTAAGGAGGATATTTTAAAGCATATTGTTGAAGTAGAAGCTGCAGCTGTAAATATGTCACTGCGTAAAATAACATTTGACAATACGTTAAGTCCGGTAGAAAAAGTAAAACTATTTTTTAGTGCGACGATTATTCCTGAATCAGCTAATACAAGAGAAAACCGTTCTTTACAAGAAGCAGTCCGGATGCCTGAAAATACTTATATGATAGATCAGATTTTGCGAAAGTCTGCGGAAACTATGGCGGAGTATTTTGAGTCCATTTTAGTTCAGGGTAATAACTCTGGGGCATTTTCTGTAGATCATCCCAAAGAAGTCTCCGTTTTTTTAATAACATCTTATCTGTTTACTTTAAACAGCAGGGATTTTTATGCAGAGGATATGGAGGCTGCCAAAAAGTATTTAACTGTTTTCAATCAGCTGCTAGAGAAAGTATTAGGCTGCAAAGAAAATACATTCTAATATCAACGATACTTTATGGTGTCGTTGATATTATTTTGATAACTAACTGACAAGTTGTCAGTAATAAAGGAGATGATTTTATGGGGATTCAACTCACGATGGAACAAATCAAGAATTTAATTCCGATACTTGTTCCCATTATTTTACTGCAAGGTGTATTAATGATTGTGTCACTAATCAGTATTCTGCGAAAAAACGCATCTTTTGATAAAAAGCTTATATGGATGATTGTTGTTATTGCGGTAAGCCTGATTGGACCGGTAATTTATTTTGCATTGGGAGCAAAGCAATTGGATGAAGATGCATCGGATGGAAAGGAGTAATTGTATGGACGCCATTACAACAATTGGTTTAACCAAGCAGTACAAGGATTTTCATGCAGTGGATAACCTCTGTTTAAATATTCCACAGGGTTCGGTCTGTGGATTTTTGGGAAGAAACGGAGCCGGAAAAACAACTACCATCAGAATGCTGGTTGGGCTGGCACGTCCCACCTCAGGAAAAATTATCCTTCACGGCAGAGAACGGGTTTATGGAGAAAATAGCAATTCTGATATCAGCTATTTACCGGATGTACCCAGCTTTTATAGTTATCTTGCGGCACATGAATATCTGGATTTTTGTGGCAGACTGTATGGAATGAGTGCGAAACAGCGTGGGATGCGGACAAAATACCTATTAGAAAAGGTTGGATTACAAGATACCAAAAAAGCAATATCCGGATATTCAAGGGGGATGAAGCAACGCCTTGGAATAGCCCAGGCACTTATGAATTCTCCGAAAACTATCTTCTTAGATGAGCCAATCAGTGCCCTCGATCCTATTGGCAGATATGAAGTGATGGAAATTATTCGTTCCTTACAAGGAAGTGTGACCGTGTTTTTCTCCACGCATATCCTTGCTGATGTGGAGTCCACCTGTGATTATGCAATCATTATGGACCATGGAAAGATTGTTGAGGCCGGTTCAATGGGAAAAATAAAGAAAAAATATGCGGGAAAGTCGGCACAGATTAAATTCTACACGGAGGAGGATTGCGAACGAATGATGAAGATTTTTTCTAATTGCAAAGATGTTCTATATGAAAAATGCAATAATTTTGAGTTAAAGCTTTATGCATCTGATATGCAGATGCTAGGAAAAATACTCCCTCACATGTTGTTAGAATCCCAGGCAGTTTTAGAGAAATACCAGGTTTCAGCACCCACACTGGAGAATATTTTTATGGAGGTGACATCGAATGAGTAGTTTTATAACCTTTTATAGAAAAGAATTGATTGAAGGACATCGTACTAAAAAGATCTACATTCTGATGGGTATTTTTATGTTATTTGGAATGGCAAGTCCGATTTTAGCGCGCTATATGCGGGAAATTATCAGCCTTGCCATGGGAAGTGAAGCTCCAATACTCGTAACGGAACCTGTGTGGACGGATAGCTGGGGCCAATTTTATAATAACCTGGCACAGATAGGAGGAATATCCATTCTCTTATTATTCATGAGTGCTGTCTCCGGTGAAAAAATCAGTAAAACAGCAGCATTAACGCTCACGAAAAATCTCCCCCCTGCACATTTTATTATTGCAAAATACTGTGCGGCTGTCTTAATAGTTGTGGCAGCTTTTTTACCGGCATTACTATTATGCTGGGGGTATACCTATTACCTGTTTGGCATTGCAGGCCGGCTATGGGATGTATTCATTAGTGCTGTCTTATATCTAATGTTTGCTATTGTTTTGCTTGCGGTTACGATATTGGCAAGTTCCATAGCAAAAACGGCGGTGAGCTCTGCAATCTTTGCATTTGGAGGATATTTACTCCTGATCGCTTCTGCTTATCTTCCAGCCATTGGGGGATTAATGCCAGGGAGATTGCTTTTGGCATCGGCAGGCGCAGTATCTGGTATTGTTACTGTTCAGGGAGTAGCTGGTCAGATACTGGTAGCGATTGTATTTGTTTTGGTATGTATCTGGAGTGCTGTCAGACTGTTCAAATCACAGGAAATTTAGAATGCTAGAGCTTGTTTTAAAATTGCTTTCTGGCAGCTGTGCGTCACAGTTTGTGGGAGATTTGTCCCGGATGAAGGGCGCGTAGCGGGCTACGTAACCTGAATTCGGGGCAAATAATAACCCGATTTTGATATTCGAAAGGAGTGAATGTATTATGAAAAAACTGGAAATGGTGATTTGTAATTAATTTAATACTGTGTACACAGAGTCTAAGACTGATGTGTGCGTGTAACCCTTTCGTAAATACTGTATAAAACAGACTTGCCAATGGGCAAGTTTTTTTGTACCCAAAATTGGAGGAAATAATTTGAAAATAGTTAAAAAAGAAAGTATTATTAAGGGCCGGATCTGTGAGGTCCAACGTAAAATCTATACAATCGAATCTAAAGATGGAATTGTAAATGCCCAGTTAAAGGGCACGTTTTATAAAGAGGATAGGGATCTTCCGGCAATTGGTGATTATGTTATGTTTGAACATAATCCTTATGGAGTTTCTTTGATCAGAGAAGTCCTTGAGAGAAAAAGCATTTTGAAGCGGCCAGACCAGTCAGGACATGCAGCAGGATTTGTTAAAAATATGAAAGAACAAATATTAGCTGCAAATTTTGATTTCGTATTCATCGTTGTTTCATTGAATAAAGATTACAATCTTAATCGCATCACAAGATATATTACGGTAACCTTGCAGGGTGGAGCCAGGCCGGTTGTGATCCTATCTAAAGCAGATCTCTGTGAAGACAAAGAAAAATATGTGAGAGAAGTGAGCTGCATCTCAGAAAATGTAGATGTATGCGCAGTCAGCGCACTGACAGGAGAAGGGATGGACTGCCTCGACGCATACTTGCAAGAAGGCAGAACGATTGTTTTAGCAGGATCTTCCGGGGTTGGGAAATCAACTTTGATAAATGCAATTACTGGAAAAAACATTATGAAGGTTAGTGAAATACGTGAATCAGATTCGAAAGGACACCACACTACCACACATAGACAGTTAATTACCCTTCCATCGGGGGTGACAATCATAGATTCTCCAGGGATAAGAGAACTGGGGATGTGTGAGGTGAATGAAGGGTTAGAAAACACATTTACGGATATATCAGAACTTATCAGCCAATGCCGTTTTTCTGATTGCAGACATATGACGGAACCTGGCTGTGCTATCATAGGGGCTATTCAGAATCAGACACTGTCAAAATCCAGGTGGGAATTGTATTGCACCCTGAATGAGGAAAATAATTCATGGAGAGGAAAAAGCAGTACAAGATCCGGTAAAATGAAAAAGAATAAGAATAAAAATCAAAGATAGCATAGGAGGTGGCGGAGGTGATAGAATTAAAAGATTTAGAGAATAGATATCTGAAAGGTGCGGTTGCACTTGCTGTAAATGAATATGAGCAGGAGCTCAGGAGTTGTAGATTATTAATACAGGATGATTTTAGGGATAAGCTTAGCCATACCATAGAAGTATTATTCCAAAACAGACTTGGAAAAGCCGCAATTCTGGACAATACTCTAATCGGCTATTTGGCCTTCACAGGCCCGATAGAAGGAGCTTTTGGAAATGTGAGAGGGGTATTTTCACCAATTGGAGGAAGTGCGTTTTCAGGAACGGACAGAGGCAGACTGGCATCTCTTTTATTTGCAGAGGCAGCAGAAGAGATCGTCCAAAGCGGGATCTGTGGATTTGCTTTGAGCAGATATGCACACGATGACGAAGCCGGCAGAAGTCTTATTATGAATGGGTTTGGTATAAGATGTGCGGATGCAATGCTTAGGCTGTCTGACAGAAAAATTGTGGAAAAAGCAGATAGGGAATTAAAATGCAGAGAGCTAACAGGCAGGGATAAACGATTAGCAGAGCCACTGAAAATGGGGCTGATACACCATCTTCGTAAAGCCCCCACGTTTTTTTGGAAAAGTACAGATGAAAATTCTGAATGGTTTTACGAAGATCATGTCAGAATCTTTGCTGCTGAAAAAGACCGGAAAATTATTGGTTATATGGCTCTGGACGATGTGGGGGAAACTTTTTTATCAGAACATCCGTCCATATCTAATATATGTGGTGCCTATGTGGAAAAAAATTATAGAAAGTATGGTGTGGCACAACAGTTATTGGAATATCTATGCCAGATATGTGAAAGTGAAGGTAAGACATATCTTGGCGTTGATTGTGAAACAATGAATCCTGCAGCATTAAGGTTCTGGGGGAAATATTTTGAAAATTATACTTATAGTTATGCTAGAAGAATTGATGAACGTCTGTTGGTTATGAGGTAGACCTCAATAAAAGTTTACAGACATTTTGCAGGGAGAAATGTCTGCAAAGTGTCTGTAGTGCTATTTTGTTTCTTTGCACTTTTCACGAAATTCTTTTGGAGTGATTCCAACATTTTTTTTGAACGTTTTGTAAAAATGTCTTGGATCATCATAACCGATTGTACTTGCAATTTCAGATGCAGGAAGAAGGGTATGTGACAGCAGATATTTCGCCTCATCCATTCTGGTTTGCAATAGATAATCTATTGGAGACATTCCAAATTTTTTCTTGAAGATAGATGAAAAATATCTTGGATTCAGATGGAATTGGTCTGCCATTATTTTTAGTGTCAGGTTATCACTAAAGTTACCTTTAATAAATATTTTTGCATACTCCAAAATGTTTTGGCTATCATTTTCATTGGAGCAATAAGTAAAAGAGTTTTGTATTTCCTGAAGAACAAAAGTAATAATTTCTTCTTTATCCTCACAAAATCTCCATTGCTTTGCTTCAAAAAACTGTCTCCACTGCTGTTCATCTACGCAGAAATCAAGGCGTATTAATAATAGATAGATTTGATGAACGAATAGCTCCATACTATAAAAAATATGACTGGAATGGGAGATGAGCGTAGTAAGCGTATTACTTATTTCTTTCATATTCTGAGAACGTAATTGTTTTTCTAAATTCTCGAAATCTAGTCTAGAAATCGGATTCATAGGAGTAGATGGCAGGTCAATGGGTTCGTCTGAGTACACTTTTCCATTCCCAAGTGTATATCGTAACTGAATTCTTTTTTCACAATCCTTCCTAAGCATTGCATCAATATTTGTTTTAATTCTGCTAAGACCTGTGGTCACCGTATTTCCTGAAAGGTTTTCTTTGCCGGTAAAATGCTGAAGTATGCTTAAAACATGGTGGTCCAGTACATCTTTATAAGAAGAAAAAAATAGGATATAGCGTTCTGCTTTCATACCAAGAGATATTATTCTAAATGAAAAATCAGAAGCGCTGGAAAGTACGCTCTCTAATTTTTTATACAATGATTCTATATTGCTGTAAACATTTTGATTAAATTTACTTACATGAAATAATCCAAGGCGATAATATTGTTTTTTTTCTTCATGTAGAAGTGAGATCATTGTTTTGATATCTTCTTCACTGATAATATCATCCATGCATTTTTGAAACAGATGGGTGAAAGTTAATATAGAATGTTCTTCCTGCATGGAAGATATAAAATGAGTAGTTTTAACAGAGTCTATTCCTTTATGAATTGCATCGAACAATTTTTCATTTGTAATGGGCTTCAACAAGTAACCCTCTGCCCCATTATTAATCGCTTGCTGCACATATTCAAATTCGGCATATCCGCTAAGAACAATAAAATAGGGAAATGGATCAATGATAGAACAGGCTTTTATAAGTTCTATGCCGCTCATTCCATCCATGCGTACATCAGTAATAATGATCTGAGGATGTTCATTTTGAATTATATCCAATGCCTCTTCACCACTTGCACTTTCAAGTATTTCCTGAAAGAAAAAATCTCCTTTTGTTAAACGTTTTGCCAGAGATTCTCGAATCAGAGCTTCATCATCTACTATAAGTATTTTATACATTCATAATCCCCCTGGTCTATATTGTTTGTGCTGGGATAGTCAGCATGATACACATACCTTTCTCCGGAGCACTGTCTATGCTTATCCGATACTGATCGCCATACTTTAATTTCATGCGATGATGTATATTTAAGATACCGATACTGTCATTTTTGCTTTTAAAGTCAAATAAAGGTTTCACCTCTAATTCATTCCTTAAATAATTTAATTTATCAATAGTCAAACCATTCCCATCATCTTTTATTCTGATCTCTATATCGTTCTGAGAAGAGCTCATTTGCACAGAAAACCAGATGTTTCTGTTTGATTTTCCTGCAAATCCATGGTTAATTGAATTTTCGATAAAGGGTTGAAATACTAATTTTATAATACAGTAATTTAGGCAATTTTCGTCTATATCAATATGGAATGTGAATTTATCACGAAAACGTATCTGCTGTATATAGACATAATTACACATATAATCAATTTCTTCCTGCACGGATACGATACCGGCGGAACTGTGATTAATACAATAGCGTAATAGGTCTGACAATTTAGAATTGACGATCATAGCGATATCACTTTTTTCTGTTTCAATTAAAGAATTTACTACTTCTAGAGAATTGAATAAAAAGTGGGGATTAATCTGAGCCTGCAAAGCCATGAATTGGGCATCTTTTTTTTTCATTTCACTGATATAGTTATCTTCAATTAATTTTTTCAATTGAATAACCATATTAGAAAAGGTTCGGTCGAAGATTCCAATTTCATCTTTTCCCAGATCACTTTTTTCCAATTCCAGGTTCCCCCTGCTTACTTCATTTACTTTATTGATAACCATTTGCATTCTTTTTCCTATGCTTATAGAAATTAAACTTGCGGCGATACAGATAAGTAGGATTAATATAAGTATAAAGACCGTGATGGTATGATTCAAAGATTGTAAACTCTCTGCAGTATCTTCATAGGAAAAATAATAAACTGCCCGGTAACCGTTTGTGGATGCAAGACTTGTAATATAGCATCCATTCGATGTCTGGTAATCTAATACATTTGTTCCACTATATAAATATTGATAATTTTCTTTTAGATAAGTAAGATACTGGTTGGTATCAGTAAATGTATTTCCATATATGTAATCACTATTTTTATTTATGATGAACAGTCGGTCCATTGATTGGTGCTCTACAGACTTAATACTACGGAAAACTTTTTCAGGAAACAGACTCAGTTTTATCACGGCAGTAATGTAATCTCCATTAATAGAATAAATAGGTTTTAAAACAGTTAGTAGTTTTACGTCAAATGTACCTTCATTATGAATGAAATATTTACCATAATAATTATCTTTAAAATAAGGCAGCCAATTTGCATCTGCAGTTTTAATGGATTTTATAAAGCTGCTTTCCAGATGTTCTGCATATCCTAAGGGGTATAAAGAAATACTATATAAACCATAGGGAAATTGATTATTCAGTACCTGTTGAAACTCCTGATTTATATGATCTAAATCTGTTTCGGTCAAATTTTCATTATCTAATATATTTTTGATATTCATGTTACTGCTTAGGCTGCTCAGCGTGGTATTAAATGTAGTTAATTTATAGTTAATATTATCAACGTATTGTTCCAGGAGCTGCTTTGTTGTATTTTTTGCTTCCTGTGTGATAAGTGAGGATGCATTTTGTTTGATATAAAAATTTACAATAACAATTGAAACTAATAATATGAAAACGATAATGGATAGAAATTTATTAACAATTTTTGTATTATTAATATAGCGATGGTAAAAATTTATTTTCATTCTAAGCGTTACGCCCCCTTTATACAACATATAGCATTTACTAATTGTTCCGGATAGTATTCCGGAATTGTATTTTTATTTTACATGTGATTGTAGGTTTTGTCCAGTGAATAGTCGTGCCTTAGATTAAAAAATTGGTAATTATGTGGGTAAAATAGATGGAAAAAAATGTTTAATTATTAAAAACTTACAATTTTCCACACATATAATTACAAATATACATTACGTAAACATATTGTGAATGCTATAATTGCGCTTATAACAGTGAAAACGAAAGGAGATTTATGAGAGAAAAAAGAAGGTTTAGAAAAGGGATAGCTTTATTAATGGTTTTTACTTTTACAGTCTCTGTTGGGATGACAGGATGTGGGGATGCCGGTACAAATGATAAGGAGGAAAGTAATGTAGGGGAAACGCAGGTTGGCAAAGAAGGGGATACAGGCCAATCCAAAGACAAAGTAAAAGTCCGTATGGTAACTTATCTGGGAAATCCCCAGAGAGATGCCCTGATACAAGAGATTGTTTCGAAACTAGACCATATTGAACTTGAAATTATTACACCACCATCCGAACAGGCAAATCAGAAAATAGATGCAATGCTCCAATCAGGTGAGGCAATTGATATCTTGGAATTCAACGGAATCAATGTAAACTATGTGCAAAATGGGTTTATAGAGCCGCTCAATAAATATGTGGAGAAATGGAATGAATGGGAGAGTGTTAGCGGGTTATTAAAAGATCAGTTAACTTCTTATGACGAGAATATATATTCCATTCCCTATGGAGTTTATGAGAGAGCTCTCTTTTACAGAAAAGATTGGTTTGAGGAGAAAAATTTAAAAGTGCCTGAAACATGGGAAGAGCTCTATGATACGGCGAAAGAATTAACAGATCCATCCCAGAACCGATATGGATATTCTTTTAGAGGGGGAGCTGGAACGACTGGATTTTTACAGATGACTGTTTTATCCTTTTTGAAAAAAGATGCTATTGATATCACTACTCCGTTTTTAACAAGAGATGGAAAGAGTGCATATGCACAGCCCGAAGCAATAGAGGCTATGGAATTTTATAAAAAATTATATAATGATGCATCACATCCAGACTCGATATCATGGGGGTATCCTGAAACTGTGGAAGCTTTTTATTCTGGAGTAACCTCTATGTTAATACAAGATCCAGAAGTAATTGCCACATGTGAAGAGTATATGGAAGAAGGAACCTGGGATGTAGCACCGCTTCCGGTGGGGCCAGAAGGAGAAGCATTATTCCCGGCAGGATTTGCAGGATGGGCTATTGCATCTAAGTCTGAAAACAAAGATGCGGCATGGGAAGTAATTCAGGCATTATCTTCCGTAGAGGGAAATTCTTATTTTTGTAAGAAAAATGGTAATATTCCTATCCATACAGAAGCTCAGAAAGATCCATTTTTTAGTGATGGATATTATGGGTGTTACGTAGATATGGCAGAGCAGCCAGATAAATACATTGGATATGTTGATGGCGGAGAGGAAAGATACGCAAGTGAAGAAGAAGTTGCAATTTTAAAAGACTTTGGAGCATCATCAGATTCACTGACGCAATCTATGCTGTTAGGACGTTCTACACCCCAGGAATTGTCAGATCAGTTCGCTGAATTTTATTCATGGGCAAAAGATAGTGAGTGGGTGAAAAACAGGTATCAGTAATTTCTCATAATGGCTGTTCTCTGCTAGAGCGTGTCAGAAGGCAATTATCAAACACGCTCTAGAAGAAGAGAACAGCCATTGCTAAAGAAAGGAATAAAAAAATGAATAAGAAAAGATTAGAAGAGAAAGCATTTATTGCTCTGTTCCTGCTTCCGGCATTAGCTTTTATATTGTTTGTATTATACTATCCTGCAATAGATGGTATTGTAATGTCGTTCCAGAATGTAAAAGCCTATGATTTATTTACGAGAAATTTTGTGAAATTTGAAAATTATAAAAAGCTATTAAGTGATCCTGAGTTTTGGATTACGTGGAAGAATACGTTTAAGTGGGTGATAATCTGTGTAGGTGCAGAATTCATATTGGGATTCTTAATTGCCCTGCTTCTTCAAAAATCATTTCGGGGAAAACGAATCTATGAATGTGTAGTTTTTCTTCCGTGGGCTCTTTCCGGATTTATGGTAGGAATTATGTGGAAATGGATGTTCAATGGAAGTAATGGAGTGCTAAATGATATTTTAATGCGGCTGCATGTTATCCAACAACCGGTTGGCTTCTTATCAAATCCGGATTTTGCTTTGTCTAGTGTGATGGTGGCAAAGGTTTGGACGGGCATGGCTTTTTTTGCCATTGTTATTATGGCAGCACTGAAAACCATATCTCAGGATATGTATGAGGCGGCCAAAATTGACGGTGCAGGTTCACTAAAGTGTTTTATACATATAACACTGCCAAGTATCAGGGTATTGCTGCTGCTTATGATATTACTGAGGGCAGTACAAACGATAAATGCACCTGATCTGATCTTCGGTATGACACAAGGAGGACCGGCGGGCAGCAGTCATATTGTTTCAAGTTTTATTATGACAGAAGTAATTAAAGGAAATGATTATGGTTTGGTCTCAGCAGGAGGAGTGATTTTATGGCTGTTCACTTTGACAATTACCGGAATCTATGTAGCATCAACGAAAACATTGAAGGGGAGTGATGAGGCGTGAAGCAGAAGAAAATAAAGAAAAGAAATGCATTTGTATTAGCTGCCTTGAAATGGCCTCTTCTGGTTATATTTTTTGTTTATACGATCTTTCCGTTTTTCTGGTTGTTTGTTACTTCCATCAAAGATAAAAAGGAGTTATATGAATTCCCTGTTCGTTATTTTCCGGACAAGGCAAGTATAAGTAATTATATAGAAGTTTTTAAAATGGGTAATTTCGGTAGATATATCATTAATAGTTTTATTATCGCAATCACAGCAGCGCTTCTTGTTACAATAATCAGTGCAATGTCTTCCTATATTCTTGCAAAGTATGAATTTAAAAGCAAGCAGGCAGTATTTGTGATTTTTATGATGACCCAGATGCTGCCAACAGCGGTGGGATTTGCACCTATGTATGTATTAATGTCGAGGATTGGAATGGTAAATCAGATTCCAACCGTAATTCTGCTTCTTATGGGAGGACAGATACCATTTGGCACAATACTTCTCATTGGATTTATGAAAAATGTACCAAAAGTTTTGGAGGAGGCGGCAATGATAGACGGATGCAGCAGAATCCGCTCCTTTTTTCAAGTAGTTTTGCCTTTAGCAAAAGCAGGCTTGTTCTCAGTTTTTATTTTTGTATTTCTTGCTTGTTGGAATGATGTATATACATCGGTATTATATCTTGACTCAGATGCCAATAAGACGTTAAATGTTGCAATTTATTCTATGATTGGTAAGTACGATATTAATTGGGGAAATGTTGCAGCAGGTACATTTGTTGCCATTATACCGGCTATTTTGCTATTTAGTTTTATGAAAGAGTTATTTGTAGAAAATATTGCAGGTGCGGTAAAGGAATAGGTAAGTCCAAAAGGAAGGAGAGAGGAAATTGAATGTAAATAGAGACAGATCAATTGGAATGGAAGAAATATGCACACATTTTAGAGACGATCCAAGCAGATATATGGGAGCGGTGACACCACCTATTTTTCAGACGTCCCTGTTCACAGAATGCAGTGGAAATGAAGGAGGAATGGAAGGACGATATGTATATACAAGAGTCTCTAATCCCACAACAGAAATTGCAGAGCGAAAGATCGCGGAAATGGAAAAAGCGGAGTCAGCCATATGTTTTTCCTCGGGTATGGGAGCGATTTCGGCAGCGATTATGCATTATGTAAAAAAGGATTGTCATGTAGTTGCAGTGGCCAGTATCTATGGTCCGGCATACCGTCTGTTAAATGATTATTTGGCAAAGTTTAATATTCATACATCGTTTGTAAAAGGAGATAATTTATCTGAAATAGAAGAATGTATAAATGACAAAACAACTCTTGTCTATCTGGAAAGTCCCTCCACCTATTTATTTACAATTCAGAATCTGGGCGAGTTGTCTTGTGTATTAAAGAAAAAGGGAATCTCAACCATCATTGATAATACCTATTCTACACCGATTTTTCAAAATCCGTTATCTTTTGGAATAGATATGGTGGTACATTCTGCATCAAAATATCTGGGGGGGCACAGTGATATGATAGGCGGTGTTATCGCAGGCAGAGAGACTGATATAAAGGAAATCGCTCAAAATGAAAGAGAATTGTTTGGGGCAGTTATGAGTCCCTTTGATTCCTGGCTTTTACTTCGTGGGTTAAGAACGCTTCCTTTGAGAATGAAGGAGCATATGAAAAATACTATGGAAATTGCAGAATTTTTATCTCAAAGGAAGGAAGTGAAAAAGGTTATTTATCCTTTCCATCCAAGTCATCCACAATACACTTTAGCAAAAAAGCAGATGAGCGGAGCCTCGGGTCTAATGAGTATTGTTCTGGATTTGCCGGGAGATAAGATCATTAAATTCGCAGAAGAATTGCACTATTTTTATCGGGGGCCCAGCTGGGGGGGATATGAGAGTCTGATCTCTACCGTGGGTGCCCATGAGGAGACGGATAGCGAAACAATGCTAAAAGGTTTGGTACGGCTTCATATTGGACTGGAAAATCCGGAAATATTAAAAGAAGATTTGGCTCAGGCTTTTAGAAAATGTGCGTTATGAATGGGATAATATTTAATATACAGCGATTCTCAACTCATGATGGACCGGGATTACGTACAACTGTTTTTTTCAAAGGATGTAATCTTAGATGCAGTTGGTGTCATAATCCAGAATCTATAGATGGTGGACAAAAGATCTGCTATACAAAAGAGCGCTGCATAGGTTGTAAAAAATGTTTAAGCCTGTGTAAAGATGGGGCGCTAACTGAATTAGATGGGAGGATATTATTAAATGCAGAAGATTGTACATATTGTGGCCGGTGTATAAATGAATGTTATTCAGGTGCACTATCTACGATTGGAAGAGAATTATCCAAGCAAGAGCTAGTTCGGGAAATCAGCAGTGATATGATGTATTATCAGAATTGTGAAACAGGTGGAGGCGTTACATTTTCCGGGGGTGAATGTATGCTCCAGGTTGAGTTTTTGAAAGAAGTGCTGATAGAATGTAAGGATTTGGGCATCCACACTGCGATTGATACAGCAGGAAATGTACCTTATCAATATTTTGAAAAAATAAATTCTTATGTGGATTTATATCTATACGATGTAAAAGTCTGGGATAACAGGCTGCACAGGGAGCTTACAGGGGTGCCTAATCAGAAGATATTATTTAATCTGGAGCATTTACTGTCGGACGGCAAAGAAGTGCAGATTCGCGTACCGGTCATTCCTGGGGCAAATGTGAATGATCTAAAAGACATTTCGTTGTATTTAAAAAAATTACAAATTGAGGAGGTCAAACTTCTTCCGTATCACAACATGGGGATTTCAAAACGGGATATGGCGGGGAAGTCGGATATTATAAAAGTATTTACGGAACCTGGTGATAAAGAGATGAATCAGTATAAGGAAGAATTTCTGCGATCAGGAGTCATGGTAGTTGAATAGGAGAGGAAAATGAAAATATGGACACGGGTAAAGTAGAATTATCAAAGAAATATCAGGATAAAATTAATCATTTACATCACGATAAAATAAATAATAATCGAGATAAAATTAAATACTTTGGGAATTTGGATATCGATGATCATGGTTTCATTTATTTCCCTGATTTTCATTTTACGCCGATAACAAATCAGGATGGTAAGGTTTATGGGATGAAACTGTTAGGAGAAAATTTCCGGAAAATACTAAATGAAATGCCGGTATATATCAATGAAAACAGCTCTCTTGCTACGTGTTGGCCAGGGAATCTTTCTACATGGATGGATATTGGTTTTCGACCGGAGCATGAACCAGTGCACTTGTATCCCATACATGAGAAATATGGGATCTGGCAGCATGGGTGCGGAGGGATGAATCATCTTTGTCCGGATTTAAGGATTGGTTTGGAATTAGGCTGGTCTGGATTGCTAGCAAATGTAAGAAAGTACAGAGAATTTCACGAGGCAACGGATACCAGTTTCTATGATGGAGAAGAATTGTTAATTATGGGGGTACTGGAATGGATTAACAGGCACGTGGAGTATGCGATGAAATTGGCTGAAACGGCGTCTTCTGAGGAAGAGAAGCAAAACTATCTGGAGATTGCAGAGGTGAATCAACATCTACTGACGAGAGCACCCGCCGATTTTAGAGAAGCATGTCAGTTCCTTGCTCATTTCCAGTGTATTGACCGGATGTATTGTGCAGGAGGTGCAATCGGGCAGTTGGATGAACTTTTACGGCCATTTTACATTACTGATGTAAAGGAAAAAAAGTTAAATGATCAGGAGGTTATCTGGCATTTGGCAAGTTTGCTTTTTAATGACACCCACTATTCTCAAATAGGAGGTCTTTCACCGGATGGGAAAAAAGATATGACCAGCAGAATGTCATTTTTGATATTAGATGCAACACATTATCTTAAAATACCATCTAATTTAAGTATTCGGCTTCATGATAACCTGAATAAAGATTTACTAGAAAGATCTTTAGAATATAATATGCTGGATGGAACCGGTGCCAGCTATTCCTGTAATATTGGCTGCGAGGAAGGATTTGTAAAGAATGGATTTCCGGTTGAACTAGCTAGAATGCGTGTGAAATCAGGCTGCAATTGGACAGCGATTCCAGGTGAGGAATATCCGCTCCAGGATGTTACCAGAATTAATATGGCGACTGCGCTGGAAATGGCGCTTGCAGAGATGAAAGAGTCCCAATACAGGTCGCTGGATATATTATGGGAATTATTCACCAAGCACCTGTCGGTTATGATTGACTGCATCAAGGATGGATATGATTGGCATTATGAGCATGTATCGGAAGATACACCTGAAATTGTACTGAATTTATTTATGAGGGGGCCAATAGAACGAGGACTTAACTGCGCATCCGGCGGTGTTGATATTTTAAACTTTAATATTGATGGAATTGGGCTTGCCACCGTTGCTGATTCCTTTGGAGCGATAGAACAGCGAATTGAAAAGGAACAAAGACTGTCTTTTGATCAGTTGTTTCAGGTACTTGATGCAGATTATGAAGGCTATGAAGATGTTAGATTAATGCTTAAAAATATAAAGAGACTAGGCAATCCTGAATCACCATCCATGGCCTTTGCAGAAAGGATACGGGATTTCTTTGTAAGCTGCTGCAGAGACACACCAACGAAAAAATATGGATTACCAATTATTCCGGGGATGTTTTCTCACGGTGATATTGTAAGATACGGACATACATTAAAAGCAACCCCTAATGGAAGAAAAGGTGGTGAGCCAATTTCCCATTCGAATGAACCAGATCCTGGATTTGCAGATGCTCTTTATTCATTTTCACCAACATTAAAAGCAACAACAGTTGCAAAGCTTCAGCCGGGATATGGTAATTCATCTCCTCTGCATTTGGATATTGACAGCAGCATGCTGAATAAAGAGGGAGGTATGGAAGCTCTGATTTCTTTGCTCCATACACATAACCACATGGGTGGCACGTTAATTCATTTGAACTGCCTGACAAAAGAAAGGCTGCTAAAAGCACATAAAGATCCTGATTCTGATCCTGATTTGGTTATTCGCGTGACCGGATACTCTGCTTTCTTTTCTTCCCTTTCAAAGGAATACAGACAGCAGATTGTAGATCGATTTTTAGCATAATAGGAGGTAAGAATGAAATATCTATGCAGAATAAGTTGAAATTTATGACATTTTGGGCAATAAATGGAGAGCTGGATATTGAAAGATTAAAGAGTCAGTTGCTTTCCATGAAAGAATCAGGTTTTGACGGCACAATTTTTCATCCCAGGTTTTACCCAAATGTTCCGGTTTATATGGGTGAAGAGTATTTAAAAATTTTATCAGATACAATATTGTATGCAAAAGAGATCGGCATGACATTTTGGATTTATGATGAAAATGGATGGCCTTCCGGTAAAGGTGATGGTAAAGTATTGAATCATTTTCCAAATAGTCAGTGCAGATGGCTTCAGTTTGAAAAAGGGCATGTTACAATACAGAGCTTAAATGATTTCAATACCCTGGAGCGGGATGAAATGAAATATTTCGTTGAGCTGACTTATGAGGGATACCGCCTGGGATTGGCTGATGAAGCTTTTGCATATGTAGAAGGGTTCTTTAGTGACGAAGTGGGATTTTTAAATGGACATGGAATATCAGTCAGTACGGGTGGTATTCCATGGTGTGAAGAACTTAGCAGCAGATATCAGATGCAGTACGGCAGGGATGTAGCAGAATTATGGCATCTTTTATTTGCAGAAGAAGAAGGATATCAGATATTTCGTTATCAATATTGGCAGATACTAACAGATATCCTGGCAGAAACATTCTATGGCAATATCAATGCGTGGTGCGAAAGATATCATAAACGTTATGCCGCTCATTTAAAAGGAGAGGAGAATTTATTTTTTCAGATTCCATTCAGTGGGTCTTGTTTTTGGAATTTAAAGCATGTCAATATGCCGGCAGTGGATGCTCTTGAGAGATTTCCATCTAATCATTACTATCCAAGAATTGCATCATCACTAAGCAGACAATTTGGAGATGGACAATGTCTTGTTGAGGCACTTGGTGGAAGCGGCTGGGGATTATCCCCTGCATGTGTAGAAGATTACGTGGATTGGCTAGCAGAAAGCGGAATTAATCAATATGCGTTCCATCTGTGGCAATATGTGAGAAATAGTGCATCAGTGCGTGATTGGCCGCCTAACATTCCTTGCGGAATGAGTTGGAAGGGGGCTATGAAAGAGGTATTAGAAAAACTCCGCTCTAAATGGGATGCAGAACCATTGAAAGAAAAACGGGTTCTTTTGATAGCTCCTACCAGGGGGGTGATGTCAGAATTTAATCCTGCAGATGCGATGTTAATAAATGAACATAATGGTGAAGGTACACCGAATAGCAAGAGCGGTATTCTTAGCAGGAAATTTTCTGACTTTGTCGAAAGCTGCTATGAGGCTGGAATAGATTATGACGTTACAGAAGAACGGATTCTGGAGACCTATGGCAAGGTTGAAGGCGGCAGACTATTCGTTGGTAAAGGGGTGTATGATCTGGTAATTGCGGCAGAAGGTTGTATGTGGGAAAGAGATGAGTGCTATCGGAAGATGACAGAGTCTCGAATAGTACAATCCGCAGATTTATTTCAATGGAAATATAGGGGCAATCAGCAAAACCAAATTTTACTGGAAAGTTACGGAACCCTATATGAGATCCCTGTCATTGCCGATAGAGTACTGACGGATTTGAAGATCCGTCTTCTTGATGAAGTTGAAAGTGTTGCCGCTATGGGACAGATGCTTGCCGGATATAGGGAAGGTACGGAAATGGTATATGACATACCGGATGAATTAGCAGAGGAGATGAGGAATACAGGGCGGTGCAGGATTAAAATACAGCCTTTCGAAAATGGAGAACAGCAGCCATTTGCTTTTTTGCAAGGTTCATTTCTGATAAAAAACAGTTCCCCTTTTCAAGAAAAAGATGCTCTGCAAGTGGTAACAGAGCCTGCTTTTTATATTACTAATGCACCTGTGGAAGAGGAAGAAAAAGAGAAATTAGACACGAAAGATTTGTTAAAGGCTGGATTTTTGTTCTGCAAGATGCCTGTTAGGGCAGGGGCAAAGAAAATAGCAGGAAAAAGCGGGGTGTTACAGCTTGGACATGTCAATGCTGATTGTGCAGAAGTTTATATAGATGGAGAAAATTATGGATTTATATGGGGACCTGATTGGAAAATAGAGAATGTAAACCCTGGAATCCATGATGTAGAGGTTCAGTTATATCCAAGTACCTATAATACATATGGGCCGCATCATCATATAGATGGTGACCGCCATTTAATAAGCCCGGCTCAATATAGCGGTAAGAAAAATTTTGCAGATCACCTTGGTTCACCAGAAAACACATGGACTTCTCGATTTCACTTTGTAAAATTTGGTATTTGGTAAAAGTGCAGTAACTGCAAAGGAATTTCAATGCTCATTGCAGAAGAGATGGGCTTTAAACGGTTCTCAACATTTTATTTTACTTTATAATGGTCATCAGCGGACAGGAATGTTATAATATTTTTATTCGGTTTCATGTTAATTCCGGATATAACGAATGAAAATAAAGTAATATGATATAAGTGAGAATGCAAATGAAAAAATTAGTAATAGGAATTTTAGCCCATGTAGATGCAGGCAAGACAACGTTGTCTGAGAGTATGCTGTATCTGAGCGGCAGTATAAGGAAATTGGGAAGAGTAGACTATGGGAACGCATTTTTAGATACCTATGAACTGGAACGGGAAAGGGGGATTACCATTTTTTCCAAACAGGCAGTATTTACTTTGGGAGAAACACAGGTGACTCTTTTGGATACCCCCGGGCATGTGGATTTTTCAGCGGAAATGGAGCGTACGCTTCAGGTACTGGATTATGCAATCCTTGTTATAAATGGGGCTGATGGAGTTCAGGGGCATACCCAGACGTTATGGAGGCTGCTGGCACGCTATCAGATTCCTGTGATTTTGTTTGTAAATAAAATGGACCAGAATGGAACGGATAAAGAAGCACTAATGGCAGAATTGAAAAAAAGGCTGGATGAAGGGTGTACCGATTTTGGAACAGAGCAGAACCGGGATGGCTTTATGGAAAATCTTGCAATGTGCGACGAGACATCCCTGGAACGGTATCTGGAAACGGGATTGCTAGAGACGGAAGATATTATCAGATTGATAATGGCAAGAAAAGTGTTCCCCTGTTTCTTTGGATCTGCACTAAAACTTACCGGTGTTGAAGAATTTCTAAAAGGGATTGAAACATATATGAAACCTAAGGTATTTCCGGAAGAGTTTGGGGCAAAAGTTTATAAGATTGCGAGAGATGACCAGGGAAGCCGGCTGACATATATGAAAATTACGGGAGGAAGCCTGAAAGTGAAAACTCTTCTGTCTAATGGTTCGGGGAGTACTGCTGAAAGAGGAACCGGGGAAGAATCTGAATATTGGGAGGAAAAGGCAGATCAGATCCGTATTTATTCCGGGAGCAGATATGAGATGGTAAATGAGGCTAAGGCAGGAAGTGTGTGTGCAGTTACAGGCCTTAGTAAAACTTATCCCGGCGAAGGATTGGGGATAGAAGCAGCATCTGAGATCCCGGTTTTAGAACCGGTTCTGACCTATCAGATTCAGCTTCCTTCGGAGTGTGACGTACACCGTATGCTTTTGCAGCTGCGACAGATGGAAGAAGAAGATCCGCTGCTGCATATTGTATGGAATGAACAGCTAAATGAGATTCATGCCCAGCTGATGGGGGAAGTGCAGATCGAGATTTTAAAAAGACTGATTTTGGAACGGTTTGGCGTTGCGGTTGAATTTGGTACCGGAAATATTTTATATAAAGAGACCATACAGGAAGCGATAGAAGGGGTGGGGCATTTTGAACCCCTTCGCCACTATGCGGAAGTTCATTTACTGATGGAGCCTTTGGAGGCGGGAAGCGGTTTACAGTTTTCGTCTGCCTGCAGTGAAGATATATTGGATCGGAACTGGCAGAGATTGATTTTGACACATCTGGAGGAAAAGGAGCATTTAGGAGTACTGACAGGATCACCCATTACAGATATGAAGCTTACGGTAGTTACAGGACGGGCGCACCAAAAGCATACGGAAGGCGGAGATTTCAGACAGGCGACTTATCGGGCTGTCAGACAGGGGTTAAAGAAAGCAAAAAGTATATTGCTGGAACCGTACTATGAATATCGCTTAGAAGTCCCGGCGGAAATGATTGGAAGGGCATTAGCGGATATGCAGAAAATGCACGGAACTTTTGGATCGCCTCTGATGGAAGGGGAAATGTCTGTACTTTCGGGAACTGCGCCGGTAGTGACTATGAGGGATTATCAGACGGAGGTAATCGCATATACCAAAGGAAGAGGCAGGTTGTTCTGTACATTTAAAGGATATGCGCCCTGCCATAATGCAGATGAAGTAATAGAAGCAATTGGGTATGATTCTGAACATGATCTGGATAATCCTACCGGGTCTGTTTTCTGCTCTCATGGGGCAGGCTTTGTGGTTAAGTGGGATCAGGTGCAGGAATATATGCATGTGGAAAGCGGATTATCCTTACCGGAGGTGGAGGTGAAAAGAGGTATTTCAGAAGCGCTATCCTCATCGTCTGTGCCGGGGGAGTCGGGGGGCTGGCAAAGTGAAAAAGAATTAGAGGAAATCTTTGTCAGGACATTTGGACCGATTAAACGGGAACGAAGTGATTCCTCGTTTCGCAGTACCTCTGTAAATAAAGACGAGACCAAAGTAAAGATCAGGCAGAAACCGGATATGCAGGATGAGTATCTGTTGGTGGATGGCTATAATATCATTTTTTCATGGGATGAACTCAAAGATCTGGCAGAAGTCAATATTGAGAGTGCCAGAAATAAACTGATGGATATACTATGCAATTATCAGGGATATAAAAAGTGTACTCTGATTCTGGTTTTTGATGCTTATAAGGTGGAAGGGAATATTGGAGAGGTGCTTTTGTACAACAATATTCATGTGGTTTATACGAAGGAAGCGGAGACGGCAGATCAGTACATTGAGAAAGTAGTGCATGAGATCGGAAGAAAATATCATGTGACAGTGGCTACTTCTGATCGCCTGGAACAGGTAATTATCATGGGACAAGGTGGAAATCTGCTCTCTGCAAGGGGGCTGAAAGAGGAAATTGAAATCGTGAATAATGAGATTCGAAATGAATGTCTGGCGAAACGGCAAAACAGCCGGAATTACCTGTTTAACCATATGTCGGATGAAATGGCTGATTATATGGAGGATGTGCGGCTGGGGAAGAAAGAGATAAAATAGTTTCCTCGCTGGGACTCTTATTATTATCGTTAATCCCTGAGAGAATTTCGCATTAGGGATTAATTTTAATCAGAAAGTTCTGCGGGATGGCAAACGCATTCCTGACTGATTTCCTGGAAATACATGGATAAGACAAGAGAATAAGCAAGGAAGAGCTAAAAAATATTACGGCTTATTTTATGAACCATGGGATGGACAGCAAGGATGCGATATACAGATGCCAAATGTTTACCTGTATGGATTGAAAACAATTTAATTCGTACTCAAGAGAAGGGAGAAAATACAATTTGAGAAAAGAAGCATCGATTACATTGTGGAAAGAATTATATCAGGTTGCATTGGAACTAAAGGCTTTAGAGCCCTGGAAATATTTTTGGGACTGTGATCTTGTGTCCATAGAACTGCAAGAATCCGGGGAAGATGTTTTTTGTAGTATCATGGGATCCGGCGGAAATTATTATGGTGTTGGCGTTTATGAGGGGGTAGAAGGTCTGGAAGATTTTGAAATGCTTACATCAATGGAAAAATTGGGTCTTCCCTTTGAATATGTGATGTTTGAACAGTCTAGTTTAAGCTGCTGTTTTGGGGATAGAGAAGATGTTCCACCAGAGCAGAAAAAATTAATCAGGGAACTTGGGTATAAATTCAGAGGCAAAGGGGAATGGCTATATTTCGAATCATTTAAGAAGAGATATGCACCTTATATTCCGGATGAACGGGAAGTTAAAGTTTTACTTGAGACCTTTAAAGGGCTTATTATGGCTTTTGTAAGTGTTGTCTATAGAGGACTTAAGGTAGATTTTGAACATGGAGAAATGGTGAGACGTGTCTATAATAAAGAACGTGATGAGTGGCAGAACTTTGCAATACCTTACCCTAAAATTCAAAAAAATTTTCCTAAAGTTACTTTTCGGGATGATACAGTAAAAAAACGCTTAAAAGGGTTGAAAAAGAGCAATACAGAACTTGTAATTGATATTGCGTATATGAATACCAGAGTTCAGGAAATAGGACATGACAGACCGGTTAATCCATTACTGTTTATTGCGTTGGACGGGAATTCGGGAACAATTATAGAATTGGATTATTTGCAAATGGATACAAATGAAATTGATAAAATATTACAGTTTTTTATTTTATATGTGGAAAAAAATGGACTTATGAAAGTAATTCGTGCCAGAAATCCATGGGTGTTAGCTGCGCTTAAGGATATTTGCAAATATTGTGAGATAAGGCTGGAACAGGATTCGTTATATGAGTTGGATGATATGCTTCATGAAATAAAATCATCTGTTATTCCGTGATATAAATGTCTGGTAGATATGTAAATTGCAGTGCACGGAAGCAGTGCAAAATCAGGTCAGAAATCCAATAAAGGTTTCTGACCTGATTTTTTACGTTAGGATCTTGACAAACCCTCACAATACTTATGAATGGCAGACGATACTATCTATTTGTTTCAGTTCTTCTTCTGTAAAAGAGGTGTTTTCAAGTGCCTTTATATTTTCCAGAATCTGCTCCGGCTTACTTGCACCGATGAGTACGGAGGTTACCTTTCCATCTCTTAAAATCCAGGCAAGAGCCATCTGGGTCAGCGATTGGCCTCTATTTGCAGCAAGTTCATTTAATTGCTGAACCTTATGAAGCATTTCGGCATTCAAGTCTTTTTCGTGTAAATAGGGGCTTTTGTGACCTCCTATACGGGAATCAGAAGGAATACCGTTTAAATATTTACCGGTTAGTATGCCCTGCTGAAGCGGGCTGAATGCGATGCAGCCTATACCGTGGTCGAATAAGAAGTCTTTTAATCCATCTTCTTCTATCCATCTGTTTAACATGGAATAGGAAGGCTGGTGGATGACAAATGGTGTTTTCAGTTCTTTTAAGATAGCATATGCTTTGCTGGCTTCTTCCTTTTTATAATTGGATATGCCAACATATAAGGCTTTACCCTGGCGCACAATCTGGTCAAGTGCCAGCATGGTTTCTTCCAGGGGGGTATCCGGGTCGGGTCTGTGGTGGTAAAAGATATCTACATAATCAAGTCCCATTTTCTTCAGGCTTTGATCCAGGCTTGCAGTGAGGTATTTACGGGAACCGCCGTTACCATATGGTCCCTTCCACATGTCGTATCCGGCTTTGGATGAAATGATCAGTTCATCCCGGTATTGCATCAGGTCAGATTTCAGGATTTGTCCCATATTGGTTTCTGCACTGCCATAGACCGGACCGTAATTATTGGCGAGGTCAAAATGTGTAATTCCGTTATCAAATGCGGTGAACAGAATTTTTTTCATATCCTCTAAGTTATTGACGGAACCAAAGTTGTGCCACATTCCCAGGGATAATGCCGGGAGATACAGGCCGCTGTTTCCGCATTTATGATATTGCATTTTATTGTCGTATCTTGTAGGATCAGCTGTGTACATAATTATTTCCTTTCTGGTTTTTTATACATTTTATATCAGAAAAGTAGTTTATACTATGGACTTTTCGGACTGGATATTTTATGATAGGTTTGTATTTTTAACATAAGGAGAACATTATGGAAAGTCCAAAAGTAGAAAATCAGATCATTTGGCCCCAGCATTGTTATGTGAATGGGAATTGGAAATGTTACAGTATGGAAAAGCATTCACATGGGGGCCTGGAAATAAATTATATCTTAGAAGGTGCCTGCACTTATATCGTCGGTGAAAAAGAATACCGATTAAAAAAGAAAAATATGATCATTATAGAAGGAGAATATCCACATCAAAAAGTCTTTGACCGAAATGTACCCTGCACAGTTATGGGAGGGGAGTTCCGGTTAAAAGAAATGAACATACCCATGCTTTCTTTTGCTGCCCTGGCAGAGCATGACAGGCAGCTGGGAGAATTTCTGCGTCAGTTGAACGGATGCAGCGTGATTGAAGATGCACATCTGCTGCTTGGGGATTTCGGAAGGCTGCACAGTGAATGCCAGGATAAAAACCGGGAAATATATATTGCTACGCTGACGAATAAATTCTTAATGGATACAGCAGATGCTTATTACAGTAAAAATCCTTCGGTTAAGGCATATATAGTCCAGATAAAGGAGTATATCAGAAATTATTTCTGCAAGCTCTCAAATATACAGGAAATAGCAGAACAGGTTCACTTAAATTCCACATACATGGAACGGATTTTCAAACGGGAAGCCGGATGTACAATTTGGCAGTATGTAATGGAATGCCGAATGAAAGCTGCAAAAGATCTGTTAGAAAACTCCCGGATTCCCATTGGTGAGATTGATCTTCTGATCGGGATGAATTCCAGGCAGACCTTTTATATTCAGTTCAAAAGGCATTACGGTGTCTCGCCGGCGGAGTATCGTAAATTATGCCATAAAGATAAGGGTAAATAATGAAAAATAAACCGAATTAAATCGGGAAGTTCCACAAAAAAATGCAATGACAAACAGAGCAGGATAGTATATAATTGGCATCATTAACAGAAAAAACTGGAACGAACCAAAAACCAACAAGTAACTAATAAGGAATCAATCTGGAAGAAAGGAGCCAAAATGCGGGAAAAGCTGACGAAAAGCGATGTAAAGAAGATAGAAGAAGAAATCGAGCACAGAAAACTGGTTGTGCGCAAAGAAGCACTGGAAGCAGTGAAGGAAGCCAGAGCACATGGAGATCTGAGTGAAAATTTTGAATACCATGCGGCTAAAAAGGACAAGAACAAAAATGAAAGCAGAATCCGTTATCTGGAAAGGATGCTGAAAACAGCAGAGATTATTACCGATGATTCCAGGGAAGATGAAGTGGGATTAAATAATACAGTAGAAGTTTATTTTGAAGAAGACGAAGTTTCTGAAAAATTCAGGCTGGTTACATCCATCAGAGGAAATTCCATGAAAGGATTAATCAGTACGGAATCTCCCATTGGAAAAGCAATTATGGGACACAAGGTAAATGACCGTATTTTTATCAGGGTAAATGACAATTATGGATATTATATTGTGATTCGGTCGATTGAAAAGACCTTGGAAGATGAGGCAGATCAAATCAGAAGTTTTTAAATATGGAGGCAGAGATGACATTAAAAGAACGCATGGAAAAAGGATTTTTATACTACGAAGAAGGAAATGAAAGTGAAGCGGATCAGAGATACGAGAAATTAATTGAGAAACAGAGACAGGATTGCAAAGAATTGATTTTTGATTATAATGCAACCCGTCCCTCTGACCTGAAGGCAAAAAAAGAGATTTTGGGAAAACTTCTTGGAGAAATGGGAGAACACATCTGGATTGAAGCACCGGTATTTATGTCTTATGGATGTAATGTACATATTGGAGATTATTTCTATGCTAACTTTAATCTGACAATTGTGGATGATATTGATGTGTATATCGGAGATCATGTCATGATTGCACCGAATGTAACAATTTCCGCTACCGGTCATCCGGTAAATTATGAATTCCGCCGCCGGGGTACGCAGTTTTCCATTCCGGTTGTGATTGAAGATGATGTCTGGATCGGTTCGAATGTAGTGATTTTACCGGGAGTCCGAATCGGAAAGAATTCGGTTATTGGTGCAGGCAGTGTAGTTACCCACGATATACCTGCAGACGTAGTGGCGGTAGGAAATCCATGCAGGGTTATGCGTCAGATAACGGAGCGTGACAAGGAGTATTATACGAAGGACAGAAAGGTAGACGGGGAATTCCATATATAGGAATCGCCCAATTATCCAGAGCAGACTGCATACTACTGTGAACTGGCAGACAGATTGGGACTGATAAAAACCATGGGGAGTGATTTCCACGGGAAAACAAAACCATCTGTGCGTCTGGGGGCAGTTAATGGCGATAAGGAATAAAAAGAATAAGCTTTGATATCCGGTCATTACGGAAATCAAAGCTTATTTTTTTCGTCTGAAAATAATTTGAACCAGCAGGCAGATTATCAGAATCCCGGAAAGAGAAAACCCGGCAAAACTAATCCATGGCATATAGAAGATTTCCGGAGTTATATCGGTCATACAGATGAGGCTGGAGCCGATAAATAATGCAGCAGCCAGAATTCCCAGAACCAATCGGTCCGTCATACGGTGCATTCCATATAGGAATTCCCTGGAATCAGGTATCTCTAGATTTATTTTTGCCTGACCATTTTTCGTTATATTCAGAAGATCGGACAACTGAGCCGGAATATCCAGGAACTTATCAAAGGAAGTGTAGATAGATCGGCCTTTGTGCAAAATCTCTTTTTTCCAGTCCAATTCCTTTAGTAAGAGAGATGACATGTGGGCAGAGAGAATCTGCAGTATATTTACTTTGGGTGAGCAGATGCTGAGCGTGCCTTCCATTGTAATCATACTTCGCCCCAGCAGTGTAATATCCATATTAATGGCGATGTGGTGTTCCTTTACCATATCCAGGAGTTTTTCGATCAGTTCTCCCAGTTTCATATTGCCAAAATCCATGGAGACATATTTACTTACAATGTCATCAATATCCGTATACAGCCGGGCATGGTTAATTCGTTCTTTTGCTTCGCCTAAAGCCAGAAGTACATTTTTTAGCTCATAAATATCGTTTTTTAAGATAGAAAGTATGGCCCTTCTTAAGAGCTGTTTGTAAAATTCAGATAAATGACCGGTCATACCAAGATCCAGCCATGCAATCTGTCCGCCTGAGATGCGGATATTGCCGGGATGGGGGTCAGCATGGAAGAAACCGTCTTCCAGAATTTGTTTACAATAATTCTCCGCTGTCTTTTCTCCGATTTCCGTCATGTCATAGCCCTGTTTTTCCAGATCTGTAATAAGATCAATGGGGATTCCTTCGATATAATTCATAACCAGCATGCGGGAAGTGGTGTATTCGTGCAGAACCTGAGGACAGGTGATGTAGACAATTTCTTCCTGGTTTTTATAAAATAAATCCAGGTTTCTGGCTTCCAGCAGGAAATTCATCTCTTCCTGTGCGGTTTTCCAGAGCTCATCCAGAACCGTTTTAAAATCAATTAAATTGCCGGTTCCCATTGTTATTTTTAAAATACGGACTGCTTTCTTAAGAAGTTTTATGTCATTGGACATGGTTTCTTTAATTGCCGGTCGCTGTACTTTTATTACAACGTTTGTACCATCTGATAAAGACGCCATATGCACCTGGGCAATAGAAGCAGAGCCCAGAGGCAGCGGATCAATTTTTAAAAATATCTCACCCGATGGCCGTCCAAGCTCTTCTTCTATAACAGATTTTATGATATCAAAAGACAAGGGCTTCACCTGCGTACGAAGTCTTGAAAGTTCTTTGCAATATGCTTCCGACAGCATATCAGAGCGCATAGACATGATTTGTCCCAGCTTTACATAAGTAGGACCCAGATCTTCTAATATTTCCCGCAGCTTTACCGGCGATAAGCCACGGGTGATATGATGCTTTTTCAGTACGTCCAGGATGTCTTTCAGACGACCGCCGGGGAAATCTTCCTCCCTGGTATTCAGTGGGGGGATGTCCTGTTTCAAAGTATCATTGGTCATGATCCTTTTCTTCTCCGCTTATATCGTTTTGTGCTTCCGCCGATTTGCAGCAGCAATCTTCGGTTTCGTCAGAACTGCAGCAGCAATTCTCACTTTCATCAGAAGAGTTACAGCAGCAATCTTCCCCGTTTTCACAGGAGCAGTTTGGCTTTTCTTTCTCCATTGCAGCAATTTTTTCTTTTAATGCTTCCAGTTCCTCTTCGGTCATGTGATTTACTGCTTTCATGACATCTTTGTATTCCCTTACGATATTGACAGTTACATGGTCGTTCATTTTTTCTTTGGCATTCCGCTTTAACTCTTCATTTAATACCTTACCCTGTTCAACGGTAATCTCACCTTTTTTTACAAGGGTATCTATGATCTCCATGGTAGATTCCGCTGTGGTAGCAATTGCGCCAACGCCTGCCAGAAATATTTTCTTTAAACCTTCACCTAGTTCCATATAAGTCGTCCTTTCTATGTTTGCTGATGTACAGTTACTATTTTTATAGTATAACATATTATCAGACGATTTTTCGCTTTTAGGAAAATTTTATAAATTTATTAAGATTTTATACATAAGAACAAAATTATAATTTATCCATGAATTATTAAGAAATTGTTTAGCCTGACTTTACACAGACTTTACATAAAAAGGTTAGACTAAAATCTTAATATGACCTTTTACAGAAATGGCCGGACAGATATTCACCGGCTGATGAGAGGATGGTAAAATGAAAGCAGAGGTTGATTGTAAGTCGGGATTAAATAAAAATGAAATAGCAGACAGGATAAAAGAGGGGAAGCAGAATATTGTACAGAGCAATATTACAAAGACAAAAGGACAAATTATTAAGTCTAATGTGTTTACTCTGTTTAATCTGCTGAATGCGCTGATCGCAGTTGCCCTGGCAGTAGTGGGGGCCTGGTCCAATATGGTGTTTACCGGTATTATTCTTTTAAATATTATCATTGGGATTGCACAGGAATTAAAGGCGAAAAAACTGGTGGAAGAATTATCATTATTATCCATGCCCACAGTAACAGTAATCCGGGATAGTGAAGAGCAGACGATTTCAGTGGAAGAGATTGTATTGGATGATATAATGCTTCTGGAAAGCGGAAGGCAGATCAGCTGCGATTCTATTGTGATGGAAGGAGAGCTGGAAGTAAATGAGTCACTTCTGACAGGAGAATCGGATTCTGTTATAAAAAGAGCCGGAGACAGGCTGCTTTCCGGAAGCAGTGTAATCTGCGGGAAATGTTACGCGCAGGTAGAACATGTAGGGAACGAAAATTACGCTGCAAAGATTTCAGAAGAAGCAAAGAAAATGAGAAGCGTTAACTCAGAGTTGATGAATTCTATGAAAAAAGTTACGAAGGTTACAAGTTTTCTGATTATTCCGCTGGGCGTGATCCTTTTTGCGGAAGCATTTTTCTTAAGAGGGGATTCGACTTTCAGTGCGGTAGTATCCAGTGCGGCCGGATTACTTGGAATGCTGCCCAAAGGATTGGTTCTTCTAATCAGCATTTCACTGGCTGGCGGTGTGATAAAGCTGGCGAAACAAAAGGTTCTGATACAGGATCTGTATTCACTGGAATCCCTTGCCCATGTGGATATCCTTTGCCTGGATAAAACAGGGACGCTTACCGAGGGGAAAATGCAGGTGAGCAGGACTTATGATCTGGCGAAGGAAAGCGGCATCGAGGTGGATTTCCATAAAATGATGGGCAGTTTTTTACATTACAGTGATGACAATAATGCTACTTTCCAGGCTTTGAAGGAATACTACAAGGAGGAAGATTCTTATACAGTTATCGGTAAAATACCATTTTCCTCCCAGAGAAAGTGGAGTGCAGTTTCTTTTGAGGGGGGCGGAACATTTGTTGTCGGAGCGCCGGAACGTCTGTTAGATGGCAGGATACCGGGATTTCTTCAAAAAGAGATTGAAAATGGAAAGCGGGTTATTATTGCAGGCATCACCCGGGACCAGGTACAGCCGGACGAAACCCTTACAAGAGTCTGCCCGTTAATGGCTGTCGTTATCAATGATAAGGTGCGGGAAAATGCTTCGGAAACACTGCGGTATTTCAGGAAGGAAGGCGTGGAGATTAAGATCATTTCCGGTGATAATCCGGCAGCAGTATCTTCAATTGGTAAAGAGGCAGGGCTGGCTAATTACCGGGCGTATATTGATATGAGCACCATAGCGGAAGATGCAGATCTCACCCGGATTACTTCAAAATACACCGTATTCGGACGAACTACTCCATTACAGAAAAAACAGCTTCTGCAGGCAATGAAAGAACAGGGGCATTCGGTAGCAATGACAGGGGATGGGGTGAACGATCTGCTGGCACTGAAAGAAGCGGACTGCAGTATTGCCGTTGCCGAAGGAAGTGATGCGGCTAAGCAGGTTGCTCAGGTAGTATTGCTGGATTCTGACTTTTCTTCCCTGCCGGATGTGCTTTTGGAGGGCCGGAGAGTAGTAAATAATGTAACCAGAGTAGCAGGGGTATTTTTTGTAAAAACCATATACTCCGTGTTATTAACGGTGATCTGTATCTTGTTAAATATGCCGTTTCCATTTATTCCGATACAAATTACACTGATAGATGCTGCGATTGAAGCTTATCCGGCATTCTTAACTGCGTTTGAACCCAATGGAAATAAAGTGGGAGAAAAATTTCTTCCGGCAGCGTTTCGAAGAGCTGTGCCGAATGCCGTCGCCATTATATTTGGTATCATGTCTGTCTATCTGGCAGCCCCGCTGCTTGGAATCGGTGCAGGGCAAATGAATACGGCAGCGTATCTTCTGGTAGGTATTGTGAGTATTGCCGCAGTGATCAGATCCAGTGCTCCATTTACAAAACTGAGAGTTTTTGTATGCAGTACGATGACGTTTGGATTCATTGCAGCGATTACATTGTTTCATTCATTGCTCAAAATCGAAGGACTTAGCTTTGAAGCGGTACTGGTACTGGGATTTGCTTCTGTTGGGGCTCTGTTGCTGGAACGAATCGTGTCTATGATTATTCACATAAGCCAGGGGAAAAATTCAGCAGGTTCTATTTCCGGGAGAAAACAATCAGTTGGTGAAAATTAAAATAAGAGAAAAAACGCGCTGTGGTCCTGGCGCGTTTTTTTGTGATTGAGTTAGAGAGTTTGGCGATACGCGGGCATTCGCTGGGAAATCCTGATGCATTTCAAAGCTCACTGCCCACTCCCATCTTTCCGTTGCTCCATCTCCATCTACAAAGCGTCCCCTTACTCAGCTAAACCCAAATATAATGTTTTGCAACTTATATATCTATTCTGTTTATGCTAACTAAAATCTTGAGTTGTTCGCGGCATATGTGCAATGCAGTACTAATTTAAATCCCTGATATATTGAATCAGATATTGATAAAAATCAGAAATTGGCTTTTTATTCATTACAACCTGTTCGTATGTGATGATTATGTCCCGGCGGCATACCGGACTGTCAATGGGAAGGAGGACTACCTGGGGGAGATCAGGCAGAGGACCCCAGGAATATTTAGGCCAGAAGCCAATTCCAAGACCGGCAGCAATCAGGTTACGGACAGCCTCGGGACTGTCGCTTTCGAATGCAATGCGCGGGGTAAAACCTGCCGCCAGACAGAACTGGTCGCAGATTGTACGGATGGGTTTGGAACCGGAGAAGCTGATATAGCCTTCGTTCCGGGTTTCTTCCAGAGAAATGGACTGGCGTAAGGAGTAGGGCGAATTTGCGGGAACAGCCAGAAAAAAGTCTTCCTGGAGCAAGAGCAGGCTTTTGCTGTCCAGTACATTTCCGGGAATAGCAGAAGAAATACTCAGATCATAGACCGTATCATTTTGATCCTGGGACAGCTGGAATATGATATCCGGATGCAGAGATTTATAAGAAATGATACAGCTGGTAACCAGTGCGGTAGCAGTAAGGAGGTTTAAGCGGATTGTCCGGCTGGCATTCTCGTTCACTGCCTGTAATTCTGCCGGGAGATGATCCAGAGCGGACATAATGGGAAGGAGGCGCTCTTCCAGCCGTTTACCCATGTCATTTAAGGCGATGCCTCTGTTCTTGCGGTCAAACAGTAAAACGCCAAGTTCTGATTCCAGCCGGTGGATGGACTGGGAGAGAGCAGGCTGTGCAATGTGCAGGACTTTTGCAGCCTGGGTAATGTGTTCGTATTTAGCAGCAGCCAAAAAATATTTTAGTTGTAGAAGTTCCATGGTATTTTATCCTCTTATATTTTCATCTTTATATGTTGGGAAAATTTCAACATATAATATTTATATTATGTAAATATAATTATTATATATTGGATATGATGGAATGACAAGAATATAATAGTAAATTGAAAAGTAATGCAAGGCAGAGGAGTGCATATAATTATGAAGAAAAAAAGGCATGGACAAATGTCAGAGTCCATACCAGTGGGAATTATACTGGCGGTTGTGGGAGGTTACCTGGATGCCTATACTTATAATGCAAGAGGACATGTATTTGCAAATGCACAGACCGGAAACATGGTTCTTCTCGGACAGAATTTGTCTCAGGGTCAGTGGACGGAAGGAATTCAATACATCATACCCATACTGGCATTTGCAGTTGGGATTTATATTGTGGAAAAAATTAAAGAGAGGTTTCAGCGGAATACGCAAATCCACTGGCGGCAAATTATTGTACTATTGGAAATAATATTGCTTCTGGCAGTGGGATTTCTGCCTCAGTCACTGAACCTGCTGGCAAATGTCTGCGTCTCCTTTGTGTGTGCTATGCAGGTAGAAAGCTTTCGAAAGGTGAAGGGAAATTCTTATGCTACAACAATGTGTACCGGCAATCTGAGAAGTGCTACAGAATTGTTTTGTGCATATAGGCAGACTAAGAATCCGGAACTCAGAAAGCGCAGTCTGCAATACTATGGGATTATCCTGGTTTTTATTCTGGGAGCTATTCTGGGAGTTGTAATGACGCGGATATTTAAAGACAGAGCTGTATGGTTCTGCTGTGTCTTTTTAGCATTCGGTTTTCTGGTCATGTTTATAAAAGAAGATGCAGAGGGAGAGAATTAACGTTTGTTTCAGATGAATAAGAAAAGAAGAAGGAGCATTTTATCCGCAGGGGAAATGCTCCTTCTGTTATCTGATTTAATAGGATTTTACGGTCATGGTGCTTTTCAAGCCCTTTTTGCTAAAAAGTTTTTTATAGTATGCAGTCTTTGACTTTGGAACTTTAATTACGGCATTTGCAGGAATTCCGGATATTACTTTAAGGCCTGCTTTCCTCAGGTTCTTGGATTTTATTGTAATTGTCTTTAATTTTTTATCTCCGTAGAAGGCATATCTGCCAATTGATTTTGTGGAAGACGGCAGTGTAATAGATGTCAGCGATTTACACTTCATAAATGCTTTGTCACCTATGGAAGAAACTCTGGAGGTGCCCATAGTTACTTTTTTGAGAGCCGTACAGTTGTAAAATGCATGATTACCAATTGCTGTTATGTTTTTGCCAATGGTAACTTTTTGCAGTTTTTTATTTCCCTTAAATGCAGCATTGTCAATGGCAGTCACTTTCAGCGTAGTATTCAGAAACTTTACGGTGGATGGGATCGTTATGGATTTCAGGGAAACGCCCTTTTTCACACCGGTTAATTTTACTTTGGATGAAGAGGTTACTTTATAGTTTAGCTTTCCGTAAGTAAAGGTGTTGCCCGCTGCCGGCTTTTTCAAGGCCAGAGAGGATACTGCGTTTGTCAAAGCTTTCATTGCGTTGTCAACTTCACTCTGCGCAGCATTTTCTTTTGATGAGACTGATCTGGCAGCTGCCAGGGCGTTTTGCAGTGATTTCCAGGAGGAATCGGTATAATTGCCCTGCTTTATACCTGCGGCAGATGTTATTTTCTGATTCAGTACGGTTTTGTCAGCTAATCTAACCAGCCCCTGGAAAGCTGCATTTAATTTTGCCAGGGCGCTGTCAACGCTATTTTGAGCGGCATCTTCATTGGCGGCAGTTAATTTTGCTTCTTTTAGTGCTGCTTCGAATACCGTCCAGCTGGCTTTTGTGTAACCCGAAGACTGTAATTTCGACAGGGCTGTAATCCGATTATTCAGATTTGTCATATCCGCACCAGGAACACCCTGTGTATTCGTAAGATCGGCATAGATTTCCCTGCCATCCTGTGTGCCAAGCATGATTTCACCTACTTTTACATTTTCGGTGGTTGGTCTGTCAAAGGTTATTTTTGCAAGTGCAGTGGGCTGGCTGTTATAGGATATCGTTAATTTCAACTGTCCGTTTTCGGTATCCTGGCGAAGAATGGTACCGCCTTTTGCATCAATTTTTGCAACTATTGCACCATCCAGATCTATCACGGCGTCAATCACGCGGGTCTGAGACTTCTGATTCTCTAATTTTAATATTCCGGACGTTCCAGCCCGTTCAAAGATAACTTTTTCGATATCGCGGTTTTTCTTTGCCATTTCCTCCTGCGTCAGGAAGGCACTGGTATCAAATACTTCCCCGGTCATGGTTTCGGGCTTATCAATGCGAAGTCCGTAGAGAGCAAGTGCTGCGATATCAGAATTGTCTCCACCATCCAGCTTTTTCCCGGAATCTATGGTTTGTCCTCCAAGGCCTATGAAAATGTCCATGTTGGAAGGATCGGAGGAACCGTGATTGGTGCTGTTTCCGCCGTGGTCTGAATTAGCAATGATTAAGGTATCATCATAACTGCCTTTTTCTTTTAAAGCATCTGTCACAGCCTTGAAATAATCATCATAGAGCTTTAATTCGGACCAGTAGCGGTCGTTATAATATCCGGTACTGTGGCCGATGTGATCCATATAATCGCTTTGCATATAAACTAATGCAGTATTGTTATAAGCATCACTTCTGATATAGCTGGCAACATCATAGAAGCTTTCCTGAGAAGCGGAGGATTTACCGAATACTGCTGCATCTGCTTCAATAATACCATTTAAAATAGGGTTCCATTCGGAAAATGCTGCCATAGGCCTTTCCGGTGCGGCGGCTGTAACGGCTTTAAACATCGAGGGGTAGAGCGGAGTCTCTTTCCCGAAGTCGGCATAGTATTCCTGACCGGCGCTTGTGTTGGTAAGCTGGTATTCCGGAATTACATCACCCCATGGAATGCCATGAATCATAGAGCTGTAATTTTGCCCGGATATGGAAGGTGTGACCGCCTGAGCAGTGTAGCTTGTAGCAAATTCTTTATTAAACAGATCCATTGCGTATTCATTGGTGCGTTTTGCCATAATGGCAGGATCGTTTGTTTTTGTGGGAAGTATGGAATTGGAAGTGGTATAGTAGATTGCATCGGGATTCCATACCTGTCCTCCTCCGTCTGTGGTCAGTACAACTGCATGTTTATATGGATAAATAGCAGCAGCATCGGCAACAGCTTCCTTTTGTGCCAAAGGCGCCAGTGCAACATCTCCTGCACCGATAACGCCATCACCGTTAAAATCAAGGGCATTTTTAGCGTAAACTGTAATCGTTTGTACTGCTTCCTGAGGATTCATGGCATCGGTTACATCTTTGTCATTTACATATGCATGGAAGTTTTCTACAGAAACAGTTGTGTCGGTTGTGTCTGATACGGTATTTGTTTTGAAATTCAGCTTTCCTAAACGAGTGGTGCCGTATTGCCGGAAATCATCTGTAGAAAGCGCTGCAGTTGAAGTGATTTTCAAACGGCCGGCATTACTGCTGTCTATGGTAACACCGCTCATTTTATGCTGAACATCTTCGTATGTTAAAACTGCCGGGTCGTAGACCAGGTCATAGGTTATTTTATTTACGGAACCGGACTCATCTGTGTTTGCATGGAGATTTACATTCATTTCAGAGTCTTCAGCAGCAGTGCCGGATGAAATGATTCCCAGGTTTACCTGCTTTGGTGTTGGCTCCTGGATATCAGCGTTTTCAAAAGCTTTTTCATCTAGAGCTTTTACCTGTTCCCCGGTCAAAGCGGTATCATACAGTCTGGCAAAGCTTACAGCGGCATTTGACAAATACTCGACACCGTTGTTAGGACTGCTGTCACCCCCGATAACAAAGTTTAAGGCAGTTGTATTTGCTGTAAATTTAACGGGACCTGCAGCAGCAATTTCGCCTTCCAGTTCTCCATTTACATATAATTTAACAGATTCTCCGTCAACCACACCAATTGCATGAACCCATTGACCCGCCTGGATAGAAGCAGTGGGCTGTCTGTATGAACCACCTACATGAGCAAAGAAAGTGAGCTTTCCACCGTCCAGTCCAAGACCGATTCCGCCGCTTTGCTGGTTTGAGAAAATGTCGTGTTCACCGGATGGAAGACTATTATATTTGAACATGCACTCTATAGAAACTGCATTTGTGATTTTTGCATATTTTGCTGAGTCAAAAGGATATATATATGCGGAACTGCCGTCAAAGTCAGCAATTGGTTTATGTAATTCCGGACTTTCTGAAATAACAGGATTGCCGATGGTACGATAGGAATTGGCTGTTTCCGAATGGTCGGTAGCCATCTGATCCGAAAAATCTACGTTCATCACATTGGCAGCAGGCAGCTCCGTTTGATCGGACGAAGTGACAGATGATTCAATGCCTTTTGCAGAAGAAGTTTCATCACTCTGGAAGAGTGCTTCGGGGGAGGTTGGTGTATCTGCCGGAATAATAGATTCGGATTCCGGTGATACGGTATTTTCTTCAATGGATGCTTCTGTGATTGCAGGTTGTGACTGGTAATCTTTCTGACCAGCCTGTACGGTTGTATCGGTCTCTGCTGCCAATGCCGCCATACCGGTATTGGGGGCAGCTAAGGATACTGCAAGCAAAAATGCAACTGCTTTTCTTTTCATAATGTTTCTCCTTTACATACTTAAATTGTTTGATTTGGACAGTGCCCATTATAACAATGGGGCTTTCGAATAACAATAAAATCCAATTCAAGTTTTTGTAAAGTAATTGTAAAAATACAAGTATAAATACTGAAAATTATTGTAGAAAAACTACAAAACAGGTATATTTATCAGAAAATTACCAATTCATTTTTCTGAATTATGCATACTGACAGGAACGGTATATTTATCGATGCTTTTATAGAGTGGTGTTTTATATAACTATAGTGGGGAATAATAGTTTGTAGAAAAATTACAAAATGAAGATACGAACGGAAACAATACAAACTTTTAAAGATAAAATTGTATTAAAATAAAAACAATCAACAGAACGCGAATAATTGCGTCATATTTTGACAAAACCCAACTTTTTATTATAGTAAGATTATAATTTTGTCGTCGTATCATATTATTCGATATTGATTAAAATTGAATTTCCAAGTACAATAAAAGAGAATCAGGGGTGAATAAAAAAGCAGTAAATGAGGCATAGGCCGGGAGGATAATTAATATTGAGAAGAAGTGACAGAGAAATTACAGACTTAAAGGAAATAATGGATGTAATGCAGAAGTGTGATACCTGCAGACTGGGATTACAGGATGAAAATGTTCCGTATATTGTACCTCTTAATTTTGGAGTTCGTGAGGAAAACGGCAGAATTACGCTCTTTTTCCACAGCGCGCCGGAGGGAAAAAAGATTCGCCTGATGGAACAAAATGGTGCTGCCGGTTTTGAAATGGATACGGCGCATGAACTGATAGAAAGTGATACTGCATGTGGATATGGAATGAATTATAAGTGCGTTCTGGGAGTGGGAACCCTTTCATTTATAGAGGATTATGAAGAGAAAAAAGAGGCACTTTCCATATTGATGAAACAGTATACTACGAATCGCGATCTGACTTTTTCGGAAAATATGATAAAAGCGGTAAAGGTAATAAGACTGGAAGTGGAGGAAATCAGCTGTAAATGCTGTAATCGGTAACAACATATGGAAAAAGAATATTATACGGTAGGTGAAGTATCTAAACTCTGCGATATACCTGTTCGGACACTGCATTATTACGATGAAATCGGCCTGTTAATCCCGGCGAAAAAAGATGGGGATACAGGCTACCGCTACTATGCTAAATCCCAGCTGCTGCATGTAAATATAATTAAGCAGTTTAAGGTACAGGGATACAATATTAAAGAAATTAAAGAGCGATTGGCCAATCATACCGCCAGCGTTAGCAGGGAAGCACTGCAGCAAAAACTGTCTGAAATAAAAGAAGACATTGAAGGTCTGATTCTTCTTGAAAAGAGATTGGAATATTACTTAAATGCATTAAATTACCAGGATCATCAGCCGCATATTCATGCAGATAAGTTACCTCCCATGAAGGTCCTTTTCATCAGAAATAAAGGGGCGGCTGACCCGGTTGGTTTCATGAAGCGCTTTGCAGGTCTGGAGGCGCTGATAAAGAAAGAAAAGTGTAATGCAGTTGGACCGGTTATGGCTGTCTATTATGATGACTACCATGTTTATGATCCGATGAATGCGGATATTGAAGTTTGTGTTCCGGTACAGGAGGCAGGGGAAGGATCTGATTATATCCGCGATTTTGGAAATGTGGAAGTTGTTTCCGCCATACATTACGGACCATACCGCAATGAGTACCAGACGTATGGACTTATGATGGAATGGATGGAAAAAGAAGGATTTGAAATGTGTGGAAATGCGATAGAAAAGTATCTCATCGATCCGGTTCTGACAGAGCATGAAGAAGAGTTTATAACAGAATTATTAATTCCGGTAAGAAAACGTTAAGAAAAAAGCTTGACCCTACAGTTACTGTAGGGTTTATTCTTTTTATGTGAAAGAAAATAGTGTTACATGAAAATAGAAAGGATATAGAAGAAAATGGTACATTTAGTTTATTGTGATGATAAAGCAAAGGTTTTGGAGAAAATTATGGAAGGAACTAAGCGTATGATTGTCCGGGGGGCAGCGGGAAGAAAGATTCCTCACAGCCGTGTATTTGAAGGGGAAACGCTGTATTTTATGAAAAAGGGAACAGGAAAGATAACTGCAAAAGCAGAAGTCGCACATGTGGATAATTATTTAAAGCTTTCGGAAGAGCAGATTATAAAAGTGCTTGCGGAAAATCAGGAAAAGTTAGACCTTACAGAGAAACAAAAAGAAAGATGGCATAAAAAGTGTCTCTGCCTGGTTGAATTTAAAAACGTTGAAGCAATCGAACCTATGGACTTTGACAGGCAGGGAAATATGGATGACTGGCTGATCATTCAGAAGATTGAGGATGTAGTAGTGGGAACAAGTATTCCTTATAATTATGATAATGCTAGGTTTAAATCATAGCAGACCATTCAAATCGTAGCAGACCATTCTAATCATAGCAGGTTTTATGTGAATTTTGCCAGAGTGTTTGTGTTTGAAAATTCATTCCCGCCACCTCATTCTCTATCCGGGATATCATTTGTTGATACAAAGATTGGAAATTTATGCCATTCCGTCCAGATATTCCAATATTTCACCGGCATTTGTGTCCGGTTTGGCCTTTTCAAAGACCTTTTCAATAATTCCGCTTTCGTCGATGATATAGGTGCTGCGTACTACACCCATGCCCAATTTTCCATATAATTTCTTTTCTTTCCAGACATCGTAAGCCTGTATGGCAACGAGATCCGGGTCGGATAATAAAATAAAAGGAAGATTAAATTTTTCGGCAAATTTGATATGGGACTTTTCACTGTCCTTGCTTACACCGATTACAACAACATCCTTTTCCTGGAAACCTTGATATGCACTGGCAAATGCACATGCCTGCTTGGTACATCCAGGTGTATTATCCCTTGGATAAAAGTAAAGGACTACTTTTTTTCCGGCGAAAGAGGAAAGGGTGATGGCATTGCCGTCTTTGTCATTTAAAGTAAAATCAGGTGCTTTTGTTCCTGCTGATAACATAATAAAACCTCCTTGTTTGTTCATCTGTATTATTTTCGAGTATTGAAAATTACAACATTACTTATTATAATAATACTTATTCTAACATATTATGGACAATTTTAGAAATTAATATTTTAAAGAGTATAAAATCAGTTTAGAATACATGAAGCAGAGTATTATTACGATGAATTATCCGTTTGAAGAAATGGGACATGTGACAGCTTCCAAGCTTTTAAGGCTTCTGGATGGGAAAAAATCTCATAGTCAGACATTTTTACCGGGTGAGCTGGAAATAAAAGATTCCTTCTGCCCGCCTAAGAATAACGATATTTAAAATTCAAGTCACATTCTCTGGCAGTAGTATATACTAAAAAATGAAATAATATAAAGCTGTAGGTCAAAAGTAATTGATCTATGGCTTTTTATTTTGCAGTTATAAAAGGATACAACTTAGACTATAATTTCCGCAACTTAGAAAAACCAGGTTGAAATAAAAAATGCCAGTGTGTATAGTGGGAATAGATCAAAGAGAGATTTGCGGCAGGAGGTGGAAGGGTGAAGATACATGTCAGGGAGGACAGCAGTTTAAGTGATATGGAGATTACAATTAATTGTCCAAGCGCAAATGAAAAAATAGATAAAATAATTGCCGTGTTACAAATGATGGATCATAAAATTACCGGTATCAAAGATAAACAAACCTATATATTGGATACTTCCGGAATTTTATATATTGATACCGTAGATAAAAAGACCTTTTTTTATACGGAGTCAGCAGTCTATGAGACACCGATGAAATTATATGAACTGGAAGAACAGCTTGCGGACATGGATTTTTTCCGTGCAGGGAAATCCTGTATTATAAATTTTAATCAGATTAAATCGCTGCGCCCGGATATTGATGGAAGAATTCTGGTTACTATGAATAACGGAGAAAAAGTATTTGTTTCCAGACAGTATGCAGGGACAATCAGAGAGAAGTTGGGGGTGAAATAAATGAGTGATAAAATTCTTTCAAAATACAAATTTGCTGCTCAGGTAATGATCATATTTGCGGTGGAAATCCTGGTTATTGCGATTGCAGGTGCTTTGTGGGGAGAAGAGTCAATGGATTTTTCAAATCTGTATCAGCTGGGGGGCAAAGGGATTGCGAACACCACAATTTTACAGCTTTTTATGTGTTCCATTGTACTTAATCTGGTACAGAGTATCAGTATGTCTGCTAAAATATTTCAAAATGTCATGATGCTTTGGCGTACGGTAATAATGGTTGTGCTGAGTGTGCTTGTGATTTTGATTTTTGTTATCTGCTTTGGGTGGTTTCCTTTGGATTTCTGGCCGGCTTGGGTAGGCTTTTTCATTTCTTTTGGTCTCTGCTTCCTTGGCAGTACCATACTTATGGTTATTAAGACGAAGCTGGAACAAAAGAAATACGACAGACTGTTAAAAGTTTATAAAGAGAAAAAGAAAGAAAATTAGAAGAAGGGCAGATAAGGTTGAAAGAAAATTAAGATATAGAAAGGATGCCACGGTGTGATTCTTTCAACCTGTTTTATTGTGGCAGTATTGCAGGCAAGCCTGTAATATGCAATGGGTATAAGGTTGAAAGAAAATTATGATATAGAAAGGATGCCACGGTGTGATTCTTTCAACCTGTTTTATTGTGGCAGTATTGCAGGCAAGCCTGCAATATGCAATGGGTATAAGGTTGAAAGAAAATTATGATATAGAAAGGACGCCACGATGTGATTCTTTCAACCTGTTTAATTGTGGCAGTATTGCAGGCTTGCCTGCAATATGCAATGGGTATAAATATGGGAGAGATTGTAATTCGAGATATATCGAAATCGTTCAATGAGAAATGTGTTTTGAATAATGTGAATTTAAAGATAGAAGAAGGAGAAGTGTTCGGTCTTTTGGGACCGTCAGGCGCAGGAAAAACTACATTAATTAAAATTTTGACCGGACAGTTAAAGCCGGATCTGGGGGAAGGGACCATTTTTGGAAAGTCCTGCGTACAGCTGGACAGAGAAGATTATAAGATGATCGGTATGGTTCTGGATAATAGCGGATTGTATGAACGGTTGAGCTGTTATGATAATATGTTGTTGCCGGCACGGATATACGGAGTAGAAAAAAAGAGAATTGGAGTACTGTTAAAACGTGTGGGGCTGGAAGATGCGGAGAAAAAAGCTGTGGAAAAATTGTCAAAGGGAATGCGGCAGAGGCTGGTACTGGCAAGAGCGATGCTTCATCAGCCAAAACTATTATTTTTGGATGAACCTACAAGCGGTCTGGACCCGTCGGTGACACAGACAATTCATGAGCTTTTGCTGGAACTGAAAAAGGAGGGGACAACGATATTCCTCACTACCCATAACATGGAGGAGGCTTACAAGCTCTGTGACCACGTAGCCCTGTTAAATGACGGTGGAATCGTAGAATACGGGGTACCGGAAGAACTTTGCAGAAAATACAATACCCAGAATATCATCACAATTCTGTGTAAAGATAAATCAATTGTAAAACTGAAAAATACAAGGGAAAATGCGGACAGAATTATGGAATATTTTCAGGGGGAATGCGTGGAATCTATTCATTCTTCAGAACCGGATCTGGAAACGGTATTTATGGAATTAACCGGAAGGAGGCTGCTATGAGTATACATGCAAGAGTATTACAGGCACTGTTTAGCAAACAGATAAAAGACACGGCACATAATATGCAGGTGCTGATATTATTTTTTACATTTCCGGTGATTGCAATGGTTATGACCCAGAGCATGGGAAAACAGATGGGGAATAGCGCATTTTTTATATCAATTTTTGGTGTTATGCATGGGATTTTCACACCCATCGTAGCAACTTCTTCAATGATGGCGGAAGAAAAGGAAAAAAATACACTGAGAATGCTGCTAATGTCCAACGTTAACCCAATAGAGTATCTGATTAGTACCGGTGGATTTGTGTTTCTCTGTACTATGGTTACCGGTGTGCTCTTTTTACCACTGGGAGGATATTCAGCGGCTGAAATGGTAAAATTTATGGCGGCATTGGGAATAGGAAGCATTTTATCAGTTGTTTTAGGCATGGCGATCGGTGCATATGCCAAAAATATGACGTCGGCAAACGGTCTCGCACTGCCCTTTGGGATGATCTTTGCTTTTTTACCTATGCTTGCAAAGTTTAATGACAAGATAGGACAGATTGCAAAATTCACTTATGGACATCAAATCAGCAGTTTTGTGGAAAAAATGGAAGGGATCAGCTGGGAAGGTGTACTGGTGATAGTGGTAAATTTTGCAATAATGCTTGTTGGATTTGTAATTGTGTTCCGCAGAAACCGGTTAGATGGATAAGCTGTATAAAAGCCTGGACGGTAAATAATCCAGGCTTTTACTATCCCCGGCAGGTTGACGCATCCCCTATAAAATAGTACAGTATATAAAAATACTGTTAACTACTTATGAAATGAGGGATGATTATGATAATCAGTGCAAGCAGAAGAACCGATATTCCATCGTATTATACCGATTGGTTTTTAAACCGGATCCAAGAAAAACAGGTCTGGGTCAGGAATCCCATGAATGCCCACCAGATCAGCCGGATTGATTTATCTCCGGAAGTAGTGGACGGCATTGTTTTCTGGACCAAAAATCCAAGACCAATGCTGAAAAGGCTGAATGAACTGAAAGAATATGCTTATTATTTTCAATATACGTTAAACCCCTACGGAAGGGAAATAGAAGAACACCTTCCACTGCTTAAGGATCGGATGAATAGCTTTCAGTGCCTTTCGGAAATGATCGGAAAGGAGCGTGTAATCTGGCGTTATGATCCGGTTATACTAAATGATACTTATACGGTGCAGTACCATTTAAAGGAATTTTCCAGTATGGCTGAAATGCTTGCTCCCTATACCAATAAATGTGTCTTCAGCTATTTGGATTTCTACACAAAAATGAAAAACAGGATGAAGCAGATGGGGATCCGGCCGGCAGTAAGAGAAGAAAAAGAATATCTGGCAGAAGCATTTTCAAAGGCGGCATCCCGCTATGGAATTGCGTTGGAAACATGTGCAGAAGATATCGATCTTCATAAATTCGGTATTGCTCACGGAAGATGCATTGATGACAGACTGTTGTCAGAGATCATAGACTGTCCCCTGAAGGTGGAAAAGGATAAGAACCAGAGGCTGGAATGTGGATGTGCGGCCAGCATTGATATCGGATTATATAATACCTGTAAAAATGGCTGCGTATATTGTTATGCTAATTTAAACCACGAACTTACTTTAGAAAATAATGCAAAGTATGATAGGGATTCGCCCTTGCTCTGCAGTAAACTGGGGGATAAAGATATTGTAAAGGACCGAAATGTAAAAAGTTTGAAGGAAAGACAGTTAAGCTTGTTCTCACGTGAATCGATAATCCTGTCCTAGAGAAAAAAGTGCTTGACATTGACGCAGCGTAAAGGTTTAACATGGATTTATCAGGAGGTGGATAGAAAATGGAATATAGCATTCAGAAACTGGCTAAACTGGCGGGAATCACTACCCGGACACTGCGCTATTATGATGGAATTGGTCTGCTGCATCCGGCATATGTGAATGAATCCGGATATCGCATATATGGAGAAAAGGAAGTGGACGCACTTCAGCAGATCCTGTTTTTTCGAGATATGGGAATGGAACTGTCCAAAATAAAAGCGATCACTGCAGATGTTTCCTTTAACCGGGTGAATATTTTGAGGGAACATCTGGATGTTTTAAAACAACGTCAGCAGCAAATTGATCTCCTGATTAAAAATGTTACTAAAACAATTGAAAAGGAAGAAGGGAATAGAAGCATGACTGACAGAGAAAAATTTGAAGGCTTAAAAAAAGAAATGATACAGGAAAATGAAAAACGGTATGGTGAAGAGATCAGAAAAGCCTATGGAACAGAAGCAGTGAATAAGAGTAATGCCAAAATGATGAATCTGACCATGGAAGAATATGAAAAAATGCAGATGACAGGAAAAGAAATAAACTGTCTGCTGGAGGAAGCGGTTCAGAAGAAGGAAAATCCTTGGGGAGAACTGGGACAAAAAATTGCCGGACTTCACAAAGAATGGTTGTCATACACCTGGAGCCATTATACACCGGAGGCCCATAACGGAGTAGCTGAAATGTATGTGGCGGATGAGCGTTTTACGGATTATTATGACCAGAATGTAAAGGGATGTGCCCGTTTCTTAAGAGACGCAGTTCAGGCAATGAACCAAAGTAAAAAATAGTATGAAAACAAAGTAAAATTCTATTGAAATTCTCACATAAACCAGATAGAATATTCAGTGCGTACAAATGATCATGTACCGTATTGGAGAAGAGAAAATGGTTGAAAATAATCTAGAAAAAGATAGTATTAGAAAACTTGTACTGCGCCTTGGAATTCCTTCCATGCTGGCGCAGTTTATTAATGTGTTATACAGCGTGGTAGACCGTATGTATATTGGGAATATTGATCAGATTGGAGAGATTGCCCTGGCGGGAGTCGGCATCTGCGGGCCGATCGTGGCACTTTTGTCCGCATTTGGGTCATTTGTGGGAGTGGGCGGCTCCCCCCTTATGAGTATCCGCATGGGAGAAAAGGATGAAAAATCAGCAAAGCAGATTCTGGCAAACAGCTTTTTACTGCTGCTAGTGGTATCGGTGGTACTGACGATCATATTGTTGCCCCTCAAAGAAAATCTGCTGCTGTGGTTCGGTGCCAGTGAGCAAAGCTTTCCCTATGCAAATGATTATTTTACCATCTATTTACTTGGTACCGTATTTGCGCTGATGTCCATCGGTATGAATCAGTTTATCATCTGTCAGGGATATGCAAAAGTCGGGATGATGTCCGTGATGATCGGTGCAGTTATGAATCTGGTATTAGATCCTGTATTTATCTTCGTTTTTGGTATGGGAGTAAAGGGTGCGGCAATTGCTACGGTCATTTCCCAGATGGTATCCTGCGGTTTCGTACTTAAATTTTTGTTTGGGAAAAAAGTTCCCATAGCAATCAGTTTTGGAGGATACAGTCTTGGGATTATAAGGAAGATTTCCTTTTTGGGACTTACGCCATTTATCATTATTGTTATGGACAACGTTCTGCTGATCGCCCTGAATACCGTTTTGCAAAAGTACGGCGGTCCGGACAGGGGAGATATGCTGATTACCTGTGCAACAATTGTACAGAGCTTTATGCTTATGGTAACGATGCCGCTTGGAGGAATCACGGCCGGAACCCAGACGATACTTGGATATAATTATGGAGCACGCAAATCGGACCGGGTTTTGGAAGCGGAGAAGTGGATTGTTATTTTATGCCTGATCTTTACTACTATCATGTTTGTGACGGCTCAGAATTTTGCCAGACCTTTTGTAGGGATATTTACCCAAAACGAAACATACATTCAGTTTGCAGCAAGAGCCATCCGGGTATATACTTTAGGTATCATACCACTAGCAATTCAGTACACCTTTGTGGATGGATTTACCGGTATGGGCATTGCAAAAATGGCACTACCATTGTCTACCTTCAGAAAGGTTGTGTATCTTGGCGCAGTATTCCTGCTTCCCCTGATATATGAAATCGACCAGGTGTTTCTGGCAGAGCCTGTTGCAGACGTGATTAGTGCGGTGGTTACGGGAACCTGCTATTTTGCAATGATAAAGAAAATTTTACATAGGCGGGAAACTAATGTATAAAAAGGCATCAGAATGTATGGGAGGTGTGTGGGATGTGGGTTTTATTTGCTTTTGGATCAGCACTTTTTGCAGGCATAACGGCAGTTCTGGCAAAACTTGGAATTGAGAAGACAGATTCATACCTGGTAACTGCACTTAGAACGGTAATTGTAGTGATCTTTGCATGGCTCATGGTTTTTGTGGCGGGATCTTTTCATACAATTGGAGAGATCGGCAGAAAAACTTTTGTGTTTTTAATCCTTTCCGGAATGGCTACCGGTGCGTCCTGGATATGCTATTTTAAGGCGCTGCAGCTGGGAGATGTAAATAAGGTAGTACCTATTGATAAATCAAGTACAATACTGACAATGCTTTTTGCATTTCTGTTTTTAAAAGAGGGGCTTGGCGGTATCAAGGTGCTTGCAATGGGCCTGATCGGAACGGGCACTTATCTGATGATTGAGAAGAAACATAAGGATCATGGGCTGCCCCGTGCTAAAACCCAAAAAGGCAGAGCCTGGCTGATATATGCTCTTCTCTCAGCAGTATTTGCAAGTCTTACGGCGATACTTGGCAAAATTGGGATAACTGGTGTAGAATCCAATCTGGGAACAGCAATCCGCACTATGGTTGTATTAATCATGGCATGGATCATAGTTTTCGGACTGCACAAACAAAAAGAAATAAAAGACATAGATAGACGATCCTGGATATTCATTTTTTTATCCGGGCTTACAACAGGACTGTCCTGGCTTTGTTACTATCGGGCATTGCAGGACGGACCGGCAGGCGTTGTAGTGCCCATCGATAAACTGAGTATTTTAGTGACCGTCTTTTTTGCTTACTTTGTTTTAAAGGAAAAATTAAAGAAAAGGGCTGCGACAGGACTGATTTTGATTGTACTTGGTACACTTGCTTTACTTATCTAGAAAAATGGATTAAAATATGGGTAGAATCAGAAATAAATCAGCAAGGAGAATTAGTGTGAACGGTGGAAAAGGCGGAAACAGCAAGACATACCGACAGTTAAACAGGGGACTGATGTTAAAGCTGGTTGCTACGGGAGTCTGTACTTCCAGGGCAGAGCTTGCAAGAAGAACAGGTCTTACGAAAATGGCAGTTACAAATATTGTATCGGAAATGCTGGAACAGCATTTGATTGAGGAAACCAGTGTTGTGCAGAATGAGGAAGTCGGAAGGAATCCGATCCGCTTGAAAATATCCGGACAATGCCCGAAAATCATTGGCGTACTGGTATTCAGAAGCCGTCTGGAAGTTGTTATGTGTGACTTTAGTTTAAATATCATCAGGCGGGAGACCAGAGTCATGAAGGAAGCCTGTGTGACCAACAGCGATGAGCTGATGGAACAGTTATATGAGATGATTGACAGGCTGAGGAAGAAAGAGAGGAACATACTGGGAATCGGCGTGGCATCCATTGGTCCGGTAGATGTGAAAAAGGGAATGATCCTGGAACCCCTCTATTTTTGGGATATTAAAAATATCCCCATTGTGGAACTATTGGCAGAGCGGTATCATCTCCCTGTCTTTTTAAACCATGACAATCAAAGCGGAGCACTTGCAGAGCTGTTATATGGATATGGAAATGAGTATAAGGATTTCCTGTTTCTGGGTCTGGGACGGGGAATCGGATGCGGGATGGTCATGAACGGAGATTTGTATGAAAACCAGAGCGGACTTCCGTCTGAAGTGGGACATACCAGCATTGATTACCAGGGGGAGCAATGTACCTGTGGAAATAAAGGATGTCTGGAATTATATGCAACCACTCCGGTAGTGGAAGAACGTCTGCAGAGAGAAACAAACAACAATTACCGTTTTACCCGGTTTTGCAGGGAAAGCAATGATCCGGCGGTGGAAGAAGTATTCGCCGATGTGATGAAGAAACTGGCCGCAGCGTTGGTAAATTATGTAAATATTTTAAATCCGGGTCTGATTCTTCTGGGGCATGATGGGATTTATCTGCCTGGGAATGCCATTGCAGTCCTGAAAGAGGAAGTAAACAGCCGCAGATTTTTTCACAATGCGCAGGAAATTGAAATCAAAAAAACACAGTTTGGGGCAGATGCGCAATTGCTGGGAGGAGCATGCCAGGTATTGCAGCAGGCATTTTTAGGAAAACTGCTATTTTAAAAAATATTTTTTTAGTTGAAATGTATATTGACTTTACTATTTTAATTAATTATAATAAATGTAATTAGTAAAGGCGATTTACATATATAATATTACTATAAATAACCTTAAAACAATTGGAGGTAAAAAAATGGATGTTATTTGTGTTGGAGAAATGTTAATAGACTTTATTCCGGGAAACGAGCCGTTTAGTTATATCAGAAAGGCTGGCGGAGCGCCGGCAAACGTTGCTATTGCAATCGGGAAAAATGGTTTAAAGGCCGGATTCTGCGGCAAAATGGGAAATGACGATTTTGGACGTTTTCTGGTAGATACTTTAAAAGAAAATAATGTGGAAGTTTTATGTGAAGAGTTGACAAAGGATGCCGTTACGACTATGGCATTTGTAACTCTGGCGGAAGATGGAGACCGCTCCTTTACATTTGCAAGAAAGCCGGGGGCAGATACCCTGCTTACGATAGATGATGTTAAGAACGCAAATATAGAAGACAGCAAAATGGTACATGCAGGTTCCTGTTCCCTGTCCCAGGGAACCGCAGTGGACGCTACCGTCTATGCAATGAAAGCGGCTCATGAGAACAACAAGCTGGTAAGCTTTGATGTAAATTACCGCAATGTAATGTGGGATGATGATATTGATGCATGTGCGGCTAAAGTTCGGGAAGTACTGCCTTATGTGGATCTGCTCAAGATTTCGGAAGAAGAAGTAGATATGATGGGCGGTGAAGAAAATATTCTGGCGCTTATGAAGGAAAATGGAATTACGGTTGTAATTGAGACATTAGGTGCAAAGGGGGCAAAATGCTTCTTTGGCGGTGAAGTACGCGAGATTCCCGGCAGAAAAGCGAAAGCAGTAGATGCTACCGGCGCCGGCGATGCATTCTGGGGCGGATTTTTATCCAGTATCCTGATACAGGGTGCGGAGAAAAAAGAGGATATTGCCTTAGAGAATATTTTAAAAGCAATGGAATATGGAAATGTTGCAGGATGGATCTGCGTACAGACTAAGGGGGCAATTGATTCCCTTCCTACAAGAGCTCAGATTGAGGAATATTTGTAATATAAAATGATCTGTTAGAGGGGTTTGACACATTTGGCAACAAAATAAATAGCGGAAATGATCCGCGGATAAGTATAAGGAGAAGGCAGAATATGAAACGATCAAAAATCAATGCAGTTATTAAAGACATGGAAGCATTAATCAAAGAACATGGTTTTGAAGTCCCGCCATTTTGCAAATGGACAGCAGAAGAATGGAAAGATAAAGGAGCGGAATACGATGAAATCCGCGACAATATGCTGGGATGGGATATTACAGATTACGGACTCGGAAAATTTGATGAAGTAGGCTTTGCTTTAATCACTATCCGTAACGGTAATTTAAAAAATGATAAGTATACGAAAACCTACGCAGAAAAGCTTCTGATGGTAAATGAAGGCCAGATGGCTCCTATGCATTTCCACTGGAATAAGATGGAAGATATTATCAACCGCGGCGGCGGAAATGTCCTGATCCGTGTTTATAATTCAACGGAAGACGGAGCATTTGCAGATACGGATGTTACAGTCAACTGCGATGGCAGAGAATTTAAAGTACCTGCCGGAACCCAGGTTCGCCTGACTCCGGGAGAAAGTATTACCATTTATCCATATATGTATCATGATTTCAATGTAGAAGAAGGAACAGGCGCCGTGCTGCTGGGAGAAGTATCTATGTGCAACGATGATGAAAATGACAATCGTTTCTACGATCCGATTGGCAGATTCCCAACAATCGACGAAGATGAACCTGCCTACAGATTACTTTGTACGGAATATCCAAAGGCATAGAGCCAGCAAGTCAAAATATAATAGATTTTATAATAAATTTATAGGAATATAAAGTAGAGAATAAAGTAGAGAATAAGGTATACGGATATAGTAAAAAGGTATTGCGTTTAAATAAAATGCAATACCTTTTTACTATATCCGTTTTTATTTTGCTCGAGTGAATCTTTTTAATAAACCATGCAACAGAAGAGGAAAATTTATACACTTATTTATAAAACAAAAGTTTTGTATTTTAAATACAAATTCAAACAAGGGGGAAGAAAAATGAAAAAGAATTGTAAGAAGATCGTTCGTATGGCGGTGTGGGCATTCGTATTGGTAATTGGCATCGGATTATGGATGAATGGATGTGAAAAAAAGCAGGAAGAGGTTAAAAAGGAAAGAATAGGGGTGATTGCTCAGATTATGCCGGGATATGAGCCAGGAAAAGGTGATCCGGATCAGGAACCACAGACCGTGCTGGGGATTTTACCGGAAGAGAAAGAAGACGAAGACGATGATGACCTGGAGGCGATCCCTCGTGAACCGGCAAAGATACAAGGCATGTATTTGCAGCTTAGTGAAAGTGCTTATTATTTTGCAGATGTAGAAAGTAATTCCTTATTTAGTCTGGTCATGACAGATGAGAATGAAATCCATAACCTGAATGGTGAACAGATTTCTTTTGAGGAACTTAAGACAGGGAATATTGTAGATATCTATTATACAGGAGGTATGATGGAATCTTATCCCATGGTTTGCGACAGGGTTATAAAAATGCAGGTCGTAAAGGAAGGCAGTGAGGCAGATGCTGCTGCCAATCTGGAACAGGCAAAGAATTTTTATTGTGAGCCGGATCCAAATGAGAAGCCGGGGCTGCAGATTCAATACATTCCGGCGGAGGGAATGGAAGCCTCTTCCAATATTTCCTACAGGGCTTATGAGTGGACGGTTACCAATGAAGATGGAACGGAAAATGTTGAAAAAGCAGATAGTAAACCGGCAATTCAATATGAGAATCTGGAAGAAGTCGAAATTTCCGCAGATACCCAGGAACTAAAACTTGTTTTCAGTAAAGACCCGGAGGAAATAATTGTCCAAAGATGGAAGGCAGAAGACAGAGGACAGGACCAGGCTAAACCCGGTGAGCCGGTATTGGCCACAAGAAGAGACAAAATATGGATGATCCCAAAAGGAGAAGTCGGGTATGTGTATGAAGTCACCGGAAAGTGGGGAGAAGATTTTGTCGTATATGGATTTTTAATCAGGAGGCGCTAATAAATGCAGTGCCTTGAAATTCACCATGGTGTGTCTTAAAATTCATTCCCGCCATCTGCACACCCCACTTTGCGGCATATTTGCCATGAATACAGGTTAAGCAATTTTCAGATAAGCTCTGGTCCGCCCCCTTCTCTTTCCGAGATAGCATTCGTTGATACAAAGCTGGTTTTCTCAGCATGATGCACCCCCGGGGTTGTGGCATGCCGGACGCGATTGACGTAAAGCAACTGATCTTGAGAACGGAATTTGTTTTTCATTCTCTAACCAGAAAAAGGAGCAAACTTCCATCTTCTTTTACGCAAACAGCCCAAACATACTGAGCATCATCCAATAAAGAACAGCCCGTAACAGCCCAGGGGTTCCAACCGGCTGAGAAAACCAGCTTTGTATCAACGAATGCTATCTCGGAAAGATGGGTGTGGGAAACTGGCATGGGCGGAGGAAGCGTAGAGCAGAGCTGAGTATTTTACTTACCTTTTCGAAGTGTTTTTTGGCGGATAGTATTCGACTGGCTCCCATCGGATACTAAGCGGGCAGTGAGCTGCGAAATGCATCAGGATTTCGGAGCGAATGCCCGCGTGCCGCCAAAAAGCGCTTCGGAAAGGTTAGAAAATACCAGTTCTGCGGCCAGCTGACGGAGCCCATGCCAGTTTCCCACACCCATCTTTCCGTACACTACCTACATCTACAAAGCGTCTTAATCAGCTAAACCCAAATTTAAGATAAAATTATTCGCTATAGCTCTAAAGTAAAAATTTAGGATATAATTTGACGCTCTCGAAATCCTATGATAAACTAATTAAATATGGTAACAAATGAAACCTTGATACGATATCCAGGGAGCTTGTATGACAGGCTGAGAGGAAGTTATGAACTTCGACCGGTGACCTGATTTTAGGAAACAGTATCAGGGACAAGTCTTGCATCTTCCTGCAGGACTTCTTTTATTTTGCAGGATTATTTGCAGATGTATCATGGATTCTATGATTCATGTGGTTAATATAAGAAGAAATAAGGAGATACCGATTATGAAAGTTAGTGGAAGAGATCTGAAACTGTATGCAGTAACAGACCGTAAATGGGTGGGAGAGCAGTCGCTGGAAGAACAGATAGAGGAAGCGCTGGCTGCCGGGGTTACTTTTTTACAGCTCAGGGAAAAACATATGGAAAAGGACGAACTTCTGGAAGAAGCGAAGCGCATAGGTGAGATTGCAAAGCGTCATCAGGTGCCTTTTTTAATTGACGATGATGTTGAAATGGCAATTGCCTGCGGTGCAGACGGTGTACATATCGGACAAAAAGACATGCCGCCCAAAAGAGCAAGAGAACTTCTAGGAGAAGATAAAATACTTGGGGTCACCGCCAGAACATTAGAACAGGCGAAAAGCGCATGGGAGCAGGGCGCGGATTATCTTGGAGTAGGGGCTGCATTTCCCACATCTACCAAAGACGATACGGAAGTGATTACAAAAGAGACAATCCGGGAGATCTGTGAAGCAGTGCCGATTCCGGTTGTGGTGATCGGCGGCATTACAAAAGAGAAGATCAAGGAACTTCGGAACTGTAAAGCTGCCGGAGTCGCTGTGGTATCAGCGATATTTGCAAGCGAGGACATTACCGGGGCGGTGAAAAGTCTGAAAAAAGAGGTGGAAGAAAATCTATGGGCAGATTAGGAGAAATCGAAGGAGCTATTTTTGATATGGATGGAACACTACTGGATTCCATGGCCATGTGGGAAAATATGGGCAGTATTTATGTGAAAAAGAAAGGGAAAGTACCTGCTCCGGATCTGGATGAAGTTATAAAAGATATGAGCTTTGAGGAATCAGCCCGATATATAAAGGAGCAATATCAGTTCCAGGAAGATATTAAGACAATGATGGATGAAGTGAATCTAATGGTGCAGGAGAATTATCAGGGGAAAATTCAGGGGAAGCCATTTGTAAAAGAGTTTTTGGAGAGCTTGAGAAAAAAGGGGGTTCCCATGTGTGTAGCAACGGCGACGGATGAGCCGTTGGTGAAAACTTGTCTGAAACGATTAGATCTTCTGAAATATTTTAAGGAAATATTTACCTGCAGAAAAGTAGGGGCGGGGAAAGAACGGCCTGATATCTATGAAGCGGCGCTCTCAGAACTGGGAACGAGTAAGGAAAAGACGTTTGTTTTTGAAGACGTTCTTCATGCAGTTAAGACTGCAAAACAGGCGGGATTTCCGGTGGCGGCTCTCTATGATGAAAGTTCCAAAAAGGATTGGGAAGAGATTACAGGGCTGGCAGATATTTCAGCAGTATCTATGGGAGAATTTATTTCAGGATGACCTGGAGCGTGTCTTAGAATTCATTCCCGCCATCTGCACGCCCCATTTTGTGTCATATTTGCCCCGAATTCAGGTTACGTAGCCCGCTATGTGCCCTTCATCCGGGACAAATCTCCCACAAACTGTGACGCGCAGCTGTCAGAAAGCAATTATCAGACACGCTCTGGAGAATATGAACCCGGGTTTCCCAAGGAGACAGGAAATCTGGAAGTGGGCAGTGCAGCAATGAAAATATATAATGGACAGAGGACAACAAAATGAAGAAAATACTTACAATAGCAGGTTCGGACTGCAGTGGCGGAGCGGGGATACAGGCAGATATTAAAACAATCACAGTACATGGAATGTATGCCATGAGCGCTGTTACAGCGTTGACGGCACAAAATACGATGGGGGTATTTGGAATAGAAAAATGTACACCCCAATTTTTGGAACAGCAGCTGGACTGCATATTCCGGGATATTTTTCCGGATGCGGTTAAAATCGGAATGATTCCGGATGCCGGACTGATTCAGTCTGCAGCAGGAAAACTTGCGGAATATGGAGCATTTCGTATTGTTCTGGATCCGGTTATGGTCTCAACCAGCGGCAGAACGTTATTAGAAAAAGAGGCAAGAGATGCGTTCATGAAAAAATTATTGCCGCTGGCTGCTCTCGTTACACCGAATATACCGGAAGCAGAAGAGATGAGTCAGATGAAAATAGAAAGTCCAGGCGATATGGAGACAGCAGCCAGGGTGATCTCCGGTTTCTATGATGGTGCCGTGCTGATTAAGGGCGGGCATCAAAAAGAGACTGCCAATGACCTTTTGTATGAAAATGGAAAAGCAACCTGGTTTTACGAAAAGCATATGGATAATCCGAACACCCATGGAACTGGCTGTACTCTGTCATCTGCAATTGCCTGCCAGCTGGCAAAAGGATATAATATGGAAGGCAGCCTGAGGCGCGCGAAGGAGTATCTATCCGGTGCTATCCGGGCAAATCTGGATTTGGGACAGGGCGCAGGACCTTTGAACCACTGTTACCGTATTTAATAATTAATGCATGATATAGCAAGTGGAATCACGTTCAACGAAGGCAGGGCGCATTTCAATCCGGCTGATGGGAACACCTTTGATCAGGCTATCCACAAGAATAAATGCACTTTTACCAAGATCTACCCGGTTTTGGCGGACCGTAGTCAATGCCGGGGTCAGATATCTGGCTAGGGGAAGGTCATCATATCCGGTAACACTGATGTCCTCGGGAACCTTTTTCCCCATATTATAAAGTTGTTTAATTACGCCGGATGCAATAAAATCGCTGGCGCAGATAATCGCAGTTGCTCCTTTTTCCAGAAAATGAGGTACATATAAGGGAGCGCAGTCTACATGGTAATCACCATAAGCAATCAGGTCTAAATCAAGATCTATTTTATTTACCCACAGAAAATGTTTGTACGCATTCAGACGGCGTTCCGTAATCATAGAATCCTGGTTACCGCAGAGCATGGCGATCCGTTTGTGCCCTTTTGCGGCGAGATGGTTAACCACACCTTTCATGCCTTCAAAATTATCGGTACCTACATATCCGACCCAGGGATTGTCTTCAATGTAATTATCTAAAAGCGCCGTAGGAACTTTGGTATGGTTCAGCTGTTTTAAATAGTCATCGTGAAGGCGGAAACCAAGAAGAAATGCTCCTGAATAGCCATTTTTTAACATAAAGGTATCATATTTCTCACGGGTCTGCATAGAAAGGTTGGTGGGAACAATCGTAACCTCATAGTCGTTGCGGACTGCAGCCTGTTCAAAGCCGGAGATAATTTCATAACCAAACTGGTCTACATTATCATAGTTCATATCTTCAACCATAATGCAGATTTTGCGCATTACTTTGCCCTGCAGGGATTTTGGTTTATATCCCAGTTCCACCGCGGCGTCCAGTACGGACTGACGCATTTTTTCACTAATGTCGCTTGCACCGTTCAGGCCTTTGGAAACGGTGGCGGGTGAGATGCCTAATTTTTTTGCTATATCTTTAATTGTCGCCATAAGATTTCCTCCGAGTAACGAACTTTCTGGCAGTTCGAAAATTATATTGACAATATACCATAAAAATGATAATATGGCAATGAAAAGTTTCGAAAAGTTTCGAAAAACTGATATGAAAATTACGAGAGCCATTTATGAATCAGGAGGTAATAGAATGTTAGAAAAAGAATTAAACGGATACCTGGAAGAAAAATTTCAAAAGACAATTGCAGAATGCTCTGATGAAGAAATTTATCTTGGACTCTTACAACTTACGAAGAATCACATAAAAAAATCAGGTAAAAACAGTGGGGAAAAGAAACTGTATTATATATCAGCAGAATTTTTAATTGGAAAGCTTTTATCCAATAACCTGATTAATCTGGGTTTGTATGACCAGGTAAAAGAGATTCTTTGCAAAAATAAAAAAGATCTGACACAGATAGAAGAAGCAGAACTGGAACCTTCCCTTGGAAATGGCGGACTGGGCAGACTGGCTGCCTGCTTTTTAGACTCGATTGCAACCCTTGGCTTAAATGGCGATGGAATCGGACTGAATTACCATTATGGACTGTTCCGCCAGATTTTTGAAAATAATAAGCAAAAAGAATTGACAAATCCCTGGATTACAGAGCAAAGCTGGCTGACAAAGACAGATACGCATTTTGAAGTTCCGTTCAAAGGATTTAAGCTGATTTCCAGCCTTTATGATATTGACGTAACCGGATATCATAACCACGCTAATAAACTGCATTTATTTGATATCGACATAGTGGATGAATCCATTGTAGAAGAGGGGATTCATTTTGATAAAAATGATATCCTTCACAATCTGACGTTGTTTCTGTATCCGGATGACAGTGATGAAAAGGGACAGCTGCTTCGTATTTACCAGCAGTATTTTATGGTCAGTAATGCAGCACAGCTGATTATCCGGGAATGCAGGGATAATGGCTACAGCCTTCATGATTTATACAAACACGCAGTGGTTCAGATAAATGATACCCATCCTTCTATGGTAATTCCGGAATTGATCCGCCTGTTAATAAAAGAAGGGATCTCAATGGATGAAGCCATCTGCATTGTCAGCAAAACGTGTGCATATACCAACCATACGATTCTGGCTGAGGCTCTGGAAAAATGGCCAAGATACTATCTGGAAAAAGCCGTACCACATCTGCTTCCGATTATAGATGAACTGGACAGAAGAATCAAAGAAAAATATACGGATGAAAAAGTAGCAATTATTGACAAAGACAACCGCATACACATGGCACATATGGATATTCATTATGGTTTCAGCGTAAATGGGGTTGCGGCTCTTCATACACAGATTTTAAAAGAATCTGAATTGAAGCATTTTTATGATATTTATCCTGAAAAATTTAATAATAAGACAAATGGAATTACATTCCGCCGCTGGCTGATGCATTGTAATCCGGAATTGACAGAACTGATTAGCGGACTTATCGGAGAAGGCTTTAAAGAGGATGCGGACTGTCTGAAAGAATTACGCAAATTTGCAGAAGATGAAAAAGTTTTAAAAAGCCTTCTGGAGATTAAAAACAAAGACAAAGCAGCATTAAAGGAGTATCTGAAAGAAACTCAGGGGATAGAAATTGATGAAAATTCCATCTATGATATTCAGATCAAACGTCTGCACGAGTATAAAAGACAGCAGATGAATGCACTTTATATCATTCACAAATATCTGGAAATAAAGGGAGGAAAACTTCCAAAGAGACCGATTACCATGATCTTTGGTGCAAAAGCTGCTCCGGCATATGTGATAGCAAAAGATATTATTCATCTTATTTTATGCCTTCAGGAAATGATTTCCAGGGATGCCAGTGTTCGACCATACTTAAACGTGGTAATGGTGGAAAACTATAATGTAACCAAAGCGTCTAAACTGATTCCGGCCTGCGATGTATCTGAACAGATATCACTGGCGTCCAAGGAAGCCAGCGGAACCGGAAATATGAAATTCATGTTAAATGGAGCCGTAACCCTTGGTACTGAAGATGGGGCTAATGTGGAAATTCACCAGCTGGTTGGTGATGACAATATTTATATTTTTGGAAAATCAAGTGAAGAAGTCATTGCCCACTACGAGAATGCCGATTATGTATCAAAAGATCTCTATGATACCGATGCAGCCATTAGAGAAATGGTGGATTTTATTGTGAGCAAAGAGATGATAAAGATTGGCTGTGAAGAAAACTTAAGCAGACTTCATCAGGAATTGATTCATAAAGACTGGTTTATGACACTTCTGGATATCAATGATTATATTGAGACAAAAGATAAAGCGTTTACGGATTATGAAGATAGAATGGCATGGGCTAAAAAGATGCTGGTAAATATCAGCGAAGCAGGCTATTTTTCATCTGACAGGACGATCAGGCAATATAATGAGGAGATCTGGAAATTGTAAAATAGTTTGGACATCACAAAAGTTCATACTTTTTTTACAAAAATAGATACCACATTTTAGAAAATTGTGGTATTATAGAAATTATGATGAAGAAGAAAAATAAATTTACCAAAAGGCTTACTAAGATTGCACTTGTCATAGGAGCAGAAGTTTTGCTGTTCAGTGGCTGCCTGGTGATGATATACGCTCGTGGGACAGGAGAGAGTGAGAATCAGGGAACATATCAGGAAAATGTCACATTAGGAACAAAAGAAACAAATGCAGGAGCAGAAAAACAAAGCAGTCTCCAGGCAGGAACAAATCAGGATAAGAATATTACTTCTCCGGTGAATGAACAGAAGACAGCGGGAACCGCACAGGTTTCTAATAATTATAATACGGTTGCTACAGAAAAGATGATGGAATCAGAAAGCGAAACCGAGACAGACGTTAACGATGATTCCGCTGTATCAGCAGCTAAGACAGATTCGGAAATGCTTTATGTAGAACCGATAAGTCAGCTTCCGGAACTGCCCACAGGCTGTGAGATTACATCACTGACTATGGCACTTAATTATGAAGGCTATGATATTGATAAAGAAGATCTTGCGGACAACTATCTCACCAAGGGAAGACCGGGTGTAAATAGTTATGAAGATGCATTTCTTGGAAATCCAAGAGAAGAAGATTCTTATGGATGCTTTGCACCGGTAATTGTCAGAACAGCTAATAAGTATCTGACAGAACAGAACAGCGCAAAGCGTGCGTATGATGTCAGCGGCACAGAACTGGAAGATTTATTTGATGAGATCCGATCTGGAAATCCGGTTATTATCTGGGGCTCTATGAATATCGATGTAGATATTGAATATACAGACGAATGGGAAATTGACGGCAAGCTGCTGCGCTGGCCTGGCAATGAACACTGTATGGTATTAAGCGGATTTGACTTAAATAATGAGACCGTCACTGTATGTGATCCGTTACGGGAAGTAGAGACGTATGATTTCGATTCCTTTGAAAGACATTTCAAACAGATGGACAAGATGGCAGTAGTGATTAAATAAAGAAATTGGTAATTGAGGACTATGGAATGTAAGAAGCCTGGCTTTTTATATTCTGTAGTCCTTTTTATATTGTTACATGCTGTTATACATGATAAAATGGAGTCAGATGCTGGTATCAATTAATACCGGATCTGATCCTGGGACAGGGGGAAGATGAGGTGACGGAAAAATTAGAGCAGTACCGCATCAGCAATCAGAAGATTGGGCAGACAGAGTAAGCACAGGAGGCATATAAATGTTTAAAATAGGCGAGTTTTCAAAGCTAACGCAGGTATCAATCCGAATGTTAAGGTATTACGACGAGACAGGCTTGTTAAAACCAGCGGGAACCGACCATTTTACTAATTACAGATTCTATTCTGCTGATCAGATCTCTGCTTTGAACAAAATCGTATTTTTGCGGGATTTAGGATTTCATGTTTCGGACATTGCAGCTGCACTCAGCCAGTGGGATGATAACTTTATTGTAAACCAGCTTGACAACAAACGTCAGGAAATTGAACGCACAATTAAAGCTGAACAGGATAAGTTATCCAAAATAGAGCAGGCAAAAAAAGATATACGTCAGGAAAAAATAGAGATACATTATAATGTTTCCATAAAATCCGTTCCTGGCGCTCAGGTGCTTTCTTTAAGACGGGTTGTTCCTTCCTATTATTCGGAAGGTCAGTTGTGGAAAGAAATGACCGCTTTTGCAGCGGTGAATAAGATTTCGGTTTCTAGCAATACGTTTGCTATTTATCATGATAGCGATTACAGAGAAAAAAATGTGGATATTGAAATATGTGCACCTGTCTCACGGATGGATAAGGATAAAGATGGCTTTACATTTCGGAATATAGAACCCGTACCAATCATGGCAAGCACTATGGTCTACGGGTCTTTTGAAAATATTTCTGGTGTATTTCTTTCCTTTGCAGGCTGGCTGGAAGAACACAGCCAGTATAAAATGCTGGGACAAAGCAGACAGATTGTCCATCGCGGACCATGGAATGAGAAAAACAGTGATAATTTCCTCACAGAAATACAAATACCATTAGAAAAAATATAATAATAGTATCAAACAATATGCCTGTACATTTCCTGCTGTACAGGCATATCGTAAAGTTGAATCTAAAATTTACTATGGTAAATATTCCAGTACGAAAACATATACCTTAAAATAAGTTAAAGAAGAGGAGTGCCGGTTTTGGCACTCCTCGAATCGTTACGCTTCAAACAGTTGTTCTTTAGGATTAACGATTGGTCTAAATCCAGCCCCCGTCAAACTTAATGACCTGACCGGTGAGGTAGGAATGGCTCCGGCAGAGATCGTACACCAGATCGGCAACTTCTTCCGGTTTTCCAAAACGATCCGCAGGTATCTCTTCAATCAGGGCGGCACGCTCTTCCTGGCTTAAAAATTGATTCATTTCCGTATCAATTGCTCCGCAGGCAATGGCATTCACCTGGATATTACTGGGTGCAAGTTCTTTTGCCAGCGCCATCGTAAGAGAGTTCAGCCCGCCCTTTACTGCAGAGTATGCAGCTTCACAGGAAGCACCAACACATCCCCAAACGGAAGAAATATTAATGATCTTACCTCTCTTGTTTGAAAGCATCAGAGGAATTGCTTTTTGGCTGCAGTAAACGGCAGAAGACAGATTTGTCTGCAAAATGCGGTTCCACTCTGCAGGAGAAAGATCGGTAAAAAGTCCTACATAGGAGATGCCTGCGTTATTCACAACTACATCCAGCGTTTGAAAACGGGAAGTAATCTCACAAAAAAGGTTTCCTACAGTTTCTGCGTCGCCCATGTCTCCCACAAAGGGGAAACAGGTCACACCGTATGTTTGTTCAATGATATTCCGGGTTTCTTCTAAAAGACGGTCATTCTTCAAACAGGTAATAATAACCTGATATCCTTCGCTGGCAAGTTTTACGGCAATGGCGCGTCCGATGCCCCTGGAAGCCCCGGTGATTAGTGCGGTTCTTGGCATTACAGAGTACCTATAAAGCGCATAAAGCCTTCCCGGCCTTCTGCTGTACATTTGTAGACTCCGGCATGCTCCAGAACTTTCATAAATACCAGACCGATTTCATCGTTCAGGATTTGTTTGACATTACTTTCATCGATTTTTTCATATTTTGCAGAAAATGCTTCTGCCCAATCTGCATGTTTTTCAAGATCCTCGCTGGAACGGATATCTTTACCGGCAGTAATATAATCTGCAAGCTGTTCCATTTCTGATTTCAAACGTGCCGGAAGAACGGCAAGTCCCATAACCTCGATCAGTCCGATGTTTTCTTTTTTAATATGATGAAGTTCTGTATGAGGATGATATACACCCAAAGGATGTTCCTCTGTAGTAATGTTGTTTCTCAGAACCAGATCTAATTCATATGCATCACCGCGTTTACGGGCTATTGGGGTAATGGTATTATGAGGTTCCCCTTCTGTATTTGCGAAGATGAAAGACGCTTCGTCCGTATATCCTCTCCAGGCATTTAAAATGTGGTCAGCCAGATCAATAATACGGCCGGCATCGGTACAGCTGATACGTATTACAGACATAGGCCATTTTACGATTCCTGCTGAGACATCTTCAAATCCTTTTATGCTGAATGAGGATTCAATGGGAGCCTTAGCCATGGCGAATTCATAGTTGCCGCCCTGGAAATGGTCATGGCTCAAAATAGATCCGCCAACAATCGGAAGATCTGCATTGGATCCTACAAAATAGTGCGGGAACTGTTTAACAAAATCCAAAAGTTTTCCAAAGGTATCCCGTTCAATTTTCATAGGGATATGTTTGGTATTGAATACGATGCAGTGCTCATTGTAATAAACGTAAGGAGAGTACTGGAATCCCCACTGGCTGTTATTAATAGTAACAGGTATAATGCGGTGGTTCTGTCTTGCAGGATGATTCACTCTTCCGGCATAGCCCACGTTTTCAGGACAGAGAAGACATTTTGGGTATCCGCTCTGTTTTGCAAGTTTTGCGGCAGCAATAGCCTTAGGATCTTTTTCCGGTTTGGAAAGGTTGATTGTAATATCCAGATCTCCGTAAGGAGTAGGGGTTTCCCATTTCATATCCTTTTTAATGCGGTATCTGCGGATGTAATCAGTATCCTGACTTAATTTATAGAAATAATCGGTTGCAGCTTTGGGATCTTTTGCATACAGATCCAGGAACTTCTTTACAACTTCCGAGGGTCTCGGAACCAGACGTCCCATAATTTTTGTATCAAATAAATCACGGTATACAACGCTGTTTTCTTTCATAATACCATGTTCGTAAGCATAATCCATGATGTTAGAAAGCACTTCTTCCAAGTTAATATCAGTGTAATCTTCCTGTGGTTCATCATATTCTTCCATCTCCAGCAACTCCAATAGGGCATTGGTAGTGTAGATGCGGTCTGTCTCCTCGATCAGTCCCGTCTGAAGTCCATAGGTAACCAGTTTCTTAATGTCATTGTAGATCATTTTCTTTCCTCCGCTTATTATTATTTAGAATAAATTCTATAGGCAGGTAAAATAAGTATATATCACACCTGTAAAAGGGCAGACAGGCGAAAATACAATATATAAATATTAACATAAAATTTTATGATTTGAAATAGGAAATTGTTTAGAGTCTGGAGAAAAAAATTACACATTCATTAATTACATGTTAACAAAATAGGTATTGCTTGAAATTAAAAGTAAAGTCTGTTATCATTGTTTTACGATGCAGGATTATGCAATTTGCTAAATCGGATTTAAGGTAGTAGGTGATAAGATGAATGAGAATATAGAAATACTGGGCATTAAGATCGATAATGACAGTGTAGAAGAAGCAGTGAACAAAGTGGCAGGATTTCTGGAGAGAGATTCTCTTAGCACGGTAGGGATGATATTTGCAAATGTTCTGGTGGAAGCGGTAAAAGAGCCGGGATGGACAGACAAGATGGGGACGATGGATTTGAATATCATCGGAGACAAGGAAGTCTGGAAGGTCTGCGGCGAAGAATTAAAACAGTCATTAGAAGAGATAGAAGATAACAGTTTTCTAAAAGGCATATGCAGCTATGCGATGGAACATAATAAGACAGTCGCATTGTTAACAGAGAAAGATTCGGAAAGGTTGATTTTTCAAAAGCATATGAAAAAGCAGCACAGGGGATTAAATATCGTGGGTACTTTTTCTCTGGATGATGCAACGGAGGATGAAGACAGCATCGTAAATCTGCTGAACGCTTCGGCGGAAGACATTATCATAGCAGCAATTCCAAGCCCTTATGAAGAAGAATTTCTGATGGGGTGCAGACAGAAACTGGGTGCCAGAGTCTGGATTGGAATGGGACAAACTGCAACATCATTAATGAATGTGGAATCAAAGGTTAACTTTTTGGGCAAACTGATAGAAAAGAGGATATTTAAGAGAAAAGTATCAAAATATCAGAGCGAAAAGGGGGAGTAATCCCATGGAATTTCACAGGAAAAGACCGGTATATCTTGATTATTTAATGATGTTTGTGGGAACTGCACTGATGGCAGTTGCCATTAACTCTATCTATGAGCCGGCAGATATGGTAACCGGCGGATTTACGGGTGCGGCAATTTTACTGAAGGCCGTGACAGATCCGTTTTTAAAGGGCGGCATACCTCTCTGGCTCACAAATATAGCTTTAAATATTCCGGTTTTTATCCTGGGAATGAAAATTAAGGGGGTTCGTTTTTTAAAGCGGACATTATTTGCGACATTTACCCTGTCATTCTGGCTATATATTATGCCGGTATTTCCATTAATGAACGAAGATTATATTCTCTCCGCATTGTTTGGCGGCGGGATTATGGGCGTGGGAATCGGACTTGTGTTCATGGCAAGGGGAACAACAGGCGGAACGGATATGGTTGCATCTCTGATACAGAATTACCTTCGCCATTATTCTATTGTCCAGATCATGCAGGTGATTGATGCATTTATCGTATTGATCGGTGCATATGTCTTCGGAATCAGCCGTGCCCTGTATGCTATAATAGCAATACTGGTTACTTCCTGGATTTCTGACCATATGATAGAAGGAATTAATTATTCAAAGATTGCTTTTATTATTACAAACCTCAGGGATGAAGTGGCACATGAAATTATGAATGAATTAGAACGGGGACTGACCGGACTGGATGCAAAGGGAATGTATTCCGGAGAGCATAAAGATATGCTGTTCTGCGTAGTCTCTAAGAAAGAAATCATTCTATTAAAAGAGAGAGTTGCATCCGTAGATCCGGGTGCTTTTGTGGTAGTTAGCGATGCAAAAGAGGTGCTTGGATTGGGTTTTTTAGAGCGTCATTTTGAAAAATGATACTTTTTTACAAAAAAGTATCATTTTTCTCTTTCTTTTTTGGTAGTTTTATATTAGAATACAAGTAGTATTAGCGTTTACAGGGAGAAGAGTGGGAGCGTAATCGTTATCAGGTTTCTTAAATTATGGGAAAAAGGAGTGACATTAGTGATATCAAATCAAATTTTACAAAATACTCTCGATGGTCTGAAGGCGATCGCAAGAGTAGATCTGTGTATTGTAGACACAGAAGGAAGCATGCTTGCAACTACATTTCCGGAGGCAGAGGAATACAGGGAGTCAGCAATGGCGTTCGTATCCTCTCCGGCAGACAGTCAGGTGCTGGCTGGACATCAGTTCTTCAAGGTTTTTGATGAGCATCAGCTTGAATATGTGCTGATTGCAGATGGCAGCAGTGAAGATGTGTACATGATCGGGAAACTGGCTGTTTTCCAGATCCAGAATCTGTTAATTGCTTATAAAGAGAGGTTTGATAAAGATAACTTTATTAAAAACCTGCTTTTAGACAACCTTTTATTGGTGGATATATACAACCGTGCCAAGAAGCTACATATTGAAACGGATGTAAGACGTGTGGTATTTATCCTGGAAACCAGTTATGAGAAAGATAATACTTCTTTAGAGAATGTACGTACTTTCCTGGGAGGCAAATCCGGAGACTTTATTACTGCGGTTGACGAGAAAAGCATCATCGTAGTAAAAGAGCTGGTGAATACAGAAGGCTATCCGGAGATGGATAAAGTGGCCAAAAGTATCATTGACTGCCTGGGACTGGAAAAACGGGAAAAGGCACATATTGCCTATGGAACAATTGTTGGAGAAATCAAGGAAGTATCCAGGTCTTATAAAGAAGCCAGAATGGCACTGGATGTAGGTAAGATCTTCTTTAGTGAAAGAAATGTGATTGCGTACAGTTCCCTTGGGATCGGGCGTCTCATTTACCAGCTGCCCATTCCACTGTGTAAGATGTTTATCCGGGAAATCTTTGATGGTAAATCACCGGATGATTTTGACGAAGAAACATTAACTACGATTAATAAATTCTTCGAAAACAGCCTGAATGTTTCAGAAACTTCAAGACAGCTCTATATTCATAGAAATACGCTTGTTTACCGTCTGGATAAGCTTCAGAAAAGTACCGGACTGGATCTGCGGGTATTCGAAGATGCAATTACCTTTAAGATTGCTTTGATGGTTGTAAAATATATGAAATATATGGAGACTCAGGATTATTAATAGAAGGGTATATGGAACTCTCTGGTAGAATTGACAGAGGGTTCTTCCTTTGCCTGGAGCGTGTAGATGGCGGGAATGAATAATTTACAAAATCTGGAATAAGATAGTTGTGAAAGAAATATGCTTTTACACACTTTTTGGGCAGAATCGCAGGATAGCCTGCGACATGCAAGGTGTCAAGTATGCAGAAGGTTTTGGAACAGGGGAGGGTACTGTTTCAAGATCTTTCTTTTAAAGGAGACGGATAATGGAAGATGACAAGCGGTTTTTTAAGGGGTTTTTGTGTGGGTTGTGTGTGACTGCGGTATTAGGACTGGCAGCATATTTTATTTCCGGTGAGATTGTGAACAGTAAATTGTTTGATCCCGGGCAGGAATCCCAGGAAGAGACATCGCAGAAAGAGAAACAGTCTGAAGAAATTTTAAAATTAGACGACGGGAAAGTCCTGAAGAAAATCGATGAGATAGAGGATGTGATCAACCAGTATTATTTAAATGAAGCCGATGCAGATTTGGTTGAGACACAGTTATACAAGGGTTTGGTGAAGGGGCTGGAAGATCCTTATTCCAATTATTATACAAAGGAAGAGATGGAACAGCTGCAGGAGTCAAATGCAGGTACATACAGTGGCATCGGTGCTGTTATGATGCAGGATAAAGTAACTAAACTGATCACTATTGCCAGGTGCTATGATGGGTTTGGGGCTGCCGAAGCAGGGATTCTGCCGGGAGACATCTTATACAAAGTGGAAAACCAGGACGTCAGCGGACTGGATCTGAACCAGGTAGTTGCGCTGATTAAAGAGAAAAAAGACGGTTCGGTAAATCTGGAATTAAAAAGAGAAGGAAGCGAAGAACCAGTTAAAGCAGAGGTCAAAGTGGGCGCAGTAGAGATGCCTACGGTAAGCAGTGAAATGCTGGATAATAAAATCGGATATATTGCCATTTCAGAGTTTGACGGTGTAACGGAGAAGCAGTTCTCCAATGCATTGGAAAAACTACAAGGCGAATCAATGGAAAAACTCATTATTGATCTTCGTAATAATCCGGGAGGCGTGCTTCAGGTTGCCTGTAAGATGCTGGATCAGATTCTGCCCGAGGGCTTAATTGTATATACGGAAGATAAATATGGAAATAAAAAAGAATATAAATCTGATGCAGAGCATCAGTTTACCAAGCCAATGGTTATACTGGTAAATGGAAACAGTGCCAGTGCATCAGAAGTATTTGCCGGTGCAGTAAAAGATTATGGACTCGGAACTCTGGTTGGCACGACTACTTTTGGAAAAGGAATCGTACAGGGATATAAAGCATTGAGTGATGGTACGACTTTGAAGTTAACGATTGAAAAATATTATACACCAAAAGGAAATAATATCCATGGGGTTGGCATTGATCCGGATGTTGAGGTGAAGCTGGATGAATCACTGGAAAAGAAAGTGGTATTAAACCATGAGGAAGATAACCAGCTTCAAAAAGCCATTTCCGTATTGGAGAAAAAATAAAACCGGATAAAGGAGTGTAAGGTTGAAAGAAAATTACGATGCAGAAAGGACGCCACGATGTGATTCTTTCAACCTGTTTGATTGTGGCAGTATTGCAGGCTTGCCTGCAATATGCAAAGGGAATAAATATGCAGGAAAAAATTATATTCCGTGAAATGCTCAGTGAATTAAAAGCTTATGCGGATACAAAAAATAATGTATTAAATAAAGAAGAAATAAAAGAGTTTTTTAAAAACGCAAATCTGACAGAAGAACAGTATGAATTCATTTATGAATATTTAAACAGCCAGAAAATCGCAGTGGAAGGGTACCAAAAAACTGCTCCTGAAATGGCAGAAGCTCCGGATACAGAGGTATCAGAGGAAGAAATGCGGCAGGTTCAGGAAGAGGAAGATGCATTTTTAAAAATGTATCTGGAAGATCTTGCGGCAAGCAATATCGAACAACTGTCAGAAGAAGAGGAACTGGTACTCTTTAACCAGGCAGCAGGCGGGGATGCCATGGCGAAAAGCCGTCTGATTGAACAGAACCTGAAAAATGTCTATGATCTGGTAATGGAATATAACAATACACAGCTTCCAAAGAGCGATCTGATCCAGGAAGGGAATGTGGGGCTGATTCTGGTAATGGATGCGCTGAAACAGCAGAAAACCCTTTCGGAGTATCGTGAATATATGAAGAAGGAAATCATTCAGGTGTTAGATGATGCAGAGCAGGAACAAAAGGATTTCAAGCACGATGACCAGCAGATAGTGGAGCAGTTAAATTATTTAAATGAAGCAATCAAAAATCTGGAAGAGGATCTGGAAAGAAAGGTCAGTCTGGAAGAACTGTCGGCTTATATTGAAATGCCCGCGGAAGAAATCGAAGCGATCCTGAAAATGGCCGGAGATGAGATTGAATTAACGGATGACAGACATCATCATCATGAAGGACACCATCACCACCATGAAGGCTGTGATCACGGTCAGGAACCGGAAGGGGTATAGAGCGAATTTAATTAAGAAATTCAAATAAAATGATAAGAAAATCATATGAGTTTTTCTGACACTTTTTGGTAAGATAGATTTACACTTGAATATTTGTAAGATTAGATATTCAGATGAATAATCAAAAAGATGGAGGGAAAACATGAAAAAACGATTAGTGGCATTGGGGTTAACATTGTGTATGGTTTGTTCCAGCATAAGTATGACAGCTTTTGCGAAGGAAGAACCGGAACCGGCAGTATCCTTGCTTTCCAGTGAGAATGAGACCGACAGAAGCATGTTGTTCAACGATGGCTGGAAGTTCTTATTGGGAGATCCAGGCGGTGCAGAAAGTAAAGATTTTGATGATACTTCCTGGCGCAGTCTGGATCTTCCTCATGATTGGAGCATTGAATTTGATTTTGATTACAATTCTCCTGCAACATCGGAATGCGGATATCTGGATGGGGGAACCGGCTGGTACCGTAAAACATTTGTATTGCCGGAATCCATGAAGGACAAAGAAATTTCCATTGATTTTGGCGGCGTCTATATGAACAGCACCACCTATGTGAATGGAAAATCAATAGGTAACTATCCATATGGCTATATGCCATTTACATATAATATTACAGATGAGCTGGTCTGCGACGGCAAGACCAAAAATGTGATTGCCGTTAAAGTTGTGAACCAGCTGCAGTCCAGCAGATGGTATTCCGGAAGTGGAATTTACCGGGATGTACATCTGACAGTGACGGATAAAGTTCATGTGGACCATTGGGGAACGCAGATCACTACACCGGATATTGCAAATGGAACCGGTACGGTAAACGTTACTACCAAGGTGAAAAATGATACCGGAAAAGAACAGACCGTACAGGTCCGCCAGACGGTATTGGACGGGAACGGGCAGGCAGTAACAGACCCTGTGACATCAGAAGATGTAACACTTTCTTCCGGTGATACACAGCCGGTTTCCCAGAGCACTGCAGTAGCAGATCCTGCTCTTTGGTCAACAAAAGATCCAAATCTTTACTATCTGAAGACAGATATTGTAAAAGGGGACAAGGTACTGGATACCAGTGAAAGCAGATTCGGTTTCCGATATACGGAATTCACTACGGATAACGGGTTCTACCTAAATGGAGAGTGGATGAAACTATACGGTGTCTGCATGCATCATGACCAGGGCTCACTTGGGGCAGTTGCCAACTACACGGCAATAGAGCGGCAGATGCGTATTATGAAGGATATGGGTGTAAATGCTATCCGCGTTACCCATAATCCGGCAGATGATAAGCTGATTGAAATCTGTGACAAGATGGGTCTTATGGTAATCGATGAAGCCTTTGACACCTGGCAGGGCGGTAAGAAAACCTATGATTATGGCAGGTTTTTTACGAAAGAGGCAACTCATCCGGATGCAGCACCCGGACAGACCTGGGCAGAATTTGATATTAAAAATATGGTAGAACGGGGAAAGAACTTCCCATCTATTATTATGTGGTCCATCGGAAATGAGATATGGACAACGAACAGTTCACAGGGAGTGCAGACTGCCAAAAATCTTGTGAAATGGGTAAAAGAAATTGATACCACCAGACCTACAACTATCGGAGAAGACAAATTCCGTGGAAACATGGGCGATACCAGTTCCAATCTGGGTAATTCCAATATGGTAGCCGTATTTGATGCCGTAGATATACCGGGACTTAATTATAGTGAGAACCGCTATGATGCCCAGCACAGGGAAAAACCGGAGTGGGCGCTGTATGGTTCGGAAATTGCTTCTGCTACCAGCAGCCGCGGTGTTTACGCCCATCCGGACACTGTCAACAGCGGTGCGTCAATACCCTACCAGCAGTCCTCTTATGACACGGATTGTGTAGGATGGGGAAGAACGGCTCAGGATTCATTAGTAAGAGACCGGGACAGAAAGTTTATCGCTGGTGAATTTGTATGGACCGGATTTGACTATATCGGAGAACCTACACCATGGAACCAGTCTACCACTACACCGCCTAAGAGTTCTTACTTTGGTATCGTAGATACGGCAGGACTTCCAAAAGATTCCTATTATCTCTACCAGAGCCAGTGGACTGACGTAAAAGAAAATCCCATGGTTCATATCCTGCCTCATTGGAACTGGGAAGACAATAACCTGAAATCAAAAGTAACAGACAGAGACGGCAAAATTCCGGTACGGGTTTATACCAATGCACGTTCCGTAGAACTGTATTTTAAACCGGCATCAGATACCAGTGACGGAATCGGAACCCTGGTTGAACAGAAGAAGACATTTGAGACGGTTACACCTTATAAAAATGTTGCAGAAGTAAAAGACAATAAGGATAAGGAATATCAGCAGACGGCAGACGGGAAACTTTATCTGGAATGGCGGCTGAACTATGAACCTGGTACCTTAACCGCAGTTGCATATGACAAAGACGGACAGAAAATCGCTGAGGATGTTGTTTCCAGTGCCACCGATCCTGCATCGGTCAGCCTGAGTCCGGAAAAAAATGTACTTACTGCAGACGGCAGGGACATTTCTTATATCGAAGTGGATATCACGGATGCAAATGGCAATGTTGTTCCCACCGCAGATAATGAAGTTATTTTCAATGTATCCGGAAATGGAAAAATTGTAGGTGTGGATAATGGCGATGCTTCCAGTCATGAGCGGTATAAAGATACAAATGGCGTGTGGAAGAGAAAAGCATTTAACGGGAAAGCAGTAGTATTAGTGCAATCCACAAAAGATGCGGGCAGTTTCACCCTGACAGCTTCATCAGAAGGGTTAAGAGGGGATTCAGTCAATGTATTTACAACAGAAACACAGGTTCCGGCAGATCAGATTCTGGGATACAATGCAAAAGCGGTAACTGCAATACTGGGAGAAAAAGTAAATCTGCCTGAAAAAGTGGAAGCCGTATATGGAGATGGAACCAAACAGAAACTGAGTGTAAAGTGGGATGATATTCCCAAAGAACTTCTGGAAAAAGAAGGTGTGTTCCAGGCAGCGGGTACGGTTGAAACCGGTGACCGGATTGAAATTAAAGTTACGATCATTGGAATTCTCGGTATTAAAGACGTGAGAGTCGTTACCGGTGTTAATGAAATACCACAGCTTCCGGATACAGCTGAGTTAGTATATACAGATGGCAGCCAGAAGAAAGTAAATGTGATCTGGGACGCAATAGCTCCGGAACAGGTTGCTCAGACTGGTGAATTTGAAGTTAAGGGAACTCTGGAAGGGATCGAAAAGCATAGTGCCAAAGCCATTGTAAGGGTAACAGAGGAGCTTGTCTATGCGAAAAATATTGCCACAAGAGAGGGCAGTGCGTTATATCCCAAGCCTTCCGCTTCCTACAATAATGTAGAGGACTATGTCAACAACCATGACAATAATATGTCCTCCAATATTAATGACGGCAATATTTCCAGAACACCATCCTGGAATAACTGGGTAAATGGAAACGGTGATAAGAAAGAATCCTGGGTTCAGCTGGAATTTGAACAAGCAGCTCAGATCGGAAAGGCCGGAATTCATTTCTATACCGACGGACAGACCAGAAAACCTGCAAAGGTTACAATTCAGACCAGTATGGACGGAACAACCTGGACAAATGTGGCTAATCAGGATCACGTAGATGATTTTGGTGATGCAGCAGAGGACTGGGCAAAAGAATATCCGGTTAATTTCGATCCGGTAAATGCGAAGTTTATCCGTATCCTGATGGAAGGCCAGCCAAAAGAAGGTGGTTCTAAACCGGTAGGAATTTCTGAGTTAAAAGTATACACCGGAGTTGCTGCAGTTGGTGAAACGGCGGCATTGGAAGACTTAAAGGTAAATGATGAATCAATAGAAGGGTTTGCGGCAGATCAGTTTAATTACATGGTTACATCGGCATACCCATATGAAATCCCAACGGTTACGGCAGCAGCCGCAGATCATGGAAGTGTCTTTGTTATACCGGCACAGACTATTGATGATCAGACGAAAGTTTTGGTAAAGAGTGAATCAGGAGAAACAGAGGCAGTTTATACTATAAGCTTTGAAAAAATGCCGCTGAAATTGAGTCAGGCTGAAATAGCTGTGGCGAATACAACCATTTTGGAAAATTCCTCCGAAGTTATTACAACCAAAGCAATATTAGAAGACGGAACCGTTCTTGACAGCAGCCTTGCAGCAGTGGAGTATAAGTTATCCTCCAGAGATGGGGCAAAGGCTGAGATCAGCAAAGGTAAATTAAATGCGATCAAAGAAGGAACCGTAACAATTCAGGCAGAAGTGACCTATAACGGAGCAGTAATAAAAGCCAGTCCGGTGAAAGTCACCATAGAAAAAAATAAAGAAGAAGTACAGATTAATTCTTACGAAGAAGTGAGGGTAACCACAAAACCGGGGATTGCACCTGTATTGCCGGGTACCGTAAAAGCTTCTGTAGAAGGCAGTTTTGAAAGAGACGTGGAAGTAACCTGGGACAGTATCCCGGAAGCGGATTATTCAGAATTCGGCAGCATCAGAATCCGGGGATTTGTGGTAGGGCAGAGCCTGCGTCCTACAGCAGTAATTGAAGTGAAAGATGTGGTATCCGCTATGCAGTACGCCCTTGCCACACCGGTAAATGTAATACCATCCATGCCTGAGACAACTACCGTTTATTACAGCGATGGAACGGCAGTCTCAGAAGTTCCCGTGATATGGGAAGAAATGAACCAGGAGCAGTTTAATGTGGCTGATGATACCATTGTAACCGTACAGGGTACGGCAGAGAAAGATGGTACCACAGTTCCTGTAACGGCACAGATTCGTGTAACATCCACGGATGTGGAAACCTCAGAAAATTATTACCAGCTTAGAAACGGATATGAACTGCCGTTTGCGGTTGCATCCTTTACCAATGACGGGGCTGACTCTACAGACCGTGTATATAAACTCAATGATGGAAACATTAGTTTTGCACAGCAGGACGCAGATGGTAAAAACATCTGGTGTAACTGGCAGCGTGTCGGAAGGCCTGGTGACTGGGTTGGTGTAATCATGGCTAAAGAAGGTGATGTGGTAGAGCGGTTTGCCGACAACCTGAAAGTTGGATTTTTCAAAGAGTCGGGTTCCAACGGAATTCAATATCCTACGACCTTAAAAATAGAATACTACACAGGTCCTACGGACTTTGAGATTCCGGGATTTTCAGAGGTGAAAAATCCAAGAGGACATATTGCAGAAATAGCGGATCATCCATTTAATGATGATGCAAACTGGACGGAGGTTACTTATCTGAATGCAGACGGAGAAGTGATGGATACACCGCCGGAAATTGTGTCGGAAGACATGACAAATATTGATTTTGTTCCAGTTAAAACCTGTGTCGTACGTGTAAATATGGAGTCTGACACATCAAAGGCTTTTGGTATTACAGAGATTCAGGCATTTGGAAAGAATGTACTGCCACAGACAGACTACCAGGTAAAAGATTTAAAGGCAGGGGAAGCATCCATTGAAGGTTTTGATCCCGAAATCAGCAATTATGTCATGAAACTGGACAACGATACGATTCCTCAGATTTCGGCTGAATGGACTGAAGGGACTAAAAATGCTTCAGTAACAATATTACAGGCAACAAAGGCAAATCCTATTGCAAAAGTAATAACGCTTGCAGAAAACGGAATGCCGGATACACAGAAAATCTACACGGTTAAATTTGATATCCCTACGGACAGGACAAAACTGGATAAAGCCGTTGCAGATGCAAAGTCCGTGGAAGAAGGAAAATATACGAAAGCATCTTACCGATATCTGGCGGATGCATTAAAAGATGCCGGTGAATTAAAAGCAGATGCACTGCAAGGAGAGATTAATGACGCCGTACGTGCAATTTACTCTGCCATCGACGGTTTGGCGGAGAAAGCAGATGTAACTGATCTGGTGAAGGCTCTTCAAACAGCAGATAAGATGATAGAAATGTCTGACGCCTATACACCGGATTCCTTAAGCGGACTTCCGGCAGCAATTAGTAATGCCCAGAAAATAAGGGATAAGGATACAGCTGCCCAGAAGGAAGTGAATGAAGCGGTTAAGGCATTAAATGCAGAAATACAAAAAGTACTCAAAAAGGCAGATAAAAAGAATCTGACAGCATTGGTACAGGAAGTAGAGAAAAAAGACCTGAGCAAATATACACCGGAAAGTGCGGCAGCATTTAAAAATGTGCTTGCACAGGCGCAGCATCTGCTGGTAGACGGCAATATTTCCATAAACGACCAGAAAAAGGTGGATGATATGTATCAATCACTGAAATCTGCGGAAAGTCTTCTGGTAATGGCAAATGCAGCAAAACCGGATGTTAAAGTGCAGGTTCCGGGTGCCGTAAATGGTGTGAAAGTCACCAGGACATATACAGCATCCATGAACGTGACCTGGCAGAAAGCACCGCGCGCAGAAAAGTACCGCGTTTCCGTTTACCGCTACAGTTCAAAGAAATGGAGTGTTGCAGGCGAGACGACAGGTACCAGTATGAAGATTCGAAATCTGGCACCGGGTGAAAAATACAGTGTAAAGATCGCACCGCTGAATGAAAGCGGACTAGGTGTAGAATCCTTATCCGTTAAGACAGCTACCCGGCCGTTAAAAGCAAAGATTAAATCCATTAAAAAATATGGGAAATCCTCGGCTAAGATCACCAGTGTGAAACAGTCCTGCACCGGATACGCTTTATACGAAAGAGTAAAACCGGGCAAATACAAAAAAGTGACGGCAAAATCTAAAAATATGCTGATCAGAAAAGGCATGAAAAAAGGAAAAACATATACTTATAAAGTTCGGGCATATGTGAAAAATGGGGATCAGACCTATTGGGGTAAATATTCTAAGGCAATGAAGTATGAAGTGAAATAGGAAAAAGCAGCATCCTGTGTGATTCGCCATCGGCGGTAATCCACAGGATGCTGCTTTTGTATTATGTTTGGCAGACAAAAATGTTATCTCCAAAGAGGTTTATTCTTTTTCAGTTTCGTCTTCGTCAGCTGGAATATCACCATCCCGTTCCTCAAAGCCGGGTTCCTGCTCCGGAAGATACAGATGGACTTTATCAATCCTGTTTTTGTCCACCGCGTCTACCACAAGGCGTATGCCGTTTTCTGCAACTACAAATTCGCCCTGTTGGGGAAGGTGGTCCAGGCGCTCGATGATATAGCCTCCGATGGAATCATAGTCTTCGGAATCGAAGTCCAGGCCTAAGGCATCGTTTACATCATCCAGTTTCATGGATCCTTCAATTACATATTCCAGATTATTGATGCAGCGGATCAGATCTTCTTCATCTTTATCATACTCGTCCCGGATTTCCCCAACGATTTCCTCCAGAAGATCTTCCAGGGTAATCAGTCCGGCTGTTGCACCGTATTCATCCAGCACAATTGTAAAATTAATGGAATCCTGGCGCATTTCTACCATCAGTTCAGAAGTCTTCTTATATTCGTAGGTAAAATAAGGTTCACGCATGATATCGCGTATATGGAATTCTTCGGAAGGCTTGCAAAAGAGCAGGTCCTTCACATTAATGATGCCAATTACGTTATCCGGACTTTCTTCATATACCGGAAGCCTCGTAAATTTTTCTTGTTCAAAGACATCAATAATCTCATCATAGGTACTGTTAATATCAATGGAAACCATGTCTACACGGGGAACCATGATATCTTTTGCCTGAGAATCTCCAAAATCGAATACGTTGTAGATCATCTGGCGCTCATCACTTTCGATTACACCTTCCTCATGACTCACATCCACGATCGTTCGTAACTCGTGTTCTGTAATAGAGTTCATTTTAGCAGAAGGGTCTATCCGCAATATGCGTAAACATACATAAGACAGCTTGTTGATCAGAAAGATTACCGGCGTCAGAACCCGCATCATAAACAGGATAATACCGGCATATCCCATAGACAGCTGCTCTGCATATAAAGTAGCCAGCGTCTTAGGAGTTATTTCTCCAAATAATAAGATTAACAGCGTTAAAACTCCGGTTGCTATACCTACGGCAGCGTTGCCCCAGATATTAAGTGCAAGTGTAGTCGCAAGAGCGGAAGCGGACAGATTAACGATATTATTTCCGATCAAAATAGCGCTGAGCATTTTACCGGAATCATTAATTACCTTAAGAAGGGTAACTGCCTTTTTGTTTCCCTGGTCTGCAAGAGTTTTAATTCTGATTTTATTTACTGTTGTCAATGAGGTCTCCGCGGAAGAAAAAAATGCGGATAATCCTATCAGGGCGATCAGCACGCCCAATTGTATGGCATCACTCGAATCCAAATACATCATCTCCTTAAATCAATATAGTTAAAGTGAATATACAATATTTCCGGGTTAATTGCAAGAATTCAAAGAAATTGAAAAGTATTGTTAATAATTCTGTAATAAATACTTGATAAATATGACACAAATATGTTATAATGAGCCGGATTGATTAATAGCATACAATTATAGATATAGACAAAATATTAGGAGGAAGCAGAGATATGAAATCAAGTCAACAAAAGAAAAGACGGAAAATGAGTATTTTGAGCATGATTCTGGCATTTGTACTGGCTGCGGTAAATATATTGCCGATGCAGACAGTAGAAGCAGCCGAGGGAAAAACCGTTTATTTAAATGGACAGGACGGTTCAAATGAGAATTCCGGACAAAGCAGCGAAAGTGCGGTTTCTACACTAACAAAAGCAAAAGAACTGATGGGTGAAAACGGCGGAACAATTATCGTGACAGGAACCTTAAGCGTGTCCTGGGAAACAACCTGGTCTATGCCGTCCGGAAGTGTTTTAAAAGCTGCATCTGGTCTGGAAGGACCGGTAATAGCAGTGACTAAAGACGGATCTCTGACTCTTAACAATTTTGTAATAGATGGACAAAAAGGCAATGTAATATCAAACAGCGGCTATTTGGCGCTGAAAGACAATGTAACATTACAGGTTTCCGGCAGCAGGATCAGCGCCGATTCGGCAATATATACGGCCAAAGAAGCAACGACGATGAAAGACGGTGTCCTTATTGCCGGAGTAGAAAAAAGCGAAAAAGAAACTGCATCCAGTGAATCCGGTACAGATAAAATAGAAACAGAGTACATAAAAGACTCGGAAGCTGTTGTGCCGGAAACAGCTGTAACAGAAGCACCGGGCACAGATACAGCTGTAACAGAAGCACCGGGCACAGATACAGCAGGATCAGATACAGCAGGATCAGATACAACGTCGACAGAAGCAGCATCGGATAAAACTACAACAACGGAAACAGCAGCAACCGGGGCTGCGTCAACAGAACCTACAACAACAGAAACAGCAGTAAGCGGGGCTGCGTCAACAGAAACTACAACAACAGAATCTACAACAACAGAAACAGCTGCAACGAAACCTGCCTCAACAGAAACTGCAGCAACGGAAATTATATCAACGGACTTAACCGGGACGGCTGCAACGGAATCAGCATCTGCGGATTCCGATATCACAGAGCAGAGCGAATCCCAGGCGGTAACAACAACGCCGTCAACGGAGCCATTTGCCTCAGAACCATCCGTTTCCAAGCCGGAAACAACCATAACGGAAACGGCAAAATCTGCAGAGCAAGGCAGCACAGGCAAGAAAAAAACGGTAAAAAAGGCGGGGAATCAGAAAAGTAAAAGCCAGCCAGAGACACAGACAACTGCGCCAACAGAAGACCCGATTGATAACTTTGCTACTTTCAACGAAATGGTATATTCCCTGCAGGTAGAAAGCAGAGAGGATATCAGCAGTGCAGTAGAAATTACAAAAATATATGAAGCATTGAGCGAATATGAAAAAAGCCAGGTTACAGAAGAAGCTTATAATCTTATGATTCAGGCCCAGAATACAGCAGGTGAATTAAATCACGCTCATAACGGTGTCACTGTATCCGGCAGCCTTCCCTGGTATGTGCAGTTTACAGCTGAAATCAACGATTCCAGAGACAACGGCGAAAGCGGCCAGATTATTGTTCCTTACGACCTGAAGTTGTGGGATATGTACCGCAACGTGGCATATGTACTGGAACCGGGAGAGAAAGTTACGGTGACCATGCCGGTGCCGGATGCAGACCTATCAAATGGTTTGACCATCTATCACTATAAAGCAGATGGAACAACAGAAGTTCTGCACCCGGTCATAAATGGAGAGACCATGAGTTTTGAAACAAGCTCATTCAGTCCTTTTGATGTGGCAGGAGGTACACTACTCTCGGGTATCGGAGTCAATAACAGCAATAACTATACAGGGGGAAGTACACCTTCCTCCACGCCATCCACAAACAATAATACGAACAGCACACCAAATAATACATCAAATAACAGCAATGGGAACAACAACGGAACGAGCGGCAGTAATACAACAAATCTGAAGCCGCAGCCGGCAGGTAGTACACTAGCTGCGTCCCCGAATACGGGAGATGCCACACCGATAGCGGTAATGGTACTTGGGCTTTTGCTTTCAGCAGGAGTAATCTTCCTGGTGCTGAGAGGCAAAAGAAGAATGCAATAGTAAATTGCGATAGCGTTTATCCTGTTTATTCACAATCAAACCGGCATAAAACCTCTTCTTTTCACATATATTACTCTAGAACATGATTTAAAATTCATTGCATCAACCAGTATGTCCTGGTTTTGTGGTATGAATGTGCCCAATTTCGTCATTGCAGCCCGTTGTACTGCCCGAAGCTGACACATTTGTTGCAGAAACCGGAATTCGGGCAAATATGCCGCATAGCGGGGCATGCAGATGGCGGGAATGAATTTAAAAACACGCTCTAGGAGGAGGCGAATCTATGGATAACACTGCAACAAAAAAATCCGGAGTCATGCTGGTTATCAAATCCCTGGTAGTATCTTACCTCACAACCGGTATTCTGCTGCTGATTTTAGCTCTGTTGCTTTTTAAAATGGAATTAAATCAGAGCAAAGTGTCCATTGGCATAATCGGTATCTACATAATTGCCAGCTTCATTGGGGGATGGATCGCGGGAAAAGGTGCCGGAAAGCAGAAGTTCCTATGGGGGCTTCTCATTGGCAGCGCATATTTCTTAATGCTCACAGCGATTTCTCTGATTACAAATGGGAGCCTGCAATCTGAGCTTCCACAGCTGTTTACCACGCTGCTGCTCTGTATGGGAGGCGGTATGCTGGGCGGCATGTTATCGTAAGAAATATGGAATTAGAGACGACGCTTAAAAAACATCGTCTCTAATTTGATTTTTGGTAAAAATTGTGTTATAGTATATGAGAGTCTAATTAAGAATCAAAGTCATTTCAGACGCGAACCCCAAATCAACGCAGATTATGAATTTTAATTGTGAATCAAAAAAATCGCATATGGAAAGGAGATATTTGTAACAAAGGTTATAAATAGTACTTAAATGAGAGAAAAATATGAATCATTATCAGTAGCGGTATTGAAGGAATTGGCAAAATCCAGGGGACTTAAAAACATTTCAGCCCTGAAAAAAAGCCAGGTGATAGAACTCATGCTTGCAGAAGATGAAAAAAAAGGTGCAGTGAACGATGCAGCTCAAAATACAGAAGGTGCGTCTGCCACTATAGAAGAATCAAAAATGGAGTCATCTCAGAAGCCAGAGAATGTGCAGGGAGCAGAAAGTTCCCAGAGAACAGAGAATGTACAGAGAATAGAAAACGTGCAGAGAACGGACAACACTCAGAGAGCAGAAAGCGTGCAGAGAACGGACAACACTCAGAGAGCAGAAAGCGTGCAGAGAACGGATAATACTCAGAGAGCAGAAAGCGTGCAGAGAACGGACAATAATCAGAGATCCGAAAACATGCAGAGAACGGACAACACTCAAAGAGCAGAAAACATGCAGAGAACGGACAATAATCAGAGATCCGAAAATATGCAGAGAACAGATAATGTACAGCGCACAGACAGCGTGCAAAGAACAGACAGCAGCGTAGGTGCAGAAGGCAAAAGCACGGATATGTCACAGCTTGACAGCGGCATAACGGCAAATGGAATCCTGGAGGTACTGCCCGATGGATATGGCTTTATCCGATGTGCCAATTATCTTCCGGGAGAAAATGATGTCTATGTATCACCTTCCCAGATACGCAGATTTAATCTGAAAACGGGAGATATTATCACCGGCAATACAAGAGTCAAGACCCAGCAGGAAAAATTCAGCGCTCTTTTATATCTGAAGAGTATCAATGGTTTCCATCCCTCAGAAGCAACAAAAAGATTAAACTTCGAAGATATGACCCCTATTTTCCCAAATAAAAGAATGCGTATGGAACGCACATCCAAAGGAACTGCAATGCGAATTGTAGATTTAATATCGCCTATCGGCAAGGGGCAGAGGGGAATGATCGTATCACCACCTAAAGCAGGTAAGACTACTTTATTGAAAGACGTAGCAAAATCCATATTACAAAATAATCCGGACATGCATCTGATCATTCTTCTGATCGATGAACGTCCTGAGGAAGTTACGGATATTAAGGAAGCAATCTGCGGCAGTAATGTAGAAGTAATTTATTCTACCTTTGATGAACTGCCGGAACACCATAAAAGGGTTTCCGAAATGGTAATGGAACGTGCAAAAAGGCTGGTAGAACACCGCAAAGAAGTTACGATTCTCCTGGACAGTATTACAAGGCTTGCAAGGGCTTATAACCTTACTGTTCCGCCAAGTGGAAGAACGTTATCCGGTGGTCTTGATCCCGCAGCGCTCCATATGCCGAAACGTTTCTTCGGAGCAGCAAGAAATATGAGAGAAGGCGGCAGCCTTACCATATTGGCAACAGCACTTGTAGATACCGGAAGCAAGATGGATGATGTAGTATATGAGGAATTTAAAGGAACCGGTAATATGGAACTTGTTCTGGACCGTAAACTGTCCGAAAGACGTGTATTCCCGGCAATTGATATTCCAAAATCGGGAACCAGAAGAGAAGATCTTCTTTTGGATCCGGAAGAACAGGAAGCAGTTTATATCATGCGTAAAGCACTTAATAGTATGAAATCCGATGATGCGGTAGAAAATATACTGAATATGTTCGTACGTACGCGAAATAATCAGGAATTCGTACAGATGGTCAAAAAGCAAAAATTCATTTAGATCATGGTAGAAATCATGGTAGAAATTAGCTAAAATATCTTGCATTTTGACATGCGGTGTGATATAATTCAAACGTTGTTTTAAAACTGTAGGGACTTACAGGGTTAGCCCGGGTTACCTTGCTGTGGAAACACCAGGAGCAGCATTGACCGGGAATTGATTTGTGCAGACCACGACCGATAGGCGGCGTAGGGAGGTAAATGTGCATAGATAAGCAGTTCACAAAATAAGAAGAAGAGGTGAAACCATCATGAAAAACGGAATACATCCAGATTACCATCAGGCAACAGTAACATGCAACTGTGGAAACACATTTGTAACAGGATCAACAAAGAAAGATATCCACGTGGAAATCTGTTCTAAATGTCATTCGTTCTACACAGGACAGCAGAAATCAGCAGCAGCTCGTGGACGTATTGATAAGTTTAACAAGAAATATGGTATTGATGCAGACAAATAGGTATGAACAAAGATAAGGTTGAGGTTGTGAAATCTCAACCTATTTTTAAATGTTGGGAACTGTGAAAGATAAATAAAATTTTGCATTTACCCGACAGGGGCCGTGAAAAATGCGGCATAAGGTGCCAGAGCGTGTCTTAGAATTCGTTCCAACCATCTGCACGCCCCACTTTGCGGCATATTTGCCCCGAATTCAGGTTACGTAGCCAGCTGCGCACCCTTTATTCGGGATAAATCTCCCGCAAACTGTGAAGCGCAGCTGTCAGAAAGCAATTTTCCGACACGCTCTAGAGTTATCACAAGTAAGCTTGCGATATCCAAGGGGGTTAATATGAAATCATCAAATATCGGCGGACAGGCGGTTATGGAAGGTGTTATGATGAAAAACGCCGACCGGTATGCAGTCGCTGTCAGAAAGCCAAATGACGAAATTGTAGTTAAAGTAGAAGACTATAAGAGTATTATCAAAAACAAGAAAATATTGTCTCTGCCGATCGTCCGTGGAGTTTTTAATTTTGTAGATTCTATGGTGCTTGGTATGAAGACATTGACATATTCGGCCAGCTTTTTTGAAGAAGATGAGGAAGCGGAGCCTACGAAGTTTGATAAGGCTCTTGAGAAGGCGACAAAGGGAAAGGGAGATTCTCTGCTTATGGGAATTACGGTTACGCTGTCGATTATATTGGCAGTTGGGCTGTTTATGGTTCTTCCTTATTTTATCTCCCTGTTTTTTCATAAGTTTACGGATTCCATGACGCTGATTGCGGTTGCAGAGGGCGTTGTCCGTATTTTACTATTTTTGGGATATATTCTTCTGATTTCCAGAATGAAAGATATCCAGCGTGTATTCATGTACCATGGTGCAGAGCATAAATGCATCAATTGTATCGAACACGGGCTGGAATTAAACGTAGAGAATGTTTTGAAAAGTTCCAAGCAGCACAAACGCTGCGGCACCAGTTTTTTGCTGATCGTTATGGTCATAAGTGTGATCTTCTTCATATTTATAAGAGTAGATTCTCCGATTCTGAGAGTAGTAGTCCGGATTCTTCTGGTACCGGTAATTGCCGGTGTTTCTTATGAATTCATCAGACTGGCGGGGAGAAGCGATAATGGTTTCGTAACCATGCTCAGTAAACCGGGAATGCTGCTGCAGAATCTGACCACAAGAGAACCGGATGCCAAGATGGCAGAAGTTGCGATTGCTTCAGTAGAAGCAGTATTTGACTGGAAGGCATATCTGGCAGAGAATTTTGGAATGTCTTTTGAAGAAGAAAAAGAAGATATAGAAGATAAAGAAGACAATCAACCTGGTCAGACAATGACAGGAACCTATACCAAGGAAGCAATATCATGACACTGCAGGAAGTAGTTAAAAAAGGGGAAGCGTATCTGAGGGAACGGGGCGTTGACAATCCGGCTCTTGATGCCTGGTATATATTGGAGAACGTCTGCAATATTGACAAGACCTATTTTCTGCTTAACCGCGATGAGGAAATACTGCCGGTACAGTACGCCCGCTATCAGACAATGCTGGTAGCCCGGGGTAAGCGCGTGCCGCTGCAGCACCTTACCGGGGAACAGGAATTCATGGGATTGTCTTTTTTGGTAAATGATAAAGTACTGATTCCCAGACAGGATACTGAGATTCTGGTAGAGGAAGCGTTAAAAGTTTTGAGGCCGGGGATGAAGGTACTGGATGTCTGTACCGGCTCCGGCTGTATTATTATCAGTCTGATGAAGATGTCGGGCGCAGAAAAAGGCATGGCGGTTGATATTTCCCAGGATGCTTTGGAAGTAGCAGGGGAAAATGCCAGGCGGCATGGAGTCTGCATCGATTTCAGAAAAAGCGATCTGTTCAGTCAGGTGGAAGGAAAATTCGATGTTATCGTTTCCAACCCGCCTTATATTGCAACTTCTGAAATCACGAAACTGATGGCAGAAGTACGTCTGTTTGAACCCATGGCAGCGCTGGACGGAAAAGAGGACGGTCTGTATTTTTATCGGAAAATTGTAACAAAAAGCAGATCATTTTTAAATCCGGGCGGTTGGCTGCTCTTTGAGATCGGTTATGATCAGGCGGCGATGGTGACATCCATGATGCGAAGCGCAGATTATACAGATGTCAGAGTTGTAAAGGATCTTGCCGGACTTGACCGGGTAGTTTTAGGAAGAATGAATTAGGAGGAAACAACATGTTTGATAAATTGGAGGATTTATTAATCCGCTTTGAAGAGATTATGGGCGAATTAAATGAGCCTTCTGTGGTAAATGACCAGGCTCGTTTTCAAAAGTTAATGAAAGAGCAAAGTGATTTACAGCCGATCGTAGATGCTTATAAGGAGTATAAAGACAGTAAGCAGACCGTAGAGGACAGTCTCACCATGTTAGATGAAGAGTCTGACGAAGAAATGCGGGAAATGTTAAAAGAGGAATTAAATGACGCTAAAGCGCGTATAGAAGAATTAGAGCATAAATTAAAGATTCTATTATTGCCCAAAGACCCTAATGATGACAAGAACGTTATTGTTGAAATTCGTGCAGGCGCAGGCGGTGATGAAGCAGCCCTGTTTGCAGCTGAGATTTATCGTATGTATGTGAAATTTGCGGAGTCCCAACGTTGGAAAACAGATATGATGAGCTTTAACGAAAATGGAATCGGCGGTTTTAAAGAAGTAACATTTATGATCAATGGACAGGGCGCTTATTCCAAATTAAAATACGAAAGCGGTGTTCACCGCGTACAGCGTGTTCCGGAAACAGAATCCGGCGGTCGTATCCATACCTCTACAATTACAGTAGCAATTATGCCCGAAGCGGAAGAAATTGATTTCCATCTGGACATGAATGATTGTAAATTTGATGTTTTCCGTGCGTCGGGTAACGGAGGACAGTGTGTCAATACAACTGACTCTGCAGTGCGCCTGACCCATATACCTACCGGTATTGTAATTTCATGCCAGGATGAGAAATCACAGCTTAAAAATAAAGATAAAGCATTGAAAGTACTACGTTCCAGACTTTACGAAATGGAATTGGAAAAACAGCATGATGCGGAAGCAGAAGCCAGAAGAAGCCAGGTTGGTACCGGTGACCGTTCTGAGAAGATCAGAACCTATAACTTCCCTCAGGGGCGTGTTACAGACCACCGTATCAAATTGACGTTACACAGACTGGATGGAGTCATGAATGGAGATATCTCTGAGGTAATAGACAGTCTGATAGCAGCAGACCAGGCAGCGAAGCTTGCCAATCTGCAGGATCAGTAAGCAGTGTGAATTAACGAAGTTAACCCTGATAATGAGGAGGATTAAAGTATGGGAAAATATTTTGGAACAGATGGATTCAGAGGAGAAGCAAACATTGATTTAACAGTAGAGCATGCATTTAAAGTAGGCCGTTTTCTGGGATGGTACTACGGAAGAGACCACAAAGCAAAGATTGTAATCGGCAAGGATACGAGAAGAAGCAGTTACATGTTCGAGTATTCCCTGGTGGCAGGTCTGACTGCTTCCGGTGCAGATGCATACTTACTCCATGTAACCACCACACCCAGCGTTTCTTATGTAGTCCGTACAGAAGGATTTGACTGCGGCATTATGATTTCAGCAAGCCATAATCCATTTTATGACAATGGTATCAAGATCATCAATGGTCTGGGCCAGAAGATGGAAGCAGAGGTCGAAAATCAGATCGAAGAATATATCGATGGCAAGTTAGAAGAGCTGCCGTTGGCTGTAAAAGAAAATATCGGGCGTACCGTAGACTTTGTAGCTGGCAGAAACCGTTATATCGGCTATCTGATATCACTGGCTACCCGCTCCTTTAAGAACTTCAAGGTTGGGCTGGATTGTTCTAACGGAAGTTCCTCCGCAATTGCAAAGAGCGTATTTGATGCACTGGGCGCCAAAACCTATGTCATCAATAATGAACCGGATGGAACAAACATTAACACAAACTGCGGATCTACCCATATCAATATTTTGCAGGACTATGTAAAAGACAATAAACTGGATATCGGTTTTGCCTTTGATGGTGATGCAGACCGCTGTATTGCAATTGATGAAAAGGGAAATGTTATAGACGGAGATTTAATCCTCTATGTCTGTGGAAAATATTTAAAAGAAGAAGGCAAATTGAATAATGACACTATTGTTACGACCATTATGTCAAACTTAGGCCTTTACAAGGCATGTGACAAGATTGGCATCCGGTATGAAAAAACAGCAGTAGGAGATAAATATGTTTATGAAAATATGGTTAATAATGGCCATTGCCTGGGCGGAGAACAGTCCGGACATATTATTTTCAGTAAACATGCCACAACTGGTGACGGCATTCTGACAGCGCTTATGATCATGGAAGTGGTAACAGAGAAAAAGGTAAGCCTGGGAACTCTTGCGGGAGAAGTCCGGATTTACCCACAGCTCCTTAAGAACGTCAGAGTAGCAGATAAGAAGGAAGCGAGGGAGAATCCTGCGGTTATTGCGGCAGTAGATGCGGTATCAGAAGCACTTGGTGATGACGGAAGAATTCTGGTGCGTGAAAGCGGAACAGAACCGGTAATCCGTGTTATGGTAGAAGCGGCAGATGATGATTTATGTGAGAAATATGTAAATCAGGTGATCGACGTGATGAATCAGCAGGGCTTAATAGTAGGATAAATGGATCACAAATTAAAAAAGTTATTGAAGTATTATAAACCATATAAAGGACTGTTCTGGTCCGATATGTTGTTTGCAATCCTGGGCGCCGGCGTTACGCTGGCGATCCCTCTGATTGTACGATACATTACGAATGTAGTGGTATATCTTCCGGGAAATGAGCCGCTTCATATGATACTGAAGCTGGGAATCCTGATGTTAGGGATGGTAGCCCTAGAATTTTTCTGTAATTATTATATCGCATACTATGGACATGTAATGGGAGCCAGTATGGAACATGATATGCGAAACGAGATATTTGCTCATTACCAGAAGCTGTCCTTTACCTTCTATGACAATCAGAAGGTAGGTCAGCTTTTGTCGCGCGTAACCAGCGATTTATTTGATATCAGTGAGCTGCTCCATCATGGACCGGAGGATCTTGTAATCTCTGCAATTAAGATTATAGGTTCCATTATTATTCTGGTGAATATTAATGTGACTCTGACGGTAATCACCTTTGAGTTTGTTCCCATAATGGCAGCCTACGCCTTTTACTTTAACTTCAAAATGAAGCGGGCATTTAAAGAAAACAGAGCGAAAATTGCAGATATTAACAGCCAGATTGAAGACAGTCTGAATGGTATCCGGGTGGTTAAATCTTTTGCCAATGAAGATGTGGAAATGGGCAAATTCAAAAAAGGCAACAGCCGTTTTGTAGAGAGTAAAAAAACCAGTTACCGTTATATGGGGGGATATCATTCCGGTCTTGGTGCGTTGACTACCATGGTAACAATTGTGGTGCTGGTTGCCGGAGCCATTTTGATAACCGGACAGAAAATAGCGGTAACGGACTTAATCACATTTTTGCTCTATATAAATAATTTCACCGAACCGGTGAAGAAGCTGGTGAATTTTACGGAACAGTTCCAGAACGGTTATACGGGATATGAACGTTTCCTTGAAATTCTGGACGTAGATCCGGATATTGCAGATGCACCGAATGCTGTGGAATTAAAGAATGTAAAGGGAAATATCCGATTTGAAGAAGTTTCTTTTCAGTACGAAGAGAACCAGGATAAGGTACTGCATGACATTAACCTGGACATTCCGGCGGGGTCTTATATTGCCCTGGTGGGAAGTTCCGGAGGAGGAAAGACCACCCTATGCAGCCTGATACCGAGATTTTATGATGTTGCGGAAGGAAGAATTTTGTTAGACGGAACTGATATCCGCAATATTAAGCTTCAGGATCTGAGAAATCATATCGGAATTGTGCAGCAGGATGTTTATTTATTTGCAGAAAATGTAATGGAAAATATCCGTTACGGCAAACCGTCTGCAACAGATGAAGAAGTAATAAAGGCAGCAATCAGAGCAAATGCCCATGAATTTATCATGTCTTTGCAGGATGGTTACGAAACAGACATCGGTCAGCGTGGTGTCAAACTTTCCGGAGGACAAAAACAAAGATTATCAATAGCACGAGTATTTTTGAAGAACCCGCCCATACTAATCTTTGATGAGGCTACTTCAGCGCTTGACAATGAAAGCGAAAAGATCGTTCAGGACTCACTGGAAGAACTTGCAAAAGACAGAACGACTTTTGTGATTGCCCACAGGCTTTCAACGATTCAAAATGCAGAGAAAATCCTGGTTCTGACAGAAAAAGGAATCGAGGAAGAAGGTACTCACAGGGAGCTTCTGGCAAAAAATGGTGTATATGCCAAGCTCTATAACAAATAAGAAAAGAGGATTTTATGGAAATAGAATTTAAACAGCCGACGTTAGAAAACAGAGATGAGATCAACAAATATCTCAGAAGGAAAAAGACAAGAAGCTGTGAACTTACTTTTGCGAATGTTTACTTATGGTCCAGACATTATCCGGTGGAATATGCCATCGTCTGTGATACACTGGTCTTTAAGAGCATGGAACACGACCCCACATACTGTTTTCCGGTAGGAGAACCGGAAAATGTAAAAGAAGCGATAGACAGCATTATGGCGCACAGTGCGGATTTGGGAAGAAATTTCCATATGCATCTGGTAACCCCGGAACAATTTGAAGTTTTAGAATCGCTATACCCGGGCGAATTTGAAATAGAATACAACCGGGACGAAGCGGATTATGTATATGAATCCGAGAAGCTGGCAAATCTCTCCGGCAAGAAATATCATGGAAAGAAAAACCATGTAAATAAATTCAAGCGTCTCTATCCGGACTGGGTTTATGAAAGCATTACAAAGGATAATCTGGAGGACTGTTTCCAGATGGCAATTAAGTGGAGAAATTTAAACGGCTGTGAAGCCGATCCGGAGAAACATGCGGAAATCTGTGTAACGCTGAATTCCCTGCGGCTATTCGAAGAACTGGAATTGAGAGGCGGACTTCTGAGGGTACATGGAGAAGTGGTGGCATTTTGCCTTGCTGAACCAATCTGCGACGATACCATTGTGGTTCATATCGAAAAAGCTTATGCGGATATTGAAGGTGCTTATCCCATGATCAACCAGCAGTTTGTACAGCATGAGGCTATGGAGTTTAAATATGTAAACAGGGAAGACGATGTTGGCGAAGAAGGTCTGCGTCGGGCGAAGTTATCCTATCATCCCGTATTTCTGGTTGAAAAGGGATTGGTGAGAAGAAAGAAGGCATAACATGATAGCAGAAAAGATGAAGTCTTATGTAGAAAACAGTTCCGTTATCCGCGCAATGTTTGAAGAAGGCGGAAAGATGGCAGCAGTTTATGGAGCAGAAAATGTATACGATTTCAGCCTTGGGAACCCCAATGTTGCCGCACCCGTGGAAGTCAGGCAGGCAATCGAAGAGATCATAACAGGAGAAGATCCTGTTATGGTTCACGGGTATATGAGCAATGCAGGCTTTGAAGACGTCAGGACAGCGGTGGCAAATTCCTTAAACCGCCGTTTCGATACCGCCTTTCATGAAGAAAATATCATCATGACCGTAGGCGCTGCCGGCGGCATGAATGTCATTTTCCGGACAATTCTGAATCCGGGAGATGAAGTACTTACCTTTGCACCATATTTTGGAGAGTACCGTGCATACGTTTCCAATTATGATGGAATATTAAAAGCGGTAGAACCAGATACCGATACATTTCAGCCGAATCTGGAGAAGTTTGAAGAGATGATTACGGGAAGAACGAAAGCAGTGATTGTCAATTCCCCGAATAATCCAACCGGAGTGGTATATTCTGAAGATACCCTGATTAAGCTTGCAGATATACTAAGAAGAAAGCAGGAAGAACTGCAGACTGTAATCTATCTGGTGACAGACGAACCATACAGGGAACTGGCATACGACGGTGTTGCCGTACCATTTGTCACCAAATATTACGAGAATACCATTGTGGGCTATTCTTTTAGTAAATCCCTGTCTCTTCCGGGTGAACGTATTGGATATCTGGTTATTCCGGATCAGGTCTCAGACAGTGAACAGGTAATCGCTGCAGCTAATGTAGCAAACCGTATTTTGGGATATGTCAATGCACCTTCGCTGTTTCAGCGGGTAATCGGAAAATGTATTGATGCAAAAATTGATGTGCAGTTTTATGACAAAAACCGCAGGACACTTTATGATGGCTTGAAAAAATTCGGCTTTTCCTGCATTAAGCCGGAAGGTGCTTTTTATCTGTTTGTAAAATCACCGGTAGAAGATGAAAAGGTTTTTGTAGAAGCCGCTAAGAAATACCACATACTGATTGTGCCGGGAAGCAGTTTTGCGTGTCCGGGATATGTGCGGATCGCATACTGCGTATCATTGGATACCATAGTCAATGCTTTGCCTTATTTTGAAAAACTTGCACAGGAATTTTTCGGGAGGAACGTATGAAAGCTTGGGAGATGAACATCAGAAAAGTAATACCTTATACGCCGGGGGAACAGCCAAACCAGCCGGATATGATTAAACTGAATACCAATGAAAATCCTTATCCGCCTGCACCGGAAGCAGCCAGGATGATGGAGGAATTAAACCCGGAGGAACTGCGTCTGTATCCGGATCCCTCTGCGGATGTATTAGTTTCCGCACTTGCTGATTATTATCATTTAGATAAAGACCAGGTATTTGTGGGAGTAGGATCAGACGATGTACTGGCAATGGCATTTATGACCTTCTTTAATTCCAGGCAGCCGATTTTATTTCCCGATATTACATATTCCTTTTACGATGTCTGGGCGGACCTGCTTCGCATTCCGTATAAATGCCAGCCTTTGAATGCACATTTTGAGATTGAGAAAAAGGATTATGAGCAGCCAAACGGCGGAATTGTAATTCCAAATCCGAATGCCCCAACCGGTATTTTACAGGATCTTGCAGACATAGAAGATATTATCCGCAGGAACGCAGATGTAATTGTGATCATTGATGAAGCCTATATAGATTTTGGAGGTGTTTCGGCACTTTCTCTCATTGACAAATATGAGAATCTTCTGGTAGTACAGACCTATTCCAAATCCCGTTCCATGGCTGGAATCCGCATAGGCTATGCCATGGGAAATAAAACACTGATTAAATATTTAAATGATGTAAAATATTCCTTTAATTCTTATACCATGAACCGTCCGTCACTGGAAATCGGAGCCGAAGTGTTAAAGAATGAGGTATATTTCCGGGAAGTCACTGGGAAGATTATTGCCACCAGGGAACGGGTGAAAGTGGAGATGGAAGAACTGGGATTCCATTTTGCAGACTCCCAGGCGAACTTCCTGTTTGTAACCCATGAAAAGTACTGGGCGAGAGATTTGTTCCAGGCATTGAAACTGAAACATATCTACGTAAGATATTTCAATCGTCCGCGTATCGACAATTACCTGCGTATTACGATCGGTACCGATGAGGAGATGGATGCTCTTATTGGATTTTTCAAAGAATACATGAAGGAGAACTAATATATGGAATCTTTAGTACAATGGTTTACCACCAATCTGTCCGGTGTAGTATCCAGAGAAGCAATTGTTTTTATTATTTCCATGATTCCCATTCTGGAACTGAGGGGCGGATTATTGGCAGCATCACTGTTAAAGCTGGATATGTGGAGATCGATCTGGCTGTGCGTAGCAGGTAATATCATTCCAATTCCATTTATTTTACTTCTCATTACACCGATTTTTAACTGGATGAAGCAGACGAAGCTGTTTAAGCCACTGGTGGACAAGCTTGAAGGAAAAGCGCTTGGGAAGAAAGATAAAATAGAAAAATACGAGTTTTGGGGTCTGGTTCTTTTCGTTGGAATTCCCTTACCGGGAACCGGCGCATGGACAGGAGCATTAATAGCTTCTTTACTGGGCATTAAATTTAAAAAAGCATTTCCGGCAATTATACTGGGCATTGCCCTGGCAAGTGTTATTATGACTATATTATCATTTGGTGTACTTGGAAAAATTGTAAGCTAGCTTATCATTCAAAAGTTAAAAAACTATACCAAAGTGTGTGTTTTGATTTATGGACTGTATGTGCATATCTATTTATGGCATGATCAATGCTGTGAAAGTTAACCGATAATCGGGTAAAATGTGTAGGGGCAACCAATGCAGATTGCCCGGTTATTTTTATACTTTGGGTAAGGAAAGAGAATAAGGGGTGAAAGAAATGGATGCATATACAAGTTTTGCGTCGGTCTATGACCTGTTTATGGACAATGTGCCCTATGAGCAGTGGAGCGGCTATCTGGTCTCACTTCTTAAGGAGTACCGGATAGAAGATGGCCTGGTACTGGATCTGGGCTGTGGAACAGGAAGCCTGACAGAGGAACTGGCAGAAAAAGGCTATGATATGATTGGTGTAGATAATTCCTCAGAAATGCTGGAAATAGCCATGGATAAAAAATCAAAATCCGGGCTGGATATTCTTTATCTATTGCAGGATATGAGAGATTTTGAACTCTATGGAACGGTAAAGGCAGTGGTCAGCATCTGTGATTCCATGAATTACATTTTATCGGAAGAGGAACTAACCAGGGTGTTTCAGTTGGTAAATAACTATCTGGATCCGGGTGGGATTTTTATATTTGATTTAAATACCATATATAAATACAGCTGTCTGATGGGGGATACTACGATTGCCGAAAACAGGGAAGAAGGAAGTTTTATCTGGGAAAACAGCTATTATGAAGAAGACCGGATGAATGAATATGACTTAACACTATTCATAAGGCAAGAATCCGGGCTCTATGAAAAGTACGAAGAAACCCATTACCAGAAGGCTTATGAGCTGGAAACCGTGAAGCAGTTACTGGCTGATGCGGGAATGGAGTACATATGCGCTTATGATGCATTTACACGGGAACAGCCCCGTGACGACAGTGAGCGTATTTATGTGATTGCCAGGGAAAAGGGCAAGCGAAAATAAAAACCTAGCCAAAATCAACAGCTAACTAAAATAAAAGGCAATCAAATAGGAACAGCAAGGATGATATACCCGACAACATGAATTTATAAATTGCTGTGATAACAGCAGGAATAAGGAGTATGGAAATGGCAGATTATATTGTAAGAGCTACTGCAGCGGATAATCAGATCAGGGCATTTGCAGCAACTACAAGGGACTTAGTTGAGAAGGCAAGGAGTGTCCACAACACGAGTCCGGTAGCTACTGCGGCACTGGGCAGACTGTTAACTGCAGGGGCGATGATGGGAACCATGATGAAAGGGGAAAAGGATATCCTGACCCTTCAGATAAAGGCGGGAGGTCCGATAAACGGAATTACGGTAACGGCAGACAGCAAAGCAAATGTAAAAGGCTATGTTGGTAAACCGGATGTGATGCTTCCGCCTAACGCAAAAGGTAAATTAGACGTGGCGGGCGCTGTAGGAGTAGGATTACTTCAGGTAATCAAGGATATGGGATTAAAAGAGCCATATGTGGGCCAGACTGTTTTGCAGACCAGTGAAATTGCAGAAGACCTGACTTATTATTTCGCCACATCCGAACAGGTGCCGTCATCGGTTGGATTAGGAGTTTTAATGGAACATGACAATACGGTAAAACAGGCAGGAGGATTCATCATCCAGTTAATGCCGTTTACAGATGATGCAGTCATTGATGCATTGGAAAAAAAGCTCTCAGAGGTGACGAGCGTTACTTCAATGCTGGATGCAGGAGATACGCCTGAGATGATCCTGGATAAACTGCTGGGAGATTTCGGCGTACAGATCACGGACAAGGTACCGACCAGCTTCTGCTGTAACTGTACAAAACACAGAGTGGAAAAAGCGATTATCAGCATTGGAAAAAAAGATATTCAGGAAATGATTGATGATGAAAAGCCAATTGAAGTAAATTGTCATTTCTGCAATACAAACTATGAATTTTCTGTGGAGGAATTAAAACAGATCCTCAAAAAAAGCAAATAGTCAGAAGCGATGTATGGAACAGTAAATCAGAGAAAGAAGAAGGGCGGGATCAGGGATGCATCACGGATTTATAAAAGTGGCTGCCGCTACGCCGGAGATAAAAGTAGCGGATTGTATCATAAACGCATCGGAAATATGCAGGCTGATTGATGAAGCATGTGTAAATGGAGCTAAAATTATTGTTTTTCCAGAACTTTGTATTACCGGATATACCTGTGGGGATCTTTTTTGGCAGGAAACGCTGCTGGATGAAGCGAAGCATGAATTGCATCGGATTATTTTCCATTCGGCAGATAGAGATGCCATCATATTTGTAGGACTTCCCTGGGAAAAAGACAATAAACTCTATAATGTCGCTGCAGTCATCAGCCATGGCAGGCTGCTTGGCCTGGTACCCAAGAGACATTTGCCAAACTATGGGGAGTTCTATGAAATGCGCCATTTTGCATTGGGGAACGAAGCAGTAGAGTGGGTAGAGTTCGAAGGTATGCCTATTCCCTTTGGTACAAAGCAGATCTTTTGCTGTAAGGAAATGGAAGGGCTGCGAATTGGAGCGGAAATCTGTGAAGACTTATGGTCCCCCAATCCCCCAAGTACCGGTCATGCACTGGCGGGAGCCACAATTATCGTTAACCTTTCTGCAAGCGATGAGACAACAGGGAAAGACCAGTACCGCCAGTCTTTAATTGGAGGACAGTCTGCAAGACTTATCTGCGGATATGTGTATGCCAGTGCAGGGGAAGGGGAGTCTACTACGGATCTGGTATTCGGAGGACATAACCTGATTGCAGAAAATGGCTCCCTCTTAAGCCAGTCAAAGCGTTTCCAAAATGAAACAATATATGGAGAAATAGATATCCGAAGGCTACGTAGTGAACGCCGGAAAAACACTACATTTATGGCAGAGAAAATGAATGAGTATGAGAAGATCGCATTCTCCCTTCAGCCGGTTGAAGTAGTGCTTACCCGGAATTTTGCTCCCTGTCCCTTCGTACCAAGTGACAAGGCTGACCGAGACAGACGCTGTGAAGAAATCCTGTGCATTCAGGCAATGGGGCTGAAAAAACGTTTGAAACATACGAATTGTAAATCTGCGGTAGTAGGTATTTCCGGTGGTCTGGATTCCACACTGGCACTTTTAGTAACGGTTAAAGCGTTTGACATGCTGGGGATGGAACGAAGCCAGATTATATCGGTAACCATGCCATGCTTTGGAACAACAGACAGGACTTATACCAATGCATGTGATCTCACCCGGAAACTGGGGGCTACACTCCGGGAAGTAGATATTAAGGAAGCGGTAAACCAGCATTTTGCGGATATCGGACACGACAAAGAATCCCATGATGTAACCTACGAAAACAGCCAGGCGAGAGAGCGGACCCAGGTACTGATGGATATTGCAAATCAGTGCGGAGGCCTTGTGATCGGCACAGGGGATATGTCAGAACTGGCACTTGGATGGGCAACCTACAATGGGGATCATATGTCCATGTATGGGGTTAATGCTTCCGTTCCCAAGACGCTGGTTAGGCATCTGGTGCGCTACTATGCAGACACCTGCGGAGATGAAGTATTAAGCCGTACACTGCTGGATGTCCTGGATACACCGGTAAGCCCGGAGTTATTGCCGCCAAAGGATGGAGAAATTTCCCAGAAGACAGAAGATCTGGTAGGACCTTATGAGCTGCATGATTTCTTCCTGTATTATATACTGCGGTTCGGATATGAGCCTGCAAAAATATTCAGGATTGCGAAAAAGGCATTTGCCGGCAGTTACGATGATGAAACCATTTTAAAGTGGATGAAAACGTTCTACCGAAGATTCTTCTCGCAGCAATTCAAGAGATCCTGTCTTCCCGATGGACCGAAAGTGGGATCTGTGGCAGTATCTCCAAGAGGCGATCTGAGAATGCCAAGCGATGCCAGTGCAAGAATATGGCTGGAAAATCTGGATCATATTTCAGCTGATTGATTTGGGTTTAGCTGGGAAGGGGACGCTTTGTAGATGGAGGTGGTGCAGGTCAAGATGGGAGTGGGAAACTTGTATGGACTCCGTCAGCTGGCCGCAGAACTGGTATTTTCTAACCTTTCCAAAGTGCTTTTTGGCGGCACGCGGGCATTCACCGAGAAATCCTGATGCATTTCTCGGTTCAGTGCCCGCTTAGTATCCGATGGGAGCCAGTCGAATACTATCCGCCAAAAAACACTTCGGAAAGGTAAGTAAATACTCAGCTCTGCTCTACGCTTCCTCCGCCCATACAAGTTTCCCACTCCCATCTTTCCGAGATCCAGGTTGTCGCCACAAAGCTGGTTTTCTCAGCATGGTTGAGACCCTGGGGGTGCGACGGGCTGTTCGTTTTTGGATGCAGCAGAGTGTATTTCGACAGTTCAGTGTGAAATGTGTGAAATATGATGAAAGTATACTTACTTCCTTGTTCATAGACCTAACTGGCTGTAGTGCTGTAACCAAAAATATATGTAGTAGAATGAAGAAACAAGCTGCAGTGAGAAGATCAGCTGCTTTATGCAATTTATATATTCTATGCCAATAACGTCCAGCATGCCACAACCCCGGGGGTCCACCATGCTGAGAAAACCAGCTTTGTATCAATAAACTGCATCCCGGAAAGAGAAGGGGGCGGACCATGACAGGCGTTTGGAAGGCGTATAGCAGATCTGTGCATTTACTTACCTTTCCGGAGTGTTTTTTGGCGGATAGTATTCGACTGGCTCCCATCGGATACTAAGCGGGCAGTGAGCTGCGAAATGCATCAGGATTTCGGAGCGAATGCCCGCGTGCCGCCAAAAAGCGCTTCGGGAAGGTTAGAAAATACCAGTTCTGCGGTAAGCCTTCCAAACGCCTGGCATGGTCCGCCCCCTTCTCTTTCCGTACACCATCTCCATTTACAAAGCGTCCCCTTCTCAACTAACCCCCATTTTTCAAATCATATTATAAAATTTTTATTATATCCTCTAATAGGGGTTGCGTTAATTATTTAACAATGATATAATAAGAACGAATCAAGTACATATTAACCTATTTTAAAATATAATGGAGGACTATCGTATGAACAGATTTACATTACCGAGAGACTTATACTGGGGAAAAGGTTCCCTTGAATTTTTAAAACAACTGGATGGAAAGAAAGCAATCCTGGTTCTGGGCGGCGGTTCAATGAAGAAATTCGGATTTGTTGACAAAGTGACTTCTTACTTAAAAGAAGCAGGAATAGAAGTAAAATTATTTGAAAATGTTGAGCCTGATCCTTCGGTAGAAACAGTTATGAAGGGTGCAGCAGCAATGAGAGAATTTGAGCCGGACTGGATTATTGCAATGGGCGGTGGTTCTCCAATTGATGCAGCAAAAGCTATGTGGGTATTCTATGAATATCCTGAAACTACATTTGAAGCAATTATCCAGCCATTTTCATTCCCAACATTAAGACAGAAAGCTAAATTCCTGGCAATTCCTTCCACATCCGGAACGGCTACCGAAGTTACCGCATTCTCCGTTATTACTGATTATGCAAAAGGAATTAAATATCCGCTGGCTGATTTCAACATCACACCGGACGTAGCAATTGTTGATCCTGAATTAGCAGAAACAATGCCTGCACATTTAACAGCATATACCGGTATGGATGCATTGACTCATGCAATTGAAGCATATGTTTCCACATTAAACGGACCGTTTACAGATCCTCTTGCATTAAAAGCAATTGCAATGGTAAATGACTATCTTCCAGAGTCTTACAAAGGAGATATGGCTGCAAGAGAGCAGATGCACTACGGACAATGTCTGGCTGGTATGGCATTCTCTAATGCACTCCTTGGAATCGTACATTCCATGGCGCACAAGACAGGTGCTGCATTCAGCACAGGTCATATTACACATGGTCTTGCAAATGCAATGTATCTTCCATATGTCATTCAGTATAACGCAAAAGATGCAGCAGCACTGAAGAGATATGCAGAGATCGCAAGATCAATCAATCTGAAAGGTGATACAGACGAAGAATTAATGAAAGCACTGTGTGCAAAGATCGATGCATTAAATGTTGAATTCAGCATTCCGAAGACGTTAAAAGAGTTTGGAATCAAAGAAGATGAATTCAATGAAAAGATTGCAGCAATTGCAGAACTGGCAGTAGGGGATGCTTGTACAGGTTCCAATCCAAGAGCAATTGATCCTAAGCAGATGGAACAATTGTTCAGATGTATCTATGATGGAAAAGCAGTAGAATTTTAAGAATTAGTTTTTGAGCCGGGAGGAAATATGCCTCCTGGCTTTTTTTTGTTAGGGCATGGCCCTGTTCTCCATTGAGGAGTTTTTCGTTGATCCGAAAAACGGAACTTTGGAGAACAAATAAACCACCTGCTCTGCGGGTGGTTGGAATAGCTTTAGCGTTGTGTAAAAAACCTCCAATGATATAATAAAAATAGGTTCGCCAACCGTTTTATAAATCAAAGGAGGTAGTCCAAATGGACAATAATAGTTTAGCACACACAAAGTGGAATTGTAAGTACCATATAGTTTTTGCACCGAAATATAGAAGAAAAATTATATATGGCGAGTTGAAAAAGGATATTGCAAATATCTTAAGTATGTTATGCAAGCGCAAAAAAGTGCATATTGTGGAGGCAGAAATCTGTCCAGATCATGTTCATATGTTAGTAGAAATACCGCCAAAGATAAGTGTGTCAGATTTTGTAGGGTATTTAAAGGGAAAAAGTACCTTAATGATATATGAGAGACATGCTAATCTCAAATATAAGTATGGAAATAGACACTTTTGGTGCAGAGGATACTATGTAGATACAGTAGGAAAAAATGCAAAAAAAATAGAAGAGTATATTCGGAATCAACTAAAGGAAGATTTGGAATATGATCAAATGTCTTTGAAGGAGTATATTGACCCGTTTACGGGTGAGCCAGTAAACAAAAGCAAAAAGAAATAAGCCCAAGGGGCTTAGCAGGTAACTGACGTTGCGGCTGGCGAACCTTTCGATGAGTCTTTAGACTCCAGTACCGGAAACGAGCCCTTATAGGGCGGAAAACAAACCACCGGCTAAGCCGGTGGTACTGATTTGAAAAAATAGAATTTTCGTTTCTAATAGGGTTTGGAAAATGCTCTGGTAATTCAGGTAAAAATATGTTATCATAATGCCATCACAAATGATACGATAAAGTACAAGGGAGGAAGAGCAGTTATGAAGAAAATCAGACGTATTCTATGTTTAGCGTTATGTCTGGCGCTTTGTTTTTCAAATGCAGCATTTGCCCATTCCGGCAGAACCGATGGCAATGGCGGTCATCGTGACAACAACAATGTAAGCGGATTGGGGTATTACCATTACCACTGCGGAGGTAATCCCGCACATCTGCATCCCAACGGAGTATGCCCGTATCAGGGCGGAGGAAGTGCTGATCCTGCACCTGTTGTACCATCCACTCCGGATCCGTCTCCAACACCAACACCTAAGCCGAAGCCAGAAATCAAGATAAAGAGAAAAACAACGAAAATGGCGGTTGGTACCACATTCCTGTTTAAAACTTCCAAAGCAGGCGGTTCCACTGTTAAATGGATAACCTCCAACTCAAAGGTGGCTAAGGTTTATAGAAATGGTAAAGTAGTGGCCCGCAGGGCAGGATGGGTTACCATAACTGCAAAAGCAAATGGGTCAAATGATAAATGCAGAATAAAAATTGTTGATCCCAGGATGACACCAACCAAATTGAACTTAAAAGTTGGAGAGTCAAAGCGAATAATCGTAAAAGGCAGCAATTCCAAAAAGAAATGGAATACATCCAAGAGAAAGATTGCTACGGTTACCGACAAGGGTGTTGTGACAGGAAATTCAGCCGGTAGTTCCAAAATCACAGTGAGGGTAGACGGGAAATTATTAAAGTGCACTGTAACGGTAACAAAATAATGAAGTTCTATAATACATAATCATAATAAATAACAGCGTCAGATAACAAAAGAAAACCGGGTATCTCAAAGTAAAAGCAGACCTGCTTTTAGAGAGATACCCGGTTTTCTCCAAATTACTCTTCCTCCGTTTTTACCTGCGCTGTTTCCAGAGCACTGTCAATGGCATCCAGCAATATCTGGGAAGTATATTTACTGTCCTGAGAATATGTAATGCCATCGGTAGACTGCGTATCATATATCTGAGATGCGATTTCCTCAAGTGCCGGCTGCACAAGGGGATACATCGTCGTTACTGTGTCGCTTAAATTCACCAAACGGATAGAGTTGATATGATCCTGGTCTACCACGACTTCGACGTCAATGGCATTGTCATTCAGGGTGATTGGAGTGGTATAGACTCCGGCGACATATTTCATAGCAGCAGTCGTTTGTGTTGGTTGGTCATCTTTGGCTTTTTCCTTGTCTCTGGGTGTGAACATAAAAATGAATAGTATGATCAGGATTATCCCCAGCGTTACAAAAATTCCTGTGTAAATCAGTTCCCGCATTTTAAATACTACTATCTTTGTCTTTGAACCCATCCATAGTCCCCCTCGATGATTACTTTTCTACATTCTATTAACTTGTGGGACACTTTATGCAATAAATTTTGGAATAAATTATGTGTTTTCTTACGCTCTTGCATAAAACCCCAATTAGTGTTATGATGAAAAAAAGTTTTAGTGGGAGGAAAGCAGATGAGAGATTACATTATTACGACGGATAATACCACGGATTTACCTGAGGCATATATCCAGGAGCATGGCTTAGGCATGCTTTCTTTGACTTATATGATAGATGGCGAAACTTATAACAGGAAACACGAACTGCCCTATAAGGAATTCTATAAAAAGATGCGGGCAGGTTCCATGCCGACTACTTCCCAGGTCAATCCGGAAGAAGCAAAAGAAGAACTCCGGGAATTTCTGGATGATGGCAAAGATATTATTCATATCGCCTTCTCCAGCGGTCTGAGCGGCAGCTATAACAGTGCCAGGATTGCAGCAGAAGAATTACGTGAGGAAATGCCGGACAGGAAAATTGCGGTCATTGATTCCCTCTGTGCTTCATTAGGAGAGGGGCTTCTGGTACATAAGGCGCTCCAGTTAAAGGAACAGGGCATGGAGTATGAAGAACTGGTGAAGTGGCTGGAGGATCATAAGTTAAACGTGGTTCACAATTTTACGGTAGATGATTTATTCCACCTGTACAGAGGGGGCAGAGTTTCAAAGGCAGCCGCAGTTCTTGGAACTATGATACATCTGAAGCCGGTGCTGCACGTAGATAACGAAGGACATCTGATACCGGTTGCCAAAGTGAGAGGACGAAAGAAATCCCTTGCAGCGCTGGTAGAAAATATGGAAAAACAAATCGGCAGCTACCGTGATAAAAACGACATCGTATTTATCAGCCATGGTGACTGCATCGAAGATGCTGAGTACGTAAAATCTCTGATAGAAGAAAAATTTGGTATCAAAGCATTTTTGATTAATCCGGTAGGTCCTACTATTGGAGCCCATTCCGGTCCGGGTACACTGGCACTGTTTTATATGGGAGATGTGAGATAAGCGGTTTTACTTTTCAAGAAAGAGCTGCAGGATAAAAAATAACCGTTTAGAGGGAAAGTATTTCCTCTAAGCGGTTATTTTTATCCTGCTTTTTATTTTTCGCCTCCGAGAAATCTCACTCGCTGGAAGATAAAAGGATAGGCAGCGATTACCCAAAGCACAAGAATAAAATACTGAAGCATTTCAGCCGGAATGCTGCCGCCCAAGAGGGCTTTTAAGACTCCTTTTAACAACAGGGAGGAAGCAATACCCAGGATAAATTTAGCAGCCTGCTTTGAAACCGCTGTATTTGTCTCGAAATTAATATAAGTACGTTCCAGGTACCATCCGATAGCAAAGCCCAGTCCGGAACCGGCAGCTTTGCAGCAGTCTGCGGCATAGATCTCATTAATGGTTCCGTTATTCAGCAATACCAGGGCATAAATCATAGATAGAACGGAGAATCCGGCAAGGATGATACTGAGTATCAGATTAGACTTTGGAGTATTCTCAAGTTTATCAAATAATTTATTTATTAAAAGAGAAATAATAATAGCCATAGCCATTGCTGTCAATACATCTTTGGGTGTATGGACACCCAGGTACATTCTTGAAAAACCCACCAGCAGGAAGATGACCACACAGATGATCTTCAGAGATTTCTGCTTTAGGGATAGCGCAAGTGTCATAAATAGTGAAGTTGCACTCTGTGTATGGCCGCTGGGAAAGGAATATCCGGTTGCAGCCGGTACGGCAGATGGAACAGCTTGAAAATCCGGATCCAGAACCCAGGGCCTTGGGATGCGGAAGGTAATCTTCAGATTTTGCAGCAGCATGCCGGCGGCAAAGAATGATAGCGCAATCTTATATGCCAGTTTCTTATCCAGACACCAGTATAATACGCAGATAATAGCAAGAACCAGCATTTCCTGGCCAAAAAAAGTAAAAAATTGAAACACGGTATTTAGTGCAGGCGACCGTATGCCTTCCAGTAAACGTAAAAATTCCATTTTCACCACTCCATTTTATATTTTTAAAAACAGTATAACATAATTTTGCTAATTTTGGGAAAGTCTATTCATAGATAAGTAAATGTTTAAAATAGAGAAAGCATGAAAGAAAAACGCTTTCACACTAATATGTGCGATTTGCAAACCAGACTGCAATGTGCATGTGTAAAGGTGAAAGATACAGGGTGGTTAAAAATGGAGAAAACGATATCAACAGATTTAATTGAGAACATGGAGTATTTCCATCAAAAACTAAAAGTAGATAAAAATTTCGATATCATCTACAAAATGACTGCAGTGGCGGACCGGGGAGCATGTATCTATTTTATAGATGGATTTATAAAAGATGAGATCATGGAAAAAATACTGGAATTCTTTCATTCCATTACGCCGGAGGATCTTCCGGAGGACAGTGAAGACCTGTCTCATGACTATATCCCCTATGTGGAAGTTGACATGCTGGATGACCGGGAAGAGATTGCAAAAAATATTCTTTCCGGCGTCCTTTGCCTGTTTATTGACGGCTATTCCAAATGCTTTGCGATAGATTGCCGTACTTATCCTATGAGAAGCGTAGGAGAGCCTGATAAAGACAAGGTACTAAGAGGATCCAGGGATGGTTTCGTAGAGACTGTCGTTTTCAATACCGCACTGATCAGGCGCCGTATCAGAAGCCCAAAGCTGTCCATGGAAATGTTAAATGTAGGCACAACGTCCAAATCCGATGTCGTCCTCTGTTATATGGATGACCGGGCGGATAAAGAATTTGTAAGAGAATTAAAGGAACGGATACAAAGCGTAAAGGTAGATGCTCTGACTATGAATCAGGAAAGTCTGGCCGAGTGTATCTATCCAAGAAAGTGGTACAATCCATTTCCGAAATTCAAGTACACGGAACGTCCGGATACAACGGCTGCAAGTATTTTAGAAGGCCAGGTCGCAATACTTGTGGATAATTCACCGGCAGCAATCATTCTTCCGGTTTCCATTTTTGATATTATGGAAGAAGCAGATGATTTCTACTTCCCGCCCATTACCGGAACGTATCTTCGGGTAACCAGAGGAATGATTGCATTTTTGACCCTGATATTAACGCCTCTCTGGCTGCTGCTGATGCAGAATCCGGAATGGATACCAAAATCGTTTGAGTTTATAAAAGTAACGGATACGATGAATATTCCTCTTTTAGCCCAGCTGTTAATTTTGGAATTTGCAATTGACGGCCTGAGGCTGGCGGCGATTAATACGCCAAATATGCTTACTACGCCGCTTAGTGTTATTGCGGCTCTCGTAGTAGGTGAGTTCGCAGTAAAATCCGGTTGGTTCAATTCAGAAACCATGCTGTATATGGCATTTGTAGCAATAGCCAATTATACCCAGGCAAGTTATGAACTGGGATATGCATTTAAATTCATGCGTATTATTATGTTGATTCTAACGGCGCTGTTTAATATATATGGATTTATAATCGGAATTATTGTTACGATTCTGGTTGTGGCTACCAATAAAACAGTAGCCGGAAGAAGTTATCTGTATCCGTTATTTCCGTTTAATGGAAAACAGTTGTTCCGAAGGTTATTCCGAAAAAGAATTGATTTCCAGGATGAATAAAATTGTAAAATCTACACATATTATTTCCGAAGAGAAATCTTATTCTATAATAAACCAAAAAGGAGAAATATTATGAAACAGTTTAAGAAATGTTTAGCTGGCGCATTACTCGTACTCTGTATGTGCGCTATGACAGCATGTGGAAGCAAAAATGACAACAAAACAACAGAAAATACGAAGACTACTACTGAAAGTACAACAACAGAGAGAAGAACTGAAGCAAACACCAATGCAGGCACTGATAATAAAAGTGCTACTGAGATGGGTACCAATAACATGAACAATGACGTTACAGATGGTACAAATGGAACAGAAGGCGTTGTAGAAAAAATTGGCCAGGACGTTAAACAGGGCGTAGAAGATCTTGGAGACGACCTGACTGGAAATACAAATCATACAGAAACAAACCGTTAATCAGTGTACAATGTAAAAGGGAGCTTCATGCGGCTGCATAAGATAGCTCCCTTTGCTTTACTATGAAATTAGTCAGTGGGTCGTTGGTAAAAACGCCCGTTCAATTGATCCGTTTTAATTATATTAATAAAAGCTTTTTCATCTACCTGCCTGATTTTCAGCATTACTTCTTTGACTTCATCACTGGATACCACTGAATATACCATGCTGCGCTGTTCCTGTTCATAACAGCCAGTTCCGGTAAATATGGTTGCACCATGATTGGTACATGCCAGTATTTCATTATAGATCTCGCCGGGATGAGAAGTCACGATAAATAGCGTATGTTTCTTATAGCGCAAGTGAAGCTGGCTGACGATCTGAGTGGATGCAAACTGAAAAATAATGGAATACAAAGCCTGATTCCATCCAAACAAATATCCTGCTACCATAAGCATAATTACATTGCTGATAAAAATATAATTCCAGGTTTCCATATGATACTTTTCTGACAGCATAATGGCAATAATGTCAGTCCCGCCTCCACTTCCGGCTCCCATAAGGCAGAGGCTCATGGCAAGTCCGTTGATGATGCCGCCAAAGACTGCAATCAGCAGAATATCAGAGGTAATGGGGATGCCCGGTATAATATCAGTCAGAATTCCGGTCAGGCCTACCATAAGGCAAGTATAAAAGGTGAATTTTTTCCCCAGAAATCGGTAACTGATTATAATTACAATTGCATTTAATGCAAAGTTAATCACGGAAAAAGGAAGGCCGATAGAAAAATAAACCTGTCCGATTTTCTGGATTAGAAGAGTGAGTCCGTTAAATCCGCCGGGATATAGGCCTCCTGCACGGACGAAAGTTTTAATATTGGCAGCCATTATAATAGAAGCGATTATAATAAACGCCAAACGTTTGAGTTCTTGTTTTTTTGAAGTTTTACCCATAAACTACCTCCCACAGCACATGAAAAAGCCGATATATAAATTATGGTCCATTTTTCATAATTATAACACACAAAATGGAAAAGATGTGCTAGAATTTAGGTTATATTTATGATTCTATAGAAAAAGGAGCGTGGCAGGAATGAGGTTTCGACCATGTATTGATATACATAATGGGAAAGTGAAACAGATTGTTGGAGGAACTTTAAAAGATGAAATGGACCAGGCGGCAGAAAACTTTGTATCAGAACAGGATGGTGCATATTATGCCAGTTTCTATAAAAAGGACAAAATCAAAGGCGGGCATATTATTTTATTAAATCCATCTTCTTCACCCTATTATGAGGCAACCAGGGAACAGGCATTTCGGGCACTTGGGGCATATCCTCTTGGGCTGCAGGTGGGCGGAGGAATCAGGGATGATAATGCGGCTTCCTACTTAGATGCAGGAGCGTCCCATGTAATTGTCACCAGTTATGTCTTTAAAGACGGAGTATTGGACTATGGGAATCTGAAAAAAATGATAAACGCAGTGGGCAGGGAGCATCTGGTACTGGACTTGAGCTGCAGAAGAAAAGATGACAAGTATTATATAGTTACGGACCGCTGGCAGAAGTTCACAGATCTTGTATTATCCCACGGGGTATTGGATGAATTGGCGGGATATTGTGATGAATTTCTGGTTCATGCAGTTGACGTAGAAGGAAAAGCAAATGGCATAGAGACTGCACTGGCTGACATGCTGGGCTCCTGGAACGGGATACCGGTTACCTATGCCGGAGGAATAGGCAGCTTTGCAGATTTGGAGAATCTGCGGCTGCATGGGAAGGAAAGGCTGGACGTAACCATTGGAAGCGCCCTGGACCTTTTCGGAGGACCGATGCCGTACCGGGAAGTTGTAAAATTGTGTGAAAAATAATTGAAATCGAATAAATTGGATTGTAAAAAACGTAAAATGTGGTATAATTGTTTCATAGGACAGGACAAGCATCAAAACCTGTTATAACCGGTATATTTATGAGCAGAGATTACCGGGTTGCCAGGGAGCTCCGAAAGGATTCCGGAGGGCAAAATATAAATGAAAAGGAGTTGGACATCATGCGTTATACGATTAGTGGAAAAAATATTGAGGTAACAGACGGTCTTAGAAATGCTGTTACAGACAAACTTGGAAAGCTGGAAAGATATTTTACTCCTGAAACTGAGATTATCGTAACCTTAAGTGTAGAAAAAGAAAGACAAAAAATAGAGGTTACTATTCCGGTAAAAGGAAATATTATCCGCTCAGAACAGGTCAGCAATGATATGTATGTATCCATTGACCTTGTTGAAGAAGTCATTGAAAGACAATTAAGAAAATACAAAAATAAGATCGTTGAAAAGCATCAGGGCGGCGCAAATTTCCGTAAAGAATTTATAGAAAAAGAAGTAGATGACGATGATGAAGTAAAGATTATCCGTACAAAACACTTCGGAATTAAGCCAATGTATCCGGAAGATGCATGTGTACAAATGGAACTTCTGGGACACAATTTCTTTGTATTCTGTAATGCAGAATCAGATGAAGTGAATGTAGTTTACAAGAGAAAAGGAAATACATACGGATTAATTGAACCGGAATTCTAGTATGTATTTTGCAAAGAGTAGAGGAAAATACATCTGGGCAGACAGCCTGGGTGTATTTTCATTTTGATGTATTTTAAGGAGTTGTAAAGTTGAAAAAGTGGAAATGTATTGCAGTTTCGATCCTGGCGTTTGCTATCAGTACTGCCGCAGCGGGATGCACAAAGGAAGAGATCCCGCAAAAGCCGTTAAAAACACAAATAGTACTTTGGCACTACTGGGATGTAAAACAGAATAAGAAACAGCTGGACAATCTGGTGGAGGAGTTTAATGTCTCCCAGGATGAAATTGAAGTAGAACTTCAATTTGTGCCAAGTGAAGACTTTAAAAAGCAGCTGGCGCTTAGTATGGCTGACAATAATATGCCGGATCTGGCGCTGGTAGATTCTTCTGATTTTCAATATTTCTATGCAATGCAGCCCTTTGTAGATCTTACGGATAGGGTGGGGGAATTACAGAATTATCTGCCGGTAGCCATGGAACCCTGCAAAGTGGGAGACCGGATTTACGGACAGCCATTCGGGGTAAACTGTCCGGCATTATTTTATAATAAAAAAATTTTTCGTGAAGCAGGTGTGGAGGTGCCGAAAACCTGGGATGCATTTTACGAAGCGGCAGCAGCAACTACCGGGAAGAATAAATATGGTACAGCATATGGTACAGCATTGTCTGCCCTGCAGAGTGAACAGAGTTTATATGAATTTCTGCCTATACTCTGGGGAATGGGCGCAGATGTGGATCAGCTGGATTCCCCTGCCGGAAAGAAAGCATTTGACCTGCTAACAAAGCTTACCTCATCTAAGGCGATGAGCAGAGACTGCATTAACCTGACTATGAATGACCTTATGAACCAATTTGCGGATGAGAACATAGCCATGGTGTTTCAGTCTTCCGGCATCATTGATGATCTAAGAGAGCGAAACCCGGACATGGAATTCGATGTTGCCTGCCTGCCGTCTGATACCGGGCCGGTAACGGTAGCAGGCGGTGAAGTATTTGCCGTCACGAAAGGAAAGAAGCAGGATCAGGCGATTGTATTTTTAAATTATATAGCCAATAAAGAACGTATGACAGATTATATGGATGGTTTTGGTCTGCTGGCACCAAGGCAGGATGTCATGGATACCCAGTTTAAAGATGATCCCATAAAGCATAAATTCATTGATATTTTTAAATCTGCAAGATACCGGGAAGTATCGGTGGAGTGGCCAAAGATATCAAGAATAGTAGCAGATGCAATGCGCGAGAGTATCATTGGTGAAAAGAAAAACGAAGAAATCCTCAGTGAGGCGGCTAATGAAGTACGCAAAATCAGGGAAGGGTAAGCTTTCAAACTACTTATTAAGGCAGTATCGCAGGCATACCTGTGATATGCAGGAGGTATAAGCATGAAAAAGACAAAAAGCTTAAGAGAAAAGCTGATTCCGGCCTTTTTACTGGCATCCCTGTTGTCCATTACCATGTTTGCCGTACTGTCCCAGATACGTATGAGAATCAATATGAAACAGAGTCTGGACGACCGGATTCAGGGAGGCTTGAACAAGGCAGACCAGTGTCTGGATATGATATTGGATAAATATGAAACCATCCTCTATGACCTTTGTACGGATGATGAGGTAGTGGAGACGGCAGAGAAGCTCAATGAAGACCAGGATGACCTGACTGTGAACAGCAGCCAGTTCCGGCGTTATTTAAGCCATACCAGCAATCGGAATACTGGGATGGAGGGTGTGCTGCTGGTTTTAAAAAATGGAAAAAAGATTTTCTATGACCACAACTCCTCTTCTTCTGCCAACAGCAGCTGGATGAATACGTTACAAATTCCCTCATTCCAGGGCACGATGATATATCAGGCTCCCGATCAGCCGGTTATCATAGGAGAAAAAGAAGTAGCGATCTTCCAGGTGGTAAGAAAAATCGTGGATTACCGCGATATTCATAAAGAGATCGGAACGATCACATTAAGCATCGATGAAAAAGTACTGGAAGACAGTGTCTATAACGGTGAGGATAACCGTATCTATATATGCCAGGATGATAAGGTGATCAGTGCACCGGATAAATCTCTAATCGGAAAAGAGATATCAGAGCTGAATACAAAAGGTTACCGCGTAACGGAAAGAATAAATGAAAAAAGCGGATGGAGCATTTATTATTTTCAATCGCTCCAGCGTTATAAAAGAGCGGTCCTGGAGCAGGGAAGTTTCTGGATTATTGTGACTCTGGGCACTATCGTCATACTGGCGTTATTGACCTATTATTTTACACGTCCGGTAATTAAGTCGGTGGATAAAATAGTCGGAGTTATGAATGAGGCAGAAAAAGGCGATTTTATGGTTCGTATTCCGGTAGAGGATGATATGACACGGGAAGTACAGCGGATTGCCCTTGGTTTTAACGAACTGATGGAAAAGATTGATGAGCTGATCAGCCAGGTGAAGCAGGCGGTATTGGAACAGAAGAACGCCGAGTTGTACGCTCTGGAAGCACAAATAGATCCCCATTTTCTCTATAACACCCTGGATACCATTAACTGGAAGGCAATAGAGAGGGAAGAATATGAGATTAGCGATATGGTAGGAGCCCTGGCGGATATTCTCAGATATGCAGTAAAGAATGCAGGTGGTGAAACAAATATACAGCGTGAGCTATACTGGCTGGAACAATATATGCTGCTGCAAAGTGCCAAGCTTGGAAAGCCGCTGAAGACGGTGATTGAAGCACCGGAGCATATCAGGCGGTACAAGATACACAAACTGCTTTTACAGCCCTTTGTAGAAAATGCCATCAAATATGCATTTAAAAACAAAGTTGGGGAATGTATCCTGAAAATCAGGATAGAAGATGCGGATGGCCAGATTCATATTGTTATCGAAGACAACGGAAGAGGGCTTTCTTTGGAGACGCTGGCTCTTCTGAATAATGAAATGGCTGATATGGATGATCATCTGGGAATTGTTAATGTCAGAAAACGACTGCAGTTGTATTATCCAGGGGAAGCAAATATTTATTTTGAAAGTAAACCAAACAAATATACGAAAGTACATCTCTTTATACCAGCAGCAGAGGAGGATGAAGATGAGAATCGTAATCGTGGAAGATGAGGCACCGATCCGCGAAGGCCTGGGAAAGATTTTGAAAAAAATTGACCCGGGTTATGAACTGGCGGGAACCGCTTCAGATGGAATTGACGGATTAAGGCTGGTTAAGAGGGAACTGCCGGATTTATTAATTATGGATATTAAGATGCCGGATATGGATGGGCTTACCATGCTGGGAAAGTTAAGAAAAGAAAAAGTAGACTGTAAGGTGATCGTACTTACGGCTTATTCGGATTTTAATTATGCAAAGCAGGCGATTGAGCTTGGAATCGAAAATTATCTGTTAAAACCCATTAAAATTCCCGAATTGAAACATGCCCTAAAACAGGTGGAAGAATCTCTGGCAGAACAGCGTCATGTGGATCCGGTAATGAACCTGGATCATATTTTCCGGTCCGGCATTTTGGGACAGTTAGAAATAGATGATCAAATGGATAAATTCATAAGTGAAAAATATGGATTCCATACGGCTGATCCAATTTTTCTGTTTGTAATACGGCTTGGAACTGCTTACGATTCCTGTCAGGATCTGCTGATAGACCTGTTAAAAGATATAGGGAATCACTGCAGTAATTTTTCATCCGTTGTATTGGAAAATGAGTCCCGCCACGCTGTAATTGTTGTGGTGTACCACACGGCAGAGGAAAAACAGGCAGAGCAATATTTTGCAAAATCAGTAGTGCCTATGCTCATTGCAAATCTGGGTGATAAAGGACTCTATGGGTGGGCAAAAAGCGATGGGATTGCGGGGCTCACGGATGCATTTAAACAGATCTGGAAGGATATGGAGTGGAGTCTTTCGGGTATCGATAGGGGCATGATCTGTAATGAAATAATAGAGGGTATCTTAACCTATCCTTATAAATACCCAATGGACATTGAGACACAGGTGAAAAATGCACTTATGCGCCGTGATAAAAAAGAATTTGAACGGTGTCTGCGGGAATTCAGCAGACTTTCCAGGGAAGAGATTTATTATCCCCGGGAGATTAAAGAAGGGTGTATCCGTTTTACCTGGGCAATTTTAAATACGGCAAAAGAATTTGCAGGCACAGGCGAAGAACTCTATGTTCAGAAAATACTGCAGGCAGTATTAGATGCCATTTGCTGGGATGATATTCTGGAAGCCCTGCGGCAGGTCTTTGAACAGATGATTCCGCAAGACAGTCTGGAAGGACAGCAGGTAGGATATATGGTTCAAAGAACCCAGAATATGATCCAGGAATACTATAACCAGGGAATCAGTCTGGAAATGATAGCCCGGAAGCTTAACGTATCAGAGGAATATCTGAGCAGCCAGTTTAAAAAAGAGACAGGCAGTTCCTTTACAGAGACACTGCGCAGATATAAAATAGACAAAGTCAAGAAACTGCTGCTGGAATCCGGTCTGAAATTAAATCAGATTGCCGTAATGGCAGGATATTCAGACCCAAAGTATATGAGCAAGGTATTTAAAGAAGAAGTCGGGATGCTTCCGGCAGAGTACCGTAAGACCTATAAATAGTAAATTGAGATTAAATAATTCCTCCTTTTTTAAAAAGTTCCCCTATTTCTTTCATGAAAAATAAGATAGAATGATAAAAAGTTAACAAAAGATAAAATTAAGCAGATATTGCTAAAGGATAAATACCGAGGAAAAGGAGATCGATTTCATGAAAGAAATTAAAGTAAGCTTTGATAATCCGGATGAAGTATTAGAATTTGTGAACCAGATAGCAAATTACCCATATGATATGGATATGAAAAAAGGACATATTGTAATTGATGCAAAATCTATATTAGGTGTTTTAGGACTTGCAGTAGGGAATGTAGTAGACTTACAAATCCACGGCGAGCCTTGTGAAAAGCTCACCGGAGCGCTGGAAAAATACCGCGTTTCTTAATTTATCGGTTTCAGATAAAAGAGGAAAATTTATAAAAATACCGCATATGGCAGAGGCTGTATGCGGTATTTTTGTTTATGAACGCATTATGAACGATTTGTGAAGCCTAAGTTTATAAAAAATTTTATTGTGAAAAATGCGTAAAGGTGTTAATATAGTTAGTGATTATAAGAACACAGATGAAGGATATAGGTGAATAGAAATGAATCTTATACAAAAAGTATTAGGGACTCATAGTGAGAGAGAGGTAAAAATGATCAAACCTCTCGTAAAAAAAGTAGAAGCTTTGAGGCCGACCATGCAGGCTTTGTCTGATGAAGAACTAAGAGATAAGACGAAAGAATATAAAAAGAGACTGGCTGATGGAGAGACTTTGGACGACCTTCTCCCCGAAGCGTTTGCGACGGTCAGAGAAGCAGGAAAACGTGTTCTGGACATGGAGCATTATCCGGTTCAGATTATCGGTGGTATTATTCTGCATCAGGGACGTATCGCAGAAATGAAAACCGGTGAAGGTAAAACATTGGTTTCTACACTTCCGGCATACTTAAATGCATTGGAAGGCAAAGGCGTTCATATCGTAACGGTTAATGATTATCTGGCACATCGTGATGCTGAGTGGATGGGAAAAGTACATGAGTTTTTAGGGCTGAAGGTAGGCTGTGTATTAAACTCTATGGACAATGACGAGAGACGGGATGCATACAATTGTGATATCACATATGTTACCAATAACGAATTAGGTTTTGATTATCTGCGTGACAACATGGTAATCTATAAGGAACAGCTGGTACAGAGAGATCTGCATTATGCCATCATCGATGAGGTGGATTCCGTATTGATTGATGAGGCCAGGACACCGCTTATCATTTCCGGACAGAGTGGAAAATCAACGAAATTATATGAAGTCTGCGATATCCTTGCACGTCAGCTGGAACGTGGTGAAGCCAGCGGAGAAGTAACGAAGATGTCCGCTATCATGGGCGAAGAAATCATTGAGACCGGTGATTTTGTCGTAAATGAAAAGGACAAGGTTGTAAATCTGACCGAAGATGGTGTAAAAAAGGTAGAAAAATTCTTCCAGATTGAAAACCTGGCTGATCCGGATAATCTGGAGATTCAGCACAATATCAACCTTGCACTGCGTGCACACAATCTGATGTTCCGTGATCAGGATTATGTTGTAAAAGATGATGAAGTACTGATTGTAGATGAATTTACAGGACGTATCATGCCGGGCAGAAGATATTCCGATGGACTGCATCAGGCAATTGAAGCAAAAGAACATGTTAAGGTAAAGAGAGAAAGCAAGACCCTTGCTACGATCACTTTCCAGAACTTTTTCAATAAATATACAAAGAAATCCGGTATGACAGGTACCGCTTTGACAGAGGAAAAGGAGTTCCGTGACATCTATGGAATGGACGTTGTCGAGATTCCTACCAACAGACCGGTAGCACGTAAAGATGCTGATGATGCCGTGTATATGACTAAGAAGGAAAAATTCCATGCAGTAGTGGATTCTATCGAAGAAGCCCATGCAAAGGGACAACCTGTACTGGTTGGTACCATAACCATCGAAACTTCCGAACTAATCAGCAGTATGCTGAAAAAACGCGGAATCCAGCACAAAGTCCTGAATGCGAAATTCCATGAATTGGAAGCTGAAATCGTTGCAGAGGCAGGTGTGCATGGTGCAGTTACCATTGCAACCAACATGGCAGGCCGTGGTACGGATATTAAGCTGGATGATGATTCAAAAGCAGCAGGCGGTTTAAAGATTATCGGTACGGAACGTCATGAATCCAGACGTATTGATAACCAGCTGCGTGGACGTTCCGGACGTCAGGGAGATCCCGGTGAATCCAGATTCTTTATTTCTCTGGAAGATGATCTGATGCGTCTGTTTGGTTCAGAACGTCTGATGAGTGTATTTAAATCTCTGGGTGTATCTGAAAATGAGCAGATCGAACACAAGATGCTTTCTTCTGCTATTGAAAAAGCCCAGAAGAAGATCGAGAGCAACAACTACGGAATCCGTAAGAATCTGTTAGAATATGACCAGGTAAATAACGAGCAGCGTGAAATTATTTACAAGGAGAGAAGACGTGTTCTGGACGGAGAAAGCATGCGGGACTCCATTTATAAGATGATTACCGATATTGTGGACAATACCGTTGATATGTGTATTGCAGATGATGCGGATAATGAAGAATGGGATTTAAATGAACTGAATTCCCTGTTGAATCCTATTATTCCGTTACAGCCTGTTACAAAAGAAGATATCAAAAAAATAAAGAAGAACCAGTTAAAGCAGAATCTGAAAGAAAAAGCAGTGAAGCTCTACGAAACAAAAGAAGCAGAGTTCCCGGAACCGGAACAGCTGCGTGAACTGGAGCGTGTGATTCTTCTGAAAGTAATCGACCGTAAGTGGATGGATCATATCGATGATATGGACCAGCTGCGTCAGGGTATCGGGCTTCAGGCATATGGACAGAGAGATCCGCTGGTTGAATACAAGATGAGCGGATATGAGATGTTTGATACCATGTCAGCAGGTATTCAGGAAGATACACTCCGCCTGTTATACCATGTCCGCATTGAGCAGAAGGTTGAACGTGAAGAAGTTGCAAAGGTAACCGGAACGAACAAAGATGACTCTGAAGTAAAAGGCCCTGTAAGACGTACTTCTGAAAAAGTTTATCCCAACGATCCGTGTCCATGCGGAAGCGGCAAGAAATACAAACAGTGCTGCGGCAGAAGAGCATAAATATAGAACCAAAAGGGTCGTTTGCATAAAACGGCCTTTTTGTAAATAAATCAAATAATAATTGAGAGAAGGTGAAGCTGTGGTAGAATTAGATCAATTTAAATATACGTTAGGTACGTATGAAAAACCATTAGTGGAAGTGAGGGATTCACTTTGACCTGGCTAACAAGGAAAAGCGGATTCAGGAATTAGAGCGTAAGATGGAAGAACCTGACTTTTGGGATAATCCCGAAAAGTCTCAGGAATTTATGAAAACGCTCAGCAGTTTAAAGGAAGATATCGAAGTTTTCCGTAAACTGAACGATCAGTATGAGGAAATAGAGACCCTTCTGGAAATGGCATATGAGGAAAATGATGCCTCGCTGATTCCGGAAATAGAAGAAACACTGAAAGATTTTACTGCCTCGTTGGAAAATATCCGGATCAAGACCTTATTGTCCGGTGAGTATGATGGTGACAATGCGATTATGACACTCCATGCAGGTGCAGGCGGTACAGAGTCCTGTGACTGGGCAAGCATGCTTTATCGTATGTATTGCCGATGGGCAGACCGGAAAGGGTTCCAGGTTGAAGTCCTGGATTATCTGGACGGTGAAGAAGCCGGTATTAAATCCGTAACTTTCGAAGTAAAAGGCGAAAATGCATTTGGCTATCTGAAATCAGAAAAAGGTGTTCACAGGCTGGTTCGTATTTCGCCGTTTAATGCGGCAGGAAAACGTCAGACTTCTTTTGTATCCTGTGATGTTATGCCGGATATCGAAGAGGATATCGATATTGAGATCAGGGATGAAGATTTAAGGATTGACACATACCGCTCCAGCGGTGCAGGCGGTCAGCATATCAACAAGACTTCCTCAGCAATCCGTATTACCCATCTTCCAACCAATATCGTGGTACAGTGCCAGAATGAACGTTCCCAGCACATGAATAAAGATAAAGCGATGCAGATGTTGAAAGCAAAGCTGTATTTATTAAAGCAACAGGAGAACGCGGAAAAAGTTTCTGATATCCGGGGTGAAGTAAAGGAAATTGGCTGGGGCAACCAGATCCGTTCCTATGTTATGCAGCCATATACTATGGTAAAAGATCACCGAACCAGTGCGGAAACAGGAAATGTAGACAGTGTAATGGATGGAAGTATTGACATTTTTATCAATGGTTACCTGAAATGGCTGGCTCTGGGGGCAAAAGAAGCAGAAAATGAATAGCAGGATGTGGATAAGCGGAGGGAATACCTCCGCTTGTGTGCAATAAACATGCTCTAGTACATCATTGCGCAATAAATTACAGGAGGACAATATATGGGAATTATTAAAGCAGCAGCAGGAGCAATTGGAAGTTCATTGGCAGATCAGTGGCTGGAGGTAATTGAGCCGGAAGATATGGGAGACCAGACGCTTCTGACCCGTGGTGTAAAGATGCGTACCGGTTCTAACACGAAGAGCAGTTCCGATACTATTTCAAATGGTTCCGTGATTCATGTGTATGACAATCAGTTTATGTTGTTAGTGGATGGCGGCAGAATTATTGATTATACGGCAGAGCCGGGTTATTATACTGTTAATAATTCTTCCATGCCCTCCTTATTTAACGGAGAGCTGGAAGATGCCGTCAGGGAGACCTTTTCCAGGTTTAAATTTGGAGGGGTGACACCTACGGCCCAAAAGGTATATTATATCAATCTTCAGGAGATTAAGGGAATCCGGTTTGGTACCAGAAACCCCATCAACTACTTTGATAATTTCTATAATGCTGAACTCTTTTTGCGGGCGCATGGAACGTATTCCATTAAAATTACTGATCCGCTTCTGTTTTATGCTGAAGCGGTACCAAGAAACAGCGGACAGGTAGAAATTGACGAAATCAACGAGCAATATCTTTCTGAATTTCTGGAAGCACTGCAGACCTCTATTAACCAGATGTCAGCAGATGGCACCCGCATCTCTTTTGTGTCATCAAAAGCAAGAGAACTGGGGAAATATATGGCGCAGACATTGGATGAAGACTGGCGCCAAATGCGCGGCATTGAGATTCAGGCAGTAGGGATCGCAAGTATCTCCTATGATGAAGAATCACAGAAATTAATTAACATGAGAAATCAGGGAGCAATGCTGGGAGATCCGTCTATCCGTGAAGGGTATGTCCAGGGAGCCATTGCCCATGGTCTGGAAGCAGCCGGATCGAATCCGAACGGAAGCATGGCCGGATTTATGGGAATGGGCATGGGTATGCAGAATGCAGGTAATTTTATGGGAACCGCTTCGGCTAATAATATGCAGCAGATGCAGATGAACCAGGAAGCCAGAAACGCTAATGCAGGAAATACACCTAATGCAGGAAATACACCTAATGCAGTTCATACAGGAGACACGGGAAATGCCCAGGCTCTGTCCGATGGAGCAAGCAGCTGGAACTGCCAGTGCGGAACTTCTAACAGCGGAAAATTCTGCTCAAATTGCGGGAAAGCAAAGCCGGAACAGGCACAGGGCTGGGTTTGTGACTGCGGAACATCCAATACAGGCAGATTTTGTTCCAACTGTGGGAGTGCAAGACCGGTTTCGGGAGACTGGACCTGTGCCTGCGGAGTAAAAAATACAGGGAAATTCTGCTCGGAATGCGGAAAGCCGCGCCCATAATCAGGAGGTAATGCATGGCAGTTGTTAGTTACAAATGTCCAAACTGCGGTGGGGATCTTCGTTTTGATCCCAAGACCCAAAAATACAAATGTGAATATTGCCTTTCAGAATTTACGGAAGAGATTTTGAATGCACAGGAAGAGAAAGAATCTGGCAGGCAGTCAGGGGAAGGACAGGAGAGCCAGGAAGGGCTTATCTATTCCTGCCCCAGCTGTGGTGCTCAGATTGTAACGGATGAAACAACAGCCGCAACGTTCTGTTACTATTGTCACAATCCTGTGGTTCTGGAAGGAAAACTTTCCGGTGATTATAAACCGGATCATATTATACCATTTAAAGTGGATAAAAAAGAAGCAGTGGCTCATTTTCTGGAGTACATGAAAAAGAAGAAGTTTGTACCAAAGTCATTTTTCAGTAAGGATCAGATCGAGAAGATATCCGGAGTGTATTTCCCTTTCTGGATGTTTGAATGCGATGTGATGGGGCGCTTGGATGCTGCTGCGACAAATGTACGTGTCTATCGCCTGGGTGAAACCGAATTTACGGAGACCAGATTTTACAATGTTGAGCGGGAGGGAAACCTGCACTTTGAAGAACTTACGAAGAATGCTTTAAATAAGGAAAACAGAAAGCTTGTTGAAGGTGTACAGCCTTTTATGTTAAATGACCTGCAAAAGTTCTCTATGGGATATTTATCCGGTTTTCAGGCGGAAAAAAGAGACATGGAGAAAAGAGATTTTGAAGATGAGATCCGTAAAGAAATCAGCGATTACTCCAGAAATATTTTAAAGGACAGTATTAGCGGATATACCACGGTGAAAGCATCCAAACTTGCCCTGGATACACCGGCAGAGCACTGGAAATATATACTGCTGCCTGTATGGGTTCTTACATATAAAGGCAAAGACAATAAGATGTATTACTATGCCATGAATGGACAGACGAAAAATATCTGCGGCGAACTTCCGATAGACTATGGAAAAGTGGCAATGATGTTTGCAGCCATTGCAATACCCGTATTCTTAATATTATTGTTAGGAGGGTATTTCATATGGTAAAAGAAAAAAAGATTCTTCTATGGATTTGTCTTGTATTTCTGCTGCTGCTGACAACGGGAATGGGGGCATTTGCTTCTTCTGGCAGCCAGGTATTTGATGAGGCAGGGCTGCTTAGTGAGGATCAGATAGCAGATCTGGTACAGAAGACGAATACACTGCGGGAAAAATATAAAATGAATTTTGTGGTTGTAACTACGAATGATGCCCAGGGGAAATCCGCAAGGGAATATGCAGATGATTTTTACATGGATCATGGGTTCTATGACGATGGGGAAGCCAAAGGCGGAGCGACTTTTTTAATTGACATGGATAACCGGGAAATCTATATTTCAACGGCGCATGATATGATCTATTACATGACAGATGACCGGATAGAGAGTGTATTAGATACGGCATACCCATATATCAAGGCTGATGAATATTATAAATGCCTGAGCGGTATGGTGGATGCTACACAAAAATATATGGATAAGGGAATTCCATCAGATCAGTATACAGTAAATACCGAGACCGGAGAGATCACACGATACCTCAGTCTGCGCCCCATTGACTGGGTAATAGCAGTTGGTGCGGCACTGATTCTGGCAGGTAGTGTCTGTGGGTTTACGGTAGGCAGGTACAAACTTAAGTGGGGAAGTTACACATATCCGTATAAACAAAAAGGCAGATTGAATTTAACCAATCAGTCGGACCACTTTACAAATCAGGTTGTTACCCAGAGGCATATACCAAAAAATGATGATTCCGGAGGATCCGGCGGCGGAGGAATGTCATCCACCCATACATCCAGCGGAGGCGGAACTTTTGGCGGTGGCGGCAGAGGATTTTAATAAAATAAGAGACCATTACAAATGGATTTTTCAACGGTCATTGATTTTAGAGCATATATCTAACAATGACAGATGCTGAATTTTCAGTTGTAATGGTCTTTTTTTAGTCGTCTGCCAAAAGAATCAGGAACCGGTTGACTTGTACTTTCGCATCCCAAGATTCCACACAAAGAAGCAGGGAATGAGAAAAAGTATGGTTAATAACGGCAGAAAGCAATAATAGGCAGGTATATTCTGCCTTGTGAGATAGAGAAAAGGATAGTACTGAAAAAGGGCAAAAGGCACAATATAAGTGCAGATCGTAAGTACTGTTTTCCCATAGACAGCCACGGGATATTTTCCGTATTCTCTGGCACCGTCTGTAAAAATATTCATAAATTCCAGTCCTTCCAACGTAAAAAAGCAAAGCCCTGCATAGAGGATAAATAACCCGGCAAAAGTTGCAACACCACCCAAAATCATAAGGATTAACGTAAGAACCCGCAGAAAGGTCCAGTGCAGATGGATATTGGATATGCCGTAGATCAGCATTACAATTGCCTGTAAAAGCCGCCCGATACGGGTTAATTCTATTTTGCTTGCGAGTACCTGGAAGATCGCGCCTCTAGGACGTACCAGTATGCGGTCGAATTCACCATTTCCAATCATTGATGCAAAGGTATCAAAACCTCGAAAAAAACATTCGGCAAGGGTGAACGACATCAGTACAATGGCAAAACACAAAAGGACTTCACTGTATGAAAAGCCTTCGATCTGATGGAAACGCTGCAGCATAAAGTATACGCCAAGGAAGACGTTGAAAGAAACCAGGAACTGCCCAATTATAGTGAGTAAAAAGGATACTTTATATTCCATCATACTGCGAAGATGTATTGATAAATAGTGTATATATAGTTTCATGTAAATGCTCCTTTCAACCGCCCTGAACAACCACCTGCTTTAATGCTCTGTGCATTAGAAGCTTTCCGGCTGAGGTTAACAGTATCAGCCAGAATACCTGTAAAGCAATGGCCCGGCCAAGAGAGCTTCCAGCAATGTCTCCGCTGTAAATTCGCAGGGGAGCATTCTGTATGGAAGCAAAGGGCAGCAGTTCTACGATATAAGAAATTCTTTCCGGTAAAAATGGCAGAGGGATTACTGCTCCGGAGAGAAATTCAGCCAGTGAAGTGGTAATCATCCGAATCCCCTGTGAAGATATCGTATAAAATGACAATGTATATATGACCATGGAAAGAGATACGACTACGCCAAGTCCAAGTGTCATGGATAAAAGAAACAGCAGTCCGGTAACCGGATCAGCAGGCAGCCGGATACCATATGGAGCAGGCAGGATAAACGCCAGAACCAGTATGGGAAAGCAGCGCAGGACTGTTTTGGAAAGCCTGGATGCCAGATTTTTCGTAAACCACATAGTGTACAGGTCCACAGGACGGCATAATTCATATGATACATTTCCGTTGGTAATAGAATCAAAAATATCATTGTCCCAAAACCAGAACATATACAGGGCCAAGAATGCCTGCTGCAGCCATACATAAGAAGTCAGAGCCTGAAAAGACATGGGAAAGGCATCTGCATCTGCCTGATAGAATGCCTGAAACAGAAGAATTTCCATGGCTCCCCAGATAAACTGGGTGGAGATACCAGCCAAAGCGGCTGTCCGGTACTGAAGTCCGGTAATAAAGCGCATCCGAAAAAAAGAGAGATATTGTTTCATGGATTACCTCCTATATTTCATATTGCCGGTAGAGGCGGGCAACCAGTTCGTCCAGAGACTCGTTTTCGGAAGCCATGTCCTTAAATTCCCGGAGAGAGCCATCCATTAGAAGACGTCCTTTGCCAATCAGCATAATGCGGTTTGTGAGGGCTTCAATATCCTGCATATCATGCGTTGTCAGAATAATTGTTGTATTATGGTTTTTATTAAGATTTAGAATAAAATTGCGAACGGCAATCTTAGAGACTGCATCCAGCCCGATAGTTGGTTCGTCCAAAAACAAAATTTTGGGGTTATGTAAAAGGGAGGCGGCAATTTCACAGCGCATTCTTTGCCCCAGGGAAAGCTGTCTGGTAGGGGTTTTGATAATATCTTCAAGATTCAGAAGGGCAGCCAGTTCATCTTTCATTTTTCGATAAATGTTCTCCGGTATCTTGTAGATGTCTTTCAGTAATTCAAAAGAATCAATGACGGGAACATCCCACCACAGCTGGGAGCGTTGTCCGAAGACGACTCCGATTTCTTTTACATGTGCTGTCCGTTCCTGATATGGAACACGTCCATTAATCAGACAGGTTCCGCTGTCAGGTGTCAGTATTCCGCTTAATACTTTGATTGTGCTGCTTTTGCCGGCACCATTGGGGCCTATATAGCCCACCATTTCTCCATCAGGGATTGTAAATGAGATATCATTCAACGCTTTGATTTCACGGTATTGTCTGTGAAAAAGAGCTTTCAGGGCAGACGCCAGCCCAGCATTTCGATTTGCGACCCGAAAGGTCTTGCATAAGTGTTCCACTTGAATCATGGTAAACCTCCTGGTAGTAATATTTTGGAAACAACAGTTAATATGTTACTTCAAATATCTTGCCAAGCGACAGAGTCCGGGGGACAGACCCATTTCCCCTTGGATTTTGCCAAGGGAACCCGTTGTGGTAAATATTTACTTTTAAGAAAAAGCAGTCGTGAGCGGCTGCTTTTTGGTAGAAAGGATATTTATTTTAGCACTATACATGGGAGGAAGTCAAGTAAGAATATGGTTATTTTAGGATATTTTAGGAGGAACTTCCTCCGTTGGACCCGTTTCATTATCCAGCGTGAAAGATCCTTCATTTTTAACTAGAATGGTATTTTCGTTGGCAGTATTGGAAGATACCGTATCTCCATCAGAAGTTTCTTCGGTACCATCAACCGTGTTGGAGCCATTCAGATCAGTGGATTCTTCAGTGACGTCATTCATTTTACCTCCGCGCCCTCCGCCATTTCCCCCGCCGAAGTCGGAGATGGTAACAGAAACAACGGTTTCACCATCCATGATGACAGTCAGAATTGTTCCGTCCGTGATATCATCAATGGTTGCGTCACTGCTCTGTCCCATACTGTCTTTGGTAATCGTTGTACTTTCATCTATGGTAATTGACTTTTCTTCTCCGGTAAGGGTTAATCCGCCGGGTCCCCCGCCATTGCCGGAGGGAGGAGTGCCGCCAGTCCCATCACTATCCTCTGTTTGGACAGCGTCCCCGCTGGTGGGTTCAGAAGGTTTTTCTCCATTTCCCGGCGGAGTAGAATCGCCGTCCGGTCTGGCTGCTCTTTCTCCAAGTGCAAGAGTTATGGTATTCCCATCTATGGCTGTAACCTGACCGGTTATGGCATTATCGTCTCTTGTGGTTTCGCTCTGGGAGCTGTCAGCAGTTTCTGCACCTGTTTCCACGTTTGAAGAGCTGCCGGAAGAATCATTCTGGGCATTGCCCAAAGAAGACTGGCATCCTCCAAGCAGGGTACATGAAACGGTAACGCATAATAACAGGGCAATTAATTTATTTTTCATACAATCATCCTTTCTGGTATCTGTTAGTGAACAGGTATCAAATCATTCGTTGTAATCATACAATCCAATGCTGAAATTAACCTGAAGAAAAGTATGAAGAATTTGTGATGCTTAGAAAACCGAACTTCCTAAGTTTACCCTATTTGTCATGGAGCATTTTCAAACAGGCTCTCGGGTAAATTAGAAAAAACTATTGCACTTCTAATCTAAATATGTTAGTATCTTCCTTGTGAATACAAATGTATTTGTGAAGCAAACACGAGGAGGTTCCAATGTCGGAAAAAAGTCAGTATTTTGTTGTTAAGCAGAAGGCGGTACCGGAAGTGTTATTAAAGGTAGTGGAAGCGAAGCGGTTATTAGAGTCGGAACGTGTGGAAACGGTTCAGGAGGCGACAGACCGTGTAGGCATTAGCAGAAGTTCGTTCTATAAATATAAAGATGATATATTTCCATTTCACGATAATGCCAAAGGAAAGACCATTACCTTTGTAATACAGATGGATGATGAGCCGGGTCTTCTTTCAGATGTATTGAAAATAGTTGCCCAGTTCGGCGCCAACATTCTTACGATCCATCAGAGTATCCCGATCAACGGAGTGGCTTCGCTTACCTTAAGCGTAGATATTTTACCCACTACAGACGATGTATCCAAGATGGTAGAAGAAATAGAGAATAAAATAGGTGTTCACTATTTAAAAATATTAGGCAGAGAGTAACATACATATAAATGGTTTGACAGCATCATGGTCGATGCAGATAGGAGGAAAAAATGATTCAGATTGCAGTGTTAGGTTACGGTACAGTAGGTTCGGGTGTAGTGGAGGTTATCAACACCAACCACAGCAGCATCAATAAAAAAGCCGGAGAAGAGATTAATATTAAATATGTCCTTGATTTAAGGGATTTTCCGGGAGATCCGATCCAGGATAAAATCGTACATGATTATGAAGTTGTGGTAAATGACCCCGAAATCAAAATTATTGTTGAAGTTATGGGTGGGGTTGAACCGGCGTATACATTTGTAAAGAGAGCACTATTAAGCGGAAAAAGTGTATGTACTTCCAATAAAGAATTAGTGGCAAAACACGGTGCAGAACTTTTGGATATTGCCAGAGACCGCAATATAAACTTTTTGTTTGAAGCCAGCTGCGGTGGGGGGATTCCGATTATCCGCCCGTTAAATTCATCACTTACTGCAGATGAAATTGATGAAATTACAGGAATTTTAAATGGAACAACCAACTTTATTATGACAAAAATGATCGAAGAAGGTTCTGAATTTGAAGATGTATTAAAAGAAGCGCAGGAAAAGGGCTATGCAGAACGCAATCCGGAAGCGGATGTGGAAGGACATGATGCCTGCCGTAAAATAGCTATTTTATCTTCTCTTGCATTCGGGAAACAGGTTGATTTTGAAGATATCTACACAGAAGGTATCACAAAAATCACGGCAACGGATATCAAATATGCAAAAGCCCTTGGCAAGACTATTAAACTTTTGGCTTTCAGTAAAAAAGTGGGAGAGAGCTTTTATGCTATGGTAGCACCGGTATTGCTGGGACCAACGGATCCCCTGTTCAGTGTTAACGGTGTGTTTAATGCAATATTTGTACATGGAAACGTATTGGGAGATGCAATGTTCTATGGAAGCGGTGCAGGAAAACTGCCTACAGCAAGTGCAGTAGTATCTGACGTGGTAGATGCAGCAAAGCATCTGCATAGAAGTATTATGTCATTCTGGAGCAGCCATAAGCTGGAACTTACCGACATCAGTAATTCCCAGAGAAAATTCTTTGTACGTGTAAAAGGAAATCAACAGGATGATCTTGCTAAGATCGAAGAAATTTTCGGAACAGTGAAACCGGTGATAGTTCCGGGAGTAGAAGGCGAATTTGGATTTACCACAGAGATTCTGTCAGAAGCTGAATACAGTGCGAAGGCAGCGAAACTTGGAACTGTTATTAATAGAATCAGAATGAGATAAGCTTACAGCGTTGCATTGACGGCAAATGAACAGAAAGTACCTTCTAAGCGGAAGGATACCAAAGGACATCTGCCTCCGGTGCAAGGCTGTATTGCTGTTTAAATTCAAAATATGGTTAGCCGGGCTGAAAGAAAATTAGAAAAGCAGAGAGGAAACCCGCACGATGATGCTTTCAGCCTGTTAAGGGCGTTAATAAAAACGCTTAAGTGCGGCAATATTGCAGGTTTGCCTGCAGTATGCAATAGGTGATAATATGAAATATATTGTAGTTTTAGGCGATGGAATGGCAGATGAACCGATTGATCAGTTAGGCGGAAAAACACCGCTTGCATATGCAAAAACTCCTGTGATGGATGCTTTAGCTAAAGTATCTGAGATAGGAATGCTCCATACAATTCCACAGGGAATGAGCCCGGGAAGTGACACCGCGAATCTTTCCGTTATGGGATATGATCCAAAAGAATATTATACAGGAAGATCTCCTTTGGAAGCGCTCAGCATCGGTGTGCCGATGCAGGCAACGGATGTAGCCCTCCGCTGTAATCTGGTAACGCTTTCGGAAGAGGAGCCTTATGAAGAGAAGACAATCATTGATCACAGCTCAGGTGAAATCAGTACAGAAGATTCAGCAGTGTTATTGAATGCAGTGCGGGAAGCACTGGAAGATGAGCGTTATAAATTCTATGTTGGTACCAGTTACCGCCATTGTCTGATCTGGAATCAGGGGAACGTAGTTGCGTTAACACCGCCTCATGATGTTCTGGGGCAGGTAATCGGAAAGCATCTTCCGGAGGATCGCGTACTTGCCGAAATGCAGAAGAAGAGTTATGAAATCCTGGTGAACCACCCGATTAATATCGAACGGAAGAAACAGGGAAAAAATCCAGCGAACAGCTGCTGGTTCTGGGGGGCAGGAACGAAACCTGCGTTATCCTCATTCGAAGAGAAATTCCATAAAAAGGGAGTTATGATCTCCGCTGTGGATTTGCTTAAAGGGATTGCAGTAGGAGCAGAAATGGATAATATTACGGTTGAAGGCGCAAACGGAGGCCTGCACACCAATTATGAAGGCAAGGCGCAGGCGGCAGCGGATGCACTGTTAAAAGACGGCTATGACTTCGTGTATATACATGTAGAGGCACCGGACGAGATGGGCCATCAGGGAAGTGTAGAAAAAAAGGTTCAGGCTATTGAATTTTTAGATGAACGTGTGATAAAATACGTAAAGGAACAAATGGATGCAGCTGGTGCAGATTACCGTATGCTGGTACTTCCTGACCATCCGACGCCGATCTGCGTACGTACACATACTTCTGATCCTGTGCCGTATCTGCTGTATGACAGTACAGCACCGGGAAATGAGACATGGAACTATAATGAGGCAGAAGCAAAGGATAGTGGAAACGACATTGCCAAAGGGCACCTGATGATGGAATATTTGTTCTCTAAATAAAGCGAAATGGCGTATCCGGGAGTTTTGTATTTCCGGGGAAGCCCAAAGTAAATGAAGACGCAGGAGAAAAATATGTTAGTAGTAAAAAAATTTGGCGGTACTTCTGTAGGCAGCAAAGACAGAATTCTAAATGTTGCAAGAAGATGTATTGAAGAACATCAAAAAGGGAATGACGTGGTAGTCGTTCTTTCCGCTATGGGTAAGACAACGGATGAATTGCTTGCCAAGGCGAAAGATATTAATCCAAGAGCTTCAAAAAGAGAAATGGATATGCTTCTTACCGTAGGAGAGCAGACTTCTGTATCGCTTATGGCAATGGCGATGGACGCTTTAGGTGTTCCGGCAATTTCTTTAAATGCATTCCAGATAGGAATGAAAACCACATCGGCATATGGAAATGCCAGGCTCAAGAACATTGATACGGAACGAATCAGACATGAATTGGAAAGCCGCAAGATTGTAATCGTCACAGGTTTTCAGGGTATCAACAAATATGATGATTATACCACTCTTGGACGTGGTGGATCAGACACGACGGCAGTGGCGCTGGCAGCAGTGCTGCATGCAGATACATGTGAGATCTATACGGATGTGGATGGCGTGTACACAGCAGATCCCCGTATCGTAAAAGATGCCAGAAAAATGAAAGAGATTACATACGATGAAATGTTAGACCTGGCAACACTGGGCGCCGGCGTACTTCATAACCGTTCCGTAGAGATGGCGAAAAAATATGGAGTAACCCTGGTAGTGCGTTCAAGCTTAAATGATTCAGAAGGAACTGTGGTTAAGGAGGAAGTTAGCGTGGAAAGAATGTTGGTAAGCGGTGTCGCTTTGGATAAAAATGCTGCAAGAATTTCAGTAATGGGGTTAAAGGACGAACCAGGTATCGCTTTCAAATTATTTGATACATTGGCAAAGAAACATATTAACGTAGACATTATCCTGCAGTCGATTGGACGTGAGGGAACAAAGGATATCAGTTTTACGGTAGATGAAGATGAAGCAGATGAGACAATTGCAATTCTGACGGACAATAAAAACCGTATTACTGCAAAAGAAATTACCTGTCAGAAAGAAGTGGCAAAGATGTCAATTGTAGGTGCCGGTATGATGTCAAATCCCGGAGTTGCTGCGAAAATGTTCGAAGCGCTGTACAATGCCAGAGTGAATATTAACATGATTTCTACATCAGAAATCCGTGTGACTGTACTGGTAGACCAGGAGGATGGTGAAAAAGCTCTCCGTGCCTGCCATGAGGCATTTGGACTGTCTGAAATATAGAAGAATCAGATAGATGCACATAAAATCAGACAAATAAAAAGAGCAGAATTTCTGCTCTTTTTATTTGTCTGAAAAGTTTAATTCATTGCAGCCGGAGGCAGTTCACCCCGCAGATCCATATAAAATAAAGTGAGTGTTGTATTCATATATGGAGCAATCCAAAGGAGTCCGATATAACAGGAAAGGACACTGAGCAGCAGAAGACCGATGAAACTGATGATCAGGTAAAACAGGCGGCCTTTGTTTCCACGCATCATTTCCTTACTTTCCCGGAGAGCATCCATTACTTTCATATGCGGATCGTCAATGTATAAATATACTGCCTGAGAATAAGACAGCATTAAAAAAATTGATGCAACTACGCCGATAACCTCAAACAGGATCAGCAGCAGGTCCAGAACCAGAAGATCCAGAGCCTTGCTTAACACTGCCAATAAGATTACAGGCAGGAAACATGCCAATACCATGAGAAATAAAAGAATTAGAATTGCAATCACATGGTCCGGATAATTCCGGAACCCGTACAGGATATCCCCGATTTTATATTCTTTATTTCGGCAGAGATTTAAAAACAGGCTGGACATTCCGGCAGAAAGAACGCCTAAAAGTATCGAAACAATAAATTCGCACAGGTAACTGACAATGAGCCCGGATGTAGTAAAGGTTCTTAATAAAGTAAAAGTGCTGAAAAAAGTAATTATAAAAGTGATAACAAAGAAAATAATCACGGCGCCCATTGGTACGGAATAATTGCCAAGGAGCTTCCCTTTTGCTATACTTTTTAGTTCTGATGATGAACGTTTCATTTTGTATACTCCTATCTGAATATATTTGTCAAATCGCAGTAGTACGGATGCGAAAATTTTGCAACTTTAGCAGTCCTATGTTATACTGGTACAGCAAAACTTACTTATACAATGTTCAGAGCATTTTTCATATACGCCCTAGACTGGAGGTATTACATTGAAGAAGGAAAGCGAAAGAAAAAGTTTATATAAAATCGGCTGGATATTTTTGATACTGGGAAGTATTCTGACTATCCTGGTAAAAGCATTTCACATACAGTTGGGAGCCTTTTTACTGCCCTGCCTGGTACATAAATATACAGGGCTGTATTGCCCCGGATGCGGAGGAACCCGCGCATTCTCTTTCTTAATGGAAGGCCATTTCCTAAAATCCTTGTATTACCATCCGGTGGTGGTGTATGGTGTGGTAATATACCTGTGGTTCATGATTTCAAATACCATAGAAATCCTCTCAAAAGGACGGTGCAAAATTGGCATATTCTACAGAGACAGGTATATCCATATTGCGGTAATCATTATAATACTGAACTTTGTAATAAAAAATGCAGTCCTGATCATTTGGAAATATCCAATGATTCCGTAGTCCCATAAACCAGAAATGCTTATATGGCATCATTGGGAACCGGTGTTACACTGGATTTGGGATTTTCTTTGATCTTCGGCATGTTGTCGCCGCCGTTTCCGCTTCCACCGTTGAAATATTTATTAAAATAGTCTTCCAGGTCCTGTGAATTCTGGTCTGGCTGCTGGGAAGAGCCGCCGGAAGAACCATCGGATGAACTATCATATCCATAATAATCTAAATAATCCTGATACATCTTTTCGAAGGTTGTATTTCCCATATAAGTGTTACTCACCAAAACGGCAATGATCATAAAAACACTGATGCCGATTCCGGCAATGGATATTCCAAGTCCCGTCTTACTCCGGGAATCCATACGGGTTGAGCTGCCTTTCGACAGTAAGGCTAGAATAATGCCTATTGCGCCTACCGGAATGGAAATATACAGGCAGCAGGATGTCACCAGGGATATAATTCCCAGAATCATAGCTGCAGTTGAAAATGAATTTGACTCGGGACCGGGGCCGTAATTACCGGGCGGAGGGTTCTGTCCGTAATTATTTGGCGGGGTACCGTAATTATTAGGGGGAGTCCCCTGATTATTGTAATTTTCGTAATCCATAATAAACGCTCCTTCGCATTTGATATTCTGTATTATAATAACATAACAAAAATTGAAACACAAGAAATTCCTTGCCCGCTTCCGGGTTTTGAAGTATAATAGCCAAAGAATAAAAACAATTGGGAAACATTCCAATATACATAGCTAAGGAGATAAACATGGATATTAATAAAAGTTTGGCGAGAGAGCTGTCAGTAGATCTATGGCAGGTGGAAGCTGCCGTAAAATTAATAGATGAGGGAAATACCATACCATTCATTTCAAGGTATCGTAAAGAAGCAACCGGATCCTTAAATGACGAAGTACTTCGTAAGCTTTACGAACGGCTTACTTACCTGCGAAATCTGGAAGAGAAAAAACAGCAGGTATTATCCAGTATTGAAGAGCAGGGAAAGCTGACAGAAGAATTAAAGAAACAGATTCTTGGGGCAGAGACCCTGGTAGTGGTAGATGACCTGTACCGCCCATACCGTCCGAAGAGAAGGACAAGAGCCACAATTGCGAAAGAAAAGGGACTGGAACCCCTTGCAAATATTATTCTCCTGCAAATGACCACAAAGCCGCTGGAAGAAGAAGCAAAGGCATTTATATCCGAGGAAAAAGAAGTACTGACTGCGGCAGATGCCATTGCCGGTGCAAAAGATATCATCGCCGAAAATATTTCTGACGAAGCAGATTACCGTATTTACATAAGAAATATCACGGAAAAAGAAGGCAGAATCATATCTGCGGCAAAAGATGAAAAGGCAGAATCTGTATATGAGATGTATTATAATTATGAAGAAGCCATCTGTAAAGTAGCAGGGCACAGAACCCTTGCGCTGAACCGCGGGGAAAAAGAAAAGTTCCTGAATGTGAAAATTGAAGCTCCTGAGGAACGCATTTTGCAATATCTGGAGAAGAAGATTATCATAAAAGAGAATCCGGTCACTGTACCGGTGTTAAAAGATGTGGCAGAAGACAGTTACAAACGTCTCATCGGTCCTGCAATAGAACGAGAAATCAGAAATGCAATGACAGAAAAAGCAGAAGACGGAGCCATCAGCGTATTTGGCAAAAATCTGGAACAGCTGCTTATGCAGCCTCCAATTGCCGGACAAACAGTCCTGGGATGGGATCCGGCGTTTCGTACCGGCTGTAAACTAGCAGTCGTTGATCCAACCGGAAAAGTGCTGGATACAACGGTAATCTACCCTACGGCACCTACTTCCGAAGCGAAAATAAAAGCGGCAAAAGATACCCTTAAGAAAATGATTAAGAAATATGGTATTACTTTATTTTCAGTGGGAAATGGAACGGCATCCCGGGAATCAGAAATGATTATCGTAGAATTATTTAAAGAGATCGACGAGCAGGTGCAGTATGTAATCGTAAATGAAGCAGGAGCTTCTGTTTATTCAGCAAGCAAGCTGGCGACCGAAGAGTTTCCAAACTTTGATGTGGGACAGCGAAGTGCTGCTTCCATAGCAAGAAGAATTCAGGATCCTCTGGCGGAACTGGTTAAGATCGATCCAAAGTCTATCGGTGTGGGACAGTACCAGCATGATATGAATCAGAAAAAATTAAGTGAAGCTCTGGGCGGTGTAGTAGAAGACAGCGTAAACAAAGTTGGAGTGGATCTTAATACCGCATCCGCATCCCTTTTAGAATACGTTTCCGGCGTTTCCAAAGTGATTGCAAGAAATATTGTTGCCTACCGGGAAGAAAATGGCAGATTTACAAACCGCAGGCAGTTATTAAAGGTTGGAAAATTAGGACCAAAGGCATTTGAACAATGTGCCGGCTTTATGAGAATACCGGGAGGAGCAAATCCCCTGGATGCCACCAGTGTCCATCCGGAGAGTTACGATGCGGCTAAAAAGCTTCTGGAAACTTTAGGATTTAGCGTGGAAGATATCACGGCAGGCAGGCTTGACGGATTATCTAAGAAAATCCGGGATTATAAAAAGCTTGCAGCTGACTTAGAAGTAGGTGAGATTACCTTACGGGATATTGTAAAAGAACTGGAAAAACCGGGACGTGACCCACGTGACGAAATGCCAAAACCAATTCTGAGAAGTGACGTACTGGATATGAAAGACCTGACTCCGGGAATGACGCTTAAAGGAACTGTCAGAAATGTAATTGATTTCGGGGCTTTTGTGGATATCGGTGTGCATCAGGACGGTTTAGTGCATATCTCCCAGATGAGTGATAAGAAATTTGTAAAACATCCGCTGGATGTTGTAAGTGTTGGGGATATTGTAGAGGTAAAAGTGTTAAGCGTAGATTTGCCTAAGAAAAGAATCTCTCTGACAATGAAAATATAATAAGATATCATTACCGAAATAACAATATGCAAAAACAGACAAGTGCCGGAACGTGCATTTGTCTGTTTTTCCCTGTAGTTACGTATTGGAATGCATACGATTTGCATTTTCATCCTGAAAAAGATTTTTGCACAACTCAATAAAGTGCTTTGCAGAACTTGTTAAGAACTTATTTTTATGGTAAATAATATGGAATTTGCGCAGGAAAGATAATCCCTCAACTTTTATTTTACATATGGAATCCCGATACTGGGGGGCATCATCTACAAACTGCGCAGGTACAATGGTGATGCCCAGATCATTGGCAGCTGCATGAATCAAAGCAAGTGTACTGGTACTCTCCCATACGGGATGAAGAACCAGGTTCTTAAGAAGCAGGCTGCTGTCAACGATTTCCCTTGTTCCGCTGTTTTTTTCACGTAATAATAATGGCTGTCCGGAGAACTCAGTCAGTGTGATCAGAGGTTTCACGGCAAGGGGATTTGTTTTACTGCAGATGATGCATAATTCATCTTCGCAGAGGCATTCACCAAAGATACTGTCCGCATGGATTGGCCCTTCTATAAGGCTGAAGTCCAGTTCGTTTTGTAAAATTTTTTCTTCCAGGATATCAGAGCTGTTAATCAGGATTTCTGTTTTCATATGGGGATATTCTTCCCGGAATGCTTTTACCAGACGGGGCATATAATGTGTGCCAAGAGTCATACTGGCGCCAATACGAAGGGTGCCGATATTATCACAGTCACGCATCTCTGTTTCCAGGGTATCAAATAAAGACACAATATGGGTGGCATAGCTGTAGGCTTTTCTGCCCGCGTCTGTTATATACATTTTTCTTGAAATCCGTTCAAATAAAGGAACTCCGTAATAATCTTCCAGTTCCCTGATTGCCAGGCTGACGGCGGGCTGGGAAAGAAAAAGCTTTTGTGCCGCTGCCGTAACACCTTCACAGTCACAGACCGCAACCAGGATACGCATGTGTTTCAGTGTCATGAGGGGCTCCTTTCTTACATTGTCTGCGCAATCTCATACAGCTTGGGATAAGCTTCGTACAAAAAGTCCTGATAGGGGCAGTAATCCTTGATTTGATTATAAAATGGGCGGTAGCGTTTACAGCCGCATCCGCAGAGGGATTTTACCTTACAGGTTTCGCATAATGAGGAAATCTCCGTATTATATTCTAAAAATTTCCTGGTGGCCGGGCTGCTTTTTATTTGTTCCAGATTGTCAGTTAAGATGTTGCCGCTTTTGTATTCGTCCAGTACATAAAAATCGCAGGGATAGACGCTCCCATCGGATTCCAGAACAAATTGGGGCGTGCAAAAGCCCATTAATCCGCACTGCTCCGCAGGACGGCCGCGAAGCATCCATACAAGGTTATCGAATTGGCGGACACTGACATAGCGTCCTTTTTTTAATTCCTCATACCACAGCAGAAAGAAGCGCTTCATAAATTCTGCATAACCCTTAGGATCCAGGTCATGAGGAGCAGTCAGATCCGAATCTAAAGGGCGCAGGCAGGGAATCAGCTGAACAAATTTAAAGTCCTGTTTTAGATAGAACTGAAATAAAGTCTGGGGTTTTTTAGCGGTCTGTTTTGTAATTACGGACAGGATATTAAAGTCTACGCCATACTTTCGGAAAAGCTTTAAGGTATGGTTTACCTGGTCATAGGTGCCCTTGCGGTTGCTGCCAAGCCGCTGATAATCGTGAATTTCCCGGGGACCGTCCAGAGATAATCCCACCAGAAAATGATATTTCACAAACATCCGGCACCAATTTTCATCTATCACGATACCGTTGGTCTGGATAGAATAAGAAATTTTCACCCCGGTAGGCGCCAGTTTTTCTGCCTGTTCCGTAAAATATGTAAAATATGATAGTCCTGCCATGGTAGGTTCCCCGCCCTGAAAAGTAAAGCTGATGGAGGCAGGGGATTTTACCCCGGCAAACGTTTTAGCCAGAAGACAGTCCACGGTATCTGCTGCCATGATACCATAGGAAGCAGTTTCCCGGTGACTGGCAACATCGTAATAAAAGCAATAGCGGCAGCGCATATTGCAAAGTGATGAGGCAGGTTTTATAAGCATGGAAAAATAATTCATAGGATACTCCTTAAAATTTTTAAGAATCGGTCAATGCCGGCATCTTGTGAATTTATTATAAAACGGGATTAGAAAAAAAGCAATCGGACAGTATGGACAAACCATCTGCTGATGTTTTACAATAGGTTCATATAAAAGATAACAGAGGAGAGGTGTGTATGAAAAACAATTGGAAAGAACAGATCTTAGGCAAGACCATTAAAGCCCGCCTCATCCGTTATAACTTATGTATCGTCAGTACAATTGCCCTGTTTTCCTGTATTTGCAGTTATCTGATTTCCAGCAGAAATGCCAGAGAGATAGCGGTTACCGCACTGGAGCATGAAGTGGAAGGCTTTGCGGGACTCTTTGGAATGGGATATGAAGAAATGATGAATATTGTTCTGAATTGTGCGGAACGAAGTACCATGAATCTTGGGAAGCTGGATCTTGAAGCATCTGCCAGGAACAGAAAAGAAGCCATGAATTACACCAGGACGATCAGTGATTACTGTGCAGTTTCAGGGTATGGTGAATATATTGCAAAATTGATGGTGTTAAACGAGCAGAATGATTTTGTCCAGGCAGGATATGAGCCGGGCAGCAGCAATGATCCACAGGCACTTAGATCGGCGGACTGGTTTGCAGGTGAATTATCCAAGTCTACAGAACTGTATGTCCTGGATATGGTAGATTCGCCCTTTTGGGGAGGGAAAAGTGAAAAACTGCTGCCTCTTTTAAGAAAAGTAAATAATAATTCATCCTACAGCGGGGATGGCTGGGTATTTCTGGGCATTTCGGCAAAATTATTTCGGGATGCCTTAAAAGAAGTGCAGCATGAGAACCGCATAGCAGTAGTGACAGCCACGGGAAAGACGGTGGCTGCAGTGAATGAAAAGAGCGTCGGGGAGGACGAAGCATTTATCCGGATGCTGTTACAGCAGGGATCCGGAAAAGATACTTTCCGAATGAAGATGAATGGAGAAAAATGCATGGTTTCTTATGTCAGGAATCCAAAGAGCGGGATTCTGGTATACGAGATTCTGCCATTGCACAGGGTAGTCAACAACAGTTTTATGATTCTGATGATCATCCTGCTGATTTTCACCTCCTGCATCAGCATTGGAATGGTTCTTTCCTCATTCTTTACCAAACGTATTAACGAACCAATAGATAAACTGGTATCCCATATACGACTGCTGTCACACGGGGATTTCACAGTAGATCCTAAGATTGAAAGTGAGGATGAGATAGGTACCATTGGGAAAGGTGTCAACCATATGGCCGCAAAGATAGAAGAGCTGGTGGATATGAAGGTAGAAAGTGAAAAAGAGAAGAAGAATCTGGAGATTAAGATGCTGCAGGCACAGATTAACCCTCATTTTCTGTACAACACCCTGGACTCTATCCGGTGGATTGCAATCATTCAGAAAAACAGCGGCATTGTGAAAGTGGTTACCTCGCTGTCATCTTTGCTTAAAAATATGGCTAAAGGATTTAATGAGAAGATAACATTAAAGCAGGAGCTGGATTTTCTGGCTGACTATATTGTAATCGAGAAGGTGCGGTATGTGGAACTGTTCGATGTGGAGATCGATGTGGAACCAAAAGAGCTGTATCAGGCGAAAATAGTCAAACTGACCCTTCAGCCCCTGGTGGAAAATGCCATATTCTCAGGGATAGAGCCCAGCGGAAGAAATGGTCTGGTACAGATAAAGGCGGAAAAGAAGGGGCAGGATCTGTGCATTACGGTGAGAGATAATGGAATCGGAATGGATAAAGAAAAAGCAAAGCAGCTGTTAAAAGATACAGAAACAGTGAAAAGCAGTTCCATGAGCGGCATTGGACTGCCAAATGTGGATCGAAGAATGAAACTTGTATATGGGGAATCTTACGGACTTTCCATACAAAGTGAACCGGGGCAATACACACAGATTACCGTGATGCTGCCTTTAGAAATGTAAGAGGGAGATAAAGAATGTACCGTGTGATGATAGTAGATGATGAGCCATTAATCCTGGCAGGGGTAACATCATTAATTGAATGGGAAGATTACAATTGCATCATTGCTGGAAAGGCAACAAATGGACAGAATGCACTGGAGCAGATTGCAGAAATTAATCCGGATATCATAATAACGGATATTAAAATGCCGGCCATGGATGGAATTGAATTGATGAAAAGATGCCGGGAAGCAAAAAGCCAGGCAGCATTTATTATTTTAACAAATCTGGAAGAATTCAGCCTGGCTAAGCAGGCGGTGAAGTTTGGAGCAACGGATTATCTGGTTAAAATAGAGCTGACGGAAGATACACTGGCTGAAAGTCTGAAACGTGCGGTCAGGGAATGTGAGAAAAACAGGGCAGCAGGCAGCAGTCCGGAAAATGTCGGGAAAGATACGATACATATGCAGCAGAACTGTGAAAGTTTATTCCGGAAATTATTATTGGAAGAAACGTTGGAAGAAAGAGACGGTGAATACCAAAATCTGATGGCGGATTATAATACTCCGGTTATGATACTTTTGCGTATGAATAATTCCAGTTCCTACTTTCAGGAGTCATTTTCCGAAAAAGACCGAAAAAAAGCAATGTCCTATACAGAAAATATTTTAAAAGAAATGGTAAAGCGCTTCTTTCGCTTCTCCAGTATTCTGGAATGGGAAGAGACCGGATTTTTAATGATTGTTTCGGGTGGGGATGCACAGGAAACTAAAAATAAGATTACCCAGATGTGTCAGAAGATGATTTCCGTAGTAGAAGATTACTTTGGGATGCAGACAGTGGCAGCTGTTACGGCTGCGGCAGAAGATATCCATGGGCTTCCCGGATATCTGCCCCAGCTGGAAAGATGTATGGAGGCTTACTATTACCAAATGCAGTCACCGGTTATTTTTTACCGTGACGATCTGCAGACTTATCAGGAACAGAACCGGAATTTTGACATCACCTTTCTGAAAAAAGATATGACACTTGCCCTGGGACAAAATGACAGCGTCAGAGTAAAAGAAATTATCAGTCAGTTGATTAGTCTGTTCCGGGAATTTACGCCGGCGCGGAAACAGGCAGTCAATGCCTGTATTAATCTATATACATTTGTAGTACCATTTTACGAGGGGACAGAAGAAATTCCGGGAGGAAAGTTTCCAGATACGATGCAGATGGCTGAAAAGCTGAAACGCATTGGGAGCCTTCACGATATTCTCATGTGGCTGGAAACTTTTGGCGATAAAATCTGTCAGGTCATGGAGGGGCGGGCATCCGGGAAATCGGATCGCGTTATTGAAAGGATCCGCCGCTATGTGACAGAACATTATCAGGAAAAGCTAACACTTGCCATGGCGGCAGAAGCAACCGGAATCAGTCAGGGATATTTAAGCAGTATCTTTAAAAAGCAGACCGGAAGCAATTTTACGGATTATGTGGCCTGGATTAAAATTGAGAAGGCAAAAGACCTGATTCAGGAACACCAATATATGATGTATGAGATTTCCGATATGCTGGGATTTGAAAATCCTTATTACTTCAGCAAGGTATTTAAAAAAGTGACGGGCATTACACCGAAGGAATATGAAAATAGTGCAAGGATCTGAAGATAGTAATATTTTTTTTCCAGACCAGTGTAAGATAGTAATAGAAATATAGGGATCTTCCATTTAATCCGGGACTTGAATTTGTTATATTAGTCTCAAGGATAAAGCAGTGAGTTAAACATTATCCATAAGAAAGGGAGGTTTCTAGTATGAGATTCAAAAAGGCAGCAGCAGTAGTTCTGGCATCTGCGATAGCAGTGACTGCATTTACCGGATGCGGCAATAAGGCGGCAGATACATCCAACGAAAAAACAGCAAGTGAAAACGCCAAAGAGGGGACAAAGAAAAAGTTAACGGTTACCACCTGGGATAACGACATCTCACCCCAGTTTCGGCTTGCCGTGGAAACATTTCAGGAGAAATACCCGGATGTAGAAGTGGAAATTATAGATACTGCTGCAAATGAATATAACAACAAGCTGACCGTAATGCTGGCAAGCGGGGATGCTGACCCGGATATAATCTTTGTAAAAGATATGGGCTCCCAGTTGTCCATGCAGGCTAAGGGACAAATCCTAAATCTGGATGAATATATCAAGAAAGATAACCTGGACATGTCAATTTATAATAATACGGCGGAGAAACTTCAGATTGACGGCAGTTATTATACACTTCCTTATCGCTCAGACTGGTATGTTTTATTTTATAATAAAGATCTCTTTGACAAAGCAGGTGTTCCTTATCCATCCAATGATATGACCTGGGATGAATACGAAGATCTGGCAGGGAATATGACTAGCGGAGAAGGAAGTGAGAAAGTATTCGGAACCCATAACCATATATGGATGGGGCTGGTTTGTAACTGGGCATTACAGGATGGAAAACATACTCTGGTTGCGGATGACTATTCTTTCTTAAAACCATATTACGAGCAGGCTCTTCGTATGCAGGATGAGGGAGTTATTCAGAATTATGCGACCCTTAAGACCGGCAACCTGCACTATACCAGCGTCTTCCAGCAGCAGCAGTGTGCGATGATGCCCATGGGAACCTGGTTTATAGCCAACATGATTCAGGCACAGAAATCAGGAGAGACAAATTTTAACTGGGGATTTGCCACCATACCACATCCAAAGGATGTAGAAGCAGGAAATTCCGTGGGTGCTGTTACTCCAATTGCAATCAATGCAAAAACCGATGAGCCTGATCTGGCATGGGAGTTTGTAAAATGTGCCACAAGCGGTCAGACAGCGGAAAAACTAGCGGAAAATGGAATGCTTACTGCAGTTCAGAATGATGCAATTATGGATAAACTGGTATCCACAGATGGATTTCCAAAAGACTGTAAGGATGCACTTACGTTAAAAGGCATGGTCTTTGACCGCCCCCTGGATAAAAATATCGAAGCAATCCGTAAAGCCATTGAAGAAGAACATGATCTGATCATGATCGGTGAGCAGGATGTGGATACCGGACTGGCACATATGGCAGAGCGCGTAAAAGAAGTGAAGGAAAATAATAAATAAACAAATAACAACCAAATATGGAAAGGGCATCTGAATACCGGGAAATCCCCTGTTTTCAGAGAGCCCTTATATTTTGAAACTTTTTTGGGAAAAGGGGGAAAAAAGATGCAATTAACAATGAAACAAAAGCGCAAAATTAAGAATAATCTGGTAGGATATTCTTTTATTTTACCTAATTTTATCGGCTATTTTATTTTTATTTTCATACCTGTGTGCTTTTCTTTTGTACTGAGTGTGATGGAATGGGACGGGTCGGCTTCTCCGATGAAGTTTGTTGGATTAGAGAATTTTTCAAGACTTTTATCGGACAGCACCTTTTTAATATCATTGAAAAACACCGTACTCTATGCTATCGGAACGGTGCCGTTAACCGTAGCGGCGGCCCTTTTAATTGCGGTGCTTTTAAATAGTAAAATAAAGGGAATTGTGATATTCAGAACCGCATTCTTCTTCCCGTATATCGCATCTTTAGTAGCGGTAGGAGCGGTATGGAACATGCTTTTTCAACCTGATTTCGGTCCAATAAATGAAATGCTGAAAGTAATCGGACTTACAAACCCGCCAAGATGGGTAGCATCTACCGTGTGGGCACTTCCGGCAATTATTATTGTCAGTATATGGAAATACATGGGATATTACATGATTGTATATCTGGCGGCGCTGCAGGGAATATCAAAGGAAATGTACGAAGCAGCCAGCCTGGATGGCGCTACGGGTTGGAAAAAGCTTCGTTATATCACCATTCCGATGCTGAAGCCTACCACATTTTTCGTAGTAATGATGCTTACGATCCAGTGCTTTAAAGTATTTGACCTAATATATGTAATGACTCAGGGCGGGCCGGGCAGGTCGACGAATGTACTGGTAAACCATATCTATAATGCGGCGTTTGTAGAGTTTAAGTTCGGATATGCCAGTTCCAGTGCAATTATACTGTTTGCGATTGTTCTGGTTGTAACTCTGGTTCAGTTCAGAGGTGAAAAGAAGTTCACCAGCTATATGTAGAGGAGGAAGTAAGATGGAGAATCAAAGTAATAAGAAAAAAATAGCAGTTTATGCAGGACTCACTCTACTAGCAGTGATTATGATTATTCCTTTTTACTGGATGCTGATTTCTTCCGTAAAGTTAAATAAAGATGTCTTCAGCATACCGATGAAGTGGATTCCGGAAAGTTTTCAATGGGAAAACTACAGGCAGATATGGGATAAAATACCTCTGCTGACATTCTTTAAAAACTCCATCAAGCTGACGGTCATTACCACGTTAATTCAGTTGGCAACCAGCTGTTTTGCGGCATATGGCTTTGCGAAAATGGAATTTAAGGGAAGAGATGTTTTATTTTTAATTTATGTGACCACCATAGCTGTTCCGTGGCAGGTATACATGGTTCCCCAGTTTACCTTAATGTCAAAAATGGGGCTGAATAACACACATGTGGGATTGATTATGCTGCAGGCATTTTCTGCATTCGGGGTATTTCTGATGCGTCAGTTTTATATGAGTATCCCAAGAGAATTATCAGAGGCTGCCAGAATCGACGGATTGGGGGAATACCGCATATTTGCCAGAATCTGTCTTCCATTGGCAAAACCGGGTATCGCAACGCTGGTTATTTTTACCTTTGTCAATGTATGGAATGACTTTATGGGGCCATTGATTTATTTAAACAGTACAGAACTGAAGACGATCCAGCTTGGTATCCGTATGTTTATATCACAGTATGCAGCAGATTATGCCTTAATAATGGCAGCATCCGTATGTGCACTGATTCCGGTGGTAATCATCTTTATTTTCTGCCAGAAATTCTTCGTAGAAGGAGTGGCGGCAAGCGGTATCAAAGGATAAAATAGCAGAGAATGAATGAAATAGTGGAGAAGGAAAAAAATAGATAGAGGAGGTAACTATGGCGCAGACATTCGAAGCATTACAAAATTATAAAAGCGTTACAAAGGAGCAGCTTACCACTGCAGTAGAAAATGCAGTATCCATTATAAAAGGAAACCTGACGGATTTTACCGATCATTTTCAATCGCCTAATACATATCACGGTTTTTACGAGCAGACGGAAAATGTTGAGTGGACCACAGGGTTTTGGACCGGGGAAATCTGGCTGGCATACGAGTTTACCAAAGATCCTGCTTTAAAAAAAGCAGCAGAAATACAGGTCAGAAGCTTTCTGCACAGAATAGAAGAAAAGATTGATGTAAATTACCATGATATGGGATTTCTGTACAGCCTGTCCTGCGTGGCGGCAAATAAAATATGCGGAAACGAAGAAGGAAAACGTGCTGCGCTTTTAGCAGCAGACCACCTGGCATCACGCTACCGGGAAACAGGAGAATTTTTACAGGCCTGGGGAAATGTAGGTGATAAGGACAATTACAGGCTGATCATAGACTGCCTTTTAAATCTGCCGCTGTTATACTGGGCAACAGAAGTATCCGGAAAAGAACATTATGCGCAAAAAGCCGAAAAGCACATGGAGACAGCAATGAAATGCATTTTGCGAAAGGATCACTCCACCTACCATACTTATTTTATAAATCCGGAAACCGGGGAACCGGCATATGGGGTAACCCATCAGGGAAACCGCCATAATTCTGCATGGGCAAGAGGGCAGGCATGGGGAATTTATGGTGTGGCGCTGAGCTGTCGTTACCGGAAAAAAGAATCTTATTTAGAGATATTCCGAAGTGTTACAGACTATTTTCTGGAGCATCTGCCCCAGGACCTTATACCATACTGGGACTTTGATTTTGATACGGGAAGCCTGGAGCCCAGAGATTCTTCTGCAGCAGCAATTGCCGTCTGCGGCATTTATGAAATGGCTGATTATCTGGAAAAAGAAGAAGCAGAGAAATACTGCATGGTGGCAGACAAAATATTGTGTGCCCTGATAGAAAGATGCAGCGTTGTGAGTATCCGACAGTCTAACGGACTGCTGCTTCATGGAACCTATGCCAGAAGTTCCAATGAAAATACCTGCAAAAACAGAGGTGTGGATGAATGCAATACCTGGGGGGACTATTTTTATCTGGAAGCCCTCAGAAGAAAAAGCGGAGACTGGAATCCATATTGGTAGGAGCAGGTACCGGAAATTCATTAACCGGACTATTATTAAGGCAGTATCGCAGGCAGGCCTGCGATATGCAGGAGGAAGAACTATGAATTTGATTTATATATTTGCAGACCAGTGGCGGTCTCATGCAGCGGGTTTTCAAAATGAAGACGCTGTGTGCACTCCGCATATCGATGCATTTGCTAAAGAAAGTGTGGTATGTTCCAATGCAGTAAGCACCTTTCCTTTATGTTCGCCTCACAGGGCATCTTTAATGACGGGAAAATATCCCTTCTGTACCGGGATGTGGACGAATTGCAAAACGGGACTGAGTGAAGTACTGATGCTAAAGCCCCAGGAAATATGTATTGGAAATGTATTAAAAGAAGCCGGTTATCAGACGGGATATATTGGAAAATGGCATTTGGATGCATCGGAAATGAATTTTAAGCTGCATCCGGATTCCGGGGCAAAAGACTGGGATGCGTATACGCCTCCGGGGGAACGCAGACAGGGATTTGACTTCTGGCTGTCCTATGGGGCAGATGACAACCATCTGGATCCACACTATTGGGATAACAGCGGACAGTTGATAAGACCTGGAAAATGGTCACCGGAATTCGAAACAGACCAGGCGCTTTCCTATTTGCAGAGTCACGCTGCCCAGGATCAGCCTTTTGCATTGTTTTTATCCTATAATCCGCCGCATCTGCCCTATGAACTGGTACCGGAGAAATATTTGAACCAATACCGGAATATGCCCATAAACTTTCGGGAAAATGTGCCTTTGGAAAAGCGTACAAGGGAGCTTGAAAATATCACCAGACAGTATTATGCCGCAGTTACCGGAATTGATGATCAGTTTGGAAGAATATTAGCATTTTTAAAAGAAAATAACATGGAAGAAGATACCCTGCTGGTATTATCCGCTGACCATGGGGAAATGCTGGGATCCCATGGAAGAATGAGCAAGAATATCTGGTATGAAGAAGCCGTCAGCATACCGCTTCTGATGCGGCAAAAAGGAAATATTCCGGCAGGAGAGTACGGGGAAATATTTGCAAGTCCGGATCATATGCCTACGCTGCTGGGCTTGCTGGATATAGAAGTACCGGAAACCTGCCAGGGATATAATCATGCAAAGGACATCTGCGGTCAAACAACTGGGGCACCTGAACAGGCATTTTTATGTTCCTATCCGGGAATGCCTGAACTGGTGCATGCTTTCGAAAAAGCGGGAATTAACCATAAATGCTATGGATGGAGGGGAATCCGGACAAAACGCTACACCTATGTGCGCAACAATGGATATATGCCGGGAGATTCCAAAGAAGTGTTTTTATATGACAATGAAAAAGACCCCTTTCAAATGCATCCTGTTTCAGAAAATGAAATAGAAAAAGAGATGCTGGAATATTTTCAGGAACAGTTGAGACGCTATTTAAATATAACAAAGGACCCGTTTTTGTGGTAAAGTAAAGATATCAATAAATGTGCCAAAAAGCAAAGGAGTGAGGATCATGAAACATAAAAAAGTAATCTTAATTATGACAGATACCCAAAGGACAGATATGCTGGGATGCTATGGCAATTCTGCCATGCATACGCCCAACCTGGACAGCCTGGCTGCTGAAGGAATGCTTTTTGAAAAAGCATATACCACCCAGCCGGTGTGCCAGCCGGCGCGGTCAGCTATATTTACCGGAAGTTATCCTCACTCCTGCGCAGGGTGGTCCAATTGTATGGGATTATCGGACAATGTTCAGAATATTGGGAAACGCCTGACAGATCAGGGGATACACAGCGCATATATTGGAAAGTGGCATTTGGATGGAGGCGATTACTTCGGGCTTGGTGTCTGCCCGGACGGATGGGATGAAGCGTATTGGTATGATATGCGCTGCTATTTAGAAGAACTTACAGAAGAGGAACGATATATTTCCAGGCAGGTGGAAAGTATCGAAAAATACAATATTAAAGAAGAATTTACATACGGGCACCGCTGCACAGACAGGGCAGTCGATTTCCTGAAAAATCATCAGGAAGAAGATTATTTCCTGGTAGTATCCTATGATGAACCTCACGGACCGCATTTGTGTCCACAAAAATATACGGACCTGTATAAAGATTACGAAATACCAAAGAAAAAGAATATGTATGACAACCTGGAGAACAAACCCGCCCACCATAGAATCTGGGCGGGGGATGAATACGGCAAAGCTGAAAAAGCCGATTTTCATCTCCGTCCCAAAGAGTTTCTGGGATGCAATACATTTGTAGATTTTGAAATCGGGCGTGTACTGGATGCCGTCAAGGAATATGCCCAAGACAGTATCATCATATACACGTCTGATCATGGGGATATGATGTACAGCCATTCCCTCACCGGAAAAGGACCTGCTATGTACGAAGAAATAACGCATATCCCCTTGTTAATTAAGGGATTTGGAAAAGGAAAAAACCAGAATCCTGTCTCACACATTAACCTGGCGCCCACAATCTTTGATATCATGGGTGTTCCAAAAACAAAGATGTTTGAAGGAAGCAGTATTTTGCCGGAATTATCAAATGACGGCATGAGAGTCAATGATTATATCTTCATGGAGTTTGGCAGATATGAAGTAGACCATGACGGCTTCGGAGGCTATCAGCCAGTGCGTGCCGCTTATGATGGACGCTACAAACTTGTGATTAATCTCATGGATACGGATGAGTTCTACGACTTAGAACTTGATCCCCAGGAAATGAATAACGAAATAAATAATCCGGATTTCGATATGGACAAAAGGCGGCTTCACAGTGCTATTCTGGATAAAATGTATGAGACCAGAGATCCTTTCAGAGGGTATTACTGGGAAAACAGACACTGGAATCCGGATACCACGTACCAGACCTGGGACAGCAGAAAAATGACCAGACAGCGTGAAAACGAAGAATACGAACCTCGTCAGCTGGATTATGGAACTGGATTGCCGATACAGAAGGCAGTAAGAGTCAAGGGAGAATCGGATGCAAAGTTTGCAGATTAAAAGCAGGCGCAGGCTGGGAAAGGTCAGATCTTTCGCAGCCTGCGCCTTAAATTATTTATCTGCCTGATTTATAATTTTTTCAAAAACCCAGAGCTTTATTCGGGTTAGTAAAAAGAACAGTCCCATCAATATAATCATTCTGATTTACATTGCTTTCCTCCAACTGAATCGTATCAAGGTCTTTTTTGGTGACGGACTCCAATGCACCAGGGTGGCTGGCTGCATATATTTTCAGCTTTTTATATGTTTCAGAATACAAAACATCAACCCCTTTCTCTTTACTTTGACAGTCTTTTATAATATAATTATATTTGTAATTTTGTATTATAAATATAGAAATTAAGACAAAATATATAAAAATATAGCCAATAATTGATATTTAATATAAGAATGGTGATTGATATGCGAATAAAAATTAAAGAAAATCAACTTGAGGCAATAGAAGGAATTAACTCAGAATATCCGTATGTGTTACATCACGTAAATTTAGGTGATACAAAAGTCCCATGGCATTGGCATGAAGAATTAGAGTTTGTTTATGTGATAAATGGTAGTATAAAACTGAATACCACCGGTAAAAGCTATTATTTTCAAAAAAATGAAGCCTTTTTTATAAATGCAAATGTCTTATGTACAATGGAGAACGTAAACAATGGACAGCCAGGGATTATAGATTCGCATTTATTTCATTCGGTTTTTTTAAGCGGGCATTTTAAAAGTGTCTTTGAAACAAAATATGTATATCCCGTCCTGCAGAACAAAAAGCTGGAGATTTTAGCAATACGGGGAGAAAATACCAGGCAGCATGACATTTTGGCAAAACTAAGAAAAGTTTCCTACCTGCAAAAAAAAGAGAATTCAGAATTTCAGACAAGAAATCTCTTCTCAGATATATGGATTCTTTTGCTGGATGAAATTCAAAACCTGGAACGTATGGACTTGCCTGCGAAACAATACAGTCAGGAGAGGATACAATCCATGATGTCTTACATACAACAAAATTACCAGAATAAAATATCCTTAGAGGACATAGCCTCATCTGCTTCAGTCAGTAAAAGAGAATGCCTTCGTTGTTTTCAAATCAGCATTCATAAAACGCCATTTGCCTATCTGATGGATTACCGAATTGAAATGGCTGAAAAGCTCTTAAAAACCACTGATTTGTCTGTTATTGATATTGCGCTGCAGACAGGGTTTTCAAATGGAGCTTATTTTGGAATGATTTTTAAAAAGAATTGCGGAATAACTCCGGGAGAGTACAGGAAGAAATTTAGCTTAGATGATTTCATTAAAAATTAATCGAAAAATTGACTACAGCAATCCGTATGATTTGAACACACTTGTTTTCATCAACACTCCAAAAAGCACTTGATTATTGCCCTGTATTGAGTTATAATAAATAAAACTTAACAAGGAAATTCTTCGGGGCAGGGTGTAAATAAAAAATGCAATAAATGCCTGAAATAGTAAGGTTTCAAAGTATTAGAAAAGATGTACTAGTTAAGTTTACGACAGTTTTACGACAAATTATGATAAAGTCTTGATATGATGAAATTTATAATAAATAAGTATTTAATAAAGATAGCCGCTTGATTAGTGGCTATTTTTTTGCTCTTTAATAATAAATATATTATTATATGTTATGTATGTGGACTACTTGACGCGAACATATGTTTGCTATATACTATTAGATATGAGGAATTACGTCAAAATTGTAAGTTCAGTTTTAAGTAATTATTAATTTATATAAGTTAGATTTATTGCACAGAATAATTTGAAAAAATAATGATCGTTCCGAATAATAATATATTCGTGCCTGTAAAACAACAAAAAATGTACAAAAATATAAATATCGTTCTTTACAATTGGAGATCGTTCCTGTATAATACATATGGAGGTGAATTAAATGAATTATTCGATTGAGATAGGTAAGATAGTAGAAGGGGCATTGAAGCATGACCAAACTAAAGTTCTTAATTATACAAAACAGTTAATTGAAAAATTAACCTTAGATGACGAATCAAGAGCTGCAAATAAATTTAATAAAATTTTAAGCGCACATAGTGAATCTACGTTATCGGCAATGGGAATGAAAAAGGATATATCAATGCCTGTTGACTCTGAATCAAGAACTGAATTAGCAGATATCATTTATCCAGATAATAATAAATATAATGTTATTCTGTCGAAAAGCAATGCTGAAAAATTAAATTCATTTATTTTAAGCTATAGAAATGCGGATAAATTGAATTCTTTAGGCATCGGAGTGTCTAATACCCTTTTACTTTATGGACCACCAGGTTGTGGTAAAACAAAATGTGCTTATCTCATTGCTAGAGAGTTAAATTTGCCTTTGGTAATAGCTAGATTAGATAGTCTTATTTCTTCCTACCTAGGAACAACTGCAAAAAATATTCGTACATTATTTGAATTTGCACAAAAAATGCCTTGTGTTCTTTTCTTAGATGAGTTTGATGCTATTGCTAAGGCCAGAGATGATAATAATGAATTGGGTGAATTAAAGAGAGTTGTAAATAGCCTTCTTCAAAATGTAGATTCCATGAGTAGGGATAGCTTGCTATTGGCTGCTACAAACCATGAAAAATTACTCGATACTGCTGTCTGGAGAAGATTTGATTACAAACTAGAAATAGAATTGCCAGATCTTGAAGCAATTGAAAAAATGATTAGCCTATTTACAAATGGTGTTGGGATTTTTTCAGATAAAGAAAAAAGAGAGTTAGCAACTGCATTTTTAGGGCTTAGTGGTGCTAACGTTGAAGAAATTGTAAAAAAGGCTTTAAGAAATTCTGTAATTCATGAGAATGAATTTTCCAAAAATAATATTTATGAGGAACTTTTTGTTTATAAAAATATTATTCCACAAAATTGTATTAATGAAAAAAAATTATTACAAATAAAGGCTAAATTTCTTAGAAAATGTAGTGAAAAAATATTTAGTCTGCAAATTATTGCTGATATTTTAGGAAGTTCTAAGACCACAATATCAAAATTAGTTAAGGGAGAAGATGAATTATGAGTGAGAAAAATTTGCCAATTAAAGTTGTGTTGCAAAAAGCTACTGACACACAAAAAAATAATAATGGTGGTGGTATAAAATATTTCGGAGATGTTACACCAGAATTGCAAAACGAAATTGCAGGAAAATTTGAGGATTTATTAGAATATTACTCTGATATTTTTGCTGAAAATGAATTAATACCCGCTGTGGGTAAAGTTACAGTAAAACCTGAAGCAATCGCCAAATCACATAAACCGAATGATTTGTGCCGTAATTGTCCAATTATTGGAAGTGAAGATCTAGATGAAATTTACATAAAAGTTAATAAAAAAACTATTACAGAAACTATTGAATTAATTCAAAATCCTCCGTCTCAGAAGTTTCGTGCTAATCTTACAACTATTACAGATATTGAACCTGTTCGAGCACAAGAGAAAATCTCATGTAGTTTAGTACAAATGCAAGAACAAGGAGAGTTCGATAAAGTTAAAAAGAAAATAAAATTAAAGCTTTTTGATTTTGATAATGAATTTGATAATAATCAAATTTTAGGGTATATATCAGATAAGCTATCACAGTATGGATTGTCCAAACGCAATGAAATGATATGCTACGGAGAAAAAATAAGATATATAAAAGTTGAAGTAAATACATTTGAAGAAATAGAAAAAATTGCAGCAATTAACGGAGTGAAATCTGTAGATTTTTTTCAAGAGTACTCCCTTCCATTAGCAGAAAATAACAATACGGATTTAAACGCATATTTGGATGGTGAATTTTCTGATAGTATGTTACAAATTGGTATTATTGATGGTGGTATTAGTGAAGATAATATGTTTTTAAAGCCTTATATAGTTGCAAAAGAAGAATATGTAAATCCTGTATATCAAAATCCTAGTCATGCTACATTTATAGCCTCAACCATTCAATATGGAAATAAATTGAACTGTGTTGATACAACAGAATTTCCTAGATTCAAATTTGTGGATATAATTGCTATACCTAATGGCGATAAAAATTTTGGACCAGTTGATTCGATTGGCGAGGAAGAATTAATGGAGATTATAGAGGATGTTATGGATAAATATTCTGTAACAACAAAAATTTGGAATTTATCATTAGGTATTGAAAACAAGGTTTGTGATGGTAGTATGTCAGACTTGGGTATTTTTTTGGATTACATACAAGATAAATATAGTGTTCAGATATTCGTATCTAGCGGAAATCTTAGTCAATTACCGTTACGAGAGTGGCCAGTGCAAACAAGTATGGGGGAACGTGATAGGATTATATCTCCAGCAGATTCTGTAAGAGCGATAACGGTTGGTTCCGTAGCTTTATTTGAAGCAGCAGACTCAATTGTTCGTAAAAATGAACCATCTCCATTTAGTAGAAGAGGTCCTGGCGCAAATTATATAGTAAAGCCTGATGTAGTAGATTATGGAGGTAATCTATTGCGCACTTTAGAAATTAAAGGGGTTGGGATGAAAGGATTGGATAATCAAGGTAAGATAATCGAAGGAAATGGAACCAGTTATTCAACGCCTAGAATTGTTCAAAAATACGCATCTATATATGATGAGATGATAGAAAAAGATCTTTTACTTGCAAAAGCTATGTTAATACATTCTGCCAGAATGAATTCAAGAGAGTTATTGGAAAAGAATCAGAATAACATTAAGTATTATGGTTTTGGAGTTCCGTCAGTTAAGGTACAAGATATTCTACAATGTAGTGAGGATGAAGTGACATTAGTATTTAAACAGAAAGTTACACAAGGTTCACATTTAGAAATGTTTGATTTTCCATATCCTAAAACTCTAATTTATGATGGGAAATGTCATGGTGAGATAGGAATGACGTTAGCGTATAATCCGCTCTTAGATGAAAGATATGGAAGGGAATATTGTAGAGTTAATATTGATACAAGTTTTGGTATATACAAGTATGATGAAGATAAAAAGATAAAATTCAAGGGATGTGTTCCACTTGAAAACGCTTGGGATGAAAAATATGAAAAGTCCAGGGTGATAAATGGTTTTAAATGGAGCCCAATTAAGTCATATTATCGAAAAATAGGTAAACAAGGTATAGATGCCGGGGATGGTTGGAAAATTCGTATTGATATGAGTCCTAGAAATGGACTTATTATTGCACCACAGGAATTTGTACTTATAGTGACTATCAAAGATCCAGATGGAAATGATATTTATTCAGAAGTAGTAAATGGATTAAGGGAAAAGGGATATATTACCAATAATCTTGAAACTAGACAACAGATCCGACAACGGCAGTAGGATTTTTTGTTAAAATAAAAATGTACTACAAATTCCAAAAAATATGAGTATAACGAATAGAAAAGTGGTAGAAGAAAATATTAAAATAGGAAAAAATTTACACAAACATATGTTTGGCGTATAATATATGCATGAATATTCAGATTATAGAAAAAGGGAATTTCGCAGAAACTATAAATGATAATCTGGGGAGATATGCTTATGGATAAATCGGATAAAGAACAAAAAGAAAAATTAATCAAAGAAATATTAAACCTATTATTATATGCTTCGGTAAGCCAATTAAATTACATTAAGATATTTATAAAATATTATTTATAAAAAAAAGACCAGTTTTATCAGGACTGGTCTTTTTTTATTTTCTCAACATACGTGTCAATGATTTTTTCTAATACTTCTTTGCTTGTATCATCTAATTGTTGGTAAGTAACAATTAAATTTTTAATAGACTCTGCAATTGATGATTCGGTATCCTTAAGTAAATATGCAGTATATTTCATGACTTTTTCTTGTTCAGTAAGTTGTTCGAACATTTCACCTGTTCCGTTGCGTAACCATTCTTCATTAATATTATAGGCATTAGCAATTAATTTTATATGTTTTTCAGTAACATTACGTGTGCCATTTTCAATAGCGGAAATCCCAGACTTAGAAATGCCGATAGCTTTACCAAGTTGCTCTTGATTGATATTTAAAGTAGTTCTCAAATACTTGACTCTTTCATTTGCATTCATTTTATACCTCTCTTTCTTAATATTAATTATAGTTCATTCGGTTCTGTTTGTAAATAAAAAAAAATCAAAAGTGGAATAATGTATTGACAAAGTTCTGTTTGTGTCATATAATAAATACATACAGAACAAGGAAGCGAGGGTGTGATTGATATGTCAGATTTAGAACCAGAAAAAAAAGAGCAAATTAAAGAATTTGTAGAAAAAATAGAATCGTTGGATGCGAAAGGTTTATATCTGTTACAAAATAGCGTAGATACATTATTAATATATCAAAAATTGAAAGAACATCACGAGAAGAGGGAAGCAGTGTAATAGATGATTAAAAAGAAAGGATGTTAACTATGCAAAGTTTGAAGCCAGTAATCGAAAAACTTGAAAGTTTATTTTCTAAATTTAATGACAGCTTATATGACGGGCAATTGCAAAAGCCTGTTATTACAGTTAGTCCAGATACTACGAAAGGTGCTTATGGCTGGTGTACAGCATGGAAAGCATGGAAAGCCTTAGACGCTGACACAGATGGATATTATGAGATCAACATTTGTGCAGAACATCTTAATAGAGAATTTAAACAAGTATGTTCTACACTGCTTCATGAAATGGTGCATCTTTGGAACTTACAGAATAATGTACAGGATACCAGTAGGGGCTGTACATATCATAATAAAAAGTTCAAACAAGTAGCTGAACAGCATGGACTTATTATTGAACATCATGAAAAATATGGCTGGACGCTGACAAGCTTAAATGAAAAGGCAGAGCAATTTATAAATGAAATAGGCGATAGAAAGTTTCAGCTTTATAGAGATATGACCACAAAAGCCAAAGCAAAGCCACCAAAGCAAAGTACCAGAAAATATATCTGCCCGGTATGTGGAACGATCATCAGGGCAACGAAAGAAGTTCATGTCATATGTGGTGATTGTGAGGTGAGTTTCGAAGAAGGGGAATAAGTATTAGCTGGCAGGTCGGTGATGTTGACCGTAGGATTCAAAATCAGCCTTGCCAATCGGGTTAGGGAAAACCCATGAAAAAGGACTCCCTAGTTACAGCTAGGAAGTCCCTGTGTTGAAAGACATATACGATTTAAACCGATATGCACCAAAACAAATTAATTATAGCATATCTATTAAGTCTTAGAAAGATCTTTTAATAAATTTTCCAAAATGTTTTCTGAACCTTGAAAATTTAATGAGCACAACCCGAGAGATATCTTTCCTGCTGAGCAGGTAGAGGGAACTGACCACATAGAAACGTAGGAGTTATATGGGTTGGGAACGGTAGGAGTTGTGTAAATAAGATAGAAAAAGGAGGATGATAAATATAACAAACAAGTTCAACGTAGTAAGTGTGGACTTGTGGATGACCCACATGTTTATGGAATTGGTGGTAACTGTATGGGCAAGTTAAAACTTATCCATGCAGCTGTTATTAATTGAATGTTGGTTATTCACAAATCCATACTTTTAAAGAAAGGGAGGAAAAAGAATGGGATCCTAAGAAGTTGATTGCCAAAATATATTCAATAATAAAGATGATGTTACCCAAAGATATGGCAGAAATGGTTGTTGTGAAAATACAGGAAGAGCTTGGAAAATGAGAAGAAAAATTTTACTAATTGAGCCGAATTATAAGAATAAATACCCTCCTATGGGTTTGATGAAGATAGCAACATATTACAAAAGGCTTGGTGATGATGTTACTTTTTTTAAAGGAGACTTAAAAGAACTAGTATTAAATAATACCTATGAAGCGTTGGTAAAGCAACTATATGCTAATAATCCAAGTATATTTTGGGAGAGCTATAAGCCTGACATTTGTACATATTTGAAGAAAGGATATAAAGAATCATTTGAAAGAATTCCTTGTTCCAGTGAAAATCCTATTATTGTTGAGTTACTAAAATATTATAGAAAATATTTTTACAATAAGGAGTACTTTAAACAGGAAAATAGAATGTATGACCGTGTAGGGATAACTACACTTTTTACCTTTTATTGGGATATTACAATAGATACAATTAATTTTGCAAAAAGACTGTGTAAAAAAGAAAAAGATGTAATGGTTGGAGGCGTAATGGCATCCATTTTGCCAGATAGGGTAGAAGCGGATACAGGTATTAAGCCATACGTCGGAACGCTTAGTATGCCAGGGGTTTTAGACAATGGGAATGATATGGTTATCGATACGCTTCCGTTAGATTACTCTATTTTGGAAGAAATTGATTATGTTTATCCTGCTAACAATGGTTATTTGGCATATACAACTAGAGGATGTGTTAATCAATGTAAGTTTTGTGCTGTGCCTAAACTAGAACCAGATTATAAAAATTATATGCCAATAGCAGAACAGCTTAGGGCTACAGACCAGAGATTTGGTGGTAAGAAGGATTTGTTGTTATTGGATAATAATGTATTGGCATCATGTCATTTCAATCGAATTGTTGATGAAATCAAAGAGGCGGGGTTTTCCAGAGATAGTCTATATACACCGTCTAATTTCTTTGAAATAGCAATCAAAAATTTAAAAGATGGATATAACGATAGGGGCTATATAAAAGCTCTTGTTAAAGAGTATCAAACATTAATTCAAAAATACGGAAGTAAAATCCAATTTATTTATGACTTGTTAGAGAGTAAATATTTATTGGAAGAATCCACTGCTAAAAAAGAGGCAATACTTGAAACTTATGAGGTAGTTAAACCATATTTTGAACAGATGTACAAAAAGAAAGCCCTTAGAAGATATGTTGATTTTAATCAGGGTATAGATGCCAGATTGATTACGGATGAAAATATGGAAAAGTTATTTGAAATTGCTGTTCGTCCAGTGAGAATTGCATTCGACCATTGGAAACTTCATGATATTTATGAGAGAGCGGTTAGAACTGCCGTAAAACATGGGCACCAATATTTATCAAATTATGTTCTCTACAATTTTGAAGATAGGCCGATTGAACTATATAGACGCCTAAAATTAAATGTTAATTTATGTGAAGATCTTGGGGTAAGTATTTACTCATTTCCAATGAAGTATCATCCCATAGAAGAACCTAAGTATTTTAGCAATCGAGACTATATTGGAGTTTATTGGAATCGTAAGTTTATAAGAACAATTCAGGCAGTGCTTAATTCTACAAAGGGAAAAGTGGGGAAAGGTTATTCATTTTTTTGTAAGGCGTTTGGAGAGAATGAAGAGGAATTTGTTAAATTACTTTATATGCCGGAGGCAATGATTATTTATCGATTTTATTTTGAGGCAAATGGTATAGTTGATGAATGGTGGAATTGCTTTCAAAGTTTGTCTCTTGAGCAGCTGGCGGATGCAAAAGAAATAATTGAAAGTAATAATTTTTCTGATTTTGAGGATAAAGTCAATGATAAAGACATTTTGCAGCTATTGGAATATTACCGAATAAAAAAGAAAGATGTTATAAATAAAGAATAAATTATGATAGAAGTGTCAAGGTATGGTCAATAAGCTCTGCAAGGAGTTTTCAAATATAATAGTATAAGGGTGATCTGACATTATAAATAAAGATAGTCGCTTACATAGTGGCTATTTTTTGTTTGTATATTTTTGCTATTTACTGACTTACGTAATACATACATATGTTCCGTGTATAATGTGGGAGGTATTAAAAAATTTCTATGCACCTGCGGCCTTTTGCTGCAATATTGAGCACATTTATTGTCATTTGAAACTACTCAAGTAATCTGTAAATTATTGGATTTTCTTGAAATTAAATATGACAGGTCAGCTCTTAGGCTGCCTGCCATGCTAAGATATAAGACTTAGTCCATTCTGACTGTCATAAACGTATATTATTTTTATTCCACTTCCATATAAATATATTTTCCCTGGGTATTGTCTTCCTGAATAGCATAAAGGTGATATTTTTTATCAATATGCAGTATATATGTATTGTCCAATTCATCCTTAACCTGCAATTTATAACCTTCAGAAGCCTCTAATGCGTTTGCTTCGGTAAGATTTCCTATATTCTGCATTTCAAGGCTTCCTAAAATAGATTCTGCATCTTTTTGCTGACAGGATAATGCGTTCGTTACCAATTCTACACTTTCTTTTGTATAAGACATCTCATGTTCTCCTTCTTCTACAGTTTCTGGCTGCTGGTTCTGTTGTTCTTTGCATCCGCATAAGCAGGTGCATATGACTGCAAATAGCAGCATTAACTTTACTTTTTTCATACGGCCCTCCGATTTTTGTTTCTTATGTTCCTTGTATCTGTATAAACAGTGCATATGAATACAAAGAGCAATATTAACTTTATTTTTTCATATAATTCCGTCTATTTCTGTCCTGCAAATTCCCTTGCATCACTTTCCACCGGTTGATTTCTATAATTCTCATAGCCGTCATCAGAAGATATATAATTTTTAAAGTTATCTTTCCAGCTATTAATCGTATCTTTATCTACCTGATAATCTGTAGGATGGTCTACTGCTGCATGCTGGTATGCATGACGCATCTCATGCGTTATTGTAGTAAAAAGAAAATATGATTTTTCAGGCGTATAAGTATCTATAATATATGAATTGATACTTACCCTGTTTTTAGAATCTGTGTAATAACCATTGGTTATCATTCCATCTTTCGGTTTCTCATAAAAAAAGTTTACCTCATCTTTTACATTTATACCAAGAACACCTTCAATTTCATTCATATAGTTTTTTAATAATTCCTGTCGTTCTTCTGGCGTTGCGTTTTTCCATGCCTCCTCTGAGTAAGTATCAGAAGCTAATAATTCATTGATACGCTTCTGCATTTCTTGATCCGCCGCCTGCTGTTGTTCATCTGTAGTTGCAGTATAGGCTTTATCTTTATCCTCTCCAAATATGAAATCCCAAAGTTGTTTCCAAAATCCACGCTTATCTGTTCCTTTTGCATCTGCGGATAATTGGGGTTTATCTGCGCCTACCTTTGCACCTTCATCACAAATCCGCTCTTCACAATCTGTATACAACTGAACGATACTTTCCAGTGCTTCCTGGAAGCTATTCATTTGGGATGCTTCTCGCAAAACTTTCTGATATAGTTCATTTAATTTCTGATTAACTGAAGCATAACTTCTGGAAGACCCTTTCAACCCTCTTCTACAGTCATTGATCTGCTCCGCCAGCACCTTTATCTCTTTTGACATCTTCTCCAATGAACTGGCATTTTCTAGTGTTCTTTTCGGCTCAATGCTGAATTCCTTATCCATTTATACGCCCCCACTTCTTCCCAAGACTGCTTAATAGCCATAATGTAACATCATTCACACAGTTTGCTTTTTCATATTCCTTATGGGATTCTGTCTTGCCGCATTTCTTGTATACCACTCTTCCCTCTTTTGAACATACAATTTGCAATTTTATTTCTTCCTGGCCTACTTTCCCTTCCAGTTCGACTTCCGGTTCTTCCAGAGCATCTGCATACGCCCCAATTACCAGTGGAAGTGACGGCAGTAAGTAAATTTTAACCTGTCCCTCCTTTTGATCGATGCAAATATAATTTTGGTTTTTTATATAGATCCTTCGTTTTCTTGCTTTTCCTTCTATTCGCATATATGCATCTGTGTCTCCTATTGTGTGGAAAATATGGTGCCCCAATGGAGTAAATGCATATGTTTCATTTTCCAGTTCCATTACCTTTTGATCGGATAAATGCCTGCGTATCTTTTCACGGTCTATGTTTTGTTGATTAATTTCTATAGCCGCTATGCCAGGAATTTCCGTATACCCGAAATAAAATGCACATAACCAAAACTCGGTTTCACTTAATTTCATATTTTATTCCCGCCTTTTCAAATAGTTTATCTTTTTTCATTATACACATTTTTACTCTTTTGTGTTGATTTTCTGACAGACGACGCGGAAAATGGGTTGGATAACCAGTTTTTTATTTTTAAGACCCCAAATAGCAGACCAGTCTCTTCCAGAAGTTCTTCTATATCTTCTCTTTGAAGAATTGTATGGTTGATTATTAGTAAAAATACGTCGGATCTTCGTCTATTAATGAAGTATAAGTAAATGAAAAAGACAGGTGATTTCATCCTGTCTTTTGACGTTTTGCATGAAAATTTATATTATTAAATTGATTTAAAGACAGCTAGAGAAGGCTCAAAATATATAGCATAATTGTCTATTATGACTCGAATACCATATTTAGATTTATAGGCAATTAAAGCATCAGATAAAAATTGTTCAGTTACATCCAAATACTTTGCTATTTCATATCGGTTTTTACAACCATATTTAAAGGATTTAATAATGCCCATTAATCCAATTTGTTTGTTATAAGCCCAAAATCTGGCTTTTAATTCTTGCTTATGGTTTGCTGTTTTCGTTTGATCTAAGATGTTACCATAGGTAGTATGATAATGTCCCAATTCTTCGGCAAGAACACAAGATTTTTGAATAGTAGGAATATTTTTTCGGATTGCAATTCGTTTGCCTTTAATAAGACCATTACAATTAATTAATGGTTTTTCTTTTACAATCAGCTCTTCTGTATCAGCTTCAATCAGTAATTTTTCATAAGTCAATAAATATCACTCCCATCTTTATGAGTTCATTTTATTTAGTGTAAGTTCAGTTGAGAAAGTATTATTCCCATTCGCTATCATCATTCATGATGGCATTGTCATGTGCCAGTCCTTCAGGTGAAGGATCAATGTCTGTTCTTGCATTGGCGGCATTGAGAATACTGGGATGATTTTGGTAAATTGGATTAGAAGTTAGATCTTGAGCATATTCCAATACTTTATCTTTTCCAATAGTGGTAAGTTTATCTACTAGTGAAAGTAGTTGCATTTCATATTTAGATAAAATATGTTCATCACTTGTTGTTTGTAAAATATATAGTGGAGATACTTTTAAAGCTTTGGCAAGCTTTAATATTTTATCCCTTCCCATATTATTAATTTGACCAGTTTCCCATTTTCTAACTGTGCTTTTGCCAACACCACAGGCTTTTCCAATTTGTTCTAGGGTTAATCCAAGTTCTTTTCTTCTATTATATAAGCGGTTGTCCATGATATCTCCTCTTTTCTAAGTAAACTTATAATAACATAAAAGTGTCATTTATGCAACAAAAATTATAAAAAAGTGTCATTTATGGGTTGACAAAGAACATAAACAATGCTATTATTAAAGTGTCTTAAATGACACTTGATAGAGAGAGGTGATTAAATGAATGCGATTGTTCTTAAAGAAAAGGTTGCTTGCTATGGTGGGGTTGATTTATTAATTAGTAACTTAAGAAAACGTGGTATTTTTATAAGTAAAACATCCTATTATAGGAAAATCAAAAATAGAACTGAGTTTACCCGTAGTGAGATTCTTGGAATTATTGATGAATTGAAGCTTACAGATATGGAGACTCTAAATATTTTTTTTAATGAAGAAGTATCTTAAAAGACACTAAGCGTAAAAAACGGAGAAAGGATGTCGATTATGCAGAGTTTAAAACCAGTAATAGAAAAACTTGAAAGTTTATTTTCAAAATTCAATGACCGATTTTATAATGGGGAATTGCAAAAGCCTGTAATTACAGTCAGTCCAGATACTACGAAAGGTGCTTATGGTTGGTGTACAGCATGGAAAGCATGGAAAGCCTTAGATGCTGACACAGATGGATATTATGAGATCAACATTTGTGCGGAACATCTTAATAGAGAATTTAAACAAGTTTGTTCAACACTGCTGCATGAAATGGTGCATCTTTGGAATTTACAGAATAATGTACAGGATACCAGCAGGGGATGTACATATCATAATAAAAAGTTCAAACAAGTAGCTGAACAGCATGGACTTATTATTGAACATCATGAAAAATATGGCTGGACGTTGACAAGCTTAAACGAAGAGGCAGAGCAATTCATAAATGAAATAGGTGATAGAAAGTTTCAGCTCTATAGAGATTTGACCACTAAAGCAAAAGCAAAGCCGCCAAAGCAAAGTACCAGAAAATATATCTGCCCGGTATGTGGAACGATCATCAGGGCAACGAAAGAAGTTCATGTCATATGTGGTGATTGTGAGGTGAGTTTTGAAGAAGAGGAATAAGTATTAGCTGGCAGGTCGGTGATGTTGACCGTAGGATTCAAAATCAGCCTTGCCAATCGGGTTAGGGAAAACCCATGAAAAAGGACTCCCTAGTTACAGCTAGGAAGTCCCTGTGTTGAAAGACATATACGATTTAAACCGATATGCACCAAAACAAATTAATTATAGCATATCTATTAAGTCTTAGAAAGATCTTTTAATAAATTTCCCAAAATGTATTCTGAACCTTGAAAATTAAATGAGCACAACCCGAGAGATATCTTTCCTGCTGAGCAGGTAGAGGGAACTAACCACATAGAAACGTAGGAGTTATATGGGTTGGGAACGGTAGGAGTTGTGTAAATAAGATAGAAAAAGGAGGATGATAAAAATAACAAACAAGTTCAACGTAGTAAGTGTGGACTTGTGGATAACTCACATGTTTATGGAATTGTTTATAATTGTGTGGGTAAGTTAAGAACTTATCCATGCAACTATTAATAATGTGATGTGGGTTATCCACAAATCCATACATTTATAGATAAAGGAGGAAAAAAATGAGATTATCACAGCATGGAGAAAAAGTAAGGGAGGACATATTGGCATTCATAACTGACTATATTCAAAGACATGGTTATTCTCCAACCTATAGAGAGATTGGCGAAAGTGTTGGTCTTAGATCCACTTCCAGCGTTTACTGCCATATTAAAATAATGCTTGAACGTGGGAGTTTAGAAACGGATGCAGATGGAGGGGTGCCAAGAGTCTTAAGAGTACCTGGATGAAATAGAGAAAAAACAATAAAATCAAAATTTTGGAATAACTTTTGTAAAATGAAACTTTAGCTGGTTAGGGAGAAGATGATGAACAACAAAGAACTATTGAATAAGTACACTGCTTTGTGTATGCAGTTGCAGGAGGAATATTTAAAAGAAAAACAAGATTTTGTAAAACAAAAACAGTTAGAGGTAGAGTACAAGGAATTGAGAAATAAAATATTGTACATTATGAAAACTAATAGTTGATTAAAGAAACGGAATATGCGCAGCGTTCAAATAATACGGTTTATTTTATCAATAGCCCGCAGGGAAGCAAATTAACAGGATAAAATGTTCTGTACAATGTAGCTGAAAATGGTATAATATAGTAAACAAGGAGGGGTGAGCATGAAAAGAAATAATAAAAATAGGATTAGAAATTTTAGAATGTTAGCCATACTGATCTTGATGGTTGTTACTATGTTGGTGCCAGTAGAAACCCAGGCGGCAAAGCTGAATAGAAAAACGATTACTTTGCAAAAAGGTAAAACTTATACCTTAAGGATGCAGGGAACGAAAAAGAGAACAACATGGAAAATAAGCAGACCATCCGTTGTAAGAACAGTTGGCGAAACAAAGACTTCCATAAAGATAAAAGCAATGAGGTCTGGGAAAACGGATGTGTCAGGCCGGGTACCGGGAAAAACTTATAAATGTAAAGTGCAGGTAGTTGATCCCAAATTGAATGTATCCAGAATCAGTTTAAATGTTGGAAGTACTAAGGTGCTAAAGGTGACAGGTGGTACAGGTAAAATTAAATGGTCAACTTCTAATAGAAGTCTTGCAACAGTTACTAATGGAAAGGTGATGGCAAAAAAAACAGGTACAGTTAAAATATTCGCAACCCAGAATAAAAAGAAGCTGACCTGTACGGTTACAGTATTACAGAAAACATCGAATGGCAATGGCGGTCAGGCAAAACCGGACACGATACCAGATATAGATGCAGGAGCGAGTAAAAAACCTGTGGAGAAAAAAGTCTGGGTTGTAACAGAGGGTGCGTGGATAGAATATATTCCAGTATATGTAAATGAAAGAAGCGAATTTGAATGTTCCTGTGGATTTAAAACAGAAAATGAAAATGTGTTTGATGAGCATAAATATGCTAATATGACAAATGAACATGGAAGAGATAGAGTTAATATTATATGGGATTCCATGTATTATGAAGAAATATACCATGATGAAGTCGGTTACTGGAAAACGGAATATGTTTATGAATAGATAAATTAAAATTGAATTTTAACATTTAAATCAAGGACTTACAGATTAAAACCTGTAGGTCTTTTTTATACCCGAAAAGCAGGAAAGGAAGAAAATGAAAGCAAAAGATCTAAATGTTCGGAAGACACTTTTTGAGCGGCTCCGTTACCATGAAAATTGTGCAGTATTAGATATGGAATTAGGAAACAACCCGGAACAGCATGTTCTTCAGGTCTTTGGGATCATGGATTATCTGAAGCATGCAGGTGTTGTTACTGGGAGTACAGATAGCCGCATATGTACCTATTTTGAAAATTTAGCAGTTTGTTTTGAATATCCCATTTAGTTATAAAATTGATAGTAGAGAGGAACATACAATGAAACGATATAAGAGCCTTACAAGAAAACAAAAGGAACAGCTGACCAGAAATGATAAACGCCTGAATGTGCGTAACTGGTGGTTCCGGTCAGAATCAGAAAATACGATAACGGTTGTAAATAAATTTACGAACCGTATAAAAATTTTGCCAAAGATATGAGGTGGTATGGGATGACAGAAGCAGGATGGAAGAAAGGTGATACATTACGTGATTATGACAGACGTATGGAAGATGATGCACAGGCTGCGCTCTTGTTGGAATATGCTAAAAAGAAGCAGGTTCGTAAGAAGAACAATCTGTTCTTCCCATTTAAGAGAAAGGAAAAAGGATTATAAAATGAATAAACAGCATACCGGGCAGAAAATAAGGGAACCTCCGTCAATGGGTTCCTTTTTTAATGCACTCAAAACAATGGATTCAATAGAAAGGAATAGATATAAATATGAAAAAAGTATGGAGAAGAGTGGTTTCCTGGATGGCGGCAGTGTCTATCTGTATGACTTCCATAGGCAGTGCAGTGACGGTACAGGCGTCAGAGTTGGAAACCGATCCGGTGTATACTGTGGCAGTAGATGATTGTGAACATGGCATGGTGAAACTGGATAAAGATGACGGCGCTTACCTGGCAGGAGAACAGGTTCATGTAACCTTAACGCCGGAGGCGGGGTGTACACTTAGCGGAATTACCGTTTATACGGAAGGTGAACAGACCGTAGAAACAGAGGAGGAGAGGACGGGAATTTCATTTACCATGCCAGCAGAGCATGTCCGCTTATTTACCGTATTTTCGAAAGAGACGGAAGTGTCAACAACCGAAGCGGTAACCAATGTAGTTACAGAATCAGAGGCAGAAACAGCCGTAGAAAAAGAGATGAAATCAGAAAACGGAATAGTGAATGAAAAGACTGCAAAATCAGAAACTGAAATGGTAACAGAAAAAGATACAGAGCCGGAAAATAAACTGGAAACAGAGCCAGAAACCAGTCTGGTTACAGAAAGTGAAACACAGACCGCAGCAGTAACAAAAGACGGGCAGGGGTATACAAAAACTATCCGTGTGGCTACGGATGGCGGCTTGCTTAAAATTCTTGATACCAAAGGGAATGTATTAAAAGAATTATCAGAGGGGGAGACCGTAACATACGAATATCCCAGTCCTGACAGCCCGGTAGAAGTTACCGTTTTAGCGGCAGCTAAAGAGGGGTATACCGTGAGTTCTTATATGACTAAATGGACAGCCGGGACAACAGAGTATGCGATACCGGAATCACTGGAAAACATCAATCAAAAAGAGTATACCAGAGGGCATTTTCTAGCTACCGCGGACTTTGATGAAACATTTGAGGTTTCCTTTACAAAAGATGACGGTAAAAAGGCAAAAGCATCTGCCTTTGCAAAAACAGCAAGAGATACGGGTGATATTGACAATCCAAAAGTCGGTGATTCGTTTGCAGGACGTGCAACGGTATATTATGATGGACATCCCAACATTGCCTATAACGGAACAGGTTATATTGTCTGTACGGATGGTGCATTCAAAGGAGAAAATATTATAATGAGTACTTGTGCTTCCGGGCATGATTTTGCAGCACCACAGACCGGGCAGACAGGAAGTTATACCATTACAATTACGGAAGTTGATACCCAGAACGGGCTTGTGACGGTCAGCGTATATTGGCAGAATGACAGCAATACAAGCGGATATCAGAACCTTAGCGGCACCTACAGCTATGAACAAAACTTTGATGGTACTTTGAAAGTATCAAAGACAACCACTGATCCAGAGTTCACCGCATATAATTATACTTCCGTATTCAAGAAAAACATGTCGTTAAATGCTACATTCGGTGTATACAGCGATAAAGATGCCACACAGCTGGTAAAAAAAATAAAGACGGATGCAGACGGCAACATGATAAAAGCGGGCATTGATTTGGAAGCAGATACCTATTTTGTGCGGGAATTGATACCGCCGAAAGGCTTTGCCCTGAACAGTGATATTAAAAAAGTAACGCTCGGTGCTGGTTCGTCAAGAACGGTAACCATTAAAGATTCTGTTTTAAGAGCAAAGATCATTGGTAAAAAAATAGATGCCCTGACTGGCACACCTACTCCGACAGCTGGTCTGTCTTTAGCAGGTGCAGTTTATGGCGTGTTTGAAGATGAGGACTGCAAAAAACAGGTTACGACAGGCAGCACAAATGAAAAGGGAAGTATTGAATTTAAGCTTCCTTATTTTGCCTATGGAGTTTATTTTATAAAAGAACTTACACCGCCAACAGGTTATGGCTTGGATAGCAGGATTTACAAAGTCGTAGTGGATGAGAGTCTTGGATTTAAAGATGGCAGTGCATACCGCTTAAATGATGTTACTTTCACATCTGTTGATGCGCCGTTAAGTGGAAAGGCACAGATCATAAAAGTAAGTTCGAATAAGGATATCAGCGAGGGCAACAAGTGTTATTCTTTAGAGGGCTGTAAATTCAAACTGACAAATATGGAAACGAAAGAGGAAGTACCAGAGATTCTGATCACAAAAGCAGATGGAAAAACACAGATGCTAGATCTTCCGGCAGGACAGTATTTGGCAAAAGAGATTGAAGCGCCGAAAGGATTTTTCTTAAATCCAGAACCAGTAAAGATTAAGGTGGAAGCAGGAAAAACATCTGTGATTAACTTTGCCAATGAACCATCAAATGATCCTGTTGCTGTGTTGCTAAAAAAAGTTGATGCAGAAACGGGTAAAGAGGTTGCAACAGGAAAGGGCGAACTGGCGGGAGCAGAATATACCTTTAAGTATTATGATGGACAATATACATCAGAAAGTCAGTTGGCTACTATTAAGCCTACTAGAATATGGGTTTTAAAGACAAATTCCGACGGTCAAATTATATTAAAATCTGCAGAAAAAGTCAGTGGAGATGAGTTTTATAAAAACAAGTTTGGTATAAGAGTGGTACCAATCGGAACCCTGACTGTTCAGGAGAGTAAAACCCCAACAGGTTACAAGTTGAATCCAACCTTGCACATTCAAAACATTATTGCCGGTGAATTTACAGGTGATATTATACAGTCTTACCAAACCGTAACTTCACCCGAAGAAATCAAAAGGGGTGATCTAAAAGGTATCAAGGTATCTGATGGTGATCTGAACCGTATGGCAGGGGTGCCATTTAAAATATCAAAAGTAGAAGCGAATGGGGAACTTGGTGAAAGCCATATTGTAGTTACCGATAAAAACGGCTACTTTGATACGTCTTCCACCTGGAATCCGCATACCCAGAATACCAACCGGGGTGAAACAGCGGAAGATGGTGTATGGTTTGGCGATATAAAAGCAATTGATAACAGTAAAGGTGCACTGCCTTATGATGATTATAAAATTGAAGAAATGCCCTGTGAGGCAAATGCAGATAAAGTACTCCTGAAACCGTTCATAGTGAACGTATCTAAAGACGGTGTTACCGTTGATCTGGGTACCATCACCAACGATTACAAGCCAAAACCAGAGATTGGTACGACAGCTACTGATGCAGTGACAGGCGGACATGAAGCCTATGCAGGTGAAACCACAATCATTGATAAAGTGAATTATTCGAACCTGTCCGTTGGTCTTAAATATATTTTAAAAGGTATTCTGATGGATCAGGCAACTGGTAAAGCCTTATTGGTAAATGGAAAAGAAGTCACGGCAGAAACCGCTTTTATCCCAGAGAAAGCAGCTGGTACAGCAGAAGTTAAATTCACGTTTGATTCCAGTGCACTAAAAGGAAAGTCTGTAGTCGCATTTGAAAGTCTTTATCAGGATGGCAAAGAAATTGCTGTCCATACAGATATTGCGGACACAGGTCAGACCGTAACATTTATAGAGCCGAAAATCAGTACCACGGCTACGGATAAATCAACAGGTGAACATGAAGCAAATGTTAGTTCCAAAACAACAATCATTGACGTGGTGAAATATGAAAACCTGATCGCTGGAAAAGAGTATCACTTAAAAGGTATTCTGATGAATCAGAGCACTGGTAAAGCATTGCTGGCAGATGGAAAACAAGTGACAAGTGAAACAACATTTATGGCGAACAATACCAGCGGTACAGTGGAAATGAAATTCACCTTTGATTCCAGTGCATTACAGGGAACAGCCGTGGTTGTGTTTGAAAACCTGTACTATAACAAAATAGAGATTGCCACACATGCAGATATTGAAGATAAAGGGCAGACTGTAACATTCACGGAACCTAAGATTGGCACGAAAGCTGCCGATGCAGTAACAGGCGGACAGGAAGCCTACGCAGGTGAAACCACAATTATTGACTCGGTATCTTATGAGGGATTACTTGTTGGCAGCACATACACCTTAAAGGGTATTCTGATGGATAAATCTACCCAGAAAGCCTTGCTGGTAAATGGAAAAGAAGTCACAGCAGAAACCACTTTTACTGCTGAAAAATCAAACGGTACGGCAGAAGTTAAATTCACGTTTGATTCCAGTGCACTAAAAGGAAAGTCTGTAGTCGCATTTGAAGACCTGTACAGCGATGGAAAACAGGTAGCGACTCATTCAGATATGAACGATAAAGGGCAGACAATCCTATTTAAAGCCCCAGAAATTGGTACCAAAGCAAGTGAGAAGGATACTGGCAGGAAAGAGATCACGGATGCGAAAAAAGTAACCATTGTGGATCAAATCAGCTATAAGGGACTGATTGCAGGTAAGAAATACACGGTGAAAGGTATCCTGATGGATAAAAGCACAGGAGAAGCTTTAAAAGTAAAGGGAAAAGAGGTCACAGCAGAAACCACCTTTACCGCAGAAAAAGCAACCGGCACTGTGGAAGTTACATTTTCGTTTGATGCCACAGACATAAAAGACAAATCTGTGGTCGTGTTTGAAACCCTGTATTATGAGGGAAAAGAGATTGCCACCCATGCGGACATTGAGGATGAAGCGCAGACTGTTAAATTTGTCAAAGCTGTGAAAACAACCGTAACCCCGAAGCCATCGGAAACGCCTAAGAAAGGAATCATTTCTGCACCGGTGAAAACAGGAGACAACACAAATCTGGCTGTCTGGATGGTTATGCTGGTTGTGGCTGCCATTGGAACAGGCGGCGGTATTTACTGGAACTTAAAACGCAAAAGAAAGAAAAGACATCTGTAAAGGTGTCTATTTTATTGAGCTGGGCAGGATCAGACAAGGAGGATAGTTATGCAGAGAAATGGCGTAGATTACCGGGCACTTGAGATAACAGGTATCGATGAATACCAGAATGATTATGAAGCCTATGCACTGCCGGAATTTAAGGGTGATGCATATAGCGATTTTGTCAACATGGTAAAAGAAGCCGATACGGTGGAAGGAGGAATCCGTGTGGTTCTGGACGGGGAAAAGACAATAAAGAAGCAGCCCGTAGAATTTATTTTCAATGTACGGATGCCCGAGGATGCATTTGATATGACTCAGCTTCTTTATGCTGGTGTAAGTGAATAAAAGGGAACCAGCAAAGGAAAACCGGAAGCAGAGATATGTGCCAGGGTAACTGGTGTAGGGGCTTTATCCGATATAGTTCTTGGTGGAAAACAGGCTGTACAAGACCGGATTTACTACTTAGAACTATATGGTAACAGCCTAAACGGGGCTGGGAAACAGCGCTTATGGAGTAAGCAGGAAAAAGAAGATGAAAGTAAACAGTATTGAATTTGAAGTATTTGGCATTGACGAATTTGAAAAAGACTATGAAAGCATCATACTACCAGAGTTTAAAGAAGATGTGAACCAGATCATGCTGAAAGAAATAGGTGATTGTGAGTTGGAAAAGGAAAATTTGCGTATAAACGTTGTTTTAGAGTCCGAACGGACACAAGACTATGGAACCGTAACTTTTCACTTTTGTGTAATTCCTGCGGATGAAGAATCGTCCAGAGTAGCCATTTTTTATGAGGGATTCCGCAGTTAAAGTTGTGTGAAAAACTCATAGATGTCAAACAATTCAAGAATTACCAGCTGGGATCAGACGTTGCTAATTAGAATTGTATGTAAATAATCTGCAAATTCCAGCAAGCAATAAGAATTAGTTCGAATAAATAACAACATCATCAATAGAAAAAGAATAGAAAGCAAGAGGTAGAAAAAATGAATTTAATGAATGTAAAACCAAATATGAAAGACCTTTTCGGAAGATTGGAAATGGGAAGAATTGAAGATTTCCCAACCAGGAGAGGGGACGAACCATTGAAAAAGGTAAATCTTTTTTCCGATGTACAGATCAATGACAACGTGTACGTGCTGGTATCACCAAAAAAAATTGACCGGACATTAAAACCGGATGACCTTGTAGAAATTGTGGAACCCAGACTGGAAGCTTATGGCGTAGTCAGGGGAAACAGGGCTTATACAAAGTATAGACTGTATGGTGCGGAACTGAGAAAAGTGCAATAGAAAAGACATAGCCGTAAAGCAATTGGAAATGTAAACGTGATAAAGAAGAAAGTATGAGGTAGAAATATGAATTTAACAAGTAATGGAAAAGCAAAGGGGATACTGCTTGACGTGGATTTTGTTTTAGGAGAATTGAAAATGTCAGGCAAACGTGGAGACGTAATGGAGCGTGATGCGGAAGGAAACGTAACAGAGGATGTAAGAAAAATGAAGTATGACTTAAGAAGCCGCGGGCAGGGGATGATGATCCAGGTCGGTATCCCGGCAGATGCACCTGTGGCAGAGATTCCACAAGGCACAAAAGTGAAGCTGGTGAATCCCGTATTCGGTGCGGTGGCAGAGCCTACTTTCGGAACAAATGCAAAGGTGGAGTGGTTTATCAATGCGGATAATATTGTTCCTGTAGGCGGTTCAAATCCAAATGTAAACAATAATCCGAACATGAATGCAAATCCGGGAGGAAACGGCGGCAACAAACAGCAGGAACAGAAAAAATGATAAGAAATAAGGCATTATCAGTGTTAGATATGGATAGGCGGCAGGTCAAAAGGCTTGCTGCTTATTACTTTTTTAGGAAAGGAAGTGGGTCAGATATGAAAAAGAGAATGGCGGATTATTATGAAAAACAGCGGCTGACAAAAGATGCATACTGGCATATGAAGCATATTCCATATGCAAATGTAAGAATGAAAAAGTAAGGATATTACAAGGAGGGAAACAACATGAATGTGGAAAGCCTGGATGTTACAAGGGTAAGAAATTACGACACCTATGAGAATCTGTTCCGGCAGATCATGCTGCCAGAGTATGCAGGAGAAGCGGAAAACAACCTGCGAAACACGATGGAAACCGAATTGTATCATCAGGATGCCGTGAAAGAAAATATTCGTTTTCAGGTGTGTGTGGATGCAGAGAAAGTAAGGGCGAAAGTGCCGATTGAGTTTTTGTTTTGTATTTACACCAGTGAAGAAACAGGCAGCATTTCAGAGTCTGATATTTTTTATGTCAGTTTTACATTGAATTGAAAGCTGAGAAAAGACAGTTGATGATGATTGTCTGCTAAAAATAAGTTCAGAAAGGCAGGTGAAATTGTGTGGTATAAAGTGAAAAAACGGATATGGAAAATGTGGGGGTCACTGCAGGATGGAATGCCAAACATCTCTTATTCCATTTGTAAAGATTACGTGGTATTGGTTCAGACGTCTATCTGTATGATGGGAATGTTAATTGTATTGGATGATATTTGGGGAAAAGGATTCTTATTGGGTGATACATCCCAGTTTTATGAGATGTTTGTGTCAAATGATTACAGCAGGTTCGTGGTTCAGCTGGGAACGGTTGGAATGCTTGTTTATTACGCGGTTACTTTGAAATTTGTAAGAATGTTTTCTGGTTTATTGGTTTCGTTTCTGGTGATTGGAAACTTATCTTCTACAAAAGGGCAGACATGGAAAATAGTACTTATTTTCTCGTGTATATTTTGGCTTTTGGCAAAGGTGTGGGAACTCTTGGAGAGAAAGGCGAACCGCCTGGGATACAGCATACTGTACCCTGAAATAAGAGAAGCCGAAGATACAGAGAAGCTTGTTTCCCAGAGGAACCCGGAAGGTCTGCATAAGGAAAATGGCCTGGAAAATGAAGAAAAATAACAGGAGGAATGAAAATGGAAGGATTTATTGGCGACATAAGAGTAGAAGGATATGAAACTTTTGTGGCAGATTTTGAGAGCGTGTCTGAAGAAGACGGCAGAAGTTCAGCGGCGGGGCTGTTAGAAAGTGCTTTAAGCTATTGTGTAATCGGAGAAGCATTCGGACTAGTAAACATAGAATGGCAAGCGGAATTTACGAAAAATCATAAAGCGGTAACATTCTTTATAGAAGTTTCGGAAGTGGATGACGGCATCAGACTTAAGTATGTTGGTATGGAATAAACAGCATTTCCCATATGCCCTGCCTGTAGCTAACAAATTAAGGAGGAAACGGTATGGATTTTGACGTGAACAGCATATGGAAATATGACTGCTTTCTGGAAACATTCCAGGCATTAGTAAAGCCTGCATATGATGCAGAAACTTATCTTTATGATTACCTGGAAGAGGGGGTTCTGGATTACGGGAAAAGAGATTTTTTATTGACCGTTCCAGTAGAACCTGAAAAGCTAAAAAAAGGGGACTGCGGCATTCGTTTTCTGTTTGTGGTAGAACCAACGGAAGAAGGGTACCGGGTTATGTATCTTCATATGATATGCCAGTAATGGAGAAAGGACGATGAGAATGTTTTATGGGTATTGTCCATTATAAGGGAAAACGTATCCGGGCGGGGAATAAGCTGTTGGTCAGCCGGTTCGTGGCAGGTTCGTTTTTGACTCTGTTTCTTGGGATGCTTGTACTTTTAAACCTTGGGCAGCTTATGCATATTGATTGGAGCAGGTTCAGTCTGCTTTCTATGGACAGCATAAAGATTTCCCTTACTCTTTACAATTATATAACGGTATTCGTGGCGGCTGGTGTCTGTGCATTGGCTGTTTTTTTGTATCATCGGTATGGCCTGGATCATTTCAAAAGCCTGAAGCACAGGCAGCTGCTTGCCCGTATGGTATTGGAAAACCATTGGTATGAAGCTGAACAAGTAAAAAATGAGGGATTTTTAAAAGATAAGCCGTCTGGAAAAGCAAAAGAGAAAATTAGTTATTTTCCGAAAATGTATTACCGCATGGATAAGGGGATGCTCTATATCCGGGTTGGAATCAGCATGGGCAAATACCAGGATCAGCTTTTAAACCTGGAAAAAAAGCTGGAAAGCGGCCTGTATTGTGAATTGACAGATAAAATACTGTATGAATCCTATGTGGAGTATCTCTTGATTTATGATATGATAGCAAACCGCATTTCCATAGAGGAAGTGCAGGCGGTGGATGGAAAGCTGCGGCTGATGAAGAATGTCTGGTGGGAGTATGATAAACTGCCAAACATGCTGATTGCCGGAGGGGTCGGCGGTGGAAAAACATATTTGATCCTGACGATTATTGAAGCTTTGCTCTGTACAAATGCAGTAATCTATGTATTAGATCCCAAAAATGCAGACCTGGCGGATCTGGCTGCGGTAATGCCGAATGTCTATTATGAGCAGGAGGACATGATAGATTGTCTGGATCAGTTTTATGAGGGAATGATGCAGAGAAACAAAGATATGAAAAAAATGGAGAACTATAAGACGGGAGAAAATTATGCATACCTGGGGCTTCCAGCCCATTTCCTTATTTTTGACGAATTTGTGGCGTTCATGGAAATGCTGGGCAGTAAGGAAAGCGTTGCTGTTATCAGTAAATTAAAGAAGATTGTTATGATGGGACGCCAGTCTGGATACTTCCTGATTCTTGCATGCCAGCGGCCGGATGCAAAATACTTAGGGGATGGGATCAGGGATCAGTTTAGTTTCCGGGTTGCGTTAGGTCGTATGAGTGAACTTGGATATTCCATGATGTTTGGAGAGACGCAGAAACAGTTTTTTCTAAAGCCGGTAAAAGGGCGTGGATATGTAGATGTAGGAACCAGCGTCATATCGGAGTTTTATACACCAAAGGTGCCGAAAGGGCATGATTTTTTGAAGGAAATAAGTAAATTAGTGAGAAAGAAGCAAGCAGTTTATGAGATAGAAAAGGAACAAAAGGAAGATGAAATATAATATTATGGCAGAACCGAATGGTGTATGTCATTTTCTAATATTGTAGTAAATTAGATTATTATAAGCAAAATATTGAAGGAGGATGAAAAGTTGAGGAGTGATAAAGGTCAATGATTAATTATGTAAATGCAATTGGGGCACTTATTCCTGCGTTTTATATTGCTTATGCAATAATATTGGAGGTTGAAGAAAAATATAAGATAAAGCTTTCTCAATCAGTCATACTTTTTTGTGTGTTATATGCAATAGGATATATTATTTCTTATTTGTTACTATGTTTTTTTCGATACTTAATGAAATAGTTTATTATAAATTGTTGATAAAATTAAGAAACAAGCAGTTATATAAGTTACGTATAAAATAAATTTCTTTTTGACAGATAAACCAGAATCATGAATTTTTTGAAACAAAAGAATAAAATCAGATCCATAGGTTATAGCAAAAGTCAAAACAAATAAAAAAATGGAGTACGAAATAAAAAATCCATAGATATCATTGGGACTAGCTGAAGGAAATTCCATAGCTGGAGCGTAAAGTATTTTATAAATCAAGACTAATAAAAGGATAACTGTATTTATTTCAAATAGTATTGTTGAACTACGGTTAATGATTATATAAGTGCGATCATTTATCCATTGATGCAGGATATCCAAAAGGAGAGTAATTGCAAAGATTATAAGCAAAAATCCCCAGATGGTCAATAAATTTTCATGAGAAATATATAATTTTGTATAAAGCTGTGTCAGCAAATCTGGACACAGGTCGTTTATTTTGTCGAAGAGTATATTTTTTAAATTAATAGCTTTTTGGGGGAATAACACGGCAAAGATTAAAAATATGATCAAAATTTTAGGGAATTTCCGAACTTTCTTAGTGAGTAAATCTATACATTTATTTATAAGAGTAGACATATTTATCTCCTTGTATGTTGATTTTTTAATAATTATATCAAAATTTGTTATAAATTGGAAGTGGTGATAATAGTGCAGGATTAAACGCTGCAACGCTGCCAAAGCCCGGGTGCCGTGCGAAGCGAAAGGTGCCAGGGTCTTTGGCATGCGTCCGGCAGGGCGCAGCCCTGCCGGACTGCTTAATCCCCCATATCTAACAGGGGGGTAGACTTAAGCGCCTAAAGCGGTCAAACCGATCAAAAAACCCTGTAAACACAAAGGTTTGCGGATTTTAAGCGGTCGATAAACATTTTGGCAAAATGTTACTTCATAAAGTAAAGGACGTATGAAAATGGATCAGTGGTTAAAGGATTTCAAAGACGAAAGACAGAAGTATGGAATTACCCAGGAACAGTTAGCCATTTATATGGATGTTAGTAAGATGACGGTAAACCGTATAGAAACAGGCAAATATAATGTTTCTAAAAAGTTAAGGGAGAAATTACAGGATGCTTTGGGGAGCTTAAAAAAGAAGCCGCAGTTGTCATTCCTATTTGACTATGTACGCATTCGAATCCCAACAAATGACTTTGCAAAAGTGGTGGAAGATATCTTGTGCATTAGTTTGCGACATTTCCGGCATGAAGAATATGGTTTTTACACTTATTCAGAGCATTACGTTTTAGGAAACATCTTCGTACTGATTTCAGATAAGGTAGAACTTGGGACGCTGATTGAATTAAAGGGTCAGGGTTGTAGGGAGTTTGAACAATACTTGGATTTGCAGGGTCGTACTTGGTACGACTTTTTTCACGTGTGTTGGGGTGAGGATGCGGTTTTTAAACGGATAGACTTAGCCATAAATGACCATGTAGGTATTTTAAAAATAGGCAGTTTGATAGACAGATGTAGAGATAACCTGTATTGGTCAAAATTCAAAAGTTTTGAGGATTACAGCAGTGGAAGAAAAAGTTCGGTAGGCAGGGAAGCAGAAAAAGCAACGATGGGAAGAACCTTATACATTGGTTCAAAAACCAGTGAAATTTATTTCTGCCTGTATGAAAAGGACTATGAACAGTTTGTAAAAAAAGGGATTGCTATGGAAGAAGCGGACATAAAAAATCGTTTTGAAATCCGTTTGAAAGATGAAAGGGCTTTTCATGCCATATATGATTTTCTGGAAAAGGCGGATGAAGAAAGCACTATTTTTTCCATCATTAACAATTATGTGCGGTTCTTTGATGCTCCGGCGACAAGGCACACCCTGGAAAAGCCCTGTCCCATGTGGGAATGGTTTCTTGGAAAGAACCGGGATAAATTAAAGCTGACAACAAAACCGGAACCGTACAGATTGGAAAAGACAATCGGATGGCTGGAACATCAGGTAATGCCCAGCCAGAAAATGCTGGAAAGGATCGATGCTTTAAATGGCACTTCCTATATGAAAGAGATCGCATCCAATGTCCGGTTGTCAGAAAGGCATTTAAAGATTATTAAACAGCAGACTACACCGATTGAAGATATGGTCAATGTAAATAGATAAGCCAGCGGTATCACTTAAATATTGAAAGTTAACTTTCAAAAAAGGTCTGGTAAAGGTGGTGGTGCTTATAGAAAGGGGCATTACGGTATGCGTGGGTTATTGAGCAGAGAAATTGAACAGTATGGGTTTATTTGTCATGGTACGGAAAAAGATGAAATGTATTATCTTGCCACTGGGAAAACAACGACTCTTTACATCATAGGAAGTGCAGAACCGCATGATGAATATGAGGATGAAGAGGAATTTTATTACACATTTTTTAAAGAAAAGAGTTGGCAGGGAAATCAGGAGATAGAAACTTATGCAGACCATCTGGATTTGCTGCAAATGGCAGAAAGAGTACACAAATACATGGCAAACAGAGCCAGATATGTAACTACATTAAAAAATATGGAACTAAGAAAACAGCAAAAAGAAAGAATGAGGTATGATAAATGACATTCGGAATTAACCTGAACAGCTGGCTTTCCCCACAGTTACAGCAGCTTGTTTTACTGGCAATCGTTATAATGGGACTCTATTTTGCAATCAAGAGAGAAACTACCAAACTGGCGACTACAGCAGTGATTGCAGTGATTGCAATTGGTTTGACCTTTAATTCAAGTGGGGTAAAGGATGTGCTGCTGAAACTGTTTAATCAGATATTCGGATTGCGCTTTATGATATTTGATGTTGGAAAACGCTTTTGTCTGAATCTGTTTTATCACATTTTTTAGCAGGAAACAAGCGGTCTGTATGGCCAAAGGTGCAGGCCGCATTTTGAAAATGGAAGAGAGGTAGTAAATTGAAACGATTAAAAAGTTATACAAGTATATGGAGTGTGGAAAAGGTCTTCTATGCGTTTGGAGATTGGAACCTGCCCTTTTCATTGACAGGGTCGCAGATTACGTGGTTTGTGATTTCCTTTCTTATGGTGGTCATCTTTCGGGATCTGCCGCCGCTTAACCTGATTGAAAATAAGCTGTTGGTGTATGTGGTACTGCCAATTGCTTTTACCTGGTTTATGTGCCAGAAAACTTTTGATGGGAAAAAGCCGTTTAACTTCCTCCTGTCGTTCAGCGGATATCTGATGAGAACCAAAGCCACCTATGGAGGAAAACCCATTCGGTATAAACGGATGAAAATAAATAAAACAGTAACAGCGGTAAGGAGTGAAGTCTATGTTCCCGATTAAGTATATAGAAGATAACCTGGTTTTCAATCATGATGGGGAATGTTTCGCCTATTATGAAATGAATCCATACAATTATTCCTTTTTATCCCCAGAACAGAAGATGCAGGTAAGTGACCGTTTCCGGCAGCTGGTAGCACAAAGCAGAAACGGAAAAATCCATGCCCTGGTGATTGGTACGCAGTCCAGTGTAAAAACAATACAGGAGAAATCCAAAAGAGGGATCAAGGGTGATTTAAAAGAATTTACCGAAGATTTAATTGATATGCAGACAGAAGTGTTTGAGGAAGAAAACCAGAACGGCAATCAGACGGATTACCGTTTTTTTATTGGGTTTAAGCTGATGAAAAATAAAGAGGAACAAAATCTGTTTACTTATTTAAAAGATTTCCAAAAGGTTCTGATGGAGTTCATTCATTCGGTAAATACCGAATTAATGGGTGAATTTGTGGTCATGGATGATGCAGAGGTGAACCGGTACCGGGCAATGGAAGGTCTGTTAAGGACTAAGATTTCCAGGCGGTTTTCTTTCCGTTCATTAACGAAAGATGATTACGGTTACATTCTGGAATATCTGTATGGCCAGCAGGAGGATGCTTTCGAAGAGTTTACTTATCCGATGGAAACATGGAAGTTTAAACGGAAAACGCTGGTGAAAAAGTATGATATCATCCGCCCGGCAAGATGTGAAATCCATGAAAACAGACGGTATTTTAAGATAACAACGGAAAAGAAAGAACTGTATGTGTCCTGCTTTACGGTCAGCAGCATTACAAGTGAATTAGAATTTCCATCCAGTGAACTGCTGTATTACCAAAGACAGGGATTAGGGTTCCCGGTGGACGTATCCTTGAATGTGGACATCATACCGAATTTTCAAGCAAAGAAGACCGTGCGTAATAAGAAAAAGGAATTGAAAGATTTAGACAATCATGCTTATATGTCTGGGAACGAAACATCCCAGAACATCATAGATGCATTGGAAGATGTGGACGAACTGGAAGCAGATCTGGAAACGACAAAGGATTCTATGTACAAATTAAGTTATGTTATCCGTGTAACCGCAGACAGTAAAGAAGAATTACAGGAACGTTGTGAAATTGTGCGGGATTATTATGACGATGCCAATATAAAGCTGGTGCGTCCCCTGGGTGACATGATCGGTCTGCATGAAGAGTTCCTGCCTTCGGGGAAACGGTTTGAAAATGACTATGTGCAGTATGTGACAAGTGATTTTCTCTCCGGGCTGGGTTTTGGTGCTTCACAGATTTTAGGAGAAAAAGATGGAATTTATATTGGCGATAATCTGGAGACGGGGGAAAGAGTGTATGTGCGACCAGACTTGGCATGCCAGGGGGTTGCCGGGGCGGTAACAAATGCCCTTGCGGTGGCGATACTCGGCTCCCTTGGCTGGGGAAAATCCATGCTCTTTAAGCTGCTAATGTATTATATGACCTGCCGTGGTGGAAAAGCCCTGATTATTGATCCAAAAGGGGAATACAAAAAGCTGAAAGAAGATTTTCCAGAACTGGCAGAGGAAATAAATGCAATTGAAATCACAAATGAGAAAAAGAACAACGGCATGTTAGATCCGTTTGTAATCATGAATACGGTAGAAGATGGCGCTGACCTGGCGAAAACTATTTTATCTTTCCTGCTTGGGATTAAACAGCGGACAGACGGGGAACGGTACATCACACTCAGTAATGCAATCGATTCAGTTGGAAAACGTGATAAGCGGGGTCTGCTTTTTGTAATCGATGAATTAATGAAAAAAGGAACCGAAACGGCAATAACGCTTGCGGAATATTTAAATGCGATAAGAAGCAGTCATTTTGGGAATCTGCTGTTTTCCGATGGGACAGTAGAACGCTCCATTAACATGGAAAATCAATTGAATATTGTTTCCATAGAAAAATTGATTCTTCCAGATCAGAGTACGGAACTGGATAACTATACCCTGGATGAACTATTAAGCATATCCATGCTTATGGTAATCAGCAGTTATGCATTGGATTTTATCCATATGGAGCGTGAAACCTATAAAATGGTTGGATTGGATGAAGCGTGGACAATTTTACAGGTTCCCCAGGGAAAAGCACTTGCAAATAAGCTTGTCCGCCAGGGACGCTCCATGAATGCCGGGGTTTGGTTTATGACACATAATACAGTGGATCTGTCGGATAAAACCATGAAAGACCATATCGGGCTGAAATTTGCTTTCCATAGTTTCGATCAGGATGAAATTAAAAACACGCTTGCGTTTTTCCATTTAGATCCAGACGACAAAGGGAACCAGGACATGATTTTTAATCTGGGAAAAGGACAGTGTCTGATGCAGGATTTATATGGACGGGTTGGTATTGTGCAGATCAGAGTGCTGTTCGATTATCTCTTTGATGGATTTGATACCAGACCGCCGCAGGAAAAAGAGAAAGATATCATATCCGAAGATAAAAGTGCAGATATGAGAGAAGTGGAGTCAGAGCATATAGAATCTGGTAGTACTGAACCAGCAGAAATGAGGTGATGCAATGCTGGCAGTGAAAGGAAAAAGAAAATATTTGTTTATCGGAATGGCATTGCTTAGCATTGTCATTTTTTTTGTCTTGTGCCAGTACATGAACGTCCAGGCAAGCGGGTTAATTGATGATACCATTGATGCAGCAAATAATTATTCAAAGTATGCTAATGACAATTACCAGTTAGATTTTTATGTAGATAAATCATGGGACTGGCTGCCCTGGAATTGGGGGGATGGTATTGGAAATACGGCGTTGTATGCCGTGTATCTGCTTACCGATGCGTTATGGGGAATTGTACGGCTGGTATCATCGGCTACCGGCTATGTGGTACAGGAAGCATTTAAGCTGGATTTCGTAAAAGACATGACCGGTTATATTGGAAATAATATCCAGCAGCTTGCAGGGGTATCCCCAAAAGGTATTAGCGGAACTGGTTTTTATCCCAGCCTGTTAGGGCTGTTTCTGGTGATTCTTGGGGGATATGTTACCTATACGGGAATGTTAAAAAGAGAAGTCACAAAAGCCATAAACACAGTGGTTACCTTTGTTCTCATTTTTATATTAACAACGGGTTTTATTGCATATGCTCCTTTTTATGTGGAAAAGTTAAATGATTTTTCATCGGATTTCAGTACAGAAGTGTTGAACATTGGAACCAGTGTAACGATGCCGGATGCCGGGAGGGAAAACAAAGACAGTGCAGATCTGATCCGGGATCTTCTGTTTGACGTTCAGATCTATAAACCCTGGCTTTTGCTGCAGTTTGGCAGTACGGATGTAGAGAAAGCAAGGGCAGAGTCCATTTTATCGGTCAGCCCGGATGAGGATCATGGAGAGAAACGGACAGAAGCAGTCAAAGCAGAGATTGAAGACAATAACAACAATTACCTGTCTGTTGCAAAAGCTGGAAGCCGGTTAGGGACGGTGTTGTTATTGTTAATAGTGAACCTGGTCATATCTTATTTTGTCCTGTTGCTTACTGGGCTTATGATCTTGTCACAGGTGTTGTTTATTGTGTATGCCCTGTTTCTGGTGATTGCATTTATATTATCCCTACTGCCTACCTACAGTGGAATGGCAAAAAGAGCGATTGAAAAAGTCTTTCACATCATCTTAACAAGGGTTGGTGTAACCATGATTCTTGTGGTGGCTTTCAGCATATCTTCCATGTTCTATAACGTATCGGCGGGTTATCCGTTTTTTATGATTGCCTTTTTACAGATTGTAACCTTTGTAGGAATCTATGTAAAAATGGGTGACATCCTCAGCATGGTAGGGCTTCAAAGCAATGGAGAGGGTCAGCTGGGCTCAAAAATGATGCGTCCCATGCGTACTTTACAGCGCAGGGCAAGAGTGAAAGTCGGACGGGCAAACAGAACAGGAAGGGCAATGTTAGCAGGTGCTGTGGGCGGTTTGGTTGGATCAAGAGCAGGAAGGAAAAATAGGCAAATGAATACACAAGCCACTGGAAATATGGAAGGTGGCAAGTCATACAGCTTCCATGACTATGCGAAAAAAACATCACAGAGAAAGCAGAGTGGGGAAGACAAAGAGAATATACCCGGTTCATCTGGATTTTCAGAAAGAAGCACTGATAAAAACCGCATGAAAAAGAATCTGGGAGAGAAAGTGGGTTCCAGGGCGGCGGGAATTGCAGGTATGCCAAAAGGTGCATTGGAAAAAGCGAAGCGGGCGAAAGACAACGTGGTAAATGCTCCCACATCGGCGCTGTATGCGGTTAACCGTGCAAAAGATTCGGTTTCAGAAAATGTGAAAGGGGTCAAGAATGGATTTCAGAGTGCGGCAGGAAATAAACAGCAGGAGCGTCAGAAACAGAATATCGCATACCAGACAGACCTTGCCAGAAAGCGGGAAGACCTCCGCAGACGGAAACAGGAAAAAACGAATCAGATGCATGGTGCACCCGGTTTCAGCCAAAAACCGGTTACAGCGCAGACAGGATCAAGTGGTGTTACGGATGCAGGAGGAAAAGAGATTTACCGGGGCAGTAATCCAAAACTGTCTGAAAAATTATCTGAGAAACCATCCAATCATGCCTCAAACTATATTAATGAAGATCTGGAAAAAGTGAGAAGTAAAGCAGTCACCGGACATCATGATGGGAACCGAAAAAATACGGAAAAGGGCAGTGCTGTATCTGCAAGAAATGGAGGCTGTGAAAATTCTTATTTTGACTCGGCTACATACCGGACAACGATGCTGAATGGCAAGCCCTATCAACAGCCAGAAGCAGACAGTAAGAGAAGATTCCGACCGAAAAGAAACCGTAATAGAGACAAGAAAGATATTTAATCAGGAAAAAAGGTGATGTGAATGCTAAAAAAGATAGGAATAACATTTCTGCCTCTCCTGATCATGGTGTTTTTTATCTCTGTCATGTGTGCAGATGAAAGTACTGGGGCAAGCGGTGGTGGTTCTGGCGGCAGCAGTGGGGGAAATGGCAGTAAAGAGATGGTAGAAACTGCTATGGCAGAATTAAAACCTGAGAATAACGGCGGCCAGAAGTTCTGGTCATATATGGATTTTGGGAACCGGGTGGAATGGTGTGCATCTTTTGTCAGTTGGTGCGCCAATGAATGCGGTTATATTGAAAGCGGGATTATCCCAAAGTCTGCATGGTGCAATGATTTCAGGGATTTTGCGAAAAGAAACAATTTGTGGTATGACGGGCAGGCACATGGCGGTGCTTATACACCAAAGAGGGGGGATCTGATCTTGTTCCAGTGGGACGGCAGTACAGTGGCTGATCTAGATCACATCGGAATTGTGACAGACTGTGACGGGACTACGGTCAATACCATAGAGGGAAACAGCGGGGATGTGGTAAGCCAGCGGTCATATCCCGCAGCGTTTTCTTCCATCATTGGGTACTTTTCGCCGGAATATCCAGCGGGTGGTGATATCGGTGATCTGACGGGTGCAACAAATGCAGAAAGAGTTTATAACGCATTTGTGCGGGCCGGGTATACGAAAGAAGCAGCTGCGGGAATTGTAGGAAATCTTGCAGGAGAGGGAGGTACAGATGCAAACGGGGACATCGTGATAGATTCCACAGAAGCCGGATATGGCGAGGGGATCGGTATCTGCCAGTGGACATTTGGCAGACGGGAGGCCTTTGTCGCTTTTGCTGGATTAAAAGGAGAACCCTGGCCCGGTACGAGCCTTGGTGTGCAGATTCAGTTTATGATACAGGAACTGGAAACAAACCAATGGCTGTGGACTAGTATCGGGATGGAATATGGCAGTCAGTACAATATAAGCCATGCGGAGTTTAAAACAAGCACAAATGTTGAATTTGCAACAACCGCTTTTTGTGCAAACTTTGAAAGATGCCATGCAGCTGATTCGCATTTGAGTAACCGTATTGCTTATGCACAGAGAGTGTTTCAGAGTTTTAAATAATAAGAAGAAAGAGAGGCAGTGTATGAAATTATTTAATAAGAATAAGGCAGATAGGCCAAAAGGAAAACATGCACCGAAAGAGAAGAAAGAAAAACCGGAAAAAGTGAGCGTAAAAAAAATAGGATTGAGGAGAAAATCGGTATTTGCTTTATGGCTGCTTCTGATCGGGAGCGTTGCATTTGGGGTATATAAAAACTATACAGCGGTTGATACCAGAACCGAGGTGATCGAAAAAACAGTGGAAATGAAACTGCTGGATACCAATGCGTTAGAAACTTATGTGGTTAATTTCGCAAAGATCTATCACGCATGGTCTAAGAAGAAAGAAGATCTGGACGGCAGAATGCAGAATCTTGGCAATTACATGTCAGAATCCCTGCTTCTGGTTAATACAGGGCTGCTGGACGATACCACGGTAACAGATGCCACTGTGCAGGAAGTACAGGTGTGGAATGTAAAAGGGGTAGACGGCATGGAAAATGAGTACCGTGTTGTGTATTCCGTTAAGCAGAAAGTCACGTCTTACCTGGAACGTGCATCTAAGGATAAAAAGAAAAAGAAGAAAGAGACGGAAAAGACGGATGTATACCAGACTAATACGTTTGAGACAAAGGTATTTGTGGATGAAACCGGAAACATGCTTATCGTCAGCAATCCAACCATATGCAGTATTCCAAAGAAATCAAAGGTTGCTCCGGAAAACATAGCAGCGGATGGGAGCGTGGATTCTACGGTCATGAAAGAGGTTACGGATTTTTTGGAGACATTCTTTGCCCTGTATCCGGCAGCAACAGAAAAAGAACTTGTATATTACGTCAAAGACGGTCTGTTAAAACCGCTTGATGGGAAATACACATATTGGGAGGTTCAGAATCCAATATTTACAGAGGGGAAAGGAGACAATGTCCGGGTAAATTTCTATGTAAAATATTTTGATGAAATTTCCCAGACACCGCAAATCTCCCAGTATGATTTTACGTTGGAGAAAGGGGATAACTGGAAGATCATTAAGGTACATTAAAACATAATAGTAAATGAGGTGGATTATGAAAGAAAATGTAAGGAAAACATCAGAAGTACCAATTTGGGAAAAATCAAATTTGACCTTGACGGAAGCAGCAGCTTATTTTGGAATAGGAATAAATAAGCTGAAACAAATCTCTGATAATGAGCAATGTGATTTTGTTTTGTGGGTAGGAAATAAAAGGCTTATAAAGCGCAAGGTATTAGATGAATATATTGAGCGTAGCTATTCTTTATGAGAAGAGTGGACTAATTGAAAAAGAATCCTTGATGTGATAAACTAAATTAATCATATCAAGGCTTCTTTTTTTTATTTGAAAGGAGCAAAAATGGCACTAAAAAGAAAAGATAATAAGGGGAGATTACTTCGAACAGGCGAAAGTCAAAGGAAAGATGGAAAATACGAATATAAGTATTTTGATTTGGATGGTCAAAGGAGTTCAGCATACAGTTGGAAATTAGTTAGTACCGATAAAATTCCAGGTGGTGCAAAAGAGGATATTTCATTAAGAGAAAAAGAACAATTGATTCTAAAGGAATTGGAGCAAGGCAATAGTATTAGAAATTCCCGGGTGACATTAGCAGAAAGTGTAAGGATATATCTGGATGTTAATAAATTTGCTAATTCAACATACGAGAATTATATGTATTATTATAACAAAGACATTAGAAATTCTTCTTTAGGACGTTTAAAGGTTAGTGATATTAAGAAATCAGATATTAAGCGTTTTTATTCTCAAAAATCCAAACAAGGATATGCGGATGGCACAATACAGATTTTGCATAAAATAATCCATCCAACAATTCAAATGTTAGTAGAAGATGAAGTTATCAGCAAAAATCCGGCAGAGGGATGTTGTAGAGACTATACATCATTAAAAAGTCGAGAAGCCATGACAGGGGAAGAACAAAGCATTTTCTTTGAAGAGGTTCTAAAATATAACAGAAATTGTGATCGATATTATTTGATTTTTACTGTTATGACGGAACTGGCATGTAGAATTAATGAATTAATTGGTTTGACATGGAATGATATAGATATGAAAATGAGAGTAGTCACAATCGATCATGGAATTGTTTACCGAAGAAAAGAGGGCAAAACACAGTTTTATGCTACTGAAAATACTGTTAAAAATACAAAACGAAAAATACCTATGACAGATGAAGCATATCAGTGCTTTTGTAAATTGAGGGAAAAAAGACTAGAGTACCCATCTAAAATGGAAGTAGGAGGGTATAAAGATTTTGTATTTGTTTCCAAAAGCGGTACCCCCTTATACCCGGCTAATCTTAATAAAATGCTATCTAAAATGATAAACAAATATAACAAAGAAACGGGAAACAAATTTCCTGATATATCAAATCATATTTTTCGACATAGTGGCTGTACGAATATGGCAGAATCCGAAGTAGATCCAAATGCATTGATGCATATAATGGGGCATAGAGATTTAAAAATGATTATGAGGGTTTATGACAGCGTAAATTTTGAAAGAGTCAGAAAACAAATGGATAAGATGAATAAGAAATCTACAGGTGCAACTGTAGGGTGATTTTACGACATTTGCGTAAGGGAAAGTAAAGAAAAATGCCTTATCTACAACATTTATCAATTATTCATTTTACGACAAATTTACGACATTCCATGAATTACTTATAATCAGGTATAACGATTTGTGTATGAAAATATGTATAATATGCACTAAAAAAGTACTTGATTAATCAATTACAATGAGTTATAATGAATAAAACTAAACAAGGAAATTCTTCGGGGCAGGGTGTAATTCCCTACCGGCGGTATAGTCCGCGACCCACAGTAAAAGTGGCTGAATTGGTGAGATTCCAATACCGACAGTAAAGTCTGGATGAGAGAAGAAAAATGCGTGTTTTATAATTCATAATATTAATGCGCGAAGACCCCCGAATACAAATGTATTCGGCTTTTTTATTTTCTACCGGAATTTTCCTTTTAAAATTTAAATGAAAAAGGAGAGATGAACAATGAGCTCAAACACAAATGTGGTGGGAAGGACCACCGGAAGAACAAACTTAAAGACAATGGTACAGATAGGTATGCTGGGAGCGATATCCGTCGTTCTGATGATGTTTGAAATACCCCTTTGGTTTGCTCCAAGTTTTTATCAGATTGATTTAAGTGAAGTACCGGTTTTGATCGGGGCATTCGCCTTGGGACCTTTGGCAGGAGCAGTGATCGAACTGGTGAAAATTTTACTCCATTTTATAATGAAAGGCAGCAGCACAGCCGGAGTCGGGGATTTGGCAAACTTTTTAATAGGGTGTGCATTGATTGTTCCGGCAGGACTTGTCTATAAAAAAGTACGGTCAAGAAAGGGTGCCCTGATTGGGATGATCCTTGGCATTATCACCATGACAGCCATTGGAAGTTTAATGAATGTATTTATTCTTCTTCCGGTATATGCAAAAGCGTTCGGAATGCCGATGGATGCTCTGGTAGGAATGGGCAGTGCTTTGAATCCTGCTATTGATAATATTGCAACTTTTGCACTATTTATGGTAGTTCCATTCAACTTATTAAAAGGAATTATTGTTTCGGCAATTACATTTTTATTATACAGGTATATTAGTCCGATATTTAAGAAAAATTAGAGTGTTTTTTAATCCGTTACCCGGAAACGTATAAAAGCAGCAGAGAGTGAAATTCTATGAGAAAAGATTTCATTCTCTGTTTTTTTCTGCTATAATAGTGGAAAAAGATTTGAGCTTAGAAAAGTAATGGAGGACAATCATGAGCAGGATCAGGCATATTGATAAATTAACAGACAGCAGGCATTTAAATATGTATGAGCTGGAAGCCAGGAATCGTTTAGATAATCCGGTAGATTATTTTGTGGCATCCAGAGCTAAAGAAATAGAGGATTTAAAGATAAGTACCCACAACCTTAAGCCGGACGGTGTAATTATTTACAGCCTTTATGGAGAACAGAAGGATAAAGTGATTCTCGTACGCCAGTACCGTTATGCAATAGATGGATATATTTATGAGTTCCCGGCAGGACTTGTAGATCCAGGGGAGGATTACAAAATTGCGGGAGCCCGGGAATTAAAAGAAGAGACAGGTCTCGATTTTCATCCGGTAAACGTGGACGAGATGTATGAAAAACCATACTTCACCACAATCGGGATGACCGATGAGTGCTGTGCTTCTGTTTACGGATATGCAACCGGAAAAGTAAGTAAAGATGGATTAGAGGATAACGAGGACATTGAAGTGGTGATTGCAGACAGAGAAGAAGTAAGAAGAATTTTAAAAGAAGAACGAGTGGCGATTATGTGTGCATATATGCTGATGCATTTTCTGAAAGATGAGGACGATCCGTTTGCCTTTTTAAAATAAATATGATAAACTGATTCATACAAAAAGCAGGAGGCGGACGTATATGGAAGTGAAATTTGAGGTGAAAATGACGCAGAAAATCATGTATAATTTCCTGCTCAGTCACACATACAAAAGTTTCAGTGGAGTAGTGGGTGTGTTATTCGGCGCAGTGGCGCTAATTGTGTTTGCCGTGACGTTTGGAAAGGTGGAATCCTGGCAGAGTATACTGTATCTGGTTTTTGGTGTCTGGTTTATACTCTATCTGCCTATAACACTTTATCTGCGGTCCGTCAAACAGGTAAAACTAAATCCGGTATTCAAAAAACCAATAACCTATATTTTAAATGAGGAAGGAATTCAAACATTACAGGGTGATCAAAGTGCAGAACTCAAGTGGGAAGATCTGATCAAAGTGACGGAAACAAAATTGAGCCTTCTTGTATATACAGGAAAGAGGTACTCGTTTGTATTTCCAAAGGAATCCATTGGAGAACAGTACGAAGAATTACTGGAGTTAATTCAGGGACATGTAGATGCCGGAAAAATAAAGATAAAAAGCAGGTTGAAATAAGATGATCATAGAAACATGGAACGAAAAGGAGACTTTTGATGTGGGAAAGTCTCTTGGAGATAAAGCAGAGAAAGGTCAGATTTACACGCTGACCGGAGATCTTGGAGTAGGAAAGACCGTATTTACCAAGGGACTGGCTGAAGGACTGAAAATTACAGAGCCAATCAGCAGTCCGACATTTACCATTGTACAGATTTATGAAAGCGGGAGAATGCCCCTCTATCATTTTGATGTCTACCGGATAGGAGACGTTGAAGAGATGGAAGAGATCGGATATGAAGACTGTTTTTATGGAGACGGCGTCTGTCTCATCGAATGGGCAAATCTTATTGAGGAAATTCTGCCGGAAGATATCATACCGGTTACGATAGAAAAAGATCTGGAAAAAGGGTTCGACTACCGCCGTATAACAATCGGAGAATAGAGAAAAAGTACAATCAGTAATGAAGCATTCTGGTGATATGTCAAGACTAAAATGAAAAAGATTTTGATATGATTTTCTGAAAAAAGGGTGCACTTAATAAACATTCGAAAAAATGAAGTCAGTTTCGAATATCAGTTCGATTCAATATTATATTCGGCGTCCAATTGTTCGCCGGTGTACAGTTGGTTTTTGACCAGCAAACCAAAAACGAGTCGTACAAATTTACGAGATGTAAGCGCGAGTGCTCTCTTGTGCTGATGTTTGGTTACTTCAGCATATTTTTTAGCATAGTATTCACCATATTCCGGTATGTGTCGCCTGACGCTGTTTGCAGCTTCACCCAGATAGTAACGCAGATAGGCGTTACCAGCTCTGGTAATCGGATTGTCTTCTGATGAGAAATCTCCAGAATCGCTTTTTCGCCATGTCAGGCCTGCATACTTGGCAAGTGCATCTGATGAGTGAAACACATTAATATCGCCGATTTCAGACAGCATACCAGCAGCCCATACAGGCCCTATTCCTGGAATGGATTTCAGGATAGTAAATGCATTCGGATTCATGCCATTCATACTTTTTTCGATTGCCTGATCTACCAGTTTCATTTCTTTTTGATAGGTATGGATACAGTTAAATGAACTTGCTAAAGAAACATTTAGCGGCTCATACATGCATTTGTCCAATCGATAAGAATCTCTTGCAGCTTTTTTTAGAAGTTCAGAGGTCTTTGATAGATCAGCGATGCGGTTTCTGCTTTTCAGGGAAAGGAATTGCAGAAGTACTTCTTCGGAAGAATCGATAATCTCCTGTGGAGACAGGTATTCTGTTAAAACAGCAGAAGAAGTAGCACCATACAGGTTACTAAAGGGCTGCGAATCATCATCCAGAAGCTGAAGTTCACTGAATTTCAAGTAAAGATTTGATACCATATAGGTTTTCTCTCTTGTAATGCACTCAGCAAGATGGAGGTGGTGTCTGGTCAGAAGTTTTAGAGCCAGAAACTGGCTGCCACGCCATGGCTGACATTTTTTAATACGTCCGCATCGTGCAAAATCAGCGATGAGATACGCATCAAGCGGATCTGTCTTGTCCATGCCAATATAAGATTTACGGTAGTTTGCAGTCATCTTTGGATTGACACAAAACACGTAAGGGCGATAGGGCATGAGCGTTTCACAGGTAGACAGAAAATTGGCGATGTGAACGCTGTAAACGGAGGTGGCTTCCAGTGTAGCCACAACCGTATTGAGGTTTTTATGATGTGCCATACAGTCAGCTATCATGGCGGCAAGTTCTTCCGCCCCAGGCTGGTTGTTCTGAAAGGATGAAGAAATGTATTTGTTTTCATCGAAGTCGATGGCACATACAACGTTGGATTTGGAACTTACATCAATACCAACAAACAAAGTGGACATATAGTTGATCTTTATCATGTAATCACGCTCCTTTCCGATCCAGATTATTGGAGCCTTAAGCAAAAGGTTTATCCTGTGCTACATATGGTGACCGCAGCCTCGCGTTATGAGCATTCATCCAGTCAGCATTTTTTGCTGGTGCTCCGGCTGGAGATGCAGCTTCTGTGTAAGCGGAATGTGCCATGTGTGCCAGGCTGCATGCTTTTGAAGCAGTCACGGACAAAGCCGGCTGAAAGGAGACGAAGCAGTGCCTTCGGACATCAGACTCTGCTGATATCATACCACAGGATTAACCATATGAAAAAGTAACTATTGACTGTATAGATGGGAATAGGATGAGGGGAATCCTCAGAGATGTCCTTACCTCTATACCATAAAAAAGAATAAGTCTGTAAGCTGTGTTTTTCTTGCTTACAAACTTATTATACGAGGAGGTATAAAATGAAAATATTAGCGATAGACAGTTCCGGGTTAGTTGCCTCCGTAGCTATTATTGAAGATGATAATATGTTGGCAGAGTATACCGTGAACTATAAAAAAACACATTCACAGACCCTGCTTCCCATGTTGGATGAAATAGGAAAGATGATCGATCTGGATCTTCAAACCATTGATGCAATAGCAGTTGCAGCAGGTCCAGGCTCTTTTACGGGGCTTAGAATCGGTTCCGCTACGGCAAAAGGATTAGGGCTGGCACTTAATAAACCTTTAGTTTCCATTCCTACCGTAGATGGACTGGCATTTAATCTCTATGGCACAGATAAATTAATCTGCCCGTTGATGGATGCCAGAAGGAACCAGGTATATACAGGAATCTATGAGTTCGAGGGTAAAGAATTCAAGGTTGTTGAAGAGCAGATGGCAGTATCAGTTCAGGAAATAGTTGAAAAATTGAATAAATATGGCAGGGAAGTGATCTTCTTAGGGGATGGAGTGCCTGTCTATGCAGAGAAAATTGCAGAAATGATAACAGTTCCCTACTCATATGCACCGGCACATGTGAACAAACAGCGTGGCGCTGCAGTAGGTACGCTTGCCAGGGCCTACATTGAGGCAGGAATGCTGGAGAGTGCAGAAGAACATCAGCCGGACTACCTGCGGCTGTCCCAGGCTGAAAGGGAAAGGGCCCAGCAGGAAGAAGCGGCAAAAGAAAATGATTGATATACGCACAATGCAGCCGGAAGATTTGGATGCAGTTACTAAAATAGAACAGGAGACGTTCTCCATGCCCTGGTCAAAGGCAGGTTTTGCATCATCTCTGGCACAGAAAAATACGTTATATTTATGTGCGTTTTCAGATGGTGAACTGGCAGGTTATTGTGGTTTACTGCAGGTCCTGGATGAAGGGGAAATCACAAATGTTGCGGTAAAAAAATCTTTGCGGGGACAGAAAATAGCTTCCCGCCTTATGGATGAATTATTAAAAAAAGGCACCCTAAGGGGTATCTCCTTTTTTGTGTTGGAAGTACGAAAAAGTAACAGTGCGGCAATTCACTTGTATGAAAAATCCGGATTTACAAAAGCTGGAATTCGAAGAAATTTTTACGAGAAGCCAATAGAAGATGCAGTCATCATGAGTAAGCAGTGATGGTTGCTCTTTTTTTGGAAATTCATACAGCAATTACCACTATCTTTGATGTATATTTTTCGTTATAATGACTTATATAAAGTAATTACTGTATTTCATGCAGGAATATTTGTAATATGATATACGGTTCGCAACGTAGGAAAAGGGGAGGAAAAAAACATGAGACAAGCAAAAAAAATCTACTGCAATATGTGCGGAAAAGAATTTCACCTGGAAAACGAGATTGTGAAAGAAGGAATTCTATCGGTAGAGAAATGCTGGGGATATTTTTCAGAAAAAGATGGCGAGATCCATGAGCTTGATCTATGTGAAGAATGTTACAACAAGCTTATAAAACAGTTCAAAATCCCCGTTACCGTGAAAAAACAGAAAGAATTTGTGTAAAGTTACGTTTTTATCAAGGGGTTACATCTTGTTCCCGGCTTCTATCTGTGTTAAAATATACAATCAGATATTCAAAATATGATTTGGCTGTTTGAAAAAAGGAAAACTTATAAAAGAGCCAAGTGTAAAAGATAATCGCTTTCACACTGCTGATTTGGGAATAGCACAAGCCTGCTTGCACTATTTATGGGTTATATTTGAAATAGATTTGAAAAAGAAGGGAAATACAGATGTTAGATATATGTTTATTAGGAACCGGAGGGATGATGCCTCTTCCACGCAGATGGCTGACTGCCCTGATGGCAAGATATAACGGCAGCAGTATTTTAATTGACTGCGGAGAAGGAACCCAGATCGCAATTAAAGAAAAAGGGTGGAGTTTCAAACCGATAGATGTGATCTGCTTCACCCATTTCCATGGAGACCATATAAGCGGACTGCCGGGATTGCTGCTGACCATGGGAAATGCTGAAAGGAATGAGCCTTTAACATTAATAGGGCCTAAAGGCCTGGAAAGAGTCGTAAATGCATTGCGCGTAATTGCACCGGAACTGCCGTTTGAACTGCGTTTTTTGGAAATTACCAATCCGGAAGAAACATTTGAAATGAATGGATACCGAATCCGGGCTTTCCGGGTAAATCATAATGTTGTCTGCTATGGCTATTCAATTGAAATAGACAGGGCAGGCCGTTTTGACGTTACAAGGGCAAAAGAGAAGGAGATTCCAATGCCGTACTGGAGCCGCCTGCAAAAGGGAGAAACCATTGAAGCAGATGGCAAAATATATACACCGGACATGGTACTTGGTGAACCAAGAAAAGGGATAAAATTAACCTACTGTACAGATACGAGACCTGTAAAAGCAATTTCGGACAATGCGGCAGGCTCTGATTTATTCATCTGCGAAGGAATGTATGGAGAACCGGGCAAAGAACAAAAGGCAGTGGAGCACAAGCATATGACTTTCACTGAAGCAGCAAACCTTGCAAAAGAAGCTGGGGTGAAAGAACTGTGGTTAACACATTACAGCCCATCCCTGATCCACCCGGAAGAGTTCATGGGAGATGTTCAAAAAATATTTCCCAATGCCTATCCCGGAAAAGACTGCAAATCCGTAGAGCTGGACTTTGATGAAGAATAGTTGCGCAGGCAGGTGTGAACTTGTTCATTCTGCTTAATTAGAAATATTGTAAGTGGGATTACGATATTCATGCGGATGAGGCTGAAAGAAAATTGAGAAATTGAAAGGAAGCCACGCTGTGATTCTTTCAGCCTGTTTTATTTGTGGCAGTATTGCAGGAAAGCCTGTGATTTGAATGGTATAACAATGGAAAAAAAAGATGTATTCATATTAGCGATAGAAAGCTCCTGTGATGAAACAGCTGCATCGGTAGTAAAAAACGGAAGAGAAGTATTATCCAATATTATTTCATCTCAGATAGAATTACACAAACTCTACGGAGGGGTAGTTCCGGAAATAGCTTCAAGGAAACATATTGAAAAAATAAATCAGGTTATTGAAGAAGCTTTGGAAGAGGCAGAAATGACACTGGATGATATGGATGCGATAGGTGTCACGTATGGTCCTGGCCTTGTTGGCGCTCTTTTAGTGGGTGTGGCAGAAGCAAAAGCAATTAGCTATGCTAAAAAACTGCCGCTGGTAGGAGTGCATCATATAGAAGGTCATATTTCTGCAAATTATATAGAAAATCTGGATTTGGAACCACCGTTTATCTGTCTTGTAGTCTCAGGAGGGCATACACATCTGGTGGTTGTCAAAGATTATGGAAAATATGAAATCATTGGCAGAACAAGAGACGATGCAGCCGGTGAAGCATTTGACAAGGTAGCAAGAGCAATCGGGCTTGGTTATCCGGGAGGACCTAAAATAGATAAATTATCAAAAGAGGGTAATCCGGATGCAATAAAATTCCCCAAAGCACATGTGGCTGATGCGCCATATGATTTTAGTTTCAGTGGTTTAAAATCATCCGTTCTAAACTATATCAACGGATGTAAAATGAAAAATGAAACCATCATAGAAGCGGATGTTGCAGCGTCATTTCAAAAAGCAGTTACAGAAGTCCTGGTAGAACATGCCATGATGGCCGTTAAAGAGTACGGATATGACAAATTTGCTATTGCAGGAGGGGTAGCTTCTAATACAACTCTTAGAAGAGCAATGGAAGAGGCATGCAGAAATAATGGCATTCGATTCTATCACCCATCACCTGTTTTCTGTACCGATAATGCAGCTATGATAGGTGTAGCGGCTTATTATGAGTTTATCCAGGGTACGAGACATGGATTAGATCTGAATGCAGTTCCAAATCTCAAATTAGGAGAACGATAATGGGGCAGGAAAAAAATGTAGCGGTGGTACTTTGTGCTGGACGTGGAACAAGAATGAACAGTGAAGTACAAAAACAATATCTACTTATAAAAGGGAAACCGGTGGTTTATTATTCTTTAATTGCCTTTGAAAAGTGCCCGTTCATAGATGAAATCGTATTGGTTACAGGAAAAGAAGAAATAGAATATTGCAGGCATGAAATAATAGAAAAGTATAATCTGAAAAAAGTGAAGTCAATCGTAGCAGGCGGAAAAGAGCGCTATCATTCTGTGTTTGAAGGTTTAAAAGCAATCGGATGTTGTGATTACGTATATATACATGACGGGGCAAGGCCTTTTATTGATCAGGAACTGCTGCAGCGCGCCTGTGATTCAGTGCGCATACATAAAGCATGTGTAGTCGGTATGCCGGTAAAAGATACCATCAAAATCAGCGGGCAGGATGGCTTTGCAGATCACACCCCTGACCGATCGAAGCTATGGATGGTACAGACACCCCAGGTATTCCAATATTCTCTGGTATACCAGGCATATGATAAAATCATGAAATATCCCGGGATTCAAGTGACAGATGATGCTATGGTTGTGGAGCAAATGGGACAGGCAAAGATAAAACTGGTAGAAGGTTCCTATAAGAATATTAAGATAACTACGCCGGAAGATCTGGAAATTGCAGAAATATTTGCAAAAGATAGAGCTTAAAGAATACAATTGAATTAGAAATTAGAAATTAGAAATTAGAAATTAGAAATTAGAAATTAGAAATTAGAAATTAGAAATTAGAAATTAGAAATTAGAAATTAGAAATTAGAAATTAGAAATTAGAAATTAGAAATTAGAAATTAGAAATTAGAAACTAGAAACTAGAAACTATAAATTAGAAACTATAAATTAGAAATTAGAAATTAGAAACTAGAAACTAGAAGCTATAAATTAGAAACTAGAAACTATAAAT
>NZ_JMLZ01000002.1:4957500-5785622 GCF_000686105.1 Robinsoniella sp. KNHs210
CTCAAGCAACTGTTTAGCAAAAACACAGGTCTATGCAAAACCGCAAGGTGAAGTATATGGGCTGACGCCTGCCCGGTGCTGGAAGGTTAAGAGGAGATGTCAGCGCAAGCGAAGCATTGAATTTAAGCCCCAGTAAACGGCGGCCGTAACTATAACGGTCCTAAGGTAGCGAAATTCCTTGTCGGGTAAGTTCCGACCCGCACGAAAGGCGTAATGATTTGAGCACTGTCTCGACAATGCATCCGGTGAAATTGAAATACCAGTGAAGATGCTGGTTACCTGCGCCAGGACGGAAAGACCCCATGGAGCTTTACTCCAGCTTGATACTGGGATTCGGTATTGCATGTACAGGATAGGTGGGAGACTAAGAATTCACAACGCCAGTTGTGAAGGAGTCATTGTTGGGATACCACCCTTGCAGTATTGGATTTCTAACCAGCCACCGTGATCCGGTGGTGGGACAATGTCAGGCGGGGAGTTTGACTGGGGCGGTCGCCTCCGAAAGGGTATCGGAGGCGCTCAAAGGTCTTCTCAGAATGGTTGGAAACCATTCGCAGAGTGCAAAGGCAAAAGAAGGCTTGACTGTGACACCGACGGGTGGAGCAGGTACGAAAGTAGGACTTAGTGATCCGGTGGTATAAAGTGGGATTGCCATCGCTCAACGGATAAAAGCTACCCTGGGGATAACAGGCTTATCACTCCCAAGAGTTCACATCGACGGAGTGGTTTGGCACCTCGATGTCGGCTCATCGCATCCTGGGGCTGTAGTAGGTCCCAAGGGTTGGGCTGTTCGCCCATTAAAGCGGTACGCGAGCTGGGTTCAGAACGTCGTGAGACAGTTCGGTCCCTATCCGGCGTGGGCGCAGGATATTTGAGAGGAGCTGACCTTAGTACGAGAGGACCGGGTTGGACTGACCTCTGGTGTACCGGTTGTTCTACCAAGAGCATGGCCGGGTAGCCAAGTCGGGAAGGGATAAACGCTGAAGGCATCTAAGCGTGAAGCCCCCCTCAAGATGAGATATCCCCCGCATAAGCGGTAAGACCCCTTGAAGACGACGAGGTAGATAGGTTAGAGGTGGAAGTGCAGTAATGTATGGAGCTGACTAATACTAATAGGTCGAAGGCTTATCCATAAGGTTTAGGATAATGTCAATAAAGTTGATATAATCAACGAAGTTGGTAATGCAAGAACGGATGATATTTGATGAATTTCTGTATGTGGTTTTGAAGGTATATGGCTTTTCAAAAAAGCAGTATAATCCTCGATAGCTCAATGGTAGAGCATTCGGCTGTTAACCGAAGGGTTGTTGGTTCGAGCCCAACTCGGGGAGCTAAGTACTTAACAAAATGGCTAAGTATTTAAAAGGATAAAAGGCAGTAAAGCAAGGCTCCATGGTCAAGCGGTTAAGACACCGCCCTTTCACGGCGGTAACAGGGGTTCAAATCCCCTTGGAGTCACTAATAACAACATACGTCATATGCCGATGTGGCTCAATTGGCAGAGCAGCTGATTTGTAATCAGCAGGTTATCGGTTCGAGTCCGATCATCGGCTCTTTGGACCTTTAGCTCAGTTGGTTAGAGCAACCGGCTCATAACCGGTCGGTCCTGGGTTCGAGTCCCCGAAGGTCCATTTGTCTGTTGTTATTAATGTTTGGCCCAGTGGCTCAGTTGGTTAGAGCGTCGCCCTGTCACGGCGAAGGTCGTCGGTTCGAGTCCGATCTGGGTCGTTACATCGAAAGATGTAGGATTTATTAATTACATATCCCATGGGATCTTAGCTCAGCTGGGAGAGCATCTGCCTTACAAGCAGAGGGTCACAGGTTCGAGCCCTGTAGGTCCCATTTGGTAGTGATACCATGAAATGCCGGCGTGGCGGAACTGGCAGACGCACAGGACTTAAAATCCTGCGGGACTAATCTCCCGTACCGGTTCGATTCCGGTCGCCGGCATTCAGAATCATCAATTAAATATGTGCGTGTAGCTCAGCTGGATAGAGCGTTTGGCTACGGACCAAAAGGCCGGGAGTTCGAATCTTCTCACGCACGTGATTGTCCTTGTAAAATGAAAATTTTGCGAGGACTTATTTTTTTGCTTAATTCACTAAAGAAGTGATTAGCGGAATAAATGAAAAAGTATTTGTTCGGCTAATCTTTGGATGATGTTAGAATTTCAATTGTATTTTACATGGCTGAGAGGTTTACCAATGATATGGTAGACAAGCTGGCTGGGAATAATGATTTCTGGAGGCTGTCAGAAGAATTTCAATTTTTTATTTTGCAGCTGCGGCAAGAATTTTGATTGCTTGCGGAATGGAAGCTATCTGAAATAAAGCAGGAATAAAACAAAATTTTAATCTTTGCTTTTTGTCGAAAAAATGTTAAAATAGAAACATATAACTAGACAAGAAATAAAAATGAAATGATAGAGGTGCGATATTCATCAGTACTCCGGGACAAGTGGCAGGACAGCCGTTTTGGAGAAAAGGGAAGATCGCCGAAGAGCTATATTCCGGTCCATGGAATTAGCTCTGGGACGCAGCAGAATATGTTGCGGACTGTCACTGATATGTGGAGCGCTATCTGAAGTGGTATAGGGAAATCTGACCTTAAATGACCATGAATGTATGTCCCCACGGAGACTTTCATTCATGGTTTTTTCTTGGAGGGAAAGAGAGGATATAGGAATGAGGATTTCAAAACGAAGGTTGTTTATGGGTATCAGCATGTTACTGATATTCACGGCATTGATTCCCATGACGGTTCTGGCTGCAGAAGAAGGAGCAGCGAAGCCCGCTATGTATGCAACTTTTTGGGCGTTGGTACCACCGGTAGTAGCAATTGTTCTGGCATTGATTACTAAGGAAGTTTACAGTTCATTATTTTTAGGTATTTTGGTTGGAGGACTGTTCTTTTCCGGATTTGGATTTGAAGGGACTGTGACACACATTTTTAATGATGGATTCATCAAAGTGTTATCGGATAGCTATAATGTGGGAATTTTGGTGTTCCTGGTTATTCTGGGATGTATGGTCAGTCTGATGAACAGAGCCGGAGGCTCGGCTGCGTTTGGAAGATGGGCTGGTAAGAAAATAAAGACGAGAGTTGGTGCCCAGCTAGCAACAATTGTTTTAGGGGTATTAATTTTTATTGATGATTATTTTAACTGTCTGACAGTAGGCAGTGTAATGCGTCCGGTTACTGACCAGCATCAGGTGTCCAGGGCAAAGCTGGCGTATCTGATTGATGCTACGGCAGCACCGATATGTATCATCGCACCTATTTCATCCTGGGCAGCTGCAGTTACAGGTTTTGTGGAAGGTGAAGATGGGTTTTCTATCTTTATCAGAGCAATTCCATATAACTTTTATGCTTTGCTGACGATTGTTATGATGGTGGGACTTGTATTGCTGAAAGTAGATTTTGGGTCTATGGCGGTTCATGAAAAAAATGCACGGAAAGGTGATCTTTTTTCAACAGGAGACAAAATAGGAAATTTTGATGAAGATGATATTTCCAATCCCCATGGAAGCGTTCTGGATTTAATGATTCCTATATTATCTTTAATTGTTTGCTGTGTAATTGGTATGATTTATACAGGCGGATTTTTCGCAGGAAAAGATTTTATTACTGCATTCTCTAATAGTGATGCTTCTGTAGGGCTTGCTCTTGGCAGTTTTTTTGGAATGGTGATTACAATAATACTATATAATATTAGAAAAGTATTGAATTTCAATGATTGTATGGCATGTCTGCCGGATGGATTCAAAGCAATGGTACCGGCTATTTTAATACTTACCTTTGCATGGACTTTAAAAGCCATGACAGACAGCCTGGGAGCAGCAGATTTTGTGGCAGGAGCTATGGCGCAGTGTGCAGGAGACTTAATGAAGTTTCTGCCGGCAATCATTTTCCTGGTTGGATGCGGGCTGGCCTTTGCAACCGGTACGTCCTGGGGTACATTTGGTATTCTCATCCCTATTGTGGTTGCAGTATTTGAAAAATCTAATCCGGAATTAATGATTATTTCTATTTCAGCATGTATGGCGGGGGCAGTTTGCGGAGATCATTGTTCTCCGATTTCGGATACGACGATTATGGCATCGGCAGGGGCGAGATGTAACCATGTGAATCATGTGACAACACAGCTTCCCTATGCGGTTACGGCAGCCGTTGTATCCTTCCTGACCTATATATTAGCGGGATTTGTACAAAGTGCCTGGATTGCACTTCCTTTTGGAATCGTGCTTATGCTTGTTGTTTTGGTATTTGCAAGGATGGTTTCCCAAAATCAGCAGGAAACGTTGTAAGAGAATCGGAAAAGTATAAATGTAAATAAATTGAAATGAAGAGCAGGTCGTTGTAAAATGATTCTTTATTTGACATGGATTGGGAAATATAATCCCATGGTAATTAGTTCGTATGTCAGTGTTTGGAATGAATTTGCAGCGGCCTTTTTATAAGAACATACATACGGAAAAATAGCTTGCGTTTAAGGATAGATTTTTGTATAATTACGCAAGTAGGCCTGGAACGTGTTTGAAAATTCATTCCCGCCATCTGCACGCCCCACTTTGCGGCATATTTGCTCCGAATTCAGGTTACGTAGTCCGCTACGCGCCCTTCATCCGGGACAAATCTTCTACAAACTGTTACGCACAGCTGCCAGAATGCAATTTTCAAACACGTTCCAGGGGAAAACTTAAGATTTACAAGACAAATGAGGAAAGTTGAGAAGAACCGTATGACAGGAAAAACACATGTGGCATTAGGAACAGCGGCGGCATTATTGATTGGACAGCCGGAAAATATCAGAGAGGTTGTGTTGTGTATCGGGACGGCATCTGTAGGCTCTGTAATCAGTGACATAGACGTAAGCACTTCGGAAGCCAGAAGAGATGTAAACAAAGTAATTGCAATTACGCTGTTAGCGGTTATCGCCACTGTTTTTATGGAATATCAGTGGAAACTTGGGATAACAGCGAGTTTTATGCGTAACAGTAACCTGGTGAGACTGGTGATGGGTATGACTGCTTTTCTGGGGGTATGTATCTTTGGTAAGAGCAGGCCTCACAGATCTTTTATGCATTCGTTACCGGCGGTTGGGATTTTGAGCTTTATTTTATATATTATCTATCCCATTCTGGTTCCCTATTTTATCATTTCTATGCTTTCACATATCGCTGCAGATATTTTTAATTATAAGAATGTTCGTCTGCTTTACCCTCTCAAATGGGGAATCAGTCTGGATCTCTGCCGGGCTGATGGCTTGATCAGTAAGGTTTTATGCGGTGCAGGGAGTTTACTTACATTTTTTTATTTAGGGGTATTTCTTTGGAGAACCGGAATGAATTTTCTGGGTGGGATGTAAGACGGATGGAATTTAACCGATTTCAGGAATAAACAGGCTAACATGTCCATACATTAAAGTATGAGAGTTTATAGCCCGTGAAAATCAGGCGGAAAAGTGTGAAAGGAAACTGTTTACACACTGCATGGAAAAAGTTAGGTTCATCAGAAGAATGGAGGCAGACAACATGAGTATAGAAGTGGTAATAGCAGGAGGAGGCTGGGCGGGATGCGCCGCGGCATATGGGGCAGTCTTGCAGGGCGCAAAGGTTACGCTGCTGGAAAAAACGGATATGCTGCTTGGTACAGGACTGGTTGGCGGAATTATGAGAAATAACGGACGGTACACGGCAACGGAAGAAATGATCGCTCTGGGCGGAGGAGAGATTTTTTGTATTATTGATGAAAACGTAAGGCATAAGAATGTTGAGTTTCCCGGTCATGAGCATGCTTCTTTATATGATGTTGGTAAAATATCCGGAGTTATCTACCGGTTTTTAAAAAAGATAGGAACGAAAATTGAATTTCAGGCGCGTATGTCTAAAGTGCAGATGGATGGGAAACGGATCTTAAATGTACAGACGGATGATGGCAGAAAGTTTGGCGGCGAGATGTTCATTGATGCTACCGGGAGTGCGGGGCCTATGAATAATTGCAGAAAGTTTGGTAACGGATGTGCCATGTGCATTCTAAGATGCCCCAGTTTTGGCGGCAGAATCAGTCTGACGGGAGAGGCGGGGATTCCGGAGATACAGGGAAAGCGGGCAAATGGAAAACTAGGTGCAATGAGTGGTTCCTGTAAGCTTTTTAAAGAGTCTCTCTCCGGAGAAATCATTGACCAGTTAGAAGAAAAAGGAGTGGCAGTAATACCTTTACCAGAGGATCTGAGGGAAAATCATTTGTCTGAGAAGGCTTGCCAGCAGTATGCACTTGATGATTTTACGGAAAATATTATTTTATTGGATACGGGGCATGCCAAGTTGATGACGTCTTATTTTCCAATCGATAAACTCAGGCGGATTCCGGGATTTGAAGATGCCAGATATGAAGATCCCTATGCGGGCGGCAAGGGGAATTCCATCCGATATATGGCAATGTCGCCGCGGGACAACAGTCTGAAAGTAGAGGGAGCAGAGAATTTATATTGTGCAGGCGAAAAGGCCGGGCTGCTGGTTGGTCATACGGAGGCAATTGTGACGGGGATTCTGGCAGGGTATAACAGTGTAAGAGAAGCATCAGGCCTGGAGACTTTAATTCTGCCGGAGAGTCTGGCGGTTGGTGACATGATTGCATTTGTAAAAAAAGAAATGGGGACGGAAGAAGGAATAGAACGAAAATATACCTTTTCAGGCTCTGTTTATTTTAAACGGATGAAAGATAGAGGCTTGTATCTGATGGATATAAATAAAATTAAAAAGAAAGTTGAGATGGTAGGATTAAAGGGAGTGTTTTCCAACAGGGTAGTTCACGACTTGTAATGTGATACCGGAAAAGTCTTCCGGTGACTGCTGTTCCAGACCCAAAATGCCATGACAAAAAGCACTTCGGTAGCTTTTTGCCATGGCATTTATAGTTAAATGAATTGTTATTTCAGGGTAAAGCCTTTTTCACTGTCTGAAAAGTGCTACTTATACGTTTGATTACTTCACATGTGATGTGGAATTACGCAGATACAATTCAGGCTGTACGAATAAATGAGCAGCGCTGGTACTTTTCTGCTTTATCAGATAGGTAAGATGTTCTATGCTTCTTTCCGCAATTTTGAGAACGGGCTGTATAACAGTGGTTAGCCTGGGACGGCAATAATTGCCTTCAGGAATTCCGTCAAAGCCAATTACGGAATATTGCTGAGGAACTTTATATCCATGATCGGTCAGATAATTAATAATAGCAATGCCAAGAATATCTGTCTGAGCAAAAAATGCAGTGCAGTCACACAGCTGGTTCCAACTGCTTTGCATGTTTTGGTATCCGTCATCGTAAGTTAGTCCTGTTTGAATTATCCAATCAGGATTGCATTCAAGATTGTTATTTACGAGTGCAGTACAATATCCTTCTGTTCGTTCTTTGAAATCACTTCCGGCGGAGGTAAAGGTACCGATACGCTGATGCCCTAATGCCAATAAGTGATTAGTGGCGATGAAACCGCCGGTAAAGTGGTCAACATCAATTATATTTAAACTTTTTTTCATAGGACGTGAAAAATACTGGGTGTAAATATGAGGAATATTTAAATGGCTTAAATAATCTTCCAGTGCAGAGTGATAGTTGCCATTAATAATAACAATGCCTTTAATATCGGCTGTTTCAATGATTGATTGAATGTAATTAAAGGAATGGTCACTTGCATCGTAGGATGAGATTACGCAGTAGTAATTTTGTTTTTCAATTTGCCTGATAACCTCATTAGACAAATATTCCAGATAGAGGTCAAGGGGGGAATGCATTTTATCAGCGCCCAGAATAATAGCAATTCCCCCATTGTTCCCGGAAATATTAGATATGCCCGCCCTTTTTTTTATTGTGTATCCGTGCTGTGCTGCTAATTCCTGAACCTTAATCCTGGTTTCCAAAGAGATTCGTGAAGAATTCTGAAGGCTTCTTGATACCGTTGATTGACTTACGCCGGCTAACCTGGCAAGTTCTTGGGTTGTAATCATATATACGTCTCCTATAAACAATGAGTCGGGGATATCATACCGTTTATTTAAAAACAGATGATTTTTAGTAGAGAATTTGCAGATTATTATCCGACTCTCTGTATTTTAACTATATTGAAGAATAATACATTTTTAAGTTTAAGTCAACTAAAATGTGAATAATCACGACAAACGTATGAATAATCTTTCTTATAAATTACACGCCGGACTTTCTGTTCCTGACGTGCTTCTTAGATATATTACATCTATGGAATCAATTCTTTCATATTTAACCTTTTCTTCCGTGTAAGCTCACCCCGTATTTTTGAAACAAATTCCTCACAAAGTAATTCAGAAATGTGCATAATTCCATATGCATAATATGCAAATATGTGCATACAGAGTGGAAGGAGAAATAGAGATAATGCACAACATAGGATTAAAACTGGACAATATGCACACAAAAATTTGGAAAAAACTTATTGACTTAACCAAAATGTAGTGTTATAATCTGGATAAATACTAAAAAATATAATGTTTTGCATATATTTTGAGCGTTTTTTGAAAATGACTTGTGCATATTATGCTCATGCATATTAATGGGGTTTTGTAAGGGACATAATGCCATACGGCAAAAAAATAAACTATATAAAAAATAAGGAGGATTTTTGTATGAAGAAAAAAATTTTAAGTATCTTTATGGTGGGGCTTATGGGATTATCCCTTACTGCTTGTGGTGGTACTACTGCAGCTAACAACAATGAAACGACTAACAAGAATGAAACAACTAACAACAATGAAACAGCTGACAACAAAGGGGCAGCTGGCAACAATGAGACGGCTGCCGGCAGTGATCTTGCCGGGAGCGAAAATGTATCATCGGCAACCGGTGATAAACTTAACATTAGCGTAATCCTGAAAACTACTGCTTCTGAGTATTGGGGATACGTATTAGCCGGTGCCCAGGCATACAGCGATAAGAATCCGGATGTAAATGTTGAGATCCAGGGTGCAGCGTCGGAAACTTCCTATGATGAGCAGTTGAATATCATTGAAACTAATCTGTCAGCAGGGAAATTTGATGGTTTTGTTATTGCTCCATTACAGGCGGATATGGTAATCTCCAAAATTGCGGGTGCTAAGCAGCCGATTATTTCTGTAGATACGAAAATAGAAGCCCCGGAAGTATTATCTTTTGTAGGAACCGGTAATGAAGAAGCAGCGAAAGCAGGCGGATTGGCAGCTGTTGAGGCGGCGAAAGCGGCAGGATTTACAGAATTAAATGCCATTGCCATTACTGGAGTTCAGGGTGATTCTACTGCAGAAGCACGTCTGACCGGCTATAAGGCAGGTATCGAAGAAGCAGGCGGTACATTTTTATCGGATGAAATCCAATATGCAGATGCAGTTGCTGACAAGGCATTTGCTTCCATGGAAGCTATTATACAAAATCACCCGGACGGTGTTGCAATGATCGTTTGCAACAATGATGATATGGCTATAGCAGCTGCTCGTGCAGCGAAGGGAAATGAGGCATATGCGAATACTGTTTTCTGTGGATTTGATGGTATTCAGTCTGCATGTAATGCTATTTTAGGCGGTGAAGAAACAATGTCTGTTGCACAAAATGCTTACGATATGGGATATAAGGCTGTTGAAGCTTGTGTGAAAGCAATAAATGGTGAAAAAATAGAAGAGTTTATTGACTCTGGCAGTAAAATTGTGACAAAAGAAAATGCACAGGAACAATTGGATACTTTGAAATCTCAGCTTGGTAAATAAATCGATCTATTGATTAAGCATGAAGAATAAGGAGGTATGCAGTGAGTGAATATATTGTGGAATTAAAAAATGTCACAAAACGCTTTCCTGGTGTTGTAGCTTTAAAAAACATGAACCTGGCTGTAAAGCCAGGGGAGATACTGGGGTTGATTGGTGAAAATGGTGCCGGAAAATCTACTCTGATAAAAGTACTGACAGGTGTACATTCGGCAGATGAAGGCAGTATATTTGTGGAAGGGGAAGAGAAACATTTCCATAATCCGAATGATTCTGCGGAGGCTGGCATTGCCTGTGTTTATCAGGAATTAAATATTGAAAAGCTTTTGAGCATTACAGATAATATTTTTATGAATAAGTGGATACGGGGGAAGAAGGGCCTGTTGGATTATCAGGCTATGAATAAAAAAGCGCGGGAGGTGATGCTATCTCTTGGGCAGGATATCGATCCTGACAAAGCAGCAGGTACTATGGGCATGGGAGTACAGCAGATGATTGAAATTGCCAAAGCACTTTCGGTTGGGGCTAAGATGATTATAATGGATGAACCTACTTCATCATTAGGAGAAAAGGAGGTTCAGCAGCTGATGGATATTTGCCGAGAATTGCGCAGCCGTGGCATCAGCATTGTGTTTGTATCCCATAAGCTGGAAGAACTTTTCGAATTATGTGACCGTGTTGCAGTAATACGTGATGGAGAGCATATCTGGACAAAGCCTATCACAGAAGTAAATAATGATGACTTAATTACAGCGATGGTAGGACGTTCCCTTGCCAATAAGTTTCCCAAAGTAATGGGAGTAAAAGGCGGCTGTGCTCTGAAAGTTGAAAATTTGAGACAAAACGGTGTATTATTCGATGTCAGCTTTGAAGCATACGATGGACAGATTCTGGGCTTCGCAGGACTCGTCGGGGCTGGGCGAACCGAAACAATGCGGGCTGTATTTGGTGCCGATCCCATCGATGGCGGCAAAATTTATATTCATGATAAAGAAATGAAAATCGCAAACCCAAGACAGGCAATCAATGCAGGAATTGCATTTTTGACAGAAGACCGCAAAAATCAGGGGCTTGTTTTGACACAAAGTATCCGGGCTAATTTGATTATGGCTAACATGAAAAATTTTGCAAGAGGTTTATTTTTGGATGAGAAACATATTGAGGAGACGGGAGAAGATAATATTACTTCGTTACGCATTAAGACCCCGTCGCTAGATGAAATTGCGGGTCAGCTTTCAGGCGGAAACCAGCAAAAGGTTGTTATTGGAAAATGGATCAATTCCGATGCGGATATTTATATTTTTGATGAACCGACAAGAGGTATTGACGTTGGTGCCAAAATAGAGGTTTATAATGTAATGAATAATCTTGTGAAAGAAGGAAAGTGCGTAATTATGATTTCTTCTGAAATGCCGGAAATTTTGGGCATGTCTGACCGGGTTGTGGTAATGAGAGGTGGTCGGGTAACGGGAACTTTAGACAGAGAAAGTGATCATTTCAATCAGGAGGATATTATGAGAGCTGCGTGGGGAGGAACCTTAGATGAATAAAGTAAAATTAAAATCCAATTCGGGCCTGGTCAATAAGCTGGGATCCCTGATTGCCCTGTTTGTATTATGTGTAATTTTGAGCTTTGCTACGTCAAGCTTCTTAACGCTTGCGAATTTCATGAACATCTTTAAGCAAACATCGGTAAATGCATTGATTTCTACTGGTATGTTGGTGTGCCTCATCACTGCAGGCATTGATCTTTCTGTAGGAGCGAATGCCATCTTTTGTACCTGTGTGATGGGAATGCTTTTACAAAACGGGATTACAAATCCTGTTTTAATTATCATTGCAGGTTTAGTTGCAGGTACGTTTTTTGGCTTCATCAATGGTACACTGCTGACCCGCCTGCACTTACCACATCCTTTTGTATCGACCCTCGGTATGAAAAATGTCTTGTGGGGGCTTGCCCTGGTGGTGGTAGGTTCTAAGATTGTTTCCGGATTTCCGGTACAGGTTACATGGCTGGGAGAGGCAACGCTGCCTAATTCCATACCACTGCTGGGTGGTTTTCCGGTAAGTTTTATATTAGTAATTGTGTTGTTTGCCGTTATGGGTGTATTTCTTTCCAAGACGGTTCTGGGGCGCTCTATCTATTGTGTAGGGGGAAACCTTGAAGCAGCCCGCCTCTCTGGTATTAAGAGCTCCAATGTACTCACATTCTGCTATACTTTATCCGGATTTATGAGTGCTTTGGCAGGTATTGTACTGATTGGACGCGGCGGGATCGCCAATGGAGCCAATGCTATTCAGCCTTATGACACAGATGCTATTGCTGCCTGTATTATCGGAGGCGCATCTTTTAATGGCGGGAAAGGAACTATGAGCGGTACTATTATCGGTGCGCTTATCATTACTGTGATCAGAAATGGTCTGCAGCTGCTCAGTGCTTCTACGGCAATCCAGAATATTGTTGTTGGTCTGGTTATCATCCTGGCAGTACTTATTGACGTAACTCGTGAACGAATGGAAGCAAAGGCCAGACGTATGGCTGCAAAATAAAACATCAATCATTCATAAAGTCAGGAGAATTGATATGTTAAAAATCGGGGTTATCGGATGCGGTGCAATTGGACGTGACCATATTCGCCGTTTGCGCAATCTTGTTCCCGGAGCCACAGTAGCGGCCTGTTCCGATTATTTCCGGGAATCAGCAGAAAATACCGCACAGCAATATGATATCAGCCATATATTTGATACCGGGGAAGAGTTGATTGGAAGTGGGGAAGTGGATGCGGTACTGATTGCTTCTTCGGATACTTCACACGCGGGCTATGTTCTTGAGAGTCTGAAGCAGGGAAAGCCGGTGTTTTGTGAAAAACCACTTGCCCAGACATCGGCTGACTGTGAAAAAATTATTGAAGCAGAATTGGCACTTGGTAAACGCCTGGTGCAAGTTGGATTTATGAGGAGATATGATCCGGGATACCGGGAAATGAAACGCATTGTGGAATCCGGTGAACTGGGGAATCCTCTTATGATTCATGCCAGTCACCGCAACATGCATCAGCCTCAGGGACTTACCAGCGAGATGGGTGTGTCAAATATAGCAATCCATGAGCTGGATATCTGCCGATGGCTGTTGGGCGATGAGTATAAAAATGGACAAGTGCTTAAAGTAAGGCAATCTTCTTACTCAGTAAAAGGGTATGACAATCCGCAGATCGTGCTTCTGGAGACCGGTACAGGATGCCGCATTGACGTAGAGGTACAATTGTCCGATGGTTATGGCTATGATATTCAGTGTCAGGTAGTATGTGAAAAGGGAACAGTCAGTTTACCGGATCCTTACGCAGTTGTGACTCGGTCCGATGCAGGGCGCAGCGTTCCTATACTTACCGATTGGTCCCAAAGGTTTATTCAAGCTTATGACATTGAGTTAAATGAGTGGGTGAGAGCGGTAGAAAACAATAGCTGCAATGGCCCGGGTGCGTGGGATGGTTATGCTGCCTGCGTTGCGGCAGATACGCTGAATCGTTCCCGTAATACCGGCCGGTTCATGGAAATACAAATGATGCGTAAGCCTGATTTGTACGCTGTCTGCTGAACCGGATACCGGTTTGTTACTGCCGCAAAGCGGAGGCGCGCTTCTGACATAGATAGCGGGTGCTCAATTCACTGTTAATTGCACAATGATGGACTACAAGGAAGCATCATTAAAATATATAGAAAAAGAAGGGAAAACCATGGATGAAGTAAAGGTCGGGATTGCCGGATTAGGACGCCTGGGAAAGGTACATGCAAACAATATTTGCTATAAAATCCCGGGGGCAAAATTAACGGCAGCATGCTCAGTCGCAGAGGCGGAATTAGAGTATGCTAAAAATGAACTGGGTGTATCGGATGTGTATACAGACTACCTGGAAATGCTGAAAAGTGCAGATATTGATGCCGTAGCGATTGTCACTACCAGCAGTGAACATTGCTGGCAGATCGAAGCGGCATTGGCAGCGGGAAAGCATGTGTTTTGTGAAAAACCACTGGGTATTAATGAAGAGGAATGTAAAGCGGCAGAAAGAGCGGTAGAAAAATATCCGGATAAAATATTCTTTTTAGGCTTTATGCGGCGCTATGATCCGTCCTATGCCTATGCCATGCAGAAGATAAAAGAAGGTGCAATCGGCAAGCCTTATCTGGTAAAGGCGACAGGAATTGATCCGGAAAGTCTGGTGGAGGGTTCCATCAAATTCTGCAGTACCAGCGGTGGAATCTATATTGATATGGCAAGTCATGACATCGACTTAATGCGCTGGTTTTTGGGAGAAGAGGTAACTGAGGTGTATGCGTTAGGATGCACTTTCAAACATCCGGAGTTTGAAGCGAATGGCGATTGTGAAACTGGCTGCGCCATGTTCCGGTTCAAAAATGGCGCAATTGGACAGATACACGTAGGCAGGACGGCCGCACACGGGTATCATGTAGAAACGGAAGTTGTAGGTACCGAGGGTTCAATCCGTATCAGCCCTGTCCCGGCAAAAAATCTGGCAATGATTTATGATAAGAATGGGGCGGTAGTGGAGTGTGTGGGCTCTTTTCCGGAGCGCTTCGCGGATGCGTATGTATTGGAAATGAAAGAATTTATTGCTTGTATCCGGGAGGGACGTAAGCCGGATGTAACGGTATATGATGGTACAAAATCTACAAAGATTGCTTATGCGGCGGCACAGTCGCTGAAGGAACACCATCCGGTGCAGCTATAAGAGGCAAAAATCAGGACTGTTGGGCTATTTGCGAGCTCAGCAGTTTTTTGAATAATAATTATAAAGTCTTTGAAAAAATAACATGAATATGGTTTATGCGGGTCCACTTTTGAGTGGATCTTTTTTTGTTTTTTTATAAAGATTAGTTTGGAATTTAAAATATTGGAAATATTAATGAGTCGGAAAGTTATAAAAATGCACAGAAATCCAACAATTTTTATTTTTATTGTATAATCTTGTCTCATTTCACAAAAGATAGCTAAATAAGGAAAGCTTTTGAAGGGATGGTGAAACATGGAGGAATTTAAAATACAAACGGCTGTGTGTTTTGGGGCGGATGCCCTGAATTGTCTGAAGAATCTTACCGCATCACGGATTTTTATCGTAACGGATCCGTTTATGGTGGAATCAAAGATGGTTGATCGGATAACGGAACAGCTGAAAGAAAAAGAATATATGATTTTCAGCAATGTGGTACCGGATCCCCCACTGGAACTTGTAGTGGAAGGAGTCAGGGAAGTAATGGCTTATAAGCCGGATACGGTAATTGCGCTGGGCGGTGGTTCCGCCATTGATGAGGCAAAGGCAATTATGCACTTTTCCAAACAGATCGGTGATCTGCCGGACATGGAATTTATTGCGGTTCCAACTACCAGCGGTACGGGATCAGAAGTAACTTCTTTTGCGGTTATTACAGATAAAGATAAGGGAGTGAAATATCCCCTGGTTGATAAATCGCTGTTGCCGGATATTGCAGTACTGGATCCGGGACTTGTGAAAAGCCTGCCGCCTTCCATTGTGGCTGATACCGGGATGGATGTACTGACCCATGCGTTGGAGGCATATGTGTCTACCAAGGCGAACGCATTTACGGATGCTTTGGCGGAAAAGGCAGCTGTCACGGTCTTGAAGTATCTGGTGAAATCTTATGAAAGCCCGGTGGATATGGAAGCGAGAGAACAGATGCACTATGCTTCCTGCATGGCCGGACTGGCATTTGATATGACTTCCCTGGGTGTAAATCATGCAATTGCCCATAATATAGGTGGTAAGTTTGGGGTGGCCCATGGCAGGACAAATGCCATACTGCTTCCTTATGTAATTGCTTATAATGCGGAAATTCAGGACTATAATACAAAGGAATATAAGACAGCTGCAAAAAAATATGCAGCGATTGCTTCTTTGTATGGAATTGGAGGGGTGAATATCCGGTCGGCTGTGAAAAATCTGATTCACCAGATACAGAAAATGCAAAAGCTGATGAAAATGCCCGTGAGCTTTAAGGAATGCGGACTAAAACCGGATGAGTTTCATAAGGCGGAGGAGCAGATTGCAGAAGGGGCACTTGCGGATGGATGTATTGTTACGAATCCCAGGGTGGTTTCGAAAAAAGATATTCTGGATATTTTAAAACAGGCTTTATAAAAGAAGGTGCATTTGATGGAAGTAGAAGAAAAACAGCGGATTATTCAGGAATTTGTTCCGGGAAAACAGATTACGCTGGCACATGTAATCGCGGGACCGAATCCGGGTATTTACGCCAAGCTTGGTCTGGAGCCAGAGGAAATGGATGCCATAGGCATTCTTACCATAACGCCCAGTGAAGGAGCGATTATAGCAGCTGATATTGCGACAAAGGCATCCGATATTACCTTAGGCTTTATAGACCGCTTTAGCGGAGCGTTAGTTTTTACCGGAGATATCAGTTCAGTAGAAGCGGCGATCAAGGACATTTTAAGAACGATGGAGCAGGATCTGGGATTTACCAGGGCACCCATTACCAGGACTTAATGGGGATTTAAAATGGCAGAGGGGAAAGTGTGAATAAATTCACACTACTTATTTAGGCATATTCCAGGATTACTTGCAATATTCAGGGGGAAAGTGTATGAAAAAAGTTATTTTTATCGGTCAGACAGGCTGTGGCAAGACCACTTTGTGCCAGAAACTGAATGAGCAGACGATAAAATATCGAAAAACCCAGGCAGTGGAGCGTTACGGGGATTCGATTGATACTCCGGGCGAGTATTTAGAAAACCGCCATTTTTACCATGCTCTGATTATGACTGCTGTGGATGCAAAGGTGATAGCGCTGGTGGCAGACCCCACTTCTGAATACCGGGCAATTCCGCCTGCCTTTGCCGGAATATTCGGAAAAAAAGTAATTGGTATCATTACAAAAATAAACCAGACGGAACCACAGAAAATTGAGAAAGCCAGGAAGGAACTGGTTAAGGCAGGGGCATCCCCTATTTTCGAAGTGGATACACCGGATGGGATTGGAATTTCGGATTTGATGAATTATTTGGAAAAGGAGGCGGTATAGGTTGAAAGAAAATTATGAAACGGGAAGGAAGTCATGCCACGAATTCTTTCAACCTGCTTTATTGTGGCAGTATTGCAGGCAAGCCTGCAATATGTGGTGGGTATAAATTGAAAGAAGAATTGCTGAGTGTGGGAATTGACCTTGGAACCAGTACTACACAGCTTATTTTTTCAAAGCTTATCGTAGAAAATATGGCAACCAGCTATACCGTTCCCAGGATGGTGATCACACAAAAACAGATTCAGTACAAAAGTGATATCTACTTCACACCCCTTGTAGACCAGACGAGGATTAATTTCGAAGAGGTACGCAGGATTGTGGAGAAAGAGTATCAAAAAGCAGGTGTTAAAAAAGAGCAGATTGATACCGGGGCTGTTATCATCACCGGAGAGACTGCACGGAAAGAAAATGCAGAAGAAGTAGTCAATGCCCTTAGCGGGTTTGCCGGAGATTTTGTGGTAGCAACGGCGGGACCGGATCTGGAGAGTGTGATTTCCGGTAAGGGAGCAGGGACAGACCTGTATTCCAAGGAACACCATGTGACGGCGGTCAATATGGATATTGGCGGCGGAACCAGTAATCTGGCGGTGTTTCAAAGAGGGGATACAATTGATACAGGCTGCCTGGATATTGGTGGCCGGTTGATTAAAGTGGAGGCACGAACCCACAAGATCACTTATATAGCACCTAAGCTTTTGCAGATAATTGAAAAAGAAAAAATGCCTCTGGCTGTTGGAACAGTGGCAGATAAACAGAACCTGAAGCCCATACTTCAAATGATGGTAAAGGTGCTGGAGCAAAGTGTCGGGTTAAAAGAAGAAGATGAGTATTTTAATCTGATGATCACAAATAAGAATATCCAGTGTAAGGATCAGATTCAATGTATCAGTTTTTCCGGCGGTGTGGCGGATGCTATTTATCATCCGGAAAAATTTACAGATCCATTTCAATTTGGCGATATCGGCATTTTACTGGGAGAAGCCATTAAAGATTCCCTGCTTGTCAGGCAGCTCAAAGTCATAGAAAGTGATGAGACGATCCGGGCTACGGTAGTCGGAGCTGGCAGCCATACTACGGAGATCAGTGGAAGTACCATCACGTATACCAGTGATGCATTCCCGGTGAAAAACCTTCCGGTCCTGAAGCTCACCCGGGAAGAGGAACAGCCGGGGAAGCTTGCAGATGCAATTAAAAGAAAGCTGGACTGGTTTCGGGTAGAAGAGAAACTTGCGCAGGTTGCAATAGCTATAGATGGAGAAAGGAACCCTTCTTTTTCCAGAGTACAGATCTATGCAAAAGATATTTTGATGGGGGCAGAAGCGCTGATTGAAGCAAAGCTTCCTGTTATTGTGATTGTAGAAAGTGATATGGCTAAGGTATTGGGGCAGACCATGTACCATCTGCTGGAGTGGAATAAAGAGGTGATCTGTCTGGACAGTATACACTTGTCGGAAGGTGATTATATTGACATCGGGAGGCCGATTGCGGAGGGCTGTGTGCTTCCGGTGGTGGTAAAAACACTGGTATTTAAAACTCAGTAAAAGTGTGAAAGAAAATTACTTGACACTTTCAGATATAAAGCTGCAGTAAATGCAGTATAGGAGGGAAAAGTGTGAAAGAAAACCGTTTCACACTTACAGATAGGAAGCCGCAGCAAGTGCGGCACAGGAAGAAAGGTTGAAAGAAAATTACGATGCAGAAAGGATGCCACGATGTGATTCTTTCAACCGGTTTAATTGTGGCAGTATTACAGGCAGGCCTGTAATATGCAATGGGTATAAATATGATTTTAAAAACAAAACTTTTTGGGCATGTATATGCCTTCAAATCCCTGAAGGAAGTAATGGCGAAAGCCAATGAAGAGAAATCCGGGGACAAGCTTGCGGGACTTGCTGCAGAGACGGCAGAGGAGCGTGTTGCAGCAAAGGTTGTACTGTCTCAGATTACGCTGGAAGATTTGCGGAATAATCCGGCGGTACCTTATGAAACAGATGAGGTTACCAGAATTATTCAGGACGATTTAAATGAGTCTATTTATAACGAGATTAAACGTATGACAGTCTCCGAATTTCGGGAATGGATTCTGGATGAAGAGACTACGGGAGATCAGATCCGGCGTATCTCCAGGGGACTGACTTCAGAAATGGTAGCTGCTGTGGCAAAACTGATGTCGAATCTGGATTTGGTCTATGGAGCCAGGAAAATCCGGGTAACTGCACATTGCAATACGACTATCGGGGAAGCGGGAACATTGTCATCCAGACTTCAGCCAAATCACCCCACCGATGATCCCGACGGAATTATGGCATCTCTTTTGGAAGGGCTGACCTTTGGAGCCGGAGATGCACTGCTTGGTTTGAATCCGGTAGATGATTCAGCTGAAAGTGTAACCCGGATACTGAAGCGTTTCGAAGAAATCAAACAGAAGTATCAGATACCAACCCAGACCTGTGTACTGGCGCATGTTACAACTCAGATGGAAGCAATTAAAATGGGAGCGCCGACCGATCTGATTTTCCAGTCTATAGCAGGATCCGAGCTGGGAAATACGGCCTTTGGATTTAATGCGGCTACGATTGAAGAGGCACGCCAGATGGCGTTGACCAAGGGAACGGCACAGGGACCCAATGTGATGTATTTTGAAACGGGGCAGGGCTCAGAACTGTCATCGGAAGCGCATCATGATACTGACCAGGTGACGATGGAAGCCAGGTGTTATGGATTTGCGCGTCATTTTTCACCGTTCCTGGTAAACACCGTAGTGGGATTTATAGGGCCGGAATATCTGTATGATGGTCGCCAGGTAAACCGCGCCGGACTGGAAGATCACTTTATGGGGAAATTGACAGGAATATCCATGGGCTGTGATGCCTGCTATACCAACCACATGAAGGCAGATCAGAATACCATTGAAGATTTATCCGTATTACTGACTGCTGCAGGCTGTAACTATTTTATGGGTATTCCTCACGGAGATGACGTTATGCTGAATTATCAGACAACCGGTTTTCAGGAAACAGCAGCGCTTCGGGAAATCTATGGACTGACTGCGATAAAACCATTCCATGAATGGCTTTTAAAAATGGGTTATGTGGATGAGCGGGGAAGACTTACGAAGAAAGCGGGAGATGCCTCTACATTGTTCTAGAGTGTGTTTTAAAATTCATTCCTGCCATCTGCACGCCCCACTTTGTGGCATATTTGCCCCGAATTCAGGTTGCGTAGCCCGCTACGCGCCCTTCATCCGGGACAAATCTACCACAAACTGTGACGCACATCTGTCAGAAAGCAATTATAAAACACGCTCTAGAGCGTTTAAAACTGTATCGGATAATGAAATTATTATTTGTTTCTACAAGGAGGAAAACAAGCGTGAAAGATGAAGAAATAAGGTCTATGGTAGAGAAGGTTCTGGAGCAGATGCTGAATACTGGAAAAGCACCGGAACCCAAGCGGTCTGAGGTCATACAGACCACAGCAGAAAATTTGAAAAAACAGGCGCCGCAAGATACCGGCGGATGTCTGGAGGATATTACCGAAGTGGATCTGCGCAAGCAGCTGTTGGTAAAGGATCCCAAAGATGCACCAGGATATCTGGCAATGAAAGCCAAAACCCCAGCCAGACTTGGGATAGGAAAGGCAGGTGCCAGATACCGGACAGCGACTATGCTTCGGGTACGTGCGGATCATGCAGCAGCCCAGGATGCTGTGTTCAGTGATGTATCAGAAGAGTTTATTAAAAAATGTGACTTTGTATTTGTACAGACGCTGTGCCAGGATAAGGATCAATACCTGACCCGACCGGATCTGGGAAGAAGATTTCCAAGTGAAGCTCTGGATGTTATCCGCAAAACCTGTGGAAGCCATCCCAAAGTTCTGGTTATTGTAGGTGACGGACTGTCTTCGTCTGCAATTGAAGCAAATGTGGAAGATATGATTCCTGCTATTCGTCAGGGGCTGCAGATGCATGGAATTACCCTGCCGCCGATTTTATTTATTAAATACGCCAGGGTTGGCGCCATGGATGCAGTTGGTGAAGTTACGGATGCTGATGTAATCTGTATGCTGGTAGGAGAAAGACCGGGGCTTGTAACGGCAGAATCCATGTCAGCGTATATTGCATATCAGCCAAGACATGGTTTGGCGGAAGCTAAGCGGACGGTAATCAGTAATATACACAAAGGCGGAACTACAGCAGTTGAAGCAGGTGCTCATGCAGCAGAACTGATCATGAAAATGCTGGAAAAGAAGGCCAGCGGCATTGACTTAAAATAAATGAGAAAGGCAGCTATAGCAGATAAGTCTGCTATATGCAGTGGGTGTAAAAATGAAAAATGATGAATTGCGGCCGAATATCCTGGCTATACGGATTATATCTAATGTCAGCGATGACCTGGTTCAATCCTTAGGGTTAGATCCAAGGCATAAGAGTCTGGGAATTATTACGGCAGATATGGATGATGTCACTTATACAGCACTGGATGAGGCAACAAAGGATGCAGATGTGGATGTAGTCTATGCCAAATCTATGTATGCAGGAGCCGGAAATGCCTCTACCAAACTGGCAGGGGAAGTAATTGGCATTATCGGCGGACCAAGTCCGGCAGAGGTGAGAAGCGGATTAAATTCAATTATTAATTTTATGCAGCATGGAGCCTGCTTTGTAAGTGCAAATGAAGATGATTCCATTGTGTATTATGCACATACTGTATCAAGGACAGGGTCTTATTTATCCAAGATAGCAGGAATCCGGGAAGGAGAAGCCCTGGCTTACCTGATCGCACCTCCTCTGGAAGCAATCTATGGACTGGATGCAGCACTTAAGGCTGCCGATGTAAAACTGGTAACCTTATATGAACCACCTTCTGAGACGAATTTTGGAGGCGGGCTTTTAACCGGAAGCCAGTCCGCATGCAAGGCTGCGTGTTCCGCTTTTGCCCAGGCAGTACGGTCCGTAGCTGATGCGCCAAGGGAATACGAATAAGAGGAGGAAGTAAGGAATGGAATTAAGAGATAAAGACCTGATATCTGTCCAGGAGACGAGGAATCTTTTAGCAGAAGCGAAAGCGGCCCAGAAGGAGCTGGCACGTATGGATCAGCAGCAGATTGACCGGATTGTAAAGGCTATCAGCGATGCAGGTACAAACAGTGCAGAGCATCTGGCAAAAATGGCAAATGAAGAAACGGGATTTGGCATTTGGCAGGACAAGGTGATTAAGAACCTGTTCGCTTCAAAAGTAGTGTACGATGGGATTAAAGATGAAAAGACTATTGGAATTATTCACGAAGACAGAGAAAGAAAAGTTTGGGATATTGGTGTACCAGTAGGGGTTATTGCCGGAATTATACCTTCTACTAATCCAACATCCACTGTGATTTACAAGGCGATGATTGCACTAAAAGGCGGTAATGCTATTGTATTTTCACCGCATCCGGGTGCAAAAAAATGTATTTTAGAAACCGTTCGAATTATAGCAGATGCCGCACAGAAAGCAGGATGCCCAAAAGGTGCCATTTCCGCCATCAGTGTACCTACGATGGACGCAACCAAGGAACTTATGAGCAATGATAACACCTCCCTGATTCTGGCTACCGGCGGCGGCGCAATGGTTAAATCCGCATATTCTTCCGGAACACCGGCAATTGGGGTGGGGGCAGGAAACGGCCCCGCATTTATTGATAAAAGTGCTGATGTAAAAAAAGCCGTTCAGAGAATTCTGGATTCTAAAACATTTGATAACGGGACAATCTGTGCTTCCGAACAATCTATCGTGGTGGAGAAGTCCATGGAAGAAAAGGTTGTAAAGGAATTAAAAGAACAGGGTGCCTATATTATGGATGATGCTCAGACCAAACAGCTGGGACAGTTCATCTTAAGAGCAAACGGAACGATGAATCCAATGATAGTAGGAAAAAGCACAGCTACAATTGCACAGTACGCAGGATTGACCGGAATTCCTTCCACAGCAAGAGTATTGGTGGGAAGAGAGACAAAGGTTGGAGATGGTGCGCCTTATTCCAGAGAAAAACTGGCACCTGTATTGGGGATGTATGTAGAAGAGAATACAGATAAGGTGTTAGAACGCTGTATAGAGATTCTGCATATGGAAGGTGCAGGGCATACGTTTTCCATGCATGCAGAGGATGAAGCTCTGGTGCGTAAATTTGCACTGCAGATTCCGGCATCCAGATTTCTGGTAAATACACCCGGAGCCCTGGGTGGAATCGGAGCGACGACAGGACTGTTTCCTGCGCTGACTCTTGGCTGCGGAGCCGTGGGCGGAAGCTCTACTTCTAACAACATTGGTCCGTTAGATGTGATTAATATTAAAAGAGTTGCGTTTGGAACAAAAGAGTTAGCAGAGATCAGAAGAGAAGCACAGACGGCAGGCGGACATGGCACTTCGGCATCCAGCCTGGGACTAAGCCAGGAGATGATAGACTCCATCGTTGAAAAAATTATGAAGGAGCTTATCTGATTCAGATACAGGCATTTCAAACACGCGCTAAAGCCCGTGAAACAACGATGAATGAATATGAGCAATTGTAGAATAATAATACGATAGAAATAAATAATAAGAAATATAAAACATGAAATCTTAAATTTAAAATTACGGAGGTAATGGAAATGGCTAATACAAATGCATTGGGTATGATTGAAACAAAAGGTCTGGTTGGAGCTATCGAAGCGGCAGATGCGATGGTAAAAGCAGCAAATGTAACGCTGGTTGGTAAAGAATCCATTGGCGCAGGTCTGGTAACCGTTATGGTCAGAGGCGATGTAGGAGCAGTTAAAGCAGCTACCGATGCAGGAGCAGCTGCAGCAGAACGCGTGGGAGAACTGGTATCTGTGCATGTAATACCCCGCCCGCATACAGAAGTAGATGTAATTTTACCCCACCAGGTTGAAAGAGCGGCAGGTACCTTTTCCGAAGAGGCTTAATAACCATGGAAGAATCAAGAGACAAAATCCGCAGAATCGTTACCGCAGCGGTCAGTCAGGCAATAAATGGAAAACCAGAGCATATGACGCATTTAAGAGGAGAAGAGCTTGTCTTCAAGGACCATCCGCGAATTGCGTTCAGAGGGGCAATTGATTCTCTGGAATCTGAAATCATTCTTTTTCAGACATTGACCGAGAAAAAGCAGCTTCACAGGATGACACAGGATCTGGAAGAAATTATCAAGACCATACGGTGGACTCTCCGGTGTGAAGTCTCGGGAGAGCCGGTGGGTGAAATATTGATGCAGGGTCTGAATACGGATGAAATGCGGGCACATTCCCATCATCCAAGCCAGTACTATGGGATGAAACATTTCCTGCCCACCTATCAGCATGGCGAAATCGTGGCATATTTAAACCGCCTTCGTACAAAAGCCAGAGAAACTGAATTGGCGGCATACCGGGCTTTTAAAATGGAATCAGGGGATGTGGAAAGGGAAGATATTATCCGGGTCTTAAACAGGCTTTCTTCTCTGTTTTGGATCATGATGTTCAAATACCTAACGGGAAAATATGAAGAAACAGATCCGCAAATGTGTAAAGTGTGAAAGAGGTACACTTTCACAATGCTAATTTAAGCATATCGCAGGCAGGATTGTAATATGCAAGGAGGCAGTTTGGAAGAAAAGCGCTTTCAAACTACTTATTAAGGCAGTATCGCAGGCAGGCCTGGGATATGCAGGAGGTATCACTATGAATGAACTTGTAGATAATATCGTAGAAGCAGTTGTCAGGGAACTTCGCCAGAAACTGATGGTGGAAGTTGAGGCTTCCGGGAGGCACGTGCATTTATGCAGGGAGGATGTGGACGCGTTATTTGGAAAAGGCTATCAGCTTACCAGAGTACGTGATCTTTCCCAGCCAGGGCAGTTTGTGTGCCAGGAACGCATTTCGCTGACAGGTCCGAAAGGGACGTTAAAAAATGTTGTAATTCTGGGGCCTGAGAGGAAAGAGACCCAGGCTGAGATCTCTATGACTGACGCACTGGTATTGGGAATAAAACCGCCGGTGCGCTTAAGCGGAGATATCGCGGGTACGCCGGGAGCCATTTTTTCTAATGGGGACAGGCAGGTAGTAAAGGATAAAGGCGTAATAGTAGCAAAGCGCCATATGCACATTACTCCGGAAGATGCCGCCCGTTTCCAGGTCAAAGATGGACAGGCGTTGAAAATAAAGGTATTTGGCAGCAGGCCGGTTATATTTGAAGATACTATAGCCAGAGTCAGTAAAGATTTTGACACGTATGTTCACATTGATTATGATGAAGCCAATGCCTGTGGGTTTGAAAAAGGAACTTTCTGCAGAATTGTACACTAGAGTGTGTTTTAAAATTCATTCCCGCCATCTGCACGCCCCACTTTGCGGCATATTTGCCCCGAATTCAGGTTGCGTAGCTCGCTACGCGCCCTTCATCCGGGACAAATCTACCACAAACTGTGACACACATCTGTCAGAAAGCAATTTTCAAACACGCTCTAGAGTGTGTTTTGCCATGTTTGAATATGCTCAAAGGAAGGGAAAGAGCCTATGGATGAGAAAGTTTTAATAGAAGAAGTGATTCGGGAATTAAAGCGTAAAATTGGCCAGGACTGTATGAGAAATGCAGCCGGAAGGTCAGCTATGGTATTGGGCGTACTGCCTGAGGGCGAAGAAAAAGCTTTGAAAGCTGCGTATCAGATCATCCCGTTTTCGGAGGCAGAAAGCTGCGATATCTATGTATTGGCACAGATGCCGATAAAATTAATGGCTGATCTGGTTCTTGGAATTCCATCAGAACCGCAGGCTGCATGTATCTTACGGGCATTGCTGGAAGGAAAACGGGTATATCTCCTGGAGTCCGGTCTGGAATACCGGAGATACAAAGAGACAGCATACAAGACTTTATATCATCTCTATCAGGAATATGAAGCTGCTGTTCAAAGATTTGGGATAGAACTGATCAGCTATACGTCAGAAATAGCAAAAGAAAACCGCATACAACCAAGACCTGAAACAGAGGACTATGTGGATCTGAGCGGCCTTCGCCTCTTGCGGGAATCGGACCTGATAAAGGTTCGGGGAACCGGCAGCATCACTATATTGCTGGGGCAAAATACGATTATTACACCGCTGGCCAGAGATTACATTTCGAATCACAATATGGCGGTTATAAGAAATTAAGGGGTGAGGGTTTGGAAATTGGCAAGGTAATAGGAAATGTCTGGGCAACGAAAAAAGATGAAGGGATCAACGGGCAAAAGCTTTTGGTCATTGATATCATGAAAAGATCCAGGCAGGAAGATGAGTCATTTATTGTTGCAGCCGATGTAATCGGAGCAGGAGTTGGTGATATGGTACTGGTTTGCCGGGGAAATCCCGCACGAATGGTAGTAGGAGATGGAAAAACTCCGATAGATGCAGCAGTAATAGGAATTATAGATTCTCTGGATATCCAGGAATCTGCAAATAACAATGGAGGTGTTCAAAATGGGCATCAATGAGATCATTATCTATATTATGGTATTTTTCGCCGCATTAGGCGCCCTGGACCGGATTATCGGCAACCGGTTTGGCCTGGGGGAAAAATTTGAAGAAGGTATTATGGCGATTGGCGCCCTGGCAGTATCCATGGTGGGTATTATTGCGCTGGCACCGGTCATTGCGAATCTGTTAAAACCGGTTATCGTACCGCTGTTTGGATTTCTGGGCGCTGACCCGGCTATGTTTGCCGGATCGATTCTGGCAAATGATATGGGTGGAGCGCCACTTGCAGAAGCCTTGGCTTTAGATCCCAATGCTGGAAATTTTGGTGGTTTGATTGTAGGGGCTATGCTGGGACCTACAATTGTATTTACCATTCCGGTTGCACTGGGAATTATTGAAGAGTCTGACCGGAAATATCTGGCGACGGGTGTTCTGGCTGGAGTCATCACCATTCCCATTGGTTCCTTCGTTGGAGGACTTGTAGCAGGGTATTCCATTGGAATGGTACTGCGCAATCTGATTCCAATTATTATCTTTGCCCTTCTGATTGCTCTGGGACTCTGGAAATTTGAAAATGCCATGGTAAAAGGATTTACTTATTTCGGTAAATTTGTTGTGGCGGTTATTACTTTGGGACTGGGTGTGGGAATCATCGAGCAGTTGACGGGAATTGTCCTGATCAAAGGTATGAATCCTTTAAGTGAAGGATTTACCGTAGTTGCAGACATCGCAATTGTGTTGGCAGGTGCGTTTCCACTGGTTTATGTAATTACCAAAGTATTCAAAAAGCCACTGATGAAGCTTGGAAAAGTACTTGGGATGAATGACATTGCAGCAGCAGGATTAGTAGCCAGTCTGGCAAACAGTATTCCTATGTTTGGAATGATGAAAGATATGGACAACCGGGGAAAGATATTAAATGTGGCGTTTGCCGTATCGGCAGCCTTTGTTTTCGGTGATCATCTGGGATTTACCGCAGGATTTAATTCTACTATGATTTTTCCAATGATTATTGGAAAACTGGTAGGAGGGATTACAGCGGTAATGGTAGCTGTTTTTATTTCTAACAGGACATTAAAAGAGGATCATTCAGGACAGGCTTCTGCAAAGTAGAATGATTATAGAAGGAGAATGCCGTCAATGGATATAAATAAAGAATCAATCGAGCAAATGATTGCCCAGATTCTGGCAGAAAAATTAGGACAGATGGGGCAGCTGACAAAAGATAATCAAAAAGAGACAGCCGGTAATATAATAAAGGTTAAAGTTCCGGCGGTAAAAGTGGAACCTTCCGACCGTCTTGATACCGGGAAAGGAACAGATCAGGTCTATACACATGATCTGTTTACATTGCCGGAAAGTCCCAGACTTGGATGCGGAATTATGGAGATGGAGAAAACTACTTTTGACTGGACATTAAATTATGATGAAATAGATTACGTAATCGAAGGTTCCCTTACGATTATTGCCAATGGGAAAAGTGTAACAGCGGGCCCGGGTGAAATAATACTCATTCCCAAAGGCTCCAAAATTCAGTTTTCGGTGCTTCAGAGTGCCAGATTTCTATATGTGACCTATCCGGCTGATTGGGCAGATCAGGGATGAACTTGTGGAAGTAAAGAATTTTCACATTTCTCATCCGGGCAGTGTGGTAAGCGTTATTGTGATCTACAGAGAGGTGCAGGGATGAACCAGAGAGAAATATTTCTGGAAATGCAGACCCATATGATAGAAGATGAAAACCCGTCATCTTATTTAAATGAAATGTATGAAAGAGGTTTGTTTAAGGACTACCCCTTTCAAATGCTTTATGAACTCCGCAATACAGAGCAGTCGCCAATATATCATCCGGAAGGAAATGTATGGATTCATACGATGCAGGTTATTGATGTAGCGGCAAAAGTAAGAAAGCGGAGCAGGGATCCCAGAGTTTTTATGTGGGCGGCCCTGCTTCACGATATTGGAAAACCCTCTACAACGAGAATGAAAAAGGGCAGAATCACTTCCTATAACCATGACCAGGCAGGTGAGCAGCTGGCAAGGGAATTCCTGTCCTTTTTCGATGAAGATAATAATTTTATAGAAGCAGTATGTGGACTGGTGCGCTATCACATGCAGATTTTGTTTGTGGTGAAAGGGCTGCCCCATGCAGATCTGGAAGGAATGAAGAAAAGAACAGATCTGCAGGAAGTAGCGCTCCTTGGCCTGTGTGACCGGTTGGGAAGGGATACGCAAAATAAAGAAGAAGAAGAAAAAAACATCCGGCTTTTTATAAAGAAATGTTTAGATGATTAAGGACGCTTTGTATAGGAGGGTAGTAGTGCTCCCCTGTCTACAAAGTGTCCTTTTTTTAAAAAAACCATTTTTTTGCTTTGTGTGTTGACAAATCTGATGTGCAAAGGTACAATAAATTTAAAAGAATTTAAATTTATTTAAAAATTTAAAGGACAATTGTGAAATAATGTATGTTATTTCTTTTTATTAAAATCGCATTAGTGCGTCATAGGAGGTTTTTATGAGGGTGAAGGCTAAGGATATTGCAAAGGAGCTTGGGCTTTCTACAGCTACGGTTTCCCTGGCAATTAATAACCGTCCGGGTGTAAATGAAGATACCAGGAGAAGGGTATTGGATTATCTGGAAAGTAAGACAGCGGAGGATGAGTCCGCAGGTGGAAATGAAAAAATTATCCGCATGCTTGCTTTTTTGGAAGACCGGCCATATTGGGACAGTTCTGAGAATACCAGGACGTACATAACGTTCGAACAGGCATCCAGGCGGGCGAGGGAATACGGATATAAGATGGATCTGGTAAATGTAATCCGGGGAAAAGATGATATTGGAGCGTTTCTGGATGAATGTATCCGGGATAATGTGGCAGGTGTCTATGTGAATGCAGCCTATATGGAAGAGGATGATTATGCCAGCTTCCTGAATTTTAAAATACCTTTTGTGGTCTGCGATCAGGATTTTAATGATCTGCATACAGACAATATTATGCTGAATAACCATCAGGGAGTCATAATGGGATTGGATTATCTCTATAAAAACGGGCATCGTGATATCCTCTATTTCCGCAATACAAATAATTTTTATAATATGTACGAACGCCGGGAAGCTTTTAACCGGTTTATGGAGAAAAAGGGACTTCAGAGCCGGAGAAATGAAAGAATTGTGGATATCGGAGGGGGAACCCAGGAAGCTTTTGAAGGCATGCAGCGATACATAGAAGATAAAAAACATATCCCAACGGCTATCTTTTCGGAAAATTATGAGGTTACGATCGGGATCAGTAAAGCTTTGGAAAATAACGGTTATAAAATACCCGATGATATTTCAATTGTGGGTTTTGATACGATTCCGGACACTGCCCTCATGGATTATCAGCCTACCTGCATTTGTGCCTTGCATGACAGAAAGGCTTATGTGTCCATCGGCAGGCTGGTGGAGCGAATCCAGGGGGATGTGGAAGAATCCGTTAAGATCTATGTGAATACAGAGCTGATTATTGGGGACAGTGTCCGCTGTTTATAGAACATAAGCAAAGTAATATGTTTTTATTGACACGTGATATAAAGTATAGTAGTATAAAATATAGCGGAGAGGTAGAGGAAAGGAAAAATGGCAGCAATAGATCTAATTGTGTTAGGAATGATTAAGCAGAGACCACAAAGTGCATATGATCTGCAGAAAAGTGTGGAGTACCGCAATATTTCCAGATGGGTAAAAATCAGTACGCCATCGATATACAAGAAAGTGGTCCAGATGGAGGACAAGGGGTATATTAAAGGAAATGTAATGAAGGATGGAAAAATGCCGGAAAAATCTGTTTATATGATTACGCCGGAAGGCGATGCATATTTCGAGAAACTTATGGAGAAGACGGCAATGCAGTCGGTAAGTATTTTCCTGGATTTTAATGCTGTTATTATGAACCTGGATTTCGCAGCGCCTGCAAAAAGAGAAGAATTGCTGGAACATATCCGGGAAGGAATCTCAGACCTGAAAGAGGTGATTGGGGAAAATTCGCAGAAGCGTACCCATATCCCAATGACAGGACAAACAATATTGGAACAACAGTATCTGATGGCATCTTCCATGGAAGCGTGGATTTTGAAATTCATGAGTGAATACCTGGACAAAGATGCAGATGGAGAAAAAAATTTGGAAAATGAATAAAAATTTTAAGGAGGTATTTTTATGCATGAATCAAGATGCGGCGTTTGCTGCAATTCCTGTGAAAGAAAGGACAAAGTGGCATGCAAAGGATGTTTGAATATGGAAGGACCTTTCTGGGGCGGAACCTGTGAGGTGAAGAGCTGCTGTGAGAAAAATAAATATGATCATTGCGGTGTCTGTCCGGAATTCCCATGTGAGGTATTATCTAATATGGGAAAAGAACAGGGATTCGATCCAACTATTAAGATAGAAAAATGCAGGGAGTGGAGCACTTTTTGACGGCCCGCGGACATTCGCTGTGAAATCCAGATGGTTTTCGCAGCTCAGCCGCCTGGTATGGAACATGTAATTATCCCACACTCCATCTTTCAGAGATGCGGCTGCTTGAAACAGAGCCGGATTGATATGGCAGTAATGATAGGATATCCCAATGGAGCAGCTTTACGAAGATCTGGAATACCTGGATAATATTGTACAAAGGCACCAAAGCCTATTGATTTTTTTATTGGCATAGCATATAATATAACATAATTACAAAATAATAACAGCAGTATTAAGAGAGGGAAGAACAAATGGACGACGCCGATAGCGACGCTGACCGACCTTTATTTTATTATTTTAATCGGTTTATAAGTAAATATGAAAATAAAAATGGACATAACCTGTATTTGTGAAGTACAGGCTATGTCTTTTTGTGTATTTTTATATGATTATGACAGAAAGAATGGGGCGGAAGCTGTATGATGGAAGTGAAGCTAATGAAAACAGGGAACATATCTGAAGGAGGATTTTATTAGATGGATAGTAACAGTGTGTCACTTATAATTATTGTAATTTGTATTATAATGTCTGCGTATTTTTCGGCTACAGAAACAGCTTTTTCTTCTCTGAACCGTATTCGAATCAAAAATATGGCGGAAAAAGGGAATAAAAAGGCGGCTCTGGTGTTAAAGCTGTCCCAGGATTATGACCGTTTGTTATCTACCATTTTAATTGGCAATAATATAGTAAATATAGCGTCGGCATCGCTTGCTACCGTACTTTTTGTAAAACTATTGGGAGAGGACCTGGGTGCCAGCATATCTACAATTGTTACGACTATAGTAGTTTTGATTTTTGGTGAAGTTTCCCCAAAGAGTATAGCAAAAGAGTCACCGGAAAAATTCGCTATGTTTTCAGCCACCATATTGAATTGTTTTGTCTGGATTTTAACGCCTTTTAACTTTCTTTTCCGCCAGTGGAAGAAACTGTTGTCGAAGATGTTTAAGAATTCAGAGGACAGAACAATTACAGAAGAAGAACTGCTGACAATTGTAGACGAAGCAGAGCAGGAAGGCGGAATCGATGAGCAGGAAAGTACGCTCATACGAAGTGCCATTGAATTTACGGAAATAGAGGCTATTGATATTTTTACACCCAGAGTGGATGTGGTTGGCATACCTCTGGATGCGGCGAAAGAAGAAATCGCAGGTGTTTTTGCAAGGACAGGATATTCAAGGCTTCCGGTTTATGAAGAAGACATTGACCACATTGAAGGAATTGTGTATCAGAAGGATTTCCACAATCATATTTATCACACGGAGCAGGAATTGGCTGCCATTATCCGACCGGCTTTGTATACCACTAAAAATAAGAAAATAGGTATTCTGCTTAAGGAGCTGCAGGCGGCGAAATCCCATATTGCAGTTGTGATTGATGAGTTTGGAGGAACGGTTGGTATTGTAACACTGGAAGATATATTGGAAGAACTGGTTGGTGAAATATGGGATGAACACGACAAGGTTGTTCATGAAATGGAGCAGACCGGACAGGACGAATACGTTGTGATTGGCTGTATGAATGTTGAAAAGCTGTTTGAAGAACTGGATATGGAACAGGAATTTGAAGTGGTATCCGTCAGTGGCTGGGTAATGGAGGAACTTGACCGAATTCCAAAAGAAGGGGACTGTTTTTCTTATAAGAATCTGGAAATTACAGTGCTGCAGATGAAGGAAAGGCGGGTTGAAAAAGTCCGGGTTAAGAAAATATAGAAAAAGGAGGCTTCCCTATGTGTGGAAGATATTATATAGATGATGATACGGCAAGAGAAATGGAAAAAATAGTCCGTCAGGTAGATGCAAAGCTGTGGAAAGAATATAGTTCCAGAGATATTTGTCCCACAGCTGCTGCACCTGTTATCCTTGGGAGAGAGGAAGAATTTGCTGAAGAAATATTCACCTGGGGATTTCCGGGATTCGATAAAAAAGGTGTAATTTTTAATGCCAGATCCGAGACGGCTTTGGAAAAGAGAATGTTCCGGGAAAGCATATTGGTCAGAAGATGTGTGATTCCTGCGAAACGTTTTTATGAATGGGATGCTCATAAGAATAAGTTTACGTTTCAGAGAGAGGATGGAAAAATATTGTTTCTTGCAGGATTTTATAATCTGTATGAAGGACAGGAACGTTTTGTGATTTTAACCACGGATGCGAATGAAACAATGAAACCCGTACACAGCCGGATGCCCCTGATACTGGAAAGCGAGGAGCTCAGGGACTGGATCTTTGATGAATACAGGGCAAAGGAACTTCTGCATCAGATTCCCGCACGTTTGAAAGGCAGTTCGGAATATGTTCAGCAGACCTTGGATTTCTTATAGATAATCCATTATTTACCTGTTTACATCCTATATATGTTCTTATAAGATGAAAACAGGAGGCGAACATATGTTTGAAAAACTAATCTTTCACGTAGATGTAAACTGCGCATATTTGAGTTGGGAAGCCGTATACCGTCTAGAGCATTTGGGAGCTGTACAGGATCTGCGTACAATTCCATCTGCTGTGGGCGGGGACAGTAGCAAGCGCAGGGGAATTATATTGGCGAAATCCATTCCTGCAAAGAAATACCGGATACAAACAGGAGAAACTATTTCAGAGGCCCGGGTGAAATGCCCGGAGCTGGTGTTGGTTCCTCCTGATTTTGAATTGTATGAAAAAGCATCTGCAGCGTTAATGAAAATTTTAAGGGATTTCACTCCGGTTGTGGAACAATACAGTATCGATGAAGCTTTTTTAGATATGACAGGTACTCAGGGATTTTGGAAAGATCCCATAGAAGCAGCCTGTTCCTTAAAAGACCGGGTATTCCGGGAATTAGGGTTTACCGTAAATGTTGGTATTTCTAAAAATAAAGTTTTGGCGAAGATGGCATCCGATTTTAAAAAGCCGGATATGGTACATACGCTTTTTCCCGAAGAGATATCTGTGAAAATGTGGCCGCTGCCGGTGTCAGATTTATTTTTTGTGGGCAGGGCAACCACGAGAAAATTAGTACAGTTAGGCATACGGACAATTGGAGAACTGGCGCATACAGATTTGCAGATTTTAAGAGACCATCTGAAAAAGCATGGGGAGGTTATCTGGGGATTTGCAAATGGAATAGATGTATCGGTAGTAGAACCGGTGCCGCCCCCGAATAAGGGTTACGGAAATTCTACAACGATACCCTTTGATGTAGTGGATGGAAAAACGGCAAAGATGGTTTTGCTGGCACTTGCGGAAACTGTGGCGGCAAGGCTTCGCCATGACGGTGTGAAAGCAGAAATAGTGGCAGTGGGTATTAAAAATTATGAACTCCACTACGAATCCCATCAGTGTATTTTGCCGGAGGCCACAGATATCACGCTGGAAATTTACCATGCGGCAGCGAGGCTGTTTGATGAATTGTGGGATGGTGTGCCGATACGGCATCTGGGTATTCATACAGGGAGGATACATGAACAGGATTACATCCGTCAAATGCAGTTGTTTGATCCAATCGATTTTGAAAAGTTGGAAAAGCTTGACGCAGCTGTAGATCATATCAGAAAAAGATACGGATTAGATGCTTTGAAACGCGCTGTATTTGTACAGACCCCCATAGACCACATGGAGGGTGGAATTGGGAGAAAGTACAAAAAATAGAAATTAATTACGGATGCTGTCAGGAAGTGGTAGTCATGGTATCCGGTTCTGACTGGGATGACTGCAGTTCTTTCGTAAGTCGTACTGCCCGTCTGAAAAAAACGAACCCAAGGATAAACATAATTGCCAGGGCACCCACACCCAGATTTACCTTACCGGTAATCTGGCTGATGATACTTACCAGAGTGGTTCCAAGAAAAGAGGCTCCTTTTCCGCAGATATCCAGAATACCAAAGTATTCGCCGGATTTATCGGGAGGGATAATCTTGGCAAAGAAGGAGCGGGACAGTGCCTGTACCGTTCCCTGAAACATGCCGACGCATATAGCTAATATCCAGAACTCTAACTGGGAATCCAGCTGCATTGCAAACAGGGTGATGCCCAGATATGCTGCTATACAGATGGATATGAGCCGGGTAGTATCCTGCTTTTGTGCAATCCGTGCAAAGATAAGAACACAGGGAAAAGCAACGATCTGTGTCAGTAAAAGAGCCAGTAAGAGACCGGTGGTATCAAGACCCAGTGAGGTACCATACGCTGTTGCCATATCGATGATGGTGTACACACCATCGATATAAAAGAAAAAAGCCAGCAGGAACATAAAAATATGCTTTTGGCGTTTCATATCTTTCAGGGTTCTAAAAAGCCTTCCAAAACTTTCTTTTGCAGCATTGCCTGATTTTTCTACATAATGTATCTGTCTGTAATTTTTAATCAGAGGCAGGGAAGAAACCAGCCACCAGACTGCCACAATGCAAAAAGCCATAGCCATTGCCTGTGTCATGGTGAGTCCCAGCTTGCCTGCACCCAGTACCAGACCGAGACTTGCAATAAAAGGGATGCAGCTTCCGATATAGCCCCAGGCATAGCCATGGGAAGATACTCTGTCCATACGTTCAGATACCGTAATATCGGTGAGCATAGAGTCATAAAAAATATTTGCTGAAGAATAACCAACTTTAGTGATAATAAAAATTCCCAGAAACCAGATCCAGGAGTGAAGGAAACCAAGAATAATACAGCCTGCAATTCCGACGCCAATGGAAAGGATAAAGAATTTTTTCTTATAGCTCCTGGTGTCTGATATCGTTCCTGCAATTGGACCGATCAGGGCAACTAAAATGGTAGAAATGGATGCAGCATAACCCCAGTAAGCAAGATAATTGACAGACGAAATATTGGCGTTGTCAGCGAGATAGTTAAAATATATAGGGATGATGGTAGAGACGAGCAGAATAAATGCAGAGTTTCCCACATCATATAAGATCCATTGCTTTTCTAAGGCAGTCAATTTAAATTTCATAGAAAGATACCTCTCTGTTATGGTTTGTAAGGGCGGATAGCCCTGGAAGTTCACTTGAAAGTTTCTGGAATAAGATAATTCTTGTGCCGCCATAAAAATTATAGGAAATGGATGTAAAGTTTTCAAAAGTCAATGGTAAATTTCTTGTAAAAAATCCGGTTAAATAAAAATCTCTTTCCGTTGGGGCTAACCTTTTGGAAAAGAGATTTTTATATACCGCTACGCGCCCTTCATCCGGGACAAATCTCCCACAAACTGTGACGCACAGCTGCCAGAAAGCAATTTTAAAACACGCTCTAGGCTTCTTCTCTGTCGTTTGTCAGCTTCAGCTTATCAAAGATATAGAATAAAAGGGATAAAATCATACCAACGATACATGCAAGTACCATACCTTTTAATTCTACGTTACCAAGTGTAAGTGCCGCCCCAGAGAGTCCGGTGACAAAGACTACGGAAGTCAGTGTCAGGTTACGGCTTTTGCCGTAATCTACACCGGCATCTACCATGATACGGATACCGGAAGTTCCGATCATACCGTAAAGCAGGAATGAAATACCGCCGATAACGGGTCCTGGAATGGTGTTGATTAATGCGGACATCGGTCCGATGAAAGAGCACAGGATCGAGAGCACGGCAGCACCGCCGATTACGCGAACGGAGTATACTTTTGTCATAGCCATTACACCGATATTTTCACCATAAGTAGTAGTAGGTACGGAGCCTACAAGACCGGATAACATGGTAGAGAAGTTATCGGCAAATAAAGAACGGTGAAGTCCCGGATCCTTTAGCAGGTCACGGCCAATGATCTTGCTGGTTACAACCTGATGCCCGATATGCTCAGAAGCAATTACCAGTATAACCGGAAGCAGTATCAGAACAGCTTCAGCCTTAAAGTGCGGAAGCTGGAAGCTTGGCAGGGAAATAAAGGGTGTTGCAAGTGCTTCCTTAATAGTGCCAAGGTCAATTACATTGAAAATGACGGCTGAAATATAACCGGCAATAATGGAGATCAGGATTGGTATGACTGCCAGGAACTTTTTGAAAAGTACATTTCCGAATACCGCAACTCCTAATGTGATTAAGAATACAATCAGGTTATTCATTGCTACCGGAGTAACCGTCTGCTCATACAAGCCGGATGCCTGATCCAGAGTATAAGATGTAGATGATAAAATTCCGGCGTTAGAAGCAGCCGTTCCAGCCAGTTCCAGTCCGATCAGGGCTACCACAGGACCCATGGCTGCCGGCGGCAGAACGATGTCAATCCACTTTGTCCCAAATTTGTAAATGATAAACGACAGGATACATCCGCATAAACCGACGATAACAAAACCGCCCAGGGCGTATGAGTACCCCCATTTGGCAATTACAATACCAGCGGGTGCAAGAAAGGCAAAACTAGATCCGAGATATGCTGGAGCTTTCCCTTTTGTAATAAGGATAAATAGCAGAGTACCGATACCATTGGTAAGCAATACGATTGCGGGGCTGATTCCAAAAATAAATGGAACAAGCACAGATGCGCCAAACATGGCAAACATGTGTTGAATACTCAGAGGAGCAAGCAGTTTAAATGGTACCTTGTCCTCAACTTGAATGATCTTTCTTTCGTTCAAGAAAATTCCCTCCCTGTTTTATGATTATTTTTAACTCTTTATACTATATCATACAAAAACATGACAAGAAAGAAAAAAATGTTGAAATTGATCAGAAATTGTTGATGAAAGAGCGGGAGGGAACGGATATTACAAAAAACAGCTGAAAAACGTTATTACAATTACAGCTGGGGAAGTCCCAGGTAGTTCAAAAGTCCCACGTAAATGCCATATGCAAACTGATACTGGTCATCCCTTAAATGCTGTGCATCGCTGGTGTTACTGATATAAGCCAGTTCTACCAGAACCGCCGGCATATTTGTGCGGCGCAGTACGTACAGGCCGGGATTGATCCGGACACCGTTATCCTTTGTCCCTACCCGGCGCACAATTTCATCCACTATTTCCTGTCCCAGATAATAAGGCGCTGAGTCCGGGCGATAGACGTAGACTTCAGTACCGTTGATGGCAGGATTTGTATTAGAGTTGACGTGGATGCTGATAAAATAGTCAGCAGGCCAGCTGTTTGCCATATTTACACGTTCACGAAGGCTGGTGGCATTACTGGTACCGAGAACTTCAGTAGGTGAATTGCGGGAGGTACGAACCTCGAAACGGGGATCCGCGGCGAGTAGATCTGCAAGATAGGCTCCTACCGTGTAGGTGATATCCTGCTCCCGAAGACCGTTGCCCTCGGCTCCGGCATTGAAGCCGCTGGGATTGTGTCCCTGGTCTACAAAGATACGAATTGCCAAAAGTATCACATCTTTTCTATATTATGGTATCTGTATATTATATGAAAAAGCAGGGATAGCGTGCAGAAAATTATGGTTTTTCTGCATGCTATATAATTGAATTTTGCAGAAAAGCAAGGTATAATAAAAGCATTCCAAATTAACGAATTATTGACTGAAGCGTCCGTATATGGAGGAACCATGGAGACAGAAAATAACAAGAACTACGGGAACAATATCCCCTGCGGCGTGTGCAGGATGAAATGCGATAAAGTATTTACTATTTTATGGGCAAATGACCGTTATTATAAAACGTTCGGATATACAGGAGAAGAAGCTGGGCAGGAAGAATTAAACAACGCAAAGAAGATAATCTATCCGGGGGATTATCAGAGACTTGTCCGTATGCTGCATAAAAAGATTGCGCAAAATATATATGATTTTGAATGTGAGCACCGTTATATCCACAGATCCGGCAAATTGTTGTGGATGAGAGTAGCATCCGCTTATGATCCGGGTCAGGGTGGTACACTTACCTGCGCTATTACGGATATTACGAACCAAAAGAGTGCAGAAGAGTCACTGGCATTAAAAGAAGAAGAAAACAGAATCGCTTTTGCAATGACCGGTAAAATCATGGATGTATTTGATATCAAAACAAGAACACTGTACATAGAAAAAAGGGGAGCTCAAAGTTTTGGACTTCCGGAAGTTATTACAAATATGCCGGATGAAATTTTGAATACGGAGGTGGTAATTGAAGATAGTAAAGCGGAAGTATCCCGTTTTTTCCAGTCGATGCTGGATGGTATTCCGATGGGGGAAATTATAGTACGTTTAAAAAACAGAAAGGGCAGTCTCAACTGGTATAGGATGAAATACCGGCTTACTTATAGTGTGAACGGCGAAGTGCTGCGGGGCATTATCATATATGAGGATTATACGGTTCAGCGGGAAAAAGAAGCAGCCTATGAAAAATGGCGGAAGTATAATGAGAACCAGCTTGCAGGGGAGATTGTGTCCTATGAATGTAATCTGAATGAGAATACGGTGGAACATGTCGGCGGTCCCATGGCGGAAGAACTTCCGCAAAAAATAGATACCTATGATGAACTGGCTGCATTTGTGACAAAACAGTGGGTCTTTGAGGAAGACAGACAAATGTTTGAGCGTTTTTTTACCAGAAGCAGATTGATTGAAAAGTATTATAAAAAAGACTGCAGCCTTAAAATTGACTGCAGGTTTTTGGATTCCCAGGGTAAACTTTTCTGGACGGAGATCAGCACATTTTTACTTCCGGATCTTGATACAGATGAAGTCAAAGCAATGATACTGTTTCGAAATATTGACAAAGAAAAAAGAAGAAGCATTGAACTGGAGAATCGTTCTCAAATCGATCCCCTGACGGGACTGCTGAACCGGGGGACGGTTATCGAAGAAGTATCGGGACTGTTAGATAACAGTCCGCTGTCCAGCAGGCATATTTTTATAATGGTGGACATTGATTTCTTTAAATCTTTGAATGATCAGATGGGACATCAGTTTGGAGACCAGGTTTTAAGAGAGATTGCCAATATTTTAAAGACTTCCGTTCGTATAAATGATATTGTTGGGCGTCTGGGCGGGGATGAATTTGTAATTTGTTTAAGGGATATCCCCCTGAATACGCTTTTGGAACAGAAGCTTGGAAATATCGTCATGCAGCTTTCAAAGCATTATGAGGAGGGAATCTGTGTATCCGGCAGTATGGGTGTGGCAGTTTATCCAAAGGACGGAACCAGCTTTGACGAACTTTATATGCGTGCGGATGCCGCACTTTATACAGCCAAGGAGATGGGACGCAATCAGTTTGTATTCTATCAGCAGGGAATGGAACACAAACAAAAGGACCGAAACAGATGTAAGGATGAAGGGGAATCCGGTACAGGCAGCCAATCCGGCAGTCAGAATCATAAAAGTATAGGCAGTAAAGAGTATCTTGCAGAGATTAATGCCATGCACCATCTGGAGGAAAGTAATCTGATTTACAGTTATTTAAATTCCGTTCATCATATTTTTAAAGATATGATCGTCATGAATGTTTCAAAGAATTATTACAGGCGGATGCTGAATGAGAGCGCAGAAAATTTGCATAAATGGGAGAAGGGAGATCTCCATGCTGAACTGGAGGTTATAGTCAAAGACCGGATTCATCCCGAAGACGGGGTACGTTTTAAACAGTTTACGAACTGGGACCTGGTGAGAAAAGCGATGCAGGAAGGCAAAACAACGGTGTATGGAGAATTCAGAGGAAGAGCGCAGGGAGACAACTATAAATGGGAGGCGTTTTCTCTGGTGCCTATGAACGGTGGAAATGATGATGAAATGTACCTGTGTTTTATTCAGGATATCCATGCTGTTAAAATCCGTGAGGAAGAAAACCGTACTCTCCAGATACAGGTACGCAGACAGATTGAAGATGAATGTTACCGACGAATCATGGAATTGTCAGGGACAATATTACTGGAATATGACAGAGAGGATGACAGTTACTATGCATCGCCTCCGGCAAAACAGTTTACATTAATCAAAAATGTAGGGAGCGACAGAAACCAGCGCTTTATTACCCGGGATGATGTTCACCCCAATGACTGGGAACAGGCTAGAATGATTTCTAAAAAAGTGATGGATGGTGCCATGAATGCAGGAACTACCGTTCGTCTGAAAAAAACGGACGGTCAATTCATGTGGTGTCATATTGTTCTTACCGTGTTAAGGGCGGAGGATGGTTCTGTTAACCGGTCTCTGTTTACAATAACAGATGTAGATGAAGCTACTAGAAACAGACGGGAGCTTGAATACAGGGCAGAATATGATGATCTAACCGGTTGTTCTAATTTCAGCAGGTTTAAAATAGAAGCTAAACAAATTTTGGAAAACAGAAATGAAAAGAAATATGCGCTGTGGTATTGTGATCTGCGTAATTTTAAATTAGTAAACAATGTCTATGGCTATGATTTTGGAGACAGAGTACTGCAGTATTGGGCAAAGATCAGCAGCCGGGACCAGCGCGAAGGAGAAATATTTGCCAGGGTGTCGGCAGATCACTTTGTTTCCCTCCTTTGGTATGACAGTATCGATGAGCTGGAGATGCGGTTCCAGAAAAATGCAGGGCTACTGGCAAAATTCAAAGGACTGGCCGGAAAAAAACTGCTGCTGGAAATGGTTGCGGGGATCTATCTGGTAGAAAAACACGGGAAGACCATAGGGATAGAAGATATGATAGATTGTGCCAATCTTGCTCAAAAAAGTGTAAAAGTATTAGAAGGCAGTAAATATGCAGTCTATACAGAAGAAATGCGCAGGCAGATTCTATCGGAAAAAGAAATGGAATCGGCTATGTATAAAGCTTTGGAGAACCGGGAATTCTGCGCTTATTTTCAGCCTATCGCTGAGATTCAGGACGGAATACGGGTAAGTGGGGCAGAGACCCTGGCAAGGTGGATACGTCCGGGTTATGGTGTGGTTCCGCCCAACAGATTCATTCCGCTGTTTGAAAAAAATGGTTTTATTATTGATCTGGACAGTTATATGTTTGAAGAAGCCTGCCGTTTTCTGCGCAAATGGCTGGATGAAGGACGGGAGCCCATTAAAATATCGGTTAATGTCTCCAGAATAAGTGTATTTCAACGGGATTTTTCCAGACATTATATCAGGCTAAAGGAAAAATATAATATACCGAATGGCCTGCTGGAATTAGAGTGTACGGAATCAGTGCTGGTTGAGAATGCAGAACTTCTGGAAATGGTTATGCGTACCATGCGCGTAAGCGGTTTTTTCTTCTCTATGGATGATTTTGGTTCCGGGTATTCTTCCCTGAATCTGCTAAAAGACATTACCGTAGACATACTGAAGCTGGATATGATGTTTTTCCGTAATGAAAACCTGAAGGAGCCTCGTCATCAGACTATTATATCCAGTATTATCTCCATGGCGAAGGCATTGAATATGAAAGTTGTGGCTGAGGGTGTGGAAACAGAAGAGCAATTGCAGCTTCTACGTGAATTCGGGTGTGATTATATCCAGGGGTATCTGATCAGCAGGCCGATACCTGCGGAAGAATTTGAAAATCAGTTTTAGAATATTTTAGAAAAAAAGGGATCGTTGCAGAGCAAATTTCAAACCAGATATGAAATGCAGTCCGGTATAAGAAATGATTTCTGCAGCGATCTTTTTTTATTGGGAACAAGAACATTGTTTCAGATTAAGCTTTTCCTTCCTAAACTTATTGTCTAAAAAGATTTGAAAGTGCTCGGCTGAGCCGATTGTAAAATTATTTTTTCCCAGAGCCAGATATCTGCTGCCATGCTCCAGAAAATAATAATTTTCAATTAATGTCCAGCTTTTAATGCCGGACCAGTCCACAACCGTTGTTTCTTCCGGAGTGATCTGGGTGAGCGTACTGGGGGTAATCTGAAAAGTCATCTTTTTGCCGCAAAGGCAGGATTGTTTTGACCTGCGAAGCTTACGAACAAAGGATCTTTTGTAAAAATCTTTTGCAAAATAAATAAAGATAATTCCAAGAACCAATGCACACATTCCGGCAGCACCCAGGCTCCAGCTTCTTAAATGCGGAGCCTGGCTTAAAGCCAAAACACTTACGAGCAGAAAGCCAATTCCCCAAAGCTGGTAACGTTTCACTGCTTTAAATGCCGGAGTATCATTTTCTAACAAGGTATTATAATATAATTTTTCAAATCCATCATCATAAGACGTTTCATTCTGAAATAAAAGTTCCAAGATACACACCTCCTTTTGAGTCTGATAAATCATTGCAATAATCGGCACGCTCTGTCCTGCTAAAATTAAATTCATATATCTTTGATGAAGGCATTTTCAGACATGCTTTGATTGTCTATTATATACGGTAAATGTGATTTTTATATGAAAAATCAGAGAAAGAATACAATATTGCTGATATTAGGTTACGGTTTTCCTTTAATTACTACTTTAATTAAAGAACAGATTCTGATATAATAACAAAAACAGAACAAATGTTCGAAAATGTAAGGAGGAATTATCATGGCGTTTGGTACAGGGATTAATATGGATTCACCGGATGCGGGAAGAATTCGGGGAAAGCAGATAGAAATAGCATGTTACTGCTGGTTTACCCGAACAGGAATCAGCATACCGCGATTAGTGAAATACCAGGATGAAGAAGGAGAAATTCACACGATTGGCAACATTCGTGTACTGTGCTCCGAGCAGAAGAACTTTGCCGGGGTTTCTTCCATGGAATATCAATGTGAGATGGTGGCAGAAGGGATTATGAAAAATGTGAAGCTGATTTTTTTTCCCGATAAGAAAAAATGGGTGATGGTTTACGGGAATGCGTGATAAAATATGGGATTGGAGGACGGAGCATATTGCCAATCCAAATGGTCTATGCTATACTTCCTATTAGAAAATTGTAGGTCTAAAACAGGACTTTACAGATTATCATGATATTAATCAGCATAAATTTCAGTATCGAAAACGATGCCAGTTTAAAGAGTTGAAAATAAAGAAATGGAAAGGAAACCGCAGGAAATGATCTATAATAATGTATTGGAAGCGATCGGACATACTCCCATGGTTCGTTTAAACAGGCTGTCTCAGCCGGACAGCGCCGAGATTCTGGTGAAATACGAAGGTGTAAACGTGGGGGGATCCGTGAAGACAAGAACCGCGTATAATATGATTGCGGAGGCAGAGAAAAAAGGAAAGCTTCACAAAGATTCGGTTATCGTTGAGCCTACCAGTGGAAATCAGGGAATTGGATTGGCTTTGGTTGGGGCTGTAAAAGGATATAAGGTAAAAATTGTGATGCCTGATTCTGTAAGTGAAGAACGCAGGAAACTGGTAACACAGTATGGGGCGGAAGTAATACTGGTTCATGATGAGGGAGACATCGGAGCCTGCATTGAAGAGTGTCTGCAGACAGCCCTGCGCATCGGAGCAGAAGATCCCAATGTCTATATTCCACAGCAATTTATTAATCCGGATAACCCGCTGGTGCATAAATACCATACAGGCGTGGAAATACTAGAACAAGTAGAAGGACCAATTCATGGTTTCTGTTCCGGAGTGGGTACGGGCGGCACACTGTCCGGCATTGGGGAAGTTTTGAAACGGCAAAACCCCGATATTGTGATCTGGGCTGTTGAGCCGGAACATGCGGCAATTTTATCAGGCGGAAGCATCGGAACACATTTGCAGATGGGAATCGGGGACGGACTGATTCCGGAGAATCTGAACATGGATATCTATGAGGATATCTGTATCGTGACAGATGAAGAAGCGCTGGATGTTTCAAAACGCCTTGCCAGAGAAGAAGGGCTGCTATGCGGAATCTCAAGCGGTTCCAATGTGGCGGCAGCCATGCGCCTTGCCAAAAAGCTGGGACCCGGAAAAAGAGTGGTTACCATTCTCCCGGATACAGGGGAACGTTATTATAGCACAGAATTATTTGAAGATGAAAATAACAAACCGCTCTGATAAGTTTTGCGGAGAATGCCTTGTAAAATAGTAGAAACCTATGCTATAATGTCAACAATTACGACAGGTAGTGTGGAAGAAAGCACTTTTACACTGTTTATTTGGACATATCGTAAGCAAGCTTACAATATGTATGCTGTCAAGTGTGGGAATACTACTAACTTTGTAATGAGGCAGTTTCTGCCTGCAGAAAGGATTTACATTCGAAGATGAATAGACAAGAGTTTTTGAATACTTTGCGTTCACAATTATCAGGAGAGATCAGTTCACGGGAAGTGGAAGAGAATATCCGGTATTATGATGAATATATCAGAGACGCAGTCGAAAATGGAAAATCGGAATTCCAGATATTAAACGAGATCGGGAGTCCATTACTGATTGCACGAACAATTATTGAGACTAGTAATAAAGCTAAAGGAACAGGTTATCAGGCACAGAGTCAGGGATCTTCTTTTCAGGAGGATGAGAATGATAACAGGCGTCCAAATGGCAGTTTTCATTCTTTTAATCTTCAGACAGGGATACCAAAGTGGCTGGTGATTACGGGAGTTGTAGTAATCTTAGTTGTATTGCTCAGCATTTTGGGATCCGCAATTGCAATTCTTTCCAGATTCTTTATTCCGATTATAGTAATCGTGCTTGTTGTGGCACTGTTTAAGAGCAGGGGCCGCCGATGAAGATATCTACGAAAGGCATATATGCCTTAGAAATAGCAGTGGATCTGGCAATGCATTCTGATTCAGAGCATTTAGAGAGTATTAAGAATATTGCGGGCAGGAGAAATCTTTCAGAAAAATATCTGGAGCGGATTATCAGTATGCTTAAGAAAGCAAATCTGGTGAGCAGTACCCGGGGGGCAAGAGGCGGATACTGCCTGGCGAAGCCTGCCGGTGAAATTATGGTTTATGATATTCTGACTGCAGTGGAAGGAAACCTGGCGCCGGTTGAATGCCTGATTAAGTCAACCGATTGTGGAATAGATTGTGAGAAATGTCCTACAAGGCGTGTCTGGAATCAAATGTGGGAGCTGATCAAGGATGCTGCGAAAGAGACCAGATTGGAAGATCTGCTCAAAAAAGCCAGTTAGCGTTAATACAAAATAGAGCTGCAGGATAAGAGCAGTTCTATTTTTTTAATGTTTTTAAAATTAGGTATTGACATTTACAGAATTATCCTGTATAACATAGATATATTATTTAACATATCGGTTTGGTAGGAAATAAAACAGGAAAAAGGTGATGAAATGAAAATCTCAACAAAAGGAAGATATGGCCTGCGGGCGCTGGTTGATTTAGCATCGCATTCTACAAGTGAAGCTGTATCACTGGCAAGCGTAGCCAACAGGCAGAAAATATCCGTCAATTATCTGGAACAGGTTTTTGCAACACTCCGAAAAGCCGGATTAGTAAAAAGTATCAAAGGGCCGCAGGGTGGATATATGCTTGCAATGAAGCCGGAAGAGATGCAGGTATCTGATATATTAACAGCTTTGGAAGGCAAGTTCAGTATTATAGATGAAGTGGCGCCCAATGAGCAGCAGGATAAAGTACAAATGGCGATTAATGAACTGGTTTGGGAGAAGATCAACCAGCAGGTAAATCATTATCTGGAAAGCACCACACTGGCTGATTTAGTAGAAGAGTATCAGAAATTAAATGGGGAAGAAGAATATATGTACTATATATAATAATTATAATACGTAATATTCTTTCAGAAATAATTCCTACTAAGTAAATAATGTTAATTGGAATACTAAGTGCATAAAATAAGCACAGTATGAAAATAAATTTGTGGTAAAAGCCACGTGCTGCAGCATATGAAAGGCTGCACCAGCATAACTCGTTCAGACAATGAGAATATAGTGAAAAGTGAGGAGAAATATTATGAGTGAAAAGAGAGAATTAAAATTTGAGACACTTCAATTACACGTAGGACAGGAAAATCCGGATCCGGTAACCGATGCAAGGGCAGTACCGATCTATCAGACATCTTCTTATGTTTTCAAGAACTGCGCACATGCCGCAGCACGTTTTAACCTTACAGATGCAGGTAATATCTATGGAAGGCTTACCAACACCACACAAGACATTTTCGAACAGCGTATAGCAGCGCTGGAAGGCGGAGTAGCAGCACTGGCGGTAGCTTCCGGAGCTGCAGCAATTACATATACATTTCAGAATCTGGCACATGCAGGCGATCATATCGTAGCAGCCAAGACAATATACGGCGGAACCTATAATCTTCTGGAACATACCCTTCCGGAATACGGAATTACAGCAACATTTGTAGATCCGGATGTGGAAGGCAGTTTTGAAGCGGCAATTCAGGAAAATACCAAAGCAGTTTTTATAGAGACCATCGGCAATCCCAATGCAAGCCTGATTGATATTGAAAAGGTGGCGGCAATTGCCCATGCGCATAAAATACCATTAGTGGTTGACAGCACTTTTGCGACACCTTACCTGGTACGCCCTATTGATTTGGGAGCAGATATCGTAGTACACTCTGCAACGAAATTTATTGGAGGACACGGAACAACCATTGGAGGGGTAATTGTTGACAGCGGAAAATTTGACTGGGAAGCATCCGGAAAGTTTCCGTCACTTACCGAACCAAACCCAAGTTACCATGGAGTAAGCTTTACGAAAGTCGTTGGTCCGGCAGCATTTGTGACCAAGATCCGTGCAATTTTATTGCGTGATACCGGAGCTACACTTTCCCCGATTCATGCATTTATCTTCTTACAGGGATTAGAGACATTATCGCTGCGTGTAGAACGTCATGTAGAAAATGCCTTAAAGGTAGTTGATTATTTAAGCAAACATTCCCAGGTAGAAAAAGTAAATCATCCGGCGCTTTCTGACAGCCCGTATCATGAGCTGTATCAGCGTTATTTCCCTAAGGGAGGGGCTTCGATCTTTACTTTTGAAATCAAGGGCGGATCTCAGGAAGCACAGGATTTCATAGACCATCTGGAAATTTTCTCTTTACTTGCCAATGTAGCGGATGTAAAATCATTAGTAATACATCCGGCAAGTACTACACATTCCCAGATGACAGAAGATGAACTTGCAGGTTCCGGCATTAAACCAAATACAATCCGGTTATCAATCGGTACGGAACACATTGATGATATTATTTATGATTTGGATCAGGCATTTCAGGCAATTGCTAAGTAAGGGAACCAGGAGCCTGACGCATTTAAGAAAGGATGTTTAAAATGGCTAAAATATATGGAAGTATTACAGAATTGGTAGGAAAAACTCCCCTTGTGGAATTAAAAAATATTGAAAGTGCTTTAGGGCTGGCGGGTAAAGTGGTAGTGAAATTAGAATACTTCAATCCGGCCGGAAGCGTAAAAGACAGAGTGGCAAAGGCTATGGTGGAAGATGCTGAGAATAAAGGTATCTTAAAACCGGGTGCTACCATTATTGAACCAACCAGCGGAAACACCGGTATCGGGCTTGCCAGCGTAGCAGCGGCAAAAGGCTATAAAGCTATCTTTACCATGCCGGAGACGATGAGTATTGAAAGAAGAAAATTACTTCTGGGATACGGTGCGGAAATTGTGCTGACGGAAGGTGCTAAGGGAATGAAAGGCGCAATTGCAAAAGCGGAAGAACTTGCAAAAGATATTCCGAATGCCTTTATTCCCGGGCAGTTTGAAAATGCAGCCAATCCGGCAATCCACGCGGCTACAACAGGACCGGAGATCTGGGCAGATACGGAAGGTGCGGTAGATATGTTTATTGCCGGAGTTGGTACCGGCGGAACATTAAGCGGAACCGGCGTATTCTTAAAATCCAAGAAACCGGAAATAAAAGTCATTGCTGTAGAGCCTGCTGCGTCACCGGTTTTATCAAAAGGTACCGGCGGACCTCATAAAATTCAGGGAATTGGTGCCGGTTTTGTACCCAAGAACCTGAATCAGAATGTCTATGATGAAATTGTAACAGTAGAAAATGCAGAAGCATTTGAGGCTGCAAAGCTGATTGCAAAAAAAGAAGGTATTCTGGTTGGAATTTCTTCCGGAGCAGCTCTTCACACTGCAATTGAATTCGCGAAAAAGCCGGAGAATGCAGGAAAAACCATTGTTGCGCTACTTCCGGATACCGGAGAGCGTTATCTCTCAACAGAATTATTTGAAGCATAAGGATTATCAGGCGCCGGTAGTTTACCGGCGCTTTCTATATGGAAAGAATTTTTTCCGGGCATTGAAATGCAATTTCATTTTATTTTAATAACAGCTTTCTTTTATGGGAAAAATATTGTAGAATGTAAGCAAATATTGGAATAACAGCGTTGAAAATAAAAAGAGTAGGAATTGCAAAAATGGAACAGATTACAGACTATAAACTATTACTGGATACGGCGGTGCTGGCAGGACAGATCATGCTGCGAAACGGCGCCGAGATTTACCGTGTGGAAGACACCATTCACCGTATCTTAAAAGTATCCAGCCTAAAGACCACAGAAGCTTACGTTACAACTACCGGTATGATTGTTACGCTGGATGATCCCCAGATCGATTCGCTGACCGTTATTCGAAGAATTGCAGACCGGGAGACAAATCTTAATAAAATTACTCTTGTAAATACCATATCCAGAAGATTTTGTGCCGGGGAAATTACCCTGAAAGAAGCATTTCATGATCTGAAACACCTGGAATCCCGGGAATATTCCCAGAAAGTATTGGACCTTTCTACTATTGTAGTTGCATCGGCCTTTGCGCTTTTATTGGGCGGAACGGCTATGGACGCTTTAGGTGCGGCAATAGATGGTGCACTGCTGGTACTGGTGTTAAAGCTGGGAATTAAAATTGGTTTTAATCCATTTTTTAAAGATGTTGCTGCATCTGCTGTAATAGCGGTGGGTGCGATCCTTCTGTCCAGAATACCATTTACCGTTATGAATATGGACATGATCATTATTGGTACCATTATGCCCCTGGTGCCCGGAGCTGCCATTACGAATGCTATTCGGGATACGCTTCAGGGGGATTATGTTGCAGGCGGTGCAAAAGCCCTGGAGGCATTTGTAAAGGCCGTTGCAATTGTTATTGGTGTGGCATTCGGAATGATTATTATGGGAGGTGTAAAGGCATGATTGTACAGGTAGTGAGTGCATTTGTTGCAATATTAGCGTTTTCAACGGTGATACAGGTACCGAAAAAATATCTGGTGTACTGTGGACTGATCGGAGCGGCAGGGTGGCTTGTGTATCTGCTGAATGCAGACAGTAAGGGAATTGTAATGGCGAACTTTCTCGCAGCACTTGTGATCGCATTGATTTCCCATGTGTTTGCCAGAATATTTAAAGCTCCGGTAACGGTATTCTTAATCCCGGGAATTCTGGTTATAGTGCCGGGAGCCGGTATGTACCGGACGGTTTATCAGATCTTTTTAGGGGAACAGCAAAAGGCGATGAATTCACTGCTTCAGACGATTGAAATAGCAGGAATGATCGCTTTGGCAGTATTTATTATGGACTCTGTGTTCGATATGATTCGCAATAAGAAGTGGAAAAAAATAAAGGCAGAATAGGAACCGGAACTGTTCTTTGGAGAATATTTAGACAGTGAAAGACCCAAGCAGGGGAGCTACTTGGGTCTTTCGAGGGGAGTATAAATAATTAATAAGGGGTTTGTAAAAAAAATTTTTTGAAGGGTAAATTCTTTTTACATCTCAAATTATAATATAGATTGGAAAAAAATGCAATACATATTTTTTACTATTTTTGAGATAATAAATTTTGTAATAAAAATATTTATTATTCAGGAGGGAATGAAACTATGGCAAAGAATATGAATTCTAAAAACCAGACTCAAAATAGTACGAACAACTATGAATCTAATGTAGAATCAAAGAACAAAGCAAGTAACAAAGCTAGCAATTCTTATAAGGATGCAAGCGAAAAAAACAGTGCTTACAACAGTACTAATGAATCCGAGAATTCCTATAACTCTTACAAGAACAGCAATTCTTCTAAGAACGCTACAAGCAACAATACTTCCAAAAATGCAAGCCGCAATGCTTCTTCAGACTGTCACCACGAATCTGATGAATACAGCGATTGCAACTACTAAAACCGGATATCTGACATCAGGTAGGGACAGCAAGTAAAATCAACCGGTTTTAAAGAGAGATGGAGTCTTGGCCACAATACGGCCGGGGCTCTGTTTTTTTGCACACATTTCCAGATTTCTGCATATATTAAGTCAGGAAGGAGTGTATGTATTTATGAATTTTGAGATGATTGCACCGAAACAACTGGATACGTACGTCAGGGATAAAAGCGCATTTATTATAGATCTCAGAACACCGGACGAATTCGTAGAACGTCATATAAAAGGAGCTGTAAATATCCCATATGAAAGTTTGGGCAATTGTTATACACTGCCCCAGGATATGATGATTATCGTATATTGTGAACGTGGTTCCATCAGTATGGCTGCAGCCAGGGAACTTGCGGAAAAAGGCTATCGTGTAAAGACAATGATCGGTGGAATCCACGCTTACCGTGGAAGATACCTGGAATCCTATCGCCATACCTTATAGTTCGTATTTTAGAAAATATTAAGGAAGTAAAAATATTGACAGGGGCAGACACTGGCATTAATATAGGAGATAGATGAAAAGAATGGAGGAAATGCAAATGAAACTTATGTTTGCGTCAGATATACACGGATCATCTTTTTACTGTAAAAAGATGTTAGAGGCATACAGATTAGAAAAGGCAGGACGCCTGGTGCTTCTGGGAGATATTCTTTATCATGGACCAAGAAATGATCTACCAAAGGAATATGCTCCCAAAGAGGTCATCTCCATGTTGAATCCTTTGAAAAATGAGATTTATGCAGTAAGGGGCAATTGTGAGGCAGAAGTGGATCAGATGGTTTTGGAATTCCCTGTAATGGCAGATTACTGTATTATTATGGAGGGGGATAACACAATTTATGCCAGTCATGGTCATGTCTTCCACAAAGACAATCTGCCTCCTTTGGCAGAAGGGGATATCTTTATTCATGGACATACCCATGTACCCGTTGCCCAAAAGTATAAGCATTTTACCTTATTAAACCCGGGTTCCGTGTCATTGCCAAAAGAGGGAAATGTGCCAACGTATGGAATTTTAGAAAATGGAGTATTTTCAATTAAAGATTTTGAAGGAAATACCGTGAAACAACTGGCATTATAAGAAAAAAGCATTATAAGAAACCTGCAAATGCAGACAGATAGGAGAAAAAATGAAACAAATTGAATTAATAGCACCTTGCCACTTTGGGCTGGAAGCCGTTTTAAAGCGTGAGATCATTGACCTTGGATATGAAGTCAGTCAGGTAGAAGATGGACGAGTTACCTTTTTAGGAGATATGGAAGCTGTGAGCTATGCCAATGTATTTTTAAGGTCAGCAGAGCGTATATTATTAAAAGTCGGGAAAGTCCATGCTGAGTCTTTTGATGAATTGTTTGAGTGCACAAAAGAACTTCCATGGGAAAATTTCATTCCAAAGGATGGCAAATTCTGGGTGACTAAGGCTACTTCTATTAAGAGCCAGCTGTTTAGCCCTACGGATATACAGTCGATCATGAAAAAAGCCATGGTTGAACGTTTAAAAGGCGTATATGGCATACAGTGGTTTGAAGAAACAGGTCCGGCTTATCCGGTACGTGTATTTTTTATGAAAGATGAAGCTACTATTGGTATTGATACATCCGGAGTCTCCCTTCACAAGCGCGGATACCGTCAGCTTACAAGTAAGGCACCGATTACAGAGACACTTGCGGCTGCACTGATTATGCTGACACCCTGGAACAAAAGCAGAATACTGGTTGATCCCTTTTGCGGAAGCGGTACCTTTCCAATAGAAGCAGCTTTAATGGCTGCCAACATAGCTCCCGGGATGAACCGTTCTTTCTTATCGGAAGACTGGGACAACCTGGTAACGAAGAAACACTGGTACAATGCAATGGATGAAGCAAGAGAAAATGTAAATGATCAGATAGAAGTGGATATACAGGGATATGATATGGACGGTGACGTGATAAAATCAGCCAGAGAAAATGCAAAGCTGGCAGGTGTGGATCATCTGATTCATTTTCAGCAAAGAGCCGTTTCCCAGCTGAATCATCCAAAAAAATACGGATTTGTAATTACCAATCCACCGTATGGGGAGAGAATTGAAGATAAAGAAAACCTGCCGGGATTGTACCGGGAGATAGGAGAGAGCTTTAAGCGGCTGGATTCCTGGTCAGAATATCTGATTACCTCTTATGAAGATGCGGAAAAGTATATTGGAAAAAAAGCAGATAAGAACAGAAAGATTTATAATGGAATGATAAAAACATATTTTTATCAATTCTTGGGACCCAGACCGCCTAAGATTAAAAAATAAGGGGTAGACATTGATTAAAAAAATTCAGACATTCATTGTGATTCTAATTGTATTGCTGATTGGATACGGAGCATTTCAATATATGGAGCCGGAGATACGTGCGCTGTTAGACGGCAAAAAGCAGCAGGAACACAGGCAAACGGAAAGTGGTTCCAATACCCGGGACAGCAGCATGGAAGATAATACAGAGCCGGCGGGCAAGGATGAAAATGTAAGGCTGCCAAAGTCATATGACAGCCGGAATGAAGCAAGGGCTCCTGTTATTAAAAATCAGGGTGAGCTTGGCACCTGCTGGGCGGTAGCCACGTCCTCGGCGCTGGAATCCTCCCTGCTTCCAAGGGAACACCTTGTATTTTCTGCGGACCATATATCACTTCGGAATCATTTTGCAAAGAATCAGAACGATGGCGGAGATTATACCATGGCAATGGCGTATCTTGCCGGATGGCAGGGACCTGTACTGGAACAGGATGACCCTTATGGAGATGGTGTTTCACCGGATGGGCTGACACCGGTGAAGCATGTACAGGAGATCCAGATGATTAAGGATAAGGATTATGATGCAATAAAACGGGCAGTTTATGACCATGGTGCTGTTCAGTCTTCCCTTTATATGGATCTTCAGAATACAGTGAGTTCATCGGTGTTTTTTAATAAGATTAACAATACGTATTGTTATGTGGGAAATGCCCGCTCTAATCATGATATTTTAATTATTGGATGGGATGACCACTATCCGGCGGACAAATTTAATGCGGATATTAAGAAGGATGGGGCGTTTATCTGCCAGAACAGCTGGGGGGCAGACTTCGGGGAAGACGGCATTTTTTATGTCTCATACGAAGATGCCAATCTTGGAAATAATTGTGTTGCCTATTCCAGGATCGAAAATACGGGGAATTATGACCATATTTACCAGACAGACCTGTGCGGCTGGGTAGGGCAGATCGGGTATGGCTCTGATACCTGCTATTTTGCAAATGTATATGAAGCAAAGCAGGATGAAACTCTGAGTGCAGTGGGATTCTATGCTACGGGGAAAGATACGGAGTATGACATTCATATCATTGAAGAGTTTGACGGGCCTTCCTCCTTGATTTCCTGGAGTCCTGCCCAGAGCGGTAAATTTGGCAACGGAGGGTACTATACCGTAGATCTGGAGGAGCCGGTGAAAGTGGCTAAAGGCCAGCGTTATGCAGTTATGATAAAAATAAAATCTCCCGGTCTGCAGTATCCGGTTGCAACGGAATATCAGGCAGATGAAGCAACTAAGAACGTGGATATTGCCGATGGTGAAGGGTATATCAGTATGAGCGGATATTCCTGGACAAGAACAGAAACAGAGCATTCCTGCAATGTCTGTCTGAAGGTATACACCAGGGATGCGCAGTAACGGTATTGGTTTACAGACGCAATCCCGGTGTGTTATAATTTTGGTAAATTTACATAAGAAAAATTAACATGAGGAAAAGGGTGGAACAGTGAGTAAGAGAATTATTTTCGCAACTGGTAATCAGGGAAAAATGAAAGAAATAAAAATGATACTGGCTGATCTGGATGTTCAGGTAGTCTCATTGAAAGAAGCCGGAATTGAAGCCGATATTGTAGAAGACGGAGCAACATTTCAAGAAAATGCTGTTATTAAGGCTAAGACTATTATGGAAATGACCGGCGATATTGTACTGGCAGATGATTCAGGGTTAGAAATTGATTACCTGAATAAAGAGCCGGGTATCTATTCGGCAAGATATATGGGAGAAGATACTTCTTATGATATAAAAAATAATAATCTTATCGGGCGTCTGAATGGTGTGCCTGATGAAAAAAGGACGGCTCGTTTTGTATGTGTCATTGCAGCAGCATTTCCAAATGGTGAAATTTTGACTACGGAAGGAACCATTGAAGGTATGATTGGATATGAGATAAAAGGAAGCAATGGTTTTGGCTATGATCCTATATTTTATCTTCCCCGGTATAAATGTACGACGGCAGAACTGGATATGGAATTGAAAAATGAATTAAGCCACAGAGGAAAAGCGCTTCGGGCGATGAAAGAACAATTAAAAAATAAAATTTAGAGGAGCATGGTGCCAGATGAAGATCCTGATTGTAAGTGATACGCATCGCAGAGATGCCAATTTAAAAGAGGTCTTATTAAAAGTTAGCCCGATCGACAAATTAATCCATCTGGGGGATTCTGAGGGCAGTGAGGACTATATCAGGCAGATTGCTGACTGCCCGGTACATATTGTAAGCGGAAATAATGACTTCTTCAGTGATTTACCACGTGAAGAAGAATTGCAGCTTGGGAAATATAAAATTCTGCTCACTCATGGACATTATTATTATGTATCACTGGATACACGTTCGATCAAAGAAGAGGCAAAAGCAAGAGGATTTGACATTGTAATGTTTGGACATACACACAGGCCGGTTTTAGAGATACAGGAAGATATTATAGCATTAAATCCGGGCAGTTTATCCTATCCCAGACAGGATGGGAGAAAACCAAGCTATATTATCATGGAACTTGATAATAAGGGAGAAGCACATTTTACAATAAATTTTTTAGGGTGAAGAGCTCGATTTGACCAATTTGAAGAAATAAATCCAAAAAATAAATTGGCGAAAAAGCCCGAATATTCAACACTTTCGGGCTTTTTCAAAAAAATAAAAAAATATTTGAAAAAAGTTGTTGACATTTGGTGTGAGCTATAATATAATATGTCTTGCGTCAGGGAACAGACGAAACAACAAAAACAAACAAGACACCATCGGGGTGTGGCTCAGCTTGGCTAGAGCGCCTGGTTTGGGACCAGGAGGTCGCAGGTTCGAATCCTGTCACCCCGACTTGTTCCTAAAATAACGCAGATATGCGGGTGTAGTTCAATGGTAGAACACTAGCCTTCCAAGCTAGATACGTGGGTTCGATTCCCATCACCCGCTGTTTGAGTCTGTAGCTCAGTTGGATAGAGCAACGGCCTTCTAAGCCGTGGGTCGGGGGTTCGAATCCCTTCAGGCTCGTTTTTCTTTGCAGAGATCATATGTCTGCTGCAAAGAAAGCAAAATTAATATGGTGGATATAGCGCAGTTGGTTAGCGCGCCAGATTGTGGCTCTGGAGGCCGAGGGTTCGAATCCCTTTATCCACCCTAACCACACATTGGGCTATCGCCAAGCGGTAAGGCACAGCACTTTGACTGCTGCATTCGTTGGTTCAAATCCAACTAGCCCAGTTTGGCGAAAGCCGTAAGAAATATAAACCCATAGTATGGTTAAAAATTAAATACGGGATATTAGCTCAGTTGGTAGAGCACTTGACTTTTAATCAAGTTGTCCGGGGTTCGAATCCCCGATGTCTCATTACTATAAAATAGCGGAAATGTCTGTAAATACAGGTGTTTCCGCTATTTTAGTTCAGGTACAAGTTAGTCATATCTGACACGTTAAGAAGTCGTCAAATATTGTTACAAAAATGACTTTTTTATTTGGGCACTTTTGGAATCCCTGATATTACACCAAATAATTAATTGGAAAACCAATCAACAAGGCTTTCCAATTTTTTGCTTTCATCACCGCTTTTAGTATACACACAATTGTCAGAAAGCATTTTCTAACACGCTCTCGGAAAACAATGATAAACTAACGCGCTGTCTGAACGCCGTTTCATTCAATGATACAATATCTCAGAATACAGATAAATAACCTCAATAGGTGTGTCCGGATTTTCAATCCGGTAAAAAAGCTGCCTGATCAGACGCTTTCCAAGAGCTGATGTATTAATGTTAACGGTTGTTAAGAAATCCTTCATATCAATATAATCGGCAATATTGTCATAGCCTGTCAGGTTCACCTCTTCCGGGACCCGGATACCCATGAGCATCAGCTCCTGGTAAACTACATGGGCAACGAAGTCACTGACACACACAAAGGCATCCGGCAGCTTCCGCAGACCGGATAAATAATTATGGATTTCTTCTACATAAGTTTCTATTCCAATGGTACCTGTTTTGCAGTAAGCAGGATCAATATGGGACGCATGCCTGGTTATGGATGCGGTGTAGCCTTCGTAACGCAGTTTGTTAGTCAGGGCATAGTTGATATCTCCGATAAATCCGATCTTTTGGCGCCCTGAGGCAAACAGATAGTCGGTAATTTTTTCTACGGAGCTTTTGCCCTCCAGCAGAAGCATGTCTCCAGTCAGTGTATCCAGAGAAAAATTGGTTACGGCATCCAAAAATACCTTTGGGATTGGAAGTCTGTTTAAAATGGACAGGAGCTTTGCATCGTACACGTTTAGAATAATAATCCCCTGTACCTGACCGGAAGTGAGTGGTGGCGGCAAAATATAATCCTTCGGGATTTCGGTAGGGACGTAGGTGTACATAAGGCTGCATCCGGCTTGTGTGACCTCTTTCGCAATTTCATGTATGATATTGCTCCAGAACACAGAAGAATCGGGTCTGGACACTACGACGGATATAGTAGCACTCTCGTGACTGGTATTGGTCATTAGAGCCGGATTTGCATGTACTGTATTATTTGTAAACTGTTCCGGCAGTGGGTAGCCAAGCAGGGCAGCTTCCTTTATAATCAGATTGCTCTTAACTTCGGAAACGCCCGGATGATTATTCAGTACCTTCCAGACGGTGACACGGGAGACGCCTGCGGCCTCTGCAATATCCTGCATAGTTGGTTTTTTCATATTATATACCTCGCACATCATATAAGATGTCTGCGTGAGAACGGAAACGACTCGACTTTAGCAGATACCTTTTTTTATTATTCTACCAAATCACAGGAGGTTACGCAATAGGTTTTGTTTAAAATGTTAAAACCGATGTTAAAAATAAGAAAAAATGTAAAAAAAGATTTATAGGAAAATGTGTATAACAATTTTTGCTAAGCAGCCGGATCATTGTTTCCAAGTAAAAGAATTGAAAGTAAAAGAAATGAAAATAAAAGAAATGAAAGTAAAAAGATTTTGGAAGCAGAAGGTTTTAATGCATTTGGAAGTAAATTTAAGAAGCAGAAGGATCGCGGATAATTCGTATGAGGAAAAATCCGATATCTTTTTCTGCTTCTTATTTTTTGTACATCGTTTTTCCTGTTTAGTTATGTATGATATTTCTGCTTCATAGTAAAGGATTGCAGCATTTATCTAATGAGTGGCTCAATAATACTTCATATTCTGCTGCGTAAATTAGATATGTTTAATAAGAAACGATTTTAACAATATGTTAAAAAACATCATTTTCAATATACATTATATAATAAAAAACTCTTTCTAAATTGTGCAAAATGTTAAATAAATACAAAAATGAATTGTTTATATTGACAAATATATATAGCATATGTAAAATAAGAGCAGATATAGCAGTTATCAAATGTATAATATTTATATATTTTGTTAAAAAGCTATGTTAAATAATATTGAACAATAAATAGAAAAGGAGAGACAGAAAATGAAAAAAAACGATAAGGTTAGCAACAAACCCCTTAAAGTGAAGAAAGTACGAAGTAAATCTGCAGTAAGGGGGGACATCTCTTTGTGGATGTTTGTCCTGCCAGGATTAATTCTGACATTTATCTTCAGTTATATTCCCATGTATGGAGTACAGATTGCGTTTCGGGATTTTAATCCAAGACTGGGGTTTTTGGGAAGTCCATGGGTTGGGTTTAAATACTTTATCCGGTTTTTTGAATCTCCTTATTTTGCATCTACAATAAAGAATACCTTCTTAATCAGTATCTATTCTCTGGTTGCCGGGTTCCCCATTCCGATTCTTCTGGCTTTGGGACTGAATTCTTTTAAGCATAAGAAATACCGTAAGGTAATTCAGACAGTTACCTATGCACCGAACTTTATTTCCGTGGTTGTTATGTGCGGTATGCTGTTGTTATTTCTTTCACCGGATGCCGGTATTATCAACAAGATACTTTCTTTTTTCGGCATTGCACCGATAAATTTTATGGGAGACAAGTCTTACTGGAGACACATCTATGTATGGTCCGGTATTTGGCAGAGCATGGGGTGGAATTCGGTTATTTATTTTGCGGCTCTTTCGGCAGTCAGCCCGGACCTGCATGAAGCAGCAATTATGGATGGTGCAAATAAATTCCAGCTTATCCGGCATATTGATTTACCAAGTATTATGCCCACCGCAATTATCCTATTGATTATGAGCTGTGGAAGTATTCTTTCAGTAGGGTTTGAAAAAGTATTCCTGCTGCAGAACGACTTGAATAAGAGCGTATCTGAAATTATTTCTACCTATACATATCAGGTTGGTCTTGTTGAAAATAATGTTTCCTATTCAGCGGCAATTGGTCTGTTCAATTCGGCGGTCAATGCAGTGATGCTGATCACTGTAAATAAAATAGCCCGTAAGTCTTCGGGTATTAGTTTGTACTAGAGAGGAGGAATTAATTGATGAAGAAATTCAGACAACAGTCAGCAACCGATAAGTTCTTTGATATTTCCCTGTTTATCATACTGACAGTTATTTTAATCATTGTAGCTTATCCCCTTTACTTTATTATAATTTCCTCCATCAGCGACCCCAAGGCAGTTGCCAGCGGAATGGTAACATTTCTGCCGGTAGGAATTAATTTTGCGGGTTACCGGGAAGTGTTTAAGAATTCTTTAGTCGTATCGGGATTTATCAATGCAATCGTATACACAGCATGTGGTGTCTGTGTCAATCTGGTCGTGACGATTCCTACCGCCTATGCCTTATCCAGAAGCAGGTTCGGCGGAAAGACAATCGTGACCTGGTTCTATATGATTACGATGTTTATCAGCGGTGGTATGATTCCGACCTACCTGGTTGTCAAAAATCTGCATATGCTGGATACTATGTGGTCGTTAATTCTTCCGGGGGCACTCAGTGTCTACAATATGATTGTTGCCAGAACGTTTTTTCAAAGCAATCTGCCGGAGGAACTGTGGGAGGCAGCCAGTGTGGATGGTTGTACCCAGACAAAGTTTTTCTTTAAAATTGCTTTACCGCTGTCCAAATCAATTATTGCAATTATGGTGCTGTATTATGGTGTAGGACATTGGAACTCTTATTTCAGCGCATTGCTTTATTTGAAAGATGATGCAAAGTTCCCGCTGCAGTTAGTGCTTCGTTCCATTCTGATTCAGAATCAGGCGGCCCTTGCCCAGCAGGTGACAAGTGTTTCAGCCCAGGTAGCACTGGAAGCACAGCGGCAGTTAGTTGAACTTATGAAATATTCGCTGATTATTATTTCCAGTATTCCAGTCATGATTATGTATCCCTTTGTCCAGAAGTATTTTGTAAAGGGAGTTATGATTGGGTCAGTTAAAGGGTAACACATAACATGCTAAGTGTATGTGGCAGTCAAAATAAAAATCTAAAAGAAAAGGAGTATGAGTATGAAAAGAAAAAGAGTGTTGGCAGTTTTAGTATGTGCAGCAGCCCTTACTGCAATGGGAATGGGAGGATGCAGCAAAAACAGTGCTTCATTAGAAGCAGCCGGTCCGGCTAATGACAAAGTGGATGAAGATGGAAAGGTAAATGGTGTATTTTACGAAACAGGGCTTCCGATTGTTGATAAAGATACATATAGTTTTTCCATCTTCTGTGATGACTCTTCTGAAAATGGTGAGTACTGGATGATGGATGAGATGGAAAGGCAGACGAATATTAAGGTGAACTTAGAGTATTTCCCAAATGAGGTGGCAAAGGAAAAGTTGTCTCTGGCATTAAGTTCGGGAGACTATGCGGACTGTATCGGTGGATGGCTGTTTCAGGATAGCGACATCCTGAAATACGGTGTTGACCAGAAGATTTTCATTCCCCTGGAAGACTATTTTGAGAAATATGCGCCAAATATTATGAAGATTCTGGAAAGAGAAGGAGTCAGAGAAGCAATGACAGCTCCGGATGGACACATCTATACTATACCATACGTAGTAGATGCTCCGCTGGTAGATTATGAACCTTACATCAATGAAAAATGGCTGAATAATCTGGGGCTGGAAATGCCGACCACCACAGATGAGTTCGAAAAAGTATTGATGGAGTTTAAAGAAAAAGATGCTAATGGAAATGGGGACCCAAATGATGAGATACCAATGACTTTTGATCCCAATAATAAACATATTGGTTATCTGTGCGGATATTTCGGTATGCCGGTAGATGATTACGGAATGAGTATGAAAGATGGAAAACTGATATTCGGAGCCAATAGCGATGAATATAAGAATGGTATTAAATGGCTTAAAAAGTTATATTCCCAGGGACTGATTGATCCGGAAGCATTTACGCAGGATTTAAGCCAGTGGAAGGCTAAAGGTTCCCAGGATCGGTATGGCTGTTCTATGATGTATGCCAGCAGTGAGATTATACCATTTCTGGCAGGGGAAGAACCAGATTTTAAACCCCTTCCTGTGTTGAAAAGCCCGGATACGGATAATCCTGTATGGCTTAGAGATTCGTATGGAGCCTCTGTTATAAAGACGCAGGTTGTTATTACGGATAAAGCGAAGGATGTAGGGGCAATTATCAGATGGTGGGATGATTTATTTGAATATGAGAACTCTGCACAGAAGACAGCCGGTCCTTTAGATATATGTATTTTTAAAGATGGTGATGGATACCGTGCGATTGATAAGGCAACCCTTTCACCAGAAGATGAAAAGAAGTATTCATGGGCGAATCTGTTTCCGCAGTCTTTGCCACATTACCTGCCGCAGGGATTTAAATTTAAAGAAGACGTGCCGATGTATCAGGAAAAGGATAAAGCAGATGAAGTTTATGAGCCTTATTTAACGGAAGCAATTCCATCTTACTGGGTTTCTTTAGATGATACTGCTGAATTCTCCGATATTCAGACTTCCCTTCGGGATTTCATTGCCCAAAAGGCAGCAGAATGGATTGCTGGACAGTCAGATATTGATAAGGAATGGGACAGTTATTTAGAGCAGCTGAATACACTGGGGCTGCAGGAGTATATAAAAATACGTGAAAAAGCCTTGCAGACAACGGAGGAAGCAGCAACGGAAACAGCACAATAGAAAGATAAGCAGTAAGGAGGCACCATGAGTGAAGAAAATATGCATTTACAGGAAATGTTAAGATCAGAAAAAAAGGCAGAGGACATTAAGGACGCAGAAAACATTAAACAGGCGAAAGAGAAAAAGGGTGCGAATGACATAATGGATGCAAAAGACATAAAGGAAATAGAAATAAAGGATGCAAAAGATGTAATAAAAGAAATAGAAGAAACAGAAGAAACAGTAGAAGACAAAGTCGCTGCCGGTGTACATAATTACAGTGCAGAAGAGGAATATGTCATGCCGGATGATCCAAAGGTTCTTCAAAAACTCCAGTGGTTTCAGGATCAGAAGCTGGCGCTGATGATGCACTGGGGAGCTTATTCCCAGCTTGGTCTTGTGGAGTCCTGGGCACTGTCTGATGCCGATGCAGAGTGGTCCAGGGGTGGTGTTGACTGGGAGATTACAGGCGAAGAGTTTAAAAAGGAATATTTTAATCTGAACAAAACCTTTAATCCGGTTCGCTTTGAACCGGAGAAATGGGCAGATCTGGCGAAAAGAGCAGGTATCCGGTATCTGATCTTTACAACCAAACACCATGATGGCTTCTGCATGTGGGACAGTGCTTATTCAGACTATAAAGTAACGGCAGAGGATTGTCCGTTCCATACCCATAAATACGCGGATATCTGTGCCCACCTGTTTGAATCCTTCCGAAAGAGAGGAATCGGTATCGCCGCATATTTCTCAAAAGCGGACTGGCATGTGGACAGTTACTGGAGTGATGGATATGCAAGGGGTAACTATATGCACAGAGGACCGTCATATGTACCCCGGGAGCATCCGGAGCAGTGGAAAAAGTTTGTGGATTTCACCCAGAATCAGATAAAGGAACTGGCAACGAGTTATGGAAAACTGGACATTATGTGGTTTGACGCAGGCTGGGTCAGTGATATCGGATTAGGAGAGACTATAGAAGAGATCCGGAAATTCCAGCCCGGAATGCTTTGCGCGGACCGCACTATGGGTGGACCTTATGAAAACTATATTACACCGGAACAGTGCGTTCCCAAGGAACCCCTGAACGTACCATGGGAAAGCTGTATCACCCTTGGCACTTCCTTTTCCTTTGCTTATGAAGACCGTTATAAAACCTGCCGGGAAGTGATAGCACTTTTGGTGGACATTGTGGCAAAGGGAGGAAATCTGGCTATTAATGTGGGACCCCAGCCGGATGGCAGACTTCCAAGAGGCGCTGTGGAATGCCTTGAAGATATGGGAAAATGGCTTTCGGTTTATGGAGATGCCATTTATGGGACCAGAGTATGTGCTCCTTATAAAAAAGATGGAATTGCATTTACAAAGAAAGAAAACTTAGTCTATGCAATTGAAACTTTTGATAAAGAATCGGATCCGGTAAGGGCAGAAGTCTGGATTCCTTATGAGGGAACAGTGACATCCATAACGATGCAGGATACCGGGGCAGAGGTGGAGTTTACCAGAAAAGATACCGGTTATGTTCTTCATCTGCAGGAGTACGGTAAAGAAACAGCGCCGATTGCCAGGGTTTTTTGCCTGAAGTAAAAATAATGGAAGGAGTTTAAGGAGGGATCAATGGAGTCTATGTATATATTACCGGCACCACAGAAAATTATGAAAAAGGAAGGGGCTTTTGCCCTTCCTCATTATGGAAAGATCGAGATGGACGCTTCCTGTCCACAGGATGTATCTTATGCAGCAGATATTTTAAAAAGAGAGATTCTGGATTTTACCGGAATGGATTACAGCTTGAGCCGGGGAACTAAGGGGACAAATGGGGGAGCAGAAATTGTTTTAAAATTAGAGGATTCACTAAAGGAACAAAGCTATGTTCTGGTAATCCGGGAGGAGGGAATCCAGATTACCGGAGGAGGATACCATGGAATTCTTTACGGAATACAAACGCTGCGCCAGATAATCCGCCAGGAAGGCTGTGTATTGCCGCTTGTTGAAATCGAAGATGAACCGGCAATGGAGTTTCGGGGATTTTATCATGATGTTACCAGAGGCAGGATACCTAAACTGGAAACGTTGAAAAAGCTGGCTGATACGTTAAGCTTTTATAAGATAAACCAGCTGCAGCTATACGTTGAACACAGCTTTTTGTTTGAGGGGCTCAGCGAGATGTGGAGAGATGACACGCCGCTGACGCCAGAGGATATTCTGGAACTGGATGCCCACTGCAGAAAAGCAGGGGTGGAACTGGTACCGTCTCTGTCTTCTTTCGGACATTTGTATAAGCTTCTCAGCACAAGAACTTATGAACACCTTTGTGAACTTGCGGATCCTGTGAAGATGCCGTTCAGTTTCCGGGGACGTCAGATGCATCATACCCTGAATGTCACCATGGAAGAAAGTTATGAACTTGCAGTTAAAATGATTGAAGAATATATGCCGTTATTTACCTCGAAGCAGTTTAACATAGGCGCGGATGAAACCTTTGACCTGGGAAAAGGAAAAAGTAAAACTTACGCAGAGGAAGCAGGCATAGACCGGATGTACATTGACTACGTGAAGAAGCTTTGCGGGTATCTTGTGGACAAAGGATATCGACCTATGTTCTGGGGGGATGTAATCTGCGGATTTCCGGAGCTCATGAAGGAACTTCCAAAAGAAACCATTTGTTTAAACTGGGGATATGCATGGAATCAGTGTGAAGACGGAACAAAGGCATTGGCAGAAGCCGGGGCTACCCAGTATGTTTGCCCGGGTGCAGGTGGCTGGAATCAGTTTATTAACCTTATGGAATCTGCCTATATGAATATCAGCAGAATGTGCGCATTTGGCGAAAAGTACCGGGCAATCGGTATGCTGAATACGGATTGGGGTGATTTCGGGCACATTAACCATCCTGATTTCAGTATGCCGGGCATGATCTACGGAGCCGCATTTTCCTGGAACCGAAAAGAAATATCATTTGAAGATATAAACCGTATGATTTCTGTTCTGCAGTATCAGGACAGATCCGAAAGACTGATGTCTGTCGTCAGCCGTATGTGCAGACATGCCGTATTTGACTGGGAGATGGCGGTGCGGTTCCAGGAATTGACGGAATCCGGAATAGAAGATACCTGGTGTATGGAACGGATTAAGTCAAGGGAAAAAGAAATTCTTAAGGCAGAGGAAGAGAATAAAATTCTTAAGTCAGAGGAACTGGAACTGAAAAAATGTGCAAAAGAGATGAATGCCGGACAGAAGAAGGCGGTTCATGATTTCCTGATAGCGGCGGAAGGTATTGCAGTGCTGAACAGTATGGGATTACTAATCTATAAGAGCAGCTTTCAGGGAATGACCGGATGTGCGGATCAGGCAAAAGTGATTGCACAAAAGCTGGAATGCTGGTTCTGTGAATATAAAAAAATGTGGAGAAGTATCAGCAGGGAATCTGAATTGTACAGAGTTTCCCATGTGATATTCTGGTTTGCCGATTTCTTACGGGATATGAAATAGGAAAGCCGGAAAAAAAGTAATCCAAAGAAACGAGGAATAGCGTGATAAGACTGGAATTAAATCATGGCTGGAAAATGAGACCTCTGGGAGAGGCATTCCAGGAAGCGGTGGTTCCGGGCAGTGTCTATACCGACCTGCTTAGGAACGGGAACATGGAGGATCCGTTTTTTAAGGACAATGAGATCCGTGCCAAGAAGCTTATGAACAAGGACTATGAATATGTGTGCCGGTTTGTGTATGAACCGGAGGATTTTAAAGATTGTGAAAGGATACTGCTGCATTTTGACGGTTTGGATACACTGGCGGATATCTATGTGAACAGCCAGAAGACAGGAGAGGCATTCAGCATGCACCGGATCTGGGAATATGAGGTGCAGGATATATTGAAAGCCGGGGAAAATGAATTAAAGGTGGTATTCCACTCACCGCTTCAATTTTTGGCAGAGGCTTATGAAAAGTATGGAAACATTGGAAATGAAGATACGGTAGAGGGATTTATGCACCTGAGAAAAGCCCATTACATGTTTGGGTGGGACTGGGGTGCGTGTCTCCCCGATGCAGGGATTTTCCGCCCGGTATCGCTGCTGGGGATCCACTCTGCCACAATTGATAATGTAAGGATTCATCAGGAGCATGAATCCGGGCAGGCAGTATTAACGTTTTCTGTGGAGGCAGAACAGAACAAGAAGAGGGACGGACATAGCTGTAATACAAACAGAACGGCAGATAAGAATCTGATCCGGGCAGAACATTCCAATCAAGAGGGGCTGCATTATACGATTCGTATTTCCGATCCCGACGGCAGGATTTTGTGTGAAGAGTCAGAGACCGATAGGTTTACCGTGGATCATCCCCGGCTATGGTGGCCAAATGGTATCGGAGAACAGCCTCTCTATGAGATTAAGGTGATACTGTATGATAGGGATGAAGTGTTAGATATCTGGCAGCGTAAAATAGGGTTGCGGACCATGACGGTACGCAGGGAAAAGGATCAGTGGGGAGAGAGCTTTGCCCATGAAATAAACGGAAAGACAATCTTTGCCATGGGGGCGGATTATATTCCGGAGGATCATCTGGTGGGGCGAACCTCACGTGAGCGCACTTACCGCCTTTTAGAACAGTGCAGACTGGCTAATTTTAATTCAGTCCGTATCTGGGGGGGCGGTTATTACCCGGAAGACTGGTTTTTTGATGCCTGTGATGAGATGGGGCTTGTAGTGTGGGAGGACTTCATGTTTGCCTGTTCTGTCTATGAACTCACCCCGGAGTTCGAAGCTAATATCCGGGAAGAATTTATCACAAATATCAAAAGGATCCGCCACCATGCTTCCCTGGGGCTCTGGTGTGGTAATAATGAAATGGAAATGTTTGTGGAACAGCGCTGTTGGGTGACGAAGCCTACTGAAGTCCGGGACTATCTGTTTATGTACGAGAAAATGATTCCAGAAGTTTTAAAGGAACATGATCCGGATACCTTTTACTGGCCGGCAAGCCCCTCCTCAGGGGGATCTTTTGACTATCCAAATGACCCGGACAGAGGGGATGTGCATTACTGGGAAGTCTGGCATGGAAATAAACCTTTTTCGGAATACCGCAAATATTATTTCCGCTATATTTCTGAGTTTGGGTTTCAGTCCCTCCCTTCTTTAAAGACGCTGGAAGAAATTACAGATGATCCGAAAGATTTGAACCTGTTTTCTTATGTCTGCGAGAAGCACGAACGGAATAATGGGGGAAATGGAAAAATTGTGAAATATATGCAGCAGATGTATTTATACCCCACAAGCTTTTCAACTTTGATTTATGCATCCCAGCTTTTGCAGGCTGATGGGATCCGATATGGCGTGGAGCATTTTCGGAGAAACCGGGGCAGATGTATGGGGACGGTGTTCTGGCAGTTAAATGATTGCTGGCCGGTAATTTCCTGGTCAGCCATAGATTCAAGCGGTAGATGGAAAGCACTTTTGTATTATGCGAAACGTTTCTTTGCACCGTTTATGATTTCCTGTGAGGAAGAAAGCTGGATGACCCAGGAAGCGGATATGAACCGCCAGCATTTCCACTTTGAGAAGTCAATCCGGTTAAATGCAGCAAATGAGACATTGACGGAGCGTACCGTAAAAGTACGGTGGGCTTTAAGAAATGCAGATGCAGCGATTCTTCGCCTGATGGAGGAAACCATAAAGGTTCCAGCACTTTCTGCGGTCTGGATGGATAAAGTGGAATTGCCGGATCTGGATTATATGAATGAGTATGTAAGCTATGAGGCAGAGGAAAACGGAGTTGTGATATCGGAGGGAACCGTCCTGTTTACTTACCCGAAATATTTTCACTTTCAGGATCCCGGCCTAACGCTGCGTACAGAAGGCGATGATATTGTTGTGACGGCAGATGCTTATGCAAAGAGTGTGGAAATTTTGAATGAAGAAGAGGATCTGGTTCTGTCTGACAATTATTTTGACATGAATGCAGGAGAAAGGAGAGTGACTGTCATTAGCGGCAGGACCAGCGGTCTGCGCGTCCGCAGCGTCTATGATATTCACTGATTGATAAATTGGATAAACAAATAATAGGCTATATTTATACAAATCATTTACCCGGGCTTACGGTTGAAGATGCAAAGATGCTTTCCATTTTAAACCTCTCTTTTGGAAAGATTGAAAACGGAAATGTAATCTGTGATCTGGAAGAATATCGGGACTGTCTCTTAAAGATCAGAAAAGAAAGCCCGGATTTAAAAATGGTGCTGTCCGTTGGCGGATGGGGAGCAGGGGGCTTTTCCGAAACAATGGCAACAGATGCCGGAAGAAAACAATTTGCCCGGTCCGCACGGAATTTGGTTGAACGGTACCAGCTGGACGGGATTGATATTGACTGGGAGTATCCTTGTATCGGAATCAGCGGAATTAAATCTTCCGGAGAGGATAAGGAAAATTTTACACTTATGCTAAAAGAGCTTCGGCTCAGTCTGGATCAGATAGAAGACCGTCATTGTCTTCTGAATATTGCCGGCGGAGGGGGAAACTATTTCCTGCGGTGTACTAATATGGGGGAAGCGTCAGCATATCTGGATTATGTTCAGATTATGACTTATGACCTGAGGGGCGGATTTACCATTGAGACTGGACACCACACGAACCTGTATGACAATCAGGCAGATCTGATGGATGTCAGTACGGACCGGGCAGTGCAGGCTTATCTAAAAGCAGGTGTACCAGGGGAGAAGCTGGTGATTGGGGCAGCCTTTTATTCCCGGATGTGGAAAGGGGTTCCGGATGCCAATCACGGATGGATGCAGATGGCGGAGTCTACCGGCGGATATGGGCCGGATTACGGGGAGCTTGCTGACCGGTATATTGATAAAAACGGATTTAAGCGCTATTGGGATGATGAAGCAAAAGCACCATGGCTGTTTAACGGAGATACGTTTATCAGCTACGAAGATGGGGAATCCATCAGCTGTAAGGCGGATTATGTAAAAGAGCATGGTCTGGCAGGAATGATGTTTTGGGAATACAGCTGTGATTCGACGAAAACCCTCACCAGGATTATCCGGGATTCGTTTTGTAATTCCAGCGTGGCACGTTTGCAGTAAAGGCACCGTGAGTTCGGGACGGGGAATCACTAAGCAAAAGAAAACAGGAGGATATTACGATGGTTCCACAATGGTTTAGGGATGCAAAGCTTGGAATATTTATTCATTACGGCATATATGCGGTTAACGGTATAGCGGAGTCCTGGTCATTTTATAATAAACGGATTTCCTATGAGGATTATATGAAACAGCTGGACGGTTTTACGGCTTCAAAATTTGACGGGGAATACTGGGCAGATTTAATTGCAGGCAGCAGAGCAAAATATGCAGTGCTAACCACAAAGCATCATGACGGCGTGGCTCTGTTTGATACAAAATACAGTGATTTAAGTGTGGTAAAGAAAACACCGGCGAAACGGGATATTGTGGATGAATATGCCAAAGCAATCCGCAAAAGAGGAATACGTGTGGGAATGTATTATTCTTTGCTGGACTGGTCACATCCAGACTATGCTTCTGTCTATGAGGGAGGTGTTATTCCTGAGGATCTGTCTAAGGTAAATCCGTTTTCCAATCCGGTTGACGGAATCCAGGATGAAGAGGCATGGCAGTGTTTTCTGGACTTTAATAAAAACCAGCTCTCAGAAGTACTTGGAAATTATGGGACGGCGGATCTTATCTGGTTTGATGGGGACTGGGAAAGAAGTGCATCCCAATGGGGACTGCCGGAATTTAAGGAGTATCTGAAAAGTTTTAACCCTGAACTGGTGGTTAATTCCAGGTTATGCGGTTACGGAGATTATAAAACGCCGGAGCAGGGATTGCCGATTACCAGACCGGAAGGGGCCTGGGAGTTCTGTACTACCATAAATGATTCCTGGGGGTATGCCCCGGATGATCATCACTACAAAAGCCTGAACCAGATTATACGGATGTTTTGTGAATGTATCAGCATGGGCGGAAATATGCTCCTGGACATAGGGCCAAAGGAAGACGGAACAGTAGATCCCAGACAGGAAGAAATTCTTTTGGGACTCGGAAAATGGATCAGTGAGCACGAAGAGGCTGTATTTGGAACGAAAGAAGGGATTATGATCCGCTATTATCCAGGAGGAAGCACTGTTTCCATGGATGGGGAAACACTGTATTTATTTGTGCAGGATAAACCCCGTGAGAATATAAGTATAAAAGGATTGTGCAATAAAATACGGAAAATTACTGTACTTCACTCCGGAAAAGAGCTTGCCTATGACGTACACGGCGGCGTGCCCTGGTTCCACATTCCTGGAATTACGTGGATTTATATGAATGAAAAAGACTGCCATGAACAGGTTACTGTACTGAAAGTGGAATTAGAAGGAAAAGTGGAAATGTATGGGGGCAGCGGGGCTGTGGTGACCCATAATTAAAAGTGTTGTATATAAGTATTTTGAATTCAAATGAAACAGAGGCTCATTGCAAAGTAAAAATTGCAATGAGTTTTTTCATGTTAAAAAATAAAAGAAAAAATATTTTTTAATTAATATAATTGAAAAAATAATATCTTTTATATATAATAGTAAGCATATCGCTATAAGCTGAAAGATTAAAGCTTAATAATGAATGAATGTGCTGAAAAGAGGGGGTGAAGAGGGAAAAGCGTTTTACATCATGCATTATAGGATTGCGAAAACAAAAGATAAGGAATATTTTTGAGAATTGACAACTGTAAATCAAATCAGTAGGAGTGGAAATGAAAATATTTGATACAGACATCTCTGGCAGGCGGGCTTTTTTCAGATAAACTCCTGTATTTGAGCGTATTTAAAGGAGAGGTAGTTGAATTATGATGAGATTTTCATGGAAAAGATTTTTTTGTATGCTGCTTGTATTTTCGATGGTAATTACTTCTGATGTATTACCGGTTTTTGCACAGGAATCCACAGATGCTGCCATGGAGGTGGAGATATTAACTGTGAAGCCAAAAATGACGGAGGGTTTCTGGAATAAGTTTTCTTTTACTTCTTATAAGGGAAAAGAATGGACGGTTTCTGAGGACGAAGCCTATATTGATCTGGGTGCCTCCGATGAACGGGCACAGGAATGCTATTATGAAATTCCATTTGTGGGAAATAAGGTTGAGATATTCTCGAACAAGAGTCCCATTCATGGAAAGGTTCAGTTTTCTGTTGATGATGAAAATGTAGTGGCGGCAGATTTATATCATGAGACACGTACAGAGGCACAATCCGTATATGCTGTAAGTGATTTGCTGGAAGGCAGGCATGTACTGAAGGCGGTAACGCTGAATGAAGCGACAGGGAACAGGATCGTAAATCAGGCGGCATATGCTCAGATTACCCATGCCCCTTATGTGCCAGAGGATATTGAATTAACCGATACAGAGTTTCAAATGACAGAAGATGAGACAAGGCAGATTGGTTATACCGTCATACCGGAATATGCGAAAGTTACCGATTTTGTATACGATAGTATGGATAGCCAGGTGGCGGAGGTTTCGAAAGACGGGGTCATAACCGCCCGGTCAGAAGGAAGTACAATGATCCGCATGACCAGTGAAGAAGCCGGTATTTCAAAAGAAATATCCGTGACAGTGGCTGCCGGGGTACGACGGCTGGAGGGAACAATTGTGGACACCAATACCCAGTATACCCAGAACCGTTACGAAGAAATACTGGACAGACATGTAATGTCGGGGAAACTCACGGCATGGAAAAATGATAAGGCTGTCAGTGAGCTGGCTTTGCTAACCAATGGCAGCAGTCTGAAAAACGTGGCAGTTACCCCCGGTGATCTGTCTAATGGAGATGACATTATTCCGGCAGACCAGATAAGGGCAGTCTTTGTGAAATCCACATTAGCCTATAACGGTGCATATCTGGGTTATGGCAGTAAAGACCGGCCTGTGCCGGAAGCTACGGAATCCAACCGGAGTGAGGCTTCGGATATCCTGTATCAGACCGGGCCGGTTGATATACCATTTAATAGCGTACAGCCTGTATGGGTGGAATTTAATATTCCCAAAGGGCAAGCCGCAGGAAACTATACAGGATTGCTGTCTGTTACGGCAGATGGGGTTGAAAATCCGCTGGTATTTCAGTATGAAATAGAAGTCCAGGATGTACAGCTTCCGGATGCAGAAGAATTTAAGGATGGATTTGATATTGAATTATGGCAGTATCCTTACACCAGTGCTGAATATTATGGAGTGGAGCCTTTTTCACCGGAACATTTGAAAATCCTGGAACCTGCTATGGGAAAGTATAAGGAAATCGGAGGACATGCAATCACGGCTTCTATAGTAGAAGAGGCGTGGGACGGTCAGACATACAGTGCTAATGACGTGCATTATCCTTCTATGATCAAATGGAGCAGGAACTCTGACGGGAGCTTTCAATATGATTATACCGATTTTGACAAGTGGATCGCATTTAATAAAGGACTTGGAATTGGGGATAAAATTGTGCTTTACAGTATTGCACCCTGGCATAATTCATTTACTTACTGGGAAAACGGAACATTAACCTATGAAGCTTTTACTCCTGGGAGTACCCGATATGTGCAGGTTTGGGGGGATTTTCTGCAAAAACTGACGGAACATCTGATGGAAAAAGGATGGTTTGACGAATCCTATATCGGCATTGATGAGCGAGGGTTTAGCAAAGAAGCATTTGATTTGATTGCATCCGTGAAAAACATTCATGGTGAATCATTAAAGACAGCCGGGGCTATGGATCACTTTGCGGACAAAAAAGAACTGGCACTGCGTGTCACGGATTTAAATGTTGGCGACAGTGCGGCACAGGCTAACGCTGCTGAATTTGCAGAGCTTTTAAAGGAAAGAGAAGCAAAAGGATTTCGGACAACACTGTATTCGTGTACGGAACATATGCCCGGAAATTATGCACTGAGCGCTCCGGCAGAGAGCTACTGGTCAATGATTAATGCGGGGAAAATGGGAACGGCAGGATTTTTGCGCTGGGCATATGATGCATGGGTTGCCGACCCTCTTACGGATGTCACCCACAACGCTTTTGAACCGGGAGACTGCTTCCTTTTCTATCCGGATCATAAAGATGCCGCAGAACCAGTCGGGAAAAGTTCCGTCCGCCTGGAGAAGATGGCAGAAGGCGTGCGGGATGTAAACAAGTTAAAATATATGGAGCAGGAGATTCCGTCCCTGAAGGAAGATATCGATGCTTTGTATAATGCAGTCAGCACCACGGCGGGCAGCGGGAAAACTTATCTAAGCCCGGAAAAAATAGCAATTTTGTCAGAGGAAATGGATACTTTCAAAGAAGGTGTAGCGGAACTTACCGGCAAGTATCTCGCTTTGAAAGAAGCGGGGACGGATCAGGTGGAAGCTGTTACGATTGAGGAAGGCGGCAGTGTGGAATTATCCATTGGCAGGACACTGCAGCTTCATGGATTGATCCTGCCATCCAATGTGATCAATAAAAAATTAAATTGGTCTTCCTCAGATGAAGCGGTGGTATCCGTATCCGAACAGGGGGTTTTAACTGCAAGGCAGATGGGAAAGGCTGTCATTACGGCGGCGTCTGTGCTGGATACTTCTAAAAGTACAGAAATTTCCGTAACAGTGACAGGAATCACTATTGAAGAGAGTGCGAAGACAGCATACTATTCCTTTGACCATATGGACAACAATGTGGTGAAGGATGAATGGGGGACCAGAGACGGCATCAACCAGGGGGCGGTACTTTCTCCGGGCAGATCGGAAAAAGCGCTGACTGTTACAGAGGCAGAAAAGTCGGTCCGTTTACAGGGCGATTCCGGTCTTTCGGATACCTGGACGGTAGGGTACTGGGTGAACAACAGCACGAAAGATCCTGTGCGCAGTTCCGTATTGATGAGTAACGACAGAAATTATTCTTTTGACGTACGACTGGCGGACAACAGAGAGAAAGCAGGAGTACATGTGGGAACGGGAAGTGGGGACGTACTGACCTTTAATTATGTATTTCCAGCAGATACCTGGGTGCATGTGACATGGACACAGGATAAGGTGAACGGGCTATCCATGTATATAAACGGTACTCTGATACAGACAAATGGATGGACCGTAAACCATGATTTTCCATGTCCGGCGGATATCATCGGCGGTAGTGGATTTACCGGTAAAATTGATGAGCTGAAAATTTTTAACAGAGTGCTGTCAGCAGAAGAAATCGCTGCAATCATGCAGATAAAAGGCCTGAACATTCAGGAGACCTATAAGGAGCTGAATGTGGGTGAACATTTTGCCATACAGACAAATCTCATTAGTGATCAGGAGGATAAGGCGATTGTGTACACTTCCAGTGATCCGGAGACGGCATCAGTAGATGAAAACGGGCTGGTAACGGCACATAAAAAGGGGAATGTAACGATTGCCGTGGAAAATCAGGCGGCGGGATATCGTGATACGGTAACAGTTATTGTTTCAAAAAAATTAAACATTACAAATCAGCTTCCGGTATATGAGCTGGATGAAAAGTATCTGTCTGATATTGACAAAGATCCGGGCGGACCCCGTCAGTATTTAGGCCAGCCGGATATGGTCATGCTGGATGACAATCAAACATTGGTTACCTCCTATCCGGTTGGACACGGAAAAGGACCTCTGGTTTTGAAAATCAGCTATGATGCCGGAGATACCTGGGTAGAAAAAGAGACACCGGAATCCTTCAAAGGGTCACAGGAAACGCCTACCATGTACAAGCTTCACCTGAAAGACGGAACCCAGAGATTAATGCTGATTACAGCTTGTCCGGGCTGGGGCCAGGATCTGGAAGGTAATGCTACTGGATGGAATACGTCGTATTCGGATGACGGAGGAGAGACCTGGACAGAGTATAAACTATCTCACATTTGATGAAAACGGAAAGGAACAGTGGAGCGAGCCTGAACCGTATCTAAGTGATTACCGTTCCATCGAAAGTACGTATCAGATGTGTGAAATCGGTATGTTCCGATCTCCCGATGGGAAACGGATTGCAGGTCTCGCCAGAAGCCAGTCTCATAATAATCCTGCAACCCTGATCTATTCTGACGATGAGGGGGAAACCTGGAGCAGGCCGATGGATCTGCCGGGATCACTGGCAGGTGAACGGCACAAGGCTGTTTATGATCCGGTGAGCAACCGGCTTCTGATTACATTTAGGGAAATTATTTACGATCTCAACGGCAACCAGCAATTTGACGGCGGCAATGACTGGAAAGCCGGTGACTGGGCAGCCTGGGTCGGCACATACGAAGACTTAATGGAACAAAATGAAGGACAATACCGAATTTTAATTGATGAAGACTGGGCAAACAATGCAAAGTCGGGAGATACGGGATATGCAGGGATTATCGTACAGCCGGACGGTACTTTTATCATGAATTCTTACGGCCATTGGGATAAAGATTTTTCAGAGAGCTGGCAGGGAGGGGTGACAACAGATCTCTGTTATATCAGACAGGCCAAGTTTAAACTCAGTGATATCGATAAAATAGCCGGAATCACTGATAAAACAGCACTTCGGCAAACCATAGCAGATGCAGAGAAGGTTACAGAACAGGGAGACTATACGGAGGAAAGCTGGAGTACATTTCAAAATGCATTACATGAGGCACGGAAAGCAGAAGAGGATCAGAAGATTTCACAGGAAGCGGTAGATGCAGCCAGGGAAGCACTTATAAAAGCGAAGGCGGATTTGGTGAAGAAACCGGACCCGGTACCGGAGCCAACACCAGAGCCAACACCAGACCCAACACCAGAACCAAAACCAGAGCCGATGCCGCAGCCGACACCGGAGCCAACGCCTCAGCCGGCGAATCTTGCATCACCGGTGATTACGAAAATAGAAGCTAAAAGTTACAATAAAGTAAAAATTACCTGGTCTAAGGTTACGGGGGCGGACGGCTATCGGATTTACCGTTCAACCAAAAAGAATGGAACTTACAAAAAGATTGCCGCGGTAAAAGGCAGAAGCAAAACCACGTATGTGAATGAAAAGCTGACGACCGGCAAGAAATATTATTATAAGGTGCGTGCTTATGCCACAGAAAAAAGCAGGACGGTGCTTAGCGGTTATTCAAAAGTGAAGTCAAAAAAACCGGTACCCGGAAAAGTGATCTTGTCTTCGGTTACAAATCTCTCCGGAAAGCATCTGAAGCTCCGGTGGAAAAAAGTGAGCGGAGCAAGCGGATATGAAATCAGGCGGGCTGTAAGTAAAAAGGGAACTTACCATAGCATTGCCACGATAAAGAAAGGAAAGACATTAACCTATAAGGATAGCAGACTTACAAAAAAGAAAACGTATTATTACAAGGTACGTGCCTACCGAACAGTAGGGAAAAAGAAAATATATGGTCCGTATTCTTTGGTAAAATATAGGAAAGTAATAAGATAAATAAGATAATCCGCAGATGCCGGCATACCTCGGGGCACTTTCCTATTTATTTCATCCATCTGTATATCTTCAGATGATCTGGATGGATGCCGGCATCTATATTAAAAATAAAATATGTTATTAATCCTGAAACAAGGAACGCAGCAGCCGGATCTCCCCGGCGTGTCCATCCAGATCGGCAGGCGTTTCCAAAATAAACGTAAGATGCCGCAGCAGGGGATGATTTATGATTTGTACGATTGTTTCCAATCCAATGTAGCCATTTCCGATTAACGCATGTCGGTCTTTGTGGCTTCCCGGAGGATTCTGACTGTCATTTATATGGAAAGCATGAAGGTATCCAAGTCCGATGATCCGGTCAAACTCATCCAGGATGCCGTCCAGATTATGAACAATATCATAGCCGGAATCGGAAAGGTGGCAGGCATCAAAACAGATTCCGATATGTTCCTGCAGATCAACCTGATCAATAATTTCGCGCAGTTCCTGAAATGTCCTGCCGATCTCCGTTCCTTTACCGGCCATGGTTTCCAGAAGAACCATGGTAGGCTGACCCGGCTTTAGTTCCTTATTTAGCATGGAAGAAATGAAGGAAATTACTGTATCCTTGTCCTGACCCAGATGGCTGCCGGGATGAAAGTTATAATAATTGCCGGGAAGATGTTTCATGATGGCAAGGTCGTCATGAAACATTTCTTGTGCCAGTTCCCTGGTATGCGCATTGGAGGAACATGCATTTAAGGTATAGGGTGCATGGGCAACGATCGGACCAAAGTGATGTTCCATCATGAAATTCCGGAGGGAATCAATATCTTCCTGATTCAAGGCTTTTGCCCGTGTCCCCCTGGGATTTCGAAGAAAGAACTGAAATGTGTTCGCATCAATTTTTAAGGCATCTTTACCAAGGTTTAAAAATCCCTTTGCAGAGGATAGGTGAGAGCCGATATTTAGCATAAATTCCCTTTCTGAGTAAATATTTTGTTTTTATTTATTATATTCTTTCTAAAATAGATTATTCGGATTTGGATATAAAGGGATAATAAACAGAACGAATAGATAGATACAAACATAAAAGAATTAAAAACATAAAAGAATTAAAAAATATTTTACTTATTAATTAAAATAGAAATGACGTATTGTAATGTTGAAAACCTGAATTTGTCCTAGTATAATGGAGGTACAAATGTTACAAGGAGATCTTCTATGGCAAATTTTAAATATTCCCAGGTGGCGGACTGGCTTAAGAATGAAATTTATTCCGGAAAATTTCCCGGTGGAGTAAAAATACCGGGGGAAGAAGAATTATGTGTTAAGTTCTCGGTAAGCCGTCAGACAGCCCGACAGGCAATTAAAGTGCTGGAAAATGAGGGGTTATTGTATAAGGTACAGGGCAGCGGGACTTATGTGAGCAGAAAGGTTCAGATTCCGCCTTTTCGAAATCAGGAAAAGAAACGCAGATGCATTGGAGTTATTTTGAACAGAGTTGAGGATTATTTGTTTCCAGCCGTAATAAAGGGGATTCACGATGAGTTATGCCCAAGAGGATATGGGATTCAATTATTTCTTACATCCCAGCAGGTAGCTTTAGAAGAAGAATTTCTGCGATCTGTTCTTGACGGAGGAGTTCAGGGTATCATCATGGAGCCTGTAAAATCAGCACTTCCTATGATTAATGATGGATTGTATGAAAGGCTGACAGCAAATATACCGGTAGTATTTACCCAGACTTTGCATACGCAGTTTCCAGCATCAGCAGTGACAGTGGATGACAGAGGCGGCGGGGAGCTTCTGGTAAAACATCTGTTTGATAAGGGGCACCGGAATATTGGGGCAATCTGCAAGATGGATGAGCAGACCGGAATGAAACGCTATGAAGGATATATGAGAGCTTCGATGAATTTAAAACTGCCGGTAAAAAATGAGCAGGTAATATGGTATACAAATGAAACGGAAAATGAACTATTTACACAGCCCCATGGAGAAAGAATTTGGGAAAAAGTAAGGAATTGTACGGCAATTGTCTGCAATGATGACCGGGTTGCTTTTTATCTGATTCGTTTTCTGGAGGAAAGAGGAATTCGGGTTCCTGAAGACATTGCAGTGACAGGATTTGAAGACACGGAATATGCCGGAATGGGAAAGCAGATCACCACCATAATTCATCCGAAGGAATCTTTTGGAAGGAAATCGGCAGAGGTTGTATTGAAAATGATAGAAGAACCCGGATATCGGGAAGATTATTGTTTTTCAGCTGTTTTGAAGCCGGGAAAGAGTACCTGATAAATGGAGGTGAGCCTGGTGCAGTTTCTGGTTTAAGGAAAAACCATCCCCCCGGAAGGATATCCGGATAGTGGGATAAGTCCTTATAAGTGGTACCGGGAGGTTTTTCAATCCAGTTTCTATGTTCGTGGGTATTTACGTATCATGGGATTTAATCTCGTTCAGTAAAGTAAAACCTAAAATAAGTATGCCGCCCAGTATCTGCGTCAGACTAATGGTTTCACCCAGAAATGATACGGACACAATAATTGCTACCAACGGATCGGTATAGCTTAAAATTGCTGCTTCCTGTCCTTTTAAGTCTTTAAGAGATGAAAAATAGAGGCAGTAAGTAATTCCCGTATGGACTATGCCCACAACCAGCAAATTAATTATTCCATAGGTTCCGGCTGCAGACAAATGTATTCCGTCTGTAAGGCCAACATAAGGAAAAAGAATGATAATCGCTGCAAAAAACTGGATCAGTGTGCGATCAATTCCGGTTACATTTTTAATGAGTTTATTTAAAATAATCACAGTGGCATAGAGCACTGCGGCGCTTAATCCAAAGCAGATGCCAATAAAACTATTGCTGCCGGGTAAAATTTTCCCGGGATCAATAACAAGCACCAGACCGAGGCTTGACATCACAAAACATATGATCTGCTTCAAATTTAGTTTTTCACGAAATAATATGGGGCAGACAGCCATAACGATTACCGGGGCGAAATAATAACTCAAAGTAGCAATGGATACGGAGGTATAGCGATATGACTGGAACAGAAAGATCCAGTTAAATCCCATTGCGGTTCCGGAGAGGAACAGAAGAAGAAGATCCTTTTTTATTTCGTCAAAGGGGATCTTTTCGTTTTTTACAAATTTATATAGTAAAATGGAAATTGCGGCGATGACAGCACGGAAAAGGGCTATTTCTCCGGAAGACAGGGGTATATTTTTAATAAAAATACCCAGCGTTCCAAAAACAGCCATGGATAGGATGATTTTAAATTTTGCCTGCATATGACGAAATGCTCCTGTCTGTAGTTTGACACTGTAAAAAGACACTGTATAAAAGTATAAGGTATTTTAGCATAGAATGATAAGAATGGAAAGATAAAGTGTAAGATATAGAAATTTGCAGTATAAAAGATCAAAAGCCAGACAGCTGTCTGGCCTTTGGCAGTATGTTATTCTCCCAGATATTCTTTCCCCAATACATCGGCTGCAATTAATGCATCGTACAGCTGGGCAGGAGTCACATCACCGATCATATTGTGAATGCTTTCACCGTCAGCGCAGGCTTTTTCAGCAGCGATATGAACGCGATTCATATCGGTTACTCCGATTTCATTCAGTGTAACAGGGAGTCCAACGCTTACACAGAAGTCGATGACTTCATCTAATTCATCCATCGGTGCGTTTTCTAATATTAACTGTGCAATGGTTCCAAATGCCACAATAGAACCGTGCATTGTTTTTTCACATTCTTCCAGTGCTGTAAAACCATTATATACAGAATGAGATACTGCAAGCCCGCCATTATCTGCCCCGACACCGCTCAGATAAGTAGTTGCTTCAATTATAGATTCTACAGCAGGGGTTACAACACCATTTTCGCAGGCACGCAGTGCTTTATAACCATCTTCTAAAAGGGTTTCGTAGCACAGTTTACAAAGAGCCATTGCAGATTTGGTGATGCCGCCGTTCTCCAGGCTTGGTGCTTTAGCTTTCTCACAGGCTCTTGCCTCAAAGAAAGTTCCAAGAGCATCGCCCATTCCGGCAATCAGGAAATTTACAGGAGCATGTGCAATTACATCGGTATCAACAAGAACTGCATCTGGATTTTTAGGATAGAATATATATTTTGCAAAAGTACCGTCATTATTATAAATAACAGAAAGTCCTGTACAGGGAGCATCGGTTGCTGCTACGGTAGGGATAATCACAACAGGAAGACCTTCGTAGTATGCAGTTGCTTTCGCAGTATCGATAGCGGAACCGCCGCCGACACCTACAACACAATCGATTCTCTGGTCTTTCACGATACTTTGCATTTTTTCAATTTCCCCAATAGAGCTGACGCCCCCGAAGATTTCAAATAATATTTTTGCATCTTTTCCGGAAAAACTTTTCTCAATCTTCTCATAGCAGTTCCTGTGGCCGCTTCTGCTGCAAATAAATAAAAAGGATTTTCCCAGATCCTTAGTTTCTTCATATACCTGTGACAGTGCGTCCTGTCCCTGAACATATTTTGCTGGTGCTCTCATCAATTTTAACATCATTTCTGCCTCTTTTCTCCGTCGCGTGTTTATTGCAGGTGTCTCTGCGACGATGGGAAACGCCTGTATTAATTTCATGTTCAATATAGTCCTTTGTGAAATAAATGTCAATATACAAATTTTCTAAAAAAGGCATAAAAAAAATAGCTCTGGCAAACAATACCGGCTATTAGGGAGTACTTCGCAGCGTGTGGGGGCTGCGAAGTGTGAGTTATGAAATATATTAGCTGTTCGCTAATACAATAGTTACTTTAGCACATTTTGGCAAATAATGCAATTCAAATTTAAAAAAAATTTTAACAATTTTTGGAAGTATGCCAGATAGCTGATTCGAGGCAGTGATTTTATAAGATTATTAAAAGAGCAGGCATTGCAAACATGATCTTTGGAAGTAAAAAATGCCTTTTGATACTGAATATAGTCGGGTATAGCCCAGACGTGGGATCTGGGCTATGAGTCAAATATATTATCATAGTTGATAATACACTTTTAGTATATTATGATTTGGTAAATTTGTCAAATTTTTTATTTGACAGATTACAGGATAATGGATTCACCGGATGGACAGAAGGGATCTAAAGTGTAACGGGGTATATGAATTTAAAATAACCCCGGAAAATTACTCCGGGGTTATTTTAAAAATCAAAACCAAGTTATGGTTTATCTTTCTCAAGCTTTGAAAAAGATGTGTAGCCTGCGGATAACAGGACTTGAACCTGCACGGTCTCCCACCAGAACCTAAATCTGGCGCGTCTGCCAATTCCGCCATATCCGCATATCATTAAGATCATATTGCTTATGAATATATTACTTAACAACCTTTGGTATTATAACCTGATCTGACAGGATTCGTCAAGATATTTTTTTCATAAAATCGGAATAATTTTAAATACTCATTGACACTCCCAAATTCATATGGTATATATACTGTAGAACAAACAGAAGCCGTCTTTCCAAAGGGGCATGATCTGTGAAAGGAATTCATTATGATTACGATATGTAACAAATTCGTGAAGTTAGTCGAGAAACTTAACTCTGTACAACTGGAAATTGATTCGGTGAAGCATTGTGCAGAGGTTAATCAGAGGGTTTAGGCCCTGTTCTTCATCGGCAGATAAAGTATTCAAGGTGTAGCAGCTGGCTATGCTTGGTTTGTGTACTTATTTGCCGGCGTATGAGATGAATGATAGATATGGCCATGGACAAGTTGCTTTGTCCATGGCCTTTTGTTTTGCAGAAAAATAGTTTGTTGACAAAACAGAGGGTCCGTACCTTACAGGTGCAGTCTCTCTGTTTTTTTGTATTTATGATTATGAAATAGAAAAGAGGAAATGATATGAGTTTATTAGACGTTACAGAATTAACACACAGTTTTGCAGAAAAAGCATTGTACCAGAATGCGGAGTTTCATTTATTTAAAGGGGAACACATTGGAGTTGTCGGTCAGAATGGAGCCGGAAAAAGTACCCTGATCAAAATATTGCTTGGTGATGTGGTACCTGACCATGGGGAAGTAAAGTGGCAGTCAGGTATTCAGCTTGGTCATCTTGACCAGTATGCAGTAATTAAACAGGAAATGACCATTATGAAATATCTGCAGACGGCGTTTGCAGATCTCTATGCCATGGAAGAAAAAATGGAAAAACTGTATCAGGAGGGGGCCGAAGAGGCAAATGAAGAGCTGTTGATACGGGCAGGCAGGTATCAGGAGCAATTGATTACAGAAGAATTCTATGAGATTGGAAGTAAGATTGGCAAAGTTGCTACGGGACTTGGGCTGGATGCGGTTGGGATGGAGCAGCCGTTAGAAAAATTGAGTGGGGGACAGCGGGCAAAGGTAATTCTTGCAAAATTATTATTATCTAAGCCAGAAGTTTTGCTGCTTGATGAACCTACTAATTTTCTGGATAAAGAGCATGTGGATTGGCTGTCTGAATTCCTGAACTGTTTTGAGGGGGCATTTGTTGTGGTATCTCATGATTTTGAATTTCTGGAGAAGATCACCACGGGGATTTTGGATATCGAGTTTGGAACAGTGCGTAAGTACAGTGGAAGTTACCTGAAGTTCCTGGATCAGAAAGTGCATCTCAGGGAAGATTACATCCGGCAGTATCATGCCCAGCAGCGGAAAATTGAAAAAACAGAAGAATATATACGAAAAAATAAAGCAGGAGTGAATGCAAAAATGGCAAGGGGACGGCAGAAACAATTAGACCGTCTGGAGCGGATCGCACCGCCAAACTTTACCACAAAGCCTGTAATACAGTTTCAGGAGACGGAAATATCGCCGGGAAAGGCACTTTCAGTTACCAATCTGGAAATCGGATACTATTATCCACTGCTGTCTAAAATTAGCTTTGTTGTTAACGGTGGCCAGAAGATCGTGGTCACAGGATTTAATGGTATAGGAAAATCTACTCTGTTAAAGACTTTGATCGGGAAAATACCTAAATTAGCAGGCAGTTTCCGGTTTTTAGAGCAGGTAAAGATTGGATATTATGAGCAGGATCTGCGTTGGGAAGATCCAAATAGAACTCCACTGCAGATTATATCGGACTGCTATCCGTCAATGAAAAATAAGGAGGCGCGTAAGGCCCTGGCGCGGTGTGGAGTAAAAGAAGAGCATGTGCTAAGGGGAATTAAAACTTTAAGCGGTGGAGAGCAGTCTAAAGTGAAGCTTTGCAGGCTTCTTTTATCCCCATGTAATTTCCTTATCATGGATGAGCCGACCAACCATCTGGATCAGGATGCGAAAGAAGCTCTGAAAAATGCTTTGATAAAATTCGAGGGGAGCGTCATATTAGTTTCCCATGAGGAAAAATTTTACAGAGACTGGGCAGATAAAGTACTGGATATAGAAAAAGAGATTTTATGAAAAAGTATGTCCTATTCGCAGGCAAGTATGTTATAATTATTTATGCTTCTGGCAGATTAAAAAAGCAGATTAATAAGCAGATTAAATAACAGATTAAAAAGCTATTATAAAAGCAGATACTTAAAGGAGAAGGCATACATGGATCAGTGGAATACTGACCGTATCATAGATAATATGGATGCATTTGTCTATGCGATACGTTATGATACGCATCAGTTTTTATATACGAATAAAGTTATGCGGGAGAAGTTTCCTGAATTACAAAAAGACATCACCTGCCATAAACTGTTTTTTTGCAGTGATGAGGTCTGTAAGGATTGTCCGATGGGAAGCGGGCAGGGGGAAAATAATGTCAGATCTGTTATGTGGATTGAAAGCCTGCAGCAATGGCTGCAGTTGGATTATAGTGCATATCAGGATGAAAAACTGGGGTTTTGCTTTGTATGTATTGGTGTTGATATTACCAGTGTAAAAGAGTCTATCCGCATGACGAAGACTGTTCTGGATGGTATTCATGCAGCTGCTTATACGGTGGGTATGGAAGATTACAGGATCAGTTTTGTTAATCAGGAACTGCGCAACATGCTGCCGGATATTCAGGAGAAGGATCTTTGTTATCAGGCACTGTGGAATAATCAGAAACCCTGCAGTCATTGCCCGATTCCCCATCTGAATGAGGATAATCCCAGCAGGAAAATGGAGATATATAATGAAAAGTTAAATAAATATCTAAGCATAGACAGTGTAAGAGTATTAGGATCAGACTCAAAACCGGTTGCGATTTTTACCGGCTACGATATATCCAAGCGTATTGCTTATGAAAATCAGTTGAAAGACACCTTATTTAAAGATATGCAGCTCGGGATTAAGAATAGGGCGTCTTTTATGGAAGATCTGTCTATGCTGTTCCAAGATGGAAAAAATGGCTGTGTATGTATCTTAAATATGAAGAATTTTAATAATTACAATCTTGTTTTTGGAAGGCAGCAGGGAGATGCATTACTGAAATTGATTGTGGAGAGATGTGTAGAGATATATCCAAAGCATCGTGTATATCGCGTGGGTGGAGCTAAATTTGCATTTCTGGCATCTTGTGAGGAACAGTGTAACCTGATCCGGGAGAAGATTGTCAAGGCGATTCAGGATGAGTCACATAAAAACGGACAGAATTTTCGGCTTTTCATAGATGTAGTTTTAATTGATTTCCCACAATATGCTCCGAATCCTGAAATGGTGATACATAATGCGGAATACATGCTGTCAAAGGCAAAGAACACAGAATCCAGTGAAGTGCTGTATTTTAGAAAAACGGAACAAATACAGATGGAGAGAAAAAACCAGATAGCAGGCATTATTCGCGAAAAGGCAGCAGAACAATCTTTTGAAGTTTATTATCAGCCTATTTATGAGATTGAATCCGGTACATATACCAAGTGCGAAGCACTTTTACGGGTGAAGGATAAAAAATTAGGCTGGATATCACCATCAGAATTTATTCCCATTGCAGAACAGAGCGGATTGATTAATCAGCTTGGGGTCTTTGTTTTGGAAGAGGCCTGCAGAATGATTGCCGAAAGGGAGAAAATGGGGCTGGACCCTGTACAGATTAACGTAAATGTATCTACGGTACAATTTTCAAAAAGCACTTTTTATGATGACGTTACACAGGTAGTTCAAAAGTATCATATAGATCCGGCGCTGATCCAACTGGAGGTTACCGAAAGCATTATTATCAATTCATTTGATTATATCATAAATATTATGCGGAGGTTAATCGAGTTTGGGGTATCTTTTGCCATAGATGATTTTGGAACGGGATATTCCAGCCTGAGTTATATCGGAACACTTCCGGTAGAAAGTATTAAATTAGACAAAAGTTTTGTGGATAAGATCGCAGAATCCGAAGTTTATCTTTTGATCGTGAAAAATGTAATTGAGATTGCAAAGGGACTTCAGTTTCAAATTGTGGCAGAGGGAGTGGAAGGCAGGAATCAATATGAGATATTGAAGCGCCTGGACTGTGATTATATTCAGGGATATTTTTTTTCCACTCCTCTGCCGCCTGAAGAATTTGAACAGTTTTTAGAGAAAGAAACGGTTCTTGTATAAATCCGTGTAATGATACATGATGAAAGAACAGATTTTAATAAGATGCTATTCTTCTTTTATAAGGCTGTTATATTCCGGGTGTTTGGAAAACCAGTGCTGGGCGTAGGAGCAGGTGAGAACCGCTTTTTTGTTTTCACAGCGGAGGTGTTCAGCCAGAGCCAGCATGAGCTGACCGGCAATTCCCTGTCCCTGCAGGGATTCATCTACGAAGGTATGGTTTACCTCAACGGTATTTTCGTCTATATCCGGAAAAGTAACTTCTGCCAGCATCTTTTGGCTGGTAGTATTGTGTAAGGCAATCTGATTTTTCTGAAACGTAAAGTTCATGGTGATTACACTCCTTTCCAGTGCGTCTATGAAAATCATTTCTGCAAACTGCGTATCACTGCACGGCATATTTGCAGCAAATTCAGGTCACTTTTCTGCGGATAACGAACCAAACGGATGCGCTTGGGGATTCAGCTGGAAACTGCCGCCAGGGTCAGATATCCTGCCGATCACAGCGGAGTATCTGAATTGGAGCGAATCGAATGGAATGTGTGGCACACAGCTTGCAGAAACATTTTATAACACACTAATAAGATCAATTGTTATGAATCAAAGGCATAGATATTATGTACAGAAGTTTAGCATAGAATACATGGAAAAGCAACATAGTGGAGATAGAGATGTTAAAAAAGAAATGGATTATTTATTTGGGAATGCTGATTTTGTTATTTCAGCTTCCGGTTACGGTATATGCATCCCGGGAAGTAGACAAGGGATTGGATTATATAAAGGGACGTCCGCTCACAGAGGATGAAATCGAGGCTCAAAAGGAGTTGGAGCCTGATTTAAAAGAATTGACGCCCTACAATATTCCGGAGAGTGAGAGGGGTGCGGCACCCAGAGCAAGGATGGCGCTTCCATCAGCTTATGATTCCAGAAATAACGGATATATTACTTCGGTAAAGGATCAGAATCCCTGGGGAGCCTGTTGGGCATTTGCATTTCAGGGAACGCTGGAAGCTTCTTTAATTAAAGATGGATGGAGTGCGTCCGGACTGGATTTATCTGAACAGCACCTGGGTTATTTTACATACTACAGGGCTGCAGATTTATTTGGGAATACGGCAGGAGATCAGGTTCAGATTTACCTCAGGCAGAATGTGGACAAGGGGTATCTGGATTTTGGCGGGAATGCCCAGTGGGCAGTGATGGCTATGAGCAGCTGGACAGGAGCTGCGGACGAATCGGTATCTGTTTATCCGAAAAATACGGCATCCATCCGTCCTTTAAATAATGCCATTGCCTATCAGGATAAAGTGCATCTGCAAAATGCCAGATGGGTTGGTACAAAGGATCGGACAACCGTAAAGCAATGGATCTTAAATTATGGTGCATCATATATTTCACTGGTATACCAGCCGCAGTTTTTTAACCGCAGTACAGCAGCCTATAACTATCAGGGATATGATGACATGAATCATGCCGTTACTCTGGTAGGCTGGGATGATACGTACAGCAGGGAAAATTTTCCGGAGGGTTGTAAGCCAAAGAATAACGGAGCCTGGCTGGCAAAAAACAGTTATGGCAGTGCCTGGGGAGACAAGGGATATTTCTGGATTTCTTATGAAGATAACTATTTGAACAGAAGCGACTCTTATGCATTTGTAATGGAAGGAGAAGCAGCGGATAATTACGATTATATTTACCAGTATGACGGTACCATATACGATGGTTATGTAAGGATACAAAATGGATACAGCGCCGGAAATATCTATCAAACGGCTTCAGCGAAAGCAAACGGAGAGATACTGGAAGCGGTCTCTTTTATGAGTGAGACACCCAATCTATCTTATAAGATACAGATCTATCGAAATGTCAGGGATAAAACAAATCCTGCAAGCGGCGTGCCGGTTTATGCCAGTGAGCAAAGTGGAAATGTGTCTTATTCCGGATATTATACCATTCCACTGAAAGAAAAAGTGCATTTGGATAAAGGAGAAAAATTCTCCGTAGTTATCACATTTACCAATCGGAGCGGCACAAATGTACTTTTGAACATTGATAAGTCGGATACGAGATACAGTGATATGCATATAACAAACCATACGGAAGCCGGGCAGAGCTTTGTGGGTAATAAGAACGGAAATGTATGGTATGATGGGGATAATGAAGGTTACAGCGTACGGATCAAAGCATTTACCGCTAATGCAGCTGTTCCGAATCCTAATCCGCGTACCACACTGCTTGAGGAAATTTTCTTAAATAAAGCAAATCTGACCTTAAATAAAAATGGAACATCTACGCTTCGTGTGTCTTATTCTCCGGAAGATACTACGGTTGATAAAAAAGTAACCTGGACAAGTAAAAACAGTAAAATTGCTTCTGTGGATAAAAATGGAAAAGTGATGGGGCTGCGTGCTGGAAGTACGGTAATTACTGCCAGGGTGGGGAATCTAACCGCACAATGCAGGATTACAGTAAAATCCCCGCTGAATCATATTGTTTTGACAAAAGCAAAACTAACGCTTACACCCAAGATGACCAGCAAGTTAAAAGTAACTTTTTATCCATCGGATACAACAGATTCCAGGAAGATTACATGGAGCAGTAATCAAAAAAAGGTAGCTACTGTAAAAAATGGTGTCATTACTGCAGTGGGAGTTGGGAAAGCTGAAATAAAGGCAAAAGTAGGAAAGCGAAGTGCAGTTTGCGAAGTAACGGTAAAGAAGCCGAAAGTCAGCCTGAACAGAACCTCTACGGTGCTTTACACCTCTGGGAAAAAGACTGTAATTCTAAAAGCGGATATCCGGGGGGCCAGTAATAAAATAAACTGGAGCAGCAGTGATAAGCGGATAGCAAAAGTTGACAAAAAGGGTAAGGTTACGGCAGTTCGAAAAGGTACTGCATATATTACGGCGACAGCAAATAAAGTGAAGAAAACCTGCAAAGTAATCGTAAAAGACCCAATCCTTAACCTGCGGAATACTTCTGCACAGGTAAAGAAAAATAAAACATATGCGATAAAAGTAAATGCCATTCCGAAAGGAACAATCACTTATAAATCCTCAAAGCCCAAAGTGGCTGCGGTAAACAGGAAAGGTGTAGTAACCGGGCTTCGACGGGGTTCGGCAAATATTACCGTAAAATGTAACGGTGTTAAAAAAGTAATAAAAATCACTGTAAAATAAACGAGTGCTCTGCTGAGAATCATTTTACAGAGAAAGTAGATGTGACGAAAATGATGAATGAGACAGTTGATTATGCGCAATTTGACATACTTCCTGCAGGAGTCTGTGAGTTTCTGGGAGACGAGGCGCTGTCTTTGACGTATGTGAATACTACTTTTCATGCAATGCTGGGTTATGAAAAACGGCAGGAAATGCCGTCTGAAATGAAGGAACTGGTGTTAAAAGAAGACTGGGAAGAAATGTGTAATATGGCTGGCTTCTGTCCCGGCAATCCGGCTGCAACTCTGGAGCTGGAGGTTCGGATGAAGAAAAAGAATGGAGATACCGGCTGGTTTATGCTGCGATGTAAAGGCGACAGTGAACGGACCAGCAGAATCATGTGTATCTGCCTGGATTTTAGCCTTCGCAAAGATGCAGTCGAAGGATTGTATGGGCAGGAAGAAACATATCGTTTGATTGTATGGGAACACACGAAGAAAATGGCAGCCCGTTATGAACTGGATACAGAAATATTATATTTGTATGAAAAATCATCGGAGTTTTTTGACCGCCAGGTTATTGAAAACATGCCGGAGACCTTCATAACGGAAGGAATGGTGGCAGAAGAAAGCCAGGAAGAATACCGTGAGTTTTTCAAAAGGATGAAAGCGGGAATCCCAGCCTCTGATACCATTGTGAAAATCAACCACAGACTGAACCGTCAGGTCTGGCTGCGCCATGACTATACGATTACCGATGATGGGCGATTTGCAGTGATATCCATGGAAGATATGACCAAAGCTCATGAAAAAGAGATCGAACATGAGCGGTGGAAACGTTCTTATGAAAGCCAGCTGACGGGAAACGTAATAAATTACCGTTATAATATTACCAGAGATACTGTGGAGTATATCAAGGGGACTATGGGAGAAGAAATCCCTAAAAGTGCGCGTACTTCCTTTACGGCAGCGGCCGCATATGTATGGGAACACTTCATATATAAAGAAGATCAGGAAAATTACAAGATTATGTTCTCTTATGCCAACTTGATGAAACGCTATTGCGAAGGGATCAAAACTCTGCATTGTGAGTTCCGGCGTCTGAATCCGGAAGGAAATTACTTTTGGGTAGAAGGCGACATACAGCTGATACAGGACCCATACTCTAAGGATATTATTGCATTTGTGGCCTTAAACGACATTGATGAGAAAAAGAAAGAAGAATTCCAACTGCAGTACCGGCTGGAAAATGATGACCTCACCGGTGTTCTGAACAGGGCAGAGGCTGTGAAAAAGGTAACAAAGATGTTAGTGAAAAGTGAAAAACGCCATAACCATGGATTTGTTATGGTAGACATTGATAATTTTAAAATGCTGAATGATTCTTACGGGCATATCATCGGAGACCAGGTCTTAAAAGAAATTGCCTATACGTTAAAAAGTGCCGGAAAGGCGGATGATGTGATAGCAAGACTTGGCGGAGATGAGTTTGTCATTTGTATGAAAAACGTTGGGAACAGCCATGCTCTTGAAAAACGCCTGGAAACCCTCCGTAAAAGAGTTGCCCGCTGGGTCAATGGGGATATCGAAATATCAGCCAGTATCGGGGCAGCTATGTACCCCAAAGACGGCACAACCTTTACCAGTCTCTATCAAAAAGCGGACATAGCTCTTTACCGGGCAAAAGCTGAAGGCCGCAACCGGGTGGTTCTATTTGAACCTGAAATGGAATATAACAATAAAGGAGATCAATTGTAACATTTTTATGTGAAATATCCACAAAATTCTTGACAAAATTTTAACTTTGTTTTATAGTATATATATCGTAACAAAGGTTTTGATTACTGACGGATAGTTGTGGAGTACCACAGGGAAATCAAAATTATATGATAAGGTCGACCGTCTGGGCAGCATTTGTTATCTATGATGTTGCCCTTTTTTAATACACTTTAGGTGTTAGAATTCTATCCGGTACCGAAAGAAATCTGCTTGACTTATTTCTTTCTATATTAACAATTGAATAATGTTCAAGTAGAGTAGATGTTATACGTAAAGTGTCACCAAAGGGGGAGGCTTTTGGTGAACGAAGGAGACTTCCGCGTTATAAGATCGCTCCCGCTACTGCGTAAAAGATGTATTGTTATTTCTATATTATTTAGAATGTGTATGGTCAGATGCTATTTCTTTGTGCAGTATAGCAGGCAGTCCCGATATTGGGCAGCTGTGTTATTTGCTGAGTGGCAAATGATTCAACTGCTTTTTTTATGGGTTAAGAATGGCAGGCAGACGCATGTCCTTACGGGGACCGTAGTATAATTTATAACGTAAATCACCGCAAAAGCGGTTAATATGAAAGGAGATATTTAACTATGGGTTACAAATCAGACATCGAAATTGCACAGGAGACTACTATGTCCCCAATTACAGAAATCGCAGCAAAAGCAGGTATTGACGAGAAATATCTTGAGCAATACGGGAAATACAAAGCAAAAATTGATTACAATCTGTTAAAAGAAAGTGATGCTCCTAACGGAAAATTAGTTCTTGTAACAGCAATCAACCCGACTCCGGCAGGTGAAGGAAAAACGACAACTACGGTAGGTCTGGCTGATGGTTTACAGAAACTGGGCAAGAACGTTATGGTTGCACTTCGTGAGCCATCTTTAGGACCGGTATTCGGTGTAAAGGGCGGCGCAGCAGGCGGCGGCTATGCACAGGTAGTTCCGATGGAAGACATCAACCTTCACTTTACAGGTGATTTCCATGCAATCGGTGCAGCCAACAACTTACTGGCAGCGATGCTGGATAACCATATCTTCCAGGGCAATGCATTAAACATCGACCCTAGAAAGATCACATGGAGAAGATGTGTGGATATGAATGACCGCCAGCTTCGTAACATCGTAGACGGAATGGGCGGAAAGACAAACGGAATGCCTAGAGAAGATGGATATGATATCACCGTTGCATCTGAAATTATGGCAGTATTATGTCTGGCAAAAGATATCACAGATTTAAAAGAGAGACTTTCCAAGATTATCGTTGGATATACATATGGAAAAATTGCAGAGCAGAAACCGGTAACCGCAGGCGACTTAAATGCACAGGGCGCTATGACAGCACTGTTAAAAGATGCTCTGAAACCAAACCTGGTTCAGACTCTGGAACACGTGCCTGCAATCGTTCACGGCGGACCATTTGCCAATATCGCACATGGCTGTAACTCTGTAATTGCAACAAAGATGGCATTAAAACTGGGTGATTACGCAATCACAGAAGCAGGATTCGGCGCTGACCTTGGAGCAGAGAAATTCCTGGATATCAAATGCCGTATGGCAGGGCTTACCCCTTCCGCAGTTGTTATCGTAGCAACCGTGCGTGCATTAAAATACAATGGCGGCGTTCCAAAGGCTGACTTGAATAACGAAAACTTAGAAGCACTGGAAAACGGTATGCCAAACTTACTGAAACATGTAAGCAACATCAAAAATGTATACGGTCTTCCATGCGTAGTGGCAATCAATGCATTCCCAACGGATACCAAGGCTGAATTAGACCTGGTAGAAGCAAAATGTAAAGAACTTGGTGTAAACGTAGCACTTTCTGAAGTATGGGCAAAAGGCGGCGAAGGCGGCGAAGCTCTTGCAAAAGAAGTAATCCGTTTGGTAGAAGAGCCAAGCGAATTCCACTATTCTTATGAATTAGAAGGAAGTATCGAAGATAAATTAAATGCAATCGTACAGAAAGTATATGGCGGAAAGAAAGCCGTTCTCACAGCAAATGCTCAGAAGCAGGCAAAAGAACTGGAAAACCTTGGATTCGGGAACTGCCCGATCTGTGTTGCTAAGACACAGTACAGTCTGACAGATGACCAGACAAAGCTTGGCGCACCGACAGACTTTGAAGTAACAGTACGTAACTTAAAGATCTCCGCAGGAGCAGGCTTTATCGTAGCCCTCACAGGAGAGATCATGACCATGCCAGGACTTCCAAAAGTACCGGCAGCAGAAAGAATCGACGTAGACGAGACAGGAAAGATTTCCGGATTGTTCTAATTATTTAATATGCAGGGAAGGTGGGGACCTTTCCTGCATATAGAGGATCTAAAGGAAAGAGGAGGTATTTGTTATGTTTCAGGAAGAATTTCAAGCAGTTTGTAATTCAGGAAAAGCAAAATATGGGTTGTTGAAAAATAATCCTCTTGGATATTTTGTTTCCTCAATGGTAGCTGGAATGTTCATTTCATTTGGTTCCTTTGTAACCTTTGTTATGGGAACGCCTCTGAAAGAAGCGGGAGATCCGATGATGAAGGCTGTAATGGCTTTCTCATTTGCAGCGGCTTTAAGTCTGGTGGTAGCAGCCGGAGCAGAATTATTTACTGGTAATAATTTTGTAATGACCTCTGCATCTCTTAATAAAGTTGTAACATGGGGTAATACAATTAAACTATGGATTATATGTTATATTGGTAACTTCCTGGGGTCTATCGCATCAGTTTTTGTTTTTCAGCTGACCGGTGTACCGAAGGGAGCAGTTGGGGAAATGTTTGCTTCTACTGCAGCAACAAAAGTGGGACTTGGACCGGTAGAACTGCTGACAAGAGGTATATTGTGTAATATCCTTGTTTGTCTGGCGGTATGGTGCAGTATTAAATTAAAAAATGAAGTAGCTAAGCTGATTATGGTTTTTTGGTGCATTTACGTATTTATGATTTGCAGCTGCGAACATAGTATAGCGAATATGAGTATTATTGGCGTAGGTTTACTGAATAAAGGCGATGCTGCAGTTACAATAGGCGGTTATTTCTACAACCTTTCTTTAGTAACAATTGGTAATATGATTGGCGGTGCAGTGTTTGTTGCAATACCATATTATTTAATTTCCAAAAACAAAAAAGAAGCGCAATAAAGTATACAATTTCTTAATATTATCGTAAGAAAATAGAAGTTTCTCTTAAAAAATAGTTGAGACTTCTATTTTTTTGTGTTATAGTGTTACAGGTAGCAAGTAATTGATTGGTCATGAGAGGTAAAGAATGAAGAAAATCAAAATCTCAGTTGTAATACTCACACTGGCATTAATTTTTGGACTTGCAGGCAGTGTAACTTCTATAAAAGCGGAAGCTGCTGTAAATGTTGTGAAAAAGGCTAAAACAGTCAAAAGTACATCAGGAAGCTGGAAACAAAATTACATAGGACGATGGTTTCAGTATAAGAACGGCACTTATCCAAAAAACAAATGGATAAAGATAAAGAATAAAATTTACTATTTTGATAAGAGTGGATATGTAACAACAGGCTGGAAGTATTATAAGAAGTCTTATTATTATTTAAATGAGACAGGCAGTAAAAAAGGCGCACTGGTAAGAGGCTGGAAAACAATAAATGGAACGCGTTATTATTTGTCTAAAACAACAGGAGCCATGTACACCGGCTGGCATACGATTGGCGGTAAAAAGTACTATTTTGATAAAAAGAGCTCTAATTTAGGAGCTATGGTTAAAAAGCGCTGGGTGAATGGACGTTATCTGCAGAAGGATGGTACGATGGCCGTGAACTGCAAGGCAGGGAAGTATTATGTAGGAGCTGACGGAAAGAAAACAAAGGCACCACAGGAGCCGGAAAACCAGAATCCGGGAAATGGTAATTCAGGACAGACCAATCAGGGTCCCAATGACAATGCCGGAAGTTCCGGAGTAAAACAGTATAATACATATGTATTTGTAGGTGATTCCAGAACCGTAGGAATGGAAAATGTAATTGGTTCCAAAGATGGAAATGCACAGTATATTGCAAAGGTAGGCGAAGGTTATAACTGGCTGATGTCTTCAGGGCTTACGCAGCTTAAGAAGAAGCTGGACTTTAACCCATATGTAAAAGTGGTATTTAACCTGGGGGTTAATGACTGCGCATCCAATACCGTTTTACAGTATATCAATGTGTATCAGGAATTGATTGCAAGTTATCCAAATACAAAATTCTATATGATGTCAGTAAATCCAGTTAATGACAAGGTTGCATCATCCGTAGGATATCTTATAAAAAATAAGCATATTACACCATTTAATATGCAGCTAAAGGCAGCTTTTCCAAATCTTTATATTGATACCTATACGTATTTAAAGACTAATGGATTTGGCACGGCAGATGGTGTTCATTATGATAATGATACGTACCAGGCAATCTATGATTATACGATGAGCCATACGTAAAAGAAGTTTGGGACAAAACAGGTTCGCACGTTTTATTAAGCTGATCTACAGGAATGCTTGAAAATGGACTGCAGCTATCTGCTTGAGCGGTAAAGTTTGTGAAATGTAACTTTTTAATTGAATATGAAAATTGATAAAAGGGTATTTGGAGAGTTTTCCGAATACCCTTTTGAATATCTAAATATTAGTAAAACAAAATTATAATTATTTATCGCTTTGGAAAACGGGATCCGCAGGATAACCGCCGCCCAGCTTCTGCATACATCTTTGAACACTGTCCCGGGAATTGCCCCAGTCCTTGTCCTTATTCAGGTAATCATATTTCGCAGTAAACCAGGTTACTTCTTCCTCCAGACGCTTCATACTATCTTCCATGAGTTTGAAAAGCATGGGGTAATAAAGATTTTTTTGTTTATCATTCAGCTTATCTTCCGCAGTTTCGATGACATCTGCAAAATGATGGAGACAGAAACCTTTGCTGTTTTTCACTATTTCTACAAATTCCGGATTATTTTTTAACATTTCAAAAAAGGTATCCAGATAACGGTTATAATTATCATTAAAATGATTACAAACGTAGCAATCATTTTCTTTTTCTGTAATCCAGGCTCCAATGTTTGTTTTACGGATTTCCGGTTCGATGGTTGTTTTTTTGATACGTTTTAGCATGGATGATTTACCGGGAGCAAATGATTTGATCTGTGCCTGCAGTTCTTCATTCAATTTGTGGAAATGGGTACTTAGTATTAAAGCACTCCCAAGGCGGTTGCCATAGTCAAACATCATTTTATAATGATGGCGGCAGAATCCGATCTTGTCGGTTTCCATGCGGACGTCATCTTCCATATAGGCAGAACCAAGAATAAAAGAAATTGCATGCTGTTCCAGGTTTCGCTCTATAAAACAAAACGGACATTCGTCGTTTGCATTAAATGCATCCATTAAGGGGATGGTATATATGGTTTCTTTCATATAAAGAGGCCTCCTTTAGCGTCGTTATGTATACTATAGCACAGAAAACAAGTTTGGAATATAAAATTCTTGACAAATTATTACTTCGAGAGTAGAATTAAAATATACTTCGAGAAACGAAGTAAAGGAGTGATTACCTATGAGTGAGTTTCCGGCATCCGTAGAGGAAATGGTATTTGAAATAATGGATAAATGCAAATTTGTTTTTTATCCGGAACAGCGGTTTGATCTGTTTCTAAACTGCTCGAAGAATGAAATCTTTGCTTTACTGTTCGTTTACCGCCAGAAACAGGTGAATATGAGTGAAATAGCAGAATATATGAACATTCCGCTTAATACGGTTACCGGAGTCATCAGCCGTCTTGAAAAAAAGCATCTGGTACGCAGAGAGAGAAGTGATCAGGATAAGCGGGTTGTAACCATTTCACTCAGTGAAAAAGGAACAGATTTCATGTATCACGAAATGATGGAACTGGGAAATTATTTTACCAGAGTGATGGCTGCATTTTCGGAAGAGGAGAAGAGAACCCTCTTTGGCATGGCAGATAAGATCTTTGCAGTATTGAACCAGAGGGAAAAAACTGGTGAAAAGCCAAAGGAGAAAAAAGTCCGAAAGATTGCAATTGAGTAGTCTGAAATTGAATGTTGGTTAAACTGTATTTTAACAGAGCTTTGCGGCTCTGTTTAAAAATAATAAATAGTTCGAGTTTCGAATAATTCGAACGAAGAAATAAATAGAATATACAAAATGAAATAATATAAGTTGAGCCGGGGAGCTATTTTCCGGGAAAGGAGATTTATGAATAGAATTATGATTTTTACAGGAAAAGGAGGCGTAGGTAAGACCAGCATTGCAGCGGCACACGCCAGAAAAGCATCCAAAGAAGGAAAAAAAACATTAATTGTAAGTACGGACATGGCACATAATCTAAGCGATTTATTTGAGCAGCCTCTTGGAAAAGAAGAAATGCAGGTAGCTGAGCATTTATTTGCTCTGGAAATAGATCCTGCCTATGAAATGGAGCATGATTTTTCATCTATGATGAATGCTTTTGCAAATATGCTCCCAGCAGGAAGCGGGGAAGAAAATATAATGAATGACCTGGATATGATACCGGGAATCGAAGAGTTATTTTCCCTGTTAAAAATTCAGGAAATATATAATCGTAAAGAGTACGAGTTGATTATAGTGGACTGTGCGCCTACCGGAGAGACGCTTTCCCTGCTGAAATTTCCGGAACTTCTTTCCTGGTATATGGAAAAACTGTTCCCACTGGGAAAAGTGGCGGTTAAAGTGATGCGGCCGGTAACGAAAAAGCTTTTTCAAATTCAATTGCCGGATAAAAAGGCTATGAATGATATCGAAAGAATGTATTTGAAACTGGCTGAATTGCAGGAGCTGATGAAGGACAGGGAGATCAGCAGTATAAGGCTTGTGGCAATACCGGAAAAAATGGTAGTGGAGGAAACAAAGAGAAATTATATGTATTTGAATCTCTATAATTTTAATGTGGATGGACTCTATATTAACCGGGTTTTGCCGACGGATATTAATAATCCCTTTTTTGATGAATGGCTGGGGATCCAGCAGCAGTATATCAAGGAATTAAAAGAGGTATTCCAAAGCGTCCCGGTGTATGCCATTAAATGGTATGATATCGATTTAAACGGTCTCACGTCACTGGACCGGGTGTGTGAAGATGCGCTGCAGGAAGATGATCTGTTTGCAGTAAAGAGAATCATACCGAATGAAGTCTATGAAAAAACAGAGAATGGCTATCTTTTAAAGGTATATCTGCCGTGTGTGAAAAAAGAGGAAATCGTAATGCATGAAGCGGGCCGGGACCTTATTGTGAAGATCGGGAACTTTAAAAGAGCAATTCCCATGCCATCTACTCTGCGGGGACATTATGTACAGTCCGCAAAGATGAAAGACCAGTCCCTGCACATACAGTTTGTTAAGGAGGAAGAGGATGAATAAGACATTTATAACAAAAATTGTTCAGGCAAAGAAATTAGAAATAGAAGCATTTCAGGAGCTGTTGCCGGATGAACTAAATGACAGGATGAAAAATTGGAGGACCGGAGCGGGAGATTGGTTAAAGGAATGTGCGGTTGAAATTTATCTGGCTGGAAAAAAAGAGACGAAATCTTGTAAAGACGAAAGAGATGGGAGTCGGGAAAACGAGTCTGAAAAAGCAGATAGGTACACCGGAGATAATTTTACGAAGAAATCAGAAAAAACGAAACGCACCAAAAAAGTGATCATTGAGTAGGGGGAAGGAACATGAGAATATTATTATATACGGGTAAAGGTGGTGTAGGGAAGACCAGCATAGCAGCAGCAACGGCATGTAAAATCGCGGAAAGTGGAAAACGGGTTCTGATTATGAGCACAGACCAGGCACACAGCCTGGGTGACTCCTTTGATTGTAAACTCAGCAATGATCCGGTGAAAATAACGGAGCATTTATTTGCAATGGAAATCGATGCCGTAGCGGAAAGCGAACGTGCCTGGGGAAATATAAAGGATTATTTGAAAAAGCTGCTGACATCCAGATCAGGGGAAAGCATAGAAGCAGAGGAACTGCTGGTTTTTCCAGGATTTGAAGAGCTGTTCTCTCTGTTTAAAATTCTGGAGATATACGAAGCGCAAAATTATGATGTGTTGATTGTGGACTGTGCACCTACCGGTGAGACAATATCACTGTTAAAATTTCCCGAAATGTTTGGTGACTTGCTGGGGAAAATAATGCCGATGAAGAGAAAGGCAATCAAAGTAGCAGGTCCGCTGGTAGAAAAAACAACCAAGATTCCCATGCCAAAAGAAACTCTTTTCGATGAAGTAGAGATCTTGTGTTCCAAAATAGAACAGCTGCAGGATCTGATGTCTGATAAGGATGTTCTAAGCCTGCGTATCGTGACTACCCCGGAAAAAATCGTGGTAAAAGAAGCAAAAAGAAATTTTGCTTATCTCCACATGTATGATTACAATGTAGATGCAATCATTGTAAATAAGGTGTATCCCAGGTCATCTTTATCGGGATACTTTAATCAATGGATAGAAAACCAGCAGAACAGCCTGCAGGATATCAGACAGAGTTTTTTTGATATTCCGGTATTTGAAATGGAGTTTTTAAAGCATGAATTGAGAACGGCAGAGCGACTCAGAACAGCTGCGGATATGGTATACGGAGATACGGATCCGACGGCAGTTCTGGCGGTCCAGCATATATTTGTCCTGGAAAAAGAGCAGGAGAAATACTACTTAAAAATTGCAATCCCATTTGTGGATAAACGGGAATTGGAACTGGAACAAAAAGGAGAGGAACTGGCACTTACGATCAAAAATGAAAGGCGTAATCTGATACTTCCGCCAAAACTGCGGGGTTATGAAGTGGCTGGTGCAAAATATGAAGAGGATGTGCTTAAAATTGAGTTTGAACATATTTAGTTGAGAAAACCAGCTTTGTAGCGACAACCTGAATCTGAAAAAAGATGGGGCATGCAATTCCTCCACGCCCCATCTTTTCGTACACTGCCCCATCTACAAAGCGTCTGCTTCTCAACAAAACATCCCATCTAACCTCAAATCTTACTTGCAGTTCATTTAGAATTACCATATAATAGTGAGGATATGTAATAAAGTGAAAGAAAGCAGGCTTTAGAATATTTATGAAAAATAGGATGCAGGAAGAATTTTCAGGGAAAGATAAACATGAACCGGTACGGCTGAACAAATTTCTGGCTGAATCTGGTGTGTGTTCCAGAAGAGAAGCGGACAGGCTGATCGAAAGCGGTAAGGTGACTGTGGATGGGCAGACGGCTGCCATGGGTCTGAAAGTTTTGCCCATTCAGGATATCCGTGTCAATGGAAAAAGAGTAAGCAGAGAAGAAGAGATGATATTATTGGCTGTCAATAAGCCGGTAGGTATTATCTGTACCTCAGAGAAGAAATGGGGAAGCAATAATATAGAAGATTTTTTGCATTATCCCAAACGGATTTTTTCTATTGGAAGACTGGATAAGGATTCGGAAGGTTTGCTGTTGATGACAAATAATGGGGAAATCCTGAATAAAATTATGCGTGCGGGAAATTATCATGAAAAGGAATACGAAGTCAGGGTGAACAGGCCCGTTACGGATGAATTTGTCCGGCAGATGGCAAAAGGAGTTCCCATTTTGAATACCGTGACCAGACCATGCAAAGTGGAGAAGATCGGAGAAAAGCAATTTCGCATTATTCTGACCCAGGGACTCAATCGTCAGATTCGAAGGATGTGCGAAGCGCTGGGGTATAAAGTGACCAGGTTAGTGCGTGTACGTATTATGAATATCCGCCTGGGACATTTGAAAGCAGGAACATACCGTAAACTGACCGATAAGGAAATCGAAGAACTTTATCAGATGATACAGGATTCCAGTAATGGACCGGAATACACAAGCCGTATATAGGGGATGAATGAGTTATAAATATATAAGCACATTGCTGTAGAGTTTAAGAATCAGTAAAGAGAGGCCATATTATGAAACAGAGAATCGACGAACTTAAAGAACAGATCAATTACCACGCAGATCGTTATTACAACATGGATGCACCGGAAATTAGCGACTATGAATATGATCAGCTGATGCAGGAATTAAAGAAGATTGAAGCAGAGAATCCGGAGCTGGTGACTCCGGATTCCCCCACGCAGAAAGTAGGTGGGAGTGCAAAGAGGGAAGCCGGAATACTTGTGAAACACAGGGTTCCCATGTTAAGCCTTCAGGATGTCTTTTCCAAAGAAGATGTAATCCAGTTTGTAGAGGACATGAGGCAGCAGCTTCAGGAGCCTGAATTTGTGGTTGAAACGAAGATTGATGGTCTGTCCATGGCTCTGCGCTACACGGATGGTGTTCTTACTACAGCCATTACCAGAGGGGATGGGGTAACTCAGGGAGAGGATGTAACGGAAAATGCAAAAGTAATCAAAGATGTGAAGAAAAAACTGAAACATCCGATTCCTTATCTGGAAATCCGTGGAGAGGTCTACATGACCAATGCTGCTTTTGACGAGGTGAATGAGAAGCAGGAAATACTGGGTAAGAAGCCGTTTGCCAATCCGAGAAACTGTGCAGCGGGAACCCTGCGTCAGTTAGAGAGCAAGGTGACGAAAGAGCGGAATCTTTCTATGTTTATCTTTAACATCCAGGAAACCCAGGGAAGGACATTTGAAACCCACACAGAAGGGTACGAATACCTGAAAAGTAATGGCATTAAGGTAATTGACCAATATACGATCTGCCATACAGGGGAAGAAGTCTGGGCAGCCATTGAGAAAATAGGTGAGCTGCGGGGATCTCTGGCTTATGACATTGACGGAGCGGTAGTGAAAATTAACCGTCTTTCTGACAGGGAAACCCTTGGCAGCACATCGAAAGTGCCAAGGTGGGCAGTAGCTTATAAATACCCTCCGGAAGAAAAAGAAACCGTGCTGCAGGAAATTGAACTCTCGGTAGGAAGAACCGGAAGAATCACACCTACGGCAATCTTTGAACCCGTCAGGCTATGCGGGACCAGTGTGGCAAGAGCGACGCTGCATAATCAGGACTTTATTGATGAATTGGACATAAGGATTGGAGATTCCATTGTCGTTTATAAATCTGGAGAAATTATTCCAAAGATAAAATATGTTGTAAAGGAAAAAAGGCCGGAAGGTGCCATGCGTTATGTGCTGCCGGATGTATGCCCTGTCTGTGGCTCTCCGGCTGTCCGGGAAAAAGATACGGCGGATATCAAATGTACCGGCGCCAACTGCCCGGCACAGCTGGAACGGCACATCATTAATTTTGTGGGCAGGGATGCCATGGATATAAAAGGCTTTGGCGAAAGTTATATTATGGAACTTGTCCGGCAGGGATATCTGAAAAATGTCGCAGATATCTTTGTGCTTAAAGATCACAGAGATGAAATGATAGAAGCCGGAATCATCGGAAAAGAGAAAAATACGGATAAATTACTGGCGATGATTGAAGAAGCAAAAAAGAATGAACCACAGCGCCTGCTCTCCGGACTGGGGATTGCAAATGTAGGCAAGGCAACGGCAAGGGAGCTGATGCGTCATTTTGGTTCCATTGACCGGTTAAAAGAGGCTACTTTAGAGGAGCTGGTTGCAGTCTCCGATATTGGAGAAATCAGTGCCGTATCCATCCGCCGATTCTTTGATGACCCGGTAAATCAGGAAGTGATGGAGAGACTGCGGGAATACGGCGTAAACATGACTGCAGAAGAGGAAGATGGGGATGATTTGTTTGCGGGCATGACCTTTGTGGTAACGGGGACACTCCCTACACTTGGAAGGACAGAGGCAAGTGAACTGATTCAGAAGCACGGCGGAAAAGTCTCCGGTTCTGTTTCGAAAAAAACATCCTATGTTCTGGCTGGAGAAAATGCCGGAAGCAAGCTGACGAAAGCACAGGACCTGGGAATACCTGTGATTTCCGAAGAACAATTGAATGAAATGTTAGCCGGAGAGAAATAATAATTATAAACGAATCTGCGGGATGGAAGCCTTCACATCAGACAGGCATCCATCCCTTTTGTGTATTAAAAAAGAATGTATGAGGATAGACTTTCTAAATTATTTATGAATATTTTACACTTGCTTCGTTGACAATTCAGAATACTTCACCTAAGATAGACTTTATATTAATAATTAACCTAAGATAAAAGATTGATGTTCGGTCTTTTATATCAGATAAGGAGGAAAGGATTATGAAAGAAGTAAAACCGTCAAAAAAGCCTCTCATTTTTTATTATGTGACAGCAGTGATAGTCATATTTTTATTAAATGGGCTTTTATTTCCAAAACTGCTGTCTCCCAAAGTTCAGGATGTGGATTATGGGACATTTTTGGAAATGATGAATAACAAGCAGATTAATGAAGTGGAAGTCTCCAGTGACGAAATATTATTCTCGGACAAAGCAGAAAAGCCTAATTATTATCGGACCGGTGCTATGAATGATCCTCAGCTGGTTGACAGACTGTACAGTTCCGGAGCCAAGTTTTCCCAGGAAATCGTTCAGCAGATGTCACCGATTCTGAGTTTTCTGCTTACCTGGATACTGCCAATTGTTCTGCTCTATGGAATTGGAACTTTCTTTATCAAAAAGATGATGGGAAAGGTTGGTGCCGGAGGTGGAATGGGAAATGCCATGTCCTTTGGGAAAAGCAATGCCAAAGTGTATGTAGAGTCCACAACGGGTATTAAATTTGCAGATGTGGCAGGTGAGGATGAGGCTAAAGAAATTCTGACAGAAATCGTTGATTTCCTGCATAATCCGGCTAAGTATACCGAGATTGGTGCAACCATGCCAAAAGGTGCACTGCTGGTAGGACCTCCGGGTACTGGTAAAACGCTGCTTGCAAAAGCAGTTGCCGGGGAAGCCAGTGTTCCGTTTTTCTCAATTTCCGGTTCGGAATTTGTGGAAATGTTTGTAGGTATGGGGGCGGCAAAGGTTCGTGACCTCTTTAAACAGGCAAATGAAAAAGCACCATGTATCGTATTTATCGATGAGATTGATACGATTGGTAAAAAACGTGATAATGGCGGAATGGGTGGTAATGATGAAAGAGAACAGACCTTAAATCAGCTTCTCACCGAGATGGATGGTTTTGACGGCAGAAAAGGCGTTATTATTCTGGCGGCAACAAACAGACCGGATTCGCTGGATCCGGCACTTTTAAGACCGGGACGATTTGACCGCAGAGTTCCGGTGGAACTTCCTGATTTAAAGGGAAGGGAAGATATCCTGAAGGTACATGCCAGGAAGATAAAGATATCGGATGATGTGGACTTTAATGCAATTGCCAGAATGGCATCGGGAGCATCCGGTGCAGAACTTGCCAATATGATCAATGAAGGAGCACTCCGTGCAGTCAGGGATGGCAGAAAGTTTGTCAGCCAGAGAGAGTTAGAGGAAAGCGTGGAGGTAGTAATAGCAGGTTATCAGAAGAAGAACAAGGTATTGTCGGATAAGGAAAAACTGATAGTCTCTTATCATGAAATCGGACATGCGCTGGTTGCTGCAAAACAGAACCACTCGGCTCCGGTTACCAAGATTACGATTATTCCGAGAACATCAGGTGCCCTTGGCTACACCATGCAGGTGGATGAAGGGGAACACAACCTGATGACGAAAGCGGAAATAGAAAATAAAATTGCAACTTTTACAGGCGGGCGTGTGGCAGAGGAACTGGTATTTCACTCGGTCACTACAGGAGCTTCCAACGATATTGAGCAGGCAACGAAACTTGCAAGGGCAATGATCACCAGATTCGGAATGTCTGATGAATTTGACATGGTGGCATTGGAAACTGTCCAGAATCAATATCTGGGCGGTGATACTTCTCTTATGTGTTCTGGTGATACGGCAGCTGTGGTGGACAAAAAAGTTGTGGAGGTAGTTCGGGAACAGCACGGGAAGGCAAGAAAAATTATAGAAGAGAATATTGGCAAGCTGCATGAACTTGCAAAACATCTCTATGATCAGGAAACCATTACCGGAGAAGAATTCATGAGAATTCTGGATGGCAGGGAGGCAGAATTGCCGGTGCAGCCTTAAGCAGCAGCCCTGGGAAATCATATAAGAAATAAAAAAGCGATCGTAGTTTATCGCTTTTTTATTTGCTGTGTTTTCCGATAATGTGTCGGATGTCATCATAAATATAGGGTTTTATCACCTCAATAGGAGCAGGCTGGTCATATAGTATGGGACTGTATATACTGCCGCTTACCAGTTCAATGATCATATAGATCATGATTTCAGGCTCCTCAAAAGTTCTTCCGGATTCTGCCAGAATCTGTTCGTAGAGCTCATATACATTTTTATCGTAATCGTTATCCATTCTTGTCATGGCATTTTTGAAGATACCCCAGCTTAAATGCTTGGCAATTAAAAACAGCAGGGATTTGTCTGCAACCAGGTGGTCAATGATATTGTCTACCATGAAGATCATCTGCTCTTCAAAGGCTTCAAAATTCTTTGTCTTCATTTCCTCATAGGAGGAACTTAACAATTGATTTGCCTTATGGGAAATTAATTTGTTGCGCAGGTCATATTTATCCGTAAAATACAAATAAAAGGTTCCCTTGGCTACCCCGGCCTTCTCTACAATATCGGCAATGGATGTCTTTTGAATACCCTTTGTGATGAACAAGTCAAAGGCGGTGTTTAACAGGGCATCTTTTTTTTGCTTTTTATTACTCTCTAATTTACTCATCAAAATCATCTCCTTCGCATAGAAGTGTTACAATCATTATTCTATAGAAATGACTAAAAGTCAATGGGACAAATTCTATTTCTAAAAGAATTGTAAAATTTACACTCAAAAGATTGACTAATGGTCACTTTTATAGTATAACATGTTTGAAAGTAAATGACTAGTGGTCATTTAAATGAAAGAAGGAGATGTAAAAAGGATGATGATTAAGATTGGCAAAAAGATTGTAAAGTTTCGTATTCCTATTTTTATACTATCCCTTCTGCTGTTGATACCGGCAGGGATTGGTTATCTGAACACAAGAATCAATTATGATATCCTGAGCTATCTGCCAAACCACCTGGAGACAGTAAAAGGACAGGATATTATGGTAGATGAGTTTGGCATGGGTGCATTTTCCATGGTGATTGTGGAAGATATGGAGCCAAAAGATGTGGTAAAGCTAAAAGAAGAGATTAAAAATGTGGATCATGTGAAGGATGTACTCTGGTATGACAGCATTATGGATATTACCTTTCCCATAGAGATGCTGCCGGACAGTATTCGGGAGGCATTTAACCAGGGTAATGCTACGATGATGATCGCATTGTTTGATGACACCACTTCTGCGGACAACACGATGAAAGCGGTAAGTGAGATGCGTACCCTCTGTTCTAAGCAGTGTTTTATCAGCGGAATGTCCGGTGTGGTTACAGACATAAAGAATCTCTCTCTGCAGGAAATGCCGGTTTACGTGGTAATTGCCGCACTCTTATCCCTGTTGGTGTTAAGCCTGACTATGGAATCTTTTGTTGTACCGGTATTATTTTTATTCAGTATCGGAGCAGCGATTGTTTATAACCTGGGCAGTAATGTGTTCCTGGGGCAGATCTCCTATATCACCCAGGCACTGACAGCGGTGTTACAGTTGGGAGTTACCATGGATTATTCCATTTTCCTGTTAAACACATATGAGGAAAACAAGATACGGTTTGAAGGAGATAAGAATCGTGCAATGGCACATGCCATATCCAATACATTCAAATCTGTGGCAGGAAGTTCCGTTACTACGATCGCAGGGTTTGTGGCACTTTGTTTTATGACATTTTCCCTCGGACGTGATATTGGGGTTGTAATGTCAAAAGGTGTTGTAATTGGCGTTATTTGCTGTGTTACACTGCTGCCTTCCCTGATATTAATATTTGATAAGCCCATTGAAAAGACAAAGCATAAATCCCTGATTCCAAGCCTGGATAAGATTTCAGCATTTATTACGAGGCATTATCGGATTTGGATGGTACTGTTTCTCATTCTGATTATACCTGCGGCTTACGGAAATGCACATACGAAAGTGTATTACAATATTGATAAATCACTTCCCCGGGATCTGGCAAGTTCTGTTGCAAACGAAAAACTGGGCGATGAATTTCATATGAATAATGTATATATGGTGCTGCTGAAGAATGGGCTGGATGTCAAAGATAAACAGGAGATGCTGGATGAGATAGAGAAAGTGGCAGGCGTTAAATGGGCGCTTGGCATGGATTCCTTTGTAGGAGCCGGAGTGCCGGACGATATGATTCCGGATGACCTTAAGAGCATGCTGAAAAGTGGTCATTATGAGGTCCAGTTTATCTGCTCGGATTATAAGACTGCAACGGATGAAGTTAATAAACAGATTGCTGATGTAAATGAGATTGTTAAAAGATATAGTCCGGAATCTATGGTAATAGGAGAAGCACCCCTCACCAAAGATTTGGCGGATGTAACCGATGTGGATTTGAAAAATGTAAATATTGCTTCCATTGCAGCAATCTTTGTAATAATTATGATTGTGTTTAAATCAATTACGCTCCCGGTAATTCTGGTATCAGTAATTGAATTTGCAATTTTTGTAAATATGGCGATTCCCTATTATGCCGGTATTACGCTTCCTTTTGTGGCGAGTATTGTAATTGGTACCATACAGTTGGGAGCTACAGTTGATTATGCTATATTGATGACCAGTAAGTATCAGAGGGAGAGAAGCAGGGGAGCAGGGAAAATGGAAGCGATCCGGACGGCACACCAGTCTTCCATGAAATCTATATTAATCAGCGGGTTCAGTTTCTTCGCAGCAACATTTGGGGTAGGACTTTATTCTAAGATTGATATGATCAGTTCGATTTGTACACTGCTTTCAAGAGGTGCCATAATCAGTACGGTGGTAGTTATCCTGGTACTGCCCGCAATGTTTGTAGTGTTTGACAAAGTTATTATAAACACATCCATTGGATTTAAACCTAAAAAGCAAAAATAAGGTGAGGAGGATAAGAATCATGAATAAGAATAGAGTGTTAAAGAAAACATTGGCTGCCGGTCTAGCTGTTATGGTGGCTGGCAGTACCTGCTGTCTGGACGCAGGAGTGGTATATGCTTCCGATAAGGATGCCGGAAAAAAAGATGGTAAACAGGAAACAAAAAAAGTGGAAAACCAGACAGAGGCAAAGCAGGATGTTGATAAAGAAGAAACGGTTTATGTAAAAGCTAAAGCAGATGGAAGTACCGATAAGGTGATTGTCAGCGACTGGCTGAAAAATTCAGGAACGGATGTGGAAATCCAGGATGCCTCAGATCTGCAGAATATTAAAAATGTCAAAGGTGATGAAACATTTAAACAAAATGGCAGCAGCCTTGTCTGGGAAGCGAACGGCAATGATATTTACTACCAGGGAGAGACGGATAAGCCCCTTCCCGTAGAAGTGAAAGTGACATATTATCTGGATGAGAAAGAAATCAGCCCGGATGATCTGGCGGGAAAGAGCGGAAAGGTCAGAATCCATTTTTCTTATATCAATCAAGCTAAAGACGGAGAAGTGTATACGCCATTTACGATGGTGACCGGTATTATTCTTCCGACTGCCAATTTTACCAATGTTCAGGTCACAAACGGAAAGGTAATCTCAGATGGAAGTAAAAATATCGTAATCGGTATGGGATTCCCCGGGCTGTCAGATTCCCTGAAACTAAAGGATACTGACTTTGGAAAAGATATTGACTTGCCGGATTCCTTTGATGTAACGGCAGATGCAACCGATTTTACACTGGCTATGACTGCTACGGTTGCTTCAGCAGATACTCTGTCAGAATTTGGACTGGATAAGACAGACAGCCTTGATGAATTGAAGGATTCTCTGAATGATATGAAATCTGCGTCGGAAAAGCTGGTAAATGGCAGCGGAGATCTTCTGAAAGGAGTAAAGACGTTAAAGGATGCCTGCATAGTTCTGAAAGACGGAACCGGCACCGTAAATGAAAAAATGGGAGAACTGGCTGAAGGAATCGGAACCCTGAACAGTAAAAAGGGAGAACTGATTACCGGGCTGAATACGTTAAATGATGGGATCGAAACTCTGCACACCGGAGCATCTGACCTGAAAAACGGGATTGGTCAGTATACCGGTGGTGTTGGTACACTTAGCAGTGGATTAAGCCAGTATATAAAGGGTGCCAATACACTGTCTGACGGAGCCGTACAATATGTAAATGGAGCAGGAGCCCTTGCAGATGGAACTACCCGGTATGTGAATGGAGCTAAAAAATTAACAGATGGAGCCGCAAAGTATGCAGATGGGGCAGAACAGGTGGCAGCAGGAGCAATTCAGTATGTTGAAGGCTCTAAGAAACTGTCATCCGGAATTTTGGGATATGTGACAGGAGCTGACCAGCTGGCAGCAGGAACCGCACAGTATGTGGCGGGAGCAGGAAAAGTGGAAGAGGGTGCGGCAAAATACGTGGCAGGTGCAACAAACCTTGCTTTAGGTGTTCAGCAGCTGGGGCAAAACGCATCCGGTCTGCCGGACGGAATAACGGGAATTAACGGCGGAATCAAAAGCGCAGGAGAAAATGCGGCTAAGTTATCCGAAAATATGGATACTTTATATCAAAAAAGTGACCAATTGGCGTCGGTATTGGAGTCTATGAGCGGATCAGTAAGCGGATTAGTAAGCGGATCTGGGAATGCTTCAGGAAATCCGGGCAGCCGGACTGATTCCGTGGGAACAGACCAGTCAGGTGCTATCACAAGCCTGCAGTCATCGATTGCCCAAAATGAAGAAGTCCTGCGAACCTTAAATGATGTCAGAAGTAAAATTTCTTCCGTTCCTGAACTTTTAAAGTCACAGTTTAGTGATGCCTATCAAACTTATTCAGGGGCATTGGATGCAAGTATCCAGGAGATAAACTATAGTATTGAATTACAAAAATCAGTCCTGAATTCCCTGGTTGCCCAGCAGAATCAGCAACCGGAAAACCAGAAACAGCCTAACCGGTCAAATGAGACAAACCAGTCAAATCAGCCAAACCAAAGCCAGAGTAATGATATTAACGGCCAGGGCGTCAGCCAGCTGGCGAAGAGTGCCAGAGAACTGGCAAACGGTATTCAGAAAGTATCAGAAGGATCGGAATCTCTGGCAGGGGGATTAGAACAGCTTGGCGGTTTAAGTGGATTGTTGTCTGAGCAGACAAAAGATCTTCCACAGGCTCTAAACGGACTGACAGAAGGCGCTAAAAATCTGACGGCAAACAACCAGGAATTAACGAACGGAATCTCAGAGCTGCAGAAAAATAACAAAGAGCTCCAGGACGGTGCAGCAGCCGTACAGGCGGGAAGTAAAACGGTAAAAGAAGGAACAGCGGAATTAGGTAGCAACGATAAAGCCCTGAAAGACGGTGCTTCAGCTGTATTGGGTGCCGGAAAAGACTTAAGAACCGGAGCAGCAGAATTAAACAAAGCAGATAAAAACCTGAAAGACGGTGCTGCGCGGATTAAACAGGAAGGGAAAAAATTAAAATCCGGAGCTTCCGATCTGGAAAAGGCCGGAAAAACGGTAAAAGAAGGGACGAAAGCTCTGACAGATAAGAGCCAGGATTTAAATACCGGTGCGTCAAAACTGTATGACGGCACCAAACAATTAGCAGAGGGAAGCAGCCGGCTGTCAGCAGGAGCAGCCACACTCAGTGATGGAATCGGAAAGCTTGCAGATGGAAGTACGCAGTTAAAAACAGGAACTGCCGCCTTGGCAAAAGGAGGCACGGATCTGTCTTCTGGTGTTGGCGAATTGTATGATGGTGCCAAAGAATTAAATAAGGGCATGAAAAAGTTTGATAAAGAGGCAGTGGACAAATTAAAAGATACGGTTGACGGGGATATTCAGAGTGTCCTGGACAGATTGGATAAAGTTCTGGATGCCGGAAAGGAGTATAAAACTTTCGCCGGCACTGCGGATGATAAAGAGAGTAGTGTTAAATTTGTGATTGAAACGGCGGGGGTATCAAAGTAGCAGAATGTTACTGTGAAAATATGTATTGCAGATAAGAAGCGGTGAACAGAGTGAGAATGAGGCTGGCTATTGCCAGCCGCATTCTCATTTCCACGTCTAAGATTTTTATTTGTACATAGGATTCTTTATTTTAAGTAATGATTCATAAGTTTATCCTAAAAAAACCTTTTCCCTATTGCTTATTTCATCCACTTTGAGTACAATGTCTTTATGCGTATTAAGAACACATTAAAATTGGTGGCATAATACTAAATTCGCATTAAAATTTTACATAATCATGATAATTTTATATTAAAATTATGCGAAAAGAAAAAAAGATTTTATTAAGACACTTTGGAGGAAAACATGAAGATTATTATTATAGGCTGCGGAAAAGTTGGGGCAACCCTGGCGGAGCAGCTTAGTAAGGAAGAAAACAGTGTAACAGTAATTGACCGCAAATATGATGTGGTGCAGAGTTTATCCAATGAATTTGACGTAATAGGACTGGTGGGGAATGGTGCCAGTTATTTAACCCAGGTAGAGGCGGGAATTGAAGAAGCGGATCTGATGATCGCGGTTACCGGTTCGGATGAACTGAACCTGCTTTGCTGTTTGATTTCGAAAAAGGCAGGTAACTGCCAGACTATAGCCAGAGTAAGAAATCCGGAATACAATCATGAGATTCGGTTTATTAAGGAAGAATTGGGACTTGCAATGGTTATAAATCCCGAGTATGAAGCTGCAATGGAAATTGCACGGGTTATGAGATTTCCATCGGCAATTAAAATTGAGCCCTTTGCAAAAGGCAGGGTGGAATTGCTGAAGTTCAAGATCCGTGAAGGTTCTGTTTTACATAATATGGAGGTAAGGGAAATTACATCAAAGCTGCGATGTAATGTTCTGGTATGTATGGTTGAACGTAAGGACGAAGTCATCATTCCTACCGGTACCTTTGTACTGCATGAAAAAGATATTGTATCGATTGTTGCGCCGCCAAAATTGTCAAATAGTTTCTTTAAACATATTAAGGTTGGAACAAACCGTGCACATACAGCAATGATCGTCGGAGGAGGTTCCATTGCCTATTATCTGGCAAATCAGCTGCTCCGCATGGGAATTGATGTGGAAATTGTGGAAAAAAGCAGGGACAGATGTGAAGTACTCAGTGAGCTGATTCCGAAAGCAACGGTGATTCACGGAGATGGAATCAACCAAAATTTATTGCTGGAAGAGGGACTTGCCCGTATGGATGCATTTATCGCGCTTACCAACCTGGATGAAGTAAACATTGTATTGTCGTTGTTTGCCAGAAGTAAAGGCGAGATGAAGACGGTAACAAAGATCAACAGCATTAATTTTGATGAAGTCATTGATGGGCTGGATCTGGATAGTGTTGTTTATCCCAAATATGTTACGACAGAAAGTATCATCCGTTTCGTCCGGGCAATGAAAAATTCCATAGGCAGTAATGTTGAGACACTGTACCGGCTGGTTGGAAATAAAGTAGAGGCACTGGAGTTTATTATAAAAGATAACGCGCCGCTTCTGAATATTTCATTAGAAGAGCTGGAACTGAAAAATGGTCTTTTAATTGCCTGTATTCATAGAAACGGACAGATTATTATCCCCAAAGGAAAAGATGTAATAAAAATGGGAGATACGGTTGTAATTGTTACTACAAATATGGGGCTGAACGATATCAGCGATATTTTACTAAATTAAAGAAAGGTATAGAGCGTGTACGCTCTTGAGCCGCTGTTAAAGGCGGCCCGGAGGGAACTATGAATTACGCAATGATTAGATACATGTTGGGATATATCTGTTATTTTGAAGCTGTCTTCCTGGCACTCCCATGCATCGTATCTATAATATACAAAGAGAAAAGCGGATTTTCTTTTGCTGCTATTATGCTGTTGTGTGCGGCTATCGGCTTCACCATGACATTTAAGAAACCGAAAGACAGGACCATGTTCGCAAAGGAAGGTCTGGTTATTGTTGCCCTAAGCTGGATTATACTGAGTATTTTAGGTGCCATGCCTTTCGTCATATCAGGGGAAATACCCTCTATGACGGACGCATTTTTTGAAACCGTTTCCGGATTTACCACAACCGGAGCCAGCATATTAACAGAAGTGGAAAGTTTGTCCCAGACAGCATTGTTCTGGCGAAGCTTTACCCATTGGGTAGGGGGGATGGGTGTGCTGGTATTTATACTGGCAATTATCCCTACGAAAAGTGATTCGGGCATTCATCTAATGAGAGCGGAATCACCGGGACCATCTGTTAATAAACTGGTACCTAAGGTTCGGACAACCGCAATGATTTTATATGGCATATATCTGGGAATGACCGTCGTAGAGATTGTATTTCTTTTAATAGGGGGAATGCCATTGTTTGATGCCCTTACCATTGCTTTTGGTACTGCGGGTACCGGTGGTTTTGCCATTAAAAATGACAGCATAAGCAGTTATTCCACTTATTTGCAGGGAATTGTTACGGTTTTCATGATTTTGTTTGGAATTAATTTTCATGTTTACTATCTGTTTTTGGTTAAGCGGCCGAAGGAAGCGCTGCGGACCGGTGAATTATGGGCATATCTTGGAATCATAGGTACGTCCATACTGGTGATTGCTTTTAGTGTCAGGGATATGTTTCCTTCTTTCTTTATGGCATTTCACCAAAGCGCATTCCAGGTAGGATCCATTATCACCACCACCGGTTATGCCACGGTAGATTATGAGACCTGGCCGGAAATAGCACGGACGATACTGGTGCTGTTAATGTTTATTGGTGCCTGTGCAGGCAGTACCGGAGGGGGAATTAAAGTATCCCGTATAATCCTTTTATTTAAAGGGGTAAAAAAGGAGATTACAATGATTTCCCATCCAAGGAGCATCAAGAAAGTTAAAATAGATGGAAGGCTGGTCGAACATGATGTTGTACGTTCTGTAAATGCATTCCTTGTCATCTATGCAGTTATTTTTGTAATCTCCCTGATGATCATTTCCCTGGATAATATGGATATGACCACAAACTTTACCGCAATCGCGGCAACCTTAAACAATGTAGGTCCCGGACTGGGTGTAGTAGGTCCTACCGGAAATTATGCGGCTTTTTCCGATCTGTCTAAGCTTGTGATGTCTTTTGATATGCTGGCGGGAAGACTGGAACTGCTGCCGATGCTGATTTTATTTGTTCCATCTACGTGGAGGTAGCGCTCTGCATCCTCAAACAGACTCTGACTACGTGGAGGTAGCGTTATGCATTCTCAAACAGACTCTGATATTGTGACTTTGTAACTAATACTCAATCCAGCCAGTAGCGAGAAAAAGGAACTTTATCTTGTGAATAATATAGCACCATGGTATAATTATTATATCTCCAAACTCCAAAGGGCAGCACCTGAGGGGAAAGGGCCATGAAGACAAAGTCATTAATTTAGGCAAAATGAAAACACTGGCGGAACAGCAGTTTCCGGCAGTGTATATTTGTTAAACATGCTCTATAGCCGGTGCTGTAATTAGTACCGGCTTTTTTGTGTGGAAAGGAAGTGAAATATGGATACAAGGATTGCAGTAATTGCAATTATAGTAGAAGACAACCGGGCGGCAGAGGAAGTGAATCATCTGCTCCACCAATATGCAGAATATGTGGTGGGAAGGATGGGGGTACCTTACCGTCCGAAAGAAGTTTCAATTATCAGTGTTATCCTGGATGCTCCGCAGGATGCGATCAGTGCACTGTCTGGTAAACTGGGAATGCTAAGCGGTGTCAGTACCAAGACCGTTTACTCAAAAGTCTGATTAGGGAGGTGTTAAAAAAATATATGGAACATAGAAAAATTTGCAAAGAATATATTGACCGGCTCGCTGTCTGTCAGGTTCTTAGTGCGGAAGAATTCACCTATCTGATTCTGAATTATGATCAGGAGGTCAGTGACTACCTTTTTGAAAAGGCGAGACAGGTCAGAACCAGATATTACAACCACGATGTCTATATCCGGGGACTGATTGAATTTACCAATTACTGCAGGAACGACTGCTATTACTGCGGTATCCGAAGCGGCAATAAGAAGGCCATTCGTTACAGATTGAGTAAAGATGAAATTTTAGGCTGCTGTGAAACGGGATATCTGCTGGGATTTCGTACGTTTGTATTGCAGGGCGGTGAAGATGGCTACTATACCGATGAACGGATGGCGGATATCATAAGAAGTATACGTGATAAGTATCCGGATTGTGCCATCACACTGTCTGTGGGAGAAAAATCTTATGAGACCTACAAATTGTTCTTTGATGCAGGGGCGGACCGTTATCTGCTGCGTCATGAGACGGCAAATGAAGAACATTATGCCAGACTGCACCCGGCAAAGTTATCCGGAGCGGCACGAAAGAATTGTCTGTATGATCTGAAAAAGATTGGGTATCAGGTGGGAAGTGGATTCATGGTAGGATCCCCCTGTCAGACTGCCAGGAATCTGGTGGAGGATCTGTTATTCCTAAAAGAATTGCAGCCGCAGATGGTAGGAATCGGACCGTTTATTTCCCATCACGATACACCTTTTGCCAAAGAAAAAAGCGGAACGCTGGAATTAACTCTTTTTATGCTGGGACTTTTGCGGCTGATGCTGCCAAAGGCATTACTGCCCTCAACCACAGCGCTTGGGACGATTCATCCAAAAGGCAGGGAACTGGGCATTCTGGCAGGTGCCAATGTGGTGATGCCGAATCTGTCACCACAGGGCGTTCGGGATAAATACCTCCTTTATGACAATAAGATCTGTACCGGAGATGAAGCGGCTGAATGCAGACAGTGCATGGAGCGCAGGATGCGTTCTATCGGGTATGAAGTAGTTGTATCCAGAGGGGACAATGTGGATTTCAGGTAACTTGACGTTTCATGGAATAAAATCATAGAAAATACGAGAGAAGGTAAAATTATGTATGATATAAAATCTTTAAAAGCAGAAGAATTTATCAGCCATCAGGAAATTTTAGACACGCTGGCTTACGCAGAGGCAAATAAGCATAATGAAAAACTGATAAGCGAAGTGATTGAAAAAGCGAAACTGAGAAAAGGCCTTACCCATCGGGAAGCCATTCTTCTTCTGGACTGTGATATAGAAGAAAAGAATCAGGAAATTTATGCGTTGGCGGAACAGATTAAAAAAGATTTTTATGGCAACCGTATTGTTATGTTTGCGCCGCTGTATCTGTCAAATTATTGTGTGAATGGTTGTGTTTACTGTCCATACCATGCGAAGAATAAACATATTGCTAGAAAACAGCTGTCACAGGAAGAAATTGTGAAAGAAGTTGTGGCACTGCAGGATATGGGACATAAGCGTCTGGCATTGGAAACGGGGGAAGATCCGGTAAACTGTCCCATAGAATATGTGCTGGAAAGCATTAAAACAATTTACAGTATCAAACATAAAAACGGAGAAATCCGCCGTGTGAATGTTAACATTGCTGCTACGACCGTGGAAAATTACCGGAAATTAAAAGATGCGGGAATTGGAACTTATATATTATTTCAGGAGACTTATCATAAAGAAAGTTACGAAAAACTGCATCCCACAGGTCCAAAACATAATTATACTTATCATACGGAGGCTATGGATCGTGCAATGGAGGGCGGTATTGATGACGTTGGGATCGGTGTGCTCTTTGGGCTCGAACTGTTTCGCTATGAGTTTGTAGGATTGTTAATGCATGCGGAACATCTGGAAGCTGTGCATGGGGTTGGACCGCATACCATCAGTGTGCCCAGAATCCGTCATGCAGATGATATTGACCCGAATGCATTTGATAATGGTATTGATGACGAAACCTTTGCCAAACTAGTTGCCTGTATTAGGATCAGCGTGCCTTATACCGGCATGATTGTCTCCACCAGAGAGAGCCAGAAATGCAGGGAAAAAGTATTGCATCTGGGAATTTCTCAGGTCAGCGGCGGATCCAGAACAAGTGTAGGCGGTTATGACCACCCGGAAGAAGAAGACGATAATTCATCCCAGTTTGATGTGAGTGATAATCGTACTTTGGATGAGGTCGTAAACTGGCTTATGAGGTTAGGGTACATACCGAGCTTCTGTACAGCCTGTTATAGAGAGGGAAGAACCGGCGACAGGTTTATGAGCCTGTGTAAGAGTGGTCAGATACTGAACTGCTGTCATCCAAACGCACTTATGACTCTGAAAGAGTATCTGCTGGATTATGCATCGGAAGACACAAGGAGGATTGGTTATGAGCTGATCAAAAATGAAATTGGAAATGTTCCAAAGGAAAAGATCCGGGAAATCTTATGCCGGAATCTGGAGGAAATAGAAGAAGGAAAACGAGACTTCAGGTTTTGATGAGATTAAGTTCGTTAGATAAAGATTAGGATTAAGTTCGTTAGATAAAGATTGGGATTAAGCTCGTTAGATAAAGATTAGGATTAAGCTATTTAGATAAAGTTAGGAGGACACATATGGGATTAAACAGTACACCTTCGGCTGACCGGGTGCATATTGGGATTTTTGGGAGAAGAAATGCAGGAAAATCCAGTGTCATTAATGGGATCACCGGCCAGAGCCTGGCAATAGTATCGGATGTAAAAGGAACGACGACGGATCCGGTGTCAAAGGCAATGGAACTGCTTCCCCTGGGACCGGTAGTAATGATTGATACACCTGGGATCGATGATGAAGGGGAGCTTGGCGCTTTGCGTGTACAAAAAAGTTATCAGGTCCTGAACAAAACAGATATTGCCGTTTTGGTGGTGGATGCATCCCTTGGAATGACCAGCCAGGATTATGCGCTGGTGAAAAAGATCGAAGAGAAACAGATTGCTTATGTAGTAGTTTTTAATAAGTCAGAGAGTCTATCGGAAGACGAGATAAATAAATTATGCCTGGGGCGTCCCAATTATATAGCAGTCAGTGCAGTTACCGGACAAAATATTTATAAGCTAAAAGAACTGATCGCAAGCCAGGCACCTCATGATAAGCCGGAAATTCCTATTGTGCAGGATTTGCTGGATCCTCTTGACATGGTAGTGCTGGTAGTACCTGTAGATAAAGCGGCTCCAAAGGGCCGGCTGATTCTGCCGCAGCAGCAGACAATTCGGGATATCCTGGAGGCAAGGGCATCTGCGTTGGTGGTACAGGATGTGGATCTGGCCAAAACCCTTAAGAAACTGGCACAGCCCCCAAAACTTGTAATAACTGACAGCCAGGCCTTCAAACAGGCTGACAAAGAAACACCCCGGGATATTCTGCTCACTTCATTTTCCATTCTTTTTGCAAGGCATAAAGGAAATCTGAAGACTTTGGTGGAAGGGGTGGCAGCGTTAGAGAATCTAAAAGATGGAGACACTATATTAATTTCGGAGGGATGTACCCACCATCGACAGTGCAATGACATCGGAACCGTTAAGATTCCCGCCTGGCTGAAAGAATACACGAAAGCAGCAATTAATCTGGAGTTTACAAGCGGAGTGGAATTTCCTTCTGATTTATCGAAATACAAATTGATTATTCACTGCGGCGGCTGTACTCTGAATGAACGGGAGATGAAGTACCGGATACAATGTGCCAAAGATGCCAATGTACCGATTACAAACTATGGGATGTTTATTGCCCAGGTGCAGGGGATCTTGAAGAGGAGCCTGGAGATATTCCCTTTTATTTATGAGAAGATAAACTGATGAAGCTAAAATTTGGGTTTTGCTGAGGAAGGGGACGCTTTGTAGATTGAAGTAGTGCGCGGAAAGAGAAGGGGGCGGACCATGGCAGGCGTTTGGAAGGCTTACCGCAGAACTGGCATTTTCTAACCTTCCCGAAGCGCTTTTTGGCGGCACGCGGGCATTCGCTGCGAAATCCTGATGCATTTCGCAGCTCACTGCCCGCTTAGTATCCGATGGGAGCCAGTCGAATACTATCCGCCAAAAAACACTCCGGTAAGGTAAGTAAATGCTCAGATCTGCTATACGCCTACCAAACGCCTGCCATGGTCCGCCCCCTTCTCTTTCCGGGATGCAGTTTATTGATACAAAGCTGGTTTTCTCAGCGTGGTGGGGCCCCGGGGTTGTGGCATGCTGTACGCTATTGGCATAGAACACTTAAAAACCAATAAACCAATAAACCAGCTGGATGTTATCACTCTGTACTGTCTCTAAATTCTACTAAAGTATATTTGTGGTTATAGTACCTACATCCAGTTAAGTCTGTGATCAGGAAAGCAGGTGAAATTTCGTCTTATCACATCTTTCACACTGAACTGCCGTAACACACTCTGCTGCATCCAAAAACGAACAGACCGTCACAACCCAAGGGTCTCCACCCAGCTGAGAAAACCAGCTTTGTGTCAACAGCCTGGATCTCGGAAAGATGGGTGTGAGAAACTGGTATGGGCGGAGGAAGCGTAGAGCAGAGCTGAGTATTTACTTACCTTTTCGAAGTGTTTTTTGGCGGATAGTATTCGACTGGCTCCCATCGGATACTAAGCGGGTACTGAACCGAGAAATGCATCAGGATTTCTCGGTGAATACCCGCGTGCCGCCAAAAAGCGCTTCGGAAAGGTTAGAAAATACCAGTTCTGCGGCCAGCTGACGGAGCCCATGCCAGTTTCCCACACCCATCTTTCCGTACACTACCTACATCTACAAAGCGTCATTCCTCAGCTAAACCCAAATTTATCATGTACGCTCCAAGTTGCACCTTGATGTTTCCCCAACTTAGCAGTACAATAAAAGCAATGCAAATTATCAAGGAGGTACATCATGTACAGAGAACAAATTGACGCATATATTGATGCACATAAGGAACAACTGATTGACGATGTGATGAAGCTTGTCAGAATTGACAGCCAGAGAACACAGGAGGAACCGGGAAAACCATATGGGGAAGGGCCGGCAGAAGTACTGGAAGCTGCAAAAGAACTGATGGATTCTTATGGATTTGCAGTCAGGAATTATGAAAATCGTGTTGTGACCGGGGATTTTAATGAAAAAGAGAAACAGCTTGATATTCTGGCACATTTAGATGTGGTACCGGTGACAAAAGACTGGACTGTTACAGAACCGTTTAAGCCGGTGATCAGAGATGGAAAAATATACGGAAGAGGTACGGCAGATGATAAGGGACCGGCAATGGCAGCCTTATATGCCATGAAGGCTATCAAAGATCTTGGGATTGAACTGGATTATAATGTACGGTTGATTCTGGGATCGGATGAGGAGTGTGGTTCTTCTGATCTGGTGTACTATTATGGAATTGAAAAAGAGGCACCCATGAGTTTTACCCCGGATGCAGATTATCCGGTAATTAATATTGAGAAAGGGCATTTTTCGAAAAAATTTCATGCTGCCTTTGAAGACTGTGAAGCTTTGCCCAAGATTGTGAAAATCCAGGGCGGAGATAAGGTAAATGTAGTTCCTGCAAATGCAAAAGCGGTTATATTGGGATTAGAGGAACAGGCGGCGTTAGATGCAGCGAAAAAGGCAGAAAATGAGACAAAGGTTAAGTTTACCGTTACGAAAAACCAAGAAGAGATTGTGATAACTGCTAAGGGTGTAGCAGGACATGCCTCCACGCCAGAGGTTGGAAACAGTGCATTGACTGCGCTGCTGCAGCTGCTGGCGGGACTTGAAGCAGCACCCAGCCAGGGATTTGACAGAATCAGGGCTTTGGCAGAGCTCTTTCCTCATAATGACTATTATGGAAAGGGCATGGGAGTTGATATGGAAGATGAAATATCCGGAAAGCTCACCATGAACCTGGGTGTATTTCAATATTCTCCAACAAGCTTAAGCGGACAGTTTGACAGTCGTGTACCAATTTGCGGTACAGAAGAAAATGTTACAAGGGTTGGGAAAAAGAATATGGAAGAAGCAGGGCTTACAATGGAAGAGGGACCGATGACCCCGCCTCATCATGTTCCAGGTGATTCCGTATTTGTTCAGACGCTGCTTGAGAGCTATGAGACTTATACCGGAATAAAAGGAAAACCATTGGCAATCGGCGGAGGTACTTACGTTCACGGGCTCGAGCGTGGTGTTGCATTTGGCTGCATGGTACCGGAAGTGGATAACCATATGCATGGGGATGATGAGTTTATGGAAATCGACATGCTGGTCATGAGTACGAAAATTTTTGCAGATGTCATTGTAAAGCTCTGTAAAAAATAAAATAGGAACAGGCAGGACATTATGGATTACACAGGAATTGTGACGGCGCTGGTAAAGTTATTTATTTTAATTGCATTAGGGTATTATCTGAAGAAAAAATACATTCTGGACGAGAGGACAACCTCGAAGCTGACAACACTGATTCTTCGTTTTGCATGTCCTGCGCTTATTATTAGTTCGGTAAGTACCGGACAGATCGGTGATAAAGGGGTTGTTATTAAAATATTCCTGGCAGGGGCGTGCTTATACGCCCTATTGCCGGTTTTTTCTTATTTTGCAGTGAAGCTGCTTCGGGTGCAGAAGGAAAAAGAAGGTATTTTCAGGACACTTTTGATTTTTTCCAATACATCTTTTATGGCATTTCCCATTTTAGATGCGCTTTATGGTAAAAGCGCAATTTTTTACTGCACCGTAGTACATATGTTTTTTAATATTCTTATCTATACCTATGGGATTCGCCTGATTACAGGAGAACGGATGAAAAAAGGCGGATTCCATATAAAAAAGATTTTGAATCCCGGGGTTGTGGCAAGTTTCCTGGCATTGGTTATTTTTCTCCTGGATATCCCCGTACCGGGGGTTATTGGAGAGACATTAGGCACCATCGGATCCATTACCACACCACTCTCGATGATGATTCTGGGAAGTCTGCTGGCGGGTTATTCTATGAGGGAGATTTTTTCGGAAAAGAAGCTGTACGGAATTGTACTGATAAAACTGCTGGTTTACCCTCTATTGTGCCTGCCCATTGCCCGCTTTTTGTTTCCGGATCCGGTAATTGCAGCAAGTATCATATTGTCCATAGGTATGCCTACAGCATCCATGGTTGTAATGTTCTCAGAGCAATATCAAAAAGATGTAAAAACAGCGTCGTCCGGTGTGATTTTGACTACGGTTTGTTCTCTAATCACAATCCCTGTTATTTATATTTTCTTTCTAAATTAAAGCGTGTTTGAAAATTCATTCCAGCCATCTGCACGCCCCGTTTTGTGTGGGATTTGCTCCGGGAATAGTCAGCACAGCCATCTGCGCCTCGTATTTGCAGAACAAATTACCTAAAAGTGTGATGAGCAGCTGTTGGAAAGCAATTTTCAAACATGTTATAAGAATTTTGGGTTTTGATGACGGATTAATTCCCATACGATTTGCTATGTGTTAAAAAATATACAATAAATATCCCCCACACGGGCTTGTGGGGGGTATTTTTTACTGATATACTCTCGTTACATGATGCAAAATACGTATCAGATTTTGTCGTTTCTGTCGGTTATGATCGCTTTTGCGGGAATGAATTATCAAATACGCTTTAAGACAGTTACGGTTACACATAAACACAACGGGAGGAAAAAAATGAAGAAAAGAATTGTCAGTATCGTATGTGCATGCTGCATGGTAATCGGGCTTACAGCCGGATGCGGTGCATCTGGTAACGGAAATGAAACCAATGCCCAGATAAGTGCCAAAACAGAAAGTTCAAGTGAAGCAAAAACAGAGAATGAAACAAAGCCTGAAAATGAAACAAAGGCGCTGTCAGAGTCAGCAAAGGGATCAGAAGCCGCGGAAACTGTGGCAGACAGCAAGGATTCAGTTGTAGTGACCATGCCCACAACATCGGAACCAGAGTCTGGTTTTGACCCGGCATATGGCTGGGGAGCAGGCGAACATGTACATGAGCCATTGATTCAGAGCACATTGACGGTTACAACTACGGATTTGAAAATAGACAAAGATCTTGCTACGGATTACTCAGCCAGTGAAGATGGATTGACCTGGACCGTAAAAATACGTGATGATGTAAAGTTTACAGATGGCGAGAAGCTTACAGCGAAGGATGTTGCATTTACATATAATAATGTTAAAGAAAAAAGTTCCGTTAACGATTTTACCATGTTAAAAGAGGCGGTTGCGGTAGATGATACAACGGTAGAATTCCATATGGAAAAGCCATTTTCAATCTGGCCTTACACCATGGCGATCGTGGGAATTGTTCCGGAACATGCTTATAATGAAAATTACGGACAGAATCCAATCGGATCCGGACGCTATATTATGAAGCAGTGGGACAAAGGTCAGCAGGTGATCTTTGAGGCTAATCCGGATTACTATGGAGAGGCACCGAAGATTAAGAAGGTAACGGTTTTATTTATGGAAGAAGAAGCAGCACTTGCAGCAGCTCAGGCGGGACAGGTAGATGTGGCTCATACGGCAGCTTCCTATGCAGACCAGCAGATCAGCGGATATAATCTGTTGTCGGTGGCAAGCGTGGATAACAGAGGTTTTAATCTGCCAACGACGAAACCGGAAGAAAAAGACGGTGTAACTTACGGAAGTGATGTGACATCTGATATTGCAATTAGAAAAGCGATAAATATCGGTATTGACCGGGATGAGATGATTCAGAATGTATTAAATGGTTACGGTACACCGGCATACAGCGTATGTGATAAAATGCCATGGTATAATGCGGATTCCCAGGTGCAGTACGATCTGGAAGGTGCAAAGAAAATTCTGGATGACGCCGGCTGGAAAGAAGGCAGTGACGGAATCCGTGAAAAGGATGGTGTCCGTGCTGCATTTACGTTAATGTACAGTACCGGAGATTCCGTGCGTCAGGCATTAGCAGAGGATACTAAGAATCAGCTGAAAGAATTGGGCATGGATATAACTACCGAAGGAGTAGGCTGGGATGTCGCTTATGACAGAGCACAGTCAGAGCCTCTTGTATGGGGATGGGGCGCACATACGCCGATGGAACTTTACAATATCTACCATTCTATGCCGGATACCGGACTTGCACAGTATTCACCATATGCAAATGAAAAGGTAGACAAGTATATGGATGAAGCTTTAGAAGCATCCAGTCTGGAAGATTCCTACGAACTGTGGCAGAAAGCTCAGTGGGATGGAACGGATGGAATTACCCAGGAAGGTGATATACCGTGGATCTGGTTATGCAACGTAGATCACCTTTACTTTGTAAGAGATGGATTAAAGGTAGCAGATCAGAAAATTCATCCTCACGGACATGGATGGTCCATCGTAAATAATGTTGACCAGTGGAGCTGGCAATAATTCAGAAAAATAAAATAAGCAGTTAAAAGGTTGGCCTGCCAATCCGGAAAATATTTCCGGATTTACAGGACAACCTTTGGTGCATTTTGAAAGGACTAAAGATTTGAAGGGGAATTGTTTATTTATAGGTAAAAATTTGATACGGATGATCTTGCTTCTGGTTGCGGTAAGCATCGTTGCATTTGCGTTAATCAGCGCCTCGCCTATTGATCCTCTCCAGGCAAATGTAGGGCAGGCGGCACTTGGAAGCATGAGCCAGGAACAGATTGCAAAACTACAGGAGTACTGGGGTGTAGGCCAGCCTCCGGTAGAACGGTACCTTTCCTGGGCAAAAGATTTTGTCAGAGGTGATATGGGAACCTCTCTTTTATACCGGCAGAGCGTAGCGGATGTTATTGGGGTGAAGCTGGGAAATTCTTTATTTCTAATGATTATGGCATGGGTTATTTCAGGTGTTCTTGGTTTCTTTTTAGGGGTTGTTGCAGGAATGAACAGAGGAAAGGCAGTGGATAAAATAATCAAAGGATATTCACTGATTGTCGCCAGTACACCTGCTTTCTGGCTGGCATTGGTATTGCTGATGATATTCGGCGTCTGGCTGAAAGTACTGCCCATCGGATTAAGTGTTCCCATTGGAGTAGAAGCAAGCGGGGTTACCTTCCTGGACAGAATACAGCATGCAATTCTGCCGGCAGTTACTTTAAGTATTACCGGTATTTCCAATATAGCTCTGCATACCAGGGAAAAAATGATCGATGTTTGTGAAAGTGATTATGTGTTATTTGCAAGAGCCAGAGGAGAAAGCAATTTCAGTATCTTCAGATATCACGGATTCCGCAATGTTATACTGCCGGCAATTACGCTTCAGTTTGCAGCCATCAGTGAAATTTTCGGAGGTTCTGTTCTGGTAGAACAGGTATTTTCCTATCCGGGACTTGGACAGGCGGCCGTTACGGCGGGACTTGGAAGTGATGTTCCCCTTCTGATGGGGATTGCCGTGATTAGTGCTCTCTTTGTGTTTGGAGGAAACTTTATTGCAAATGTACTATACACGGTGATTGACCCCAGAATTAGGAAAGGGGGTCGAAAATAATGGAGACAGCAATGACTTATGGAAGTAAGAGGAGAATCAACCAGAGAAAGATGACGCTGATTATTTTTGTGGCAGCGGTAACTTTTCTGGTGGCAGTGGCTGTGGGAGGAATTTTCTGCGGGGAGGCTGCGCAGGAAACAGACTTTTCCAGAAAAAATATGATGCCCGGATTTCAGTATCTGTTTGGCACAGACTGGCTTGGCAGGGATATGTTTGTCCGTACAATAAAGGGGTTGTCTATGAGTATCCTGATTGGTGTCTGTGCGGCTTCGGTAAGTGCTTTTGTGGCATTGGTACTTGGCATAGCGGCGGCCACCCTTGGAAGAAAAGTAGATGCGGTAATCACCTGGTTTATTGACTTAATCATGGGAATTCCACATATGCTGCTTCTTATCCTGATCTGCGTTGCCCTGGGGAAAGGATTAACCGGCGTAATTGTAGGGGTGGCCCTGACCCACTGGACTTCCCTAGCCCGGGTAATACGTGCGGAGGTTATGCAGCTAAAAGAAAGCCAGTATATTAAAATAGCTGAAAAACTGGGACACAGTAAATTTAAAATCGCAGTGAAACATATGCTGCCGCACCTGGTACCACAGTTTCTGGTAGGATTAATTCTTTTATTTCCACATGCAATACTGCATGAATCCAGCATTACCTTTCTTGGATTTGGACTGTCAAACGAACAGCCGGCAATCGGAATTATTTTATCAGAAAGTATGAAGTATCTGGTTACGGGAAAATGGTGGCTTGCTCTGTTTCCCGGAGCTATGCTGGTCTTAACAGTAGTACTGTTTGATGTGGCGGGAGAGAGCCTTAGAAAAATAATAGATCCGGCAAGTGCACAGGAATAGCAGAAATAAATCCTGTGGATGCACAAAGTAAATGGTTGAGAGAAATTTTTATGATGAAAGGAAGCCGCACTGTGCTTCTTTCAACCTGCTTAACCTGCGGCAGTATTACAGGTCTGTCTGTAATAAAAGGGGTGGAAACCATGGAAGAAACGAAGAAAACAATATTGGAGATTAGAAACCTCTCTATTTCATTTACACAATATGACAGAGGGTTTCATCAGATAGACCTTCCGGTAATAAAGGATTTGAATGTACGGATACGGGAAGGGGAGATGGTAGCAGTGGTAGGATCCAGCGGATCCGGTAAAAGTCTGCTTGCCCATGGCGTATTGGGCATTCTACCATACAATGCCCATATGGAAGGCCAGATGCTGTATCAGGGGGAAGCGTTAACCCCCGAGAGAACGAAAAAGCTCAGGGGGGATGAAATTGTTCTGGTACCCCAGAGTACTTCCTATCTGGATCCCCTTATGAAGATTGGGCCCCAGATCAGAAAAGGAAAGAAAGACAAAGTATTAAAAAAGAAAACGGCAGATATATTTAAACGCTATTCTCTGGATCCTGCCATAGACAGTCTGTATCCATTTGAATTATCGGGTGGGATGACAAGGCGGACGCTGATTTCCACTGCCCTGATGGGGACTCCAAAGCTTGTAATAGCAGATGAACCCACACCCGGGCTGCACTTGTCTGTAGCAAAACGGGCAATGGAGCATTTTCGGGAACTGGCTGATCAGGGAGCAGGGGTATTGCTCATCACCCATGATCTGGAGCTTGCATTGGAAGTTGCCGACCGTATCGTTGTTTTTTATGCAGGTACTACAATTGAAGATGCACCGGCATCAGACTTTCGCGGGGAAGACACTTTACGGCATCCATATTCAAAAGCACTCTGGCGTGCCATTCCGGCAAATGGATTTCAGTTTATAAAAGGAGTTCAGCCTTACGTGAAGGATATGCCAAAAGGCTGTCCATTCGGTCCGCGATGTGAATATTTCAGTGAAAAGTGCAAGGGAGAAATCCCCTATCAGAAATCCGGGAACGGGTATGTTCGCTGCGTAAGAAAAGAACGGATCCAATATAAAAAGACAGAAGATAAATATGAAAAAGCAGTGGGAGAGGGGGCATAAATTTGGTACTCAAGGCAGAAAATATCTCTTTCCGATATGATAAAAACGGTCGGGAGATCTTCCGGGATTTTAATCTGGAGGTGCATGAAGAGGAAGTGGTAGGCCTGGTTGCACCAAGCGGATTTGGAAAAACAACGCTCTGCAAAATATTGGCAGGATACATGAAGCCCGATACGGGTGCAGTTTATCTGGACGATAAGCCTCTTTTTGATATGCGCGGATGCTGCCCTGTACAGATGATATGGCAGCATCCGGAGCAGGCAGTTAATCCAAGGCTGAGGATGGGTGAAGTGATAAAAGAAGGTGACCAGGTAGATGCTGCAATCATCCGGGGGTTGGGGATAGAAGAAGATTGGATGAACCGGTTTCCGGCGGAATTATCCGGAGGAGAGCTTCAGCGCTTTTGTATCGCCAGGGCTCTTGGTAAGAGCACCCGTTTTCTGCTGGCAGACGAGATCAGTACGATGCTGGATCTAATCACCCAAAGCCAGATATGGAACTTTCTGTTAGAAGAAACAAGGCGAAGAAAAATAGGACTCATTGCAGTAAGCCATAGTGAGGCTTTGCTGGATGCAGTCTGTACAAGGCAGGTTGTGCTGGAGTCTGTTTAAAATTTGGTTAGCTGATTAAGAAACGCTTAAAGCTGGCTTTCTCAGCATAGTGAACACTACATCCAGATACAAAGCGTCCCATAATCAGTTAAACCTCATTTTAATAAACTTAGCGGCCTTCCAATAAAAGCGCAGCATATCACGACCTGAAATTGTGAATGCTGTGCTTTTTGAAAATTAGTATAGTATATTTTAGGTAATCTGCAGAGATTTGTTAAAAACCCTTTTTAGAAATCTTTTTAAATAATATTAAAGTGTAACTTATGAAATAAATATGTTGCGAATAAAAATGAAGTGTGATAATATATTTATATTGAAAATATCTAATTACTGGCTGTTCTGCCAGGTCATTTCCAAACTACACTAAATTTAATATAAGGCGTTGCCATGCGTGCTGTAAGTCGTTATAATATACTTAAGTCTTCTTGCGCTGCAAAGGATATATGCCTTAAGTAAAAGGAGACTTACTATGAAAAATTCGCCCAAAATAAGTAATAATCAGACAGAAAATAAAAAAATGGAACCATTTATTATGTATCCTACCGTTGACTTTTGTTTTAAGGAATTGATGTGTAGTGAGAAAGCAAGGAAAGGTTTAATAGCGGCATTTCTAAACCTCAATCCAAAAGAGATTCAGGAAACGGTATTGTTGAATACAAACTTACGTAAGGAAAGCGAGGAGGAGAAGCTTGGAATTCTGGACGTAAGAGTATTAATGCATGACGGGACCCAGATTGACCTAGAAATGCAGGTGCTGCCTTTCCGATGCTGGGAAGAACGTACCCTGTTTTATACTTGCAAAATGTACACGGACCAGATCATAAGTGGAGATAATTATGATGTTTTGGTGAAATGTATCCATATCAGTATATTGGACTTTAAATTTTTAAAGGATTCAGATGAGTGGTATTCTTGCTTTCATCTGCGAGAAGATAAGCGAGGGAGTCTGTATTCAGAAAAACTGGAATTCCACGTACTGGAATTACCCAAATTAGGAGATAGATCCGAACCGGAAAATGAACTGTTACAATGGGCGAAATTCTTGAACGGAAAACGTGAGGAGGATTTCAAAGCAATGGCAGAGAAAAACGAATATATAAACGAAGCGTATCAAATATTAAAGAACATCAGTGCAGACGACAGGAAGAGAATTGAATATGAATCAAGAGAAAAAGCGATCAGGGACTATAACCATCTCATATATATGGCAAAAAAGGAAGGTATGGAAGAGGGGATAGAAAAAGGGATAGAAAAAGGGATAGAACGCGGTATGGAAAAAGGGCGCGAAACAGGTATAGAAGTTTTTATTCAGGATAATCTTGAAGAGGGAGTTATTCAGGAACGAATTGTTGAAAAACTGCAGAAACGATTTAATCTGGATTATAATTCGGCTGAAAAATTCTATGAGAAATATAAATAGCTATCCTTATTTTGGGCGTGTTTGAAAATTCATTCCCGCCATCTGCACACCCCACTCTGCGGCATATTTACCTCAATTCAGGTTACGTAGCCCGCTGCGCGCCTTCATCCGGGACAAATCTCCCACAAACTGTGACGCACACCTGCCAGAAAGAAATTTTAAAACACGCTCCAGTACTTGTACTCCATTCGGATAATAATGATAGTAACAGCACTGCCTATTTTGCCAACTGCTGCGTTGTCACTGTCGTTACTGTCTGTATGGAGCTCTAGAGCATCCCGGCGTAAATACACCACTATATAGCACCCGCTATCCGCGCCAGCTGCACGCCCGCTACGCTGTCGATTCACAGACGCACACCTGACGCAGATATCAGGCACTATATATCGACGTATTTACGCCGGGAGGCACTAGAATCCATACTCAGACAATACAGATTCTGCTTTTTTTGTATCATCTACGACACATAAAACAACATAGTTACCGGCAGATTTTACAATTGCGGAATCCAGTTTTGCGGCTTCCGTGGTATTGTAAGTAGCAAACAGTTTGGACTGGTTTGTTGCACGGTTTTTAAACAGTGTTTCTACCTCAGAAACATAAGCACTGTCTTTACATTTTACAATGGCAACTTCACATGCTGTGGTGGCAGCGCTTAAATAGGCAGTGCTTTCTTCGATTTTATCCATGTCCACAAAATAGGTGGAAGCAAAGATATCTGTAGTTGCCTGTTTAAGCTCGCCAGAGGTGATTGCCTGGCTCTGGATTTCTTCTGCCAGTTTGTTAATATCTACATCAATATTTTTATCTTTGCCTCCTGAGCAGGCTGTGAGTGTGAGCATCATAAAAATTGTAATTAAAACTAAACGTAAGTATTTCATAGTATTCTCCTTTAAACTTGATTTAGATCTTGTGCTTCTGTTGCTTCTGTTGCTTCTGTTGCAGGTGTTGTTTCTGTACCTTCTGTGGACGGGCTGTTCCCGGTTGTACCGGAGCTGCCTGTATCACTGATATAATGGGATTTTGTATAGTCAAGCCACATTTTCAGATATTCTTCATACATATGTACTCCATCAGAAGTAGCACCCTTTATCAGGGAACCGTTGCCATCGGACAGCACCTCGTTTAAATTGAGGTAATGGTATCCTTTTTCCTTACAGATTTCCAAGATTTTCTCATTTGCCGCGTCAACATTCTTATTATTTACATAGTCAAATTCGGTCAGGTCTTCTTCTACGTATACAACGGAATAGACATAGATAATTGCATCCGGCTGAATCGTCTGGATGTCTCCAAGAACCTTGGTATAGGTTTCTTTGAAGGTGTTGAAATCATAGGTACCCAGTTCGTTTGTACCGATCATCATATAGACCTTCTTGTAAGGAGCCTTCTTCAGCGCGTCAAATACGGTAATATTACCGGAGGCAGTAGCAATATAAGGCGTGTCATAAATATCTTCCAATTCCATGCCTACAGCGGTCAGAAAGGAACCCTTGGTAATGCCGGATTGGTTTTTAAATCCTTCCATACGGGAATCGCCGATAAATACAGCATCAGCGAAATAAGAATCATCTGCAGGCGTTGCCGCTTTGGGAACCACAACATCACGATATGCTGCAGGTACCGTGCTGTCTGTCTGCGCCTGTGTTTCGGTCTGTGCAGGTGCTTTTTCAGTAACCGGCGTTTTTTTCTGCGATTCAGATTGTGCTTCTGATGCTCCCTTGTTTTGCGCCAGTTCTTCCTGGGCTAATACTTCATCTACTTCAGTCTTAATACGCTGTGCCAGACTGTCTTTCGAAAAAAGGCTAATCAGACTCTTGCCCTCAAAGACGACAAGTACGATCACGATTAGCGTCAGTACATTAATAACAAGACCGTTATTCGGTTTTTTACGCCGCATCCCCGGTCTTTTCTTCTGTTCTCCCATATATAACCACCTTATTAAAAAATTGTTTGTCTTTTGCCCTACTCTATTATATAATAAATGCGATAATTGTAAATACCTTTTTAGAAAATTAAAAAATGTTAATAAGTCCATAATATTTGAAAATAAGGTAATTAAGGAGTAGCAGATGGTTTTCAGCAGTATATTATTCATGTTTCGTTTCTTGCCGGCGGTGCTTATTCTGTATTATATAGCGCCCAGGAAGATACGAAATACCATATTATTTTTATTCAGTCTCTTTTTTTATGCCTGGGGTGAGCCTAAATACGTGTTCTTAATGCTTTTTTCCATTACCATGGATTTTACCTTCGGCCAGCTGATAGGTAAATACAGGGAAAGAGGCAATCTGAAAAAGGCAAAGCAATTTCTGTTAATATCAGTTTTTGCCAATCTGGGAATTTTAGGATTTTTTAAATATGCAGATTTTATCATAAATTCTGTAAACGGAGTTTTTGGAACCGGCATACCGCTTCTGGGAATCCCCCTTCCCATTGGGATTTCATTTTTTACATTCCAGACTATGTCTTATACTATTGATGTATATCGCGGAGTTACCAGGGTACAGAAAAACTGGATCAACTATGGTACTTATGTTTCTATGTTTCCTCAGCTGATTGCCGGTCCGATTGTGCAGTATAAAACAATTGCAAAGCAGATGCGGGACCGCAGAGAGAACAGTGATGAATTTGTGGTTGGAATACACCGCTTCATGATTGGTGTGGGAAAGAAGGTTTTGTTAGCTAATAATATAGGAAAGCTTTGGGATACGATTTCAGCGATGCCGGCAGGGGACATTCCGGTTGCAACAGCCTGGCTTGGAATTCTGGCATATACTTTCCAGATCTATTATGATTTTTCCGGCTATTCGGATATGGCAATCGGCCTTGGCAAAATGTTTGGGTTTCATTTTCTGGAGAACTTTAACTATCCGTATGTATCTAAGAGTATTACGGAATTCTGGAGAAGATGGCATATTTCCCTTAGCTCCTGGTTTCGGGAATACGTCTATATTCCCCTTGGCGGCAACCGCAAGGGTGCTTTAAAGCAGGTGCGCAATATCCTGGTTGTATGGCTGCTCACCGGAATCTGGCATGGAGCCAGCTGGAACTTTGTGATGTGGGGCGTATATTACGGTTTGCTGCTGCTGCTTGAGAAATTCGTGTTAGGAAGATTTTTAGAAAAGCTGCCTGGAGTGATACGAATTTTATATTCCATGTTCTTTGTAATGATTGGCTGGGTAATCTTTGCGTTTGATGATCTGGCAAAAGGTTTTTCCTACATAGGAGCTTTGTTTGGCGGTCACGGACAGGCATTGTTCAACCAGGAAAGCATTTATCTGCTATATAATAACGGGGTTTTGCTGGTGCTTCTGATTCTGGGAGCTACGATGTTACCCAAACTGACAGCGGAGAAATGGCTTGCATGCCTGAAAAACACGCAGTGGGTATGCGTGTTGCTGAAGAGCGTGTTTTATGTGGGGATATTTATCATATCCGTGGCATATCTGGTGGATGCAACCTATAACCCATTCTTATATTTCAGGTTTTAGATATGGCAGAAGTGAGGTTGAAAGAAAATTATGATGTAGAAAGGAAGCCACGATGCGATTCTTTCAACCTGTTTTATTGCGGCAGTATTGCAGGTCTGCCTGCAATGGGTATAAATATGAGCAAAAAACAAAATTGGATAATCATTATATTATTCTTAATTCTAATATTCGGATTCACAATTGCGACACTTCTGAAGTCAGACACCGGATTTTCTGAAAAAGAGAACAGGGAACTGGCACAGAAGCCGGACATATCTCCGGAACGCATTTTTAATGGAAGCTATACAAAAGACTATGAAAAATATCTCACAGACCAGTTTGTGCTGCGGGATGCCTGGATTGGTTTAAAGACGCAGGTGGAACGCGGTACGTTTAAACAGGAAATCAATGATATTTATTTTGCAAAAGACGGGTATCTAATTGAAAAGCACACGGGAAGTTTCACTACGGATACTGCTCTCAGGAATATCCAGGCTTTAAAAGGATTTATGGAAACAGCAGAACAAAAATATGGTTCGGGTCATGTGAAAGCAATGATTGTACCTAATGCCGTGGATATCCTGAGAGAAAAGCTTCCGCCTTTTGCTAGTCCGGCAGAGGAAAAAGGGTATCTTAAAAAAGTAAAGGCGGCATTGCCCGGGGATACCTACTTTGACTGTGAAAGTGTATTAAGGGAACATAAGGACGAGGAAATCTATTACCGCACGGACCATCACTGGAAAACGCTGGCGGCATTTTACATGTATGAGGCATGGGCAAAGGAAATTGGGATTACGCCTCTGACTAAGGATGATTACCGTATCGAAACTCTTTCAAATGATTTTCTGGGTACCATAGAATCTAAGGTGAATTGCAGGGTACAGAGTGATTCCATAGAGGCATTTATACCGAAAAAAGAAGTTCCCTATGTGTTGAATTATAATCATTCCCAGGAAATACGCAGAGATCTGTATGACCGTTCCTTTCTGGAAAAAAAGGATAAGTATGCTGTATTCTTCGGGGGGAACCAGCCGGTTATTGAAGCCAATACGGAGTCGGGAAGCAGCAGGAAGCTGCTGGTGATTAAGGATTCATATGCACATTGTTTTGTACCGTTTGCTTTTCATGATTTTTCAGAGGTGGATATGATAGACCTGAGGTATTTTAATGAAAGCCTTAAGGACTATATGAATGCAAGAAATTACACGGATATCTTATTCTTATACAATGCTTCCGGATTTGCGGAAGATCCAAGTGTAATAAAATTAGGCAATTGACTCATTCCCGCGGGCAAGGAGCCTGACGGGACAAGAAAAATAAAAACAGGAGGTAATGACTATGAAAATGGGGATTTTAGGAGCAGGAAATATTGGTGGTGCCATGGCCAGAACAATAGCTGGGATGGACAAAGTAGAAGCTTACGCCGTGGGAGCAAGAGATTATGCGAGAGCAGAAGCATTTGCCGGACAGTATCATTTTACAAAAGCATTCGGGTCATATGAAGAAATGCTTTCGGATCCGGAGCTGGAACTGGTATATGTGGCAACACCGCATTCCCACCATTACGAACATGTAAAGCTCTGCCTGGAGCATGGAAAACATGTATTGTGTGAAAAAGCATTCACGGTAAATGCAAAACAGGCAGTGGAATTATGTGAGATGGCAAAGAGCAAAAATCTGCTTTTAACGGAGGCGATCTGGACACGTTATATGCCAATGCGCAAAACGCTGGATGAGGTCATTGAAAGTAAGGTAATCGGGGAAATAACATCACTTACGGCAAATCTGGGATATGTGGTAGGGCATCTGCCCAGAATGCAGGAGCCTGCACTTGCAGGAGGAGCGCTGTTGGATCTGGGTGTCTATCCGATTAATTTTGCTTCAATGGTATTTGGGGATAAAATCAAAGAAGTGTCCTCTACTGCAGTGTTAACAGAATCAAAAGTAGATGCGGTTAACAGTATTACACTGATCTATGAAGATGGAAAAATGGCCCAGCTTCACAGCAATATGATGGTTGCCACCGACAGACGGGGTATGATTTACGGTGATAAGGGGTATATTGAAGTACAGAATATTAATAACTGTGAGGGAATCCGCGTATTCGACACCAGTCACAAACTGATTGCTGAATACGAAACCCCAAAGCAGATTACCGGATACGAATATGAAGTGGAAGCATGTATGGATGCCATGGGGAAAGGTGAGCTGGAATGCCCGCAGATGCCGCATAAGGAAACCATACGTATTATGGAATTAATGGATAGCCTGCGTGCACAGTGGGGCGTGAAATATCCAAACGAATAAGGAGGTTAGAATATGAGTTACGCAGATAAAATTTTTATAGATATGTGTCAGGATATTATTGAGAACGGAGTCAGCACAGAAGGGGAAAAAGTCCGCCCTCACTGGGAGGATGGGACATCTGCATATACCATCAAAAGATTTGGCGTTGTGAACCGCTATGATCTGAGAAAGGAATTTCCGGCACTTACCCTGAGAAGAACTGGACTGAAAAGTGCATTTGATGAACTGCTTTGGATCTGGCAGAAAAAGTCCAATAATATTCAGAACCTGAACAGCCATATCTGGGATAGCTGGGCGGATGAAGATGGATCTATCGGGAAAGCTTACGGCTATCAGATGAGCGTTAAACACCAATACAGGGAAGGTATGATGGATCAGGTGGACCGTGTCATTTATGATCTGAAAAATAATCCCTACAGCCGCAGGATAATGACTAATATCTATGTACATGCAGACCTGCATGAGATGAACCTCTATCCTTGTGCTTACAGCATGACTTTTAATGTGACAAAAGAAAAAAATGAAGACAGGCTGACCCTGAATGCGATTTTAAACCAGCGCTCTCAGGATGTACTTGCTGCAAACAACTGGAATGTATGCCAGTATGCACTGCTGGTTCACATGCTGGCGCAGGTATGTGATATGAATGCAGGAGAGTTTGTCCACGTAATTGCAGATGCCCATATTTATGACAGGCATATTCCAATCATTAAAGAGCTGATACAGCGGGAAACTTTTGAAGCTCCGAAAGTATGGCTGAATCCGGACGTAAAGGATTTCTATGCATTTACGGTAGATGATCTTCATGTGGAAGACTATGTAACCGGACCGCAGATTAAGAATATTCCGATTGCAATTTAATTCTCAGTACAGCGGCACTCAGATAAAAGCGGGTGCTGCGGTACCGGGCACAGGAGGTTTAAAATGAATTTTATAGTAGCAGTAGATAAAAACTGGGGCATTGGAAATGAGAATAAGCTTTTGGTGAGCATTCCGGCGGATATGAAATTTTTCCGTGAAACGACTTCAGGAAAAGTAGTTGTTATGGGAAGAAAGACACTGGAGAGTTTTCCAAACGGTCTCCCGTTAAAAAACAGAACAAATATAGTACTAACCGGCAATAAGGATTATAAAGTTAAGGATGCAGTAATTGTACACAGTATGGAGGAACTTCAGGAAGAATTGAAAAAATACGACAGTGACGATATCTACGTCATCGGCGGAGACAGCATTTATCATCAGATGCTTCCTTACTGCAGTTTAGGCCATGTAACGAAGATTGACCATGAATATGTAGCAGATTCCCGTTTTCCGGATTTAGATAAAATGGAAGAGTGGGAGGTGACAGGTGAAAGTGAGGAACAGACATATTTTGACCTGGAGTACACCTTTATCAGGTATGAACGAAAGAAAAACTAAACAGATTCATTGAAATAATGTCACTTTCATAATTTCATGCATTAAATTAAGAAATTTCCGGCTTTGTCTTGACAATCTGTAAGAAAAGTAGAATAATGGGAAGAAAAAAGTTTGAAAGTTTCTTTCAAACTACTTATTAATGCAGTATCGCTGGAGGAACCTGTATACTGCAGGGGTAAAAATATGATAAAAGCTTTCAGGGAAGGATGAGAAAAATGTTAGATATCAAAATTGAAAAAACTATGAATCCGAAACCAATTCCAGGACCGGAAAATCCGTTGGTATTTGGTACCATTTTTACAGATCATATGTATGTAATGGAATATAGTACGGAAAAGGGATGGCATGATCCTGCGATTATGCCTTATCAGCCTATTACATTGGATCCATCCGCTATGGTATTTCATTATGGACAGGAGATGTTTGAGGGCTTAAAAGCTTATAAAACAGAAGATGGAAGAATCCTGTTATTCCGCCCGGACAAAAATGCAGAAAGAGCCGTTAACTCCAACAAAAGACTGATGATTCCGGAAATTCCGGTGGAGGACTTTATTAACGGTGTCAAAACACTTGTCGAAATAGACCAGGCGTGGATTCCTACAAAAGAAGGTACATCCCTTTATGTAAGGCCATTTGTAATCGCAACAGATCCTTTCCTGGGAGTACGTCCATCTAATACATACAAATTCATCATCATTTTATCACCGGTAGGTGCTTATTATCCGGAAGGACTGAATCCGGTTAAGATCTGGATTGAAGATGAGTATGTAAGAGCGGTTCGGGGCGGTATCGGTGAAGCCAAAGCAGGCGGCAATTACGTAGCTTCCATGGCGGCACAGGTAAAGGCACATGAAGAGGGATATTCCCAGGTACTCTGGCTGGATGGAGTTGAAAGAAAGTATATTGAAGAAGTGGGCGCAATGAATATCTTCTTTAAGATAAACGGAACGGTTGTGACACCGGTATTAAACGGCAGTATTCTTCCGGGTGTAACCAGAAATACCTGTATAGAACTGTGCAAAGAGTGGGGACTACCGGTTGAAGAAAGAAGAATTAGTGTGGATGAACTGGAAGAAGCAGCCAGGACAGGTGCATTGGAAGAAGTATGGGGAACCGGAACCGCAGCGGTTATTTCTCCGGTAGGTCATCTGCGTTATGTGAATGACGTATTCCAGATTGGAGATGGTGGAATTGGTGCGATCAGCCAGAGGCTGTATGATACCGTAACCGGAATCCAGTTAGGAAAAATAGAAGATACACATGGCTGGACAATGGAAGTTGGGAATGCCAGGTAAGTGTAAAAATTAATTTCAAAGTAGACATTACAATAATTAAGCGTACAGACAAAGGAGACAGCGGCTTCACTGCCGGGTTTCTGTGTCAGTACGCTTTTTGTGTTACCTTTATTCCAGTTCCCTGGAATTATAGATTTGGAGAGAAAAAAATATGGATATACCCATTGCGGCTGATATCAATACAGTAACCAGAAGATATTTTGGAAAAACCGGCATAGCGGACAGTTTTTCCGGGTTGAAAGACTGGATCAGCCCGGCAATTTCCTTGGGAATCAGTGCGATGATGAGTATCATGCCGGTGAGAATAAATTTTGTCTTCGCATATCCAAACTTATATTGGACGGGAATGTAAATGGATAGTAGTACCAGTGCAATTGCCGTTACCAGAAAGCAATGAAACAAACTGACCGGTGCAGTTCCCGGAAGTATCAGGGCTATGGACTGGTACAGGATGATACAGCATATTAAAGGCAGCATCAGGAAAAGGTAACGGGCGACAACCAGATCACATCTCATATAGGGAGCGGAACACAAAAGGGACTCTGCCTTTTCAAATTTGAACTCCTTAAGGGAGAGATTCTGGCATACGAGCAGATAAACCATAATCACGATGTATAGCAATACAATTGTTCCGGGCAGGTCAGGAAACACAGTGTGGATGAGCACCTGGATAAGAGCAGCAATTGCCAGGCTCACAATAAAATATAATCGGATCATATAATAATCTTTTTTAATCAGGTGTAATATCATTTCAGGTCCTCCTTTTCCATATATCTCTTCATAGTTATCATAGTTCCCGGCGGGAGAAGATATGGGAAGAAATCACTATGGATACGGCATTGACTATGATAATGGCGGCTGCCATCAGGATATAGAGTACAGAATTTGGCGGCATTTTTGTGATTTGAATGTTGGACAGCAGATCGAGTTTTATGATAAAAGCAATTCCAAAAGGAATCACCATAATAAGCATTATGAATAGATATTGTACTTTCTCGAATCCTATCTTATACTCCAACGGCTCACAGATACCATAAAGGATGGATAAAATCAAAAAGGATGTCAATACCGACATGAAATGAATCTGCTCCATTTGCAGAATGGACATGACGGTGATATAAACAATACAGCAGTAAAAAAACATCATGTATAAAAATACATAGCGGGCAACTACCATAGCGGTTCTGCTGTAAGGAGAGGCACAAAGCAGGGGAATCACTTTATATGCTTTATAGTCTGCCTGTGAAACAAAGCTGGTTGTGAGCATAGGAAAGAAGATACTCAGCGTGATAAACAGGGGAGCGCCTGCCAGTCCGGGTGTCCGTAATACCAGAAAGACTGAAAAAAAGATGGTAAAACCCATCATCAGCAGCAGATTGGTTTTAATAATTATACAATCCTTTTTTAGCAGATTCAGAATCATTTTGATTTTCCTCCTTTTATGCATCCCAGCATAATGTCCTCTATTCCCGGTTTTTCCACCAGAATATCCGGTATGCTCCGGCGTATTTCTGCTATTTGTTTTGTAATTCCGGTGAAACCAAAACGCGTTTCTTCCAAATTCAAAAACAGCTCTTTTACCGATGGAGACAGATGCGTGCCATCGCCTTTTACCAGTCGGTATTGCTCTAAAAGCATATCTTTCTCTTCTTCAAATAGAATGCGCCCCTCATCAATCAAAATCAGCATATCTGCGATCCGGTCCAGGTCGGAAGTGATATGGGTAGAAAAAAATACACTCTTTCCGCCTTCCTTCATAAAGTCTGTTAAAATATTCATAAACTGACTGCGGATCAGAGGGTCGAGTCCACTGGTTGGTTCATCCATGATCAGAAGCTCCGCTTCATGGGAAAGTGCCAGCGTAAGAGCAAACTTCATATGCATGCCTTTGGAAAGAGTCGCTATTTTCTGCTTCGGATTCAGGGAAAAACGGTCCATATAATCCCGGTATGTCTTTTCGTTCCACTTTGAGTAGGCGGGTGCCAGGATGCTTTTCATCTCTGACATGGTGAGATCTTCGTAGAAGCATCCGCTGTCCAGGACTATGCCTAATCGGTTTTTGATTTCCCGGCTGTGTTCAGCCATATCAAGCCCAAATACCTTGATGTGTCCTGCATCTTTATTGGCAAGGCCTAAGATTGATCGGATGGTAGTTGTTTTGCCGGAGCCGTTGATTCCGATAAATCCTGTAATGCAGTCGCAGGGAAGTGTGAAAGTTACATCTTCTAATGCAAAGTTCTTATAATTCTTATTTAATCCGGTTACTTCTAATACATTTTCCATGTATAAATCCTCCTGCTTACTCTTCGTCATATAGGATATCCATCATATCCATCAGTTCCTGTTTGGAAATTTCCAGGGTTTTTGCCGACATGATCATATCCTGCATTTTCTGTTCTACCAGACGCCGCTTGGAGTCCCGCAGCAGTTCCAGATTACCGGCAGAGATAAATGTTCCGATCCCAACCTGGCTGGTAACAAAGCCTTCGGCTTCCAATTCATCGTAAACACGGCGTATGGTAAGGACGCTTACCTTTAAGTCGTTGGCAAAGCCCCGGATAGAGGGCAGGGCATCCCCCTCTTTTAATTCGCCTTTGAAAATGGCGTCTTTGATTTGTTCTTCAATTTGCTGGTACAGAGGTTTGTCTGTAGTGTTGGAGATTAATATTTTCATTTGGACTAATCACTTTCTGCATACGGTGTGTATGCTTGTAATACACACTATATACTTATAACACGGTTTTGTCAAGAGGGTTTGCATGAGATTGCATCATGTTTTTATGCTGAAATGGCGGGTATCCTTTTGTATAAACAAATATGCTCAAATACAGAATCAAAATGGTTAAAAATGCAAAGAATCCAACAAAAGATAACCAGAAATAATATATAGAAAATGCTAAAATATTATAATAAATCAGCAACAAGATCTAAAAAAGAATCAAGTTGCACAAAAAGGAGGTAAAGAGAGATGAAAGAAAGTCGTAAAAAAAGGCGCCGGGTATCCTCGGCAGCAGCATTCTGTCTGGCTGCATCTATGGTGGTAACAAATATGCAGGCGGCAGTGGCTTTTGCAGCGGAAAATAGTGGTGGGACCGCTGCGGCAGAAGAACAATTGATTATGGAACAGACAGAAGTAAATCGTGAAAAAATACCGGAGACAGAGAAGGTCGGGGAACGTTCCGCGGTAGAAACGAATGAAGAAAAAGTAGAGTCAAAAGAGAAACTGAGTGAAATACCTGCATCCATACCGGAACCGGAACAGGAAACGCAAGGCATACGTACAGCGGAAGATGGGAATACCGGGACGTTTCTGTTTGGTACAAAGCCAGTCAATGGAGTAACCAGTAAAAATCTTTATTCGGAAGAGACTGGCTTTGGATTTTCAGACCTCACATATCCGGAAGAAGCGGCAGGCTGGCAGGGAAATGTGTATTATCCAAGAAATGCATCTATAACCACCGGGAGTGCTGCTTACGTTACAGATGAGCAATCGTATCTGCGGATTGCAAGCCAGGTGTGGACAGAGACGGAGAATACCGGATATGGTGTTTATACATATGAAAATACTTCTACATTGGATGTAAAACTGGAAGCTAAGGATTATGATGTTACGGTGGAACTGGTAAATCCTACGGATATGGATTATTCCGCCAGTCTGGAATCTGAGGATATTACGAAAGCTTCGGATGTAGCAGTGCCGGCAGGCAGCAGAAAAACCGTAACATTTCATACCTGTCTCATTGATGGTGTGCTGAATCTGAAATTCTTAGCTGACAGCAAAGCCGTTTCTGCAGAAGAGGCAGCAGAGCAGTCTGTCTATGTGGAAAGTATGAAGATTGAGGCATCTGCAGAAAAAGCGGCAGGAGATAAGCCCACCATATTCCTGGCATCGGATTCTACGGTGCAGACTTATGAGGATTACTATGATCCACAGACAGGATGGGGAGAGGCACTGCACAATTTCTTCGGAAATTATATAGGCGAGGGTCCTTGCGATGACTGTAATTACAGTCAGTCCAGAAGCTATGAAACAGATCAGGTGATCATAGAGAACAGGGCAATTGGTGGAAGGAGTTCCAGATCCTTTATTGAAGAAGGGAAGCTGGACGACCTTTTAGAGGATGTAAAGCCCGGAGATTATCTGCTGGTACAGTGGGGGCACAATGATGCAACATCCTCCAGACCAAACCGCTATGTATCTCCGGAGGATTTTGGTAAGTGGATTCAATATTATATTGATGGAGCCAGCCAAAGAGGAGCGTCTTGTATTCTGGTAACTCCGGCAGCAAGGTACAGTTACAATGCAGACGGTACTTTTAATGAAAATTTTAAAGCATATGGGGATGTCATGAGGATCATTGCAGCACAGGAAAATATACCGTTAGCAGACTTAAGTGCAGCATCCATTGCGTTGTGTGAAAGCTTTGGCATTGAAGGGGCAAAATCTCTGTTCCTTTGGGTGGAACCGGGAGAATATACCGGCGCCTATGCAGGGGGAGCAACAGACAGTACCCATTTGCAGTATTATGGAGCTTATAAGTTCGCTCAGTGTGTAGCAAAAGAGATTTCAGAAATATCCCAGCCGGAAGATCCGACGATCAGCCGCCTGCAGTCTTTAATTAATCTGAAGGAGTCAGCCAGTGTTCCCCAGGCTGTTACGGGGTTAATGCCAATTACCATAGGGGCTTCCAGTGTTTCGATGCAATGGGATGCATCCCGGGGGGCTGAAATGTACTATATTTTCAGGGAGGAACTGACAGAGGGGGCAGCCGCGGATACGATTGACTTTACAAATGCGGAAAAGTATTCCGTTACTGCAGGCACCAGATATACGGATAATGGATGCGAGGGCGGCAGGAATTATGTATATGCCGTATGCGGTTATAATGATAAAGGTCTGGGTGAAATGTCGGAAAACTTGACGGTCACAACAAAATCCGCCCAGTATAAATATGATTTTAATTATAATAATTCACCTACCATGGACGGATGGACCGGCGTAAACCAGAACCAGGGGTATACAAAAGAAGCGGGTTATGGATGGATTAAAGCACCCAATAATGGCCGTAACCGCGCAGGTAACGGAAATGCCGATTCTTCGGCTATGGCAGATGATTTCAATCTGGGAGAAGGAGAATTTGCCGTAGATCTTCCAAATGGTGATTATGAGATTAAAGTATATGCAGGCGATCTGCTTCCCGGAACTTCAACGATTAAGGCGTCTTATACGGCTGAGGGAAAAGCAGCGGGAGGTATTTCCACCAAACAGGCACTGGCGAGCATGGCAGCTTCTGTGCGTGTTATGGATGGGCAGCTCAACCTTACCGTAGGAGGATCAAATCCCTATATTAATGGGCTTGAAATTACCCCGGTTTTATTAGCGCCATCCGGTTTAAATTATTCTGAGATGAGCATTGAAGGAAATTCTGCTTCTTTTCTGATAGGTTTTACCGGAGTGGGAGAAGCTGCGGCGTACCGGATTTACCAGAAGGGACAGGCAGATGAAAAATTTACCATGGTGAAATCTTTTACGGCAGAGGAGTATCAGGCGGATGAATTGTCCTGCCGGTCCATGAAGGCCTCGCTGGGAGAAACTTACCAGTACTATATTACTGCACTGGGAACGGATGGAACAGAATCAGCACCAAGCAATACCATTGAAATAGATATGCTGGATCCTGGGGTTAAAAAACCGGCACCTCCCGCAAATATAAAATGTGACAGTGCTAAAAATGGAGAGATAAAACTCTCCTGGGACAGTACGGATACCGCTTTTAAATATATGGTTTACCGTTCTGATAAGTCTGAGGATGAAAAAGGGTTTAAAGAGTTTATAAAAGTTGGAGAAACCCAGGTTCCCGGTTTTACAGATACGGGAGACGATTTGACCGCGAATATACCGTATTATTATAAAATAAAGGCAGTAAATGCCGGGGGAGCGGGGGATTTTTCAAAGGTCTGCAAGACAGAAGTGACGGGGGAATTAATTGCTTCGCCTGCGGAAACATTGACGGACCGAGGCGCAATTGCCATAAATCTGGCGGGAGCTGACGGAGGGGAAACCGTTGTAACTGCTTCTGATGCAGCAGGAAAGGAATATACCAGCGGTGTCTATTTAAGCTGGCGGTCATTTGAAAAAGACCCGAAAGGAACTACGTTTGATATTTACAGAAATGAAACGAAAATTGCAGAAAATCTCTCTGTTACCAATCTGGTGGATGAGGGAGGTACCGCTTCTGACATCTACCGGGTAGAAGGATCTTCCGATGAGGAGCTTGGATTAAAGGTATTGGACACTGCTGTGTGGCAGGATAAATATCTGGAATTAAAGCTTTACAGCCCGGCAGATCAGACAATGCCGGATGGAACTGCCTGTACTTATTCGGCAAATGATATGTCCGTAGGGGATCTGGACGGGGATGGACAGCTGGAATTAGTTGTAAAATGGTATCCTTCCAATGCCCAGGATAATTCTGCAAAAGGATATACGGGAACCACATTCCTGGATGGATATGATGTGAATTTTGCAACCGGGGAAGTGTCTCTGCTGTGGAGGATTGATATGGGTGTCAATATCCGTTCCGGTGCTCATTATACCCAGTTCCAGGTGTGGGATTTTGACGGGGATGGAAAAGCAGAGATTGCAGTTAAGACAGCAGATGGAACGACTTCTTATCAGAGCACAGACGGTACGGATGCCGGACTTGTGGAAAAGGCATATGTAGGTGCCTGCAATGCAGCTTCCCTTCCAACGGATCAAATAAGCAAGGCTCATGATTATCGGAACGGAACGGGATATATTCTGGAAGGACCTGAATATTTTACGATGTTTAGCTGCGATGATGCATCTCTGATCGATACTGTGGACTATGAACCAGGCAGAGGAAATGTAAATGCCTGGGGGGACGGATATGGCAACCGTGTAGACCGGTTCCTGTCGGCAGTGGCATATTTAAATGGAACTACACCAAGTGCAGTGTTCTGTCGGGGTTATTATACGAGAACCTGTCTTACGGCATATAATCTGGCAGATACGGATGGCGACGGTGTTGGGGATAAAATCAAGACCTTTTGGAAGTTTGACACCAATGAAGCAGGAAGCCAGTATGAAGCTCAGGGAAATCATGGCTTAAGTGTGAATGATATCGATAACGACGGAAAAGATGAGATTATTTACGGTGCGCTGGTCATAGATCACAATGGAACCGTAAAGTATTCAACCGGCCAGGGACATGGCGATGCCATGCATGTATCCGACTGGGTGAACTGGAATGAGGGGCTGGAAGTTATGGCGGTCCATGAACATGATGATGCTTCTTATCATGTAGAAATACATGATGCTGAGACCGGCAAAATCTTAATGGGATATCATGTTGGACGGGATACCGGAAGAGGTGTAGCTGCTGATATTGATCCAACCGCATCCGGGGCGGAATTCTGGTCTATTGCATCTCCCAATTCGTCAGCAGAGGAAGAGCCTTCCTGGGATTCCAGGGATGGTGGTGTATATTCCACAATGTCGACTTTGGAAAATTTAATTACACTGGCTGAGAAGTCTCCTGCATCCAATGCAAGCATTTTTTGGGATGGAGATCTGTTAAGCGAAATTCAGGACCACAGGTTTGACAGTGGTGCTTACAAACCGATTGCCGTAAACCTGACAAAATGGGACTACGAAAACAATCAGGAAGTTACGCTGTTTGATTCAACGCAAATTTTGTCAAACAACGGAACCAAAGGAAATACCGGTTTGACCGCGGATATCTTAGGCGACTGGAGGGAAGAAATAATTTCCCGCTGCAGCAGCGACCAGAACAGGATCCGCATCTATGCATCCACAATTCAAACAGATTATGTAGTCCCGTGCCTCCTGGAAAACAGGGCATACAGACAGGGGGTAGCATGGCAGAATGTGGCATACAACCAGCCGGCTAATTTAAGCTATCTCTTATCGGAAGGTCTGATCACAGCTCAGTTAACGGCACAGGAAGATAAGACAGCATCTGATTCCCTTACCTTTACCTTTACGCCTGCAAGTGATGGTGTCCGTGGACATGAAATTGCGGGTTATGAAATTTACAGATCAGAAGATGGCAAAACATATAAGCTGATCGACACTGTATCGGCAGACCGGAATCAGGAAGTTTATTCGTATACCGATAAAAATTTAGAAACGGATACAATGTATTTTTATAAGACAGCAGCAGTCGTGGATGGAAAAACCTCTTATATGTCAAAGCCGCTGGAAATGAAAACAAAAAGAAAAGCTGCTGAAGTGCTCTACCGGTTTGATTTTGGGATTTCAAATGACAAGGCAGCAGAAGGCTGGATTGGAATCACCGTAAATGGCAAAGGAGGCAGCAAGACCAATGATGAATTGGGGATTACTTATTCGAAAGAGAAAAAGTTTGGATTTGCTGATGGAGCAAATATAATTACAGGGCGCTCAGAAGACTATATCTGTGATCAGGGGGAAATTCCAGCAGATGTCTATCAGGATTTTGCATTGCCTGATGGGAATACTTTTTGTGTCGACGTGCCAAATGGAACCTATCAGGTAGATATTGTAGGAGGTTCAGCATATAAAAGTACGGTAAAAGGCGACCTGGAAGGAACTGTGGCAGTAAAGGTGGAAAATGGTGCAAACAGCTATACCGTTGGGACTTATGAAGTAGAAGTCACGGATGGACAGCTGAATTTTAACTGTGCTCCAAAATCAATATCAAGGTTGGATGCCATGATTATTACCAGGATATAGACTGCAGGATCTTACATCCATCCCGTATATTCCAGAACCGACTGATTTTTAAGAACAGACATCTTCTTGCGCCATTCTTTCGGAGAAATACCTAAAAGTGCGGAAAAATGTCTGTTAAAGCTGGAAATAGAGTGGAAACCTACCCGCTCGGAAATGGTCAGTATCGAATATTCCGTGGTACGCAGCATGGAACTGGCTTTTAGTATTCGTGTGGTATTGATAAATTCAAGCGGGCTGGTATCCATAATAGCATGAAACAGCCGGCGAAAGTGTGTAGGGCTTAGGTGGCATAGGTCTGCGAGATAGTCAATGGAAAAGGAATTCATATAATTTGTCTTAATGTAGTCCAGTGCAGGGGCGATCACCAGCATGTTTTCCGGTGCCTGAAATTCCTGACTGGAAGCAGAATCCGAACGCAGCCGCATTAATTCAGTTATAAGAGCAACAAATAATCCCCGGACACTGACCTGGTAATTCATTTTCTTCTCCTGCATTTCAGAAATCATGCTGTTGACGAGATAGAAAATATGGGGATAATCATCTTTGTGCATGATTCTGCGGAAATTATGAATCAGGTCAGTTAAGATCTGTGCATGGGGAAGGGCATCGATAGGAAAAAAGGGATGGAGGAATTCTTCCACATCTACAAAGAGATAGGACCATCTGCTGGCAGTTCCGGGGGAGCTGTATGTAGTGTGGGGAATATCGCATGCCACAATGGTAACATCATCTGCCTGGAAAGAAAATGGCGTATCTTCGAATTCCATAAATCCACTTTCGGAGTGGCAGAGCCCGATCTCCAGGCAATTATGGAAATGAAGCCTTCCTGACTTGATGTCTGAGATATGCCAGCGGTCACCCGTCAGCAGCAGAATTGGAAAGTTTTCCGGCAGTTCATAATTGCGGTATTCAATAATTGTTTTTGCTTGCTTAGACATTATGCACACTCCTATTCTTGATAAATTAAAACTATTATACATTATAAACAGTTAATATTTCAACCATAATTTAAAAAGAAAAATCTTCTTAAATGTATAAATGCACAAAAAAGTTAGATTTTAAATGGAAAATCTATAGTTGGTTATAGGAAAAAGAATGATAAAGAAATTTATTCTAAATAAGTTTAGACAAAAGTAGACATAATTTTTAAATAAATGGTTGAAAATGCATAGATTTGGCTTTTGTATGCTGAGAAGATGGTTTTGTTCTTTTGTATAATTATAACCATGTAGAGAAGAACAAATTTGTGAATAGGAGAGTGAGTCAAATGAGTGTGGCGGCAAAGCAGAAGAATCAGAAAACGGCACTTGTGGTGCCCGGCAGGAAAAACGGAATGCTGTACTATTTTAAGAAAGACTGGCAGTTATATTTGTTAATGTTATTACCAATGCTTTTCATACTAATCTTTAAATTTGGTTCCTATTTTGGGCTGTTTATCGCATTTAAAGATTACAAAGTTGCCAAAGGATTTTCCGGCAGTGAATGGGTTGGAATGGAAGTTTTTCAGAAGATTTTTGCGAAAAGGGATTTTGGAAAAGCAGTGTTTAATACGCTGTATCTGAATATTCTGGATTTGATTTTTGGCTTTCCAATGCCGATCATACTTGCTTTGATTTTAAATGAAATCCGAAATAAATATTTCAAAAAAGTAACACAGACTTTATTATATCTGCCGCATTTTTTATCCTGGATCATCATTGGAGCGGTGGGATACCAGTTATTCAGCCTGAACAGCGGTGTCATTAATACGATTTTAGAAAATGTGGGTGCTCATAGAATTCCCTTCTTACAGGAAGACACCCAGTGGCTCATTACTTACATTGCGATCGGGGTATGGCAGTCCATGGGATGGGGAACGATTATTTACCTGGCATCGATTACCAGTGTCAGTCCGGAGTTATATGAGGCAGCAAAAGTAGATGGAGCGGGGCGGTTTAAACAATGCCTTCACGTTACCCTGCCCTGTATCCGGGGCACCATCGTAACACTTTTGATTATGAATCTGGGTAAGGTAATGGGAGGATCATTTGAACGTATTTTCGCAATGTCCAATGCCAAAGTAACGGAATACACAACTACAATTCCGGTACTGGTTTACCGATGGGGTATCGAGAATAATAAATTCAGTGAAGCTACGGCACTTGGCTTATTCCAGTCGGTGATTGGACTTCTGCTGGTTCTCGGGGCAGATTTTATTGCAAAACGGCTGGGTGAAGACGGATTAATTTAAAGGAGGAAAGTTATATGAGTCAGACAGCAGCAGCCCTGCCCCGCAAAAGGGAAGGACTTAAAACGAGGGTTTCGAATGTAACCTGGAATACCATATTTTATATTATTTTAGCCATATCTTCATTAACGTGTGTGTTACCCTTTATACATATTTTTGCTAAATCCATCAGCGCGGAAGCATACGTATCGGCAAACAAAATATTTCTTCTTCCTAAAGGAATAAATCTAAATGCATATGCGAAGGTGTTTGCAGATTCTTCCATTATCCGTTCACTGTTCGTATCCGTGGTAGTAACGGTCACATTTACCGTCATCGGAATGTTTTTGACCATCTGCGCCGCGTATGCATTGACCAGAAAGGAACTGAAGGGAAGAAAGGTTATGAGTTTCCTGTGCATGTTCACCATGTATTTTGCAGGAGGTACCATTCCGGAATATCTGCTTATGAATAATCTTCATATGCTGGATACCTGGTGGTGTATGATTTTGCCGCTGTCCTTTTCGGCATATAATCTTTTGATTATGAAGAATTTCTTCCAGTCCTCCATACCGGACAGCCTGGTGGAATCGGCGGTACTGGATGGTGCCGGGCATGTCAGGATACTTTGGAGCATTGTTGTACCATTGTCAAAACCTATTAATGCAACCATTGCGCTGTTTTATGCAGTGGGAAGATGGAATGCTTATCAGGATGCATTATTTTATATTAAACAGAGAACGGATTTAAGACCATTGCAGTTAAAATTATATTATCTTATTGTATCTGCATCTGAATCCTTCAAATCAGAAGGCGGGTCTACGGGATTAATGACCAATCCGGAAGTATTACAGGCAGCCTGCATTATGTTTGCAACCATTCCGATTATCTGCATTTATCCCTTCGTACAGAAGTATTTCGTACAGGGAACCATGATCGGAGCCGTAAAAGGATAGGTCATTGAGGAAACTCGATACTATATAAACATTTAATTAAGAAAAACCAGGAGGAATGAGTATGAAAAGAAAAATGCAAAAAGCGGCAGCGCTAACATTGGCAGGAACTATGATATTAGGAACCATCACCGGATGCGGCGGTGAAAAAACAGCGGCTACCGATGCAAAGACAGATCAGAAGACCGAAGCCGGTTCCAATGAGGCAGATACAAATAAAGAATCAGAAAAGGATTCGGCAAAAGGATCAGAAAACGGATCAGATGCCGGTTCAGAGGCTGCGAAAGGTGAATATACCGATTATTCCAAAGGATTTCCGGAGAAAGTAACGATTAAGATTCCGGTTTATGACAGGGGATTCGAGGGCTGGGATCCAACGAATAACTATTATACTAAGTGGATTCAGTCTGAATTTGGGGACAAATATAATGTGGATGTGCAATATGTGGCAATCGGACGGACAACGGAAGTAACGGACTATATGCAGATGATAGCAGCTGGCAGCGCACCGGATATTATTTTCCACTACGATATGCCTCAGGCAGTCAGCTATTATAATGAAGGTGCCATGCAGCCGCTGGATCTGGACGAAATTGCTTATTATGCGCCCACCTATTCCGAAAAATTAGGGGACACCATCCGGGACTACGGAGAAATGAATGGAGAAAATATATTTTTCTTCGCAGACAGGGACGCGATCTATTATAACTGGGTAACCCTCATCCGACAGGACTGGCTGGATCAGGTAAAGATGGAGATGCCCACAAACCGTGAAGAACTGGAGGCAGTTGCTCAGGCATGGAAGGATGCAGGACTTGGAACCCTGGGTGACAGGCTTGTAAATAAGAGCTTTACTTATGATTATGCATTTCGTGGGGAAACGGTTGATCAGACAGAGTTAGCCTTATACTCCGATCTGAATGTGCCTGCACTAACCTGGAAGCCAACTGAAAATTATCTTAGAACTTTGAACAAAGAATATAATGCGGGGCTCATTGATGCAGAATTTTATCTGAAAAAAGAAGAGCCCGACGTGGTTGGCGATTTTGTTTCCGGTAAAACAGGAACTTATGGCTTCTATATGACCAATACAACAGACGTAATTAACAGTTTAACAACCAATGATCCAAATGCAAAAGTAGCTGTTTTAGATCCGGCAGCTTTTGCACCTAAAGACAGCAAACCATATTATTATGAATATCCGTCTTATGGAATGGTTATGGGCATGAATTCCAAGACCACAGAAGAGCAGAGGGCGGCAATCTGGATGTTCTTAGACTGGATGATTCAGGATGATAATTTGTTCTACCTGCAAAATGGTGTGGAAGGACAGAATTATACGCTGGATGAAGATGGTATCGCAGTACCGGCAGCTGATTATAACGGAGAATCCAAACTTTCTAACAATAATAATAAAGATTACTGGTGTCTGGTTGCAGAAGTTGCAAGTTATGGCGATGAACAGAAAAATTTAAAAGCAAATATGAAGACTCTTGCACCGGCAGGATATGAAGATCTGATCCAGCAGTCTTATGACTACACCAAGAAGATTGAACAATATGGATTAATCAATACGATTTTTACAAAACCGGTAGAGAGCTCCAGTGAGTATGCATCCGATCTGAGCGCCCTGTGGCAGGAAGTTTATGTAGATATGGTTACTTCAAGTCCTGAAGAATTTGATGAGAAATATAAGGCTGCTTGTGAAGAATATCTGGATGCAGGATATCAGGAAATTCTGGATGAGAAGCAGGAGCTGTTAGATGAAGGGTCTTACAAATAAAAAAGCGTGAAAAAATGGATGGCTGTTGCAGGGTAAAAGCCTGCAGCGGCCTTTTAAAGCAGAAAGAAGGATGGATATGGCAGGATTGGTGTATGATAAAAAACAGGTGGAAGAGGCAATTGATCAGATTGTGGCACGTACGATGCGTATGGATATGCCCTGGGACTGGCCGTGCGGGGTTGCTTATTATGGAATCAGCAAAGCATATGAATTCACAAAAAAGGAAGAATATCTGGATTTATTAAAGGAACGGATTGATGAATACATAGAACTTGGGGTACCTAAATGGACGGTCAATACCTGTGCAATGGGGCATTGCCTGATTACTTTATATGAAGCAACCGGTGAAGAGAAATACTGGGATCTGGTGATGAGAGGAGCAGAATATCTGCGCAGTGATGCCAGACGGTTTGCGGATCGGGTTTTACAGCATACCGTTTCTGTAAATAATGATTTTCCGGAGCAGGCATGGGCAGATACACTGTTTATGGCGGCATTTTTTCTGCTGCGGGTAGGGGTGAAATTAAAAGAAGAAGAGACGATTGCAGATGCATTGAACCAGTATTACTGGCATATTAAATATCTGCAGAACATGGATACAGGCCTCTGGTATCACGGATATAACAATATTACCAAAGACCATATGTCAGGTTTTTACTGGGGGAGAGCAAATGCATGGGCGGCATATACCATGTCCCAGGTAGGAAAATACCTGCCGGAATGTTATCTGTATCCGCAGTTTCTGGATATTGTGGGCTCATTGAATGAACAGCTGGCAGCAATCAAGCTTTTGCAGACCGAAAATGGTCTGTGGAGGACGATACTGGATGATGAAGAATCCTATGAAGAAATCTCAGCGTCCTGCGGAATTGCATCGGCAATGCTGGAAAAGGGGAATCCACTGCATCTGAAATATATTAACAAAGCACTGCAGGGCGTATTAAATAATATCAGTCCCGATGGAAGGGTATTAAATGTATCCGGAGGAACTGCGGTTATGAAAGACCGTGACGGCTATTGCAATATATCCATAGACTGGATACAAGGCTGGGGACAGGGGCTTGCACTGGCATTTCTGACGGGGGTGTTAGACTATGAAAATTGTCGAAGCGACGGGGCATTATAAGACGGGACATCATAATAAGAAAGACGGTTTGTGCAATGAGTTTACCTTTGCACCGGGAGCAGCCGGGGCGGGAGCACAGCAGGTAACTCCGGAAGATCTCTATACGAAGGAGAAAACATGGGGATTTCTGACAGAAGCAAACAGGCGGGAGGATCCTTTGCTGCAGATTCCAGAATTAAATACTGGATTTGACACATTTTCCTGGTATCGGGATAAGGATATAACCCGGATTACGCAGGATGTGTCCGGCTGTTATGCAGATTCGTTATGCATCGTAAATGAACTTTGTGCAGATGGCAGCAGAAGGATTCCGCTTTCCTTTAAAGCAGATGTTCCCCTAAGCGGAAATTACAAAGTACGGCTGAAACTTACAGCGGCAGTGGAAGAAGAGGAACTGCTTATTTTTCTCGGAAGAAGAAAGCTTTTTTATCGGGGAAGACTGTCGGCGGGTGAAGTATTGGAAACAGAATTTCTATTAAATATCAGTGATATTATTCCAAGAGGCCAGGTGGCGGCTTATCAGGATTACAGTGCAGCTATTACCATTATAGGAAAAGAGCCAAGACTGACAAATGTCGCTATATATCCGGTACAAAGTCCGGTTATTTATATAGCAGGGGATTCTACTGTAACGGACCAGAGTGCGGAGTATCCCTATGCGCCGGGTACCAGTTATTGTGGATGGGGGCAGATGCTTCCGGCTTTTATAGATGGTAAAGCAGCAGTTTCCAATCATGCCCATTCCGGACTGACAACAGAAAGTTTTCGCAGCGAAGGCCATTATCAGATTATTTTAGATCACATTCAAAAAGGGGATTACTGCCTGTTCCAGTTTGGACATAATGATCAGAAACTGAACCACCTCAGGGCAGAGGAAGGCTACCGGGAAAATCTGATTACGTATATCGAAGAGATCAGAGAAAAAGAAGCATATCCCATTTTGGTAACTCCATTGGCAAGAAATTCCTGGAGAGGTGCGGATGGTACTTATAATGATATGCTGCTTCCCTATGCGTGTGTCTGTAAAGAGATTGGAAAAACGCTGAATGTTCCGGTTCTGGATTTACACGGTAAAAGTAAAGAGTTTGTAATCCGACAGGGACTGGAAGGAGCGAAATTTTATTATTTCCCCGGTGATTTCACCCACAGCAATGATTACGGGGCATATAAAATGGCTGGTTTTGTGGCAGCAGAATTAGCGGAACAGCTTTGTCTTCCGGGGCAGCAAAGCGCTCATGATTCCATCCCGGAATATACAGATGAGTGGAAGATATCAAGAAAAACCAATCTGTCGGCTCCACCCTCAAATATGGATGGAATGGATAATCCCACCGCATGTCCCATTATGTTTCGGGATCTGAAAAGACCGGAAGAGTGGCTTACAAGAGCTGAAGCAATGGATATGGTCATTCAGACAATGAATTTCTTTCCCATTAATGTATATAACGATATGTTTGAGGATGTAGTGGGGCATGAGTGGTATGCGGGAACAGTGGAATGTGCTGCCCAAAATGGAATGATTCCAAACCCTATGGTGAAGGAGAAGAAAATTTTTCCCGCAAAAGAGATCACCTTGCAGGAATTCCTGTGCATCGCAATGACCGGTTATAAATGCAGGAAGTACCTGCCGGTTGTGCAGAAAAAGTACCGGATCAATGTGGCATCCTGGGCAGAAGAAGAGATACAGGCAGCCTGTGAAATTGGAATTGCGGCAGAAGAAGCAGATTTTAATAATCTTATATCCAGAAAAAATGCTGCAGATATATGTAAAAGGCTTTACGTGTCATTGCATCATCATGGAAATTAGAATAGGAGGACATATAATGACAGCAGAATTAACAGGGGGCTTCACCTTACCGGGAGAATCCGGGTATGAAGAATTGACATTGAAGCTGGCAAAGAAATGGGGGGCTGATGTGATCAGGGACAGTGACGGAACCGCCTTGTCGGATACGATTTTAAATGCCGGTTATGGAATCTATTCTACTATTTGTATCATTCGTGACCATAATGAGTGGGCAAAAAATCATATGGATAAGCTGCAGCAGTCCTTTTTAGTCACAAATCCCAAGACGGCAGTGGAACCGTTTGTAACCTTTCATCTCATGAGTGATTTTTCCCAGGGACAGTTTTCGGTGAATGACAGTCCGGAATCGATGCAGTTTTGGCAGGTCTTTGACCGTACCTCCAACATGGAAGTCTCCAGAAGGCTGTGGACCTATGAGAAAGAAGCCGGGAATCTCACCATTCAAAATGCGGTTCCCTATCATAAATATACGGTTAGTTTTCTGGCATACCGCATTTGGGAAGAAATATCCATGTATAATCATGTTACCAATGGCTGGAATAAGGAACATTTAATGCCTGTAGATCCCCGGTATGTGGAAACCAGGGAGTACCTGCTGCAATGGATGGAAGACTGGTGTGCCGCTCATCCGGATACTACCGTTGTGCGGTTTACCTCTTTGTTTTATAATTTTGCATGGATCTGGGGCAGCAGTGAGAGAAACCGTTCGCTGTTCACAGACTGGGGGTCTTATGATTTTACAGTCAGTCCTCTTGCATTGCAGCAATTTGCATCTAAGTACGGCTATCAACTGTGCGCAGAGGATTTTGTGAACAAAGGTGCATATCAGGTGACCCATATGCCGCCAAATGCAAGAAAACTGGATTACATGAATTTCATCAATGATTTTGTTATTCATTTTGGAAAAGAACTGGTAGATATCGTACACCGCCATGGCAAACAGGCATATGTTTTTTATGATGACAGCTGGGTTGGCCTGGAGCCCTATGGGAAAAGATTTCATGAATTTGGATTTGACGGATTGATTAAGTGTGTATTCTCTGGATATGAAGCCAGATTATGTGCAGGGGTAAAGTCAGTCACTCACGAACTGCGGCTGCATCCATATCTGTTTCCGGTAGGGCTTGGGGGAGCTCCGACTTTTAGCGGAGATGGGGATCCCGCCCTGGAAGCGAAAAAATACTGGAATCAAATACGGCGCGCCCTCCTTCGCGTACCAATTGAAAGAATCGGTTTGGGCGGATATCTGCATTTAACAGAAGGCTATCCGGAATTTTGTGACTATGTAGAGCAGATAACAAAAGAGTTTCGCAGAATCCGAAAACTACATGAAGAAGGACCGGTATATCATTTAAAATGCACAGTGGCAGTTCTTCATAGCTGGGGCAGGCTTCGGTCCTGGACACTTTCCGGGCATTTCCATGAGACAGAACAACACGATCTCATACATGTGATTGAAGCACTGTCGGGTTTGCCGGTAGAAGTAACCTTCCTGGATTTTGAAGATATTAAAAACGGAGCGTTAGACGACGTACAGGTTCTGATCAATGCCGGAAAAGCCGGGAGCGCATGGAGCGGCGGCGATGCCTGGAAAGACGCAAGAGTAGTTGAACAGATCACAAAATGGGTTTATCATGGCGGAACCCTGATTGGAATCCGGGAACCGTCGGCAGTGGAGGGTTTCGATACATTTTTCCGCATGTCCGAAATCTTAGGAGTGGATAAAGATAAGGGGGCAAGAGTATGCCATGGAAAGTGGGAGTATCACATAGAAAAGATAGAAGGTCTTCTTCCTGCTGGCTTTAATATCCCCGGCGAGAGTCAGATTTATTTAACCGACGGCAAGAACAGGGTGCTGGCTGAAGAAAATAAAGTACCTGCGCTGACCATACGTGATTTTGGCAAGGGAAAAGGTATCTATCTGTCATCCTTCCGTTACAGCCTGGAAAATACGAGACTGTTCTTAAATCTTCTGCTTTATGGAACAAACCAGGAATTGATTCCGGATTATGTCACTGCCAATCCGTATACAGAATGTGCGTATTACCCGGAGAGCAAGGTACTGGTAATCATCAATAACAGTGAGAAGAGTCAGATTACCAGTATCAGCACGGAGTTTGGGGTAGTGAATGCGCAGCTGGAGGGGTATGAGACCAGGGAAGTGCTGCTTTAGAGTGAACAGTTTCATATTGAATTGGGGGGGAGGTGAGTAAGGGACGCTTTGTAGATATAGGTAGTGCGCGGAAAGAGAAGGGGGCGGACCATGGCAGGCGGTTGGAAGGCTTACCGCAGAACTGGCATTTTCTAACCTTCCCGAAGCGCTTTTTGGCGGCACGCGGGCATTCGCTCCGAAATCCTGATGCATTTCGCAGCTCAGTGCCCGCTTAGTATCCGATGGGAGCCAGTCGAATACTATCCGCCAAAAAACACTCCGGCAAGGTAAGTAAATGCTCAGATCTGCTATACGCCTTCCAAACGCCTGCCATGGTCCGCCCCCTTCTCTTTCCGAGATAGCATTCGTTGATACAAAGCTGGTTTTCTCAGCATGATGGAACCCTGGGGTTGTGGCATGCCGGACGCGATTGGCGTAAAGCAACTGATCTTGAGAACGGAATTTGTTTTTAATTCTGTAACCAGAAAAAGGAGCAAACTTTCATCTTCTTTTACGCAAACAGCCGAACCATACTGCGCAGCATCCAATAAAGAACAGCTCGCCACAGCCCAAGGGTCTCCACCAGGCTGAGAAAACCAGCTTTGTGGCAGTAAACTGAATCTCGGAAAGATGGGAGTGGGAAACTGGTATGGGCGGAGGAAGCGTAGAGCAGAGCTGAGCTGAGTATTTACTTACCTTTCCGGAGTGTTTTTTGGCGGATAGTATTCGACTGGCTCCCATCGGATACTAAGCGGGTACTGAACCGAGAAATGCATCAGGATTTCTCGGTGAATGCCCGCGTGCCGCCAAAAGGCGCTTCGGAAAGGTTAGAAAATACCAGTTCTGCGGCCAGCTGACGGAGCCCATGCCAGTTTCCCACTCCCATCTTTCTGTACACTACCTATCATTTACAAAGCGTCTTAATCAGCAAAACCCAAATTCAAGAATCTGTTCGCTGTAGCTCTAGGACACTTTTCTGTTACACTGATTTACCTCACCCTATCTTTTACATCTTGTCATGTCTTTTCATATCAGTTATAATTAACATCAATGACCTTAACAGTGTATATAACATAGCCGTTTAAAATGCGGCATAGGAGGATATGATGCACAGAGAACATACAAAAGTAATACAGATAGGGAACCGGGTTATTGGCGGCGGGAATCCTATTTTAATTCAGTCTATGACAAATACAAAAACGGAAGATGTGAAAGCTACCGTGGCACAGATTCAAAAATTAACCGCAGCAGGGTGTGATATTATCCGCTGTGCCGTACCAACAATGGAAGCCGCAGAAGCTCTTGCGGAGATAAAAAAAGAAATTACCATCCCTCTGGTGGCAGACATACATTTTGATTACAAGCTCGCCATTGCGGCAATGGAATATGGAGCAGATAAGATTCGGATTAATCCGGGGAATATCGGAGGCGGTGACCGCATCCGCGCCGTAGTAGAGAAGGCAAAGGAACTTGGAATTCCCATCCGTGTAGGGGTAAACAGCGGGTCTTTAGAAAAGGAACTGGTCGAAAAATACCATGGTGTTACGGCGGAAGGAATTGTAGAGAGTGCCCTGGACAAAGTCCGTATCATTGAGGAACTGGGTTACGACAACCTGGTAATCAGTATCAAATCGTCTGATGTAATGATGTGCGCAAAAGCCCATGAGCTTATTGCAAAAGAAACGAATTATCCTCTTCATGTGGGAATTACGGAATCCGGTACGGTGCTTTCCGGAAATATTAAATCCGCAGTAGGTCTTGGCATTATTTTGTCACAGGGAATCGGCGATACGATAAGAGTATCTTTGACCGGTGATCCATTGGAAGAAATTAAATCTGCGAAACTGATTTTAAGGACCCTGGGATTGAAAAAGGGAGGGATCGAAGTAGTTTCCTGTCCTACCTGTGGCAGAACCCAGATCGATCTGATCGGTCTTGCCAATAAAGTAGAGAATATGGTAGAAGATATTCCGCTGAATATAAAAGTTGCAGTAATGGGATGTGTGGTAAACGGACCGGGTGAGGCAAAAGAAGCGGATATCGGAATTGCAGGCGGAAAAGGCGAGGGACTGCTGATCAAAAAAGGTGAAATTATTCGGAAGATTCCGGAAGATCAGCTGCTTCATGCATTGAGAGAAGAATTGGTAAACTGGAGTGAATAGTGTGGAAAAGCTGTTTTTTGATGTATTTCCATCTTTAGAAATAAGTGAAAATATACAAAGCCTTTTTGCCCAGGTGACAGTACCTAAGGTATCTGTCACTTCGGCAAAGGATTTTATGCGGGTTTATCTAAAGAGTGAAAAATTAATTCATAAAAAATATATTAACGAAGTGGAGCAGGCAATAAAAAGCCAGCTCTTTTTAGCGATGCCCATCACCATCAAAATTATAGAACGGTTTAATCTGTCCCAGCAGTATACACCGGAGAAGCTGCTGCCTATATATAAGGACAGCATACTGCTGGAATTAAAAGACTACAGCATTTTTGAATACAATCTGTTCCGGCAGGCATCCTGTGAGTTTCCGGCGGAAGATACTATGAAGCTCACGATGGAAAACTCTGTAGTGGCGGAAGGAAAATCAGAGGAACTGGTAAGAGTCCTGGAAAAGATATTCTGTGAACGCTGCGGCATGTCTCTGAAGATTCAGACAGAGATGAAAGACCCTGTGGAAAGTAAAGCCAGGAAGAACAGTGAAATCCGTATCCGGCAGGAAGTAGAAGCCATTATGAAAAATGTGGCAGTAAAGCAGCCGGAGAATGGGGATGAAGAGGAAATCCAGGGAGGTGCAGGAGAAGCAGGGCCGGATCAGACGGAACAGGCAAATGCTGTATCCAAGGCTCCTCAAAAAGAGAACGGGCAAGTGAAAAATAACCAGGAGAAAACTTCGGCAAACCAGGGGAATGGCGGAGCAAAGAAACCGGGAGAGTTTAAAAAAGGCGGATTTAGCAAGGGCGGTGACAGTTACCGGGGTGGCTATAAGAAGTCGGATAATCCGGATGTTATTTACGGAAGGGACTTTGAGGAAGAGGCGATTACCATCGATCAGATTATCGAAGAGATGGGAGAGGTTGTTATCCGGGGGCAGATTCAGAATCTGGAAACAAGAGAAATCCGTAATGAAAAAACAATCCTGATTTTAGAAGTAACAGATTATACGGATACCATTGTAGTAAAAATGTTTGCACGCAATGACCAGGTGCCGGAAATTTTAGCAGGTGTAAAAAAGGGTGCATTTGTAAAAATGAAAGGTGTTACCACCATAGACCGTTTTGACAGCCAGTTAACGATCGGATCGATTGTGGGAATTAAGAAAATTTCGGATTTCCGTACCAGCCGGATGGATACCTATCCGGAAAAAAGGGTGGAACTCCACTGCCACACAAAAATGAGTGATATGGATGGTGTTTCTGAAGCAAAAGATATTGTAAAACGTGCTTATAAATGGGGACATAAAGCCATAGCCATTACAGACCATGGTGATGTACAGGCTTTTCCGGATGCCAATCATGTCATTGAAGATATCGACCGTGAATTTAAGGCACAGTATCAGAAAGACCATCCGGATATTACCAAAGATGAATTAAAGCGGGTACCCTGCCCCTTTAAAGTAATCTATGGAGTAGAAGCGTATCTGGTGGATGATTTGCAGGAACTGGTGGTAAACTCTAAAGGCCAGAGCCTGGATGGTACCTATGTGGTTTTTGACCTGGAGACAACCGGTTTCAGCCCTGTGAGCAACCGGATTATAGAAATAGGTGCAGTTAAAGTTGTAGATGGAGTCATCAGGGATCGGTTTTCTGCATTTGTCAATCCTCAGGTTCCCATTCCATTTAGGATTGAAGAACTGACTGGAATTAATGATAACATGGTGCTTCCTGCAAGGACGATCGAAGAAATACTGCCGGAGTTTCTGGAATTTGTCCAGGATGCGGTAATGGTTGCCCACAATGCTTCTTTTGATATGAGTTTCATAGAAGAGAACTGCAGAAGGCTTGGCATTGAGAAAGAATTTACCAGCGTGGACACAGTAGCCCTTGCGAGAATACTGCTTCCACAGTTAAACCGTTACAAACTGGATACGGTGGCGAAAGCACTTCATATATCGCTGGAAAACCATCACAGAGCGGTAGATGATGCAGGTTGTACGGCTGAGATTTTTGTGAAATTTGTGGAAATGTTAAGAGAGCGCGGGCTGAATGACTTAAACGGAGTTAATTCCATTGGCAAGACAACGCCGGCCCAGGTAAAAAAACTAAATACTTACCATGCGATTATACTGGCTACGAATAATACGGGCAGGGTAAATCTGTACAAGCTGATTTCTTATTCCCATCTGGATTATTACAGCCGCCGGCCCAGAATACCTAAGAGTGCTTTTATCGAGCACCGGGAAGGGCTGCTGATCGGATCGGCATGTGAAGCAGGAGAACTGTATCAGGCGGTTTTAAACAATAAGTCCCGGAAAGATATTGCAAGGCTGGTGGAATTTTACGATTATCTGGAGATTCAGCCACTTGGGAACAATCAGTTTATGATCCACAGTGATAAGGTAGATATCAGTACCCAGGAAGAATTAATGGAAATTAACCGCCGTATAGTGAAATTAGGTGAACAGTTTCACAAACTGGTAGTAGCTACCTGTGACGTACACTTTCTGGATCCGGCAGACGAAGTTTACCGCAGAATCATTATGGCGGGAAAAGGATTCAAAGATGCGGATGACCAGGCACCGCTGTATCTGCGCACCACGGAAGAGATGCTGGAAGAATTCGCTTATCTGGGAAGTGAAAAGGCGGAAGAAGTAGTTATAACAAATACAAATAAAATCGCAGATATGTGTGAAAAGATTGCACCGGTAAGACCGGATAAATGTCCGCCGGTTATTGAGGATTCGGATTCAACCCTGCGTGAGATCTGCTATAACAGAGCACATGAAATCTATGGGGAAGACTTGCCGGAAGTCGTATCCGAGCGGTTAGAGAGAGAGCTGAAATCCATTATCAGTAATGGATTTGCCGTTATGTATATCATTGCCCAGAAACTGGTATGGAAATCCAATGAAGACGGATATCTGGTAGGTTCAAGGGGGTCAGTTGGATCATCCTTTGTTGCCACCATGGCGGGTATTACAGAAGTAAATCCGTTAAGACCCCATTACTATTGCGAAGAATGCCATTACAGCGATTTTGACTCGGATGCAGTGAAGCCTTATGTGGGTGGTGCCGGATGTGATATGCCTGATATGGTATGCCCGAAATGCGGGGCAATGTTAAAGAAAGAAGGATTTGATATTCCTTTTGAGACATTCCTTGGATTCAAAGGTAATAAGGAACCGGATATTGACCTTAATTTCTCCGGTGACTATCAGGGAAATGCCCATCGTTACACGGAGGTTATATTTGGAAAAGGACAGACTTTTCGAGCCGGAACAATTGGTACCCTTGCGGAGAAAACAGCCTTCGGCTATGTGAAGAACTACTACGAGGAACGGGGGCAGAGGAAGAGAAACTGTGAAATCGGACGTATCGTGCAGGGATGCGTAGGCGTTCGGAGAACCACGGGACAGCATCCGGGAGGTATCATTGTACTGCCTCTTGGTGAAGAGATCTATTCATTTACCCCGGTGCAGCATCCCGCAAATGACCAGACAACAGATATCATTACTACCCATTTTGACTATCATTCCATTGACCATAACCTATTGAAACTGGATATACTGGGACACGACGATCCCACCATGATACGAATGCTGGAAGATCTCACCGGGCTGGATGCCAAGGAGATTCCGCTGGATGACCAGGAGGTAATGTCCCTGTTCAGCAGCACCAGAGCCCTTGGCATTTCACCGGAAGATATCGGCGGGTGTCCGCTTGGTGCCCTTGGAATTCCCGAGTTTGGAACGGACTTTGTTATCCAGATGCTCTGTGATACGAAGCCGAAGACCTTCTCTGACCTGGTACGTATTTCCGGTCTGTCTCATGGTACCGACGTGTGGCTGGGGAATGCCCAGGCATTGATCCAGGAAGGGAAAGCAACGATTTCAACAGCAATCTGTACCCGTGATGATATCATGACTTATCTGATCAATATGGGACTGGAAAGTGAGCTGTCTTTTACAATCATGGAGAGTGTGCGTAAAGGAAAAGGACTAAAGCCCGAAATGGAAGAGGAAATGATTAAGCATGATGTTCCGGACTGGTATATCTGGTCCTGTAAGAAGATCAAATACATGTTCCCGAAAGCCCATGCGGCGGCATATGTCATGATGGCATATCGAATTGCTTACTGTAAGGTGTTTTATCCGCTGGCATATTATGCGGCGTATTTCAGTATCCGTGCATCAGCATTCAGTTATGAGCTGATGTGCCAGGGAAGGGAGAAACTGGAGCATTACATGTCCGAGTACAAAAAGAAATACGACACACTGTCCAAAAAGGAACAGGATACGTATAAAGACATGAAAAATGTGCAGGAAATGTATGCAAGAGGATTTCAATTTATGCCGGTTGATCTTTACCGGGCACAGGCGCACCGTTTTCAGATCATAGACGGCAAACTGATGCCCTCCCTGAGTACCATAGAAGGTCTGGGGGATAAAGCGGCGGATGCGGTAGTAGAAGCTGCCAAAAACGGTCCGTTCCTGTCCAAGGATGATTTCAGACAGCGTACGAAGGTCAGTAAGACGGTTATTGATCTAATGGATGATCTGGGACTGATGGGAGAACTGCCGGAGTCCAACCAGTTGTCATTGTTTGATTTTTAATATTCGATACATTTGAAAAAACTTCATGAACCATATGGCGGCTCCCCGCCGGCGGTTCATGAAGTTTTTTATTATTTGTTATTTATATTGTTATTTATCTTAGCATATTTCATCCATTGTGGGGAAATGAGTTCATGTCCTGCCGGTGATGGATGGACTCCGTCCAGATGCAGATGGCCGGCTCCCTGTTTTTGGGAGATAATGCCTCCTTACTTACCCTTTTACTGCGCCGCCTGTTATTCCCTGAACAAAATACTTCTGTACGAAAAGGAAGAATACGATCAGCGGTATAATTGTTATGCAGATCGCTGCACTCATAGGTCCCCAGGAGGTATTATACTGTCCCTGAAAACTAAGTGCACTCATGGTCAGGGTTTTCAGGGAGGAAGTAGTAGAAAGCGCAATCTGAGCCCAGAATAAGTCACCCCAGATTCCAACAAATGCAAAAATTGCGGATACCGATATAGCCGGCTTCATTAACGGAATACTGATTTGGAGCAGGGATTTCAATTCTGAGCAGCCGTCTATACGGGATGCTTCAATTAATTCCTGCGGCATACTTAAAAAGAAATTTCGCATGATGGTTATGGTCATGGGAATGTTCCAGCCGATGTAGGGGAGTATCAGCATCACATAACTGTTTAATTTCAGTTTCGACAGCATTAGATATAATGGCATGATAACCGCTTCGGAAGGCAGCATAAAGGTGATAATTAAAAGTAATAAAATGATTTTCCCAAATGGAACCTTAAGTCTTGCCAGTGCGTATCCGCCTAGTGTCCCTGCGACTAAAATAATCAGCAGTGAAATTACGGTTACTATGGCACTGGTCAGCAGACCGCCTCCAATATGTCCGGCTGTCCATGCTGTCCAATAATTTGAAAATTGTGGGTTAGCGGCAAAGCCCCAGATATTTTTATAAAATTCTTCATCTGATTTGAAGGATGTAATGACTACGAAGATAACGGGATATACCGATATCATGACCAGCAGGTAGGTAAATATTCTGCATATCCATTTAATCTTCCGGTCCGGATGTTTGAATTTATACTGTCCGGCATTAGTATTCATAACTTTCACCCCCCAGAAGTTTATTGGTAATAAAGATGAAGATCAGTACTACAACGGTAAGGATGCAGCCGGTGGCAGCAGAGTAGCCAAATTCATTGTATACAAAGGACCGTTTGATCATTTCTATGGGAACGGTAGTGGTCAGGTTTCCGGGTCCCCCCATTGTCATTGCCCAGACAAGATCATAAGTACGAAATGCCGTAGTCAGAGAAAAGATAGCTGCTAACTGGATTGTAGGCTTGATCAGAGGAAGTATGATATAGCGGATTTGTTTTAAATAACCTGCACCGTCCAGATAACTGGATTCGATTAATGAACTTGGGATATTCTGAATAGCCGTGTATCCCAGCATCATGGTCACGCCAAAGAGCTTCCATCCGCTTACAATGGCAATGCAGACCATGGCAGTTCCCTTGTTCTCCAGCCATGCTGTTGCCATACTGCCGGCGCCAACTGCTCTTAACAGCTGATTCAGGATACCCATGTCGCTATTAAAAACAAAGGTAAACAGCAGCCCTACAATAGCCGTGGGCAGCATGATAGGGGTGAAGAACACCAGCCTTAAAAATGAGCCTTCAGACTTTCGCAGTTTATAAATCATAAATGCAACAATCAACCCCAACAGGATTGCGAAAACAGTTGATATAAAGCCCAGCAGAACAGAATGATATAATGCTTTTAAGGAGTCGCTGTCTTGAAAAAAATTTATGTAATTTTTAAAATATACCCATTTCAGTTTTTTAAAACCGTCCCATTCCTGCAGTGAAAGTATGATGTTCCATCCAATTGGAATGTATTGGTCAACCAATATAAAAAACAGGCAGGGAAGTACCATCAGCGCTCCAAGAAACTTTAACTTACTTTCTAATTTGCTTTTTTGTTTTATTTTGTGTGTGCCCATCCGAATCGCCCCTTTTTAATGAAAGGACTGCGGGTAACTTGCCATCCGGCAGTACCTTTCATTATTCTTATATTTTTAATATCGCTGTGCGGTTTCAAATCTCCTGGGTTACTCTTCTTTCGACTGCAGCCTTAGTTTTTCCAGGTCTTCAAGAGCTTTGTCGCCGCTGCTTAAAATATAATTTGCATTTAGCTGGGCATTGCCATATTCCTGCACTTTTGCAGATATGTTCAAGTAATCTGATGTTACTAAATATTTTGTCTGTTTCATCAGTTCCGTAACAACAGGATCTGTAACTTCCACACCATTGATTGCCACCGGATAACTGCTTTGGGCTCGTATCTTCTGTATCTCCGGACTTAAGAAGGTTTTGATAAAAGAAATTGCTTCTTCCGGGTGAGCAGCGTTAGAAGGAATCATAAAGCCGTCTGTACCTCCAACGATCACCGTGTTTTTACCCATAGTCGGCCATAATACTGGAACAACCTCAAAATCAACGGAACCCATCAGGTCTGGATAGATCAGATTTGTTTCAGCAATAATTGCCGCTTTTCCCTGTACAAAAGCCGTTTTTGATTCGTCCCGGGTTACATTTAATGCGCCTTCTCCCGGATACCAGAGTTTTTTGTCATACAATTCTTTTATATTTTTCATTGTTTCTGGCAGATAATTCTGGGTAAAGTCAAGATCTCCGTTTGTAAATTCAGCCAGTTTACCGTCATCCTGTGCCAGTCCTGCAGCGCCTAAACGGTTCAGCCAGGAGTTCACATCCCTGGCAACGGTAAAAGGTGCGATATCTTTTTTGTCTTTCAGTGTCTGGCATACGTCTATAAATTCCTTCCAGTTCCATTCTTTTGGAATTTCGATCCCGCATTCTTTAAAGATATCTGCATTTACATACATGGTCGGAAAGGTAGATTGATAAGGAACGGCATAATATTTTCCATTGAAATTACCCAGTTCTAAGAGTTCGGCAGGAAATGTATTCTTCCATTCATTATTATTTGCTTCCAGATAAGGAGTTAAATCCAAAGCCTGACCGGCGTCCACATAAGGCTTAATCAGCATAGGCCAGTAATGTGTCACATCCGGAGGAGTTCCTGCTGCGATTCCGGTCTTTAGGATTTTGTCAATATTAGCCCAGTCAATGTCAATAACCTGTACATCCAGTTCAGGATGCAGTTTTATGGTTTCGTTAATCATCTGTTCCCAGGATGGCTCGCCGGTACGATTCCCATAAAAAGATATTTTTGTTATTTTTTGGTCAGAAGCTTTGTTAGTTTCAGCAGATGCAGTGGATTTTGCAGTATCTTTAGAAGCGGATTTTGAGTCCTTGGTTTCCTTTGACGAACCGCCCGACGACTGCTTCTGACAGCCAGCAGCCATTGTCATAGCCAAAAGAATTCCCAGCATACAGATAAGTAAGTTTTTGGTTTTTCTCACAATAAATTCCTCCATTCATTTATCTTTGTGGTGATTATTTAGTTATGAATAAAGTGTAGCAAGAAAAATATAGTTAATATATCCAAAAATACAATGATTTTATCCTAAAATATAATGATTGTTTAGTTTTTGGCGGGTTGTGTCTTTCTGCGCCGGTATTCGGAAATCGAACATCCTTCCAGCTCATAGAAAACTTTGGCAAAATATTTATAATCCTGAAATCCTACTTTTGCACTGATTTCATACACTTTCAGACTGCTTTCACAAATTAATTTTTTTGCCATGTCAATCCGCAGGCTGGTTAGATATTTATGAAAGGGCTGTCCGGTTGTATTTTTAAAAAGAGCGGAAAAATAATTTGGTGTTTTATTTGCCAGTTTTGCCATCTGCTCAACCGTAACAGGCTGTTCATAATTACATTTTAAGTAATCGATCACCTGCAGTACTGCAGTGTGGTAGGAATTTTCCGGGGAGGCAGTGATATGATCGATCATGCATTTGCAGTATTTCAGCAGGTGCTCTTTGTAGAACTCCAGTTTTTGGGGAAGCTTTCTAAACAAAGCGCCGTTGAATTCTGCCGGACTATCCGGAATGGCAAGCTTTACTGTTTCGATGGCTTCTCTACAAAACTGTAGAACGGCCTGTACGCTATAGCATTTTTTTTCCTGCATTTCGCCAAATGCGTGATTAAGTATTCTTTCTATACTAAAATAATTTTTTTCTTCTATGCTGTGATAGAATTCTTTTTTAGCTTGAAAGGAAAACTGCATTACATCAGGGATTATTTCCATATCATCATAATAAAGTACAGAAAGAGCTGCATGGTACAGTCTGCATGACTGTAAACTTTTACACTGCAGATAGAGATCAGACAGTTTTTCTGCACATCCGGCATGGCTTACGGTGATAAAAAGATTACCAGGTATCTTAGAAGCTATCCGGTTTTTCCAGATTTCTGTGTATTCCCGGAGACCCTTGGGAGACAGATCAATCCGGTATATGACCAGGGTATCATTCTCTGTACCCTGATATACGGCACATCTGCATTCCTTAAAAACAGAAGAAGCAATGGTATCCGGGCGGTACTCCGGGGCACCCTGAAAGTCTCCGTCTGTTTCAGCCAGTATGCAACAGACCGGGTCAGATAAAGAAAATCCGAAATATTCTTTAAACTTTAACGCATCCTCCGGACTTTCGCTGCCGGACAGTAACTTTTTAATCAGGTTGTTTTTGGAAAGTTTCTGATATTGCTGGTGCTGCAGATTTCTTATATTATTCAGCTCGAATGTCTGCACGGACTGACGTACAAAATCAATAACTTTATCTGCGTTCACCGGTTTTAGCTCATAGTTTACAACGCCTATCTGAATGGCAGACTGAGCATATTTAAAATCTGAATAACCACTTAATATCATTATCCGGGTTTCTGGCTGCAGATCCATAATCCGTTTGCTGAGTTCGATTCCGTCCATCCCAGGCATACGGATATCCAACAGTACAATTTCGTATCTTTCTTTTTGAAACAGATGCCAGGCATTGTAACCATCTGCGTCATCCACCTTTTGGATACCCAGTTTCGCCCAGTCGATCCCGTCTTTCATTCCTTCTCTGATTTGAATTTCATCATCTACTATTAATAATTTCATATAAATCTCCATTTCACCGCTGACGCCTGCGGACATAAACGAATAGGGATGGGGGTGCGTCTGCCGCCCTTTCGCTAATAAGAAATGAGAGGTATTTTATTTATAAGGGAAGAGAACCTCAACCCGGGTTCCCTGGCTGACAGTACTATAGAACTCCAGGCCGTATCCTGCTCCATATTTGATTCTCAGCCTGTCATGTATATTCTTTAGTGCCAGACATTGTACAGTATCGGCCTGTGGGGAGTTTAATGCATCTCTGATTGCACTTTCATCGGTGCCCAGGCCGTTATCCACGATGGTATACCTCATATTATCACCAATGCGTTCAACAGTAACTTTTATGACTCCGCCTTCTTTTTTCGCTTCCAGTCCGTGAATAACGGCATTTTCAACCAGAGGCTGGAGTATTAACTTCAGCGTCTGACAGTATTCAAATTCAGGTCTGGTATGAATTTCCAGCGTAATACGTTCGCCCAGCCGGATTTTCTGTATCTGCATATAATTTTGCAGATGCAGCAGCTCCTCCTGAATGGTAGTGAGTTCATTGCCGCTGTTCAGTGTGTGACGGAACATATTTGCAAGTGCCTCAATCTGCATGCCAACCTGATAATCTTTGTTTTTGTAGGCAAGCCAGTAGATCGCATCCAGAGTATTGTAAAGAAAATGCGGGTTAATCTGCATTTGAAGGGCCATCAGTTCGGCTTCTCTTTCTTTTATTTCTGCCTGATAAACAGTTTCAAACAGATATTTTAGTTCTTTTGCCATATTTAGAAATTGTACAGTAAGCATTCCGGTTTCGTTTTCTGATAAAATGGGAAGCGATACCTCAAAATCACCGCCCTCTATTTTTTTCATTTCTTTCGATAAGCGGACAATGGGCTTTATGACATATTTGTTTTGGATAAAAGTAAAAAGGATACTGAATAAAATACATAATAAAATAGAAATGATAATGATCTGGTTTATCATAACCTTTGGCAGGTCCATGGTTTTGCGGGAAATCACCTGAATAAGCTTCCACGGGGTATTTTCGATGTTGGAATAGAAGATGGACTTACTGCCGGTTGTACTGCTGATTTTAAAATATCCGTTATCCGCCTCCATGTTATCTTCCATTTGGGTATAATCCGAAATTTTTGTATTCAGCAATTCTTTATCATCAGCTGAAATTATTTCGCCGGTATCATTTATGATAAAAAGTAAATCATCTTCATAATGGTTTTCATTTTTGACCGCATAAATGGAGCGGAGTGTCTGCTCTTTCATTGTGATTTTTTCTATCGCGAGAGTACGGAATGCATTTAAATCGTTTACGCATCGTATGTAGGAAACAACAGGAACATTAAACTTACTTTCATAGCCATAATCGATCTGATAAACCGGTGTCCAATAGCCTCTGCCCTTTTGGGCAATGGCATTTTCAAAATAACGGGTATCCTGGGGGTCAACAAAACCTCCGTATTGTATGATGATTTCACTATCGCTTGTTACTGATATAGAATGGATATAAGATTTTGAGACTGCAAGTTCGTTGGTAAAACGAATGATATGATCTTTTAATTGCTGCTGCCGTAAAGAAAATTCAGCAGAATTCTCTCTGGGGTTTTCTGCATTTAAATAGGTACCGCAATATTCCTGCAATGAATCATTGCTAAGAAGAGAAACAGAGATTCGGTCAATTTCGCTTAATACACCACTGATGTTTTTTTGAGATTGCTTTAGGATCTCCAAACGGTTTTCATGTGTTTGGCTGCTGATGATCTGAGACATCTCTTGGTTCATCAGCAATGCAATTAAAACAAGGGGGCATATGATAAAAGTAAGAAGGCATATCAGGAACATTTTTTTTATGGAAACATTTTTGATCCTGAACAAAGAAGCTTTGAGCATATGGTTTCCCCCTTATATCTGAACGTTTACTGTAAGAAAGGCTTTTTCATATTATACACGATTTGTTTTCAGACTGCCAGTAGAATTAGATATATTAAGGCTTAGATTCTTTTAATGCTTAGATTCTTTTAATGCAGAAGGAGAACACCCAAACAGTTTTCGAAAAGCTCTGGAAAAAGTGGAGTAGTCTTTGAAGCCGCAGTCATAGCATATCTGCGTAACCGGATAGCCGAGAGTCAGCATTTCTTTGGCACATAAAAGGCGTTTGTGGTTAATGTAACTGCCCACAGAATAACCGGTGTGTTCCTTAAATAAACGCATCATATGGTATTTGCTGATATAAAAACGGTTTGCCAGTGCATCTATGCTTAGAATTTCGGAGAGATGGGCGTTAATATAATCCAGAATATCAATAATTTTTTCATTGCAGGTATTTGTTATAAGGTAATCCAGATGATTTTCGCAGACGGCTCTGTTTAAATGAATCATAAATTCCAGAAATAGTACCTGCCGGTAAAGTTCATTTGCATATCCGCTGTCTGAAAAAGCATTTTCCAGATTCATGATGGCATGGAAGAGGATACTTTTTTCCAGGGAATGTATGCGCAAAACATTGGAGTGGCTTTTTCTGGAACGGTGAAAACATTCGCTTAAATCGTAAGCATCTGTTTTGTAAGAATGTATAAAACCTGGAGACAGATAAACAATGATACGCTCATAAGGAACCTGATGGTCAATATTGGGTTTGTGAATTTCGCTATGGTTAACTAGTATAATATCATAAGGTTTCAGGTGGTAGGATTTACCCTCTATTATATAATCCACATTTCCGTTAATAAAAATAATAATTTTATCAAAGTCATGGTAATGGAATTGGAAGTCCTGCTCCTTCTTATCTGTCAAATGGAACAGGCGGAATTCGCTATCCAGATAACCTCTTTTTTCATAATCCGACATAGAATCTCCCGTCTGTCATCCTCTGATGACTGTATCGGTCTGTATTATCTTATGGTGTACATTATATAGCATTTTTTGCAATATAGGAAGCATTATCTCTATATTAATTTAAAATCCTGCTGGATATAATGAGAGTAAGATGAGGCACAATTTTCAAACACGCTCTGGTACTGTGGAAATCTGGGAGTGCATATGGATTTAGTAGATAAATTTTCAGTTATTATAATTTTAAATGGAGGTATCAGAAATGAATGTTATATTAGAAAAATATCATGGGCTTGGTAATGATTATCTGGTTTTCGACCCCAACAAAAACGAATTATGTCTGAATGAAGAGAACATAAAACTGATTTGTCACCGCAACTTCGGCATAGGATCGGATGGAATATTGATGGGGCCTGTTTTTGACGGTAAAAGTATTCAGGTACGTATTTTTAATCCGGATGGAAGCGAAGCAGAAAAAAGCGGAAACGGTGTACGCATTTTTGCTAAATACTTAAAGGATGCAGGATATATCCAGAAGAACCATGTGATTTTTAAAACCATTGGCGGGGAGATTGAGGCTTACTATTTAAATGAAGAAGGGAGCCGTCTTAAAATTTCTATGGGAACACTGTCGTTCTGGAGTGACGAAATACCAGTGGCAGGAGAGCGCCGGGAGGTTGTCAATGAGGAAATGACATTCCGGGATACACCTTATCTGGTAACCTGCGTATCCATCGGGAATCCCCATTGTATTATTCTTATGGAAGAGATTTCAAAAGAATTGGTCTGCCATATCGGGCGTTTCAGCGAAGCGGCGCCATATTTCCCCAACAGGATAAATACACAGATTATGAAAGTGATGGATCGGACCAATATTGCGATCGAGATTTATGAAAGAGGAGCCGGTTATACACTGGCGTCCGGAAGCAGCTGCTGTGCGGCAGCGGGAGCGGCATTTAAAATGGGTTTGACTGATCCTAAGTGTTATGTGCATATGCCCGGAGGGACCCTGGAAATAGAAATCTGTGAAGATGGCAGAGTTATGATGACAGGGGATGTATGCCACGTTGGCAAAGTTACTTTAGGGCACACATTTAGCGAGAAACTGAGAAACGGGAATCCGGAACCAAAATAAATTTTCAGTTGTAGGTTTTGGAACTTTGGTATATACTATGACAAAGAAAGGGGAGTTCATATGAGAACATTTGAGAAATCCAGTAAATTAGATAACGTATGCTATGATGTAAGAGGTCCGGTTGTTGATGAGGCAGGCCGCATGGAGGAACAGGGCATCGACATTCTGAAATTAAATATAGGCAATCCGGCACCCTTCGGATTTGAAGCACCGGATGATGTAATTCAGAATATGATGGCGAATCTGCGTAATACGGAAGGATATTCTGATTCAAAAGGAATTATCAGTGCAAGAAAAGCAATTATGGACTATTGTAAAAAGAAAAATATACCGGATGTAGGTATGAATGATATATATACCGGCAATGGCGTAAGCGAATTAATCGTTATGGTAATGCAGGGGCTTTTAAATGACGGAGATGAAATTCTGATGCCGTCACCGGATTATCCGCTGTGGACAGCAGCAGCGAACCTGGCAGGAGGGCATCCGGTTCATTATCTGTGCGACGAACAGTCGGACTGGTATCCGGACATGGAAGATATCCGGAAAAAGATTACAGACAAAACCAAGGGCATTGTTGTAATCAATCCCAATAATCCCACAGGAGCATTGTATCCGGTTGAAGTACTCCGGCAGATTGTAGACATTGCAAGAGAACACAGTCTGATTATTTTTGCAGATGAGATTTATGACAGACTGGTGATGGATGGACAGGAACATGTATCCATAGCTTCTCTGGCACCGGATCTGTTCTGTATAACCATGAACGGTTTGTCTAAATCCCATAAGGTAGCGGGGTATCGTGCAGGATGGATGTGCTTAAGCGGCGATAAAACAGGAGTGAAAGGGTATATCGAAGGGCTGAATATGCTGTCCTCCATGCGTCTTTGCTCTAATGTACCGGCTCAGGCAATCATTGAGACGGCTCTGACAAATGCACAGGGAATTGACCAGATGCTTCTTCCGGGAGGCAGAATCTATGAACAGAGAGAGTTTATATATAAAGCTTTAAATAACATACCCGGAGTATCGGCATTAAAGCCAAAAGCAGCTTTCTATATTTTCCCGAAACTGGATGTGAAAAAATTTAACATCAGTGATGATGAACAATTTGCCCTGGATTTTCTTAGAAAAGAAAAAGTACTCCTGGTACATGGCGGAGGATTTAACTGGCAGCAGCCGGATCATTTCCGCATAGTGTATCTGCCTAAAATGGAAATTTTAGAAGATGCAATGAATAAACTGGAGATGTTTCTCAGTACATACAGGCAGATATAGAGTGCTTCGGGATGATACCTGTGCCTGAACAGGCAGGGTGTCATCCTACATTTGACTGGAAACGGGAGTACGTACGAGTGAATGGAGGTAAGAATGAAAAATTCGGCAATTATATTAGAAGGAGGATCTGTCAGAGGGGTATTTAGTTCAGGGGCATTAGATTATCTTATGGAGAAGGAATGTTATATTCCCCACGTCATTGGTGTATCCGCAGGTTCCTGCAATGCGGTTGATTATGTATCAAAGCAGATTGGCCGAACCAAAGACTGTATTGTAAGAAGCAACGATAATGAAAAACTGATCAGTATCAAGGGGTTCTTAAAGAACAAAAGTCTCTTTAATATGGAGCTTTTGTTTGAAAAGGATCCTTCTGAGTATCATCCCTTTGATTTTGATACATTCTTTGCATCAGACATGTCTTGTGAAATCGTCGTTACAAATTGTCTCACAGGCAAGGCGGAATATTTAAGTGAAAAGAAAGATGGGGCAAGGCTGATGATGCTATGCAGAGCGTCAAGCAGCCTTCCTATCGTTTCACCCATGGTAGAGATCGACGGTGTGCCGTACCTGGATGGTGGTCTGGCTGATTCCATTCCCATTTTGCATTCACTGCAGATCGGAAATAAGAAAAATGTTGTAATTCTCACCAGAAATAAAGGTTACCGGAAAACAATGTCTAAGAAAAGCATGCATTTTTATGCGGCATATTTTAAGAAATATCCGGAGCTGGTACGGGCAATCTGCCTTCGTCCCTACCATTATAACAGGATTTTGGCACAAGTTGAAAAATGGGAGGAAGAAGGAAAAATATTTGTTGTGCGCCCTCAGGGGAAAACAGTCTCCAGAGTAGAGAGCGACAAGAAAGTACTCAATGATTTCTACCGTCATGGATATGAACAGATGGAAGCACAGTATGAAGATCTGCTTCGTTTCCTGGAAAAATAGAAAGCGAGGTCATGGATGTTTGAACAATTCTTCCCAGATGAATATCTGGATTCTACTTATAAAATAGATTTTGATAAATTGTACCGTGAGGGCTGCCGGGGGGTGTTGTTTGATATCGATAATACCCTGGTGCCCCATGGTGAGCCGGCAGATGACCGGGTGAAGAAATTTTTTACCCATTTGCGTGATATGGGAATGAAGTACTGCCTGATCTCTAACAACCAGCTGCCCAGAGTGAAGCCTTTTGCAGAGGAAGTAGGGGCGCTTTTTATAGAAAATGCCCATAAACCGTCCAGGAAAAACTATGAAAAGGCAATGCAGCTGATGGGGACTACCACGAAAAATACCGTTTTTGTTGGAGACCAGTTGTTTACGGATGTATATGGAGCAAAAAGAACCGGGATTCCCAGTATTTTAGTAAAACCAATCCATCCAAAAGAAGAGATTCAAATTGTTTTGAAAAGATATTTGGAAAAAATCGTATTACATTTTTATAAAAAGAGCAAACTAAAATAATGTCCAGTTAAGAAATATTAATGGAGGTATATAAATGTTCCGTGAGGAGTTATATGCAATATTAAAAGAAAAAATGATAGAGGCAGTTTTAGTGTCTGATGGATACAATATGCGCTACCTCAGTGGTTTCCGTGGTGCAACAGGTTATCTCTATATTACGCGGGCACGCCGGGTACTTATAACGGATTCCCGATATACTACACAGGCCAGGGAAGAGGCGCCGGATTTTGAGGTGGTTGAAATTTCTAATCAGAAAGGGTACGGGGCAGTAATCGGAGAATTAACCGGGGCAGACGAAATCAATTGCATTGGTTTTGAAAATGATCATATGATTTATGGGGACGTAATGAAATTAAAGGAAGCATGCAGTGAAGAGCTGGTCTGGGAAGGGATAGGAGATTCGCTGAACAGACTTCGTATTGTTAAAAATGAAACGGAATTAACTTGTATGGAAAAAGCACAATCCATTGCAGACGGAGCTTTTTCTCATATCATAGGAATTCTCAAGCCTGGAATGACAGAGCTGCAGGCTGCGGCTGAGCTGGAATTTTATCTGAAAAGCCATGGTGCATATGGAACCAGTTTTGATACAATTGCAGCTTCCGGTATCCACTCTGCAATGCCTCATGCCATGCCTTCCAATAAGGCAATCGAGCCGGGTGATTTCCTGACGATGGATTTCGGCTGCATTTATGAAGGCTATTGCTCTGATATGACAAGAACCGTAGTTATAGGAAAAGCAAGTCCGAAACAAAAGGAAATCTACCAAATCGTTTTGGAGGCACAGCTTGCTGCGCTGGATGTCATTAAAGCAGGGATGAAGTGCAGCGAGGTGGACAAGGCTGCCAGGGACGTGATCGAAAAAGCCGGATATGGAGAATACTTTGGTCACGGTCTTGGACACAGCGTGGGCCTGTATATTCATGAAGAGCCAAGGCTTTCCCCAAAGTGTGACGAAGTACTGAGAGAGAACGTGATACAGACGGTAGAACCGGGAATTTACATTCCTGGATTTGGTGGTGTACGCATTGAGGATATCGTAATTGTGAAAGAAAATGGCTGCCAAAATATGACTCATTCAACAAAAGAATTGCTGGAACTGTAAAAAATAGTTGAAAAAGTATGGATTATATTATAAAATAGACTAAACTATGGGAATATGCAAGATTCCTGTGTTGTCAATATGAAGGAGGAATATCAATATGATATCAGCAGGAGATTTTAGAAACGGTGTAACTTTAGAGATAGATAATAACATCGTTCAGATTATCGAATTCCAGCACGTAAAACCAGGTAAAGGTGCAGCGTTTGTTCGAACAAAATTAAAAGACATTATCAATGGCGGTGTTGTGGAAAAAACATTCAGACCAACTGAAAAATTCCCACAGGCAAGGATTGACCGTGTAGATATGCAGTATTTATACTCAGATGGAGATTTGTTCCATTTCATGAATGTTGAAAATTACGAGCAGATCGCATTAGCACAGGAAGACATCGGTGATTCCTTAAAGTTCGTAAAAGAAAACGAAATGGTTAAAATATGTTCTGTTAACGGAAAAGTATTCGCAGTAGAGCCACCTTTATTTGTAGAATTAGAGATAACAGATACAGAACCCGGATTCAAAGGCGATACAGCACAGGGAGCTACGAAGCCGGCAACTGTGGAAACAGGAGCAATTGTCTATGTACCGTTGTTCGTTGAACAGGGGAATAAAATTAAAATTGATACCAGAACAGGGGATTACCTGTCCAGAGTATAATTATATTGTGTAATTCTTAGATGAGAAAGGTGGTTGCCTTTCTCATTTTTGGAATAAATAAAAACACAAGGAGGAAGATTCATGAGTGAGAAAAAGAGTTTTTTTGTAACAAAGAAATTGTTTGCTGTTGTTGTGTTGTCATTTTTATTGGCAATGATGTTGGGAATTAGTGTATTTGCTGCGCCGGCGGCGCCGTCAGGGCTGAGGCAGACATCGGCATATACGAATTCTGCTAAGGTAGTATGGAATGCAGTTGTGGGTAAAAATATCAGGTATCATGTTCAGTATTCTACGGATAACCGCAACTTTAGTGATGCAGCTACATATGATAGCTCTTACCCGGAAATTTATAAGAGTAATCTGAGTACGGGAAGTACCTATTATTTCAGAGTCAGAGCGTATGAATCCATCTATGGAAAGCCTAATGATTATAGTGCATGGTCTCCATCTTTTGAAGCTGTGACCGTACCTGACAGAATAAAGACAGAAAATTTGAATCAAAGTGCAGCAAAGACAAGCAGCATATCACTAAACTGGAGTCCGGTAACTGGAGCCACCAGGTATCAGGTTTATAGAGTGGATGGATCTGCACAGATTTATGCAGCGACAACAAATAGCCCATCTGTTACCATCGGAAATTTGAAAACGGGAACGAGCAACTATTTAAGAGTTTACGCAGAACGTGTATCATCATCTGGATATGTAGCCAGAAATGATTATTCTGCTTATATCTATGCAAATACTCTGCCAGGAACAGTTACCGGGATTAAAGTTACAAATAGTTATCCCTATTCTAATAAAGTAGCATTGGCATGGAACCGGGCAGAAAATGCTAAGGGTTATCAGATTGCTGTCTACACAATGAAGAATAAAAAGACCGGAAAGACATTAAACGTAAGCAGCAGCAGCTATAATACTATAAAAATGAATCAGAAATCGTTCTATAAAGTGAAGGTCAGAGCTTATACCCAGTTAAATAACGGGAAAAAAGTTTATGGTAATTGGGGAAGCACGTATGTAGCAAACCAGCAGGAAGTAAAAGTTCGTAATGTATCAGGCGGCTTAACTGCATCATGGCCAAAAGTTACCGGTGCTACAAATTACACTGTTTATGCTTCTGATAAACAAAAAAAAGGATATAAAAAAATTTCTACAACAAAGTCAACGAGTTATACCTTGAAGAAATTTAAAGGTAAAAATATGAAAAAAGGTAAAAAATATTATTTCTATGTTGTAGCAAATAAAAAAGTAAAGAGTAAAACGTATAAGAGTTTTCCACAGTATGGCTTTTTTCAGACTTATAGATAGAATCCAGCAGCAGGTGTCAGGAGTGATCTCAGGACACCTGCTTTAATAATAAAAAAACTAAAATATCACTTGCATCCTACCAAAAAATATGATACCATAAGTGATATAAAAATTCTAAATGTTTTATTCTCGATGCGTTCGCATCAATTTTTCCATTTGATTTTTATACGATACTAATTTAAGAAAGGGTGGTTCGATTGAATTACGAAGAATTTATTTGCTTTGTGCAGAAAAATGTACAGACACAATTGGGAAAGGAGGTGCGCGTTGAACTGCATCAGATTACAAAGAATAATGATGTTCAGCTGGATGGTCTGTCAATTGTGGAAACTACAAAGAGTATTTCCCCTACGATATATTTAAATGATTATTTTCAGGAATATCAGTGCGGGACTGCCATGGCTCAGATTATTGACAGTATACTAAATATCTATCAAAACAACAAGATCAAGGTGCCCGTGGATACGGATTTCTACACGGATTACCTGCGTGTGAAAAATAATATTGCATGCAAAGTCATTAACTATAAGAAAAATACGGAATTGTTAAAAACGGTTCCCCATGTGCAATATCTGGATTTGGCAATTGTATTTTATTATTTCCTGAAAAGTGATACTTTGGGAACGGGAACGATATTAATCCATGACAGTCATTTGAAAATGTGGAAGATTACAAAAGAAATCTTATATGAAACAGCCAGAAAAAATACGCCTGCGATGCTTCCGTTTGAATTTAAAAGCATGGAGGAAGTGATGGATGAGATCGAAGAAGGTGAACTGGAAGAAGAATTTTCAGATGTTATGGAGGATCAGGAATGTGATGATGACAGAATACCAATGTATGTTCTTTCCAATAAAGAAAAGACAATGGGAGCAGCATGTATCTTGTATGACTCGATCCTGACCTTGATCGGGGAGCGCCTGCAGGATGATTTCTATATTCTTCCAAGCAGCATACATGAATGTATTGTAGTTCCTAAGAATATACGGACTACCAAGAAAGAACTGCAGGAAATGGTAAGGGAGATAAATGAAACCCAGGTAATACCGGAAGAGGTTCTTTCCAATGAAGTCTATACGTATACCAGGGAGATACACCGCTTAGCGCTGTAAGTTCCGAATGCTGATAAGAGCCGGTAAAACATGCATTTTTTATCGGTTCTTATATATACAAAAGAAGACATAAAAAGACAAAATGTGTGCTGGAAAACATATTCAATAACAAATCCTTTACTTTTTCCATCTTTTATGATAATATGTAATAAGTGCTTTCGTAAGTGCTAAAAATATTGGTAAGCAACCAGTATATTTTACACCTTATGTAAGCAAAAGTAAACCTTATTTACACCTTATAAACGATACTTTGTATGATTTACACTTTGTTTACACCTTATATATTTGTTTTGCACAGAAGTAATGCTTATAATTTAGTAGACATGCATTGTGTAAAAATCAAAAGAATTTGTGGGTTTTAGGGTGAAAGGGATCTACGAACCTTGAAAATCCAATGTTTATAGGGAAAAGCATGTGTTATTTAAAAGCTGTTTGAAGGTTTGCAGATGAATCAGCACTCGTAGCTCAGGGGATAGAGCAGTGGTTTCCGGTACCACGTGTCGGGGGTTCGAATCCCTCCGGGTGCGTTTTTTTTGCTCTTGTGGCAGCCGAATAATTGTAACACGGATGTAGAAAAATGGAGGTAAGTATAGTGGGTAATTTTAGAGAATGGCTATCTGATAATCTAAGATATATCTTACTCGGCTTAGCAATTATTTTAATTCTGGTGATTGCAGTATTTGCGGTGAAACTTGTCAGTGGACTTGGAAATAGCGATGGGGCAAATGCTGTTAAGACAACGGAAAGTGAAACCAAAAAAGAAGTTATAGTAGAATCGAATGCTGAGACAGAGAATAAAAGTAACGATTTAGTACAGAATGACCCAAAAGTACTGGAGACAGTACAAGCTTATTATGCGGCTATGGGAAATAAAGATATGGCAACATTAAAGAAATTGGTTCCTGGCTTAACTGCTGAGGAAGAGCAGTCCATTCAGAACGACAGTCTGATTGAAAGTTACAATAATGTATCTTGTTATTCTAAAAAAGGGCCGGTAGATGGTTCCTATGTTGCTTATGTAATTTATGATTGTAAGGTTACTAATATCGAAACTATGGTACCAAGTCTGGTGCGCCTGTATTTAGAGACGAATACGGATGGAAGCCTCTATGTATCAGATTACAAAAAAGATGAGGCAACGAAGAAGTATGTGGAAGATATGGGAAATGATGCTGATATTAAGAAATTAATTGATGATGTAAATCAGAAGTACCAGCAGGCAATGGATTCCAATGAAGATTTGAAAAATTTGGTGGATGAAATCGGTTCTCCGATGACAGAATCCAACATTCCAAGCGGTAATGAAGCCGGTGTGGAAGTGAATAAAATAGTAGCAGCAAATACAGAATGTAACGTTAGGGCAGATTCTACGGAAGATGCAGACATACTGGGAGTTCTAAGCGAAGGAGAAACAGTCACCAGAGTTAAAAAACTGGATAATGGATGGTCAGAAGTTCGCTACGCTGGCGGTACCGGGTATGTAATGAGTGATTTCCTCACGGAACAGACAGGTAGTACAGAAGCAGCACAATAAAAATGATTTATTTAAGGAACGGCAGTTGCCGTTCCTTTTTTTGTGCTTTCATTCAATAAAATTATGTTTCAACATTTTTTTATACTTATAAGGAGTAATCCCAATAATACTATTAAATAATTTTGAAAAATGCTGGGAATCTTTCAGTCCGATTTGGCTGGCAATCATGGTAAGGGACATATCCGTAGTTGTCATCAAATCAATTGCCTGATTAATCCGGTAGATATTAATATAATTGGATATGGTCAGATTCATCTGTCTGAAAAAGATTTCACTTAGATAACGGGTTGATATACCCAATTTATCTGAGATGTCCCTGATTAATATTTTGGTATCATAATGTTTGTGTATATAGGAGAGCGTAAAGGAAACATAGCGGTTTTGCCTTGGGGCATAGTGTTTGGAAAAAGAGAAATCCTTCTCCAGTGTTTCTAAAACGGAGAGCAGTAATTCAGTTATGTATAAATTCGAATAAGAACGGGAGAAAAAATGGTCTTCTCGGGTGCTGACAATTATTTTTTCTATCAGATAAGCCATTCTTTCTGTAATCTTAGCTTTGTAGAAAACGTTACAGCAATAGAAAAGTGAAGATATCATATCAATCGCATCTTCCGGATTGCTGCCTCCTGCAGTATTCAGATACAATTCCGAGAAATAGGAAGGATCAAAATGGATGTGGTTAAAGGTACAGGGGGCTTTGCAGGTAAGATAAAAGGAATGGACAATATTTGGCATTATGATAACGATATCATCTTTTTCACAGTTTATGACCTGGTTCTTGATTTCCATGCTGCAGGTTCCAGAGGTCAGCTGATATACTTCTATGCTTTTGTGGATGTGCTTTGCAAAAGTATAATAATTTTCTCTGAGCTGTTTTACAGCGCTGATAATAGCCTGGTCGGATAAAACAAATCGTGTTTCTGATCCAGTGGCGGATTTTGTGTTCGAGTAAGTATTGTTGTACATAAAAATCTCCTTGTTCCGGATTATACAAAAAATGCCTGAAAATAAACAGGTTTTAACAAGCAACGGTATTATACAAATGATATAATATTTACAAAGATGTGTCAATGAAATTGTGGAATATAACTAGGAGGATATAGCGTGAAGAAGAAATTGTGGATAGGGATACCAATTATATTGCTGATTGTAGGATTTGCAATTGTTATAATTTATAATCGGACAGGTTTTCAGCTAAAAATCAATGGGGAAAAAATTGACAAAGAAGAATATCAGGATACGGTCAATGAACAAATCAATCAGGTGAGTCAGTATTTTTATGAAAAAGCGGGAGTAACACTGAAAGGGGATGCCTGGGAAAAGGAAATTAATGGTGAAATACCCTATCGTGTACTTGCTGACCAGGTGATTGAACAGCTAAAGTATACAGCGGCGGTTTTTGATCTGGCAAAAGAAAAAGGATACATTGAGGAAACCGGATATCAGGCGTTGAAAAAGAGAATGGAAGATGAAAATGATGCCAGAGCCAATAAAATAAAAAAGGGCGAACCGGTCTATGGACTTTCCAACTTCTCATTGAAATTATACAAAGAATATTCCATAGACTCCATCCAGAAGCAATACTGCTCAGATCTGAATAATGAAGGAATGGATATTACGGATGAAGACAGAAAAGCCTATTATGATCAGCAGAAGGATAAGATATTTCGTCAGAACGATGACATTACACTGGATTATATTAAAATTGAATATCAGTCATCGGAAATGGAAGAGGAACAGTACCAGGACTTAAAAGAGAAGCTGAATGAACTACAGGGCAAAATAAGCGCGGATAAATCACTGTCAGACCTGGTACAAGCGGATGATCTGCTTAAGCCTTATTTTACCCATCAGGAATTATTATCCGGTGATATTGGTGCTTATGGAAGGATTATTGGGGATGTTTTAGATTATGCGGCAGATTTGAAAAAAGGAGAAGTAACCCGGGTAATTGATGAAAATGGAGCGTTGTATCTGATCCAGTGTGCAGACAGGAATGTGAATGATTTTTACCCGATAGACACCGTAAAAGATAATATCAATAAGAGCCTCAGAGAAGCCAATTATGAAAAAATAGTAAATAAGAAGGCTGCGGGATATGAAATCCAGGGCAATATGGGAAGCATATACGACTATACAAAGCAGCAAGTAACGAACTAAGGATCGGTAAACATTTTTTCCGTATGAAGTAGAAGTTATGATTACGGAAAAGATAGTTATCAATAAAAATTTTATGGAAAGAAAGGAGTAAGAGGATGAAAAAGAAGTTTTTATCATTCATGCTGGCAGTTGCGCTAGTCTGCAGCACCCAGGCATTTAGTACAATGCCTTATGTAAATGCTGCAGAAACAGCCGGCGTGGGCACGGCCTACTATATCAGCAGTAGGAATGGAGACAATGGCAACAGCGGTACTTCAGAAGGGGAAGCATGGGAGACTTTAGACAAGTTGGAAAATGTTACCCTTGGGCCGGGAGATTCTGTTTTACTGGAATCCGGATCCATATTTAACGGTTTTATTCATTTGCAGAATGTAGGAGGTACACAGGAAAATCCGATTTCCATCAGCAGCTACGGCGAAGGAAATAAACCGGTGATCAATTGTAACGGTGAGGGAATCTGGTACCAGGATTACGGAAAAGCAATGGATAACAGCGGTCACAGAAGCAGTGGATATGTTTCTTCCGCAATTTTGCTTTACGATGTTGATTATGTAGAGATCAGCAATTTGGAAATAACTAATAAATCAAATGATTTTGACTATTTTTCAACAAATGTAAATAAAGCATCCGGCAGAATGGACCGTACCGGTGTGGCAGGAATTGCAAAAGATGGGGGAACCATGGAGCATATTTATCTGGATGATCTTTTTATCCACGATATATCCGGGAATCTTCAGGATAAACATATGAACAATGGAGGAATCCAGATGAATGTTCTGAAACCGGCAGATGAGAATGCAACTGGTATCGCCAGATATCAGGATGTTAAAATCAGTAATTGCTATGTGAAAGATGTTTCAAGAGCAGGTATTGTTGTGGGTTATACTTATCAGCACGATAAGTTTAACGGAGCAGCTCTGGCAGATGAAACTGTTAAAAAATATGGTCATACCAATCTTGTTCTGGAAGGAAATTATGTTCAGAATGCAGGAAATGATGCAATTGTTGCCATGTACGCATATCAGCCCGTGATACAGAATAATGTATCCGACACGGCAGGCGTTGACCTGGATGACGGATATCCGGGATACTGGCAGTCCTTTTGCGCGGCAATCTGGCCATGGAAATGCAAAGATGCAGTTTTCCAATACAATGAAGCATTTGACACGGTCGGTGAAGGCAATGGTGACGGACAGGCATGGGACATTGACTGGTCAGACGGAACCGTATATCAATATAACTACAGCCATAACAATGGAGGCGGTGCAATGCTGATTTGTCTCAACGAAGCCTATAATGGTACCTTCCGGTATAATTTAAGCCAGGATGACTTAAAATGCCTTATAACATTCCAGGGAAATCCGCTGGCGAAAATTTATAACAATGTATTTTATATTGGGGGAGACCTGGAAACAGCGGTTCATCACCCCGACGCAGGAAAAAGAAGCGGTACGGGATATCTGGCAAATAACATCTTTTATAATGTCAGTACCAATAAAAATGTAAGCACGGATGGATGGAATCCGGGCAACAATAAAACCTTCGAAAACAATATCTATTATGGATACGATAGTGAAGGAATGCCACAACTTCCGGAAACAGACGCGATCACTGCGGATCCGGAATTTGAAAATCCGGGAAGTGCACCGGTAACAGTGAATGAAGGCGGAAAGATCCATGACAGAAATGCGTTTGCAGGATATAAAATTTCTGATGATTCACCTGCAGTAAATGCAGGAGTGTATGTTCCAAACAATGCGGCTGCGGATTTCTTCGGCAATGAACTGACGGGAATTGTACCGGATATTGGAATTCATGAAACCAGTGTGGAGGAACCTGTTTCCCTAAACGTATATTCAGATCATTATCAGGTACAGGATCAGGATATCCGCAATGTACCAAAAGGAACTACTGCAGCGGAGCTTTTAAAGAATATAAAAGCATCCCGGGGAGCGGACTGCAAGGTGATGAAAGGTTCTGAACAGATTGCGCCGGATACTGCTGTAACGGAAGAAATGGTTTTGAAGGTAGTAAATAAAGCCAATGAACAGGAGACCAAAACCTACAACATCCATGTGGTAAAAGTTTATGCCGAGTATGCAACAGATGGAATGACTGCTTCAGCAGGAAGCTTCCAGCCAGACAATATAACAGAGGGAAATCCGGCATATGTATTAGACAATAATATGAATACTATCTGGCATACTGCCTGGAGTGGATGTGACAGAAGTGAGGCTTGGATCCAGATAGATATGGGAAAAGAACAGTCGGTAGGCAGACTTAAGTATGTTCCAAGAAAATCCGGAGGTGTGAATGGTATCATAACAGAGTATGAAGTATCCGTCAGCACCAACGGCACTGACTGGACAAAAGCTGCCACTGGAAGCTGGGAAAATAACTCCGAAATTAAATATGCAGAATTTCCATCTGTAAACGCCAGATATGTAAAGCTTTGGGCAAAAGATTCCAAATCACAGGAAGCAGGAAAAGTTTTCGCATCGGCAGCAGAAATCCGGCTTGGATATGAAGAATAGGGGGGTGTAAATACGATGAAAAAGAAGCTTTTATCAATGATTACGGCACTGGCTGTCATTGTTTCCAGTATTGCACCGGGAATAACAGTAAGTGCGGCGGCTGATCAGGAGGCCACGACAGGAACTACCTATTATGTCAGCACGTTAAATGGAAAGGACAGCAATGATGGAACATCGGAATCGAATGCTTTCTACAGTTTACAGAAAATAAATGAATTAGCGTTACAGCCCGGAGACCGGGTACTGCTGGAATCCGGATCGGAATTTACAAATGGGTACCTGCATCTCTATGAACAGTCTGGCTCCCCGGAGTCACCGATTGTCATAGACAAATACGGAGATGGAAACAATCCAGTAATTAATACAAACGGGCAGGGGATCTGGTACCAGAACTATGGAGGAATGCTGGACAATGTAAATCATGTCTTTAAAGGGTATGTTTCGTCATCGGTACTCCTGTATGATTCGGAATATATTGAGATCAATAACCTGGAAATAACTAACAGGGGTCCAAAAATTGAAACCGTATATAACAATCAGAAAGTTATGGAACGTACGGGAGTAGCTGCCATTGCCCAGAACAAGGGTACTGTAGACCACATTTACCTAAATCAGCTGAACATACATGATGTAATCGGAAATGTATACGATAAGCACATGGACAACGGCGGAATCCAGATGAATGTCTTGAAACCGAAAAATGAAGCGGCAACAGGGATCTCAAGATATAATGATGTTAAAATCGAAAACTGTTACCTGGACAATGTAAATCGTTGGGGGATTGCGATTGGTTATACTGCATACTTTGATAAGTTTGCGGGTACGGCAATTCCGGACGATGTCATTGCAAAATACGGTCACGGAAATGTTGAAATCCGGAATAATTACGTGAAAGAAGCCGGGGGAGATGCCATAACAACTATGTATTGTGACCGCCCGTTGATTGAGTATAACGTATCAGATGGTGCGGCAAGGCAGATAAATGATGCCGACTATATTGCAACGGGTCAAGGAAAAGTGGCAGCGGGAATTTGGCCGTGGAAATGTAAGGATGCGGTATTCCAGTACAATGAAGCGTTTGATACTTATTTTAACGGGGATGGTCAGGCGTGGGATGCTGATTCCGGCGATGGAACCATCTACCAGTATAACTACAGTCATAATAACGGCGGCGGGTGTGTAATGTTCTGCCTGCAGCAGTCGTACCGTAATATTTTCCGTTATAATATCAGCCAAAATGATCTGTCAGGCGTGATTAATGCACCATCCCAGCCGGATGCCCATATTTACAACAACGTCTTCTATGTAAAAGAAGGTGTTCCGTTTATTCGTCCGGGCATGACCGGAGGTGTTATGAATGTGGAAAATAATATTATCTATTATGCCGGTGATCAGGCAAAAACAGAAAGCTGGACCTTAAACGGAACCAGAGCAAGCTATAGCAACAACCTCTATTATAACTATGCCAATATTCCTGGAGATGATGAGAATGCGGTAAACGTAACGGCAGGAACACAAGTGTTTGAAGATCCGGGAAAAGCGCCGTCAGCTACTAATGGTGTGATAAATTCCCATGAAGACCCGTCTCAGAAAACCGTATTTGACGGATATAAGCTGGCTGAAAATTCACCTGCCATCAATGCCGGAAAAGTTATACAGGATAACGGAGAACAGGATTTCTTCGGTAATGAGGTAACAGGAATACCGGACATTGGGGCACATGAATCTGATATTGCCAGCATGGGCTTGTTTTCATCCGTATATACTATTGCAGACCGTCAGATTAGCGGGTTGGCAATGAACACAACTGTAGAGCAATTTTTAGGCAATTTAGTTTACGATAAGAAATTAGAAGTACATGTATTTGATAGGGGAGAGCAGGAGCTGACAGGGAAGGATATTGTGTCAGGCGGCAGCAAGCTGACTTTATCTGATGGAAACGAGACGGTTGAATATGTGGTAACGGCAAGTACGGACAATAGTATCAAGGATTCTATTTTTGAGATCAGGGATGATGCAGTCTATGTACCAATGACGGAAAAAGCAGCTGTCTCTGTGGAGGATATACTTACTGGAATTACCGTGCATGATACGGCAGTTAAAAAGCTTTATCAGAATGATGCCGAAGTAACCCAAGGAAATGTGAAAGATGGCATGACCTTAAAAGTAATTGCGGAAGACGGTTCCGAAGCAGACTATACAATCACTGCTAAAAATGAGTATCATTGGGCAAAGGATTTTGTGGAGGAACAGCAGGGGAATGTGTGGTTTGCCCAGCAGAAAGAAAATGACACATATAGCAATATGACTGTATTCGATCCTACGTATGCCACTTGGAACGGAAAAGAATACGCTATCATTGGTCTGCAGGGAAACAAAGGACAGCCAACGGCAGATAAGAATGGGTTATTCTGTGATTCTCTGGCAGTTGCCCAGCGTGCACAAGGCTATTCAGCAGCTTATCGTTCACCTGTGTCAGGAAATATCATCATGTCATTTAAAGACATGGGGGATAAGAAAAACGCATATCTCCGCCAGGCATCTGCTGCTTCAACGAATACGGGATCAAATGTATTCCTGACGATTACCAAAAACGGTGAGCAGGTTGGTGAAAAAGTTCAGATACCAAATGATGGAAGCGGTGTGGAAATTGCTCCTTCCGCTATGCAGGTTGCAAAGGGGGATTATATCAGGCTTGAGATCAACAATGAAGGCAGTCAGAATGCAAGTCGTCCTTCTGCATATGTTACACCTGTCATTACTTATGTAGATGCAGCTGAAACGGATACCCAGGCACCAACCACTCCTGATAATATAAAGGCAGAGGATATTACAAGTACATCAGCTAACATCAGCTGGGATGCATCTGCCGACAATGTAGGCGTTACAGGATACGAAGTAAAAAATGGAAATGAAATTATAAAAAATATCTCGGAAGGTACAAGTGCCAGCCTGGATGGATTGATTCCTTCAACGGAATATACCATAACAGTAACTGCATTTGATGCAGCAGGCAACAAATCAGAGCCGGGAAGTGTTACCTTCGAGACAAAACAACTGGAAGATACCCAGAAACCAACAGCACCTGCAAATATAAAGGTAACCGATATTACGGACACTTCAGCGACAATTACCTGGAATGCGTCTGCAGACAATGTTGGGGTACGGGGATATAAAGTATTAAATGGTAGTGAAGAATTAGCAGATGTAACAGATACCAAAGTTACCTTACAGGAATTAGCACCGGAAACAGATTATGCTTTGACGATTGTGGCATATGATGCAGCAGGCAACCATTCGGATCCTGCCGCCGCAACATTTACAACAGCAGAGAAACCGGATACGGAAAGCCCGACAGTACCTGCCGATGTAAGAGCGGAAGATATCACCGATACTACCGCTATGATCTTATGGACAGCTTCTGCCGATAACAAAGCAGTAGCAGGATACCGGGTTAAAAATGGTAATGTAATCCTGAAAGATCAGGTAACCGATACAAAGGTACAACTGGTTAATCTGGAACCTGGAACGGATTATGTCATAAATGTTGTGGCATATGATGCAGCCGGAAACGAATCAGCTCCGGGAAGCGTATCCCTTACCACTCTTGGAGAGACAGCGGAACCGGATACGGAAAAACCGTCAGTACCAGCGGATGTTAAGGCTGAAAATGTTACATCAGATACAGCAGAAATTTCCTGGTCGGCTTCCGCAGATAATGTTGGGGTAATCGGCTATAAAGTAATGAATCAGGAGACTCTGTTAGCTAACGTAACCGATGGCACAAGTTTCCAGTTAAAGGAATTGGCTGCAGCAACAGAATATACAATTGATATAATTGCATACGATGCTGCGGGAAATGAATCAGATCCGGGAAGCGTTACGTTTACAACTTCCGAACTGATAGATGAAGAGGCACCCTCAACGCCTGCCAATATAAAAGCAGAGCGCATAGCCCAGACATCGGCATGGATCAGCTGGAATCCTTCCAACGACAATATCGGAGTGACAGGATATGAAGTGAAAAATGGTGACAGCATACTTGCAGAAGTAACAGGGGAAACCAGAGTAGAATTAAAGGATCTCTTACGAGGTACGGAATACACAATCAGCATCACGGCACACGATGCAGCCGGAAACCGGTCAGAACCCGGAATAGTGAGCTTTACCACATTAAGGGCAGATGCTTCCGGATTAAATGCAAAAATTATAGAAGCACAGGCTATTAAAAATGACAATGGCATATATACAAAGAGCAGCTATGCAGATTTACAGAATGCAATTTTAGATGCTAAAGAAACTGCAGAGAATAAAAACAGCAGTGATGAAGACATCCGGACGGCAATAGCGGATTTACAGGATGCAATGAAGCTGGTGAAGGTAACTTTGACCCTGAATACTGGCAAGGCAGAAATGGAAGCAGGAGATATGCTGCAGCTTACCCCGTTAACTAATGAAACAGAAGCAGTAGTCACCTGGAGTTCGTCCAATGAGAAAGCGGTCTCTGTTGACACAAAGGGAATGGTGAAAGCAATTGCACCCGGAACAGCTGCAGTAAAAGCAAATCTGGGCTCAATCACTGCAGTGTGTACGATTACGGTAAAATCCAGACCAGCACCAACACCGGGACCGACGCTGACGCTGAACAAGAGCAGAGTGACCATTTATACCAAAGGAACCAAGACAGTTAAATTAACTGCAAAAGTGACAGGTCCAAGTAAAAAAGTAACCTGGAAATCCAGTGATTCGAAAATAGCAACCGTGAAAAACGGTATAGTAACTGCGAAAAAAGCAGGTAAAGTAACAATTACGGCAAAGGCAAACAGCATTCAGAAGACATGTCTTATAACTGTTAAAAAACCTGCATTAAAGCTTAGCAGATCCAGACTTACACTGTATACAAAAGGAAAAACAACAGCAGAAATAAACGCAAAGATAACAGGCTCCAGCAAACGAATTGTGTGGAAAACCAGCAATAAAAAAATCGCAGCAGTTAAAAACGGCAAAGTTACAGCCAAAAAATCAGGCAGGGTAACGATCACCGCAAAAGCAAACGGCATCACAAGAAGATGTGAAGTAACGGTGAAAAAACCAAGCCTGAAAGTGAAAAGCGGTATGGAAATATTCCTGAAAAAAGGAAAAACTGCCAAAATATCCGCAAAAGCAAAGCCAGACGGAAAGATCATATTTAAATCCAGTAAGAGTAAGATCGTTACCGTAAGCAAAAAAGGTGTGGTAAAAGCACTTAAAAAAGGAAGAGCTGAAATCACCGTATCCTGTAACGGGGTAAAGAAAATAATAAAAGTTCATGTAGATTAAAGCTTAGAAACCCGGCAGAATTTTGTTAATGACGGATCGTAATGTCTGAATGCAGAAAACCTGCAGGCTGGTGAAACAGAGAGATGGATCCTCATCTCTCTGTTTTGAATAGGGCAAAAATAATGCATGAAAAGAAGAATCTGCATAATTTATGATTTTAATACGCATGCTATGAAAAAGCGAGGTGATAAATCATGATTACGAATGCAGAACAAGAGATTCTCTATGGAATCTGTAAAGAAAGTAAAACGGCACTTCTTGATATACACACCATTTTGAGCAAGGTGTACGATGATGAGCTGGCACTCGATTTGAATTTGCAGGCAGCCAGGTATTCAAGACTGGAAGAAAAAGCGGCTGACAGCCTGCGGGAAAAGGGAATATCAGATACGGCACTTAAGCTGGGTGACAGGACAAAACGCTGGGCATCCCTGCAGGCAGGTACGGTATTTAATGTAAGTACTTCCCATATAGCTGACATGATGATACAAAAGAAAGAAGAACGGCTTACTGAGGTCAAGAAAACAGTAGACCATAATCCGGTTGTGCACAATATGGTATATGAACTCGCAGAAGAATTTCTGGGATTCGAAGAAGATACCATCCGGATTCTTAAGTCATATTTGTGAAAAGGTCCCAAAATATATTGTAAAGAAATGTCAAAAATTACTTGTCATCAGCTTCTGTACATTATATAATACAAAATGGAACTAAAATGTAAAGGGCAGATGGTATGAGGAGTGTCTGTTTTTTGCTGGAAAACATTTATGCTAAGGAGGATTTAAAATGTCATATGTTGATGAGGTAATTGAACTGGTAGTGAAAAAGAACCCTGCTGAACCGGAATTCCATCAGGCAGTGAAAGAAGTTCTGGAATCTTTACGCGTTGTAGTAGAAGCAAATGAAGAAAAGTTCAGAAAAGACGCATTGCTTGAAAGACTAGTAGAGCCGGAAAGACAATTCAAATTCCGCGTGCCTTGGGTAGACGACAAGGGACAGGTACAGGTAAACACAGGATATCGTGTGCAGTTTAACAGCGCAATCGGACCTTACAAAGGCGGTCTTCGTCTTCATCCATCCGTAAATATAGGTATTATCAAATTCCTGGGATTCGAGCAGATTTTCAAGAACTCACTGACAGGTCTTCCGATTGGCGGCGGTAAAGGTGGATGTGATTTTGATCCTAAGGGCAAATCAGACAGAGAAGTTATGGCATTCTGCCAGAGCTTTATGACAGAGCTTTGCAAATATATTGGCGCTGATACAGATGTGCCGGCAGGAGATATTGGAACAGGTGCAAGAGAAATCGGATACATGTTCGGACAGTATAAGAGAATCCGCGGCGTTTACGAAGGCGTATTAACAGGTAAAGGTTTATCCTACGGTGGATCTTTAGCAAGAACAGAAGCTACCGGATATGGTTTATTATATTTAACAGAAGAATTATTAAAGATCAACGGAAAAGAATTAGCAGGCAAAACCGTAGCAGTATCCGGTTCCGGAAATGTTGCAATCTACGCAACCCAGAAAGCACATCAGCTGGGCGCTAAAGTGGTAACAGTAAGTGATTCTACCGGTTGGGTTTATGATCCGGATGGAATTGACGTTGATGTATTAAAAGAGATTAAAGAAGTAAAACGTGCAAGATTAACAGAATACAAAAACTACAGACCAAATGCAGAATACCATGAAGGCAAAGGCGTATGGACAGCAAAAGTTGATATTGCCCTTCCATGTGCGACACAGAATGAACTGGATGTAGAAGATGCCAAGACATTAGTAGCTAACGGCTGCTTCGCAGTATGCGAAGGTGCAAACATGCCTACAACTCTGGAAGCAACAAAATACCTTCAGGAAAACGGCGTAATCTTTGCTCCTGGTAAGGCAGCAAATGCTGGTGGTGTTGCTACTTCCGCACTTGAAATGTCACAGAACAGCGAAAGACTGAGCTGGTCATTCGAAGAAGTGGATTCCAAGTTGCAGGGAATCATGGTTAATATCTGCCATAATATGTCAGACGCTGCAAAACGTTATGGACAGGAAGGCAACTATGTATTAGGTGCGAACATCGCAGGATTTGAAAAAATTGTAGATGCTATGAATGCACAGGGAATTGTATAATAGTCGTAAAATATCCCGCAAGTATGATGCTTGCGGGTTTTCTTTTTGTCTGAATATTCACAACATGGAAGTAAAAAGAGGTTCAAAGGATATCAGGGGCGACAAAATCTATATCTTATTAACCTCGTAAAGTAATTCTTCCATTGTTTTCTGGGTATATTCGCCTTTTGTGATGTCTTGTCCGGTGCGGGTTTTAAAATTTAGCCGATCATCGTCTGAAATAGAATGCCCCATAATAATTTTTAAACATACCGGATATCATGTTTGCGTTATCTGTTAATGAAGCAAATGTATAACGACCATCCCATACAGTTATCCCCTAGCCGTGTGAAACCTTCCAATACAGGAACTAATGTGGAAAAGATACCAGTCTCTTTGACTTGCCTAATGGTATCATGTACCGTAACGCTAAAGACTCTATATGGATTCTTAGTGACATAATATTGAAGTTTGCTCTCTTGATGATATTATCTCACTTCAATTCAGTAAAAAGTTTAGCTTTACCTACCTTTTCTTAGAATAACCCCCAATTATATAAAAAAAATTTATTGAATATACTTCATAGTATTTATATAATAGTAAGCAGGGTACATGAGAGGGCTTGCAGATGAAAAATATAATTCTAAACATTAAACGATATACCAAAAGTTTTAAATTTAAGCTGATTGTGGTTTTTGGTGCAACGATGCTGCTGCTTATAATTATTCTCGGGCTGTTATCTTACTATAATGCGGTTGATGCCATGGAAAAAAATATTGAAGAGTTAACGAAAGTAAATTTATCGAAAACCCAGAAAAGTGTGAAAACCATATTTGAATCATATGAAGATTTACTATATCAAATCTATTCGGAAGACAGTGTTGTAGAGTTGGTGGATCGCATTAATGCGAATGATAATTTAGCTGTTAGCAGGAATCAAATGAGAAGAACGCTGAGAGCAATGGCAAATGTAAAAGAAGATATACAGTCGGTGACCATTATTACAGCCAGTGGAGATGTGATATTTTACGATAAACTTACTGCCGCAACAACAGCAAATTCATGGTTGTCAGGAAGTGATAATGAAGTAGCGGATTTGTTTCAAAGGGTGTCAGATGAAAATAAGACTGTTATTTTACCAACGTATCTTGCGCAAAATTATTTAACCAGACCATTTTATTTATTCCATATAGGACACAGATTAGTTGATTATCGTGATATTAATAAAAAAAATGGAATTGTAATAATAAGCATTGATGCCAATCTTTTAGATAAAATATGTAATGAAAATATGGCAGAAGGTACGAGCGAATCATCCAATACCGTTTCTTTTATTATAGATGATGCTGGGAAAATCATATCTTTTCCTGATGAAAAACAGTTGGGAAGGCAGATACTTGACAGTAATGAGACCGAGGAAGAGAAGGATGACAAGCTAGCAAGATTATTACAAAACAGCAATGTTATCCCAAGTGAAAATCTAAGTATCAGTAAAAGCTTTGATGAGGAATTAGGCTGGTATTTTTATACTGCCTCGGACCGGGGGAGTATGCTGATACAACTTCAGCAGCAAAGAAAATGGACTGTTACTGTTATGGTGCTATCCGTAATTGGTATCATTCTTATTGTTTACATACTATCCGGAAAGCTTACGGCTTCCATTAGGGAAATTGTCCGGGCAATGAAAAGAGCCGAGAATGGAGAAATGTCAGCAAGAGTAGAAGTAGTGAAGCAGCAGTTCCCTTTGGAAATGGAGTTAATAGCAAACCAGTTTAATCGTATGATCAAAGAATTGCAGCTTTCTATTGATAAAGAACGAAAAGCAGTGGAGAAACAGAAAAATGCAGAAATACAGGTTCTGGAGGCTCAGATTAATCCACATTTTCTATATAATATGCTGGATACGATTAACTGGATGGCTTTAGATAAAGAAGAATATGAAATCAGTGATACGATCAATGCTTTAGGACATATATTGCGATATGGTATTAGCAATAGTACCGGAATTGTACCTTTGAGACAAGAGTTAGAATGGCTGAAAAAGTATATTCTGCTGCAAAAAAGCAGGTTAAAGGGGAGCTTTGAATGTAAGGTAGACGCAGACGAGGAGATTCTGGATTGCAGTATTCATAAATTACTATTTCAACCATTTGTGGAAAATGCTATTTTACATGGATTTGAAGGCATTAAACGGCATCCTGTGCTCAAAATTTTAATATTAGGTGAAAAAGATGTGATGCGTATCAACATAGAGGATAACGGAAAAGGAATGAGCCAGGAAATGATCGATCGGTTTTTGAGCGGAGAAATAGTGGAAAGCAAAGAAAGAAATCACATAGGTATTCAAAATGCAATTAATCGTCTTTATATGTATTATCCTGAGAAGGCAAAGGTCTGCATTGAAAGTAAATTAAATATTGGTACCTGCGTGATTATTGAAATACCCAGAACCTAATGGAGGAAAACTATGAAGATAGTAATTGTTGAAGATGAGATACGAATACGTGAGGGTCTTTCCAAGCTTATAGTAAAAATTGATCCAGGCCATATAATTTGTGGTGAAGCGGAAAATGGAAAAGAGGGGTTGGAGCTGATATTACGTGAAAAACCAGATCTTATTATTTCGGATATTCGTATGCCTGATATGGATGGTTTAGAAATGTTGGGGATTATAAAGGACAGGAAAATAGAGTATGAGGCTATTTTCCTAACAGCATACTCGGAATTTTCATATGCAAAGACAGCAATAAGTCTTGGAGTAAGCGAGTATCTTTTAAAACCTATCTCAGTTTCAGAACTAAAAGGAGCGTTGGATAAAGTTAGTTCAAAGTTGGAGGGGAAACAAAAGGAGCGGTTAAATCAAACGAAAACTTTAGGATCATTGGAAAATATATTTACTGGATTGATGATTCATAACCAGGAGATAAATTTGGAACTGGAACAGTTTTTGAAAGAACAGTATGGAATAGCGGCACATGATAAATTTATCTTAGTGCCAGTTTATATTGGGAATAGTTATGCATCTTGTCATGAGCAGCTTAAAAATGAGTTGTGTTATATTTGGAGGGAACAAAAAGAAGTTAAGCTTAAAGAAATTGAATTGCCTGAGTATCAGATGTTCGCATTTGTGGTTTATGAATTTGATGATAATATAGATTTGAAAAGATGGTTTCAAAATTGTATGTTATTGAATTACAAAAAAAGTAATAGTGTAAGTATCGGTTGGATTACGGGGATGGGAGTATATAGTTTAAAGCAGAGTCTGGATACTATTCGGGGATATATGCATTGGAATATTGTTTTGGGTGATAATGTAATTATATCATATCCCCAAATCGAATCTATCAAGACAGAGGAGATTACATTTCCTATGGACTTAATGGAAAATGTAAAAAGTGCTTTATGTATGCGCGATATGGAGAAAACCCGTCAGTACGCAGGAAATTTTGAGGAATACTATCATAGTGGTAAGGTACTCGAACCAAAGATCATCAAAGAACATTATATGCGATTTCTATGGGGAATATTAAATGTTGCGGTAGAATTGGATTTTATTCCCTTTCAAAACCTAAACCAACAGGATTTAACTGAAAAAATTGGCAGAGCTGTTATGAAGAAAGAACTTGAACAGGTAGTTGGAGATGTTTTACGTATGATTGACGATAAAAAAGTGGTGGCTGGCAGTTCCGTTATATGTAAAGTAAAAGGGTTAGTCCATGAGTACTATAGTAATGGTATTACTTTAGAAGAAATAGCTAGAAGGCTCAATCTGACTCCGGAATATCTGGGAACATTATTCCGAAGAGAAGAGGGGATTAATTTTAATAATTACATAAAGGAGTACCGTATTCAGAAATCAAAAGAATTACTGCTGGGAACAAAATTAAAAACATATGAGGTTGCCCTTAAGGTAGGTTATACTGATTCAAAATATTTTAGCAGAGTGTTTAAAAAGTTAACGGGATATCTGCCGGCAGAATATAGAAGAATAAAAAAGTAGAGTGAAACCATGTGTTTTGCTCTACTTTTTTCGTTAGATGTATTATTTTTTAAATAATATATAGAAAAAGTAAATAATTGAGAAAGGTTTAGTTTTACCTACCCTTTTACAGTTTTTTAGAGTATGCAGTTTCAGAAACTTAATATACAATGAGATCATCAGTTACAGATTGTAATTAGAAAAAAAGGAGAGAATATTTTATGAAGAAAAAGATTATCAGCACATTTATTTGTATGAGTTTAGTAACGGCATCCATGTTAACCGGCTGCGGCGGTTCTTCGGATAAGGCTGAAACGGCGGCGACAGAAAAAAAGACGGAAGCATCTACGGAAGAAACCAAGGCTGAAAATGAGGAAACAAAGGAAGCAACGGAAGGAATGGAAGGTACTGATGCGGATACAGATAACAAGGCAGATGCTACCGGAAATGCGGAGGAAGTAAGTATCTGGTATTATTGGGAGGCTGAGAACCACCAGAAGGCACTTGATAAAGTAATACAGGATTATAATGAATCACAGGATGAAATCCAGGTAACGGCAAAATATGTTCCTTTTGCAGACTTTAAAAAGCAGTTATCAATTGGCGCTTCAGCAAATGAGCTGCCGGATATTGCAATCCTGGACTCGCCTGATCATGCTTCTTATGCATCAATGGATATCTTTTCGGATTTGACAGGAAAATTTGATGTGGAGAATTATTATCAAGGAGCAGTAGATTCCTGTACGATAGATGGTGCATTATATGGAGTGCCGTTTGGTGTTAACTGTCTGGGACTTTATTACAATGAGGATATGTTAAAAGAAGCAAATTGTGAAGTACCGGAGACTTGGGATGAACTGAAAACCACAGCACAGGCATTAACAAAAGACAACGTAACAGGCTTAGCTTTCTGCAGTCTGCAAAATGAAGAAGGAACCTTTAATTTCCTTCCATGGCTGTGGTCTACGGGGACAGATTCTTACCATATCGATACTGACGGTGGTGTGAAGGCTTTGACCTATGTAAAAGATCTTGTTGATTCTGGCAGTATGAGTAAAGAATGTATCAATTGGACACAAGGCGATGTTATGAACCAGTTTGTGTCAGGAAATGTTGCAATGATGGTAAACGGCCCATGGCAGATTCCACCAATGAAACAAGAAGCACCGGATCTGAACTGGAAGGTTACCCTGATACCTAAAGATTCTAATTATGCTTCAGCATTGGGAGGAGAAAATTACGCAGTGATTTCTGGCGGCAATGAAGAGGGTGCGTTAAAGTTCCTGCAATATGCGACCAATGAGGAGCAAGTAAAATATCTGATGAACGAGTTTGGATACATATCCGCAGATAAAAATATCGCAGCTACTCAGTTTACGGATGATGAGTCCATGAAGACATTTACTGAAGAAATGGAATATGCAAAAGCAAGAGGACCACTGGCTGAATGGCCGGAAGTATCTAATGCAATTTCGCTTGCATTTAATCAGGTTATGACAGGAGAGATGGAACCTGAGGATGCTGCTGCGTCTGCTCAAGCGTCGATAGACTCCGTTGTAGTGAAATAAAATGATATAGTTATTACTGGTGCGGGGTATACGTTGATTTTGTATACTCTGTACTTTTATAAATAGTCTTTGCATAAAGGAGTAAGTTTAGTGAAAAAAATAAAAACATTTTTTCAATATGACAACATCGGATATCTGTTTGTTTTACCTGCATTTCTATATATGGTCATCTTTGTAGGGTATCCGATAGTAGATAATATAATTCTTAGTTTTCAGGATGTTACAATGAAAACATTGACAGCAGCGCATAAGCCGTTTGCGGGACTGGATAATTATCTTGCTATATTCAGTGATGCAGTATTTTGTAAGGCTTTGTGGAATACGTTACTGTTTACTGTTTGCTGCTTGATCTTGCAGTTTCTAATTGGCTTTGTACTGGCTGTATTTTTTAACCAGAATTTTCGCTTTTCCAAACCTGTCCGTGGGCTATTAATGATGCCATGGATGATCCCAATTACCGTAACAGCATTGATATTCAAGTTTATATTTGGTACAGATGTAGGAATTTTAAATTATATTTTACATAGCATCGGATTAATAAAAGAAAATATAGATTGGCTGACTTCTTCCAGTACTGCAATGTTTGCTATTATTTGTGCAAATGTATGGATTGGAATTCCTTTTAATATGATTCTGCTATCCACAGGGTTGACAACGATTCCACAGGAGTTATATGAAAGTGCATCCATAGATGGTGCAAATAAAGTACAGTCATTTTTAAAAATAACATTACCGCTTTTAAAACCAACAATAGAATCGGTATTGATCCTGGGATTTATTTATACATTTAAAGTGTTTGATCTGGTTTATGTTATGACCGGTGGCGGTCCTGTTAATTCAACGCACATGTTGTCTACATATTCCTATAAACTATCATTTGAAATGTTTAAATACAGTAAAGGGTCTGCTGTGGCAAATATTCTTTTAGTCATATTGTTGATTGTCGGTGTATTTTATTTGAAGATGACAAAGGAGGAGGAAGTATAATGGATGATGATAAAAAAATTTCTGGAAAGAATAATGTGGTCCTATGTGTAATATCCATAGTTTTTTTATGCATCTTACTATTTCCACTGTTCTGGATTGTAGTGACTTCCCTAAAAACAGAGAAGGAGATTTTCCAGGTTCCGCCTACGATATTCCCACATGTATTAAATTCCAAGTCCTATCTGGCACAGGTTGAAAATGGTGATTTTAATATGTTCCGCTCATTTGGAAACAGTCTAATGATATCCGTTGGAGCTATGATTATCTCTGTAATTTTATCCGTACCAGCTTCTTATGGAATAGCCAAATACCGATTTAAAGGGAAGAATACAATACTTCTTAGCTTTTTAGTAACCCAGATGCTGCCAGTGTCTGTTCTGTTGACACCAATGTTCATTATGTTTAAAGGCATGCATTTATATAACACACCGTTTTCTGCTATGATAGCGGATGCAACTATTGGAATCCCATTTTCAGTACTAATTTTGAAAAATTATTTTGCATCTATTCCAAAAGAATTAGAAGAAGCGGCGTATATTGATGGGTGTAACCGATTTACTGGATTTATCCGGGTACTGATTCCTATTGCAAAGCCGGGTGTAATGGTTTGTGCTATTTTTTCATTTCTGTATGGATGGGGAGATCTGGCATATGGTATGACATTTATCTTAGACCAGCAGAAACGCCCAATCACGGCGGGAATCTTTAACTTTATGGGACAGTATGGAACAAAATGGAGCTATTTAACTGCTTTTGCTGTGGTAACAATTATTCCGGTTGCTTTAATCTTTATCTTTATGCAAAAATATATAATCAGCGGAATGACCAGCGGAGCAGTGAAAGGATAGAGAAGGAGGGAAAGAAAAAGATGAGAAAGCAGATAAAAAAAGCGACCAGTATTCTTTTAAGTGCAACTTTAACATTAGGATGTCTTTCAGGTATCACACCCACTGTAGCACATGCAGCGGAGGCGAGAGATGTTCAGATTGATTTCAGTAAAACCAGGGGAGAAATGATTCCCAAAGTAGGTTTTTTGTTGATTCCAAATGAAAATGTAACGGATGGGCGAATTCTCCCGTTGAATGCACGTATTATAAGAGATGATATAGAAACACAGAATCTAATCTGGAATAATAATGATAAAGATACTAGTCCGGATCATATACGTGATATGAGCCCTAACGAACAGAATCGATTGGATCGGATTAAGGATGGAGTAGAGCGCATGAGTGAGTTGGGTATCGAGTATTATCCAATCATGGGATATTTTCCATCATGGGTATCGAAGACAGGCCGTGCACAGGATAGTCCAAAAAATATGGAGGTTTATAAGCAGTGGATCCGCGATATTGGCCAATATGTGAAGGATAATAATCTTCCAATAGATGAATTTAATGTATGGAATGAAGACTGGGGATTTTATGGGGGTGGTGGTGAGAATACATATAACAATATGCATAAGAATTCTTTCTATGCCCTGAATGAGATCTTCCAGGATGTAAAACTCATTGGACCGTCCATGCAGGAGTCTCCAGAGGGTCGGGCTTCCAGACTGATCAAGGCCTGTGCGGAATGGGAAATACCGGCAGGCATCCTCGCTTGGCATTTTGATAATGATTCCAAAAATAACGTAGCTGCTTTGAATAACATGGTATCACAGTATCCTATCGTTGGAAATCCGAAATATTATCTGGAAGAATATGCATGGGATTGGGAAAACGGAGCCCTTGCATTTAACATTATGGCAGAGGCAGACAGTTCGGATGTAGATGAAGCTATTCGAGGTATATGGGAATTTCCAAATGGTATGAGTGAATTATTGAAAACGTTTCAAGACGAAGAAAACCCCAATTATCGCTTGTGCGAGTGGTGGCAGTTGGCAGCTTATGGATCTATGACAGGTCAGAGCGTGGTGAATGACAGTGAACCATTTGAGCCTTATATCGCTTCCATAGATGAAGAAAAGGGAGAGGCTAAGGTGCTGATTAGTAATAAAAATGCTCAAAACCGTAATAGTTCTGTAACCTCACCTATGACAATTAATTTAAATCTTGAAAATCTTCCCTTCACAGGAGATGTAAAAATTGATAAATATTTGCTAACCAAATCTTCTATATCCGGGGACACAGGTGGCGGAGCAGCAAATGCGAAGTATGCAATGAATCGTGACAGCATCTGGGACGAAGACGAAGGTATTAAATATCAGGATAGTCAGATGGCATCAATTGCGCAAGAAGGAGATAATAGTACACAGGTGAACCTGGACTTTATGGGACACGATGTGTATATGCTTGTTATTAAGACCGAAGAGGCTGTACCCTCTGATTTTTATCTAAGAACTCCGGATGACAATACAGTGGTAAACAGTACACCGGAATTAAAATGGGAAAAATCTCAGGGAGCGGAATCTTACACACTCACAGTGGCTCATGATAAAAAGATGAATGATGTGGTTTATACAGCGGAGGTTCCGGCAGCAAAGGCAGGAATTGAAGAAATACATAAGGTGCAGACTCCACTGGCAGCAGATCAGATGTATTACTGGACAGTTACCGCACATAACAAAAATGGAGATCGCACACCATTTAACAACATGTATTATTCCTTCACCGTGAAGGATAATATAGAGGTACCAGGTCCATTCACCATTTATCAACCTGTTAATTATACCGATGAAACACCGCTTCAGCCGAGGTTTACATGGTCTGAATGCCGAAACGCAGATAGCTATACAATTGAAATCTCTGAAAATCAAGACTTTTCAGGAGATGTAATAACAAAAAAGGTTACAGATCCCGTATATGTTGAACTGGATAAAGACAGGCAGCCATGGGCCAAGGAACTTATCTATTGGGAATATACTTTGGATGAAGAACTTAAACCTGGTACTACTTATTATACCCGTATGGAGGCAGAAAATGAAAATGGCACCCGGGAGATGAATGGCAAGGTTCATGAATTTACAACCACTTCAGCGGACGGTGTTCCGGACGCATTTGAGATTACATATCCGGAGAACGACGTTATTCTGGAGCAGAGAGAAACACTTCGATGGGAAGACAATGCGGGTGCATTCTTCTTCGAACTGGAAATCGCAACCGATGCGGAATTTAGTAATATAGTAGTGAAGCATGATACCATCACGGTACCGGCATACACATTGGAGCCTAACATATTAGAACCGGATACAACCTATTATTGGCGTGTAGCTGCAACCAATAAGGAAATAGATCCAGCGAAGAGAATAAGAACGGAAAGCTCTTCCGGAGTCTACAAATTTAAAACTTCAAACAAACCTGCAGCACCGCTGGTAAAAGTGTCACAGCCAAATGCAGCCGGCGCAATTATTATTTATCAGCCTGTATTGGGGGCAGATTCCTACAACATAAAATTTGGTAACCAGTCCGGAGTATATACCCAGGAAATCACAGGAATCACAGGGGATAGGTCTTATATCCCGTTTAAAGGAGAAGGTTATTGTACAGTAACTGCTGTAAGAAATGGTATAGAAAGCGAAATATGGAATGAAATTCCGGTAAGTTGTATTAAATCTGAAATGACGCTGGAAGAGCCATATCCTGCAGAAGCAGCTGATGTTATTTCCGGAGCGAAAATTTCCATGGAGGGTCAAGATGTATTTCTTGAGTTCCAAAAGGAAGGTGATACGGCGGAATATAAGGATGTAATTGCCTGTAGTGATATCGTTATTGCCTATAAGGCTGATACAGATACGGAGGTAGCAGTTTACAAAAATGACGAAAAAGTAGGGGATTTAGAGCTGAACCAGTCGGATGGACAATGGAATAAGAGCAGGATTACAGTGAATCTGTCCGAAAAAGATACGCTGAAATTTGTGAAAGAGGGAAAAGCAGCAGGATTCAAGATCAGTGAGTTAACACCGACTGCTGGAGCGGATCTTACTAATATATCGAAAAATGCTGTCATAACGGCTGACTCTTCTACTCCTGGATTTGGGGTAAAGGAAAATGCAATTGATGGAGACAGAGAGACCTTCTGGAAATCAAATGTATCGGCAACAGATGACAAGCCTGGATGGCTGACCCTTGAATGGGAAGAAGAGCAGAATATAGCTGCGGTGAATGTCAAACTACCTATCAATGGATGGGGACCACGGAGTCAGGAGATACGGATCCTGACCTCGGATGACGGAGATACTTTCACAGAACAAGTAGCAAGAACCCTCTATGAGTTTGACAATTCTAAGAACAAAAATGAAGTAAAGATTAAGCTTCCCAATATTGTAACGACAAAGCATTTAAAGCTTGAAATTTATACCAATACGGGAGATAAACATTATGGGCAGGTTGGGGAACTGGAAGTAATGGCAGCAAGTGATTCACAACCCTCTGATATTGATGGCAAGAATCTGGCACTGAAAAAACCGTTAAGTTTAAATCAGATTTCTCATGGCAATTTGCAGGATGCGGTAGATGGAGACAAGAAAACCTTTATAGACTGTGGATCTAAGAATTTTCCAAATGAAGTCATAGTTGATTTAGAAAACATTTATTTATTAGAGCAGTTTGACCTGTATCTGCCATCTAATTGGGGAAAAAGAACTCAGGAAATTGAATTTCTGGTAAGTTCCGATGGAGATGTTTACAAAACGGCTGTGGATAAAGCAAAGTATGCTTTTGAACAGGGAACAAATCATGTAACAATTGCATTGCCACAAGATACGGCAGGAAGATTTATCAAAATAATAGGAACTGCTAATGATGAGGTTGGAAAACCCGGTCTACAGATTGGTGAATTTGAAGTATACGGCAATTATGGACAACGTGTAGAGGGCATTAAACTGGCAAAGACAGAAGAAACGGTAAAAGCATATCAGACAGTACAATTAAGTGCAGAAATTCTACCGGAAAGTGCCTCAAATAAGATGATTGCATGGTCTTCTTCAGATCTTACTGTAGCAAAAGTCAGTAAAGAAGGCGTAGTAACACCAAATGGTTTAGGAACGGTTCAGATCAGAGCCAGAAGCTACGATGGAAACTTTAAAGACACCTGTAATATACAGGTAGTGCCAAACCAGGTGATATCTATTATAAAACCGGATCCTTTGGAAGCAGAATACGGGGAGGAAATCACAGAAGACCAGCTGCCGGAATCGGTAGATGTTATGCTGGAGCAGGATATTCAGAAAAACCTGAATGTTACGTGGGATTTATCTGCATATGATCCTCAGCAGGAAGGAACCCAGGTTATACCGGGGACACTTAAGGAGACAGAGCTCATTAAAAATGAACAGGGAATCCAGGCGGAGATAGAGATCCAGGTATCGCCGGTTCCTACTTATACAGCTACAGTTGTAAATGGAACAGGAAGCGGGGATTACCAGAAGGATGATGTGGTTACCATTTTGGCAGATGAAGCAGAGCCGGGTAAGAAATTTGACCGGTGGGTTACGGAAGATGTGGAGGTGGAAGACCAGTATAGTGAAGAAACAACCTTTACCATGCCGCAGCATGCGGTTACCGTAACAGCAGTCTATAAAGAACTGGCTGACCGTACGAATCTGGATGCCTTGATTGCATACACAGAAAATATAATGCAGGATGAAAGGTATGCACAGACAGATGCTTCGATAAAGACCGAGCTGGAAGCAGCTCTGGAACGTGCTCAGTCCGCGGGCAGCAGCGAGGATATCAGCCAGGCGGAAATAGACGGATATTATAGTGACCTGATGTTCCAGATAAACAGACTGGATTATATTAGCAGCTTTACAAATCTGCAGGTTGCGGTAGATGTTGCAAAAGGCATTTCTACTGAATTCTACACTTATGAGTCAGTAAGGGAATTAGAAACAGCCATATGGAATGCCGATCTTATACTCAGCAGAGAGGCCGGACCCGATGAGGAAGAGCAGGCTAAAGAAGCACTGAAAACGGCAATTGAAGGGCTGGTAAGACTCGGAGCGAAGGAAGAGCTTCAGTTAAGACTTACAGAAGCTGAAAAAATAATACCGAAACTGTCAGAATACTTTATGGCAGGGCATCAGGCATTTATGGACGCCTACCGTATGGCGGCAGAAGTAAATGGAAATACCCAGGCAGATGAAACAGAAGTAGCAGATGCATGTGAAAATCTGAGGATTGCAATGGGCGGTCTAATGATTAAGCCGGATAAGAGTGAACTGAAAAAAATGATCGAAAGAGCACTGCAAACCGATACTGCCAAGTACACGGAGCAGACCGTAAAGGCATTCACAGACAGCCTGGCGGCAGCAAAGCAGATTCGGGAAAAGGAGGAAGCAACAGCAGAAGAAGTGCGTCAGTCCACCGAAGGATTAAAAAGAGCAATGGAAGGTCTGGCCGTAAAACCGCCGGTTGTACCGGAACAGCCCCAGATAGGCAAGACGTATACGTCAGGATATCTGAAATATAAGATAACCGGGAAAGACAGTGCAGAAGTGACCGGAACAACCCAGAAGTCCAGGACAGATATAACCGTCCACTCAACAGTAAAGATAATGGGAAAGACTTTTAAAGTAACTGGGGTACAGAGAAGTGCATTCAAAAACAATAAAAAATTAAAGAGTGTCGTAATTGGAAAAAATGTGAAAGTGATTGATAAGTATGCATTTTATAACTGTACATCGCTGAAGAGCGTCAGAATGATGAAACCATCCAGCCTTTCAGAGATAGGAGAGAAAGCATTTAAGAAGTGTACAAGCCTGACGGGTATCACATTACCAAGTACGGTGCGCAGCATAGGAAAAGCAGCATTTTATGGAGATAAGAAATTGAAGTCCATAACGTTTCAATCAACAGGACGGATAAAAGCTGGAGACAATGCAATAAAAGGAATTTACAGCAAAGCAGTAATTAGGGTTCCGGAGAAAAAAATCTCAGCTTATAAAAAACTGTTGAAGAACAAAGGCTGGAAAGACAGCATGAAAATAAAAGCATACTAAATTAATTAAGAAAGGGCTGCTACACAAATTTTGTGTAGCAGTTTCTATTTAAATGTAGTTATATCTTGTATGCCAACTTAACAAAAATTCAATTTTAACATCTTGTATTGTTTTAACAATATATCGGATATCATAATGGAGTCACCCCTAAGAGAGAGAAGTTTAGTTTTATCTAACCAATTAAAGTTATTTAGAGTATGGAATATTAGTTTAGTAGATTATAATTATAATATGAATTAATAAATTGATATTAGATTATAGGAGGTGGAAATTATGAATCAACGATATTAAAGTATAACTATTAATGATGAAAAAGAAGGAGAAAATATGAAGGCTGGTAAGATTATGAAAAGACTAAACTGTATATTATCTATAATATTAGTCTTATGTATGGTTACTGTTTCACCATTGAGCATGGTTTCAGTAAAAGCATCAAGTAAAACAGTTGCTATTGATTTATCTAACACAAAGGGAGAAATGATACCTAAAACTGGAGGACTTTTAATACCTAATGAAGATATTCCCGATGGTAGAATAGTGCCCCTTAAGCAGAGAATTATTAGAGATGATATTGATACTCAAAATTTACTTGGAAATAATGGAAATAGTAATGATGAAAAGAATTTAATGGATGTGTTGCCGAATGAACTTAACCGATTAGATAGAATAAAGGATGGTGTTGCACGTTTAAGTGAATTGGGTATCTCATATTATCCGATTATGGGTTATTTTCCGTCGTGGGTTTCACAAAATGGCTTGCCACAGTCAAAATTTCCAAAGAATTACGAGGTTTGGAAACAATGGGTAAAGGATATTGGACAATATTTCAAAGATAATAATATTGATATTGACGAGTTTAATGTTTGGAATGAGAATTGGGGAATCGGGTTTGACAATAACTGTGATACTTTTAACCATATGTATGGTGAAGCATGGTACGCACTGAAAGATATCATACCTGATGCAAAGTTAATTGGCCCATCTTCTTATCCTGATTGGTATTACGCTACGCAAGATTTAATAAATTTTTGCTCGGGTGAAGAAATTCCATTGGATGTAGTTGCGTGGCATTTTGGGCCATATAAAGATTTAGATAAGTATATTGACAAATTAAATAAATCCGTAGCAGATAAACCCCTAGTGGGAAAACCTAAAATTTATTATGAAGAATATGCTGATTATGGTTATGTTGAGCGACCTGGTCAGGAAATGGAGGTGTTGTCTGAGATTGATAAGTTGGATGGGATTGATGAAGCAATACGTGGCATTTTTTCTTATCCAAACGGTTATTCAGATACAATGATTACAGATAACAGTAAAGAGAATATATGTGCCCGTACTATACAGTGGTGGTTAATGGCTGTATATGCCAATATGAGTGGAGAACGCGTAGTGCATTCTGGTGATGTACCTTATATTGCATCAGTAGATAAAGAAAAAGGCGAGGCTAAAATTTTAATAGGGGGACGCGATTTAGGATCTTGTGAAATTGCATTAGATAACAATCCATTTGCGGGAGAAGATATTATAATTGATAAATATCAATTGGTAGGAACTAATGCAAAAGAAGTAAAAGTTGATCCAGATAAAGAAAAAGATGGTGTAAAATTTAGAAGTTCCTCGGCAGAGAAAAAATCAGCAGAAAATTTGTCTACAGATATTACTTTCGAGTCAAACGATATATGGATGATTGTAGTAAAGAAACAAGAAAGCATTCCTTCAGACTTTTGTCTCCAAGGTCCTGATGATGGTATGGCAGTCACAAATTACCCTGACTTTACTTGGCAGAAAGCTCAAGGAGCTGAAACTTATAAGTTAGTGATATCGGAAAATAAAGATATGTCAAATCCAATATACAGAAAAGAAAATATTGAAGGTGAAAATTTAAAACTAGACGAGGAATTAGATGAAGGAAAGACATATTATTGGACGGTAATTGCCCAGAATCAATATGGTCAAAGAAGTGCTTACAATAATATGTACTATGAATTTACAGTTTGTAAAAAAGAAGGGGCGCCTGGAAGATTCACACAATTACAGGTTGTTAATGAAGCAAAGGATATGTCCCTGACGCCCAAGTTTACATGGAGTGAGTCAAGAAATGCAAAAAAATACATATTGTATCTTTCAGAAGATCAAGATTTTAATAATGCAAGATCAATTGAGATACAGGATCCTCCAAAACAAGTACTGTCGCAAAGTGTAGAATATTTGTATTATTTTTTAGAGGAAGAACTTAAACCTGCTACAACATACTATTCAAAAATAGAGGCGGTAAATGATAATGATGTACGAAAAATGAATGGAATGCCTCATAAGTTCACAACAACTACAATTGATGGTGTACCAGCTGATTTTAAACTACAATCACCAGAAAATGGAGCTACTATTGAGCAACGACAGACATTGAGATGGGAGAAAAATGCAGGGGCAGCATTTTATGAATTGGAAGTAGCCAGTGATCCTGATTTTGCAAATATTATATTAAGCCGAGATACAATTACACAGCCAGCGTATACGCTTGAATCAGATCTATTGAAACCGGATACCAAATATTATTGGAGAGTAACTGCTACTGATAAAGAAATTGATATGAACAAGCGAAAAAGAAAAGAAAGTTCATCGGGAACCTACAGTTTTGCAACATCAGTAAGACCAGCAGCCCCTACTGTAAAAACATCCATGCCTATTACTAACGGAGCAATAGTCATTTGGCAACCAGTGTTGGGAGCCGAATCCTATAATATACATTATGGTACAGAATCTGGGGAATATACACAGAAGATAGATGGTATTATAGGAGATAGGGCATTTGTGCCAATAACAGAGAATTCATATTGTACGGTTACGGCGGTGAGTCGTGGTATGGAAAGTAATATATGGAATGAAATTGCAATTGAACCAAATGAGAAAAAAGATATGATTATAGATGAGGAATATCCGGCAGAAGCAGCAGACAATATTACTAATGCAGATATTAAAATGCAAGATTCAAAAGTTTATATTGAGAATGAAAAAGAAGGTGCGACCCTTGAATTCAAGAATATGATCGAATGTAATAATATTGGTATTCTATATAAAGCTGATGCTGACACCGCTTTAAGCCTTTATCATAATGATAATAAGTTGCAAGAAGTAGATCTTTATCAAACGAATGGAAAATGGAAAGAAATTGTTGTGAAAGTGCCAGTTTCTGACGGGGATCAATTAAAGTTTGTGAAGGAAAATAAGTTTGGCTCCTTTATGATAGACAGTATAATGCCTAAATCAATAGAAGTAAATGGAAGTAATTTAGCATTAAATAAAACAGTTACTGCATCAAGTGAAACAAAAAATATGGAAAAGGAGATGGCTGTAGATGGAAATAGTGAGACTTTCTGGTGGGCTAACAGTACGCCATCCGAACAAACACCAAATTGGATTGACGTAAATCTGGAAGAACGCTGTGAAATAAGTGAGATAATAGTAGAACTTCCAAAAAAAGACTGGAATCCGCGTAAACAGGAGATTAGAATTTTACGTTCAGAGGATGGAGAAAAGTACTCAGAACTTTCGAAGAAGACAGAGTATAGTTTTTCTAATGATTTAAATAAAAATCGAATAGAAATAAAATATTCTACACCTGTTATAGCCAAAAATATAAAATTAGAAGTATATGGAAATACAGGGGATCCGAAAGGAGCGCAGATTGGAGAGCTGCAAATTATAGGAACTCAAACTGAAGAGATAGAAGGGAAAAACATTGCTTTAAATAAGCCAATAGAAACAGGTGCAATCTCTTATGGTAAAGTCCATGATATTGTGGATGGAAATAAGAAAAGCTTTATAGATTGTGGTTCAAAGAATTTCCCGAATGAAATAATTATTGACTTACAAGATATATATTGTTTAGAGCAGTTTGAATTATATCTGCCATCAGAATGGGGAAAAAGATCTCAGGAAATTGAATTTCAGGTAAGTATTGATGGAGAAATATACAAGACAGCAGTAGACAAAGCGACTTATGTTTTTGAGCAAAATATTAATCACGTTACGGTAGGATTATCGAAGGATACGGTAGGAAAATTTGTTAAAATTATAGGAACTGCTAATGATGAGGCAGGCAAACCAGGACTTCAACTCAGTGAATTTGAAGTATACGGCAATTATGGACAGCGTGTAGAGGGAATTAAACTGGCAAAGACAGAAGAAACGGTGAAAGCATATCAGACAGCACAATTAAGTGCACAGATCCTTCCAGAAAATGCTACAAATCAAATGATTGCATGGTCTTCTACAGATCTATCTGTAGCAAAAGTCAGTAAAGAAGGTGTAGTGACACCAAATGGTTTAGGAACGGTTCAGATCAGAGCTAGAAGTTACGATGGAAACTTTATAGACACCTGTAACATACAGATCGTGCCAAACCAGGTGGTATCTGTCATGAAACCGGAACCGTTGGAAGTGGAATACGGGGAGGAAATCACGGAAGACCAGCTGCCGGAATCGGTAGATGTTATGCTGGAGCAGGATATTCAGAAAAAACTGAATGTTACGTGGGATTTATCTGCATATGATCCCCAGCAGGAAGGAACCCAGGTTATCCCAGGGACACTGGAGGAGACAGAGCTCATTAAAAATGAACAGGGAATCCAGGCGGAGATAGAGATCCAGGTATCGCCGGTTCCTACTTATACAGCTGCAGTTGTAAATGGAACTGGAAGCGGGGCTTACCGGAAGGATGAGGTAGTTACCATTTTGGCAGATGTAGCAGAGCCGGGAATGAAATTTGACCGGTGGGTTACGGAAGATGTGGAGGTGGAAGACCAGTATAGTGAAGAAACAACCTTTACCATGCCGGAGCATGCGGTTACCGTAACAGCAGTCTATAAAGAACTGGCTGACCGTACGAATCTGGATGCCTTGATTACATACACAGAAAATATAATGATGGATGAAAGGTATGCACAGACAGATGCTTCGATAAAGTCCGAGCTGGAAGCTGCTCTGGAACGTGCTCAGTCCGCGGGCAGCAGCGAGGATATCAGTCAGGCGGAATTAGACGGATATTATAGTGACCTGATGTTCCAGATAAACAGACTGGATTATATTAACAGATTTACAAATCTGCAGGTTGCGGTAGATGTTGCAAAAGGCATTTCTACTGAATTCTACACCTATGAGTCAGTAAGGGAATTAGAAACAGCCATAAGGAATGCCGATCTTATACTCAGCAGAGAGGCCGGATCCGATGAGGAAGAGCAGGCTAAAGAAGCACTGAAAACGGCAATTGAAGGGCTGGTGAGACTCGGAGCGAAGGAAGAGCTTCAGTTAAGACTTACAGAAGCTGAAAAAATAATACCGAAACTGTCAGAATACTTTATGGCAGGGCATCAGGCATTTATGGACGCCTACCGTATGGGGGCAGAAGTAAATGGAAATACCCAGGCAGATGAAACAGAAGTAGCAGATGCAAGTGAAAATCTGAGAATTGCAATGGGCGGTCTAATGATTAAGCCGGACAAGAGTGAACTGAAAAGTGTGATCGAAAGAGCACTGCAAACCGATACTGCCAAGTACACGGAGCAGACCGTAAAGGCATTCACAGACAGCCTGGCGGCAGCAAAGCAGATTCGGGAAAAGGAGGAAGCAACAGCAGAAGAAGTGCGTCAGTCCACCGAAGGATTAAAAAGAGCAATGGAAGGTCTGGCCGTAAAACCGCCGGTTGTACCGGAACAGCCCCAGATAGGCAAGACGTATACGTCAGGATATCTGAAATATAAGATAACCGGGAAAGACAGTGCAGAAGTGACCGGAACAACCCAGAAGTCCAGGACAGATATAACCGTCCACTCAACAGTAAAGATAATGGGAAAGACTTTTAAAGTAACTGGGGTACAGAGAAGTGCATTCAAAAACAATAAAAAATTAAAGAGTGTCGTAATTGGAAAAAATGTGAAAGTGATTGATAAGTATGCATTTTATAACTGTACATCGCTGAAGAGCGTCAGAATGATGAAACCATCCAGCCTTTCAGAGATAGGAGAGAAAGCATTTAAGAAGTGTACAAGCCTGACGGGTATCACATTACCAAGTACGGTGCGCAGCATAGGAAAAGCAGCATTTTATGGAGATAAGAAATTGAAGTCCATAACGTTTCAATCAACAGGACGGATAAAAGCTGGAGACAATGCAATAAAAGGAATTTACAGCAAAGCAGTAATCAGGGTTCCGGAGAAAAAGATTTCATCTTATAAAAAACTGTTGAAGAACATGGGATGGAAAGACAGCATGAAAATAAAAGCATACTAAAGTTTTAGCACGAAAAAGGCCCTGTTATTGGGCCTTTTTCCTATTAATGATTATTTAAAGACATAGGTATAATGCAATTTATTTTGCATTTTTTTGGAATGTTATGGCTTGGAAATAGTCTGATAAAATGATATAATAGGGGAAATTACGGATACTTTTAAATATATCTTATATGATTAATAGTATAGAGAAAGTTTGGGGATTTAAATGCAAAGAAAATTGATGTTGCTGATGATAACTGCGGCCCTTACTTCAGTGATTGTGTCAGGATGTAAGAATAATTCAGATCAAATGGTGGAAAGTGAAATTCAAATGAAAGAAAAAACGATGGTATCCGTATGGTATTACTTTGAAAATGAAAGGCATCAGGATATACTAAATACGGAATTACATAAATTCAACCAGACACAAGATGTGATTGAAGCAACTTCAAAGTATATACCTTTTGATAATTTTAAGAAGCAATTATCGATGAGTACCGTTGCTTCAGAACTACCAGATATTATTTTGATTGATACTTCTGATTTTGCCGCATATGCACAAATGGGTATCTTCGCTGACTTGTCAGGAAAACTTGATACAACGCAATATTATGAAGAACCGCTGGCTTCTTGTACGTTGGATGGCAGGCTATATGGAATACCCTTTGGGAGTAATTGTCTGGGACTGTACTATAATAAAGAGATGCTGCAGAATGCAGGCATTGCTGTACCGGAAACATGGGAAGATTTAAGGATCGCAGCAAAAGAGCTATCTCATGAGAATATATCTGGTATTGCATTTTGCAGTTTACAAAATGAAGAGGGAACATTTAATTTTTTACCATGGCTATGGTCAGCAGGAGGAGATTCATTTCATTTAAATAATGCAGCTGGAATAAAAGCGTTGACATTAATTAGTGATTTAGTAAATGATGGCTCTATGAACAAGGAAGTTATTAATTGGACGCAGGGTGATGTTCTAAGCCAGTTTGTTTCCGGAAATATAGCTATGATGATTAATGGATCATGGCAAATACCTACGATCAGAAAACAGGCACCCGAATTAAAATGGGATGTCGCACCAATTCCTAAAGATGCAGACCATGTTACTGTGCTTGGAGGAGAAATTCTAGGTGTAATAGATAATAATAATGAAAATGCGTCATTACAGGTTGTAGAGTTTCTGACGCAGAAAGAAGAAGTGAAAAGTTATATGTCTGAATTTGGTTATATATCTGCACGAAGGGATGTGGCTGAAAAGCAGTGTATAGGTGACGGGCAGATGGAATTTTTTGCCCAGCAGATGAACTTTGCAAGAGCCAGAGATGTACATGCAAAGTGGCCAGAAATTTCAGATGCTATCTCATTAGCAGTGAATGAAGTTATTACGAAATCTAATACTCCCGAAAATGCAGCGGAAAAGGCGCAGGTGGGTATTGATGAAGCTCTAAATGATAATAAAGAGAGTGATTTAGAAAAGAAGTAATTCAAGTGTACATACACTACTTGTTTAATGATACTGTGCACTCCATAATATTTCTGTTTTTTGAATGAAAAGGTCAGAAAGCTTAAAGGCGGTGTGTCTGTCAAGCACTCCGGTGAGAGACCACAATAGGATGTTAGATAACAACTAAAAAATATGAAAAGGAAATAACAGGCATAAAAATAAATTGTCAGATAATAATTGGATTCAGGTGGGAGACAAATTTTCATTTTTAATAGCAAACATCAGGGACATTGTGCTTTTGCTATGAACGCACAGGGAATTGTATAATAGTCGTAAAATGGGGGCTGTCCTGAAAACGTAACTCCTGACAGTTCCATAACAAGCATTACAATAAAGCCTACCGATTCTGGTGGGCTTTTACCTTTGTAGAGTCAAATACCTTATTCAATTACGACCTTTACTCCCAGCCGCTCTAACGAACGGACATTTCTTTGTATTATTTTCTCATGATTACAAGTGTCATAATAACCGCATCCAAGTTCCCTGTAAGGCTGTAAGTCTTTTAATATATGATAGATTGCAACGAGCATAGAATGGGCAATTGCAATTAGAGCTCTTTTTCCTCCTCGACGTGAGGCAATTCGTTGATAACGTGAGTAGAAATAACTCTTTTTATTTCGAATTGCAGATCGTGCGCATTCAACAAGTACTGATTTTACATGTTGGTTCCCCTTACGTAACCGAGTGCTCATCTTTTTTCCTGCACTTTCTTTACATTCAGGCACTAAACCCGCCCAAGAACTAAAGTTGGATTGACTTTTAAACTGATTCATTTCGATTCCTGTTTCCGCAAGCAACCGTTCCGCACTTTTTTTGCCTACTCCAGGTATCTCATCTAATAATTGAATCTGCTTATTCATTGGTTTTGTTTTTTCCTCTATGTCAGAATCTATATCTTCAATTATTTTAGACAAAGTTTCTATATGCTCTAACTGGTGTTTCAGCATCAACTGCTGGTGTGAATGGATGCTGCCACGTAGTGCCCGTTGTAGTTCTGTACATTTGTTGCGTGCCTTTCCTTCTGCTAACTGACTTAGGACATAAGGATCTGTCTCCCCAGAAACAATAGCTTTTAAGATAGCAATGCTACTTTTTCCACTGACATCCGTAAGTACAGAGCTTAACTTTAAATTACATCCTTCTAAAACGGTTTGGATTCGGTTCAGTTCTCGTGCACGCTCTTCAATCAATTCTTGACGATAGCGTGTTATTTCACGGAGTTCTCGTTGCTCCCGGTTTGGAATGAAACTTGCTTTCACTAAACCATGACGGACTAAATCAGCAATCCATTCAGCATCTTTCACATCTGTCTTGCGACCTGGAACGCCTTTTATATGCTGGGCATTCACAACAATAACTGGAATGTGCTCCTCTTCAAAGATGTTATATACAGGCTTCCAGTAACTACCTGTACTTTCCATAGCAGCCATTTCACAATCAACTTCTTTTAACCACTGCGTTAACTGTAAAATATCATCAGTCATTGTACCAAACTGACGAATTTCTTTTTTTCTGACACTTATAAAAACACAGGCTACTAACATATTTTTATGAATGTCAATTCCACAACACCGCTTATACAGTACTTCCATAAATATACCTCCTCGATATAGTATAAGCCGATGCAACCTCTTCCATAAATGTTGGCTGTCCTGCGTCCTCATCAAAAAGCGATGGAAACAATAAGTGGTACACTAAGAGGTTGAAAATCAGTCTGTCGCACGGGCTTGATAGCACCAGTCCCCTTACAACTTTATCGGCACCTTTAGTATACCACGATATAGAGCAAAGCCAATATCCAGTTTTCATTTATTGTGGTGACCTAAAATGAAATTTTAAATTCCATACCCACATTTGGAGGTGGAATTTAGTCCTGCACCGTAAAGGTTTACTATTTCATATATAAATGATAAGGTTATCTTTCTTTCTGACAGCAGTAGAAAGAAGGATATCTATGAGTAAATATATTCCAGGAAACCAGAAACACCTTTCCCTTGAAGACCGCATTTATATCGAAAATGAACTGAACAAAGGAGAATCATTTACGAACATTGCCCGCTTTCTTTGCAAGGATCCAACGACCATTTCCAAAGAAGTAAAGGCTCACCGTCTATCAGACTGGTATCACAAAGGTACCTTCTATAATTCCCGTAACTTTTGTGTCAAACGTTTCCAATGTAAAAAAACGAATGCCTGCGGGAAGATCATAATTTGTGGTGTAAAATGTACCTCCTGTCCTACCTGTAATCAAACCTGCAGGGATTTTACAAAGGAACAGTGCATACGATTAGATAGAGCGCCCTATGTCTGTAATGGCTGCACAAAGAAAATCAATCGTTGTACGATTGCCCATAAATATAGATATGATGCACGTTTTTCTGATAGAAAATACAGAGAAAAACTTTCCGGTTCCAGAACTGGTGTGAACATGACAAAACATGAAATGCACAAAAAGGATAAAATTATATCTCCTTTAATCGAGCATGGACAATCGCCATACCAGATTATTACGAATCATCCCGAACTGGACATGTCTGTCCGGTCCTTATATACCTACCTTGATCAGGGCCTATTCACAGCCAGAAATATTGATTTGAAACGTAAGCCTGGATTTAAGCCTCGAAAATGCCACAAAACACAGATCACAAACAGAGCTGTATTTGAGAAAAGATTATACAGTGATTTTTGCGAGCTACAGTTACCCTCTTATGTTGAAATGGATACGGTTCACTCGTCCAGAGAATCCAGCAAGACCCTGTTGACCTTCTTCTTCACCAAGGACAAGCTCTTTCTTGCCTTTCTCCTAAATCGTTGCACAAAAGGAGCTGTCCGGCTCGTCTTCGACCGTTTAGAAAAGCGGATGGGAACTTATGAATTTTTATCTGTCTTCCAGCATATCTTGACCGACAGGGGCTCAGAATTCGGAGATCCTGTTGCTCTAGAAACAGGAATAGACGAATTCCAGCGAACCAGCATCTACTATTGTGATCCCATGCGTAGTGGACAGAAGGGTGGACTGGAACAGGCACACACGATGCTTCGTATGGTACTCCCCAAAGGGACCAGCTTTGAATTTCTGACTCAGTGGGATGTGAATCTGATTGTGAATCACATTAACTCAACTCCGAGAAAAAGTCTAAATGGCAGAACCCCCTATGATGCTGCAGTAGAGACACTTGGAGAAGAAGCCTTAAACGCATTTCAGCTTAGGCGCATTGAGCCTGATGAGGTCAATCTAACACCTAAGCTGATTCGCTTTAACCGTTAACAACCACCTAGAAATCTGCTGTCGGACTAGAAATTAAACGTTCCCATTTTTTCAATGTGACCGGTGGAATTTAGTCTAGCACACTACCTTCCAGTGGTCCGTTTGTCATGTCCTGAAATCAACTTTTTTCTAAGAAGTTGTTCTTATTATAACAGAAATATGTGTTTCCAGCCTATAAAACTCCTAGAAAATCAATAACTTTTAAATGGGTGTGGAATTTACTTCTGCACTGGAATTTACTTTTTCAAGTTAGCTTTATTGTGGTGAGATTCTCTCATGATTGTCTGTCGGAAAATAGATAGTCTGTCGGAAAATAGATAGTCTTAAACAGGGGGCAGGTGTGACTCGAATGAGTCACACCTGCCCCCTGAAATATTTAAAAAAGAAAAAGATGGCTAACGACAACAATGTCATTTAGTTAGTAAAATAAGCATTGCATCGTTTTTTATGGAAGATCATTATAGGAATATATGTAGTGAGCGTCACAGGCAGCAAGGCAAAATCCTTCAAAAGTCTGATAATCTTGAAAAGCCTGATTAAATTCGTGAAACAGAAACAAAAGAGCATCTGGTAATAATTTTTTACGTTGCTGGTTAAAAGTCGAAACTGTGGCAGAATCAAGAGAATAGTGAAAAAACTTTAGTAATTCAGTATTTAAGCTTCTACTTTCCATTGTTAAGAAAAGCTGTAACATCGTCTTAAAATCAAGTTTCCGTTTTCTTGTAAAATCTTTTTTGGGATTCTGTACAAAGAGCCATCGATACTTATCCATGTCATGGATTTTTTTATTAGCGTATCTTTTACAGAAGTTGAATAGTTCATCAGCGCAACCTCCTAATTTAAAATGAATTCAATTAAGTGGCTTAGCCGCAAATTTTTATAGAAATGTCAATAGATTTCAAGAAAAAAATACAGAATATGAATAAAAACATACCCTGTCTTAAAAAGATGGTTCTTAATGTCTTAACTAATTGATATTGCTAACGAAAGTTTCTTCGAATTGCATTTACCCGATGACGATCCAGTCTATACCCTGAAAAAAGTAATGGAGGAATTAGATTTTTCGGGATTGCTTGCCTGTTATTCAGATAAGGGAAGAACCGGGTATAATCCAATCATGCTGTATGCTGTGGTTACCTATGCAAACATGCGGGGGGGTGAGGGCTGTTGACCGTATTGAGGAATTATGTGAAAGAAACCTTGCCTTTATCTGGCTGACCAAAAAGCAGAAACCAAGAAGGGATGCCTTTTATGATTTTAAGGGTAAAAAATTGACTGTGAAAGTGTTGGATAAATTGAATTACCAGTTTCTGCGCTGATTGAAAAAGGAAGGGCTGATCACGCTGAAAGAACTTTATATTGATGGTACAAAAATAGAAGCAAATGCCAACCGGTATACGTTTGTCTGGCGTGGGAGCATCAACTATCATCTTGTTGGTCTGTTGGACACCATAGACAATGCAATGTTATGCGAAAACGGATATGGACCGAAATGCGACCTTGGAGATGCAGGAATGTTTGTGATTGAAGGCATGGAAAAAGTCAGATGTGTGATTGCAGAAAACTGGAAACGAAAACTGACAAAGCATAAGAAGCCTACTTGGTAAAGCTACAAATTTTTATTTATTTAAGAATTTGGTTCAATTAATTTTCATAACATTTATGCTGCATTTCAGTACATTCTGTGCCGCAGATTTCAGTATTTATATTATAATATAATATCTTAATTTTACATTAAGAAAATATATTATAAATATGGGAGAAAAAGAGATGTGGAAAAAACAAAAGACAAAAAGTATTTTTAAGTCATTTATTTGTATGGCTCTCGCTGTATTGATATTTATTACAGATGTGCCTGATTTGGGGCTTGTATTAAAAGTGATGGCTAATCCGAAGCCCAATCAACTGGCAGTTGTAGATGGGCGGGTGGATGCAAAAGCAGAAATAGAATCAGAAACAGATAGGGTTGATAAAGAAGAATATACTAATCGAGAAAGTGATACAACTTCTGAATATGACACAGAAGAAATTACTGAAATTGAAAATGTAAAAGAAGAAACAGAATCTAATAGTACATATTCAAGTGTAAATATAGAAACAGAATTATTTGAAACAGAAATGGCTGATGAGCAAGAACAACTCAAGGAATCCGAAACAGTGGTTGAAAGTACGGAACCTGTTGGTGAAAATAATTATTCTGTAAAAAAGGTTTCAGAGTATGTTAAAACAGTTATTCCAGAAGATATTATTTATGACGAAATAATAGATGGAGATACTGTGCTTTCTTCAGGTGGAGTGATAAGGGATAAAAAAATATTGTATCAAGGTGATGTAATTGTTGATAGTAATGTTCAGTTTTCTAATTGCACAATTAGGATAACAGGTAATGCCTTAATGCAGTCTGGATCTTTAAACGCACAGAACTCTATCGTTTGGGTAGATGGCACCTTTAGAATTCAGTCAGAGAGTGAGAAGGGGAAATATGAAGATACGGCGGCTTATCTAACTGGTGGCAATAATGCTTGTATAGTGGTTAGAGGGGATTTTTATACTCAGAGTATAAATGGGAATAATCTAATAAATAAGGGGGTAATTCTTGAACTTTATGGGGATTTCCATCATATAGGTGACAGCTCTTTTAATGGAGTATGGCCGGCTAATGGGACAATAGTCTTTGCAGGAGAAAAAGAACAGCATGTATCTATGGGAACGATGCGGGGACGGCTGAAAAGTATAGTAGTAGCTAATCGTGCAGGAAAGATCTATGCAGATACACCGCTGTGGGGAGTGGAACTAACCCAGGACACGATTATTGCAGGGGAAGAAGTAGCCGTGCAGGGTTATGGAAATGGGTATAAACTGACCATAGAAGGAGACTACCTGGGGACGCAGTTTACCCTGAACAATGGTTCTGCCCTGCATGTAAAAGGAGAGTACCGGATTCAGGAAATAGAGGGACGGGATTGTACGATAGTTATTGGGAGTGAGTCAGCCCAGATCGTAGTAGACGAAGATTTCCGAATACAAAAAAAGCAGTCGAACGGAAGCTATACAGAAACTTCAGCATATCTGAAGACATCCGGAGAACTAAAAATCATAGTGAAGGGAGATTTTTATACAGAAAGCAAAGGAGAAAATATACTTTGTGCAGGAGCCATCCTGGAGCTGCATGGGGGTTTCCATCATATAGGTGACAGCTCTTTTAATGGAGTATGGCCAGCTAATGGGACAATAGTCTTTGCAGGAGAAAAAGAACAGCATGTATCGATGGGAACGATGCGGGGACGGCTGAAAAGTATCGTAGTAGCTAATCGTGCAGGAAAGATCTATGCAGATACACCGCTGTGGGGAGTGGAACTAACCCAGGACACGATTATTGCAGGGGAAGAAGTAGCCGTGCAGGGTTATGGAAATGGGTATAAACTGACCATAGAAGGAGACTACCTGGGGACGCAGTTTACCCTGAACAATGGTTCTGCCCTGCATGTAAAAGGAGAGTACCGGATTCAGGAAATAGAGGGACGGGATTGTACGATAGTTATTGGGAGTGAGTCAGCCCAGATCGTAGTAGACGAAGATTTCCGAATACAAAAAAAGCAGTCGGACGGAAGCTATACAGAAACTTCAGCATATCTGAAGACATCCGGAGAACTAAAAATCATAGTGAAGGGAGATTTTTATACAGAAAGCAAAGGAGAAAATATACTTTGTGCAGGAGCCATCCTGGAGCTGCATGGGGGTTTCCATCATATAGGTGACAGCTCTTTTAATGGAGTATGGCCGGCTAATGGGACAATAGTCTTTGCAGGAGAAAAAGAACAGCATGTATCGATGGGAACGATGCGGGGACGGCTGAAAAGTATCGTAGTAGCTAATCGTGCAGGAAAGATCTATGCAGATACACCGCTGTGGGGAGTGGAACTAACCCAGGACACGATTATTGCAGGGGAAGAAGTAGCCGTGCAGGGTTATGGAAATGGGTATAAACTGACCATAGAAGGAGACTACCTGGGGACGCAGTTTACCCTGAACAATGGTTCTGCCCTGCATGTAAAAGGAGAGTACCGGATTCAGGAAATAGAGGGACGGGATTGTACGATAGTTATTGGGAGTGACTCAGCGCAGATCGTAGTAGACGAAGATTTCCGAATACAAAAAAAGCAGTCGGACGGAAGCTATACAGAAACTTCAGCATATCTGAAGACATCCGGAGAACTGAAAATCATAGTGAAAGGAGATTTTTATACAGAAAGTAATAATAGAGAAAATATGATTTGTAAAGGCGGAATTCTGGAACTGTATGGAGATTTCTATCAAACGGGAAATAGTATATTTAATGTTTCATGGCCGGCTGATGGAAAAGTAGTGTTTGCAGGAGATTCATTTCAACATATAATTATGGATAGCAACCTGGGATATATAAGGAATATCGAACAAACTGAATCATGTCCAGGACTTGTATTTAATTGTACAGCAGGAACAATCAGTCTGGCTAGTGACATTATTTCAAATGATTTTGCAAATCTTCACTACCTGGAACTAAATGGTCATACAATTGAGCTTAAAGATTCTGCAAATCTCACTGGAAGTGCCAGGCTGATGGGCGGTGCCTTGAAATGTAATGGCAATCTGACTGTTTCCGGCAACATATCTAACGAAAAAGGAGTATTGAATGTCAATGGAAACCTGTATCTGGAGAAAAATGGCCGGATATCCATGTCAGATGACAATGACCTTATCATCATCAATGGAACCTTATACAATAATTCCCAAACAGACCAAACTATAGCAAGAGGACTTTTGGATGTAAAAGGAGATTTCATTCAAAATACCACCCGAAGATTTACAACCAGCCAGAATGCGTTCATGCAGATCAGCGGTGCCGGCCACCACAACGTGGAATTTCCGGAACTGGCATACGTCTGGTTTTACAACCTTGGAGTGGATGCCGGTCTGGATTATACTTTTACCAGACAGCCCATCTGGACAAACCTCTTTCAGGCAATGGAAACAGGACATATCACAGAACGGATTGCATCCAGGTACTTTGGCAAATCAGGAGCCAATCCTGCAACCGGAAACTATTCACAGGGCTTTTCGGATATCACGGTACAAAGTGCTATGGGACCCTTTGAAATTACTCATTCCTATAATTCTATGAGCGAAGAAGACGGAGTACTGGGAAAAGGATTTATATTCAGCCAGAATATCAAAATGAAATCGGAGACTATTCTGGATACGGATCAGAAAACTATTTTTATGCCGGACGGGTCCCGGTGTACGTTTTTGAAAAACAGCAGTGGTAATTATGAAGCACAGGATTCCAGAAGTGAACTGACAGAGGAAAACGGAAGCTTTCTTTTGAAAACACAGGATCAGGCGGTATTTGCCTTTGATGAAAAAGGGCATATCCAGTATATGGAAGACAAAACAGGTAACCGCATGGCCTACAGCGTGGATGATAGTGGAAATACCGTGGGGATACAGGATGATTCCGGTACCGATGTTTCTTTTCATTATAAAGACAAACTGCTAAAAAGGATTCAAAATGAGGAGACTGGGGAAAGTGCCCGGTTTGAGTATACAGATGGAAAACTGACTAAATTTATCGATGCAAACGGAAAATCTACAGGATACCAATATAATTCAGAAGGACTGCTCTCTAAAATCATAAACCATGACGGAAGTGTTTTTGAAAAAATTACCTATATAAAAGGCGGAAAACACGATAAAAAGGTGAACACTGTTAAAAACATGGCTGGAAACGTGGATACGTACAAATACGATGATGTTTTTCGTAATACGGTCATAACAGATTCCAATGGGCGGACGGTTACGAAGGAGTTTGACTTTCACTACAATCTTACCGCATCTACGAATGCCCTTGGTGAAACCGTCCGGACAAAGTATGCTCTGACAAATGGAACAAACAAGTATGGAGAAGTGGAATCGGAAACCGATGCTTATGGAAATGTAACTACCTATACCCGTGACGCAAAAGGGCGGGTAATAAAAGTGGCATACCCTGACGGCTCTGCGGAACTGACCGAGTATGATGAACAGAATAATATAACAAAAAGTACGGATAAAAATGGAACGTCCACTTATTACCTGTATGACGATTCCGGAAAATACCTTCTAAAAAAAGCAACGCCGCTGGATGGAAAAAGTGTATACCGGGAAGGCGCTGATGAGGAAGGCTTTGCCGTGACGTCTTACACCTACGACATGGACCATGTGATCAAAGGCGTTGTACTGACTGAAACCGGTCCTCTGGGAGATGAAAAGAATTATACAGAATATATCCGTAACCAGAAGGGGCAGATCCTTGCCAGGAATGTCTATATGAATGGGGATGCATTTACAACTGCTTATGAGTACAATGACAAGTGGCTTCCGATAGAAGAAACTGCCCCGGACGGCGTTGTTACAAAATATGTCTATAATAAATATAATGAAATCATCCGTAAGGCTATCATCAGTGAAGATGGAAAACAGCGGACATATGAGCGGTTCTCTTATGATGAAATGGGAAATAAAGAAGCTGAGGCGGGACCACTTTCCTATGATTCGTCTTTGGATGATCTGAAAAACGATGTTTATAAAGGACCCGGAACCCGTTTTACCTATAATAAAGCTGGGCAGGTGACTGCAAAAACAGATGCCATGGGCAATACGACGGCTTATGAATACGATTTGTATGGGAATACATTAAAGGAGTGTTATCCGGACGGTTCCTATACCGCATATACCTATGATGCGCTGGACCGGAAAACAAGTACTGTTTTTTATGACAGCACCGCATCAAAAAGAATACGTATGGAGGAACTAAGCTACAGCCAGTCCGGAAAAAACCTGCTTACCACTACCACGGTTTATCTGGATCCGGAACGTACTGCGGTCACTACGCAGATCACGGACTTTGCAGGAAGAGTGATAAGAGCCACCGATGCTGCCGGAAATTCGACCAGCAGAACCTATACCGGGGATGGAAAGGTGGCCACGGAGACAGATCCGTATGGGAAACGAACCACCTATACATATGATGCATTAGGAAATCTGAGCAGCCAGACAACTCCGTTTGAGGGAAATTCTTTTGCAAAGACGGAATATACCTATGATAAAGCAGGCAACATGCTGACCGAGGTGGTTTATAGTAACCCCGCAGGCAGTTCTGCCCCCTCGTCAAGGAAAACTGCTTATGAATATGATGCATGGAATAACCGGATAACAACCATACAGTATGACGGTGACAATCCGGTAAGCTATGTCCAGGGATACTATGACTTTAGAGGGCGCCTGTTAAGAGAATACAAGGGGCTGTCTGTACCGCTGGCCATAAGCGGGCTGGATGAGGTACACCAAAACGGGGATGACGAATATACCGTCACGAAATATGACTATAATTATCAGGATAAAGTGGTACAAATGATTGACGGTGCCGGCCAGATGGAAAGCAGTACCTATGACAATGCGGGGAATCTGGTACAGACACAGGAGCAGGATGGAGGAACCTATCAGGCTGTTTACGATATTTTAGGACTGAAAACAAAGGAATCAAAGTCGTTTCCGGGCAAAACAACGATAGCCAAGACATTTTCCTATGACAATATGGGACGGCTGGTTTCCACAACGGAGAATGAGGAAACGGTCACCTTTGTTTATAATGGCCTGGGACAGATGCTACAGGAGAAAGACAGCTTTACGGACAAGGAATATATGTATGACCATACAGGCGCAGTGTTGTCCATGAAGATTTCTAACAGCAGTGGAAATCTCCGGCATACCAAAAATACTTATGATCTTCTGGGCCGTCTGACCAGCGTAAGTGAAAACGGGAAGTTGAAGGCATCCTATACCTATGATAAGATGTCTCGTCTTCTGACCACAAAGTATGAAAATGGAATTACAGAAACAAATGTCTATAATGATGCCGGTCTGCCCAAATCCGTCGTAAATAAAGATATTTTCGGAAAGATGATTTCAGAATATAAATATACATATGCGGTAGATGGAAACCAGCTCAGCAAAACGGACGCAGGCGGAACCACATCCTATCAATATGACGGATTGAACCGGTTAACCGAAGAAACACATGCCAATACCGGGGAAGTGGAAACAACCAGCTATGAATATGATGAAAATGGAAACCGTACCCGGATGGAGAAGAGAACCGGCAATGGGCTTAAATGGGAAGAATATACTTATGACCAGCTGGACCGTATATTAACGAAATCCACCCCGGATGGAATAATTGCATACACCTATGACCGGAATGGCAACCAGCTTACCAAATCGGAAGATGAGAAGGAGGAAATCCAGACATATGATGCATTGAACCGCCTGATTTCCTGGACAGATGGCAGCAAAACAGCAGAATATTCCTATTATCCGGATAATAACCGTGCCTCAAAGAATGTGGATGGAGTTATAACCAGGCATATCTGGTCAGGCGGTGAAATACAGGTTGACATCACGGAAGGAAAGACGGTAAATTATATACATGGACACCGTCTGATCTGGTCGGATTATGGAACATACCTGTATAATGCCCATGGGGATGTTGTACAGCTGGTCAAAGATGACCAGGTAGTGGAACGTTATGATTATGATGCTTATGGAAATCCCAAAGAAGAAAAGAACCAGGAGAAGAAAACAGCAGAAAAACAGGAAGACAGGCAGAGCAACAACAGCAATTCCGATCGAAACCCATACCGCTATGCTGGGGAATACCGGGATGAAGAAACAGGATACATTTATCTGAGAGCAAGATATTATGATGCCAAACTGGGACGGTTTTTGAATGCGGACCCGGCGAAGCAGGGGACAAACTGGTATGCCTATGCTGGTGGTAATCCTGTTCTGTATCACGATCCCAGCGGCTTGTTTTTTAGTGAAGCATGGGAAGGAATAAAGAATACAGGCAGAAACCTGATATCAGGAGTAAAGTCTGTGGGGCGGGCAATTGGAAGTGCGGCTTCAGCGGCGGGAAAGAAGATAAAGGAATTTACATCTACGACAGTAGGGAAAGTGGTGGTAGGTGCAACCGTTATTGCAGTAGCGGCAGTAGCCACAGTGGTAACAGGAGGAGCAGCTGCAGGGCTTGCAGGGGCAGTAGCATCCGGAGCATTAACCGGGGCAGTAGCAGGAGCGGCATCAGGGGCAGCAATAGGTGGTGTTTCCGGAGTAATCACCAACCGTATTAGTACTGGAAGCTGGGAAGGATCCGGGCAGGCACTGGTAGATGGTGCAGCATCCGGGTTTATGCAGGGAAGTATTGGCGGAGCTGTAGGAGGGGCTGTATCAGGAGGTATTCGTTATGGGACCAATGCCTTGGCGGGAAATATAGCAAAAAGTCCTGTTACAGGAAAAGGCGGTTACAATGGGGATATTTCTAGTGGAGAGGGATTTGGAAAACTGTCAGGAAAATCTTTAAATGTAACCCAAAAAGGTATTGATAAAGTTTCAAACCATATTTCAAGTAATGGTTTTGATGCTCCAGAAAATACGGCAATGATTGGAAGATTAAAAAATGCTCTAATGAATGGAAACAAAATTACTGGTGCTGATGCTAGTTTCTATATGCATGAATTAAAAGAAGGTACGCTTATGAAAGCGGGGATGGAATACGCAAATGCTCATGCAAATGCTCTAAAATTTTTTGAAGTTTCACCTTTTAGTGTATATCATCCAGAAATTATTATGAATAATCCGAAAGCATGGGGGTCTGCATGGAGAACATTTTGGTGGTTATAAGAAATAAAATTGTTGAGATTATTAATAAAATATTATATGCCGTGTAGATTACACATTATTATAGTAGAATACTCTTAAATAAAATATATGTAAATATTGTTGAAATAGTACTTTCTTAAGGTTAAGGAGTGATAAAATGAATAATATAATAAAATATACAAATGCAGAAATGAGATATTGGGTTGATGAACTTCCAGATATATTAGTTTACGATGCTTTTACAAAATCATATAATATAGAAACCCAATGCGAAAAAAGATTTAAGGAATGTAGCGTAGCTGTTGAGTTATATCTTCATAAAAACGCTAACAATTACGGCTTATTAGGAATTAAATATCAACCAAATACTAATGTAAAAAATGCTGTAAAAGTAAAGATTAAATATATTGATAGAAACAAATCCAAATTTGAAGATAGTAAAATTAATAAAAGTAGTGAATATATATATGCGGGTTTACCTAAAGAATTCGAACAAATTATTTTTGATAGTGTAAGCAGATATATAAACATTAATAATAATATACCAGCTGGAAAAATAGATTTTGCAATAGCTACAAATTGTGAAGTAGGATCTAGTCAAGAATTTTATGCCAATTTAACAGAATTGTTATTGGAGGCTTTGGTTAATTTACAAAAAGAAGTTAATATGGAAAAGGAGAATATGGATCTATTTTTTACAAGCATTTTTAAAAATAGCAAATGGTTTGCGTAGATGTTCAAATTGTATTGTTTAAGAGTAGATGAACCAGTTAACGGAAGAAACGCATGTTAATACCGGGTAGCGGCGTGGCCATGGTGGCAATAGATTTGACGAGAGACACAGTCCTCACTCAATGAATTCGCTGTAGTACTAGGTTTGAGCAGGAAAAGCTATCTGATACAGCAGATAGCTAACCTGAATGTGGTTTGGGTATCGTAGAGTAATGATTTTTGGCGCGTGGTAATAGCCAGAAGAAGAAAACAGCAGAAAAACAGGCAGACAGGCAGAGCAACAACAGCAAATCCGATCGAAGCCCATACCGCTATGCTGGGGAATACCGGGATGAAGAAACGGGATACATTTATCTGAGGGCGAGATATTATGATGCCAAACTGGGACGGTTTTTGAATGCTGACCCGGCGAAGCAGGGTCGAACTGGTATGCCTATGCTGGTGGAAAAGCCGGGGCAATCGGCGCCGGATCAGGTGCGTATTCGGCAGTTGTTGCCAATCGCGAAAAAACCGGCAGCTGGGATGGGTCCTTTTCAGCCGCAATGGATGGAGCAGCTTCAGGTTTCCAATCAGGAGCGCTAACGGGTGGATTTCTTGGAATGCCTGTAGGCGCAGCAAGCTATGGATCTAGCGCTTTGATGGGGCGAATGATAAATCCTAACAGTGTTGTAAATGAAGGAATAACGGGTGCTGAAAAATGGATTGATGATGCGGGAAATATACAATGGCCACCTAATAGGGGGTTTGATGGAGAGTCTGTAAAAAAGATATTGGACATTGGTACAAGGATTGATAGATATGGGTTTGAGGGTGGTACTTTTGCGTCACCTGAAGGATTATCATATGCTAGTAGAGCTTTAGCACCTGGAACAAATCTAAAGCCTTACAATATTTATGAAATAATAAAGCCAATAGAAGTTCAGGCTGGAAAAATTGCTCCATTGTTCGGTGAACCCGGTGGTGGCATGCAATATGAATTTAACCAGTCAATAAGTCAATTATTAGATAATGAAATAATAAGAAGGGTAGGTCCGTAATTATGAAACGATATGAATTGAAACAAATATTAGACCAAAAACAATTAAACAATTTCTTTTCTTTGGAGGGGGGCTTCCAAATGAACTTTATTGCTTGGGAGAGAAAGGTAACATATGGGAGGTATACTATAGTGAAAGAGGAATCAAAAGCAATCTAAGAACTTTTCAGACAGAGGATGAAGCATGTAATTATTTTTATAATTGGTTTATAAAGTCAGTGAAGAGCATGGGATTGCTGAAATAAAATGAAACACAAGTAGTAGTTACCCTTAATAAGATAGTTCCCGACGAACGTTAACTACCCTGTTCTATGTAACGGGGTAGTTTTTATGATTATTTGTCTATATAGGTAAGAAGGAAATCCTGTTCTGTATCACGATCCCAGCGGGCTTTATAGTGAAGCATGGCAGGATATAAAAAATACAGGTAAAAAATTCATTTCGGGAGCCAAAAGTTTTTTAACTCAGTTGGAAGTGCAGCTTCATCTGCAAAAAAAGATTAAGGAATTTGCGTCTACACCTGGTGGAAAAGTGGCAGATGGCGTCTCGTTAATTGCCATAGCTGGGATAGCTACATTAGCAACAGGAGCAGCAACAGCTGGTTTAGCAGGCGGAATAGCGCTGGGAGGTTATGACAGACATCCAGAATTGCAGAGTAAATGGGATAAAGCCTTTTGGGCGATAGGATATTACGTTGAGACAATTGGTAATATAACAGATGAAGCGGTACAAAAATATATAAAAGAGCAAGCAGAAGAATCAAGAAAAGAAGATTCTAGAAGTACCGCTTTATAGCGGACCAGTAGATGTGCTTGCGATACCGCCCTTTTGGGCGCGCAGTAACATAGCCCTTATGAGGGCTAATATCAAAGCACCAGTTGAACTGGTGGTTGCTGACTAGAGGAACAAGAGGGGTAAATATACCACATAAATATGATGGGGGGAATCAAGCTTCTGATTATTTGAAGTCTCAAAATGTTCCTAGATTGTTTAGAAAACAGATCTTGGAATCGTTTGATGTAGGGACTATAAAGCTAGAAAAAGCTGGAGAAAGTACATATGGTTTAAGATTTTATGGAGGAAATGCTAATTCTGTAGGAAGATATTTATTTGAAACGTTTTCACCATTGACTAATAGACAAAATTTAGCTTTGCCGTACGAATGGAATAGTATGACAGGAATTCAACAGTTTCAAGTGAAATATGGGACGAGACCATGATTACCGGTCAAGCAGCCGCACAAGAGCATTTTGGCTCTCAATATATAGGAGGAGCCAATCAATGGTTTATAAATAATTTGGAGGATTTAATAAAATGTCGATAGAAGAAATATTTTATAATAAAAATTTAGAATTGCAACAAAAAGTTAAAGATGAGATATTAAGTAGTAAAAAAAGAGCATCAAGTAAAAATATTTTTCAATTAAATACAATTTTAGAAGAATTAGAGAAAATTGAAAAACAAAAAAATATAACTCTAAAATATCCTAGAATAATTATAGATTCATGGGATTATTCAGATAATTTGGGACTAGAACTTATAGAATTAGCTAAAATCTATGGAAAAATTAAAGGATATGAGTGAATCTACACAGAGTGAAAAAAGATACATCGCGGGAACAAATACAGTATAGGGCGGTGAGTCCTGAAGAATTTAATGATATTTTTTCAAATAACAGCTTTAGGGGTATAATGGATAGTACTACACATCAGGCAAAAGAGTTTGGAAATATTTTTGATTTTGCAAATAGGTCTATTAATAGAGATAAAGCTACCATAATTAAAGTTTGAATTCCTGAGAGTATTTATGATAATTTAAATCAAATGAATTTAGATCCAGGTATTTATAAATCGGGCAAGCCTGTAGTTGAACCTAATATGCTAAATTATCAGAGAAATAAAAAATATGAATACGAGGAAATATAAAATGAAACCAGATGTAGAAGTGATTTTTGACTTTTGTAATAAAAATGCAAAGAATTGTAATGGATACAGACCCTCACATCTAATAAAAGAAAAATATTTAACAACAGGAGTGCATCATTATAATAGTGAATGTTCAACTAAGTCAGACAAGGTTTTTGGAACAATTACTTTCATATCCCCAGAAGAATATCCGCATACAATGTGGTTAGGTAAAAGAATTCAGATGTATGAAGGTAGTAGATGTATTGGCTATGCCGAAGTTACAAAAATATTAAATCTCCTTTTATTAAAGAATTGAGAAGTTTAAGATTTCGCAGGACTAGGTAACATCTCTGGGGAATACCGGGATGAAGAAACAGGATACATTTATCTGAGGGCGAGATATTATGATGCCAAACTGGGACGGTTTTTGAATGCGGACCCGGCGAAGCAGGGGACAAACTGGTATGCCTATGCTGGTGGAAATCCTGTTTTGTATCACGATCCCAGCGGCTTGTTTTTTAGTGAAGCATGGGAAGGAATAAAGAACACAGGCAGAAACCTGATATCAGGAGTAAAGTCTGTGGGGCGGGCAATTGGAAGTGCTGCTTCAGTGGCTGGAAAGATGGTTAAGGAATTTACTTCTACGACAGTAGGGAAAGTAGTGGTAGGTGCAACCGTTATTGCAGTAGCGGCAGTAGCCACAGTGGTAACAGGAGGAGCAGCTGCAGGGCTTGCCGGGGCAGTAGCATCCGGAGCATTAACTGGGGCAGTCGCCGGAGCGGCATCAGGGGGCAGCAATAGGAGGCATATCAGGAGTAATCACCAACCGTATTAGTACTGGAAGCTGGGAAGGATCTGGGCAGGCACTGGTAGTTGGTGCAGCGTCTGGGTTTATGCATGGAAGTATCGCAGGGGCTGTAGGCGAAGCTGTATCTGGCGGTGTGCGTTACGGAGTAGATATGTTGAAAGGGAAGTTGGTTAATCCTAATAAGGGCGGCAGTGGGGATTTAAAAGGTAACAAAGAGCCTTATATACCTAGAGATGCAGATGGTAATCCTATTCCATTAGCAAAACAAAGAGTAAATGGGCAAGATATACCATTGCCAGATTCAAATGCACAAGGCCCTCATACAGTATTGGGTGGGAAAATAAGTTCGGAAACGGGTTTGCCATATAGACAGTCGGCTACATTTCCAGAAGGAACATGGCCGACAGCAAATGGGCAAAATGTTCCTTGGAGTGAAATACATTGGGGAGACCATGGTAAACCTGCGTATCATGTAAATCCACATCAACATCAGTTTATATATGACTTTGTTCAGCGAAAATGGATGCGTCAAGGACCAACAAATTTTAATTATTGAAAGGATTGGTAGTATGGTATTTGATTTAATTGTTTTAATAAAAGAAGAAGAAATTGAAAAAATAAATATATCAGAAAGACTAGTTGAATGGGGTGGTGAAAAATTCTCTCAAGATCCCCCACAATATGTGTATAATAATTCATCTTTACTATTTCAAAAATTTCTTAATATAGATTATTATAAAAGAAATTTTAATAATATTATTGGAAATGATTTAAATATTGATGAGTTTATACCATTTATTTTGTTGGGAAACCATCTGTTAGATGTTGAAATGTTAATTAACTGCCATAATACAGATAGGTTAAAGAAGCATGATATTTTTAAATTGTTAGAAAATTTATTGAAATTAGATAAATTTGCGATTTTATTAGAACGTGAGGAAGAATATATTGATAAGAAGTATCATATTAAGAATAAGGAGGAGCTAATTAATATATTTTGTAATTGTCTCATTTGGGAATCTCCGAAAGGTGCATTCATAACAAAGTAAATATGCGATCCGCTTTGCTGGAGATATTCTCTGACTGGGTGGCGACAAGCCACCCAGCTTTTAACCGTGAGTCAGGAAACGCACGGTTCATTTGCACGCCGCGGGTGCGTTCTAGCGAGTGAAAATCGCGTGTTCTGAAAGCCGTCAACAGCTTACCGCTAATCTGAGTAATCACCAGTGAGGCTCTGCAGCAAGAATATAGTACGCTCTGGCTGTTCTCCTGTATTTACGCAGGAACAAATCCTTAAGATCATCGACCTTGCCTGTAAACATCCCTCTGACTTTGGGTATGAAACGAGCCTAGTGGAGTCTGAATCTCCTTGTTTCTGAAATCAAGAAACAGCGGATCGCGTACTGGAAAAGAATCGTATCATATACCAGGGAAGAGACGCATTCGCAATTCCTTATGAGTCGCCGTATTCGAATCTTTATTACAAAACAGGACGTTATGGAACAATTCCTTTGCTTCCTTTGAATGTAAATGATGAGGAATTAGCCAGATTTAAAAATGTTTCCACAGTAAAAAAAGATAAGACTTATCTGGACAGCCTATATCCGGAAGAAACATGGGCGACAGATACCTTTGCCACACGTACCGGGGATCAGTGGTTCTGGATGAACAGCAGTGAAAATACGGATATTTATCAGAGCTCCGTACTTAAGCCTCAGATCAATAAAAGCGGATATTTTTATATTGGTGCAGGACCGCATACTTATGCGACCATCCAGGAATCTAAAGAAGGGTTCAAGGGATTAATTGGAAATTATAGAATCAATATGGATGGTATTTATACCGAAGATAATCAGCTGGAATTTGATGAGATGAATGATGATATAAATAATTTCATATATAACAATCTTATGTTCGGAAAGCAGGATGATAAAACCCTTCGTCAGACGGATATTCGGGTAAGCGGAACGTACCATGACGGAAAACCGGAATTGATTATTAAGAGTGAAGGGGTAAATGTCAATGACTTTACTTATAGAGAAAGCTGGGATGAAAAAAGTAATTTATATAAGCTTACTATCATGCACAATGGGCCTGTAGAGTTCGAACTGAAAGTAGATGATTCTTCCAGTATACTGCCGGAAACCCCATCCGGTCTTAAGGCGGAGCCAATTGATGGAGCTTCGGTGGATCTCAAGTGGAATGAAGTGGGCAGTGCCTTCGCTTATGAAGTAGAAGCAAACGGAATTATTTACAATGTTATCAGACCACAGATTATCAGTCAATTGAAAGCAGACACCTTCTATACGTTCAAGGTTCGCGCAAAGAATGCCGCCGGTGTCAGTCCTTGGTCCAATGCGGTAACGGTCAAAACTCAGATGAGATATGAAGCTGAAAAAGCAGATACTAATGCAAAGACAGGATCATCTGGAAATGCTTCCAACCAGGGCATCGTCGGTGGTATGGATGATGAGGGGAAATATGTAACCTTTATGGTAGAGGTGCCGGAGACCAGGACATATAAAGTAAATATTGCATATGCCGCTGGTTCGGGTATGGCAAAAAGAAGTATTTATCGGAACGATATCTTTGTAGAGGAACAGAGTTTTGATGCTACGTCTGGATGGGGAAACTTCAAGGTTTTACAGATTTATATGGACTTGAATGCAGGAAACAATGCAATTATGATAAAAACAGATGCTAATCAGCCAAATACGATTGACTTAGATTATCTGGAAGTATTGCTGGACAATGTGACGGTTATAGACTTAACGGCATTGAAGTCTGTTTATATGTATGCGAACCAGATAGACAGGAGCAAGTACACACCCGAATCTTTGCAAGGCTTGGATAAGGAGCTAGGAAACGCGGATAAATTATTGAATCAGGATTTAGGTAGTGTGTTGCAAGAGGAAGCAGATAAAGCCATCATTGCATTATCGACAGCACTGAATAATTTAAAGGAAAAAGAAATTGCACCGGTGAAATATGCAGATGTATCTGCTCTTAAAGCGATCTTGGGAAAAGTAGGAGCTTTGGATAGAAGCAAATATACACAGGTATCCCTGAATAATTTGGACAATACTATTAATACTGGGCAGGCGCTATTAAAAATTAATCCTAAGGCAGAATTACAAGATGTAATAGGCACGGTTACCGGCGCAATACAAAATGCGATGATAAGCTTAGTTACCAAGCCGGTTCCAAAACCGCAGATTCCAGAGAAGGGTTCTACAGTAAGAATAGGAAGATATGAATATAAAGTGACCAAATCTGCTGTTAAAAATGGAACCGTGGAACTGTTAAAACCAACGAAAAAGACTTATAAGAATGCTGTTATTCCATCAGCAATCAAAATAAACAAAAATACTTTTGCAGTTACCAGTGTATCAGATAAGGCATTTAAAAATAACAAAAAATTGCGCAGTATAATCATTGGTTCTAACATAAAAACCATTGGAAAAGAGTGTTTCTATGGATGCAGTAAGTTAAAGGCAATTACTGTTAAATCCAGTAAGTTGAAAAAGATAGGACGGAATTCACTGAAGTATATATACAAAAAAGCGTTCATCAAGGTGCCATCAAAAAAAATATCAGGCTATAAAAAACTTTTCAAAAATAAAGGACAGAAAGATACGGTTGTGATTAAAAAATCATAGGATTTCAAATGGACAGGCAGGCAGAGATAATTCTTCGGAATCTATTTATAAGGGATCTTTTGCCTTTGCTATGAACGCACAAGGAATTGTATAATAGTCTGAAAATGTCCCGTAAGTATGTTGCTTGCGGGATTTTTTTGTTAGGGCATGGCCCTGTTCTCCATTGAGGAGTTTTTCGTTGATCCGAAAAACGGAACTTTGGAGAACAAATAAACCACCTGCTCTGCGGGTGGTTGGAATAGCTTTAGCGTTGTGTAAAAAACCTCCAATGATATAATAAAAATAGGTTCGCCAACCGTTTTATAAATCAAAGGAGGTAGTCCAAATGGACAATAATAGTTTAGCACACACAAAGTGGAATTGTAAGTACCATATAGTTTTTGCACCGAAATATAGAAGAAAAATTATATATGGCGAGTTGAAAAAGGATATTGCAAATATCTTAAGTATGTTATGCAAGCGCAAAAAAGTGCATATTGTGGAGGCAGAAATCTGTCCAGATCATGTTCATATGTTAGTAGAAATACCGCCAAAGATAAGTGTGTCAGATTTTGTAGGGTATTTAAAGGGAAAAAGTACCTTAATGATATATGAGAGACATGCTAATCTCAAATATAAGTATGGAAATAGACACTTTTGGTGCAGAGGATACTATGTAGATACAGTAGGAAAAAATGCAAAAAAAATAGAAGAGTATATTCGGAATCAACTAAAGGAAGATTTGGAATATGATCAAATGTCTTTGAAGGAGTATATTGACCCGTTTACGGGTGAGCCAGTAAACAAAAGCAAAAAGAAATAAGCCCAAGGGGCTTAGCAGGTAACTGACGTTGCGGCTGGCGAACCTTTCGATGAGTCTTTAGACTCCAGTACCGGAAACGAGCCCTTATAGGGCGGAAAACAAACCACCGGCTAAGCCGGTGGTACTGATTGATTGAATATTCTTGGCATAAAATTAAAAAGGTTTTTCGCATATATTTACATTTTGTCCCTGAGTCTCCTTCCTGTAGGTTCTTCTTGTTTTTTCTATCCTCATTTGGCACAGAGTCAGCCGTATAGAGCAGAAGAAATTCTTGTTTTTTGTCCTAAAGTATAATTGCAGACGGAGGCTTCTATATGGTATAATCAATATAAAATTATGCTTGACAGTTAAAACGGCAAAAATAGCTCACCTGAAAGGATATAAAAATATGAAAAGTAAAAAATGGCTGGTACAAGGGATGGCAATACTCATTATGGTGGTATTATTTTCAGTGACGGTTTTTGCGGCTGATCATCAAATTTCGGCTGCTAATACAGAGAAAGAAAATCCTCTGGAACATTCTCTTTATATAAGGGGGCAGGAGGAAGAAGCGCTGCTGACCAGTGTCAGCGAAGAAGAGTGGAAAGAATTGAAGAAAGAGGGAAAAAGGGACAAGCAGGAAACTGCTTTTGTAGTGTTTCAATCCCAGAAAGCACCGACAGAAGAAGTTACCCAAACAGATATATCCGAACTTGCAACGGAAACGGAAACGGTTGTAGAATCACAAGAAACTAATTTGCCAGTGTCAGATGAGGTATATGAAAAATCAACTGAAACCCAAAGATCTGAGCCAAGTGAGACATTTGAAGTAATGAGCGAGGCTCAAATGTCTGAGCCAAGTGAGGCATCCGAAGTCATAGCCGAGGCCCAAATGTCTGAGCCGGATGTAACATATGATGAAACAGCGGCCAAAACGCAAATGTCTGAGACAGATGAGACATACGAAGAAACGGCCAATACCAGAATGTTAAAAGAGAATGAATTGCCGGTAAAAATCCCAGAGACAGAAATGATGGAGGCAAGCAATCCGGTAAAAACTGTAAATCTTACAAAAAAACAAAAAAAATATATTAAAAAAGTATCAGATATATTTACAGAAGTGGTAGTTATCTTTAATGGCTGCTCTCCAGAAGATGAATTGTTTTTGACCGAATACCCCAATGTAATCGTAAAGGTTTTAGAAAAGGAAGTTAAAGAAACGGATCTGGAAGACATAATGAAAGCTCTTAATATAGAAGAAACCAGAAATGATTACAATCATCATATCGATGAGATTAGAGTGAACCGGAGTGAAGGGGTGGAAAGCGAGTCTGAAAAAACCACTATATTGAATAAGGAAACCAGAAAAGATAGTAGTCTTGAGAAAATTTCTGCTTCCGAAAATCCGATCACGTTGGTTGATGGTGGCGGTCTGCCGTCTGTCAGGGCAGCTAGCTCAAATAACAATGACACAGATACAGGCAATAATAAAAATAATGAGATAACCCTTACGTTTACCATTGACGACATGACTGCAGGAGAAGATATGCTTACAGCAACATGTGCGATTTCGTCGAAGAAAGAAATAACGAATGGAAAATTAACATTTACCTATGATAAAAACATAATGACTCTTGAAAGTGCAGATACAGAGGATTTAGAGGCTTATGATAACAATGATATGACATGCCAGATCAATGATGCGAATAATGGTGCTGCAACAGAGGGAACAATAGAGATGACTATTTCTTCGGCGGAGGGAGTTAAGCTGGAAGGAGATATGCTTTATTTATATTTTGATCTAAAGTCAATGGCTAAAATGGGAGATGTTTACGAAATAAAACTTGAAGTCAATGAGATGAAAAATGGCTCTGAAGATTTACCTACCAATGTCAGGCAAAGCTCGTATACCGTAAAGGAAGAAGACGAGCTTGAAAATGAAGAGGAAGAGGATGATGGAAGTGACGGCGGTGTGGATGATGGCGAAGATGATGATGAGAGCGAGCCAGAAACACAGAGAACACAGGCTGCGAACAAATCAAACACAACAACATCCGAATCTGGAACAAAAAAAACAACAACAACCGCAACCAAAACCGCACCAAAAACCGGTGATGAAACGAACACGGCACTTTGGTTAATCATGGGGCTTGCATCTATGTTAACTGTACGGTATACATATAGAAAAAAAAGAAAAGCATAATAGAGAGAATCGGTAAGAAGCCAATACACGTTAATTTTACAAATGTGTATTGGCTTTAATCGTTTTATTGCCGAACATACAAGCTTTTTTGATTCGCGTGACAGGCAGCGGAAATGGATTAAGCAGTAAGGCAGACTTGATAGAAAGCCGGATCCGTAATACTGACGAAAGAATATGACGGGAGAAGAGAAAACATCACAATAAATGGGGGCAATCTTAAGTAATTTTTTATAAAATAACAGTAGAAATGAACTTATTGGATAGTGTATACTATAAACAGTGTTGCTATATTTGTGAATAATCATTCCAGAAATTGAATGAGTGATGATGATATAGTCTGGGTACACTATGGATAAATACATAATTTCAGAAGAGGATGGATAGCCATGTGTGGAATTTGCGGATTTGTAGGCAATGTAACGGATAAAGAAACAATTTTGGGAAATATGATGGATGTTATTAAACATAGAGGACCTGATTCAGAAGGAAAGTTCTGTACCGACGAAGCTGCTCTGGGTTTTCGCAGACTGAGCATCATTGATTTGGAGAGTGGATCACAGCCTATGTTCAATGAAACAGGTGATTTAGCCTTAGTATTTAACGGTGAGATTTACAACTGTCTGGAACTGAGGGAGCGTTTTCAGAAAAGGGGACATGTTTTTGCCAATCGTTCAGACTCAGAAGTACTTTTACATGGATATGAAGAATACGGTGAAAAATTAGTAAATGAACTTCGTGGTATGTTTGGATTTGCTATCTGGGATGCTCCAAATAAGAAGTTATTCATGGCAAGAGATTTCTTTGGAATTAAGCCGGTTTATTATGCAATGATAGACGGTAGCCTGGTTTTCGGGTCAGAGATTAAAAGTATATTAGAATTCCCCGGATTTAAGAGAGAAGTAAATGAAGAAGCCCTGGAACAATACCTTTCATTCCAGTATTCTGCTATGGCGGAGACTTTCTTTAAAGGAATATATAAATTATTACCTGGTCATTACCTGACGCTTCAGGACGGCAGGCTGGAGATCACCCAGTATTTTGATCCGACGCTGGCACCACAGAAAACAAATGAGACCGAAGAAGAATTAATCCAGAAAATAGATAATGTGATGAGTGAGTCCGTTGAAAAACATATGCTGGCAGACGTGGAAGTAGGTGCGTTCTTATCAAGCGGTGTAGACTCCAGTTTCATTGCAGCCAAATATTCCGGAAACAAAACCTTTACGGTTGGATTTTTTGATGAAAACAGTCCTTATAATGAGACACAGTTTGCGAAAAAACTTTCCAAGCATCTGAATCTGGAAAATCACAGTAAAATTATATCTGAACAGGAGTATTGGGATGCGATTCCAAAGATCATGTATCATATGGATGAACCGCTTGGAGATGCAGCAGCAATAGCACTTTACTTTGTAGCGCAGGAAGCAGCAAAACATGTAAAAGTTGTTACTTCAGGTGAAGGAGCTGACGAATTTTTTGGAGGATACACAATTTACCGGGAACCTCTGGCATTAAAATATGTACAATGGATTCCAAAGCCAGTCCGCAGGGCTTTTGCTTCTGTAGCGATGAAACTGCCGGAACACATGAAGGGGAGAAGTTACCTGATCCGTGGAAGCAAATCCGTACAGGAACGTTTTATCGGAAATGCCAATATCTTTACTGCAAAAGAAAGAAAGTCCATCCTGAAACATCCTACTAAGGTTATGACACCGCAGGAGTTCCTGGATAAAAATTATAAAAAAATGGCGAAGTATGATGATACTACTAAGATGCAGTACATCGATCTGACTAACTGGCTTCCAGGGGATATTCTGCTGAAAGCTGATAAGATGAGTATGGCACATTCCCTGGAACTGCGTGTACCGTTCCTGGATAAAGAAGTATTTGATGTGGCCAGAAAAATTAATACAGAAGAAAAATTAAAAGACCATACAACTAAGTATGCATTCCGTAAGGTAGCTGAAAAATATTTACCGAAACAGACAAGTGAGAAGAAAAAACTGGGCTTCCCGGTTCCCATCCGTGTATGGCTGAAACAGGACAGCGGTTATGGAAGAACCAAGGCTATGTTTACCGGTGAAAGTGCTGGAAAGTTCTTTAATCAGAAACAGATCATGCAGCTGCTGGATGACCACAAGGCAGGCATTCGGGATAACAGCAGGAAGATCTGGGTAATCTATACATTCTTGATCTGGTACCAGGTATTTTTTGTAGAAAAGGAGCATAACTTCGCATGACAAAACAGGAATTTGCAGAGTGGGCAGGGCGGGAAACCATTATTCTGGATGGGGCAACGGGATCTAATCTGATTAAAGCAGGTCTGGGGCGCGGTGTCTGTACAGAACAGTGGATCCTGGAACATCCCCAGGTTCTTATTGATTTACAGCGGGCATATGTGGATGCCGGGAGTAATATTGTTTATGCTCCCACCTTTGCAGCGAACCGCATGAATTTGAAATATTATGGATTAGATGAGAACATCAGACAGATGAACCACGATCTTGTGAGGCTTTCAAAAGAAGCGGTACAGGGGAGAGCTTATGTCGCGGGCGATCTGACTACATCCGGTAAGATTATTGGAGCTTCTGGCGAAGTGACTTATGAGTCGCTATTGGAAATGTATAAGGAACAGATCATTTATCTGGTAGAGGCAGGCGTAGATTTACTGGTTGCTGAGACAATGATCAGCATTGATGAGACGCTGGCAGTGTTAGATGCGGCAGCAGAAGTCTGCGATCTGCCGGTGATGTGTTCCATGACTCTGGAAGCTGATGGAAGTGTGTTTGCCGGAGGAACTGCATGGGATGCGGTAGAATCCCTTCAGGAAATGGGAGCTTCTGCAGTGGGGCTTAATTGTTCTGTGGGACCGGATCAGCTGGAATCGGTAGTTGCTTCCATGAAAAGAGTTGCATCGGTTCCAATAATGGCTAAGCCAAATGCCGGAATGCCCACTATCACGGAAACAGGAGAAGCCATATACAATATGAATGCTGAAGATTTTGCAAAGCATATGATGGTGCTTGTAAAAGCGGGTGCCGGAATTGTCGGGGGATGCTGTGGTACTACCCCGGAATATATTGAGTTACTGGCCGGGAATATACGTTAATATAAGGGATTATAATCACATACTAAAAAAGGGCTGTTTTACACATAGGTAAAGCAGCCCTTTCTTAATATGTATCTTACTACTCTCTGAATTCAAATAAAGCTTTTACCGGAATACCCAGAACATCGGAGATATCAAATAACTTGTCCAATGATATTGATGTGGGCATATTCGGAGCTTCCAGATTGCTGATGTGTGTCCGGCTCAAGTTGGTGTGTTCAGCCAGCTGCAACTGGGTAAGGCCGCGCATTTTGCGGTAATAAGCAACGGTAAGACCGAGCTGCTTATATTGACTTTGGCGTTTTTTGTTCATTTTATCCATATGAATTCCTCCTTGCATATAGTTTATTCTTTGTGAGGGAAAAACGAAACAAGGCATAAACCAACATATGCAATATTTAATTTTGCAAAGAGGGAATAAAGATTTCAGAATACAATGTAAAGAATTGCAAAGATTAGTGATGCCTGGGCTTTTGAAGACTGATTTTAAACTGTATAAATTCCTGAACTTCTTTTTGAAGTATAGGGCTTAAATGATTGTAGCTGTATAATAATTCCTGCTCTTCTTTTGTCAAAATAGTGGAAATCAGGTCATATTGCTGTCCGCGGATCAGATAATCCATGCTGATACCAAATAAATCAGCCAACTGTACTAATGAATCCAGCGGCGGAGTCCGGTAACCATTTTCATAATTTGTATATGTCTGACGTTCTACATTCAATATCGTACTGACATGCTCCTGTGTATATCCGCGGTCTTCACGTAAACGGCGAAGACGCTGTCCTAAAGTTGATCTCAACATAAGATACCTCCAAATATTTTAAATATTATAGCAAGTAATGGTAAATATTTCCTTTTAGGACACGAAATGAAACTGGGATGCCACATACTGAATTTATCGCAAAATACTAGTCTGAAAGGAAAAATTATGTCTATAAAATTTTTGGAATATGATAAAGAGTGTAAACAAAAAATATGTTCACATTTCTTATTTATGGCAGTATTACAGACAAGCTGCCCTATGCAATGGGTATAAAAATGAAACTACAGGAGTGTGTGGGAGTTTATAATAGAAAAAAGAAAGAGGTATGACATTAACAGAATCAGCAGAATGCATGGAGAGAACTGCATCTGTAGAATAAGAATATCCGGGAGAAGCCTGTGGGCAGACCCTCCCGGATATTCAGAATTGTATCTGACTCAGATAGCTGTTGTGATAACGGCCATCGAATGTTACATCTTCCTGAAACCAATCAGGCGGGATAAAATTATCCGCAGTTTTTTCGTCGGGGAATTCTACCTCAGCCAGTATTAAGGGGGCAAATGGAATATCAAAGATATCCAGTTCTATTTTTAAATCCTGTTCAAGGGGGATCACGTATCTCTTTTTGGAAATGATGTTCCCATCTGCTTTCGGTTTTAGGTGTTCGTAGGCATCCTTTGTAAGAGGAAGGTTATATTCTTCCCGCACCATCATGCCCTTTCCTTTGTAAGTTAGAATATAATCATCATCCTGTCTTCGGATGCGTACCACAGGCTCTGTACATAAATACCCCTGTTCAATAATATGATAGGGGTAGGAATTCAGATTTGCCGGCAGATCTTTAATTAAATATTTTCGTTCAATCTCCATATCGTTACCTCCTTTATGAGATTAATCATAATATATTTAGATAAGAAAGTAAATTGTTTTTCTAAACTACTGGTATATTGAAAATTTTTTTGGTAGAATAGAGAAAATAGTCAAAGGAGGCTTATAAATGAGCAGGATATATATTTTTTTAGCAGATGGGTTTGAAGAAATAGAAGGACTGACTGTAGTGGATATGCTGCGTCGTGCAAATTTAGATATTACTATGGTATCCGTAGCGGGTGGTCTGACTGTGACTGGTTCCCATGGAATCCAGGTGTTGGCAGACGCTGTCTTTGAGGAGGTTGATTTTTCAGATGCAGGGATGCTTATTCTGCCTGGAGGAATGCCCGGAACTTTAAATCTGGGCAATCATACAGGATTGGTCAGTTTACTAAAGTCGGCCCATGCAGATAATAAAAAGATCGCTGCGATTTGTGCCGCACCCAGTGTACTGGGTTTAAATGGTATTTTAGAAGGAAAAAGAGCGGTTTGTTATCCTGGCTTTGAAGAGAAACTGCTTGGTGCACAAGTATCGGATGATCCGGTGGCAGTGGATGGAAATATCATCACCAGCCGGGGGATGGGAACAGCAATTGATTTTTCCCTGGCGATAATTGAAAGATTTCTGGGAGAAGCGGAAGCACGAAGGATATCAGAGTCAATTATATATAAATAGAAAAGGAAGATAGTGAGGAAAGTCTATGTTATGGACCAGATATGAATTAAAAGACAGAGCGAAGAATGTGCTGCGGGGCTGCATTTGGTCTGCAATACTGGTGTGCCTGATTACAGGTCTGCTAAGCGGGGAGTTTGGCGGAAATGGATCCGGCGGCAGGTCATCCGGTAACAACAGCACTATGGAATGGTTCTCGGGAGAAGATACCGGGGATAATGATATGGCAGATGAAGATGGAAGTGTTGACGGACAGTCCGGGATAACCGGGAGAATAACCGGTGGCGCGACGGGATTATTAAAGGATGCCGGTACCAGAATCAGCGGACTGCTGACAAGAGGCTTATTCCCGATCTATGTTTATATGGGACTGATGATGCTGTTATTCAGCATTGTAATGCATCTCCTCATCGGAATGCCGATCCTGGTAGGCGCAAAAAGGTTTTTTATGTGCAGCAGGGAAAGACGGACCGGAGTGGGCGAACTGTTATACGCATTTAAAAGCAAATATGTGATCAATGTTGTACTGACTATGTTTTTGCGGGAAGTGAAAATTTTCCTGTGGACTCTGTTGCTTATCGTACCGGGAATTATTAAAAGCCTGCAGTATATGATGGTTCCTTATATTCTTGCAGAGAATCCGGATATTGAACGGAAAAGGGCTTTTGAACTCAGTGCGGAGATGATGAGCGGACAGCTTTGGGAAGTATTTATACTAAAATTATCATTTATCCCATGGATGATTCTGGGCGGCATATCCTGCGGCATTGCAAATGTGCTGTATGTGAATCCCTATATGGCTGCCACTGAGGCAGAACTGTATGGCGTATTAAGAACATATGTGATCGAAAACGGGTTCAGCAACACCTATGAACTGCCCGGATTTGCTGAAGAATGTTTATAAAAAGTTCACGAATATCAAATAAAAAAAGTATAGCAATTTAGAAAGGCTTGTGCTATACTATTAAAATGACTGTAAGTATGGGAAAATATAGCGTTCTCCATACGATTGATTAAGGAGGAAATTAGATAACATGAGTTTACAGGTAGAGAAGTTAGAAAAGAACATGGCGAAGCTGACTATTGAAGCTTCTGCAGAAGAGCTGGAAAAAGCAATTCAGGCTGCTTATCAGAAAAATAAAGGTAAAATTAACATGCCAGGTTTCCGTAAAGGAAAAGCTCCAAGGGTTATGATAGAAAAAATGTACGGCCCGGGCGTTTTCTATGAAGATGCAGCAAACGCATTAATTCCAGACGCATATGCAAAAGAAGTGGAAAGCTGCGATTTAGATATCGTTTCACAGCCTAAGATTGATGTTGTACAGATTGAAAAAGGAAAATCCTTTATCTTTACAGCAGAAGTTGCTTTAAAACCGGTTGTAACACTTGGCGAATATAAAGGTGTGGAAGTGGAAAAGCAGGCAGTTGAAGTAACAGATGATGAAATTATGGCAGAGATTGATAAAGAGAGAGAAAACAACTCCCGTACAATCGATGTTGATGACAGAGCTGTTCAAAACGGCGATATGGTCAAATTGAATTTTGAAGGATTTGTTGACGGAGAAGCGTTCGAAGGCGGTAAGGGAGAAGACTATGACCTTACAATCGGTTCCGGAAGCTTTATCCCTGGATTTGAAGAGCAGTTAGTTGGTGCAAAGATCGGAGAAGAAATGGAAGTTAACGTTACTTTCCCGGAAGAGTACCAGGCAGCAGAATTAGCTGGTAAAGCAGCTGTTTTCAAATGTACAGTAAATGAAATCAAAGTAAAAGAACTTCCGGAAGCAGATGATGATTTTGCGAAAGATGTTTCTGAATTTGATACATTAGCAGAATACAAAGAAGACATCAAGAAGAATCTGGCTGAGAAAAAAGAAAAAGAAGCAAAAACAGCAAAAGAAAACGCAGTAGTTGCTAAAATTGTTGAAAATGCAACAATGGAAATCCCGGATCCAATGGTAGACGGACAGGTTCGTCAGATGGCTGATGATTTTGCAAGAAGAATCCAGTCCCAGGGATTATCCGTAGAGCAGTACTTCCAGTTTACAGGAATGTCAGCTGAAAAGTTATTCGAACAGATGAGACCGGAAGCTGAAAAACGCATCCAGAACAGCCTTGTATTAGAAGCAGTTGCGAAAGCAGAAGATATCCAGATCAGCGATGAGAAGGTAGAAGAAGAATTAGCAAAAATGGCTGAAATGTACAAAATGGAAGTAGAAAAACTGAAAGAAATCATGGGCGATTATGAAAAAGAACAGATCAAAAATGATTTAGCTATTCAGGAAGCTGTAACCATGGTTACCGAAGCTGCAAAAGAAATCTAATCAGACTTTTGGTGAACACATAAATTATAGAAGATAGACAGGAGGAGTCATCATGAGCTTAGTACCTTATGTCATTGAACAGACAAGCAGGGGTGAGAGATCCTATGATATCTATTCAAGATTATTAAAAGACAGAATTATCTTTCTCGGTGAGGAAGTGAATGATGTCAGTGCCAATTTAATTGTAGCACAGTTATTATTTTTAGAATCAGAAGATCCTGGAAAGGATATCCACCTTTACATTAACAGTCCGGGTGGTTCCGTATCATCAGGATGGGCAATTTACGATACCATGCACTATATCAAATGCGATGTTTCTACTATTTGTATGGGTATGGCAGCCAGCATGGGAGCATTTCTGCTGGCAGGCGGTGCAAAAGGAAAGAGATTTGCACTTCCCAATTCACAGATCATGATTCACCAGCCTTCCGGCGGTGCACAGGGACAAGCAACCGATATTAAGATTGTTGCAGATCAGATCTTAGGTACCAGAAGAAAATTAAACGAGCATCTTGCTGCAAATACGGGTCAGCCCCTTGAAGTTATCGAAGTGGATACAGAGAGAGATCACTATATGAGTGCAGAAGAAGCAAAAGCATATGGCATCATCGATGATGTGATTGCGAATCGTTAAACTATGCATGAAGATAAGGCTCCTGCTCTGTGAGTGGGAGTCTTATATAGATTTGGAAGTAATAAAAGGGCTGTTCTTTGCAGCCAAAGAAATCATTATGAGGTGGAAAGATGGCAGGGAAATATGCAGAACCAAAAGTTCGGTGTTCGTTTTGCAACAAATCAGAAGATCAGGTTCGAAAACTGATTGCAGGCCCCAGCGGGGTATATATCTGTGATGAGTGTATTGAAATCTGTTCTGAAATTATTGAAGAGGAATTAGAAGACGATTTCGGAATGGACAACGGGGACGAGATTAATCTCATGAAACCCGAAGAAATTAAATCATTTTTAGATGAATATGTAATAGGACAGGACGAAGCGAAAAAAGCGTTGTCCGTAGCAGTTTATAATCACTATAAGAGAATTATGGCAGGAAAAGATCTTGGTGTAGAGCTTCAGAAGAGTAATATCCTGATGCTTGGACCGACCGGTTCCGGTAAGACACTATTAGCGCAGACTCTGGCAAAATTATTAAACGTACCGTTTGCCATTGCAGATGCGACCGCATTAACAGAAGCAGGATACGTTGGAGAAGACGTAGAAAATATTCTGCTTAAAATAATTCAGGCAGCAGATTACGATATTAACCGTGCACAGTACGGAATCATTTATATTGATGAGATAGATAAAATTACAAGAAAATCAGAAAATGCATCCATTACCAGAGATGTATCAGGAGAAGGTGTACAGCAGGCATTGCTGAAGATACTGGAGGGAACTGTTGCAAGTGTTCCGCCTCAGGGCGGCAGAAAGCACCCTCATCAGGAATTAATCCAGATCGATACAACCAACATTCTGTTTATCTGCGGTGGAGCTTTTGAAGGACTGGACAAAATCATTGAGACCCGTATGGATACAAAGTCAATGGGATTCAATGCTCAGATAGCAGATAAAAGGGAAAAAGACATCGGAGAAATCCTGCGTCATGTACTTCCCCAGGATTTCGTAAAATTTGGTATGATACCGGAAATTATCGGACGTGTGCCGGTAACAGTTTCTCTGGAAGCATTAGATAAAGAAACCTTAATCCGTATCTTAAGAGAACCGAAAAATTCCATTATCAAGCAGTACAAGAAGCTGTTTGAACTGGACGGGGTAGATCTGGACTTTGATGAAGGAGCAGTCGAGGCGATTGCCGAGAAATCTCTTGCCAGAAAAACCGGAGCCAGAGGCTTGCGTGCAATACTGGAAAAATCCATGATGGACCTGATGTACACTGTTCCTTCGGATGAAACCATTGAGAAATGTGTTGTAAACAAGGAAACCATTGAAGGTACGGGAGATCCCGAGATTATGCACCGGGATGAAAGAGCACTTCCATCAAAAGGTACCCGCAGAAAACTAAAGATAAGTTCAGAGACTGCGTAGAGCCTGACTGACAATGCCTTGTACTGACGAAAATATCAGGCACTCTATTCTCTGAAATTTACGAAATACTGTACTAGAGGGATAAAAATGAGTGAAATAATAAAGAATATACCAGCAGTTGCACTTCGGGGAATGACAATTTTACCTTCTATGATTGTACATTTCGATATCAGCAGGACAAAATCCATCAGAGCTATCGAAGAGGCAATGTTAAAAGAACAAAGGCTGTTTGTAGTGACGCAGAAAGACCCGGATCTATCTGATCCGGAGTTAAATGACCTGTATCATATTGGTACAATTGTTGAGATCAAGCAGGTGGTCAAACTGCCGCAGAATATTTTCCGCGTTCTGGCTGAAGGGCTGGAACGTGCTGAACTTCTGGATTTATCAGAGACAGAGGAATATCTGGTAGTTGAGGCAGGTACCTTTTCACAGGAGCCTGCGCAGCCAATGGATGACTATATGAAACAGGCTATGGTTCGGAATTTAAAAGAAATTTTTGAAAACTATAGCAAAGAAAACGGAAAAATGAGTAAAGAACTGGTACATCAGCTTTTGGAAATAACAGAGATCGAAAAGCTGGTGGATCAGATTGGTATTAATATACCACTTTATTTTGAAGATAAGCAGCGCCTGTTGGAAGCCGTAGATATCTTTGAACGTTACGAACTGCTCAGCGTGATACTGAGTAACGAGATTAATGTTTTGAAGATTAAGCGTGATTTACAGGAAAAAGTAAAAGAACATGTGGATAAGAATCAGAAAGAATATCTTCTGCGTGAACAACTCAAAGTAATTCGTCAGGAATTAGGCGAAGATAACCTTTTAGGTGATGCCGATCATTTTAAAGAAGAACTGAATAAACTGAAGGCTTCAGGCAAGGTAAAGGAGAAGATCGCAAAAGAGATTGAACGTTTTAAAAGCGTTGGATCCAATTCTTCTGAAAGTGCAGTTATCCGGGGGTACCTGGAGACGTTGCTGGAAATGCCCTGGGATAAGGCATCCAAAGACAACAAAGATCTGAAAAATGCCCAGAAGATCCTGGATCAGGATCACTATGGACTGGAAAAGGTAAAAGAGAGAGTCCTGGAGTTTCTGGCTGTCCGCATTTTGACAAAGAAAGGGGAAAGCCCTATTCTCTGTCTGGTAGGACCTCCCGGAACAGGTAAGACTTCCATTGCGAAGTCTGTTGCCAGAGCACTGGATAAAAAGTATGTCCGTATCTGCCTTGGCGGCGTACGGGATGAGGCTGAGATCAGAGGTCACCGCAGAACTTATGTTGGCGCCATGCCGGGAAGAATTGCCAGTGGCATGAAAACGGCAGGAGTTAAAAATCCACTGATGCTTTTAGATGAGGTGGATAAAGTCAGCAGTGATTATAAGGGGGATACATCTTCTGCACTTCTGGAGGTACTGGATTCTGAACAGAATAATAAATTCAGGGATCATTATCTGGAAATCCCCATTGATTTGTCAGAAGTGCTTTTCATAGCCACAGCAAATGATATGCAGGCGATTCCAAGACCGCTGCTGGACCGAATGGAGATAATCGAAATCTCCAGCTATACGGAGAATGAAAAACTTCATATTGCCAAAGAACACCTGATCAGAAAGCAGATCGAACGTCATGGACTGAATGCAAAGCAATTATCCATCAGTGACACAGCACTGCGGACAATCATAGCTTCTTATACAAAAGAGGCAGGAGTTCGTAACCTGGAACGAAAAATTGGAGAGATCTGCCGAAAGGCAGCACGGGAAATCTTAGAAAACAAGAAGTCCCGGATTACAATTACAGAATCTAATTTGGCCAAATACCTTGGTAAGAAAAGATACAGCTTCCAGGGCTTGAATGAAACAAATGAAATCGGGATTGTCCGGGGACTGGCATGGACCAGTGTCGGCGGAGATACCCTTCAGATAGAAGTTAATATTCTTCCGGGAAAAGGTGAGTTTTTACTGACCGGACAACTGGGAGATGTAATGAAAGAATCTGCACAGGCAGGCATCAGCTATATACGCTCTTTGAGCAAAGCGTATAAGATTCAGGATGATTTCTTCAAAAAGCATGATATTCACATACATATTCCGGAAGGAGCAGTACCCAAAGACGGTCCCTCTGCCGGAGTAACAATGGCAACCGCAATGATTTCAGCAATTACAGAAACACCGGTCCGTGCAGATGTAGCGATGACCGGGGAGATCACTTTGAGAGGAAGAGTTCTTCCCATTGGAGGACTGAAGGAAAAACTGCTGGCTGCTAAAAATGCAGGAATGAAGACGGTATTCGTTCCCGCCAAAAATAAACCAGATGTAGAAGAAATATCAAGCGAAATTAAAAGGGGACTGGAAATCCGGTTCGCCGAGACGATGAAAGACATTCTGCCTGAGGCACTGGTTAAAGCTTAACCGGGAAGATGTTTGAAACCGCAGCAATAGCGGTATGAGAGGAAAATATGGTAATAAAAAATGTAGCATTAGAGACAGTATGCGGAATAACCAGCGTGCTTCCGGATAATGATAAAATGGAGATTGCATTTGCAGGGAAGTCCAATGTGGGAAAATCTTCCTTAATTAATGGGCTGATGAACCGGAAATCCCTTGCGAGAACCAGTTCTTCGCCTGGAAAAACCCAGACAATCAATTTCTATAATATTAATGATGAAATGTATCTGGTTGATCTTCCGGGATATGGTTATGCAAAGGTTGCCCAGGCGGTAAAAGAAAAATGGGGGAAACTGATTGAGCGTTATCTCCATGAGTCAAAACAGCTTAAAGCAGTGTTTCTGTTAATTGATATCCGCCATGAGCCGTCGGAAAATGACAAAACCATGTATGACTGGATTCTGCATAATGGATATGAGCCAATTATTATTGCAACGAAACTGGACAAGCTGAAAAGAAGCCAGGTTCCAAAGCATTTAAAACAGGTCAGGACAGGTCTGAATGTGGTAGAAGGAACTCAGATAATACCATTTTCTGCAGAGACAAAACAGGGCAGGGATGAAATCTGGGCTTTGATTGACGAGCTGTAACTAAGCGGGAACATAACGTTATAGATTTAAAAAATCGCGATAGCAATAAACATTTGCATCGCGGTTTTTCGATTTCACAAAACTGACTGACTGGTCGGACGGAAGAACATAGGAAATTATCTGCAAATAATATGATTGTGGGGTTATACGCAAAGGAAGGAGGAAATATGATATCTCGATATAGTGTGAAACGGCCGTATACGGTAGTAGTGGCTGTGGTTCTGGTAATTATACTGGGGGTTGTGTCATTTTTAAATATGAAGACAGATCTGCTTCCGGATATGACATTGCCTTATGCAATTGTTATGACTACGTACCCGGGAGCAAGCCCGGAGGAGGTAGAGACGATGGTCACCAAGCCTGTGGAACAGGCAATGGCAACCATTAGTAATATTGAAAATGTTACCTCAGTATCCAGTGAAAATGTATCACAGGTTATACTTGAATTTTCCCAGAGTGCCAATATGGACGCAGTCACCATTGAAATGCGGGAAAGTCTGGACCAGATCAAAGGTTACTGGGATGATGCCGTGGGAAGTCCGATAATCATGAAGCTGAATCCGGACATGATGCCCATTATGGTAGCGGCAGTGGAAGCCGGTGATATGAGCAGCTCAGAACTTACGGAACTGGTGAAGAACAAACTGCTCCCGGATCTGGAAAGTATTGAGGGTGTAGCTTCCGCATCTACTTCGGGAGATGTGAAGGAAGATATAAAGGTTGTCATCCGCCAGGAAAAAGTAGATGCAGTGAATCAGAAAATTATCGCATCCCTGGATGCTAAATTTGCGGATGCAAAAACGGAAATGGATCAAGCCCAAAGCAAGATCGAAGACGGCAAAAAGCAGTTAGATTCAGGACAGAAAGAACTGGCTGACCAGACTGCAAATGCAGAAGCTCAGATTAGCAGCGGTAAGGACGAACTGTTGAAAAACGAAGTACAGATCGACTCAGCGCTTGCCGCTATAGCAGAAAAACAGCAGACATTGGAAACATCCAGATCTCTCATTGAAGTATTGGAAACTAAGTTTACCCAGGGACAGGCAGAACTGGCAGCCAAGGAAAGCGAGCTTGCCCAAAGCGAAGCAGAATTGGAAAAAAAGGCAGAAGAATTAAAAGATGCGGCCACTCAGATGAAGTCTCTGCCGGAGCAGCTAAAAGAACTGGAAAACCAGATACAGCAGATTACAGATGCCGAGGCAGCATTAACCCAGGCGAAAGAGAAGCTCCCGGCACTGCGAAAGGCGCAGGAAGAGCTTACAAAGGCACTGGAGCAGCTTCGGGCACTGGGTGAAATGGCACCAGCTGATAAAATAGAAGAACTGGAAAAGCAGCTGCAGCAGACAGAAGCAGGTATCCGTGCAATAGAAGACGGTTTAAAAAAGATGGGTATAGAGGAAAGCCAGATTGATGAAAAGCTGGCTGAACTGACAGATACCAAATCTAAGCTGACTCAGAGCAAAGCCCTGCTGGAAAAAGCGGTGGAGGTATCCGCAGGCAAAGATCAGACGGATGTGGGAGCTGCGCTCATCGAAGAAGGAAAAAAGCAGGCCGCCCAGGGAAAAGAACAGATTGAAGTACTGAAGTCCCAGCTTAATGAGCTTCAGGATCAGATCACAAATGGGAAAGCACAGCTGGATGAGGGCGCTCTTCAGCTGGAAACTGCGAAACAGCAGTTAGAGACAGCGAAGACGCAGATAAAAACAGGACAGTCCACCGTAGCAGAAGCACTGGAAGAGCTGAACAGGCAGAAGGTAACGGCTACGATTGAACTGGCAGCCACAAAGGCAGAATTAAGCAGTGGGGAAAAAGAGTTAAAATCTGCAAAAGACCAGCTGGATTCTCAGCGAGATGCGGCATACGATAAGGCCGATCTGGATCAGATTGTAACAGCAGATATGGTAAAAGGGATTCTGGCTGCCCAGAACTTTACCATGCCTGCCGGATACGTTACGGAAGATGGCGTGGATTATCTGGTAAGGGTAGGCGACAAGATTACAGAGGTGGAAGACTTATCTGACCTGGTTTTAATGGATATGCATATGGATGGAGTAGAGCCCGTTAAATTGTCGGATGTGGCAGATGTTGCAGTAACCGATAACAGCGATGAGGTATATGCAAAGATTAACGGCCATGCAGGTATCTTATTTACCATGCAGAAGCAGTCCGGATATTCCACCGGAGAGGTATCAGACCGGATCAAAGCCCGGTTTGATGAACTGACACAGTCCAACCCCCAGGCTCACTTTATTACCCTTATGGATCAGGGGGTATACATTGATCTGGTAGTAGATTCGGTTATTCAGAATATGATTATGGGCGGTATTCTGGCAATCCTTGTGCTGTTTTTATTTTTAAAGAGTTTCCGCCCGACACTGGTTATTGCATTTTCCATTCCGATCAGTATTATGACCGCTATTGTGCTGATGTATTTTACCGGGATTACCCTGAACGTCATTTCCTTATCCGGGCTGGCTTTGGGAGTGGGGATGCTGGTGGACAATTCCATTGTTGTTATAGAAAATATTTACCGTCTGAGGACGGAAGGACTTCCGGTGAAAAAGGCGGCAGTAGAGGGGGCTCATCAGGTTGCAGGTGCAATTGCAGCATCCACCCTGACTACCATCTGCGTATTTGCACCGATTGTGTTTACCAAAGGCATTACCAGGCAGCTGTTTGTGGATATGGGGCTTACTATTGCGTTTTCCCTCCTGGCAAGTCTTGCAGTAGCATTGACTCTGGTGCCGATGATGGGGGCAGGACTGTTAAAAAATACTGCTGAAAAGCAAAGTAAGGTACTGGACCGGCTGATTGCGGGATATGGAAAAATTATAAAGCTGGCGCTTAAGTTTAAGCCGGTTGTTCTCATTGGTGCAGTGGTTCTGCTGATATTAAGCGGCGTACTGGCGGTATCCAGAGGTACTGCATTTATGGCTGACATGGAGAGTACCCAGATGAATGTGAGCCTGACCATGCCGGATGAGGCTACCCTGAAAGAAACCGGAGAAATGTCTGATAAAGTAATGGAAGAAATACAGAATATCCAGGATGTTGCCGATGTGGGAGCAATGGCGGGAAATTCCGGTGCAGGTATGTTCGGAGGCGGAAAAGCAAAAACCAATAAAGTAACCATGTATGTACTGTTAAGCGAAAATAAGAAAGCCTCCAACGACAAGATAGCAGAAGAAATTAAAAACAGGACAAAGGACTTCCCCTGCGAAATCGAAGTAGAGACTTCCAGCATGGATATGTCAGCGCTGGGAGGAAGCGGGGTATCCATAAAGGTTAAGGGGCGTGAGCTGGATACGATCAAGGAAATAGCAGCAGATGTTGCCGGGATCGTAAAAGAAGTAAAAGGTACGCAGGATGTGTCTGACGGTGTGGAAGAGAAAACACAGGAAATGCGTCTGGTCGTAGACAAAACGGCAGCTTCTGAATATCAGCTGACGGTTGCGCAGGTCTTCCAGTATCTGCAGGGGAAACTGGCAGATGCAAAATCAGCAACTACGATTTCAGCAGATGCCAAAGACTACTCAGTTATGGTGGTGGATGGTGCAGACAAATCCCTAACCAGAGAAGAAATTAAAAAACTGCGTATTACCGGAAAAGATGCAGAAGGAAAAGATAAAGATGTACCGCTTATGGATATTGTAAAATTCGTGGATGCAGAAGGCTTTACTTCCATTAACAGAGAATCGCAGACCCGTTATGTAACTGTAACAGCCGGTCTGGACAAAGATGCGAATATCGGTATTGTATCAGATGAAATTAATAAAAAGCTGGTCAATTACGATGTACCAAAGGGCTATACCGTAGAGATGGCAGGAGAGGATCAGACAATAAAAGAATCGATGACGGAAGTATTTAAAATGCTGGGTCTTGCAGTGGTATTTATGTATCTGATCATGGTTGCACAATTTCAGTCTCTGCTGTCACCATTTATCATTATGTTTACCATACCCCTTGCATTTACGGGTGGTTTACTGGGACTGTTTCTCACCAATAATCCAGTCAGCGTCATAGCCATGATCGGATTTGTAATGCTGTCCGGTATTATTGTAAACAATGGTATTGTTCTGGTTGATTATATTAACCAGCTTAGAAAAGGCGGTATGGAGAAAAAAGAAGCAATTGCAGAAGCCGGAATGACCAGACTGCGCCCGATTATTATGACGGCGCTGACAACGGTTTTAGGGCTTTCCACCATGGCCATGGGAATCGGAATGGGTTCCGATATGGTTCAGCCTATGGCAATTGTAACGATAGGCGGATTAATTTACGGAACATTGCTTACGCTGGTGGTTGTTCCCTGTATTTATGATATTTTTAACCGGAAAGAAGACATCACAGAGGAGGAAATATAAATGGACGCAGGAAAGTTACAGGATTTGCTGCAGCTGAATTCCCCAAAGGTCACGGCTATGTATGAGGCAGTGAATGAACTGGTGCTTGATGGAATGAGTTTACATTCCATCAAAGTATCGGATATTACCCAAAAGGCGGGCATAGGGAAAGGTACGGCATATGACTATTTTCAAAGTAAAGAAGAAATCATAACAAAGGCGATTCTTTACAATATCCATAAAAGCATCTGTGATATGGCACACTGTGTAATGAAAAAAGATTGTTTCGAGGATAAAATATACGAGATCCTGAACAATATGGAGAATAATTATAAGACCAGAAGAAGCTGGCTTCAGTATCTGTGTTTCCATGCACAGTCCATCACAATGGAGCAGGAGCATCTGGAAAGCATTCTGAAGCTGGAAGGGTATGACAGCGGACTGCGCTGCTTTGTCACCGGGCTGGTGAATCAGGCTTACAAAGAAAAGCTGATCCCTCAGCCAATATCCTATTACCGCGCAGCAGTTGGGCTGTTTCCGCAGATAAGCGCCTTCTGGTACTATCTGGATGGAAAAACCGGAACGGATGAGGTGACTTTGGCAGAAGCTAAGCAAATTGCATATGAAAATGTGCTAAAAGTTTGGAGATAAAGTAAAATTGCACGTTTCCAAACAAAAACCTTGTATGTTTTGTATTTATTTGATATAATAGCAACTATAAATTTGTGCAGAATGCGAGGACGGAGGTATTGACATGAAAAGAAATGTTATTGTAGGACAATCGGGGGGCCCGACAGCAGTTATTAATTCCAGTTTAGCCGGTGTTTATAAGACTGCAAGGGATAGAGGATTTCATAAAGTGTTTGGTATGCTTCATGGGATTCAGGGATTTTTAGATGAGAAATACATTGACCTGTCTAAATATATCAAGAATGACCTGGATATTGAATTACTGAAGAGAACTCCATCGGCTTATCTGGGATCCTGCCGTTATAAACTGCCGGAGATACATGAAGATAAAGATATCTATGAGAAGATATTCGAGATATTAAACAGGCTGGAGATTGACAGCTTTATCTATATCGGCGGCAATGACTCCATGGATACCATTAAGAAGCTTTCCGACTATGCAATACTTACGGGACAGTCGCAGAAATTTGTAGGCGTGCCGAAAACCATTGACAATGACCTGGCACTTACTGATCATACTCCTGGTTTTGGCAGTGCGGCAAAATACATTGGAACATCCACAAAAGAAGTAATCCGGGACGGTCTTGGACTGTCATACAAGAAGGATATTGTCACAATCATCGAAATTATGGGAAGAAATGCAGGCTGGCTTACCGGCGCGGCAGCCCTTTCAAAAGGAGAGGACTGTGATGGACCGGACTTAATTTATCTGCCGGAGCTTCCATTCGATGTATCAAAGTTTTTAGATAAAATACGTTCCCTGATAAAGAAAAAACATTCTATAGTGGTAGCCGTTTCCGAGGGAATTAAATTAGCAGACGGAAGATATGTATGTGAACTTTCCCAGAATTCTGACTATATAGATGCATTTGGACATAAGCAGCTTAGCGGAACAGCGGATTATCTGGCGAACCTTATAGCAGCGGAGATTGGATGTAAGACACGGGGCGTGGAATTCAGCACGCTGCAAAGAAGTGCATCCCATGTGGCATCCAGAGTGGATATTAACGAAGCGTTTATGGTAGGAGGTGCTGCCGTTAAAGCAGCTGACGAAGGAGATACGGGAAAGATGGTTGTCATTGACCGTGTATCGGATGATCCATATCAATGTGCTACCGGTATTTATGATGTGCATAAGATCGCAAATGATGAAAAACTGGTTCCAAGGGATTGGATATCCAAAGACGGAACGTATGTTACCAATGAATTTCTGGCATATGTGAAGCCGCTGGTACAGGGAGATTATCCTCCGGTAATGGTAGACGGTATCCCGAGACATTTGGTTTATAAATAAAAAAAGTGTAACATATTGTAAATAATATAAGCTCTGACGCGACAAAAAACCGCGGCAGGGCTTATATTTTTGCGGGATTACTGAAAAAAATACGTAATATAGGGTTATTAATGCGGTTTTTCACTTGACTAGACTAGGATATGTGTTAAAATAAAACTGTGCGCAAAGCTCGCAGATATGGTAGTTATGCAGGGATCAGATACTCTGTACTAACATATACAAATACATTTTAGGAGGAATTAGTAAAAATGGCAAAATGGGTTTACTTATTCAAAGAAGGAAACGCAAGTATGAAAAACCTTCTTGGTGGAAAAGGTGCTAACTTAGCTGAAATGACTAACTTAGGACTTCCAATCCCTCAAGGTTTCACCGTTACGACAGAAGCTTGTACTGACTATTACAATAGCGGCAAGAAAATTACAGAAGAAGTGCAGGATCAGATTTTCAAAGCAATCGGAGAACTGGAAAAAATTCAGGGCAAAACATTTGGTGATAATGAAGATCCATTATTAGTATCTGTACGTTCAGGAGCTAGAGCTTCTATGCCAGGTATGATGGATACAATTCTTAACTTAGGTTTAAATGATGTTGCAGTAGAAGGATTCGCTAAGAAAACTGGAAATCCAAGATTCGCATATGATTCTTATAGAAGATTTATCCAGATGTTCTCAGACGTAGTTATGGAAATGAGCAAAACTTTCTTTGAAGGTATCTTAACAGATGTCAAAGAAGAAAAAGGTGCTAAATTCGATACAGATCTTACAGCAGAAGATTTACAGGAAGTAATTGCAAAATATAAAGCAATCTACAAAGAAAAAATGGGCGAAGAATTCCCACAGGATCCTAAGATCCAGTTAATGGAAGCTGTTAAAGCAGTATTCCGTTCTTGGGACAACCCTCGTGCTATCGTATACCGTCGTATGAACGATATCCCTGGAAGCTGGGGAACAGCTGTAAACGTTCAGGCAATGGTATTTGGTAACATGGGCGAAACATCCGGAACAGGTGTTGCGTTTACACGTAATCCATCTACCGGTGACAATGGTATCTACGGTGAATACTTAATCAACGCTCAGGGTGAAGACGTTGTTGCCGGTATCCGTACACCACAGCCAATTTCTAAATTAGCAGAAGATTTACCGGAATGCTATGAAGAATTCATGGCAATCGCTAAAAAATTAGAGAATCATTACCGTGATATGCAGGATATGGAATTCACAATCCAGGAAGGTAAATTATACTTCTTACAGACACGTAACGGTAAGAGAACAGCTCCTGCAGCTCTGAAAATCGCTTGTGATTTAGTTGATGAAGGAAAGATCACAAGAGAAGAAGCAGTTTGCAGAATCGAAGCAAAATCCCTGGATCAGTTATTACATCCTACCTTTAATGCAGCAGCATTAAAAGCAGGCGAAGTAATCGGATCAGCTCTGCCGGCATCTCCAGGTGCAGCAGCAGGTAAAGTATACTTCACAGCAGACGAAGCAAAAGCAGCTCACGAAGCTGGTGAAAGAGTTATCTTAGTTCGTCTTGAGACATCTCCTGAAGATATCGAAGGTATGCATGCAGCAGAAGGTATCTTAACAGTTCGCGGCGGTATGACATCTCACGCAGCAGTAGTTGCACGTGGTATGGGTACAGCTTGTGTATCCGGTTGTGGAGAAATCAAAATTGATGAAGAAGCAAAATACTTCGAACTTGGCGGACACAAAATTGTAGAAGGAGATTACATTTCCTTAGACGGTTCTACAGGTAAGATCTATTTAGGCGACATCGCTACTGAAGAAGCATCCGTAAGCGGAGATTTCGGAAGAATTATGAGATGGGCTGATAAATTCAAAACATTGAAAGTTAGAACAAATGCAGATACTCCTGCAGATACAGCTAACGCTGTTAAATTAGGAGCTGAAGGTATCGGTCTTTGCCGTACAGAGCATATGTTCTTTGATGCTGACAGAATTCCTAAGATCCGTAAAATGATCCTTTCTGACAGTGTAGAAGCAAGAGAAGCAGCTCTTAACGAATTAATCCCATTCCAGAAAGCTGACTTCAAAGCAATGTATGAAGTTCTCGAAGGAAAACCAATGACAGTTCGTTATTTAGATCCTCCTCTTCATGAGTTCGTACCTACTGATGCAGAAGATATTGCTGCATTAGCGAAAGACATGGGCTTGACACCAGAAGAAGTAAAAGCTAAATGTGACGACTTACACGAGTTCAACCCAATGATGGGACACAGAGGATGCCGTCTTGCTGTAACTTACCCTGAAATCGCAAGAATGCAGACAAGAGCCGTAATGGAAGCAGCTATCGAAGTAAAAGCTGAAAAAGGTTACAACGTAGTTCCTGAAATCATGATCCCATTAGTTGGTGATAAAACAGAATTAAAATTCGTTAAAGATGTTGTTGTTGAAACAGCAGAAAAAGTAAAAGAAGAAAAAGGATCTGACATCGTTTACCACATCGGTACAATGATCGAAATCCCAAGAGCAGCTTTACTTGCTAACGAAATTGCTGAAGAAGCTGAATTCTTCTCATTTGGTACAAACGATTTAACACAGATGACATTTGGTTTCTCACGTGATGATGCCGGTAAGTTCTTAGATGCTTACTACAAAGCAAAAATCTACGAATCAGATCCATTTGCAAGATTAGATCAGAACGGTGTTGGCCAGTTAGTAGAAATGGCAGTTAAGAAAGGCCGTTCAACAAATGCAGGCATTAAACTTGGTATCTGTGGAGAACACGGTGGAGATCCTTCATCCGTAGAATTCTGCCATAAGATTGGTTTAAGCTATGTTTCCTGCTCACCATTCCGTGTGCCGATCGCTAGATTAGCAGCAGCACAGGCAGCTTTGAATAATAAATAGGAATTAATATAAGCTGAATACAGCCCTTATCATATATGATAAGGGCTGTACTTTAGTTTACAGAGAATTGTGAATCCCGGTTACATCTACACCATCTCCCCGGTAATAATCTCCACCGGAATCTCATAAAACTGATCTTTTGGAGTCTGTTCCTTTACAAGAAAATCAAATAGTACCTTGATAAGCTGGTAGCCTTGTTCTTCTGCACTTTGACCCAGAACAAAATCAACAATGCCATTTTTTAATAAAGTACTTGACTCCGGAAGCAAATCGTGGCATATTAATTTTATACGACTCTTATTGTTAGATAATGACAGTGCGCTGGCAACGCCGGTGATCCCACCGCCAGCCAGGTAAATACCTTTCAGATTAGGGTATTTGTTGCAATATTCCAGTGTGATACGGAAGGCATCTTCTTTCCGATCCTGGTTCTCCTGAATATCGACAATGGAAAGGGGAATCTTACTTTCTGCAATTCGTGTTGTAAATCCCGATAAACGGTCCTGATGGCAGGACAGATTTTTTGTACTGATAATAACTCCGATGTCCCCCTCTTCCGGGACAATTTTTTCCATAAGTCCTGCGGCTATTCTTCCGCCTTTGTAATGGTCTTGTCCGATAAAGCAAATCTCATCAATGCCCCTTAATCTTGAATTAAAAGTTACGACTGCAGTGCCTTCTCCTGCTATTTGATTGATCTTAGCCTTTACCTGGGCATCGTCCATAGGAAGGATAGCCAGGCCGGAGATATGCATTGCCTGAAATTCATTCAGGATACTCATAAGTTCAACTGGCTCTAAAGATGTCAGCATTTTAACCGTAACATCTATTCCAAAGTGCGAAAATTCTTTTTCTGCTCTTCGGATTCCTTTGAGGGTATATTGTATGTAGGTGTTATATTCCGGTGTTAAAATAATCCCCAGTTTAAATGGATTTTTACTATTTACCAATGCCTTTCCGATCAGGTTAGGCTGATAATTTAATTCTTTCAGGATCGTCAGGATTCGTTCTTCTGTTTCTTTTTTTACACCCGGTCTGTGATGAATCACTTTATCTACAGTTGCACGTGACACATTAGCCAGGTCAGCGATTTCTTTGATCGTAACGGCCATAAACTTCTACTTCCTTTCGGTCAATCTCTTTTTTTCATATTATCATATAATTTCTGTGATGTCTATTCCTTTAGAAATCAAGAATATATGTACTTGAATTACAAATTCAATGACAAATTTTATCTTTGGTATATAGTTACAAATTCTAATATAAAAAATAGGTAAAATTAAACTATTGATATAAAATCTATTGCGTGTTATGATTTATTTACCTAATGAGCACGAGCACAATTTGAAAGGAGATTGAAGAATGAAATTTGGAGTGTTATATTCCTACTGGGGAAATGAATGGAGATGCGATTATATCGAAACAGCTGGAAAGATTCAGAAAGCAGGTTTTGATATTATGGAAGTAGGGGCAGGACATCTGCTGGAGATGTCGGATTTACAGCTACTGGAACTGAAAAATACCTGTAGTGAACTGGGGCTGCAGATTACGGCGAATATAGGGCCGGCGAAGGAGAAAGATGTTGCTTCTAAAGATCCGTCAGTCCGGGAAGCCGGAATCTCTTATTTAACGGATATTATGAAAAATATGGTGAAGATAGGAGCGAAGAAAATTGTAGGAGTGATGTATACATATTGGCCTAATGATTTTTCGGACCTGAATAAAGATGAAATCTGGAGTAGAGGTGTTGAAAGTGTAGGAAAGATGGCTAAGACGGCAGAGGAACTGGGGATTGAGATGTGTCTGGAGGTAGTAAACCGATTTGAAACTCATATTCTCAACACCTGTGAAGAAGGAGTAAAATTCTGCAGGGAAGTCGGGTCACCTAACGTGAAGCTGCTGTTAGATACATTTCATATGAATATCGAAGAAGACAATATTGCAAAGGCTGTACGATGTGCCGGAAACTATATGGGAGAACTCCATGTAGGAGAAGGAAACCGTAAACTACCGGGACAGGGAGCACTTCCCTGGGGAGAAATCGGCAAGGCACTTCAGGAGATTGGATATGAGGGAAGTGTTGTAATGGAGCCATTTGTGAAGATGGGCGGACAGATAGGTAAGGATATCAAAGTATGGAGGGATCTGAGCAATGGGGCTGATGAAGAGAGGCTCAGCAGAGAGCTTGCGGATTCTCTGGTCTTTCTGAAAAGTAAGTTCAAAAAGAAAACGATATAAAAGGAGATTAAACGGATGGCAGATATATGGATTATGGGTGAGATGATTGTAGAGATTATGCGGATCGAAGAGGGGGTTTTGCTGGATCAGCCGGGTTTATTCAAAGGTCCGTTTCCAAGCGGGGCTCCGGCAATCTTCATTGATACGGCAGCAAGACTGGGGCACAGCGCCGGGATAATCGGCGGAGTCGGAAAAGATGACTTTGGTAAAAATATTCTGAATCGTCTGAGAGGGGACGGAGTAGACTGTTCCTGTGTGCTGGAAAGTGATACAGGGGCAACCGGAGTGGCATTTGTAACCTATTTTTCCGATGGTTCCAGGAAGTTCATTTTTCATATGGGCAACACTCCTGCAGCCGAAGCTAAAATGCCCGGCAGGGAAGTAATGAATGGTGTCAGATTTTTTCATGTTATGGGATGCTCTCTTCTTTCTAATAAGAATTTTGCCAAAGAGATCCTTGATACCATGAAACTTGCAAAAAGCTTAGGGGCAAAGATTTCTTTTGATCCCAATATCCGCAAGGAATTAATGCATGACCAGGAAGTATCAGGGATTGTGGGAGAAGTCATGGCTAATACAAATATTTTTTTACCGGGCGTGGATGAGCTTCTCCAGATTACAGGGAAAAGCACAGTGGAAACGGCAGTAGAAGCCTGCTTTGAAAACCCGGAACTGGAGATACTGGTGCTTAAAAACGGTTCCAGGGGATGCAGTATCCATACGAGGGAAGGAAAATCAGATATCTGTGCTTTTTCGATTGAACCGGTAGATGCAACCGGTGCCGGAGACTGTTTTGACGGAGCATTTATATGTGGTTTGCTGGAAGGCAGAGATTTAATTGAGGCTGCCCGGATGGCATCGGCCGCAGGAGCGTTGAATACAATGGCATTTGGTCCAATGGAAGGTAAGATCAGTCCGGATTCAGTAAAGGCTATGATGGAAGGGGTAAAGTAAGCAGGCAATTAGAACACACTGCGGAAAAGAGGAAGGAATGGAAAATAACGTAAAACTGGAATTAAGAAATATCTGTAAAAGATTTCCCGGTGTCAAGGCACTGGATCACGTTAATATTTCATTGCGTAAGGGAACGGTACATGCCGTGATGGGAGAAAATGGTGCAGGAAAATCTACCCTGATGAAAATCATCAATGGTCTGTATCAAAGAGATTCCGGACAGATACTGCTGGATGGGAAAGAAGTGTTTTTTGCAAGCCCGCTGGAATCCTCGGCAGCGGGAATAGCAATGATTTATCAGGAATTAAATTTCTTTCCCGATCTTACCATTGAAGAGAATATTTTTATGGGAAAGCATCCCGGAAAGGCCGGAGTGGTTGATTGGAAGGAACTGCGCAATAATGTGAAATCTATTTTCCGGGAGAATGGTCTGGATTATGATCCGGGAATGAAAATTAAGGAGCTTTCCGTTTCTAATATTCAGATGCTTGAAATTGTAAAAGCAGTAGCATTTAAGGCGGAAGTAATTATTATGGATGAACCTACATCTTCCATCAGCAATCAGGAGGTGGAAGCTCTTTTTGAGACAATTAACCGTCTGCGCAGTCAGGGAATCAGTATTCTTTATATTTCGCACAAAATGGAAGAAATTTTCCGGATAGCAGATGATATAACGGTGATTCGGGATGGACAATCGATTATCACAGGTCCGGCAGCTGATTTTAACAATGATACCCTGATTGCCCATATGGTAGGAAGACCAATTTCCAATATCTATCCCAAAGAGGAGGTTCCCCTTGGAAAAGTAATCTTTGAAGTTCGGGATTTATCCAGCAAGAATACCTTTGAAAAGGTAAACCTCACCTTAAGAAAAGGGGAAATTATTGGAATGGCAGGACTCGTGGGAGCGGGGCGGACGGAAGTCGCAAGGGCGATATTTGGACTGGACCCATATGATTCAGGGGAAATTATTTTAAATGATAAGAAAGTAGAGATTAAAAATGTTTCTCAGGCTATTCGTAACAAAATACTGATGGTATCAGAAGACCGCAAGAAAGAAGGGGTGGTGGGAATCAGAAGTATTCGCGAAAATATTGCGCTTGCCAGTCTCCGGGTAAGGAAGGGCGGTTTTCTGAACCTTAAAAAAGAAATGGAAGAAGCAAAATCAATGTCTTCCATGCTGAACGTGAGAGGCGCCGGTATAGAAACTGATCTGGGATCTTTAAGCGGAGGAAATCAGCAGAAAGTAATACTGGCAAGATGGCTCATGCTGGATGGTGAAGTACTGATACTGGATGAACCGACCCGAGGAATTGACGTGGGGGCAAAGCTGGAGATATATAATATCATGATGAAGCTGGTGAAAGAAAAAGGACTCAGTATCATTATGATATCTTCTGAGCTGCCGGAATTAATCGGAATGTGTGACCGCATATACGTTATGAATAAGGGGTATGTGACGGGTGTCATTGGAAGAGCTGAGTGTTCCCAGGAAAGAATTATGAAATTAGCTACAAAAACCGGGGGAAAAGGAGAAACGGGTGAAAGAAAATTTAAGATGGAAAGGTAGCCACACTGTGATACTTTCACCTTTACTATTTTGTGGCAGTATTGCAGACAGGCCTGCAATATGCAAGGGGTATAAAAATGAAAAGTAATGTAAAAACGAGAATACAAAAATTTTCTACATTTTTGATTTTGATTGTGATGGTGGTGATCTGTTCCTTTTTGTCACCGAAATTCATGACATCAACAAATCTAATGAACATATTAAAGCAAGTGAGCATTGTAACAATTTTGTCTTTTGCCCAGGGTATGGTAATTATCAGCGGTGAAATAGATCTTTCCATCGGAAGCCTTGCGGGAATGGCTGGAACTTATGCATGTATCTTATATGTGGCTACCGGCAATCTGCTCCTGGCTGTTTTATTCGGACTTCTTCTGGGGGCTGCAGTTGGCGCTTTAAACGGGTTATTTGTAGCCCATTTTGGACTTCCTTCGTTTATCGTTACCCTGGCGATGCAGACGATAACCTTTGGCAGTATCTGTCTGTATACCGCTGGAAATAATGTCTATAAGATTGGTGATTTTAAGATTCTTGGACAGGGTACCGTATTTGGTGTAATTCCAATTACCGTAGTGTTTATGGCTGTTATGTGCCTGATCACCCATATTTTATTAAAATATACAAAGTTTGGAAGATACATATATGCAATTGGTGGAAATAAAGATGCAGCAAATGCAGCAGGTATTCAGGTTAGAAAGACAAAATGGGTCACCTTTATTATTTCAGGAGTTTTTGCAGCGATTGCCGGCATGATTTTAATGGGAAGATTAAATGCAGGAATTCCCAGTGAAGGAACAGGATATGAGACAGATGCCATAATGGCCACGGTTGTGGGAGGAACCAGTTTTGCCGGAGGTGTGGGTACGGCTTTTGGAACGCTGGTTGGTTCATTAATTATTGGAATATTAAATAATATTATGAATCTGTTAGGGGTAGAGTCTTATTCCCAGCAGATCATCAAAGGTTTTTTGATTATTATAGCGGTATTGTTTGATATTCGGTCGAAAAGAGGTAAACGGAAAATGAAGATTATGGAAACTACCTCTGAAATAGCTCAGAGTAGTAAATAAATATGAAATCAAGGAGGGTTTAAAATGAAAAGAAGAGTATTAAGCGTAATGTTAGCAGCGGTTATGATGGCGGCATTGTTTACAGGATGCAGCAGCGGCGGGGCAGAAGGAGCGGTAACGGAAAAAGAAGAAGCAAAAGAGACGGCAGAGACAGCAATGGAAGCAGTATCAAATGCCGCCAGTGATGCAAAGGGAGAGTTTGAAATTGCACTGCTTCCTACTGACATGTCAGCAACTTTTGCTGCCTGGCTGGCACAGGAACTTCAGATTGCAGTGAAACAATATCCCAATATGACCCTGACGATTCTGGATTCTAAGAATACATTATCTACCCAGCTGGCGAATCTGGAAAATTGTGTTACCCAGGGATATGATTATATTATTCTGCATCCATTGGAGCCCGATGCGGAAGCAGATCTGGTAGATCAGTATGTACAGGATGGAACACCGATTTTGATGGTTAACCAGAGCGACGGCGGTAGCCAGTACGCATCCAATGTAGATTGTGATCCCATAGAACAGGGGTCTATTGTAGCAGAAGTTGCAGCACAGAAAATCCCGCAAAATGGGAAGGTTGTAATCTTATTGGGACCATCCGGAAATTCTCATTCTATTGGAAGAAGAGAAGGTTTTCAAAAGACGTTGTTTGATGCAAGACCAGATATTGAGATTCTGGATGAGCAGATTGGAGACTGGGAAAAATCAAAGGGGATGAATTTTATGGAAGACTGGCTGCAGGCATATGATCAGATTGATGCAGTGGTTTCGATGAACGACGCTATGGCTCTTGGAGCCTTGGAAGCCGCGAAAGATGCGAAAAGGGCGGAAAATATGACCTTTTACGGTGTCGACGGATTGGCAGATGCAGTGTTGTCCATCAAAGATGGCGGGTTGACTGCTACCTGTGTCCAGAACGCAAAAGTAATGGCTGAAACTACATTTGGGATAATTGATAAAGTCCTTTCAGGCAAGGAAGAATTTGAAAAAACTTTAATTGAAGGACAGTTGATAGATGAGAAGAATGTAGATGAGTGGATTAAGATTCATACCGAAAACGGACAGATTAAATAGAACTGAAACTACTTATTAATGCAGTATCGCAGGCGGAACCTGGGATATGTAGGAGGTATAAAGATGAAAATAGCAACATTGACAAATCCGGAAGAAATTTTAATTACAGAAACGACCAAACCTGCAGCAAAAGAAAATGAGATTGTGATTAAGGTGGATTATATAGGAATCTGTGGCTCTGATATTCATGCCTATTATGGGAAGCATCCTTTTATTACATGCCCGATTACTTTAGGACATGAATTCGTAGGCAGGGTGGTGGAAACCGGGAAAGAGGTCAAAGGGGTACTGCCCGGAGAACTGGTCACGGCAATGCCGCAGATTTTCTGTCACCAATGTGAGCCCTGCCGGAGCGGCAGATATAATATATGCGATACCCTGAAAGTAATAGGATGCCAGACTCCGGGAGCTGCGTGTGATTATTTTGCTTTTGATGCTTCTTTGGTGAAGAAAATACCGAAGGGAATGCCAAAAGAAATCGCAGCTACCATAGAACCTGCAGCAGTAGGTGTCCATGCGGTACATAGAGGTGCTGATGTTAAAGGAAAAAATGTAGTTGTAATGGGTGCTGGTACAATAGGGAATCTGACAGCGCAGGCAGCTCTTGCGGAAGGGGCTAAGCAGGTTCTGATTACGGATTTATCCGATTACCGGCTGGAGGTTGCCAGGGCATGTGGTATTTCGCAAATTGCAAATACGGGAAAAGTATCTGTGGAAATAGCAATGAAACAGGCATTCCAAGGGGACAAAGCAGATATATTTTTTGAATGCGTTGGCATTGGTGCTACCGTTAATCAGGCAATAGAACTGTCTAAAAAGGGACATGATATTGTTGTAGTGGGAGTATTTGGAAATCGACCGGAAATCAATATGAGTCTGGTGCAGGATAAAGAACTGCGGTTAATTGGGAGTCTGATGTACGTGGAAAAAGATTACGATCGAACGATTGATCTGATGAACAGAGGTATGATCCACACAAAGCCTCTAATTTCCAAAACTTTTGAATTAGCTGATTATGCAAAAGCTTTCCGGTATATCGAAGAACATAAAGACAGCAGCCTAAAGGTTCTCATTCAGGTTTCTGAGTGATCATATTGGGGATCCGATAAGGAAGAGAGGTGTTTGAATGAATCCTGAGATAAGTTATAATAATATGAATGAAGACTTTACATTGGATGGAAAGAATGCGGTTATTACCGGTGCTTCCAGTGGCATAGGGTTGGAGATCGCTAAGATGTTCGCCAGAAAAGGTGCAGATATAATTGCATTTGATCTGGAAGATTCCCCGGAGTTGAAGGAATATGTATCCGGACAGGGAAAAAGATTTCTGTCTTGTTCCGGTGATATTACAAGTAAAGAAGTGGTTGAAGAGACGGTGAATGAAGCTATAGGAACATTTGGTAAGATTGATATCCTTGTGAACTGCGCCGGCGTTGGCTATCTGGAATCCGCAGAGGAAAGTACGGAACATGTCTGGGATCTGACAATGGCAGTTAATTTAACAGGTGCTGTGCGTATGTCACTGACTGTTGGGAAAACAATGATAAGGAATGGCGGCGGAAGCATTATAAATATTGCTTCTCAGGCAGGAGTAGTGGCATTAGAACGTCATCTTGCATATGGAACCGCAAAGGCAGGTCTGATTCAGGCGACTAAGCAGCTTGCACTGGAATGGGGAAAATACAATGTGAGAGTGAATGCGATTTCCCCGACTATTATATTAACTCCTATGGGTTCCATGAATTGGAACAATGAGCAGGGAGATGCATTTAAGCAGATGATTCCATCCAGACGTTTTGGTTATCCACGGGAAGTAGCAGCCTGTGCAGTTTATCTGGCAAGTGATGCCGCCAGTCTGTTTAATGGTGCCAATTTGATTCTGGATGGGGGATATACAATTGCTTAAACTATAATTAAAGAACTCTAAAATTACAAAAATAATGATAATTATAAATAATCAGACAGAATTAATTAGTTGAGAATATAAAACCAGTGCGAATGATAATCAGAAGAATCAGATCATGTGATGCTTCCGAATATTCAACACTGGTTTTTTGTATATATTTTGTAAAAACATGAATAATTGTACTATAAATATCTTATGTTTAGCATGTACAAAAAGAAGAATTCATTGTATACTGATCTTCATGAGTATGAAAAAAGACAGGAGGGAAATGCATAAAATGAAGAAATTTTTAACGCTGACGACTGGCGGGACAATTGCATCTAAGGAGAGTGAGCATGGGCTGCTTCCGGCTCTGGGCGGCGATGAACTGCTTTCATATATACCGGATATCGAAGGACTCTGCACGGTAGATACTTTAGAGATCTGCAATATCGACAGCACCAATATGAACTATAGTTACTGGTGTAAACTGGTAAGCTGTATCCAGGAAAATTATGATCGTTATGATGGATTTTTGATTGCTCATGGAACAGATACTCTGGCATATACGGCAGCTGCCATGTCCTATATGATACAGAATTCTAAAAAGCCTGTGATTTTAACCGGGGCACAAAAGCCGATCTCTTTCGAATCAACAGATGCAATGATGAATCTTCGTGACAGTTTCCATTATATGCTTCAGGATGATACCAATGGTGTACAGGTAGTATTTGGACAGCGTGCAATTGCAGGAACCCGAGCTAAAAAAATAAATACGCTGAGCTATCAGGCTTTTTCAAGTATTAATTTTCCGGATATTGCAGTGATCCGCAATAGTCAGGTGATCCGTTACATTACCGCCCCCAGGGGAGGAAATGCCGTATTTGAATTAAACCTAAATCCCAAAGTATTTTTGCTGAAACTGACTCCCTGCAGCTCTCCGGAACTTATTGAAGAAATATACCGGCTGTATGATGTAATTATTATAGAAGGATTTGGTGTGGGAGGGATTCCGGATCAATTGCTGGATACTTTTTGTAAATGCCAGAACAGCTATAAGCCACAGGAGAAAGTGCTGGTAATTACAACCCAGGTTATGTCTGAGGGAAGCCATATATCAGTCTATGAAGTAGGGAAACGACTGGAAGGAAAGATCCGCTATCTGGAAGCGAAGGACATGAATCTGGAGGCAGTTGTAACGAAATCAATGTGGATTATGGGCAAAAAGCCTGCGTCCTGGGAAGAAATAGAAACGTTATTTTATAGGACTATTAATTATGATATATTGGCAGGATCCGGAAGGTAGGCGCCAGAGCGTGTTTGAAAATTCATTCACCCATCTGCATGCCAGGCTTTGCGGCATATTTGCCCCGAATGCAGGTTACGTAGCCCGCTACGTGCCCTTCATCTTAGTACGTTAGTACGCTGAAATTAAATAAAGAATATTGGAGATGAATCCCCATGAATTTAATAGTTAAATATCTTAAAAATTACAAGAAAATGTTTTTATTAAACATTTTGTCTGTCTTTGGATTTGCACTGGTGGAACTTGGCATACCAACGATTGTAGCCAGGATGATTGACCAGGGAGTTTTGACAGGAGACAAGAATTACATTTTTAAAATGGGTGGCATTATACTGGTGATTTCCCTGTTAGGGGTTGCGGGTACCATACTGCTGGGATATTGCTGTGCTTATTTATCCACTGCCATTACCCGTGATATCCGTACAGAGATGTTCCGGAAGGTGCAGGGATTTTCACACAGTGAATATCACCAGTTTGGTGCAGCATCCCTGATCACAAGGACAAACAATGATGCATTCCAGATACAGATGTTTATGAATGTGCTGTTTCGTACAGCGCTTATGACACCGGTTATGATTTTTGTCAGCTTTAGTCTGGTACTGCGTACGTCACTGCCATTATCGCTGATCATTATTTCTACGGTCCCGGTCATTATAGTGGGTGTAATCGCAGTTGCTAAGATTTCTGAGCCGATCAGTGAAAATCAGCAGATGGCAATGGAGGCAATTAACCGTGTTTCCAAAGAAAATCTAAGCGGAATACGTGTGATCCGGGCATTTAATAACGATACACATGAGCAGCAGCGTTTTAATGAAGAAAACAATCAGTATATGAAATATTCCAAAAAGCTCTTTAAGCTGATGTCTATGACCCAGCCGACTTTCTTCCTGTTAATGAATATTGCAGGAATGGCTATTTTTGCAGTTGCAGCTAAAATGATTGACAAAGGAAATCTGGAAATCGGAATGCTGGTGGCATTTATGGATTACCTGTTTCATGCTATGTTTTCCGTTATGCTGTTTTGTCTAGTCTTCATGATGTATCCCAGGGCAAGAGTCAGTGCAAAACGTATTGAAAAAGTAATAAAGCAGGATGTAAAGGTGAAAAATCCTGATAATGGAAAACAGATGGAGTGCGAGGTAGAGGAAATCAACTTTGATCATGTGACTTTTGTGTATCCGGACGGAGAGGAAGCAGTATTAAAAGATGTCTCATTTTCAGCTAAAAAGGGGGAAAAGGTTGCCTTTATTGGCAGTACCGGTTCTGGAAAAAGTACCCTTGTAAATCTGATACCCAGAGCATACGATGTGACTGCGGGCAGGATCACCATGAATGGCACAGACATTCGGGAATACGATCTGAAAAGTCTGCGAAATACGATCGGATTTATTCCACAAAAAGCAATGCTTTTCCGCGGTACGATTGCTGATAATATCCGCTTTGGAAACCCGGAAGCTACCATGGCGGAAGTGGAAAAGGCAGCAAGAACTGCTCAGGCTTATGAATTTATTATGGAAAAGGGAGGATTTTCCGAAAACATTACGGAAAATGCAACGAATGTATCGGGAGGACAAAAGCAAAGGCTTTCTATTGCCCGGGCATTAGCAAAAAGGCCAAGAATCTACATATTTGATGATTCATTTTCTGCACTGGATTTTAAAACCGATGCAAAATTGAGGGAGGATCTGAAAAAAGAAACCGGAAATGCAATTGTCCTTGTGGTGGCACAGCGTATTGCAAGTATTATGGATGCGGACAGGATTATTGTATTAAATGAAGGAAAAGTTGTTGGCAGGGGAACCCACAGACAGCTTTTAAAGGAATGCCCGATTTATCATGAAATAGCAGCTTCTCAGCTGAGTGAGGAGGAATTGGATCATGAGTAGTAATAAAAAAGGCAAGTTTATTAAAAATCTGAAGCAGATGAAAAGGTATATTGCTCCGTATAAATGGAAATTTATCGGTGCTGTACTGATGGTTATTGTATCGGTAGCTGCCATGACGGTGGCTCCCAGAGTAGAAGGTATGATCACCACACAGCTTTCAAAAGATGCAATGGATATTATGAAAAAGCTGCCGGATGCAGGTGTTCACTTTGAGATAGTAACTAAAATTCTGGTTCTGCTGGCTGTAATTTATCTGATTAAAACATTTTCTCAGATAATCAGTGTATATTTGCTGACCGATTCTATTCAGAATGCCATGCATGACCTGAGAAATGATGTTCAGGACAAGATACGCAGACTCCCGGTACGCTATTTTGATACGAATAGTTTTGGGGATGTTTTAAGCCGGATAACTAATGATATCGACACCGTATCCGGAGCATTGCAGCAGAGTTTTAGTCAGGTCATCAGCGGGGTTCTGACATTGATTCTGGCGATTACAATGATGTTCACCATACAGCCGGTAATGGCATGTATGGCAATCTGCATTATACCATTGGCACTTCTGGTTACCAGATTTATTGTAGGAAAAAGCCAGAAGCAGTTCCGGGCGCAGCAGGATTCCGTGGGAGAATTAAACGGTACGATTACAGAAATGTATACCGGTTTTCAGGAGATATTATTTTTCAATAAGCAGGAATCTTCGGTGGAAGAATTTGTAAATATAAATGAGGATCTGCGTAAACATGCATTTAAAGCACAATTTATGTCCTCTGTCATGTCACCGCTGATATCCCTGATTACTTATCTGACAATCGGCAGTGTTGCAGTAGTGGGATCTGTTTTTGCCATCAGTGGAGGCATTTCAATAGGTAATCTGCAGGCGTTCATTCGTTATATCTGGCAGATTAATGACCCATTGTCCCAGGTTTCCCAGCTTTCTTCCCAGATTCAGGCTGCGTTTGCAGCAATGGACCGTATATTTGAGATACTTGGTGAAGAAGAAGAGGTTAAAGAAGCAGATCCGGCTGTAGAGCTTCCGGATGTTCAGGGCAAGGTGGTATTTGACCATGTATATTTCGGATATGGGAAAAAGCCTGTTATCAAAGATTTTACGGTAGAGGTACATTCCGGACAGATGGTTGCCATCGTAGGTCCAACCGGTGCAGGAAAAACAACACTGATTAACCTGCTGATGCGCTTTTATGATGTAAACAAGGGCAGGATTTTAATCGATGGTGTAGATATCCGTCAGATGAAGCGCAGCAGCCTGCGTTCCATATTCGGCATGGTATTGCAGGATACCTGGCTCTTCTCCGGAAGTATTTTTGAAAATATTAAATATGGTAGACTGGATGCCAGAAAAGATGAAGTCATCGATGCAGCAAAGGCGGCAAATGTCCATCATTTTATCAAAACTCTGCCCGGGGGCTATAATATGGTCATCGATGAGGAAGGCGGAAACATTTCCCAGGGAGAGAAACAGCTTCTGACCATAGCCAGGGCAATTTTAAAAGATCCTGATATATTAATACTGGATGAGGCAACTTCTTCTGTGGATACCAGAATTGAAAAAATGCTGCAGGACGCAATGAAAAAGGTAATGGTAGGAAGAACCAGTTTCGTTATTGCACATCGTTTATCAACAATTAAAAATGCAGATTTGATTCTTGTCGTAAAAGATGGTAATATTGTAGAGCAGGGTACGCACAATTCTCTGTTGGAGAAAAAAGGTTTCTACGAACAGTTGTATCATTCTCAGTTTGCAGGGCAGCAGGCATAAACTAATTTAAATAATAGAAAGCTCTGGTAAGTTTTCTGTTATTTCGTTATGGAGGTAATGTAATGAAAAAATTCAAAGAATGGTTATCAGATAATTTAAGGTATTTCGTATTGGCGATTGCAGTAATTGCAGTGATTTGTATTTTATTTTTCGGTTATAAGCTGCTTGGGAATATGATGACAAACGGCGATGGCAGCAAAAAACAGACAGAAGAAACAAAGCCCGGCACAGAAAATGGAACTGAGAATAAGAAAGAAACAGAAAAGCAGCCAGATACACAAAAGCAGACACAGAAATCAGAAACCAATAAATCAACAGAAAAAACAACGGAGAAAACAACAGAGAAATCAACAGAAACTCCCGGGGAATCTACAAAATCATCGGAGTCAGTAAACGGTGGGGGATCCACAAATGCCGGGGCTCAGGCTAATGCACAGACGAATGCACAGACGGAAGCAACAGATGCGGCAACAGCACAGACGCAGGCACCGCAGACAGATGCACCACCTCAGACAGAAGCTACAGATGCACCCGTACCCCAGACAATTTACATGAATGCAGCAGCTTACATACGTGAAGCACCAAGTTATGACGGAGCCATCCTGGATACACTGCAGGCAGGACAGGCAGTTACATTTTTAGAAGATGTAGGCGGATGGTATAAAGTAGAAGCAAACGGACTTGTTGGTTATGTAGGAGCCAGATTTTTTAACTAAGAAAGACAGCAGCTAAAGAAAAGGCAGGGAACAGCGCAAATAATCTGTTCCCTGCCTTTCTATGCATTGAATACTGTGCTAATCAGGCAATCCAGTTAATTCTTATATAATTATCAAGTATATTTGAAATGATAAAAGAACTGATAAGTGCCATAAAAAACAAAAAGATAAAGTTTTTATAGCCTTCATCACGGCTTCTTCGCAGACGCATAAGCAGCTTGATAAAACAGAGGAGAGATATAAAAACGGAAAGAATCGCAGGAACGTAGAGAAGGGAAGGATTACCTGTTGCTGTGACAAGCGCAGTTCCGGTATTCAATTCATCAATTCTTACTGACTGCCCGACAAAGACAGGAAGCAAAAGAGAAGCACCCCATGCTATAATTCTCAGACAGGAATTACAAAGAGCCAGTGCCAGAATGATCATTTTGGTAAAAGGGTTTTTAAAACGGATTTTGCAAAACAGTAAGGTGAATATGACTGCCAGCGTAAGTGTCAGCAGAACACTAAAATCCATAAGTGTCTTAATATCCAGATCCAGATTCATGCGGAAACCGGAATCTCTGGGGTAGAGATACACATTGCCAATTCGTCTGAAACCTGTACTTACAGACTGACCAAGCCGTGCCATGCTAAAACCGTGAATACATTCATGGAGAAATGTAGATAGTAGAAAAATAATATTGCAAATGGCAAACCATATGTATTTTCTCTTTGACATGGATTTCACCTCCTTTTTTCGTTACTGTTATTTTACATCTGCCATAGAATAGAAGCAAGTTATATTTCTGTTACAAGTTTATGGGAAAAATTAAAAAAGTTTGAAGATATATATGGAAAAATGATTAATTTTGTTGAAATATACCTACAATTTTGTTAAACTGATTTTAACTCTGTTCTTTTAAGCAGAGGGTAAGACAATCTTAATTGGAGGGCAAAATGGAGAAAAAAGGACAATGGGCATCTAGCCTGGGTTTTATCCTGGCAACTGCGGGAGCAGCGGTTGGGCTAGGAAATCTGTGGAAGTTCCCGTATTTGATGGGAAAGAACGGTGGATTTCAGTTTTTAATTACGTATTTAATTTTTATAGCGGTATTAGGGCTTCCGGTTATGATTACGGAGATGAGTATTGGAAGAATGACAGGAAAAGGTCCGGTTCAGGCATATGAGAATTTAAATCCCAAATCAAAAATCATTGGTATTATGGGGATTTTATGTGCGTTTATTATATTATCTTACTACAGTGTTATCGGTGGCTGGATCTTAAAATATATTGCAAGTTATGTTACAAGCATGAATGCACCGGCAGATTTCGCAGCTTATATCGCAGAGCCGGCATCACCTGTAATCTGGCATTTGGTATTTATGGCATGTACAGGATTTGTGTGTTACAGAGGAACAAAAGGGATAGAGAAAGCATCGCGGTTTATGATGCCGGCACTGTTAATTTTGCTGGTCATCATTGTTATACGTTCCCTGACACTTCCGGGGGCTAAACAAGGTGTGGATTTCGTTTTTAAATTGAACGGAGGATTTGACCTGAAATCTGTACCGGCTGCGCTGGGACAGGTATTTTACTCACTGAGTTTGTGTATGGGAATCACGATCACTTATGGCAGTTATTTGAACAGAAAAGAAAATATACCGAAAAATGCCCTTATTGTAGCAGGTCTTGACACCTTTGTTGCAATCTTAGCGGGGCTGGCAATCTTTCCGGCAGTATTTGCATTTGGGCTGGAGCCGGCACAGGGACCGAGCCTTACATTCGGAACGCTTCCGAAAGTATTTGAAAGTATGTCCGGCGGCTGGATTTTTGCGTTGCTGTTTTTTGGATTGATGTTTTTTGCAGCATTAACTTCCGCTATAGCACTTCTGGAATGTGTGGTATCTTCCGTGTTGGATCACTTTAAGTGCAAAAGGAGAACGGCTGTGTTTTTCGTGGCATTGGGTGTATTTCTGTTAGGAATCCCAAGTGCCTTATCATTCGGGGTACTGGGTGACGTAACCATATTGAATTATTCTGTATTTGATTTTATGGGTATGCTGACGGATAATATTCTGATGCCGATAGGCGGAATTCTCATGTGTATCTTCGTTGGATGGATATGGGGACCAAAGCGCATTTTGCAGCATGTGGAATCAGACGGGATTTCTTTCAAACTGAAAAAGGCATGGCTGATCTGTATTCGATTTATTACACCGATTCTGGTAGTGATTGTTACCGTTATGGGATTCATGGATGTTTACCGGACGATTATGAAATAGCTGATATAAAATCAGTCGGGTTTAGAAACTATAGCTTTACTCCCTTAACTATTTGTGGTATTCTTATCAAAGATAAAGAAGGATGTGTATTTCATTGAGCTTACAAAAGGATTTGAAAAAAACTAAATATTATTTTCGGAATATAAGCAGGTTTAGCAGGTTACTTAGTAACCTGCTTTTTTTGTGCTTTACTGTAGTAATATAACAGAATCCTTTATAAATGTAGTTTATTGCTTTTAAGATATAAACGTCAGTCTTTAAAGGATATTTAGTTAAAATGAATTAACAAAAATCAAGAAACAAGAGAAGAAAAGAATTTTAGAAAGAGGGGATCTTATGTTATCGCAGTTATCAAAAATGAAAAATGTTCTCTATGTATTTTTAGGGAATACGATTTATGCACTTGGAATCACCATATTTATTCTTCCAAATCAAATGATTACGGGAGGCACCACGGGGCTGGCATTATCTTTTCATCATTATTTTCAAATTCCGATATCAGCATTTGTATTTTGTTTTAATGCCGTTATGTTTATTGTGGGAGCCTGTATCCTGGGCAGGCGTTTCGCGCTTACGACGCTGATCAGTACCTTTTACTATCCGATTATTCTGGGTGTGTTTCAGAAAATCCCCATATTAGGGCAGGTCACCAATGACCGGATGTTATCTACCATCTGCGGTGGAATTATGATCGGTTTTGCAATCGGAATTGTGATTCGTGCAGGGGCTTCCACCGGAGGTATGGATATCCCGCCGCTGGTATTGAATAAGAAATTCGGGCTGCCGGTTTCGGCAATGCTCTATGTTTTTGATTTTACGATTCTGATACTGCAGATGCTGTTTTCGGATTCGGAACAGATTGTATATGGAATTCTCCTTGTACTGATCTATTCGGTAGTTCTGGATAAAATCCTTTTTATGGGAACCGCTCAGACCCAGGTGAAAATTATAAGCGAAAAATATGAGGAGATCAACCAGGAGATATTAAAGCGCCTGGATCGGGGAACCACCTTTATTCATGCGCAGACTGGATATATGCAAAATGAACAGCCGATAATTCTGACTGTTATTTCAAACCGGGAACTGGTGAAGCTGAATCAACTGGTTATGGAGGAAGATCCCAAAGCATTTATGGTGATCAGCCATGTAAATGAAGTACGGGGAAGAGGCTTTTCCGCTAAAAAAATTTATAAATAATGAAATCTACCTTGACAGCTGCGTTTAAAGTGCTATAATAGCCTCAATATAAGAAAAGCTATGAAGGAAACAGTAACTGTCAGGAAGCAGTCAGAGAGAGAAACAGATTGGTGGAAGTTTCTCATGTGAAATGTCAGCGAAGACCATTCCCGAGCAGCGGTGCGAAGTCGAGAGAATAAGCATTGCCGTATGCCTGCGTTAAAGGCTTGGATTTGTTAGAATCTGAAAGAGAAAAATTAAGGTGGAACCGTGCATTCTGATTAGTATGCACCCTTAAACGTGTTGGCAGTTATACTGCTGTACGTTTGAGGGTGCTTTTCTTATGTTACTGCAATTTGGCCAAATTGTTATAGGATTTTCAGCAGAAGTTTATTCCCTATCATAAAAAGGTAAAGGAGCATGGAGCAGATGAAAGAAAAAATTGATAAGAGTGTGTTTTATCATACAACGGCACATATTTTAGCACAGGCAGTGAAACGGTTGTTTCCGGAGACAAAACTGGCAATCGGTCCTGCAATTGAAAATGGATTTTATTATGATTTTGACTGTAAGATCCCTTTGACAGGAGAAGACCTGGATAAGATTGAAAAAGAAATGAGAAATATCGCAGAGGAAGGTTATGAGATAGAATCCTTGGAATTATCCAGAGAAGAAGCGATTTCTTTTATGAAGGAAAAGGAGGAACCTTACAAACTGGAACTGATGAATGACATGCCGGCAGAAGAGAAATTTCGTTTTTACCGGCAGGGTGAGTTTTGTGATTTGTGCAAAGGGCCTCATTTAAAGAATACAAAATGTGTTGGTGCAGTGAAGCTGACGGCACTTGCAGGAGCTTATTGGAGAGGCTGTGAGAAAAACAAAATGCTTACCAGAATCTATGGTATTTCTTTTGAAAAACCATCTCAGCTAAAAGCATATCTGCTGCAGATGGAGGAAGCAAAGAAAAGAGACCACAGAAAGCTCGGGAAAGAACTGGGGCTGTTTACCATGATGGATGAAGGACCTGGATTCCCGTTCTTCCTGCCAAAGGGAATGGTGCTTAAAAATCAGTTAATTGAGTATTGGAGAAGAATTCATCAAAGGGAAGGCTATGTAGAAATTTCCACTCCTGTCATGTTGAACCGGAAACTCTGGGAGACATCCGGGCATTGGGATCATTACAAAGAAAATATGTACACGACTTCTATTGATGGAGAAGATTTTGCCATCAAGTCAATGAACTGTCCGGGTGGGATGCTGGTCTACCAGTCAGAGCCGCATTCATACAGGGAGCTGCCCATGCGCATTGGGGAATTGGGCGTAGTACACCGTCATGAAAAATCAGGTTCCCTTCATGGATTGATGCGGGTGCGCAGTTTTACGCAGGATGATGCCCATATTTTTATGACAAAAGAACAGATCACGGAGGAAATAAAAGGTGTTGTCCGATTAATTGATGAAGTGTACCAGAAGTTTGGATTTACGTATCATGTGGAATTATCTACAAAACCGGAAAACAGCATCGGAAGTGATGAGGATTGGAATTTGGCTACAAACGGCCTTAAGAATGCTTTAAATGAACTTGGTATGTCCTACGATGTAAATGAAGGGGATGGAGCTTTTTATGGACCGAAGATCGATTTTCATTTAAGGGATTCCATTGGCAGGACATGGCAGTGCGGAACAATACAGCTTGATTTCCAGCTGCCCCTTCGATTTGGAGCAGAATATATCGGGGCAGACAGAGAAAAGCACCGGCCGATCATGATTCACCGGGTAGTATTTGGCTCTATTGAGCGTTTTATCGGAATCCTGATTGAGCATTATGCAGGAAAATTTCCGGTATGGCTTGCACCGGTTCAGGTCAAGATATTACCGGTATCGGAAAAGTCCAACGCATATGCCATGAAAATCACAGAACAGTTAAAAATAGCAGGTATTCGTTGCGAGATGGACCAAAGAGATGAAAAAGTAGGATATAAAATCAGAGAGGCCCAGTTGGAAAAAGTGCCTTATATGCTGATACTGGGCCGGAAGGAAGAAGAAGAAGGCACAATTTCACTGCGTGGCCGTGACAGCCAGAGCACCGGTCAGATGTCTTTGGATGCATTTATAGAATTCATCCAAAAAGAAATCGCATGTTGATTGCCGGTATCTTTTCTTGTGACAAGTTCTTTTCGGATTTGTCCCGGGGTACATCCGTAGATATCATAAAACATTTTACGGAAAAGTTTATAATTGGTAAATCCATGCATTTCCAGGAGAGTAAGCAGAGGTGTATCCGTGCTGCCGAGGTCCTGATAAATACAGTTGAATCGATATTGATTTAAGTATTCCACAAAGGTGATGCCAATGTGCTTTTTGAAGAAACGGCAAAAATATTCCGGAGTAAATCCGGCATAGGCAGAAATCTCGTTTAAGAGTATTTTTTCATTGTAATGCTCTTTCACATAATCCAGGATTGGTTTCAAACGTTCCAGATTCCGGGTGTCTTTTTCCATTGTTTCAGGATCAATCGGCACCTGGAAATTATGGTAGAGAAGATAAAGCATCTCAAACAGCAGGCTGGTGAATTTCAAATGGGAACCCAGAGGTTTCACATCAAACAGAACCAGCATCTGCTGTATAATTTCTTTGATTTGGCGCAGCTTCGTCTGGATAATTGGATTTACTGCGGGATCGTTGATTTCAAATCGAATCGTATCAATATCCGGAATATAGTTTTTGAGCATAGGGTATGGAATCTGGAGAAGGATATAGTCACAGTAACTAAGGCATCTGGTGCTGTGTAAATCCCGTGGATTTACCAGGATAAAGTCATCCTTTTTAAGTATAAAAGTCTGATTCTTAATGATCGTTTCCAGACATCCGTCCTTCATATAAAGTATCTCGATACTTTCATGCCAGTGACCTGGAATGTACATTTTAGAAATCAGAATACGCTCGAAATTCACATGAAGTTCTGAAACCAAACGGGTTTGCTCATAGTAATAATTATCCATGGTAAAAATGATGCCTTTCTTTAATAGAAGTAATCGTCGTGTTTGTATTAAGAATAGCATAGGAGAGAAGAGGGGTCAAGAAATACGCACTTCAAATTAAACTGTTTTTCTAAGCATGGGGAGACCCGGAGATTGCAGCAGGATGTACGCCGTTGGCAGTAATATTATATGTTATGCTGAGTATAAATAACAGAGCCAACACAAACCAGATTTTCTATAGTAGTATCCTGATGATATAATTTTGGAATGATGATTTTTTCTCCCTTGAGCTTTGCCAGGTCAACATAAAGTGTTTCGTCCGGCTGAATTTCTTTTTGGATGGTTTCCGCTGACGTTTTCAGTGTCAGATAATAAGAATCGGTAGCGGATTGATAATATCCGGGTTTGTCTGTAGGAACGATTGAAAATGCTATGGAGTTGCTATTCTCATCCATATTACTTTGCAGTACAGGTCCTTTAGAAATACAGGTCTTCTGGGAATGAACGGCATCAGCAAGTTCCTGGGAGGTATTCCCATCTTTCCTGCCGGGTATAAAGGTGGCAAACTGTCCGCCCATGTCCCATTTTCCATGGAGATCCATGCCACAGGTCATAGCTAACCGGTGTCCGTCCAGAACCAGGGATTCCCACCACAGCAGTCCCCGTTCATTCACTTCGTGCAGCGGTTCCGGATTATTAAAGATTTCAATAAAATCCAGAGAAGAAAAGTCCGTAATTTTCATGTCAAAGCGGCATCCTCTGGCAAATGGGTGTCCATAGGAGAAGGGATGTGCAACCCCCGTCAGAGCCCCTTTTTCTTTGGCAGCCTCAAACAGCAATTCCGGTTTATGAAGATTGATATTCTCCCAGGGGACATATTCGTGAAGGTTCAGGCAGAGAATGTGCCCATAATAGGTGGTATATTCCATTCCGTAAATGCAATCGATGGGATATCCCCGATCTTCTAACAGCCTGCGGATTTTGCCATGTCCGGAAATGGTATTATGATCGGTAATTGCAAAAGCATCGGCTTTGTCCTTTACCATCAGGTCAATCAGTTCTTCACAGGTAATGCTGCTGTCAGATTCCGTGGTATGATTGTGCAGTTCTAAACGTTTGTACATGTTTTGTTCCTCCCTCCTGCAAATACGGATAATTCATAGTGTGTATCGTTTTGTATTACATTAAACACCAGCAGAGTCACTTTTAAAACACCTTCAAAGCAGGGCATGGCAATGCAGCCTTCTGTCGCTGTCAGCGGGGTAAAGTGCATATGGCGAGTGGTAAGCTGGCGGTGTACGCATCCGATAAATGTATCATTTAATGTAGCAAGCGTATGTATTTCCGTTTTCATATCATTTTTGATTACCCTTATAATTTCTTCTTCAGAAGAAGCAGTAATGCCATATTCCTTTTCCACTAGAGATTTCATTTCCTCTTTTAATTCATCCGTGATATCGGTATAGTGTTGTTTGTCAAAGGTAAATTCGATATCCAGTTCATCGTAAGTTTTATCCAGGCAGACCGTATATGAAATCTGTCCAACAAAGCCTTCATTCAGCGTACCCGAAACATGATATAATTCCTTCATAAGTACCTCCGGTTGTGTATTTTGATAAACTATACTACATTTAAATATCAGTTACAAGTGGAAAAAACTATAATTATGAATGGATATAATGTGAAAATAATGTGGAAAATAGAAGATTTTATGATATACTGTTAACTAGTTATTTAAAGTTGAAAGAAAATATCTAAGAGAAAGGATGCCACGCTGCAGATCTTTCAGCTTTTGTAAGGTAGTGGCTGTATTGCAGGCAAACCTGTGATATACAATGGGAATTATTATGATAGTTGGAGTGCCAAAAGAGATTAAAAATAATGAAAATCGAGTTTCAATTACGCCAGCAGGTGCATATACGCTGGTGAATGCGGGACATCAGGTGATCGTGGAGACAAAGGCAGGAGAAGGAAGCGGATTTATGGATGAGGAATACATAAGTGCGGGAGCCGAACTTGCAGCAAATGCCGCAGATGTATTTGCAAAAGCGAATATGATTGTAAAGGTAAAGGAATATGTGGAGTCAGAATATCAATATTTAAGAGAAGACCAGTTGGTATTTACCTATCTGCATATAGCAAATGATGCCTCTCTGGCAGATGCATTACTGGAATCCAAAACCACAGGAATAGCTTATGAAACCATCCGCGGCAAAAATGGAGGACTTCCGCTGCTGGCTCCTATGAGTGAGGTTGCAGGAAGAATGTCCGTACAGGTTGGAGCTTATATGCTACAGAATTATAATGGAGGAAGCGGAGTCCTTCTCGGTGGAGTTCCCGGAGTTATGCCTGGAAAGGTAGTTGTTGTAGGCGGCGGAGTTGTAGGGTTAAATGCTGCGAAAGTAGCCACAGGCATGGGAGCAGATGTCACTGTATTTGATATCAATGCTGAAAGAATGGCATATATTGATGACATCAGCGGAGGCAGAATCCATACCCAGTTTAATAATCCTTATAACTTAAAAGAAGCAGTAAAAGATGCTGATCTGGTAATCGGAGCGGTATTAATACCGGGTGCAAAAGCGCCGAAAGTGGTAACAGAGGATATGGTTAAGGAAATGAAAAAAGGCAGTGTCATTGTAGATGTTGCAATTGATCAGGGCGGCTGCGTGGAAACTTCGACCAAGATTACAACGCATGACAATCCGTGTTTTGAAAAGCATGGCGTAATACATTATTCCGTTGCAAATATGCCTGGCGCGGTCTCCAGAACCTCTACCATTGCCCTTTCAAGCAGTACTCTTCCTTATGTCTTAAAGCTGGCGGATAAAGGTGTGGATGCGTTAAGGGAAGATGCTGATTTTATGGCTGGTCTTAACACGTATAAGGGCAAGGTTACCTTCAAAGGCGTTGCAGATGCTCTTGGCAGAGAATATACAGACCCAAAGGCTGCTTTGCAGGAAGCATAACGGTTAAGTGTGTTCGTCATCAAGAGAACGTCTTTTTTAAAAAAGTCAAGATTGACCTATAAAGAAGCCAGAATCTCTCTTTTTTTGACTTATAAAATGTAATATAATACGTTCATACAGGCAATATCCAGCAGTTAATTTTTAATCAGGAGGATTGATTATGAACGTAAAAGAATTAATAGGTCAGATGACAGTAGAAGAAAAAGCCGGGTTATGTTCCGGTCAGGATTTTTGGCATACAAAGACGGTAGAGCGTCTGGGAATCCCGGCAATTATGGTAAGCGACGGACCTCACGGACTGCGCAAACAGGATCAGGAAGCAGACCATCTTGGAATCAATGACAGCATCAAGGCAGTTTGTTTTCCTGCTGGCTGTGCATTGGCAGCTTCCTTTGACCGCCAGATGACAACCAGGCTGGGAGAAGCCCTGGGAGAAGAGTGTCAGGCAGAAAACGTTGCAGTAATTTTAGGACCGGCAGTGAACATCAAACGCTCCCCGCTGTGCGGAAGAAATTTTGAATACTACTCAGAAGATCCTTATCTGGCATCTGAAATTGCAGCAAGCCATATCAAAGGAGTCCAGAGCAAAAATGTAGGAACCAGCATCAAGCATTTTCTGGCTAATAACCAGGAACACCGAAGAATGTCTTCCAGCTCTGAGATGGATGAACGTACTGCGAGGGAAATCTATCTGGCTGCATTTGAAGGAGCAGTAAAGCAGTCTAAGCCGTGGACTGTGATGTGTTCTTATAACCGGATTAACGGTACATATGCATGCGAAAATAAAAAATACCTCACGGATATCCTGAGAGATGAATGGGGATTTGACGGCTTCGTAGTCAGTGACTGGGGCGCTGTAAATGACAGAGTTGACAGTCTGAAGGCTGGATTGGAACTGGAAATGCCATCTTCCTTTGGTATTAATGATAAAAAAATTGCAGAGGCAGTAAAAGCAGGTACACTTTCAGAAGAATGCCTGGATGAAGCGGTGGAGAGAGTTTTAAATATTGTATATAAATTTGTTGAGAACCGTAACGAAAACGCGGTATTCGATAAAGAAGCAGACCATAAGCTTTCAAAAGAAATAGCAGCAGAATGCATGGTTCTTTTAAAAAATGACCAGATTCTTCCATTGGATGAGAAGGAAAATACCGTATTTATCGGTGCATTTGCCAAAAAACCAAGATATCAGGGTGGAGGAAGTTCTCATATAAATTCATTTAAGGTGGAATCCGCGCTGGATGCAGTAGCAGGAATGGAGCATATAACATATTCACCGGGATTTATCACAGAAAAAGATGTGATAGATGAAGCGCTGATAAAGGAAGCGGTAGAAGCAGCGAAAAAAGCAGAGACAGCAGTTGTATTTGCCGGCTTGCCGGATTCCTTTGAATCCGAAGGATTTGACCGCAAGCACATGAGACTTCCGGACTGCCAGAATGAGCTGATCCGTCAGGTAGCAGCTGTGAATAAAAATACCGTGGTTGTACTTCATAATGGATCTCCGGTAGAAATGCCATGGATTCAGGATGTGAAAGCCGTATTAGAAGCTTACCTGGGCGGCCAGGCAGTAGGCGCTGCAACCGTGGATATTCTGTTCGGAAAAGCAAATCCCTGCGGAAGACTTGCGGAAACATTTCCCATTCGCTTAGAGGATAATCCTTCTTATCTGTACTATCTGGGAGAAGGCGACAAGGTAGAGTACAGAGAGGGTGTATTTGTAGGATACCGCTATTATGATAAGAAAAAGATGGATGTTCTCTTCCCATTCGGTCATGGACTGAGTTATACCAGCTTTGTATACCGTAATCTGGTGCTGGATAAGGAGAATATGAAGGATACCGAGACCCTCAGAGTTACGGTAGATGTAACAAATGCAGGAACAATCAAAGGCAAAGAAGTTGTTCAGTTGTATGTGGCTCCGTTAAATGGCAGTATCATCCGTCCGGTCCGGGAATTAAAAGGATTTGATAAAATTGAATTAAATCCGGGCGAAACGAAGACAGTCAGCTTTGAACTTGAAAAACGTGCATTTGCTTACTTTGATATGGAAGCAGGAGACTGGAAAGTAGAAAATGCAGACTATGAGATCCAGATTGGAAAATCATCCCGGGATATCGTTGCTGCAGCATCTGTTCATGTGGAAAGCACAAGTAAAAAAACCAGATCATATAATCGCAATACGACCTTTGGTGATTTAATGAAGGATGAAAAAGCGATGGAGATTGCAGGATATCTTCTGAAAGAAGTGGCAGTTTTAGGGGATGCAGCAGATGATGCACTGGGTGAAAGTACGACGGCCATGAATGAAGCGATGATGATGTATATGCCAATCCGCGGAGTAATTACTTTTGCACAGGGTAAAGTAAGTGAAGAAGAACTGGATGCATTGTTAGAGAAAATCAATCAGATCACCGAATAGATCCAATTTGAAAATCATACGTGAACAGAGACACAGGTTCTGATTCATGCATTGTTTAGAAAGCAAATAGCACAAGGCCATTCACATTTATGCTGTGAATGGCCCTGTTTTTTATTCGTAACCCTGAAAAATTTTGGCGATAGGGGAATCTTCCGAGAGAATCACGGTTTTGTTATCTCCGGTCATGGAAGCTTTTAAAGCATCCAGGCTTCTTACATATGAGTAAAAATCTGTTTTCCCTTCATCTGCATAAGCGGCTGACAGAATCTTCATATATTCAGCTTCGCCTTCTGCTATGAGGATTTCTGCCTGCTTTTCTGCTTCGGATATCTTAATGGCAATTTCTTTATCGGTTGTGTTTCTGATAACCTTAGCTTCTGATTTTCCTTCTGCTGTATAAGTGGCGGCTATGTTGTTTCGCTCTGAGATCATACGTTCAAATACAGCTTCCTTGTTATCATTGGGCAGATCCAGCTGCTTCGTTTCGAAAACCAGAAGTTCGATACCATACTGTTCCATATTATTACCGATATTTTTCATAACGTTTGTAGAAAGTACACCGTCACGGCTGGTAATTACCTCATCCTGGGTCATACTGCTGATTACATTTTTCGTTGCGTTATAAACGGCAGTGTTAATTCTGTTTTCCGCATTAGTCTGGGAAGAGTTTAAGGTTTGTGCAAATTTTAAAGGATCTACAATTTTCCATAAGACATAACTGTCGCTGATCATAGTTTTTTTATCTTTAGTGATTACATCAGACGGTACTAAATCAGAGAGCAGAGTTTCTTTTGGCAAAGTATCTGCAGTCTGGATAAAAGGAATCTTTAAATGGATTCCGGGGTCAGCAATTACACGGCTGACCTTACCGAACTGGCGTACCAGCTTATATTCATTTTGTCTGGAAATCACCACGGAAGAAGCCAGTGTAACCACAACAACTACCGCAGCAAAACAACCTATAACAACTTTTTTCTTCATAATTCTAGTCCTCCTTATTGTGCATCCGTTTGTGGCGTTTCCGGGTTTGTAGTTTCGGCAGTTGGATTTTCGGCGTTATTGGTCTTGTTTTCCTTTGGAGCATCGGTCTCTTGGGTATCGTCTTTTTCCGGTTTCTGCCCATTATCTGCTGATGTATCGTTTTCTGAAAATGGTGCTAAAGGCAGTACCTTCTGGATGCCGTTACCGCTGTCAATTACTATTTTCAATCCCGGAAGTACACTTTCCATTGTTTCGTAGAACATACGCTGTTTTGTTACAACAGGATTTTTCTGATATTCTTCATACATGGCTTTGAATCTGGATGTCTGTGCAGTTGCTTCGTTAATTCTGGTCTGTTTCTGGGCTTGTGCATCTTTGATAATCTGGTCTACTTTTGCATCAGCTTCCGGTGTTTTTTCATTCCGGTATTTGTTGGCATTATTGATTGCGGTTTCTTTTCCCTGCTTTGCAGTTTCCACAGCTTTAAACGCCTGCATCACTTCCTGGGTAGGGGGAGCGGAGTCCTGTATGGTAATATTCACCAGCTGGAGACCGAGGTTCTGTTCTTCAATTTTGGTTATGATCATTTCTTTGATCTTAGCCTGAATTTCGCTTTTCCCGGTAGTTAATACATCATCTACTTTATAGCTTCCGATCACAGTACGGATACAGCTTTGGGAGATACTTTTTAAGATATCCTCCGGACGCTGAGAAGCATATAAATACTGGACCGGTTCTGCAATACGGTATTCCACGAAAAAGTCTACATTAATAAAGTTATAATCAGAAGTTATCATAATGCCTTCGGTATCTACAGTCTGGTTATTTTCAATCGTATAGCCGATCGGAAAACCCTGAATTGTGGTATTTACTTTTTTTACCTGCTGAATTCCAGGAATTTTAAAATGAAGACCAGTCTCAGTGACAGCTTTGGGTTTTCCAAGGGTGGTAAGTACAGCCTGCTCCTGTTCCTGAATCTGATAAAAGGATCCGGATACAATGAAGACGGCTGCCACAGCCGCTGCGACGATAATAACTACTTTTTTTACACCTTTGGCTGTTTTCTTAACGTTTTTCTGGAAATTCTTTTTTGATTCATTAAATATGTTATTGTTCATGTTCGGGTTCCACATACAAATCCTCCTCGTAATTGTCCGGCAGATAAATAACTTCCATGGCAGAAATTTATGTGCCGTTCCCTCTAAGAGTATGCCTTATAAATGATCATTTTTAAGACAAACTCAAGTTACAAAAGAAAAAGGTATTAAAAAAAGACTTTTACCCCAGACTGACTGCTGGAATAAAAGTCTTGCTAATTACTTACATGACGCGGATATCGCTATCGTTCTGACGCCTTCATGTACCATCTGATTAATAATTACGATGGTAGCTACTCCCTTTTCTTTGTTAAAAGATTATCACAAATTGTCGAAAAAAGCAAGTACTTTTTTACAATTTCAGATTATTATGCCATTTAGCAGGTAGCGCCGCCTACCAGATGTAGTTTGACATCCAGAATTTCCTGTTTACGTTCTAACAGATCGTTTGCCAAAAGCTGTGATTCTGCATTTTCAAAGCCCAAACGTTCTATTGTTGTGGAGAAACGTTCACCTGTTTTTCCCTGTTCACGGAAAAGGAGGATTGCTTTTTCAATAACATCCAGTGCTTCTTCTTTGGAAGTAAATACTTTATTTAATGCTTTGCCTATAGCAATACGTTTTCCCCATCTGCCTCCGATATAGATTTTAAATCCTGGTACACCTTCTTCAATGGCATCAAAGCGGCATTTTCCGATACAGCGGCCACAGTTATTGCAGGCATCTTCATCAATTTCCAGGATGCCGTCAACTACTTTGGCAGCACCCACCGGACAGGCTGTTTCTACGGAACATTTTTTACATCCGTTGCAGCAGTCTTCTTCGAAGACAGGAGTCATCTGACCGATGATACCGATATCGTTCAGATCCGGTTTTACACAGTTATTGGGACATCCCCCAACGGCAATTTTAAATTTGTGCGGCAGTTTTACCGTATTGTAGCCCACATAGAAGCGCTCATGAATTTCTTCGGAGATTGCAAAGGCATCTAACAGGCCGTATTGACAGGTGGTTCCTTTACAGGCTACTACCGGACGTACTTTAGATCCGGTGCCGCCGGTTACTAAGCCGGATTTGGAAAGATAGGTACGAAAGTCTTCGATTTTATCAAAGGGAATGCCCTGTACTTCTATGGTAAGTCTGGTGGTCAGGGTTACTACCCCGTTTCCATATAGATTTGCGGCTTCCGAGATACACTGCATTTGCTGCGCTGAAATTTTACCGTTTATCGTAATGATTCTGCCGGAAAAATTATCCGTTCCTTTGTTGCTTAAAAATCCTAATGCTTTTACTCTTTTTTCTTCTTCTGGGCTGATTGTTAAAGTTGCCATTTCTTTCCTCCTGAGTTATGTAATTATATTTGTTTGTTCTGAGTTACTTCTTTATAGCTGCTGATATCCGGTTATCGCTTATCCTTCTATTTCATTAAATGCTGTTCCGCCTTCTAAGACTCTGGTATTGGTATATCCATAGTATTTCATGCGGTTCTGAAGCATATAGGCGCGTTTTCCTTTGTTGCAGACGAGCAACAGCTTGTCATCTGTATTTAATTCCGGTACAGGACCATCTACGGATGAAAGGTCTATATAGCGTGCGCCGTCAATCTGAGGGGTTATGGAAGCATCAATGAGCCGATATCCTTCTGCTTTGCCTTCCTGGTATTCAACCGGTGTGAAAGTTTCAAATTCTCCGCTCAGTTTATTTAGTAATATGTTGACAGTCGAAGAGAATGGATGGATAGCTGTGGAAAAAGGAGGCGCATAGGCAAGATCCATATTTTCAACATCCTCTAACGCTGCATGCAGGGAAATGGCGGCAGCTGCAATATCTACCATTTTATCAACTGCACCTTTTCCGGCAGCCTGTAATCCCAGCAGTTTATGCGTTTTTTTATCTGCAATCATTTTTACGATAAAAGCAGAGGCTCCGGGATAGTAGTGAGCTTTGTCGTCGACTACGGAAATAACACTGACGGCATCAAATCCGGCAGCAATGGCAGCAGCCTCACTCAATCCGGTTTTGCCTACATTTAATTCCGGTAGTTTGCAGACCCCTGTACCGAGAACGCCATTGTAGGAGATATTTTTCCCACCTATATTTTTTGCTGCAATACGGCCTTCAATATTTGCGGAAGACCCCATTGGTGACCAGGCAGGTTCTTTTGTTATGGCATTTATGACGCAGGCACAGTCACCAATGGCGTAAATATCCTGGTCATTGGTCTGTAAGTGCTCATTTACTTTTACGGTTCTGTTTGGCATTAGCTCGATACCTGTGTCAGCCAGAAATTCTGTGTTTGCACGGATACCGATAGAGAGAATAACGGCATCGGCTTTCATAGCACGCCTGGAAGTCTGAACCTTTTCCACTGTGTCTGTTCCGAGAATGGCTTCTAAACGTGTTCCGGTAAAGGACATTATGCCGTGATCAGCCAGGTGGTTTTCGATATATGCGGCAAATTCGGTATCGAATCCGGGTAAAATCTGATCCGCCATATCAATGACAGAAACGCGCACACCTTTAGATGCCAGATTTTCTGCAACCTCAAGGCCGATGAAACCTGCCCCTGCAATAACCGCACGTTTGATTCCGTATGTTTCCAGCGTTTCCCTTAAAGAAATTGCATCTTCGGGTGTTCTCATATAGAAGACATTTTTTAAATGAATACCATCGATTGGAGGTATAACGGGACTTGCCCCGGAAGCGACAATTAATTTGTCATAAGAATAAACAGTAGATTCTTTGGTCTTCAGGTTTAAAGCGGTTACTGTTTTTTCGGACCGGTCGATATGGGTTACTTCGGTTTCAGTGGATACCATGACACCGGTCTGTTTAGCAAAACTCTCCGGTGTATTCACGATTAGTTCTTCCTTATCCTCAATGATGCTTCCCACATAATAAGGAAGACCGCATCCGGCATAGGAGATCTCAGCGCTTTTTGTCAGAATCTGTACCTCATATCCCTGGTTTTCACGTTTCAATTTAGCAGCAGCTTTGGTGCCGGCAGCGACGCCTCCAATGATTAATACTTTCATATGTACAAAACCTCTTTTCCTGTTATATGTATTACTATAACACTTGTTTATTAATAATAAAAATGATATTATCTTATTATAAACATAGGTAAAACCTATAGATAAATTTGGAAGAAGGAATGGATATGACAATCAGGCATCTGAGGATTTTTGTGATGGTAGCAGATTGCGGGACAATGAGTCTGGCAGCGGAAAAAATGTTCCTGTCCCAGCCTACGGTGAGTCAGGCGATACGGGAATTAGAGGAACATTATGGGGGACTGTTGTTTGAACGGTTGTCAAAACATCTTTACATAACGGATCTGGGAGAAAAGCTTTTGGGGCATGCAAGGGATGTCCTTCGTCAGTTTGAATATCTGGAAGAGCAGATGCTGAGCAAAAAGCAGATGAAAATACTGCGAGTAGGAACCTCTATGACAGTAGGCACCTGCCTTTTACCGGACATGGTTCAGCGGTTTAAGCAGATGCAGGAGGACGTGGATATTTTCGCCTGTGTGAATAATACAAAAGTGATAGAACAAAAGCTTATGGATGCGGAACTGGATATAGCGGTGGTTGAAGGACAGGTTAAGAGTCCGGATCTGTTTATTAAACCGATGATTGAAGATGAACTGGTTTTGGTATGTGCAAAAAAACATCCTTTCGCTGGAATGAAAAGGCTCTATTTCTGTCAGCTGGAAGGTCAGAAGTTTGTGATGCGTGAAAAAGGAAGCGGAACAAGGGAGCTTTTTGAAAAAGACCTGGAAAAACACGGGGTTAGTGTAAATGTTGCCTGGGAAGTAGTGGGAACGGAGGCAATTAAGCATGCGATAATTAAGGATAATTGTCTGAGTGTGATCGCTTACAGACTTGTGGAAGAAGAAGTGCGTTCCGGTGAGATGTACATGTTCCGGGAAGATACAAACAGGTGGAAACGCAGTTTTGATTTGGTTTACCATAAGGATAAGTTTATCAATGTGGGGATAAATTCTTTTATTGAATGTCTGAAGTTTTTCGGGAGTAGAGAGGGGTTTGAAGGAATACAGATCGGAAAGCTGTCAGAGGGGTGAATACATAAAATGAGAAGAACAGGATTTCTTTTATTTTTTCTTATATCTGTTATAGTATTGGGATCAGGAGAACTGCCGGTTCAGGCTGCAAAGTGTCCCGGAATTCAAAATGAAATGGTGAACGCGGAAGAATACACTGTTTCCGGTAATGTAAAGAAATACAGAATGGTTTTATCACCATATATGGATCCGGTTATTACTTTAAATAATTCGGCTATGGAGCAGGTAAAGATTCCTGGAGAAATAGAGGTTTTGCTCTATGAGAAAAATGAAATGGATGGACAGGATTCTGCGCAGCCTGCTTTGCATGCAAGCTTACCGGTTGTGTGGTCCGAGGAAAGTTTTCAAAAAGGCCTGGCAGGGGGGCGGGATTTTATTCTGGAAGGTGACTTTGTATTAACGGATGACCAGAAGGCAGGCATTGAGAACTGGGAAGAGGTAAAGCCCCAGCTTGCGATCCGCATGACTACAGCTGCAAATGCCAGACGTCTGAAAGTGAAATGGAATCAGAAGAATCTGATTATTAGTTATGATAAACCATGGGGTGCAGGACAGCTTTGGCTTGAGTATTCCAATGACCTGGTAAACTGGACCTCCCGTAACGTTACGGATTCCATGAAGAATGATTATTATGATGTGGGATCATGCATGTTGTATGTGCCTCTGGATCAGGTCTATTATGTGCGGCTTAAAATTATGGATTTTGTCTATGAGGGATATACAGATATCTGGAAGGCGGAGTATGCTACGGGTATATGCAGCAAGTACCAGCCGTCAGAAAGTGTAAACCCACCGGATACCGATGAAACTACCGGTAATAATACCTCGAATGGAAGCGGTTCTGGTACGGAGACGGAAACAGATCCTAAGGAAACAGAACTGGCAGACGGAGGCAGCGGAGGCGACCGGGGCGGCGGGGGAACGAAAGAGCCGGACCGACGCCCCAATACCCCTTCGGGGGGCGGCAGTCTTTCTTCCGGATCAGGGAACAAGCAGAAACCGGATAAAGGAAATAACGGGTCTGGAGATAGAGGGCAAGAAGATAAAAATGAGAGCCAAGGCAAGGCAGATCAGGAAGTATGGAACGGGAGCCAAGGCAAGGCAGATCAGGAAGTATGGAACGGGAGCCAAGGCAAGGCGGATCAGGAAGTAGGGAACGGGAGCGAAAGCAAAGCAGATCAGGAAGATTTGAATGGAAATAGCGGCAAAACGGTTCAGGGAGTTACTGCTGATCCGGCTGCGCAGCCATTTAGTGGCAGGCAGAAGGGAACCGGCAGCATAGAAACGGATCTTACGCAGGGAGCAGTAAGCACCCCGGAAGATGGAGAAACATTGGAGGAAAAAAGTGAAGATACAGGCTTTCAGGGTGAGTCATCCACGGAACTATCCTCAGAAGCGAAAGAGAATGCTGCGGAATTTATAAAGAGCAATAATGAGGATTCTACTTTGGAGCAAACAGACGGAAAATCCCACCGGAAAGCAGGTGGAGCTGCGGCCTTTACCGAGCCCAAGCCGGTGAATGAAGCGGGAAAGTCCAATAAAAAAATAGTAGCAGCAGTTTTTTTCCTTTTGGCGGGGAGCGGTATGGTAATTAACCATAAAGTTACAAAACATTAAATTAGTGAGATAGAAAAGGAAATGATTCGTATATAAGATTAATAGAAATAATCCAGAGCATATCGTAATGTACATCGAAATTGAGCAATTGTAAAACACCACGCTCTATCTTGCTCTGGGTGTTAAAAAGGAGAATAGATAAATATATGTATCGAATTCTAATCGTTGAAGATGACCGTGCGCTGCGCACTGTAAATAAAATTTATTTTGAACAGGCAGGATTCCAGGTCTGCGAGGCAGAAAATGTGGAACAGGCATACAGTATGATGGAGAAGTCAGAAGCAGACTGTGTTGTTCTGGATATATCCCTTCCGGATGGGAATGGATTTGAAGTCTGCAGTAAGATGAAAGAGAAGAGAGACATACCGATTATATTTGTATCCAATCATCTGGAGGAAGAGAATCGGATTAATGGATTTTTGGCTGGAGGGGATGATTACCTTACAAAGCCATACAGTCTTAAGGAGTTAGAGCTTCGCATTTATGCCAGGCTGAAGCCCTATGGTACACAGGAGGCCGCGGATCGCATTTTACATTTTCCGCCCATTGAAATCTATGTTTCTACAAGAACGGTTTTATGCGGGGATAAAAAAATCACTTTTACTGCCGCGGAATTTAATATCATCTATTTTTTGGCAAGGCATCCGGACAAGGTGTTTTCAGCCGCAGAGATCTATGATAATGTCTGGAACCAGCCAAACCTTGGCGACGCACATACCGTCCAGGTTCATCTTGCACAGGCACGCAAGAAAATGAACAGTCTGAGGGAGGGACACAATTACATTGAAACGATTTGGGGAAGAGGATATAAGTTCAATTCATAATTATAAAAAGATCATTTCCGGGTTGTTAATGGTTTGTGCCATTGGAATCCTTATATTGGCGGTGTTTGGCATTTTGGATAAGCTGGATAATAAATATTCCCATTTTTCTGCACAGCCGGTAAAAGGAGTACTGACCATTGATGGGGATACTTTTGCGAATGGAAGTTATCTGTGCCCGATTGATGATTGGGAATTTTATAATGAAACGCTTTTTTATAGTGGTTCCGGGGAAAGGGTAAAACCCCGGTATATATTTATCGGACAATATTCCGACTATTCCATGCGTCAGAAAAATGAAAGTGCATTTGGGAGTGCTTCCTACCGTCTGAAGATTGTGAACCTGGGGGAACCGGTGATTTTAAGCATGGAGGTGCCGGAGCTTTTCAGCGCTTCCAGGATCTATATCAACGGAAAATCTGTGGCTGAGCTTGGTGACTTGGATAAGGATACTTACCGTGGTGTTGTTCAAAATCAGGTGGTGAGTTTTGAAGCCGGAAAAGAAACGGAGCTGGTGTTGGAAATCACCAATTACGAACATTATTACAGCGGCATGTTTTATCCGGTGATTCTTGGAACTACAGGAACCGTAACGGGGATTGTGTTTGCACGCCTGATTGTTTATGGAATTCTGTGTATTGCAGCATTAACTATGGCACTGTTTTCTCTGGTAGTCTGGAGAAATGGAAACAAGAAAATATATGTCCTCTATGGTGTATTATGTCTGGCTTATGGGATACATGTAAGTTATCCTTTTGTACGCTGGATCGGGGTTTTGAATGTGAATTTCCTGTATGCGCTGGAAGACAGCAGTGAGTATATCATGATCGCCTGTGCAGCAGCGATAAGTGCTTTGGTTGCAGGGGAGGACAAAAAACTTTATTTTAAGAAGGGTATGCTGCCCTTATGTATCGGAATGTGTCTTTTTTCCTTTTTTGTTCCATTATTAATATTAACAAAAGCGCCCAGTCTGAATGGAATTTACGGCAGTGTAATAGACGGATATCAGATTTTTATCAGCTGCTATATGCTGTTGATGGCATTTAAAGGGATTCTCTTGGGAAAACGGGGATTCTACCTGATGCTTGCCGGCAATGTGATATATGGAATCGGAATCCTCTGGGATGTATTTACCAGTAATCTGTTCGAACCGGTCCGGGGAGCCTGGCCGAAGGAATACGCGGGTTTCTGCCTGATCATTGTGTTTTCGGTTATGCTGCAGTTTTATATCCGTGAGATTCAGGAAGAGAACGAGAGGCTGACCAGGCATCTGGAGCAGGAGGTCAATGTGCGTACCCGGGAATTGACCGGGCTTCTTCATGAAAGAAAGAAACTGCTCTCTGAGGTTGCTCACGACCTGAAGGCACCGGTATCTTCCATTCAGACTTTTATCGAATTTATGAAAATCAGTAATGTACGAATTGACGACGAGACGAGAGCCTATCTGACAGCCATTGAACAAAAGTCGGAAGAGGTACAAAGCAGAGTTGCAAATCTGCAGGAGCTTTCTGTGGACGACAGAATTATATTTAAGAAAAAAAGGCAGCTTCTCAACGATTTTTTACAGCAACTCTATGAAAATCATCTTCCGGATGCACAGGCATATGGCATTTATTTTAATATCAGCCTTCCGGAACAGAAGATCTATATGGAACTGGATGAGAATTTATTGGCCAGGGCGTTTGGAAATATTATTTATAATGCGTTTGATTTCACCCCCTTTGAAGGTAAGATTCATATCCGGATGGATATAAAAAAAGAAATACGGATTACAATCAGTGACACTGGAAAAGGTGTTGCACCGGAGGATCTGCCACATATTTTCGAAGCAAATTATTCGAAGAGAGCTTCCGGGGAACCAAAAGGAAAGGGACTGGGACTTCATATCGCAAAGACAATTATTGATGGACATGGCGGTTGGATAGAAGCAGAATCCCATCTGGGAAATGGAACAACATTTACAATTTATTTTAATGTCAGACAAAGGGGTAAAAGTCATGAGTAATCATGGCTTTTTTTCTTTCCTTATAGATTTCTTATAATTGGGCTGTATGATACTGGTATCAATTAAAAGAGAGGAAACAGTATTGCAGGATTGCCTGTAATGAATAATAGGTGAGAAAATGAATGTTATTTTAGGAACAAGTAATTTATGTAAAAATTTCGGGGAACAGAAAGCGGTTAGCAATGTATGTTTAAAGATACCGGAAAATTCCGTATATGGGCTGTTGGGCGCCAATGGGGCAGGAAAGTCTACCATATTAAAAATGCTGACCGGTATGCTGCGGCCTACTTCAGGAGAGATCTTTTTTGAAGGACATCAGTGGCAGAGGAAGGATCTTGCCAGGATTGGGGCGCTTATTGAATCGGCACCTCTATATGAAAATCTGACGGCAAGAGAAAATCTGCTGGTCAGGACAACCGCTCTTCAGATTCCGGAAAAAAGAATTGAGGAAGTATTGCAGACGGTAGAATTAACGGGTACGGGTAAGAAAAAGGCAGGACAGTTTTCTATGGGGATGAAGCAGCGTCTGGGGATTGCCATTGCACTCTTAAATCATCCGAAGCTACTAATACTGGATGAACCTACTAACGGACTGGATCCTTTTGGAATCCAGGAATTAAGGGAACTGATCTGCTCGTTCCCGGGAAAGGGAATTACCGTTATCATTTCCAGTCATATACTCAGCGAAGTGAATCAGATGGCAGATTATGTGGGAATTATTTCAGGTGGAATTCTGGGATACCAGGGTAAATTCAATAAAGAAGATGACCTGGAAGCTTTATTTATGGAAGTGGCGGGAACATACCGCAGAGAGGGGGAAATCTAATGTACAATTGTATCATTTCAGAAAGAATAAAAATAAGACATACGTTTTTGAAAGTATTGTTTTTTGCGGCACCGCTAGTCACTTCCTTTATTTCCCTGTTCCTCGCCTCTAATTATGCACAGATTGATAATTTTAACTGGTGGTATGGAATGATTATGCCCGGTATGCTGACGATTGCCTGTACGCTAAGTGCCGGAATTGACAAGAAATTAAAAGACCAGGCAGTATTGGTTATGCCGGTTAAAATGAAACATATATGGTATGCGAAGACGGCTGTTATGGCAGAACGGTTTGCCATTTCCTGCCTGCTGATTCTAATTGTTTCATTTGTGGAGGGAATATTATTTAAAGATACCGGATACCCCCTTGTTTCCAATTTATCTATGCTGGCTGGAACGGCACTGATGATCATAACTTCTCTGTGGCAGATTCCACTGTGTATGTTTCTGGGGTATAAGATTGGTATATTCCCAACCTTTATTATAAATCTGGCGGCATATATTGTATTTAGTGCAACGGTTTCCTTAAGTAATTGGTGGATGGCAGTACCTTATACTTATACGGCAAGGCTGATGATACCTGCTATTGGAATTCTGCCCAACGGACTTATGGCTGAACCGGGAAGTTATACCTTTACACCGGAACTCCTTTCAAAGGGTGTTTTTTTGCCGGGAATTATATTATCTTTACTGCTGTTTGCCGTAATTACTTATCTTACAGGCAGATGGTATAAAAACAGGGAGGCGCAGAATTAATGAGAAGCTTATGGTATTTGTTAAAGGCAGATTTTATGAAGATGAGACATACGGCATTTTTTCCGGTGCATATTCTGGTACCATTGCTTGGGAATGTTCTCTTTCTGGTATATTTTGTGATTTCTCCCTGGGAGCCGGCAGGTAAAGTACAGGCATATTTAGAAGTAGTGGCAATTGCGTTTCCACTGATTGGAGCAGTAGTAACCGCTATGGCGGCAGAGCAGGAGGCAATGGCAGGGGGATTTAAAGAAATGCTGTCACAACAGTATCCAAGATGGAAAGTCTGGATCAGTAAATTTATTATGCTGTTTTTATCCGGTATGGCAGTAGCTGTTTTTACAATTGGAACCTTCTGGCTGGGATTTCGTTCTCTGCCGGGAACAGGTCAGGTTGATTTTTCTCTATTTGCATGGGCGGCGGTAATCATAATTTGCTGTCAGGTAATTATGTATACGATTCATCTTATGGTGGGGATACGTTTTGGGAAAGGCTCACTTATGGGGCTTGCAGTGGTAGAATGCCTTGTGACAGCGCTGATGCTTACCGGGCTTGGTGATGGAATATGGGGCTTTTTACCTTGTTCCTGGGGGGCTAGACTGTGTGATTATTTTTTGTTATACTACCCACAGGGGCAGATGGAAATGTTTCTGGACGCTGGAAAACCGGCAGGGATGTTCATTGCCACTATGGTTGTATTTCTGATATCACTGGTGTTTATTTCCCGTTTTGAAGGCAGAAAGAGTACATCTTAGAGGAGCAGGTATGGCAGAAATTTTAGCAGTGGATGACGAAAAAGGAATCCTTATGATTATTAAAAGTGCGCTGGAAAAATCCGGTCACCATGTCACGGCATATGACCGTGCGGATGAAGTATTGAAAATAAAAAAATATAATTTTGATTTGATATTACTGGATGTAATGATGCCGGGAACAGATGGTTTTACCCTGTGCCGGGAAATACGGGACAAAGTGGACTGTCCAATCTTGTTTCTGACGGCTAAGACCATGGAGTCCGACCTCATGACCGGGCTTAGCATCGGAGGCGATGATTACATTACGAAACCTTTTGGCATTGGAGAACTGAGGGCTAGGGTGGAAGCACATATTAGAAGGGATCACAGGCAGAAGAAAAATGCCTTTCATCTGTCGGGGCTGACATTCCAGCTGAAGGCAAAAGAAGTCTGGTTTCAGGAAAACCAGATTCTTTTCACGAAAAGTGAATATGAGATTTGTGAATACCTTGCGTTGAACCACGGACAGGTTTTTTCCAAAGAGCGGATATACGAAGCGGTCTTCGGTTACGATAAAGAGAGTGACATTGCGGTAATTGTGGAGCATATTAAGAATATCAGAGGCAAGCTGTCTAAATATGGCTGCTGTCCGATTGAAACGGTATGGGGTATGGGATATAAATGGAGAGATTAAAAAAGAAGACGACAATAACAAATATATTTACAAGATATGTGGTCTTTCTCGGGTTTGGAATACTGGCGGCGGCAGGAGTGGTGATACTGATTCTGCAGGCATTGGCATACAGCACAAGTGTGCTTCCGGCAAACTATTATGAACGCCAGATAGAGGCGTACAGGGATCAGATTGCAGAGAGTACAGATGTATCCGCTTTTATTCCCAGGGGATGCCTCTATGGCATATATGATGAAGATGGCATTTTCAGAAAGGGAAGTATAGAGGAAGACTTAAAGGATGAGGCTTATGACAACGCTGTAAAGGGAGCGAATACCATTCGGGATTATTTTATTAAAACGGTACCTGTCACGGGAGGAACCTGCGTTATCTTATATAAGATAGCCATGAGCTTTACCAATCCGGTGCTTCAAAAATATCTTCCAAACCCGCTGGTGTGTCTTGCAATTATATTTATACTGTTGACTTTGGGGATCATTATCTGGCTCTCCAGGCGGTTTGGAAAATTATTGTCCCGTGAGATTGCCGTACTGGAGCGGACCACGGAACAAATAAGGATGGAAGAACTTAATTTTGAGATGGAGAGTTCTGATATTAAAGAAATCAGCAATGTTCTGGATTCTTTTGCAAAACTGCGGAAAAATCTGAAAGATTCTTTGGAACAGCAGTGGAAACTGGAAGAGAGCAGAAGAGATCAGGTGGCGGCATTAAGCCATGACTTAAAAACACCGCTCACTGTTTTGCGGGGAAATGCAGAGCTTTTATCCGAGACAGACCTGGATGAGGAACAGCAGATGTATAGTGGTAATATACTGCATAGTGCAGCAGAGATGCAGGGTTATATCCGTATGCTGCTGGATATTAACAGTGCCCGCAGGGAGTTTGAAATTTTTCGAAAAGAGACCAATCCGCAGGTTTTGATGGAAGAAGTGGTATCTCAGGCAAAAATACTGGTTTTGGAGAAATCCATAGGGATAGAAGTGGACCTGAGGAATCTGCCGGAGCAAATGGCTTTGGATGAGTCTGCTTTTTGCAGGGCAGTCATGAATGCATTTGCCAATGCAGTGGAATACACACCGGATGGGGGAAAAATAAAGATCAGTGGATTTGAAGAAGACAATCATCTGGCAGTCTGCATTGAGGATTCAGGCAGAGGATTTACAGAGGAGGAGATCAAACGGGCTTTTGAACAATTTTACCAGGGTGATAAGAGCAGAAATTCAAAACTTCATTATGGGATGGGACTGTTTATTGCAAAAAGTGTTACCGAGGCACACGGGGGCCGGATTGAACTGGGTAATTCCAGGGGACTTGGGGGTGCAAGGGTGTTAATGGTGTTCTGATGAACGTAATTGCTGCATCCAGTTTTTTTGACATTTGCCGGTTTGGGAAGTATAATAACTACACAGGAAAAAGGAGGGCATTGGATGCGTATATTACACACCGCCGACTGGCATCTGGGTAAAAATCTGGAGGGCAGAAGCCGGCTGGATGAACAGGAACTGTTCCTGGAAGACTTTGTGAAAATAGTAGAAGAAAATAACCCGGATCTTGTGTTGATTGCGGGTGATATCTATGATTCCGCCAACCCGTCCGCCCGTGCTGAGAAGCTTTTTTACGATACCTTGAAAAGGATATCAGGTCAGGGTAAAAGGATAACGGTGGTCATTGCAGGAAACCATGATAATCCACAGCGGCTTGTAGCAGCGACGCCTCTGGCTATGGATCATGGTATTATTATGGTGGGTACGCCAAAAACGGTGATTTCTCCGGGGCGGTATGGACAACATCAGGTGACGGAATCCAATGAGGGATATGTAGAGATCGATCTGGGTGCGGAAAGGGCGGTAATACTGACGATTCCGTTTCCAAGTGAAAAGAGATTAAATGAAGTGCTCTATGGAGATATGGATACGGATGAGCAGCGGCTGCTTACCTATGGGGATCGGATGAAGCAGCTTTTCACCTCTCTGGAAGGACATTTTCGGGAAGATACGGTAAATCTTATCGTATCTCATTTGTTTGTCATGAACAGTGTGGAAGGCGGGTCAGAGCGAAGCATTCAATTGGGCGGCAGTTATATCGTAGGCGGGGATATTTTCCCTGAAAAGGCCCAGTACATTGCGCTGGGACATATTCACAAACCGCAGGTAGTGCCGGGAAACCACATTGCACGTTACAGCGGGGCACCCCTCCAATATCACAGAGGGGAAGAGATCTATCAGAAGCAGGTGCTTTTGGTGGATGTAAGTGCCCATGGAGAAGCAAAGATCACGTCGATTCCTCTGAAACAGTATAAGCCCATTGAAGTATGGCGCTGCAAAAGTGTAACGGATGCGATTTCCCTGTGCCAGGATAATGCAGAGAAAGTCTGCTGGGTTTATCTGGAGATTGAAACGGGACGGGCGATTCTGGAAGATGAGATCAAACAGATGAAACAGTTAAAGGAAGATATCCTGGAGATACATCCCATTTTTCCGGAGACCCAAAGAGAAGAGGGTGAATACCGGTTTCGGGAGAGGCCGTTTCATGAGCTGTTCCAGGAATTTTATCTCCATGAGCGGGGTGTTCCGGCTCCGGAGGAAACCATGGAGGTATTGCTGGGGTTATTGGGAAAGGATGTGGAACATGAGACCGATCAGACTTAAGATACGGGGACTGAACAGCTTTGTTGAAGAACAGACAATTGATTTTACGGAGCTTGCCAAGCGTGGCTTCTTTGGAATCTTCGGTCCTACGGGAAGCGGAAAATCTACCATACTGGACGGGATGATTATGGCATTGTACGGAATAAAAGCCATGTCCCGGGGAACAAATGAATTTATTAACAAGAACTGCCAGAGCGCTTCTGTCAGCTATGAATTCCAGGTTACCGGTGTCAGGGCAAAGCGCTACCGGGTAGAACGGGAATTTAAGCTGACTACCCAGGGAACGAAAGCCGGGAAATGTAAACTGGTGGATGTTACAGAGGAAGAATTAATATTAGAGGATACCGTGAAAGGAGTGGATCGTGCCTGTGCGGATATTATCGGACTGACTGCTGATGATTTTATGCGGACAGTTGTACTTCCACAGGGGAAATTCAGTGAATTCCTAAAAGTCAGCGGGAAGGACAGAAGAGAAATTCTGGAGCGCCTGTTCCGTCTGGAAGAATACGGTAAAGGGTTGGAGGAAAAGCTGAACAGTGCCTTAAATGAGGAGAGGGCAAAACGGTCGAATATCCAGGGTCAGATGGAGGCCTATGTTCTTGCCAGTGAAGAACTGCTGGAGCAGCGCAGCAGGCAGCTGGAAGAGGGAAAGCAGCTTCTGGCTAAGACAGAACAGGAGTTTCGGATTACGGGGGAAACGTACCAGGAATTTCTGACAGTCCGTTTTTTAATGAAAGAGCGGGAGGTGCATGAACAAAGGCTTGGTGAACTGACAAAACAGTCAGAAAAAATAGCCCTGCGGGAAGAAAAACTGAAAGCTGCAGACCGAGCCAGGGGTATAGCGCCCATGCTGGTTTCTTATGAGGAACTGGCAAGACAGGAAAGAATGCTGCAGGATCAGATCCGGGAGTGGGAGCTCCGGCTGGAAGAGACGAATGCAAGGAAAAAGGAGAAAGAATTATCATTTCAGAATATTGCAAGGCAGAGGGAAGAGCAGGAAAGCGGCATCCGCTTAAAGCTGCAGAGTGCCAAAGAGGCATGGGAGCAGTGGAAAGAACTTCCGGGCATGCAGCAGCAGCAGCAGGAGCTTCAAAAGAAGTTGTCTATGCAGCAGGAACAGTTGAAAGATCTTGAAAAGAAACAGGAACATCTGATTCAGGAGGAAATAACAGAAAGCCAGAATATTCATAAACTGGAAACGAGCCTTCTGGAGTTAAAAGTAACGGCAGATTACCGGGATCAGATTGAATATGGTATTCATCAGAGTGAATCCGTAAATAATTCTAAAAAGGATCTGAACAGCCAGGAAAATAAGCGGACAGCCGGCATCAAAAAACTTCAGAAAGAAGAAGTTACTGCAAATGAATTCTCCGAAAAATTAGAGGGAAAATTCAGGGAAAGACAGCAGATTACGGAACAGTTAACAAAATTAAAGCAAGGTATCAGAGACAGGCAGATAGCACTCCTTCGCAAAGAACTGAAGGAAGGAGAGCCCTGTCCTGTATGCGGTGGGAGACATCATGAGTGGGGAAAAGACACTGAACAGACAGATGGCTTTCAGCCGGGTGAAGAAAACCAGGTAGAAAATCTGGAGGAAATGCTGGAAACATGCAATGCTGAAATCCAAATGCTGGAGCGGAAAAAGGACAGCCAGGCAGGTATTATAAATCTTCTGTCCCGCCAGCAGGAGGAACTGCAGGCAGAGATTAAAATAGCCGGGACTGACTGGGAAAATCAGAATGCCTTATTACTGGATTTGCAGTCACAAACGGGGATACTGGATTTTAAAGAGGAAAAGAAAAGGATTCAGAGCCTTGACAAAGACAGGGAAGAAAGAGAAGAACAGCTGCAAAGGGTAAGGCAGTCACTGAGTGATAACCGGGATTTACAGAAGAATATCCAGGCAAATATCAGTACAGGTAAAGAAGCTGCAAATAAAATACAGCTGGAGCTGATACCTCTTGAGAGCAGTATTCGGGAGAAGAAAAGGCAGGTTGCAGAAAAAATCGGAAATGAAATGAATCCGGAAGCCTGTGTAACATTACTGGAAAAAGAACTTTCTTCACTGCTGGAGAAATACGAGAGATACAGACTGGAATTTCAACAGGCAACGGAGGAAAGCCAGTCGATAAAGCAGCAGTCAGATCAATTGCTTGGGCAGCTTGAAGGTAATAAGAATGCCCGTGTGAAATCGGAGGAGAGCTTAAAGCAAGAGATGGCCCGTCTGAACTTTGCAGATATGGAAGAAGTGAAAAATGCTGTTTTAGACAAAAAGCAATATCAGGAGTTTGAAAAGTCTATTGATAATCATTATAATGAATTAAGAGAGTGTTCTTTGAAGATAAAGGAAACCGGTGAAAAGCTGGGTGGAAGAGCTGTATCGGAAGCAGAAATAAAAGAATTAAATGTGAAGTGCCAGGGGCTTGAAGCTGCGCTGAACAAACAAAAGGAGCAGCTGGGTGAATGGAAACAGCAGGTGAAAAGTATTAAGGGCAATCTGGAGAAAAAGAAGAAGCTCAGGGAAGAACTGGATGCCGTGGAGCATCAGATCAGTATTCTGGAGGATTTAAAAGGGGTCAGCCGGGGAAAACGGTTTGTAGAATATATGGCGGCAGAGCGCCTGAAGTATATTTCCAGAAGTGCATCCAGACGGCTGTCAGAGATTACAAACGGTAATTATGAGCTGGAAACGAATCTGGAAGGAGAATTTGTGATTCGGGACAATAAAAACGGCGGGGTGTTAAGAGCTCCGGCAACCCTTTCCGGCGGAGAGACATTTGTGACTTCTTTGGCACTTGCCTTATCCCTGTCCGAAGAAATCCAGCTTAAGGGAACAGCGCCGCTGGAACTGTTTTTCCTGGATGAAGGATTTGGTTCCCTGGACGAGAATCTTCTGGATGTAGTTATGACATCCCTGGAGCGGATTCACAATGAACATCTGAAAGTAGGAATCATCTCTCATGTGGAATCAGTAAAGGCAAGGGTTCCGGTACGGCTGATTGTCAGTCCGGCACAAAGCGGTATCAGCGGAACTAAAGTGGAGATAGAGCATGTGTAAAGGAAGAAGGAGCATAGTATGAAGGCATATTTAAGAAGACACTGGCTTATCATTACTATCATAGCCATTATTTTATATCTCGTAATCGGAATGCTGGCACCTTTTCTGGAAATAAAAAAGGTCAGTGCAGACTATAAGGCGGGATCCAGTGCAGATAAATATTATTCCGATACCCTGTCTGTAGACCGGGCATATATTGTGGAAGACAGTATGGATGCTCTGGATGAGCGGATCAGGATGATTGAGCAGGCAAAGGAGCGGATTATTTTATCCACCTTTGATATGCGTCCGGGATACAGCACAAGAGACATACTGGCGATGATCTTAAATGCGGCAGACCGTGGGGTGAAAGTTCAGATTCTGGTAGATGGAATCAGCGGCTTAATCCGAATGGAGGGAAAAGAGCTTTTTTATGCGGTTTCCAGTCATCCCAACATTGAGGTGCGCATTTATAATATGCCAAACCCGGTAAAGCCCTGGACATTTCATGGAAGAATGCATGATAAATATTTGATTGTTGACGATCAGTATTACCTTTTAGGCGGCAGAAATACATTTGACTATTTCCTTGGAAACTATATCGAAGATGACAAGAGCCTGGATCGGGAAGTTTTTATTTATAATACAGCGGCAGGGACGGACCGGACTAAGGAAAGTTCCCTGTTTGAACTGGAGTCCTATTTTAATGAAATGTGGGATTACAAGTACTGCAGAGTCTTCCATTCCGACAGCAGGCTTCAGGAAAAAGACGGTGTAAAGGCCGAGGTGGAGTCCTTAAAACAGCATTACCGGGAAATAAAAAAAGAAAAACCGGAGTTATTTGTTAAAGATGATTATTTTGATAAGGTGACGGTTCCCACTAATAAGGCAACACTGGTTTCCAACCCCAAAGATATCTATGGAAAAGAACCCACTGCATGGTATGAAATGCAGCAATTGATGGCACATGCAAAAGAGCGGGTGGTATTACATACCCCATACGCTGTCTTAAGTAACGATATGTACCAGGGTATGAAAGAAATCAGTGAAACCGGCGTTGATTTCACCATGCTGATCAATTCGGTGGAAAACGGTGATAATATTGTTGCTTCATCGGATTATCTGAAAAATAAAGGAAAGATCATTGATACCGGAGTGCAGATCTATGAATATGACGGGGGTGAGTCTTATCATGGGAAATCCATCTTAATTGATGATGATATTTCGATTGTAGGATCTTATAATCTGGATCTTCGAAGCACTTATGTGGATACGGAATTGATGCTGGTTGTAGACAGCAAAGAGCTGAACAAACAATTAGAGGGTTATATGGACAAACTGCAGCAGGATGCCAGAAAAGTCATAGATGAAGATACTTATGAGACACCCGCACATGTAAAAGTGGCGGAGGTTCCTTTTATTAAGAATGTGATCTGGAAGGTGCTGGGAGTAGTTCTGGGACCCTTCCGCGTGATGATCTGATGCAGGAAAAATAAGGGGCTGAGTCATAGATGGTTACCCATCTGTGATTCAGCTCCCTTTCTGCTTAAAAAGCGATTATGATAACTCTACGATCGATACTGCACCATGTGGAGCGGTAGCTGTCAGAGAGGAATTAAATAAAAAGCTCAGTGTTGTAGCTGCAGTGGCATTAATAAGGAAAGTTCCCGATACGCCAGGGTTTGTCGCAGATAGTGTGGAGGTGCTGTTTGTCACAAAGTCGGTCTGTGCAGCACCGTTTACCTGTGGTGTTACTCCGATAAATCCAGCTAAAGTTACGGTGGCATTCACAATATAGGATACGGAATAAACATGACCTGCTGCTAACTGAAACGTAGTAGTTGTAGGTGCGGTGATGTTGGTGCCGTTATTGAAAACAACACCAAAAGCAATCGCTGCATTATTTGTTAAAGATGAAGAGGTTACCGTATATCTTGCATTTGTCTGGGTAGGAGAAGGTCCGGTAGCACCCGTAGCACCAGTTGCGCCTGCAGCGCCGGTAGCTCCGGTATTTCCATTTGTTCCTGCGGTTCCGGTAGGCCCTGTGGCACCAACGGCGCCCGTCGGTCCGGTGGCCCCGTTTGCTCCGGTAGCGCCGGTAGCCCCGGTAGCGCCTGCAGGACCATCTGCCCCGGTTGGCCCGGTGGGACCTACTGCCCCGGTAGCCCCGGTACTTCCCGTAGCTCCTGCCTGGCCTGCAGCGCCGGTAGGCCCAGTGATTCCATTAGCGCCGGTAGCACCTGTTGCTCCCGTAGCACCGGCGGTGCCATCAGCCCCGGTCGGTCCGGTGGCACCAATAGGTCCGGTAGCCCCGGTGATTCCATTAGCGCCGGTAGCCCCGGTAGCGCCGGTCGGTCCGTCCGCTCCGTCAGCGCCGGTAGCCCCGGTAGTGCCCGTAACACCGGTAACCCCATCAGCCCCGGTAGCGCCGGTAGGTCCGACTGCGCCGGTAGCGCCTGTATCGCCGGTAATTCCAGTGGCCCCGGTACTTCCGGTAGCGCCGGTAACTCCGGTGGCTCCGCCAGCGCCTGTGGCTCCGGTAGGTCCTGTGGCGCCAGTTTCGCCTGCAGGTCCTGTATTTCCGGTCGGTCCGGTAGCGCCCACAGCGCCATCAGCGCCGGTGGCCCCGGCAGCTCCTGTGGGCCCTGTAGCTCCGTCTGCGCCCGTATTACCAGTAGGCCCGGTAGGTACTCCCGGATTTGTACAACACAATCAAAAATAATTGAATTCAACAGATACGATTTCATTTTTTTGGTTCACATTAATTTTTTTAATAATATGATGCCAGAAACGCTGCTTTCCCTGCCTGCCCAGCCTTCTATAGATTTCATGAAAACCGCAGTTTATAACAGTTTCTAATTCGGACAGTTCCTTTTTTTGTTGCGTTATAGTGGAGAGGGACTCTGTTTCATGCAGTTGCCGGGTCAGATCGCTATATTCATTTTCATATTTTTCCAGACTGATTCGGCTTTTTTGAAAGAGAAAATTTAATCGTTCTATTTCCTTTTTTATTTTATCCGGATTACCAATTGGTTTTGATTTTTTTACTTCATTAATTCTAATACATCTGGTTTTGTATCCGGCATATTTCTTAAGTAAGTATTTCAGTAAATAATTTTCTATTTTAATTTCATTCAGCGGGTTAATCTTGTGCAGTTTATTATTTGTTCCATAGGAGCAGCGGTAGTAAATATATGTTTTTCTGGCACCAGTTTTTTTATACAGAACTCTAGTAGAATAGGATGCAGACAATGATCTTCCGCAATAGGGGCATTTAATCAATCCAGTAAAAAGGTATACTCTTTCTCCGGTTGGCTTTCTTACATTCCGGTTTGCTGCTTTCTGAATCATATCCCATGTTTGGGATGAAAAGTAGGGTTCACAGTATGTGGTGTTATCTCTGTATTTACCAATATAGAATTCACTTTTCAACATACTGTTCATGATATCATAGGTAAAGTTTTCATCAAAATTTGTGCGGATGTGTTCAGCCGTGGAGCGTTTGCTTTGCGACATCAGAAAAAATCGTGCCCATTCATGGACAATTGCCTCTTTTTCTTTATCAATTACCATTTTCTTAATTCCATTTATGTTTTGTGATGTATATCCATAGGGCATGGAGCATTTTCCAAATATTAATCTGCCCTGGGAGATGGAAGCTTCATTTACAAATTTTATTCTTTCGGATGTGGTATCCACCTCATTTTGACCGATAGATAACATAATATTCAGATTTAAACGTCCATCCCGGGTATCCAGGTTCATGTTTGGTTCGGCAACTGCAAACCATTTCACGTGGTGTTGGTCTAAAACCTCCTGTACTTTATAAAAGTCGGATACGTTTCGGAACCATCTGTCCATTTTCCAGAATAATATTACATCGATCTCGTCTCTTTTTACCGATTCCAGCAGGGCATGGATCGCTTTTCTTTTTTTTAATTCCTTCCTGGCTGTTTTCCCCTCATCCGCATATATACCTGCAATTTTATAAGAATTTTTAACGGCATGTTCTTCCAGATACATTCTTTGGGCTTCCAGGGATTTTCCGTGCATTGCCTGTTCGGATGAAGATACCCGGATATAAAGTGCGCAGCGTGTGACAGGCTGGGATGAGTATTCTAATATTTCTGGCAACATTTTGTATCCCTCCTTATGTTTAGCAATTTATGAGAAATGGCGGTGGATTATGAGCCCTGATGTGATGTAGCAGGATAAAGGGTGAAGCATAGTTTATATGGATGAGGTACAGAAAGGCTGCAGGAATATGGAAAAACCGGAATATAGAAAACTGGAAGAGGAAGTAAATGGAGCAGAAATGCAAGGAGCAGACCGTTCAGACGAAGAACGGTCAGCTGCAGGTAGGCAGAAAATAAAACTGCCGGAAGCAGAGAGCGTCTTTCAACTATTGATTGCGCTTCTGGAAGAGCAGGAGCAGGTAAAGATAGACTATGAACTTCTAAATTAGAATACCGATACATAAAATGGATGGGATAAGCATATAAGCTGAGATATAGCGATTTTTTTCTTTTAAGTTTCATCAATGTGCACAATAAATTAATTGTATTTCAGGTCGAAATTTGTTATAATCAATAACAAGATAATTCAGTAAAAAGAAGATCAGGAGGATTTAATATGTACCGTATTTCGAATTTAACAGAAAATGATGATATTAACACACTGGAATCTATGGGACCTTTTACCGTAATAGAGTATGAACGTGATTTAAGCGTAATGCCTTCAGACGCACAGAGAGCATATTTCTGCAATGCAATGAATATTCGCAAGAGACAGGTAATCTGTGATATGACCAAAGCCAATATTACACTTCAGGCAGGAGCAATGCAGTGGATGGTTGGTAATGTAAATGCTACAACCGGAATTAAAGGCGTGGGTGATTTGTTCAGTAAAGCCGTACGTGGAAAAGTTACCGGTGAATCAGCAATTAAGCCGGAATATACCGGAGACGGCACCTTAGTGCTGGAGCCGACTTACAAACATATTTTGCTGATCGATGTGCAGGATTGGAATGGTTCTATTGTATTGGATGACGGTTTATTCCTTGCCTGCGACTCTAATTTAAAACATAAGGCAGTAATGCGGTCAAATCTTTCTTCAGCGGTAGCCGGCAATGAAGGGCTTTTTAACCTCAGTGTGAATGGTGCCGGTGTGTTATGCCTGGAATCTCCGTCTCCCCGAGAGGAACTGATTGAGATTACTTTAAATAATGATGTACTGAAAATTGACGGGAACATGGCGATAGCATGGAGCGGCAGCCTGGATTTTACAGTTGAGCGTTCCGGAAAAACACTGATCGGTTCAGCTGCATCAGGTGAAGGACTTGTGAATGTTTACCGTGGCACGGGAAAAGTACTCATGGCACCTGTGGATAAGGGAATTGCTTAAAGCAAAATGAAAATGAATGAAGAATAAGAAACATTTTTTAGAAAGCACGTCTGAGCGGATGTGCTTTTTACTTTGCAGCAATTTAGCGGACCTTACCATTACGTTGTCCGTGGAAATTAAAATTGATACGCGTTATAGAAACGTTATTTTTATATGCTAAGATCATTTCTGTAATAGACAGGAACATGACTTGGAACTATTACAGGAAAGGATGGTTAGATATGGGAAAAATGATATTGGAAACAAAAAATTTATCAAAAAGATTTGGAGAGCAAATGGCAGCCAACCAAATTTCGCTGCAAATTGAGCAAAATAGTATCTATGGGCTTCTTGGTCCCAACGGTGCAGGGAAATCCACAACCCTTAAAATGATTGTTGGGCTTCTCAGACCTACGGAAGGGCAGATTATCTTTAAGGGAAAACCCTGGAAACGGGAATCTCTTGCAAAAATAGGTTCTTTGATAGAGTCACCCGCTCTATATGGAAATCTTACAGCAGAGGAAAATTTACTGGTGCATACAAGGCTTCTGGGAATCCCAAATGAAAGAATTCCCGAAGTACTGAAAACGGTTGATCTTAAAGATACCAAAAAAAAGAAAGCATCACAGTTTTCAATGGGAATGAAACAGCGGCTCGGAATCGCCACAGCCCTGCTTAATAATCCGGAATTACTCATTCTGGATGAACCTACCAATGGGCTTGACCCTTTTGGCATTCAGGAATTACGTGAATTTATTTCTTCTTTGCCGGAAAAGGGAATTACGGTAATTCTATCCAGTCATATCTTATCGGAAGTTGCCCAGGTTGTTGATGAAATCGGGATTATCAGCGGAGGAAGGCTTTTATTTCAGGGTGTGCCTAATCCCAATGAAGATCTGGAAGCGTTTTTTACGGATGTAATTATCAAAGGGGGAAAAGCAGGATGAATGGTTTAAAATCGGAAATGTTAAAATACAAAAGAACATTCATGAGAAAACTGATTGTATGGATTCCTTTGTTTTTTGCACTTTATTCCTTAGTGATCAGAATGCTGGTCCCGACCCTTTCCAACTCATGGAGAGGTATCATGGTTTTAGTATTTAACTGGTGGCCATTGATATTCCTGCCCCTTGGTATGGGACTGTTTGCCGGCATGGCAGCCGCTCAGGAAAAGAAAGCCGGAGATTACCGCGCACTTCTGGTACATGATATCTCGCCGAAGGCTGTCTGGGTACATAAGGTGGCAGCCATGGCAATTCACAGCCTGTTATCAGCACTGGTTCTGTTTTTTTCCATTATAATTTCCGGACTGTTCTCCTCAAAAGGTGAGATACCCATATACCAGATGATAACCGGTTGTCTGGTATGCTGGCTGGTATCTCTTGTGCTGATTCCCATACAGCTATGGGCGGCTGCCTGGAAGGGAATCCTTTTCAGCATGGGAGTTGCGTTTGCAGGGATGATAGCAGGGGTAATGGCAGCACCGCAGTCTTACTGGTTTCTGGTACCCTGGTCCTGGGCAACGAGGTTAATGTGTCCGATTATTGGGGTTCATCCCAACGGTACTGAATTGAAATCCGGTAATCCGCTGCTGAACAGCTCTGTAATCCCTGTTGGAATTGCTGTGTCCGTAATTCTGTTAATTATCATAACTGCAATTTCAGGCGTTTGGTTTAGAAGGAGGGAAATACATTGATCAGATTATTATTATCAGAATGGTTGAAAACAAAACGAACAGCGATTCGATGGATTACTTTTTGTATGCCTGTAATCGTTGCCCTTTGCATAGTTGCCTATCTGTCAATCCGCAGTGGCGTTACATCTGAGTTTGTTTATGAAGGTTTTTTTGTTGTGTGGACGGCAATGATTATTCCGGTAGGGGCGGGTGTTCTGTCAGGATTTATGATACAAGAGGAAGAACTGGCAGGAAGTTTTACCGGTTTTTTGAACAATCATATTTCCAGAATGAAGTTGTATATGGGGAAGTTTCTGATGTTAATTTTCTGCCTGACGTGCTGCACATTTATTGCGATACTTATTCTCTGTATCGGAATGAAGGTGGTTATATCTGATGGAGGTAATATTTTTTTATTTATATCTGCGGCACTTCTTGCTGTAGTTGGTGCACTTCCTGTACTGTCCATACATTTGTGGGTAAGCCTGCTGTGGGGAATGGGGGCATCTATCGGAATCAGCATGGGTGGAATCCTGATGGCTGCTTTGATCGGGGCAACCGGTCTTGGAGGGAAAATCTGGATGATCATTCCCTGGTCCTGGCCGGTAAAAATGGCAATGCTGCCGGCAGTTTGTTTTCAGACCGGGTCTTCAACTGCAAATATTTCCGGGAGCGGAATATTAATATTAGAACTTATCCTGACCGCATTCGGGCTTTTTATTTTTCTGGCTGGCGGAATTATCTGGTTTAATAGATGGGAAGGCAGAGAATTAAGGGAATAACTGCCAAATACGGTAAGTAGTGATTACCAACTTTTTCATAAACTTGACCAATAGGGAAAATTGGCGGATACTATATGGGCAGGCTTTTAAAAGCCTGTCCTAAACGTTTTGGAATGGGAGGCGATGTAAAATTGAGTAAAATATTAATTATTGATGATGAAAGAGAATTGACTGCTTTATTAGAGAAAAAACTAAAGTCAAAAGGGCATGAAGTACTGATTGCAGATGACGGCAGGAGAGGTATTGAACTGGCAAAGAGACAGCCGGATCTTATTATACTGGACATTATGATGCCGGAAGCGGACGGTTTTGAAGTCTGCCATGCCATACGAAACGATGTGTTATGCCCGATTATATTTTTAAGTGCCAAACAATCGGAAACTGATAAAATCAAGGGGCTGACTCTTGGCGGGGATGATTATATCACAAAGCCCTTTGGATTAAGGGAGTTAATGGCGCGAATTGAAGCTAATTTACGGCGTGAAAAACGGTCTCAATATATCAATACAGAGCAGAAGCGTCCGAAACTGTATTTTGGCAGCCTCTCCCTGGATTTACGGGGACGGACAGTTCACATTGGCAATGAGGAAATTTCCCTTACAAAAAGAGAATATGAGATTGTAGAACTGCTTGCCCTCCATGCGGGGCAGGTATTTTCAAGAGAACAGATCTATGAAAACGTATGGGGATATGATTCGTGTGGAGATGATACAACGGTAGTTGAAAGGATTAAAAATATCCGCACCAAGTTTGCAGCTGTCACGCCTACTATTCCTTATATCGCTACGGTTTGGGGAATTGGGTATAAGTGGAATAAAATGTAGAAGGGGAAATCGCTATGAAAAAACGGTCACTTGCAGCACAATTCCGTATCACACTGGTTTTAATTGTAGTTACCAGTTTAATTGCATCATTGCTTACCTATGCAGGTGCAATAATGCTGTTTCGTCAGGCTGTTAATAACAATGAGATCAATCCACAGGATTATTATGAACAGCAAATTCCCAGAATAATAGACTATGTTCGGGATAAAAAAGCAGATATTCTGTCTTTATCCAGCGAAGAGGGTCTGAAAAATATCATTCAGGGAACCGGACTTACTTATCAGGTAGTAAATGGGGAAGGCGATATTTTGTATGGCACATATCCTGACCGGCTTTTTGAAACGAAAGAAGAGCTCTATGACAACCTGAATATGACGCTGCTCATCTCCGGAAATTATGTTCGTATAGTACCCGTTATTGGCGATGACGGAAAAATACAAGGAGCAGTTTCCCTCGCCTATCAATTAAGCTTATCTGCTGTAAATAAAGGGAATGAATGGCTAAACTATGCAATTATCCTTGTGGCTTTCTCACCAGTGTTCTATTTCATAGCATGTATTATTCTGTTTTCCAGGAGACTGACGAAAAATATAACCAGTCCCCTGCAGCTTTTAAAAGAAGGCTCCCGTCAGATAAAAAATAAAAATCTGGATTTTGAAATCGATTATCATTCCGATAACGAGCTGGGTGAACTTTGCACTGCTTTTATGGAAATGAAAGATGAACTGAAAAAATCCCTGTCAGCCCAGTGGAGGATGGAACAGGAACGGGTAGAAATGGTGGAGTCATTGGCACATGACCTGAAATCGCCGCTGTCTGTGATAAAGGCATACGCAGAAGCGTTGATTGATGATACAAAAGTGAATGAGGAACAGCTGCAATACCTTAACGTTATCGAAGAAAATATAGAAAAAAGTGTCTCACTGGTACAGCAAATGCAATATACCTCGGATCTTGAAAGATCATCTGTCCAGCTCCATCTGATTCCGGTAAATCTGCCTGAATTTATGGAGCAGAAAGTACATGATTATGAAGTCCAGGCGGAGAGAAAGGATATCTCCATCCAATTAAATATCAAAGGAGATATACCGGACCCGTTTTTAACAGATCCCGGCAAACTGGAGAGAATACTGGACAATATTTTATCGAACAGTCTGCAGTATACCCCAACGGGAGGGAGAATAACAATAACGGTAAATGCTGTAAATCAATGTATCTCATATGAAATCAGTGATACAGGTACAGGATTCAGTATGGAAGATACACAAAAAGTATTTGAAAAATTTTACAGAGGCGATAAAGCCCGGCAAACCAAAGACGGACATTCCGGTCTGGGATTGTATATCGCCAGACAGTTAGTGGAGCTACTCGGTGGAACTATTAAAATCGGTAACCTGAAATCCGGTGGTGCGTATGTTGTATTTGAGCATAAAATCTTTGTGAATGAGTGAATAGAAACGAATGGGAAGTTTTATGGGGAGATTTTATTTTGTGGAATTGATGTTTCCGAAAAGGTGAGAAAAGAAATGAATTTTCAATGATTATGTGGTAATATATGGATAAATGTTCTGTTTCGGCAGTATATGGAGGTACGATTATGACAAAAATTGAAAATCTTAAACCAATTATATTTCAAATTGAGGATAATGATGCTTCATTAAAAGAATTTGAAGAGAGACTGCAGACTGCCGAATCGGAAAAGGTGCAGGATCTCATATTGAATTATCCAACTGTTTATATCCATAACTGGCAGGAATCAAATGATTATGAAGTCTATATAGGGGAATCAAATAATGTAATTCAGAGAACAAAACAGCATTATAAGGAAGCAAACGATAAAAAGAAATGGCAATACCAGCTGCATAAGAACAGAGCAAGGCTGTTTTTGATTGGTCATGAGCATTTTAATAAATCTCTGACCCTTGATATTGAAAACCGGTTGATGCATTATATGATGAGCATAGAGCATGTTAAAAAAGTACATAATCAAAATGAAAATCCCCAAAATAAGTACTATACAGTTGAGGAACTGGATGTTATCTTCCATAATATATGGAGTAAATTAAGAAAAGAGGATCCGAATCTGTTTCCAACAGAAACAGAAATTAAAGATTCAGCTATATTTAAGGCATCTCCGTTGCATAAAATGACACCGGAGCAATTGCAGGCAAAAGAATTAATTATCCAAAAGGTGATTCGTGCAATGCAGGGGAATCAGACAAAACAACTGATATTTATTGAAGGGGAAGCGGGAACCGGAAAGACCGTGTTAAACAGCAGTACCTTTTATGACTTGATTACAAAAGCAGGGGATCTGGGCATGGATCAATTACAATGCTATATGATGGTAAACCATACTGAGCAGATAACGGTATATGAGCAGATTGCAAAGAAACTTGGCATAACGGATAAATTTGTATGCAAACCCACAACATTTATTAATCACCATACAACGGAAGATCCGGTGGATGTGGCATTTATAGATGAAGCACATTTATTATTAACCCAGGGCAAACAATCCTATCGGGGAAAAAATCAATTGCAGGATATTATTGACAGAGCTAAAGTGACGGTGGTCATGTTTGATGAAAACCAGATACTGACAACAGAGCAGCTTTGGGAAGCTCAGGTACTGGATCATTTTAAAACGCTGGCGAAACAAAACCATAATTATATGGAGTTAAAGAATCAGTTAAGAATATCAGCGGATAAAGCAACCGTAAATTGGATTGATGCTTTTACGAAATCCCGGAAACTGAATAAGATTCCAGCTGACAAAACCGGCTATGAGATTAAAATTTTTGACCAGCCGGTGGAACTTGAATTGGAGATAAAGAGGAAGATATCTACAAAAGACTGTGCACTCTCCAGAATGATTGCTACGTATGACTGGGAATACAGCGCTAAAAACCGGGCAAAAGACTGGGCAAAAGACAGGTTAAGGAAATATTGGGAGGTTAGCATTGGAAACTGGCATAAGCCCTGGAATTATGAGTTGGAAAAAGAACTGGACCGGAAACAAAAGAAGAAAATCAAATCATTGTCCTGGGCGGAACAGCCGCAGACGGTAAACGAGGTGGGATCTACTTTTACCATTCAGGGGTTTGACTTAAATTATGCAGGTGTAATATTAGGACCGTCTGTAAAATACCGCAATGGAAAAATTATATTTGATCCGGTGGAAAGTCATAATGCAAAAGCTATTCAAAATCGTACCTTATCAGACGGAACAAAAGAAAAGTTTGGTGAGATATTAATACAACATGAGGTAAGAGTGCTGATGACACGTGGTGTAAATGGACTTTATATTTACGCCTGTGACGCTGAACTGAGAAAAGCGCTGAAAGAAGCTGCAGCCGCTATTTAGTGAGGATAGAATATGAATGAAAATACAGTAAAAGAATTAATGGAAAAAGTTAAAAATTTTTGTGAAGAACGGGATTGGGACCAGTTTCATAATCCCAAAGACCTAGCCATCGGAATTTCTACAGAAGCAAATGAACTGCTTGATATTTTTCGGTTTAAATCAGAGAAAGAAATGAGTCAATTCTTCACAGATCAGTCAAAGAGAGAGCATATAGAAGAGGAATTGGCGGATACTTTGTTTTTTATTCTGCGGTTTGCCCAGATGAACCATATAGATCTGGGGGTTATTTTAGAGAATAAGATTCAGAAGAATGGCGAGAAGTATCCGGTGGAAAAGATTAGAGGGAAAAATTTGAAATATGATGAGATATAGTAGATCAATAAGATAGTATTTCATTGTCAATATTTACTTTATGAACGAATGGAGAATTCGGCAAAAATAATTTTGATAAGGAGTTTTGGAGTATGATAAAAATCCTATTCGTCTGCCTTGGCAACATCTGCAGATCCCCCATGGCAGAATTTGTTTTCAAAGATATGGTAAAAAAAAGAGGTCTCAGTGATTTATTCATCATTGACTCAGCTGCAACCAGCAGCGAAGAAATTGGAAATCCGGTTCACCCCGGAACAAGGAAGAAATTAAAGCAGTACAATATTTCTGCAGATGGGAAAAGAGCTATACGCCTGACCGGGAATGATTATCAGAAATATGATTATATCATCGGAATGGAGCAGGCTAATATCCGGAATATGATTCGGATTATGGGAGAAGACAGGGATAATAAGGTATTTAAGCTCCTGGACTTTACTAACAATCCCGGAGACATTGCGGATCCCTGGTATACCGGTAATTTTGACCGGACTTATGAAGATATTTACGAAGGCTGTGAGGGATTGTTAGAATATGTTTTAAGGGAACAATAGCTTGAATGCAGTTGTACGAATCATGCAGTACCGGTAGGACCCTCAAGACCGTCTGCTCCGGTCGGTCCGGTAGCCCCATCGGGTCCGGTGGCGCCGGTAGCACCATTTGCGCCGGTAGCGCCTGTTAAGCCGGTAGGCCCGACAGGACCATCGGATCCGGTAGCGCCGGTAGCGCCGTTTGGTCCGGTAGGACCGGCAGCCCCATCTGCCCCAGTAGACCCCGTTGAACCGGTAGCGCCTGTTGGTCCGGTAATTCCGTCTGCCCCGGTTGGCCCGGTAGCCCCAATAGGTCCGGTACTACCGGCAGCGCCGGTAGCTCCCGTGGCACCGTTAGAACCTGTGGGTCCGGTAATTCCGTTGGCGCCGGTAGCCCCTGTGGCACCCGTTATTCCGGCAGCGCCGTTAGCGCCTGTAGGCCCGGTAGCTCCGATTGCCCCGGTAGCCCCGGTGTTTCCGGCAGCACCGGTAGAACCCACAGCTCCGGTGGGACCCGTGATTCCGTTTGCACCAGTAGCGCCAGCAGCACCTGTGGGTCCGGTAGTACCGTTTGCGCCGGTAACACCTGTATTACCACGCGGTCCTGTGCTTCCGGTGGCTCCATTTGGTCCGGTAGCGCCACTTGCACCAGTGGGACCAGTGATCCCATTCGCACCGGTAGCTCCGGTAACCCCGGTAGGTCCGGTGGAACCATTCGCGCCGGTAGCCCCTGTGTTGCCCATCGCACCGGTGGCACCGGTAGCTCCGTTGGGTCCGGTAGCGCCGCTTGCGCCGGTAGGACCAGTGATCCCATTCGCGCCGGTAGGTCCGGTAACTCCAGTGGGTCCGGTAGAACCATTCGCGCCTGTGGCACCCGTGCTGCCGGTTGGCCCGGTACTGCCGGTAGCGCCGTTTGCTCCTGTAGCACCTCTGGCACCAGTGGGTCCGGTTGAGCCATTCGCACCGGTAGCTCCGGTAGCGCCGGTAGGACCTACACTTCCATCTGCGCCGGTGGGACCAGTCGGCCCTGTAGGCCCGGTTGGCCCGGTGGGTCCCGCATCCTGCAGTAAATCAATGCCATACAGCTGATTATCGTTATACATATCTATCACTCCTTTAATACATTTTTTGTTACATCAATAAAAAAACAAATATTATCAATGTACTATTAAATATGCAGGGAATTATAAAGTAGTGAAAATGAATAGAATTTCTGTCATAATATGCAAGGATCTCCGTCAAACTTATATTTATAATTTCGATAGAAGATATCTTTATTCCCATTTTCCACCACAAAACCCCCAAATAAGTGCTGACTTTTTTATAATGGTAGTGTATAATAAATGCATATGTTCACATAAAATAAAATGCAAGGGGAAAAACTATGACTGAGGAAAGACAACAGGAACTTAAGAAATTATTAGTCAGCAATGACTTTCAGGTTGAAAAATATAAAGAGCTGGATATGCAGGAGATTATCATTTTATGCCAGACCGGCAGATCTTTAATGGAACAGAATAAAGAAGATGAAAATGCATTTAAGTTTTTTGAGACAAAATCCAAGTTTCTCTATAATGTAGTTTTGGAAAAACTGAAAGTATTAGAAGAGATGTTTGTTTTATTTTCCAAGGGAACCAACATGCCTTATATTCATTGCGATGAAGATACATTTAATGACCAGATTTTTATATTCTCCAGAGAGCAGTTTGCTCAACGGGAAGCAGCAAAATTAAATGAGGAAAAGAAACCGGTACAGATTATTAAATTCAATAAGGACCAGTTCCTTGGTTTTTACATAAATTTATTCCCAATGGGAGCAAATGCAGTTGTAATTGACCGTGGAGTGAATTCTCTTGAAATCCAATTGGAAGAATTATGTAAGAAACCGGACTATACCAATGCTCCAAAAGAAAAAATACCGGTATTGAATCCGGAACTGCAGCTGACAGCTCTTTATTTCATGCAGGAACTGAGAAGACCTGTTGAAAAAGAAGAAAAACAGGGATTACGGGAATTAGAAGAAGAAATGCTGGTTAATATAAGAAGAGGCAACTATCTGGTGCCGATTCAATTCAAGGAATTAAATGAAGGCGAAGAAGAGCCAAAAGAACTGACCAGAGATAATAAAAATATTATGGTACCATTTGTAAAATACGAGAATGGCGATGTTTACCAGCCGGTATTCACAGACCCCGGAGAATTCCATAAATTTAATAAAGAAAAGAAATTCAGGGCTATTGCAATGCCTTTCCAGAATCTGAATAAAGTAGTTGTGGAGCAGGCAAAGGGAATTGTCTTAAATCCAATGGGCTTTAATCTGCTTCTGGTAAAAGGACAGCTGAATACCAAAGGAGAATAGAATGACGATAAATAAACCGCTCAGACTGGCACTTAAAGCGTTGTCTTATGGAGGAATCGAAATAGATTCAGCCAGACATATGGCTAATCTTAAGGCAATTGATCCGCTTAAGATTTTCTATAAGACAATCGATGATAAGATATACAATGGTGATTATCAGGTGCCGGTCAGAATCTATATGCCGGATGAAGATATTCTGACCGGGGAAGGAACAAAAGGCAACACCTGCCCGGTTCTGATTTTCATTCATGGCGGCGGATGGGTTACGGAAAGCGTTGAGAATTATAACCGTGTTTGCGCCCGTATGGCGAAAAGTACCGGTCATGTAGTTGTATCGATTGAATACAGGCTTGCGCCGGAACATCGTTTTCCTATCGGGCTTATGGATTGCTATGCAGTAGTAAAGGCAGTCTATCAGAACCGCATGATTTTAAATGTTGACCCTGAGCGAATTACAATTATCGGAGACAGTGCCGGAGGCAATCTGACGGCAGCGATCTGCCAGATGGCAAGGGACAGAAAAGAATTCGTACCCCAGAGGCAGATCCTGATCTATCCGGCTGTCAGTAATGATTATTCTGAAAAATCCCCCTTTCTATCCGTGCAGGAAAATGGGACGGATTTTCTTTTGACTGCCAAGAAAATGAGTGATTATCTGGATCTGTATCAAAGTTGTGACGAGGATCGGCAGAGTCCGTATTTTGCACCGCTTCTGGCACAGGATTTTTCCAGTCTTCCTAGAACACTGGTTATTACGGCAGAATTTGACCCTCTCAGGGATGAAGGGGAGGAGTATGCAAGAAAATTAATAGAAGCGGGAAATGCAGTGGAGGTGCATCGTATTAAGGATGCCCTGCATGGTTTTTTTGCGCTTGGGATTATGAGTTATCATGTTCAGGAGAGTTTTGAAATTATAAACAGTTTTTTAAAGGGGGTCTAGGAAATGGCTGAGACCAAGCTGGCCCGTTGGCGAAAATTAGATAACGCGGCGAAAATATTTCCGGCTACCAGCGGGAAGAAGGATACCAGGGTATTTCGCTTTTCTTGTGATTTAAGGGAAACGATCCGGGAAGAAATCCTTCAGGAGGCGCTGGATAAAACCATTGAGGCTTATCCGATGTTCTGCTCTGTGATGCGGAAAGGATTTTTCTGGTTTTATCTGGAGAAAAGTTCCCTGCGTCCTGTTGTAAAGGAAGAGAGTAAACTTCCCTGCAGCAATATCTATGTCCGGGATAAGAAGAGTCTTTTATTTGAAGTAACCTATTTCAAAAACAGAATTAACTTTGAGGTTTTCCATGCATTGACAGATGGTACGGGTGCCATGCAGTTTACCAGGGAACTGGTGAAAAATTATATTCTAAAAGCCCACAAAGAGGAATTTCCGGAAGAGATACCTCTGGACAGTCAGGATCTTACCGATGCAGATATGGAAGACGACAGCTTCTTTAAATATTATTCTAAAACAAAATCAGATGAGAAACAAAAATCTGTTCATTCCTATCAGCTTCGGGGATTGAAATCAGATTATGAAAATATGCATATTACGGAAGGAATGGTGTCCGTAAAGCAGCTTTTGGAAAAGTCCAGGGAATATGGTGTGTCGATGACCGTATTTCTGACGGCAGTTTATCTGTGTGCCATTCACCGGGAAATGAGTCCCAGACAGGAGAAATATCCGGTAGTTCTGATGATTCCGGTTAATCTGCGCAAGTACTTTCCATCCCAGTCCATGCTTAATTTTTTCAGCTGGATTGATGCCGGATTCCAGTTTGAAACGGGAGTTACCACATTCAAAGACGTGGTAAACCATGTGAAAGAGTTTTTTAAAATTGAACTTACCAAGGAGCGGGTTGCAGGCAGGATGAATGAATTCATGAACCTGGAACAGAATCCTTTTTTGAGAGTGGCACCGCTGGCGCTTAAGAATCTCTGTCTGCAGGCAGCGGCAAAGTTTACCTCTAAAAATGTAACCGCAATCTTTTCGAATATGGGTGTTGTGGACATGCCGGAAGTATACCGGCCTTATATTAAATGGTTCCATGTGTTTACCAGTACGCCGAAAACGGAACTCTGTATGTGTTCCTTTGAAGACCATGTCGTTTTAAGCTTTACCTCCAGGTTTGAAAGTGAAAATGTTCAGCGGAATTTTTTCCGCATTCTAAACGAACAGGGCGTTGAAGTGGAGATGCTAAAGGATAAATACCCGGAAAAGCGAAAACCGGTGTATCCCGGAATGCAGTTCTTTAAACTGTTTTCCTTTTTATGTCTGGCGGCTGTGGTAATCTGTGTTATGGCAAATGTAATTATTACACCTCATAGTATCTGGTCACTCTTTGTGGGGGGAGCCATGCTCTGTATGTGGCTGGCACTTGCAGTTGGATTTTACAAACGACGAAATTTACTGAAAAATGCCATGTGGCAGCTGCTGCTTATCATTGCCTGTTGTCTCGCCTGGGATGCATTTACCGGGTGGAACAGGTGGTCCATTGATTATGTACTGCCGGGTATCAGCCTTCTGACTACGATATCGATCCTGACAATTTCCAAGGTACAGCAATTAGGACCACCGGAATATATGATTTATTACGTAATGTCCGCAGGTGTTGGAATTGTTCCGTTTCTGCTGATATTGACTGGATGTGTAGGTGTCCACTATCCTTCTGTGATCTGTTCCGGACTGTCATTTTTATTTATTGCAGCATTGGTTATATTTAAATGGAAAGATTTTATGGTGGAACTGCATAAGAAATTCCACTTTTAAGGATATAAAGCGGGAATCCCCGCTTTTTCATTTCCGCAAAGTTCACAAACAGGGTTCGTATTTCAGGGAGGATAAAAGATGCTGGTAATAAACAGTTTAGAAGAAGGCGCTTCGGTTTTTAAAGCGTTGGGCTCTGATCTCAGAGTGAATATCATAAAGCTGCTTATAAAAAATAATGAAATGAATATGCGGGAACTGGCATCGGCGCTTCATATTACAAACGGTGCCATTACCAGCCATATAAAAAAGCTGTCAGAAGCAGGGATTATCGATGTGCTGACAGAATGCGGCGGCAGGGGAAACCAGAAAATCTGCAGGCTTAAGGTGAATGAAATTCTGGTGGATGCAAAGGAACAGGATAAAAAAGAAATGACTCTGTTAGAGACAGAATTTATGGTGGGGGATTATTGTGATTACGAGGTATACCCCACCTGTGGTCTGGCTACCGGGGATCACCGGATTGGCGGATGGGATAATCCGGAAGATTTTGCAAGACCTGAGCATGTGGATGCAGGTATTATCTGGTTTACCCAGGGATATGTAGAGTACAATATGTCCAGACTGCTGTCACCGGGGCACCATATTTCCCAGATTACGCTCTGTTTTGAGATTTCATCCGAGGCACCCAGTTATAACAATGAATGGATGTCGGATGTTACTTTCAAACTCAATGGGCAGTCACTTGGAAAGTGGACAAGTCCCGGAGACTTTGGAGGAAGACATGGCATTTATACGCCGCTTTGGTGGAGCAGAAGCCTGAATCAGTACGGTCTTTTAAAACTGGTAGTCATCAGCCGAAGCGGTACATATGTAGACGGTCTCCAGATATCGAATGTGGGGCTGGATCAGTTACGGCTGGAAGATGCAGGGGTAATCCGGTTTCGATTTGAAGTAGAGAAGGAATCGGAACATGTGGGCGGACTCACGTTATTTGGTGCGGGATTCGGGAATTATAACCAGGATATTATGGTCCGGGTACATTATGAAAATGAATAGATCAGGGCATGTATTCGCTCTTAAGACCAGCTTTGTGGCGACAGCCTGAATTTCGAAAAGATGGGGCATAGAGGAATTGCGTGGACGTCTGCGGTCAGTCGGCAGAGTCCATGTAATTCCTCTATGCCCTATCTTTTCGTATACGCCCCCATCCGCATAGCATCTATTTCTCAACAAAACCTGAATTTATTAAATCTGTAGCTTTAAAAGTGTTAACTTTAAAAGTTTATCCCCCTATTTTGACATTCCCGCGTTTTTGTTATATAGTAAAAAGTAGGGAAAAATATCAAAGTATACAGATTTTTTTAATAGGACGGGGGGTTCTATGGAAGAAAGACGTCATCATCAAATCATTTTCCAGCTAAAAAGCAAGATTATTGTTATTTTTGTTGTCTGTGTTATTATTCCAAGTATTTTCTTTTTAGGCTTTTTTGTAAAAAGCTATTTTTCTTATGCGCTAAAGAGCATCATTGCCGAGAAGCAGAACATCATGAAAGAAACCCATAAAAATATTGAATTACAGTTCTCCAGTTTCAAGGACACTTCAATGTCCCTGTATTATAATGAGGCTGCCAAAAATTATATTAACAGAGAAGACTATTCCAAAGAGGATAAGTACATATCCCAGTTGCTAAGCAGTATTGTGAATTCTGAGAAATATATTGTTTCCGCAGTACTGGACCTGAATGGGATTATATATAATTCGGGTTATCACTATCTGAATTGGGAGGAGTACCTGGATGAACATCTGGAGCAGGTCCTTGATAAAAAAGGGAAGGTGATCTGGATTCCAACGCAGCAGATGTCTGCATCCTACAATCAGAGACCGAAAAACTTTGCACTGGCGAGAGCGATCAACTCTGCGAATCAAAATGTAGGTACCCTGTGGCTGTTTTTCTCAGAAGATCTGTTCACGAATATTTTAAAAAATCCCATATATCATGAAGAAGGCACGGATTATTATATTGTCTCCCGGAACAGGCATATCGTTACCAGCAATTATGAAGAAGAGACAGGGGTGGTTCAAAATGGAGAACTGTTTACGAAGGCGCTCATGCAGCAAAACGGATCCTTTTCCTATCAGGACCCGGATACAGGAAAAGAAAAGACGGTGGTTTGTTCCTCATCCGAGGTGAATGACTGGGTACTTTTAACAGTGACGGATCAGAGTGTTATTTTTAAGGATGTAAACTATATTAAATGGATGGCTTCGGTGATAGCATGCCTCTATGCGGTTTTTTTGTTTACTGCCTATTATATTTTGTCTCACTATATTTTCAAACCAATGCAAAATCTCAGTACGGGCCTGCGCAGAGTATCAGAGCGGGATTTCCAAAGGATCAGGGAAACCGGAAGCGCAGATGAAATGGGAATGCTGACAGCAAATTTTAATTATATGGTGGATGAAATACAATGTCTGATCCGGGATATCAGGGAAGAAGAAAAGGCCAAGAATGAAGAAAAGATCAAAGTGCTCTCTATGCAGATTGGACCGCATTTTATCTACAATACCCTGAATACCATTAAATGGATGGCAGCAGCCAATAAGCAGACGAACATCAAGAAGATGATAGAGTCCCTGATTAAACTAATGGTCAGCGTTACCTATAATACTAATGAGGAAATCACTCTCCGGCAGGAAGTAGAACTGCTGGGCTGTTATGTCTATATCCAGAAAATGCGTTTTATGAATTTTGATTTTGAATATGATCTGCCTATGGAATTGGGGAATTTAAAAATATTAAAGCTGATTCTGCAGCCTTTTGTGGAAAACTGCATTCAGTATGCATTTGGAGATAAGCCGGATGGGGGCAGAATCCTCATGGAGTTTTACAAAGAAGATGCACTCTATGTAAAGATCACAGATAATGGAAAAGGGTTTAATACCGGTGTTCTGGCGGATTGTAATGCGAAGGATACCTCAAAAGGAATGGATCACGTTGGCATTGTAAACGTAATGGAGCGTATCCGCCTGAACTATGGTGAAAGCTATCACGTGTCTATCGTAAGCCATGAGAACGAAGGAACGGAGGTTTTACTGCGGCTTCCGGTTATTGGTGAGGAGGAAGGTATAAATTTTGATTAATATAGTAATTGTAGAAGATGAAATGCTGGTCCGCCTGGGCATGAAAATGTGTCTGGATGAATATTCCGCTGAAATGAAAGTGGCTGCGGCTTTTGGCTCCGGTGAAGATGCAGAACGTTATTTTCAGCAGAATACGGCAGATGTGTTGATTACGGATATTCGTTTGAACGGTGAGACAGGGCTGGATCTGATCAGGCATCTGAAATCCCAGATGTCCCATATGGCAGTCATTGTTCTGAGCTGCTATGAGGATTTTTCTTATGCCAGAAGTGCCATGGAACTTGGTGTGGATAAATACATATTAAAGCATGAACTGTCAGAAGATGAGCTTCCCAAACTGGTTTCCGAAATTTATCAGAAAAAATTAAAAAAAGGCATGATCTCCAAGGGCAGAAATGATAATCCGGTTTTTTTTGAAGACGGAAATGGAGATAAGCGCTATCGTATTGCTTATATAAACCTGAGAGGAACCGGAGAGCGGACAACAATCAGTGAAGAAAATACAGATTATGATTTTCTCGTTGAGATCCTCCAGGAAATATTGAATATTAACCACATGGGAGAATGTTTTTTGAGACACGGAAAGGAAGTCTTCTGTATTATGCGGTTTGAACCGGAAGAGACATCCGATCAGATCAATAAAAAAGTACTGGATTTTTATCAGAATGCCAGAAAAAATATGAAGAATTATTTTAATAAAAATCTATTTCTGTCCATTACGGACATATTTGACAGTCTGAGTCAGGTGAATCATTTTTATAAAGAAGCCAAAGAGGGATGCAGCCTGTCTTTTTACTATGAAACTTCCAGACTGATAGAACTTCACAATTCCACGTCCCGGGAGCAGATAATGCCGGCGCCTGTATTTGAAAAAGAAGAGGCATTTAGTGAGCAGTGGATGGAACAGGCATCTGTACAGATGGAACGGTTCTTAAAAGCGGAAAAGGAAGCAAACCGGCCGCCGGAAGAGGTAAAGCTGCAGGTGGTAAAATTTATACATGATATGGAAGATTATCTGAGTAAATATTACCAGACAGAACTTTATAAATTATTCGCCAAGGAAGAATCCCCCAACTATATTCTGGTAAATAGTTTTGATTCGGGGCAGGAGCTGCTGCTATGGCTGTCCGATATCCGAAAGCGGGTACAGGCTTATCTCATGGACAAAGAGAGTATGGCTGAAAAAATGGAATCCTATCTGGAAGAGCATTATGTCAAGGATTTGCCGCTGAAAGAGGTTGCTGAACATTTTCATATGAGTACAGCCTATTTCTGCCAATATTTTAAGAAACATACGGGGGATACTTTCGTTCATTATCTCAATTGCCTGCGGATTGAAAAAGCAAAACCACTGCTGCTAAAGGGGGAAGAGTCCGTTGAGGAAATTGCTGCAAAGGTAGGGATTATGAATAGCAATTATTTTTTCCGGGTATTTAAACAGATCACCGGGAAAACAGTAGGTGAGTTTAGAAAAGGCGTTTTTATGGATTCTGATATAAATTATGTGAATAAATCATAATATCGTGAACAGGCAGTTAGGAAAGTGGAAAAGACAGAAAAATATTGAATAAATGAATAAATTTTCTTACTAGTGAAAAAGAAGCCTTCTTGTTAGAATAAATATATCAAATGATATGGGAGGTATCAATATGAAGAAGAAAATGATCAGTGCTTTATTGTGCGTAAGTATGGCGGCAGGTATTTTGTCGGGATGCGGAGGCGGTACGGAGCCGGCACAGACCCAGGCCAGGGATACAAAGGCTTTGGAGACTACAGAAGCGGCGGCTGAAACAGAAAAAGCAGAAGAAACACAGGCAAAGGCTTCTGAAACCACCGGGGCAGTGACAGAGAAGACGACAGAAAAGAAGACAGAAAAAGAAAGTACGGGCGGGGATGCAAATGCGGGAGACAATGGCGGAAAACTCGTGGTATGGGAGCATACGGCGCAGTTTGAGGCACCTCTGAAAGCTGTAATCGAAGGATTCAATAAGAAATACCCCAATGTGGAGATAGAGTACCAGATTAAGACCTCCGATCAATATTACAATTTGCTTCAGACAGCGATGCAGGCGGGCGAAACACCGGACTTGTTCTGGACAAACGGCACAGCTACCACGAATCTGGAGGCTTACGTAAAACAGGGACTGTTAATGGATCTGACCGATAAAGTGGATTTTTCTTTATACGACGGAACAAATGCAATGAGCCTGGTTAAGGTGGACGATAAAACCTACGCATCTCCTACAGCAGAAGTAGGTGGACGAGCTGTATTCTATAACAAAGATATTTTTAAAGAACTGGGACTGGAAGTACCGAAGACATTCAGTGAATTTGAATCCGCTCTGGCAAGTATCAATGATGCAGGTTATCTTCCGATTTCCTTTAGTGCTTCCGATCCGTGGGCAATCTTATTCCAGTTTGAACCGGTCCTGGCAGCGACGGCATTGGATTGGATTCAGGGATATGTAGATACCGGAGAAGCGAAAGTAAATGATCCGAAAGTAGTAGCAGCATATGACAAGATGTTAGAATGGGCAGATAAAGGATATTATGGGCCTGGATATACCGGAGTGGATGAGTCCGGTGCATTGCTTGCATTCTCCAAAGGTGACGCGGCAATGTGTATCGAAGGAACCTGGAATATCCAGACTATCCAGGAAAATAACCCCGAGCTGAACTTTGGCGCATTCCAGCTTCCTACGGAAGATGGTAAAAGACCGTTTGTAGGAACCAGTTCCGTTGGTTTTTCCGTCAGCAAGGACACGGAAAATCCGGATGCAGCACTTGCATTTGTGAACTATTTTGCTAGCCTGGAAGGGCAGACAACCTGGATTAAATCTTTAGATTCCATTCCGTGTACCGATAAGATTGTATCGGAAAATGAAGTGATTAACGAAATTGCCCAGTTTGATATCCAGACGGAGAGCTACTACAATATTCTGGGATATTTGGAGAAAGAGGGGGAAAGCCCCAGAAATGTATGGGAAGAGGATCAGACAAAAGTATTTACCAAAGGTATGACAGCACAGGAATTTACGGATGAACTTGCGGCACTGACCCGTTAAAACAGGATAAACGGATAGGAAAGGGGTGTTGTACCATCCAGACGGGTGTTTGTACAGCACCCCCTGATTTTATAATGAAAGGGGTGCCTGCAATGAGAAAAAGAAAGGCATACATCGGTTTTATAGCACCGGGATTTTTGATTTATACCATATTTATGATAGTACCGATTATATGTGCCGTTTATTTCAGCTTCTTTGAATGGAGCGGCATTGGAGATATGAAATTTATTGGTCTGGATAATTTTAGAAAGCTGATGTTTGATCCCAGAATGTCGAAAATATTCTTCAATGCACTAGGCAATAACATTAAATATCTTGTCTGCGTATTGCTTGTAATTACACCGCTGCAGATCTTTTTTGCCTACATGATCTATATAAAGATCAAATTCCATAAATACATCCGTATGATGTTATTTTTACCGTACGTAATCAGTACGTCAATTGTTGGGTTTTTTGCAATCATTATGCTGGATCCCAATATTGGAGTTCTCAATGAGATAGTGGGAAGCCTGTTTGGCAACCAGGCAAAAAGTGCATGGCTGGGCAATCCGGACCTGGTATTTAAAATATTTGTTATGGTGGTAATCTGGCAGTGTATCGGCTCCGGTATGATGATTTTTTATGCTGATATGCAGGAGATACCGGAGGAAATTATTGAAGCCAGCATTATTGACGGGGCGAGCGGATGGAAGCGGTTTCGGTATGTGGTACTGCCATCACTGAGCGCTTCTATGTCTACAAATATTACACTGAGCGTGATCTATGCTCTGACGATGTTTGATATCCCTTATATTCTGGTTGGCCCCCAGGGTGGAGTGAATAATAAGATTGATTTTGTCAATATGGTGTTCTACCGTTACGCTTTTGGCGGTACTTATTTCGGGGAAACGTCTATCGGATTTGGTTCCAGCATCAGTGTTGCCATGTTTCTTATTATTCTTACGTTTTCTCTGGTCACTACAAAATTATTGAAGCGTAAGAAGGATTAGGAGGGGATATAATGGGGAATATGATGAGAAAACGGCAAAAAAAGTCAAACAGAAGAATTGAATCAAAACGGGCTGTAATCGGGAAAAATATCATCTCGGTAATCCTGGTTATTTACACCTTTTTATCTATCTTTTTAATCGGAAATACGATCCTTTCATCTTTTAAGACAAAACAGGATCTGATCAATAATACCATAGGTTTTCCGAAAGAATTTACAATGAATAATTTTAAAATTGTTCTGGGGGATGATGGATTTTTACGCTACTTTTTTAACAGTATTTTTCTGGTTGGAGTCTCTTTAATGCTATTGGTTATAGTGGCTTCCATGGTTGCATACGGACTTGCCCAGTATCGGTTTAAGAGCCGTAAATTTTTGCAGACCTATTTTTTAGTGGGGCTTATGTTTCCTATCCAGTTGGGAATACTGCCGCTGTATATCATGCTTTCCAGGCTTCATCTGACTAATAATCTGCTGGGATTGGCGCTGATCTATACTGCGAATATGTCTTTTCCGGTGTTTGTCTTTACGAAATTCTTTAATGAATTGCCGGAATCCCTGATTGAGTCGGCGCGAATTGACGGAGCAGGGGAGTTTCAGATATTTAAAAGCATCATTACACCTATTTCAAAACCGGTAATTGCTACCGTTGGGCTTTTAAACTTTGTTACGATCTGGAATGATTTTTATCTGCCGCTGGTATTTTTGACAAAGGCTTCTGTGCGAACTCTTACGCTGGGCGTATATTCCTACACTGCAAATTTTCTTGCAAACTGGAATAAGGTTTTTGCAGCAGCAACTGTTGCGCTGATTCCTGTCATTATTATATATTTTCTTTTCTCGGATCAGATTGTGGCAGGGCTTACAGGCGGAGCCGTGAAGGGGTAGGTGCGATATGATATATGATATGCTGGACGGTTTTTAAAAAATACGATTATTGTACAGACCAGGAGGTATTATGATGGAGGGAAAGTGGATCTGGATTTCAGAACATCAGGAATCAGAAAATGAAAGGGGCTGCTTTACCGCAGAATTTTATGCCGGGTGGGAGCCGGAGGATATAAAACTAATGATCTGCGGGGTTACCAGATACATTGTTTATTTAAACGGAAAAGAAATCGGACGGGGACCGATCCGTTCCGGACCGGGTGAATTATTTTATGATTTGTATGATATGACCCCGGATGTTAAGCCTGGCAGCAACTTTCTTGCAGTGCGGGTGTGGAGTTACGGATGGTCTACCTATCAGACTGTTGCAGAAGAGGGGAAAGTATGGTTTCAGGTTGCTTCCAATGATGAAGTATTAACAGCTTCCGGGGAGAAAACGAAATGTGCAAAAGACAGCGGCCATATTTCTCATACGGTAAAGAGAAATGTGAACCTGGGCTTTGGAGATTATTACAATGCCAATAAATTTGACAGCCGGTGGATGGAAGAACCGGAGATATCAAAAAACTGGGGAACAGCCAGGGTATTGGAATACAGACAGGGCAGGTTAAAAAAGAATCCGCTGCGTCAATTCCAGAGGGAGGCAAAGACCCCTGCAAAGATTAAAAGGATACAGGAGGTAATGCCAGGGTGCCAGCAATTTTCTGTAAATACAAGAAATGCTTTCTTCCCGGGGCGCAAAGATGCAGACGAGACGATATTTTCCGGGTTTTTGGGGTGTGAAATTATTGTACCACAGGATATGGAGGGTGTGATTGCATTTCCAAACAGGACCTGGAATGGGATAATCGGGGATTTTACTATAGATGGAAAGCTGTATGAGGTTTCCAATGAATATAGGGAAATACCGGTATTTCTTAAAGAAGGAAAGCACTTCTTCCTGCTGCAGATATCGGGGAAATTTGATGATTTATATTGCCATATGGAATTTTGCTTTCCGGAGAAGCTGATGGTAGCAGGAAACTTTTTCGTAAAAGGGCCTACATCCAGAATCGTTCCAGTGGTTGATGGATATAAAAGGGTATATGGAGGTTTGGATGAATATAACCGGCTGGAGGATTATCCGGATATTCATAAACGTTTATTCACGGTATCCTCACTGGAAGAAATGGTGGAGGCAGGAGGTCCGGTTACCTACATAGAGCCGCAGTATATTTTTAGTGATGCATATATCTACTCCCTGGCGAAGAGAGATAAAGTAGTTGCAGAATCAGCCGTGGAGCCCCGGCATCTGGGAATGCTGTGGGACAATCAGGAAATTACCGTGTTAGACCCTCCGGTATCCAATGGCTGGAACCGGATGATTGTGGACTTCGAGGATATCTACGCCGGGAGTCTGGAATTTACAATAAAAGCGCCGGCGGGAACTATTTTAGATATCTACTGCTTTGAAAATATGTATCAGGGGGAGATCGATTATACCATAGGTCTGAATAACAGCGTGCGTTACATCTGTAAAGAAGGATGGCAGTCATACCGTTGTATGGCACGTATGGGGATGCGTTATGCCATGCTGACCTTCCGGGAATGCAGGAATATAGTGATGATTCGGGATTTCAGAGTCAGCTATGCAACTTATGCGCCCAGTAATTTCGGAGGATTTGCTTGTGATGACTATCTGTTAAACCGGATTTTTGAAATGTGCCGCCATACCCATCAGCTTTGTATGGAAGATAGTTTTACGGACTGTCCAACTTATGAACAGGCTTTCTGGATTGGAGATGCAGGCATCAGTGCCGTTACAAATGCCTACCTTTTTGGAGAATATGACCTGATAAAGCACAGTATAGAGCTCTCTGCAGAAGCCAGGGCAAATACACCCCTGCTAAATGCTTTGACACCTACGGACTGGAATACTTCTATTCCAATGTGGACCATGAACTGGATCATCTCAATTTTCGAGTATGCAAAGGTGAGCGGCGATACAGCTATCTTCCCACAGATGTATGGTGTGGTAAAAGAAACCCTGAATTATTATGCAGGATTTATACAGGAGGACGGAGGTTTCTTAATTAATGCCTGGAATATGATGGATTGGGCAGATATGGATATTCATAATCATGGTGTAGTCACGGGACAGCAGGCTGTTTTGGCATATTGTTACGGATTAGCTGCAGCGTATGCGGGAAAAAATGATCATGAGGAAGACGCAGCCTATTTTGGGGACTGCAGAATGAGGCTTTTAGCTTATATGGATACGAAGCTCTGGGATTCTGATAAAAAAATGTATCGGGACGGCTATTCTCCCCAGTATGGACCTTCCCGTACATTCAGCATACAGACACATATTCTGCTGCTGCTTTATGGCGGAATCCTGGATGAAGATAAGAAGAAAACAGCAGAGGATTACATTCTTCATGCTCCAAAGGAAATGATACAGGCCGGTTCTCCATTTATGCTTTATTACCAGTATGAGTGTCTGGTGAGACAGGGCAGACTGCAGGATATTATGGATGATATTAAAATCCGATGGGGTGAAATGCTGAAATATGATTCCACTACCTGCTGGGAAGTATTTCCGGGCTTTTACGAAGTCAGCAGAACCAGAAGTTACTGTCATTCCTGGTCGGCTTCACCCGCATATTTTTTCATTAAATATGCCCTTGGGGTACAGATGCTGGAGGATGGCTTTGCAAAAGTAGAAATAAAAGATCCGTTATGGGATATGAAGTGGTGCAGAGGAGATGTGCCTACACCTCATGGAGTAATCCATATTGAGTGGAGCAGGGAAAGTGGAAGGAAAGAATGCAGAGCCAGGATACCGAAGAAAATACAGGTTGTATATGAGGAAAAGTCTGATTGTGAAATGAGGATTCACCGGTTTGGATAAAGGAAAGAGCCTGCAAAAATGCCGGTAAATTTGACAACATGTCCGAAAGGTGTTACACTTACTCTATCAGCATCTCCTGGTGAAAGGGCGCTGAGGTAAATTAAATATGAACTCGAAACAAGTCACTTTTATAATGAAAGTGGCTTTTTTTATTTCCTACAGGGAAAAGAAAGATATGAGGTCAATATTATGGGAGACAAAAATCCAAAAAAAGGCAAGAAGAAAAAGAAAAGTGCAGTATTGCCATCTGCAGTGACTACAGAAGCAGCTGAACCGGAACTTGTGCAAAAGAAGAAAAAAATACAGTAAGAAAGTTGTGTTTGCCCAATAGAGAGAAGGACAATGTTATCAAAAATAAAAAAATAAATATAGGGATTGGTTTTGTAACAGGCAGAAAGAATTTTCGAAAGGTAGTAAGATCGTACCTGAATGACTGGAAAGATTCACAGACGATTGACATCAAAAAATATGCACTTCATTTATTTGTGGCATATGACCTGAAGTTTACCAACACAGAATTGTCGGATTATCAGATTGTGGATGAAGAAATACTGGATTTGATAGACTCGGTGCACTATTTGGGAAAAGCAGCCATAGCAAATGAAGCATCTGCCTTAGTTTCAAAAAAAATTCTGAGTGTCAGAGATGCAAAATTAATCTTTGGTGAAGGATATGCCATGAAGCGTAACGCAGTGCTATATTTCGCCATGTTAAATAAGATGGATGAATTGATATTTCTGGACGATGATGAGTATCCTATTGCCAATGTGCAGATGGGTGAAAGTCTAATGTGGGTAGGGCAGTCAGTGCTCGAGTCTCATATTCAGAATATTAAGGGATCAGATATGACAAACGGCTGTCATTGTGGTTATATCTCTCCAATTCCCAAGATATCTTTCGATGAAAATTTCACGGAACATGATTTTCAGATCTTTATAGAAGCCATCAGCAATGATATTATTAACTGGGAATCCGTCAGGGAAAAGATGGAGAACGGCGGCGTTACCTATGCAGATATAGGTAAAATCGACCATGGAGTTGTCAGTGAAGTAAAAGAAAAAAATGGTATGAAGTTTATATCAGGTGCCAATCTCGGCATTAATCTGAAAGATCCAGACAAACTATTTCCGTTTTATAATCCTCCCGGGGCGAGAGGCGAAGATACTTTTTTAAGTACTTGCATTGGAGAGAATATCATTACAAGAATCCCGTGTTATACCTTTCATGATGGGTTTTCAGCGTATGGAAGCTTATTATCCGGAGCACTGCCAAATGAACTAAAAGCAATGAAATCCAATGGGGGAAGTATTTCCAAACGATTTTTAAAAGCATCCATTGGCTGGGTCAGGTATAAGCCTCTTCTGTTATATATTACCCAAAGAGCCAAGTATGAGGACGCAATGGAGAATATTGAAAAGAGTCTGAAATTTACCATACCGAAAATCTGTAAACATTTTGGGAATGATGATTTTTATGTATTATTAGAAGAACTGGATTTTTTCCGAAAGCACGTAGCTGAACATTATCAGGACTTTGAAAATACAAAGCAGGCGTGGATGAGAATTATGCACTCAATGACACTAAATAAGGTGCTGACAACCGTTGACTGCAATTTGGAACTTTCAGAGTCGGTCTGATATCATTATATCTTTCGCTTTCATGGATAACTAAAAGAGTTCCGCTGCCAGTGTTATGGCGCGGAACTTTTTTGTTACTATGTAAGAACTTCTTGGCCTGATCGTACCTATGGGGTAATAGTTTCGGATTATGATGTTGGAGTCTCTGTAAGAAGTAATACAAATAAATTTGGGTTTTGCTGATTAAAGACGCTTTGTAGATGTAGGTAGTGTACGGAAAGATGGGTGTGGGAAACTGGCATGGGCTCCGTCAGCTGGCCGCAGAACTGGTATTTTCTAACCTTTCCGAAGCGCTTTTTGGCGGCACGCGGGCATTCACCGAGAAATCCTGATGCATTTCTCGGTTCAGTACCCGCTTAGTATCCGATGGGAGCCAGTCGAATACTATCCGCCAAAAAACACTCCGGAAAGGTAAGTAAATACTCAGTTCTGCTCTACGCATCCTCCGCCCATGCCAGTTTCCCACACCCATCTTTCCGAGATCCAGGTTGCCGCCACAAAGCTGGTTTTCTCAGCCTGGTGGAGACCCCGGGGCTGTGGCAGACTGTTCTTTATTGGATGCTGCGCAGTATGTTTCGGCTGTTTGCGTAAAAGAAGATGGAAGTTTGTTCCTTTTTCTGGTTACAGAATGGAAAACAAATTCTGTTTTCAAGATCAGTTGCTTTACGCCAATCACGTCCGGCATGCCACAACCCCAGGGCCCCATCATGCTGAGAAAAGCGAGGCCACTGAAAAAGTCCCCTATTTTTAAAATAGTTTGTCATATTACACAAATAAATATTAGTTTTATGTTTTTATAGGACCTTAACAAACGAATCTATCACGTTCCTTGAAGAGTAGAGAACTTTAAACTTTTAACCTTTTGTGCAATATTACTTTGGCTTAAACTTTTTCAGTGGCCTCGAGAAAAGCAGCTTTGTATCAACGAATGCTATCTCGGAAAGAGAAGGGGGCGGACCAGGACATTGGTTTGGAAGGCGTATAGCAGAGCTGAGCATTTACTTACCTTCCCGAAGTGCTTTTTGGCGGATAGTATTCGACTGGCTCCCATCGGATACTAAGCGGGCAGTGAGCTGCGAAATGCATCAGGATTTCGGAGCGAATGCCCGCGTGCCGCCAAAAAGTGCTCCGGGAAGGTTAGAAAATGCCAGTTCTGCGGTAAGCCTTCCAAACCAATGTCCTGGTCCGCCCCCTTCTCTTTCCGTACACTACCTACATCTACAAAGCGTCATTACTTAGCAAAACCCAAATTTAATGTCTAGTAACTTTAAGGCTTATACTAACTATATAAGATCTTGGAGGGTTCGCTTTAATTAGATTCAGATAAAGATCTCGGGTTCTTTTTGTGTCTCAGAACAATTTGCAATTAAGAACCCTCTGAACTTCTTGTAAAATTCTGATTCCATAGCCTTAGCATTCTGCGGGCAGGTTTTTATACAGGCACAGCAATGCAGGCAGCTGCCTGGATCCGTAATATTTTTCGGATCTTCCCGGTCAATGATACCCATGGGACAGACGGTAGCACAGATTCCACAATTATTGCATGAATCCATAGTAATAGGACCCCATGGAATGCCCGGGGCGGAACGTTCTTTATAAGGATGGTTTCCCGGAATATGTAATGGTTTTATAGCTTCGTGGGATTCAATACCAGTGATCTTATCCCGGACGGCTTCAGCAAATTTTTTAGCTTCTGCGAGGTCAAATACATTGGGGCGTCCGCCTGCAATTTCACTTCCATATGAATGTTCCCCGATAAAAGCACCCGCGCCTGCAGTTATAAAGCCCTGCGCTTTCAGCAGATCAGATAATTCAAGAAGAGCATCTTCAAAAGCCCGGTTTCCATAGAGAACAACAGGAATACAAAGCGTCTGGTTCCCATGAAGGCGGTGAAACAGATCTTCTAATAATGCGGGGATTCTGCCACCGTAGACAGGGATGCCAACGATCAGCAGATCTTCACTGGCGAAATCGGGGAAGTCTTTTGTTCTGTCATAGGTTACGTCATGATTATGAATTTTGGTTTGAAAAACAGCAGAAATAGTATCTGTAATTTTTCTTGTGGTGCCGGTGGGGCTAAAGGTTAAACAGTGTACACTTTTGATATTCATGATATTCCTCATTGGTTTAGTTGGGGTAAAATGTTAGTTATGTGTTTATTGTACTGCAAATGATTAGGAAAAGCTACTTTAAATAGAAACAATGGATTAATAAATTTATAATTATATAAAAGAAAACTAATATTATTTTTGAGTATCTGTCTTTTATCAATTGATATTAGTCAAGGTTTCGTGCCATAGAACTAACATTTTAAAACAATAATAAACTAAAATACTTATTTGGTATTTATTATAATGAATTTATAAATACTCTAAAAAATTTAGCATATATTGTAAGTGATAATAAAAATACCGTGCATTTATATCAATAATATGGTAAAATATAACAATAGTCTAAGTTATATATTCTTAGAATATTTGGTTTTTACTTCGTAGGATTCATGATAACTTTAGTGTTTAATTTGAGTAATTCATTTATAAAAAGGGAGGTATAACGTGAGTAAACAAGAAAAAGACAAGGAACATATTCAAAGCACAACTATCAATAATATTATTAATAATTATGTACAAAATGAGAAAGCAATAATAGACCAATTAAACTTTAAAGCTACACATGGTCCAACGATTGGAGGGTACCGGGAAGATATATGGCGAGGGATGTTTGAACAAATTGTTCCTAAAAAATTTGTTATTGAACAGTCCGTATTTATTATTGATTCCAATGGTAATGTATCAAAAGAAGTAGATTTGGCTATTTTTGATGAGACTTATACACCTTATATATTTCGCTATGGGAGATTAAAATTTATACCGATAGAGGCGGTTGCAGTTGTAGTAGAGTGCAAAAGTACATCATTAGATGAAAATATTTTAAAAAATTGGGCAACAAGTATTTTATCTTTAAGAACATCTCAAGACACTTATACAAGAATGTTTTCTGGTATTGTGGCTGGAAACACTGTGGATAAGAAAAGAGAGTATACGCAAACAGCAACCCGTCCATTACGTATATTATGCTGTGTGACGGAAAGATTTAATAATTGTTATATGGATTGTGGGGATAAAATGTTCGATATAGTTATTAAAGCCACAAAAAATAAAAAAGAATTATCTATAGAAATGGATAAAGATAAAAGTACGTTGCAAGATTGGTATTTTGCATTAGACCATGTTGGACATAGTGAAGGTTTGAGTTATGATGGCAAGAATATAAAAAAAAGTGATGAAATTCAGGAGGTTAGCCTATCAGAATATGAAGTCAAAAGTGAAATAAAATCTGTTTCACTTTTGACATTTAATCTGCAGCTGAACCAGCTTCTTATGCTTATCAATAATCCTATGTTGTTTCCTCACAGAGCATACGCCCAAATGTTTAAGAAATATGTAGAGGGGGAGTAGCAAATGAGATATAGACATATTGTGGCAATTACAATCGATAAGGTACAAAGCTATCTGACAGGAGCAATTAACGCACATGTACAGGAAAAGCAAACTGAAAAGGCAACTTTAAAAAGTATTATGAATTCTTCAATGGAAATATCTAAAGGATTTTATGAAACGATAGATAAAGAATTTCCAGAATCAGAAGTAGAGAAATTGTTGTACTGTTCCGGAGTGTATATATTTATTTGTGAATTATCGGCAGAGGAATTGGAAACTAAACTAAATAAATTATTTATGCATTATTATCTGGAATCACAGGGGCAGAAATTGTTAAAATATACATACTTACCTGCAAAAAAATATGAAAATAACAAACTTGATGCAATACAAGAGGTTAAGAAACGTCTTAAACGATCTCAATGTTTTAATAAAGTTATAGAAAATAGCAAGGATATGTTATTTTCATTTCAGAAAGTGTGTAACCAGAACAATTTGTATGTAGAAGATGAAACAGTCTATCCGATGTTTGCTAAGGATCTTGATTCACTATTTTTCGAAGATGAAATGGATAATAAACATCATTTTCGCATTGCTGTAATCAAGGCTGATTTAGATGGTATGGGGGACATGTTTAAAAATATAAGAAATTTTGATATTTATAGAAAAGTAAGTGAGATACTTAATGAAGGTATATCATTGAAAAATTTACATAATACAGCAGAATCGTTAAATTTAGATTGTGGTTATGGCTGGCTTTTTCCGTTTTATATTGCAGGGGATGATATTTTCTTTGCTGTATCAGTTGCTAATTTTATGAATGGAGTATCAGTTTGCCGACAAATTTTGTTGGATATTAACGAAGAATTTGATCGCTTAGGTTTTCAGCATTTGTCAATGAGCATTGGCATTGAAATAACTTTTAACAATCAACCAATACGTTATTATTTAAATATGGTAGAAAAACAATTAAAAAAGGCAAAAGATACTAAAAATACTTTGGAACAAAAAGTATTGGAAAAATTTATATTATCAAAAATATCATTTTGTGATTTAACATACCTGGATGTTGCTTATGATAAGATTAAGGATTTTAAGACTGAACTTAAATGTGCCCAAAATAAGAAAGGAAATTGTACATGTGAAAATTGTCTGACGAAAAGAGAAATTAATTCTGCATTACAAAATATTCCTGTATGGAATTTTTTCTTAACTGATTTAAGTGTACTAAAAATGATTAAGTCAAATGATAATAAGTACAAGGAGTTGCTCGGATTCCCAGGTTTTTTCTATACACTTTTAGAGCGGATTACGAATGAAGAAATACAGGGGGATGATACAAAATATATTATAAGCTTACTATATCATCTTTTGCCAAAATATATGGATAATCCAGACAAAGAATTGCGGGAAATGGAATTGATTTTAAATGCAGGAATTATGAAACAGTTAAATAAAAAGGGATCGAAAGGGTTAGATCTTATATTAGATAAAGAATCTAAACATCGTCTTGAAACTTATCTGCGAATGATGCTATTGTTTTCCGAAGAACGTTTTCATATATATAAAAACTTTGAAATGAGGAAGATTGATTTTTCAATTGATAAGCTGGAAGATGCGAAGAAAGTATTATTGATTAAGCCAAAGATATATTTATATAATAAGATACTTAAAAAGAATAAACTTACGAAATGCTTTGCTTTATATAACAATAGAAGAGATAATCTGCAAGTATTACATATAGATAAAAGTATGTTCTTTAAACTAAGTCAAATAAAAAAGGGGGATTTAGGATATGGTAAAGTGGCAGATATGATCGAGTTGCATAATCCATCTACAGATGACGAAAGAAAAAAAATTGAAGATTGTAATAAAAAGAGAATAGAAGAGGATAAATTGCCTAACCGCTTATATTTTGACAAAAATAAATTTTGCTCTATTTTAAAATATTCTGAATGGAATCAGGATTTTGTCCAAGCTTTGATGTTGCTATATGAGTATAACAAAATGAAGATGAAATTTAGAAAATATTATCCAAAAGATAACTAGGGAGGAGCTACGAAATGAAAAATTTACAGGCAATTAAAATAAAGATAAAAACAAGATCGAATCTATATATTGGAGGATTACCTGCACCATTTGAAATTGGAGGAATCGATTGCCATACAGTGGTAGACCAGGATGGTTTTCCGTATATACCGGGTTCTTCTATTAAAGGAGTATCTCGGTCTATTGTAAGAGATGATCAAAGTGATATAGGAAAAAAGATTATGCAGTTGTATGACTCATATTTGAAGTCGTACAAAAAAGCTAATGAAAAAAAGTGGAGTAAAGAGGTTATCGTCAATTTTGAAAAAAGATATATTGAAGCCATCGAAAATATATCAGCTGACTATCTTTTTGGAATTAAAGGTTTTAATAACACACCTAAATTACTTTTTAGTGATATGTTATTATGTGATGAGTTTCGTAACAAAAAGACGTGTTTTTCTATTGACATGAAAAATAAGATAGACTTAAATGGCGGGACACCTGAATCTACACCTAGAACTTATAAGGCAGCTCGAAGCGGATTAATATTTGAGGGAGAAATTCATTTTTACAAAATGGAACTTTTAAGTAGTAATGCGCAAGAGTTGTGCAAAAAATATATTTTATATAATTTAGCTAAGTTTAATGATGGAGTTTATCGTTTGGGGAATTCAAAAAGCCGCGGATATGGAAAAGTAGAGGTGTTAACCTCTGACGAAAGCGGGGTTTAACAGTATGAAAAATTATAAGGTATCTTTGACATCATTAGGGACTATCACCCAGGTTCCAGACTCACAAAAGTTATTTGGAGCTTTAGTATATATGTATTCAGAAGAATATGGTAATGATGCTGCTGCAAAATTAACTAAGCAAATTTTAGATAAAAAGATACATATTACCTTATCCAATTTATTACCATGTGATTATTTACCCACACCTCAGGAGTATTTAATTGATAAGATATCGCAACATAGCCGTAATGACATTGATCTGAAGAAAAAACGCGCAGCTATTAAAGAAAGAAGTTATTTAAAATTGTCACAGTTAAATGAGGCTATCAAAGATCCGATTAATTGCGAACAATTATATCCTTACGTGAAGCAGCAGAATATACAACAACTCCGGGCTTCTTTGGATAATGTCACAGATTTTGATACAAAACTTTATTCTGTACCTTGTATGACTTTATCGGAAATTACCGTTGATGAAGAAGTAACTTCGTATGTTAATAAATTCAGTTTTTATTTTCAAATGGACAACAGCACATGCGCTAACAAAGTTTACAAAATGTTAGTTAAGGCAGTTAATGAGCAAAGAATTATGATATTAGGTAAAAGAGCATCTCAGGGACTTAATATGTATCGCTTTGTAGATATTGAAGAACAGGAACAGTATTATACTTCAACAGGCTACTTCCTTAATACAGGTATGTTATTGCCGGATCATATAGATTATCATAACTCTACTCTTAAAATATTTACATCTGAACGGCGTCCTTTTGAGATGCAGGGAGGATGGAACAAGAAATGTAGTAAGTATTTTATGAGTTTTATTGCAGAAGGAAGTGTGATATCAGTTCCGGAAAGAGTGGAGTGCACGGGGAAATCAATTGAATCTCTGTTTAACAAAGAACGTGATATAGTCTTTGGAAATGCTTTTTTATTTCATTTACCGCAGATGAAAGGAGGGAATTAAAATGGAAAAGTTTACTTATAGGCTGAGTACGATTTCCAGCCTTATTGTGACCCCCAGAGCAAATCTTGCATTATATGTAGACTTAAAGGATTTTTCGGGGAATCAGATACAGGAAAATTCCCAGTTTTTGTTGAAAAAAAATTTGAAAGTGATTTATCCCTTTTATCAGTATGGGGAATATGATGGATATAATCCATCTGGTGCATCGTATTATTTACCGGGATCTTCGCTAAAAGGAGCATTATGCCAGAAGAAATATAAAACGTCTAAAATAATGGTGGACGATGTTTTAATTCCAAATGATGATATAGTTTTACGTAATATCTTTAAGGCGCAATATCTTGAGGAAGAGAACGAAGCTTGCATTAGTGAATTCTTTGATAAGGTAGGAGTTGAAATGATTAAAGCAGGGGTTGAATTAGTAGGGGAGATCTATTTGGAAGGCTTGCCGGCTTTCAAAGAGTTGATAGACGAAGCAAAAAAATCGACCCAGATAAAAATAAATCAAATGTTAGATTATTTATATGAATTAGAAACAAAGAATTATAAGGAGGGGATGAAAACAAAACTTCATAAGGTTTCGAAACAATTGTCTTTATTACAAGATATATCAGATGATGTATTATTACTTGGAGGTTATAAGGGGCTTCTGCATTCTATGGAATTGAATTCAAATCAGGATGACATCACAGGTGCAGTATACGTAGACCCAGAGACTGATTTACCACATGGTATAATTAAATTAGAATTAATTTAATCAAAATCCCTTGACAAATCCCCCCATCTTGATTATTATGGAAAATATATCACAAAAGATATCATAATAAAAAGGTAGTGAGAAAGAGGAGTACATTCAAAACCCTGACAGAGAGAATATTTCATCGGCTGGAAGAATATTCAAGGCAGTGTGAATGGAAGGTAGCTTTTGAACCGGAGGATTGAACCGGATGAAATTGTGGATAACCTGGCGGATTTGCCGGATATCTGTGGATAAGATTTCATCGTAAAGTAGATTTTCACGTATCATCCACGTTATCGGATGACTGAGATGTATTTGCAGAAGATTTCTGTAAATATAAATAAAGGTGGTACCGCGGATTATTCGCCCTTTGCAGAAGCAAGGGGCATTTTTTTATGCAAAATCAGGCAGGGAAATGGGAATCCGTATATTTTATAACCCATATATGTATGTGCAGAGGGATCTGCACGGGCAGCTAAAAATGAAAAAGGAGATAATAGGACAATGAGCAAAGAATTAGCAAAGACTTATGATCCGAAAGGAATTGAAGACCGCTTATATGATAAGTGGATGAACAAGAAATATTTTCATGCAGAAGTAGACAGGAGCAAAAAACCATTTACGATTGTGATGCCGCCGCCGAATGTTACGGGACAGCTTCACATGGGCCATGCACTGGATAATACCATGCAGGATATTCTGATCCGTTATAAAAGAATGCAGGGATATAATGCTTTATGGCAGCCTGGAACGGATCATGCAGCGATTGCGACTGAAGTCAAAGTCATAGAGAAGCTGAAAGAACAGGGAATTGATAAAGATGAGATCGGCAGAGATGAATTCTTAAAACATGCCTGGCTGTGGAAAGAAGAGTACGGCGGAAAGATCATCAACCAGTTGAAGAAGTTAGGTTCCTCGGCTGACTGGGACAGAGAACGCTTTACCATGGATGAAGGATGCTCCAAAGCGGTTGAAGAAGTATTTATCAAATTATATGAAAAAGGTTATATCTATAAGGGTTCCAGAATTATTAACTGGTGTCCGGTATGTCAGACTTCCATTTCAGATGCAGAAGTAGAGCATGTGGATCAGGACGGAAATTTCTGGCACATTAATTATCCGGTAGCAGGGGAAGAAAATGCTTTTGTTGAAATTGCTACCACAAGGCCTGAGACGCTTCTTGGAGATACAGCGGTTGCAGTAAATCCGGAGGATGACCGTTACAAACACCTGGTAGGCAAAATGCTGAAACTGCCATTGACTGACCGTGAAATCCCGGTTGTTGCAGATGAATATGTTGACAAGGAATTTGGAACCGGATGTGTTAAGATTACGCCGGCCCATGACCCTAATGACTTTGAAGTGGGAAAACGCCACAATCTGCCGGAGATCAATATCATGAATGATGATGCCACCATCAATGAACTGGGCGGAAAGTATGCGGGCATGAGCCGTTATGAAGCCAGAAAAGCAATGGTTGCGGATTTAGAGGAGATGGGACTTCTCGTTAAAGTAGTTCCACATGCCCACAATGTTGGTACCCATGACCGCTGTAAGACCACCGTTGAACCTATGATCAAACAGCAGTGGTTTGTAAAAATGGAAGAAATGGCAAAGCCGGCGATTGAAGCATTGAAGAACCATACTTTAAATTTTGTACCTGAGCGTTTTGATAAGATTTATCTCCATTGGCTTGAAAATATCCGTGACTGGTGTATTTCCAGACAGCTTTGGTGGGGACACCGGATACCGGCGTATTATTGTGATGACTGCGGTGAGATCGTAGTATCCAAAGAAGTACCAACCGTTTGCCCGAAATGCGGCAGCACACATCTGACACAGGATGAGGATACCCTGGATACCTGGTTTAGTTCTGCACTGTGGCCTTTCTCTACTTTAGGCTGGCCAGACAAAACAGAAGACCTGGATTACTTCTTCCCTACGGACGTATTGGTAACCGGATATGACATTATCTTCTTCTGGGTTATCCGTATGGTATTCTCAGCGCTTGAGCAGACAGGGGAAGTTCCCTTCCATCACGTACTGATTCATGGACTGATTCGTGATTCCCAGGGACGTAAGATGAGTAAATCCCTTGGAAATGGAATTGATCCGCTTGAAATTATCGAACAATACGGTGCAGATGCACTTCGTCTGACCCTTATGACCGGAAATGCACCGGGAAATGATATGCGTTTCTATATGGAACGTGTGGAGGCAAGCAGAAACTTTGCTAATAAGGTATGGAATGCGTCCAGATTTATTATGATGAACCTGGAAAAAGCAGAGGTTTCATCCCGGATGAATCTTTCAGACTTAACCGGAGCAGACAAATGGATTTTGTCCAAAGTAAACACGCTTGCAAAAGACGTTACAGATAATATGGATAAATACGAACTGGGCATCGCTGTTCAGAAAGTATATGATTTCATCTGGGAAGAATTCTGTGACTGGTATATTGAAATGGTGAAACCCCGTCTCTATAACGATGAAGATACCACCAAATCAGCAGCACTGTGGACATTAAAGACTGTTTTGGCAAATGCCCTGAAACTGCTGCATCCTTATATGCCGTTTATTACAGAAGAAATTTTCTGCACTCTTCAGACAGAAGAAGAATCAATTATGATTTCCGAATGGCCGGAATTTAAAGAGGAATGGAACTTTACGGCAGATGAGCAGGCAGTAGAGACTATTAAAGAAGCGGTACGTGGAATCCGAAATGCCCGTACCGGAATGAATGTTCCGCCAAGCAAAAAAGCAAAGGTATTTGTGGTTTCCGAAAAGGAAAATATCCGTGAGATATTTGAAAATGGAAAGGTATTCTTCGCTACCCTGGGATATGCAAGTGAGGTCACTGTTCAGGCAGACCGCTCGGGTATCGGGGAAGATGCAGTATCCACAGTGATACCGGAGGCAGTTATCTATATGCCTTTCACAGAGCTGGTAGATATTGAAAAAGAAATCGATCGCTTGAAAAAAGAAGAAGAACGCTTAGGGAAGGAACTGGCAAGAGTAAATGGAATGTTAAGCAACGAACGTTTTGTTAGCAAAGCGCCTCAGGCAAAAATAGATGAAGAAAAAGGTAAGCTTGCAAAATATACAGAAATGATGGAACAAGTAAAAGAGAGATTAGCGCAGCTGCAATAAAAGAGACACAAAGTAAGGAATAATTTTAAACAAAGAAACGCCGAACCACTGCATAAATATAATGTTAAGCATGGGTTCGGCGTTTTTTAGACCACCCTGATGACGGTGGACACGTTATTTCCTTCGAAATATGAAACTGAGAATAATATTCGTTGCGATTGCAGCGCAGCCAGTAATAAAACAAATCTTAGCAATCAGGTGGTGCCCGTGTTTTTCAAGGTAACCAGCACCTATGATCAGGCCAAGAGAACCGGCATATGATATTGCTCTAAAGAGAATACGAACTGCTCTGTGCTTTGCAGCAGCTTCTAAAGAATTGTCAACGAAACTTGCCACACCTTCCACAGTATTCTCAATCACATCACCCGCATGTTCCATCATTTTCTCAAATCTTTCTTCAGTCATAATTAAAACCTCCTTATATATACATACAGAATGTATGTAAAATTGTAAAAAATAAATTGCTATGCAGCAATCTATCTTTCCGGAAATATTGTTTCCAGTTTCTCAAATACAGTAAGCAATTCATCATCGATAATTGGCAGTCCCACGCTGTTAAGTATATTTGCGGCATATCTGAGCTTGATTCTAAAGTCTTCCCGGTTTTCCATAAAAATGAAAGGGCATAGCCATATTTCCATAAGGACGGAAAGCAGCTCCGCCACAATTTTGGGGTTTTCTGCCTGAACAGATCCATCTGACATTCCTTCTTTAATAAACTCCAGAAAGATCCCTTCTGCATTTTCTTTCACACTGTTCAAATACGCAGCAACCAGTTTTGGATTATCAAGAAAAGTCTTGGATAATGCCAGAAAAGTATTCACCTGATCCTCAGACGACACCGAGCAGAGTACGATTTTTCTTAATTTTTCCAGAGCAGTCAGTGAAGTATCTTCCTTAATTGTTTCAAAAGGCACTGCTTTATGAAACATGTAGGTGGTAACGGCATCTACCATTTGTTCTTTATTTTTGAAATGATGATAGATTGCTCCGCGTGTCATGCCCATAGCATCTGCAACGTCCTGTAATGTGGTCTGTTCATAACCTTTTTCTATGAACAGCTTCATGGACAGTTCAAGTATGCGGTTTTCCGTAATTTCCGGATATTTATTCCGTGCCAAATTTTTTCCTCCTTTCCAACATGCTATATTAGATACATACTGTATGTATCTAATATAGCATGTTGGGTATTTTATGTCAATATCTTCTTAAAAGTTTTTATATTTTCATATTTAAGAACTTAAGGAAATATTTAAAATATTTTTGAAACCCTTTTTTCAAATTTAGCGTCTAATATATAGTAACATCTAACTGTCTGCATGGTTTTGTACAATAAGTTTACAAGTTGGATACAAGCAGATGCATTTTTTGATGCATTTATTCGTTATAATGAAAAAATCAACCGATAAGGGGGAAAGTGGAATGCACTATATGCTTAAAACATATCTGAAATTATTGCAGCAGGCCAATTTAGTAAAATCCTGTTGTTTATATGGAAAGAAAGATCAGATCATTGAAAATTTAACTTTTGATTCCAGGGAAACGATGAAAAGGGGACTATTTATATGTAAAGGAGCAGCATTCAAAATAGACTATCTCAGGCAGGCTTTCAAAAATGGAGCTGTCTGTTATATTGGAGAGGAGCATTTTCCCCTGGATTATGAAGTTCCTTACATACTGGTAAAGGATATCAGAAAAGCAATGCCTGTTTTAGCAAAGCAGTTCTATGAGGACCCCTCCAGGGAACTGGATTTGGTTGGGATTACAGGAACCAAAGGAAAGACAACCACTTCTTATTATATCAAGGCGATTATGGATGAGTATCAGAAATCCATTGGTCTGCGCAGTATGGGAATTATTTCATCTATTGAGGTTAAAGATGGTGTGGAACATAAAACATCCAGCATGACAACGCCGGAATCTATGGAACTTTACCGGCATATGAAAAACGCCGTATCATCCGGAAAGCACAGTATGGTTATGGAAGTTTCCAGCCAGGCACTGAAGTACCAGCGGGTGCGGGGGCTGAACTTTGATGTGGGTGTTTTCCTGAATATATCAGAGGATCATATCAGTCCCTCGGAACATGATGACTTTGAAGATTATTTCAGTGCAAAACTATCCATTTTCCGACAATGTCAGACAGCGTGCATTAATCTGGACTCAGATAAGGCAGACCGGATTCTTCAGGCATCCAGGCTGGCGAAGTCCGTTATTACTTTTGGTACAGGACAAGCCGATCGGATTGATGGGGACGTTAAAAATGGCAGAATACCCGATATTTTTGGGTATGATATCCAACAGGAAAAAGGGAGGATTAATTTCCGGGTAAAAAGCGGACGTTTTGATGAACGATTCACACTTGGTATGCCCGGAGTTTTTAATGTTGAGAATGCATTAGCTGCAATTGCGGTTGCGTATTTATATCATATTCCCGTTGAATATATGATTGCCGGTTTGAAAAAGGTAAAAGTGAAAGGTAGGATGGAGCAGTACGTCAGCCACAAAAGGAGGCTTACGGTGATCGTGGACTATGCCCATAACAGACTGAGTTTTGAAAAGCTTTTCCAGTCAGTATTAATGGAGCATCCTTTCTCTAAGATTGTATCTGTTTTTGGCTGCCCCGGCAATAAAGCTTATAACAGAAGAAGGGATCTGGGACTGATCGCGGGCCTGTATTCAAAAAAAGTATACCTATCCGCAGATGATCCGGGAGAAGAGCAGTTTACACATATTTCAGGAGACATCGCACGTTATGTAGAAAGTGTCGGCTGTCCCTATGAATGTATTGAAAACAGAGGAGACGCAATCAAAAGGGCTATTGAAGAAGCAGAAGAAGAGAGTGTGGTACTGGTATTGGGGAAGGGATGTGAGACACATCAGAAAATAGGAAAGGTCTCCTGTGCATATCCTACAGATGCTAATTTCGTTAAAAAATATTTATAAGGTTATAAAAAACTTATTTCTTGTGGGATGATCCCTCTAAAGCGGCTGTGTGAATGGAAACACTGCTGTTTAGGAGGGATTCTTTTTATGTCTTAAAAGAAACAGGTTCTAGAGCGAACAATTTCTTGAATTTGGGTTTTGCTGATTAAGGGACGCTTTGTAGACGCTCTGGCATAATCCCATATGGAAAGTTATTAGACAACAGCGAGGTTTTTTGTTATAATTTAACAAAATATGTAGAAAAAGGGAGTATGAAATGAAAAAATGCATGAAGACCAGTGTGGGTCTGTTAATTATTTTTGTGCTAATTATGACTGTATTACCGGCAAAAGCCAGGGATCATCTGCTTGAAATTCAGTTTTTTTATAACAATGCCTGTGCCTCATGTAAGGAAGATGAAAAGATTTTTGAGCTTTTCAATAAATGCCTTACCCCGGAGGAGAAAAGCAGGGTTATATATGAAATCCGCACTTATAATACGTTCCAACCGGAGGATAAAAAGAAATTTGAAGAAGTTTGTGTAGCTGCAAAGAATGAACAGGATGGTCAGCTGCCCGTTCTCATTGTGGGATCCAAATGGATTTGGGGATATGAGGATATAGAAAAAAATCTGAAAGAGGTTTTTTTCAGTGAAAGTCAAAAAAATGCGGATGAAGCATCAGATATAGCTGCGGGGAATAGCAGCGAGCAAGAAGATAAAGTTACAGAGAATAGCAGTGCGCAGGCAGATAAAGTTACAGGGAATAGCAGTGCGCAAACAGATAAAGTTACAGGGAATAGCAGCGAGCAAGTAGATAAAGTTACAGGGAATAGCAGTGCGCAGGCAGATAGAGTTACGGAAAATAGCAATGTGGAATCAGAGGCTGTGGAAGTAAATACACTGATTGCACAGTTAAAAAGAAAAAACAAAAACCCGGAACAGAATTTTGTGGTGTATTTTTCTACTTATTCCTGTAGTGATTGTGAGAAAGTGAAAGCTTTTCTTTTGGATAATGGTGCTGGAGAAAAATTTGAACTGAATGAATATAACATTGCTGAGGCCAATCATGTTATGCTGGTGCAGGAATTCTTCCGTCAGTATCAGGTACCTAAGGAGAATCAGAAGGTTCCTGCTTTATTTTACGGAGATTCGTATCTGACAGGCGCAGAGGATATTTGTGACCGGTTTTTAGAAGATCTGGATGGGGGAAAGGCACAATTCGAAGATTTTGACCGGTTCGTAAGCATATCTGCTGATTATAAGACGGATAAGGGTGTGACAGGGAAAGATTTTTTTACCTTTGCATTATCTGGCTTTTTAGCTGGATTTAATCCCTGTGCGGTATCCATGCTTCTGATGCTGCTTTCCATTTTGCTGACCACGGATACATCGGTTTTAAAAAGCGGATTGTTGTATCTGGCGGGCAAATATATTACCTATTTTGCAATTGGGGCAGGTATTTATTATGCGGTATCCTGGATTGACCAGGGAGCATTTGCAGCAGCAAGAACAGCAATAAATATTGGTATTACGGTTTTATTCCTGATTGCCGCGGTATTCTATTTTATTGACTATTGGAATGTAAGGAAAAAAGAATACGGTAAGATCAGAATGCAGCTTCCAGCAAAACTGCGGGGTTGGAATCACCGCCTGATTAAGCGGGTTCATGCGGCAAGGCCCATGGTGCTTTTATTTGTGGTTTTTGGATTGGGGATAGCAATTTCGCTGGGAGAATTCTTTTGCACCGGGCAGATCTATATGGCAAATATTTTATATTTGATGAAGCATGCAGCAGGCAATATGTTCTGGATTTGTCTCTTGTTTGTAATATATGTAACGTTTATGTGCCTGCCTTCATTTGTTTTTATACTCATAATCAGCAGGACAAAAAATGTCAACCGGGTATCCGGGTTTATGCTTAGGCATATGGGAGCTGTGAAGCTGTTTAATGCCGCATTGTTTTTGGGGTTTGCAGTATATTTTTTACTGCTCTGATATAAAAGTGAATTCTTCCATGTGGGGAAGGTCAACATATTCAGTTATAAGCGGACAGTGTGATAAAGCTGTCTCCTGCTGAATTTCACGAAGCAGTTCTTCTGTTAATCGCACGCGGACAGCACTTCTGTGGATGTAACAGGGATCCGGATCATTAAAGAAAGCTAAGCTTTTTTCTAAAATAACGGACTCTTTGAGGGGAATATCTTTTAATTCACCCTGATAGAGTAGTTTGCCTTTGCTGTAGATGCAGAGAATTTCTTTTGGTTTTTTTGATTTAAAAAACATAGGCGGCTCCTTATCTGAGGACTGTTTATCTGACTTCTGATATAACATTATCATAAGCGTGCAGGATTGACAAGCTGTGGATTGTCAGATTTTGTAAAATATAAGATTTAATTGCTTTATGCATGGGAGGAATAATGTGAAAAATAAAAAAGAAATTACAGGGATTTTACATCATAAAAGAATTTCAATACAGTTGTTTTGCTCTTATATTATAATTTTAGCAGCTCCAACTCTTGCAATTATCGTGATTTATTTTATGGCGCAGTCGGCATTGCTGGATGTTCAAAAGGAAAAGGCGAACCGGTTTCTGTCAGAGGCGGTTACCAGCTTTGACCGGCAGATGGAAGAAATTAAGAACGTGGGAATTTACATTAGTGAGGACACGGAATTATGCAGAATGGCTGATTCAGCTTACAGCAAGGATAAGTCAAAGGAATTTTATGAAATGTATCTCTTATCCAGGAGGTTTCCGGATTATTCCACTACAAATCAGGTAATAAAGGCAGTTTATCTGCTTTTTCCAGGCAAAAATTATCTGATTAAAATGCCTACGGTGGCACCGGTAACGAAAAGCGGCTATAACACGGTAAATGGATTTGGAAGTATGGAGTATGAAAATGTAGTAGATACTTTTTGCAAGAAATATATGTCCGGAACAATTGTAGATATACCGACGGAAAAGAAAACTGCCCTATTTATGGCACAGACCGTACCCAACAGCAGCTTTCAGGATGAAAAAGGAGCTGTTGCGATTGCATTAAATGACAGTGCCATTGAACATCTGATGAGCGGAGCCAGGGTGGATGAAAAAGATGATGCATTTATTATGGATGAAAAGGGTAATATTATCAGCTGCTTTATTGGGGATGAAGGACAAAAGGATACTTCTTATCAGACGTTTTCGGAGTACCTTTCTAAAAATGATATGAAACAATCGGAGATTGTTACAACTTCGGTGAAATCCACTTATACGGAATGGACATTTGCCACAATTACTCCAAGGAAGGTAATGATGCAGAAGATCGGGTATATGAAGTATATCATCATTATATTCAGTATCACTTCCATTTTGATCGGCTATGCCATTTGCTTTATTTATTGGTTTAAAAGAAAGGATGCCGTAAAAAAGTACTGCGACTGCAGTGATACCATTGTAGGTGCGGATGGAAAGAAGCCGCGTAATTTTTGGGAAGGCCTGTATCCGTTCTTAGAGAGTGTGGAAAGTCTGCAAAGCAGAGTGGTGTATCAGGAACCGATTCTGCGTGCCGCAGTTATCCAGAAGCTGTTGTATGGAAGATACGATTCCCGGGATGACCTGCGTGCCGATCTGGAATGCAGTAAACTGGAACTGGATGCAGAAAGGTATTTTGTAGCCGTGCTGGAATTTGAAGATCCGCTGAAAGACAACATTTTCTCATCGGTGGAAGAATTTCAGGAATACGTCCAGGAACATTTCCGGGAAAATCTGGATCTTCCCCATATGCTTTATGAGGTAAACCAGCTGGTGTATGCAATGATCATTCCAGAACTGGAATACTATGCGGAAGATGAATTAAAGCAGAAAATAGAGAGCTTGAATTATAAGTTTTATTACGATAAAAGGCTCTATATTTTTGCAGGACTCAGCGGTGAGGTTACTGACCTGTTAAAGCTTGGGGAAAAGTATGATGAAGCACTGGATATCTGCAAATACGCCAGGTTCTATGGTATCCGTATTCCCCTTTGCAAAGAGGACCTTCCTTCCAAAATGGAGGTGTCCATGTTCCCCATTGATATGGAGATACATTTGGAAAATGCGATTAAAAAGGGAACAGAAGAAGAACTGGAAAAAATAATGGCGGATATCAATGATTGCTATTTAAAGAAAACAATGAGTCTCTCTATGACGGAACATTTGCTGGAAATGGTTCGGTGCACGGCGATCAGAAGTCTGGAAAAAGTACAGAAAGAAGAAGCCGTTGCAGATATAATGGAAGCCATACAGAAGGCTGAGAACCAGGAAAAGCTTTTTCGGGCAATCGGTGAGGCGAAACAGTATTATCTGCAGTATACCAAAGTGACAGAAGAAGGGTATGCGGTCCAGATGAAGGAATATCTGGCAAGCCGGATTAATTCCGGGTATTCCAATCCAAACTTTGCCCTGGTACAGCTGGCAGATGAACTTCACATTACGGAGAACCGACTCTACAAAGATTTTAAAAGTTATTTTGGAATTACATTCAGTGAGTTTTTGGAGCAGGTGAGAATACGGAATGCATGCCGTCTGTTAAGAGAAGGATGTCCTGTAAAAGAGGTTGCGGAACAGACCGGATATGGCAGTGATTACTCTTTTCGAAGAGCATTTAAACGGGTAATGGGAACGACACCCAGTAATCTGAAAAAAATAGAATAAAGATGAAAGAAGTACAGAAGCAGTACTTTTTTATGATAAGTGCAGTGAAAATCCTCTAAAATCAAGGTCTGACAAAAATTGTATGTCCAAAAAAAGATTTGTACGTTGCTATTGCGGTGATAAAAATGTATAAAAAAGAGTGTAAAAACCTAGTGCGTACTGTGAAAAAACACAATGAAAAGTACGGAGTAGACCTGGTAACCGAAAAATTACTTTGTCTATAAAGTACAGATTGAATTGTGAAAAATCTTTTCAAAAGTATAATTGCACATTGGGCTTGCTTAAAATCATTTCAAATTTTTATGTTTGTAGTTTTAAGCCTGCTTTGGGACAACAAGAAAAAAGAAAAGGAGGAAGAATCTATGAGAAAAAGATTCGTAAAGATCACTGCACTTTTATTGTCTCTTACGATGGCAGTCAGTCTGTCAGCATGTGGAGGAAGTACCGATACGGTAGATGGCAAAGACGCAAAGACAGAGTCAAACGCAGCATCTGATGAAAGTAATTTAAATGAGGTGGGAACTTATCCGATCGTAAAAGAACCCATTGAAATGTCAGTTTTTACTATGACAATGCCAAATGTTGAGGATTTGGCGACAAATGATTTTACAAAGTATATGGAAGAGAAGACGGGAATTAAGCTGACGTTCCAGACTGGTACCAGGGATGACTGGAGAGATAAGCTGAATATGGCACTGCAGTCAGGTGACTATCCGGATGTTATTCTGGGTGTAGACCCTAATTTAGCAAAATATGGGGTAAAAGAGGGCGTTATTATTCAATTGGATGATTTGATTGAGAAGAATATGCCGAATTATATGAAAATGATGAGCCAGTATATGGATCTTACCCGCCAGACGGATGGGCATATTTATTCCATAGCGGAAATTAATGATTGTTACCATTGTATGTATGGAAGAAAAATGTGGGTAAATAAGAAATACCTGGATGCGATGGGTGTTGAGATTCCTACAACAACAGAAGAATTCATGGAAGTATGTAAGAAATTCAAAGAGTACAAGCCGGATGGTATTGCAATTGCCGGGGCAAATGCAAAAAATGGCTGGTATGCAAACTTTGAAGAATGGATGATGGGATCATTCATTTTAGACCCGGGAAAACAACAGGCCGTACGGGATAAGACTGCAGTAACGCCAGAAGGAAAAGTAGTCTGCGTTGCTACAGACGATAAGTACAAAGAAGGCCTTAAATATATGAGCGAGCTTTACAAACAGGGTTATATCTATGACGGAGATTTTACCCAGACACAGGAACAGGTTAGAACCCTGATGAACCAGGAAGACGAACCGGTATTATTTGTACCAGCAGGTACCCTTTCCGATGTTATTGACCCAGCGGAAAATAATGAATTTTACCGGGACTATGTTGCGATGTCTCCAGTGAAGGGACCGGACGGAACACAGATTACTCCATTTTTCAAATATTCAGGAGTAGATGAATTTGGGTTATGTATTACGGACAAATGTAAAGATCCGGCAGCAGCACTTCGCTGGGTGGATACTTTCTTTACGGAAACAGGGGACTTAAGTTCACAGTACGGCGCAGAGGAAGGCAAGGACTGGGTACTGAATCCGGAAGGAGAAGTGGGCTTAAACGGAAAACCTGCTTTATATAAAGTAATCAATGCATATTCTCCGGATACTCAGAATCATGACTGGCAGGATATCGGAATCCGTGTGGCACCGGCTGATTATCGTCTGGGACAGGCTGTAGATCCCAATGTTGATATCGGATCGGCAGAGGGATTAGAAAAAATGCTCTATGAAGCAAGCAAGAACCTTCAGGAACCATATGCGCAAAAAGAAGGGGAACTGGATATTATGCCGCAGCTGAAGCTGACGGATCAGGAGGCAACCGATATTCAGACTGTAGGCGTCGAAGTAGAAAAATATATCGCAGAGAACCAGGTAGCATTTATCACAGGACAAAAGGATCTGGATAAAGACTGGGAGTCCTTTAAACAGGGGCTGGATAATGCCGGACTGCAGACCTTATTAAGTGTTTACCAGACTGCATATGAAAGACAGATGGGTAAAGACAAGTAAGAACAGAAATGGAAGAGGCCGTTGCATAAGACAGGTTATGGTGACGGCCTCTTTTTGGAAGAAGGAGGGATTTGCTTGAAAGCGATAACAAAAACAGCAAAGGTCCGTGTGGATAAAAAAAATAAAATAAAGTCTTCTAATTGGCAGTTCTGGCTGATTATTGCAATACCTGCAATTTATGCATTTGTTTTTGCATATATTCCTATGGGCGGGATACTGATGGCATTTAAGGACTACAGTATCCGAAAAGGGATTTTTGGCAGTGACTGGGTGGGGCTTAAATATTTTCAGCAGTTTCTGATGTCACCTTCCAGCTCAAAGGTTATTATTAATACCCTTGTGCTGGGCGTTTATACATTATTGATTAATTTCCCCCTGCCGATTATACTGGCAATCGGGTTAAATGAAATGCGGAGTGTGCGTTATAAAAAGACAATACAAATGGTTACTTATGCACCATATTTTATTTCTACCGTAGTGATGGTAGGAATGATGATGCAGATGATGGATCTTCGAACGGGAGTAATCAATATTCTGCTTGGTAAAATTGGGATTGATCCCATTAATTTCTTTGGGGATGTGAAGCTGTTCCGTGGACTGTATGTGTGGAGCGGGTTATGGCAGACAGCGGGTTATTCTGCAATTATTTACATCGCGGCTCTGGCAGGTGTAAGCCCTGAATTAAAGGAAGCGGCAAGGATGGATGGTGCGTCCAGGCTGCAGAGAATCTGGCATGTGGATCTTCCGGCAATCCTGCCCACGATTATCACAATGCTGATCTTCAACTGTGGAAGTGTCATGAATATCGGGTTTGACAAAGTATTTTTAATGCAGAATTCTCTAAACAGCGGGGTGTCTGAGGTTATCTCCACCTTCGTATACAAGGTCGGTATTGTGAACTCCGACTTTGGTTTCTCGACGGCGGCAGGCCTGTTCCAGTCCATTGTCAGCTTTGTTCTGCTGGTGATTGTAAATAAGGTCTGTAAAAAAGTTACCGAGACAAGTCTGTGGTAAGGAGGAGAAGACATGAATAAGAAAGAATGGTCAAGGTTTGTAAACTCCTCATTGGGAGATAAAATATTTATTATAATGGTATATGTGGTATTGACGGCTGTATTTTTGATCGTTGTACTGCCGCTGGTCTATATTGTAAGCGCATCTTTTTCCGATCCCCAGGCAGTTGTCAGTGGAAAAGTATTTCTGTTTCCCGTAAATCCTACCCTGCGGGGCTATGCGGCTGTATTTAAAAACACGAAGATTATGAATGGATTTTTTAATTCCATTTTATATACGGCGGTAGGTGTTGTGGTGAATCTTGTAATGACAATGCTCTGTGCGTATCCGCTGTCCAGAAGAGAATTTGCGGCAAGAAATAAACTGGCAATGCTGTTTGTATTTACCATGTATTTCAGCGGCGGACTGGTACCAACTTATATGGTAGTTCAGAAACTGGGCTTAATTGACAGCAGGCTTGCAATGATTATTCCTAGTGCAATGTCTACATACAATATGATCATCTGCCGTACGTATATGGTAAATTCTATCCCGGATGAAATGTATGAAGCGGCAAGTATTGACGGGTGTACACCATTTAAATACCTTCTGAGAATTGTAACTCCGCTCTGTAAACCGATTCTGGCTGTATTGACCCTGTACTATGGTGTCGCCAAATGGAACTCCTATTTTGATGCGATGCTTTATTTAAAGGATCAGAAGCTTCAGCCACTTACCATCATAATGAGGGAAATACTGATACAGAATCAGATTGACTATACTATGATCAGTGATGTATCGTCCGTGGCGGCACAAAGGGGATTGACAGACCTGCTTAAATATTCCACAATAGTGGTAGCTTCACTTCCAGTACTTTTGATCTATCCATTTGTGCAGAAGCATTTTGTAAAAGGTGTTATGATCGGAGCCGTGAAGGGCTGATGCCTGTTTGAAAATTCATTCCCGATGGGATGCTTTGGAAAGGAACGATATAAAATGTTTTCAGAAGAATACGAACATAAGATCACAGAGGCTTACAAGAAAAAACTCTCCCTGTTGGGAGAAAAAAGAGAAGAAATTGAAAAGAAGGCTGCCGTATATCCGGGCAGCCTAGGGTTTGCGCTGAAATATCTCTATGCCATAATGCCTCTGAGTGATGCGGCAAATTATGATTTTGAGATATTTTTAGATTATGCCGAAAATGGAATAGCACTGTGGGAAAAGGAGCCTTACTGCAGGAATATGCCTGGGGAAATTTTCTTGAACTATGTACTCTATCACCGGATCAGTAGTGAAGAGATTGTACCCTGCAGAAAATTTTTCCGGGAGGCGGCAAAGGACTGCGTTACCGGAGAAGACAGGATAGCAGATGTGATCCGCTTAAATTACTGGTGTGCCAAAGAAGCGGCTTATCAGACCACGGATGACCGGACGGCACCGCCCCTAACCGTTTACCGCAGCGGGGCCGGAAGATGCGGGGAAGAATCGGTATTTGCAGTTTCGGTATTCCGAAGTCTGGGGATTCCTGCCAGACAGGTATTTGTGCCAAGATGGTCCCACTGCGATGATAATCATGCCTGGGTGGAGGTATGGTGTGACGGAAAGTGGTATTTCCTGGGGGCCTGTGAACCGGAAGAGATCTTGAATAAGGGCTGGTTCACCGGTGCTTCCTCCAGGGCAATGCTGGTAGAAGCAAGATGGTTTGATGTGGAGACACCACAGCATGGAGAAGTCCTTCAAAATGGCAGCGCAGTATCGGTAAATCTGACCCGTCAGTATGCAAGAACCCGGAAAATCAAAGTGAGGGTGCTGGATCAGAATAACCTGCCCTGTGAAGGAGCAAAAGTAGATTTCCAAATATTAAATTATGCCCAGCTGGATACGGCGGCATCTGTACGGACGAACCAGAACGGGGAAGCAGAGCTTTTGACCGGGCTGGGAAGCCTGTATTTGTTTGCAGCAAAAGACGGCAGCTTCGCAGAAAGATGTATCGATACACGGGAAGAGAATGAAACGGTTCTGCAGCTGTCCGGTGAAGCCTGGCAGCCAGATGTCTGGGAGGATCTGGAATTCTATCCTCCGGCAGCAGCTCCGGTAAATCCGGTAACGTTAACCGAAGAACAGAAAGAGCTGGGACGAAAGAAAAGTAAAGCTGCGGCAAAGGCACTGCGCAGAAAGATCGAAGGGTTTGATCAGGAAGTTGTTTTCGCAGGGATTGCAGGGAGTGCTCCGCAAGGGAAAGCAGATGATGCAGGATATGCACTTCCAATACAGCAATCCGTAGATGATGACAGACTTCAGCCGATTTTAAAAGCAGCCAGGGGAAACCGCGATGAGGTGATCCGATTCCTGAAATGGAATTTATGGAAGCAGGAGAGCGGGCAGATGGAAAACCAGTGGGAGGATAAACTTTTATTGCTGGAAAGCCTGAGGGAGAAGGATTATCAGGATCTGAAAGCAGATATCCTGGCAGAGCATTGCAGGGAAGCGAAACCCTATGCAGATAGGTTTCCAAAGGAAATATATGTGCCGTACCTGCTTTGTCCCAGAATATCCAGAGAGCCGCTGAGCTGCTGGCGTACCTGGCTATGCGCATATTTCAGTCCGGAGCAAAAGAAGGATTTTATTAATAATCCGCTTCTGCTATGGAACTTTATTGCAGATCATGTAAAGGAAAATCCGGAGGCTGAGCAGGAGAACCTGATCACCTTTCCCTGTGCCTGCTTAAAAGTAAAATCCGGTAGTTTTCTATCCAAAAAGATTCTGTTTGTGGCAGTCTGCCGGTCAATAGGGATACCGGCAAGGCTTACGGAAGCAGAAGGGGCAATGGAATATTATGACGGGGAGCATTTTGCTGCTGTTTTGGAAAAAACGAAACCCGATGCCGCCGTTACGGTTATGGGGGACGGGTCGGAAACGGAATGGATTTATTCCGGAAACTGGAGTCTGGGCAAACTGGAAAAAGAAGGCTGGAATTCCCTTGTTCTGGAGGGGCAGCGCTGTGGTAAACAGGGTCTTAGGCTGCCAGCAGCAGCAGGAGAATACCGTTTGATTACCGTCAACCGTCTGCCAAATGGTACGCAATTTGCCAGAAAATATTATTTCTCTTTGGCAAAGGGACAGGAGAAGCATATTACCCTATCCCAAAAAGAAGCAAAAATTTCTGACATGTTAGAAGAAATAACGGTTGATAATTTTAAGCTTTTGGATGAAAATAAGAAGGAGATCATGGCATCTTCTCTGGATGCATCCCACATGCTTTTCCTTTTTTGGCTGGAAGAAAATAAAGAGCCTTCCGACCACATTTTAAATGAATTGTATGACAACAGGGAAGCATTTTTGAAATCCGGGGCAAAGATGTGCTTTATCTTCCGGCAAAAACCGGACAGATCGGATGAGGCGCTTCATAAAGTGCTGGATGCGTTCCCGGATATACAGATATTGTATGATGATTTCGGGGAAAATGTACAGACTCTTGCCAGGAGCGTGTATGTCGATCCTGATCAGCTGCCCCTGGTGGTGGCGTTAAAAGAAGATCTCTGTGCGGTATACGCAGTCAGCGGATATAACGTTGGAACCGGTCAGATGCTGCTAAGGATTCTTGAGAATGTGTAAGTAATTTAGAAAATGAACAGGAGGATATGCAATGAGTGAAAAAATGGGAAACCAGGTAGTAGAAGCGAGAACTGAGAGAACGAAATGGTATTGTGACGCAAGATTTGGAATGTTTATTCATTGGGGACTCTATTCAATTCCTGCAAGGGGAGAATGGGTGCGCAGTACCGAACGGATGCCAAAGGAAGAATATGATCAGTTTTTTGATGAATTTACCACAGAAAATTATGACCCGAAAGAATGGGCGAGACTGGCGAAAAAAGCAGGCATGAAATATGCGGTATTAACGGCAAAGCATCATGACGGATTTTGCCTTTATGACACGGCACTGACAGATTTTAAGTCCACCAATGCTCCTTGCAAAAGAGACCTTGTACGGGAATTTCTGGATGCATTCCGTGCCGAGGGAATTCGTGTGGGACTGTATTTTTCTATTATTGACTGGCGCCATCCCGATTTCCCGCATTATGGGGACAAGTTTCATCCAATGAGAGATAATGAAGACTTTAAAGGGAAAGAACATGACTTTGACCGGTATCTCACTTATATGCACGGACAGGTAAAAGAGCTGCTGACAAATTACGGGCATTTAGACCTGATGTGGTTTGATTTTTCTTATGGTCCGATGAATTGTGAAAAGTGGAAAGCATCGGAACTGATTGAAATGGTAAGAAGCATCCAGCCTCATATCGTAATTGATAACCGCCTGGAAGGAAGTGCGGAAAATGCCGGGTCTATCCGTACCCTAAATCCTACCGCATATTCCGGGGATTTTGCGTCACCGGAACAGATGGTTCCGCCGGAAGGAATCCGTGATGAAGCCGGAAACCCTATACCGTGGGAGGCATGCATTACCCTGAATAATAACTGGGGGTATGCGGCTCATGATTACCATTATAAATCAGCTAAAATGGTAATTCATATGCTGGTAGAATGTGTCAGCAAAAACGGCAACCTGATCTTAAATGTAGGTCCCAATGCAAAGGGAGAGATCCCGGTAGAGTCGGTAGAAATTCTGGAAGAAGTGGGAACGTGGATGAAGCAGAACGGCAGAAGTATCTACGGCTGCGGACTGTCAGAATTTCCAAAGCCTGAGTGGGGAAGATTTACCCAGAACGGTAAAAAGCTGTACGCCCATGTTATGGAAGAACAGGCGGGAGCAATCTGTCTGGAAAAGATGGCGGGAATGGTTGACCATATGCGTTTATTAAAGGATGGGTCGGAAGTGAAGGAAACGTTTTTCTGGAACTTAAAGGAATATGCGGAAAATGCATTTTTCTTCTTTGATACCCATAGCAGTGACTGCTATCCGCTGCCGGATGAACACGATACGGTGGTAGAGATAACGTTAAAATAGAAAAGTGGGATGGCTGCAGTATCCATCCCACAAACTGGTACATACAGCTGTCAGAAAGCAATTTCAAACACTGTAACTAATAATGGGAGGATCTGAAAGGAGTGTATTATGATATTAATTGGAAATAACAGCTTTGCAAATTGTATCGTGCGTTTTTATGGGGAAGGGTCTTCTGCAATCGAAAAAGATTTCAAAAAGGCTTCTGCCGTTTTTCAGGGGAAATATCTGCAGAGCCGGGTTTTAACAGATGTGGAAGGCAGAGTATGTATTTTAACTGGGATGGGAAATCCGGAAGAGATTACCATTCTGAAATTGAAAGAACTGCTGGCAAAAGCAGCAAAAGAAGTGAAGAACTGTGAAATGAAAGAAGCGGTAATCGATATTTCTGAGCTTCTGAAAATCTTTGGTATCCAATGTGTTGAGAAATGTGTGGAGAGCATTCGGCTTGGGCTGGCTGAAGGACTGACTTATAAAAAAGATGCAAAGACAGAAGAATATAATATTTTCCTGTCCGGAATCCCGGAGGATCAGCTGGCATTGGCACAGGAACTCCACCTGGAAGGGGAAGTTCTGGGTGATGCAGTGATCTTTACAAGAAAGCTGGTGAATATGCCGGGAAATAAACTGCGGCCCATGGATCTGGCAAAAGAAATTGAAGAGCATGTGAAGGACTGCGGTATAGAATACGTATTGTATGATTACGATAAACTTCAGGAAATGGGTATGGGTGCATTAAATGCGGTAGGTGGCAGCAGTGAATTCCCGCCCTGCATGTGCGTACTGCGTTATAATGGAGATCCGGACAGTAAAGAGATCACCGGACTGGTTGGAAAAGGCGTAACGTCGGATACCGGCGGCTATTGTCTGAAATCCCGTGATTCCCTGATTGGCATGCACGGTGATATGGCAGGCGGTGCAGTGACGGCCTCAGTGATAAAGGCATTGGCGAAAAGCAAAGCAAGAGTCAATGTGACTTGTGTAATACCCATCTGTGAAAACCGCCTGACAGCCGGAAGCCTTCTCCCAGGGGATGTCATTACTTCCTATTCGGGACAGACCATTGAAATATTAAATACCGATGCGGAAGGCCGCCTGATACTTGCTGACGGAGTGAGCTATGCCGTAATGGAGGAAAGGGTTACCAGGGTGCTGGATATTGCTACGCTCACAGGTGCTATGGCAAATGCACTGGGGAACCATGTCACAGGTGTAATCGCCGATTCCGACCAGATATGGAATGAGCTGGAAGAAGCGTCCGCGGGCACTGGGGAATATTTCTGCCGTCTGCCATTTTACCGGGAGAATGAAAAAATGCTGGAAAGTGAAATTGCGGATATTAAGAATATGGGTGAAAGTTTCTGCGGTGCAATTACGGCAGGACTTTTCATCCGGCATTTTGCTAACCAGGTGCCATGGATTCATCTGGATATTGCCGGAACGGCACATGTTGGAAAGCCGCTGTATGAATTCCAGGCGAAGGGCGCTACGGGGGCGACGATTGATACGATTTATCGTTGGCTGAAGGGCTGAGGTGTCTGGTTTGATTAATTAAATTATGTTGGTGTAAACTTCTTCGCAGCTTGCTGCGGGGAAGTTTTTTTCGTTATGGATTTTTAATGAAGCAGATATAAAAAAATGGATACTTTTATGCATGATCGTGCTCTTCCAGGAACTGGCAGTGGGAAAAGATTTTTTGTTATATCCAGCCCCTCTTTTTATGACGTAAAAGGAGCTATTCATTACATTATGACAATATATGTGATGGATATATGATAACATTGTAAAAATATGTCGAAAAGGAGAGGGAGTTATGGATATGAAAAATAAGTTATTATGTAGAAAGTGGAAAAGATGGACGGCGCTGGTCATGGTAGTTGTAATGATACTATTGCAGCCGTGTACGGTTCTGGCTGATGCCGGGATACGCAGGACAGAGACAGGAGCAGAAAAAGCTGATGTGACTGAGTCAGCAGAGGATATAGAGAAGAGCTCACTAGAAACAGAATCTGAGCAGAAAGAGGAAGCAATATTAAATGGGGATTCAGAAGAAACATCGGAGGAAGAACTACTATCAGAGATGGAAACGGAGGTGTTTACAGAAGCGTTTACCGAAATAGAGACGGAAGTATCTTATGATATAGAAACGGAGGACTCTACTGAGGAAAATTTACTGGATATAGAAACAGAGGAGAAAGTTACGGAGGATATGGAAACAGAAGAACCCGGGGAAACAGGTTCAGACATCCTTTTGGAAACGGAATCGGAAACAGTAGTTTTCGAGGGTAATTTTTCACAGAAGAAGATATCAGAAAAAATGTATACGGTAACATTTTATGCAGATAATGTAATCGTAGATAAGCAGACAGTAACGGAAGGGGAAGCAGCAGAAGAACCGGGAGCTCCGGAAAAACCAGGGTATACCTTTCTGGGATGGAGCGGAGATTATACCAGGGTGACAAACAGCCGGAATGTATATGCACAATATGCTTTCGGGGAATTTGCAACCCATATTGTTACCTTCATGGATTATGATGGAAGACTTGCGGGAAACCGGCAGTATGTACAGGACGGCGGCAGTGCCGGAAGTCCTGTGATGCCGGAAAGGCCGGGTTACACCTTCTTAGGCTGGGATGAAAGCCGGTTCTATATCAAGGGGGATAAAACGCTAAATGCCCAATATCGAGAGGGCGTATATAGGACCTATACGCTGAATTATTATGGTTACCGTGATAACAAGGCCACCCAGCAAATCTTAAAAGAGGAAATCGTAGTGGAGGGAGAGGACGGAATACCACCGGAGCCAGAAGAGATAGAGGGATATACTTTTGCGGGCTGGGACAGGGATCGTCTGTACACAAATGTGTACAGGAGTCAGAACATATATGCGTCCTATTATAGCGGGAAATACCGAACGCATAGGGTGGAGTTTGTGGATTACAATGGGAGAGCGCTGCTGAACCCGCAGTATATCGCAGACGGAGGGAGTGCGGTCAGCCCGTTAAAACCAGTACGGGAAGGTTATACCTTTATAGGCTGGGATAAGAGCCGTTTCTGGATACATAAAGATACGAAGCTGACCGCCCGGTACCGTGAAGGTGAGCATAAGACCTATACGCTTAATTATTACGGTTACCGTGAAAACAAGGCCACCCAGCAAATTCTAAAAGAGGAAATCGTAGTGGAGGGAGAGGACGGAATACCACCGGAGCCAGAAGAGATAGAGGGATATACTTTTGCGGGCTGGGACAGGGACCGTCTGTACACAAATGTGTACAGGAGCCAGAACATATATGCGTCCTATTATAGCGGGAAATACCGAACGCATAAGGTGGAGTTTGTGGATTACAATGGGAGAGCGCTGCTGAACCCGCAGTATATCGCAGACGGAGGGAGTGCGGTCAGCCCGTTAAAACCAGTACGGGAAGGTTATACCTTTATAGGCTGGGACAAGAGCCGTTTCTGGATACATAAAGATACGAAGCTGACCGCCCGGTACCGTGAAGGTGAGCATAAAACCTATACGCTGAATTATTACGGTTACCGTGAAAACAAGGCCACACAGCAAATCCTAAAAGAGGAAATCGTAGTGGAGGGAGAGGACGGAATACCACCGGAGCCAGAAGAGATAGAGGGATATACTTTTGCGGGCTGGGACAGGGACCGTCTGTACACAAATGTGTACAGGAGCCAGAACATATATGCGTCCTATTATAGCGGGAAATACCGAACGCATAAGGTGGAGTTTGTGGATTACAATGGGAGAGCGCTGCTGAACCCGCAGTATATCGCAGACGGAGGGAGTGCGGTCAGCCCGTTAAAACCAGTACGGGAAGGTTATACCTTTATAGGCTGGGACAAGAGCCGTTTCTGGATACATAAAGATACGAAGCTGACCGCCCGGTACCGTGAAGGTGAGCACAAAACCTATACGCTGAATTATTACGGTTACCGTGAAAACAAGGCCACACAGCAAATCCTAAAAGAGGAAATCGTAGTGGAGGGAGAGGACGGTGTACCACCAGAGCTGGAAGAGATAGAGGGATATACTTTTGCGGGCTGGGACAGGGACCGTCTGTACACAAATGTGTACAGGAGCCAGAACATATATGCGTCCTATTATAGCGGGAAATACCGAACGCATAGGGTGGAGTTTGTGGATTACAATGGGAGAGCGCTGCTGAACCCGCAGTATATCGCAGACGGAGGGAGTGCGGTCAGCCCGTTAAATCCAGTACGGGAAGGTTATACCTTTATAGGCTGGGACAAGAGCCGTTTCTGGATACATAAAGATACGAAGCTGACCGCCCGGTACCGTGAAGGTGAGCATAAAACCTATACGCTGAATTATTACGGTTACCGTGAAAACAAGGCCACACAGCAAATCCTAAAAGAGGAAATCGTAGTGGAGGGAGAGGACGGTGTACCACCAGAGCTGGAAGAGATAGAGGGATATACTTTTGCGGGCTGGGACAGGGACCGTCTGTACACAAATGTGTACAGGAGCCAGAACATATATGCGTCCTATTATAGCGGGAAATACCGAACGCATAAGGTGGAGTTTGTGGATTACAACGGGAAAGCGCTACTGAACCCACAGTATGTCGTAGATGGAGGTAGTGCAGTAAGTCCGTTAAAACCTGTACGGGAAGGATATACCTTTAAAGGCTGGGACAAAGAAAATTACCGTATTTCATCCCCGTTAAAAATACAGGCATTATATAAAGAAGGAATTTATTTAACCTGTCCAGTATCATTTTATGTTAAAATAACAGGGAATCCATCTTGGCAGTTGTTAAAAACGGAGTATGTACCTGTAGGGGACGATGCGCATCCGCCAAAGCTGCCGGTCAATGCCGGATATACTTTCCGGGAATGGTCCGGACAGATAACGGGAATCCAGACAGCTCAGAATGTATATGCCCATTATAATAAAAATACGGAAACAGAGACAACATACACAGTCCGCTTCTGGTGTAGAGGGGAAGTTATAAAGACAGAGGAGGTAGCTATTGGGGGGAATGCAACTCCGCCATCTGTACCGGGATTAAAAGGATACAGCTTTGCAGGCTGGGATAAAAGTTATGTGAATATAAATCCGGGCACGCGCTCTATGGCAGTAGACATCACTGCACAGTACCAGCTTACCAGCGGGATGCAAAATGCAGGGAGTGTGTCAGATCTTGTAAATGCATTAATGGCACTTGGAGTGCCGGTTGCAGTGAAAAATGGGTTTTCTGCATTAGGGGCGGCAATTATAAATCCATTTGATGGAATCATTTTAGATGTCTTGGCAGCAACTGCATTGGTTGGAACCATTATTTACTATTGGGATGATATAAAAGATTTATGGTCAGATATTAAGGTCATCTTCAGGAACTTTGCTGGAATGGACGCTGCGGGCGAAATATTAGATAATATTGAGGCTGGGGTGGATGAAGCCGGGGGTTCTGAGACTGTTATAATTCCAGAAACTCTTCCTGCTGATTATGTAGTGGCAACTACTGCGATACCTACATTAGAATATGGGAAATATTATCCTGCATTTTTAGATATTGCAACAAATAACGTGTATATTGGTTCTGAGATAAGTGAAGAATATGCAATTGGAATTGTTACTGCGAATACTAAGCATTTTGGTGTTTTTACCTGGTCACGTAATAATGCTTCTTTACTTGTCAGTAAATTAGGAACTCCTATCTCGGATTCTGCACATGGAGACAGTGGTTATTATAAGCATTATCATGTAATGTGGCCTAACAATAAACGTGGGATAGCACATGTGTGGTATTATGTTTAAATTGAAAGTGAGGTCAAAATGAAATATTATACCAACCAATTTTTACAATCAGCATCATTTTACGATATATTTTATCTTCCAGCCATTAGCTTAGAAGAATATATAGTAAGAGAAAACTTCAATAGAAAGATAGGAACCCATGAAGAAGCAATAGAAATTGTTAATAATGATTATATAACACATTGCAAGTACTTTTTTAAAAAAAATATTGTTTTTTATGATGTTTTATCGAAATATATTCTGAATATAAATGGTGAATTTAAAAGATTAGATGAATATAACTTTTTTAAATTACGGTACTATGGAACAAAGTTCTTAGGTGTTTTAAATGAATATAGGAACTTTTTTGAAGAAGAGCGGAAAAAGTTTAAAGAAAATGGCTATCCTGCTGCGATAATTACATTGTCTCGCTTTAAATTTCATGATGCCAATGCTATATTTGAATATACAGACCATATACTTCAAGTAACATACAATCCAGGATGTTTTGAGGAAATATTTCGATTTTATGGTGTAAAAAGTTGGAAGAAATATGAGTTTATGATGAAAGCACCGATTCTTATTGCCGAGGAACTATTTGAGGAAAAGAGGGGAACCTTTGTGTATAATACATTATGGTATCATGAAGATATTAATGGAAAGAATCATTCGGAATTGTCAATAAAATTCACTAATTTGGTACAAGTAAAATAGCAAAAATAATTTTTATACAGCTAGTTTGTCCGATTAGCATATCAATCATCTCAAAATGCATATGCTCAGTATGATAAAAATAAGGAAACAGAGACAACATACACAGTCCGCTTCTGGTGTAGAGGGGAAGTTATAAAGACAGAGGAAGTGGCTATTGGGAGGAATGCAACTCCGCCATCTGTACCGGGATTAAAAGGATACAGCTTTGCAGGCTGGGATAAAAGTTATGTGAATATAAATCCGGGGACGCGTTCCATGGCAGTAGACATCACTGCACAGTACCAGCTTACCAGCGGGATGCAAAATGCAGGAAGCCTGACGGATCTTGTAAATGCCTTAATGGCACTGGGGGTGCAGGCTGCAGTTTTCTGCATTGGGAGTAGCAATTATAAATCCATTTGATGGAATTATTTTAGATGTGTTGGCAGCAGCGGCATTGGTTGGAACCATCATTTACTATTGGGATGATATAAAAGAGATATGGGGAGATATCAAGACAGTTTTCAGGAACTTTGCTGGAATGGACGCTGCGGGCGAAATATTAGATAATATTGAGGCTGGGGTGGATGAAGCCGGGAAAGGGGATGCTGTATATGCTCAAGCGGCAATAAATGCCAGAGATGCTGAAGTGGCTCGTATATGTGAATTAAGCAACAACCAAAAAAGAAAGTATGTGGCTGTTGCGGCTGGATATAATAAAATAACGGGAGAAGTAGCTGTTGCAGCTAAATTAGAGGAAAGTGGAATGAGAACTTATTGCGTTGAGGATATGATAGTAGAACAGCTAATTATACGAGGGGCAACTCTAAAAGATATTGTGATGACACCAGCAATTAGGCCTAGAACTATGGAGATAATACCAGTATGTAAATTTTGTCAGATGAAATATTCGAGAGATAACTTTATCCCAGGTACCCCATTTCAGTAAGTAACAATAATATAATTAGGAGGAATTTAAATGAATAAAGACAAGTATTGCATGATGTTTACAAATGAAGAGATAATTGAATATTTAATTAAACCATTAAAAAAATATTCAAATATGAGGATTAGAATGTCATCTGCGGATGATGTAGAAGTTTTGGAAAACACAATAGAAAAAATATGTTTTGTTAGCTTTGACGGAGAAAGAGAAAATTTTAGTATTAGTTTTTATGGTCATCAAACATCGATATTTATTAGTGATCAAGACTTAACACCTCAACGTAATTACACATTTAACGAAGAGTTTATGTTTATAGATGATAATAACAAACAGCATTATACTTCGAGTGATACATATAAAAATATTGTATATGAAGGAAAACTAAAAGATAAGGAGCATAAAGAAATACTTACGATGTTTTGTGAGTTTATAGTTATGCTAAATGGTGCAAAAAGCATTTCAGTTCAAGAAGAAGTTGTATCTGAAAAAGGCTTTGAGTATCCAAAATGCAACTATATAGTTAAGATTTATAATGAGTCAGGTATTGAAGAAAGCAAAAGTTATGAGAATATTTTATTTTTGATTAATGAGACAGTATTATAAAGACAACTAACTATTCGGAATAGATCATTCACCTGCCTTTGGCTCCTTAACCCACATACTTTAATTGGGACTTGATTTAAATGATAATCATAATACAGTTTCATATTGAACTGCTTAGTTATACTAAAAGAGGAAAACGTAGTGGTCGCTCGAAGTACCATTCTAATTAAAGTAAAGGAGTGATAATTATAAAACAAGATTTGATATTAAATAAAATATATGAAATTGGTTTGAAACCAGAGATGTATCTGGGGAAAAAAAGTATAAGTCGTTTGCATATGTATATAGCCGGCTATCTTCATCGTCGATATGAAATTGATTGTACATTCAGAACAAAATTTGAAGCTTTTAGTGATTATGTAAACGATTATTATAAAACTAAATCAAACGCAGCAGGTTGGGAGCATGTGATAAAATTGCGCGAAAACGATGAAGAGGAGGCGTTTAAGAAATTCTATGAATTGTTTTATATATTTATTAATAGTTTAAACACTTAATATTTATAATTCGCTCGGCTTTAGGGAGATATCTCCAGATGTTATGCCGCTTCATGGCATAACATCTTTAACCTTTACAAATTTCGACTCTGATTATTTTTAGCATTTCCAAGAAAAATGCATTTTTTCATATTGCCCCAACTAGCCAATATATGTCTCACTTGGTATTTTCTTTAAGCCTGGACATTTAATCGGCACATGGGCGGACACGGTGTTTTACAGAGGCAAGAGATAGGCACACGCCCTTATTTCATACATATGTAAGCCGGAAGCGTCAGTAACAGAACGGAGATTAAAATGAATAATTTATATAATAAAGATACTTATTGCATGAATTTCACTACTGAATAAATAGAAAAATATTTGCTTCAGCCTATTAGAGAGAAGACTGAAGTAGTAATAAAACTTTCAACAGGTGATAAAAAAAGCTTTTATTCAGGAAATGATAAAATAAAATGTATTTTTTTTGATGGTAATTCAGAAAACTTTAATATTAGTTTTTATGGACATCAAACATCAATTTTTATTTCTGATGAGACACCCATGCCAAATCGTAAATATACATTTAATGAAGAATTTATGTTTATTGATGATTATGCAAAAGAAAACATCGTTTCAAGTGTTACTTATGGCAAAGTTATTTAAGGGTGTAGCAGAATCCTGCAAAACATGGAAAGCAGGGAGGAATACCTAAAGGAGCCAAGCCACAAATGGAATAAATGTATATGAGATACATTAGTTCATGTTTAGCGAAATGAAAGGAATGCGAGTTAATATGTTAGATTATACATGTGCCATACCAGAACTCTTATTTAAAAAGTATAATGTTAAACAAATAAGGTGGGAAATGTATGACAAAAAAAATATTTATAGTAATGTAGCTAATGTGACATTTTATAATAGAAGAAAGTAGTTCAAGTGATGAATCTTATATAGAGATTTCGAATGTTTTAGAGTCTTATAAAGGAAAATTAAAGTGGATATTAAAAAAAAGTATTGGTTCTAGGTACAATTATTCTATTAAACCAGAAATTATATATAAAGTAGAAAAAGATAATTTCGATGAATTAAACAAAAAATTTGTCAGAGCAAAAGATTTATTGGATGAAAAAACATATAAAAAAATATGTGATGTGGCAATTCAAGATATCCCAGATTTATATAAATATATGTTAATGCACCTATAACGTGTCTGAAAATCATTATTACAAACAATCAGCATGCTCAACTTAGCAGTTTATTTCAGCAGATATTTCGTTTTGATGTTTACAATATCCCAACATGCCAGAAAATACAGTTAAAAACAGGCTTAGAAACTTTGCAGATTGGAAAATGCGTCAAACTATAGTATACTTGTAGAAAAGAATTATTGTCATAAACAAACTTAGAAAACTTAATTAAACATCAAAAATAAGATAAAGATCCAGAAAGCCGCAGGTAAATAAAATGACAAATATATTACTACTAGAAGATGATGAAACAATCGCATTCGGAATCAAAGCAGCCCTTTCCCGAAAGGGCTATGCGGTTACGCATTGTGAGACTTTGGAAAAAGCGAAAAAGGAGTTTCACCAGGGATTTCAACTGGTGTTACTGGATCTCAATCTTCCGGATGGTAATGGGTACGGGTTCTGCAAATGGGTAAGGGAACAGGGGAATACCAGCATTATCTTTTTAACTGTCCGTGACGAGGTGGCAGATATCACAAAAGGACTGGATATGGGGGCAGATGATTATATTACGAAGCCTTTCCATATTGCTGTGCTGGAATCGCGGATTGCAGCGGTTTTAAGGAGAGTGCCGGAAGACGGCAAAGAATGGATTGCCTGCGGAGATATCCGAATCGATAAGGAAAAGATGCAGGCAGTGCTGAAAGGAGAAAACATCGCTCTTTCAGCACTGGAATACCGTTTGCTTCTGGTTCTCATGGAGAACAAAGGCAGAACACTTCCGCGGAATCTTATCCTTGAGAAGTTGTGGGATTCGGAAGGAAACTTTGTCAATGACAATACTTTGACGGTTACCATGAAACGTCTGCGTGAAAAATTAAGAAACACCAGTCATATTTTAACAATACGTGGAATAGGATACCGAATGGAGGAAATTATACCATGAGTCCAGGGTGCAGAGCATTATTAAGAACATGTTTGCTTTGGCTGATTCCTGGCATTCTGACAGGCTTGCTGATGGCTGCATATTTGACAGTACATGAATATCATATGACGGCAGACCTGGTGGGCTCTGTGCTGCAAAACGATTCCCTGCAGGCAGGACTTAAACGGGCTTCAAAGGAACAAAGAAGCGCGGGCAGAGCATATTTGGGGAAATACGGTTACCGCCCTCTGGGTAAAATAGGTGATCATATGTTATTAACCTCATTAATAGGTATCGGACTTTTTGAAGGTATCGGTGGGATTCTGTTAATGAAAAAGAGAAGAAAAGAAATTAAGCTGGAGATCAGAATACAGGAGTTAACAGAATATCTGAAAGCCATAAATTATGGAGAGGCAAAGACACTCCCACGGATAGAAGACTGCTTTTCCCAGCTGGAGGATGAGATTTATAAAACGGTATTGGAATTAAGGTGTACGAAGGAAACGGCGGTACAGGACCATCAGGTACTGTCAGAGCGAATTGCAGATATCGCCCATCAGTTAAAAACACCTTTGACCTCCATGTCTTTGATGACTGAACTTTTGGAAGACTATCAGACGGAGGAAACGAAAGAATATCTGGTACATTTGAAAAATCAGGCGAAACGGCTTCAAAAACTGGTATCCGGGCTTTTAATTCTGGCAAAGCTGGACTCCCATGTCATTGCCTTTGAACCAAGTCAGGTGGAGGTCTCTGATTTAATCAATGCAGCATCAGAACCTCTTCTGGAAATGATGAATCGTAAAAAAATTTCACTGGAAGTAAAATGCGGAAAACCAGGGGAGCCGCCATCCTGGATTTTGACAGACATGCAGTGGACCAGTGAAGCACTTCTGAACGTATTAAAAAATTGTGTGGAACATACACCGGAAAAAGGAGCCATACAGGTATCTTATGAGAAGAACCCGCTTTATGCAGAACTAAAGATTGTTGACAGCGGCTCCGGGTTTTCCAAGAAAGATCTTCCCCATTTGTTTGAGCGGTTTTACCGGGGTGAAGATGCATCAAAGGACAGTGCAGGAATCGGGCTTGCACTTGCCAGACTGATTATTGAAAGGCAAAACGGACATATCTACGCAGAAAATACTTCTGATGGACATGCCCGTTTCCGGCTTCGGTTTTATGTGTGAAAACGAACTGCTGTTAAACGCTGATAGATGATCGGCAGATATCACTTATATCGTGTCATCTTTTACAGCAGTGATAATATTATCTTTTTGTATTCTCTGCCCTCCTATAAAGTAGGCGCTTATAATTGCCAGTAAGATTAAGACCGTGTAGCCAAGAATGGCTGCAAACGGTGCATAAGGCAGATATTCCGGCAAAGTAACCTCATTGATATAAAGAAATAAGGTCAATATGATTACCTGGAAAGGTAAGCTTAAGAGCAGAGGCTTGAGTCCAAGGGTGATTCCTTCGAGAAATAACATTTTCCAAAACTGCCGGGGTGAAAGGCCCGCGGATTTTAACATACCGAATTCTTTTCTTCGCTGTCGAAGATTTCCCGAGATGCTTGCCCATACATTTGACAATCCGATCACAGCTAAAAGACCTGTGAGAAAGGCAACGATCAGATTCATTACTTTTATTTCAGATTCATCCATTTCCTGCATCATGGCAAGGTCAGTGATCAGGTAGTCTCCGGTTCCATAATAGCGGGTAAGAAGGTTTTCCACCTCTGCGGATACTTTCTGAATTAAGGGGTAAGAGATGCCGCCATTATTGTCTGTCAGGAGCAGAGTGTTGACACTGTTCGCTGTTGACTGTCGTTTGCTGCTGCAGGAGGCACCGATTTCTAAAACATGATCCATAGGCATGATTGCTGCCAGTGTGAATCTGGAAAGTCTGAGATCGATATTCGGCAGCTTCTCTGCCAATAGACCGGCAGTAAGGTTGAAGGTAAAGTCACCGGTATCCTCATCGTATGCCTTTTCCGTAAAAGTAAGCTCCTGGCCCAAACGCAGATTTAAGAGTTCCCTCAGGACACTTTTTTTTCTGGTACTTACATCCGGGTCTTCCGTATAATTATAGAAGATAGCCTTGGAAGAGTCTTCCAGATAAGGTTTTGGGTCAATACCCAGTTCATTGCAATAGTCTATAAAGCTGTCTTCTTCCAACCCAATTACTGTGGTGGAAATTCTAAATTTGCCGTCTCTTTCAATGGGAGAATATTTTTTTCTGGCAACAATTTCATCATAACCACCAAAATAAGTTTCTATATCATCAGATGCGTCCTGTTCGGTTATCCAGGTGGCGCAGGGAAGTTTATCAAAAATGACGGTTTTGGTGATCCCCGGAATTTGTTTTATTTTTTCCAGAACCTCCATATCCGGAGTACGGCCGTCACTAATGTTGAACTGTATGTGGCGAATCTTATCGAGTCCGGATTGATAGATGTTCTGTGCTGCTTTCTGAGTTGAAATAATATATAAAAATCCAGTTAACAGCAGGAAAGAAAGACACAGGGAGATCGTTGCCGTCCGATAGGAGTTCTTCCTTGCAGACACTGCATTGGCAGCCAGTTCACCGGTGATTCCGAGGCGGCTGGTAATGCGGCTTTTCCGTAATCTTTTCTTTTTTATTCTGCCGTCCTGTTTCAAGGCTTCCACCGGAAGCAGTTTCGCAATTTTGCGTGCAGGTATGAGCGCAGAAAGCCATACGGTCAGCAGGGACAGGAGAATAGCGGGAAGGATTGCCGGTAGTCCAAAAGTCAGAACAATATCCGGGGCGGTTCTGCCAATATCGTTATTTGTATTGATGAGCTGGAATAATTTCATATCCAATATCCAACCGGAGATAACCCCAAGTGGCAGCGGGAAGATGGTCAGAATCAGCGCTTCTGAAATTACGGCGGACTTAATCTGCCGTGGAGAAGCCCCGATTCCGGCCAGTGTTCCAAGCTGGGAAAGCTTTTCGTTTGCAGAAAGTGCAAAAGCATTGTGGATAACTAATACAAACAGGCCCACTAGCATTATGGCTACTATCAGAATCATCAGCGGAAATGCCAATGCGCTAAGCTGATTCATAGAGCTTAATTGTTCGTTGGAGAAAATGGCGTACTTGGATAACAGATCCCCATTAAATTTGAGATTATATTTTCCATATTCATCCGGTTCATATCCGATGGATGCGGCAAGTGCCGGAAGCTCTTCGTAAGTTTTTCTCATTGGATCAAAGCGAAGATATACGGTAATCTCATCATCAGGCTGTATGGAATTTTCATCCAGATATCCAAGGCCGGTATATGCAGGAACGGAAGAGGAGGTGGTCATATCCATTTTTCCGACAATTTTATAAGTTTTTGTACCGGTCTGCCGGAAGGTTTCATCCTCATCAAAGCCTTCTGTTTCCACGCGGATTTTTCCGTCCAGGATACGTTTGCCGACGGGCAGCGTAAGGGTATCGCCGATATTTATTTCAGGGTGGTTGTCAAAATATTGTTTTGATAAGGCGATTTCATTTTCACCCTTGGGACGTTGACCTTCGATGATAATATTTTTTTCGGACATAGATTCCCAATATTCATTGTTGGCACCCCGGGTAATAAGATAGCTGCGCTTGCCGGTTTCATTCAGTCTGGCAACTTCCCAGTTTCCCTTTATCATGACAGCGGAAACGGAAGCATAGTTTTCAATATGTTCTAAATCTTTTCCATAAGTAATATCAAAAAGTTCCCCATGCCAGTCTCCGTTCGCCCATTTGCTAAGCGTGATAGCATCTGTCCACATGGTATAAAAGAAACCACAGACGCAGGACATAAGTGTGGTCATTAAGAACAGGGCGATTATGATTGCCAGGCTGGTCCGTTTGTTCTTACGGACCGTATCCCAGACATACTCACGTAATATTTTCATCAGGACACCACCTCATCATGTAAGATTTTACCGTCCTCCAGTGTGATGATCCGGTCTGCCTGCAGGGCAGTTTTTTCATCATGGGTTATGAGAAGTATCGTCTGGTCATAACGCCGGTTGGATAGCTTGAGCAATTCGATGGTTTCTTCAGAAGTTTTTCGGTCCAGGTTACCCGTGGGTTCATCAGCAAGAAGGATCGCCGGCTGGTAGATCAGGCTTCTAGCAATTGCCACACGCTGCTGCTGTCCACCCGATAATTCCTGTGGCAGATGGGTGAGACGGTCAGTTAGCCCTAAGGATGAGACAATCTGTTCAAATCTGTTTTTATCTGGTTTTTTTCCATCCAGCAGTATTGGCAGCAAAATATTTTTCTGCACATTCAGAGTGGGAATCAGGTTATAAAACTGATAGACTAGACCCACCTTGCGTCTTCGAAAGACCGCCAGCTGCTCCATGCTGAGCGTTGAGATATCCGTGTCTTCAATGTAGATATTACCGCTGGTAGGGCGGTCTACACCTCCCAGCATGTGTAAAAGTGTGGATTTTCCAGAACCTGACGCCCCGATAATCGCCGTGAAGCTTCCTTTTTCCAAAGCCAGGCTGACGTGGTCCAGAGCAGTAATCCTATTGGATTCATTTCCATAAGTTTTCGTAAGTTTGTTACATCGCAGTATTTCCATTTATAATACTCCCTTCCGTATTGATGATATCATATTAACTGTGTTAAGTGACAAAAAAGTGACAATTAGTGTAATTGTTTCCTTTTCTGCCTAGTAGGTTTTAGAGGGGTTACTATTACGTATAAATTTGGGTTTTGCTGAGTAATGACGCTTTGTAGATGTAGGTAGTGTACGGAAAGAGAAGGGGACGGACCAGGACATTGGTTTGGAAGGCTTACCGCAGAACTGGCATTTTCTAACCTTCCCGGAGCACTTTTTGGCGGCACGCGGGCATTCGCTCCGAAATCCTGATGCATTTCGCAGCTCACTGCCCGCTTAGTATCCGATGGGAGCCAGTCGAATACTATCCGCCAAAAAGCACTTCGGGAAGGTAAGTAAATGCTCAGCTCTGCTATACGCCTTCCAAACCAATGTCCTGGTCCGCCCCCTTCTCTTTCCGAGATAGCATTCGTTGACACAAAGCTGCTTTTCTCAGCATGATGTGGCCCTGGGGTTGTGGCATGCCGGACGGGATTGGCGTAAAGCAACTGATCTTGAAAACAGAATTTGTTTTCCATTCTGTAACCAGAAAAAGGAGCAAACTTCCATCTTCTTTTACGCAAACAGCCGAAACATACTGCGCAGCATCCAATAAAGAACAGTCTGCCACAGCCCCGGGGTCTCCACCAGGCTGAGAAAACCAGCTTTGTGGCGGCAACCTGGATCTCGGAAAGATGGGTGTGGGAAACTGGCATGGGCGGAGGAAGCGTAGAGCAGAGCTGAGTATTTACTTACCTTTCCGGAGTGTTTTTTGGCGGATAGTATTCGACTGGCTCCCATCGGATACTAAGCGGGCAGTGAGCTGCGAAATGCATCAGGATTTCGGAGCGAATGCCCGCGTGCCGCCAAAAAGCTCTTCGGAAAGGTTAGAAAATACCAGTTCTGCGGCCAGCTGACGGAGCCCATGCCAGTTTCCCACACCCATCTTTCCGTACACTACCTATCATTTACAAAGCGTCCCCTTCTCAGCTAAACCCCAATTTAAACCTTGAATTATCCAAAGTAGTGTTAGCACCCATTTTAAAATTCCCATAGTATTAGAAAAAAGGTTGCCAAATACCGGCCTGACGGGTTAGAATTGACTATAAATGAAACTTGGAGGGTCTATTTATGTCATTACAATTAATCCTGGGAAATTCCGGAAGCGGAAAGTCCTATGAACTATATAATAAGGTAATTGAAGCTTCTATCGCTGATCCAAAGGGGCATTTTATCGTGATTGTACCGGAACAGTTTACTATGCAGACCCAGAAAGAGCTAGTCAGCCTTCATCCCAGAAAAGGGATTTTGAATATAGATGTGCTTAGTTTTCAGAGACTCGCGTACCGCATATTTGAGGAACTGGGATCGGATAAACGTACGGTTCTGGAAGAGACTGGGAAGAATCTGCTGCTGCGTAAAGTTGCAATCGAGAAAAAAGATGAACTTCAGGTGCTGGGGGCTCATTTAAATAAGCTTGGCTATATCACTCAGATGAAATCTATGATATCGGAGCTGACCCAGTATGATGTGACCATGGATAAGATGGATCAGATGATCGCTGCTGCCGGAGAAAAAAAGCAGCTGTATTATAAACTGCAGGATGTGGGTATTTTGTATGCCGGATTCCGGGAAAAACTGCAGGGGCAGTATATTACGGCAGAAGAAGTGCTGGAAGCCCTTTGCCAGGTGGCTGACCGGTCTGAGATTTTAAAGGGCAGCGTACTTGCATTGGACGGTTTTACCGGATTTACCCCGATTCAGCAAAAATTATTGGAGCGGCTTATGGTGCTGGCAAAGAGGGTCATGGTGACCATAACTATGGATGCCAATGAAAATCCTTTTAAAATTTATGGAGAACATGAGCTTTTTTATCTGAGTAAGAAAACGATCCGCAGCCTGACTAAAATTGCAAAAGAAAAGCATGTAGAGATATCAGATCCGGTTTTACTGGGAAAGGGGCAGGTTTATCGTTTTAAAGATACCCCGGTACTGGGATTTCTGGAACAGAACCTTTTTCGGAGAAGGAGAGGGAAATACGAGTTCCCCATTGATGAAATTTCTATTCACAATGCCAAAAATCCAACGGAAGAGGCTAATTTTGTGGCGCGCACGATTAAGCAGCTTACAGGTGCAGGGTACCGCTATCAGGATATCGCGGTAATCACCGGGGATATGGCGGCTTACAGCAGTTATATCCGTAAAGTTTTTGAAGCCTGCCGGATTCCGTGTTTTATTGATGAGACTAAGACTATTTTGTTAAATCCTTTCATAGAATTTATCCGTGCGGCTTTGGAGCTGGTGCAGAAAAACTATTCCTATGAAAGTGTATTTCGTCTGATGCGCACCGGGCTTTGTGATGTGTCACGGGAGGAAACGGATCTGCTGGAAAATTATATACTGGCGGCAGGTGTGCGGGGGTATGGTAAATGGCAGAAACCATTTGAAAAAGTTACCCAGCGAAATGATGAACAGGTGTTAGAACAGTGTAACGAAATCCGTGCAGCCCTTATGGAGAAGCTGGTGCCATTTACTAAGGTGCTGAAAAATAAAAATGCTACCGTAGCCAAATGTACGGCGGCTTTGTATGAGTTTATTGTTTCCTGTGATATTCAGCGTAAGCTAACGATTTATGAAGAGGAATTCAAAGAGCAGAACCGGTTGGATATGGCAAAAGAATACAGTCAGATCTATGGGATTGTGATGAATCTTCTGGATAAATTAGTGGAACTTCTGGGGGAGGAGTGCTTATCCTTAAAGGATTTTGCTCAGATTCTGGATGCCGGTTTTGAAGAAGCAAAGGTAGGAATTATTCCCCCTGCGGTAGATCAGGTTGTTGTTGGTGATATCGAGCGAACGAGGTTAAAAGCCATAAAGGCGCTCTTTTTTGTAGGGCTTAATGATGGCTGGGTGCCAAAAGCGGGAGGAACAGGGGGGATATTATCTGATCTGGAACGAAATGCCCTGGAATTAAGCGGTGTGGAACTGGCTCCTACCGCAAGGGAAAATATGTATACGCAGAAGTTTTATCTATACCTGAATTTAACAAAGCCTTCCAGCCGGCTGTATTTGTCTTACAGCAAAGTGGATTCAGATGGAAAGACACTCCGTCCCTCTTACGTGCTGCATGATATGGCAAGACTGTTTCCGGCGGTGCCCCAAAAGGATGAAGACCTGTACGACAGCATGCTGGACCGGGTGGCATCACCTGGCAGCGGAATTCCGTATCTGATAGAGGGACTGCGCAATATCAGGGAAGGACGTCCCATGCCGGTGGATGAATGGATGGTGATGTTTGACTGGTATAATCAGAATGAAAATTACAGGAAGAAGATAGAAGGCCTGGTGGATGCCGCATTTTATAAGCGGAAGGATGAAGGGCTTCCAAAGGCAGTGGCTTCTTCCCTCTATGGAAGTGTGCTGGAAAACAGCGTAACCAGACTGGAACGATTTGCAGCCTGTGCATTTTCGCATTTTCTGATGTATGGACTGGACTTAAAGGAGCGGGAAACTTATCTGTTCCGGCCGATGGATATGGGGAATATCTTTCACCGGGTGATCGAGCTGTTTTCCAAAAAGGTGGAACACAGCCAATACAACTGGTTCAGTCTGCCGGAAGAAATAAGGGATTCCATGATTGAAGAAACGGTAGAGGAAGTTTCGTCTGAATATGGGGCAAAGATTCTCTACAGCTCTGCGCGGAATGAATATGCCATCGAGCGGATGAAGCGCATTATGCGCCGCACGGTGTGGGCACTACATGAACAGATTAAAGCCGGGACATTTGTGCCCAGCAATTACGAGGTATCTTTCTCCATGGTGGAGGATCTGGAAGCAGTCAATATTGCGCTGACAGAGGAAGACAAGATGAAGCTTCGTGGCAGGATTGACCGGACCGATGTGAAGGTGGAAGAGGATGAAGTATTTGTGAAGGTAATCGATTATAAGTCTGGAAATACAAGTTTTGATCTGGTTGCACTGTATTATGGACTCCAATTGCAGCTGGTGGTTTATCTCAATGCAGCAATGGAACTGGAACAGCGGATTTATCCAGATAAGGAAATTGTACCCGCGGGAATCTTCTATTACAATATGCAGGATCCCATGCTGGATCGTGAAGGGGGAGATACGCAGGAAATCATTAATCAGAAAATCCTGAAAAAACTCCGGTTGGACGGACTTGTGAATGATCGCAGAGAAATCATTGAGAATCTGGATACTCAGATTGGAAAAGATTCCAGCGTTATACCGGTTTCCTATAATAAGGATGGCAGTCCCTCGAAAGCATCCAGTATTGCCAGCAGGGAACAGTTTGGACAGATTTCTAAGTTTGTCAATGATAAGATTACGGAGATTGGAAAACAGATTGTAGACGGGCACATGGAAGCTCTTCCCTATGAGCGAAAGGACAAGACCGCCTGTGATTACTGCATATACCGGGAGATTTGCGGATTTGATGTGAGAATACCGGGCACCCGTTATAATCGTTTAAAAGAATATAAGCCGGACGAAATATGGAAAAAAATAAGCGGGCAGACGCAAGCCGAAGCAGAAAGTGAGGAAAGGTAAGCATGGGAGTAGCATGGACCGAAGACCAGCAAAAGGTCATAGACTTAAGAAATCGTAATATTCTGGTATCAGCGGCTGCGGGCTCAGGTAAAACTGCGGTGCTGGTGGAGCGTATTGTAACCATGGTAACGGATAAAAAGCATCCGGTGGATATCGATGAGCTGCTGATTGTAACCTTTACCAAAGCGGCGGCAGGCGAGATGCGGGAACGTATTGCAAAGGCACTGGACAATAAAGCAGCAGAAAATCCGCTGGATGTTCATTTGGAACGCCAGCTTACGCTGGTGCATAATGCTCAGATTACCACTATTGACAGCTTTTGCCAGTATGTTATCCGTAATCATTTTCATGCAATCGGACTGGATCCCGGATTCCGTGTAGCGGATGAAGGAGAGCTGAAGCTTTTAAAAAGAGATGTGGCAGAGCAGTTAATTGAAGACTGTTATGAGAAAAAGGAAGAGGCATTTCTGAAATTTATTGAATGCTATGCATCCGGAAAAAATGATCAGGGGATTGAAGACCTGATTTTTGGACTCTACAATTTCTCTATGAGCTATCCCTGGCCGGAAAAATGGCTGCAGCAATGCAAGAAAGCTTATGAAATAGAATCTGCGGAAGAATTTTTGCAGTCGGACTGGCTGAAAAAATTAACCGATAACCTGAAGCGCCAGCTAAAGGACATAGAAGAGAAGACAGAAGAGGCACTTCGTATTGTCAGGGCGGAAGATGGACCTTATATGTATGAAGATGCTTTATGCCAGGATCAGGCGATGATCCGGAAGATACATCAGGCAGATAATTACCGGGATTACGCACAGGCATTTGCAGCAATGGGTAAATACGCCAGACTCTCCACAAAAAAGGATGAAGCTGTCTCTGAAAATAAGAAAGAACAGGTAAAAGCAATCCGGGAACAGGTGAAAAAAAGCCTGAAGGGACTGCAGGAGCAGTACTTTTTTGATGATTTAGAATCCGTGATTTCCGATATGCAGGAAAGCCGGGAAGTCATGGGCGTGCTGATTGATCTGGCATGTGAATTTACGGAGCGTTATGCACAGAAAAAAAGAGAAAAAAACGTGGTAGATTTTAGTGATCTGGAACATTTTGCCCTGGATATTCTCGTAGAGGATAAGGAAGGGGAAGCGGTGCCTACACAGACTGCAAAGGATCTGGCAGAACATTATGAAGAAATTCTGATTGATGAATACCAGGACAGCAACCTGGTCCAGGAATTGATCCTGACCAGCATATCTAAGAAATGTTTGGGAAAATATAATATTTTTATGGTAGGGGATGTCAAGCAGAGTATTTACCGGTTCCGACTGGCAAGGCCGGAATTGTTTATGGAAAAATATGATACGTATCCTGTCACTGACAATATATGCCAGAGGATTGACCTGCATAAGAATTTCCGAAGCAGAAGCCAGGTATTGGTCAGTGTAAACTATATCTTTGAGCAGATTATGGCAAGATATCTTGGAAATATCCAGTATGATGCAGATGCGGCCCTTTATCCGGGCGCAGATTTTCCCGAAAAGCAAAATGAGGTGGATGATTTTACGAATACGGAGATGCTCCTGGTAGATCTGGATACGTTGGATGAGGTAGTAGAGGATGTAGAAGAGAATGCCAGAGAACTGGAAGCCAGAGCCATTGGCAACCGCATTCTGGAGATTGTTGGAAAAGAAGAAGTGCTGGATAAATCTACCGGAATTTACCGAAAAGCCAGATATGGGGATATTGTGATTCTTTTGCGTACCATTTCAGGATGGGCGGATTCTTTTGCAAGAGTTTTGGAAAGTCAGGGAATACCGGCATATACTGGATCACAGACCGGATATTTTTCAACGGTTGAGATACAGACGATTCTGGCATTTCTGAAGATTGCAGACAATCCAAGACAGGAAATTCCCATGGCGGCAGTTCTGAAGTCTCCGATTGGAGGACTGGATGCCAGGGAACTGGCGGCTATAAAAAGTGCAAACCCGGATATGCCATTTTACGAATGCTGCAGGCTGTATGCAGCTGAGACAGCAGAAGAGGACAATGATCATTCTTTCCTGAAAGAAAAGTTAAAGAAATTTTTCGAAATTCTGGATCATTTCCGTATGCTGGTACCCTATACACCTATGCATGAACTTTTGTGGCAGGTGCTGGAGATCACCGGATACGGGGACTATGCAGCTGCAATGCCTGGAGGAGAACAGCGGACTGCAAATCTGAAAATGCTGGTGGAGAAAGCCATGACCTATGAGACTACCAGCTACCGGGGGTTGTTTAACTTTATCCGGTATATCGAGAATTTACAGAAATACAATGTAGATTACGGCGAGGCGAGCACTGTGGGGGAACAGGAAGATACGGTCCGTATAATGAGTATCCATAAAAGTAAGGGACTGGAGTTTCCGATTGTGTTTGCAGGAGGAATGGGCAAGACATTTAACCAGCAGGACAGCAGGAGCAGAGTGCTGCTGCATCCGGAGCTTGGAATTGGCTGTGATTATATTGATCCCGTTCTCCGTGTAAAAAGCCCGACCCTTTTGAAGAAAACCATACAGAGGGAAACCATCAATGAGAACCTGGGAGAAGAGCTGCGTGTATTGTATGTGGCTTTCACAAGAGCAAAAGAAAAGCTGATTATGACCGGTGCAGTAACCAGGATCGCCGATAAGATAAAAAAATGGAGCCAGATCTGCCGCAGGGAAGAGGAAAAACTATCTTTTACCGAGTTATCAGGTGCATCTGCCTATCTGGACTGGGTGATGCCTGCACTTATGCGTCACAAGTCCGCCCGGGAGCTTTTGGAAGCCTATGGGTTTACCAATAACCCGGCACATGAGCTGTATCAAAAAGAAGCATACTTTTCCATCCGGGTATGTCCGGTGAAAGAGCTGGTCACGAGAGAGGCGGCTCATCAAATGGCAATTAAAGTTTCCAAAGAAGAACTTTTGGAACGGGGACACCGGATGCTGAGTGAAGAACAGCTGGAAGCCTTGAATATGCGTATGGATCCGTTATATCCCTATGAACAGGATGCGGATATTCATGGTAAAATTACGGTTTCCGAACTTAAAAAATACAGTCAGTCAATGGATAATCTGCTGAGTATGGGGGAAGAAGAATTTTCTATTTACGAAGAACCGGATATTGTTCCTTTCATACCCCGGTTTATGCAGCAGAAAACCGAAGTACCCGGAGCAGTACGTGGTACGGCATATCATAAACTTTTAGAGGAACTGGACTTTGCCGCAGCTTCCAGCGGTAAGAAACTGGATGAACAGATTGAACGGCTCCTGGAAGAAGGAAAGATGACCGGAGAGGAAATAGATCTGATTGATAAAAGGAAGATGGTCCGCTTTGCCAATTCGGTTCTGGGAAAACGGATGGCAAAGGCCGAACAGAAGGGGAATCTGTACCGGGAACAACAGTTTGTCCTGGGGGTTCCGGCATCTGAAATAAGAGCACTTTCAGGCCGTTTACCCGGGCAGTATCACAATCCGGCCTGCGATATGCCTGGGGATAATGAAGAAATTGTATTGATTCAGGGTATCATTGATGCATTTTTTTACGAAGATGAGGCAATAATTCTGGTTGACTATAAGACGGATTATGTACCGGATGCCCATGCCGAAATACTGGTGGACAAATATAAGATCCAGCTGGACTGCTATGCCCGGGCATTGGAGCGTATGACCCGGAAAAAGGTGAAGGAGAAAATTCTTTATTCCTTCTGGATGCAGAAGGGAATCCGGATCAAATAAGAAGGGAGGGACCTTTTTGTTCCTTTCCATGTTAAGGAAGTTTTAAGGGGATTTCACACAATTATGGTTGATTTTTCAAATATCAAAAGCTATACTTAACACGACAGTATTTTAAATGAGGAGTGCAAAATGAACTGGATAAAAAAATTGTTTAAAAATCAGGCGGTCCGTTACATTTTCTTTGGCGGATGTACCACACTCGTTAACCTGGTTTCTTATACGCTTATGCGTACAGTATTGGGCATCGACATTACTATAGCCAACTTTATTTCCATATTGCTGGCAATTGCTTTTGCCTATGTGGTAAACAAAATCTTTGTATTTGAGAGTAAGCGAAATACCGTTTGGGAAGTTATTAAAGAATGTGCGCAGTTTGTAGGAATGCGGCTTTTGACCATGTATATTGAAGTGTTTGGGGTCCTCCTGCTGAGCTGTGTCTGGGGCATGAATGATTTAATAGCCAAGCTGGTAATTCAGGTTGTAGTATTAGTATTAAATTATGTTTTCAGCAAAGCGTTTGTATTTAAAGAAAAAAAGGATATTTCTGAATTGACGGAAAAAGAATTGAAGATCCGCAGGACAAAGAAATGGTGTGTCATTGCATCTGCGGGAATTCCGGCAATTGTTATGCTGATTGCATACATTGCGAATGGAGTATTTCCGTTTGGGGATCATGGTGTGTTGATTATTGATTCCCTGCATCAGTATCTCCCGTTTTTTACGGATTTTCATGACAAGCTTGCTGCCAGTGAGTCTTTACTTTATTCTTTTGGCGGAGGTCTGGGATATAATTTCTGGGCAACGTATGCTTATTATCTGGCAAGCCCGCTGAATTTCCTGATCGTATTATTCCCGGCAAGGAATATGATGGATGTGATGGCTTACCTGATCATTATCAAGATCGCTTTATGCGGGGGATGTTTTGGATATTACTTAACCACGCGCAATAAAGGGAAGAATTTTACTCCGGTAGTGTTTGCCGTAATGTATGCCCTCAGCAGCTTTATGATTGGATATTATTTCAATTTGATGTGGCTGGACAGCATTGCCCTTCTTCCAATTGTCATGCTCGGCATTGAACGGATTGTAAAAGGGGAAAGCGGAAGAACCTTTGGTCTTTCACTGTTCCTGGGGCTTTATTGTAATTATTATATCGGATTTATGCTGTGTTTATTTTCCTGTCTATATTTTCTGGTACAGTGGATCGCAGCAAAGAGATTTACCATCAAGGCATTTTTTAAATCCGGAATTAACTTTGCCTGGTATGCACTGCTCAGCGGTGGAATGGCAGCGCTTGTTCTGATGCCGGCATATAAGGCGCTGGGAATTACAGAATCCATGGATGACAATGGATTTCCGGATAAGATCAAGTTCTTCACCAGTACCATCGATCAGCTCACCAGCCATTTTGCCTTTGTTGAGCCTATCAACATTGCGGACGACCAGGCTGGGGTAAATGCTTACTGCGGCGTCATTATACTGATCCTGGTAGTACTTTATCTGCTGGATAAAAAGGTGAGCCTGCGGGAACGAATTTCAAAAATTCTGCTCTGTGCACTTTTGGTGCTGAGTTTTAATTTCAATATGCTTAACTTTATATGGCATGGATTCCATACTCAGAATGGTCTGCCTAACCGTTTTTCATTTATTTATATCTGCTTAATTCTGATCATGGGGTATGAAGCTTTCACCCATGTGAAAAATATGCATGCAGTCAAAATTATAATATCCTGTCTTGTGCCCATTGGATTTGTGGTATACTGCATGATTACAAAAGCCGGGGAACGAGATATGTATGTTTATCTGGTAACGCTGGGACTGCTTGTAATTTACAGTATCCTGTTATTGCTCTGCCGCTTTATGAAACTTCGGGCGGTGGTTGTACTGAACGTGATTCTGGGTGTTATGCTGGCGGAGATGATCACAATGGGAATCTATGGTGTCTGCAGTAATGGTACTGTTGGAAGAAGTACTTATCTGGATGAGCAGAGTGCCTATAAGAAATTAATGGCGGAGCAGGGAGATAAAGATTTCTACCGAAGTGAAATTGACAGTCAGAGAATGCGGAATGAAACGATGTTCATGGGCGGTAATGGTGTAGTGCTGTTTTCATCCACAATGCCGGCTGCTACGGTAAATATGTGCAAAGGTATTGGTATGGAAGCCCGCACAAATAAGAATGGCTATAACGGTATGACAAAATTGTTTAATGATGTATTTGGAGTCCGTTATCTGGTTTCCAAAGCCGATTCAGATACTCTTTATAATATGAACCGCGTCGGTTATGAAGAGCCACTGGCCCTTTATAAAAATGAAAATGCACTGTCACTGGGCTTTATGGTGGATTCAGCCATTAAGGACTGGCAGATTGAAGGACTGGTTCCTATGGAAATCCAGGATCAGTTTGCCGGATTGGCTACGGGCAGTGATCCGATGTATACTTTGAGAGAAGAGTACGACATTGAAGAAGGTCCCACATATATTATCCGTCTGTACCCGGGCGAACAGACCTATCTGGAAATGACCTCCAATGTGGAAAAACTGGTGATCAAGACTCCGCAGTATGAGAAGACGATTAACGGTTATAACACCAATCTCTTTGATCTGGGAAGAGTAACTGAGGATGGCAAAGCTAACGTGACCATCACTTATAAAGAAGGAAACGAAAATCCGGTTGGAGTCCGTGTCTATACCTGCAAGGATGAAGATTATGCGAAGATGTATGAAAAACTTTCAGCAAACCAGATGAATGTAACAACGGCGGAAGATGGAAAAATAAGAGGCAATATCGATGTGAAAACAGCAGGAACCCTGCTTACCTCCATTCCATATGATACCGGCTGGAAAGTAATGGTGGATGGAAAAGAAATCGAAACGTATGCTGTTGGTACCGCGCTCATGGGATTTGACCTGAATGAGGGCGCACACGAGATTACTATGGACTTTACGCCGGAAGGATTATGGTCCGGAAGCTTTATCAGCATTGCCAGCATTGTTCTGTTTATGGTTACAATTATGCTGGAAGGAAGAAGCAGAAGGAAAAAAGGCATAATAGCTGAAAGCGAAGAAGAAGATATCGATGACGATGATTATGATGAAGATTATGAAAATGATTATCAAGGTATGACTGGAGCTTACGAAGAATCTGGGTTTGGAGAAAGTTATGAGGATTCAGGAAAATCTGAGTATGAAACAAGATATGGGACTGCAGGAGAATCTGAGTATGAGGAAGACTATGAGCCTGCAGGTGATGGAACTGAATATGAGGAAGAGTATGAGCCTGCAGGTAATAAATCTGAATATGAGGAAGAGTATGAGCCTGTAGGTGATGAATCTGAGTATGAGGAAAACTATGAGCCTGTGGGTGATGAATCTGAATATGAGGAAGACTATGAGCCTGCAGTTGATGAATCTGAGTATGAGGAAAACTATGAGCCAGCGGGTGATGAATCTGAATATGAGGAAGACTATGAGCCTGAAGGTGATGAATCTGAGTATGAGGAAAACTATGAGCCAGCGGGTGATGGAACTGAATATGAGGAAAGCAATGAGTCTGCAGGGAAACCGGAATATAAAGAAAGTAAATAAGTCTTCATTAGCATCTGGCTATGAATAAGGTAATGCGTTTATAGGAGAACCTGAGCAAAAACGAAGTAAGTATAAGAGTAAAAATAATATGGTTCAAATATACAGCAGATACTGCATGTGTATTTGAACCATAAATTTATTGAAAATGAACAAATAAAAGCTAATCAGGTAAATTAGTTAAGTAGTGTCACATACATCGGAGAAAAGAGGGTTAAAAACGTTATGAATATTACATTTTCCAATAAGTCAAATATGTTTCAAGCGGGAATATTTACCGTGCTCAATGAAAAAAAGGAAGAGTTAATCAGGCAGGGAAAGAAAATATATAATCTTTCGGTAGGTACACCGGACTTTAAAACCGCTCCACACATCATAGAAGCCGTATCTGAGGCTGCAAAAGACCCGGACAACTACAAATATGCCCTGGTAGATATTCCGCAGCTTATACAGGCTGTACAGGACTTCTACCAAAAAAGATTCCAGGTTGCGCTGGAAGCGGATGAAATTATGTCCATGAATGGATCCCAGGAAGGAATGGCACATTTTGCATGGACATTGTGCAACCCGCAGGATGTGGTGCTGGTTCCGAATCCTGGATATCCTATATTCAATATTGGTCCATCCCTATGCGATGCAAAGACAATACAGTATCCATTATACAAAGAAAATAATTTTTTACCCCGGCTGGATGAAATTCCGGAAGAAACAGCAAAAGCCGCAAAATTTATGGTAGTAAATTATCCGGCAAATCCGGTCTGCGCAGTTGCTCCTGACAGTTTTTATGAAGAGCTGATCGCATTTGCCAGAAAGTATGAAATTGTAATATTACATGACAATGCCTATTCCGATATCATTTATGGCGGAAGAAAAGGAGGTTCCTTTTTGCAGTTTGAAGGGGCAAAAGAAGTAGGTGTTGAATTTTATTCCCTATCTAAATCATTTAACTACACCGGTGCCAGAATGTCCTTTGCCATTGGAAATAAAAAAATTATCGAGAAATTCCGGGCGGTCAGAACCCAGATCGATTACGGTGTATTTCTGCCTGTTCAGTATGGGGCAGCGGCAGCGCTGAATGGACCGTTTCATATGGTAGAAGAGCAGTGCCGGGAATATGAAAAAAGAAATCAGGCGCTTTGCGGCGGACTTCGCAGCATCGGCTGGAATGTGCCAGACAGTGAGGGCACAATGTTTGTATGGGCGCCATTGCCGGATGGTTATACAGATTCGAATGAATTTGTAATGGAACTGATGGAAAAATCCGGCGTCATCTGTGTACCGGGCAGCAGCTTTGGAACTTTGGGTGAAGGATATGTGAGATTTGCCCTGGTGGAGAATGTGGAGCGGATAGAGGAGATTGTGGAGAGTATTCGGGCCAGTGGGATCTTATAAATAGTCTGATAAATTTACTCCTTATTACTTAGTGTTTATAGATTGCATTTATTGTATCAAGGAGAACATTTAAAAGTACTTAATGATAGAATATATTTCTGTAAAATTCACATAGTAAGAGAAATCCATCAAAAAGAGGGCTTGAAATAAAGCCCTCTTTATTGTATTATAGGGAGTAAAGTACAGGCCAAATAAAATGACTTTTATAAATCGGTACAACGATACCGGGCAGCCGGTCAAATTGCTGGTCTATTTTTCCGGTTTAAGGGTATATATGGTACTGGATATAAAAACAGATTAGGGGTAAAAAGTGAATCAGGATTTGTATAATCAGTTGTGTGAGATTGTCGGAAGTGACAATGTACATGTAGATGAAGAAATGAAGAAACATACCACTTTCCGAATTGGAGGTCCGGCAGATTTTTATGTATTGCCTCATTCCAAAGATGAAATTGGACGTGTGGTGCAGGTGTGTAAGAACACCGGAGAGCCGTTTTATGTTTTGGGAAACGGCAGTAATCTTTTGGTGGGTGACAAAGGTTATCGCGGAGTCATTATTCAAATTTTTAAGAATTACAGTGATATTATAATAGAAGGAACGCAGATCACTGCAAAGTCCGGGGCTTTGTTGTCGAAAGTAGCTAAGAAAGCTTTAGATGCAGGACTTACCGGATTTGAATTTGCATCAGGGATTCCTGGGACAATCGGTGGTGCGGTAGTTATGAACGCAGGTGCCTATGGCGGAGAAATGAAAGATGTAATTCTTTCTGCCACGGTCATGACACAGGAAGGCAGCATTCAAAAGCTGTCAAATCAGGAACTTCAGTTAGGGTATCGAACCAGTCTGGTAGCCAGACAGAATGATATTGTATTGGAAGTAAGTCTTGAATTAAAAAAAGGTGATCCGGACCAGATCCGAAGCCTTATGGAAGAATTGAAAAATAAAAGAGTTACAAAACAGCCTCTGGAGTACCCCAGCGCCGGCAGTACGTTTAAACGGCCGGAAGGGTATTTTGCCGGAAAGCTGATTATGGATGCAGGACTGAGAGGATTCTCCGTTGGAGATGCTCAGGTTTCAGAAAAGCATTGTGGATTTGTGATTAATAAAGGGAATGCTTCTGCCAGAGACATTGTGGCACTGATGGATGAAGTTACCGGACGTGTGAAAGAACAGTTCGGTGTGACATTAGAGCCGGAAGTGAAAAGATTAGGAGAATTCTAAGGATGAGATTCGTAATTGTTACGGGAATGTCCGGAGCAGGTAAAAGTACGGCGCTTAAGATGCTGGAGGATGTTGGTTATTTTTGTGTAGATAATCTGCCGATACAGCTCCTGCGTAAGTTTGCAGAACTGGCCTGTACACCGGGAAACGAGATAAATAAAGTGGCAATGGGCGTAGATGTGCGAAACGGCAGGGCATTAAAGGAACTGGAACATGTTTTGGAGTCAATGGTAATAGAAGGATTCCATTATGAGATCCTCTTTCTGGATGCGGCAGATGCAGTTCTTGTGAAACGTTACAAGGAAACCAGAAGAGCCCATCCACTTGCAAAAAACGGCAGAATTGATAAGGGAATTGCCGCAGAGCGGGAACAGCTGGTTTTCTTAAAACAGCATGCGGATTATATCCTGGATACCAGTCAGCTGCTGACCAGGGAGCTGAAGCTGGAACTGGATAAGATATTTGTGCAAAACCAGGAATTTAAAAATATCATGATTACTATTTTATCCTTCGGCTTTAAATATGGGATACCAAGTGATTCAGATCTGGTATTTGATGTACGCTTTCTGCCAAATCCTTTCTATATTGAAGAGTTAAAGCACAAGACCGGAAATGACAGGGAAGTACAGGACTATGTTATGGGATATGACATAGCACATGAATTTTTGAATAAACTGACCGATATGGTAGAATTTCTCATACCGAATTACATTATAGAAGGAAAAAACCAGTTGGTTATCAGCATTGGCTGTACGGGAGGGAAACACCGTTCAGTAACATTGGCAAACAGGCTGTTCGAAACCCTTGGTCCCAAGGATGAATACGGACTGAAAATAGAACACAGGGATATTAATAGATAAGAGGGTGTGTTATGTCTTTTTCAAGCGATGTCAAAGAAGAATTATCAAGACAGTCCAGCAGCGCGAGACATTGCCAAATTGCAGAAATTACCGCAATCATAAGTATGTGCGGTGGTATATCCATCTCCAGCAAAGACAAATACAGTGTAAGAATCCAGACAGAAAATATCGCAGTCGCAAGAAAGTACTTTACTTTATTGAGAAAAACCTTTAATATAGAGACGGAGGTTTCTATCAGACAGAATGTGTCTGTAAGAAAAAGCCGCGTGTATATGGTTTTGGTAAAACGACACGAAGATTCACTTATGATTTTGAAGGCTGCCAAGCTCCTGAATAAGGATATGGAAGTAGAAGAAAATCTTTCCATAGTGAATAATATGGTGATTCAGAACACATGCTGTAAAAGGGCATTTATCAGAGGCGCTTTTCTGGCAGCAGGTTCGATCAGTGATCCGCAGAAGTTTTATCATTTTGAAATTGTCTGCACGACCATACATAAGGCAGAACAGCTGCAGGCGATTATAAATAGTTTCGATCTGGATGCCAAAATCGTAGCCAGAAAGAAATATTATGTTGTCTATATTAAAGAAGGCGCACAAATAGTCGATATATTGAATATCATGGAGGCACATGTGGCACTTATGAATTTAGAGAATGTCCGGATTTTGAAGGACATGCGCAACGAGGTGAACCGAAAGGTTAATTGCGAGACGGCTAATATTCATAAAACAGTCAGCGCGGCAGTAAAACAAATAGAAGATATCAAGTATATTCAGTCAACGGCAGGATTTGAAAGTCTGTCCGAAGGATTGGCTGAAATGGCAGAACTACGGTTAGCCCAGCCGGATGCGACACTAAAGGAATTGGGAATGTTGTTAACACCTCAAGTTGGAAAATCAGGAGTAAATCATAGATTGAGAAAATTAAGCAATTTAGCGGATGAGCTAAGAGAGAACAAGGAGGAGAAACATTATGATTAAAAAACCTATCACAATTCAGATTCCAAGTGGATTGGAAGCAAGACCGGTAGCACTTTTGGTGCAGGTGGCAAGCCAGTATGAGAGCGATATCCATGTAGAATGTGGTGACAAGAAAGTGAATGCTAAGAGTATAATGGGTATGATGACTTTGGGCCTGGTAGCAGGTGAAAATGTTAATGTCATTGTAGAAGGCAGCGATGAGCAGGAAGCTATGAACAATATTGAAAAATATTTAAGCAGCAAATAATAATTATAAAAGCAACAAGAAATAAGGGGAGTCGGGAGAACCCGGCTGAGAGTAAACTACACCAATGTTTAGACCCATAACCTGATCTGGATCATACCAGCGTAGGGAAATATACCAATGGAGCAGTTTTCGTAACTTTAGATAAATTGCAGCTGATTGATAAAACCCTATCGAGAAGATAGGGTTTTTGTTTTATATAAAATAATAATATAAGAAATGGAGAAATGAAAGATGAATGCAAGTGTAGCGATCCAAACTTTACCGGAAGCAAAAAATGATGAGGAATTAATCCGTATTGTAGATGAAGTAATTGCGTATATTAAAAGCACGGGTTTAAATTATTATGTAGGACCTTTTGAGACTGCAATCGAAGGTGATTATGATGAGTTAATGGATATTATCAAAGAATGCCAGCACATTGCAATACGCGCAGGTGCACCGTCTGTTGCGGCATATATTAAAGTTTCCTATAAGCCGGAAGGAGATGTACTTACGATTGAAAAGAAAGTTACAAAGCATCACCAGTAAGCTTTATTGTATCAGTGCGATCCTGGCTTTGCTTGTTTTATGGCAGGCGGCATCATCATTTGAACTGGTGCCTTCTTTTATGCTGCCGTCGCCGGTGGCTGTCATCAAAGCATTTGTAAGTGATTTCAACTTATTGATGATGCATTTGGGGACAACGCTGATTGAGGCTTTTCTGGGTCTGGGAATCGGCATATTGACCGGATTTCTGGCTGCGGTGTTGATGGATCGTTTTGAAGGAGTGTATAAGGCATTTTATCCGATCATGGTGATTACCCAGACGATCCCTACAATTGCCATTGCACCGCTTTTAGTATTGTGGATGGGATATGATGTTGCGCCGAAAGTTACATTGATTGTAATCGTAACTTTTTTCCCGATTGCAGTGGGACTTTTAGAAGGTTTCCGGGCGGCGGATAAAGATACCATGAATCTTATGAGATCCATGGGGGCAAGCCAGGGACAGATTTTTCGCTATGTGAAACTTCCCGGTGCGTTGGGCAATTTTTTTACAAGTCTTAAAATTTCAGTCTCTTATTCTGTAGTGGGAGCAGTGATTGCGGAATGGCTGGGTGGATTTCAGGGGCTTGGAGTATACATGACCCGGGTGCGGAGTGCTTATTCTTTTGATAAAATGTTTGCAGTAATTTTTCTGATATCAGCAATTAGTCTGGTTCTGATGTGGCTGGTAACAATACTGCGCAAGAAGTTGATGCCCTGGGATCATTTAGAATAATACATGAAAAAATGTGATTTATAAAATAGTAAAAACATTTGCAAATATTTGCAACAGTGAATGTAATTTGAATAGTGAATATATTTGAAACAGAGAATTTAGAGGAGAATACAAATGAAAAAGAATTTATTGGCGGTTACGTTAAGCCTGACTATGGTTATGGCTCTGGCAGGCTGCGGAACCAGTGCGTCAAAAGGAGAAATAACCGGTGCATCCGGTGATACACAAGCTGTAGAGACAGAAAATCCTGCAGCACAAAAGGACAATACGGCAGAAGACGGCGGAGAAGCGCAGTCAGAGAGCCAGGCAAAAACAGCAGGAGAAAAGACAAAGCTCACATTTGTACTGGACTGGACACCGAATACCAACCATACCGGACTCTATGTAGCTCAGGAAAAGGGATATTTTGAGGAAGCCGGTCTGGAAGTTGAGATTGTACAGCCTCCGGAAGATGGTGCTACGGCACTTGTTGCTTCCGGAAAAGCACAGTTTGGCGTGGATTTCCAGGATTCGCTGGCTCCTGCATTTGCAAGGGAAGATCCGCTTCCGGTAACGGCAGTTGCAGCTGTGATCCAGCATAATACATCCGGAATTATTTCCAGAAAAGGGGAAGGCATGGACGCACCCAAAGGGATGGAAGACCATGTTTATGCTACCTGGGATCTACCGGTAGAAAAAGCGATGATTGCAAATGTAGTAGAACAGGATGGCGGTGATTTCAGTAAAGTGAAACTGATTCCAAGCACAGTAACAGATGAAGTGACTGCTCTGAAATCAAAACAGGTGGATGCTATATGGGTATATTATGCGTGGGGTGGTATTGCTACAGAGGTAAATGACCTGCCAACAGATTATTTCGCATTTAAGGATATCAACCCGGTATTTGATTATTATACCCCTGTTATTGTAGCCAATAATGATTTTCTGAAAGATAATACGGATGCGGCAAAGGCATTTATGTCGGCTCTGGCAAAGGGATACGAGGATGCCATTAAGGACCCGGCTGGTGCGGCGGATATTCTCTGCAAGGCAGCACCGGAATTGGACAGCAAACTGGTTCAGGCGAGCCAGGAATATTTAAAGGACCAATATCAGTCGGATGCAAAGAGCTGGGGATATATCGATGCGGCAAGATGGGATGGGTTTTATGGCTGGCTTAATGAAAACAAGCTGGCAGATAAAGAAATTCCTGCAGGATACGGTTTTTCCAACGAGTATTTACCACAATAAGCAGCACGATTCAGGGGGACAAGTGTGAAAGAAAATCGCTTTCACACTGCTGATTAAGATATAGCACAGCTTTCACACTGCTGATTAAGGAATAGCACAAGCCAGCTTGCACGATTCAGGGGGACAAAATGATAAAATTAGCGGCAAACCATATATCAAAGGCATTTGAAGATAAACAGATATTATCAGATGTATCAATAGAGGTAAGTGAAGGGGAACTGGTCTGCCTTCTGGGGGTCAGCGGTGTGGGAAAGACCACACTCTTTAACGTTATTTCAGGGCTGGCTTCACCGGATGGCGGAGAAATTTTACTGGATGGAAAAAATATTACCGGACAGGCCGGGTACATTAGCTATATGCTTCAGAGAGACCTGCTGCTTCCGTACCGGACAATTGAAGATAATGTGGCGCTCCCCCTTCTGGTAAAAGGTATCGGGAAAAAAGCGGCGAGAGAAAAAGTATCTTCCTATTTTAAAGAATTTGGATTGGAAGGAACAGAGAAAAAATATCCCAGCCAGCTTTCCGGTGGAATGAGGCAGAGAGCGGCGCTGCTAAGAACCTATATGTTTTCTCAGGGAGTGGCACTTCTGGACGAACCGTTCAGTGCCCTGGACACGATTACAAAAGGTGCAATGCATAAATGGTATCTGGATGTCATGGAACATATCCGGCTGTCAACCATATTTATCACCCATGATATAGACGAGGCCATTATCCTGTCGGACCGCATCTATTTATTAACCGGGCAGCCAGGGCAGATTACAAAAGAAATCCGGATACAGGAGCCAAAGCCCCGAAGGGCTGATTTCAACCTGACAGATACATTTCTGGATTATAAGCGGGAGATTATAAAAGCGTTAGAATAATAAGAAAAGCTGTTATATGAAGGGAGACCTTGATATAATGGCTTTTTTTAGGAATGAGAAATATTGTAAAAAAGCAAACAAATGTTTGAAAAATAGTGTGGGCTGTGGTATACTAGGACACAGTTAATAATGATGAAAAAAGAATCTGAAGTTTTTGCAGAAAGCGAATTTGAATAATATCGGATTTTGCAGGACAAAGAGTATGTGAGCAATTATGATGGATTATTGTTGGAAAGCAGTGAAGGATTAGCGTAACCTGCAAAAGACAGACATTCTTTGAACCTATACTTTTTCGGTCACCATGGAGGTAAAATACATTATGGAGTTCAAATTACAATCAGAATATCAGCCCACCGGCGACCAGCCGCAGGCTATAGCCGAGTTGGTTCAGGGCTTTAAAGAAGGCAACCAATTTGAAACGTTACTGGGAGTCACAGGTTCCGGTAAGACCTTTACGATGGCAAACGTCATCCAGCAACTACAAAAACCAACCCTGATTATCGCACATAATAAAACCCTTGCTGCCCAGCTTTACGGTGAGTTTAAGGAGTTCTTTCCGGAGAATGCGGTGGAGTATTTTGTGTCCTATTACGATTACTACCAGCCGGAAGCCTACGTCCCTTCATCGGACACCTATATAGCGAAGGATTCATCTATAAACGATGAAATAGATAAGCTTCGGCTTTCAGCGACCACATCCCTGGCAGAGAGAGATGATGTTATCATTATATCCAGTGTTTCCTGCATTTATGGATTGGGAAGCCCGGTAGACTATAAGGAGATGGTAATCTCACTGCGCCCGGGAATGGAAAAAGACCGTGACGAAGTGGTTCATAAGCTGATTGACATTCAGTATGACCGGAATGATATGGACTTTAAGCGTGGTACCTTCCGGGTAAGAGGGGATGTACTTGAAATATTTCCGGCAGATTCCAGTGATACGGCTGTAAGAGTGGAGTTCTTTGGAGATGAGGTTGACCGTATCGTAGAAATCGATGTATTAACGGGTGAGATTAAAAGTTCATTGGAGCACATTGCCATTTTCCCGGCGTCCCACTATGTTGTTCCCATGGAGAAAATACTGGAAGCAGCAGCCAATATTGAAGAAGAGCTGAAGGAACGAGTGGCATATTTCAAAAGTGAAGACAAGCTGCTGGAGGCTCAGAGAATTTCCGAGAGAACGAATTTTGATATAGAGATGATGAAGGAAACCGGATTCTGTTCCGGTATTGAAAATTATTCCAGACATTTATCGGGATTAGAGCCGGGAGCTACCCCTCATACACTGATTGATTATTTCCCGGATGATTTTCTGATGATTATAGATGAGTCTCATAAGACGGTACCCCAGATTCGGGGAATGTATGCAGGTGACCAGTCCAGAAAGAGTACCTTGGTTGATTATGGATTCCGGCTGCCCTCTGCAAAAGACAACAGACCATTGAACTTTGAAGAGTTTGAAAACAAAATTGATCAGATTATGTTTGTCTCTGCAACACCGGGAGATTATGAAGAACAGCATGAACTGCTGCGAGCACAGCAGATTATCCGGCCGACGGGACTTTTGGATCCCCAGGTTGAAGTTCGCCCGGTAGAAGGCCAGATCGATGATCTGGTTGGAGAAGTAAATAAAGAAGTAGATAAAGGCAATAAGATTCTGATTACAACCCTTACTAAGCGCATGGCTGAAGATTTGACAGATTATATGAGGGAAATTGGAATTAAAGTGAGGTATCTGCATTCGGATATCGATACATTGGAGCGGTCTGAAATTATCCGCGATATGCGTTTGGGTGTATTTGATGTTCTGGTTGGAATTAACCTGTTAAGAGAAGGTCTGGATATTCCGGAGATTACCCTTGTTGCAATTCTGGATGCGGATAAAGAAGGTTTCCTGCGTTCCGCTACCAGTCTGATACAGACAATAGGACGTGCGGCCAGAAACTCAGACGGGCATGTTATCATGTATGCAGATGTGATAACGGATTCTATGAGACTGGCAATTGGCGAGACACAGAGAAGGCGTGCCGTGCAGGAAGCTTATAACCAGGAGCATGGAATTACCCCTCAGACCATTAAAAAAGCGGTACGTGATATTATCAGTATATCCAAGGCAGTGGCTAAAAATGAAATGGAATTCGAAAAAGATCCGGAATCCATGAGCAGAAAAGAACTGGAAAAACTGGTTGGAGAGGTTCAAAAACAGATGAAGCAGGCAGCGGCAGAATTAAACTTTGAAGCAGCTGCAGATTTACGTGACAAGATGATCACACTAAAGAAACAATTACAGGAGATAGAATAGAATGGCAGTAAAAAATGGTAAGCAGTATATAAAAATAAGAGGAGCTAACGAGCATAATTTAAAGAATGTTACTTTGAATATTCCCAGAAATGAATTTGTGGTTTTGACCGGGCTAAGCGGATCGGGTAAATCTTCCCTGGCATTTGATACTATTTATGCAGAAGGGCAGAGACGATATATGGAGTCTCTGTCATCCTATGCAAGACAGTTCCTGGGACAGATGGAAAAACCTGAAGTAGAGAGTATTGAAGGTCTTCCGCCGGCGATTTCCATTGATCAGAAATCAACGAACAGAAACCCCAGATCCACAGTTGGAACGGTTACGGAAATTTATGACTACTTCCGTCTGCTGTATGCCAGAATTGGTATCCCCCACTGTCCGAAGTGCGGGAAAGAGATCGCGAAGCAGACGGTGGACCAGATGGTGGATCAGATCATGTCCTTGCCGGAAAAATCAAAGATTCAGCTTCTTGCACCGGTAATCCGGGGCAGAAAAGGCGAGCATACGAAACTGTTTGAGCAGGCAAAGCGCAGTGGCTATGTCCGTGTCCGTGTAGATGGGAATATGTATGAGTTATCTGAAGAAATAAAACTGGATAAAAATAAAAAGCATAATATCGAAATTGTAGTAGACCGTCTTGTTATAAAAGAAGGGATACAGAAAAGGCTGACAGATTCCCTGGAAAATGTATTGAATCTGGCAGAAGGACTGGTTCTGGTAGATGTCCAGGATGGAGAACCGGTGCGGTTCAGCCAGAGTTTTTCCTGCCCGGACTGCGGTATCAGTGTTGATGAGATCGAGCCCCGAAGCTTTTCTTTTAACAATCCTTTCGGTGCATGTCCGGATTGTTATGGATTGGGATACAAGATGGAGTTTGATGAAGAACTGATGATTCCGGATAAGTCCCTGAGTATTGCGGACGGAGCGATTACGGTAATGGGCTGGCAGTCTTGTACCGATAAAGGCAGTTATACCAGAGCGATTCTGGATGCACTGGCAAAAGAGTATAAATTTGATTTGAATATGCCGTATCAGGATCTGCCGGAAAATATCCGCCATATGCTCATTCATGGGACAAATGGAAAAGAAGTGAAAGTATATTACCGCGGACAGCGTGGAGAAGGTGTCTATGATGTTGCGTTTGAAGGGCTGATCCGTAATGTGGAACGCCGCTACCGGGAAACAGGTTCCGATTCCATGAAACAGGAATATGAAGCATTTATGAGAGTAACACCTTGTAAGACTTGTGGAGGACAGCGACTGAAAAAGGAAGCCCTGGCGGTTACAATTAACGATACCAATATTTTTCAGGTGACGGCAATGTCTATACGGAAACTCCAGAAGTTTTTGGATAGTATGGTACTGACAGAACACCAGGAAATGATTGGACATCAAATATTAAAAGAGATTAAAGCAAGAATCGGCTTCCTCATCGATGTTGGACTGGAATATCTGACACTGGCAAGGGCAACCGGAACTTTATCCGGTGGTGAAGCACAGCGTATCCGCCTGGCTACGCAGATCGGGTCAGGGCTTGTAGGGGTTGCGTATATTCTGGATGAGCCAAGTATAGGACTGCATCAGCGGGATAATGATAAGCTGCTGCGTACACTAAATAATTTAAAGGATCTGGGAAATACTCTGATTGTAGTAGAACATGATGAGGACACAATGCTGGCGGCAGATTATATCGTGGATATTGGACCGGGGGCAGGAGAACACGGCGGTGAGGTCGTGGCTGAAGGAACGGCAAAACAGATTATGAAAAATAAAAAATCTGTGACAGGTGCATATCTCAGCGGAAGAATTAAGATTCCGGTTCCGAAAATAAGAAAAGAGCCGGCAGGATTTATTAAAGTCGTGGGTGCAGCACAGAATAACCTGAAGAATATAGATGTAGAGATTCCCCTTGGAGTTATGACATGCGTAACCGGTGTATCCGGATCCGGTAAAAGTTCTCTGGTAAATGAGATCTTATATAAGAGGCTTGCAAGGGATTTGAACCGGGCAAGAGTGATACCCGGAAAGCATGTAACTATCGAAGGAATTGACCAGCTGGATAAGGTGATTGATATCGACCAGTCACCAATCGGACGTACTCCAAGATCAAACCCGGCTACTTATACCGGCGTGTTTGACCAGATTCGTGACTTATTTGCATCTACCTCTGATGCAAAAGCGAAAGGATATAAGAAGGGAAGATTTAGTTTTAATGTCAAGGGCGGCCGTTGTGAAGCCTGCAGTGGTGACGGTATCCTGAAAATAGAAATGCATTTTCTTCCCGATGTATATGTACCCTGTGAAGTATGTCAGGGAAAAAGATACAACCGTGAGACGCTGGATGTTAAATATAAAGGTAAGAGTATCTATGATGTCTTGGATATGACCGTGGAAGAAGCTATGACATTCTTCGAACATATTCCATCCATTCGCAGGAAAATAGAGACTCTTTACGATGTGGGATTATCCTATATCCGTTTGGGACAGCCGTCAACCACCTTATCAGGTGGAGAGGCCCAGAGAATCAAGCTGGCAACAGAATTGAGTAAGCGTAGTACAGGAAAGACGATATACATTCTGGACGAGCCGACTACAGGTCTTCATTTTGCGGATGTTCATAAATTAATCGAGATATTACAGCGTCTGTCAGAAGGTGGGAATACGGTAGTGGTAATCGAGCATAACCTGGATGTAATTAAAACGGCAGATTATATTATCGACATCGGCCCGGAAGGCGGAGACAAAGGTGGTACCGTTATCGCTAGTGGTACACCGGAAGAAATCGCCCGTAATCCAAAATCTTATACCGGACAGTATGTAGCTAAATACCTGAATTTAGAAGAAGCATAGTGGTAAACGGTAAGGGTGAAACAGAACCCGGTATCATCCTGGTTTTCAAGATAAGTTTTCTATATATAAATAATAAGAAAACTTATCTGTGGAATCCGGCATGATACCGGGTTTTTGCTTTAGGTAAAATGAGATTATTTCGGAAGGTATTTGACGAACTTCGATATATTGTTTAGAATGATTACTAAAGTGTGCTTCAGGCACATTCTAAGTTAGAGCTGGATGAGCAACAGATCAGGAGGTAATATGACTCAAGATGAATTAGATATTTTTTTGCGTTCTTTTACGGAACAGGAGAAGGAAAATCTGGTAAAGGGGACAGTGGATTTTGAAAATCCCAGGATTCATAGAGAATATAGTAAATATAGTTCCATGGAAAAGGGAGCATATTTATTTGAAGGGGATTATTTTATGAATCCTTATGAGAATATCGGTGTTAACCGGCAGGACCGTTTTGTGGATATTAAGCCCCATGCCCACAACTATATTGAATTGAATTATGTGTGGTCAGGAACTTGTGTCCAGATGATTGAAGGAAGAAAAGTAGTCAGTCAGGAAGGAGATGTGTGTATCTTCGATACCAGTGTGGTGCATTCCATAGAAAAAGCAGGTGAGAATGACATTATACTGAATATCCTGATGAGAAAAGAATTTTTTGCATCTGCATTTTTGTCACGAATGACCAAACAAGGGATCTTATCCCAGTTTTTGATGGAAGCGGTGACAAGAAATCAGCAGAAAAAGCATTATTTATACTTTCCATCACATAACAATCCAAGGGTCAGAAAGATCATGGTTGAGATTCTGTTGGAATATTATAATAAAGACCTGGGAGTACAGGAAGTACTTGACAGTTATATGGTCATACTTTTCACAGAGCTTTTGAGAACCTACCGGGATGCGTCCAAAGAAAAAGAAAAGGATGTTTCCCACAATGTTCAGATTCTCTCAGTATTATCGTATATAGAAGAAAACTATGAACATTGTACACTGAGCGGGATGGCGAAATATTTCGGATTTAATGCTGCGTATCTGACCAATCTCCTAAAGGAAAAGACGGGTAGGAGCTTTGTAGAGCATGTTCAGGAACAGCGTTTAAATAAAGCGATGGTCCTGCTGGAGAATACAGACCTTCCGGTAACGGAAATTGTAACCATGTGCGGATATAACAATATGAACTTTTTTTATAAGAAATTCAGGGCTGCTGTGGGATGCACTCCCGGAGATTACCGGAAAAGCACAACCTAAAAAATGGTCAATAGAAGCATAAAGAACCGTTATTGTACAACCTGCTGTTTTCATGTAATCTATATAATATAAATATGGTAACTGAATGTTGGATGGGCATGGAAACAAATATAAAAATGGAGGTAGTACAATGTTGAAAATAGCAAAGTTAAAAATGAATTACCAGGAAAATCCCGTGGGAGTTACTGAGGTACCACAGTTTGGCTGGATATTAGAAAGTAATAAACGCAGTGTTATGCAGGCATCTTATGAGCTGCAGATTGCCGCCGACGAAGAATTTGAACGTTTGCTTTTTAACAGCGGGAAGATTACAAGCGATGAATCCGCTCACGTGTTTGCAAATGGGTTACAGATAAAATCTTCTGAAAAATATTTTGTACGTGTGAAAGCTTCTGATGCAGATGGAGAATCCAGCGAATGGAGTGAGACAGGATATTTTGTGACGGCGCTGCTCACAAGTGAGGAATGGAAAGCAGAATTCATCTCGGCAGAGACAAAAGAGAATGCAGGTGAGTCCAAAGGGACTTATGTAAGAAGCAGTTTCGGAGTGAAAGGAAAAGTTAAAGCAGCTTATGCATTCACTACTGCCCTGGGATTATATAAATTTTATATTAATGGTCAAAAAGTTGGAACAGATGAATTAACACCGGGCTGGACTTCTTATCTGAAGCATTTAACTTACCAGACATACGACATCACCACGCTTTTGAAAGAAGGAGAAAATGGTGTAGGAGCAATGCTGGGAGCAGGATGGTATAAAGGTAAAATGGGATTTGTGGGCAACCGCAATAATTATGGTGATCAGACAGCATTTTTAGGACAGATATGTATTACATATGAAGATGGAACCACAGATACAATAGTGACCAATTCTTCCTGGAAGGGATGTAATGCACCGGTTTTGTTTTCCGAGATTTATGATGGAGAGATTTATGATGCCAGAGAGGAAATAGAAGGCTGGGCAGAAGCCGGATTTGCAGCAGAAGGCTTTTGGGATGTAGAAACTGTTTCTTTCAATAAAGAAGTGCTGGAAGCACAGAGTTTCAGCAAAGTAACAGAGGTAGAGCCGGTAGCGGCAAAACGAATTTTTAAAACACCACAGGGTGATACCGTGATTGATTTTGGTCAGAATATGACCGGCTGGATTCATGTAAAGGTAAAAGGAAAAGCCGGAGATAGAGTAGAACTTAACTGCTTTGAAGTATTAGATGCAGCCGGAAATGTCTATCTGGATAACTTAAGAGGGGCAAAAGAGACTCTTACATATATTTGCAAAGATGATCAGGAAGCGGAATACCATCCTAATTTTACATTTATGGGATTCCAGTTTGCGAAGATTGCAGCTTATCCGGGTGAACCTAAAATAGAGGATTTCACTGCATATGCGGTACATTCTGATATGGAACAGACAGGTACCTTTACATGTTCTAATCCGGATATCAACCAGCTTCAGCATAATATTTTATGGGGGTTAAAAGGAAACTTCGTAGATGTGCCTACAGACTGCCCGCAGAGAAATGAAAGACTTGGATGGACCGGAGATGCTCAGATCTTCTGCCGTACTGCAAGTTATCTCATGAACACTTATCATTTCTTTGCAAAATGGCTGAAAGACGTAGCAGCTGATCAGACACCAGAGGGAGGAGTTCCCCATGTAGTACCAGACATTCTTTCCGGTAAAACAGATGGTGACTGGCTGTTAGAACAGGGAAGTCATTCTGCAGCGGCATGGGCTGATGTAGCAGTTATTAACCCATGGACAATGTATCTCACTTATGGAGATAAAAAGATATTAGAAGATCAGTATTCCAGTATGAAAGCATGGATCGGTTTCATGGAAAAACATGCAAAAGACTATATCTGGAATTATAAATTACAGTTTGGTGATTGGGTGGCATTGGATGCACAAGAAGGCAGCTACTTTGGGGCTACCCCAAATGACCTGACCTGTACCGCATACTTTGCATATTCAACCGGATTATTTGTGAAGATTGCCAGGATACTTGGGAACAGCGAAGATGAGAAGCAATACAGTGATCTGTATGAAAAAATAGTGGATAAATTCCAGAGAACTTTCTTTGACAGTGAAGGGAATATGACTGCCCAGACACAGACAGCGCACATTGTAGCCTTGTATTTTAACCTGGTTCCGGAAGCATACCGGGAAAAGACAGTGGAAGGGTTATTGAGATTACTGGATAAAGAAAATGGACATCTGGTTACCGGATTTGTGGGGACACCGTATTTCTGCCATGCTTTAAGCCAGAACGGACATACAAAAGAAGCTTATGAACTGCTGTTAAAAGATGATTTCCCATCCTGGCTGTATCAGGTAAAAATGGGAGCGACTACAGTCTGGGAACACTGGGATGGCATGAAACCGGATGGAACCATGTGGAGCCCGGACATGAACTCCTTTAACCATTATGCTTATGGTGCAATTGGTGAATGGCTGTACCGTGTAGTTGCCGGAATCGAAGCAAACGAAGAAAAAAGTGGTTATAAATTCACCACCATATATCCAAGAATTGGCGGCGGACTGGATTATGTGAAAGCAAATTACAGTTCGGTATATGGAGATATAACCTCCCAATGGAATGTTTCCGGCGATGAGGTAACTATGAAAGTACGTATTCCTCATAATACACAGGCTAAGATTTGTCTGGATCAGGCAAAAGAAGTCCTGGACGGGGATGGTCTGGAGTTTGTGGCAGAGAATGGTTTTATGAGCGCAAGTGCAGGATCAGGATGTTATAGTATACGCTTTAGAAAATGATTGTCTCCCTTTCTGAGTTTCACCTGGCAGCTCTCAGCTTCTCATTGAATTTACAGATTGGATGCGGTATAATAATGGAGTTTAAAGGGAAAAATTAAAGCCATTTTAAATGAAATATTACAGCATTTGAGGGGGAGCAGACTTGGCAAAGATATTAGAATTGGATATGACAAGTGAAGAGGAACTTTGCAATGTAGGGAAGGCGCTGTCTTCACCTATTCGGATAGAGATATTAAAACTCTTGTATGAAGAGGGGTTAATTATTGGAGACATTGCAAAGAAACTGGATATTCCTGCGTCAAGTGCGGCGCTGCACTTGAAGATTCTGGAGAAGGCGGGATTGATTAGAATGGAGACGCAGCCGGGAACCCGGGGGTCTACAAAGCTCTGTAACCGAAAAAGAGATTTTATTACGATTGATTTGTCAGCAGTGAATACGGATATTGATGAAATCACAAGCATTGAGATGCCGGTAGGTGCCTATTGCGCGTGCAATGTATCGCCAACCTGTGGATTATACAGCAGATCCGGAGTGATTGGAATGGAAGATGCGGAGTACAGTTTTTATTTGCCGGAAAGGGTAAATGCCCAACTCTTATGGACATCCTCAGGTTTTGTGGAATATAAGTTTGCAAACGCAGTGCCTAAAAAACGATTACCGAAACGTATCAGCGTTTCTTTAGAAATCTGTTCCGAAGCGCCAAACTACAGAGAGGACTGGAAATCTGATATAACAGTCTGGATTAATGGTACGGAGTGCGGAACCTGGACAAGCCCGGGAGATTTTGGGGCGAGGCGGGGAAGGCTGAATCCTTCCATATGGCCCAATGGTTCTACACAATATGGATTGCTCATGACATGGGAAGTTCGCAAGGATGGGGCATATATCAACGAAGCCAGGGCTTCAGATATCAAAGTAGAGGAATTGAATCTAATGTCTCTGCCGTATATTGATGTAAAGATTGGAAATAAGGAACATACAAAATATGTGGGTGGATTCAATATATTTGGCAGAGGATATGGAGACTTTGAACAGGATATCGTAATGAATATCGAATATTAAAAAGTGTAAACAGTATTTGAAATTAAAATACAGGTAATGGCTGTTTTAAATAAACGGCAAAGAAAGATTGGCCTTTAGGGCTGATCTTTTTTTGTTTACCTGATTACAGACAGAGGGACGTGAAGAATCTGTGCTGCAAAAATAGAACTATGTGAGAAAAATATACATATTATGACATGATTTATGGTGATAAAAAATAATAGAGCAAAATAAATGTGAAATTATACAATTAATGCAAAATACATATTGACAAAAATGGTAAAATAACGTAATATACAAAATATAGAAACAGAAATATTGTTATAATAATATTTTTTGATTCTCTATTTTATCTATTTAAACAGTAAATATGTTTAAATAACTCGTTAGTGCCGGCAAAACTAACAGGGAGCAGCTTAAAAACCTATAATAATGTTGGAGGTTCTTTATGAAAAAAAGAATAGTGAGTGTGATTTTAGCGGTTTGCGTTTTAGGAACAGCATTGGCTGGATGTGGAAACAGTACAACGGCAGATAATAAGGAAGGGAGCAAAGATTCAACAGAAATAAATACCCAGGCTGACAGCGCTGGTGCACAATCAGACAGTTCATCTGATGGAGAAACAGCTTCAGGTGCTGTAACAGATGTAAACGAGGATGGTACCGTGAACAATCCGGAAAATGTGAAAATAGATGATGGAAAGCTGGTTTTCTGGTCCCTGTTCAGTGGCGGTGACGGAACATTTATGGATCAGATTATTTCAGATTATAATGGGGGAAGTCCCAAAATGGGCGTGCAGTCAATCATGTTAGTGTGGGATGATTATTATACAAAGCTGCAAACAGCTGTTGCTGCCGGGAAAGGACCGGATATCGGAATATCCCATGTGTCCAAACTGCCCGAATTAGTAAATGAAGGATCAGTAATTGCATTAAATGACTATCTGGATCAGCTGGGCGTGGATTTATCCGGTCTGTTCTCACAAAACTCACTGGACAGTGTAACTTTTGACGGAGATGTATATGCGGTTCCTCTGGATACACATGCTGAAATTATGTATTTTAACAAAGATATTCTGACGGATGCCGGTGTGGAGTTAAATGAAAACGGTCAGCTGGATATTGGAAGTACAGACGAGTTTTATGCTGTCCTGGATAAAATAAAAGCAGTTATCCCGGAAGGCAGCAGTGCATTATCTTTAACTAATTCCGGTGATGATCCATACCGTTTATGGTGGGCTTCTTACTATCAGATGGGTGGAAAAGCCCTGGTCAGCGATGATGGCACACAGGTAACAATGGATAAAGAAATTGCCGTAAAGGCAGCAGAATTTGTGAAAAGTCTTTATGACAAAGGATACATATTAGAAGGAATAGATGATCATCAGGCATTTTTCCAAAGCGGTAAAGCAGGTCTGCTGTTTGCGGGAACATGGGCGACAGGAGCGCTTGAGAGTACGGAAAACCTGAAGTTTGGTGCACAGACGTTTCCACAGTTGTTTGATAATGATGCTTGTTGGGCAGACTCCCATACACTGATTATTCCTTTCAGCAAAGAAAGGACAGAAGACGAGACTCTTGCGGCAGTGGAATTCGCACTGGCTGCATCTTCAGACGGCGGTGCGACCTGGGCAAAATCCGGTCAGATACCGGCAAACCTCAAGGTTCTGGAAAGTGATGATTATTTAAAACTGCCTTATAGAAGTGATTATAAGAGTGCATTAGACAAAGCGGTAATGCCAACTAAAAATCCTAATTTCTATGGTATGAAAGCAGGTATGATAGACAGTCTGAATGCATACTGGACGGGACAGACCGATGCGCAGGGTGCAATCGATAATCTTTACGGGGAATTGGAAGCGAATCTGGAATAACAGATTCAATTTCCAGGAAAACGGGAGGTTAAGAAATGCATAAAACAAGAAATAAAAGAAAACAGCTTTTCATTGCACTTGGTTTTGTAGCACCGTTTTTTCTCTTGTATACCGTATTTACCATATGGCCTGTGGTTCAGGGGGTTTACGTCAGTCTTCATAAGTGGACACTGATGGGGAAATTAAAATTTGTAGGACTGGATAATTATCTGAAATTTATAGGAGATAAAAACTTTTGGGGAGCGCTTCAGAATACTACGGTATTTGTGCTGATCACTGCACCGCTTCTGGTGATTACTGCTATGGTTCTGGCACTGCTGGCAAACCGCCCTACCAGGATAAAAAAAGGCCTCAGAATCTGTTATTATCTGCCAAGTGTCCTTTCCGTTTCGGTGGCGGCATTTATTGCAAAATATATGTTCGCACCATACAGGGGGTTTATCAATGGATTTCTTCATGCCATAGGGGTTCTGGGGGCAAACCAGGAACTCCAGTGGCTGCAGGATGGAAACCTGGTTTGGGGGACGATTACATCCATGACGGTATGGTGGACAGTAGGATTCAGTATGATGCTTTATCTGTCAGCGTTACAGGATATTTCGCCCCAGGTGTTTGAAGCAGCAGCAATCGACGGGGCTACGAAACGGCAGCAATTGTTTTCTATCGTATTGCCACTGTTAAAATCTACCACGTATCTGGTAGTGCTGCTGCAGGTAATTGCCTGCTTTAAAGTATTCGGACAGATTTATATGATAACGGGAGGTGGCCCGGCATCTTCTACAAGGCCTTTAATCCAGTATATCTATGAAAATGCCTTTAAGAAAAACAACATGGGCTATGCCTCGGCAATGTCCTATGTCCTATTCCTGATTCTGGTCGTACTTTCGCTGGTACAACAAATGATACAGAGGAAGGGGGAACGGGATTCATGAAGAAAATAAAACCTGGAAATGTGATATTATCGACGATTTCCATAGTAATTGCAATTATTTTTACAGCGCCGGTATTATGGTCACTTGCAGTATCATTTCAAATAGAAGGAAAGCAGATTACTTCGGTTGTGGATTGGTTTCTTCCGCCCTATACGCTTAGTAACTATCCGGAAATCATTCTTCACAGTGAGGTGGCAAGATGGCTGATGAACAGTTTGTTTATTGCAGTTATTACCACGGGTCTGACGGTATTATTATCGGCAATGGCAGCTTACGCTATCGCTAAAATAAATTTTAAAGGAAGTAAGGCAATATATTTTTATTTTCTGCTCGGTATTATGGTACCGGCAGAAGCAACTATTGTTCCTCTTTTTATTACGGCGAATGGCCTGAATCTGATTGATTCTTATGCAGGCCTGGTTTTACCGGCTGTGGCAGGGTCTATGAATATGATTATAATGGTTACTTTTTTCCGTGGACTGCCCAATGAATTAATGGAGGCAGTAAGAATCGATGGAGGCGGAGAAATGACCATATTCTTCCGGATATTACTTCCATTATCCAAAGCAGTAATATCAACCGTATGCATATTTGCGTTTATCGGAAGCTGGAACAATTATCTTTGGCCTTTGTTATGTGCCATGAGCAGTCAGAAGTTTACACTTCCAATCGGGATTCCTACTTTTGCGGGTACTTACACCGTAGATTATGTGAAACCTCTGACAGCAAATATGGTGGCATCTGTTCCTATCATTCTATTGTATATTTTATTTGAAAAACAGATCGTACAGGGGATTACCATGTCCGGTGTAAAAGGATGATGTGATATAATGAAGGTAAATGAAAAAGGATGAAAGATAAAATCAGAGAAGGGAAAATGCCACAATATCATTCTTTCATCCTGCTATATGTGGCAGTGTCATAAAAATTGTGACAAAAAGGTATATATGATGAGAAGTTACAAAAAAGATTATCCCAGACCCCAGCTGGTACGTCAGGAGTGGGAGAACTTAAACGGTACATGGGATTTTCTGTTTGATGACAGAAACGTGGGAGAAAAAGAAAAGTTTTATACTAAGTTTCCCGGAGAACTTAAGATTGAGGTTCCATTTACCTATGAAACGAAGTTGAGCGGGATTGGAGATGAGAACAGGCATGATCATGTCTGGTACAGGAAAAAGTTTACTGCTGACAAAAATCGTCTGGAAAAAGAAAAATTAATGCTTCATTTTGAAGGAAGCGATTTCCTGACAAAAGTGTGGGTTAACGGGGAACTGGCTGGCTCCCACAGAGGCGGATATTCCAGATTTTCCTTTGATATTTCCAATTTTATAAAAGATGGTGAAAATGAAATCATAGTAAAAGCGGATGACTCCTTTGATATGGCGCAGCCCAGAGGGAAACAGCGTTGGAAAGACGAGAATTTTGGCTGCTGGTATGTGCAGACAACGGGAATCTGGAAAACTGTATGGCTGGAATATGTACCTGTTATGAATCTGTCATCAGTAAAGATTACGCCTTTGCTGGAAAAGGATTGCGTAGAATTGGAACTGGAGATAACGGCTGACTCATATGCAGGGAATCTGGCGGCAGAAGTAGAAATTTCATTTCAGGGAACGATTGTGAATAAATCGGTAATTTCCGTTTTGGAAAGCCGTGTGGAAACCAGAATGAATGTATTCTCCCGGGAAGCAGACGAATGGGGCGTTCGTACATGGTCACCGGAACGTCCTGACTTATATGACATCTCCATTCGAATATTGGAAGATGGAAATGTATGCGATGAGGTTCTGTCTTATTTTGGAATGAGAGAAATTCGAATAGACAGGGGTAATATTCTGTTAAACGGAAGACCTCTTTATCAGCGTCTGATTCTGGATCAGGGATATTGGGAAGATTCACATCTGACCCCTCCAAATGAGGAAGCGCTGGTAGAAGATATCGAGAAGATTATGAAACTGGGATACAACGGACTTCGGAAGCATCAAAAAGTAGAAGACGAGCGGTTCCTGTACTGGTGTGATGTGAAGGGAATGCTGGTTTGGAGTGAAGTACCTGCGTCTTACCGTTTTTCTGATGACGCTGTCCAGGAATTTACTGAGGAATGGATGGATATTGTAAGGCAGAATTATAATCATCCAAGTATCATTACCTGGACACCTTTTAATGAATCCTGGGGAATATCCAAGGTGGAAACAGACAGAAAGCAGCAGCACTTTACAGAGGCGGTTTATCATCTGACAAAATCATTTGACCGGTTCCGGCCTGTAATTGTAAATGACGGATGGGAACATACGGTTTCTGATATTATTACGCTGCATGATTATGAAGAATATGGAGATCTCTTCTTTGACCGTTATAACCGTTATAAGGAGGAAATCCTCAGTACCGATATCTATCACAGCAATCATAAATCTGCTATGGCGGACGGATATGCATATAAAGGACAGCCGGTTATCATCAGTGAATACGGCGGAATTGCTTTTCAAAATGGGGAATCAGGCTGGGGATATGGCAATAAGGTAGGAGATGAAGCAGAATTTATTAAGCGATTTGATTCGATTACCACAGCAATAAAAAAGACTCCCTATATCTGCGGATTTTGTTATACCCAGGTAACGGATGTACAGCAGGAGATCAATGGACTTATGAACATTGATCGCAGCTTTAAGGTAGATCCTGAGGTGATCAAAGAGATTAATGAACGCCCCGGGGGATGCTGGAGAGCAGAATAAGATATCATTTTGTGCTGAAAAGTGCATGGAGAAAGATTTGATTCTCCATGTTCTTTTTTTTACCCTTATGTTAAATTAAATACATCAGGAAACAACAAAACGAAGTAAAGAAAAGGGAGGAAACAAAATGAAGATCAGAAAGGTAACAGCACTTTTACTTGCAGCAGCAATGGCAGCCGGCAGTATTATGGGATGCGGAGGAAGTGAAACAAAGACGACAGAAGCATCAAAAGCCACGGACGCAGCAACTGAGGCAAAGACAGAAGCACCAGGCGATGCAGCAAAAGACACAGAGACAGAGGCAGCGAGTAAAGAAGAAGGTTCCGAAGCTTCTACAACGGCTGCAAAAGCAGATGGGGAATGGGAATATAAAGAAGCAGACCTGACCATGCTGATTGACACCGATATGACTTTGGCCGGTATTGAGGCAGTTTGTAATCTGGCAAAAGAGAAATTAGGCATTACAGTAGAGATCGAAACCAGAGCTGGCGGAGCAGATGGTGATAATATTGTTAAGACTCGCCTTGCATCCGGCGATATGGCAGATTTATGCGGATACAATTCAGGTTCTCTTCTGGCAGCACTTAATCCTGCAGAATACTTCATTGACATTTCCGGTGAAGAGTGGGCAAGTAAGCTGGATGATACATACAAAGCATCCGTTACCGTGGAAAATGGGGTATACGGTGTCCCGGCAGCTTCTACACAGGCAGGCGCTATTCTTTATAACAAAGAATTATACGAAAAATATAATCTGGAAATTCCTAAGACATGGGATGAGTTTAAAAAGAATTGTGATGTATTAAAAGAAGCAGGTGAGACAGCCCTTATCGGTACATTTGCAGACAGCTGGACATCACAGGTATTGTATCTGGGAGATCACTACAATGTTCAGGCAAATGAACCTAACTTTGCAAAAGATTTTGAGGCTGGAACAGCAAAATATGCAACGACTCCTGCAGCCCTCAGAAGTTTTGAGAAATTAGCAGATACAACACAGTATTATAATTCAGATTATCTTGCAACTACCTATGATGACGGCTGCGATATGATCGTAAATGGAGAAGGTGCTCATTGGATCATACTGACACAGGCATTATCCAATATCTATGAACTGTACGGGGAAGATGTTAATAAAGTAGGTGTATTTGCAGTACCTGGCGATGACGCGAATGATAACGGATTAACGGTATGGATGCCTACATCATGGTATGGAAATAAAAATTCTGATAAAGTAGATGACATCAAGAGATTCATGGAATTTTACATCTCTGACGAAGCATTAGATGCATATACGTCTGCAATATTACCGGATGGACCATACTGTGTAAAAGGATACGAACTTCCGGACAACGCATATGATGCGGTAAAACAGGAACAGGCATACTTTGATGCAGGAAAGACATCTACAGCTTTGGAATTCCAGACAGCAGTAAAAGGGTCAAATTGTCCGGCAATCTGCCAGGAATGCGGCTCTGGTCAGACAACAGCAGAAGAGGCAGCGAAAGCATATGACGAAGATTGTTTAAAACAGGCAGTACAGTTAGGTCTGGATTGGAAATAATAAACATTCGGAAAGGGGCTGGAGCAAAACAATTGCAACAGCCCTTTCCAAATTGATAAGCATGTATGACGTGCTGTTAATAAAGACTGTTTCCCATGCATGGTTATCAGTCTGGAATTACATAAGTACTGCAGACAATAATTATAAAAGAGAGAAAGGGAAAATGTATGAATAAGAAGAAGATTTATACAACCTGGTTTATGGCACCGGCACTGATCATATTTACTATTTTTTTCATTATTCCAATGCTTACGTCGTTGTTTTTCAGCTTGACAGTATGGAACTTTAAAGATTTCACCTTTGTTGGACTGGACAACTTTAAAATGTTTTTTTCAGAGAGGTCTTTGAATATCGGTATCAAGAACACATTAATCTATGCATTTTTAACTTGTAGTTTAAAGGTCGTAATTGCATTTTTTATTGCCGTATTTCTCACAAGCAAGATAAAAAGTAAAAATATTCTGCGTTCCATCGTATTTTTTCCAAATCTGGTGAGTACCGTTGCGGTAGGTATTGTATTCAGTGCCATGATGCATCCTTCCAAAGGGCTCATTAACACAGCGCTTCAGGCAATTGGATTAAATGGGGTAGACTGGCTGGGGAATACCCATCTGGCTCTCTTTTCCGTAATTGGTGTCGATGTCTGGAAAGGAGTCGGTGTTGCAACAGTGATCTATATCGCGGGCATGCAGTCCATAGACAAAACATATTATGAAGCAGCTTCCATCGATGGAGCAAGCGCGTGGCAGCAGCTGAAGAGTGTGACTATTCCACTTTGCCGTCCGGCAATGAACTCTGTTATTATACTGGCATTTATCGGTGGTATGCGCTGCTTCGACCTGATCTGGGCAATGACAGGCGGCGGTCCCGGTTTTGCTACAGACGTTGTAGCATCCATAGTTTACAAACAGTATGCGGCTGGTTTTTATGGATTATCAACGGCGGGTAATGTTATTATGTTTGTAATGATTGCGATTCTGGCATTCCCGTTACAGAGATTCTTGTTAAGTAAGGAGGTTGACTAAATATGAAGAGAAAGAAAGCGCTTTATGCAGCAGGAGATGTGATTGGAATTGTAGTTGCATTTTTTATCTTTATTATTCCATTTATCTTCATGTTTGTAAATTCCCTGAAAGAGAGAAGAGAAGCCAATCTGCTCAGCATTGCATGGCCGAAAGAATTACAGTGGGATAACTTTAAGCAGGTATTGACAACCAGTAATGGTATTGTAATTACGGCATTTAAGAACAGTTTTATTCTGACGGCAGGATCTGTTGTAGTTTTGATTATAGTATGCGCTATGGCAGGCTATGTTCTGCAAAGAAGAAATGATAAGACCACTGGTGTTGTAAATGCTCTCGTAATGTCTGGTCTTATGGTTCCGCCGGCTATTCTTCCTACGATCTGGGTAATGCAGGGTTTACATATTTATAAAACCATGTTTGGAATGATCATGGTAGAAGTAGCATTACAGATACCGTTCACAATTATGCTTTACCGTGGATTTATGGGTTCAATTCCCACAGAGCTGGAAGAGGCGGGATATATCGATGGCTGTACAAGAAGCAAACTGTTTACTGCAGTGATCTTTCCACTGCTGAAACCGGTAACTGCAACGGTTACAATTCTGAACGCAGTTACGGTATTTAATGACTTTACTAATCCGTTATATTTTCTTCCCGGAAATAAAAACGCAACTGTCCAGCTGACGCTATACAGCTTCATGGGCAAGTATTCAAGTTCCTATAACCTGCTTTTTGCAGATGTTCTGATAATTACAATACCAATGTTAATTCTGTTTATTATTTTTAACAAAAGAATTGTAGATGGTATGGTAGCCGGAGCCGTGAAGGGCTGAAAAAGAAAAGTAAATAACCGGTACAAGGGAGAAGAGGTTTATTCTTTACTTGTACTGGTATTTTAGCATATCTGCAGTTATAATATTCCCGTAATAAAATGGTGAAAAGACATAGGAGGGACATATGAGATTTCGGACAAGAATGATATTATCTTATGCAGTATTTGTGTTGATGGCAGCGCTTATACTAGGGCTTGCGTACAACCGTTATACAATTCGGGAATATAAGAATAACGAATACAATGATACGCAGTTTATTTCGGAAAGGCTGGCAAATCAGTTTGATGAATCCATAAAAACCATGAAATCTATTACAGACTACATATTGTCAGATACCGGAATGCTGTCTTCCATACGGATGCTGGCAAGTACAGATCACAACAACGAAAGCCAGTCGGGTTATATTGAAGAAGCGAAGACGACAATTCAGTCCGGGATCAATACGGACTATATGATCAAGAATTTCTATCGTGTTCTGGTATTCAATCAATACGGAGATGTAGTGGGAAGTTCCAATTATGAAAACAGGATAATAAATCAAAATAAAAAAACGGAGGATCTGTTATGGCTCTCTAAAGTAGAGGGACATCGTGGAAAACCAGTTCTGATCGGGATACATAAAGATGACTGGGGACTGAAAAGTCAGGAAATGGTCTATTCAATTGCCAGAGAAATACAGGGAAAATCTATGGGGTATATTGAAGTACAGAGAACTGTAGTGCCACCCGGCGTAAATAACTTAAAAGAGCTGTTTGAGCTTCCGAAATCAGGAATGGATGTGGCAGCAGTGACCGAAGACGGAGAGATACTGTATTCCACTTTAAAAGGAAACCAGAATGATTTTTACCGAAAGCTGGCCCAAAAAGATAAGCTTGGAGTGGCCGAATACCGAAATGATATTACAAATAACAAAGAACTGATAGCTATCAGCAATTCTAAAGAAACCGGTGTTAAGATCATGGTCATAGAAAATATGAACCAGCTAGAACGGGAAATCGGATATGTAGCACCCTTAACCTTTGTGATTGCGGGATGCTTTTTTATGATTTCCATGGTATTTGTGTTTATTGTATCCGGGCATTTGACAAAACCTATTCAAAAATTAAGAGAGCAAATGGAGAATACCAGGATCGAGAATCTGGATCAGGAGGTGTATTTAGATACATCTAACGATGAGATGGAGGCGCTCAGTAAATCCTATCAAAAGGTGTTAACCCGTCTGGATGAATCGATTGTTAAGGAAAAGCGGCTGTCAATTTTGCAGCTTCAGGCGCAGTTTGATACTCTTCAGGCACAGGTGAATCCGCATTTTCTGTATAATGTTCTTAACGTAATTGCAAACAGGGGAATGAACAGCGGGGACGAAACAATCTGTGAGATCTGCGGCAGTCTGGCTGCAATGCTCCGGTATGCCACCAGTACGGTAGAACGCTATGCTGCCATCGGTCAGGAGCTGCAGTATCTGGAACAGTATTTTTATCTGATTAAATCCAGGTATGAACACAAACTGCAATACCATATGGAAGTGGAGGAAGAAATCAAAGCAGAGATTATTCCCAAAATTGTATTGCAGCAGATTGTAGAGAACAGTATCAACCACGGATTTACCCAGACCTCCCATATTATGGAGATAGATATCAAAGGCTGGAAAGAGGACGGATTCTGGTATATTCAGGTATCGGATAACGGACAGGGGATAGAAGAGGAGGTGCTGAAAGATCTGCAGCATAAAATAGCCAGGATTCGGGACAGGCTGGGCAATAAACGCAGCAACGTGGAAATGGAAATCGGAGGTATGGGACTGATTAATACCTATGCAAGACTTTACCTGTTATATAATGAAGATCTTGTATTTGAAATTAATAATTGTGATACGGGAGCAGTAGTAAAGATAGGTGGAAAGTTAAAAAACTGAGGCTGTATTGCAGGCTATGCCATGGGAAGTAATGAGAAGGTAAGGAGAAAAAGAGATGTTCACAGTAATCGTTGTAGATGATGAACCGGCTGCACTGAATCATATTTGTACTATTATAGAAAAAAAGTGTCCGGAGTTCCAGGTGATTGAACGGGCGGAGAATGGAAAAGAAGCAATGGACAAGGTAAGGCAAAATAAGCCGGATGTGGTAATTTCCGACATTCGTATGCCTATTATGAATGGGCTGGAGCTGGTTGCCGGGATTAAAAAAGAATTTCCCTGGATGATTTCCGTTATTGTAAGCGGATACCAGGATTTTGAATATGCCCAGGGGGCGATCAAATCAGGTGTTACGGATTATATCTTAAAACCGGTTATGCCCTCGGAGCTGAAAAGCCTGTTTGACCTTTTGGAGGAAAAGCTGAGAAAACGTTATTATCTGGAGCGTAATGACGTCATGCGTAAAATATGCCGGGGCATTGACATAGATGAGGCGGTTTTGAAACGGTACTTTCCACAAAACCAGTATTATGGAGCAGTGGTGAGACTCAATGGACTGCCCAGGCGTTTTATGAATGGGGCAGGACGGGAAATATTTTCAGATATTCATGAAATGATGTTTGTATATGGCAGGGATGAAATGGAAGCTCTGTACATCTGTCCTGCTGAATTGATTTTTATGACCAGTTTTGAAAGCATGATACGGGGAAAGATCGCAAAAGAACAGCCGGTATCGGCTTATATGACAGCTGTGATTATGCGTAATCCCTTTGAAGTAATGGAAATGGAGGAAACGGTTAAGCGTCTGTACCGGATGATTGATAAAAAGACAGTACTGGGAAAGACCCAGATTCTGATTATGGAAGAGCTTGATAAAAGATGTGCCGGGGAGAAGTTTGAAAACCATCCTGAGTATCTGAGGGAATTTGAGATACTGGCTGAAAAGCAAAAATATGATAAAATGAAAGGAGAAGTCAAGCGTCTGCTGAACTTATGGCAGGATGAAAACCGGCCCCAGATCTGGGTAGAGGGGATGGTGAGACAGATATTTTATATGATGCAGCGTTACAGTGGGCAGATAGAAGAGAACAACGACTATGAATTTATGCTGGAAGAAGCTTTTTTCTACTCCGGGAACGTTGAGGAATTGGCTGAAAATGTGAATGAAGTCCTTTTTAAAGATAAAAAAGAGGAAATCCAGAGCCAGACAAAACTAGATACCCAGGGCTATTTTGAAAGCATTAAAGAATATCTGAAAAAGCATGTAGCCGAACCCGTTACATTGGGCATGGTATGTAAGGAGTTTGGAGTATCACAGACATACTTGAGCAAACTGTTCCGAAAATACGAAGAGTTGTCTTTTAACAACTATCTGACAATGCTGCGTATGGAGCGGGCAAAAGATCTGATGAGTAATGGCGGCAAGGTGTTTGTAAAGGATGTTGCATTACAGGTGGGATATAGCGACCAGTTTTATTTCAGCCGTATTTTTCGCTCCTATACAGGAGTTTGTCCCACTGACTTTATTGAAAATATAGAAAAACAAGAAAAGAGGTAGAGCGATGCTGTATAAAAAAACAGGGGAATTATCAAAAGAAACATTTCAGAATCCGTCTTCCGAATACCGGGGGGCGCCATTTTGGGCATGGAATTGCAAAATGGACAAAGAAAAAGTTGACCATACCTTAGAAGAGTTACAGAAAATGGGCATGGGAGGCGGTCACATTCATTGCAGGACAGGGATGGCAAATGAATATCTGGGCGAAGAATTTATGGATCTGGTGCGCTATACAGATGAGGAAGCGAAAAAGAGAGGAATGCTGGCGTGGCTTTACGATGAAGACCGCTGGCCATCCGGAGCAGGCGGAGGGCTTGTGACCAGAGAAGAAAAGTACCGTATCCGGTTCCTGGTTTTTAGTCCCGTCCCGCTGGAAGACAAGAATGAGAAATCCAATCAGCTATCTTCCAGCGGACAGGCGGTACGCAGCAACAACCGCAGACTCCTGGCACGTTATCAGGTAAAAATAGAGAATGGTTTTCTAAATGATTACCAGATGCTTAAAGAGAATGAAGAAATCCGTTCCGGTTACCAGCCCTGGTATGCATATCTGGAAATATCGGGTGATAATCCATGGTTTAATAATCAGGCGTATCTGAACACACTGGATAAAGCGGCTGTGAAGCGGTTTGTAGAAGTGACACATGAGAAATATTATGAGAAACTGGGAGATGAGTTCGGTAAATCCATCCCGGGAATATTTACGGATGAACCCCAGTTTTCCCATAAGACAAGGCTGGCATTTGCAAAGGAAAGAAAAGAGGTTACCATACCATTTACGGATGATCTGGAAGATACCTATAGGGATGTATACGGACACAGTCTTTTAGCAGGGCTTCCCGAATTGTTCTGGGAGCTGGGAGAAGGAAAGTTTTCAAAGATCCGCTATAACTACCACGACCACATTTGTGAACGTTTTACAGATGCATTTGCAGATACCATTGGCGACTGGTGTAAAGCACATGATATTCTGCTTACCGGACATATGATGGAAGAGCCTACGCTGGAATCCCAGACAGCGGCACTGGGAGAAGCAATGCGATCCTACCGCTCTTTTACACTGCCCGGAATTGATATGCTCTGTGACAGAAGAGAATTGTCCACCGCAAAGCAGGCAGAAAGCGCAGCAAGGCAGTACGGAAGACCTGGTGTCATCAGCGAACTTTACGGGGTGACTAACTGGGATTTTGATTTCCGGGGACATAAGCTTCAGGGTGACTGGCAGGCTGCGCTGGGAGTAACTGTCCGGGTGCCCCATCTTACCTGGACATCAATGGCGGGAGAGGCGAAGAGGGACTATCCGGCTGCCATCGGCTACCAGTCCCCATGGTATGAAGAGTATAATTATGTAGAAGATTATTTTGCAAGATTAAATACGGCCCTTACCAGAGGAAAACCTTCCGTAAAAGTAGGTGTCATCCATCCCATTGAATCTTACTGGCTCTATTGGGGAACGGAAGAACATACGGGAGGCATCCGCCGGGAAATGGATGAAAATTTCAAGAATCTGATTGAATGGATGCTCTATGGCCTGGTAGATTTTGATTTCCTTGCAGAGTCTCTGTTGCCGGAACTGACAAATGAGATACAGGTGAAGGGTAAGAAGCTTAAGGTAGGAGAGATGGAATACGAGACGGTTCTGGTTCCGGGATGTGTAACCATCAGACGTTCTACCCTGGAGATCCTGAAACAATTTAAGGCACAGGGAGGAAAGGTTATTTTCATGGGAGAGGCTGCGCAGATGGTTCAGGTAGAACCAAGTAATGAGGTTAAAGAACTGGCACGACAATGCCTCTGTATTCCCTATAACCGTAATTCCCTGCTTGGGGCATTAGAAGAAGAACGGGAACTGGATATCCGAAATGAAGATGGAAACCGGACGGGGAACATCATCTACCAGCTCCGTAATGAAGGAGAAGAACGCTGGCTGTTCCTGGCACATGTGATGCCTATGCCTAACAGTGATATTCCGGCAGAGGAAAAACTTTCTATACGCATTCGGGGAAATTATAGGATAACCCGCTACGATGCCCTTACCGGGGAGATTCACCAGGTGGATACAGTGCTGGAAAATGGTTATACGGTACTGGAAAGAAGCATGTTTGAACATGACAGTCTTCTTCTGCATTTAAAAGCAGTAAACTGCGGCAAGAATTTATGTGATGCAGAGAATCGGAAGGAAGAGGCACTAAAAGACTGCAGCAGGGAGAAACAGATTCAGCTTCCGGAAGAAGTACCGGTAACCTTAAGTGAGCCAAATGTATACCTTCTGGATATGGCGCAGTACCGGTTTGATGAAGAGGATTGGCAGGAAAAAGAAGAAATTCTGAGAATTGATAATCTGTTCCGGGAAAAATTAGCATATCCCCTTCGCATGGAAGCCTTTGCCCAGCCGTGGCTCAATCAGGAAGAGGAACCTTATGAACATAAATTAAGTCTTCGTTTTAGCATATATTCTGAAATTGAATTACCGAAGGTAAGTCTGGCACTGGAAAATGGGGAAGACACCCTTGTCTTTTTCAACGGTGAGCAGATGGCCGGAAAAAGAACCGGATGGTATACGGACAGGGAAATCGATGTGATAGAGCTGTCACAGCTTAGAAAGGGTGAAAATGTACTGATTACAGAAATCCCCTACAACTCTAAAAGGAATGTAGAAGCAATGTATCTTCTGGGAGATTTTGGCGTCAGGGCACAGGGCAGCAGTGCAGTGGTCATAAGTCCGGTGACATCCCTTTATTTCGGAGATATAACAAGACAGGGACTGCCATTCTATGGAGGAAATGTTACCTATCATATCACCGTAAATACGGAAGAAGCGTTCCTGGCACTGGAAGCCACCATGTTCCGCAACCCGGTATTAAAGGCAGCAATAGACGGAAAAGAAGCAGGATATATCTGTTATTCGCCTTATCGTCTGGAACTTGGGAAAGCAGATGCCGGAATCCATAGAATAGATCTGACGGCATTTGGGAACCGGGTGAACACATTCGGTACCATACACAATTGTAACCGCACAGAAGACTGGATCGGACCGAATGCCTGGAGAACAGAAGGAAGCAGCTGGGCATATGAATATCAGCTGCGGGAGACCGGACTTTTAAAGGCACCGGTATTAACAAAAAGAAACGTAATAATTAAATAGCACAAAAAGAAAATCCTCAGCAACGCACGCTGAGGATTTTCTAAAGGAAAGAGAAAAAATTAAAAATATTTTGAGGGAGTACTTCGCAGCGTGTGGGGGCTGCGAAGTGTGAGTTATGAAATATATTAGCTTGTTTGCTAATATAAACATAGTATAAAACATAAATGTGTTCAAACTATGTTCTAATTATAAAGAAAATGTTAATTTACTAAAAAATGCTTTTCATTTTTGTAATAATTGTATATAATAAAAGGCACAACAGTTTTTGGAAAGGGGTAGTAAGATGGCGTCGTCAGATATCGGTATCGATTTGGGTACGGCCAGTATCCTTGTGTATGTCAGGGGAAAGGGCGTCGTATTAAAAGAACCTTCAGTGGTGGCTTTTGACAGAGACACAAATAAGATTAAAGCAATCGGGGAAGAAGCAAGAGTACTGCTTGGCAGATCTCCGGGTAATATAGTAGCGATCCGTCCGCTTCGTAAAGGAGTAATATCCGATTATACTGTTACGGAGCAGATGTTAAAATATTTTATACAAAAGGCAATCGGCAAATTGTCATTTCGCAAGCCAAGGATCAGCATCAGTGTTCCAAGCAGCGTTACGGAAGTTGAGAAGAAGGCAGTGGAAGATGCTACATATCTGGCAGGAGCCAGAGAAGTGCAGATTATAGATGAGCCTATAGCGGCAGCAATCGGTGCGGGCATTGATGTATCAAGACCCTGCGGGAATATGATTGTGGATATCGGGGGAGGCACCTGCGATGTTGCAGTTATTTCATTGAATGGAATAGTGGTAAGTACTTCCATCAAAGTGGCAGGAGATGATTTTGATGAGGCGATTATCCGCTACGTAAGGAAAAAGCACAACCTGCTTATTGGAGAACGAACGGCAGAAGATATTAAAATTCATGTAGGAACGGCAATTGAGCGTCCTCAGCAAAAGGTGATGGAAGTGAAAGGAAGGGATCTGGTAACCAGCCTTCCGAAAACAGTGAAGATTACTTCAGAAGAAGTGAGGGAAGCGCTGAAAGAAGCAACCACACAGATTGTGGATGCAGTCAGAAATGTACTGGAGAAGACCCCTCCGGAGATGGCGGCTGATGTGGTAGACAGAGGAATTGTGCTTACCGGAGGAGGCGCGCTGCTGGATGGACTGGAAGAATTAATAGAAGAAAAAACAGGCATTAACACCATGACTGCAGAGGAACCCATGACTGCAGTAGTTGTTGGTACTGGAAGATATATAGAGTTGATATCTGCAGAGAAAAATTAGAAAATGAGGCTGTGGTTTAGGTTTGCCGGACAAGCAGAGTGATCTGACGCCGTGAAACTTAAGCGACAGCCTCAGAGCGTGTCTGTAAATAACACGGGTGCGTGCAGACAGCAGCCACAGGAGAAGTTGAATGGAAAGAATTGAAGGTTATGTAGATCATATTGTATTTCGGAACAGCGATAATGGATATACGGTGATGTCTGTTGTCAGTAAAGGGGATGAAGTTACCTGCGTTGGCATGCTTCAGTATATAGGAGACGGTGAATTAATCGAAGCCCAGGGGCATTATACAGAGCATGCTACCTATGGCCGCCAGTTCCAGATAGAAAGTTATGAGATTAAGGCGCCGGAAGATGCCATGGCGATAGAACGGTATCTGGGCTCCGGTGCAATTAAGGGAATCGGCGTGGCGCTGGCAGCCAGGATTGTGCGCCGTTTTAAAGATGATACATTTCGGATTATTGAAGAAGAACCGGAACGTCTGGCAGAAATTAAGGGGATCAGTGAAAAAAAAGCCAGAGAGATTTCAGCTCAGGTTGAAGAAAAACGGGATATGCGTAAAGCGATGATTTTTTTACAGAAATACGGTATTTCCACTTCCCTTGGAGTGAAGATTTATAAAGAATATGGACAGAACCTCTATCAGATCATCCAGGAAAACCCATATAAAATGGCGGATGATATTGATGGGGTGGGATTCCGCATCGCAGACGAGATTGCGTCTAAGGTTGGTATACATACTGATTCTGATTTTCGGATTAAGAGCGGAATTCTTTATAGTCTGCTGCAGGCATCCCAGGAAGGACATGTGTATCTGCCCAGAGAAATCCTGTTTCAGAGGGCAGGAGAACTCCTTGGCATTGCGCCGGATCTGATGGATAAACATCTGATGGACATGGCTGTCGACCGTAAAGTCATTTTGAAGGAAGAAGCAGGTAAAGTGCTGGTATACAGCGCATCCTATTATTATCTGGAACTCAATACGGCAAAAATGCTTCACGATCTGAATATTTCCAGCGTTGTTTCTGAGGAAAAGATCCTTTCCCGGATCAGTACCATTGAAAAGGAAAATGAAACCGAGCTGGACGAAATGCAGAAGTCTGCAGTCACAGAAGCAGTCAGAAACGGACTTCTGATTATCACAGGAGGTCCGGGTACCGGTAAGACAACGACGATTAATGCCCTGATTGATTATTTTGAAACAGAAGGATTAATGATATCCCTGGCGGCTCCCACAGGAAGAGCTGCGAAACGTATGACGGAAGCTACCGGTTACGAGGCTCAGACCATACACCGGCTTTTGGAGTTATCCGGAGCGATGGAGGAAATGGCAGGCAGGGTACAGTTTGAGCGGAATGCCCAGAATCCCCTGGAGGCAGACGTCATCATCATTGATGAAATGTCCATGGTAGATATACATTTGATATATGCTCTTTTAAGCGCCATAACTGTGGGAACCAGGCTGATTCTGGTTGGTGACGTGAACCAGCTGCCGTCGGTGGGACCTGGAAGCGTTCTAAAGGATGTGATAGATTCCGGTTGTTTCCCGGTAGTGCGCCTTACGAAAATATTCCGCCAGGCAAGTGAAAGCGATATTGTAGTCAATGCCCATAAGATTAATCAGGGAGAAAAAGTGGTACTGGATAACAAAAGTATGGACTTTTTCTTTTTGCAGCGCAATGATGCAAATGTTATCATAAGCGTGGTTTTGACATTGATACAGAAAAAGCTTCCAAAATTTGTAGATGCCTCTATGTTTGACATTCAGGTTATGACACCCATGCGCAAGGGACTGCTTGGGGTAGATCGTTTAAACGGCATACTGCAGCAGTATCTGAACCCGCCGGAGAAAAGCAAGAATGAGCGGGAACATGGGGACGGTCTGTTCCGGGAAGGGGACAAGGTCATGCAGATTAAAAATAATTACCAGATTCAGTGGGAAAAACGCGGAAGATACGGAATTCCCATTGAAAAGGGTGATGGTGTTTTTAACGGTGATATGGGGATTGTCCGCGAGATTAACACTTTTTCAGAACTGCTAACCGTAGAATATGATGAATGCAGGTTTGTAGAGTACTCATTTAAACAACTGGATGAACTGGAGCTTGCTTATGCGATTACCATCCATAAAGCCCAGGGCAGCGAATATCCCGCTGTAGTCATCCCGCTGCTAAATGGCCCCAGAATGCTGATGAACCGTAACCTGCTCTATACGGCAGTAACCAGAGCGAGAAAATGCGTAACGCTGGTAGGAAGCCCAAATACGTTTTATCAGATGGTAGAAAATGAATTTGAACAGAAACGTTATACGACACTTCAGGAGCGGATCAAAGAATTAAACGATCTTAGGCAGGGAGAATTACAATAAAGATTCTGAAAAACTCTTTAATACTGAAAAACCCTTGGGAGAGAGTTTCAGGTAGAAAATGAATCAAATAAAAGAGCTGCTTCTTGGCATTTTATTTCCCAGGAGGTGTCCCCTCTGCGGAAAAATTGTAAAGCGGACAGAAGGAACGGCATGCAGAAAATGCCGGGAAAAAGTAAAACCCCTCAGTGAGCCTCTCTGCAAAAAGTGCGGAAAGCCAATTTTATGGGAAGAGTCAGAATATTGCTTTGACTGCACCCGGCACCCGCATACTTATGAGTGCGGAGGGGCAGTGTATCTTTATGAGAAAGAGATGAAGGAAGCTGTCCGTCAGTTAAAATACAATAATAAAAGAGAATACGCTGACTTTTTTGCTGAAGAAATCTATAAGCATCTGGGAACCCGGGTTCACAAATGGAATCCGGATGCTGTCATTGCGGTTCCCATGTATTGGAGGAAGCAGCAGAAGAGAGGATATAATCAGGGAGAAGTGCTTGCCCGGAAAACGGCGCACCTCCTTTCCGTTCCCTATCGGAAAAAGTTGGTGAAAAAGGTAATAAATACAGATTCCCAGAAGGATTTAAGCCGCAAAGAGCGAAAAAAGAATCTGAAAAATGCTTTTAAAATCAAACAGCCTGATGTAAAATTAAATGTGGTTCTGATCATTGATGATGTTTATACCACAGGCAGTACGGTGGATGCCGTTGCAAAAGTTCTGCGGGAGCATGGAGTTGGAAAGGTATATTATATCAGTCTGTGTATTGGAAAAGGAAGTTCCTGAACAATAAACTTTTCAATAGACTGTTTTTGTGCTATACTAAATAAAGTATAGCTATGTTTGAGGAGGCCTGTATGATTAATGAAAAACGCATAAAGCTCATGACAAGAATGGCCATTTTTGAGAGTAGAAATGAAGAGGAATTGTATAAAGTAAAGAATTATTTCCGCAGTGATTATATTGGTGTACATATGATTAAAAATGCAATCCGTATAACAATTGTTTTTTTACTGGGGTTATTGGCATGGGGCTGTTATAATATGGACAAACTGGTAAAAGAGATAACCAGTATGGACATTGGCGCACTGGTAATGCGGATTGTTGTTGTATATGTAGTGGTTTTGGTTGTTTATTCAATCATTACCTATATTATTTTTTCATTTCAATATATCAGGGCAAAGGAAGACCTTGAGTATTACCAGATACTGCTGGAAAAACTGGAAAAAGAATATGAACGTGAGGAAGCAGGCCTGCAATCTGCATCGGGTATCAACAGGGATCGAAGTAAAACACTGGGAGGAGACAGGCATGGGAACGTTACTGGAGTTTAAGGAAATTATAAAGAATTTCTATGGAAAGTATGATTCCTATCTGGTTTCCATTGGAAAGTTCTTAATAGCACTATGTGCGTTTATGATGATTAATATCAAACTGGGGCAGATGCATCTGCTGAATAATCCGGTCATTGTAATAATATTAGCATTAGTTTGTTCATTTTTGCCGTTAAATGCAATTGTTTTGTTTGGCGCGGCATTTATAATCGGGCATTTATATGCTCTGTCACTGGAAGCTTTTCTGATTGGCACCGGAATACTGGTGGTAATGCTGCTGCTTTACTTTGGGATTGCCCCCAAAGAGAGTCTGGCAATTATTCTGACACCAATTGCATGTGGGCTTAATATTCCCTGTGCGGTACCTTTGGTACTGGGGCTTGTCAGGACACCTTTTGCAGGAATCGGGATAGCATTTGGAACCATAGGATTTTATACCGTATCTGTTTTGGATGACAAGGCAAAAGGCGTATCGGCAACGGCGAAAGATGCTACCGAGGCCATGGTTCAGAAACTGACGGGCCTGTTGGACAGCATCTTAAAAAATCCGGAGATGATTATCGCCATTATAACGATGCTGGCAGTCATTGTTATGGTCTATGTAATTCGACGCATGGCGATTAAATATGCCTGGTCTGTTGCTATACTGGTAGGAACATTCATATTCCTGATCAGCACCCTGATGGGTGGAATGGTTATGGGGACTGGAAAAAATTTCCTGGCAGTCATTCTTGGCACAGCAGTATCGGCAGCTATAGGATTTTTATTAAAATTGTTTTTATTTGAAGTAGATTATAAGAGGACACAAAAGGTACAATTTGAAGATGATGATTATTACTATTTTGTGAAAGCCGTGCCGAAGACGATGGTAAAGCCAAGGCAAAAAGAGATACGGCATGAAGAGCCGGCGCGTAAATCAAGAAATGAGGGGAGCGGCGCTGCCAAGAGGCCGAATCGGGTTCGAAGAGGGGAACCGGGAAGGTCGGATTTGGATATTAAAGATTATTAATTAGAAGGGGCGTGAGAGCAGTGGAGGTTATAAAGAGATTTTTTATGGTAAATCTTTATAAGCTGACGGAGCCTATCTCCAATATTAACTACAGAGATGTGATCGAAATAATTATCCTGACATTTATCGTTTACCGACTTCTGGTATGGATAAAGGATACAAGGGCATGGACTTTGTTAAAGGGGATCCTGCTCCTGGGGCTGTTTGTTTTAATAGCCAATATTTTCGAACTGGATACCATAACATTTTTGATTAATAAAGGAATTGGTTTTGCATTTATGGCAGTAATGGTAATTTTTCAGCCGGAGCTTCGCAGGGCATTGGAAGAATTGGGAGAGAAAAAGATATTTACAACATTAACGCCATTTGATACAGCCAGAGATATCAGAGAACGTTTTAGTGATAAAACGGTAAATGAATTGGTGAAAGCAACAGTTGAGATGGCAAAGGTTAAGACGGGTGCATTAATTGTCATTGAAAATAATGTTACGCTGGCTGAGTATGAAAGAACCGGGATCGCTATTGATTCCATATTAACCAGCCAGTTACTGATTAATATATTTGAGCATAATACGCCGCTTCACGATGGGGCAGTGATTGTAAGGGGGAATCGGATTATTTCCGCTACCTGTTACCTGCCTTTATCGGATAACCTGGCGCTCAGCAAAGAACTTGGAACCAGACACAGAGCCGGTGTTGGAATCAGTGAGGAGACTGATTCATTGACAATTATTGTTTCAGAAGAGACGGGAAGCGTTTCACTTGCCAGCAAGGGCAAACTAATGCGGGATGTTGACGCAGCAGTATTGAGACAGCAATTAGTGATTCTTCAGGATAAATCCGTAGACACGAAAAAGTTCAGACTTTGGAAAGGAAAGGGTAAAAATGAAGAAAAGCTTGGTGAATAACTTTGGTCTAAAACTGATTTCCATTGTACTGGCATTTTTTATCTGGATGATCGTGGTTCAGGATAATGATCCGGAAAAAACGAAGCCATTTACCAATATACAGGTAGAAATGGAAAATCAGGAGAGTATGGAAAAGCTGGGTAAGGTCTATGAGGTTCTGAATAATACAGATACGGTTACCGTGTATGTTACAGGAAGAAATTCAGTGATAAAGGAACTGGACAACTCTGATTTCAGAGTAACGGCTGATCTTGAGAATCTTAATGACCTGGGGACCGTACCGTATGTAATAACCTGTAAGAACTCATCCATTAAAAAAGAAAATATAAAGGTAGAGCCGTCTTCCCTAAAGGTCAGAATTGAGCCCAAGGTAGAAAAATCATTTGCGGTAAAAGCTGTGACTACGGGAAACCCCAAAACAGGTTATGTTATCGGAAATGCAACCGTAAAGCAGGGGGATTCGATTATTGTAGCAGGACCACAGTCTTTGATTAATATTATCAGCCGTGTCGTAGTTGCAGTGGATGTTAACGGACTGAATGAAAGTAAAAGCCTGAAAGGTACACTCAAAATCATCGATAAAAATGATGAAGAGTTTGCTGAGACGAAAATGAAGAGTATGGAATGTAAGACATCCAGTGGTGTTCCAATCACAGAATTAGGATCTGTGGAGGTCTTTGCAGATCTGTGGAGGGTACAGCCCGATATCAAGCTGGATGTGAATGTAGTGGGTATGCCGGCAGTTGGTTATAAGAAGACAGATACTACGATAACACCGGAAACAATCAGCCTTGCAGGAACAGAAAGCGCTTTAAAGGAATTGAACGGTCATTTGCAATTGAATGAGGATGTTTCAGTAGAAGGGGCAACTTCTGATGTTACAAAGAAGATTGAGCTTCAGGATATGTTGGCGGAACAGCATGATTTGAAATTGGTGGAGACAGCAACGGATACCGTTACTGTAACGGTCGGGATTGAAAAAGCAGGAACAAAAACGGTGTATTTACCGGTGAACAGGCTAAATACGAAAAATATTCCGACAGATTTAAAGATAACACTGACGCCATCGGATAAGATTCCAATCATAATCACAACTACAACAGGTGAGCTAAATGAGTTTGATGCAGAAGATATTAAGGCGACACTGGATTTAAGCGATTATAAAACAGCTGGAACTTATAAAGTAACATTAAAAGTGGAACTGCCAGAAGGATATGTTTTGGCATCTGATGTAATAATTGTTGTGAATCTGGAGAAAAAAGAAGAAACTGCAATTACAGAAAAAAGTACGGTGGAGGAATAATTATGGTTAGTCAAAAGGTAACAGTGAAGAATGCGACGGGCCTTCATTTAAGGCCGGCAGGGGTACTTTGTAAAGAAGCGATGCAATTTAAGTCCTTAATCACATTTACAAAAGACAGCAGTACGGCAAATGCAAAAAGTGTATTAAGTGTGTTGGGTGCCTGTGTCAAATGCGGCGATGAAATTGAACTGGTTTGCGAAGGTGAAGATGAGAATGAAGCATTGGAAACACTTGTAAATGCCATAGAGAGCGGACTGGGAGAATAAGGAAAGGGGCTGTCGGGAAATAGATAGCCTAAAACAGGGGAGGATTTGGCCATCATCGGTCACATCCTCCCCTTGAACTATATCCTAAAAAAGAAAAAAAGATGGCTAACGACAACCATCTTTTCCTCCGTTCCATGTTATAATAGAACTATGCTTAAACAAGATTATTATAACGAATTTTTTGATTTAGGGCAACAGAAAATTAACTTCAGTTTCTTCGAATTGCATTTACCCGATGACGATCCAGTCTATACCCTAAAAAAAGTGATGGAGGAATTAGATTTTTCAGGCCTGCTTGCCTGTTGTTCAGATAAGGGAAGAACCGGGTACAATCCAATCATGATGTATGCTGTCGTTACCTACGCAAACATGCGCGGAGTGCGTTCTGTTGACCGTATTGTTGAATTATGCGAAAGGGACCTTGCTTTTATCTGGCTGACCAAAGGGCAGAAACCGAAGCGGGATGCTTTCTATGAATTCAAGAATAAAAAACTGACGGGTAATCTTCTGGATGAGCTGAATTACCAATTCATGCGCCGATTGAAAAAAGAGGGCCTGATCACGCTCAAAGAACTCTTTATTGATGGTACGAAGCTGGAAGCCAATGCAAACCGCTATACTTTTGTCTGGAGAGGGAGCATCAATTACCATCTTGCAGGTCTCTTGGATAAGATAGATGCACTTTATGAAAAGTACAATACACTTCTGCATGAAAATGAGTATGCAGCGAAATATGACCTTGGGGATGCAAAGATGTTCATCATCGAAGGCATGGAAAAAGTCAGACGTGTGATTGATGAAAACCGGAAACGAAAACTGACAAAGCATAAGAAGCTCTCAAACAATACAATCATCGAAATAGATAACTGCTCCCCTCTTGAGATTTTGAAGCTTCAGAAGAATCTGATGCAGATTACAGAAGGTGAGGGGATATCATTCGTCCACAGTAAGGGAAAAACGAAGTCCGAGCTTCAAAAACTGTATGAGGAACTGGAGGAATGCGGAAACCGCCTGATGGGATATAAAGAATGCTTTAAAATCATGGGGAAAGACCGCAACAGTTATTCCAAAACGGATCTGGAAGCAACGTTTATGCGGATGAAGGAAGACCACATGCTCAACGGTCAGTTAAAACCAGCTTACAACGTTCAGATCGCGGTGGAGAACTATTTCATCGTTCACGGATACGTGAGCAATGACCGTACAGATTATAACACCCTGATCCCGGTTTTGGAGAAGCATCAGAAAGCCTTTGGTAAAGTATTGGATGAAGTGACCGCAGACAGTGGATACTGCAGCGAGAAAAACCTCTTGTATCTGAAACACAATGGGATTGCCAGTTATATCAAACTCCAGGATCACGAAAAACGGAAAACCCGTGCCTATAAAGAAGATATCAGCAAATATTACAACATGACAACCCATATCTTTGAAGATGAGCGCTACTATATCTGTCATGACGGAAGAGAGCTTCGTCATATCCGGACAGAAAGTAAGGAGCAGGACGGGTATAGCCAGACATGGGAAGTCTATGGATGTGCAGATTGCAGGGGCTGTGAACATAAATCCCGTTGTCTGTATAAGTACAATGCGGAAAAAAACAGTGACCGAAATAAAGTCATGAAGATCAATGAGCAGTGGGAGGAACTGAAAGAAGCATCCAATGCCAACATCCAGAGCGAGAAGGGGATCCTGAAGCGCCAGATCCGTTCCATCCAGACCGAAGGGCACTTCGGGGACATCAAGGAAAACGAAAACTTCCGTCGGTTCAATTACCGCAATTCAGAAAAAGTGTATAAAGAATTCATGCTGTATGCAATTGGCCGGAATATAAATAAATATCATCGGTTTCTTTACCATGAAATCGAGAAATACGCAGGAAAATCTGATCAAAAGACAGCTTAGCTGACAGAGCGGAGCTGCAAATATGTAAAAGGGGATTTTGCGCCCTAAAATAGGAGAAGTAAAGAAAAACAAGCATATCCCGCAGAACGTCCTTTGCTGAAAAGCAAGGAAATCTGCGGGATATGCTTGTTTTGGTGTAGGGGCTTTAAAAATCAGTATTAACCGACAGCCCCTTTTTATATCAGTAATTTATTCAGGCAAAAAAGAAAAGCTGCAGGAGATGTTTAATCCTGCAGCTTTTCTTGTATACATCCAGTACATCCTTGCGCAATTCAACTTTTAAATACGCTCTAGTGAAATAACGGATCAGTCGGATCATGTGTTGCATTGGCATCCATATACTGTAATGCAGGTTTTCCCAGTGGTCCCGGGTTACTTGCATCATCATAGATGGTTACTTTTGTACCAATTGGACAATGATCATAGAGCCATTTTGCATCTGCTACAGTCAGCCGGATACATCCGTGGGATGCAGGTTTTCCAAGCTGATTATAAGTAGCTGCCGGTAAGGAGTTCGGATCTCTGTATCTGGTTACCGGTGCAGAATGGAACAGGATCTCCGGGGTCAGGTGAGAACAATACTGTCCCCAGCTGGGTCCGTCTAATTCATGCCAACGCAGTTTATCCAGCATTGTAAAGTTACCTAGTGGAGTCCATCCAACCTGTATACCGGTAGAACAAAGCATTGCTTTGATTGGTTCACCGTCTGCATACACGGTAATGGTGTTTGCTGCACGGTTTACTTTCACGGTAAGTGTTCCGGTGGATAATAAATCAATTCCGCCGCTGGAACCAAAGTTGTATACTTTTCCATCAACGGTTTGTCTGCCTTTTAACATAACGCCTTTACTGTTGAAGTAATACTTCTTAGCATCATAGGTCAGCCAGCCGGTACGTCTTGCTCCCGTATCTGTTTCCAGGTAGTAGGTCTTGGATCCAAGATTCATCCAGCCCTTTTTCATGGCACCGCTGCTCTTGTTAAAATAATAATACTTGCCGCTGATTTTCTGCCATCCTGTTTTCATGGCGCCTGTCTTAGAATCTAAGTAATAAGTAGATCCGCCAAGGACTCTTCTGCCGGTAAGCATTTTACCGTTAGAAGCGAAATAATACCATTTCTTTTTAATCTTTTCCCAGCCTGTCTGGCGTACACCCTTGGAATTCAGGTAGTAAGTACTCTTACCCCTTTTAAGCCACCCATTTTGCATAACGCCGGTGGATTTGTTGTAGTAATAATAATTGTTTTTGTATTTTACCCAGCCAGTATACAACTGTCCTTTTTTATTTGAATAATAGGATTTTCCGGAATCTGTAAAACGTCCGATTCGGATCTGACCTTTACTGTTTGCAAAATATCTTTTGCCTTTGTATTTAAAAACTCCGGTTTTAATACGTCCATATTTGTCTGAGTAATATTTTTTACCTTTGTATGTAGTGATTCTGTCTGTACGAACAACACCACTGGAAGAAATGAGGTATCTTTTGCCACCTATTGTTTTCAGGCAGTTTTTATACATGGAAACATTAAATGCATAGTACTTTGAACCAATTTTTTTGACTGTTTTTGTAACTAGTGTTCCATCCGGATTGGAATAATATTTTTTCTTATCCGCTGCTGTATTCCAGCCGTTTGTTTTGATTTCCCCGTTCGTCATCACAAAATAGTATGCATTGTTGATTTTCATAGCACTGTTCTTACCGATAATTAAAGAACCATCGCCATTAAAGTAATACTTTTTGCCGTCTACTGTCTGCAAACCAGTTACTAATACACCGTCCGGATTGGAGTAGTATTTTTTGTTTGCATAAGTGTTCCAGCTTTTAAGCTTGATTTCTCCGGTGGACAAAACGAAATACAGAGTGTTATTGATCTTCTGTGGTGCATTGCTTCCTATCAGCATGGAACCGTCTGCATTGTAGAAGTATTTTTTTCCGTTGATCGTCTGAAAGCCAAATCTCATGATGCCATCCGCATCAAAATAGTACTGTTTGCCTTCGATGGTAACCTGACCTGATACACGAATACCGTTCGCATCAAAATAATATTTATTGTTATCGATTTCCTTTATTATCCCTTTCAGGCGCTCTCCATCCTGAATGTAATATGTTTTGCCATCTACGGTATGCCAGCCGTTTTCTTCTATAACAGCTTCGGTTTCGTCCGCTTGCTTAGGAGCAGTTGTGGATGGCTGAATGGGAGCTTCTGTTGCAGGTGGTGTAGCAGGTTCCGTAACAGGTTCGGTAGCATCTGTAACAGGTTCGGATGTCGTCTCAGCTTCTGTACTTTCTGTATTTTCCGGTGTTTCTGTTTCCGAATCACGTTCATTAGTAAGCTGAGTGGCAGTTTCTTCCGTAACAGGTTCTGTGTTAGACTCTGTCTCTGATGCCGTGTTGACGTTGGTTGTCTGAACAGTCTTTGGAGCAGAACCATCGGGTGATTCAGCTGCAAAGGCTACGGAGGACAAGCCTAAAGTCAGACATGCAGAAAGACAAAGAGCCGCTAATACTTTTTTCATTTTCATAAATAAAGCTCCTTTTCTAATTGTGCATAAACGTTCTCCCCACTAGTGTAATATATTAACTTTATATTTTCAATGAGAAATCCCCCTATACCGGAAAAATTAAGAAAAACTTATTAAATAGAACGTCAGTTTCCGGTAAGACATCCGTTGCAATAACAATATGTGCATTTTCTGCATGTAAATGTAAATCCTAAAACTCCAAAACCATCATGAAAGGGTTGTATGTTACGAATTTCAGACTCCTGACAAGACAATTGACATGATATATCTTCTAATATTGCCGATTTACTATTGGTTAAATAAGAGTCGTCAAAGCTGCGTAATTCCTCTAAAGAATCAAATTCCATAATGGAATCCCGGGGATATTTTTTTATATATAGATCCAGTTCGGAAATATGCCTTATATATAAATGTTCCCACATAAAATTCTGAATAGAAGGATCCTGGTATTCCTTTTCCAGAATTGATCGGAATCGCGAAGAAAAACGGGCATCCCAAAATACATGTCCAAGCATATACCAGGCATCTGATCCGCCGATATTTACCTGAGTAATTAATCCGTTGGGATCTGCTGCAATACACCATTCATCTGTAGGTCCGTCCGCATACACTGCCGCGTAAAAGGCATGGACTTCCTGACAGTGAAATGGATTCTCAGGAAAATAATTATCGGAAGAGCAGATATAGCTGTTTTTTAAATATTTTCTGGCTGCATAGATAGAAGAATGGTTATTACGGGCAGAATACTCTGTATTTTCAATCAGGATTACCCCATACTTTTCTTTCAGATAATTATACTGTTCTTTAAGGTATCCGGTAACGACAATGATTTCGTTAATGCCGGCTTCTTTCAATTGCTGTATCTGCCGTTCAATGAGAACTTCTCCTTTTACGACGGTAAGTCCTTTGGGGTACTCCAGTGAAAGAGGTACGAAACGTGAAGCAAATCCGGCAGCCAGAATAATGGCGTTTTCGACTTTGATTTTCATTATGAAATCTCCTGTGTGATATTTGATGTGACTATTGTAGAAGAATTAGGAGAGAAAGTCCAGAAAAATATTTGGGTTTTGCTGAGAAGGGAGACGCTTTGTAGATAGATGTAGTGCGCGGAAAGAGAAGGGGGCGGGCCATGGCAGGCGTTTGGAAGGCTTACCGCAGAACTGAGTATTTACTTACCTTTCCGAAGTGTTTTTTGGCGGATAGTATCCGACTGGCTCCCATCGGATACTAAGCGGGCATTCACCGGGAAATGCATCAGGATTTCCCGGTGAATGCCCGCGTGCCGCCAAAAAGCGCTTCGGAAAGGTTAGAAAATACCAGTTCTGCGGCCAGCTGACGGAGTCCATACAAGTTTCCCACTCCCATCTTTCCGGGCATTATCTCCTGACACAAAGCGTCCCATACTCAGCAAAACCCCAATTTCTCCCAGTAGAAACTCAAATCAACTTGACATCAGTGTTCAAATTTTGTACAATAAATATGTTCAAATTTTGAACGGAGGTGAAAAGGCATTGAATAAATACGATCGCATGTTATATATTATAAATCAGCAGGGGATGCAGAGTCAGAGAAAGCTGGCGGATTCTATGGGGATTTCTTTGGGTCAGGTGAATTATCTCCTGAAGGAAATGGCGGACAAAGGTCTATTGGAAAAGACGGGTAAGATCTATCGGGTTTCGGATACCGGTAAAAAGCATCTGGAAGAAAAAATTCGTATCCAACAGACAGAGAAAATAGATTTTTCGGGAAATGCAAACGGTGTGAAGCTTGCAGTAATTCTGGCGGCAGGGCATAATCCTGCCTTTGATAAACCGGAAGGACTTTTAGAGATTGGCGGAATGCCGCTGATTGAACATATGATACAGGCATTACATAATCAGGGAATAGAGAAAATTGTCGTTGTGGTAGGGGATCGGAAAGAACAGTATGAGACTTATTTTGACCACCGGGGAATTATTCTGGTGGAAAACAATAGATATAAATGGAGCGGAACGATGGCTTCCCTGTTTGCGGCTGAAGCATATCTGACGGAAGATTTTCTTTTGGTAGAAAGTAATCAGATCCTGGAAGAAATTGCAATTGAAAAGATTCTAAAATCAGAAGAGCAAAACTGTATGCTGCTTGCAGGCCCCAGTGATTCCATGGACGAGGCATATGTGGAACTGGATGAAAATGGGAGCATTTTCCGTATTTCCAAGGATATTAAGCAATTGAACCGTATTGATGCTGAACTGATTGGTGTCAGTAAGATATCAGGGGAACTGTTTGAAAAAATGGTGCAGTATTATGGAAAGAATGAAAATCCATATTTGAATTATGAATATGCAATTGAAAGTATAGGACGGATTTATCGTATAGCCGGAATCCTGGTGGATGATCTGATCTGGAGTGTGATAGAAAATGAGACGCTGTATCAGAAAGCATCCAGTATTTTATTTCCTAAAATGAAGAAAAGAGCAGTTTTAAGAAAAGAAAATAAGGCTAGAGAAACACTGCAGGAATGTATGCATTTAAAGGAAGAGGAAATAGAACAGGTCAGCATAGGCGGAGGGATGACCAACCAGAATTTCTTTGTAAGGGTAAAAGGGAGGGATTATATTTTACGGATACCGGGTGCCTGTACAGAAGTATTTATTGATCGAAGTGCCGAACAGTATAACAGCCGGATAGCTTCCGGACTTGGATTAAATCCACCCATTCTGTATTTCGACCCGGTAAAAGGGGTTAAAGTCACCGAATACATAAGCGGTGCCAGAACGTTAAATCCCGGTAGTGCCAGGCTGGAAGCTTATATGAGAAAAACCACGGCTATTTTGAAAAAGCTTCATAATTCTGAAGTAAAACTGCAGGGGGATTTCAATGTCTGGGAGGAGTATGATAAATATAAACGTGAGATTTTAAAAAACGGCGGGAGATTTTATAAAGGATTTGAAGAGCTGGAATCATTTTTTTATCATCTGAAATCTGATCTGAATCAGATCAAGGCAGATCGCAGGCCTTGTCATAATGACCTGGTAGCAGAAAATTTTGTGTCTGATGAGAAAGGCAGGATGTACCTGATTGACTGGGAGTATGCTGGATATAATGATCCCTTGTGGGATGTGGCGGCACATTTGCTGGAATGTGAATTTTCCAAAGAGGAAGAAGAATTGTATTTACAGTATTATCTGGAGAAAGAACCCGGGCGGCTGGAGAAACAGAAGCTTTTGATGTTTCAAATTTGCCAGGATGTCCTTTGGAGTGCCTGGACAATTGCGAAAGAAACGAAAGGTGAAGATTTTGGAGCATATGGGGAAGGAAGATTCCTAAGAGCTTTAAGCATGAAGAAAGAATATGAGGCAGAATATGAAAAAGAAAAGATTTGATCCCACCATTGATTGGACGATTACCTTATTGCCATTAGGGATTATTGCTGTTATTTCCGTGGTATTGATGCTGTTTCCGGAAACTGCCGGGAGTATTACCGGTATGCTCCGGGAAGTGTTTGTAAATAAACTGGGTTTCTTCTATATTATATTGGGTCTGGGCATTTTATTTACTGCAGTCGGACTGGCATTCTCCAGACATGGAAATATCCGGTTTGGAAATCTGGAAAAACCCAGATACAATAATTTTAGCTGGGGTGCAATGATCTTTACTTCTACCATGGCTGCCGATATTGTTTACTGGTCGTTAATTGAATGGTGTTATTACTACAGTGCAAAACCATTTGCAAAAGAAGCGATGACGCTTGCCCAGCACCAGGATTATGCTTCTGCTTATCCGTTGTTTCACTGGGGTCCGATACCCTGGGCATTTTATCTTTTGCCTGCCTGTGCCTATGCCTATATGATGTTTGTGAAAAAGAGAAAAAGACAAACCCTCTCAGAAGCATGCAGACCGGTCTTAAAAGATCATGTGGATAAAAAGGCAGGAAAGTTAATTGATATTTTTTCCATCGTAGGTCTGCTGGCGGGAACAGCAACTACATTTTCCCTGGCCACTCCGCTGATCGCCCAGGCGGTGGGGAAAATACTTGGGATTGAGCCCACGCCATTTTTATCTATAGTAATTCTGGCAGTCATCGGCCTGGTTTTCATTGTGGCTGTTATGAAAGGGATGAAAGCGATTTCCCATCTGGCGGGAATCTGTGTGGTAATATTTGTTCTGTTAATTGGTGTATTCTTAGTTTTTGGTCCGAAAATCTATATTATAGAAACCGGAGTGACAGCTATTGGAACGGTTATGAATGATTTCTTCCGTATGGCAACGTGGATGGATCCCCTTCGTCTGTCTGGAAGCGGCGGCTCCGGTTTTCCGCAGGACTGGACGATATTCTATTGGGCTTACTGGATCGCCTGGTTTGTGGCTACTCCATTTTTTATTGCCAGGATTTCAGAAGGGAGGACTCTGCGCCAGACGATCTTTGGCGGGATTTCATGCGGACTGCTTGGAACCTATACATCCTTCATTGTGTTCGGAGGATTCGGGCTGCATTTGCAGACTAGCGGTAAACTGGATCTGGCTGGACAGCTTGCTTCCGGAAAATCTCCATCAGAAGTAATTATGCAGGTTTTTGGGCAATTTCCGATAACCGAAGTTGTGCTGCTGATTCTGATTTTGGCGATGATTGCATTTTATGCAAGTACATTTGATGCAATTACCCTGGTTGTGGCAGGGTACTCGGAAAAGAATATGGAAACAAGAGAAGAACCCCGTAAGAAGCTCCGGGCATTCTGGGCACTGGTATTTCTGCTGCTACCAATAGCACTTTTGTTTTCTGATAGTACGTTATCCATGCTCCAGACGATTTCCATTATTGCCGCTTTTCCTCTGGGGATTATTATGATTTTGGTTGTGGTGAGTTTTATAAAAGAAATCAAACAGGATAATGGCAAAATTAACAAATAAACTGTAATAATTAGTTTATAAATTTGTAATGATTTCTTGACAATAATGATTTCCAAAATTATAATGGTAATAGTTACTAGCTAACACACAAAAGGTAAGACAGGGGAAAAGATGCATATGAAGAGGAGAGTACGAGTTGTTGCATGGCTTTTAACATTTGTCATGCTCTTTAGCATGATCCCGGCAGAAATTGCCGGCGCAGCGGAGCAAAAGCCAGCCACAGATATTCTGAAAATGATGTACGTGGAGCCGCAGTCTATGGCAAGTGAAGCGGGACAGTTGATCGTGGCGGAGATTGCGGATGGAAATGGAGCTTTGACCGGAGCCAGGTTATATTACCGGGATGGTTCGGGAACGGAAAGAGAAATGAATGTTACAGAGATATCCGGCAATTATGCTGCGTTTCTTGTTAAAGGAGGCGGGCTTGCGGATACCAGCCTTAGCAGGATAGAGCTGGTGTGCGGAGGTGTTAACCGGAATATTGATTTAAAAGCATATCGTGCCAGCGGTGACACTGCTGTTTCAAAAGTGGAAGGAAGCCATGGCGAATCTTTCAAAAGCAGGGCGAAAAGCGTTCAGTCTGATGCGGATCAAAAAGCAGAAGAGAGTACCGTAAAAAGAGTTCTGGCAGATGATTCTGCAGGAATTACAAATGCACTGAACCAGGCGCAGGCACTGGCGGGTGCACAAGCGCCGAAGTTGCGAAGCGGTTATTCGGCACCGAGAGCCGGTTCAGATGGGCAAATTACAGTAGTTCTGGATCCGGGACATGGAGGCTCAGAATCAGGAGCGTGCAGAACCTGGAATGGAAAAGCTTATATTGAGAAAGATATTACGCTAAAGATTTCCAAGTACACGAAAAAAGAACTGGAAAAGTATGAAGGGGTAAAGGTATATCTGACCCGTTCTACCGACAAGTATATGGAATTATATCAGCGAGTGGATTTTGGAGCGTCTGTTGGTGCGACCGTATTTATCAGCCAGCATATTAATTCCACTAACAGTAATGAACAGTACAGCGTATCCGGGGCTTTGGTATTTTTATCAAAAGGTCAGTACCGGGGCGATATCACACAGGCTTCCCACGATATCGCATATACGATTCTGGATAAGCTGAATGCGGCAGGGTTTAAGAATCAGGGAATACAGTACCGATTATCGGAGACAGGGGATCAGTATCCAAACGGGGCTCTGGCTGATTATTATGGAATCGTAAGAAGATGTGTCCTTGCCGGATTTCCGGGAATGATCGTTGAGCATGGGTTTGTCAATAATCCCAATGACTGTGTAAAATTTTACGGCAGCAATTCGAAGATCAAGAAGATTGGTGTTGCAGATGCCAAGGCAATTGCAGCATATTATGGGCTGAAAAAGAAAGATTCCGGTTCTTCCGGAACGAATCCGCCGCCGGCTGTAGATACCGGATGGAAAAAGGATGGCAGCAATACATATTATGTGAAGCAGGATGGAAGCAGAGCTACCGGATGGCAGACCATAGACGGAAAGGTATATTACTTTAATGCCGGAGGAATCATGCTTACAGGCAAACAGAAGATATCCGGTAAAATTCATTATTTTCAGCCCTCCGGAGAAGCTATGACCGGAGTGCAGACCATAGGAGGGAAAAAAGTATCCCTGGATGAAAAAGGTGTTATAATTGCAATTCCTGCCGGTAGCTGGACTTTGAAAGGCAGCACCTGGTATTTTAAAAAATGGGATGGAAAGAATGCGACCGGATGGATCACCTATAAGGGCAGGAAATGTTATCTGAATAAGGACGGTTCCATGGTAAAGCGCTGGAAGAAGATTAAGGGGAAATGGTATTATTTCAGCGGAAATGGTTATATGGTTACCGGAAAGCGGACGTTGGGCGGCAAAACCTGTTATTTTGGAGATAATGGCGCGGCCCTGACCGGAAAACAGGTGATCAATAAAGAAACCGTATTTTTGAATGAAAAAGGTGTCCTATTGCCAAATCGCTGGGTCAAGGATAATGTTGGCTGGTGGTATCGCTATGGCAATGGTACTTATCCTAAGAAAAAATGGGTTACCATTGAAGGAAAACGTTATTATTTCAATAAAAAGGGTTATATGGAGACCGGTTGGATTAAGCTTGGAAAAAACTGGTATTACCTTCGTTCAGATGGTTCTGCTAAAAACGGTTGGCTGAAAAGCAACGGAAAGTGGTATTATCTCGTAAAGGGAAAAATGCAGACAAAGTCCTGGATTCATTATAAGAAAAAATGGTATTATGTGAAGTCAGATGGCGTAAGAGCTGTAGGAAAAAGATTAAAAATAGGCAAGAAGACATATAGGTTTGATGCCAACGGAGTTTGTAAAAATAAGAAATAAAAGCATGAAAAGAGCCGTATCGGTAAAGTTCTACCGATGCGGCTCTTTTATACTGTTTAATAATTGATACAAACTCCACCGTCATCAAAACGATATATCTTGCCTTTGATTTTTTTCTTTGTATTGCGGAGCATGACACCGTCGCTGCCTACATAATATTTAACACCGCCGAAGGTAACCCAGGTATTGGCTGCCATCTGTCCATTGGATCTTAAGAAATACTGTTTTTTCTTAAGGGTAATCCATCCGGTTTGCATGACTCCTGATTTATTAAAGAAATACCATTTGCCGTCTAGTTTTGCCCAACCTGTTTTAGCCCTTCCGGTATTATCTGCATAGGACCAGGAAGTAGATCCCCTTGTCCAGCCGCCCTCTGACAGTCTGCCGCTGGCATCAAAGGAGTATGGTATACCACGAACTTTTGATGCATTCATCTGCATGATACCATTGTTATCCAGGTAATAATAGTAATTTCCTTCTTTTTTCCAGCTGTTTCTTTCTATATAGCCTTTGCTGTTTATGTAATAGTAGTTTTCATTATAGTAGATCCAGGTGTTCTTTCTGGAATACTTTTTGTTATTGGATGTATAAAAAGCTGACTGCTTTTTGGATCCGACCTTTTTCTTTTTCAGGGTCAGATTCCCGGGAGAAATCATATTCAGTGTATTACCATTGCTCATATCGGCTATGATTGCTGAATTTTTTGGCTGTCCGTTTGTGGTAAAGAGCTTACATTCTATATTGCTCAGCGTATTTCTCACGGAGGCGGACATATTGGTAATTAAACCGGTTGCAACTGCATAATCCGGTGATATCATACGCAGATAGCTGGGTGAATTGGCATCGCCGATACCATGATGTCCCAATTTTAACAGATCAATAGGCCCCAGTTGTTTTGCCAGCTTACTTTCATCGTAATCAGGTGCCAGATTGTTGATATCTCCCGCTAAAAAAGCAGTGAGGTCATTTACTGTTACTTTCACACCCAGTGAATTAAAATTGTCATCCGGCCGTTTGGCGATGTTTCCTTTGGAATCCGTGGAGCGCTTATAATTCATAATTTCGATCTGCATATCTCCCAGGGTAAATTCCCGATTCGATTTTTTGGAAAAGTTCTGGATAATTTTCGTACCGCGTCTCTTAGCTGCAGAGATCAGCGTATCATAACAATATTGGTTGTCCCAGAGATTTGTTTTCACTGAGATGTATTTGTCACTGTATTTATTGAGATACAGGCGTTCTGTTTTAAAAGCTTTTAAAATCTCATCCCCGCTTCCAATATGGTCGCTGTGAGCATGAGTGCCGATATAAAAATCCAGCTTCTTTACGCCAACCTTTTTCAAATACTTAATGACTTCCTGTTCGTGCCCCCCGGAAGTGTTGATACCGGAACGCATAGGGTATTTCGAATTATTTCCATTTGGAAAGTCACTGTCTTCGCCGGAATCCACCATTCCAAAGTGTCCGTTACTCTCCAGCAGGATGGCATCGTTATTGCCTTCAATACAAATAAAATGAATCCGTGTTTTGCTCTTAGCGGATGCATCAGCTGCCAGTGGCAGGCATAGAAAAGCCAGACAGATAACCACTGCCGTAAACATTACATTAAATTTTCTTTTCATTATCTAAATCCCCTTATTCATTGGTATTAAATCAGTACTGCTGCAAAATGTATGACATTCCCCCTTATTCAGACATAGTCAGCATTATATGATACAGGTTAGATTATACCCTAAGAGAAAGTTCTTTACAAGTGTCTGGGGAAAACTTGTATGCGTCCCTTACCCAGCAATACCCAATTTCATTTTTGTAACATCCCTCATCACAATTAACAGTTGTCTAATTCTTATTAAAATGTTATATTATAATTAACAGGAATTAAAAGATTTGTAATAAATACATTTTGAGGGGAAAATTATGCAGCGAAAGAAATATGATGATGAGACACTTCGCAGGCTTCAGGCAACGGAGCTGGAGATGCTGGAGGATTTTGTGGATTTTTGTGAGAAGCATAAGATACCGTATTTTGGAATTGGAGGAACTGCAATCGGAGCACTGCGGCATCAGGGGTTTATTCCCTGGGATGACGACATAGATCTGGCATTTACAAGAAAAAATTATGAGCGGTTTTGTAAACTTGCAGGAGAGGAACTGAAAGATAAATATACGATTTTACGCGGAGATTCCGATGAAAATTATCCGCTTTTTACTGCGCGTATGTGTAAAAAAGGAACGGTTTTCAGGGAATACGCAATGAAGGATGTGGATTGTGAATTTGGGATTTTTCTGGATCTGTATGCTTATGACAATGTTCCGGACTGTAATTGGAAGATGAAACTTCAGGCATATGGGGCATGGATTTACAGTAAATTACTGATTTTATGCAGTATTTCAAAGCCAAGCCTTTTGCTGGAAGGTAAAAAATTAAAATTGGTTTTGGCTGCGTGCCAGGTTGGGAACAAGCTTATGAAAGCGATGCATATTTCCAAGAGAGGCGTTTTTTTGCGTGGAAAGAGATGCTGTACGAAATATAATAAGCAGAAGACTAAAAGGCTGGCATACCTGCCTGAGGCGAGACCCTTTGCAAGCATGATAGACAGGAAAGATTTGTATCCGTTGAAGAAGATGAAGTTTGAACATCTGGAACTCACGTTTCCCAATGATATGCACGAAATGCTGTCTGCTTATTATGGCGATTATATGCAGCTTCCACCGGTGGAAAAAAGGTATAATCATTGTCCATACCAGTTGGATTTTGGGAAACAGGAAGCAGAAGTGCCTGATAAAAAGTAAGGGATGACTATGGAAGATAAAAAAATGTCGATTAAAACCAGTATTCTCTGGAATACCTGGGGAAGTCTGGTTTATCTGGGGTGTCAATGGCTTTTGAGCGTTCTGGTGATCCGTATTTCCGGATTTGAAAATTCAGGTATTCTGACATTGGCTATGTCCATAACCAATATGTTCTATAGCATAGCAGTCTATGGGATGCGTACTTTCCAGGTGGCAGATACGGAAAATGAATATTCCCAGGGAACCTATGTACTGAGCAGGGCAGCGACCGGTTTAACAGCATTTATTCTTTGTACAGCATTTGTAGTGATAAACCGATACGACAAGATATCCAGTTTAAGTATTATAATCTATATGGTCTTCCGTCTGGGAGAAGCTCTTTTTGATGTCTATGCCGGATTTTTTCAAAAATACTGGCGTATGGATTATCTGGGAAAATCTATGGTAATCCGCGGTGTGGTAATGCTTTGCTCTTATATAGTTTTTCTGGGATTATTCAATAGTCTTCCGGTTGCTTTTGGGGCAATGGCGCTGTCTACATTTCTCGTTATTATATTCTATGACCGCAGGAATGTGAAGCGTATAACCAATATAAAATCTGATGGTAATTTAAAAAAAGTACAGGAATTGCTTATCAGGTGTTTTCCGTTAGTGGTTTATTTGTTTCTAAACGCTGCAATCAGCTCTATTCCAAGATATTTCCTGGAGAAATTCTGCGGAAATGACAAGCTGGGTGTGTATGCGGCAATTGCGGCGCCTACCCTGGTTGTGCAGATGGCATCTACTTACATTTTTAATCCTTTCGTAACGGCTTTTGCGGAAAAGTATCATGCAGGGGACCGGGCTGGATTCTGGAAGCTTCTGTTCACCTGTGTAAAAGTAGTAGGAGCAGTATCTGTGGCTGCTATGGCAGGTGCAGCGCTTTTAGGGGAGTGGGGGCTTCTGATATTAATCGGAGAAAAAATACTGCCTTATACTGATTTGTTACTGCCGCTGGTAGCGTGTACCATTCTCACTGCATTCAGCTGGCTGCTGTGCGGTGTACTGACGGTTGTTAAGGACTTTAGAGGACTGATCATCAGTAATGTAGCTGCCGTTGTGTCAGGAGCAGTATCATCGGTAGTTTTCATAAAGTTATGGGGCATGCAGGGCACGAGTTTTGCTACGATTCTGGGTCTTACCGTTGAAATTGTACTTTTGTTTGTATTTCTGCAGAATCGGATCGGAAAATCAGCGTCGTTGTCAAGATCTTAAATTTATGATACAATAACTCTGGCCGAAAGTAACCAGGTTTTATGGACTGCCAGGCTGAAAGAAAAAAGAAATAGCAGTATTGCAGATTCGTCTGTAATATGTAATGGGTATAAATATGAAAGATAATTATGAACACACATTTGCAATATGTGCCTATGGGGACAGCCCCTATCTTATGGCATGTATCCGCTCACTGAAAAAGCAGTCACATCCCGGCAGAATCATTATGGTGACTTCAACACCCAGCACCTATATAGAGCGTATCTGCAGGGAAAATGAGATATCACTGTTTATAAACAGAGGAGAAAAGGGAATCATCCAGGACTGGAATTTTGCATATGAAAAGGCTGACACCAGGTATGTTACGATCGCCCATCAGGATGATATCTATCATGAAAAATATACAGAAGAACTATGCAGGATGATGGATTCGGCAAAACGGCCATTGATTTTTTTTACTGATTACGGGGAAATCAGAAAAGGGAAAATCGTTGTTTCAAACACATTATTAAAAGTGAAAAGGCTGATGCTGATTCCAATGGAAATAAAGGCGGCAAAGAACAGCAGGTTTATCCGAAGGAGAATTCTTTCCCTGGGTTCACCGATTTGCTGTCCGTCTGTGGGATTTGCAAAAGAAAATGTAAAAGCACCTGTGTTTCAGCCAGGTTTTCGAAGTAATGAAGACTGGCAGGCATGGGAGAAGATTTCCAGGGAGGAAGGGGCTTTTCTTTACTGTAAGAAGCGTCTGGTGTATCACCGGATACATGAAGAATCTGCGACTACCAGAATTATTGAAGATACGGGCAGGCGGGACGAGGATATCGCCATGTTCCGTAAATTCTGGCCATTGCCGGTTGCAAAGCTTTTAGCTTCTGTTTACGGGAGAAGTGAGGAATCAAATAATATGTAGTTGGGGAGCACCTATGAAGAAACTGATTATTATACCAGCCTATAACGAAGGCGCCAGTATTTATTCAACTGTCCGGAGTATTCAGGAACAGGCACCGGATTATGACTATGTCATTATCAATGACTGTTCGACAGATAATACAAAGGATATTTGTGAAGAACATGATTTTTCCGTGATTCATCTGCCGGTCAATCTTGGGATTGGAGGGGCGGTGCAGACCGGTCTTCTCTATGCTGCCAGCAGAGGATATGATTTGGCGGTGCAGATGGATGGAGATGGACAGCATGATGCCCGATTCTTAAAAGAGATGGAGCAAAGTCTCATCTGTAATCAGATTGATATGGTGATTGGGTCAAGATTTATAGAAAAACAGGGATTTCAGTCTTCCGGAATCCGAAGAATGGGAATTCGATATTTTTCCTGGCTGATTTATGCACTGACCAAGGTGAGGATTACAGATCCTACGTCAGGAATGCGTATGATGAGCCGTGATGTAATAGAAGTATTTACAAGGGAATATCCCAAGGATTATCCAGAGCCTGAAAGTGCGGTAGCAATTATTAAAGCAGGCAGAAAAATCGGTGAGGTACCGGTTGTCATGAAACAGCGGGAGGAGGGGGTATCTTCCATATCGCCCTTGAAGTCGGTGTATTATATGATAAAGGTAACTCTGGCTATTTTTATGGCCGCATGGAGAGGCTGAGGTTGAAAGAAAATTGCTTTTATGTAAATGCGTCCTGCTGTGATTCCCATGCAGGCAGAGAGGTGTGAATATGAGTATCAGATCGCAGATTATCATTATGATTACTGTTGCTGCAGCACTGATTGTGCTGGCATGTATGGTAAAAAAAAGAACGATTAGCTTAAGATATGCTTTGCCGTGGACTTTACTGGCAATTGGTGTAACGGTATTAACCTGTTTTCCGGTTTTGACTGACCGGCTAACGAACCTGCTGGGCGTATCCCTGCCGGTCAATATGATATTTTTTATGGGCTTTTGTTTTTCACTGGTTATTATTTTCTCATTGAGCCTTGCGGTTTCCAGACTTTCAAAACGTGTAAAAGCTCTTGCCCAGCATCAGGCGCTGCTTGAGCGGACGATGCAGGAGATGCAGATGAAAGAATTGAAGATAAAGGAGCAGGCAGATGAATAGGGAGAAATATAGAAAGAAGCAGAATATATTCTTTCCGGTGCTGATTTTTGTGGTTTTCCTGATGCTTATATTTCATACTGTAGTGATGTACCGGGAATACGTCAGCCCCGGTCTGAACCGGCCCAGAGAGATTTTTAAAATTGGAGGCAACAAAGCAGTAGTTGGTGAGATCACTAAAGATACCAAGATTGAACAGAGTTTCCGAATGGAAAACGTCAGTTTTTCCGGAATCAGGCTGACTTTCGCTACTTATGACAGGAAAAATGATGCGCACTTGAATATTCAGCTGAAGAATATAAAGTCAGGTATATTAGTGGGAAACTGGGATGTCTCCACGGAAGATCTTAAGGATAATACTCCGGTGGAATTTGTTCTGAAAAATACCATTGAAGTAAAAGAGAAAGAGGAGTTTATATTAACGATTGCTTCGGAAGATGGGACTGCAGGGAATGCAGTTACGGTTTACCAGTCTGACAAATCTATAAAAGGACAGAAATTAATTGTAGGAAGACAGAAAAAAGAAGGAAGCCTGCATATAACCTTTACGTATGGTGACCAGTCCTATTTGAAAATTTATTTTGTGGGTATCACAGTTGTACTTTTTGCAATGCTGGTATTGCTCTGGTTTTTGGGATATGGCATGAAGTGGGAGGCTCACAGGCTGTTTCTGTTAATGGGTATCTGCCTGGGCGTACTCTATATCTTTGTTCTTCCGCCTTATTCAACGCCGGATGAACAGGCACATATCTATACTGCCTATGCGTTTTCTAATAGTTTAATGGGAAAAGAAGCGGTGAATGATGAAGGGAATACTATTGCAAGAGAGGACGATCTGTTAATGGGAGTCCTGGAGAAGCGTCCGGATACGGAAACTTACGGACTGGTTGCAGATCATCTTTTTGATACTGCAGGCGCAAAGGGACTGTCTGCTTTTCCGGGTGGGCCATTGTCAGGAGTACCTGCATTTGTATATACGCCTCAGATTATAGGCATTTCTCTTGCCCGGCTGCTGAATATAGGAAATGTAGGTTTATTAATGCTGGGAAGACTGTTTGCGCTGGCATTTTACCTGTTGTGCGGATATTTTGCAGTAAAGCGGATGCCATTTGCAAAAGTACTGATGCTGACGGTTTTACTGCTTCCGATTTCCTTGGAATTAGGCGGATCTTTCTCTTATGATTCCTTTATTATAGGAATATGCGCATGGTTTACCGCACATTGCCTTTATCTGGCATATGAAAAGGATAAGGTTGACCGGGCAGACTGGATATTATTAATTATTCTGGCTGTGCTAATGGCACCCTGCAAGATTGTCTACGTGCTTTTATGCCTGCTGGTACTTTTGATCCCGGTTAAGAAATCGGCTACCAGAATCGGCTGTATTCTGGGAAGATTAAGCGTCTGTGCGGGAGGGGTGCTGTCATTGGCTGTCGTTCGACTTGTTACAATGGCAGAATATCTGAGCAGACAGGAAAATACCCTGTCTTATGTTGAAAGTTCCGGGTACACTTTAAGTGGGCTGTTATCCCAGCCATTCACGATTATCCAGATGTATTACGAATCATTTCGGAAATATGCGGATTTTTATTTTGAAACAATGATGGGCGGGCAACTGGGCTGGCTGGATATAAAAGTTTCAGATGTTCTGATTTTTGCACTGGCAATTATATTGATACTTTCTGTGTTTGTAAAAGAAAAAGAACCGTTTTATCTGGAAAAAAAGGATAAGTGGATCATGGCACTGATCAGTGCCGGGGTTATTGGTGCACTGATGATGGTGTTCTTATTGACATGGACGCCATTTGGTTCTAAAGTAATTGAAGGAACTCAGGGAAGGTATTTCCTTCCGGTGCTCCCGCTTGTGGTACTCCTTCTGCGAAGCAGAAATATAACCCTGAAAAAGAGCATTAACATGAATCTGATCATGAGCGTTGGGCTGATACAGTTTATGGTAGTCTGGGAAATCTTCCAGAAAGTCATAACAAGATAATTTTTACCAGCAGTTAGTATACTAAACAGTACCGATAATTTATATAGTTAAAAATTACGAAAAAATAAAAGGAGAATAAAAACATGAAAATTTTAGTAACAGGATGTAACGGACAATTAGGAAGAGCAATTAATCAGCAGTATGCAGACGATGCGGATGTAGAAATTATCAATACAGATGTATTTCAGCCCGATGTAATGGAGTTGGATATTACTAATATTGATAAGGTAATGTCTGTCATTGAGGAAGTAAAACCGGATGTAATCATTAACTGTGCGGCACATACTGCCGTGGACCTATGTGAATCCCAGCAGGATGCGGCATATCGCATTAATGCCATCGGCCCCAGAAACTTAAGTATTGCAGCGGCGAAAACAGGTGCTAAAATGGTACATGTTTCTACCGATTATGTATTTGAAGGAAATGGAACAAAACCATATATGGAATTTGATGCGCCAAACCCACAGGGGATGTATGGGGCAACGAAGCTGGCGGGAGAACAGTTTGTACAGCAGTTTGCCAAAGACTTCTTTATAATACGTACCGCATGGCTCTATGGAGAAGGAAAGAATTTTGTGAAAACCATGCTTCGTCTGGCGGAGACAAACGACACGGTAAGGGTTGTGGGAGACCAGTATGGTACACCTACCAGTGCGGTTGAACTGGCAAAAGCAATTAAATATCTCATTCCGACATCTAATTATGGGATTTTTCACGGTACCTGCGAGGGTATGTGCAGCTGGGCAGATTTTGCAAAGGAAATATTCCGCCTGGCAGGTAAAGATACAAAGGTGGATAGTATTACTACTGCAGAATATCCCACCCCGGCCGTACGTCCGGCTTATTCTGTACTGGAAAACTATATGCTGAAGCTGACTACAGATTACAGCTTTGCGCCCTGGGAAGATGCCCTGGCTGCATATATGAAAACACTGTAACTTATATATCAGGTCTGCGCAATTACTGCGCTGACCGTAAGAAAAGGTGGTAGGACGTGTATCTGGTAAAAGCCTTACTCATCCTCCTGTGGTTTGCAGTAATACCGGTGTGTATCGGTATGCTGTTTACCCGGGTGGAAGATAAAGAAAAAAATAGTTTAAAAATGGCGGCGCTGTATGGTTATATTACCATGTTTGCCGTGTTTGAAGTGCTGGCGCTTCCCCTTATTTTCGCAGAAGTCAGTTTTCATGTACTGATGTATATCTATGGCGGAAGTATGCTGCTGCTTGCAGTAATTTCCATTATTTTAAATGTAAGAAGAACGAAAGAAATGGTGGTATTCCAGTGGAAAGGCATGAAAGAAACCCCCTGGTCTGTCTATCTGGCGCTGATTTTGATTGCAGTGCAGGTAGCGGCGTACCTGATTTTCAGGCTGGACGATCTGGATGATGCCTTTTATGTGGCAACGGCTACAACAACAGTGCATACAAATGGAATGTTTCGTTTTGATGCTTATACGGGAGACCTGCTAAAAAGTCTGCCTTCCCGCTATGTTCTTTCTCCATTTCCAATCTTCCTGGCATTTATCAGTGAAAGCGTGCAGATGCATCCGGCAATTGTTGCACATACGATTATGCCGGTGTTTTTCGTGCCATTGGCTTATATGGTCTATTCCCTCTTAGGTGAAAAACTGTTTGCGGGGGACCGCAAGGCAAGCGGGCTGTTCCTGTGCTTCCTTTCCGTAATACACGTGTTTTCCTATTATTCCGTGTACACCCAGGGGACGTTTATGCTGGTGCGTATCTGGCAGGGGAAAGCGGTATTGGCAGCGATTCTGCTTCCGGCACTTTTCTACATGTGTATCCGTCTGCTGAAAGAAAACGGCAGCCTGCGTGAATGGTCATTATTGTTTTGCCTTCTGCTTTCCTGCTGTCTGGTTTCATCCATGGGAATCATGCTGGCGCCGGTTATGGTTGGCATTTTTGCAATTCTGTATGGGATTGGCGGCAGAGACTTAGGAAAATTTATAAAAGCAGTAATATGCTGCATTCCCTGCCTGATTTGTGCGGGAATGTATCTTTTGATACGTTAGGAGGCTGTATACATGCTGGAGATATTTGGATTGACATTAGAACGTTACAGGATGTATGTGGCTGACGGCATGCATGTGGGATTATTTCTTGCGGCAATTATCTACATTGCCTGTAGTAAAGCAGAAAAAGAAAATAAAAAATTATTTGTGGGATATGCGGTAACTTTTGGATGCATCTATTTCTTTCCTCTGACAGCTAAAATTATTATGGATTACTGTGTGGGAAGAGATGTTTACTGGCGGATGTTCTGGCTGCTGCCCATACCCCTTGTTTTATCCTATGTGGCAGTAAGAGCCTGGTATTCACAGAATACAAAATTAAAAAGAGGGGTTATGCTTGTGGCGCTGATGGGTGTTCTTGCCGTAACCGGAAATTTTGTCTACGTCTCAGGGACAGTTCTTCATAAGACGGAAAATCTGCAGAAACTGCCTTCGGCAGCAAACGCTATCTGTGAAATCATTACACAGAACCGTGGTGAAGGTGAGACGGTAAAGGCTGTGGTTCCCGATGATCTGGCTGGTTATATACGCCAGTATGATGCAGGCATTGGACTGGCATACGGAAGAAAAGGAAGATTTAGCAAGAGAGACAGGAAAATACATGAACAGATGATATCGGAAAATCCGGATTTCAGGGTCATCATCAGGCAGGCGAGAAAGGCCGGGTGCAATTATCTGGTATATTATGACACGGCGGACTCAAAAAAGAAAATAGAATTAAGGAAGTTTAAGGCAATTGGACAGACCAATGGTTATATAATCTATAAGGATACTGCACCGTTAACACCCAAAGAAGAGACAGCCAGTTCCAATAATGCCTGAGATTGCCACGTCTTTTTTGTTGTATTTTTGTAAAATTTGTTGTAATATAGAGTCTGGCAAGTATTGATGTATAATTATGATGAACCATTGAAAAATAAAGAGGGGTAAATATTAGTGGAGAGAAGAGAACAATATAAAAGAGTCATCATGTTTTTTGCTTCTGCGCTTATTCTGGCAGTACAGACAGCAATATATGCATATGTCTGGTTTTCCTATTATGACTCCAGAGGGGTTATCCGTACAACGTTTGTAAGAGGTAACTGGGTAGTTGTGGGAATGTATGCACTGATGCTGTTTTTCTTCTACAAATTGTACGGAGGATTCAAAGTAGGTTATTTAAGGGTACTTGATGTGCTCTATTCCCAGATTGCATCCGTATTATGTGTGAACGGAATAACTTACCTGCAGATGGCATTGATTGGCCGCTGGACTTTTGGAGCGCATGTGCTGCCGATGTTCTATATTACGGCAATTGATTTAGTAATCGTCGTTTTGTGGGTGCTTATGATGCGCTGGATTTACGTGCATATATATCCCCCAAGGAAGATGCTGCTGATATACGGAGAGAAAAATCCAAAGGATCTGATCCGCAAGATTTCCTCCAGAGAAGATAAATATGATATTTGCGAGTCCATTCATCTGGGAGATGGCATGGATAAGCTGAAAAGTAAAATAGATTGCTATAAGGCAGTAATTCTGGGAGATATGCCTTCCCATGAAAGAAATCTGCTGTTAAAATACTGTTTTGAAAAAGATATCCGGTGTTACTGTATTCCAAAAATATCGGATGTAATGATTATGAGTTCCGACAGCATACATCTGTTTGATACACCGCTTCTGCTGTTTCGCAACAGAGGCCTTACGATTGAACAGAAGACGGCAAAACGTCTGACCGATATTATTATTTCCGGTCTTGGAGTTGTAATTGCATCTCCGTTTATGCTGATCATTGCGCTTTTAATCAAATGCTATGACAGAGGTCCTGTGTTTTACCGTCAGGAACGACTGACCGAGCGCGGCAGGACATTTTATGTACTGAAGTTTCGAAGCATGAGAGTAGATTCTGAGAAAGAGGGAGCACGCCTTGCGATGAAGCAGGACAGCAGGGTAACACCGGTTGGAAGGGTGCTCCGTAACATTCATTTTGATGAGCTGCCTCAGTTATTCAATATTTTGAAAGGGGATATGTCTCTGGTAGGTCCAAGACCGGAGCGTCCGCAGATTACAAAGGAATACAAAGAAAAGATTCCGGAGTTCGATTACCGCTTAAAGGTGAAGGCCGGACTCACCGGATATGCACAGGTGTATGGTAAGTATAATACCACTCCTTACGATAAGCTCAAACTGGATTTAGCGTATATTGAAAATTATACCTATCTTTTGGACTGGAAGCTTATGCTGATGACAGTTAAAATTCTCTTTCAGAAAGAAAATACGGAAGGAGTAGAGGCATGGCAGGTGACAGCGGCGACAAAAGAGGAAGAAGCAAAAAAAGAGAACAAATAAATAAATATTCTGTATTAATGTCTGTATATAAAAAGGAAGAACCCGCATTTTTAAAAGCGGCAATTTCCAGTATGATGGATCAGACAGTGCTTCCGGACCAGTTTGTACTGGTCTGTGACGGACCTTTAACAGAAGCATTAGACGAAGTGGTGGAACATTTCCTGGAGCAATATCCGGAGGTGTTCCTTGTTGTACGTTTAAAGGAATGCGGCGGTCTGGGGCCGGCGCTGCAGACCGGAATAAAGCATTGCAGAAATGAGTTGATTGCCCGCATGGACAGCGATGATATCAGCCGGAATGACCGTTGTGAGAAGCAGCTCTATATATTTAATAAAAAACAGGTGGACATTACAGGTGGGATTATCGAGGAATTTGCAAGTGATATGCATGAAATCTCAGGGAAAAGGGTAACGCCGAAGACCAATGAAGCCATTTTAAAGTGTGCAGGCAGGAGAAATCCATTTAACCACGTAACGGTGATGTATCGTAAAAGCGCGGTGATAAAGGCCGGTGGTTATCAGGACTTCCCTTATTTTGAGGACTATTATCTCTGGGCCAGAATGTTGAAAAACGGTGCTGTTGGATATAATATACAAGAGCCGCTTGTTTATGTGCGAACAGGAGAGAGCATGTTTGCAAGACGGGGCGGTATGGCTTATGCAAAACTGGCAGTGAAGTTCAGGTGGTATTTAAAGAAGAACGGTATTTCTACCTGGATGGATTTTCTGATTTCGGCAGGCGGACAGGTTCTGATCTGCATTTTACCCAATGGCTTCCGGAAGAAATTCTATGAAGTAATTTTAAGAAAGACAAAGTAGGAGCGTTTATGGTTAAAGGAAAAGCAAAACGGAAAATATATTTTGCCGGAGGATCAGTATTATCGGCAGTAAATAAGGTGATTCCCAAAAATAAGAGAAAAATCCTGATCTTCTGTAAAGGAGAACTTTATGATAACAGCGAAACACTGTTCTGCTATCTGATGAAGTATAAATTTTATGAAAAATATGAGATTGTCTGTGCAGTTGGCAGACCCCGGGACTATCAGAAACTGGTGAGAAAAAATGTCCGGTTTGTAAATCTGGCGGGAAGTTTAAAGGAAATTATGACGGCGGGATTTATTTTTTACCATGGGGAAATTCTGGCAATCATGCCCACAAAAGATCAGGTGTCGATTGACTACTGGCATGGAACCCCTTTAAAAAAGATCAATCATATGCTGGAGGACAAGCTGGGAGATTACCACTATGATTTTTTTACCTATTTAACAGCGCCAAGTGAAATGTTCCGTCCGATTATGGCGGAAGCTTTTAACTGCAAACTGAATCAGGTAATCATTGCCGGACATCCTCGGAATGATGATTTGTTTTCAAAAAAAGATGAATTTCATAAGCTTTCAATTGTAAAGGGAGATTATCAAAAGGTATTTGCCTGGATGCCCACCTATCGTATTTCACGGGATAAGCTGATTATGGATTCCAGTGAGGATTATGTAAAAAATGCAGGCATTCCCTTGTTTCATACGGCAGAGAGCTTTACAAAACTAAATGCTTTTATGAAGGAGCATAACAGCCTGCTGCTGATCAAACTCCATCCGGCACAGAATCTGGAGGCGCTGGCGATTAAGGATATGAGCAATATTAAGATACTGACAAATGCTTATCTGGATCAGAAAAGAGTCCGTTTGTATCGACTGCTGAAAGATACCGATGCCTTGATTACCGATTATTCATCTGTATATTTTGATTATTTACTTCTGGATAAACCGGAAGCTTTTATCATAGAAGACATGAAAGAATATGGAAGCCACAGAGGTTTTGTAGTGGACAATCCCCTGGATTACATGCCGGGAGAGATTATTGAAAGCCAGGAAGGTTTCTATGGATTTTTAGAAGATTGTATTGCAGGTGAGGATGCTTATAAGGAAAAACGTCTTGAAATTAATGATAAGGTAAATCATTACAAAGGCGGAGGGAACTGCAGAAGGCTGCTGGAATTTGCGGGCATTAGCAAATAGGAGCAATTTAAAGCAGTCTCTAAAGGGGCTGGAACGTGTTTGAAATGAAAGAAAAAGAGGTACCCATGAAAAGAGAAATACTGAAAATGCTAAGCGCCAATCCCGCTGTGCGGGAAGGTTGTGTAAGGCTGCGCAGTTTTTACCGGAGGACGCGTAACAAGCTGGAGTATGAAAGGCGTTATGCTACCCAGGAAAAATTAATTTTATTTGAGGCCTATAAGGGCAAGAGTTACAGCTGCAGTCCAAAGGCGGTCTATGAAGAGATGATCCGGGACAGCAGGTATGACGAATATAAGAAAGTATGGGCCTTTGAAGATCCTGAGTGCCACCGGGATTTAGCGGATAGAAAAGATACCATAGTGATCCGGCATAGAAGTAAAAAGTATTTCCGTTATGCGGCACAGGCAAAATACTGGGTGACAAACAGCAGGATGCTGGATGAAATACAGAAAAAGAAGGATCAGGTCTATATTCAGTGCTGGCACGGTACGCCGCTGAAGCGATTAGGGTTTGATGTGAAAGTGCATAAAGGCGGTGCCCAGGAAGAACGGGAACTGAACAGAGAGTATGAATACGATGCTATGAAATATGATTATATTATATCTCCGTCACCGTTCTATACAGAAAAGATTACATCCGCATTTAATCTGAAAGCGCTAGGAAAAGCGGATATTTTTGTGGAAAAAGGGTATCCCAGAAATGATTTTCTGTATCAGTATACAGAAGACCAGGCAGAAGCAATCAAGCGTAAACTTCATATCCCACAAGGGAAAAAGGTGATTCTGTATGCACCTACCTGGCGTGACAGCATGCAGGAGGTGGGCATTGGATGTACCTATAGCCTTGGACTGGATTTTGCAGTTCTGCAGGAAAAATTTAAAGAAGAATGTGTCATCTTGTTCCGGACCCATTACTTCATTAAAAATGTCATTGATCTAAAGCAGTTTGAAGGATTTGTCATCGACGTTTCAGAGTATGGAGATATTAATGATCTGTATATTGTCAGTGATTTGCTGATGACGGATTATTCCAGTGTATTCTTTGATTACGCTAACCTGAAGAGGCCAATCATTTACTACATGTATGATTTTGAACAGTATAAAAACGAGATGCGGGACTTTTATATAGATGTGGACACCCTGCCGGGGACAATTATAAAGACAGAAGAGGAATTGCCCGGTGCTATCCGGGAAGCTATGGACGAGTTCCGGTATGATGAAAAGTACAGACAATTCAATGAAATTTACAATCCGCACTGCGGAGAAAATGCAAGCCGTGCCGTGCTGGAAACCTGTATCAGATCCTAAGAGGGGATGATGCGTGATATGTTCAGGCAGTGAGGCAGACGTGTCATGAAATTTGAAACATCTGTGAAACTGCGCCGGGAGTTGCACCTGGAAATGTTGTATGATATAATATCTGGAATGTTTATTACGGAACGTACATTTAGATGAGGTGAAACGTTGAAAGAAAAAATAAGAAATGGAAAGGAAGCCACGCTGTAATTCTTTCAACTTGTTTTATTTGTGGCAGTATCGCAGAAAACCTGCGGTATGCAATGGGCATAAAGATGAAAAAAATTATTACCTATGGAACATATGATTTACTCCATTATGGACATGTTAATCTGCTTCAGAGAGCCAAGGCGCTTGGAGACTACCTGATCGTAGCATTGTCTACGGATGAATTTAACTGGGATGAAAAACAGAAAAAATGTTATTTTCCATATAGTGAAAGGAAACGTCTGCTGGAGTCGATCCGCTACGTGGATCTTGTGATCCCTGAAAATTCCTGGGACCAGAAGATCAGTGATGTGAAAGAATTCAAAGTGGATACCTTTGTAATGGGGGATGACTGGGAAGGAAAGTTTGATTTCCTGAAAGAATACTGTGATGTGGTATATCTGCCCAGAACGCCTGAGATTTCCACAACTCAGATAAAACAGGATTTAAAGAAATAGGAGCCGGAAAATTCATGAAACGATTTATTAATGATATTAAAAAATTTTATCAATATACCATGTATGCTGCCAGATCTGAGCTGAAATCGGAAGTTGCCAGTTCTTATTTAAACTGGCTGTGGTGGATATTAGATCCGCTGCTTTTTATGATGGTATATACTTTTATTGCTCAGATAGTGTTCAGCAATAAAAAAATAGATTTTTTCCCAATCTATGTATTTATCGGCCTTTCTGTCTGGAATTTCTTCAATAAGGTGGTCATCAGCAGTGTAAGGGTTGTAAAAAGCAATAGTGCGGTTGTTTCTAAAGTGTATGTACCAAAATATATGCTGATTTTAAAAAATATGCTGGTAAACGGATTTAAAATGATGGTTTCTTTTGGACTGGTAATTATCATGATGGTTATCTGGAGAGTACCATTTAGTTTTAAGATCTTATATTTCATACCGCTGATCCTGATTCTTTGTCTGTTTACCTTTGGTATAAGTGCAATCGTATGCCATTTTGGTGTATTTATCGAAGACCTGCAGAATATTTTGACGGTATTTTTGAAATTGATCTTTTATATGTCAGGAGTATTTTATGCAATAGATTCTATGAATCAGATACCGGCACCTATTAAGAATCTCCTGCTTAATTTTAACCCTGCTGCATTTATAATGTATTCTCTGAGACGCACAATGCTGTATTCCCAGTTCCCTCACCATAAATTTATGTTAATGTGGCTGGTGATCGGTTTTGTTCTGTCGTGCATAGGTGTGCGGGTGATTTACAAATATGAGAACAGTTACGTGAAGGTGATATAGATGAGTGTTGAAAATGCGATTAAGGTGGAAGACCTGAATATTTCTTATAAATGCTTAAATGCATATTCCATCAAAAAGAACTTTTTTAAATTAAAGAAGACAAAGACGGAAGTCCATGAGGCGGTAAAAAATGTTTCTTTTCAGGTGAGGGAAGGAGAAATTCTCGGTATTGTTGGAAAGAACGGCAGTGGAAAATCCACAATGCTCCGGGCTATTGCGGGGATTTTCTCACCGGATTCCGGAACCATTGACCTCTTTGGACATACCGTATCACTCCTGTCCATTGGAGTTGGTTTTCAGAAAAGCCTGTCCGGTAAGGAAAATATTATGCTTTCCGGTATGCTCCTTGGATTTACGGAAGAAGAGGTTCGCAGACAGATGCCTGAGATTATAGAATTTGCAGGACTTGGTAAATTTATTAACATGCCCGTGAAGACCTATTCCAGCGGTATGTATTCCAAGCTGGCATTTTCCATTACCGCTATTTTAAAGACCGACATAATGCTCATTGACGAAGTATTAAGTGTTGGTGATGCAAAATTCAAAAAGAAGAGTTACCGCAAGATGAAAGAACTGATCAGTGAAAAGGATCGTACCGTAGTCATTGTATCCCATAATAACGATACCCTCAGATCACTGTGTGACCGGATCCTGTGGCTCCATGACGGGGAAGTTAAGATGCTTGGAACTGCAGAAGAAGTTTTGCCGGTATATGAAGAATTTATGCAGTAAGGAGGCATTAGGCATGTCAAAGAACAAAAGTTTAGCAGGGAGACTGCATGGTAAAATAAAAAGAACTCTGAAAAAATGCAGCAGCAATCATCCTGCAGTATTAAAATTCTACCGGAAATATGTGTATTTGATGCGTAGACTGAAATGTACCTGGTATGGTATTAAGACACCAACAGACAGCCATATGGTTATCTTTACGGGCTTTTTCGGCTCACAGTATGGTGACAGCCCAAGGGCATTGTATGAGGCGATGCTGGCAGATGAAGCTTATAAAGATTTTCAATTTGTATGGGTGTTTAAGAATACAAAGAATTTTGAGTTTTTAAAAGAAAACAAAAATACTTTTATTACAAAAGTGCGTTCCAAAAAGTATTATGAATATCATGCGAAAGCGAAATACTGGGTATGCAATGCATCTGTGACCAACTATCTTTATCCGAAGAGGGACCAGGTAGTCATACAGACATGGCATGGTACCCCTTTAAAAAGGCTTGGACTGGATATTGAATTTGACAGTGATAAAAAACGTTCCCTAAAGGAAAACTATCATAAATACAAACAGCATGTGAAGAAGCTGGATTATTTCCTGTCTCCTTCTAAGTTTGCAAGTGAAAAATTTGATACTTCTTTTGGAATTTCCCGGTTCGGTAAAGAAGGGATTCTCCTGGAAACCGGATATCCCAGAAATGATTTTCTTTTCACACACACCAGTCAGGATGTGGAGCGTTTAAAAGAACAGCTTCATATCGGGAAGGATAAAAAGGCGATCTTATACGTTCCAACCTGGAGAGATAATCAGTATGTGGAAGGACAGGGATATCTCTATCAGCAGCATGTGGATCTGGATGCCCTGGCGGAGAAACTGGGAGATGAATACGTAATTTTATTCCGTACCCATCACCTGAATAAATTCACGGGTGAATACCGCTATCCGGAAAGAATCGTGGACGTATCGGAACATAATGATATCAATGAACTGTATGTTGTCAGCGATATGCTGATAACCGATTATTCCAGTGCATTTTTTGATTTTGCAAATTTGAAAAGACCGGTATTGTTCTATATGTATGATCTGGATGAATATATGAACCAGATCCGCGGCTTCTATCTGGAGCTGGAAGAACTTCCAGGACCAATTATTCAGGAAGAAAGCAAGCTTGCGGATGCCATCACGGATCTGTTTGCTAACTTTACGGTAGATGAAAAATATCAGTCATTCAATCAGAAATTTAATTATCTGGATGGACCTGATACCAGTAAGAAAGTTTTGGATATCTGTATTCCGGCGAAGTAAAATAAATTTTTACAGATCCGAAATGCAGGGAAGATATCATTTACGAAATTATAGAAGTCAGAGGTGTAATAATGGGATTCGCAGAAAAACTGAAAGTCGGCATTGGCTGGCGCGTGAAAAAGATAATTCGATTCATAAAAAAAGGTTTTCGACGTATTAAGAAGCTGATAAAACTGGTTTTTAAGAAAACAAAAGAAGGTTACTTTCGATTATCAGGTGTATTTCGCGGCAGAGGTATCTGTCTGTTGGCAAACAGTAAACGATTAAAGTCTTATAAGGATAAGCATCAGGGTGAACGGTGCTTTCTGGTGGGAAATGGTCCGAGCTTAACAAGCAGCGATCTGGACCTGATTAAAGATGAGACAACGATTGGCTGCAATATGGTTTATAAAATATTTGACCAGACAGAGTGGAGGCCCACTTACCATTGCCTTATTGATGTGATGTTTGCAAAAAATCTGTCAGAGGAAATTGCAGACAATGTAGAGGCGCCTTTCTTTGTAAATCTTACTGCTTATCACTATATGAAAAAAAGGCCGAAGGACAGCACCTATGTCTACAATGTGGCAAAAGAACCCTATAAGATCAGTAACAATTTTCTGTCATATTATGTTCCGTCGGGTGCTACGGTTATGTCATTTATGATAGAACTTGCCATTTACATGGGATTTAAAGAAATCTATCTGATTGGTGTGGACTGTACATCCAGCTTAGCAAAAGACAGCCATTTTATCAAAGATTATCTGAGTGATGATATGAAACAGATGGACGTAAAACGGATTGAGAACCGATTAAAAGCTCAGGATCTGACAAAAGAAGAGGTATCTGAATATTACAGGCAGAAAGCGATTTTTGCTTATAATAAATTAAATGATTTTGCAAATGAGAGAGATGTCAAGATTTACAATGCAACCAGAGGAGGCGCTCTGGAGTCGTTTGAAAGAGTAAACCTGAGTGACATACTAGGAGGCGTGAACGCATGAAAGTAGTAGGAGTAATACCATCAAGATACAAATCAAGCAGATTTCCGGGAAAACCATTGGCGGATCTTCATGGCAAACCAATGATCTGGTGGGTATATCAGCAGGTAAGCAAGGTAAGAAACTTTGATGAAGTGTATGTAGCAACGGATAATCAGGAAATTTACGATGTCTGCACGGGATATGGATTCAAGGTGCTAATGACAAGTGAAAAGCACACCAATCCTACAGAGCGGACGCACGAAGTATCCGATAAGATTCCCGCAGATATCTACGTGTTTATCGGTGGAGACGAGCCGTTAATCGAAGCCCAGGCAATTGAGAAAGTAGTGGAAACAGCGAAAAACACACCGGAATTCTTTGTGGCAAATGCAATGACCACGATTAAGACAGGACCGGAAGTTATTGATTTTACAAATATTAAAATGATTGCAAACGAAGCAGGAGACGGCCTTTATACATCCAGAAGCCCGCTTCCCTATCCAAAGGGGAGTCTGGAGTTCGATTATAAGAAATTCGTTGGAATCTGCGCATTTACAAAAGAAGCATTGGATTTCTTCGTCACCACTCCACAGAGCTTGCTGGAGAAGGTAGAGGAGTGCGACCTGATCCGCTACATCGAACATCATAAAAAAGTGAAATTTGTGGATGTAGACTGCAGAACAGTGTCTGTAGATACACCTAAGGATCTGGAAATGGTAAAGGACCTAATGGTTGCTGAAGGAATTGTAGGATAGGAGTTTTTATGTATAAAGCTGTAATATTTGACCTGGACGGCACCCTGCTGGACACTTCAGCAGGCGTACTGAAAAGTGTGGACTATACGATCGAAAAGATGGGTTATCAGCCTCTCGCTGAAGAAGTAAAGCGCACTTTTATTGGCCCGCCAATTAAAAAATCATTGATGAAGCAGTATGGATTATCAGAAGAAGAAGCCGATCAGGCAACGGAAATTTTCCGGGATCGGTATAAAAACCATGATCTGTTTTTGGCTGAAGCCTATGAGGGTATCTATGATTTGCTGACTGCCCTGCATTTAAATGGTTACAAAATCGGGGTTGCTACCTTGAAAAGAGAAGACTATGCAATCGAAATACTAGAACATTTTCAAATAAGCAAACACTGTGACATAATTTGCGGATCAGATTTTGCCAGCAAAATGACAAAAAAAGATGTACTTCAACGCTGTGAATCCCTCATGGGGCTTGCATTTTCAAAAGAAGGAATCCTGATCGGGGATACTACTTCTGATGCAGTGGGAGCTTTTGAAGCCGGGGTTGATTTTATGGCGGTCACTTTTGGTTTTGGATTTAGAACTGAAGATGATGTTAAAGAGTATCCGTATGTGTTTTCTGCTGATACGGTTGGGGACATCAGGGGATTTTTTGGGGTATAGAACCTCGCAGACAGACATGCTTTTTCGAAAGGATGTCTGTTCGCGGGGTTTTGTGTTAGAACCAGTTTGGAAAGTATTAGCAACAATCTGCTGCGGTTTGCGGAATGAATGAATGGAATTAAGCGATTTTCAAACAGGCTCCGGAACAGAAAAATATAAATGAGTCAGGGAGATAAGAGGATGGATAAAAGAATGGATAAAAAAGTACTGATTTCGGTAATTATACCGGTATATAATGTGGAAAAATATTTGAGAAGATGTCTGGATTCTGCTGTAAACCAGACCATGAAAGAAATAGAGGTAGTGGCCATCGATGATGGATCGACAGATAGTTCAGGTGTGATTCTGGATGAATACAAAAAGAAATATCCGGAGATCATGCAGGTTCTGCATACGGAAAACCATGGGCAGGGAATTGCAAGAAACCTGGCAATTAAAGAAGCAAAAGGTACATATCTTGCGTTCTGTGATGCAGATGACTACATGATCGAGAATTCCTTAGAGCGCATGTATGCACGTGCCCAAAAAGAAAATTGTGATTTGATCTATGGCGCTTCCTACCGGGTAAGGGGTAACGGAAAATATCTGTTGGGATTGCTGCCGGGACCGGTTACCAAAGAAAGTATGCTTCTGGATATTACACCATTTACATTATGGAGCCTTCTGGTAAAAAAAGAACTCTGGGAAAAAACGGGCGGAACAGCAGACATGATTTACCAGGATGTAGCCTATATTCCAATCTTGATCGCAGCGGCTGTAAAAGTCGGATATGAGCCGGCTCCGGTTTATTACTGGATGGATCGGGAAGACTCCACAGTACACCGCACAAAAGAAAAGAAAATTTTAGATTTTGTAAAAGCTGCAAAAATGGCAATTGAGAATATTGATGCAAAATATCGTAATGAAATCGTAATGAATATGGCAGAAAAGACCATTGATAAATCGAAAGCAATGTGGTATTTTGGGGATGAGTTCTTTTCGTATTTCAAGTCACTTACATCTTTGATTGAAAAGAATCCATGCTATCTGGCTAAGCCGGAGAAGTATAAGGAAATCACCTATTATCTGAGCTTAACAGAGCAGGCAATGCCTAAGAGAATTTATCTGGATGGATTTTCACAGGAAATCACATCCGAACAGGCGTCAGAAGCAGCACAGCAGGCCTTTCGTGAAGAGGGGGAGGCAGTGGTGTTAAGTCCGCAAAACTGCGATGTGCATGAAAACCAGATGATAGAGCAGGCATTTCTTCAAAAGAATTTTAAATTGGTAGTCGGATATTTTGCGTTAAAGAAAATTTATGCAGAAGGCGGATTTTATCTTGGCTCCAACATGAAAATAAATGGACCATTTGATTGTATGCGCTGTTATCCGGCATTCTTTAGCTTTTTTGATGAAGAACATTTTACAGATAAGGTATTTGGCGCAGCAAAGGGCAACCCTGTTATAAAAGAGATAATTAACGGGTTGGTCAATTGTAAAACCCAGACAGAGGCAGATCCGGAAAGACAGATAGAGAGTGTGCTTAAAGGGAAGTATGCTGTAGAGATGAATGGAAGAACCACTTATTCAAAACATCCATTTGTATTATTATCACCACTGGCAACAATGACGCCGGTCAAAGGAACCATATTAGATCTGAGTCAATGTACGCAGTTTGACATGAATCCGAAAGAATTATTTACAATTCCAAAATCAATCCTTGCCGGAATTGCAAATTATCCGGTGCCGTGGCAGGGTACTCAGATTAAGAATTGGAAGTTTAAATATGGAGAAACAAAAAAGCAGTGTGATGAGCTTAAGAAAAAATATAAGAAATGTACAGCTGAATTAAAAGAGATAAAGAATACAGATGAATACCGTGTAGGCAATGCGTTGAAAAAGAATGGATTTGGAAGATTGATTATGCGCGTGTGTCTGAAGATTTTGGGAAGCAGATAGAATAGATCAGTAGAAATTTGCAGCATTGCAAAAGAATAAAGCACAGAATATAATATATCAAAAGTCTGAATGCTGACCATAAATAGGAAAATACTTCACAAAATACTAATTTACCTGTATAATAGGTTCTGTATTACAGTAACCTATATCAGTTTTTGTAAAACAATATATTGAAGAGTCAATATATTTTAAGAACAGGAGAATAAAATGAATAATATAAAATTATTAGATTGTACTTTACGTGACGGTGGTTATGTTAATGACTGGAGATTTGGACATGACAACATTGTGAGTTTATTTGAAAGACTGGTCAGCACAAATGTAGACATGATCGAAGTCGGATTCCTGGATGAAAGACACGAGTTTGATATCGACCGTACCATCATGCCGAACACGGACTGCGTAGAAAAAATCTATGGCGGGCTTGACAGAAGACAGGCAATGGTTGTTGGAATGATCGATTTCGGAACCTGCGGAATAGAAAATCTGTCTCCCTGCAAGGACAGTTATCTGGATGGTATCCGGGTAATCTTTAAAAAACATCTGATGCATGAAGCAATTGCGTTCTGCCGTCAGGTAAAAGAATTGGGCTATCAGGTATTTACCCAGGCAGTTTCGATTACAAGTTACTCAGACAGAGAAATGCTGGATCTTATCGATCTCGTAAATGAGTTAAAACCTTACGCAGTATCCATTGTAGATACCTATGGATTACTTCATCAGGAACATCTGATGCACTATTTTGAATTATTAGACCATAACCTCATTCCGGAAATTGGTGTAGGATATCATTCCCATAACAACTTCCAGCTGGCGTATTCCAACTGTATGGAAGTTTTGAAAGCTCACACAGACCGTATGGTAGTAGTGGATGCAACTCTTTATGGAATGGGCAAAAGTGCTGGTAATGCGCCGATGGAATTGCTGTCAATGTATTTGAATACCAATTGTGGAAAAAACTATGATATCAGCCAGATGTTAGAAGCAATCGATATCAACATCATGAATATTTATGAAAAGAGTCCATGGGGGTATAATCTTTTCTTCTATCTGTCGGCATCCAATAACTGCCATCCAAGTTATGTAAAATATTTAATGGACAAGCATACATTATCCCTGAAGTCCTTAAATGAAATACTGGACAGCATTGAATTTGAAAAGAAATTATTATACGATCAGAAGCATATCGAACATCTGTATAATCAGTATCAGAATTCAGAATGTAATGATCTGGATGATCTGGTAAAACTGGAAGAACAGTTTGCAGGAAAGAAAATTCTGTTAGTTGGACCAGGTAAAAATGTCCAGGCTCAGGAAGAAAAAATCAAAGCTTATATTGAAGCAAATCATCCGGTTGTCATCTCTACAAATTATATACCGGGAGCCCTTATGGTTGATTACGTATTCCTAAGCAATTCAAGAAGGTATGTTCAGCTGAACAGCGTGATCACAGAGTATAAGAACCGTGATACCAAGGTAATTGCCACATCAAACGTAACGAACACAAAAGGGAGCTTTGACTACACCTTAAACTATAGTTCACTGGTAGATGAAGATGCTGAGATTATTGATAATGCATTTATCATGCTCCTGAAAACATTGATGAAAGTAAAAGTAGATCATGTGGCATGTGCCGGCTTTGATGGCTATTCACCGATTGAAGATAATTACTACAATTCCAGCATGGAATACAGGATTGAAAAAGAGAAGTCAAATAGTATGAACCAGTATGTGATTGACTGCCTGAAAAAGATGAATGATCATATCTCTGTGGAATTTATAACAGATACATTCTATGAGAAATAGAATTATCATTTTACAAAAAACGTGCAGAAATTTCTTTTCGAAATGGCATTTTGAATATTTTGATACAACATATTTTATTGAAATTAGAAAAAGTTATAAAATGCAGGTAAGAGCTATCGGTGATTTGACCTGATAGCTCTTTCAATGAGAAGAGATATGCCCGGAGAACGGCTTGTTCTGAATCAGGTAGATGGGCCTTGGAGCGTGTCCTATTTAAATAGAAACAGTACTTTTTTGATCTGCCTTTAGCGTGAAATATGAAGCAAATATTATAAAAGTATGAACTAAAATGCCTCAGAATGTCAATATTAGCAAAAAATATGTAAAAAATAACCTTATATAGGGTGGTAAAATTTTAAAACATATGATATAATTTAAACACTATATTGTGAATATTATGCGGAGAAGATAAAATGAAAATTGCAGTTGCAGGAACCGGTTATGTCGGCCTTGTCACAGGTGTGTGCCTGGCGAGTAAAGGACATGATGTAACTTGTGTTGATATTGATGAAGAAAAAGTTGAAAAAATGAAAAAGGGGATATCCCCTATCTATGAGCCTGGACTGGATGAATTAATGCAGCAAAGCATGGATCATCTGCAGTTTACAACGGACTATGGCGCTGCATATAAGGATGCGGAGGCCATTTTTATTGGCGTGGGAACTCCGGAAAAACAGGATGGTTCCGCAAATCTGGCTTATGTCTTTAAAGTAGTAAAACAGATCGCGCAATCCGTAGAACGGGATTGTGTAGTTGTAGTAAAATCTACTGTTCCGATTGGTACCAACGACAAGGTGGAATCCTATCTTCGGGAGCGTTTGGTACATGATGTCAAAGTAGATATAGCGTCTAATCCTGAATTCCTATCTCAGGGAACCGCAGTTTTGGATACACTTCATGCATCCCGTATTGTCATCGGTGTGGAAGATGAAAAAGCCGGTGAGGTTTTAAAGAATGTTTATGAAAGATTCGATGCACCGATTATTGTTACAGACAGAAGAAGTGCAGAGATGATAAAATATGCATCCAATGATTTCCTTGCATTGAAGATCTCATATGTAAATGAGATCGCTAACCTCTGCGAAATCGTAGGTGCAGATATTGAAGATGTTACAAAAGGAATGGGATATGATGCCCGTATAGGAAAACGGTTCTTAAACTCAGGAATCGGCTATGGAGGTTCTTGTTTCCCAAAAGATACAAAAGCCTTAAGCTGGCTGGCAAGTTTTAATGACAACGAAATAAAGACAATCAGAGCGGCCATTGATGTAAATGAAAACCAGAAATTAAAACTGGTGAAAAAAGCAAAAAAATATTATGAAGACTTCACAGATCTTAATGTGGCAGTATTGGGTCTTACCTTTAAGCCTGGAACCGATGATCTGAGGGAAGCAGCTTCACTTGTGAATGTTCCTATCCTTCTGGAAGACGGTGCCCATGTGAAAGCCTGGGATCCGGTAGGAGCTGAGAATTTTAAAAAGCTCTATCCAAAGAAAGTTGATTATTGTTCAAGCATCGAAGAGACTTTAAAAGATGCGGATATCTGCTTTATCTTTACCGAGTGGGATGAAGTAAAGAAATTTGATATAAAGAAGTACGAACAACTCATGAGAAAACCTATCGTATTAGATGGAAGAAATTGTTATTCCTTAGATGCGTTTGCAGATACAAAAATAGTATATAATTCGATCGGCCGTAAAACAGTGAATAGTGAGTTAATGTAGGACAAGAAATTACGGATATCCGTTTTTGCAGATATCCGTTTTTTGGGTGGTTGAAAGAAAAAAGAGAACAAAGGAAGGGTTGATAAATAATTATGAAATTGATTATTCAGATTCCATGTTATAACGAAGCACAGACCTTAGAAATTGCACTGAATGACTTGCCGAAACAGATTGACGGCATCGATGAGATTGAATATTTAATTATAAACGATGGAAGCAAGGACAATACGGTAGAAGTTGCAAAAAACTGGGGGGTTCACTATGTAGTGAATTTCAAAAGAAACAAAGGACTTGCAAAAGGCTTTATGGCAGGCCTGGATGCCTGTCTTAGACATGGTGCGGACATAATTGTTAATACAGATGCTGATAATCAGTATTGCGGGGAAGATATTGAAAAACTGGTAAGACCGATATTGGATGGGGAATCGGATATTGTTATTGGGGAAAGACCGATTGATAATACGGAACATTTTTCGCCGTTAAAGAAAAGACTGCAGCATTTTGGAAGCTGGGTTGTTCGTAAGGCTTCTAAGACGGATATTCCGGACGCACCAAGTGGATTTCGTGCATATAGCAGGGAAGCTGCGCTGCGGATGAACGTTATTAATGAGTATACGTATACATTGGAAACGATTGTACAGGCTGGGAGAAATAAGATGGCTTGTACTTCTGTACCAATTAGAACGAATGGAGAACTCAGACCGTCGAGATTGTTTAGCAGTATGTTTGGGTATGTGAAGAAGTCTATGCTGACGATTGTGCGGGCGTTTATGATGTATCGGCCGTTGTATTTCTTTTCGGTGATTGGGAGCATTCTATCTTTCATAGGAATTGCTATTGGCGTTAGATTTTTATATTTTTTAGCTATAGGGCAAGGTAATGGTCATACGCAGTCACTAATATTGGCAAGCATGATGATTATCTTAGGTGTGATGACAGGTATAGTCGGATTACAGGCAGATATAATATCAGGTAATCGAAAGTTATTAGAAGATATTCAGTATCATGTAAGAAAGTTGGACTATGAAGGGGAAAAAAACGATAGTGAAGACGTACAAGAATAAAATATCACTAGCTAAAATTGCGATTATCATTACTACAGTTATTATTTTTGTCAGTTCTGTTTATTGTATATTTGATTTGGGACAAATACTCTTTATTAGTGATGAAAAAAGGATTTTAGGTCAGGTTTATAGCATGCTCGGAGTGGACTGGTCTTCATTTTTGGAAGAAAACTCATTATATTCAATCGGATATAGTATTTTGCTTTTACCTATTTACAGTATTCTAAAGAATCCTACAGCGGCATATAAAATATCTATTTTAATTAATGCTTTTTCTATAAGTCTAATATACTTATTATCTGTAATGGTATTTAAGAAAATATTTATTAAAAAAAATATTTTTGTGTTAATATTTGGATGTACATTAGCTACATTAGCTCCAGGATTCGCATTTGTAAAATTACTTGTTGTACCAGATATAGTTTTGTTATTAGTATTCATTATGCAAATTGCTGTTTTAATATTTTTATATGAAAAGCCAAATAATATAAAATTATTTGGTTTTGGGTTATTGTTATGCTTAGGGGTGCTTTTTCGTGCCGAAATGTTATGTGTTTTATTAGCTGGGATAATAGTAATGTATATTTTAATGAGTAAAAATAAGATAAGTAGAAGAAATTTATTTTTAACTATAATTATGATTAGCTGTATTATAATATTAGGTTATATCTCAGAGACTATAATTTTATCTAAAATGAATAATTCGAATATATTAACACCGAGTTTAGAAAATTTTATACAAGGTATTTGCTTGGGGTGGAGTAATTTAGGTATTTGGGGATTGATAGATAATATAATTGTAAAATTATATTCTATAGGGATTGGAAATGTATTATTTGTATTTATAGGTTTGTATTTTATTATCTCTAAAGTTGTTGAGAATATAAGAAAAAAATTTTTTGTTTTGTCTGAATATACATTAACATTTACTTTTATTTTTATATCTTTTTTATTAGTTCTGATATGCAGCTCTTTATACTATGATAATAATAGAATAATGGGTAGTCAAGTAGATGTAAGAGTACTTCAAATTGTATGTTACCCAATTACGATATTAGGTATAGTTGATTTACTGGAAAATATAAAAAATAGTAAATATTATAAAAAATTATTATTAATAACATCAGTTATAATATTAATAAGCTTTAGTGTGTACAATATTTTTAGGGTATATAATTTCGAAGATATGGGAGAGTATAATATAGGGGTTTTATCTCTATATAATAACGGAATTAATGAAATACCTAATGTTTTTTATGTATCCTTAAGCATTATATTATTTTTTATAATTTTTATTTTTATTGGTATAATATTTAAATCAAATAAGTTATTTAATATAATCGGATTTATATTTTGCGTATCACTTTTTCTGGGATTAAATTTTGATCTAGTAAACAAGAATATTATAGAGGTCAACAATGAAACTTCGTTGAAGTGTGGTGAAATTCCCTCTTTGATATTAAATAATGAAAGTGATGATCCGATATATTATATTTCAAATGATAAAATTGATGATTTTGATTCTTTTCAATTACAGTTTTTATTAGGTGAAAATCAAATGAAAATGATAGATTTAAGATCTAGAGATAAAAATGAATTAACAAATGATGATTCATCTTATAGTTTGGAAGATTTATATGATTCAAAAGAAATGTATATAATAACTTCATCAGATTCATATGATTTAGATTTTTATGCAAGAAAGTATAAATTATTAGAATTGACATCTAACTATGCACTCTTTACTATCAAGAATAGTAACGTTGATAAAAAAGTTTCATCGGATCAGATGAATAGGATATATAATATACCATTAAATAAAAATGGTGAAGTATATCTACCGCCTGGAACCTATGAATGCACTGTGACAGTCAATACAAATAATTCAACTGACTTAGGAAAATTAAAAGTAATGAGTGGTAATAAGATTTTGTATAATAGTTCATTAGATTTAGGAGAAAAAATTAGCGATGATAAATTAAATTTATATATAACATTTACATCTTATGATATAATAAAAAATTTAAAATTCAATCTAATTGAGAATTCACAATCTCAAATTGAGCTATCTAAAATAATATATAGAAAAATATCTTCTGAGAAAACTTTTGGTCTAGAGAATATAAATTCATTTAATGGTATTACTGATACTATAATCAAAATTGATAATAATGCTAATACAAAGGGAACTATAGGAATTGTTGATCTGGAATCCAATACAGATGAGACACTAAGTTATGTTCGCAACAAACTGATAGATTATAGTATAGAAAAAATAAACGATGTTAAGAATTGTGATACTGATTATTTAATATTTAAAGAAAGTGATAAGTCGTTTTACAATTTTATGGAAAACTATGTTATAATTAAGCAGAATTCTTTTTATATACTCATGGTACAAAATACTAGTGAAAAAATTAGGGATTGTAAAAGTTTAAATATAGAACCTTTATCAGATGGGTATAATTTAAAATTAGATAATTATTTTTCTATAGATAAAAAAACAGGTCAATATAATTTCGATGAACCAATTAAATTGAGTAGTGGTAATTATGAATATATTTTTGAAGTAGAAATAGATAATGTACCTCAAATAGAAGAGAGTATTGGTAAAATTATTATTGAGGAGTCAGGTGAGAGTATAGCTGAGAAAAAAATCTATTCAAATGACTTTATTAATAATAAGGCTTTGATAAAAGTACCGATTATATCAAGTACAAAATTAATATCTCTAACTTACAGTGTCAAATTAGATTTGAATAATTATTCTATTCATCCTGTTTATATCAAGATGATAAGTGATAAATACAAAGTAGGTAGCGAATCTAGTGATGATCTAACAAAATTATCTAATATTATTTCAAATGATGATAATTATAAATTAGTTTATTTAACTAGTAAGTCCAACAAATTAAATGGTATTTTCTCTTTAGATTATTTGAATCAACTATTTAGTGCAAAACAGCTAGAGGCTATGACTCTACATGAGTTAAATAAGTTAAAATCAGATTGTTATATCATTACCAAGAAATTTAATGGTAACATTTTTAACTTAGCTGAAAGATTTACTTTGATAGGTTTAGAAGGTGATTATTCATTATGGGTAAAAAATGATGGAGAATACTTAAACGATTATATAAGTAACGGTGGAGCTGTATTAACTGTAGATAGAAAGGTTCCAGCATCACTACTCGCTAATAAAACAGATATGGATATAAAATCACTAGATAATATAAAATCAGGTAAGTATAAATTATATATTAAAATTAATAAAGATTATAAAGATGAATTATTTGATGGATTTCTGGAATTAACAGGAAGATTGACAGAAAAAGAAATAGAAAAATCTATAGATCAAGAAATTAATAATAAAATAGAAAGTGGTGAACTCAAAGAAGAAGCTCTAATATCACAAGATGTTAGAGATAAAGTGTTAAAAAATATTAGCACTTATATAAGTTGTGCAGATAAAGATATTACAAATGATATGTTCGATTCGGAAGATAGCACTATTATAACTATTAATCTAAATGTCACTAAAAATCTAGAAAAATTAGATTTAAATATTCTAAATTATAAAAGTAATAACATTCATGCTGAAATATTATGGATAGAAAAAATGGATTAGAAGGAAAAGGTTATGAAAAGAAAATTATTAGTTACAGGATCTACCTTTCCAAGATGGGAGAATGATACCGAGCCTAGGTTTGTCTTGGATTTATCAGAGGCATTGACTAAATATTTTGATGTTACTGTATTAGTTCCTGCTTCTCAAGGTGCAAAAGATGAAGAAGATATTAACGATGTAAAAGTTATTAGATATCATTATTTTCCAATCTATAAATTTGAAACGTTATGTTATCCTGGGGCTATAGTTCCAAGAATTCGTGAAAAGAAAATTAGAATTTTATTGGTTCCTTTCCTTTTAGCAGCATTGTATTTTCAATTGAGGAAAAGAGTTAAAGCATTTGATATTATACATGCTCATTGGTTGATTCCACAAGGTATAATGCAGTCATTTTTTAAAAAGCCTTATATCGTTACAGGACATGGTGGTGATATTACTTCCTTGAATAGTGGAATTATAAAAAAGTTAAAGAGAAGGACATTGGAAAAGGCAAGCCATATTACAGTAGTATCAAAACATCTAAAAAATGAAGTTACTAAGATTTCATCACTAAGAAATATAGATATAATTTCAATGGGATGTAAAACAGATAATTTCGACAAACATTTAAGAGTAGAAAATATGTTTAATCAAGGAAGTAAAAAAGTCATCTTGTTTGTTGGCCGGCTTGCAGAAAAAAAAGGTGTTAAGTATTTGATTGATGCAATGAAAGATATTGATGCTCTTCTTGTTATAGTAGGCGGTGGTCCCCTTGAACAGCAGTTAAAAGAGCGAGCTAATATTTACAGTGATAAGATATTATTTCTTGGTTCTAAGACCCATGAAGAATTAAAAGTTATTTATGCATCTGCTGATGTATTTGTTGCACCATCAGTGACTGCTTCAGATGGGGATCAAGAAGGATTTGGACTGGTAATATTGGAAGCAATGGCCTCATCATTACCAATAGTAGCAAATAATTCTGGTGGTATTACTGATTTAATTAAAGATGGCCAAAATGGTCTTTTGGCTGAAGAAAAAAATGTTTCTTCTTTGTCTGAAAAAATTAATAAGTTATTAACTAATGATTCATATAGTAAAGAATTAGGAGATAAGGCACGCAAAACAGCAGAAGAATATGATTACAAAATTATAGCTGCTAAGTATGCTGAAATTTTAAATAAATTGTAGGAGATATTATGAAGAAAATAGCATTGAATTATATTTATCTAAGTAAAAATCACGCCGGTGGAAAAGATCAAGTTGGATTAAATTTACTTAGAGGATTTTATGAAAATAATTTAATTACTAATATGGTAGTGATCTGTTTTGATTATTCAAGTAATATTATTTCGGAGATAGCTCCTGGAATTGATATTATTGAATTAAAAGGGAAAGATATAAAATCGGAGTTAGGTCGTATGTTAATGCTATGTTACATTAATACAGTTAAGTTACCTAAAATTATAAAAGATAATAATATTTCAATGATATATCATCTGAGTTGTAATAACGGCCTTAAAAAATTTAAAATTAAATCTATAGTAATTCCACACGATATAAAAGCAGTTGCTCATCGAGTAATTGGAAAGGTAAAAGTACCTTTTTACAAATATATTCTATATTATATAATGTATAGTTTAGACTTTAGACATGCTGATTATATTATTGCGATAAGTAAAACAGATAAATCAGAGATGGAAAAGTATTATTCTCAATATAGTGATAAAATAAGATGTATATATAATCCGATAAACATTGGCAGATCTAATAATATAATAGATAAAACTGATAAATATATTTGTGCTCTTAATTTACAATTTCATCATAAAAATATTATTACTCTGATTAAAGCATATGAGAGAATTAAGGATAAAATAGATCATGACCTTATTTTAATAGGCAGTGTTCCAAAGAGAGTAAATTATTTGAAGGAATATGTTGAAACACATAATCTGTCAAATCGGATTAAATTTACAGGCTTTATTGATGATAAAAAAATGCAGGAAATCTTTATTGGAAGCTCACTATATATTAATCCAACTTTATATGAAGGTTTTGGTATGACGGCTATTGAAGCTATGATTTTAAAAATACCTACTTTAGTTTCCAAAATACCAACAAATTATGAGGTTACTAAGGGACTTTGTAATTATTATTATCCACCAGAAGATGAAAAAATGTTAGCAGAAGAGATAATAAAGTGCTTAAATAGAGAATATGTTAATAAAAATATGGATAAAATTAGTGAAGATATTTATAATGAATATAATTATATAAAAATAAGTAACGACTATTATAACTTCTTTTTATCAATAGTTTAAGGGTGGTGTATGTATGAATGAAATAATTAGTATTATTATTCCTGTTTATAATGCTGATAAATATATTAGCAGATGTTTACAATCCATACTAAAACAAGAATTTAAAGAATATAAGATATATTTAATAGATGATGGTTCAATTGATAATTCTAGAGATATTTGTAATAATTATGCAGAAAAGTACAAACAAATCGAAATATACCATAAAAAAAATGGGGGTGCAGCATCTGCACGAAATTTTGGGATTGATAATGCGGTTGGGGAATATATTTGTTTTATCGATGCTGATGATTTTATACATCCTCAATATTTAAAAATATTATATAATAATGCTAAAGAATTTTCTTGTGATGTAAGTATGTGCGATATTTATATAACTAAAGATAATAAAATATTACCTTTAAGAGAAGATTATAATAGTATACAAGTTAAATCAAATATTGAAATATTATATGATTGTTGCAAGAGAAATAAAACTACTGTAACTACACCTTGTGCAAAATTGGTAAAGAAGAGTTTGTTTGACGATATTAGATATCCAATTGGAAGAACATATGAAGATCTAGCAACTACACATAAAATCTTATATCGAGCCAATAAAGTTGTTATTTCTAAACAACAAATGTATTATTATTTTATGTCGCCAGACAGTGTTATGAGGAAGCAATATTCTATTTTGAACTTTAATTCTGAAAATTTGGCGCAAGAAGAAAGATTAGTTTTTTTTAGAAATATAGGTGATCAAGAATTATATGATAAACTGTTAATTTCAGTACAGAGAAATAGAATAGCAAATTATTGTAAATGCAGAAAGTACTTAAAGAGCTATAAAAAAGAGAGATATAGTCTATTTAAAAAATATAAAGCAAACTATAATGCTATAAAGCAAAATGAAATTTCTATACAAGATAAAATTTTATTTAGATTATTTTTTTTATTGCCTAATGTATGCGCTATAATTTTGTTCCCTTTATATGAATTTAATGAAAATAGAAAATGGAGATAATATGAAAATATCTATAGTAACGGTTACTTATAATTGTGAGAACTCAATTACTAACACTATAGAATCAGTTTTATCACAATCATATAAAAATATAGAATATATTATTATTGATGGAGATTCAATAGACAATACTAAGAGTATAATTAATAAGTTTCAAAAAAAAGACTCAAGGATATTTTTTCTTTCTGAGCCAGATAAAGGCATCTATAATGCAATGAATAAAAGTATTAATTATTTGACTGGCGATTATACTATTTTTTTAAACTCTGGTGATATATTCTGTAATGAAAATATAATAAAAGATATTTTAAAATATTTAAGCACAAAAAAATATGATTTAGTATATGGTAACATAATTGAAAAAGTATCAAAAAAAGATAAAATTTTGATAGAAAAAATGAATCTTTTATTATTATTTCGTGCAGCTACAATTTGTCATCAAACAATTTTTTTCAAATCATCAAGGTTAAAAGAAAATGAATTTAATGAAACATACAAATTGTGTGCAGATAGAGAATGGATCTATCGTGCATATAAGAATAATTATAAATTTTTATATTGTCCTGTAAATATAGTTTATTATGATACAACAGGGGTTAGTTCGCTAGAATCTTCTAAAAATCAAGTAGATAAAGAACGTGAGTTAATTCTTAAACACTACTATCCTGTTATATCGATTTTAAGAAAAATATTAAAATTAATAAGATAAGGAAATGTTAATGATTAGAGAAAAGAAAAAAGTAGAACTTAATAGTGCCTTATTATTTATTATATGTATTGGCTTGCTTTTATTTATTCACATGAGATATTTAAATGAATATAGTACAATAACTATAGTTGGTGATGAATTTGGATATTGGGCTACAGGAGCAGCTTTAGCTGGGGAGAATTGGACAGGTATATCAAGTGTTACGCCATACTATTCTTATGGTTATGGTTTGATTCTGGCACCTTTAATATTTATATTTAAAAATCCTATTTTATTATATAAATCAGCTATTCTTATGAATGGAATACTTATGGTTGGGTGCATGAGCTTGATCTATTCAAGTTTGAAAATTATATTTAACAAAATTGATTATAAATACTTAATAATTATATCCTTTGTTTCATGCTGCTTTCCGAGTTATATGTTGCATAGTAATATTGCATGGTCTGAAGTACTGATAACTTTTACTTATTTACTTTTATTAAGAATGTTTATTCAATTAGAGGTTAAGCCTAATTATTTGATTACTATAATATTAGCTATTGCACTGTGTTTTAGTTATCAAATACATCAGCGAAATATAGCCATTGTAATTGCAGGGGTGTTATGCGTTAGTATTCTGCTTTTAACTAAAAAAATTAGGTTAAAGTATTTCTTGAGTTTTGTGGTTGTAATCTCAATGATGTTTATAATACATTTCATTCTAAAAAATTGGTTTATGGATAATTTATGGCTTGCTTCTATTAATGAAAGTACTTCTTTAAATGATTATACTGGTCAAATAGATAAACTAAATAGTTTGTTCACATTTGATGGTATAAAACTAGCAATTAACTCATTAATTGGAAAAATATTTTATCATATTACTTCATCTTATTTCTTGTTTTTGATTGCTTTTATTTCTATTGTATGTATAACATTTAAAAATTCAATTTATGTTATATTAAATATTTTTTGTAAAAAAGAATATAATTATGATGATTTTTGTGTAACAAATATATTTTTGTTTTTAAGTTTTGCAGGTACTTTAATGATAGCATCAATATCAATGATGTATCCAAGTAGAGTAGATACTCTCATATATGGTAGATATACTGATGGTTTAATGATTCCTTTTTTAGCTTTTGGTTTAGTTTTATTATTTAAAATAAAGGAAAATCTAAATATTAAATCGATATTATCTATGATTATATTTGCATGTGTATCAGCTATATATACTACTTTTAATATGAATAATTATAAGGTTGATACATTCTATTACAATTGCGTACCAGCATTAAGTTATTTTTGGATGAGTGGAAATAGCACATATTCATTTATTGCTCAAAATGTTTTATTTACAATTGCAATTTTTGGAATATTGTTATTTCTTTACCATAATAAGTTTAAGAAACTCATATTACTAGCAAATATGTTACTTTTAATAATTTTTGTATATATGGGAAATGATTTACAAATAAGAAACGTACAGCGACAAGTACAATATGCCGAAAATTATAAAACAGCGGAAATTATTGAACAACTAGATGATAATAATGGTATTTATTGTATTGGGGCAACAGATTTAAAAAGTAATTTTTGGGTTGATAGTGCAATATTGCAATATATGTTACCAAAAGAAACGATTCATTTAATTGATTATAATAATATAGACAGCGTTCCTAATAATTCAATATTATTAGTTAGTCAAACTTCAGAATATCTAAGACAAATACAGGAAAATTTTAATGCAATTGGAAGAAATATGAGTTACGTTGTACTAACTAATAAAAATAAGGTTGAATGAAGGGTATTATAATGAATAATATTTTTATTAAATTAAAAACAAAGTTGGGAAGTCTCAATAAGCAATCGGTAGATGTAATGATAAATGTTTTTTGCGTTTTTCTTATACAAGGTGGTAGTATGTTGATGGCACTTTTTACAATGCCATCATACATGCGATATTTCAATAATGAATTAATTTTAGGATGTTGGTTTACTCTATTATCTATTATTAATTGGGTTTTAACATTTGATCTTGGTATAGGTAATGGATTAAGAAATCAATTAACGGTTGCTTTGGCAACAGGTGATAATGAAGAAGCAAAAAAATTAATATCGTCTTCTTATGTAGCAATAACCTTTTTTATATCCTTTTTAGCTGTTTTGTTGTGGTTTTATTTACCATATGTTAATTTAAATAGCTTATTTAATATAAGTACGGAAGTTATTAATCACGCAACTTTATTAGTATCTGTTAGAATAATTTTTATTGGAATATCATTAAGATTTATATTTCAATTAATTTCTTCTGTTTTATATGCATTACAAAAATCAGCTTTAGTAAACTTCTTGACTTTTATCACTAATTTATTTATCTTATGTTATATATTAATTGCTCCGTCAAGGGATATTGCAACTAATTTAATTACGTTATCATTAGTTCACGTTTTAGCAGCAGATTTACCTTTACTTATTGTAACCATTGTGATCTTTAGTAAGAAGTTAAAAGAATGTAAACCCAATATAAAATATTATAGTAATAAATATGCTAAAAAAATATTAAGTATCGGTGTTGCTTTTTTTGTTTTACAAATTGCATATATGTTTGTAGGTGCATTAAATGAATTTTTAATTTCTTATATGACTACTCCAATAAATGTTACAGAATATCAGGCTTATTATAAATTATTTAGTACGATAAGTTCTGTATTTTTATTAGCATTAACACCATTATGGTCTTCAGTGACAAAAGCACAGGCACAGAATAATTTTACGTGGGTGATTAAAACTTATAGACTTTTTGCAACGTTAGCAATCTTTATTAGCCTGCTACAGTTACTGTTTTTACCTATGCTACAATTTGTATTTAATATCTGGTTAGGTAAAGATATTATTAATGTTTCTTATAAAATTGCATTTATATTTGCGATAAGTAATTGCGTTTTAATTTGGCATAATTTTAATAGTACAATGGCAAATGGTTTGGGCTATTTGAAACCGCAATTTATTTTTTTAACTCTTGCTGCAGTTTTAAAAATACCAGTATCTTTTATTTTAGTAAAATTAACAGGTGATTGGAGTATGATTGTTTTATCTACAGCAATTGTTTTAATACCGTTGACTATTGCACAGCCGATTATGCTTACACGATATCTCAAAAATAAGAAGGTGAAATAGGGGGGCATATGATCGAGAATAAAAAACGCAATGATGTATTGGATGTTACGAAAGGTTTTTGTGTCTTTCTGGTTATTTTAGGTCATGTCATTCAATATTTTTCGGCAAATAAATATGATTTTTTTGAGAATAAATTATTTCAAATAATTTATTCTTTTCATATGCCACTATTTATGATACTTAGTGGTTATTTATTTTATTATACTATTAATAATAGAGATACCAAATACATATTAAAAAATAGAATTTTTAGTATTTTGCAAACGATTATAATTTGGAATACAATAACTTATATACTAAAATTATTGTATTCTTTGATTATTGAAAAAATAGAAATGAATATGTATTCTATAATAAGCAATTATATTAATTCTTTATTTGGACTTTGGTTTTTATGGGCTGTAGTAATATGTTCTTTTGGAGTTTTAATTATTTACAAATACAATTTTAGATTTAAATTATTAAGTCTGTTATTATATAGCTTTATAATTATATTATTCCCTAATAGATGGTTAATATTATTCTTATATCCATATTTTTTGTTGGGTTTTTATTTTAATAAAAATCAAAAAATAATTAATATAGTAAAGTCTATTCAAATTGCTTCATTTATATTATTTCCTTTATTATTGTTTTTCTATGGTAAAGAGGATTTTATTTATACCACTAAAATAAATCCATTTACGTCAAATATGGGTTTTACTAATCAAATTGCAATTGATTTATATCGTTGGTTTATTGGTGGGGCTGGCATTGTGGTTGTTATAACTATAATTAAATATATAGTAGATATATTTAGTTGTAAAAAAATTATTAAAGTCTTATCTGAGTTAGGAAAAATTTCGTTAGAAGTGTATGTTATTCAGTATTTATTTCTAGAAAATATTGGTGCCAAATATTTAAAGCAAATTGATTTGAATCTATCGAATAATGAATTGATTTATAACATTGTAATCTCACCTATATTTTCTATCTTAATACTATTAATTATATTTGTAGTTATAAAATTATTATGTAAAAAAAAGAATTTATATTTTTTTGTTTTTGGTAGATAATAAAAGTTTCAAATTTCAAATATATTATGAATATGATTTCAATAAAGGGCTGAATACTAGATTTTTCAGCCCCAATAGTAAATTAAAAAATATTATATTCGTTCTCTTTTCCAGTTGATCTCAGATTTAATAATTGAAGCTGGATTCCCGGCTATAACACAATTTGTTTTTTTAAATTTTTTACTTATAAGTGTGTTAGCTCCTATAACACAATTATCTGGAATACTAATACCTTTTAGGCAGGAGACTTTTGTTCCAATCCAAACATGATTACCGATAGAAATATTTTGTGAATAGTTAATTCTATGACCGTTACTATCTATTATACTATGACTATCCCCTGTTCTCATATGAATTTCATTTGCAAACATACAATCATGGCCTATATTAATCTCTGTAGATTCGATAGCGGCTAAATGTGTTTTTCCATGTATGGAAGTATCTTTACCTATTCTAATAACATTTCTATTATCTTCTATATATAATTGCGTTTGTTTTAGGTTACAAGAGTCTTCAATTTCTATTAAGTTATCATCACCATTTATATATATTTCACAATCATATAAGCTACAAAAATCATGGATAATAATTTTGTTATTATTACCATTTATATTCAGTTTCGTTTTAGAAATTTTTGAGCATCCATATTTAAATTTAGAGTTTCGTACTCTAAATTGATTGTAAATATTCAAATGATTATAGATATGAAGCATAATATTTATTGCTTTTTTGTATTTTATTATAACGTCTTTCGTCATTATTCCCCTTTCGTATACCTTTTTAGTTTCGGCATCATATAGAATAATATTATTATAGATATTATTTCTTGATAATTAAGTTTTGATTCTATATGTAAGAAGGTTTTTCAGTTCTTATTTTCTCTAACATAATTTTAATATCATTCGTTTTTTCTTTCGAACATATTAATAATGCATCTTCACTATCTATCACAACTAAATTTTCGATTCCTATTGCTGCTATTAACCTAGAATTAGATTCGAATAAGCAATTTTTTGTTTCCAGACATATTACATTATTAGATAATACATTACCGTGTTCATCTGATTTTTTTAACCGCTCCACGGCAAGCCATGAACCAACATCATCCCAACCAAAACTACCAGGAATTACAAAAATAGATTTCTCTTTTTCTAAAATACCATAATCGATAGAAATAGACTCAAATTTTTTGAATTCATTTTCTAAAGTATATAATTCATTCTTAGCTCCTATTTTAGAGCTTATATTTTGTAATCCAGAATAAAGAGCAGGCATATGTTCTTTCAAAGAATTCATTATCGTTGATAATTTCCATATAAACATTCCGCTATTCCAATAATAATTACCATTTTCTAAATATTTTTTTGCAATCTCCAAATCGGGTTTTTCTACAAATGATTTAACAGAAAAGCTATTTGCCTTTTTTTTCATAGAATCGAAATGTATATATCCATAACCGGTTTCAGGATAATTAGGTAGTATTCCTATAGTAACAATATTATGATCCGCTTCTGCGATATCACAAGCTTCTGATAGAGATTGAATAAAAAGATCATTATTTTTCACTAAATGATCAGAAGGTAATACGATCATAATGGCATCAGAATATTTTTTCTGCATATAAATAGCGCTTAGGCCTATACAGGGAGCTGTATTTCTTTTAATAGGTTCACAAATAATATTATCTACAGGAATATCTGGCAGTTGTTTTTTGATTAACTCTCTGTATTGCTCATTTGTAGATATAAATATATCATCAACAGGAATCAATGGTAATAGGCGCTCTACTGTTTTTTGGATCATGGTTTTGCCATCAGATGTTAAAGATAAGAACTGCTTGGGTAAATTTGTCCGGCTTTTTGGCCAAAAGCGCTCTCCAACGCCACCAGCCATTATAAGTACTGTTTTTTTCATTAGATTATCTCCTAAATAATTATTAATACATATATCAGTTAATTCTACTATACGCAGCAGAGTTATACAAGTGCTTTTGTAGACTTTTTAGAGCTAGTATGTTAAAATAACTATAGTTTTGATAAAGAGGAGAAGCAGATATATGAAATGCATTGTATTGGCAGGAGGTAAAGGTAACAGTTTATGGCCATTGTCAAGGGAAAATTATCCAAAACAGTTTATGCAAATTAAAGATAATCGTTCAATCTTCCAGGAAACAATAGCCAGAAATATGCCTTTTTGTGATGAATATATTATAGTTACTAATTCAAATTATTATTTTATTGTGGAAGGTCAGATGAAAGCTTTTCAAGGGCTGAAATACCGTTGTATATTGGAGGAAGAAGGACGTAAGACCGCTCCAGCCATAGCAATAGCTTGTTTTTGCTGCAATCCATCTGATTTAGTTTATGTGGTTTCAGCTGATCACATAATCGAGGGAAATACCTATAAAGATACTATTGTATATGCTGAGCATTTAGCAAGACTAGGAGCGCTTGTTACATTTGGGTTGGAGGCAGTTTCACCGCATACGGGATATGGTTATATAAGGTTTCTTGGTGAAACGGTATGCTCTTTTCATGAAAAGCCTAATTATGATACTGCTGTTGAGTATTTACAATCCGGTGATTATTATTGGAACAGTGGAAATTTTTTGTTTGTTGCTGGAGATTTTTTAGAGGAATTATATCAGACAGATACAAAGATTTATAAATCTTGTAAGAATATTCTAATTCACAAAAGCTTAAGTAAGAAGGAATTATTCTTTACGAAAGAAGAAATGAAAACTATTCCGGCGGTTAGTGTAGAAAATGCGGTATTTGAACGTTCACATAATGTGAAAGTTGTAAAATCTGATTTCTATTGGCAGGATATCAGCGATATGGCTGTATTAGCTTCTTATATGTCCGAGAAGAATGAAGAAAGGGTAATCGAAGCTGAATGTAAAGATGTTATGGTTATAAATCATACTGATAAAAAATTAGTCGTTGTAAATGATTTAGAGGATACCATTATAGTTAACACGGAAGACGTTACGTATGTTACATCAAAATATAAAACAAATAATATTAAAAATATAATAAAGAGTAATCAAAAGAAATATAGCAATTATTTTGAAAATAATACAGTTATTTATAATTCATGGGGAACAGTCGAAATATTAAATCAGACTAAAAATTATAAAGTTAAAAAAGTTACGTTATTTCCCGGAAAAGCCACCACTTATCATAGACATGAACATAGGAGTGAACAATGGTCTGTTGTGGAAGGAATAGCTACAATAACAATTGATAAGATCACACGAGATTATCATATTAACGAAAATGTGTTTTTTCCTAGTGGTAAACCTCATATGTTATCAAATAATACAAACCAAAATGTGGTGATCATAGAAGTGGCGACTGGTCAGGTAGTAGCTGATAAAGATATGGAGTATATCAGCGAAGGAAAAACTTTGAACGTTGTTCATGATGAGATCATTAAATGTGAACCGATATTCAAAGATTATCTATGGGGTGGAAGAAAGCTTAGGGAGATATATGGTAAAAAATGTGAGTATGATATTATAGCAGAGAGTTGGGAGTTATCAGCTCACGGCGATGGTCAAAGCTCAGTTGCCGAAGGAAAATATCAAGGCATGTTATTTGATGATTACTTACAAGTTATCGGGAGTGAAGCACTGGGATGGAAATGTAAGGCTTTTGAACGATTTCCGCTATTAATTAAATTCATTGATGCTAAACAACAATTATCCATACAGGTTCATCCGAATGATGCTTTTGCTTTAAGGGAAGAAAATGAATATGGAAAAAATGAGATGTGGTATATAATGGATTGTGAACCAGGTGCTTCCATATATTTTGGAGTTAACAGGAACATTAGCAAACAGGAACTGAAAGAAAGAATAGAAGATAATACTGTTTTACAGGTACTTAAAAAAATAGATGTAAAAAAAGGAGATACATTTTTTGTTAATGCAGGTACAATTCATGCAATAGGCGCAGGAATTGTACTCTGTGAAATTCAACAAAGTTCCAATTGTACTTATAGATTATATGATTATTCCCGAAAAGATAAGTATGGAAGGACGCGGGAACTTCATATTGATAAAGCGCTAGAGGTATCGACGTTAAATGTAGATAATGAACTACAAAAATCTAATATAGAAATCATTCAAAAAAAGGGATATCAAGAACAAGAATTAGGACAGTGTAAGTATTTTGTGAGTAAGAAATATATAGTGAGCGATGAAGCTGTTTTTCAAGTAGATGATACTTCTTTTACAGCAGTTGTTATTATAAACGGTGAGGGAACTATTACTGTGTTAGGGACGATCCTGAAGTTTATAACAGGGGATACCTTTTTTATTCATGCCGGAAAAAAGGAGGTATGTGTGAAAGGTAAATGTGAATTTATATTAACGCATGTGTAAATATTAATACTATTAGCTGAGAGGAGATAAAAATGGACTTTAAAGATATGTTTGATTACTGGTTAAATGACAACTATTTCGACGAAAAAACAAAAAAAGAGCTGAAGTCAATAATCGATAATGAAGTAGAGATAAAAGAGAGATTTTACAAAGACCTGGAATTTGGGACAGGTGGTTTACGTGGAATTATTGGTGCGGGTACAAATAGAATGAATATTTATACTGTGCGTAAAGCAACACAAGGATTAGCGAATTATATTGTTCAGCAGGGGGGAGAATCGAAAGGTGTAGCAATCGCATATGATTCTAGAATTATGTCCCCCGAATTTGCAGATGAGGCAGCTTTGTGCTTGAATGCAAATGGGGTGGAGACTTATATATTCGAAGCATTGCGTCCTACTCCAGAGCTTTCTTTTGCGGTCAGAGAATTAGGATGTATAGCAGGAATTGTAATTACAGCAAGTCATAATCCATCAGAGTATAATGGATATAAGGTTTATTGGGAAGATGGCGCGCAGATAACAGCTCCAAAAGACAAAGAGATAATTGCAGAAGTAAAAAAAGTAAAAGATTTTTGCTCTGTTAAAACGATTTCGAAAGAACAAGCGTGTGAATTGGGATTATATAAAATTATTGGAAAAGAAATAGATGATAGATATAATGAGGAACTTCATAAACTAACGATAAATCGTAAAGTAATTGATGATGTGTCTGATAGTATGACTATCGTATATACACCGCTTCATGGAACAGGGAATGTACCCGTTCAGAGAATATTAAATGAATTGGGTTTTAAAAATGTTTTTGTAGTGTCAGAACAGGAAGAGCCAGATGGAAAATTTTCAACGGTTGTTTCACCAAATCCAGAAGATGCTAAGGCATTTACTATGGCCCTTGAACTTGCCAAGAAGGTAGGAGCGGATATTGTTTTAGCCACTGACCCTGATGCAGACAGATTAGGGGTATATGCAAAGGATCTAAAATCGGGAGAATATAAAAGTTTTACCGGGAATATGTCAGGCATGGTTATTGCAGACTATATGATTTCTCAAAGAAAAGAAAAAGGTACGCTTCCACAAAATGGAGCTTTAATAAAGACGATTGTTACCACTAATATGGCTAATGTCCTTTCAAATAATTATGGAATACATTTAATTGAGGTATTAACAGGATTTAAATATATTGGAGAACAAATAAAGTTTTTTGAAGAAAATGATACCTTTCAATATTTGTTTGGATTAGAAGAAAGTTATGGCTGTCTAGCAGGTACTTATGCAAGGGACAAAGATGCTGTATCAGCTGTGATGATGCTGTGTGAAGTTGCAGCCTATTGTAAATGTAATCATATGACGCTATGGGACTATATGCTGAAGCTTTACGATCAATATGGTTATTTTAAAGAGGATCTGTTATCCTTTACTTTAAAGGGAATAGATGGTGTTGAGCGAATACATAGGATCATGCAGAATTTCAGAGAAAAGCCACTGAGAACAATTGGGGGATTAAAAGTATTAAGGATACGGGATTATCAAAAAGGTCAAATTAAAAATCAAATGAGTGGCGAAGTAAAATCAACCGGACTCCCCGTATCAAATGTACTGTATTTTGATTTGGAAGAGGATGCATGGTGCTGCGTCAGACCTTCCGGGACAGAACCTAAGATTAAGTTTTATATGGGAGTAAAAGCAAGGAATTTACAGGAATCTAATGAGAAATGTGAATTAATGAAAAAGGAAATAGAATCAATTGTTATAGATGTATAGAAAAAGGAGAAAATATGTATAATTATTTAATAGTCGGAGCAGGCCTTTTTGGATCCATATTTGCTCATGAGGCTACAAAAAAAGGAAAGACTTGTCTTGTGATTGACAAGAGAGATCACATTGGCGGCAATATCTATACAGAAGAAGTTGAGGGTATTCAAGTACATAAGTATGGTGCCCATATTTTCCATACAAGTAATAAAAAGGTATGGGATTATATCAATCAATTTGCAGAATTTAACCGATATACAAATTCCCCAGTAGCATATTATAAAGGTGAGATATTTAATATGCCTTTTAATATGAACACATTCAATAAAATGTGGGGAGTAATTACACCTGATCAGGCAAAGAAAAAAATTTCAGAGCAGATTGCAGAGAGTGGGATTACAGATCCGCAGAACTTAGAGGAGCAGGCAATTTCGCTGGTTGGAAAAGATATCTATGAAAAATTAGTAAAGGGCTATACACAGAAGCAATGGGGTAAATTGTGTACGGAACTTCCAAGTTTTATCATTAAACGACTTCCGGTTCGTTTTACATATGATAATAATTATTTTAATGATTTGTATCAGGGTGTTCCAGTTGGGGGATATACCCAGATCATTTCAAATATGTTAAAAGGAAGCGATGTTCGATTAAACACAGATTATTTTGCTGATCGGGTAGAACTGGATTCTCTGGCAGAGAAAACAGTTTTTACTGGAATGATTGACGAATTCTATAATCATTGTTTCGGTACTCTGGAATATAGAAGTCTGCATTTTGAAACACAGTTATTAGAAGAGGAAAATTATCAGGGGAATGCCGTTGTGAATTATACGGAATTCGATGTTCCATATACCAGAATAATTGAGCATAAGCATTTCGAATTTGGCGAGCAGAAGAAAACAGTTATTACAAAAGAATATCCAAAACAATGGGAAAATGGGGTTGAACCATATTATCCGATCAATGATGATAAAAATGGAGTTTTGTTTGCTAAATATAAAGAGTTAGCAGAAAGAGAAGATAAGGTAATATTTGGTGGACGTTTGGCGGAATATAAATACTATGATATGCATAATGTCATTCAACAGGCAATGGAGTGTGTGGAAAAGATGATTTGAGATGAAAGGAAATAATAGTGAAAAAAACAATTTTTAAACAAAACTATATATATCTGATCATAGCCTTTTTAATTGCTTTTTTACCAAGGATCTATTTGTGCTTACAGGAATATCCGGTACGTATGATATCAGATGAGATAGCGACATTGTCAGGGGCAGCGCATTTTGCAGGATTAGACTGGTCAGCTGTGATTTCCAAAGCGGGATATTATGGAAGTGGATTTTATGGATTGTTTTTTTGGTTGTTTAATATTACAGATAATCCTTTCATAATATATAAATGCATGTTGATGGGGGCAGCTTTAGCACAGGCATTTGTGACAGTGGTTTCTTTTGTTATTATGCAGCGTCATTTTGAAATTAGAGATGGAAAAGTTTTATGTATCTTTTCAGTAGCATGTTCTTATATGGCGGTTACGTTTCCAAACAGAACTTATAATGAACATATATTGATCTTACTGACATGGATTGTAACTTTACTCTTTTTAGAATTGAAAAAGTCCATTGGGTACAAAGTTAAAACGGGTATATTAACAGGAATTTTAATGCTGATTTTGGCATATGGATTGACTGTTCATACACGAGCTTTAACCTTATGGATTGCCTGTGCATTTGTAGTTCTATTATATTTTTATCTGTATAAAAAATGGCTGATATCAAGACGGGTAGTACTTTTCGGCGGCATTATCAGCTATATTGCAGGAACTCAGTTCGTAACATTGATACAAAGGACCGTATGGGCGGCTGAAAATGGTGAGACGGTCCGTAATGGTGTTATAAATGTTTCAATCAACTTTAAAATACTGGATCCAACTACCTGGTTTTCAGCATTATCTGTGATTTTGGGCCAACTTAACACCATATCCGTGTTTACCGGGGGCTTCATGATTTTGTGCTTTGTCTTTATGACCTGGCTATTTTTTGGTATGCTTCGCGATAAATTAAAAAATAAGAATCTTATGATTCTGGAGGATAAAGAACTCTATTTTATAATTTCAGTCTATTTATTATCCTGTGTTGGAATGACAATTGTGGCTCAGACAATTAGTTGGCTTCCCGGTGTAATTGAAGGGGTTAAAGATGGTTTTGGTACAGAAATATATGCAATGAAAGCAATTACATATATTCGATATTTTGGGCCATATCTGGGACCGGGTATTATGGCTGGCTTTGTATGCGGTTATAAAAATAGAGACTGGTTTAAACGTTATTTTAAGCCGGCACTGATAATCTTTTTCGCACTGCAGGTATTTTGGACCGCAGCAATTTTGCCTTTTATAAAGAATAATGGAGTAACTAAAGAAGTATTTGTTGCTTTATCTCTCTCAAAACCGGGACAAAAAGTAGACATGATGACGTATTTGCCGGGCGTAATAATTACCATTATTGTTTTTTTGGTGATTATTTATCTATATAAGAAGAATAAAGCTATTATCCCCGTAATGATTGTGAGTTTTCTTTGTATGTTCCAATATATATATACCAGCGTTTATTTTGATCAATATGCGTCTAAAAAGAATATGAAGAAAGCGAATGCAGGATATGCTTTAGTACAGAAGATGGAAAATAAAGTAGTTCTTCCAAAGGAATTATATGTCTATGATGCAACGGAAAAAACAGATCACCAGATCTTCTATCTTTATCAGTTTATGTTAAACCGATATAATATAATACCGGAGCTCCCTGAAAAGGAAGACGACCAGGCAATTATCTTTAGTAATAGTTCGGAAGTGAAAAAACTGTATCAAATGGGTTATCAGTGTATACCGTTGGATAAAAATGAATTTGTCTATGCCAAGGGTGAATGGATGGATGACATACAGAAATATTGGAAAAAGTAAATAATTTAGCTAAAGTAAAGTAAGCGCAAAATAGTCTTACGCTATTAATAAATATCGCTTGCACCAAAGATAGATGCAAGCATTTTACTCTATTTTAGTTTTGACAGCTAGCTTTGGCAGCTTCGCTCCATGGAGCAAGTTGCTCTAACTGCTCATCTGACATGGTTTCAGTTGGCCGCCCGGCCAATAGATAAGTCAGATATTTATAGATGTTCAGATCATTCGCTTTCGCCATCTCAACCATGGTATATACCATAGAACTGGCGGCTGCACCTTTGGGACTGGTACTGAACAGCCAGTTCCGGCGCCCCACTGTGAATGGGCGGATGGCATTTTCGCTGAGATTATTAGAAAGACTGCAGTGTCCATCTTCAAGATAGGTAATAAGCGTATCTTTCCGGTTTTGGGCATAGTTCACCGCTCTATCAAGGCGGGTACCCTTGTTTGGTTTCTGCTGATCCAGCCATTTCCAGAATGCTTCCAGTACTGGCTTTTCTTTTGCGAGCCGGAATTCTTTTCGCTGCTCAGCTGAATGGTTTTTGGCTTTTGAATACCGTTCGCATTCAAAAAGTTTCGAGCAGAATTGGACGCCCTGTACTGCAGGATTGCTGTAATCATATTCCTTGCCTTTTGGTACAGCATCTATAAAGTAGCGTCTCGTATGAGACCAACAGGAGCATCGCTTGATACCGGGAAGATTATTATATCCCTGATATCCATCCGTTTCCAGATACCCGGCAAAACCATTCAGGAATCTCTCAGCATTATACTTGGCTCTTGTTTCTGTATAATGATAGAGCACAATCGGCGGCAGTTCATCTTCCCCACTGCGGAACAGCCACATCCAGGAGTCTGTTTCTGGATTCCGTTCCGGCTCTCTTAATACCTGCACCCGAGTTTCATCTGCCATAAGATACTGTCTCTTAAGCAACTGGCGATGAAAGTAATCATATACAGGGCTAAAATAGTGCTCCGCACAGTAAATGACCCAGTTCGCAAGTGTTGTACGATTTAAGGCAACCCCAAGCTGCGCCCAGTCCTGCTCCTGCCTTTTCAGCGGCATACCATTCTGGTATTTCTGGTTCATTACCCAGGCAACTACAGATTCCGATGCATAGCTTCCAGGAATCAATGCATCTGCGACAGGCGCTTTCACAAAGACCTGTTCATCCGGATTTTCCTCTGATATAACACACTCTGGACATTTGTAGGTCTCCCGGTAAATATTTACAACTTTACCCTTTGCAGGTGAAAAACGAAATTCGTGACGAACGAATTCTTTGCCGATATATTCCATCTGTGCACCGCAGGAAGGACAGTTTTTCTCTTCCTCTGGCAGAGGGATAATCTCATCACAGGATGGGATATTTTTAAAGAGCTCTGCATGCGTGCGTTTTGCTTTACGTTTATGCGTTGGAACAGTGATATCATCTGGCAGTTCGGGATTCCAGTTATTGTCAGCTTCCTGCTCAGCTTCATCAAAAAGATTCAGCTGACCCTCCACATCCTTGCGTTTTTCACTGGAAGTGCCAAAGAGTTTCTTCGTTAGATATTCAATCTGCTGACGAAGATTTTCTTTCTCAAGACGGTCTGCCTCTAAGGTCTTTTGCAAAGACTTGATGAGTTCTGTCTGTGCAGCAAGAGTTGTATTCAATTGACTGATGGTATCCTTATATGCAAGGATTTTTGAATCTTTTGAATTGCCAGCCATAGGTTTTCTGCTCCTTTTTCTATGCTTTTATTTTACCATAAAAAGCATAGAAAAAGAAGCGGAAAATCCAGTATTTACAAGGGTTTGAAGCCTATCCCGAGTAGTGGAAAATGATCCACTTCCCGACAAAAAAATGTGGATATTTTCCACCGTTAGTCAGTAGGTTTGAATGCTTTGGGCTGTTCGATTTCAAGACCAGACATGAGCCAGTCGAATTGCTGCCAGGTAAGCTGTCTTACTTCAAGCTGATTTCTTGGCCAGCGGAACCTGCCCTGTACTTCCATTCTTTTGTAAAGAAGTACAAAACCGTCAGTTTCCCACAGTAATGCTTTGATTCTATCACAGCGTTTGCCACAGAAAAGATAAAGTGCACTCCGTCTGGGATCCATATGCAGCTGTTGTTCCACGATTGCACACAGACCATCGATGGATTTTCTCATGTCCGTACGGCCGGTAACAATAAAGATTTCATCGGCAGCTGTGATATCCCCTAGCATTCAAACTCCTTCAGTACGTTGAATACCTGTGCGAGAAGAAGCGGATCGGCTCCATTGGGGATGGATAAAGTGCATCTGCCTATCGAAAGATTCATGGATGGTATATCTGGAACTGATACGCGGGTGCATGAAGTATCAAGCATAAGATCATTCTGGCTACATGAAGCTTGATTTTTAAAATCGACTTTTACTACTTCCTGTTTTTCAGGAGCGTTACAGCTGCGTCCGGTAGCTGGTGGAAGATCAGAGCAGCCTTTTTGGCGAAGTCTTTTCACCCAGTTGTAAAATGTCCCTGGTTTAATATCATGTTCCACACACCATTGGTGATCAGTGAGACCACTGCTGCGGCATTCCATAATTAAGCGATATTGTTCGTGTGCTGGTATTCTGGTACTTCTCATGAGCAATCCTCCATAAATGTAAGTAGAGTAAAATGCTCGCATCTATCATTTCTATCAATAGAAAAATGAAGTAAAATGCTTGCATTCTCTAACTATAATTATGGACTGGGTTTTAGGACAAAACAATCCGTGGAATTATTTTGCGCTTACAAAGTAAATGGGTTGGAGGATAAATGTTAATCTTATCCTCCAACCCATTATTCTTACCCAAGGTCTTAATAATTTTTACTATAGAATGCCTATGATTTCTACTTATCATTATTTAGAAACACTCTTCACCTCAGAATAAACCCCGTAAACTTTCTTTCCCTTCACAACCCGGTAAGCCCTCACTTTATAATAATATGTTCCATTTTCTCTCAGCCTATTATAATAAGTAGTACTGTTTTTGCCGCTAGTAGTTCGAACCCGTTTATATTCACCATTTTTAGCATTACTGCGGTAGACCTGGTAGCCACTTGCACCGGAGACTGATTTCCAGGAAACATTGACTTTAGAACTGCCTGATAAGGAAAGTTCATTTAATCTTGGAGCTTGTGGAGCTGGTATAGCAGATTTAATATATGATCGGTTACTGTAAACGTACTTACCGCCGGATTTCTTATAAGAGCGGAGCTGATAGTAATAAGTACGCCCTGTTGTCAGCCCCTTGTCTACAAAAGATGTAGTACTGCCATTTTTAATGGTAGCAATTTTACTATAGGTTCCATTTTTACTTGTACTGCGGTATATCGCATATCCTTTTGCCCCATATACTTTATACCAGCTCAAATTAACGCTTCTATAACCTCGGACTGTTACTTTTTCAAAACTGGGTCTGGTAACTTTGATGGTAATATCTTTAGTCAGGCCGTTTGTTGTAGTAGCTGTTATTGTAGCGCTTCCATAGCCTACGGCAGCAGCAGTCGCTTTTTTACCACTGGAAGAAGTAATTTTGACTACTTTTGAATTGGATGACTTCCAGGTGATAGAAGATACTGTGCTTTTCTTCGGGGAAAATGCAACATTTAGGCTGATATTTCTGCCCACATAAGTAGAGGTTTTACTTGCTTTTATTGATAATTTTCTGGGAGAAAAGGTTTTTAAATCAGAAGTAAAAGCTTTGATACGTACCGTATCGCCTTTGGAACCAGTCATACTGTGTGCATCCTGCCAGGTTTTGTCGGAAGTCTTTTTAATAAAGCTTTGATATTTAGCGGAAGTGGAAATGAATTTTATCCAGGAACCATTGGTATATGTCCGATCCATAAATATATACAGCGGTGAATCTTTGGGAGGTGTTAATTTAATTACTATAGCAAAGGTTTCTCCCTTGGCCAAAGTAACGGGTTGTTTCAGTTTAATTGTTTGATAACCCGCGTACTGGCTTATACCTTTTTGTGGTTTTACTAACATTTTTGTGCCGCTTGTAGGATTGGTTAAATCCTTGAGGTTTTTATATATCTGGATAGAATAATTTACTCCAGGTGTATAATGGGCAAAGGATACGGCTTCTAAGAGCTCATCAGCGCCCGTAGCATTTCCTTTGGCAGTATAAACATTGGCAATGGACGTACTTCCCTGATACATGTTATAGGAATTACCGCTGGATCCATCGTACTGATAATTGTGATCATAGTTATCAGCTGATTCAAAATCAAATGCAACACCCGTTGCATCACCATCTCCGCTGCTTATAAAAGCATCTTCATAAGAGATCCAGAAATAACCATCTTTTCCCCAATTGCTTCCCCAGCTGTTTTTTGCAAGCCATGCACCATTGCGGGACGGCTGCTTTCCTGAGAGAAAATTCGTTCTTTTATAATTATCATCCCAGCCAACAATTTCTACTGTATGATTTTGGCTTTTTATAGTTCCATTTGCTAAATAGCAATACGAAGCAGTATTTGGGTTATAATAGTTATAATAGTTGCTAGAGTCAATGTACAAATTTGCCGCAATTGCTCCCTGTGATAAAATCAGTGATTTCATATCATTCATGGAAGCGGATGGGATGATATATGCATTTTGTAAATGTGCGGTATCAGAATAAGCAAATTTGGAATCTAGGCCTCCGGGAAACTTAACTGGATCGTTACTGTAAGGTGCAACTGATTCATCGGCGGCACCTACCCATTTTGCCAGTGTAAATATGGTAAATAGATTGTTTCCTCCTGTTTCCAAATAGTTTTTGGTGGTAATCGGAAGGTTCATGTCCTTTAATGTAAGCTGAAGAGGATCAATAGGAGTATTATAGAAAAAATAAGCCAAATGTCGTTCCGAAAGATCCAGGGATGATGTAGCAAGCCTTTTTTTTAGTAAGGATGTTTCACCGCAGGCGAGGGAAGAAAATGCCCAACAGGTATCCCATGGCCGTTGGTCTCGTACACCCGTTACAAATCCCAGATCCCGGCTGCTGTAATAAGAAGGAAAGGATGCCCTGGCGCGGGGAGCAGTGCCTCCATTTGCATTTAAGACAGGCATTCCAAAAGAAGGAAGCGTTATCAGTTGGGGAGCCATGGAATGCTGCTGATCCAACTCCTCCTGGGTCATAGGTCTTCCCAGCACGTAATCCAGATCTGGAATTTCCTCTGTTTCAGGTTCCGTGTTACCAGCACGATTGATTTCTTTCTTTAAAGATCCGGTTTCCTTCGTTTGGGGTTCTGTTACCATATCCGATTCCCCCTCAGTAATTATCTGAGGTTCGGTCTGAATGGAAGAGTCTGGTGAAGCCGACAGATCCGTTTCTGGAGCCTCAGTAAGTATGGACGGTGACTCAGTTGTAATTTCTATCGGTATATCGGTTTCAGAGGTATTAAATACATTTGATTTTTTTGTTGTGTCGGTTGTTGTTGATGTTTCAGGTTCGATTTCAGCTGTCTGCACAGCAGAAGCTTTTTGATTTTGAATATTAGAACCATCTGGAGAGCCGGCAGCCAATAAAACGTCTGCCGGGGCAATGGTGGTAAGTGAAATACTCAAAATAAGAGATAAAGCTAATCTTGATTTTTTCATTTAAACACTCCTAAGTCAAATACCCCGCCTCAGGCAACGGGGCATTAATTTGTTCCACTGCTGCGGGATTCTAATCCACACCGTAATTACTAAATAAGCCCGTAAGGGCGTCCATTTGGCTCGTTACTTACGGTAATAAAGGGTTTGAATACACGCCGTCAGCAATAAGTTTCTTGAAAGATTCTACTACGGTAGCCTTGTCTTCTTTATATGTAACTCCAAACCATTTATCATTTGTCTCTAATAATGTGACCTGAGCTTTGCCGGCTTTAATCAGTTTATCAACAATGATGGGTAGCAGATATTCTTTCTTTAGATCCCCTTCTTTGATTTCAGAAAGGAATTTTACAAACCCGGTTTCCAGCTCATCCAGTAAATCAGGTGTAAAGCCCCACATATTCATAGAGACATAACTTTTTGCATCTATAGGTTTCATGCTGCCATCTGCTAAAAGAACAGCAGCGCCATCTTTTGTTTTGACAATATCAGAGGTTTCGTCTACATCAACAAGATGGTAATTTTCATCAATATTACAAACCCCCCTGGTTACTCCACCATTATCGCTCAAGGTATTTCCTAGGATAAAACCTCCCATGCAGAAATTAAATTTACCTTCCACAGGAGACCAGTTTACAAGATAGTCATGAATTTTTACAAATGCTTCTTTACCATAATAGTCGTCTGCATTGATTACGATAAATGGTTCATTCAGCAGGCCTTTGCAGCAGAGGATTGCCTGTCCGGTACCCCAGGGTTTCGTCCGGTCTTCAGGTTTGTGAAATCCTTCCGGAAGGTCGTCTAATTCCTGAAATGCATAGGACACGTCTGCAATTTTTTCGATACGCTTTCCAATGATTTCCTTAAAGTCTTTCTCCAGATCTTTGCGGATAATAAATACGATTTTATTAAATCCGGCTTCCAGTGCATCGTGTATGGAGTAATCCATGATGATCTCTCCGGCTGGTCCAACAGGTTCCAGTTGTTTGATTCCACCTCCAAATCGGCTGCCGATACCGGCAGCCATGATTACCAGTGTTGTGTCTTTCATAATTCTTCTCCTTGATATTGTTTTTTTCATAATAAAAATAGTATATCATAGATCAGGTTAAATGAACATGATAAATGGTAACTTAAGAAAAATTAATGCAAAATTCTTTGACGATGAGAATTTTTTGGTGTAATATTAATCCAAATGCTATTTATATAATGAAAGGAAATAAAAGATATGTCGTTGTTATCCATAGTTATTCCGGCGTACAATGAGGAGCGTATGGTTCCAAAGGCGGCGGAGGCAATAGGTAAAGTATTAGAGCAAGAAAATATATGTTATGAAATTATCTTTGTAAATGATGGTTCAAAAGATGATACATGGACTCAGATTGAAAAAGTCTGCCAGATAAAGAAAAATATAATCGGGGTACATTTTTCCAGAAATTTTGGAAAGGAATCAGCTGTTTTCGCAGGATTAGCCAATGCAAATGGTGATTGCTGCGTCGTAATGGATTGTGATTTACAACATCCGCCAGAGACGCTGATTGACATGTATCGGTTATGGGAAGAAGGGTATGAGATCGTTGAAGGTATTAAGAAAAGCAGGGGAAAAGAAAGTGTTATCCATAAGGCAAGTGCGGGGATGTTCTATAAAATTATGTCCAAAGCTGTAAAAATAGATATGTCCAGAGCATCTGATTACAAGCTGATGGATCGTAAAGCTGTTAATGCGTTGCTGAATATGCCGGAGAAAAATGCTTTTTTTAGAGCATTATCATCCTGGGTAGGATTTAAGGGAACTACTGTTGAATTTGATGTGCAGGAACGAACAGATGGAGAATCCAAGTGGTCAACCTGGTCACTTGTTAAGTATGCTATTACAAATATTGTTTCTTTTTCTACAGCACCAATGCAATTTGTTACTGTAGCTGGTGTATTTGTGTTTGTTATGGGGATTGTTCTGGGGATACAATCTTTGTGTAAATATTTTTCTGGACATGCAGTAGAAGGATTTACAACAGTAATACTTTTAATATTGCTAATTGGGAGTATTATTATGATGAGTTTGGGAATTATCGGATATTATATATCTAAAATTTATGAGGAAGTAAAGGGCCGTCCACGGTATTTGATATCTAAAAAAGTGGGTGGAAATGAAAATACAACAGAAAAGTAGAGGTTTTAGTACAATTAATAAAGGGGATAAGATGATTATAAGGAACAAAAACCTGATGATATTGGGAATGATGCTGAGTATAGCATTTGTAGTTTTTTTGTTGTTTCCAATGAAACACGTTTTTGCAGAAACTTTAAAAAGTCCGAGTGTTTTTAAAGATGTAAAATGGGCATATGATCATGAAGCATCTGTAATTGATGAAAATGGTTGGACACAGGCGATGTGTGCTACAGATAAATACCTGGTTTGTTTAGAAAATGGGGTTCAGGGAGAACCGGATACGCTGATTGCATTTTATAAAACAGATAAAGATGAAGATGGGTATACCGTACCGCAGTTCAGCTATGCGAGACACGTTCGTGAAACGGACTATGAACATGGAAATGGAATGACTTTTAACCCTAATACAAATGAATTGATAATAGCGACTGGCGGACCTAGTAATCCGGATAACAGGGGCAGCTTGATGATAGCAGATGCAGATACTCTGGAATATAAAAGAACCATTAAGGTAACTGATATGGATGTTTTCTTTTCCGGTGTAGATTACAATAGTCAAACAAATCAATATGTACTGCAAATGGGCAGGTCTGGAGGTTATTCATTTGCGGTTACGGATGCTGATTTTAATATCTTATATATCATAGATGGTGTTAAGAGAGTAAAAGGAACTACGTTTCAGGACTTTTGTGTTTATGGAGATTATATTATAAGTATATCATATGGCTTAAGTTCGGGAGTAGATAATTACATACAGATTTACTCCATTTCTGAAAAGAAAAGAGTAGGTCGTTATTATCTGAATTTTGCCGATTATGAAGAAAAAAGGGAAGCAGAAGGAATATGCCAGATTGAACCGGGAAAGTTTATCATCAGTACTGGTGTTACATCGCCCCGTCGTATAAGGTTTTATTCTGTTACCGTACCGATTGTTTACAATATCCAGACTGAGGTGGTAAATGGTACCGTTAATGGAAGCAATATAGAAGTTGATCCACAAGGAGAATGTAAGATTACATATAACCCCGATAAGCATTATGAACTGGAGAGTATCACTATAGATGGTGAAGAAATTGATGTAACAAAGTATCCATCGGAATACACGTTTTCTAATGTAGATAAAGACCATAAAATTTCAATAAAATATAAGAAGATTCCAAAATATAAAATAGTGACTTCTGCTGAAAATGGAACAGTTAGTAAGTCTAAATCAGTATATCGAGGCAACAATTTTAAAATTACTTTTAAACCAGATCTGCATTATGAATTAGACGCTGTTTTGCTGGATGGAAATCCAGTCACAGTTGAAGGGGATGAAACGGAATATATCTTGAATAACGTACAAGGAGAACATGCTGTCGATGTTATATTCAAGGAGGTTCCTACCTATGAAATTACAACAAAGATCCATGGCGGAAAAATCAGTGAAGGTACTAAGAAAATTTACCGGGGAGAAAAATATAAGATATCGTACGAAGCTGATAAAGATAGCGCCTTTTTGCTGGGAATTTTAGTTGATGGTAAATTTATCAGCAAAGATCAAAATAAGACCAGTTACGAATTTCAGAATATACAGGGCAATCATTCCATCCATGTCATCTATGTTGCTGATTTTATACCACTATGCATAATTGTGGTGATTGTCATCGTTATATTACTGACGGGTTATATAATATTGACAATTAAAAGAAGAAAGCGTAGAATTTTTAGGGGCAGGAAACGAAAAAAAATTAAAAAAGATTAAGAAAATCATAAAGAAATATTGCAAAAATGTTAAAAATGTGTTATCTTAGCAATAATTGTTTTAGTGTTATGTTTAAGAAGGTGGATTGATGAGTAAGAAACAGGGAATCAGAGCAATTTTATTTGTACTTTGTACCATAATGCTGTTTTTATGGTTGAGTTATATTTTTGTCAGCCCTGAGGGAAGTGGAATGTCGTCCCGATTCCATGATTTCTATAAAAAGGAAAAAGAAAATACGTGGGACGCTGCATTCCTGGGAAGCAGCGTTGTAAGCAGGGCTTGGGCGCCTCCGGTAGTATGGCATGAACATGGTTTAGCTATATACTCTATGGCTACTGACAGTCAGCTGTTTCTCATGACAACAGATCTAATGGAAGAGGTTTTAAAAAAGCAAAATGTACCTATGTTTATCATTGATTTGAGAGGTTTGAGAGAAAGTAAAACGGGAGTTTCAGAAGTGAAGGTTAGGAGATTAACAGATAATATGGTATATTCCAGGACCCGCACTGCAGCATTGAATAAAGTATTTCGATATATAGAAGATAAGGATATTGCAAAAGACAAAGACCAGATGCTTGATAATAAATTATCTTATTATATACCATTTATAAAATATCATATGAACTGGAATGGACTGCAGGAAACAAACTTTGTGAAACCAACATCTGAGATGAAAGGTGTATATGAGGGATCAGCGTTTAAGACGGTTGTGCAGGCAAAACCTGAAACTACAACGAAGGCAGGCGGTTTATCTGATGATCAGATTAAACTTCTGGAAGATGTGATACGTTTTGGGAAAGAACACAATGTTGAACTATTGTTTACTATGCTGCCAGGTGAAATGAGTAAGAAGGAACAAAAAGAGATAAATCAGGCTTTTCAAATTATTAATGAAAATGGTTATCGTGGAATTAATTTTAATCAAGAAGCAATGTATCAGGAGGTAGGAGTTGATTTTTCTACAGATTTTTACGACCCGGCTCATGTAAATGCAAAAGGAGCCAGAAAAATATCAGAGTATTTAGGAAATTATATAGATCAAAATTATGATTTTGCAGATAAGCGGGGAAGAGAAGAATATGCCAGTTGGGATCAGGCATGGGAAGTGTATAATAACTTTTATAATATTGGCTGGTCAGAGCAGTAGAAATATCAAATAAAGTAGCTAAAATTTAGGTGTGAAGAGGGATAAATATGCAGAGAAATATTTTGGAGTATCTGGAAAAGTCTATAGTGAACTATCCGGATAAAATAGCTTTTTCAGATGACAAAGAAAGTATAACCTATCAAGAATTTGGTTATAGGGCTAAAAGGGCTGGCTGCGGTCTTACTGCTTTAATGAAAAATAAGAGACATAAGCCGGTTGTTGTGATGATTGACAGGAATATAGACAGCATCGTTTCTTTTATGGCAGTTGTTTACAGTGGTAATTTTTATGTTCCGGTTGACAGTCAGATGCCTGCAAAACGAATCGAATTAATTATCAATACATTAGATCCGGAAGTGATAATCTCACCACAAAAGCTTAATAAGGTTTTAACTAAATGTGGATTTGAAAAAAGCATCACGGCACTGCAAACGTTAGAGGAATTCGAAATTGATAAACAAAAATTGGATGATATCTACTCAGGATATCTGGATTCTGATCCATTGTATGCAATTTTTACATCCGGCTCAACCGGAGTGCCTAAAGGTGTTCTTGTAGGGCATCATTCTGTAATAGATCTTACGGATAACTTTGCGAAAGAATTTGAGTTTTCCCATAAAAATGTATTTGGTAATCAGGCACCGTTTGACTTTGATGTTTCGGTTAAGGATATTTATTCGACAATTAAAAATGGTGCAACAATGCATATTATACCTAAAGTAATGTTTTCGTTTCCCGGGAAACTAATAGCGTATTTAAATGAGAAGAAAATAAACACAGTGATTTGGGCAGCATCAGCATTAAGAATTGTAGAAAATTTAAAAGCTTTAGAGAAAGAGTTACCGCAATACTTACATACTATTATGTTTTCGGGAGAAGTTATGCCAAACAAAGTATTAAATTATTGGCGTAATTATTTACCGGATGTACAATATGTTAACTTATACGGTCCTACTGAAATCACATGTAATTGTACATACTATAAAGTATCCAGATCTTTTTTGGATGAGGAGCAATTGCCAATAGGTGTTACTTTTGAAAATACTGATATTTTACTTTTAGATGAAAATAATAAGAGCGTAAATGCAGGGGCCACCGGAGAGATATGCGTCAGGGGAAGTTCATTGGCATTAGGCTATTATAATAATCCTGAAAAAACGAAAGAGGTTTTTTGTCAAAATCCTTTGAATAATATGTATCCCGAGCTGATTTATAGAACAGGGGATCTGGGATATTATGCAGAAGATGGAAATCTGATGTTTGTATCACGCAAAGATTATCAGATCAAACATATGGGACACCGTATTGAGCTTGGTGAAATTGAAGTTATAGCAAATGCACTGCCAATCATAGGGGCAGCATGTTGCATCTATGATGACCAAAAAGAAAAAATCGTGATGTTCTATCAAGCGAAAGAACAATGTGACAAGGAAATTCTAAAAAGTATGGGTAAAAGTCTTCCTAAATATATGTTTCCGAATAAATTAGTATATTTAGAAGTTCTCCCATTGAATAAGAATGGTAAGATAGACAGGACGTTTTTGAAAGGAAGGTTTCTTACAAATGGTGAAAGTTGAGAGTTTTTGTCAATATAGTCATTTGATAAAAGAATTTCAAAGGCGGTACGGAAAATCTGATACTAATTGTTTTTTTTTGGCTAAAGAAATTGATGAATATATTGGGAAAGAAAAATTAAGTTATGCTGAAAGTGTTGGTGGACTATATTTTTTTGTGAAGGAAGAGGAGTATATCAGATTATACTTTTTTTTAGAAAAAAGCGCTTTGCCTGAAAATATTATACATGAAAAGATATGTATCCTAGACTTCGTGTATAGAAACGAGAGAAAACCAGCTAATTTGCAAGAATTACTAAATAAATGGAGAACTGTTGGATACATGGATTATCATTTATATCAGAGGATGGCATTAAGAAAGGCAGATTTAAATGAAAATTATAGGGGAATTAATTTGTCTGAGGAGAAATTTACTTTTCAAATGGGAGATTTAAATCTGGCTAACGATATATTAGAGTTATGGAAAACGGGTTTAGATGAACGAAGTACACCGTTACCGGACAAAATGGAGCTAATCGCTAAGATAACGCGTGGTGAAGTTTTTTGCATTACATCTGATACAGGTGAGTTATGTGCTGCGATACAGTTTTTATTTAATGGGGCAACGTGCCTCCTTCAACATTTAGCAGTATCTGAGACATTTAAAAGAAAAGGTTTAGGGAAATCATTATTTACGTACGCTATCGATACAGCGTTTGAGAAAGGCGCAAAAGTATGTAATCTTTGGGTGGATGTTGAGAATACTCCAGCAATTAATCTTTATAGAAAATGCGGCTATAAAGAAGATGGTATGGTTTCAAAACAATTTATATATAAGATGAATGAAGAAAAGGAGATTTATAATGAAAGATGAATTAATGGAGATTTTAGAAGAATTAAGACCGGATGTGGAATTTGAAACAGAAACGAAATTAATTGATGATGGCATATTGGATTCATTTGATATTGTTTCTTTAGTTGGAGAATTAAATGATGCATTTGATATAGAAATTAATGTTGAACATTTGCAGCCTGAAAACTTCAATTCAGTGGAAGCGATGCTTCAGCTCGTAAAAAAACTACAGGAAGAGGAATAAATCATGGCTTTTGTATCTGGCTCATTTTTAATTTTTATCTTATTAGTGTGCATAGTATACTTCTTGGTTCCTAAAAAAATGCAATGGCTTGTCTTATTAGTGGCAAGCTACATTTTTTATGCTTTTTCGGGAATTAAACTGATAATATTTTTGCTTTTAACTACATTAGTTACATATTATACAGGTCGATGGCTGGGCAGGGTAAATGAGCAGACGTCTGTTTTTTTGGATGCTGAGAAAAAGAATCTTACCAGAGAAGAAAAAAAAGCCTATAAAAATAGGCAGGTATCTAGAAAAAGAAAAATATTATTGTATGCTATTTTGATTAATTTTGGAATATTGATTTTCTTGAAGTACTTTAACTTTATGGCGGATAATATAAATGCTGTAATAGGTATATTTACTACAAAGGCACAAATTCCTCTTTTAAATTTATTACTGCCATTAGGTATATCTTTTTACACTTTACAATCGGTAGGATATGTAGTTGACGTATATCGTGGCAAATACGAGCCTGATTCTAATATAGCTAAATTTGCTTTATTTATGTCTTTTTTCCCCCAGATTGTTCAAGGACCAATTGCGCGATACGATCAATTAGCTCATCAGCTATATGAACAGCATCATTTTGATTATAACCGTGTTACACAAGGAATTCAGCTAATCTTGTGGGGGTTTATTAAGAAATTGGTTATTGCTGATAGACTTGCAATTATTGTAGATCAGATTTTTAACAATTATCAGTCTTATGAGGGGATTATGCTTTTTATCGCAGGAGCAGGATATGGTTTTCAAGTATATGCAGATTTTTCGGGAGGAATGGATATAGCAAGAGGTGTATCCCAGATTTTAGGAATTGATCTGGTTCTTAATTTTGAGCGTCCATATTTTGCTCGATCTATTTCTGAGTTCTGGCGTAGGTGGCATATTACTTTAGGATCGTGGATGAAAGATTATATTTTCTATCCTTTATCTTTATCAAAACAATTTTCTAAATTGGGAAAAAAGACTAGAAAGATTCTTGGTAATTATATTGGTAAGAAACTTCCGACATTTTTATCAATGTTTATTGTATTTTTACTGGTTGGTGTTTGGCATGGCTCCAGCTGGAAATACATTGGTTATGGTTTGTGGAATGGAATTATTATCGTATCCAGTATTCTACTCGAGCCAATATATATAAAAGTGGCTCAAAAGTTTAAGGTAAATACAGAATCATTTAGTTGGATGTTTTTTCAGATGGTTCGAACATTTATATTGTGCAGTTTAGGGCGCTTCTTTTCCAGAGGGCTTTCATTTTTAGTAGCTATAGATATGATGAAAAGAACATTTTCGAAATTTAATCCATGGGTGTTGTTTGATGGTTCGCTGTTGAATTTGGGATTGGATATCTATAATATTCTTGTAATAATTTTTATGGTTGTTGTAATGCTGGTTGTTGGAATCTTACAGGAACGAGGTGTACGCATCAGAGAAACGTTGGCAAAACAGAATCTCTATTTTAGATGGTTGATTTATCTAGGTGCAATTGTGCTATTATTAGTTGTGGGAATTTACGGACCTGGATATTCCGCTACAGAATTTATTTATCAACAGTTCTAGAAGGAGAAAACTTAGGCTATGAGAAAAAAACAAATTTTTAAAGTAGCAGGGTTTCTTATCATATTAAGCTTTGTGCTCTGGAAAATAAACAGTGTAGTGGTACAGCCAGCTACTGTTGGCACGAATTCCAGATATAGAGCTTTTTATGAGGAAGAGCCCGAGAATACATGGGATGGGGTTTTGTTAGGGAGTAGTGTTGTAGATAGGGGGTGGGCAGCTCCTCTTGCCTGGCATGAACATGGTTTAGCGTTGTATGCAATGTCAACGGATAGCCTCCCTTTACCATTTGTTACAAATGTAATTGAAGAAATTCGTAAAAAGCAGGATGTGAAATATTTCATTATAGATCTCAGAGGTTTGAGAACATCCAAGTTGGAGTTACAGGAATTTAAGATCAGGCGCTTAACAGATAATATGAGATTTTCTAAAAATAAAATTGATGTGTTAAATAAGTCGTTTGATTATGCACAAAAATATAATAAAGATAAATCGTTTTTAGATGATAAATTATCTTTTTATATTCCTTTTATAAAATATCACTCAAGATGGAATGAGTTAGCACAGGAAGATTTTATAGTGCCCGAAACTAAAATGAAGGGTGTTTATGAAGAAGCTGCATTTGGTATACGGAAAATAAAAAGACCAGTTGTATCAGATAAAGTTGGTGAGTTAAATCAATTGCAAAAAGATATAATGACAGAGATTTTAGAATATGGTAAAAAAAATGATCTTCATTTCTTGTTTATGTTAATGCCGGCGCCCATGAGTATCAATGCCCAGGGGCAGATAAATGCAGCGTTTGAAATGGCACGTACATATGGACAGGATGTTCTGAATTTTAATGATGAAAAGTTGTATAATGAATTGGGAATGGAGTTTGATTCAGATTACTACAATTCTATGCATTTAAATTCAAAAGGAGCACGAAAAGTCACAGAATATTTGGGTAATTATATAGCCGAAAATTGTGATTTTAAAGACAAGAGAGGACTAGACGAGTATAAGAGTTGGGATGAAGCTTATGAATTGTATGAGGATTATTATGAAAATGGTTGGGCTAAAGTAAAAGCTGATGGCAAACTATAAAAGACGCTATGGCAGTTATTCCTGATATATGGGATATTGTCATAGCGTTTTAAGTAATTTTAAGAATTTTTAAGGTTGCATGTAGGGTTGGAATTTGATAGAATTGTGAAAGATAGACAATACCTATATTTTAATACTTTGTATGATTAAAAATCTAAAGAGGGAATTTAGTACTTTGTGTGGGAAAGGAAAAATATGAAACAAACATGTACGAACGAAAAAAGAATGAATTTTTGTGTAAAACACCAAAGCATGGGAAAATATTATGGAATATATACAACAGCTTTTATTGTATTCGCAATTATTTGCTACTGGCCATTTTTGACATTAAATAAGGCTTTAATATGGAATGGAGATGGATTGGGTCAGCATTATATTGCGCTGACATATTATGGTAAATATTTACGAGGAATTATTAAAGAATTATTTACAAATGGTAATCTGACACTTCCTTTATGGGATTTTAGCATTGGGTATGGTGGCGATATATTAACTACATTTAACTATTATGTTATAGGAGATCCGCTGAACCTATTATCTGCATTTGTTCCGGCTTCAAAAACAGAATACTTATATAGCTTTTTAGTATTACTGCGTCTATACCTGGCAGGAATTAGTTTTTCAATGTACTGTAGATATATGAAAAAAGGTTGTTTTACAACTTTGTGCGGGACATTAACGTATGTATTTTGTGCGTATGCATTATTTGCATCAGCCAGACATCCTTTTTTTATAAATCCTATGATTTATTTTCCGCTATTACTGATAGGAATAGAAAAAATCTTTAAAAGCAAAAAACCATACTTATTTATAGGAATGATTTTTATTTCTGCGGCCAGCAACTTTTATTTTTTCTATATGCTGTCTATTTTATGTTTTATATATGCATTGATCAGGTTTTTTTCTATGTATCAACAACACAGAATGCAGAAATTCTGCATTTGTTTAAGGAATTTTTGTGGTTTCTATGTGGTTGGGGTACTTTTGGCTGGTGTATTGTTTATCCCAAGTGCACTTGCATTAATTTCGGGTGATCGTATCAGTTTAAGCAATAATATTAATTTGTTTTATAAGAATTTTTACTATCAGAAACTGTCAACTAGTCTCATTACAGGTGATTTGGTTGGTAGTTGGACTATAGTTGGATGTTCGGCTGTTGTATTACCGGCAATAGTTTTATTATTTATGAAAAGGAAACAAAACAGAGATTTGAAATTAGGGTTTGTGATATTGACACTCATGCTGCTTATTCCTTTTGCAGGTCATGTAATGAATGGTTTTTCCTATTCAAGTAATCGTTGGGAATGGGGGTATGCATTTTTACTCTCGTTTATACTAGTTACTATGCTGCCTGAATTAATGAAAATAACAAAAAAACAGTTGGTAACCATATTGGGATTGACTTTTGTTTATTTGATATCTTATTATATTTTTAAAAAGAATCCGGATGGCAGGTTTCTGACAGCGTGGTATATTTTATTAGCAGCTGTGATAGTTTTTGGTACCTGTTCAATAATCAGAAAATATCTTCACAAGAGTGATACATTAAAAAAGAGTATTAGCTATGTTATAGTATTTGGAGTAATGGCGGCAGGTATTTTCATTCAGGCTGATAATAGATATGGAAAAGCAGCTGGATATATATACGATTTTGTTGACAGTGGAACTGCCTATAAAAAAATGATGAGTACTTCGGCTACCGCAATAAGTCGGGTGGGGGATACAGAATTTAGCAGATTTGAAACTTATAGTAAAGCTCAGTATGCAACGCCTCATAATACAGCAGTTTTAAACGATGTAAATGGGCTGAGTTTTTATTTTAGCCTGTCAAATAATTATATTTCTAAGTTTTTTGATGAGACAGCCAATAGAATTTATCTCAGCTTTTGTTATAAAGGGCTGGATAATCGATTGAGTTTGAGTACGCTTGCCAATGTGAAATATCAGGTTGCACAAAATAATTTAGCATATAATCCTTTTTATGGATATCAGCCATATTCTGATAAAGAGATAGATTTGCCGGTTCAGATTTATGAAAATCAATATGCATTACCATTTGGATATACATATTCCAATTATCTATCATCAGATAAATATAATAAATTGACACCGATTGAAAAGCAGGAAGCTATGCTGCAGGCTGCAGTGATCAATGAAAAAGTTGATGATATGAAGGAGATAGAACCGAATATTACATCTTCTGATTTATCTTATACTATTAAGTGTGGTAAAGGGGTAGAATTAAAGAATGGTGTATTTCATGTAACTAAAGGAGCTGGAACAGTTACGCTTATATTTAACGGAAAAAAAGATGCAGAAACCTATCTTCTGTTTGATAGTCTAGCTTATAAGGCAAAAAAAGATTCTGGATCTCAAGCACGAAAAGCACTGGTAGAAGTGACTGCTGGAGATGTTAAAAAAAATATGAAAGTTATTACACCTGAAAGCCACCTATATGAAGGGAAAAAAGATTACGCGATCAATCTAATGTACAGTAGTAAACCTTTAAATAAAATTAAAATAAAATTAATTGGAAAAGGCAAATATTCATTTAAAGATATGAAAGTAATCAGCCAGTCAATGGAAAATTACCCTGCCCAGGTAGAAGATCTGAAAGCAGACCATCTGGAAAATACAGAATTTGCCGCAAATAAAATTTCTGGTACCATTGACCTGGATTCCTCAAAGCTCCTTTGTCTGACGATACCATATTCAAAAGGCTGGACAGCTTATGTGGATGGCAAGAAAGCAGAGATATTGCGTACAAATACAATGTATAGCGGCATTGTGCTGAATAAGGGGAATCACTTAGTGGAATTAAAATACTTTACACCAGGGCTTAAGGCAGGGCTCCTATGTACGTTAATGGGAGTGGTTTTTTTAGCAGGCATTTTTATTTATAATATAAAGAGGAAGAAAGAATGACAAAGAAGCAGTTTATTAGATCTTTTATCTTTTGCATAGTTGCCATTTGTGTTTTTTTGGGGTTAGCTTCTGTGTTAAAGAAAAAAAATTCAGATAGTGCTGAACGATTTAATACATTTTATGAGGAGGAGAAGAATAGTCTGGATGCTGTCTATATAGGATCCAGTGGGACGGATCGATACTGGAATGGGCCTTTGGCTTATCATGATTATGGTATGGCGGTGTATCCTTTAACTACAAATTCACAGCCAGTTGCGGCTATTAAAGGGTGTATCAGGGAAGTTTTGAAAACACAGAATCCGAAAGTTTTTATAATTGAAATCAGAAGCGTAAGAAAAGAAGTTGATCAAATAACAGACTCAACACTGCATCAGGCCGTGGGATTTATGAAACCATCTTTTAACCGGATTAAAACTACTAAGGAAATTATGGATTTTAGAGGATATGGTTTAGGTAAAAGTATGGAGTTTTATATTCCGCTCATCAAGTTTCATTCCAGGTGGGTAAATTTAGAGAAGTATGATTTTGTTAAAAAATATAGTGATCTGAAAGGCACTTGGATTGGAAAAAAAGCGTCTTATATGCGTAAACCAATGGAATTCATTTCAGAGCCTACCCAGATTCGCACTCCTATCCAGGAAAAAGTAGAGCTTGTTTTGAGAGATCTGTTGGAATATTGTAATGAAAACAAGCTCAAGATATTATTTGTAGCATCACCTTTTAATTTGGAGCAAAAAGCACGAGAAGAGTTTAATTATACGATGGATCTGGTTTCGCAATATGGCTATCCGTATATAGACTTTAATCAGATATATGACGAAGTAGGTATTGATTTTTCTATGGATTTTTATAATAAGGAGCATGTAAATATTTACGGTAGTGAAAAGTATACAAGATACTTGGCAGAATATCTTTTAGAACATTATGATATAAAAGATAAACGCGGTGATAAGATCTATGAATCCTGGGAAACTTCTTATCAAAAGTATGAGAATCTTATCAAAAACGGAAAACAGAAATGGGATAGATAATGGCAGACTGTGTGAAAAATTGCCGAAAACAAATATTCCTTGCTGTAACCTGCAATATTTGATATAATACCCGTAGCGCAATTCAAAACAGCGCATTTTGGCGCTTTATAAACAAAATTTGGAGGAATAAAAAGTGAGAACATATCTGGTAACAGGAGGGGCAGGCTTTATAGGCTCTAATTATATTCATTATATGTTTAAGAAATATGACAGCGAAATTCGTATCATCAATGTGGACTGTCTGACCTATGCAGGAAATCTTGAGAATTTAAGAAGTGTAGAAAACCGTGATAATTATACCTTTGTAAAGGCTGATATCTGTGACAGTGATGCCATTATGAAGATTTTTGCAGAAAATGATATTGACCGTGTGGTTCATTTTGCGGCGGAGAGCCATGTAGACAGAAGTATTAAGAACCCGGAAGTATTTGTTAAAACAAATGTGTTAGGAACTCTGGTGATGTTAAATGCGGCGAAGGCAGCCTGGGAGCTCCCGGACGGAACTTTTAAGGAAGGCAAAAAATTCCTGCATGTATCTACGGATGAGGTATACGGCTCCTTGGAAAAAGAGGATGAGTTCTTCTATGAGACAACTCCTTATGATCCGCACAGCCCATATTCCGCAAGTAAAGCTTCTTCCGATATGCTTGTAAAATCTTATATGGATACTTATAAGTTCCCGGCAAATATTACGAACTGCAGTAATAACTATGGACCTTACCAGTTCCCGGAAAAACTCATTCCGCTGATTATCAACAATGCCCTGCAGGGCAAGAAACTTCCTGTGTATGGTGACGGCAAGAACGTAAGAGACTGGTTATATGTAGAAGACCATGCAAAGGGAATCGATATGGTTCAGGAACAGGGAAGACTTTTTGAAACCTATAATATAGGCGGACACAACGAAAAACAGAATATAGAGATTATTCATATTATCCTGAACACGCTGCAGGAAATGCTGCCCGAAGGGGATCCAAGAAAAGAATTAGTCAGTGAAAATCTGATTACTTACGTGGAAGACCGTAAAGGACATGACAGACGATATGCAATCGCACCGGATAAAATTAAAGCTGAAATCGGCTGGTATCCGGAGACGAAATTTGAAGATGGCATTAAGCTGACAATCAAATGGTTCTTTGAAAATGAAGATTGGATGAAAAATGTGACCAGTGGTGATTATCAGAAATATTACCAAGAAATGTACAAATAAGAAAGCATATAGCAGTGCCCGTACCAAGGCACTGCTCGTTTGCGTTAAATAGGAGGATTATAGAATGAAGGGTATTATATTAGCAGGCGGTTCCGGAACAAGATTGTACCCGCTTACAAAGTCAATTTCAAAACAGATTATGCCGGTTTATGATAAACCGATGATTTACTATCCGTTGTCCATTTTGATGCTGGCCGGAATCAAAGAAATTTTAATCATATCTACACCAAGGGATATTACGGTTTTCGAAGATTTGCTGGGAGATGGTTCACAATTGGGACTCCAGATGTCCTATGCTGTACAGACGGAGCCCAGAGGATTGGCAGATGCTTTTATTGTTGGTGAAGAATTTATCGGAAAAGATAGTGTTGCGCTGATTTTGGGAGATAATATATTTTATGGTCAGAGTTTCTCTAAAATTTTAAGAGATGTAGCATCAAGAGAAAAAGGTGCTACTATTTTCGGATACTATGTCAGAGATCCAAGAGAATATGGTGTGGTAGAATTTGATGAAGATGGGAAAGCTTTATCTATTGAAGAAAAACCGGAACATCCAAAGTCGAACTATGCAGTTCCCGGATTGTATTTTTATGACAATGATGTAGTGGAAATTGCGAAAAACGTAAAACCGTCAGCCAGAGGGGAAATAGAAATCACCAGTGTCAACAATGAATATTTAAGGAGAGGTACCCTTCATGTAGAGACCCTTGGGAGAGGATTTGCGTGGCTGGATACCGGTAACCATGATTCACTGTTAGATGCAGCAGATTTCGTTGCGGCATTCCAGAAACGTCAAGGCCTTTATATTTCCTGCATTGAGGAAATTGCTTACCGCAGAGGATTTATAAACAAAGAGCAGTTGATTGAACTCGCTCAGCCGCTTCTTAAGACGGAATATGGCCAGTATCTTATGGAGATTGCAAACGGTCTGTAAAATTCCCGGCAGTCCATATATTTTTAAATTAAGATTTTTATGTAGTTGAAAGAGGTAAAGGCTGAAAGAAAATTATGATACAGAAAGGAAGCCACGATGTAATTCTTTCAGTGTATTATTGTGGCAGTATTGCAGGCTTGCCTGCAATATAAAATGGGTAAAAAAATGGGTAAGATTACAGTAGAGACATGTGATATAGAAGGTTTAAAAGTGATTACACCTGCAGTTTTTGGCGATGAACGTGGTTATTTTATGGAGACATACAATTATAATGACTATAAAGAAGCAGGGATTGACATGCAATTTGTTCAGGACAATCAGTCAATGTCTAAAAAAGGTGTACTGCGTGGTTTACATTTTCAGATTAATTTTCCTCAGGACAAATTAGTTCGTGTTGTTTCCGGCGAAGTATTTGATGTTGCCGTGGACTTAAGGGAAGGATCTAAAACTTATGGAAAATGGTTTGGTGTAGTGCTTTCGGCAGAAAATAGAAAGCAGTTTTTTATACCGAAGAATTTTGCACATGGCTTTGTTGTATTGTCTGACACTGCAGAGTTTGCTTATAAATGTACGGATTTTTATCATCCGAATGATGAAGGCGGACTGGCATGGAACGATCCTGAAATTGGGGTTGAATGGCCGATTCCTGCTGATATGCAGCTCATTATTTCTGACAAAGATCAGAAGTGGGGCGGCATTGCGACACTGAAGAAATAATAGAGGTAGTTAAATGTTAAGTAGAATATTTTCCCTGCCGGCGGAGCTTTACCAGAATCGTAAACTGGTAATGCAGCTGGCAAAAAATGATTTTAAAACGAAATATGCAGGATCTTATCTTGGGATTATCTGGGCATTTGTCCAGCCCATTGTAACAGTTCTTGTATATGCGTTTGTATTTTCCAAATTAAGATCCGGACCGGTGCGGGACGTGCCATTTGTTTTATGGCTGGTTGCTGGTCTGGTGCCATGGTTTTTCTTTTCGGACGGACTAAACAATGGGACGAATGCATTTATTGAGTACAGCTATCTGGTTAAGAAAGTAGTTTTTAAGATTAGTATTCTTCCCGTTGTAAAAGTAATATCTGCATTGTTTGTACATTTGTTCTTTATTTTAGTGGTTCTTTTTATGTATACGGTGTCGGGACACTATCCAACCCTTTATGCTCTGCAGATTATTTATTATACTTTCTGTATGTTTGTAATGGTATTGGCACTGTCTTATGTAACCAGTGCAATTGTTATTTTTTTCAGGGATTTAACCCAGATTATCAATATTGTTTTACAGGTAGGAGTCTGGATGACACCGATTATGTGGAATTTTGAGGATTTGCGCATAACAGGGATACTGGCAGTGATCTTTAAACTGAATCCAATGTATTATATTGTGTTTGGCTACCGCGAAGCTTTAATTGATAAAGTAGGCTTTTGGAATCATCCCTGGCAGACACTTTATTTCTGGGTTTTTACAGCAGTAATATTCTTAATAGGTGCCAAGCTTTTTAGAAAATTAAAGGTACATTTTGCAGATGTTTTGTAGGAAGAGGTAGAATAAATGGATGAAATAGCGATTAAGGTAGAAGACCTTACGAAAATATATAAGTTGTATGACAAGCCTTCCGACCGGTTGAAGGAATCACTGGGCCTTAGCAAGAAAAAAGTCCTTTCCAGAGACCATTATGCACTGCAGCATGTCAGTTTTGATGTAATAAAAGGTGAGACGATAGGTATTATCGGAACTAATGGCTCCGGTAAGTCTACGATTTTAAAGATTATCACAGGTGTGTTAAATCCAAGCGGCGGAAACCTGACAGTAAACGGCAGAATTTCGGCTTTGTTGGAGCTGGGTGCCGGATTTAATATGGAATACACCGGTATTGAAAATATATATCTGAATGGAACCATGATCGGTTTCACAAGAGAAGAGATTGAAAAAAAGATGGATGATATCCTGGAGTTTGCGGATATTGGTGAATTTATTCATCAGCCGGTTAAAACCTATTCCAGCGGTATGTTTGTCCGTCTGGCATTTGCAGTAGCGATTAATATAGAACCTGAGATTTTGATTGTAGATGAGGCGCTTTCCGTTGGAGATGTATTTTTCCAGACGAAGTGTTATCGTAAGTTTGAAGACTTCAAGAAGATGGGGAAGACGATTCTTCTGGTAAGCCACGATCTGAGCAGCATCAGCAAATACTGTGACCGGGTTATTCTTTTAAACAAAGGCAAGAAGCTTGCAGAAGGCGTGCCAAAACAGATGGTGGACATGTATAAGAAGGTTCTGGTAAACCAACTGGATCTGGATGCACAAGGGAAGCTGACGGAAGTTGTGCCGGAGAAAAAACCTGTTTTAGCAGCGGATATAGAGAATCAGGAAGAATGGAATCCGTCCTTTGATGTGAATCCGCATATTAATGAATATGGGGATAAGAAGGCCGAAATAATCGGATTTAATATATTAGATGAAAAAGGAATGTCCAGCAACACCATTGAAAAAGGAAGTTTGTGCACGATTCAGATGCGTGTGAAATTTCATGATAAGATTCATGATCCGATTTATGCATTTACCATTACCGATCTGAAAGGGACAGATATTACCGGAACCAACAGCTTATTTGAAAAAGTAAATGTACAGAGTAAAGGACCGGGAGAGTATCAGGAAATTGCATTTACCCAGCGTATGGATATGCAGGGCGGGGAATATATGCTTTCCCTTGGATGCACGGGATATGACCAGGTAGATTTTGTTGTACATCACAGGCTGTATGAGGTATGCAATCTGACAATCGTATCGACCAAGAACACAGTTGGTTTCTATGATGCGAATTCAAAAGTTGCGTTATTGAATTAGAGCGTGGAAGATCCAGGCTTTATGCTCTGGATGTGTGCTTCGAATAACGATACATCCGATACGGGAAGGGGAAAGGATTGACAATGCAGGAACAGGTGGGAAAAGTTCGTCTGGATTATAAATATTATCCGGGTGAAGATTTGTACAGCGACGGCAAAATTGAAGATATGCTTCTGGAAATTGCAAGCCGTTATGAAGAAGAGGAATTAAATCAGGTAATTGCAGACAGCAGGGATTGGTCGGTGTTATACCATATGTCTCATATCAGACAAAATATCATTGACTGGTTTCCGTTTCATAAACAGGGAGAGGTTCTGGAAATCGGCTCCGGATGCGGAGCGATTACGGGGGCATTGGCACGCAGGGCAAAAGAAGTTACCTGCATAGAACTGTCCAAAAAGAGAAGCCTGATCAATGCTAACCGTAACAGGCATTATGACAATATTAATATATGTGTTGGAAATTTTCAGGATATAGAAAAAAGTCTGGAAAAGAAATTTGATTATATAACTTTGATTGGTGTATTTGAGTATGCGGAAGGCTATATTGGAACGGATGAACCATACACAGAGTTTTTGCGTTTGATCGGAAGCCATTTAAAACCAGGTGGGAAAGTGATTATTGCTATTGAAAACCGTTTGGGGCTGAAATACTGGGCAGGCTGTAGAGAAGACCATGTAGGAACTTATTTTGAAGGCTTGGAAAACTATCCCAATACCAGCGGAGTGCATACTTTTTCCAAACCGGAACTGGAAGATATATTTAAAGAGGCTGGTTTTGCTGAGGCGGATTTCTATTATCCATATCCGGACTACAAGCTTCCGATGACAATATATTCAGATGAATATCTCCCGAAAAAAGGAGAATTGAATACAAATATCTGGAATTTTGACAGAGAACGGCTCCTTTTATTCGATGAAGAAAAAGTTTTTGATTCTTTGATAGACAGCCGCTTGTTTCCGTTGTATTCCAATTCATACCTGGCTATCTTAGAGCGTGTTTGAAAATTCATTCCCGTCATCTGCATGCCCCGCTTTGCGGTCTGAATTTGCCAAATCAGAAAGGAACAAATAATTATTATGAAGAAAGTGGTATATTCCAAATTCTCAAATGAAAGAAGTAAAGCATTTGATATTCGTACAGATATCCTGATTGACGAACATAAGAAAAAAACGGTCCGTAAGGTACCCTGCTATGAGGAGGGAATTCCTCATGTGAATAATATAAAGAGGTGGTACGATGAACTGTCACAGATGTTTCATGGTACGAAGATTTCGGTTAATCATTGTGCATTGACTGAAGAAGGTGTCGAACTGGAATATCTGGAGGGGATGTATACTTTAGAAGAGGGGCTGCATCAACTTTGGCAGTCCGGTAAAAAAGATAAAGCGATGAAGTATCTGAATATCTATATTGAGATCATACGTGAAAGTGCTACAGAGCCCTTTCGGATGACGGAAGAATTCAGAGAAATATTCGGCAATCCTTGTCTTCCGGAGAATCAGTATTCTATGCCGGTATCCAATATCGATATGGTACTGGGTAATATTCTGGTGGGCAAAGGCTGGAATCTGATTGATTATGAATGGACCTTTGCTTTTCCGATTCCGGTAGACTTTGTGATTTTCCGTGTTCTTCATTATTTTTTACACGGAAATGAAGATATATCGAAGAATGATCTGACACAATATTACCGGCAGGAAGGTATCTGTCCGGACCAAATTCCGGTTTATCTGGAGATGGAGAAATCTTTTCAGGATTATGTAGTTCGCGGACATGTACCAATTCGTGAGATGTACAGCTCTATTTCTCAGGGGTTTATTGACCTGAGAGGTGACGGTCTGGGAGTTAACTATCATCCAAAGACAAAGTTTGTAAGCACCTTGTATTATTCCGGGGGAGAAGTCTTTTCAGAGGAGCGGTCCTTACATCAGAAATTATATTTAGATAAAGAAGGCAGTTTTTCGGTTACCTTTGAAATTGAGAATCCGGGAGATATCGGTATGCTCAGGTGGGACCCTCTGGAGCGGGAAATCTGCTGCTGCAGAATAGATAACATCATTTCTGAGTGTATGACACAGATAGAACCTATGAACGGATTCCATCAGGGAGATGGAGATGTTTTCTGGGATTATGATCCGGCTTATATCATCCAAGGCAACTTTAAAGAATTGCATTCCATTACCATTCAGGGACATATCGATATCCTGGATGAAAGAGAAATGGTTAAAAATCTGAAAGCACAGAGAAAAGAGCTGACAGAGCTGCGTGAAAAGGCCCATCGCTATCATGACAAGGGAAAAGAGCTGCAGGATCAGCTGCATGCCCTGAGACAGACAAAAGGCTTTCAGGCTATGGAAAAAATGCGTACGGCACGAAATTATGCCAAGTTTAAGGCAAAGCAGATGATGCCGCAAAAGCCGGATACAGAAGCTGTTAAACCGAAAACGCCTTACCAGAACTGGTTTGAGGCTCAGCTTCCAACGCAGGCTCAGTTAGAAAGCCAGAGAAAGCATCAGTTTCTTTATAAACCAGTGATCAGTATTTTGGTTCCCACTTATAATACACCGCTGAAATATCTTCATGAGATGATAGAATCCGTACAGTCACAGACCTATGGAAAGTGGGAGTTATGTATTGCAGACGGCAGCTGTGGAAATAAAGAACTGGAAGAGGCATTTGAGTCATATGCGAAAAAGGATGCCAGAATCAAATATGTTTTGCTGGACAGTAATAAAGGAATATCTGAGAATACCAATGGGGCAATCCCTTTGGCAACCGGTGATTATATAGCACTTTTAGATCATGATGATGTTTTGGCACCCAATGCGCTCAGTGAAATGGTGCAGGCACTGCAGGATAAGAAGACAGATATTGTATATTCGGATGAAGATAAGGTAAATGCAGATTTGACCGAACATATGGATCCCAATCTGAAGCCGGACTTTAGCCTTGACCTTTTGCGCTCCCATAATTATATCACCCACCTCTTTGTAGTGAAAAGTTCTATATTCCATGAAGTGGGAGGATTCCGTAAAGAATTTGACGGAGCACAGGATTATGATCTGATGTTCCGGTGCATCGAAAAGGCAAAAGTGATCAAGCATGTTCCTAAAATTCTTTATTATTGGAGAATGCACAGCAATTCTACTGCTGAGAATCCGGAAAGCAAAATGTATGCATATGAAGCCGGAAGAAAAGCGATCGAAGAGCACCTGAAACGGGTGGGAGTTAAAGCGGATGTGGAAAGAATGGATCTCTGGGGAATGAATCATGTAAAATATCATACGCCGGGTGATCCCCTTGTTTCCATTATTATACCAAATAAAGATCATACACAAGATCTGGATCTTTGCGTGCGCTCTATTCTGGAGAAAAGTAATTATAAAAATATAGAATTTATTGTTGTGGAAAATAACAGTCAGAAGAAAGATACTTTCTCCTATTACGAGAAGCTTTCCCAGGAATTTAAAAATGTTCATGTGATTACCTGGGAGAGCGGATTTAATTATTCCGCCATCAATAACTTTGGTGTGAAGCATGCAAAAGGAGATTATCTGCTGTTTTTAAACAACGATACGGAATTAATCAGTCCGGATGGCATTCGTGAAATGCTGGGCTGCTGTATGAGAGAAGAAGTTGGATGCGTAGGAGCGAAATTGCTGTTCGCAGATGATACGGTTCAACATGCCGGTATTGTACTGGGATTTGGCGGATTTGCAGGACACGTCTTTTCCGGTATCGGGAAGGATGACTTAGGTTTTATGCTCCGCCCTGTAATTAACTGTAATTATAGTGCCGTTACGGCTGCATGTATGATGGTGCGCCGTGAGGTTTTTGAAGAAGTTGGATGTTTTAATGAAGATTTTGCAGTAGCATTAAATGACGTGGAATTCTGTATGAAAGTGCGCGAGAAAAAGTATCTGATTGTTTATAATGCTTTTTCACTGTGGCACCATTATGAATCCAAGTCCAGAGGCTACGAGGATACGCCGGAAAAACAGGCGCGTTTCCAGAAAGAAGTAGAGAAGTTCCGTTCTGTTTGGGGCCCGGTTGTAGATGCGGGTGATCCTTATTACAATCAGAATTTCTCAGTAAACCGTGCGCCATTTACCCTTTGGTAATCTGGCAGTATGGGGTGACGAATTTAGGAGGATACGGATGGACAGATTGTTTAATGTACAGATAGCCAGATTTCATCTGGAACACAGGGACTGCTATGTATTGCAGGGAATTTGTGAAGGAGATGAAATCACCGATAAAAATATTTCTGCATTTATGGACCGGAAGCGGCTTCCTGTGAAAGTTACGAACTTATCGGGGATAGAGGTACGGAAAAAATATCTGGCAAAGGGGCTGGAAATAGACCGGGAATATTTTATATGGATTAAACTTCCGAAAGAAATGGGCTCCCACAAAAAGTTATCCGTTTTCCAAAAGACAGAGGAGGAACAGAAGCGGATTTACAGGCTTCCTGTTTCCAACCTTTTAAAGCAGCAAAAAGAAGTGAATTTCTGTGTTGATGCTATTCGTGCAGGAGCGGATGGGAAAATGTCCGTAAGTGGCTGGGCAGCGTCGATAGAACCTTATCAAGTTGGACTTAAGGACAGTAAAGGCTGTGAAATAGATGCAGAAATAAAATTCCACGAGCGTGTGGATCTGGCTGGTAATTTTCCTGAGGGGCATCTCTGCAATCAGGCCGGGTTCCAGCTGGAATATAGGAAACCGGCTTCGAAGGTGAAGATTACCGTTACAGCATGTGGGCTTAGTTCCGGCTATACGGTGGGTTCTTCTGCTGCCGGAAAATCAGGACAGCCATCGTATTTAACAAAAGGTATCGCCTATCTGAAACGAAACGGTCTGGAGCGTGCCATGAAACGTACGATTGAAAAAGTAATGCGTGTGGATATGAATATTGAAGAGAACTATGGAAAATGGCGCAGGAAACATTTGATTTCCAGAGAAGAACTGGAAGAACAAAGGCGCACCAAGTTCGGGCTCAGACCCCTGATCAGTATCGTAGTACCATTATATAAGACACCCCTTCCTTATTTAAAGGAATTTGTGGAATCCGTACAAAACCAGACTTACGAGAACTTTGAACTATGTCTCTCAGATGGAAGCGGGGAGGATTCGCCTCTCGCTGAAACATTAAATGAAATGCAGAAAAAGGATTCCAGAATCAAGGTCATTTATCCGAAAAAGCAAATGCAGATTTCAGAAAATACTAATTATGCAATTCAGATTGCTACGGGAAATTATATTGCGTTTGCAGATCATGACGATTTACTGGCGCCGGAGGCGCTGTTTGAGTGTGTGAAAGCAATCAATAAAAATCCCCGTATTGACGTGCTTTATTCGGATGAAGATAAAATTACTATGAATGGAAAAGAATATTTCCAGCCTCATTTCAAATCAGATTTCAATATTGATTTACTATGCAGTATGAATTATATCAGTCATTTATTTGTTGTAAAAAAAGAACTTTTAAAACAGGTGGGATGCCTGCGTCAGGAGTTTGACGGAGCACAGGATTACGACTTTATTTTAAGATGTGCAGAGCAGGCAAAAGAGATCTGGCATATACCGAAAGTACTTTATCATTGGCGTGCCCATAAGGATTCCACTGCTGAGAATCCCGAGAGCAAGCTTTATGCTTTTGAGGCGGGAACACGGGCAGTGCAGGCGCATTACGACAGGCTTGGCATCGAAGCAGTTGTTTCAAGTGGAGCATATCTGGGGCTTTATAAGACCCGGTTTGTAATGCCGGAGGAGAAACCTCTGATCTCAGTAATCATACCGAATAAAGACCATTCTGCTGATTTAGAAAAATGTGTCCGTTCCATTTTAACCAAATCGGCTTATCCTAATATAGAATTTATTATTGTGGAAAATAACAGCAGTGAAAAAGAAACATTTGATTATTACCGAAAACTGGAAGCAGAGCTTGCATGTGCGCATGTTGTCTGCTGGAAAGATGTATTTAACTACTCCAGCATCAATAATTTTGGTGTGAGACATGCAAAAGGAAGCTACTTACTGTTTTTAAATAATGATACGGAGATTATTAATGAAGATTGTCTGGAAGAAATGCTGGGCTACTGTATGCGGGATGATGTGGGAGCCGTAGGAGCCAGACTGTATTTTGAGGATAATACCATTCAGCATGCAGGCGTTATCATTGGATTTGGCGGGATTGCAGGGCATGCATTTATCGGGAGCAGACGTGATGATAATGGATATTTTTCCAGAATTATCTGTGCGGCTGATTTAAGCGCAGTAACAGCGGCATGCATGATGGTAAAAAGAAGTGTATTTGAAGAAGCCGGAGGGTTTGACGAGAACCTTCAGGTTGCATTTAATGATATAGATTTTTGTCTGAAAGTCAGGGCACTTGGTAAGTTAGTGGTGTATAACCCGTATGCAGAACTTTACCACTATGAGTCCAAGTCCAGAGGATATGAGGATACCCCCGATAAAGTCCAGAGGTTTAACAGGGAAGCCAACAGGTTTCTTGCTAAGTGGCCGGATATCCTGGAAAAAGGGGATCCTTATTATAATGTGAATTTATCGTTAGACAAGGCGGATTTCTCGTTGAAGATTTAATTAGGGAGAATTTCAGCAAGGGGAGTAACGTATGATACAGGAAAAAAATACAAGCAGTTTTAAGACGGCAGGGATTCTAAGCCTGATCATTTTAGGTGCCTGTCTTCTTATTTTTCAGAGTTATATATTTGGAAATGAAACCTTTGTCTTTGGAGACATAGGTTCTGATACAAAGCAGCAGTATCTGATGCAGTATAATACTATTGTGAATCATTTGCGAAACGGAAGTTTTTCTCTGTGGGATTTCAACAATGGTTTTGGGGTAAATATGTTTGGACTGAACCTGACAGATCCCTTTTTGATGGTGCTTTACCTGTTGGGTGTCGTGTTTGGACCGGAGCATCTGGCTTCTTATCTGGTATATTTCCAGATTTTTAAGATACTTCTTGCAGGTATTGCAGTCTATTATTATTTATCCTGCTTTTCACTTTCAGAATATGCAAAGCTTATTGCAGGATTTATGTATGCATTCAGCGGCTTCATGGTGGTCTGGGGGCAGCATTATCAATTTGCTACGGTAGTTGTCTTCTTTCCCCTGCTCTTACTCTGCATAGAAAAAACACTGGTATGTAAAAAATACAAACTGATTCTTGCCGCAGTCTCCGGTATTATTGTATTTGGAAGCTTATATTGGGGATATATGTGTCTGCTTGGAGGCGGCATATATTTATGTTTCCGGCTGATTCAGCTGAATGGATGGAAGCTTAAAGAAAAAATCATGCTTTTATTCAGTGATGGATGCTTTATGCTGTTAGGCGTGGGAATGGGAGCCATTAATCTTTTTCCGGTTGCCGCACTTTTGTTTGGAACAAGTGCAAGGCTGGCCTCCACCACGAGCCTTTCACAGCGGTTGCTGGCTTCTTTCAGTCTTTGGCCTAAAGATTACTATAAGACAGCATTATACAATCTGTTTTCCAGTAACCTGCAGTCGGGATCCACATATTCTTACAGTGGATTTTCAAATTATTATGAAGATATCCATCTGTTTTTATCTGCCTTGTTTGTAATATTGTTATTTCAGTATTTGTTTACTATTCACAGGCAGAATACAGATAAAAAGCATAAAATAATCCAATATGCGGCAGTTATACTGATTGCAGTCAGCATTGGTCTGAAATGCGGAAGTATTATATTCAATGGATTTTCTTATGAATTCTCAAGGCACAGCTTTTTATTTATGCCGCTTTTCGCACTGGTCAGCGGGATGATGCTGGACCGGATAATAAAAGAAAGAAAATTAAATATTTTGGGGCTGGCTGCAGCATGTATTGGAATTATTGCGGTATATGGGAAGGCCTATACATATCTGAAAGAAGCAGGATATGGTGAAAATGCCTTTTTTATGCTTGTGACAGGAATAGGCATGGCAGTTGTCCTGTGGCTGTTTGTTCAGAAAAAATGGAAGATACCTTTCAGTAATCTCTATTTAATGCTGGTGGTTCTGTTATTTTTTAATGTCACCAGTGATACGGCATTAAATTATAAGAACAGGGATACGGTAAAGAAAGATGATACTTCTTATTTTGAAGGCACATATCATTCTTCCGTGGAGGAAGCGCTGGCATATTTAAAATCTATTGATTCTTCTTTTTACAGAGTAGAAAAGGATTTTATCTCTGCTTCCCACAGTATGGATTCGCTGGCGCAGTATTATCATGGGGTCAGTACTTATAATTCTACCCAGAATGGAAATATAGCAGCATTTGTAGACCGTGTATGGCCTCAGTTGTACAGTTTGGGGGATATCAATCATTACCAGTTTAAAAATGCGGTTCATGACAGTGATCTGGCAGCTCTTTGTAATGTGAAATACATTTTGACTAAGACGAAGGATTTAAATGTGGACGGCTATCAGTTTTTGCGTGAAGTGGGAGATATTTATATTTATAGAAATCAGAAAACCTCCTCCCTTGGTAAATTCTTTACAAAGACCATGGACGAAGATGCATTTACCGCAAAGCGAAGCCAGTTTGATGTAGAAGGTTTATTGTCGGATGTTCTGGTACTGGATGAATCGGAAAGCCAAAAGAAGAGCGCTTTTCGGATTTCTGACAAACAATTAAAGGAATATCAGAAGAAAAAAGCAGCAGATTTGATTGCGTATGATAAAATAGATACGTCCGTATGCCAGGCAGGTAATCATGAAATTACAACCTATGACCAGCACTTTATTCATCTTCCGGTTAATCAGAAATCATTACAAAAATACCAGAGAGCAAAGCTTGAATTTACAATCGAGGTAGATTTCCCGACCTATGTGGAAATAAGTACAAACGATGACCGCCCTTACAGAGTGTATGTGAGAAAAGACGAACCGAAGAATATAGCATTAAACATTTTGCCGGATACGGAAAATATTACGATACAGATCAATGAAGGAAAAGTAAATGCAAAGCTGACAAATTTGAACGCTTACGGATATAAAGACTCTATTGTATACGATGAAGAAGCAAATATTGAAATTACAGATCCGAAGCGGGACAGTATGATTACAGGTAAAATTGAAGCACCGGTAGATGGTATGGTGATGCTGGCAATTCCTTTTGAAAAAGGGTGGTCCGTTTATCTGGACGGAAACAGGCAGGAAATAAAAAGGGCGGATTATGGCTTTATTGCCTTTGAAACTCCAGCGGGAAGCCATGAGGTGAAAATAGTATTTGATCCCCCTTTATTTAAAGAAGGAGTCATTGTAAGCATCATAAGCAGTATCATATTTATATCAATGCTGGTATGGAACATAAGGATAAGCAGAAATAGGAAAGAAGAGTAGTAAAATGATCGATTTTAATGTACCACCATTTACAGGAAAAGAACTGGACTATATAAAAGAGGCGATTGACGCAAGGAAAATCAGTGGTGACGGAAAGTTTACAAAGCGGTGTTCCCAATGGATGGAAGATCGTTTCCATGTAAAACATGCTCTGCTTACCACATCCTGCACCCATGCCCTGGAAATGGCGGCCTTTCTGGCAGAGATCCGGCCGGGGGATGAAGTGATTATGCCGGCATATACATTTGTTTCCACTGCGGATGCATTCGTACTCCAGGGCGCAAAGCTGGTATTTGTAGATATCCGGCCGGACACCATGAATATAGATGAACGTCTGATTGAACAGGCGGTAACGGAGAAGACAAAAGCCATTGTACCGGTTCACTATGCCGGGGTGGCATGTGCCATGGATGAGATTATGGCAATTGCCGGGAGACATCATTTGGCTGTTATTGAAGATGCGGCGCAGGGTGTGGATGCTTACTACAAAGGCAAAGCCCTTGGTACAATCGGGGATTTTGGATGTTACAGTTTTCATGAGACCAAGAATTATTCTATGGGTGAAGGCGGAGCGATATTATTCCAGGGGGATGAATATCGTGAAAAAGCGGAAATACTAAGAGAAAAGGGAACCAACCGGAGTAAGTTTTTCCGGGGACAGATAGATAAATATACCTGGGTGAATTATGGTTCCTCATACCTGCCTAGCGATATGAATGCGGCTTATCTCTATGCCCAGCTGGAAATCGCAGATAAAATTACAAAGGATAGAATGAGAAGCTATGCATACTATCAGGAGGGCCTGAAGGGATTGGCGGATCAGGGATATTTAAGTCAGCCATCGGTGCCGGAATATGCGGTGCACAATGCCCACATGTACTATATTAAAGTGGAGAATCTTAAAGTGAGAAGCAGATTAATCGCCTATCTTCATGATAATGGCATACATAGTGTGTTTCATTATATTCCTCTGCATACTGCTCCGGCAGGTCTGAAATTCGGACGTTTCTGCGGAGAAGACCGCTATACCACTTTGGAGAGTGAACGCCTTTTGCGGCTTCCCATGTATTATGGTCTGGAGGAAAAGGATTTGGAACATGTGGTAAAAACAATAAAAAGTTTCTTCACAGGAGACAGCAGTTTTGCAGGTCAGCCTGCTTGTGCTATTCAAGGGGAAAAAAATGAGTAAACATGCAAAGATTTCCTGGGGAAAGCTGGTAAAACGACTTTCTCCATATAATATTAAAAAAGCGTGTCTGTATCTGAAGCACTATGGCTTCAAGGAGTTTACGGTAAAACTTACAGAGCGTTTTGAACATTCGGATGTGGACTATCCTGTCTGGTTTGACAGGCACAAAGCATCGGCAGAGGAACTGGAACGGCAGAGAGAACAAAACTGGAAGAATCCGGTGAAATTCAGCGTGGTAGTTCCTGTTTACCGGACGCCGGAAGAATTTCTGCGCCAGATGATCGAATCGGTCTGCGAACAGAGTTATCCTCATTGGGAGCTGTGTCTTGCTGATGGCAGTGGAGACGACACGCAGACGGGTAAGATTATAAAAGAATATGTGAAAAGTGATGCCAGAATCCGGTATCAGAAACTGGAAGAAAATCTGGGGATTGCAGATAATACAAATGCGGCATTTACGATGGCTAAAGGAGAGTTCATTGTTTTGTTTGATCATGATGACCTGCTGGCACCAAATGCGCTGTACGAAGTGGCGAAGGCGATAGAGGAAAATCAGGAAGCAGAAGTTATTTATACAGATGAAGATAAAGTGACATCGGATCTTTCGGAACATTTCCAGCCGCATTTTAAGCCGGACTTTAACCTGGATCTGTTGAGATCGAACAATTATATCTGTCATCTGTTTGTGGTAAAGAGAAGTCTGGTAGAAAAAGCAGGAGGGCTTCGCAGGGAATTTGAAGGCGCCCAGGATTATGATTTTGTTTTCCGGTGCATCGAAGAGGCAAGTAAAGGGGAAATGCATGGCCAGAGTGTGAACAAAAACCATGTTGATACAGCTGGTTCCGGAAGTATCGCAGGCCGCCTTGCAATATGCAGAGGGTCAAAAGTAATACATGTCCCGAAGGTACTCTATCACTGGAGAATTCACAAAGCTTCCACAGCTGACAATCCCGCTAGTAAAGCCTATGCTTTTGAGGCAGGAAAACGGGCAATTGAAGCACATCTGAACCGATGCAAAGTAAAAGGAAGTGTTAGCCAGACAAAAGATATGGGATTTTACCGGGTTTCTTATGAAGTGACTCATAAACCGCTTGTCTCGATTATCATTCCCAATAAAGATCATGCAGATATCTTGCAGAGCTGTCTAAATTCCATCAAAGAAAAGACAACTTATCCGAATTATGAGGTTATTATTGTAGAAAATAATAGTAAAGAGGAAGAAACTTTTGCATTTTATAAAAATTTGGATGGACAAAATCGGATTCAAGTAGTATATTGGGACAAGGAATGTAGACTTTCCTCGGAATGTAGCCCTTCCTCGGAAGGTAGCAATACTTCCAGATTTAATTATTCGGCTATTAACAATTTTGGAATAGCAAAATCTTCAGGGGAATATATCATCTGCCTGAATAATGATATAACAGTAATAACACCGGGATGGATTGAAGAATTTTTAGGCCATGCAATAAGAGAAGAAGTCGGCATTGTCGGTGCAAGGCTTTATTACCCGGATGATACCATTCAGCATGCGGGTATTGTACTGGGGATCGGCGGAATAGCAGGCAGTATGTTTGTGGGACTGCCCAGAAGCCATAGCGGTTATCTGCATAAAGCCAGGCTGCAGCAGGATATGAGCGCAGTGACAGCTGCATGTATGATGGTCAGCCGCAGTGTCTATGAAGAAGTGGGTGGATTTGAAGAGAAACTGGCAGTTGCCTTTAACGATGTGGATTTTTGTCTGAAGGTTGGGAAAGCAGGCTATCTTGTGGTTTATGACCCCTTTGTGGAAATGTACCATCACGAGTCAAAGACCCGCGGACCGGAAGATACAAAAGAGAAAGTAAGACGTTTTCAATCAGAGATAGAATATATGAGAAGTCATTGGATTTCCCTCCTGAAACAGGGTGATCCTTATTATAACCCTAATTTTTCTTTGAAAACCTGGAATTATGAACTGAAAAATGAATTTTCAAACAGGCTTTAATACAGCAACCGCGCAATTTCCACAGACTGGTATTGAATGGCAAAAACTGATGCAGCGCTGTACTGGCCGGAAATGTCGCAAGAGGAATAGTTTATGTGTAAAGTATCAGTTGTGATACCAAATTATAATGGAATGATTTATCTGGATGACTGCCTGAGCGCACTGCGCAGGCAGACGGAGAAAGACTTTGAGATCCTGCTGGTGGATAACGGATCCGGTGACGGGAGCATTTCATTTGTAAAAGAGAAATATCCGGAAGTAAGATGTATAGCATTAAAACGAAATTATGGGTTTTGCCGGGCGGTTAATATCGGGATTCAGAAAGCAAAGGCACCTTACGTGATCCTGTTAAATAATGATACAAAAGCAGAAGAGGATTTCGTCAGGGCCCTGCTTGCAGATATAGAAATGCATCCAAACTGTTTTTCCAGCCAGGCGAAAATACTGCAGATGCATAATCCCGCTCTGATGGACGATGGTGGAAATTATTACTGTTCTTTAGGCTGGGCATTCGCCTGGGGAAAAGACATGCCCGCAAATCTGTATGATGAACCCCGCAGAATATTTGCATCCTGTGCATGTGCTGCAATTTACCGAAAAAGTATTTTCTCGGTGATTGGATATTTCGATGAACGGCATTACGCATATCTGGAAGATATCGATATCGGATACCGGGCAAGGATTGAAGGATATGAGAACCGCTATGCACCTGGGGCAGTTGTGCATCATGTAGGAAGCGGAACCACCGGTTCCAGATACAATGAATTTAAAATCGGCTACTCAGCCAGAAATAATATTTATTTAATTTATAAAAACATGCCTTTTCTGCAAATACTATTAAATATACCATTCTTAATAACGGGAATTCTGGTGAAAACAGTATTTTTTGGCAGTAAAGGATATTTTAAAGAGTATATACAGGGAATTAGAAAAGGTTTCGCATTGGCGGAAAAAGGAAGTAAAGTTAAATTTAAAAAGAAAAATTTCAAGAATTATGTTAAAATACAATTTGAATTGTGGATTAATATCATAAAACGTCTGAAAAATACGAGATAAGTTCTAAAAAAGTTAGATATCAAATCGAAAAATGACAGTTGCCCTTTTTAGGGAGATATTGTATTATAGAACGTATGGATAAAGCGAGGAGTGAAGATTAGTGATTAAAGATAATCAAAAGTATTTAAATCGCTTTCATGTTGTAATTGATGGCTGTGTTATTGCGGTCAGTTACGTAGCGGCATGGTTTATCCAGTTTTGGCTGCTGGAGGATCCGGATATAGGTAAGCTTCCGGTGCAAACTTATATGTCCGCATTAATTCCATTAATACCAGGACTGCTGCTGCTTTATTATGCTTTCAGCCTTTATACTCCGAAAAGAGTGCAGGGCAGGCGGTTAGAATTTGGTAATATCATGAAAGCAAACAGTATTGCACTGTTGCTGTTTATACTTATTTTATATATGATACATGAAAACAACTTTTCGCGAAAGATGCTTTTCATTTTCTATGGCTTAAATATAGGCATGGAAATTCTGGTCCGTTATTTTATACGTAAAGTATTGATGAATATGCGGGCAAAGGGAATGAATCTTAAGCATATTATTCTGGTCGGATACAGCCGGGCGGCAGAGGAGTTTGTAGACCGGGTGAAGGAAAATCCGCAATGGGGTTATCTGATTCGCGGTATCCTGGATGATAATGTGGAAAGCGGAACCATGTATAAAGGTATTAAGGTTATTGGGCGAATAGATAATCTGCTGGTAATACTTCCGCAAAACAGGCTGGATGAGATAGCGATTACTCTGGGATTGAATGAATATTACAAATTGGAACGTATTGTTTCCTTATGTGAAAAGTCAGGTGTCCATACAAAGTTTATTCCGGATTATAATAATATAATTCCGACAAAGCCATATACAGAAGATCTTCTGGGACTTCCGGTTGTTAATATCCGCCACGTCCCGCTTACGAATACATTTAACATGATGGTAAAAAGAGCAGTTGACATTCTGGGAGGAACCTGTGCAATTATTTTGTTTTCTCCAGTCATGTTAATCGTTACCGGGGTAATCAAGCTGACTTCTCCGGGTCCCCTTATCTTTAAGCAGGAGAGGGTAGGGCTTCATAACAAGCCTTTTATGATGTACAAGTTCCGGTCCATGGAGGTACAAAAGCCAAACACAGAACAGCGCGCATGGACGGTTAAAAATGATCCGCGTGTTACCGGTATCGGAAAATTTATGCGGAAAACCAGTATTGATGAACTTCCGCAGCTTTTTAATGTCCTGAAAGGAGATATGAGCCTGGTGGGACCAAGGCCGGAGCGGCCGCAATTCGTAGAAAAGTTCAGAGAAGAAATACCTCGTTATATGATAAAGCATCAGGTACGGCCCGGGATGACCGGATGGGCACAGATTAATGGTTACCGTGGAGATACCTCTATCAGACGCCGTATAGATTATGACTTGTACTACATTGAGAACTGGACTTTGGGATTGGATATTAAAATCCTTTTTTTGACGATTTTCAAAGGATTTGTTAATAAAAATGCATATTAAAGATTAATTAGAGAAGGGGAATGAAATGTCAGATCGAAAGAAAAACCGCGAAAGCCAGAATAGAAACCAGGGCCGTCCGAATAATGGTCCGTATCAGAGCGGCCCAAATAATGGCCCATACCAGAACGGACCTTATAATGGTCCCTATCAAAATGGACCTTACAACGGTCCGAACAACGGGCAGTATCAAAATGGCCCATACAATGGTCCGAATAACGGATACCAGAATGGTCCGTACAATGGTCCTGGAAACGGTCCGTATAACAATGGACAGTACCAGCAGAATGGATCTTATAACGGACAATATCAGAATGGACCTTATCAGAACGGACCTTACAATGGGCCTGGTAATGGTGCGCCAAAGGGCAGAAAACCGAAAAACAGCAATGCAGCCCCTGCCGGTGGATATCCGGGAGGAAAGGATAAGAAGTCATCCAAGAGAAAAACCAGAAGAAGAATCATTTTTGTAATTGAAATACTTGTTCTGCTGGTACTTGCAGTAGGATTATTTGTTGCTGCTAAATTCAGTAAATTAAAAACAGAAGATATTGCAGAAGGCGATATTATTATTAACTCAGAGATTCCTTCTGAGCAGGCAGCGGTCATGAAGGGTTACCGGAACATAGCTCTATTTGGCGTGGATTCCAGGGATGCGTCTACAACAGACTCCCGTAGTGATACGATTATGGTGGCAAGTATTAACAACGAAACAAAGGACATTAAACTGGTTTCTATTTACCGCGATACTTACTTAGACAACACGAACGGTGAATATCGGAAAGCAACAGAGTGTTATCAGTTTGGCGGACCGAAACGTTCTATGAATATGATTAATAAAAATCTGGACATGGATATCACCGATTATGTTACGGTTAACTTCAATGCAGTTGCAGAAGTGGTAAATGCACTGGGCGGTGTGGAAATCGATATACAGGAAGATGAGATTGTTCACCTGAATAATTATCAGGTAGAAGGATCCGAAGTAACGGGATTGGAAATTGTCCCCGTGGAAACAACAGGCCTTCAGACATTAAATGGTTTACAGGCATTATCTTACTGCAGAATCCGTTATACAGCCGGAGATGACTTTAAGCGTACAGAACGTCAGAGAACTGTATTAGAGCAGATCTTTAAAAAGGCAAAAACAGCAAATCTTTTGGAATTAAATAAAATTATAGACAGTGTGTTTGATAATATTTCCACAAGTTTAAGTGTTACCGAGATGGCTAGTCTTGCAAAAGACATCGCTTCTTATAACATGAGTGATACGACCGGTTTCCCGTTCGAGCAGATGCCGGCTAATATTGCCGCAGGCGACTGTGTAGTACCTGTTAATCTGGCTCAGAATGTAAAAGAACTTCATACGTATCTATTCGGCAGCGATGGCTATACACCTTCCAATACGGTACAGGAAATCAGTAACAAGATCATTAACGAAACAGGAATTCAATAAACCTATGAAAAATTATACAGTTGATGTTATCATCCCGACTTATAAGCCGGGAAAACAATTTCATATGCTGATGCAGATATTAACCAGGCAGGATTATCCCATACATTGTATTCGTATTATGAATACAGAGAAAAAGTATTTCCCGAAAGCAGGGATTTATGAGAAAATGCCGGGGGTGGAAATCCACCATTTATCTGCAGAAGAATTTAATCATGGCGGCACTAGAAATAGAGCCGCCACGATGTCTGATACGGACATTTTATTGTTCATGACTCAGGATGCCATGCCAAAAGATGAATTTCTGGTTTCGTCCCTGGTAAAAGCGTTCGAGCGTGAATCTGTGGGTGCGGCCTATGCCAGGCAGCTTCCAAACGATGACTGTAAGATTATTGAACGTTATACAAGATCCTTTAACTATGGAGATAAAAGTGTTGTAAAATCAAAAGAGGATCTTCCCGTTCTGGGAATAAAAACCTTTTTTTGTTCCAATGTGTGTGCCGCATACCGAAGGGAGCTGTACGCTGCACTTGGAGGTTTTGAAAAGCATACAATCTTTAATGAAGATATGATTATGGCAGGAAAGATGATAAAATCCGGCAGAGAGATTGCATATGTGGCAGAAGCTATGGTATATCACTCTCATAACTATGGGAATATGATGCAGTTTAAGCGTAATTTTGATCTGGCTGTCTCCCAGGCTGACCATCCACAGATATTTTCTATGGCAAGTTCCGAGAGCGAGGGAATGCGAATGGTGAAGCAGACCGCTGCATATCTTATGAAAATCCATAAACCCTGGCTGATCGCTGATCTGGTAATGAAAAGCGGGTTTAAATACCTGGGATACTTTTTAGGAAAACGATACAGGAGATTGCCGAAATGGCTGGTTTTGAAATGCACTATGAGTCCTAATTACTGGAAACAACAACAAAGCAACCGCTAAATGAATTATGAGGAGGAACAACTATGTGTGGAATTGTTGGTTATATAGGAGAGAGTCAGGCAGCACCAATTTTATTGGATGGCTTGTCAAAACTGGAATATCGTGGTTATGATTCTGCTGGAATAGCAGTTTATGACGGTACCTCAATTGAAATGAAGAAATCCACCGGGCGTCTGAAGATTCTGGATGAACTGACACACGGCGGCGCAACTATGCCGGGGATGGCAGGAATCGGACATACGAGATGGGCAACACATGGCTCACCGTCTGATGTGAATGCACATCCACATTTTAATAAAGATGCTTCCATCGTAGTTGTACACAATGGAATTATCGAGAATTATTTAAAGTTAAAGAAAAAGCTCCAGTCTAAAGGGTATGAATTTTTATCTGAGACAGATACCGAAGTGATTGCCCATCTTCTGGACTATTACTACAAAGGTGACCCGTTAGAGGCGATTACTAAGATTATGCACCGTGTAGAAGGTTCTTATGCCCTTGGAATCATGTTTAAAGAACATCCGGGCGAAATCTATGCCGTTCGTAAAGACAGCCCCTTAATCGTGGGACACAGCAAAGATGGCAACCTGATTGCATCCGATGTTCCCGCAGTGTTAAAGTACACCAGAAACGTTTATTTTATCCAAAATGAAGAAATAGCTATGCTGACGAAAGATGGCATGACCTTCTATAATATTGATGAAGAAGAGATCGATAAAGAATCAACAGAAATACAATGGGATATCAGTGCTGCGGAAAAAGGCGGATATGAGCATTTCATGTTAAAAGAAATGTATGAACAGCCAAAAGCGGTTACCGATACATTGAATCCAAGAATTAAAGGAAATGAAATTGTAATTGAAGAACTGGGAATGACCGAAGAAGAAATTAAGGCAATTCGTAAAATTTATATTATTGCCTGCGGTTCCGCTTATCACACCGGTGTCACTGCAAAATATGTATTTGAAGGTCTGGCTAGAATTCCGGTAGAAGTAGATCTGGCCAGCGAATTCCGTTACCGCAATCCGATTTTTGAGCCGGATACCATGGCAATTATCGTTAGCCAGTCCGGTGAGACTGCAGATTCTCTGGCTGCACTCCGTGAGGCTAAGGCGCATGGCATTAAGGTATTGGGAATTGTAAATGTAGTGGGAAGTTCCATAGCACGGGAAGCGGACAATGTAATGTATACCTGGGCTGGTCCGGAAATAGCAGTAGCAACCACGAAAGCATACAGCACCCAGCTGATTGCCCAGTATTTACTGGCATTAAAATTTGCCCATGTAAGAGGTAAGGTGACAGATAGCCAGATGGAAGAGTACATCAGGGAACTGAAAAGGCTGCCTCAGCAGATTGAAATGCTTTTAAATAACAAAGAAAAGATTCAGCGTTTTGCCAATCGTTATATTGCCGCAAAAGACGTATTTTTTATCGGAAGAGGAATTGATTATTCCATTTCCCTGGAAGGCTCTTTAAAGTTAAAAGAAATCTCCTATATCCATTCTGAGGCTTATGCAGCAGGTGAGTTAAAGCATGGCACAATATCCCTGATTGAAGAGGGAACGCTGGTAGCAGCAGTGCTTACCCAGGAAGACCTTTACAAAAAAATGATCAGTAACATGCAGGAAGTAAAGACAAGAGGGGCATTCCTTCTGGCAGTTACAAATGCAGACCACACTGATGTGGAGAAAACGGCTGATTATGTAATCTACATACCGAAGACAAACCAGTATTTTGCCAATTCACTGGCGATTATTCCGCTGCAGCTGTTCGGCTATTATGTAGCTCTGGGCAAAGGCTGTGATGTAGATAAGCCGAGAAATCTGGCAAAGTCTGTTACCGTAGAATAGTGGAATAAATGTAAGTATATGCATACGTATATTGTTTCTGTATAGAATCAGTACGGGCGCAGTACAATAGGAAATACAGGATTTTAAATGCAGTCCGTAACTCCTAAAGTACTGCGTCCATATTTATTTTCAACATTTTTTGATATTTTTGTCGTTTCAAATTTTTTTAAAACATTTATCACAGATTGAACACATTTGGTTGTTAAACTGATACCAGAAAATAACAAAGAGGAAAAATACGAGGAGGTAATTCAAATGTATGATGAATTTAACGATAAAGAACAAAACAATGTAACAGGAGGTACTCCTTCTAATTCAGGAGAAGGATACAGACAGGACGAAGTGTATGAACAAAGTGATGCACAGCCGTCAAACGAGAATATGGTTTACGATGCAGATGAGACTGCAGATACCATAGAGTCGCAGGAAACATCAGAAACTGCTGACACAGCTGAGGAACAGGCATATGCACAGCCAGATAATCAAATGACAAGTTCCCAGAATCAAAACGGGCAGGCTCAGAATAATTCATTTTATCATTACGCTTATGACCGGGATAACAGACAGGAAGAAGAACAGCAGCAGGATCAGCAGGGACAACAGCAGCACTCTTATGGCTCCTATCAGACAGGCGGCCAGAACCCGAATCCGCCCCGCTATGAAAAACCGAAAAAGAAAAAATCCATGATGTCCAAAATTGCAGTGGCAGCATCGGTAGCAGTTGTATTCGGTGTAGTGGCAAGCGCATCCTTCCAGATTACAGATTATGTAGGTGGAAAAGTATTCCCGCAGACAAAGCAAACAGAAGCGAAAATCAGTTCAACAGGAACAGTGAATGAGCTGAATAAGACTGCAGAAGGCAGCACAGTCAGTACATCATCCACTGATGTGGCAAAGGTTGCCGAAAATGCAATGCCTTCCATTGTAGCAATTACCAGTAAAACGGTAAAAGAAGTACAGACATATTTTTATGGAACTCAGGCACAGGAAGAAGAGAGCAGCGGCTCAGGTATTATCATTGGTAAAAATGACAAGGAGTTACTGATTGCAACAAATAACCACGTAGTAGAAGGTTCCGAAAACCTGACCGTATGTTTTACCGTAAATGTGGAAAATCAGGAAGATAAAGTAGTTCAGGCACAGGTAAAAGGAACGGATCCGGAACATGATCTGGCAATGGTAGCAGTACAGTTAAGTGATATTCCGGCAGATGTATTAAATCAGGTTAAAATAGCTGAAATCGGTGATTCTGATAACTTACAGGTTGGACAGCAGGCAATTGCAATTGGTAATGCACTTGGCTATGGACAGTCCGTTACATCCGGTATTATCAGCGCATTAAACCGTGAAGTCAGTGTTGAGACTACATCCGGAACAGTTACCAACAGTCTGATCCAGACAGATGCAGCGATTAACTTCGGTAACAGCGGTGGTGCTTTATTGAATATCAACGGTCAGTTAATCGGAATCAATTCTGTAAAAGCAGCATCTTCAGGAGTAGAGGGGATGGGATATGCGATACCGATTAATACTGCAAAACCGATCTTAGATGATTTAATGAACCGTACTACCAGATCAAAAGTGGAAAGTAGCGAAAAAGGTTATATGGGTGTGAAACCGGTGGATGTTTCTGAAGAAGCAAAACAGGTATATAATATGCCGTCCGGTGCCTTTTTATATGAAGTAGTAGAAGGTTCAGCAGCAGAAAAAGCTGGTCTGATAAAAGGGGATATTGTTACAAAGATTGACGGTATTTCCATAACATCTGCGAATGATTTATATGACAGAATGAATTATTACAAAGCAGGGGAAACAATTGATTTAGAGGTTCAGGCAGCCGATGGCGGTGAATACAAAGCCAGAACAGTCAGCATCACATTAGATAAGCAGAGTGCTGATACAACCAGCAATAATACAAATCCCCAGAGTGAAGATTCCTCAAACGGGCAGTCACAGCAGGATCAGATGACCCCAATGATTCCAAATCAGGGCGGTAATGGAATGGAGCAGTTCTTCAACTTTAATAATTAAGTGTCATTAGCAGAATAGTATAACCGTTCCAGGATTTGGAGATCCTGGAACGGTTTTTTATAGATTTTATAAAATCTTCACTTGTGCGAGCTTTTTGTCTATGATATAGTTACTTGTAGTAGTTTGTGCAAAAGAGAGGAAATAATATGTCAGATAAAAAAGATGAAATATATGATAAAGATGTAGTGGATGCTGTTGACTCTGATGATGAAGATATAACAGCAGATATTACAGAGACTGAGGAAAAAGCAAAGACAGAAAAAAATAAAGAAAAACCGGATGACGATGAATATGAAGAGGTCTGTTTTATATGCAGACGGCCGGAAAGCAAAGCCGGAAAAATGGTAAATCTTCCCAACAGTATTCATATCTGTTCGGAATGTATGCAGAAGGCATTTGATACCATGAACAATGGAAATATTCCATATAATGATCTGATGAATATGTCAAACATTAATATGGTAAATCTGTCAGAGCTTACGAATAAAATACCAAACCAGCAGAAGGTCAAGAAGAAAAAGCCCAAGGAGGAGCCTAAGAAGGAATTTGATGTAAAATCAATTCCCGCACCTCACAGGATCAAAGCCAGTCTGGACGAATATGTTATTGGTCAGGAAAAGGCAAAGAAAGTAATATCCGTTGCGGTATACAACCATTACAAGAGAGTGGCAACCGGAAATATGGATGACATTGAAATTGAGAAGTCCAATATGCTTATGATCGGACCTACCGGCAGTGGTAAAACATATCTTGTCAAAACCCTTGCAAGGCTTTTGGATGTTCCCCTTGCCATTGCAGATGCCACATCCCTGACGGAAGCGGGTTATATTGGCGATGATATCGAAAGCGTAATTTCCAAACTTCTGGCAGCTGCCGGCAATGATGTGGAGAAAGCGGAAAGAGGAATCGTATTTATAGATGAAATTGATAAGATTGCCAAGAAGAAGAATACCAATCAGAGAGATGTCAGCGGAGAATCCGTACAGCAGGGAATGTTAAAACTGTTAGAAGGTGCGGATGTAGAAGTTCCGGTAGGGGCAAACAGTAAAAATGCCATGGTACCTCTTACAACGGTAAACACCAGAAATATTCTGTTTATCTGCGGCGGAGCTTTCCCGGGACTGGAAGACATTATCAAAGAACGGTTAAACAAGCAGGCATCGGTTGGTTTCCGTGCGGACCTGAAAGACAAATATGATGAGGATCCCAACATCCTGGAAAAAGTGACACTGGATGATATCAGAACATTTGGTATGATCCCTGAATTTATCGGGCGTCTCCCTATTGTATATACCTTACAGGGATTGACAGAGGAGATGCTTGTACAAATTTTAAAAGAGCCTAAAAATGCTATTTTAAAACAATATCAGAAGCTGCTTGCATTAGACGAAGTGAAATTGGATTTTGATGATGAAGCACTGGCATCCATCGCTAAAAAAGCATTGGAAAAGAAGACAGGAGCCAGGGCGCTTCGGGCTATTATTGAAGAGTTTATGCTGGATATTATGTATGAGATTCCAAAAGACGATAATATAGGCAATGTAACAATTACGAAAGCTTATATTGAACATACGGGAGGACCGCTGATCACCATGCGCGGAGTGCCTGCTCTGGAGGGATAAGCTTATGATATACATTCTGATACCGGTAATTATATTTATCACTGATTTTTTAATAAAAGACAAAATTGAGAAAACCAGAGAAATTGGAGAAGATGAAGAAATACTGGGCGGTAAAATCATTCTTCACAAATACCATAACAAAGGCGCTATGTTGAATTTTCTGGATAAAAAGCAGGAGTTTGTAGCCGGGCTTTCCACCGGGATGACGGTGGGAGTCCTGTTCGCTTATCTCTGGCTTCTGGGTAAAAAAGGAATGGGGTTATTAAAAACCGGATTCGCCCTGGTGCTCGGAGGTGCAGCAAGCAATATTTACGACAGGATAAAGCGTGGATACGTAGTAGACTACTTCAGCTTTCAGACAAAATGGAAAAAGTTTCGCCAAATTGTGTTTAATATATCGGATATATGCATTTTTGCGGGATCTTTTTTATTTATTTTGTGGAATCTCAGGAACAAAAGTTGACAGGATATGTCAAAAATGTTATGGTAATCTGTAGGAATACCATAGAGGAGAAAAGAAAGTTTATGGATGAATTACAAGAACAATTTTCAAAAGCATTAAAGGGACTTGTCGAAAAAGCAAAAGGTAAAAAAAATGTAATTGAATACAAAGAAATCAATGATGCTTTTGCAGGAATTGAGCTCAGTGAAGACAAGATGGATGCAATATTAGAATACTTGGAAAAGAGCAATATTGATGTATTACATGGTTCTGCAGAAGATGAAGCAGAAGAATTACTGATTGAAAATGATGATGATCTGCTGTTAGGTGAAGAAGAGGAAGTTGAAATTATCGATGATGTTGATGTCCTGGAAGGCGTCAGTACAGAAGATCCGGTACGTATGTATCTGAAGGAAATCGGTAATGTGCCTCTGCTTAGTACAGAAGAAGAAGTAGAACTGGCAAAACGTGTGGAAAATGGCGATGAAGAAGCTAAAAAATCACTGACAGAGGCAAATCTGCGTCTGGTAGTCAGTATTGCTAAAAAATATGTTGGCCGCGGTATGCCTTTCCTGGATTTGATTCAGGAAGGAAATATGGGGCTTATGAAGGCTGTGGACAAGTTCGATTATACCAAAGGATATAAGTTCAGTACTTATGCTACCTGGTGGATACGTCAGGCGATTACACGTGGTATTGCCGATACCGGAAGAACCATTCGTGTTCCGGTACATATGGTAGAGACGATCAACAAGACCCTTCGTATGACCAGAACCCTGTTACAGGAATTAGGAAGAGAACCAACCGCTGAGGAAGTAGCGGAGAGATTGAATGTTCCGGTTGGAAGAGTAAGAGAAGTTCTGAAAATTTCCAGAGATCCGGTTTCTCTTGATACACCCATAGGTGAAGAGGATGATAGTCATTTAGGTGACTTTATAGAAGATGATTCAGCACTTTCACCTGCAGACTCTGCAGCGTTCTCCATGCTTAGAGAAGAGCTTGGCACTGCACTGGAATCCCTTACGGACAGAGAGCGTCAGGTAGTTAAACTGCGTTTTGGACTGGAAGATGGAAGAGCAAGAACACTGGAAGAAGTCGGTAAAGAATTTAACGTTACCAGAGAACGTATCAGGCAGATAGAGGCGAAAGCACTGCGCAAGCTGCGTCATCCGTCTCGTAGTAAAAGACTTAAAGATTTTCTTATTTAAAGATTAGACAGCATTTGGGCGTGCAGGCTGGTGTAATGAATTTCAAATACACTTTTGAGCAAGATAACGGGATTCGGGAGCCTCATTACAGAAGCTCCCTGGTCCCGCTTTTGTTGTACTGATACGGTTTGTCATTGGTTATAATGTGTGGATGAATAATCATAGGAAAGGTTATTATGAAAAAAATTGTCATTATCGGAGCAAATGATTTTCAAAACCCTCTGATATTAAAAGCGAAAGAGATGGGATACCAGACCCATGTGTTTGCATGGAAGGAAGGGGCTGTCGGAGAACAGACAGCAGATTATTTCTATCCGGTAAGTATTGTGGAAAAAGATGTAATACTGAAGGAATGCAAAAAGATCAGACCGGATGCGGTAGCCAGTATCGGTTCTGACCTGGCGAATATTACCGTACAGTATCTTGCGGTACGCCTGGGACTTTGTGCAAACAGCGACAGATGTATCTTGTATTCCACTAATAAATATGAAATGCGCAGGGCATTTGTAAAAAATCATATTTCGGCGCCGTTATTTACGGTGGTGGATGAGAAACGAAATGTGGAACTGCCCCAGGGAATGACATTTCCAATTATCGTCAAACCCACGGACCGGTCCGGCAGCAGGGCGATTACCAAGGTTTTCCGGGAAGAAGAGCTAGAAGGGGCAATTACGGCAGCCATCTCTAATTCTTTTGAAAAGAAGGCGATTTTAGAAGAGTATATTGACGGAGAAGAATTCAGTTGTGAAGGAATCAGCTATGAAGGACAGCATACCTTTTTGGCAATTACCAGAAAGTATACTACCGGGGCACCTCATTTTATTGAAACAGGTCACCTGGAACCCTCCGGTCTGCCCCCTGAGACAGAAGCGAAGGTATTCCGGGAGCTTGGAAAGGCTCTGGATGCCCTTGAAATCCGAAATGGGGCATCCCACTCGGAATTTCGAATTAACAGCAGGCAGGAAGTGAAAATCATTGAAATAGGGTCACGTATGGGCGGAGATTGTATCGGTTCCCATCTCGTTCCACTTTCCACCGGACAGGATTATCTGAAAATGGTAATTCAGACTGCTTTGGGTGAGAGACCAGGGCTGCTGGAAGAGCCGCTTAATCACTTTGCCAGAATCCAGTTTATTTTAGGAACCGGTGATATGGAGAAATACAGGCATATAAAAGCAAAATATCCAGAAAATATAGTATTTACCAGCGAGATCGGGGAAATTGGTTCTCATAAGGTGGTTGACAGTGGAAGCCGATTTGGCTTTTACATTATAAAAACCGGGGACTTTTCCCATATGCAGGAGATTGAAGCGCTCCTATAAAAACTGGATTCTTCATTATTAGAAGGAAGTATTTGCAAACATGCTCCAGGGGATTAATACAGACAGGAAACCGAGGAAAAGAATATGAAAAAATTAATGATATTAGGCGCAAGCTATTCTCAGGTACCGCTAATCAGGGCGGCAAAAAAACTGGGATTTTATACAATCGCCGCAAGCATACCAGGTGATTTTCCTGGTTTTGAAGAGGCAGACGAGTTCTGCTATGCCGATATTTCAAAGCCGGAGGAGGTTTTGGAATATGCCAGGAAGTTACAGATAGATGGAATTACCACCTGCTGCCTGGATACCGGGGTGCCGGCTATTGGTTATGTATGTGACAAGATGGGACTTAAGGGACCGGGATACGAAACGGCATGCTGCTCTGTAAATAAATGGAAAATGAAAAAAGCTTTCGAGAAAGAAGCTGTAAGTACCGCCCGGTTCCGACTGGTGAAAAATCAGGAGGAACTGGAAAGGGCATTAGAGGAACTTAGCTTTCCTGTTATTGTGAAAGCAGTTGACCTGATGGGCAGCAGAGGAATCTTTAGAAGTAATACAAAAGAGGAAGCCATTGCAAATTACGGTAAAACAATGGAAGCAACCGGGAAGGATTACTGTCTGGTGGAAGAGTTTATTGAAGGTACAATTTTCGGTACTGAGGCGATGATTCAGGACGGAGAACTTGTATTTATGCTTCCAAACGGAATTGATGCCTATCAGGGTTTTACGCCTACCCCTGTTGGACATTATGTACCCCTTGAGAATATTAACCAGCTTTCACCCCAGATTTCAAAGGAAGTAGGAAAAGCTGTCCGTGCACTGGGAATTGACAATTGCCCGGTTAACTGTGATCTTATATTGAAGGATGGAAAAGTATACGTAATTGAAATCACTGCAAGAGCAGGAGCTACCTGCCTGCCGGAATTAGTGAGTATATACTATGGGATACACTATTATGAAATCATTGCCATGCTGGCAATGGGACTGGATGTCCGGGCTCTGTTTATTCGTGCTTCCATGATTCGTCCGGTGCCGAATCTTTCAAAGATATTAATTTCCGATAAGACCGGAACGGTTACCAGACTTGTAAACGAAAATGAGCCTTCCCAGGATATTATAGATTTGTCCTTTAACATCCGGGAAGGGGATCAGGTGAATAAATATAACAATGGCAGGGACAGAATCGGTCAGATTATTATAAAAGGTGATACCTTGCAGGCATGCAGGGAGCGTTTAGAAGAAGTGATGTCCAAAATCACCATAGAAGTGGATAACGAATATGGCAGATAAGACAAAAAACAAATGGTTCTATATAAAATTATTTACGGTTCTGCATATCAGTCTGCTGTTTAGTTCTTTAAGCGGAGTGGCATCTAAGATGGCTGCAAATCAGAAGTTTTTATCTCTGGAATTTTGCGGTTACTATAGTCTTGTACTGGTGATTATGTTCGTTTATGCATTTATCTGGCAGCAGATATTAAAGCGTATCCCGCTGACGGTAGCTTTTGCAAACAAGCCGGTAACTCTGATCTGGGGAATGATTTTCGGTAAAATAATATTTGGGGAGGTAATCACATGGAACATGCTGCTGGGAGCAGGGATTATCTTTTTTGGAATATATCTGGTGGTGACTTCTGATGAGTAAGCTCAATATTTCCATCTGTATTTTATTATCATCGGTTCTGATTTCTGCAATCTCCCAGATTATGTTGAAGAAGGCTACGATGAAGAAGTATAAGAGCATGTTATTTGAATATTTGAATCCCCTGGTTATCTTTGCATACGGGCTGTTCTTTTTATCAACGCTGCTGACCATGTTCGCACTGCGCTATGTACCGCTTTCCATGGCACCCATTTTAGAATCTACCAGTTACATATTTGTATCCGTAATGGGTTATTTCTTTTTGAAAGAGCGCTTTCCAAAGAAAAAATTAATCGGAATACTGGTCATACTCGTGGGAATATTAGTATTTTCTATGTAGCTGACACAGGTCATATACCCGCAGTAAGCTGGCGGGACGTTAAATATGCAGCCGCAGGCGGTTGGGAAAAGTCCCTCGCTGCAGCCGCAAAAAGCAAATGCAGGCATGCCTGTTTGGCTCTCTGCAAGCAGAAATAAAGGAGTACTTAAATGTTAATATCGATTGTGATTCCCTGCTATAATTCCCAGGATACCATTGAGAAGGTAGTGGATTTATGCGTAGAGGAATTTAAAAAAATAGATGGTTACGAGTGTGAATTCGTACTGGTTAATGATTATTCAAAAGACAAAACTTATGAATCCATTAAACGCTGTGCCGATAAATATTCTTTTGTGAAAGGAATTGATCTGGCTAAGAATTTTGGACAGCATAATGCGATCATGGCTGGCCTTCAGCATACAAACGGCGAACTGATAATGGGAATGGACGATGATATGCAGACGCATCCGTCCCAGATCCATAAGTTTATCGAGAAAATGAATGAAGGCTATGATCTGGTCTATGGCAGATATCAGACCCGGAAATTTTCCTGGCTTAAAAATCTGACCAGCAAAATCAGTGATTTTATTGTATGGCATATGATCGAAAGACCAAAGGGCATTACGGCATGCAGTTTTTGGCTTGCCAAGAAATATGTCAGAGATGAAATTATCAAATATGACAACTATAATTTATACCTGCAGGTATTGTTTTACCGTACCACAAACCACATTGCAAATGTGGATATCGAACATTTCAGCCGTGAGGTGGGTACTTCCAACTACACCTTCAAAAAGTTATTCCGGTTATTCTTATCCTGTATTAATTATACGGTAATCCCCTTGCGGATTTCCATGTTGCTGGGAGGCATCTTTGCAGTTATCGGTGTAATCGGGGCATTGGTTGTGTTTGTGCGCCGGATCTTAGATCCAACGATGGTTCTGGGCTGGTCTTCCCTTATGTGCGCCATGTTCCTGTTCTTTGGCATCGTACTGTTTATGCTGGGGATCGTGGGAGAGTATATTGGGAAAATTATGCTGAATCTGAATAAAACCCCCCAATATGTCGTCCGTGAGACAATCAACGTGACAGCGAAAAAACCGGAAATAAAACCTGAGATGGAACAGCAAATGAAACTGGAAATAAAACCGGAAATAAAACCACAAGTAGATGTGGAAATGAGGTCACAAGTCCGGACAGAAATAGAAACGAAAGAATATCAGGAAAACGAAGTAGCGGCAACCACAGACCGGGGAGAAACAGAATGAAAAACAAAAAAAAGAAACTGATCATTGGGATTGTTACGGTTCTTGTACTGGTGATAGTAGTGGTTCTTGGATTCATAGGCAATTATTTTTGCGATTATGCCTTAAATCCCAGCGTTACCAATGGAGTTGAATCTGATGATGAGATGGAAAAAACGCCGGATGATGATGAAAAGGATGCTGCCGGATCCTGGCTTTCCGGGGAAGCCGAGGATGTCTGGATGACCAGTGATGATTCCTTAAAGCTTCATGCATATAAAGTAGATGCAAAAAAGCCTTCCAACAAATACGTCGTTCTCTGCCATGGCTACAAGGGCGAAGCAGCTGATATGGCCATTTATGGAAAACATTTCTATGAAAATAATTATAATGTCTTAATACCGGATGCCAGAGCCCATGGACAGAGTGAAGGAAAATTAATCGGTATGGGCTGGCCGGAGAGAAGAGATATCATTAAATGGATGAATACCATCATATCGGAAGAGGAAGATGCACAGATACTTCTGATGGGAGTTTCTATGGGAGCGGCAACGGTGATGATGACATCCGGAGAAGAAGATCTTCCCGCCCAGGTAAAAGCAGTGGTGGAAGACTGTGGTTACACTTCCGTCTGGGATGAGTTTGATCACCAGCTAAATGAAATGTTTGGGCTGCCTCCATTCCCGGTACTGAATGTGTCCTCTCTGGTAGTTAAAATCCGTGCCGGATATTTTTTAGGAGAAGCAAGTGCAGTAAAGCAGGTAGCAAAGAGCCATACCCCAACGATGTTTATTCATGGTGATCAGGATACCTTTGTACCCTTTGCAATGCTGGATAAGCTTTATGAAGCAGCAGTATGTGAAAAAGAAAAGCTTGTGATACCCGGAGCAGCTCACGGTGAAGCCAGAAAAACCGACAGCAAGACTTATTGGGATGCAGTTGATAAATTTGCCAAAAAGTATATTAAGTAAAAGCATAGAAATTAAAATGGTCCACAAGCTGGGTGTATTTGCTTGTGGACCTCTACGATAAAGGGTCTGTCAGACATAACTTACGTCTGATATATTTTTGAAGTAAAAAGCCAGATGGCAGCAGCCGATGTACCAATCGCCAGAATGCCTGTAATAATTGGGTAAATGTAAAAGTAAGGAGACTGGGCTATTAATAGAATTAAGTCTCCGGATTTTTGGTGAAGGGTAGGATAAATTACTGTAACGGCAATGATTAGACATATTACCTCACCAATAAAAAGTGTGTAGCGAACAATCTTATTATCTATCGTTAGTATCATCAGTGCAACATACCAGGCAAAAATAAAGGAAAAGTAATAAAAGAGTAAGGAACTGATCAAACCGGGCAGTGAACTCTGTGAATACATGTATATTAGATAATCAAATGTAAAAACTGTTTGGTCAAATATACATGTAAGTAAAATATACAAATAGCCCTTAATCAGCAAGTTTTGTACAATACTTTTTTGATGCAGCGGAGCGTACCGCATAATGGAATGCTCCTCGAAGTAAACTCTTCTCAGTTTCTGTATTGTATATATAAATACCCATAAAGTAAGGGAGAAAACTCCATTTCCAAAGAAAAATGTCTGCGCCAGTAGAAAACATACCAAAATATAGGATAAAATTTGCGTATGCCCCACATCTGCAACCCGCTCCATTTTCTGATAGGCTAAAATATCCTTTACCATTACGCACCCTCCTCTGAAAAATATCTCATAAAATCATCGAATCCCGCTCTTACAAATCGTATTTCATCTGTATTCGTTCCGGCAATATCGGAATGGCTGGATGATATCAAACCTTCATATCCAAAAGCGGTTTCTTTCATACCCACAATATTTTTTTTGAATTCCGGTGTCATACATTCCGTTGGACAGTGGAATAGCTGGTATTGTTCCAGTAGTGTATCTTTTTCCTCTGCAAATATAATTCTGCCTTTTTCCATAAAAACAACATAGTCTGCAATCCGTTCCACATCCACAGTCAGATTGGTGGAGAAAAGAATGGATTTCTCTTCATCCTGCATAAAATCCATCACCATATCTAAAATATCATCCTTAGACACGGTATCCAGGTTTGCTGTAGGTTCATCCAGTATCAGTAAATCAGGATTACAGCTAATAGTCAGCAAGACCTGAAATTTCCGCTGCATACCTGTGGAGAAGTTTGCCAGTCTCTGATCCTCATTCAAATGAAACAAGTCTAAATATTTTTCTAACAAATCATATTTGAAATTCTTATAAAAGGGTGCAACTGCATTTGCGATCTGATCCGGAGAAAACCGCGGGTTATAAGCGAGGGCATTTGAGGTAAAGCTAAGCCGCTCCTTGATTAGGGGATTCTTAAGGCTTTTGTCAGTTTCAAAATAAGTGATGGTCCCTTTTTGGTATTTTTGAAGTCCCATGATTGCTTTCAGTAAAGTAGTTTTACCGGCACCATTCCTGCCGATCAGGCCGGTAATAGTACCAGTTTTTATCTCCAGATTGATGTCCGATAATTTAAAATCATTTTCATAAAAGCGAACTTCAAGGTCATTTAAAATAAGTGCGGATGATGTCATATAGATTCCTCCTCTACAAGTTCCCGAACCAGATTCATAAAATCTTCGTTACTAAAACTGATTGTTTTTGCGTAGTGATAAACGTCTTTCAGCTGCTCTTTCAGCTGCATACGATAGGAATTTTTAATGAAAGAGGCATCCAGTTCTGCGGCGTAGACGCCTTTTCCATTAATACTGACGGCTATTCCAGATTTACAAAGCTCTTCATAAGCCCGTTTCACCGTAATGATTCCGATTTTGCATTCCTTTGCCAGCATACGGATGGAGGGAAGCTGGGTACCTGGTGGAATTCTACCACTTAAGATCTGCTCCGTTACCTGTTCCCTTATCTGCTCATAAATCGGAATTTCAGAAATAGGTGAGATCATAATATTCAATCGTAATCGCCTCCGTTCTTACTGTGACTATACCATAGACACGGTTTAAAGTCAATTATAATATTCAAAAATCTTTTGTTTAAGGGAGGTAGGTATTACTTGTATTATATCCTCTTTTACAGGCTGCCCCAAAAAGTTATGACAACTGTCTTGTCACCTGTAAAGTTTTGTGGTATACTAATTCATCGAAACATATACAAAAGGGAGGTCAAGATGAACGAGAAGCAATTAAGAATCCAGGAATTAAAAAAGGAAAAAGATGCTGTGATCCTCGCACACTATTATGTAAATGATGAGGTTCAGGAAATTGCAGACTATGTAGGAGATTCTTATTATCTGAGTGAAATTGCCACCAAGATAAAAGAAAAAGTGCTGGTACTTTGCGGTGTCCGCTTTATGGGAGAGAGCGCAAAGATTTTAAATCCGGATAAAAAAGTTTTAATGCCGGATATGCAGGCTGACTGTCCCATGGCACATATGGCTGATGCCCGTAAAATAGAAGAAATCCGCAGAAAATACGAGGATGTGGCAGTTGTCTGTTATGTGAATTCTACGGCGGAACTTAAGGTTCATTCCGATGTATGTGTAACTTCATCCAATGCATTAAAAATTGTCAGAGCATTGCCAAATAAGAATATTTTCTTTATACCGGATCAGCATCTTGGAACTTATGTAGCCTCTCAGGTGCCCGAAAAGAATATAATATTAAACGATGGTTATTGTCCGGTTCATGCAAGAATCACCGAAGAGGAAATCAAGGAAGCAAAAGCAGCCCACCCAAAAGCAAAAATTCTGGTTCATCCTGAGTGTCAGGCTTTGGTTACCGCGATGGCTGATTATGCAGGAAGTACATCCGGTATTATCGAATACGCTTCCAAAGATGATGCATCAGAATTTATCATTGTAACAGAAAAGGGTGTGTTATATGAACTGCAGCACAGGAATCCGGAAAAGAAGTTTTATCTTGTAAATGAAACACAGTGCTGCCCGGATATGAAAAAAATAACATTAGATAATATGATCCAGGCAATGGAAAACGGAGCCCCTTTAATTGAGTTAGAAGAAACATTTATAAACCAGGCGCATGCACCATTGAAGAAGATGCTGGAGCTTGCGAAGTAAGGAAGAAGATGGAGTATTATGAAAAAAAATTATGATGTAATCATTATTGGAACCGGAGTAGCCGGATTATTTAATGCATTGAATCTGCCGGAATATCTGGAGATTCTGATGATTACAAAGGCCGGATTAGAAGAGAGCGATTCTTATTTGGCACAGGGCGGAATCTGTGTTCTGAAAAATGAAAATGATTTTGAGAGTTATTTTGAAGACACCATGAAAGCTGGTCATTATGAAAATACCAAAGAATCGGTAGAAGTCATGATCCGTTCTTCCAGGGAAATCATATCCGATTTACTGCGGTATGGCGTGGAATTTGAATCAGAAGAGGGAGAGCTTCGCTATACCCGCGAAGGTGCCCATTCCACTCCAAGGATTTTGTACCATGAAGATGTAACCGGAAAAGAAATTACCGGAAAGCTGTTAAAACAGGTTCTGGATAAAGAGAACATTACCATTATGGAACATACAGCCATGACAGATATTTTAAGTCACAATAATGATTGTTATGGTGTTATAATAAAATTGGAAAACGGGCAGGAAACCACGGTTATGGCACATGATATTGTACTTGCCTGCGGAGGAATCGGGGGACGCTATCAGCATTCAACAAATTATCCCCATCTAACGGGAGATGCACTTACCATTGCAAGAAAGCATGATATTCGTCTTAAGAATTTAGATTACATACAGATTCACCCTACAACACTGTATTCTACCAAACCAGGCAGAAGATTTTTAATTTCAGAATCTGTCAGGGGTGAGGGGGCAGTATTGTATAATAAAGCAGGTGAGCGTTTTGTTAATGAACTGCTGCCCAGAGATTTGCTTACAAAGGAAATCTATAAGCAGATGGAAAAGGATGAGACACCTTATGTATTGTTATCAATGCAGACCATACAGGGAATAGATGTTACCAGGCGTTTTCCAAATATTTACCAGCACTGTCTGGATGAAGGCTTTGATGTTACAAAAGAATGTATACCGGTTGTACCGGCACAGCATTATTTTATGGGAGGAATTGATGTGGATCTGGATAGCCGTACTTCAATGGAGCATTTATATGCCGTAGGAGAAACCAGCTGTAACGGAGTCCACGGGAAGAACCGCCTTGCCAGTAATTCACTTTTAGAAAGCCTTGTTTTCGCAAAACGTGCTGCAAAGGATATATTGAGCAATCGATCAAAGGAGAAAATGATATCATGAATCAGATTACAACCAAATTAAATGTAGACAATCTTATCATGCAGGCATTGCGTGAAGATATTACCAGCGAAGATATCACCACAAATGCTGTTATGCGTGAGAGTAAACCAGGGAGAGCAGATCTTATCTGTAAACAGGATGGAGTAATTGCAGGTCTGGATGTGTTCACCAGAGTATTTGAGTTATTAGATGATAAGGTTACGGTAGAAAAGTTTTTTAAAGATGGTGACAAGGTTAAAAATGGGGATCTTTTAGCAGTCGTTACCGGAGATATCCGGGTGTTGCTATCAGGGGAGAGAACAGCTTTAAATTATTTACAGCGCATGAGTGGGATTGCCACGTATACAAGAAATGTTGCAGATCTGCTAAATGGCAGTAAGACAAAATTACTGGATACCCGCAAGACAACTCCAAATATGCGTATTTTTGAAAAATATGCGGTAAAGGTAGGCGGAGGATATAATCATCGTTATAATCTCTCGGATGGAATCCTGATCAAAGATAATCATATCGGAGCAGCGGGCGGAGTAAAAGAAGCAATTCAAATGGCAAAAGAATACGCACCGTTTGTAAGAAAGATCGAAGTGGAAGTGGAAAATCTGGAGATGTTAAAAGAAGCGCTGGAAGCAGGTGCTGACATTATTATGCTGGATAACATGACTCCGGAAACCATGAAAAAAGCAGTGGAAATGGTAGACGGCCGAGCAGAAACTGAATGTTCCGGAAATGTCACCAAAGAAAATATTAAAAACATCATTGATGTTGGTGTTGACTATGTATCAAGCGGCGCCCTGACCCATTCAGCGCCTATTCTGGATGTGTCATTAAAAAATCTTCATGCTGTTTAATAAGATAAATACTGTTTAATAAGAAAACCTCAGGAAGCATATCTACTATGTTCCCTGAGGTTTTTGTCAGCATCTGTTTAAAAATTTATTGATCATTCATTACGATACGCTCTAGTAGTCCATAAGGTAAAACGTATATCTGATAAATTTAAAGGCTGGTGCCGAAATCGATCACAATTTCCTGTCCGGTAATAGCCCTTGACTCGTCGCTGGCTAGAAAAAGAATTGCATTCGCTACGTCCTGTGGCTGGCAGACAGGAAGCTTCATATCTGTATGTTTTGCCATAGCGCCGAGCATATCCATGTCTAAGGTGGAATTTGCGGCACTGGCACCCATAGGTGTGGCTACAGACCCGGGACAAAGAGCATTGCATCGGATACCTTCTGATGCACACCGAAGAGCAGTATGTCTGGTGATGCCCAGGATAGCAGCTTTTGAAGCAACATAGGCAGCACCGCCTCCGCCATTAACGCCTGCAATGGAAGCGACATTCACAATAGAACCGGATTTATGTTTCAACATAACATTTAATACAGTTCGAATGCATTGGATGGTACCTTTGGCATTAATATTGATGACACGGTCCAGCTCATCATCCTGAACCCGGTCTACCGGAAGCAGACCAGAATCTAAGACGCCAGCATTATTGACAAGAATGTCGATATTACCGAATTTATCCAGAGTTTCCCGGACTAAGGCAAGGAAACTTTCCGGGTTCGAGATATCGCTGGGAATAGAAAGTACAGAACCTCCTGCCTGTCTGATTTTTTCTGCTACAGCGTCTAATTGCTCTTTCCTTCGGGCAGTGATTACAACATTTGCTCCTTCAGCAGCAAAAAGCAGAGCCGCAGTTTCCCCAATTCCTGAATTACCGCCTGTAATGATAGCGGTTTTATTTTCTAAACGTTTCATATAAAATCCCCTTTCTAAAAATAGTAATAATTATTGTTATTAATTATATCATAGCGCGAAACTTCCCATATGTCAATGGATAAAAGGTAGACATTTCCCAACAATATAAGTTATTGTATCCTATTTTGTAAAAAACAATAGAAGGCAGGTAGAATTTCAAGTATAATGAAATACTGTAACTTACTAATAAAAAGAAGGGGATTACTCATGAAAGAAATATTTCAAAAACTTACCGATGAATATGCAGAAAAATACCACTTTAGTGGGGCCTGTATGCTGAAATCCTCAGATGAAGTATTATTTTCCGCTGCATATGGGTGTGCCAATCAGGCTTATAAAATAAAGAACAGATTAGATACCAGATTTGATACGGCATCTGTGACGAAGACATTTACAGCTGCAGCAATTCTGCAGCTGGCTGATAAGGGATTCCTGATGTTAGACAGCAGGATTCGCGATCTCGTAGATCTGACAGGAACTAAAATCCCTGAAGATGTCCGCATTGAACATCTGTTAAACCATACTTCGGGAATCGCAGACGATGCAGATGAGGAGGCAGGAGAAGATTATTCCCTGTTATTTATAGAAAGTCCCAATTACGCTATCCGCAATTGCCGTGATTTCCTTAAGAATTTTGCTTTTAAAGACCCCTTTTTCAAAGCAGGTACAAATGTGAGATACAATAATTGTGCATTCATTTTGTTAGGTCTTGCAATTGAGAATATTACCCATATGAATTATAGGGAATATGTAGAGAAGAACATTTTTGAGAAAGCAGGGATGAAGAATACAAGGTTCTGTGCAATGGATGAAATATGTGAAAACACAGCGGAAGGTTATGGGGATGTGTTTCGGAAAACAGAATCAGGTGATGAGATATGGAGTGGATTTAGAAAAAATATTTACAGCTATCCGCCCATTGGAGCTGCTGACAGCGGGGCATATACAACAGTAGAAGACCTGGACCGATTTATAAGAAGTATCAAAGCAAATACCCTTATGTCCCATGAATTTTCAAAAATGTTGTTGGAACCCCACTGTGATTTCACAAGAAAGTCCCAGTGGAATGAAGTGGCAGATGCAAGAGTTAGAATGGGGTATGCTTTCGAGTTTCTTGAAATTAAGGATGATATTTTCTGCATTTATAAAGAAGGAATCAATGAAGGTGTATCGGCGATGTTTTCCTATTACCCGAAAGCAGATCTTACTCTAAGTATACTATCGAATCAAAATTGTGATGTGTGGAAAATGCACAGAGCTATGCAAACGGAAATTTATCATAATTATTATCATGCATGAAATAGCAACTAAAGCTTCTGTACATTCGTGAGATTTTCTTTCTGCATTTCTTATTTTATAAAGTGTATTCACATCTAATCTCCAGGAAATTTATTTATTCGAAAAAAAGTAATTTTATATTAGTTCACCTTCTCTATTTTTGCATAACAATCCGTCTTTAGCAGATTCATAAAAAATGTTCTCGCATTTTCCGGTGTCCGGTATTGGGGCATGCTGGAAAATGCAAGAGAGAGATCGTCTATTTGTTCCATTGCATTTTTACAGCTGATCAGGAGTTCTTCAGGGAGAACTTCCAGTGATGAGTATTCCAGGTTTTGCGGATTCAGACGGTGGGTTTCCATTGCGTAAGGGATACGTTTGCGGCAGCGGCAAAAGCCCTGTTTCCCAAGTTCACAATACTCATCCAGAAATGCAGCCATCTTTTTCCGGATGCGGGAGAGTCTCTGGCGATATGCCTCAGGGGTGATATTCAGTATTTCGCCTGCTATTTTGCTGTCCGCTTTAAACATGGTTCCCAGAATGAATATGCAGCGGCTGTCCGGATCCAGGCACTGCAGCATGACATTGGTACAGGACAATTTTAGTTCCTGCTCTAACAATGGCTGCTCAACATTTTGAGCCGGGTCAGGGATATCGTTTGCTGCACCGTTTTTAATATCATATCCATAGAATTCAAAGCTGAGAGGTCTCTTTGCAAACATACTTTTTTTGTAGTTTTTTAAATGGTTTACAGCAATGCGAAAAGCCCAGGTGGTAAAGGAGCTTTCTTTGCGAAAAGTCTCTAAGTGGGTCATGATCCGGATGGTAATTTCCTGAACGGCATCTTCAGCATCCGGTATTGTTCCAAGCATTCTCAAAGACAGATTAAAGATTAAATCCTGTATAGAAACAAGGAGGGTTTCCATAGCGGATCTGTCACCGGATACAGCCAGATCAACGAATTCGTTCCACTCATCATTGGTGTAGTCTGTATCAGAATTATCATGATACAAATTTTTGGTTGTGTTTTCCATAGTTTTCTCCGTTGTAGTTTATTTGGGACAGGTAACTGTCTGATAGCAATAGTATAGCACAGACAAAGGCTGTACGAAAGTAGAAAAACGGTTACGGTTCAGTTGTAAATAAGACTTGACTCTCCCCTTACAGGAGCATATATCCTTACCTTTGCAACAGGAAAACTATTGTAAAAGTATGGTATTTGCAATAGGGAAAAGTGGTGCAACAGAAAGGAGAAACGATGGGAAATGTAATTGAAGTAAGGCATTTAGAGAAACACTTTGGAGGAAAAACTGCTGTGAAAGATCTTTCATTTTCAGTAAGCAAAGGTGAGGTCTTCGGATTGCTGGGACACAATGGAGCAGGGAAAAGTACCACCATAGATTGTATGCTGGGACTGAAATCTTATTCAAAAGGTGAGGTTCATATTTTGGGAATGGATCCGGTAAAGAAGCGGAAAGTATTATTCGAACGGGTGGGTGTACAGCTGCAGCATACCTCATATCAGGATAAGATTAAGGTTGGTGAGCTATGTGAGGAGAATGCAGTGTTATATAAGAATCCTGGTAATTATCATGAACTTCTGGAACAGTTTGGACTTTCAAAATGCAAAGCCCAGTATGTATCCACGTTGTCCGGAGGGGAAAAACAGAAGCTGTCAGTTTTATTAGCTCTGCTCCCCAAGCCGGATGTGATCTTTTTAGATGAACTGACAACCGGATTGGATACCCTGGCAAGAAGAGAAGTCTGGAATCAGCTGGTGAAACTGAAGAAAGTGGGAGTGACGATATTTCTGACTTCCCACTACATGGATGAGGTAGAAGCGCTTTGCGACAATATCTGCATCATAAAAGAAGGAAAAAAAGTGGAGTGCGGTCCTGTGAAAACAGTGATTGAAAAAAGTCCTTATGATTCACTGGAGGATGCTTATCTTTGGTATATGGGAGAGGAGGTAGTTAAATGAAACGATTTTTAACACTGCTGAAAATTGAGGGGAAGATTGCAGTCAGGGGAATAGACGGAATCTTCTTTGGCGTCTTTATGCCGGTTGGAATTGCGATACTAATTGGTTTTATCTGTGGGGATAAGCCTGCTTATGAAGGGGCTGCGTATACTTTCCTGGAGGCATCCTTTCCGGCACTTATTACGGTAGGAATCTGCGCAACTGCATTTATGGGAATTCCGCTTGGGCTTTCGGATTACCGTGACAAGAAGATATTGAAACATTTTTTTGTCACACCGGTCAGCCCGATGCTGCTTTTAATGGTACAGGTAGCTATTAATTTCCTTAATTCACTTGTTTCAGCCACGGCTATTTTACTGGTGATGAAGTTTGTGTTCGGATATCGGATGAGGGGGTCAAAGATAGGTTTTCTATTTGCCTATATTCTGGTTCTGATTTCCATGTATGCCCTGGGAATGATGCTGGCCAGTCTTTGCCGGACCCTTAAGGTGGCAAATCTGGTATGTACACTGATTTATTTCCCTATGCTGTTTCTCTCAGGAGCTACAATTCCTTATGAGATACTGCCCCAGGCATTGCAGAAAGCGGCAAACATTCTACCTTTGACCCAGGGGATTAAATTACTGAAAGGGTTCTCAATGGGGACCGGGAAAACAGAAATTTTAGTTCCCAGTATTATAATGATAACGGTAGCGGCGGCAGGAATTATCATTTCCATAAAGAAATTCCGATGGGAATAGTCTATTTATGTGTAGATGACTATCCACGAAAATTCAAACTGGCAAAAACAGATAGCTTGTATGTCGAAATTCTCATTATATTCTTAAATTGTGTCTCATATACTATAACCAGAACCGATATTTAGGAGTGGCATATGAGTGAGAAACAATCAAACCAGAATGTTGTCAGAGAATCAGAGCCGGGCCCGGATAAAGAGACTAAGTTCCATCAATACAGAGGAATCGGCATTCTGCTCTTGTGCGCTGTTCTGGTAATGGGGGGAATTTACAGCTTTGGGGGAATTACCCTTCAGACGGCAGGGAGCAGTACGGTAGGAAACAGGGAACTTCCGATTTACTGTGTAGATACCCAGAAGAACCAGGTGGCACTGTCTTTTGATGCGGCCTGGGGAAATGAAGATACACAGGAGATACTGGATATTCTGGCAAAACATAACGTACATGTTACATTTTTCATGACCGGTGGATGGGTTGAGGCTTTCCCGGATGACGTAAAACGAATTGCAGCAGCGGGCCATGATCTTGGAAATCACAGTGAAAACCACAAAAATATGAGCCAGCTGAGTGATGAACAGTGCAAACAGGAAATTATGAAGGTACATGACAAGGTGAAAGCTCTGACCGGAATTGAAATGAATCTGTTTCGTCCGCCGTATGGAGACTACGATAATCATGTTATAAAAGATGCTTATGCCTGTGGTTATTTCCCGATACAATGGAGCGTGGACAGCTTAGATTGGAAAGATTACGGTGTGGAAAATATCATCCAGACTGTCACCCAGAATAAAGCATTGGATAAGGGTGCTATTATTCTTATGCATAATGGCGCAAAATATACAGCACAGGCTCTGGATACCGTCATTACCGGTCTTCAGGATAAGGGATACGAGATCGTACCGATATCCCAGTTGATTTATCAGGATAAATACCATATGGATCAGGCAGGAAAGCAGATCAGTGATGATATTCAGAACAATTCCAAAACCCAGACCAGCAGCGGGCAGTGATCAGAAACCGTAAGCCGGGCAGTCTCAGATGTATTGAGGCTGTCCGGCTTGCTGCCGGTTAAATCATGACTATCACAGGTATTGTCATATAGCTGAATCTGCATACTTTTCAGGTGCCATAAATGGCAGCAGGGAGATTAAAATGGAATAAAAATATTGAGGTTTCAAATATATCATGCTATACTTATCACCGTAAATACCATATTTAAGCGAGGAGGGATATGATGAAATTTACAAAGATGCACGGAATCGGCAATGATTATGTGTATGTAAACTGCTTTGAGGAACAAGTTGCAGACCCGGGAAGGACAGCGGTATTTGTTAGTGACAGACACTTTGGAATTGGCTCAGACGGGTTAATATTAATCAAACCTTCTAAGAGGGCAGACTTTATGATGGACATGTATAACGCAGACGGCTCCCAGGGTGCAATGTGCGGAAATGGAATCCGGTGTGTGGCGAAATATGTGTATGATTATGGTTTGACCGATCAGACAGAGATCAGTATAGAAACAAAAAGCGGAATTAAATATCTGCATCTTACGGTAGAACAGGGTAAGGTGGCTTATGTAAAAGTAGACATGGGTGCGCCAATACTGGAATCCGGTAAAATACCTGTTATTTCCCAGAAGGATAAAGTAGTGGACGAGCCTGTTACCGTAGATGGAAAAACATATCATATGACAGCGGTTTCTATGGGAAATCCACATACGATTGTCTATGTAGACGATGTGCAGGGACTGAAGATAGAAGAAATCGGTCCGGGCTTTGAAAATCATCCCTGTTTTCCGGATCGTGTAAATACGGAATTTGTTCGGATTATAGACAGACATACCGCCGAAATGCGTGTATGGGAAAGAGGTTCGGGAGAAACGCTTGCCTGTGGTACGGGTGCCTGTGCCGTAGCAGTGGCATCTATTTTAAATGGTTATACAGAGGATGAGGTAACTGTAAAACTGTTAGGCGGAGACTTAAAAATTGAGTGGGACCGAAAAGCAGACCGTGTATATATGACTGGTTCTGCTACCGTAGTATTCGACGGCGAGATAACTTTGCCGGATGAGTCGCAGAGCTGTCAGTAAGCAATTTTCAAACATGCTCTGGAAAAATAGACGAAGCATAGGTATAAGATAAACACGAAACAAACACGAAACAAGCACAAAACAAGCATGTTATAAGCGAGGAGGCCGCTATGTTTAAAATCAATGATAATTATTTAAAATTACCGGGAAGTTATTTGTTTTCGACGATAGGCAAAAAAGTTGCTGCATTTACAGAAGCAAATCCGGATAAAAATATTATACGACTTGGAATTGGAGATGTTACTCAGCCACTGGCGCCGGCGATCATTACAGCCCTGCATGATGCAGTGGATGAAATGTCCGATGCAAGAACGTTTCACGGCTATGCTCCGGATCTTGGATATGAATTTTTAAGAAGTGCCATTGCCAGAAATGATTATGAAGACAGAGGATGCAGCATTGCAGCCGATGAAATCTTCATCTCTGACGGTGCAAAGTGTGATTCAGGTAATATTCAGGAAATATTTAGTGTTGATAATAAAATTGCTGTATGTGACCCGGTCTATCCGGTTTATGTGGACACAAATGTAATGGCTGGAAGAACCGGAACGTATAATACCGGAACCGAGACATGGAGTGATGTAATCTATATGCCATGTACAGCTGAAAATAATTTCGCACCCGAACTTCCAAAGGAGAGACCGGATATTATCTATCTTTGTTTCCCAAATAATCCAACGGGTTCTACGATTACAAAGGATCAATTACAGGTCTGGGTAGATTATGCCAATAAAGAAGGCGCCGTAATTATCTACGATGCGGCTTATGAAGCATATATATCTGAAGAAAATGTACCACATTCCATTTACGAATGTGTTGGAGCCAGAACCTGCGCAATTGAACTTCGCAGCTTTTCGAAAAATGCGGGATTTACCGGGACACGGCTTGGATTCACGGTTATTCCAAAAGAATTAAAAGCCGGAGATGTATCCCTTCATTCACTATGGGCAAGGCGCCACGGCACAAAATATAATGGTGCACCTTATATTATTCAAAAAGCCGGAGAAGCTGTGTATACGCCTCAGGGGAAGGAGCAGTTAAAGCAACAGGTATCCTATTATATGAACAATGCAAAAGTAATCTTTGATGGCCTGAAGGATGCCGGTTATACCGTATCCGGCGGTGTAAATGCACCATATATCTGGCTGCAGACTCCTAAGGGTATGACTTCCTGGGAATTCTTTGATTATCTGCTTGAAAAGGCAAATGTGGTTGGAACACCGGGTTCCGGATTTGGACCAAGCGGTGAAGGATATTTTCGTCTTACTGCATTTGGCAGTTACGAAAATACGGTTGCTGCTATTGATAGAATTAAGAAAATGTAATAACAATTAAAAAACAGTCCGAAATCCTGATAGGATCTCCAAAGCAGACTGATGAATATCAGACGCTTCTGCTTTTATGGGTCCACATCAAGGATTCCGGGCTGTTTTTAAAATCCGCAGTGCCCGTCTATACCGCAGCTCATTCCGGAAACAGATGTAGTTTCCTGCTGTAATAAAGCATCTGCAATTGCCTGTGCGTATACCTCCGGTGTATGGTAACCAGGCAGACGTGTATCCCCTATATAAATTACCGGAATACTGGTTATGTCATATTCTTCTGATAGGGCATTGAGCTCATCGAGCCGTGCAAGCTGCGATTTAGAAGTGATCTCTTCCAGGAATTCTTTTTCGTTTAGTTCCAGCTCTTTTGCGATGGCGCCTAATACGTTCAGGTCGCCGATATCTTTTTCATCTTCATAAAAGGTTGTAAATACTTTTTCCGTATATTCCTGTCCAACACCATGATATTCGCAGTAAAGCAGACCTAAAAACGTATTTGTAGAATAAGGATGCGGAGAAAGTCTGGGAAGCTGCATTGGCAACCCAAGTTCCCTGGCCGCCGGGAGCAAAACTTCATCAAATCTTTTTAAGCGGGCTTCATCATGCATGGGGTCAGCCATTGGAGATGGCGGACGGCGCAGTTCATGAGGAATCCTTTCAAATGTTACATCCAGTCCATTTGCAGCCTGTTTCAGAGAAAAAAATTCCAGGTAACAGAATGGGCATACAAAATCAAAAAATACTTTAATTTTCAGACTCATTTTTTTTCCTTTCGATTTTCTGTTTCAGAATTTAAAACATTTTCAGTTATTTGCAATTAATTACGCTCTGCTGCCTCCTAAAACGAACCGCCGGACACAGCCAGGGGTCAACACCCTGCTGAGAAAACCAGTTCTGTGGCCAGCTGACGGAGTTCATACAAGTTTCCACTCCCATCTTTCAGTACATCGTACTATCTACAAAGCGTCCCATAATCACTTAAACCCAAATTCAAGAAATTGTTCACTCTGGTATTATAGTATAACTCAAGGAATAGAACAAGCAATATTCGGGGAAATAGGAACTATTCAAACAAGCAATTTTACTTCCTTTTTTACTGAATATGAAGTAAAATGGTATTAAGTTTTCTGTATAAACCCGAAAAAAGAGAGGAGATTTATTTATGGGAGAGTATTTGTCACAAGTTAATGCATTACCGTTCTATTTGATCGTAGGCGGGGTACTTTTGTTTATCGTAGTAATGTGTGTGGTATTTTTGGTAAAAAGCTACCGTGCAGGCATTGCCATAGGTATGGATAAAAAAGTATTAAAAAGAGCAATTACATCCAGTGCCACGTTTACCGTACTGCCAAGTATCAGCATATTATTAGGTGTAATTGCACTTAGCGGAACACTGGGAGTTCCGTTTTCCTGGCTTAGGCTATCCGTAATCGGTGCCCTGCAGTATGAATTGAACGTTGCGGAGATTTCAGCCACCAGTATCGGTCTTACAGGACTTAAAGTAAGCGAGATGTCGGTGCAGGCTTTTAGCACCATCGCACTGGTTATGACGGTGGGAATTCTGGGTGGAGTAATCTGCTGTATCTTTGGACTGAAGAAATATCTGGGAAAGGTACAAAAAACTACGACACAGAAAAAGACCGGTAAGCCTGGATTTGGGGCATATGCCACAATAGCGATGTTTATTGGGCTATGCAGTGCATACATAGGATCCTATGTGGGAACTTTTACATCCTCAGGGAATTATCTGCCGTTAGCAGTGGCCGGAATATCTGCTGTGGTAATGGCAATATTTGAGTATTTTACCCAGAAGAAACAAATGGCATGGCTGGATAATTTCAGTGTGGCTACCAGTATGCTGGTGGGCATGATTGCAGCTGTATTAATGAAATTGGCATAAGGAGGCAGAGTTATGGATCAGAATGCAAAAGAAGTATATTTACAAAAATTTAATCAGCAATTGCATATGTTAGGCAGAATTACGCTGGGAGTGGCAATCGTTTTACTGATAGGAGCACCCCTTTTAATGGGTCTGCTCTATGGGGTAATGCCGGATATGTCCGGATTTTTAAAAGGCATCATTAAGGTTGGGATTATTTACATTCCTGTAGCTATCGTGGAATTTCTGGTATATGCTCCCATGCTTGGAACCGGCGGCAGTTATCTGACATTCCTTACGGGAAATGTTACGAATTTGAAAATTCCCTGCGCCATGAACAGCAGGGATATTGCAAAGACAGAAGTTGGGACAGTGGAAAACGAAATTATTTCTACTATCAGTATTTCTGTGAGTGCATTGGTGACCATGCTGGTTATATTTATAGGTGTACTTTTACTGGTACCGTTAACTCCGGTATTGCAGAATCCGGTGCTGACACCTGCATTTGACACGGTAGTTCCGGCATTGTTCGGCGCACTTGGTTTGAAGTATTTTATTAAGAGCTTGAAAATCGCATTTATACCTCTGCTTACAATGACACTGTTGTGCGTAATTGTTCCGGCTGCGATTCCCCAGACCAGTCTTCTGTTAATTCCTGCAGGCGGTATGGCACTTGGCATCGGATATTTGCTTTATCGTAAAAATATGTTGTAAACCGGAAAGAACAAAAAACAAAGAACGAAAAAGGAAAGAAGGATTTAATAATGTTGAAATGGATCGTATTAGCAATTGTGCTGATTATTGTTTTGCTGGCAGCAATCGTCTTAATCAGGGCATGTATGATGAAACCTACGGAAGCTTTGAACGCAACAATCGAAAAAGGAGATCCAAAACGTTCCAGACAATATGGAGAGCGGTTATCCAGAATGATTCAATGTGAAACGGTGTCCAGCAGATTTGAGGATGATAAAACAAAATTTTATGATTTTCATAAAGTATTGGAAGAGTTATTTCCGAATATTAATAAAGACTGTGAAAAACATGTTTTTAACGGAAGCCTGTTATTTAAATGGAGTGGAAAAGGTAAAGGGGATCCAATTTTACTGATGAGCCATCAGGACGTAGTGGAGGCAAACGGAACATGGGAACATCCTCCTTTTAGCGGTGAAATTGTAGGTGAAAATATATGGGGCAGAGGGACGGTAGACACAAAAGGCAGCCTGTTTTGTCTGTTAACAGCAGTAGAGGAATTGCTCAAAGAGGGATACAAGCCTCAATGTGATGTATATCTTGCCAGCAGCTGTACAGAAGAATTCAGCGGAGAAGGTGCCCCGTTAACTGTGAAATACTTAAAAGAAAAAGGAGTAAAACTTGGACTTCTGATCGATGAAGGCGGAATGATCATGTCAGAGCCCATACCCGGAGTGAAGGGCACTTACGCAATGGTAGGTGTTTTAGAAAAAGGATACGGGGATGTTAAGTTTACGGCGAAAGGAACCGGAGGGCACGCAAGTGCACCCGGCAAAAATTCACCGTGGGCGAGACTTGCGGCATTTATTAATGATGTGGAAAAACATCATCCGTTCCGTGTGGAATTTAGCCAGACAGTACTTGAAATGTTTCGCAGGCTGACCCCTAATATGAGCTTTGGAATGAAAGTGATATTTGCAAATCTCTGGCTATTCAAACCGGTATTAAAAAAAGTCATGCCCGTGATCAGCCCGGCAGGCGCGGCAATGCTCCAGACAACGATAGCATTTACTACCGGAAAAGGTTCCGAGGGCTTAAATGTTCTTCCTCAGGAAGCATATGTAACAGCTAATCTTCGCTTTATTCCTCATCAGCCAACAGATGAGAGTATCGCATTAATTTCAGAGAAGGCAAAAGCATATAATCTGGAGACCAGTGTCATCTATAAAGACTACCCCTGCCCGGTAGTAAACTATAAAGGAGAACAGTTTGCAAAAGTAGAACAGACCATACACGAACTGTTCCCGGGTATCGGCGTCAGCCCGTATATTATGACAGGTGGTACAGATGCAAAATATTATAAAGATATCTGTGCCGATTGTATTCGGTTTGCACCCCTGTCCATTACCAAACAGCAATATGAAAGTATTCATGGGCTGAATGAAAACATTAGTATGAATGTTCTGCCAAAAGGCGTTGACTTTTATAAGGCAATTATTCAGAAATCTTAAACGTTATAAGGCGATTACAAAGTAGTTGTGAATAGTAATACTTGCTGACAGTTACATTTGTGATTTCAATAATTGCAAGTATAGCCGCTTATTATATTTGCAGGTGGCTAAGTAAAGACAAGAAAGACAGCTAAACAAAAAACCCCCGCGGGAGCACCATTCCGTGGGGGGTTGTGTATCCTATGGATACATAGTTACTTTGTATGAGTCTATAAATATTTTGATCAAAATGTCAATGATTTTTATGCAATTTATTACTGTGCATAAATGACAGGACAAATGGTGTGTCAACTAAATGAAACCAAACGTGGAAGATATTTATTCTTGAAAATCTCTCATTAAAAAGTTATAATCATATTATTGGCGTTACGTTTTTGATTTTTCTAATAAAGCCAATCTATAAATTCAATTTACATGTGGATAACATAAAAAATATATAGAGAAAAAGGAGCAGAACAATGGGTGTATTAAGTAATCTGGAACCAAATTCAGTTTTTAAATTTTTTGAGGAGATCTGCAGTATCCCTCATGGATCAGGAAATGTGGAGCAAATCAGCGCATACCTTGTAAAATTTGCAAAAGATAGAAACCTGGAATATTACCAGGATGAACTTAAGAATGTAATCATTATTAAGGAAGCTGCGAAAGGTTATGAGCAGGAAAAACCAGTAATTATTCAGGGACATATGGATATGGTTGCCGTAAAAACACCAGACAGTGATATTGATATGGAAAAAGACGGTTTATCCTTAGGCATAGATGGAGATTTTATTTATGCTAAGAATACGTCTCTTGGTGGTGATGATGGAATTGCTGTTGCATTTGCGCTGGCACTGATGGATTCTGATTCGTTAGAGCACCCCAGATTAGAGGCTATACTCACCGTGGATGAGGAAGTTGGCCTGGATGGTGCAAAGGGCATTGATTTATCTATGCTGAAAGGAAAGCAGCTGATCAATATTGATTCTGAAGAGGAAGGTTTTCTGCTTACCAGTTGTGCAGGCGGCTGCAGTTTAAGATGCACCATACCTGTTGCAAGAGAAAAGCGGGAAGGAATCACTTATGAAATTTCGATGACCGGACTTCTTGGAGGGCATTCCGGAATTGAGATTCATAAAGAAAGAGGAAATGCAAACTGTCTGATGGGAAGACTCTTATATCAGACAGCGAAAGAAGTGCCGGTTTCCCTGGTTTCTCTGGAAGGCGGAGAAAAGGATAATGCAATTCCTAAAGCAGCGAAAGCAGTAGTATTGATAAGTGAAGCAGATGCAGCGAACTTTGAAGCAGCAGTTAAAAAATTTGAAGGGGCAATGCAGCATGAACTGGCTGTAAAAGATCCGGATGCGAAAGTGAAGATGGAGAAGAAGGAATCCGCGGTAAAGGACTGCCTTACCAAAGATGCATTTGACCGGATAGCCACATATCTGATTGCAGTTCCAAATGGTGTACAGGCTATGAGTGCATCAATTAAAGGTCTGGTAGAAACTTCAGTGAATCTGGGTGTTATGAAGCTGGAAGAAAATGAATTTAAAGCAGCAGGAGCAGTCAGAAGTTCCGTGCAGACATCTAAAGATTATCTGATTGACAGGATAACCGGGCTCTGTGCAATGGCGGGCGGATCTTATTCACAGGAGGGAGACTACCCTGCATGGGAATATAAATTAGAATCTCCTTTAAGAGATAAGATGCTTTCCGTTTATCAGGATATGTATGGCAAAGATATGATTCCGCAGGCGATTCATGCCGGGCTGGAATGCGGACTTTTATCCGGTAAAATCGAAGGTCTGGATTGTGTGTCCATTGGACCGGATATGGTACATGTTCATACTACGGATGAGAAACTCAGCATCTCCTCTACCAGGAGAGTCTGGGAGTATCTGGTGGAAGTTTTAAAGAGAAAATAATAGAGTAAAGATAGAAAAGGAACGTCAGCAGGGGAGTAGTGATACCCTCTTGCTGACGTTCCTTTTTTGCATTTGCCTTTCGTATGGAAAACCGGAATATTACAGCAGGTCTATGTCATTATCCCGGGCTTTCTGCATTACGCTTTCAGGCCACAGGGAAGCCTGCACTTCACCGATATGTGCTTTTCTGAGATAGAACATACAGATGCGGGACTGCCCGATACCGCCGCCGATTGTGTATGGAAGTTCCTGATTCATAATTGCTTTTTGGAAAGGCATTTCTGCACGATCCGGGCAGCCGGCAATTTCCAGCTGTTTTTGTAAAGCATCTTCGTCCACGCGGATACCCATGGAAGACAGTTCAAGAGCAATATCAAGTACCGGATAGTAGACAATGATATCACCGTTTAAGGACCAGTCGTCATAATCCGGTGCTCGGCCGTCATGTTTTTCACCGGAAGCAAGAATACCGCCGATCTGCATAATAAATACGGCACCTTTTAATTTAGCAATATTGTATTCACGTTCCTTTGGAACACAGTCCGGATACATATCCTCTAATTCCTGGGAAGTAATGAAGAAAATTTCTTTTGGGAGGATTTCTTCGATGTAATCATACTGAATTGCCATATATTTCTCTGTTTTTTTAAGAGACTTATAAACAGTGCGCACAACTTCTTTCAGAGTCTCCTCATTTCGTTCTTCTTTTGTAATGATTTTCTCCCAATCCCATTGATCAACATAGATGGAATGGATGTTATCGGTATCTTCATCACGACGGATAGCACTCATATCCGTATACAGGCCTTCTCCATGAGAAAAACCGTATTTTTTCAATGCATATCGTTTCCATTTAGCGAGAGAGTGTACAATTTCAGCTGGGGCATCGCCCTGTTCTTTAATGCCAAAGCTGACCGGACGCTCTACACCGTTTAAATTATCATTCAGACCGGAATCCGGAGTAACAAAAAGAGGTGCGGACACACGCAGCAGATTCAGGCGTTGTGCAAGAGACTGCTGAAAGAAATCTTTAACTGTTTTGATCCCGATCTGTGTATCGTGCAGGTTCAACTGGGATTTGTAACCTTCTGGTATCATTAATTGTTCCATTTGTGACATCTCCTTTAAAGATAATATTGTGTTTCTTCCGAAGACGGACTGGTATGCCGCCAGACAAAAGAAGGATGAACTGTTGACAGATGTTAAAACAATGGTTTCATGTTATCATAAAACGTGGGTGTTTGTAAATAGATTTTGGAGGTTGTTGATAAAAGACGATAAATAAAATATTTTTTAAAAACCCCTTGCAATCCCAAATAATCTGTGATAGAATCTGTCATTAATAAAGCAAATGCATTGAAAGAGACTCTTGTTACTGAAACTTGACAGGAATACGGCGTCACCGACTGAGAGCGCTGTTTAAGGGAAAGAACAAATAGGGAACACTCTGGAGCAGACTGGTTGAAGGATAAGTAGTATTTTACAGCTTATCACAGTAGGTCAGTACGTAGCACGCGTTAAGTGTATGAGAGAGACAGGTATTGCAATTGCTGTATCTGTAACGCGGGTGGTACCGCGGGAATTATGATAATCCCGTCCCGGAATACGAAAGTATTCCGGGACTTTTTGCGTGGCTGCAAAGGATAACAGTTCCGGGAAAGCTTTCGAACTACAACTGACGTCGAATAACAATTAAAAAAACTGTCGTAAAGGTGCGAATGGGAATTACAGGCTGAGTCTGTGTTTCTTGACCCCTTGCGGCAGTTTTTCAGTCAAATACCCCGCCGCAAGCAAGAAGGCATCAAATTTGCAGCACCGCGGGAATAAATGTTTATTCGACAGTATAACGTTTATGGAAAGAAAGGGGAACATGATGGAATTCTTAAGTGGAGTCATGAAAAAAGAAGTGCTGGAGATCAGCAAATTGTCATCGGAGGATTATATTGGCAAAGAGGTGAAGGTAAATGGTGCCATTCATTCCATTCGCGATATGGGAGAGGTTGCATTTGTGGTATTGCGAAAAAGAGAAGGCTTGCTGCAATGTGTTTTTGAAGAAGGAGTGTCGGCAGGGAGGCTTAAGGATTTGAGGGAAGCAGAAACAATTGAAGTTGCCGGAGTGGTCCGGTCAGAAGAACGGGCTCCGTGGGGATTTGAGATCAGAATCATCAGCTTCCGGATTTTAAGCGAACCTGCAGAAGCACTTCCGCTGGCAATTTCAAAATGGAAAATGAATGCTTCTCTGGAAGCAAAACTGAATATGCGTCCGATTTCTCTTCGAAATGTACGGGAACGGGCTAAATTTAAAATTCAGGAGGGGATTGTCAGAGGATTCCGGGATTTTCTCTATGAAGAAGGATTTACCGAAATCAGAACGCCGAAGATCGGGGCAAAAGGTGCAGAGGGCGGTTCCAATATTTTTAAACTGGATTATTTCCACCGGCCGGCAGTTCTGGCACAAAGCCCACAGCTGTATAAACAGATGATGGTGGGGGTGTTTGACCGGGTCTTCGAGACAGCGCCTGTGTTCCGTGCCGAAAAGCATAACACGAAACGCCATCTGAATGAGTATACCAGTCTGGATTTTGAAATGGGCTATATTGACAGTTTCCAGGATATTATGGGAATGGAAACAGGATTTTTACAGTATACCATGAGGCTTTTGGAAAAGGATTATGACAGGGAACTGAAAATTCTGGGGGTAGTGCTTCCAAATGTGGATAAGATTCCGGCAGTTCGATTTGATGAGGCAAAAAGGCTGGTTTCTGAAAAATATGATCGAAAGATCAAGAATCCCTTTGACCTGGAGCCGGAAGAGGAGATTTTGATCGGGAGATATTTCAAAGAAGAGTTTGATGCAGACTTTGTATTTGTAACCCATTATCCTTCTAAAAAGCGTCCTTTTTATGCGATGGACGATCCGGCGGATGCGAAGTTTACTTTAAGCTTTGACTTATTGTTCAAAGGAATGGAAATTACAACAGGGGGTCAGCGTATCCATGAATACCAGATGCTGATGGAGAAAATTGCAGCAAAAGGGATGTCTGCGGAAGGTTTAGAACAATATCTGGATACCTTCAAACACGGTATGCCGCCACATGGGGGACTTGGGATCGGGCTTGAAAGACTTACGATGAAGCTTTTGGATGAGGAAAATGTGAGGGAAACAACTTTATTTCCAAGGGATTTATCAAGACTTGAGCCTTAAGACACACTTTAGTACAGCATTACGCAATAATAATATAATTGAATAGAAAGCAGGAAAAGGATTATGGCAAATGAGATCAATGATGAAACAATCGAATACGTTGGAATTCTGGCAAAGCTTGAGCTGTCTGACGAAGAAAAAGAGCAGGCTAAAAAAGATATGAACAGTATGCTGGATTATATAGATAAATTGAATGAACTGGATACGGACAATGTAGAACCGATGTCCCATTTATTTTCCAACCATAACGTTTTCCGTGAGGATCAGGTAGATAACGGGGACGAAAGAGAAATGATACTGGCAAATGCTCCGGAACAGAAAGATAGTATGTTTAAAGTACCGAAAACAGTAGATTAGACAGGCTGCATATTGTGATAGTTCATAAAGAGAGGAGATTCAGATGATGAGTTTAAAAAGTCTGACGGCACTGGAACTGGCTAAGAAGATAAAGCAAAAGGAAATATCCGTAAAAGAAGCCGTTTGTGCATCCCTGGCGCAAATCGGTGAAGTAGAAGATAAGGTGCATGCATTTGTTACCGTGGATAAAGAAGGTGCGTTAAAAAGAGCAGAAGAGGTACAAAGAGAGATCAGTGAGGGAAGGCTGACATCACCTCTGGCGGGAGTACCGGCAGCCGTAAAGGATAATATATGTACCCAGGGAATCCCCACGACCTGCAGTTCTAAGATTCTGCATAATTTTGTGCCGGGATACTCCGCACAGGTCATTTCGAACATGGCAGAAGCAGGAGTGATTATTTTAGGAAAAACAAATATGGATGAATTCGCCATGGGGAGTACCACAGAGACTTCAGCATTTGGCGTTACCAGAAATCCCTGGAATACCGGGCATGTTCCGGGGGGATCTTCAGGCGGATCCTGTGCAGCCGTATCTGCCGAAGAATGCTTTTTCGCACTAGGTTCTGATACCGGAGGATCTATCCGCCAGCCCAGTTCGTATTGTGGGGTTACGGGCTTGAAGCCCACTTATGGAACGGTCTCCAGATATGGTTTGATTGCCTATGGATCATCCCTGGATCAAATCGGTCCGGTGGCAAAGGATGTTTCTGACTGTGCAGCAATTCTGGAAACCATTTCTTCCTATGACAGAAAGGACAGTACTTCCATTTTGAGAGAAAGTTATGACTTTACGACAGCATTAAAAGATGATGTAAAAGGAATGCGGATTGGAATTCCAAGAGATTATTTTGGAGAAGGACTGGACGTCCGGGTAAAGGAAGCTGTTCTTGGAGCAGCAAAAGTGCTTCAGGAAAAAGGTGCAGTGGTGGAGGAATTTGACTTAAGTCTGGCAGAGTATGCGATTCCGGCCTATTATGTTATTGCTTCGGCAGAGGCAAGCTCAAACCTCTCCAGATTTGATGGTGTAAAATACGGGTATCGTGCCGAGGAATATCAGGGTCTGCATAATATGTATAAGAAAAGCCGTTCCCAGGGCTTTGGGGCAGAAGTAAAACGGCGTATCATGCTGGGATCCTTTGTATTAAGTTCCGGATATTATGATGCTTATTATCTGAAGGCACTTCGTACGAAGGCTTTAATCAAACAGGCATTTGATCAGGCATTTCAGAAATTTGACGTTATCCTGGGACCTACTGCTCCTTCTGCCGCACCTAAGCTTGGGGAAAGCCTCTCTGATCCTCTGAAGATGTATCTGGGTGATATTTATACAATTTCAGTAAACCTGGCGGGACTTCCAGGCATTTCAGTACCCTGCGGCAAAGATAAAAAAGGATTGCCCATTGGAGTTCAGTTTATCGGCGATTGTTTTGAGGAGAAGAAAATCATTCGGGCTGCCTACAGTTTTGAGCAGAGCAGAACGTATGAAGCGCCTCTTATAGCTGGAAAAGGGGAGGAAAGTGTTCATGAATAAACAATATGAAACAGTAATCGGACTGGAAGTTCATGTAGAATTAGCTACGAAAACGAAAATTTTCTGTTCCTGCCAGACCACATTTGGCGGTGCACCCAATACCCATACCTGCCCGGTCTGCGCTGGGATGCCTGGAAGTCTGCCGGTTCTTAACAAACAGGTTGTGGAGTACGCACTGGCGGTAGGGCTTGCTGCAAACTGTAAGATCCACCAGTATTGTAAATTTGACCGCAAAAATTATTTTTATCCGGATAATCCGCAAAACTATCAGATCTCTCAGTTGTATCTGCCAATCTGTTATGATGGTGGAATTGAAATAGAGACAGAAAACGGAAAGAAAACCATTGGGATTCATGAAATCCATATGGAAGAGGATGCGGGAAAACTGATTCACGACGAATGGGAAGACTGTTCACTGGTGGATTATAACAGAAGCGGGGTGCCATTGATAGAAATTGTTTCGGAACCGGATATGCGAAGTGCAGAAGAAGTAATTGCTTATCTGGAAAAGCTGCGCCTGATTATCCAATACCTTGGAGCGTCGGATTGCAAGCTGCAGGAGGGTTCCATGAGAGCGGATGTCAATCTGTCTGTAAGAGAGGCAGGGACAGCAAAACTTGGTACGCGTACAGAGATGAAAAACCTGAATTCATTTAAAGCGATTGCACGGGCGATTGAGGGTGAACGTGCCCGGCAGATTGAATTGTTAGAGGAAGGGAAAAAAGTCATTCAGGAAACCAGAAGATGGGATGACAATAAAGAATATTCCTATCCAATGCGGTCAAAAGAAGATGCCCGGGATTACCGCTACTTTCCGGATCCCGATCTTATGCCTATTGTGATCAGTGATGAGTGGATACAAAAAATAAAAGAAGCCCAGCCGGAACTTCGTACGGAAAAACTGCTTCGTTATAAAAAAGAATTTAATATTCCGGATTATGATGCGGGCATTTTAACTTCATCCAAAAAACTGGCAGATCTCTTTGAAGCGGCTACCGCAATCTGCAATAAGCCAAAGAAGGTATCCAACTGGCTCATGGTGGAGACGCTGAGACTTCTGAAAGAAAAGAATAGGGAGCCGGAAGATCTTACCTTCTCGCCGGAAAATCTGGCAAAGCTGGTAGAGCTTGCAGATGCCGGAACGATTAACAGCAGTGTTGCCAAAGAGGTGTTTGAGCATGTATTCGAAGAAGATGCCGATCCGGTGCAATATGTAGAAGCACATGGATTAAAGACAGTAAATGATGAGGGAGCATTGAGAAGTGCCATTACCGATATCGTAGCCGCAAATCCGCAGTCAGTTACCGATTATAAAAATGGAAAAGAAAAAGCAATTGGATTTCTGGTAGGGCAGACGATGAAAGCAATGAAAGGAAAGGCAGATCCCGGGACGGTGAACAAAATTTTAAAGGAAATATTAAGTGAAAATCCACTTTAAAAAAAACTTGTAATTTGTCAGAACACTGATATAATAGCTTATACACGCGTAATTTAATGACTGAACAAATGCGAGGGAGGGGCTATGTATCAAATTAACAGTAAAGAAGAAAAAAAACAGTTTTACAAATTAGTTGCCACACTGGTTTTGCCTATGGCATTACAGAATTTGATTAATGTCGGTGTAACCTCTGCCGACGTTATCATGCTTGGAAAGGTCGGAGAGACTGCACTTTCAGCATCTTCTCTGGCAGGCCAGGTATATTTTATTATGACCCTGATATTTTTTGGACTGACTTCAGGGGCTGCAGTTCTGACAGCTCAGTACTGGGGAAAAAAGGATATCCGGTCTATCGAAAAGATACTGGGAATTTCCATGCGCATTGCACTTTGTGTAGCGGCAGGGTTTATGATTGTGGTATTGGTGTTTCCGTATCAGATTATGCACATTTTCAGTTCAGAGCCTGATGTTATCCAGGGGGGTGTGGAATATTTAAGAATTACCGTATTTTCTTATTTATTTGCAGCCACAACACTGGTTTATCTGAATATTATGCGAAGTATCGAGCGGGTTATTATTTCTACGATTGTCTACATGGTTTCGCTGCTGGTCAATGTGGCTCTTAATGCCGTTTTCATTTTTGGATTGCTGGGATTTCCTGCAATGGGAATAAAGGGTGCGGCACTTGCCACTTTAATTGCAAGGATAACAGAGTTTGTGATTGTAATGTTCTATTCCAGGAAGATGAACCATACCGTACGTTTCCGAATTAAGGATTTCTTTGTGAAAGATAAGCTTTTAATGAAAGATTTCCTGGTTTATGCAGTGCCTGTAATCCTCAATGAAATGTTCTGGGGACTGGGCGTCTCTATGCTGACAGCGGTAATCGGACATCTGGGAAGCCCGGCAGTTGCGGCTAATTCGGTTGCACAGGTGGTAAAACAGCTGGCAATGGTAGTAACTTTCGGACTTTCCAATGCTACGGCTATTATGATAGGTAAGGTGATTGGAGAGGGCAGGGAAGATCTTGCCAAACTTTATGGCAAACGATTTGTAAAGCTGTCATTGGCTTTGGGGCTGGTTGGCGCCGGCGTCATTTTAACCATATCCCCGATTGTAAGAGCCAATCTGACTTTGAGCGAACAGGCACAGGGATATTTAAGGGCGATGATGTTTGTAATGTCTTACTTTGTAATAGCGCAGGCATATAATACAACCATGGTTGTAGGGGTTTTCCGTGCAGGCGGCGATACCAAATTCGGGCTGATTCTGGATTTGGCTACTCTTTGGGGATTTGCCATCTTCTTAGGCGCGATTGCAGCATTTGTATTTAAGGCACCGGTTATTGTAGTATATATCATACTGTTAAGTGACGAGATCGTAAAGCTTCCGGCGACGACCTGGAGGTATCGAACCTACAAGTGGGTAAAAAATGTCACGCGGTAGAGGCTGATTTATATTCGCCATTAAAGAGCCGGGGGTGGTGCTGCAAGATACGGTTCCTCCGCTCGCGGCGGGGTATCAGGCTTAAAAATAGAATTATATAATGAAAGAAGCACTTACATGCAAATGCATCAGTATTATGCGTGTAGGTGCTTCTTTTTATAGTGGTCAAATCCGTCCAAATTTAAGCGCAGAAAGTCCATGACTGATATTGTTTATCTACTATACAAAATAGACTTTCTTCTATATACTATAATTATAAAGAAAAATACAAAGTGTTGCAGGAGGGTCTATGAAAGTATCGGAAATTATAAAAAATACAGATGGAATTATAATTAAAACAGATCAGGGAAACTATGGATTTTATGGAATCAGAGAAGATATTATCCGCGTAGTGTATACAAAGAAGGAAAATGTGGAAAATCAGTCACTGCTGATAGAACCTGTGGTATATCAGAAGTCGGTAAAACCGGAATTTTTAGAAAGTGAAACGGACATCGTAGTATATACCACAAAATTAAGGGCAAGATGGCAGAAAGAAACCGGCACCTGTATTTGGGAAGATACACAGACAGGCAGAGTTTATGTGGCGGAGACATTAAAGCAGCTAACTCAGACGGATGTAATCCGATATACGACCCAGGGAGAGAAACCGGTTGTAAAAAGAGTAAAAACAGTAGATGGCGAGCGGAGTTTTATAGAGAATCTGAAACAGGTCAAAGACCGGGTGGCATATCGTGCAAAACTGGGATTCCATTGGGAAGAGGAAGAGGCTATTTACGGTTTGGGACAGGGAGAAGAGGGGATTTACAATCACAGAGGGCAGAATCAGTACCTCTACCAGCATAATATGAGAATCCCTATGCCAATGTTCGTATCCAGTAACGGATACGGTGTTCTGTCAGATTGTTGTTCTATTATGACATTTCAGGATGTTATTAACGGTTCTTATCTCTTTATGGATACGGTGGATCAGCTGGATTATTACTTTATCGCCGGAAAAACAATGGATGGCATGATAGATGGATACCGTTATCTGACGGGAAAGGCTGCAATGCTGCCAAAATGGGCATTTGGGTATGTGCAGTCTAAGGAAGCATACCATACAGACCAGGAAATTCTGGAAGTCGCAGAAGAATACCGCAGAAGGGGAATCCCGCTGGACTGCATTGTACAGGATTGGAATACCTGGGTTCCCGGGCTCTGGGGGGAAAAGAAACTGGACCCGTCCCGTTACTCTAATATGAAGGAAGTTAACCGGAAACTGCATGAGATGAATATTCATACGATGGTTTCCGTTTGGCCGAACATGGCTGAAGGAGGAGTAAACCATCAGGAGTTCGCAGATGCCGGGTACATTCTGGGAGATTATTCCACTTATGATGCATTTGATGAAAATGCCAGAAAGATCTATTGGAAACAGGCAAGTGAAGAATTGTTTTCCAGTGGTTTTGATTCCTGGTGGTGTGATTCTACCGAGCCTTTCAGCGGACCGGACTGGAGCGGGGAAGTAAAGCGTGAGCCATGGGAGCGCTATGATCTGGTAGGAAAGGAACATAAGAAATATCTGGATGCCACCAAAACAAATGCATTTGCCCTGATGCATGCAAAAGGGATTTTTGAAAACCAGAGAGAAGAAAAACCGGACAAACGAGTATTGAACCTGACCCGTTCAGGCTATGCATCCCAGCAGAAATATGGTGTTGTTCTCTGGTCCGGAGATATTTCGGCAACCTGGGAGGTATTGCGTCAGCAGATTGCCGAGGGACTTAATATGGCAATGAGCGGAATGCCCTATTGGACACTGGATATCGGTGGATTCTTTGTTGTAGGAACGGCATGGTGGAACCGGGGATGCAATAACAGCGATAATCCTAATCCATTGTGGTTCTGGAAGGGAGGATATAATGAAGGGGTAGCTGATAAGGGCTATTGTGAGCTCTATACCAGATGGTTCCAGTTTGGCACCTTCCTTCCCATGCATCGCTCTCACGGGACGGATACTCCAAGAGAAATCTGGAATTTCGGGGAGAAAGGCAGTGAGTTTTATGATGCAATTGAAAAATTTATTCGCCTGCGTTACCGTCTGATGCCGTATATCTATTCACTTGCCGGAAATGTCTATCTGGATAACAGCACAATTATGAGAAGTCTGATGTTTGATTTTGCTGCTGATGATAAGGTAAGAAACAGGGCAGATGAATATATGTTTGGCCCGAATCTGTTAATCTGCCCTGTTATAAAACCGGTGTTCTACGGAGTTGGCAGTGTTTTGCTTCAGGAAGAAAAGAAACAGAAGGTATATCTTCCAAAAGGCTGCAGCTGGTATGACCTGTGGACAGAGAGCAAGACAGAAGGCGGACAGGAGATTGAGACAGATATTACCATGGACAGGATTCCGGTATATGTTAAAGCAGGCAGTATTCTTCCCCTTGCGCAGGAAGAACTGCAATATGCCCAGCAGGAATTGCAAAAGCCGGTGGCAATCAAAATTTATCCTGGTGCAGATGGAAGTTTCCGGCTTTATGAAGATGCGGGAGACGATTATGGTTATGAAACAGGAGAATATTCCAGAATCCAATTTACTTACTGTGACGCAGAGAAAACACTGTGCATATCAGAACGGGAAGGTTCTTATCCGGGTATGCAGGAGCAGCGTGAATTCGAAATTATTTGCTGCGGGGAACATAAGAAGGTCCTTTATACTGGCGAAGAGGTAAATGTGTCTCTTTAAAGGGGAAGGGATAGATTTTAATTGGGGTTTAAGTTTATCCTGAGAAACTATATTTTTCCCCTTTACTATCATGGTAATTTAGTATATACTGTTTAAGATCAACATCTTGTGATGCGAATGATGAAAACAATATTAGAATACCATATATAGTAAAGGGGAATCATTATGTTTGTAATTAAAAAAGATGGTACACAGGAAGAATTTAATGTAAATAAGATTATAGCAGCTGTCAATAAGTCTGCAGAACGTATCTTGTATAATTTTGATGATGAAGAGATTCAGTTTATCTGTAAATTTGCAAAAGAGCGTGCCAATAAAATGAACAGGGATGGAATTACTATCCAGGAAATGCACAATATAGTTGAAGGAGCACTGGAACAGGTGAACCCAAGTGTTGCCAAAAGCTACCGGGATTACCGTAATTACAAACTGGACTTCATACATATGATGGATGATGTCTATACCAAGAGCCAGTCAATCCGTTATATCGGTGATAAGAGCAATGCCAATACGGACAGCGCATTGGTAGCTACCAAGAGAAGTCTGATCTTTAATGAATTGAACAAAAATCTATACCGCAAATTTTTTATGACAAGAAGTGAATTGCAGGCATGCAAGGACGGATACATCTATATCCACGATCAGTCAGCAAGGTTAGACACCATGAACTGCTGTCTGTTTGATGTGGCAACGGTGTTAAAAGACGGGTTTGAAATGGGAAACGTTTGGTATAATGAGCCAAAGACCCTGGATACTGCATTCGATGTTATGGGCGATATTATTCTGAGTACCGCTGCGCAGCAGTATGGCGGATTTACCGTTCCGGAAGTAGATAAAGTGCTGGGCCCTTATGCAAATAAAAGCTATGAGAAATATAAAAAAGAGTTTTTAAGTTACGCAGATCCGTCTTGGCAGGGATATGAGGAAAAAGCAGAAGTTTATGCTGCAGACAAGGTAAAGCGTGATTTTGACCAGGGATGGCAGGGAATAGAATATAAGCTGAACACAGTGGGATCTTCACGTGGAGACTATCCGTTTGTTACCGTTACCATGGGACTTGGCGAGGGGCGTTTTGAACAAATGTGCAATATATCGCTGCTTAACGTACACAAAGAAGGACAGGGAAAACCTGGAAACAAAAAACCGGTATTATTCCCGAAAATTGTTTTCCTCTATGATGAAAATCTTCACGGGCCAGGGAAAGTCTGTGAAGAAGTATTCGAATCCGGAATTGAATGTTCTGCTAAAACAATGTATCCCGACTGGCTTTCCATGACCGGAAAAGGTTATATATCCAGTATGTACAAACAGTATGGCAGAGTTATCAGCCCTATGGGGTGCAGGGCATTTTTAAGCCCCTGGTATGAAAAAGGCGGGATGTATCCTGCTTCGGAACAGGACAAACCTGTATTTACGGGACGTTTTAATGTAGGTGCAGTCAGCCTCCATTTGCCTATGATTCTTGCAAAATCAAGAGCAGAAAGCAGGGATTTCTATGAGGTTCTGAATTATTATCTGGAAATGATCCGAAGCCTTCATATCCGGACCTATGAGTATCTGGGAGAAATGAAAGCTTCTACGAACCCGCTGGGTTATTGTGAAGGCGGATTTTATGGGGGAAGCTTAAAGCCAACAGATAAGATTAAGAAGATTTTAAAACCGATGACCGCATCCTTTGGCATTACGGCATTAAACGAACTTCAGCAGCTTTACAATGGAAAATCCATCGCCGAAGACGGTGCATTTGCATTGGAAGTCTTAGAGTATATTAATAAAAAAGTTACGGAATTTAAAGAAGCAGACGGTTATCTGTATGCAATCTACGGTACTCCTGCTGAGAGCCTCTGCGGACTTCAGGTAGAGCAGTTCCGCAAACAGTTTGGGATTGTGGAAAATGTATCTGACCGCCCTTATGTAAGCAACAGTTTCCATTGTCACGTAACAGAGGATCTGACACCGATTGAAAAGCAGGATCTGGAAGGACGGTTCTGGGAGCTATGCAATGGCGGTAAAATACAGTATGTCCGTTATCCGATTGATTACAACAGGGATGCTATTAAAAGCCTGATCAGAAGAGCAATGGATCTGGGATATTACGAGGGTGTCAATTTATCTCTGGCATATTGTGATGACTGTGGCCATCAGGAGTTAGAAATGGATATCTGTCCTATCTGCGGAAGTACTAATCTGACGAAAATAGACAGAATGAATGGCTATCTGTCCTACAGCCGTGTACATGGTGATACCAGGCTGAATGAAGCTAAGATGGCGGAAATTGCAGAAAGAAAGAGTATGTAAAAAGCAGGAGGAACAAGGATGTCAAACAGAGTAGAAAAAGCTTTAGAAAACCATAAAAAAGGGATGAATTGCTGTCAGGCAGTTGTTTGTGCATTTGCAGATGCAGTAGATACAGACGAAAAATTACTGTTTATGGCAGGAGAAGGATTCGGAGCCGGTATGGGTGGTATGGAATGTACCTGCGGAGCCGTATCCGCAGCGGTTATGCTGGCTGGAATGAAAAACAGCGGGGGTGACATGTCCAATCCCACTACCAAGGGAAAAACCTATGGCTTTTCCAAAGCAATCGTAAAAGAATTTGAAGCTAAAAATGGTTCTGTAGTCTGTAAGGATCTAAAAGGCCTGGAAACGAAAAAGGTTCTGCGTTCCTGTGACGGCTGTATCGAAGATGCAGCCAGAATTGCAGAAAAAGTGTTAGGACTATAGGAGAGAGCAGATGTCGGAACAATTAGTCAGAACAGAACTGCTTCTTGGAAAAGAAGGGGCAGACCGTCTTTTAAACAGCCGGGTAGCAGTATTTGGAGTGGGCGGAGTGGGTGGATTTGCTATTGAAGCACTTGCCAGAAGCGGCGTGGGTACCCTGGACATTATCGACAATGACCAGGTGTGTGAATCCAATCTAAACCGTCAGATTATCGCACTGCACAGTACTATCGGTATGAATAAAGTAGATGTGATGAAAGAGCGGATTGCGGATATTAATCCTGAAATCCGGGTGAATGTACATCGCTGCTTTTACCTGCCGGAAAATGCTGACAGCTTTGATTTTACCTTATATGACTATATCATAGATGCAATTGATACCGTAACCGGAAAAATACAGCTGGTAATGCAGGCGCAGGCGGCAGGCACGCCAATCATAAGCTGCATGGGTGCAGGCAACAAACTGGACCCGGCACGTTTTGAAGTAGCGGATATATATAAAACAAGTGTATGCCCCCTTGCAAAGGTGATGCGCAAGGAATTAAAGGCAAGAGGCGTTAAGTCTTTAAAAGTGGTGTATTCCAGAGAAGAAGCCAGTAAACCTGCGCAAACCATTGCAGAAGGCAACCGCAGGGCGATTCCTGGGAGTATTGCCTTCGTACCTTCAGTGGCAGGGTTGATCCTGGCAGGGGAAGTCGTAAAAGATCTGGTTAACCCCTCTAAGACAATTTCATCCAAGTGATAGAAGGATATAGATATGTTTGGTGAATGTCATGCCCATATGCTGATGAATGGGTATAATTATAAAGAAGCAGTAAATTGTCACAGCAAGTGCGTATGTAAGGAGCTTGTTCGCAGTTATTTTCAGGAATATGTAAGACGGGATGTAACGTTTATCCGGGACGGCGGAGATGCTCTGGGTGTGTCCCGCTACGCAAAAGAAATCTCCGGTGAATACGGGGTGGATTACCGGACTCCTGTTTTTGCGATTCATAAGAATGGATATTATGGCGGCATTGTAGGCAGGGGATTTGATACCATGACAGAATACCGGGGGCTGGTGCAGGAGGTAAAGGCATCAGGCGGGGATTTTATTAAAATAATGGTTTCCGGAATCGTGGATTTCAAGAAGTTCGGTGTGATTACCGGCTCCTGCCTGAAACGGCATGAAATACGGGAAATGATACATATTGCTCATGAAGAAGGCTTTGCAGTCATGGTACATGTAAATGGCAGACAGGCATTTCTGGATTCCGTAGAGTGCGGGGCGGACAGTGTGGAGCATGGGAATTTTATTGATGGGGAATGTATCGATGCCCTTTTGGAAAATAAATCCGTGTGGGTGCCTACCTTAGTAACCATTAGAAATCTACTGGGATGCAAAAGGTATGAAGATGTCACTGTAAAGAAAATCTATGATCTGTCAGCGCAAAATGTGAAGTCTGCATTTTTAAAGGGAGCTTTTCTGGCGCTTGGCAGTGACGCAGGTGCTTATATGGTATCTCATGGAGCCGGAATCTATGATGAGTATCAGGCGTTTAGAGAAATTCTGTCTGATTATGAGACACAGGAAGTAGATCGCCGGCTGTACACAGGAGAAAGTCAAATCAGAAATAGATTTCATTTTTAAAAAAGCAGCTTTCCGGATATTGGACCCGGAAAGCTGCTTTTTAAAAAGTAACCATACATAAAAAGTGAAAATTGAGAAATCCTATCAGTAAAGCTCTAATGCGGATTTTTCTCAATAAGGGGTATTGTATATTTATGTAAAATAGATTATGATACCTGTAGTTAGCAACGACTAACCCGAAAAATACAAATATGAGGAGGTTCACAATGAGTGTTGTAATAATTGGTGGAAATGAAAGAATGGTCTGTCAGTATAAAGAAATTTGTAAAGCCCATAATTTTAAAGCAAAGGTATTTGCAAAGATGGCAGCTGATTTAAAAAGCAAGATTGGAAAGCCGGATCTGATTATCCTCTTCACATCGACTGTTTCGCATAAGATGGTACATTGTGCCATACAGGAAGCAAACAGAAACAATATCGCTGTGGAGCGTTCTCATTCCAGCAGTGCCAGTGCATTGAAGGAAATATTAGGAGGGTTTACATGCCAGCAGAATTAATTCTTGACTATTTATCCAGCAGCAGTGCATGGGAGCAGCTTTGTTTTCAGGTGGTATTTCAATGTGCACCGGTTTTAAAGGGTGTTAAAGCATCTAATCTGATTACGCTTCCCAAAGGAATGTGGCTGCATCTTTTTAACATATTAAAGGATACTGACATTTCCTGTAAGATTTTATATACAGGAAGTAAAAACGAGGTAATCTTTCTATACCGCGAAGACAGGCTTAACACAATTTTAGAGGATAAAAAAGCCTGGGATTTTGTACAAAGCTACGGATATGCAGATATGGGTATGCCGGAAATTTTAAAAAGACTGCGCAGCAGATATGAATTATTTATGCGCAGGACCGGGGATTTTCCGCATGAGCTTGGTATCTTCCTGCAATATCCCATTGAAGATGTAAAGGCATTTATTCAAAATGGCGGAAAGAACAGCTTATTGTCCGGTTATTGGAAAGTTTACCATAATCCAATGCAGGCAGCACAGGTATTTCGGACTTACGATGAGGTGCGGGATCATGCTGCAAGCGAATTTATGAAGCATAAAAGTATACGACAGGTGGTATGCTAGCACAGATACGTGTTTGGAAAATGCAGACAGAAAGAAGGAGAATATAATGAAGACAATTAAAGTGGTATATTGGAGCGGAACAGGCAATACACAGGCAATGGCACAGGCGATTGCAGAAGGTGTTGAAAAGGGAGAAGCAAAAGCGGATCTTCTGGATGTGGATACAATTAAGGCAGATGATCTGAAGGATGACAGCATATTTGCAATGGGCTGCCCGGCAATGGGGGATGAAGTGCTGGAAGAAGGAAGCATGGAGCCTTTTATGGAAGAACTGGAGAGCAATTTGTCCGGTAAACAGGTTGCTCTCTTTGGTTCTTACGGATGGGGCGACGGCCAGTGGATGCGTGACTGGGAAGAACGTGTTACCGAAAAAGGCGGAAAGCTGGTTGAGGGCAAAGGGCTGATGTGCTGTGAAGAGCCGGATGACCAGGTATTAGAAGACTGCCGCAAGTTAGGTGAAAAGCTTGCAAAATTGTAATCAGGTTGAAAACTGGGCATATTTTTTTGGTGATATGCCCACTGCTTTTGTAAATGATTTTAAAAAATTACTGTAATCGTTAAAACCACATTGCTCACAAGCCTCACTGACGGTACAGCCGTCAGTCAGCAGAGCCTTGGCAATGGTGATCCGCTTCGCCGTAATATATTTATTTATGGTAGTTCCCGTTGCCGATTTAAAAATGCGGCAGATATAAGAAGGACTTAAAAAAAACTGCTCTGACAATTCATCAATTGTGAGAGGGTTTTTTATATTCTGGTTAATGTAGGTTAAAATCTGGTCTACCTGCTGATGATAGGTAGGCGTCTCGTCGGATAATTCTTTTCTCTGGTTCTTGTAAAATACCTTGTTCAAAAATACCATCAGTTCAATAAAAGCACAGCGTTCGGTCAGATCAGAGCCAAAACCATCTGTCTGGCAGATTTTATGGATAAAATATAAAAATCGTTTTTGTTCTTCTTCGTTCAGGCTGAGTTTATGATCCGTACCCGGATTGCGGCAGGAAAAACAATGATTTAAATCGGTCTGGTCAGAAGAGAGCCTTTTTAGAAAATCCGGATAAATGGAAAGGACAACCCGTTCGTGGACCTCAGAATCAATCTGGGTCAGATGATGGCTTTCGTATTGGTTAATGAAAAAAATATCTCCCGGCTGAATGGAGTAGAAACGGTTATCGATTAAAAACTGTTTGCCTCCGGAAACTGAGAAATAGATCTCATAACAGTTATGAATATGCATCTTCATCGGTTTTTCTTCGTTATATAGATGGGCTATGGAGAAATACTGCCTCTCCAGACAGGATTCAATGGCTGCTTTGCAGGAACTGTATTCTTTCATTTCAAAACCTCCCTTAAAATAGAGTACCTCTTTTTCCTTACTATACAGGAAAAGTTCAAAATTTGCAATATTTAGATCAAAAAACAACAGGAAAGAGTAATAATGATATGTTATGATTGTTTCATAAGAGAAATTTATAATTCCGGTAAGGTAAAAGAAAGGATAGTTGACATGGAACTTAGAACAGCAGCATCCCCAAGAGATGTAAAACATTATACAACAGACCGTTTAAGAGAGGAATTTTTAATTCAGGATTTATTTGTTCCCGGAAAAATGAAAATGGTATACAGCCATATTGACCGTATTATTACAGGAGCGGCAGTTCCGGTGGAACCGGTTATGCTCACAGCGGGAGAGGAATTAAGAGCCGATTATTTTTTACAGCGAAGAGAAATGGGTGTGATTAACATTGGAGCGCCGGGAAAGATAACGGTAGACGGCAAAGTATTTCATATCATGGAAAAAGAAGGAATGTATATCGGTATGGGTGCAAAGGATATCACTTTTGAGAGTGACGATGCAGACGTACCGGCTAAGTTTTATTTTAACAGTGCACCGGCACACACTGCATATCCCACAGTACATATTAAGCCTGAGGGAGAAGCCAGTGAAGGTGTTGTAATTGTAAAAAATGAAAATAAAGTGGAGCTGGGGTCTCTTGAAGAGGCAAACCACCGCACGATCTGTAAGTATATTCTGCCGGGGCAGGTAGAAAGCTGCCAGTTGGTAATGGGAATGACAAAACTGGAACCGGGCAGTGTGTGGAATACCATGCCCTGCCATACCCATGACAGACGTATGGAAGTGTATCTGTATTTTGATATGCCGGAAGATGCATTTGTAATGCATTACATGGGAGAGCCAACGGAGACAAGACATATCGTAATGCGCAGTGAAGAAGCAGTTATTTCTCCAAGCTGGTCCATTCATTCCGGATGTGGTTCCAGAGCCTATACCTTTATCTGGGGAATGGTTGGAGAGAATCAGGACTTTGATGATATGGACGGCGTGGCCAACAGAGATATCCGGTAACGTGGAGTCCTGTTTCGTGCAGTATATTTAACAGAGAACGTGGGAAGCGTTTCCCATTAGAATAGAGGAGAATCAAATGAATATTTTAAATACATTTTCATTAGAAGGTAAAGTGGCGCTGGTAACAGGAGCGGCATACGGAATCGGATTTGCAATGGCAGAGGCTTTTGCTCAGTCAGGGGCAAAAATTGCATTTAACTGCAGAGGACAGGAGCATATGGATAAAGCTCTTGCTGATTATAAAGAAAAAGGAATTGACGCACATGGCTATATCTGCGATGTTACAGATGAAAAGCAGGTACAGCAGATGGTAGCAGACATTGAAGAAGAACTGGGAACCGTTGATATTCTGGTGAATAACGCTGGCATCATTAAGCGGGTTCCAATGTGTGATATGAGTGTGGATGAATTCAGACAGGTTATCGATATTGACTTGAATGCACCATTTATTATGTCAAAAGCTGTGATCCCTGCTATGATCAAAAAAGGTCATGGAAAAATTATCAATATTTGTTCTATGATGAGTGAACTGGGGCGGGAAACTGTCTCTGCTTATGCAGCAGCAAAAGGCGGACTGAAGATGCTTACTAAAAATATTGCCTCTGAATACGGTGAATATAATATTCAGTGTAACGGCATAGGACCAGGTTATATTGCAACACCTCAGACCGCACCGCTTCGCGAACTTTCCGAAGACGGCAGCAGACATCCTTTTGACCAGTTTATTATTTCCAAGACACCTCAGGCACGTTGGGGAACCCCGGAAGACTTAATGGGACCGGCAGTATTTTTAGCATCGGATGCATCAAATTTTGTAAATGGGCATGTACTGTATGTTGACGGCGGAATTTTAGCATACATAGGAAAACAGCCGAAATAAGAATAGATAAGGAGTAAACTTAGATGAAAATAGCATTAATCAATGAAAACAGCCAGGCAGCAAAAAATGCCATGATTTGCGATACCTTAAAAAAAGTTACAGAGCCTATGGGACATGAAGTTTATAATTATGGGATGTACAGTGACAAGGATCCACATCAGCTGACATACGTGCAGAATGGTATTCTTGCAGCAGTTTTGTTAAATTCAGGAGCAGCAGATTATGTAATTACAGGCTGTGGAACGGGAGAAGGCGCAATGCTGGCATGCAATGCATTTCCAGGCGTACTTTGCGGACATATCGTGGATGTTTCCGATGCATATATGTTTGCACAGATCAATGACGGTAATGCCATTGCGCTGCCATTTGCAAAAGGTTTTGGCTGGGGGGCGGAATTAAATCTCCAGTATATTTTTGAAAAATTATTCGAAGGGGAAAGCGGACAGGGCTACCCAAGAGAGCGTGCGGTACCGGAACAGCGGAATAAAAAAATCCTGGACGAAGTTAAAAAGGTCACTCATACCGGTATGACAGACATTCTTAAGAATCTGGATCAGGAGTTAGTAAAAGGCGCTTTAAGCGGAGATAAATTCCAGGAATATTTCTTTGCAAACTGCAAGTGTGATAAAATCGCAGATTGTGTAAAGACAATTCTGGCATAACAAAAGGAGCAGCAATATGCTAAGTATTAAAGTATTGGACAGGGATGATAAAACAATAGCAGTCAGCCGGGGAGAAGAGGAAGTGAACCTGGTGTGTGCAAGAGAGTACAGGGAAGGCGACCGTATTATCCTGGAAGTGGATTGTGAACAGGGATATCTGTGGCTGCAGGTGGATGATGCTCTCGGCAAGTCCCTGGTGTACGTGACGGGAAATGTGGCATTCACTATTCCGTTCGGGGAAAAAAGAATCAGCTATTCACCAAAAGCATTTTACGGAACAAAGCACCTGATTACAGCCAGAACTGCAAAAGATTATGAGGTTAAAGCTTATCGCAATCTGGCATATAATATTAATGACCAGCATGGGGATACCAATTGTTATCCTCATGCCACGGCTAACGTGGAGACCAGAGGGGAGGCTGTTTTTGCAGCCAGAAACGCAATTGATGGAGTGACGGTAAACAGCAGTCATGGGGAATGGCCCTATGAGTCCTGGGGAATCAACAGACAGGATGATGCGGTTATGAGAATTGATTTTGGACGTACTGTAGAGGTTGATCAGGTGGTGCTTTACACCAGAGCGGACTTCCCCCATGATAACTGGTGGAAAAAAGCAGTCCTCACTTTCTCAGATGGAAGTACTCTGGAATTAGACATGAAAAAAAGCGCTTTGCCCCATATAAAAGCTTTCGAGAAAAAACAGATTAACTGGGTTGAAATCAGCCAGTTAATAAAATCAAAAGAGCCATCGCCATTTCCGGCGCTGACCCAGATGGAAGTATACGGTACAGACCTTCTATAATAGCCTGCCCGCATAAGCAGAAGGCGTCTTGCCGGTCTCATTTTTGAAAACCCGGCTGAAATACCTGGCGTCCTCATAGCCTGCGGCGGCAGCTATGGATTTAATATCTGCATCGATGTCTTTTTTTAAAAGCTGCTTTGCATGTTCCATGCGAAGATTAGTCATATACTGCAGCGGCGAAATGCCGCTGTTTTTTTTGTATATACGGTTAATATAAGAAGAAGTATAGCCAAAGCGTTCGGACAGGTCATTTAGTGAAATCTTACAGTTGAAATTATCTTCAATATATTTTTTCAGATTCTCATAAAGGGAGTCTGCATTCATCCCCGGGGTATGTTGCCGGATGATTTCCATTAGCGATGAAGAGACGTCTGCACAGAGAGCCTCCGGGTCTTTGTATGTATAGAACCTGCATAGTATCTGTGACATATAATTCCGGCATATATTTTCTTCTACGTGAAATAAGGATGGAAGCGCATGATAAATTTCATACAAAAAGGAATCTGTGTATGCAGCAGGAGCGTGAAGTTTGTGGTATTCAAAAATGCCGTCTTTTGTATATTTTAAAAGCTGTGTCGAAGTGCTAATCTGATGCAGGTATGCACTTAAATTCTTTTGCAGGTTCTGTACCTGCGAAAAATCCGGCAGCGTATCACTGATGCAGCAGTAGCCCCTGGAAAAAGAGGGAACTGTAGTTTCATAGAAATGGCGGATCAGCTTTGCCGTATTCCAGATCTCGCTGCATGGAATCAGGGTAGGGCATACTTCTATGTGAAACGGAACATCAGATACAGCAGAAGCCATATAGCGGTAAAGAGCCAGGGCAAAGTGTTCTGGTGTAAAGGAAGCATTTGTTGTATAAATAATGACGAATTTCTGGAGGCTGTAAGTTTCATCGATCAGCCAGGCATGCTCCAGCTTCTGCCTGCCTTTTAAAAATCCAGGGATATCAAAATCATCCCAAAGGATCTGGTAATCCCGGCTGATCTGAGGTGAAGTAAACTGGGAAGGCTTGCTGCCAAGACTGATTAGTGCCAGTATAAAACGGCCTTCATGAAAATAATAAGGCCAGCAGGCACTTTCTTCATCACCCTTTAAGGTCATTGAAAGAATATTGCGTTCTTTAGAGTGTCTTTCCAGCTGTATTTTTTGAGCCAGGCGGGTCAGAAGCTCTTTTAAGTCTTCCTGTGACACCGGTTTTAATATGTAATCCTCCACATTGTATTTTATTGCCGTTCTGGCATATTCAAAATTGCTGTAACCACTTAAAATCACAATATGGATTCCGGGATAGCGCTCCCGCACCTGGCAGATTAATTCCAGACCGTTAATTCCCGGCATTTCAATATCAGTAATTAAAATATCCGGCTGTGACACTGCCAGTAGTGCCAATGTTTCATTTCCGCTTTGTGCCTTGCCGATTACAGAAACAGATTCAGAAGAATTTTCCACTTTTTTGACTATATTATTCAGAATGATCGGTTCATCTTCCGTTACAATTACGGTTATTGTCGCATTCGTACTCATTTATATTCCCTCCTATTTTAATGAAAGCTCCCTGGTCTGTATTTTTGATCTCAAATACAAACAGATTGCTGTAAAACAGCTTTAGCCGCAGATATATATTGGCGATACCCATCCCGTTTATTGTCAGTTCGGGATAATTTTCTTCTTTGTTCAGGCTTTCGATTTTCTGATTTACCTGGTTGATTGCCTCATCCGTAAATCCGTTCCCGTTATCCCTGATTTCGGTATACCAGTAATTTTCTTCCAGCCAGGAATGAATCTCTATCTGCAGTGTTTTTCCGTCCTCTCTGGAATATTTTACACTGTTTTCTACCAATGGCTGAATAATCAGGCGGGGGATAGGCAGAAAGCAGAGCCCCGGTTCAATGTGATAATCAAAGGAAATTTTGTCACCAAACCGGATAGACATCAGGTCAGTGTAATTGCGCGTATGTTTTAATTCCTGTTCAAAGGTCGTGTTTTTGGAATAATCTTCGGTTATATAACGCAGCATCTGAGTTAGCTTGATACACATATCAGCTACCTGCATATCATCGTGCTCTTCCGCCATAATGGAGATAATAGTCAGGGAGTTGTATAGAAAATGTGAATCCATCTGTGCCTGCAGTGCCATAATCTGAGCGTGGACAGATAAAGTCTTGGATTTTACAATATCGTCCAGGGATTCTTTTAAACGGACCTGCATCCGGTTATATGCATCGCTTAACAGTTCCAGTTCATTTAAGTTGCTGTCGGGCACATAAGCGGATTCTTCTGAAATGGAGTCCAGTTCCAGATGGGAGATGCTGTCTTTTAAGCGTATGATGGGTCTGGTAATACTCTGGGCTACCCGGTAAGATATTGTCGTCAGCAGTAAAAGTGACACGGCTGCAATCAGGATACCAATGTTACGGTAAAAATGCTGATTGGTGAGGATATAAGAATTGGGAGTAATCAAAAGGGTAGTGAATCCCGTGAAATCAGAAGTATGCGTAGTAACAATCTCACGTTCTTTCGTATTTGGATTTATAAAGCTGGTTTCATTTTTGAAATCCAGTGAAATATAATGGTTAAGCAGCTTCTGATCCAGGTCATAGGGATAGATTAACTTTTTGTTTTTATCAAATATCAGAACTGTTTCCGCATGACGGTTAAAAGAATAAATGGTGTCAGAAATTACCCGGTCCAGTGTATTGTAATTAATCTGTATTTCTATGACGGCCTTTGGGATAGTCAATGCATAACGTCCAAAGCAGCGGAGCATGGAAATGGTGTGGACATCCTTGTCAATCTTATAAATGGTACCGCTGTCGGTAGGCATTATATTTTTTGCCCCATTTAAGTCAATGGTAGGCTGTATTAAATCTTGTTTTATGCTGGAAGTAAGTTCATAAGGCTGATAGTCATAACGCTGGCCAAATGTAATCAGATGATTATCTTCCAGATTCAGGATATTCATGTGGAAAAATTCAAAATCATAACCGCATATTGTGTAAATGGTATTCTGAAATGCCCGGTCAAATGCCAGTTTGCGCCGGGCAGCATTTTCAAAAACATATTCCCGCACTACATCAGATTCCAGCATCTTCTTTTGGAGGACATTTATATTGTCAAAAGTCTGCTCAATCTGATGGGATATAATTTTTGTACTTTGCCTGGAGGTTGCCGTATAGTTTTTCACAAAAGTATTGTAAGAAACAAAATAATACAGAAAGCTGGTAAATAGAGTCAGTAATAAAATAATTGACCCATAGGATAAAAAAATCTTGGTTTTAATAGAAGAAAATAAGTTGGCCTTCATAAGGGTGTCCTCACTGTGTAAATTGTATAGTAAATATGTAAATATAATCTGCTCTTTGTTAATATAACACATAGAGACAAGGATGGAAAGAGAGAAAACGGTACTGATGGGTGGACAATCCGGACATATTATTGACTTTTTTTAAAATACGCTTATAATTACAACTAAATATTCTTTTATTGTATAAGGAGGGAAAACAGATGCAGACAAAGGTAACCCGGAAAGAAGCACTGGAATTATTAAAAAAATATAATCAGGAACCATTTCATATGGTTCACGCGCTCACGGTAGAAGGAGTAATGAGATGGTATGCCAAAGAACTGGGGTATGGAGACGAGGCAGATTTTTGGGGAATGGCAGGTTTGCTGCATGATATTGATTTTGAAAAATATCCGGAAGAACATTGTATAAAAGCACCGGATTTATTAAAGGAGATTGAGGCAGAGGAAGAGCTGATTCATGCAATTTGCAGCCATGGTTATGGAATTGTGGTGGATGTAAAACCAGTGCATGAGATGGAAAAGGTACTGTTTGCTGCCGATGAACTGACAGGACTGATTGGTGCGGCAGCGCGCATGCGTCCGTCTAAGAGTGTTATGGATATGGAAGTATCCAGCCTGAAAAAGAAATTTAAGGATAAGAAATTTGCTGCAGGCTGTTCCAGGGATATTATTAGAACAGGAGCAGAACAGCTGGGCTGGGATCTGGATAAGTTATTTGAAATGACAATTCTGGCAATGCGTAATTGTGAAAAAGAAGTTTGTGAAGAAATAAAATAAATTTCTTTCCTGGTTGCCCCGGCAGCGGGGCTTTATTGGAACGTCAGATGCAAACTTTACGGATTTTGCAGTAAAATGCACCAGGATTTATATGCTTGGAATTTTTACAGCCGGTTTTCAGGTCGTTTCCACCAGTTATTTTCAATCCACCGGGCAGCCCATGAAGGCGTCTGTATTGTCCATGCTGCGGCAGTTAATTCTCCTGATCCCGTTTATCCTGATTATGCCTCTGTTTTTAGGATTGGATGGCATATTAATTGCAGGCCCGATGGCGGATATTATTTCCGCATTGATCGTTGCTGTATTTGCAGTTCATGAGTTGAAAAAGCTGTCAAAGAGCTGCGCAACTAACCCCGCAATTTAATAAATCTGTTACTCAAAAATTTTAGCATGAAGCGGAATCCAGATATATCATGGTTTTTTCAACATTAAAACTTGGCTGTAAATGCTCTACATATACACCTACAATCGCTCTTTTTTGATTCAGATTCAGCCAGTCATATTTAAAAAGTCCCTGACTGCCGGACATTTTCAGCGTACCGTCCAGATAGACATCCAGGTCCTGATACTGCATCCGTATTCTGACTTTTGTGAAATATAGAGGAGCCTGTACATGGATATACATTCCTGATTCTAAAAAACTCATTACCTCTCCAGGATAGCTCTCTGTTTCTGTTTCAACCGTTATTTTATGTCCGCTTTTTACCGTGGAGTAATCACTGCGGGGAGTATTTCCGATGTGATATGCAACCCGGATACAGATTACAATGCCCATAAAGTTATAGATACTCCATACCAGATTAACGACGAAGGGAATAAGCGTTATATACCCCAGGTGGAGAAATAGACCTCCTGTAATCCAGGAAAACAGGGTAATTGCCGCAATTACCATATGAGGCAGGATTACCTGTGCCTGAAAATGGGAACGGTCATCTCTCATTTCTTTGGGCGTAACGGCAAAGTTTAAACTTGCACTGAAGAATTCCCGTAAAACAGAGAGACACATGTGTGGTGCCATTGCTATTTCATAATAATGAGCCCACTTCAGACTTCTGGTATTGGATATCATAGCGTAGAAAGACGTCATCTGACCAATAAAAAACGGCAGGAAGAAAGTCAGGATTCCTGCAAGATCCGCCTGCATTGCCAGTTTGGTCGTCAGAAGAAACCATATCGGGCAAAAGGTAAAGATCAATTTGGAGAATCCGGTATACCAGTAAATGTCTCCACCCAGATAAGCCAGCTTCTGCCAGTTGCTCAGACCCTTCATGCGCAGAGGGTGGTATTCTCTGGAAGTCTGGATATTTCCCCTGCACCACCGGTCTCTCTGGATCACAAGATCAGTATAAGTGGAGGCTGTGAGTCCCAGTACCAGCACCTCATTAATAAAGACAGACTGGTAACCGGCAGCCTGTAAAAGCATGCCTACAGCCATATCTTCAGTGATCGTATTAGTAGGATACATACCAATGTCCATAATACTATCCCTTCGAAAAACAGCATTTGTGCCTACGTGGAGGACTGCACCTACGGCAGCACGTGACTCCTGGATTTCACGCATAAAAAAATCCTGTTCATTGGGAATTTCTCTTCCCAGATTACGCTGATACATGTCTTTGTTGTAATAGACTTGTGGTGTCTGTACAAAAGCTGTTTCGGCATCGGAAAAATAACCTACCGTATGTTTCAGAAAGTTTTTAGAGCAAATCATATCCGCATCCAGGACCGCAAATAATTCTCCGGAAGAGTGCAGAAGAGCATTATTCAGGTTTCCTGCTTTAGCGCCTTCATTGGATCCCCGGGTCATATAGTTGACGCCGCAGCGGGCAGCCAGTCTTTTCATATACCTGCGCTGTCCGTCATCGCAGATGTAGATATTAAGATTATCCCTTGGATAGTCCAGATTAAGGGCTGCTAAAACCGTAGTTTCCACCAGATCTTCCCCTTCATTGTAAGTACAGATAAAGATATCAACTGTGGGGATATGGCCGCCAAAGTCGTCAAGTGACTTTTTCTTAAGTTTATATTTCCTGCTTAATAGCAGCTGGGATATGAGAAACTGGGCAATTCCCAGAAGCTCCCCGCCAAGCAGCAGCACTCCTAAACACAATTCCATAATACTTGCAGTTGGAATTACGGTCACTCTCCAGATAATATAGATAAAAGTAATCATAAAATTCCACCAAACCAATATTCTGGAGCTGCATCTGTTTCGTTTAACTAGATAGGAAATTAGAAAAGAGCCGCCAACGGCAGCAAGGAAATATAAGAATCCCATTTATGAATACACCTCGTTTGGTTTTATTGATTTATTGCAGTCATTTACCTTATAGTATTACTTGGATTTTGGGAAAGTATGCAGACCTTTTTACACGATCCCAATGTATCACTATATTTTATGTACAAATGGTACAGACTTATGGTAAAATATTCCCCATAAGACCATGAACATTCATAACAGGAAATGGGGAGGTTAAGTGAAGATCTTACACAAAGCGGTAAAATGGTTTGGATCACAGGGGATTGCCAAGAAAATTCTCATTGTTCTTTTGGTAGTTTCCATTATTCCAATTTTATGTATACAGTTCATTTCTTACAAAATCAGTACGTCTACCATTAAGGCGCAGACGGGTGAACTTATACTGGCAAATCTGGAACAGTCGGCAAACAGTGTGGAAAATTTTCTGGAAACTTATGATAAGTTAATTATGAATATTTATACGGACAGTGATTATGTTACCTATCTTAAACCCATTAATACATGGGATTCCGGAGAATTTTATGCTGCAAAGCATGAGCTGGTAAACCGTCTGCAGAATATTTCATATGTAAATCCGGATATTTTGGGAATTGCGATTGTTGGATTATATGGGGATACCGTGTTTTATGACAGCGTAACGGCTTCCGGAAATGAGAACTTCTGTTTCGAAGGAGATAAAATGAGGTATAGTCCGCTGTTTCAGGAATCCATGGAGGAAAAGCACACGATTTATTCGAAAAGCTATCATAAAATGGATTCGGAATATGGGGAAAAGAACTATCTGTATATTGCCCATCAGCTTACGGATTTTAACAGTTATGGAGAAGGACCGATTGGAAGTATCATTATCTGCGTGGATGAGGCAGCTTTCGGAGAGGTGTATGCCCAGGGAAATCATACGGAGTCAAATGTTACTTTTGTAGTGAATAAAAACGGCGATATTATTTCTTATCCGGAAAAGGCTTATGTGGGAGCTAATATTTTTGAGGATGAAAAGGATGAGGACAATATCGGTCAGGCGTCAAAAGAGTATATTCAGAAAATTAAATATGAATCCAAAAAGAAACTGGAAGTCAATTTTAAAAGTATCCGGGACGGTGAATTCTATATTGTCAATGTGCAGGATTTGAATTACACCTTATCCAATGTGTGGTATATATCCGTTTTGATTATTTTAATCGGACTTTTGGTAGGAATTCTGTGTATGCTGATAGCCATTTCCTTTTCGGATATGACGGATAAATCAGTAAAAAAAATACTCCATGGGATGAATAAGGCATATAAAGGGGATTATGATGTCCGGATAGAGATGGAGGGAAATGATGAATTTGCCCAGATCTCCGAGCATTTTAATCACATGATCCAGAAAATCAAGAAATCCAATGCGATGGAGAAGGAAGCGATTGTCCGGGAAAAGAATGCGGAGATAAAATCACTGGAGGCACAGATCAATCCGCATTTCTTATATAACACGCTGGATACCATCAATTGGATGGCGATTGCCCACGAAGAGTTTACCATCAGCCGTATGCTTACAAGTCTTGCAGTGATACTGCGTTACAGCGTCCATAAGAGCAATGAGATCGTGGAACTGAGCAATGAGCTGGAATATCTGAAGAAATATGTTTATTTACAGCAGCAGCGTTTTGATTATTCTTTTCAGTGCATTCTTCATGTGGAAGAAGAAGTTCTGAATTGTAAAATACATAAGCTTTTAATACAGCCGCTGATTGAAAATACGATAGTTCATGGATTCCCGGGCAACACGGGATTTGATGAGATCAATCTTAGGATTCACAGGATTGATGATACGAATATAGAAATTGTAGTAGAAGACAATGGAAAAGGCATGGAACCGGAACTTGCAGAATTCTTTAATCACTTTGATTATCGCAAAGAGAGGATTGAATCCAGCATAGGAGTCCGTAATGTAATTACCAGAGTGAAACTCTATTATGGAGAATCGGGACATTTTCATGTTGTTTCCAGTGAAAACGGCACATCGGTAACGATTACAATTCCATATGAGTAGGGAGGATGAGAGTATGCGTATTATAGTTGTGGAAGATGAACCTAATACAAGAGAAGGTTTAATCGGGATTATCAATCGGTATACGGAGCATGAAATAATCTATACGGCGGTAAATGGGAAGGAGGGTTTGGAAAATATCAGATCCCTGAAACCGGATCTGGTCGTAACGGATATCCGGATGCCGGTTATGGACGGGCTTACGATGCTTCAGACACTTCATGATGAAGGAGAGGAGTTTCAGTCATTACTTCTGACCGGCTATTCAGAGTTTGAGTATGCACGGAAAGCCCTGAAATTAAATGTGACAGAATATATTTTAAAACCGCTTGATATTGAAGAATTCTTAAAAATACTGAAAAGAGTAGAAAATAAAATAGAAAAAACGAAGATAGAACGGGTTTCAACCAGCCAGCTTTTATGGAGTTATCTGACCGGCACAGAGGATGAAAAACACAAAATTCTGCCGGTAATAGAAGAGTCTTTACAGGTAAATAAAAAAGTGCAGATTTCTCTTTTTCTGGTGAAAGGAAGCAGTGTGGCAAGAGAAAGTACAACAGAAATGATGGAAGAGACTAATTCTGTGCTGGATGCCATGTGTATGGAAAATTACTATGTGATATTTTTGTCCCAGGATGTAGGATTTCTTGTCATAGTACTGGATACCGAGCGAAACCGCAGTTTAAAACGGATTTTTCAAATGCGGGTACTGGAGAAAATAGGGAAAATATCGGAATGTTTTTGCAGTTATACCACCATATATGGTGTGACCGGGCTGGATGAGAAGGTTCAGGATTTAAAGGAATTGATGCGCCATGCGTTTTCCTTTCCTTCCGGTACAATTTTGGATGAAGAACTGCTGGCAGGATTTCAATATGAAAATATAGAATATCCGGATTCTCTGGAACGTGCCGTGTGCAGGGAGGTGCGCAGTGGTAAAGCAGAGCGCATACAGGAACTGGGCGAACAGTTTAAGAAAGGTGTGATCCAAAGCAAGGGGCACCCGGAATGTATCAGGGAGTTTACGGTTCGGTTTACCGCAGGTCTGCTTCGGGTTGTGAATGAGCTGAAGGAGAATCTGGAAAAAGACAATGGGATTCAGTATATTGTAGGAAATATGGCTAAAAGTAATTCCAGGGAAGAGCTGGAACATCAGTTTGACAAAGTTATGAAGACACTGTCTTTAAATGAAGATGACTTGTCCGGGCTTACGGAAAACGGAATGATTCTGAATGTGATAACATTTATCCGTGAAAATTATGCCAGGGATATCACCTTATCGGAAACGGCGGCGATGTGCGGCGTAACCCCGGAGTATTTAAGTAAGATATTCTACCGGGAAATGAATGTGAATTTTGTGGCATTTTTACAGAACTTCCGTATCAGTATGGCGAAAAGGCTGTTAAGCCTTGGAAAATGTAAGATAGGAGAGGTGTCAGAAGCGGTGGGCTTTCATGATCAGAAATATTTTGTGAAAGTATTTAAGAAAATTTGTGGTGTTACGCCTTCCGATTATAAAAAGGAGATGAACAGCCAATGAAGCTAAGATGGCTATTGGGCGGTGCGGCGGCATGTGTCCTCGTTATGCTGGTTATTACTTATATTGGGTTTTCTTCCAAAAATAATAAAGGGGTAAAAGGGGAAGAGGGCACAGAGCAGATTATCCGGATTCTGGCACCTGACGAAGGCAGTGTTCATAAACAGGCGCTGGAAGAAACAGCACAGAACTATTCCCGGATCAGAGGGAATAAGCAAGTGGAAATCCAGTTCATTTCCCAGGAAAATTATCAGAAAGAAATCTGTATGAGAACGGATGAGGGAACCAATACAGACCTGATCATCTGTGAAAATACAATGATGCCTTCTTTAATTGATATGGGCATATTAGAGGATCTGACTTCTTATGTGGAAGGTAATGTAAAATTAAGATACCAGCAGAATCTCTGGACCAATGCCATCAGCGACGGGAAATACTATGGGGTACCATTTACGAATGATCCCTATGTATTGTTTTACAATAAAGACCTGATGAAAAAAGAGAGTCAGGCAGTGCCAAAAACCTGGGATGAGTTATTAAACGTATGTGATCATATCAAAGGGCTTGGAAACTATGGATTTGGATTTGCGGCAAAGCAGCCGGAGGAAGTGACATCATTTTTCATGCAGATGTTATACTCCTGTGGCGGCTCCCTTCGGGAAGTTAATGGAAGTGCAGGGAATCAGGTGTTTCAGTTTCTGCTGCAGCTAAAAAACAGAAAACAGATTTCACCGGATACCATAAACTGGAGTCAGTCAGATCTGGCACACGAATTTGCAAAAGGGCATATCGCAATGATGGCAGGAAATGCCAGCATGGCTTCCGTACTGAGAACAAGCCGCCTGGGATTCGAAGTGGGGGTTGCCGGGATGCCCTCGGGGAAAAAGGAAGCGTATTTACTTCATGGGAAGAATATCGGAATTACAAAATCTGCCGATGTAGAAGAAGCAAAAAAATTTCTGGACTATATCAGGGAGCTGGATGTTGCCAATTTTCTTACGAAAGAAATGGATTCCGTTCCGGTTCTGGTTGAAGGGGTATATGAACAGAAAAAAATAGGTCCTGGCAAAGAACTTGTATCGGATTATATGAAAAATGGAGTCACAAAAGGCGCATATGATTCCTGGTTTGACATATCCGCAGCCGTGGCAAATGGGATTTATGAAATATTGCATGAACGGAATGTAAGTGTACAGGAAATTGGTGACGCCATGCAGGATAAAGTTCGTGTAGCTATTATTGATAAATAGGATAATTTACAAATGATAATATGCAAAAATGTTGTGAAAGTGTATAAAGAAAAATGCCTTCACAACATTTTTTTGACAAAAAATGAGCAAAAAAGTATAGACGAAGATTAAAAATGTACCCCTTTTTCAAAAATGTGGAATTTTCAAAACGAAATTGGGATGATAATATATAGACAGCTTAAGAAAAGCAATGGGACATGAAAAAGTAAAAAAAAGGAGCGATGAAGTATGAAAAGAAAAAAATTGGTGAGCGTTATGATGGCATCCGCAATGGTATTAGGATTGACAGCCTGCGGTGGTTCAGGTGGTGGAACGGATTCCACGACAGCAGGTACTTCCAAGGAGACGAAAGCTGAGACAGCAGCAGGTTCTGAAACAGCTGCAGGCGATGAGACTAAGGCAGCCGGTGACACAGCTGCAAGCGGAGATGCTAAGACAATTACCTTTACTTTCCGGGATGACGGACAAGGTGAGAAAAGTGCTCTTTGGCAGTGGATTCAGGATGGATATGACAGCTGGGATAAAAAAGATTCCGTGAAACTAAATATTTCTCCGATTGTCGCAAGCGAAGGCGATTATTTCGCTAAAATAGCATTACAGCTTCAGGATCCAAGTACTTGTCCGGATTTAGTTTGTGAAGATACTTTCCAGCTTCCAAATGACGTAAGTGCAGGTTATCTTACTGATTTATCAGATTATGTAAAAGATTATACGGAATGGAACGATGGTACATACTATGAATCCATGAAGAATGGTGTTTCTAAGGATGGCAAACCATATGGTATTCCATATTGTACAGATACAAGAGGACTTTGGTATAATAAAGATATCTTCAAACAAGCAGGACTGCCGGAAGATTGGGCACCAAAGTCCTGGCAGGATGTTTTAGATGCATGCAAGACAATCAAAGAGAAAGTGCCGGATGTTGTTCCTTTCTGGTGTAACTCAGGTGTAGCTACCGGTGAAGCAACTTCCATGCAGACATATGAAATGCTCCTTTATGGAACAGGCGAAAGATTAATCGATGACAGCGGAAAATGGATCGTAAAGAGCCAGGGTATGTTAGACTCCCTTAACTTCTTAAATGACATTTACTCAAACGGATACGGCCCATCCTTATCGAAAGTATTAAATGGGCAGGCTTCCAATACCTCCGCAAGAGAATACCTGCCGCAGGGTAAACTGGCAATCTCCTTGGATGGAAGCTGGATCACAGGAAACTGGGAAGATACAGGCGCTTCACCATGGCCGGAAGCAAAAGACGTAATGGGATTTGCTCCAATGCCAACCAGCACAGGTCAGGAACCGGGAACAATTACCTTAGCAGGCGGCTGGGCATTATCCATTCCTGAAAATTCAGATGCAAAAGATATTACCTTTGAATTTATCAAACATTTAATGGATCCGTCTATTTATACAAAAGCAGTTATCGCACAGGGTAACATTGCAACCAGAACTGATGTAGCAAAAGATGCAGATTATTCTGCAAAACCATTTAAACAGATCTCAACAGATTTCCTTGCTACAGCTGAATTCAGACCTCAGAACGATCAGTACTCCACCGTTTCCACAAGTATCCAGTCCATGGTAGAAGCAGTAGTATCCGGCACGAGCCCGGAAGATGCAATTGCACAGTATGGAACAGAAGTAAAGCGTGCTGTTGGGGATGACAATACTGTTGAAAAATAGTAATTAAATGCAACGGGCGGGGTTAATCAGAATAGATTGAAACCCGCCCGGTCTTATTGAAAGGTGAAAGAGACGCTCATTTCACAAAGAAAGAAAAGGGGGCTGTGCTGATGGCTAGACCAAATAGAAAGGCAATGGTAATGGATGAAGCCAAGAAATCCATTTTGTTATTGCCGGCAATTGTACTGTTAATCGCGTTCTTTATTATTCCGATTGTATTAACTGTTTATTACTCTTTTACAAATTTAGCACTTAGTGGTTCAAATGCGGCGAATTTTCAAATAGTGGGACTGGAAAATTACATAAAAATGCTTACAGATCCAAATACCTTAATCGCCATTAAAAATACTTTGATTTTCTTAGTTGGAAGTTTAATTGGGCAGTCCGTATTAGGATTTACGATTGCCTATTTGATGAAAAATAAAGCAAAGACCTTTCGTAGTATCGTAGGTCCCTGCATCCTGGCAGGCTGGGTTATGCCTGAGATTGTTGTAGCATTATGCTGTTCCTCTTTCTTCCAGGAATCCGGTACACTCAACATGATTATGGGTGCAATACAGATTGAGCCCATCGCCTGGCTGTATCAGCATCCAATGGCTGCCGTTGTAGCTGCAAACATATGGCATGGAACTGCATTCTCTATGATGAACTTTCAGTCTGCACTGGATAATGTATCCGGAGATATCGAAGAGGCTGCAAAAGTGGACGGAGCAAACCGCAGGCAGACACTGCTTCGGATTATCGTACCCTGTATCAAAGATACCATTGCAACCAATACCATGTTAAATACCTTATCAACACTGGGCGTATTTGGATTGATCTACATTATGACTGGCGGAGGACCGGGTAATTCAACCAGTACACTTCCAATCTATATGTACAGACAGGCATTTACCAGCGGACAGATGGGTGCCGGAACAGCAATTGGTATGTTAATCTTAGTAGTTGGTATTGTCTGCAGTATCATCTATGCAAGAATATTGAAATCAGACGATTAAGGAGGGAAATTATATGCATGAAAAAACAACAAAGGGAATCCATTATGCAATCCTGAGCTGTATTGCATTGGTATTCATACTTCCACTTCTCTGGGTTGTTATCGCCTCCTTAGATACGAACGCAAGTGAGGCAATTAAGGCACCTACGCAGTGGACATTAGAGAATTACAAATCAGTACTTTCGAACAAAACGAATTTAAAAGGTTTTGGTATCGGGCTTTTCATCTCCTTTATCCAGGCAACCATCGTAGTAATTGTATCCGGGCTTGGCGCTTATGCTCTTTCAAGATACCGCTTAAGTTACCGCAAAGGGTTCATGTACGTGATCCTTTTTATGACCGCACTTCCGATGACGGCAGTTATTGTTCCTGTATACAAAATGTTTTTATCAATAGGCTTGCTAGATAGCATCTGGGGTGTTATTCTATTCCTGAGTGCTTCATCACTGCCCTATGGAATCTGGCTGATGAAAAATTTTATGGATGGCGTTCCGGTAGAGCTGGAAGAAGCCGCATGGGTAGATGGAGCAACTACCTGGCAGTCAATTCGAAAAGTAGTGGCGCCGCTTATGTTCCCGGGAATTTGTGTTGTATTTATATATACGTTCTCAGGAAGCTGGGGGAACTTCTTTATTCCCTATATCTTATTGAGTACACCTGCTAAGCAGCCTGCATCAATTCTCTTATATCAGTTCTTTGGAAATAATGGAATGGTTCAGTACGGACAGCTTGCAGCATACTCCGCAGTATATGCTTTACCCTCAATTTTACTTTATATCCTGTCTCAAAAATATATGTCAAAAGGATTTACCATGGCAGGGGCAGCAAAAGGATGATATTATACATGTGCCATACATCAGAGCCTGCTTGAAGCAGACTCTGATAAGGCACGTGATGTAGTTATAATAATGCAGATATCTTAATATCTGCCATAAAGAGGAGGTAACTCATGGTTTTAATTAAGGAAAGGATAGGAAAACTGATCGAAGACATACATGAATTAATCTATCCGGAATCAGTTAATATCCAGAATTACAAAATGATTCAGACCACGGAACGTTTTACTGACATTATAGGTTTGGACACCAGTGCATGGCAGGAATTTTCCAGGGAACAGATTTGGGGCGGACACCGGGAGTATTACTGGTTTGAGACAACCGTAACGATACCGGAAAGCTTTGATGGCAAGTGTGTAGTTTATGAACTAATCACCGGAAAAGAGAGCGAGTGGGATGCAACGAATCCACAGTTCTCTGTTTATGTGAATGGAGAAATGAAGCAGGGAATGGATGTGAACCACAGGGAAACGGTTCTGACAGAACATGCTGCTGCAGGCGAAAGCTATCGTATCGTCTTATCTGCATTTACGGGGGACCAGAATTTCAGCCTGAAGCTGGATTCAAAGTTAAAAACATTAGACCGGAAGACAGAAAAATATTTTTATGATATTTCTGTGCCGTTAAATGTTGCAAGGCTGTTAAACCCGGATGACAAAGCATACATAACAATTATTACAAGGTTAAACGAGTCTTTGAATCTGCTTGACTTAAGAAAAGAATATTCCAAAGAATATTACGATTCACTGGAAAAAGCACAGGAATACATTACAAAAGAATTCTATGAAAAAGAGTGTGGGAGCAGTGATGCAGTTGTTTATTGTGTAGGCCATACCCATATTGATGTGGCATGGCTCTGGTCACTGGCAGTGACAGAAGATAAGGCGGTCAGAAGTTTTTCAACGGTACTGGATCTGATGAAACAGTATCCCGAATACATTTTTATGTCCAGCCAGCCCCAGCTTTATAAATATGTAAAAAAGAATGCCCCAGAGGTATATGAACAGATCAAAGAAAGAGTAAAAGAAGGCAGATGGGAACCGGAAGGCGGCATGTTTGTAGAGGCGGATTGTAATATTGCATCCGGCGAGGCACTGGTCCGTCAGTTTATGTATGGACAGAAGTTCTTCCAGGAAGAGTTTGGAGCAGATAATTCAATTCTCTGGCTTCCGGATGTATTCGGATATTCGGCAGCGCTGCCCCAGATTATGAGAAAATGCGGGCTGCCATATTTTATGACAACGAAGATCAGCTGGAATGAATTTAACAAAATGCCCTATGATACCTTCGAATGGGAAGGAATTGACGGCAGCAGGGTTTTGACTCATTTTGTATCAACCAGGGATTATAAAAAAGGCGCAGTGGAAGGCGGATTCGAAACGGAGCATTTTACCACCTATAACGGAGATATTAATCCGTCCCAGATCAAAGGCGGGTGGGCACGTTACAGCCAGAAATATCTAAACGAAGAAATCTTAAATTCCTTCGGCTATGGTGATGGCGGCGGCGGTCCTACTGCAAAAATGCTGGAAAACCATAGAAGATTAGAAAAAGGAATACCGGGTTGTCCGAAAACAGTTATGAGTACAGCCAAGAATTACTTTGAAGTTCTGGAAAAGAATGTGAAGGATCATAAATATCTGCCATCCTGGGTTGGGGAATTATACCTGGAATACCATAGGGGAACTTATACTTCCATGGCACGTAATAAGAAATATAACCGAAAAGCAGAATTCGCATATGAAAATGCAGAACTATACGGAATGATGGATCAGGATCTGACAGGAAATGCCTATCCTGACCATAAGCTTCACGAAGCATGGGAAGTAATCTTACGAAATCAGTTCCATGATATTCTTCCTGGATCCTCCATCAAAGAAGTATATGATGATTCTAAGGCAGAATACGAAAGTATATTTGCAATAAACAAAGATCTGGTAACCAATGCATTAAAAAATATTACAGACAAAGTGCAAGCTCCAAAGCATTCCATTGTAGTATATAATCCCAACAGTATGACAGCAGATGAGATCGTCAGCTTTCCGAGTCAGCAGGGGATGACAAATGCTGCCGTATACGACGGAGAGCGGCTGATTCCATCCCAGACAGCACATACCGGAGAAATTATTTTTAAGGCAGACGGTGTTCCGTCAAAAGGTTACAAGACATTTTATCTGAAAGAAGAAGAGTCAGAGGAAAGCGGCACAATGCAGGTTACTTCCACACATCTGGAAAATGACTTCTTTGCTATTACATTAAATGAAAAAGGACAGTTTGCATCTATTTATGACAAAAAAGCAAAGCGCGAAGTGCTGCAGCCGGGAAAAGCAGCCAATGTGATCATGACTTACGAAGACAGGCCTCATAATTACGATGCCTGGGATGTAAATAATTACTATGTTGAAAAATCCTGGGAAGTAGATCAGGTAGAAAAAATAGAAATCGCAGAAAACGGACCGGTAAGGGCTTGTATTAAGGTACAAAGAAAATACCTGGATTCCACAATTACCCAGTCTATCTGCATCTACCAGGATATTCCAAGAATTGACATCAAAAATGAAATCGACTGGAAGGAACACCAGATTTTCATGAAGACTTTATTCCCGGTAGATGTTCATACCAGCGAAGCTACATTTGATATCCAGTATGGTAATGTGAAACGCCAGACACACTATAACACATCCTGGGATTATGCTAAATTTGAAGTCTGTGTACACAAATGGCTGGATGTATCCGAAGACAATTATGGTGTAAGTATGCTCAATGACTGTAAATACGGCTGCAGTGTACATGATGGTGTAATTGGAATGTCAATGCTGAAATCTGCATGTTATCCAAATCCGGAAGCGGACAAGGAGTTCCATGAATTTACTTACTCCTTCTATCCTCACGAAGGCGACTGGAGAAGCGCAGGCACCGTAAAACAGGCTTACCAGCTCAATAATCCTCTTACAGCAGTAGTAAAAGAGAATGAAGGCGGAGAATTAAAAGATATCTACTCACATGTATCTTCCGATCAGGATAACGTTGTTGTAGAGGTTGTGAAAAAAGCAGAAGAGGGAGACGCTCTAATTGTGCGTCTGTACGAATGCTTCAACCGCAGAACCCACGCATCCCTGACCTTTGCAAAAGATATTGTATCCGCATGGGAATGTAATATGATGGAAGTGAATGAAGTGGAAACAGCTGTTGTTGGCAATAAAATAGAATTTGATATGAAACCTTATGAAATCAAGACATTTAAAGTTATTTTCTGACATGATCTAGCTTTACAGGGAACAGGTTAAGGACGCTTAGTGAAATCTGTTAGAATACAATAAAGAAGGGGTGCGGCATACAGCATGCCACATCCCTGGATATGATCGGTAAAATTACTGCATCAAACTTCCCAATATCTGATTCACAAGTTTGCCGTCAGCCACACCTTTAACCTTCGGCATCAGTTCTTTCATAATCCGTCCTTTATCCTTACCGGTTGGAGCATCGATGCCAAGGCTTTTCAGCACCTCTGAAATAACAGACTTAATCTCGTCTTCGTCCATCATATGCGGCGCAAATTCTTCATATACAGCGATCCGTTTCTTGCATTCTTCTACAATATCAGTACGGTCGGCAGGCGTCAGTTCCAAGGTTTCTTTTGTCTGCTTAATCTCTTTTAATACCACTTCATTTTCTTCCTGCTCTGTCAGATCTTCTCTTTTGTCGATGGCCTTATTTTTTAAAGCGGACAACAGCATGGAAAGTGAATCTTTTCGTTCTTTTTCTCCGGCTTTCATAGCAGCAACCATAGCGCTTCTTACTTCATCTATTTTACTCATTGTGACCTCCTGTAAATAATTTAATAAATATATTTTTGATATACCTTTTATTATAGGAAGCGTGAAAATAAAAGTCAAGGAGAAATCTTTTGAAGGCATTCCCAAAACTGGTAAATATAGGTTTTGATAATTTTTTTCATTTTTTCAAAAAAAACTATTGATTTATTCTGAAAGTTAGTATATACTAACCATTGAAAAGAAGATTAGCGAAAGCTAACTGAAAGAAAAATAGCAAGGAATATTATAATTCTTACGGATGAGGTGGTGAGAAGTGATGCCTTTAACAATGGCGAGTACCGGAGAAATGAACGTTATTAAAAAAGTTGGCGGAAAAGAAGACACCAGAAGATTTCTGGAGAATCTTGGTTTTGTAACAGGAGCGGCTGTTACGGTTGTATCTGCGATTCAGGGAAATGTGATTGTGAATATCAAAGATTCCAGGGTTGCAATTAATCAGGATATGGCAAAAAAAATCATGATTTAAGAGGAGGAGAATGTAATGGCAACATTAAGAGATGTAGCTTGTGGAAACACAGTTACGGTAAGGAAGTTAAATGGCGAAGGTGCATTGAAGCGCCGCATTATGGATATGGGTATTACGAAAGGCTGTAAGGTTTTTGTTCGAAAAGTAGCCCCTCTCGGAGATCCTGTGGAAGTGACTGTGCGTGGATATGAGCTGTCCCTTAGAAAACAGGATGCTGAAATTATTGAGGTTGAATAAGGTGGTATAGAGAGTTGTTATAAATATGGAGTTCCATGAACTCTATTATTTTTGAAACAGAGTTAGGTGAAACTAACTATAAAGGAGGAAAAAGAGAAGATGGCAATTCGTATTGCACTTGCAGGTAATCCAAACTGCGGTAAAACAACGATGTTTAACAGCCTGACCGGCTCCAATCAATATGTTGGCAACTGGCCCGGAGTTACTGTTGAGAAAAAGGAAGGTAAATTAAAAGGGCATAAAGATGTGATTATCACAGATTTACCCGGAATTTATTCCTTATCTCCATATACCCTGGAAGAAGTAGTAAGCAGGGACTATATGCTGGATGAAAAACCGGATGTAGTGATCAATCTGGTGGACGCTACGAACCTGGAAAGAAATCTTTATTTAACTACACAAATCCTGGAGCTTGGTATTCCGGTGATTATAGCACTAAATATGATTGATCTTGCTAATAAAAATGGTGATAAAATCAATGTCGGAAAACTCTCAGAAGCATTGGGATGTGAAGTCCTGGAGACCTCAGCACTAAAAGGCATTGGATTAGATGAGGTGTCAAACAGAGCGGTTGCTCTGGCGGCTAAACAAAAAACAATGACTTCCCAGCATAAATTTTCCGATAAGGTAGAGAGTTATCTTACAGATATTGAAGATCAGCTTCCTTCAGATCTACCTTCAGAACAGGTTCGCTGGTACAGTATTAAAATGTTTGAAAAAGATCCAAAAGTCATAGAAAAACTTTCGCTTTCTGCAGACAGCAGTAAAGTTATCAAAAATGTTGTGGAAGTGGCTGAAAACGAGATGGATGATGATACAGAAAGTATTATTACCAATGAAAGATATGAGTACATAGAAAAAGTGATTCATAATTGTCTGAAGAAAAAACAAAAAGGGATGACAACTTCAGATAAAATTGATAGAATAGTTACAAACCGCTGGCTGGCACTGCCAATTTTCGCAGCAATTATGTTTTTGGTTTATTATGTTTCCGTAACTACAATTGGTGCAGTGGTAACAGATTTTACAAATGATACTTTATTTGGTGCTTGGATTCAGCCGGCTGTACAGGCAGGTCTTGAAAATATAGGCGCTGCAGAATGGCTGATATCTCTGGTAGTAGACGGTATTATCGGCGGCCTTGCAGCCCCCATTGGATTTGCACCGCAGATGGCAATTTTATTCCTGTTCCTTTCTGTATTAGAAGATTGCGGTTACATGGCGCGTGTTGCATTTATCATGGACCGGGTATTCCGCAGATTCGGACTTTCCGGTAAGAGCTTTATTCCGCTTTTGATCGGTTCCGGATGCGGCGTTCCTGGAATAATGGCAACAAAGACGATTGAAAATGAAGAAAACCGTAAAATGACTATTATGACTACCACATTTATTCCCTGTGGAGCAAAACTGCTGGTTATTGCCTTAATTGCAGGTGCCATTATGGGCGGTGCATGGTGGATGGCTCCGCTGATGTACTTCATTGGAATCTTTGCTGTTGTAATTTCCTGTATTATGTTAAAGAAAACAAAATTATTCGCCGGAGAAGTATCTCCGTTTGTTATTGAATTACCCCAGTATCATATTCCGGATGTGAAAACAGTGCTGCTTCATGTTTGGGAACGTGTATGGAGCTTCCTGAAGAAGGCCGGAACGATTCTGTTCCTCTGCTGTATGGTAATGTGGTTCCTTGGAACTTTCGGTTTTGCCAATGGACAATTTGGAATGGCAGCATCCGAGAATGACAGCTTACTGGCTATTATCGGCGGATTTATTGCACCGATCTTTGCACCTCTCGGATTTGGCAACTGGAAGGCAGTGGCATCTTCCCTTTCCGGTTTCGTTGCCAAAGAAGGTATTGTCAGCACCATGGGCGTTATTGCCGGAATGTCAGATGCGGCAGAAACAGATGCCACATTATGGCAGACTGTTATGACATTCTTCCCAAGTGCCATTGCTGCATTCTCCTTCCTGGTATTTAACCTGTTGGATTCTCCGTGCCTTGCAGCTATCAGCACAATGGCAAAAGAATTCAGAAGTAAAAAATGGACCGCATTTGCTATCATATATCAGAACATATTTGCTTATGCAGTGACTTTAATGATCTTTCAGTTTGGTACGGCCTTCACAGGCGGTGGATTTACAGTAGGAACTGCAGTTGCAGCAATTATATTGATTATTTTCCTGTTTATGCTGTTCCGTCCGGCTTACAATCCGAACAAACACAAACAGGCAACCGGCAAGATGGCGAGAGCGTAACAGCATGGTATAAATTCGAACTTGCACGTAACTGTTTATCCGGTACAACATGGTAAACGCTGCAATGTTGTACGAACTTTATGAATGTAGAAAGAAGGAGGTTTTATGTTAAGTTGGATCACTGCGAATGCAGCAACCGTTAGTATATCAATTGCGATTCTGCTTGTCGTAATCCTGGATGTGCGCTATATCATCAAGCAAAAAGAAAAAGGTGGTATGTGTGCCGGCTGTTCCGGATGCGGCGGGAGTTGCAAGAGTTGTAAACCTCAGCATAAAAAGATAGGTTAAACACTGGATTGCGGGGCGGAGGTATGGGATTAAAGCAGGAAGCTGCTCTGGTTCCATGCATCTGCACCCGCATTTCCTGTACATATCTGAAAATGGAAGAGAGGAGAAAATTTCATGAATCCGGCAAATATTATTATAATCCTGATTATTGCGGCAGGTGTATTTTTGGCTATCCGTCCCACCATCAAACATATGAAAGGGGAGGGGAGCTGCTGCGGCGGAGGTTCTTTGGATGGTTCCAAAAGAAAGAAGAAGAAACTTACAGAGCCTAAATGCGGAGAAAAGAGCAATTGTTTCAATGAGTCGGGAGATTGCGGATGAACCGCTTATAAAAGCAATTGAAAGTGCAGGTTATCGGGTAAAGAAAATAAATCCGTAAAAACGCACATAGAAGAGTTGAAAATTTTAGTAAAAATAGCAATTGAAAATTCCTGAAAAGCCGATACAATTGAATTAGTAAAACTAATTTACAAAAACTAATTTAGCAAAAATCAAGGAGTCTTAGGAGATAAGGCGCAGGAGGGAATATGCAGAAAACGGAATTAAAAAAAATGGGCAGTATACAGCAAATGGCATATGTACGGAATATAGAATTCAAAGAGGGGCGTGCCTGTGGCATGAAGGCATTTCAGGTGAAGTCCGGTAATATTCAGTTTACGGCTGCCCAGGATAAATGCCTGGATATTGTGGAACTGTCTTACAAAGGAAGAACACTGAACTTTTTAAGTAAGCCGGGTTTACAGAACCGTCAGCATTATGATTCCAGTGGTTTTGAAGCGCAGCGCAGTATAATGGGCGGCCTTTTCTTTACCTGTGGAACTGATAATGTAGGAACACCGGAGCCAGAGGCGAATCCGCCGCTGCCAATGCATGGAAGCCTTCGTTCAACACCTGCAGAGCATGTCTGCGCAGATGCTTACTGGGCGGATACGGAGTATCATATCAGGATATCGGGAGAAATGCGTCAGGCACAGCTTTTTGGTGAAAATGTCGTATTGAGAAGAACAATTGAAACTGTTTTGGGTTCCAATGTGATTCATATACATGATGAATTTGAGAATCAGTCATATGAAGAGGTACCGTTTATGCTGCTTTACCATTGTAATGCAGGTTATCCGTTGCTGGATAAGGGAACTGTGATTGATATACCGACTGATCAAACGGTTCTAAGAGGAGAAGACAGCCAGACCAGTCTGAACTGGAGAGAAATGGAAGAACCGGAAGATGGAAAACCGGAAGAAGTATTTTTTCACCAGGTTCAGGCAGATGAAAAAGGTGATACATATGCAGCTGTCATCAACAAAGATATGGGGCTGGGGCTAAAAGTTCATTTTAACAAAAACCAGCTCCCCAACCTGACCCAGTGGAAATCAGCCGCTTCCGGGGACTATGCTCTGGGACTGGAACCTTGTAACTGCCGGGTTAACGGCCAGTCCTGGGAAAAAAAGAACAATACGCTGATGACGTTGAAAAGCGGAGAGAAAAAAGCTGTTGATCTAAAATTTGAAATTATAGAGCTGTAATTAAATTTTTTGAACCAAACAATTTTCAGACAAAAGAGAGGTGCAGTCATGTGTCTCTTTTTTGTTTGACCGGCAGGGTTTTCTGTATTAAGATATCACCAAAAATTTTGTTGATCAATTTCATGGAGTTAGCTAAAACTAACAAAATAATATTTATTATCAGTAAAGACTTGACTTTTTCTGAAAGTTAGCATAAGATAACTATATAAAAATGATTGACCATTACATACTTTAGAGTTGGAAAGGAGCGGTATTATGCCATTAGCGTTAGCAGCGTCCGGTGATAGAAGAATTGTAAAATCTTATTATGGTTCTGAAGAAATGAAGCGCCATCTGGAATCGCTTGGATTTGTCAAGGGACAGGAAGTCGAGGTTCTGGGGGAGAACGCCAGCGGAATGACCTTAATTATAAGGGGAACCCGTATAGCATTAAACCGCAGCCTTGCTCAGAAGATTATGGTGGAATAGTCTGTGACCATGCGGCTTCCATACAGAATCTATGTAAACAATGGTAAATTAGCAGAATAGATGTCATATTCTGCTAATTTTTACAGCAGTGGTTAGTTGCAACTAACTGAAAAACAGCTGGCATAGATAACATTTACCTTTTAAAGTAAAAGAAAGACAGGAGTGATCTAGTTGAAACCAAAAGAATATGACAGTCAGCCGATTCAAAAGCTGATCAACAAAAAAGAACTAATCATAAATGAATTACGCAGCAAAGGGCTTCGAATCACGAAGCAGAGAAAATTAATCATTGATATTATACTGGATGAAGAATGTACCTGCTGTAAGGAAATATATTATCAGGCGCATGGCAAGGATTCTTCTATTGGGATCGCCACGGTATACCGGATGGTGAAAACTTTAGAGGAAATAGGAGCAATAGACAGAAGGAATATGTACCGACTATCCTATGATCAGGAGGCAGGTATTAATAATGGATGTACGATTTTATTAAAAAGTAATGCTACCATCCGTTTGTCCAGGGAACAATGGGCAGAGGTGCTGGAAACAGGATTAAAGAAAAAAGGATTTTTAGCAGAAGATAAAATAGAGGCGGTTTTAGTGCAATAAAGATAGAATATAAGAAAATTGCTGGACGAAAGCCTCCAAATCGTATATATTATAAGGTAATAACTATTGGAGGTGAAACTTGATGTACGAGTCCGGAGAGAATTATTTAGAGACGATATTAATGCTGAAAGAAAAGAACGGTACGGTTCGTTCAATCGACATTGCAAGAGAATTAGAATTTAGTAAGCCCAGTGTCAGCAGGGCAGTAGGAATTTTAAAGGAAAACGGATACATAACAGTAGAAAGCGGCGGAGAGTTAGAACTGACATCGGAAGGTTCTAAACTTGCGAAATCAATATATGAGCGACATAAACTTCTGACGGAGTTTCTGATGAAGGCTGCAGATGTATCAGAGGAAATTGCGGAAAAGGATGCATGTAAAATGGAGCATATCATCAGTCAGGAAGTGTTTCAGGGAATAAAAGAGTATCTGAGTAAGAGTTGACAGGGAAAGCAGGTTTCAACTTGTCACGAGGATAAAAATATGTTAATATAATAGAGCGGCAAGGAGGTCAGAGCGAAATAATGTCTGATCTTTTTTGCGTTTTTTACTATAAATAATAAAATGAATGGAGGATACGCAATGAAGATGCGAGGGATTTATACATCCGTTAACGATATTAGAAGACGAGTATTTACTGAAGTTGCAAGACTTTCGTATGAAGGCGGGGATTATTCCAGGATAGAAGAAGTTCCGTTTCAAATTATTCCGGGTGAAGTTGCTTCTTACCGGGAAAGTGTGTTTTTGGAAAGGGCTATTGTAGGAGAGAGGCTTCGCCTATCCATAGGCCTGCCGCTTCGTAAAATGACAGAACATGCACCTATATCAGATGGAATTGAAGAAAGTGCCATTGCAGAAAAGTATTACGATCCGCCCCTTGTAAATATAATAAAGTTTGCCTGTCATTCCTGTCCGGATAATGTAATCCGGGTAACAGATGCCTGTCAGGGGTGCCTTGCTCATCCGTGTGTGGAAGTGTGTCCCAAAGATGCGGTTTCCATAAAAGAGGGCAGATCCATTATTGACCAGGATAAATGCATTAAATGCGGCAAGTGCATTAAGGTATGCCCTTATAATGCCATTATGAAAATAGAACGCCCCTGTGCAAGAGTATGCGGGATGGATGCGATTGGTTCTGATGAACTTGGACGGGCAGATATTGATTATGATAAATGTGTTTCCTGCGGTATGTGCCTGGTAAACTGTCCGTTTGGTGCGATAGCAGATAAAGGCCAGATCTTCCAGACCATACAGGCAATTAAAAGTGATGTTCCCGTATATGCTGCGATTGCACCGGCATTTGTTGGGCAGTTCGGTCCAAAACTGACGCCGGAAAAACTGCGTGATGCATTTAAACAGCTGGGATTTGAAGATGTAGTGGAAGTTGCAATCGGAGCGGATCTGTGTACCATCGAAGAAGCCAAAGATTTCCTTGAAGAAGTTCCGGAGAAACAGCCATTTATGGCAACATCCTGTTGTCCGGCATGGTCTGTAATGGCGAAAAAACTCTATCCTGATCTGGCACCATACATTTCAATGGCATTAACCCCTATGGTTTTAACTGGCCGTTTAATCAAAAAGAAACATCCGGGCTGCAAGGTCGTATTTGTAGGTCCTTGTGCTGCGAAAAAGCTGGAAGCAAGCCGTAAATCTATCCGAAGTGATATTGATTTTGTATTGACTTTTGAAGAATTGATGGGTATGTTTGAAGCCCGGGATGTGGATTTTGATGCGATTACCAATGAAAGTAAACTGTCCGAATCCAGCGGTGACGGAAGAGGATTTGCAGTCAGCGGAGGTGTGGCGAATGCTGTTGTGAACTGTATAAAAGAGTTAGAGCCTAACCGGGAAGTCAAAGTAGTGAGCGCAGAAGGCCTGCGGGACTGCAAAAAAATGCTGATGATGGCAAAAGCAGGAAAGTACAACGGGTATCTGTTGGAAGGAATGGCATGTCCGGGAGGATGCGTAGCAGGAGCCGGAACATTGCAGCCAATCATTAAGTCTTCCGCTGCAGTTAATATCAATAAAAAGAATGCACCTCACCAGGGGGTGTTGTCAAGCGATTATAAAGAGTATCTGGAAAAACTGGAAGAGGAATAGCAGTAAAGGAGGCAGGGGATGATGGTAAACGGACAGCGGATCGTGTTAGAAGGTGTACCCAATGCAAGAGACCTTGGCGGGTATTTGACGGAAGACGGCAGGGTGATTAAAACCCATAGACTTATACGTAGCGGAGCACTGTGGAATTTAACGAAGAAGGATCAGGAGATTCTGATCAGGGAATATGAAGTGAAAACGGATATTGATTTTCGTTCCCATATGGAAGCTGACCAGAAACCGGATCCAAAGCTTCCCGGTGTGCGTTATGTACAGATTCCTATTATCGATGAGTCGGCAGCAGGAATTACAAGGGAGAATGTGAACGGGCTGGAAGATATGATTCTAAAAGCCAGTGATTACATTCTGAAGAGCAGCAAAGCAGCCGGTGAATTTATGAAGAAGACCTACCGGGATCTGGTAACGAATGAATATTCCATAGCTCAGTACCGTAAATTTTTTGATACAGTATCCAGCCATGAGGAAGGTGCTGTACTGTGGCATTGCAGCGTGGGTAAAGACAGAGCCGGAGTCGGAGCGGCATTGGTTCTTCTTGCCCTCGGAGTGCCAAGAGATACGATTATGGAGGATTATTTGCGGACAAACCAGTTTCTGAAGGAAGAGACAGAGCATTTGACAGCGGCTGTGGCAAAAGTCCATAATAGTCCGGAGCTTTTAAAAGCAGCAGCTGAGATAAATGGTGTCTGCAGGGAATACCTGGAAACAGTATTTCAGGCTATGGACGAAAACTGGGGATCAGCCGATAAATTTTTAGAAGAACAGCTGGGACTCACTTCTGAGAAAAGAGAACAATGGACAGAGCGGTTTACTGAACTGCCTGAAATATACAGGTAATGGATAGATGAAGATTGATATTAAAACTATAAAAGATAACTGTTATAATAAATCTTATATCAAAGGTGTTTCGCTGAATGAAAATGGGATGGTCTACGGCGTACATTCCGATATGGATGAATCTTCCGGTATTTTTCATGCCAGCGGGGATGTGGAAGGAAGTTCCGGTACAGATTACCATGTCTGGTTTGATTATGATGTGGAATCAGAAGATTTCCTGGAGTATGAATGTGAATGTCCTGCATTTTTTAAATATCCAGGTATGTGCAAACATTGTGTGGCCCTTGCACTAAAGTATGCCTCATCCACCAAGTCTAAGGCACTGTATGATTTTGAAAAATTCAAAATCCAGCAGTTAAAGTCTAAAAAAGTTCATACGGCGCCGGAATTATCCAAGCTTATCTTTGAATATACCATGCAGAAGAAAGCACAGTTTCTGCAGCCGGATGTTACGGGTAATATAGATCTTGAGCCAACCCTGATACGGGACTATTCCGGTTGGTCACTGGGGTTTCGTGTCGGTGCAGAAAATAAATATGTTGTAAAGGATATCCATTCATTTCTGGAGGCGATAGACCGGAATGAAAAGGTGGATTATGGGAAAAAGTTAGGCTTTATCCATGAAATGGGTGCTTTTACAAAACAGGCGCAGGAGATCATTTCCTATCTGAAAAAGTATATAGGTGAGTACCGTTACTACCACAACAGCACTTATTATATGCCCAGTATGCGATATTTTAAAATATCGGATGAAGCAAGGGGGGCTTTTTTACACATGATGGTGGATAAGTCCTGTAATCTGGATGATTATCTGACCAGAGATAAGGAGTTATTTGTGGTAAAGGAAAATCCCACGCTGTATTTTGGATTGGAACGGTTGGGCGAAGGCGGAGGATTTTCCCTTGTGGTTCCGGAAGAGGAAGCGTTTCTGGGAAATGGGAAGCTGTATCTGCGAAGCGGCAGAACCGTATACGAGTGCGATGCCGATTTCACGCGGGAGATGGGGTCTGTCTGCAGAATAGGCAAGATCAATAAAGAAGTGGTTCTGGATGTGGAAGAAAAGGATATGAGTTCTTTTTGCAGTTCTTTACTGCCGGTTCTAAAAAAATATACACAGCTTAAAGTGGATGGGGATCTGGATAAATATATTCCCCATGAAGCACTAATTAAAATTTATATTGACTATGACCAGGGGTTTATTACCGCAAAAATGGAAGCGGAATATGGTGAAAAGGTCTATGATCTTACGGAACATTATGATTTCAGTAATGCTTTTCGGGATATTCAAAAAGAAGCGATGGCGGTAAAAACGGTTGAATCTTATTTTGAAGGGATCAGTACAGATAACCGTTTTTGGATTGATGAAGAAAATGAGGATATGGTTTACCATCTTCTGACTACCGGTATTTTCCAGATAGAAAAAGCGGGAGAAGTCTATATTTCGGAAGCTTTTCAGAAGCTTAAGGTTACCGGGGCCTCCAAGATTACAGTGGGAATTTCGGTAAAAGGCGGATTGCTGGATCTTCAGGTAGATGCGGGGAATCTTTCGAAAGAAGACCTGAAGGGGATGCTTCAGAGTTACCGTCAGAGAAAAAAATACCACAGATTAAAAAATGGTGATTTCATAGAACTTGAGGATAATGGACTGGCAGTTATATCTGAGCTGGCTGACGGACTGAACTTAAAAGCCGGAGAGATTTCCGGCGGATCTATTGAGATACCAAAATATCGGGCGTTTTATCTGGATCAGGTTCTGAAAAGTGAAGGTACGGAGGTTCATCGGGATGCATCATTTAAGTCTATGATCCGTAATATGAAGGATGTGGAAGACAGTGATTACGAAGTACCGGTTTCTTTGAAGAAGGTTATGAGAAATTACCAGAAGACGGGATTTCGATGGCTGTGTACACTGGATGCTATGGGATTTGGCGGGATATTAGCTGATGATATGGGGCTTGGAAAGACGCTTCAGATTATAGGTTTTCTCTTGAAGAAGAAAGAAGACAATGAGAAAAAAGAGCCCACCCTGATTGTATGTCCGGCCTCTCTTGTTTATAACTGGGAAAGTGAGATAGAGAAATTTGCACCGGATCTGAATGTATTAGTTTTGGCCGGGGGCATGGCAGAACGAAGAGATCTGCTAAGAGGATATAAGGATTTTGATGTTATCGTAACTTCCTATGATCTTTTAAAGCGTGATATCGAAGAATATGAGGGCAAACATTTTTTTGCCCAGGTAATTGACGAAGCACAAAATATTAAAAATCACACAACCCAGGCATCAAAGGCTGTTAAATTCATCCAGGCGGAAGTGAAATTTGCACTCACCGGAACCCCCATAGAAAACCGGTTGAGTGAGTTGTGGAGTATTTTTGATTATCTGATGCCGGGATTGCTGAACAGCTATGAAAAATTCAAAACAGAGTATGAAACACCAATCGTCCAGGCAAAGGATGAGATTGTGACCAGGCGTCTGCAGAAAATGATTAAGCCCTTTATTCTGCGGCGGCTTAAGTCTGAGGTATTAAAAGACCTTCCGGAAAAAGAAGAAAATGTTATTTATTCCAAATTGGAAGGAGAGCAGAATGAGCTCTACCGCGCCAATGTAAACAAGCTTTTGGAAACCCTTAATCAAACCAGCAAAGAAGAATTCCAAACTGGCAAAATACAGCTTCTGGCACAGCTTACCAGACTTCGCCAGGTCTGTTGTGCACCGTCACTGGTGTATGAGGATTATAAGGGGGGAGCGGCAAAACTGGATACCTGCATGGAATTGATAAAAAATGCAGTGGAAGGCGGTCACAAAATACTGGTATTTTCACAGTTTACAAGTCTCTTTGTGCTTCTGGAGAAAGAGCTGGAAAAGGCAAAAATCAGAAATTACAAACTTACCGGAGCTACTGCAAAATCCAGGAGGGCGCAATTGGTAGCGGAATTTAATGAAAATGATGTACCGGTATTCCTGATATCTTTGAAGGCGGGAGGAACGGGACTCAATCTCACCGGTGCAAGTATTGTAATTCATTTTGACCCCTGGTGGAATGTAGCGGCGCAGAATCAGGCAACTGACAGAGCACACAGGATTGGACAGAAGAATACGGTGAGTGTCTACAAACTAATAGCAAAAAATACCATTGAAGAAAAAATACTTCTGCTTCAGGAAGCGAAAAAGAATCTGTCAGATCAGATTATTTCGGAAGATGGCGTGTCCGTATCTAATTTATCAAAAGAAGATTTTATGGGTATATTGGAAACTGTTTAAGGTTTTATAATACAAAGAGTCAGCAGATACGCCGGGGTGGTGGTTATCTGCTGACTCTTTGCATGGCTGAAAATAATAATTGCGTAATATGAAATCATTATATTTATTCTACCTGAAAGTTTAATGATGATTCACTTGGGCGGCAGTAAACACGGCAACAGAACGTGGTTCCAGCCGGAAAGCATGATCTTCCATGACTGCCATATCAGAGGATTGGATGCATGTTCTCAGCGGATTTTCTTCGGCAGTATTGACTGCAAGCTGCCATTTCAGCGGCTCCTGCAATGAAGGAAGTGTGATAGTCAGTGGTTCCCAGTAAACATTGACAGCCAGATACACAATATCATCCCCTGACTCATCGGGAAGCCGTCCGGAAAACAAAATACCGATCATTTTTGATTCGGAAGTAACATGGCTTTCATAGGGATTTAACTGGTGAATACTGATGGCTTCCAGATTACAGAAACTGGGTGCGAGGCTGCATCTAATCGCAGGGTGGCTGCGGCGAAATGTTATCATATAGGAAAAAAAGTCAAACATATCCTGGTTTTTTTCCAGCAGAGTCCAATCCAGCCAGGAAATTTCATTATCCTGACAATAGGGATTATTGTTCCCAAACTGAGTATTGCAAAATTCATCTCCAGCCAGGAACATAGGGGTGCCACGGCTGCACATCAGTACGGCACAGGCATTTTTGATCATCCGGTGACGTAATTTTAAGACTTGCGGATCTGTGGTATCACCTTCTGCGCCGCAGTTCCAGCTGCGGTTATCATTGGTTCCATCCGTATTATTCCATCCGTTTGCTTCATTGTGCTTCTCATTATAAGAATAGAGATCATATAAGGTGAAACCGTCGTGGCAGGTAAGAAAATTAACAGATGCATTATAGCCCCGCTGTTTGGGGTCATAGAGGTCCGGAGAGCCGATAATGCGTTTAACGGCTTCAGGAGCAAGCCAGTAATCCCCTTTTAAAAAGCTCCGAAGATCATCCCGGTATTTTCCGTTCCATTCCGCCCAGCGGTGCCAGGAAGGGAAGGTACCCACCTGATAGAGACCACCTGCATCCCAGGCTTCCGCAATCAGTTTTACATTGCCAAGTATCGGATCAAATGCAAGACTTTGCAGCAGTGGAGGTTTACTCATTGGAGAACCGTCTTCGTTACGGCCCAGGATGGCAGCAAGGTCAAAGCGAAATCCGTCAACCCGGTAATTGGTGACCCAGTAGCGGAGACATTCCAGTATCATCTGCTGGACGATGGGGTGATTGCAGTTTAAGGTGTTGCCGCATCCGCTGAAGTTATAATATTTTCCGTCCGGCGTCAGAATATAATAGATATTGTTGTCAAATCCTTTAAAAGAAAAATACGGTCCGGCTTCATTTCCTTCTGCCGTATGATTAAAAACTACATCTAAAATTACTTCTATGCCGTTTTCATTGAGAGACTTTATCAGATTTTTAAGCTCCAGTCCTTCCTGGTTCGCTTCGTTATGGGAGGCGTAGCTGGTATTGGGAGAAAAAAAGCCCACGGTATTATAGCCCCAGTAGTTTAGAAGTTCTTTTCCGTTCACTTCCCTGCGGTCGCTCATTTCATCGAATTCGAAAATCGGCATCAGTTCAACCGCATTTATTCCCAGCCTTTTTAAATATGGAATTTTTTCCTTTAATCCGTCAAAAGTTCCCGGATGCTGAACTCCTGAGGAGATATGTTTTGTAAATCCCCGGATATGAAGCTCGTAGATGACCAGATCTTCCATTGTAATCAGGGGCTGACTGAAGTTGCCCCAGTCAAAGTTGTTTTTTACGACCCGTGCCCGGTACTGGACATCACATGAGGATTGCACACCCCACACACTTTGTCCGGTTACAGCTCTGGCATAGGGATCCAGCAGCGGCTTTGTCTTATCGAAAATGAACCCTTTTTCCGGCTGGTAAGGGCCATCCAGACGAAAGGCATACTCGAAATCCGCCATATTCAGACCAAATACAATCATAGAAAAGACATGCCCGATCTTATAAGTATCGGGGTATTTCAGGACGGCATAGGGTGAGCATTGTCCGGGATGGTAGAGCAGCAGTTCGCAGGAGACGGCATTATGGGAATGAACGGTAAAACTGATTCCACCCGGTATAGCAGTGGCGCCGTTAATTTCATAAAATCCTGGACGAACCTTGTATCCTTCTACTGTATCTAACGGAAGGAGATGGTTGCTCATCATAGAAGGCAGTACTTTTGTGGAATACTCTTTTGTTGAAATTACTGTGGATTTTTTCATTATTATACCCCCTGCATATCGCAGGTTCCGCCTGCGATACTGCATTATTAAGTAGTTAAAAAGATGCCGCATTGGCTGCGGCTGATGCCTATTTACCGATAGCATCCAGAATATAGTCCAGTTCTTTGGCGCAGGTAGACCGTTCATAGTGAATACCGTCTATAGTCTCGAAGCCGGTTTTATTCAGATAGCGGTAGGTATTGATTACACTGGTGCCAAAAGCCGCTTTTAATTTACGGTTAAAAGTCCGGATCTGAGCATCTGTATGATAAGTGAAGGTGCTTTCCACAGGTGTAATAGTAGTAATATAAATTCTGGTTTGTGGATACTGATTCATAAGCTCCCGACAGAGGGCAATGTATCCTTCAATATCCTGCATATCGTTGACCCCCATACAGATGACGGCAGTTCGTCCGGGATCTTTATCCAGGAACTTTTTTAATTCTACAAATGCGGTGTTTTGAAACCACGGAAGCCTTGCACCGCTTTTTGTAATAAATTGAATGTTTTTCGTATGGTCATCCAGGATCTGTTCTTTACCTTTTGTCCTGGAAGCTCCAACAAAGACAGTTGAGCTTTTTCCCTGTGCAGATCGATTACTTACACGTATGGTACAGGAGGCTGATGACGGATTTTTCACAGATGAAGCTGTTATAACAGCTGTTCCGGACTGCAAAGCTTTTATATTGCCGGCGCTGTCAACCGACACTGTTGCGGGGGCGCTGGAAACAAATGTTACCCGGTCAGCTGCCATTATTTTCCCGTTTTTATAAGGAGTGATCTTATTTGACTCACCTGCAAAGAGGTTCTGTACATATTTTTCAAAGGTAATTTCTGATTTTTTAGGGGACACAATTACCGTACATCTTGTTTTCACTGATGCAGCTCCTTTTACGGAGCAGACGATGACTGCTTTGCCAGGTTTTATACCGGTAATCAGTCCTTTGGAAGATATTTTAGCTACTTTCATATTAAGAGAGCGGTATTTTATCTTTTTTCTGGTGGCATTCTGCGGTACCACATGTGCAATACATTTTACTGTCTGGCCTTCTTTTACGGAAAGAGCAGGACGCTTTAATTTGATAGAGACAGGAGGAACTTTGGAAAACCTGCCTGCGGAGACATTCATATTAAGGGAAAAGAATGTGGTAAGTACCAGCAAAACGAGACACAATTTTTGGAATTTCTTATGCATGATTCAATCCTTCACTTGCTGTTAATATTTTATTCATAGATGTAACCCATTATACACAAGGAAAAAAGCATTAGCAACATCTATAATATGAACTTTTGCTTAAGTTTTCATACATGACTTTTATATATTAATCTGGTATGATATACTGTATGAGAGCCTGTCATGTAACGATCATGCAGCAGGCAGTTATCAAACATGTTCAGGCTAAAGAAAATCAGTGTATCGTGAGCTGAAAAAGTACGACATAAGGGGTGAAAAAATGAAGGGAAATACTAAGAAGAAAAAAATAATTTTAGGGGTAGTAATTGGATTTTTCGTGATTATAATTGGTGTTTACCTGGGAATTGCAGTTTATTTTACGAAGCATTTCTACGGCGGCACGGTTATAAACGGTCTGGATTGCAGTAATGCAACCGTTGCCCAGGTAGAGGATAAGATACAGGAGAGTATCCTTGTATACAATCTTACTTTAAAAGGACGTGATAACTTTGAAGAAGTGATTACGGCGGAACAGCTGGGTTTTCAGTACACAGATGAAGAACAGGAAGTAGAGAAGCTCTTAAAAGCCCAGGAGCCATTTTTATGGTTTTTACATATGGGAAAACAAGAGAATTACGAAACATCGGTTAATACTTCCTATGATAAAGAGCTGGTGTCTTCACTGGTTAAGAATTTAAAGTGTTTTAAGGATGGAAATATCGTGGAACCGAAAGATGCTTACATAGAAGAGACGGCCACCGGCTTTGAGATCGTCCCGGAAGTGGCGGGAAATACCATGGATCAGGAGCAGGTGAAACAGGCAATTATTGATGCGGTAGACAAACATAAAACAGAACTATCTTTTGAAGAAGCAGGACTTTACAAGAATCCTGTAGTCTACAGCAACAATGAAAAAATGGTTAATCAGGTGGAAGAACTCAACCGCTTAACCCAGGCAGAGATTACTTTCGATTTTGTTGACCGTAAGTTGGTAGCAGACAGGGGCCAGATCAGAGAATGGCTGGTTGAAGGGGATAATGGAGAATACTCCATTGATGAAGATAAAGTAAGGCAGTGGGTCAATAAAATGGCGGCGGAAACGGATACGTTCGGACTCAGCAGGGAATTTAAGACTTCAAAAGGAGATACGATCACTTTGGAGGGCGGAGACTATGGCTGGGCGACGGATGTGGATGCTACAACCGAGATTTTATTAGAGGCTTTAAAAGCAGGCAAGGTGGAGACTCTGGAACCGGAATATGTCTATACCGCTATGGACCGGTCCACAAATGATATTGGTGATACTTACGTAGAGGTAAGCATTGAAGAACAGCGGATGTGGTGTTATAAAGACGGAGACCTGATTGTAGACACTCCGATTGTAACCGGAAACTCTTCCAAAGGATGGGATACGCCGAAGGGTGGATGCTGGGCAATAGATGCCAAGAAGCGTAACGCGATTCTAAAGGGAGAAGGTTATGCATCACCCGTAGATTACTGGCTGCCATTCAATGGGGACGTGGGTATCCATGACCTGAACCGTCCTGCATTTGGCGGAGAGATCTATAAGACAGATGGTTCTCATGGATGTGTGAACACGCCCTATGATAATGCAGAAAAAATTTATGAAGCAGTAGAGATTGGAACACCGGTTATTGTATATTAAAAAATACCTTGACGTTTTCTATACAGTTAAATATAATAGAGTCAAATAAATTTACTGATAAGTTAGAGAAAGGATTTTTGCAATATGGACAGTTCAGAAGATAATGATGGCATTTGTGATATATGCAGGGGACGTTTAGGGCAAAAACCTTAGAAAATAATGGAAAGAGGCATAATCTGATTTTTACGCAGATTATGTCTTTTTGTGCATTTTAAGTTTTTTGAGTTCGGTATTTGCATAATGAAATCACAGGAGGAATGAAATGAAATTTTTTAAAAAGCAGTCACCGGGAAGGTTGATTGCGTTGGGATTTGCATTGGTTATTTTTGCAGGTGCTTTGATTTTGATGCTGCCCATATCGGTAAATGATGGGGCTGAAGTAAGTTTTATCAATGCCTTATTTACATCCACCAGTGCAGTCTGTGTAACGGGCTTAATTGCCATTGACACGGCAGAGCATTTTACAGTGTTTGGAAGAACGGTGGTGGCACTTCTGATTCAGATAGGCGGTTTAGGAGTTACGGCTGTCGGTGTTACTTTTATTCTTGCAGCCGGAAAACGTGTGGGAATTAAGGGGAGGCTTTTAGTAAAAGAAGCCATGAACCTGAACAGTTTTAAAGGCGTTGTGCGTCTGGTTAAGGCTGTGTTACTTATGACCCTGTGTTTTGAAGGAGCCGGAGTAATTTTAAGTTTTATTGTATTTGTGCAGGATTTTCCACCCCTTGATGCACTTGGCATCAGTTTATTCCATTCGGTGGCAGCATTTAATAACTCCGGATTTGATATTCTGGGAGGATTACAAAACCTGATACCATATCAGAATAACGTACTTTTAAACCTGACTACCTGCGGGCTGATTATTTTTGGCGGTTTGGGATTTCTGGTTATTTTAGATATAATTAAGACACGTTCTTTTAAGAAACTAAGGCTTCATTCTAAAGTAGTTATTACCATGAGTATTTTCCTGCTGGCTATTGGTACGATTCTATTGAAGCTGACAGAAGATATCACCTGGCTGGGAGCATTTTTCCAGAGTGTTTCCGCACGTACAGCAGGATTTAGTACATATCCAATCGGCAGCTTTACAAATGCCGGGTTGTTTGTTCTGACTATTTTAATGTTTATCGGAGCTTCACCGGGATCTACCGGAGGCGGTATTAAAACCAGTACTTTTTTTGCATTGATGCAGGCTACCAAAAGCTCGGCTACGAATCAGCACAGTGCAGCATTTCGCCGTAAGATTCCCACAGAGGTAATCACAAAGGCTTTTATCATTACGTTCCTGGCGCTGCTTGTAGTATGTACCGGTACATTTGCACTATGTATATTAGAGCCGGACTGTTCTTTTATTCAGTTGTTTTTTGAAGTGACGTCTGCATTTGGTACAGTGGGATTGTCTACGGGAATTACACCGGATCTTTGTGTGGCAAGTAAAGTGGTACTGATTATTACCATGTTTATCGGGAGGCTTGGACCGCTGACCATTGCATCTTTATGGGCATTTAAGGCAACTTCGAATGTAAGTTATACGGAAGAAACAATTATTATAGGTTAGCAATATAAAACAGAAAGGTTAACATTATGAGAAAAAATAGAGAAACATATTCCTATGGTATTATTGGGCTTGGAAGATTTGGGACGGCACTTGCAAAAACACTTGCAGAGGCAGGAGAAGAGGTTATCGTAATTGATAATACGGAAAGTAAAGTAAAAGAGCTGAGACAATTTACGGAAAATGCCTTTGTGGCGGAGACGCTTACCAAAGAAGTTCTGGAAGAAATCGGAATACAAAATTGTGATACGGTGGTAGTCTGCATAGGTGAGAAAATTGATACCAGTATTCTGACGACCCTGAATGTGGTAAGCCTGGGAGTACCCAGAGTCATTGCAAAGGCGATCAGCCCGGATCAGGGAGCTGTCCTTGAAAAAATAGGGGCACAGGTAGTATATCCGGAAAGTGATATGGCTGTGCGTCTGGCAAACAGGCTCCTGGCAAACAGTGTTTTAGATTACATTTCTTTAAATAATAATGTGGAAATTACAGAAATTAAATTATCCGGCTCCCTGGTGGACAAAAGTATCCTTGAAGCAGATCTTCGCCAGAAATATGGGCTAAATATCATTGCAATTGAGAGAGAGAATAAAACAGACATTGAGATAAACCCCAATTACCGTTTTTCGGAGGGAGACATTATTGTTGTAGTAGGGAAAAAAGATAATGTACAGAAATTTGAAGATTCATTGAATTAAAAGGATTGACATTCCACCGCGCAGGAAGGTTTACAATGAGTGTAACAGGGAGGCGGAACATGTATAAGATAAGTGAATTTTCTAAAATCACCCGGTTAACGGTGAAAGCGCTTCGTTATTATGACGAAGCGGGTATCTTAAAACCATCCCACAGAGCCGAAAACGGTTACCGTTATTACAGTGAGGTAGATTTTAAGAAAGCAGAACTGATTCAGTTTCTGCGAAATTTGAGTTTTGGTATTGCGGAAGTGAAGGATATTATGGAAAATTGCAGAAGTACAGAAGATATATCCTATTATCTGGAAGAAAAGCAGGATATGATCCGCAGGCAGATTCAAAAAGAAAAGGAACTTATCCGCCGGATGGACCGCTATTTGAAACCCAAAGACGCGGAGGTGGAATCTATGGAATATAAAATTGAGATCAAAAGTTTCCCTGCTGTCACAGCGGCATCGATAAGATTTAAGGGAAGGTATCAGGATATGGGCAAGTATATGGCTGAGATTTACAGGGAAATCAAGGGAAAAGGAGCCGGCGAACCATTTTGCTGTTACCATGACGATGATTTTAAAGAAGAAGCAGATATTGAGATCTGTGTGCCTGCAAAAGGTCTGACAGAGGGAAAGAATATCAGATCCAAACAGCTGCCGGCTGTAAATAAGGCAATCTGTACCATGCACACAGGTAGTTATGAAGGACTTCACAGAGCATACAAGGCATTGCTCGACTATGCCAGGGAGAAGGGTTATACTTGTATTACGCCTTCCAGAGAAGTGTATCATAAGGGACCTGGAATGATCTTTAAGGGAAATCCAAATAAATATGTCACAGAGATCATCATTCCGGTGGAATATTCGGAATAGAAATCCGGGATTTCCGGAAAAATGAAAGCCCGTTACCGCATCAGGGGATTGCGAAAGCAGCCGCCCGGGTGCGGTATTTTTATGAAATGGAGTATATTTGCTTAAAAAAGTATAGCGCACTTAAACCAGGAAGAGCAGGACAATTGCCAATACAGTCTGCATGGTGCCAACCAGTCCCCCATACAGCATTGATTTTGGGCCTTCATCCAAAAGATCCTGGAATTTCACCCGCATACCAATAGCTGCCAGGGCTATGATTTCAAACTGTCCGCTTATCAATTTTGCAGCTTTTATCATCGGAAGGGGTACTATGCCTATACTGCTTATAATACTGAAAATGAAAAATCCAATGATAAACCAGGGAATCCCACAGGAAATTCTTGTACTTTGCGTGCTCTTCCAGGGTTTCTTTATAAAGAGCTTTTCCCCATCAGCAGTGTTCATTTTGGAAAAAACCAACGCCACCACAACCAGGAATACAATTCTGATAATCTTAAATATGGTTGCCATCTGTACCACGTCATCATTGATAAATTTAGCGGATGCAATAACCTGGCCAATGGATTGCAGCACTCCGCCAATCATACCGGAAGCATGAATTGTCTCATTATGGTATAAAATGCCTGTGATGACCGGAAGAATTACCATCAGAAAAGTGCCGGTAATATTTACAATCGTAATGGAAATCCCTTTATCTTTGGCATCTGCGTCAATCACCGGAGAAATTGTTCCAATGGCGGAGGAACCGCAGACTGCATTTCCGGCGCACATCAACAGACAGAATTTTTTGCGAAAGCCCAGCCGTTTGCCGATGAGGTAGGTCCCGGTAATGGTAAGGGACATTTGCAGTGCAATAAAAATTATGCCGGAGATACCTACACCAAGGATATCGGACAGATGAAGTGTCAGCCCGGTGAGTACAATGGAATACTCCAAAAGCATAGATTCAGAGAATTTACATCCTTTATTCAGGGATTCCCTGTTTAAAAAGGTATTGCCGCAAAGAATGCCGATGCCGATGGCAAACAGGGCAGAGCCCACAGCAGGTACAAATGAACTGATTATCTGAGCGATACATGAGATAATCAGGCAGACGATGAATCCTGGAATCAAATTTTTCAGTGGTTCCGTAAATTTTTTCAAAACATTCACTCCTTTATACTATTTTTCAATTCCTGTTGATTTTACCATCATTTGGTTATAAAATAAAATTATTAAATTTTATAAAACTATAATATATATTTATATTAAGGAGACGTATGTTAGATTTTAGAATAAAAACTTTTCTTGAATTATGCAGATTAAAAAATTATACAAAGACGGCACATTCCCTGCATATTACCCAGCCGGCAGTTACCCAGCATATTCAATATCTGGAACGGGAATACGGGATGAATTTTTTTGACCATGAAGCAAGAGAACTTACACTTACGCCAAAAGGACAGATATTCTACTGGTCGGCACTGACAATGGAGGCGAACAGCCGGAAAATTCATGAATTAATGCAGCAGCCTGTTGCAGCCGCCAGGTATTTCAGGTTTGGAGCTACCCTGAGTATTGGGGAGTATCTGATGCCGCCTATTTTAGCCGCGTATCTAAAAGAGTATCCCCAAAACAGATTGTCCATGCTGGTTGAAAATACAGCGGCACTGCTGAAAAAACTGGATGGAGGTGAAATAGATTTTGCAGTTGTAGAAGGACGGTTTGACAAGAATGCCTACAGTCACGTGCTTCTGGCAAACGAAAAATTTATTGCAGTGTGTGCCGCTGATTTTCCCATACAGGAAGAAATGCTGATGGATGATATCACGAAGTATCCGCTGATTATAAGGGAAAAAGGTTCGGGAACGAGATGGATTCTGGAGGATATACTGGCTGAACACAATCTGAGCATCGGGCAGTTTGAAAAGCTGAGTGAAATGGGGAATTTTGCAGTCATCAAACATCTGGTACAGGAAAAGCTGGGATTGACATTTGCCTACGAATATGTGGTGAGAAGAGAAATCAGAGAAGGAAAATTAAAAAAGGTAACGATACAAAACTTCCAGGCGGCACGTGAATTTAACTTTGTATATCTAAAAGATAGTATTTTTGAAAAGGAATACCTGGAATTTTACCGGTATTGTATGACTGGTGTGGGTTTACTCCTTGGGGAGGGCACGTGGAGCCTCATGAATCCATAGAGGGGTGTGCCATCCGGGAAGTAAAAGAAGAAACCGGTCATATTTCCTTTGCACCGGGGTGCCGTGAACGTTTTGGCCAGTTGTTTTAAAGAGGGAATTGTTGAAAAGTTAAAAGTTTGGCAAGTGCTGATTATTTTTCTCCAATGACACATAACCACCCATGTTTGGGATGTTTACGGACGCGAATTTTTGAAAAACCAGCTTCCAGCATCGCTTTTTTCAAACCAAGTGCAGAAGGAATATGCATTTTCAAAAGCTTTGTCACTTCCGAATATTTGTCAGGATCATCGTCTACAGACTGTACCATTTCACATATAATTGCCAATCTGCCGCCGGGCTTTAAAACCCGGAGTACTTCTTTTAAGTCAGAATGAATGTCCGGCCAGAAATAAATGGTTTCAATAGCGGTTACCAGGTCGAAAACATGATCCCGAAATGGCAGGTTGGAGACACTGGCTTTTAAAATATCTGCCCTTCCATTTGCAATAAAATGGCTGTTTTCTTTTAGTGCACGTTCGATACAAAGAGGAGAGTAGTCTACACCGTAGACTTTTCCCTGGGGAATTAACTTCAAAAGGCGACGTACTGCTTTTCCGCCTCCGCATCCAATATCCAGCGCTTTGCAGTCCGGCTCTGGATCCAACTGGTAAAGTGCCCATTTTGTCAGGCGGGCATATCCTAAATTCATTTTATGAATCATCAGACTGCCCCATGTCCCTTCCGGGCGGCGGGCATTTTTTGTGAGATTTTTTATCATATTCGATGGCTCCTTTTCCGGAGTATTATTCCAATACGTTTCATGCATTTTTCAAATACTCTCTTGTGTAAAAGTTCGTACAATCCATTATAAAGCGGGCAGGGGAGTGTGTCAACTCTTGGTCAATCAAAAAAAATGCCAGAAATTTCAGGGTTTGTTTTGTCCAATTTGCACAAATAAAAAAGTAAATATAGTTTGAAAATGATGGAAAATCAATTTTATTTATGCACTTTTTATATGTATATTGACTTAAAAGAAAGTTTCGTATAGAATGTCAACATATCAGGACAAACGAAAGAAAATAAGAAGAAATGGAGAGGTTAATTATGAAAATGAAAAGAGCTTTAGCATGGTTATTGGCGGGGACTATGGTTGCTGGTTTGACGGGGTGCGGAGGCAGTTCAAACAGCAAAAGTACGGAGGTGTCAAAAGATGGCACCCGGGAAGAAACACAGGCGGGTTCCGGGGAAGCTTCCGGAGACCAGATTACCTTACGTATGGCATGGTGGGGATCACAAAGCCGACATGATGCCACCAATAAGGTAATTGAAATGTATGAGGAACAGAATCCAAATGTAAAAATTGAAGCGGAATTCTATGATTTTGACAGCTATTTTACAAAGCTGGATACTTTAGTGGCTGCTGATGATGTATGGGATATTTTCCAGCTGGGAGGCAATTTCCCCAAATATGAAAATAACATAGAGATGCTTGGCAGTTATATCGATAATGGGACAATTGATGTAAAGGATACCACGGAGTCATTTTTGAAAACAACCCAGAATAATAACGGGGATCAGGTAGGTATCTCTATTGGAACAAATACATATGGAATCGCATATGATCCTGCTGTTTTTGAAGAGGCCGGATTGACAGAACCATCCGATGACTGGACCTGGGAGGAGTGGAAGCAGGACTGTCTTACAATCACAGAAAAGCTGGGGATTTTTGGTACTTCCAAAATGGATAACTTTATTGCCGGGGTGACCCAGAGAGTGTCTCAGACAGAAAAAGATGCCAATTTCTTCAATAAAGAAGGCAATGGGCTTGCCTGGTCAGACGCAAAGCCGATGGCAGATTATCTCTCTATGATAAAAGAACTGACCGATGCAGGATCATATCCCGATGCAGGAGCAATTAAAGAAATAAAGGATATTGAAAATGATTATCTGGTTACGGGAGATGCAGGTATGACCTGGGTTGCGTCCAACCAGATCAATTCCATTATCAATGCTGCGGGAAGAGAAATCAAGATTGCACCGGTTCCCCGTATTACAAAAGACGGCGCTTACGGCATGATTGTTCAATCCTCACAGATGCTTTCTATTTCAAAAAACTCCAAACAGAAAGAAGAAGCAGCAAAATTTGTAAATTACTTTGTAAATGATTTAGAGGCAAATAAAGTGTTAAACGGAGAGCGCGGTGTTCCTATCATGTCTAAGGTAAGAGAGGAAGTAAAAGCGCAGGCGGATGACGCAAATAAGGTGATTTATGACTTTGTTGATAAAATTGGTAAAATCCCTTTGGAGGACAGTAATGTAATCAGTCCGGAACCCAAGACAGAAATTGAAGACCAGGATAAGCTGTTAGTAGAAAAAGTGCAGTATGGAGAATTAACACCGGAGGAAGCGGCACAGAAATTAGTAGAATTTGCCCAAAGCAAATTTAATTAAAATTGCTGACATCCATGGAAGAAAAGGAGAATGGATATGGAAAAGAAACAAAGCAGTAAATTCCAGAAGTTTATACATAACAATAATACGGCAGGTTATCTGTTTTCACTGCCATTTATCGTTGGATTCCTGGGATTTACCCTGATTCCAATATTAGTATCCATGTACTATTCGGTAACAGATTACAAATTAGGGCAGGATGCTTCTTTTATTGGTATGCAGAATTATTTAAGTCTGCTGACGGACGAGCGATTTATGAATTCGATGAAAGTGACCGTTATTTACGTTGTGATTTCCGTTCCCGTAAAATTGGCATTTGCCCTTCTGGTTGCATATCTGTTGACAAAGAAGAGAAAAGGCGTTACTTTTTACCGATCTTTATATTATGTTCCCTCATTGATCGGCGGCAGTATTGCAGTAGCCCTGGTATGGAAGACAATCTTCTCTACCAGAGGCCTTGCCAATGCTATTCTCACCGGAATAGGCATGAAGAAGATTTCCTGGCTTGGAGATCCAAATGCGGCAATGGGAATTCTTATTGCTATGGCTGCATGGCAGTTTGGTTCCTCTATGATTATTTTTGCAGCAGGGCTAAAAGAAATTCCCGGAAGTTATTACGAAGCGGCAGATATTGACGGAGCAAATAAATTTCAGAGGTTCTTCAAGATCACCCTGCCATGTCTGTCCCCTATTATTTTATATAATCTGGTAATGCAGACAATATCAGCATTTATGTCTTTTACCCAGGCATTTGTAATTACCCAGGGCGGACCAAACGATGCAACGAATTTCTACGCGTTATATGTATATAAACATGCGTTCCAGTATTCCAATATGGGTTATGCCAGCGCTATGTCCTGGATTATGCTGGTTCTGATCAGTGTCGTTACACTTGTGATATTTAAATCGTCAAAATTCTGGGTATTCTCGGAATCAGACCAATAGGATGAAGGAGGATAAGCTGACATGGGAATGAAAACAAAACATCGCTTTGGCACTTTCTTCTACCATCTGTTTGTATGCGGATTTGGGCTGATTATGATTTATCCGGTACTCTGGATGATCAGTGGTGCTTTTAAGAATAACATGGAAATTTTAAATGGCGGGCTGAAACTTTTGCCCCCTAACTGGAGATTTGAGAATTTTACAAATGGATGGTCCGGGTTTGGAGGAATATCTTTTGGGAGATTTTTTGCAAATTCGTTTATTGTAGCTGGTATCTCTACGGCGGCGACCGTATTTAGTTCGGCATGTGTCGCTTATGCATTTGCCAGAATCAAATTCAAGGGAAGCAAGATCTGGTTTACTGCCATGATTTGTACTATGATGCTGCCTGCTCAGATTATTCTGGTGCCGCAGTATATTATATACAACAGGCTTGGCTGGGTGGGAACTTTTTTACCTCTGATTCTGCCCCATTTCTTCGGACAGGCATTCTTCATCTATCAGATGATGCAGTTTGCAAAAGGGATTCCAAGAGAACTGGATGAAGCAGCAACCATAGACGGATGCAGCAAATATTCCATTTTTACCAGGATCATTTTCCCGCTGCTAAAGCCATCTATTGTAACAACGGTAATCATTCAGTTTTACTGGAAATGGGATGACTTTATGGCACCTATGATTTATCTGAATAAACCTAAGATGTATACGGCATCCATCGCAATTAAACAGTTTGCAGATGCTTCCTCTACAACGGATTACGGTGCGATGTTCGCAATGTCCACCTGTTCCCTGATTCCTGTATTTTTCATTTTCCTGGTTTTTAACAAATATCTGGTGGAAGGAATCAGTACCAGCGGATTGAAAGGATAGAATGCTATGATTGACAGACAGTTGCTGCTGAGCAGGCACAATCCCCATCTTGTTTGTGCCAGTATAGAGTCACCGTTAACGGTGGGAAACGGAGAATTTGCGTTTACCGTGGATGTAACCGGGCTGCAGACTTTTTACGGGGAGCAAAAGGAAGCCCATGTACCACTTTGCACTATGAGCCAATGGGGATGGCATACCGCACCGGCAGGAGAAAACAGAGACATTTATTTTAAGCCCTCCCAGGTAGTAAAAACAAAATACAAAAATGGAGACAGGATAGTCAGCTATGCATCTGACTGTCAGCCGGGAAATGAAGAAATCTATCATTGGCTGCGTGAAAATCCCCATCGACTTAATTTATGCAGGCTGACGTTTCTGTGGAATGGGGAAGAGATACCTTCATCGGATATTACAAATGTGGATCAGACTTTGTCCTTGTATGAAGGAATTATAACAAGCAGATTTACCATCTGCGGATACCCGGCAGAGGTGAAGACTATCTGTGCCGGAGAATGGGATGTACTTGGAATTCAAGTGGATTCAGAAGCATTGAAGACAGGGGAGCTCACCGTGGGGATCATGTTTCCTTATGGCAGCAGTGATATTACGGCATCCGACTGGGAACATGGGCAGTGGCATCAAACCAGGATAGCGGATGGGGATTGTACGGATTTAAAAGGAATGGTACATATTCACCGGATCCTGGACAGAGATCAGTATCATGTGATGTTAAACAGGGAGAGTGAGTCTGCACTGACAACGGATAACAGTCATTGCATAAACCTTAGAAATTATGGCAGGATACTGACTTTTACCATAGGATTTTCGGCTGGTAAACAGGTGCAGATACCGGCTTATGAACAGGTGAAAAGCAGCAGCCGCAGGGAATGGAAGAAGTTCTGGGATATTTGTGGAATGATCGATCTCCACCGGTCAAAGGATAAGAGAGCCCTTGAACTGGAGCGCAGGATCATTCTTTCCCAATATCTGCTGAAGCTGCAATCCTGTGGGTCCATGCCTCCCCAGGAAACGGGGCTGACCTGCAACAGCTGGTACGGAAAGTTCCATCTGGAAATGTACCCCTGGCATTGCGCCTGGTTACCGCTTTGGAATCAGGGAGATCGTTTAGAAAAGAGCCTGGACTGGTACCGGAAGCATCTGCAGATAGCAAAAGAGAATGCAGCTGGGAATGGTTACCGGGGGGCAAGGTGGCCGAAGATGGTAGCTTATGATGGGGTAGACAGTCCTTCTTTTATAGCAGTGCTGCTGATCTGGCAGCAGCCCCATATTATCTATATGCTGGAACTGGTTTATCAAAATGGCGGCGGGCAGAAACTGCTGGAGGAGTACTGGGAGGTGGTGAAAGAAACAGCAGACTTTATGTGTGACTTTACCATTTGGAACGAGATGACCGGATATTATGACCTGCCGTCACCGCTGATTCCTGCCCAGGAGGAACATGATCCCGGGACAACGAAAAATCCCACCTTTGAATTAGAATACTGGCATTTTACCCTGCATATTGCTGCCAGGTGGGCAGAACGTCTGGGGAAAGAGTCGGAAAACTGGATCTATACTGCAGAACGTATGGCACCGTCATCAGTGAAAGCGGGGGCTTATCTGGCATGTGAGACCTGTCCTGCCACCTTTGAAGAGTGGGGGCGTGACCATCCGTCCATGACCGGAGCATATGGTCTGATTCCCGGAGACCGTATTCTTAAGAACCGGATGAAAGAAACTTTAAAGAAAGTCTTTGACTGCTGGGACTTTACCACAATGTGGGGCTGGGACTTTGCTATGATGGCAATGACTGCCATAAGGCTGAATGATCCGGAAACTGCAATTGATATTCTGCTGAAAGACTCTCCCAAGAATTCATATGTAATTAGCGGAAACAACTATCAGGCGGGACGGACGGATCTTCCTCTGTATCTGCCGGGAAATGGTTCCCTTCTGCTGGCTGCAGCTATGATGACTGCCGGTTATGCAGGATGCAGGAAAACATTGCCCGGATTTCCAGAGAATGGAATGTGGGAAGTGGAATACGAAAATATACATCCCTTTCCGTATTAATTTTTTTGTTCTAACAGGGAAATCATGGAATAAATTGTATCAGGATTCCATAATTTCCGCACCAAAGGATTTTGGACGGGTCAGTGCAATGCTTTTATTGAATTGCTTCCGGTATTTCAGGGGTGAAGTTTCGGTATGCTTACGAAAGATCTTTTCAAAATAGGTGATGCTATCATAGCCCAGCCGTTCTGCAATCTCCGTGATACTTAAATCCGTTTCCGCGAGCAGAATCCGCGCCTGCTGTATGCGGTTTACATTGATATATTCATTGACCGTATAGCCGGTTATTTCCTTGAAAATTCTGCTTAAATAGCTTTTGCTCATATAAAAATGATCGGCTATATGGGCAAGTGAACAGGCGGAATCATAATTTGCGGTAATAAAGGAGGCCACTTCCGACACCTTCTGATGAGTAGCTGAAGTGGAAAGTGCAGTGGTTGGAGCAGATGAAACACTGTTTGACCAATGGCGCATGGCAAAGAACAAAAGTCTGGCAAGCTTTGTCATCGTCATCATCCGGTATCCGGGATCACAGGTATACATTTCGTCTGCGATTCCATCCAGGAGGGATAGGACATATTTCTGCCGGGGAACATCCAGCTGCAGTACCCCCTGGTTTTTTCGGAAAAACTCAGCCAGAGAAAGTTCCCCTGTAGAAGCAAGAAATGTAGAAAAAGGCTCATCCAGAAATTCGATCACAATACGTTCATGGTAGGAGTCGCCGTACTGACCGGTCTTGTGGATCTGGTTGCGGTTTATGAAGACCAGGCTTCCCTTTTTAATGTGGTAAGTTTGTTTTTCTATAAAATAGTAGCGCTCACCTTCCACCAGATAATAGATCTCATATTCATCATGGGTGTGTTTGGATGGCATGGTAAATTCGTAATCTCGTACGACCCGGTCAATCATAATACCGTCGATACTTTCACTATACAGGACTTTGCGCATATTTGTCTCCTTTGTATGAATAATCTAGTACTCTATCGTTACTGTCCGGATGTACTAGATATAGAATATATAAAACATTATATTATATTTTGTCGTAATGTCCAGTAGTTCATAAAGCTGCAGGTATCGGGTACGCATTGAAAACAGTAATTAATTTAAAGAAAGCAGGTAATCGCATGAAGTATAATCACGACAAAGCATCAGATGTACAAATAACTTATATCGGGGGAGGTTCCAGAGGATGGGCATGGACATTTATGACGGATCTGGCTATGGAACCCCGCATGAGTGGTACCATCCGCTTATATGATATCGACAAAGAGGCTGCAAAAGCAAATGAAGTCATTGGAAATCATGTAAGTGAACGCAGCGAAGCGGTGGGAAAATGGGAATATAAAACTTATGACAGCCTGCAGGCAGCACTGTCAGGTGCAGATTTTATTGTGATTTCCATTTTACCGGGGACTTTTGAAGAAATGGCAGCAGATGTGCATTTGCCCGAAAGGCTTGGAATTTACCAGTCAGTAGGTGATACGGCAGGTCCGGGAGGAATGATCCGTGCACTGCGGACGATTCCCATGTTTGTTGAAATCGCAAAAGCAATCCGTGACCATGCGCCAAATGCCTGGGTAATAAACTATACCAATCCAATGTCTCTGTGTGTAAAAACCCTGTACAAGGTCTTCCCCGGGATAAAGGCTTTTGGATGCTGTCATGAAGTATTTGGCACCCAGAAAGTATTAAAAGGCATTTTAGAAGATACTTATGGATTGGAAGAGGTCAACCGCAGAGATATACAGGTGAATGTTCTGGGTATTAACCATTTTACGTGGTTTGACTATGCATCTTATAAAGGAATGGACTTGTTCCCGGTGTATCGGGATTATATAGAGAAGCACTTTGAAGAAGGGTATGAGGAAAGAGATACCAATTGGGCAAATGTATGTTTTGCATGCTCACACCGTGTGAAGTTTGACCTGTTTCGAAGGTATGGTCTGATTGCAGCAGCAGGAGACCGTCATCTGGCAGAGTTTATGCCGGGAAATGAGTACCTGAAAGATCCAGATTCAGTAGAAGAATGGAAATTCGGACTGACAACAGTTGAGTGGAGAAAAGAAGACCTGAAAAATCGTCTGGACAAAAGTAAAAAACTGCTGACACAGGAAGAAGAAGTAGAATTAAGGCCTACCGGAGAAGAAGGGATTCTTTTGATAAAAGCATTATGCGGGCTTGAACGGGTTATCAGTAATGTGAATATTCCAAACAGCTTTGGACAGATTCCCAATCTTCCGCTGGGTGCAGTGGTAGAAACAAATGCAGTGTTTGAACGGGATGCCATCCGCCCGGTTGTAGCAGGCGGGATACCGGATTCCGTAAAAACCCTGATTATGCCGCATATTGAAAATCATGAATATATCATGGAGGCAGCCATGAACTGTAGTAAAGAAGCTGTTGTAAAAGCATTTCTCAATGATCCGGCATTTACAGGTAAAAACTGCAGTGAAGATGATATTCGCTCTTTAGTCAATGATATGATTGCTGCAACGATGGGTTATCTTCCAGGTGGGTGGAAATAACAGAATAATTAAGAAAGGCGGTCCCATTATCTGATATGATACCTCTTAAGCAGACAAGGTAATAACCAAAATCTACTTAGGAGGTATTTTCATGGGGAAATAGGGAATTAGTTATTATGAAACACTTTTGGAAGACTTCTTACAGGGCTTTTTCATTTTAAATTTTAATTTTAATTTTTCCGGGCGGTCTGGATTCTTTGGAAACCAGCCTTTGGCAACCCGCTCTTCCTGTTCTTTTAATTCTACGATGCTCCAAAAACAGGTGAAGCTTAAGATACTGAACAGGGAAGAGAACATGGTGTTTTCAATATTAACGGTAAGGACTAAGCAAAGAACTCCGGCAAGCAGGAAGAGTGGCCAGATTTTACTGGAGAAGTAGTATTCTCCTTTGATGACGATGGGATGAAACACGCCAATGGTCAAAAATGCAAATAAACCAATCAGTAAACCTTCAAAATACATAAGTTTGTTTCCTTTCTTATTATGAGAATTAATGCTGTCTTTGATACCAGCACATACATTCCTGAACTCGGGTTCCATATTCCTGATTCGCTGCGAACAGGTAGCTGAGCACGCATTTCTGGATATTTTCAGAAGTGGTATACAATTCGGAAGCAATGTTGTCAACCAGATGGTCACGTGCTTCCTGACAAAGAGAAAGATAACGTTCCCCAGCCTGGGTGAAATTGTCTTCTTTTAGAATTTCAGAGCGTTCAATGGAGCCGGAGATACATTCCCCGGTGCCGCTGGAAACCAATTGTCCTGGTGTCCATTTTTCTTCATGATTGACCGGAATATCCCTGAAATCCGGACCAATTCTTCTTCGCTGTGCATCCCAGTAGATAAAGGAACGTCCCTGCAGCATCTTATCTGCAGAAAGCTGGATTCCATCAATCAGGTTAGAAGGGGAAAAGGCAGCTTTTTCTACCTGCTGCTGATAATTATCCACATTGCGGTCTAAGGTGAGGCATCCTACCCTTGTAAGAGGAAATTGTTCCTGATTCCAGACTTTTGTGTCATCTAAAGGATCAAATGTGAGGCTGCAGGCTTCGTCCACATTCATGAACTGAACGCAGAGTTCATACTGGTAGGTTTCACCCCCGGCCAGGGTATTGTATAATTCCTCCCCGGCAATATTGGGATTTTCGCCAGCCAGTTTTGCTGCTTCTTCCCGGGTTAAAGTACATTCCTGACAGGATGGTATCCAATGGTATTTTACATAACGCCGAACTCCTTTTTCATTCTCCCAGACGTAAGTATTGACGCCGTATGTACGCATACAACGAAAACTTGCCAGCGTCCCCAGATCTGAATACAGAAGGGTTACAAAATGAGTCGCTTCCGGAGTTTCCGCCACGAAATTCCAAAATGCCTGTGCATTTGGAATGTTGTTTACCGGTGATGGTGACAGGGATTTGATGGCAGCCGGGAACTTCATGGCATCTCTTACTAAGAATACAGGAATATGGTTGCAGAGAAGATCAAAAACGCCGCAGTCTGTATAGAATTTGGTGGAAAATCCCCTTACATTCCGGGCGGTGTCCGGGGTTCCTTTTGTACTCACGGCAAAAGAAAACCGTGAAAAGGTGTAGGTTACCTGACCTGGTTTCTGTAAAAAGGATGCTTTGGTATAAGGGCGCATAGACTGATAGGCCGTAAAGTATCCAAATGCTCCATAGCCTTTCGTATGTACAGCTCTTTCTATGATTTTTTCATGGACAAAGGTCTCAAGAGTTTCATGCAAAATGGTGTCCTGTAAAAGTACGGGGCCGCCTGGACCAACTGTCTGAGCGTGTTCAACCATGTTATGATTCCGGCATTTTTGGGAAGGGGAATGGGAATCCTGGGTGCATCGGTTCTGACCCATATTGCATCGGTTAGGCTGAGAACCGTATTGATAGTGATGTGGCATGGGAAGTCTCCTTTTTAAATATCGCTTTTTTATTATATGGTAATTTATATAAAATGCAGCTTGGACATTGAAAAGGCATTCATTTTTTTATGAAAGTCTTGTAAAGAATGAAGCAGCATTGTAAAATAAATGCATATAATTGGAATATTTGATTTCAGGAAGGATAAAATAATATGTATATAAGATTATTAGAACCAAAATTTAGTGTGTGCAAGCTTAAGGCAGGGGCAAAGATCCCATATGACGAAGAATTTGTATTTACAGGGAAAACGGACGAAGAATTGTCCCTGGTCTGCCCGGAAAATATGGTTCCGGACCAATTTTTAGAGCGGGAAGACGGATGGAGGGGATTTCGGATAGAAGGGGTGCTGGATTTCTCCATGATTGGAGTTATTGCCAAGCTATCGAAACTGCTGGCGGAACATGAAGTGGGGATTTTTGTAATATCCACCTTTAATACAGACTACGTTTTTGTAAAAGAAGAAAATTGGAAAAAAACAGTTGCGACTTTAAAAACAAACGGATACGGGATACGATAAGCAGGAAATGGAAGAGATAAAAATCTTCCATTTTTTTGTTTTGTGACTTGGTCACGGTAAATGAGAATTAGAACCATTATAATGATATTAAGATAATGATCTTGCGGCGAAACCGATGGAAACCAGTTTTTGCCGGAGTCAAAAATGATCAGAATAGAGGTAATGATAATATGGGTAAAAAAACAGTGATTATTGGCGGGGTTGCAGGTGGAGCCACCACTGCGGCACGCCTTAGAAGACGCGACGAATCAATGGAAATAGTTGTATTTGAAAAAGGGGGCTATATTTCTTATGCAAACTGCGGTCTGCCTTATTATATCGGAGATGTAATTAAAAGCCGCGATGCACTGCTTTTACAGACACCCCAGGGAATGAAAAAGAAATTCAATATAGATGTCCGTATTTACAGCGAAGTAATAAAAATACAACCGGACCGCAAATGTGTTACGGTTCAGAATCTTGAGACAAACGAAACCTATGAAGAAGTATATGATAATCTGGTTATAGCAACAGGGTCATCCCCGCTAAAGCCGCCGATTAAAGGGATTGACGGAGAAGGAATCTATACACTGTGGACCGTACCGGATACCGATAAAATAAAGGCATTTGCAGAGGAAAAACATCCCCAAAGAGCAGCAGTCATCGGCGGAGGATTCATCGGTCTTGAGATGGCTGAAAACTTGCACCGGGCAGGAATTGAGGTAACCATTATTGAGATGCAGGATCAGGTGATGGCGCCAATTGACAAAGAAATGGCGCATCTGCTCCATGAAAACATGCAGATGAATGGTGTGGAAGTGATATTGGGTGATGGGGTTTCCAGCTTTGAAGACCGGTTAGGTACAACACAGATTACCTTGGGAAGCGGGAAAGTAGTAACGGCAGATCTTGTAATTTTATCCATTGGAGTACGCCCAAACAGTATCCTGGCTAAGGAAGCCGGGCTTCAGTTAAATGAACGGGGCGGCATTGTGGTAGATGAATACTTAAGAACCTCAAATCCGGATATCTATGCGGTAGGAGATGTGATTCAGGTTGAAAATTTCGTATTAAAGAATCCTGCAATGGTTCCTCTTGCAGGACCTGCAAATAAGCAGGCAAGGATCTGTGCTGATAATATAGCCGGGGATAAAAAGAAATATCATGGTTCCCAGGGAACCTCCGTAGCACAGGTCTTTGACCTGACTGCTGCAGCAGTGGGAGTAAATGAAAAGACCCTGAAGAAAATGGGCAGGGTAAAGGGCGAAGATTATGAAACGGTCTTGATTAACCAGAAGTCCCATGCCGGTTATTATCCCGGTGCAGTCCCTCTTACATTAAAAATGCTGTTTGACATGGAAGGTAAAATTTTAGGGGCGCAGATTGTGGGTCAGGACGGTGTAGATAAAAGAATCGATACATTAGCAGTCACCATGCGTTTAAATGGAACCATATATGATCTGGAAGAGTTGGAACTTTCTTATGCTCCGCCTTATTCCTCAGCAAAAGATCCGGTTAATATGCTGGGATTTACAGCCCACAATGTACTGGATCACATGGTTTCCTTTATCGGATGGGATGAAATGGATGAACTTCAGGAGCCGGGGGAAGAAAATACGGCTTTTACAATCCTGGATGTCACCGAGGAGATGGAACGTCTGGTATATCAGATTCCCGGGTCTTATCATATTCCGCTTGGAGAACTCCGGGGAAGAATGGGAGAACTGGAGAAAACCCGGATGATCATCGTATACTGTGCCGTAGGAGTCAGGTCTTACAACGGAGCCAGGATACTGATGCAAAATGGATTTGAAAACGTAAAGGTATTGTCCGGAGGTACTGGTTTCTATAAATCAATGCATTATGAGGACAGGGAAGACGAGGAGGATTCAGAAGAAATGGTAAAGGATGATATAAAAGCAGCGCAGGTAAAAGCAGAATCCGTTCCAGCACAAAAAGAAATGAAAATTCTGGATTGCTGCGGGCTTCAGTGTCCGGGGCCTATTATGAAAGTAAATGAAACCCTGGGAGAAATGGAAGAGAATCAGATCCTGCAGGTTTCTGCAACGGATATGGGATTTGTCAGAGATATTGAAGCATGGTGTAAAAGAACAGGAAATACATTTGTTAATTCGGAGCGAAAAGACAGAGAGAACCTTGTCTATATCAAAAAAGGAACCAATGTGTGCCAGGGAGTTTCCCAGGCAGATGCTGTAAGCCTTCCACAGGGTAAGACTTTAATTGTATTCAGCGGAGATCTGGATAAAGTGCTGGCTTCCTTTATCATTGCAAATGGAGCAGCAGCAATGGGCAGGCCGGTGACCATGTTCTTTACCTTCTGGGGATTGAATGCACTGCGTAAAACAGAAAAACAGTCTGTCAGGAAACCATTCATTGAAAAAATGTTCGGTGCTATGATGCCAAGAGGAACCAGGAGATTAAAACTGTCCAGGATGAATATGGCTGGTATGGGAACGAAAATGATGAAGAAAGTAATGAAGGATAAAAATGTAGAATCACTGGAAGAATTAATGCAGCATGCCATGGCAAGCGGGATTAAACTGGTGGCATGCACCATGTCAATGGATGTTATGGGAATAACCAGAGAAGAGCTGATAGACGGTGTGGAACTGGCAGGTGTGGCGTCGTATCTTGGGGACGCGGAAGAGGCTAATGTGAATTTGTTTATATAGGCATTATGTGGAGAGATAACCTTTTAAAGTAATCATGATGTTCCATGTTTCTCCTGCAATTTTAAAAAATTTTGACATTTTCCGAAAATAATACTATAATAACTGTCGGAAATTCAACAGGAGGAACATATGGCTAAAAAAAGACATTTAAAGAAGAAAAATAAGATGATGACAGCTAATGTCATTGAAAATGAAACAAGAGAAGATGCGAAAGAAGTTACAAAAGAAGTAATTCCAGAGGCAGCATCAGTGCAAACAGCGCAGGCTGAAGTGGTTCAAAATGAAGAAAGTGTAATATCTGTTCAGAAAACAGCAGAAACTGATTCTATGACAACGGGCACGGCAGCTAAAAAACGGGCATCGAAGAAAACGAATTTTTACGTGCAGTTTCGTGATGCAGAATATAATGAACAGGATATCATTGCCCAGGTGAAAAAGATCTGGAAGGATGCCGGCAATCGTATTGCGGATTTGAAGACTATGGATGTATATGTTAAGCCGGAAGAAAAAATGGTATATTATACAATTAATGAAGAACTGAGTGCATCATTCGCACTGTAAAAAACAGGTGGACCCAAAACGTAAATGTTTTGGGTCCACCTGTTTTTAGATGAATTACAGAAGTTCTTTTAATCTTTTCTTATCCAGCAGCCGGATACCGCCTCTTGATAATTCCACAAATCCTTCTGAGGAAAAGTACTTTAGCATACGGGAAACGACTTCTCTGGCACTTCCTGTATATTTTGCAATTTGCTCGTGAGTCATTTTGATTATATCTGACTTTGTACGGCTGCATTCGTCCAGCAGGAAGATTGCCAGACGCTTGTCAAAACTCATAAATAAGATCTGCTGCATCGCCCACATAACATCAGAGAAACGTTCGGTTGCCAGTTTATATGCGTAGGCTTCCACATGTATATTTTCTTCCATAAGCCTGGAGACAGCAGAAGAGTTAATCTGGAGTATTTCACAGTCCCTGGCAGCGTCAATATATACATCAAAGGTAATGGTATGAAGAACGCAGGAAGCGGATAAGATACAGACTTCACCTGCACCCAGCCGGTATAGTGTCACTTCTTTTCCGGTTTCCGAAAGTAAATAAGTTCTCATTTCACCGCTTTTAATGATGAGCATGCCGATACAGTCATTTTCTCCAAGGTGTATATGGCTGTCTCTGGAATAGCTGGCAGAGAATACATTTTGAGCAAGAGTTGTCTTCTGTGGTGTGCTTAAATGATTCCAAAAGGGCAGGTATTTTTCTAAAAGCATGAAATTCTGTTCCAAATGTTCCATATTAACTCCTTTACAATCTAAATCTCACGCTGGAAAGCAATACGTTTTGAGCCGTCCTCCAGAAAAATGACCCCGCAGCGGACAAAACCGTTTTTCTTTAAAGCTTTCTGCATGGGAAGATTATCGTCGTGGGTATCAATTTTAAGGTTGCCGCACTGCTGAAAACACCACTGAAAGCAAAAAGAAGCGACTCCTTTTGTGCCTGCTGCGGATGTAATGCGGTGAATAACGCCATAAGGCTTCTCGTTTAACCAGCGGCCGTCAAAGATTTCCCGGTAAGAAAGATCTTCTCCTACTTTAAAATAAAAGGTTCCCGCGATTTTGCCGTTTTCTATGCACACATAACTGCTGCCATCTGCAATGTCTGAACTGACAAGTTCAATGGATGGATAGTTATTTTCCCATTGGGAGGGGTTGCCGTTTTTCGCCATAAAGTCTCTGGCATCTGCATATAACTGCAGTAATGTATCTAAATCACCGGGTGTACTTTTTCTTATTTCCATTTTTAAAATCCTTCCTGTAATAAAATTAAAAATCTATTAAGCAGATAGTGAATAGAACCTGTAATATTATACTTTTATTCTATCCTAAGAAATACAAAAGAACAAGCCGGAGTTTAGATAATAAATTATATTCCAGTAAAACTACAACACTTTACATAGGGTATAATTTAATATTTTGTGAAGTTATTGCAAATAATGAATAATAAAATGTCATATAGCATACCACAGATTTCGGTATTTTATGTAAATATTGATCTTTTTTTGAAAATAAATGGGATTCTTGTCATTGCCGTATGCAGAAATCTGCGGTAAAATGGAGACATGCTTAAGAGCATGTTTGTAAATTGCACTGAAGACTAAAAAGAAGGGACACCTGTTATGTGGCAGCAAATCATAGATTATTTTACAAATAACATGGATACTTATCTGACGGCAGTAGGGGAACATGTATTAATCAGCCTGCTTTCACTGTCAATCGCGCTGGCAGTGGGCATACCTGCAGGCATATATTGTGCACATACGAAGAGATTTCGCAAGTGGATTACCGCGTTTTTTAATGTGCTCCGTATAGTACCAAGCTTTGCCGTTTTAATATTATTAATCCCCATTATGGGAACCGGAATGCGTCCTGCTATGACGGCGCTGGTAATACTGGCAATTCCGCCTATACTTATGAATACCAATGCAGGATTTGAAAGCACACCCGAATTTATGCTGGAAACAGCCAGGGGTCTTGGCATGACAGACAAGCAGATTTTTAAAAAAGTACGGATACCTCTTGCACTGCCGTATATCCTGATTGGAACAAAGACAGCATTAGTAGAAATTATTGCCAGTGCAACACTGGCTGCATATATTGGCGGTGGCGGATTGGGGACAATTATTTTTACCGGTCTTGGATTAAACAGGACTGATTTATTATTGATTGGTGGAATTTCGGTAGCGCTGTTATCCCTTTTTTCCGGTTTTCTGGTGTCAGCAGCAGAAAAGTGGATTGTCAGATACCGCTAAAAGGGTGGATATCACCAGATTAAATACGATAACAAAATAACAATACAGAAACAAAATAACAATACAGAAACAAAATAACAATACAGAAACAGAATAACAATACAGAAACAGAATAGTCAAGGAGAATGAAAATGAAAAAAGGTAATAAAGTTTTGAAGAAAGCATTAGCAATTTTTATAGCTGCATCCCTTATGGTTGGGATTGCCGGCTGTGGCAATAGTAAAAGTGAGGAAAAGAGCATTAAAGTGGGGTCAAAAGATCTTACGGAGAACCTGATCGTAGCTGAAGTTTATGCCCTGGCATTAGAAGATGCCGGTTTTTCGGTAGAGAGAGTCATGGATATAGCGGGTTCTGTTGTTCATACATCTATCATGAATGGAGAAATTGATTTGTATCCGGAATATACAGGTACCGGTTTGATCTCTATCTTAAAAATGGATCCTATGACAGATGCACAGCAGGTGTATGACACGGTTAAAGAAGAATACGAAAAGCAATATAAATTGATTTGGCTGGATTATTCCCAGGCAAATGACGGACAGGGTCTGGTTATCCGAACAGATATAGCAGAAAAATATGGAATTAAAACCATATCAGATCTTCAGAAAAATGCATCTGAGCTTCGGTTTGCATCCCAGGGTGAATTTGATCAGAGAGAAGACGGGATGCTGGGCCTGGAAAAGCTCTATGGGCCATTTGATTGGAAATCATCAAAAGTGTATGACGGAGGACTGAAGTATTCTGTACTGGAAAATGATGAGGCAGATGCAGCACCGGCATATACAACAGAAGGCCAGCTGGTAAAAGATGAATTTACCCTTCTGGAAGATGATAAGAAGCTCTGGCCTCCATATAACTTAGCTCCGGTTGTACGGGAAACGGTGTTGAACACTTATCCGGAAATAGCGGACATCTTAAATAAGATCAGTGCTACTCTGGATACGAAGACCGTTACAAAATTAAATGCGGAAGCAGATGTGGAAAAACGGGAATATGAAGAAGTGGCAAAGGAATATTACGACAGTATAAAATAATGCAGTCAGCGGAGGCATTTGAGTGAAGAAAGCAATCGAATTTATAAATGTAAGTAAAAAATTTGACAATACCGGATATTTTGCAGTGAATGATGTAAGCTGTGAAATCGGACAGGGTGAGTTCATAACGATATTGGGCTCTTCCGGTTGTGGGAAAACGACTTTATTAAAGATGGTCAACCGTCTTTATGAACCGGATAAAGGTTCTGTCAAAATCTTTGGAGAGGATATCAGCTCCAAAGATCCGGTTCTTCTTAGAAGAGAGATCGGTTATGTCATCCAGCAGGTTGGCCTTTTCCCACACATGAACATTGGGGAAAATATTGCCACGGTTCCAAGGCTTCTGAAATGGCCGGAGGAAAAGATAAATGAAAGGGTTCAGGAATTGCTGGAAATGGTGGGATTGTCTTATTCGGAATATGGTAAAAGATACCCTTCTCAGCTCTCGGGTGGACAGCAGCAAAGAGCAGGACTTGCAAGAGCCCTGTGCGCAGATCCAAGGATCATGCTGATGGATGAACCTTTTGGAGCCATCGACGCTATTAACCGTATGAATCTTCAGGAGGAACTGCAAAAAATTCACAGGGAATCCAAAAAGACGTTTCTCTTTGTAACACATGACATTAATGAGGCATTTAAACTTGGCAGCCGGGTAATTATTATGAACGAAGGAAAGATCAGACAGTTTGATAAGCCAGAGAATATCGTCAGGAATCCATCAGATGAATTTGTAAAATCCCTGATCGATTCCACACGTAAACAGGAACAATTCTGGGAGGCATTTACATGATCACATATCTGGTAAAATACCATGATAAGTTATTAAAGGCATTGGCAGAACATATTGAAATCGTTATAATCACGCTGCTTTTATCTGTGATACTGGCATCAGTGTTAACAATATTATCGATGTATTTCCAGTGGATATCAAAAATCTTAATCGGATTTTTTTCTATGATTTATTCCATACCAAGCCTTGCCCTGTTTGCAATTTTAATACCGGTAACGGGACTGGGCAGGAATACTGCAATTATAGTACTGGTCATGTACAATCAGTATCTGCTGCTGCGCAATTTTATAGATGGGCTGAATCAGGTGGATGCATCCGTAATTGAAGCTGCAACAGGAATGGGAATGAGCCGGATGCAGATTCTGGTTAAGGTTCGGATACCGCTGTCCCTGCGCCCTTTGTTTACGGGGATACATCTCGCTGTTGTTTCAACCATTGGAATCGCTACGATCGCAGCAACGATCAATGCAGGAGGACTGGGCAGTATTCTGCTTGACGGACTGCGGACCTTGAATGTAAACAAGATTTTATGGGGAAGTATTCTGTCGGCAGGGCTGGCAATTATTGTAAATGCAGGATTAAGCAGGCTGGAGAAACACATGGCAAAAAGATAAAGGAAAGTGCTGGGTGTAACGCTTAAAATGGGCAGTGATAATGATCGTGTATGGATTCATATTTGCATGAAACTGTTCGCTGTAGTGCTAAAACAGCAATGAAATGGTAGCTATTTATCATTGGATGCTTTATAATAAATGTAAATATGCATTTTAGAAAGGATGGTGTGCGGCCAATGTTGGAATTACCGGAAAGCCAGGTAATGGCAGATCAGCTAAACAGAACCATAAAAGGAAAAACAATAAAAAGCGTTACTGCAAATCAATCACCACATAAATTCACCTTTTATTTTGGAGATCCCCAGAAATATGACAGCCTGCTTTCCGGCAGGCAGGTGGGAGAAGCTTATGCGCTGGCGGGGCAGGTGGAAATAGCACTTGGTGATGCCAGACTGCTGTTTACAGACGGAGCAAATATCCGCTATTTAAAAGAGGGGGAGAAACCGCCTGTGAAGCATCAGTTCTATTCTGAATTTACAGATGGTACAGCGCTGGTCACTACAGTGCAGATGTATGGAGGTATCCATGTATTCCTGGAAGGTCAGAATGATAATCCCTATTATCTGGTGGCAAAAGAAAAACCGACTCCCTATATGGAAGAATTTAACCGGGCATATTTTGAAACCTTATATGAAAGTGTAAAGCAAAATATAAGCGTGAAAGCATTCCTGGCAACTGAACAGCGCATCCCCGGTTTGGGGAACGGAGTATTGCAGGATATTCTTTTTCATGCAGGAATTCATCCAAAGGTAAAAATTGAAAATATCGATGAAACAAAACGGGATATTCTTTTTAAAAGTCTGAAGAAGACTTTGTTGGAAATGAAAGAAAAGGGAGGCAGGGATACGGAAAAGAATCTTTTTGGAATTTACGGCGGTTATCAGACTTATCTCTCAAAGAAGACACTGGAAGAGCCATGTCCAAAGTGCGGCGGCTGGATTTCCAGACAGGCATATCTGGGAGGAAATATATATTTTTGCCCAAAGTGTCAGCCGTTGGATGGAAGGTAGCAGAAGACACAAAAGAAGAAGCTCAAGATAAACTTACCGAAAAATTTAAGCTGCCAAAAGAGGAAACAGGTCTGTCCTGATAACATCGGGACAGACCTGTTTTTAAAATTATTTCCCAATATAAAGGTTCTTAGCCTGCAGGATCTCCAGTGAGATTTTGCTTGCCATACTACCATTAGCAAAATCCGCTCCCTGGATATTTGTGGCAAAGAAGAAGGTATTGCCGTCTTTTTCAAGAAAACCGATAAACCATCCATTTACATTTTTGCCTTCCACATCCCCGGTTCCTGTTTTTCCGTATAAAGAGGTTCCAAAGGAGTCGGATATATGAAGGGCATTTTTTACAGCCTGTATATTATTGGCTTTAAATTGCAAATCATTACGGTACATTGCGGATAATTGTTCCACTTGTTCTATTGGAGAAATTTTTAGGGAAGATTCCATCCAATAACGGGAAATACCTCCGGAGAGATCCTGGTTTCCATAACCGACTTCGTGAATATAGTTTTGCAGTGCCGGCAAACCCGTTTTTTGATCGACAGCCTGGAAGTACCAATTGACGGAGTTTGACATAGCAGAGTCCAGGTCGTGGTTTTGATTCCATGATTCAAAAGGATATTCAGTCTGATCCCAGGCGATAGAGGAATCTTCAGGATTAATGCTGCCGGATTCCAATCCAAATAAAGCGCTGTATATTTTGTAAGTAGAATCAGGGGATACTCTTTTAGAACTTGCATCTTTGTTATATATACTCCAATAGTCTGCATTTTGGTCATATAGTACGAAACTGCCGTCATATCCCTGGAAATAGGAGCCAAGATCTTCATATTCAACATTTGTGTTGTTAAAATGATATGCATTGCCGGCAGATGTACCCAACGCCAACAGTGGTGCACTTCCTATTACAATAGAAAGAGCCATGGTAAATATTAGGCAGCTTTTTAATTTTAACCACTTACTTTCGGGATGAAAAGATGCAATATGAATGATACGCTTTTTTATCTGCTTTTTGGTGCCACCCATTCCGGCTGCGGAAGAAAAAGAAGAGTGAGACAGCTTTTCGGCAAAATTTAGCAAAGTATACCCATAGTCAGCGTAACTGTTTTCATCAATTGTTCGTAGAACCGCAGCGTCGCATGCAACTTCCCTGTCATTACGCATTTCCTTAAGTGCCAGCCAGACCAGAGGATGAAACCAGTATATAATCCGGGCTAGGCACATCAGATAATTTACGGTAACATCACGGTGCTTGTAATGCTGTAATTCGTGTAACAGAATAAAACGGATATCCTTATCCTGAGATCCGGTTATCATATGGATCGGGATTACAATACAAGGTTTTAATAATCCGACTGAAATTGGTGATTGGATAAAAGCACTGCTGTACAGACGAATATTTTTAGAGATTCCAATGGTACCTCTGCATTCGTTATAAATAATCTTGACCTGCGGGTTCTGTACCGGAAGAGCGGATTTGATGACCTGCCTGATCCTGAGCTGGGAGCGCAGTGTCAATATAGCCATGATTAAAATGCCTGTTCCCCAGATAAGACAAAGCAGGTAATTCAGCATGGCAGGAGTCTCATGCTTTACCGACACCGTAAAATCCTGCATCCAGTTAGCAGCAGTTGAAGCAGTGGCAGCGGTACCGGCATTTATAGCTGTATTTCCAGCTGTGCTTCCGGAAGAACCCAACTGCAGGAACCAATGCCAGAGGCCGCTGAACCCGTCTGATTTGACAGGGAGAAAAGGCAAAGCCAGCATAATAAGCAGTAAAAACCAGATATTGTACTGTACCCGCAGGGACAGATGTTTTTTGCATAATTTCTTAACCAGCAGGATTACGGATACAAAAACCGAGATGGCTGCGCTGATAATTAAGAAACGGATGACAAGAGCATCAATCATGAATACCTCCATTCTGGGATTTTTTCGAAAGCAGATTTTGCAAATCCCGGATTTCCGCATCGGATAAATTATCTTTTTCCAGGAAGTTTGTCATCATCGAAGTTAAATTCCCATTATAAAACCGTTTCAGGAAAGAATCATTTTCATGATCCAGATATTCATCCTCCTGAACTAATGGTGTATAAACAAAAACGCGGCTTTCTTTTTCATAGGTCAAAGCTTCTTTTTGAACCAGCCGCTTTAATAAAGTCTGAATTGTTTTAGGACTCCAGGTAGTAGTCTTAGTCAGTTTATCCGTCACTTCATTTGTGCTGATCGGTGCATATTTCCAAACAATTTTCATCACTTCATATTCAGCTTCGGATATTTGCGGTAATTTTTTCATTCATGGATCCTCCTTAGATACTACAGTTGTAATATAAATAGTATAGTCGGATTATCGGGTAATGTCAAATAAATCAAGCTATTTTATAATGACAATAAATCCCGTGCAGATTTATAATGTTTTCATACAATCATACTGGCAAAAGAAATTCAATTGCGTTATACTTGAGACATGATTATGCAGGCAGGAGAATAGGAAGATGACAGAAAAATTATTTTATGAAGACAGCTATATGCAAACATTTGAAGCGGATGTTTTAGCTTGTGAACGTTTTGATGATAATTATAAGGTGGAATTAGATAAAACGGCATTTTTCCCGGAAGGCGGCGGACAAAGCGGAGACCGTGGTTTCCTGAATGGGATTGCAGTATCGGATACCTGGGAAAGAGATGGAATCGTATATCACATCATAAATCAACCCATCAGTCCTGGAACCCGTGTATCGGGTGAGATTGACTTTAAGGAGCGTTTTTCCAAGATGCAGCAGCATACAGGGGAACATATTATTTCCGGTATTGTGTGCAGGCGCTTTGGATATAACAATGTGGGATTTCATCTTGGAAGCGAAGTTGTAACAATGGATTTTGACGGGGGATTAAATGAGGACGAATTATCAGAAATAGAATTTCAGGCGAATGAAATTGCTTCATCTAACAGAAAAGTGGAGATATCCTACCCGGTGAAAGCGGATCTTATAAAGATGGAATACCGCAGTAAAATTGAGATTGAAGGACAGGTTCGGATTGTAACGATTCCCGGTGTGGATGTATGCGCCTGCTGCGCACCTCATGTGAAATATACAGGCGAGATTGGCATCATTAAAATTGTGGACGCGCAAAAATACAAAGGCGGGACCAGAGTCAGTATGCTATGTGGATTCCGTGCTTTAAACGACTATCGGACCAAAGAGCGGAATATAAATCAAATATCCGTATTCCTGTCTGCAAAACCGGAACTGGCAGCAGAGGCAGTAGTACGGCAGAAAGAAGAACTGCAGCTTTTAAAAGACAGGCTGATTTATTTTCAGGGTAAATACATAGAAGATAAAGTAGACAGAGCACCAGCCGGGGAGGAAGAGAAGGCAGGGATGCTTTTGTTTGAAGAAGATCTGGACAACAATATGATGCGGAAATATGTAAATCTTGCCTCTGCTAAAACAGATGGGATCTGCGGATGCTTTGTTGGCAATGACCAGAATGGATACCGCTATGTACTGGGCAGTGAGAAACTGGATGTAAGGAAAATCTCCGCACAGATGAACCGCGATTTGGAAGGGAAAGGCGGCGGAAAGCCTGTGATGGTTCAGGGGTCTGTAAATGGAACGAAAGAGCAGATATTAGAAGTGATTCGAAGAGCGTTGTCAGATTTTTAGACGTCTGACAGACAGGAGAAGTCTTTTCTTTTACTGCATAATTATTTAGAGGACGAAGCGGGGCAGCGAAGAGTATGGAGACAGGGCTGAAAGAAAAAAATAGAAAGGAAGCCACATAATCATTCTTTCAACTTATTTTAATAGTGGCGGTATTGCAGGGGGCCTGTAATACGCAGAGGGTATAAGCATGATGGATGTAATTATAATCGGGGCAGGGGTAATCGGCTCGTCCATTGCCAGAGAGTTATCCAGATATCAGCTTGATATCTGTGTGTTAGAAAAAGAACCGGATGTTTGCTGTGGAACATCAAAAGCAAACAGTGGAATTGTCCATGCGGGACATGATGCCAAACCGGGCACGCTAAAAGCCAGGTTAAATGTTCTGGGTAATGAGATGATGGAGGATACAGCCAGAGAATTGGATATTCCATTTAAAAGAAATGGTTCTGTTGTGCTGTGTTTCTCAAAAAGTGAAACGGGCAGGCTTGAGCTGCTTAAGGCACAAGGCGAGCAAAATGGGGTAAAAGGGCTTCGCATTATAACAGGAACGGAAATGAAAGAAATCGAGCCAAATATATCAGATGAGGTACAGGCATTATTATATGCGCCTTCAGGCGGGATTATCTGCCCGTTTGAATTAACGGCTGCCATGGCTGAAAATGCATTTGTAAATGGAACTGCATTTTACTTTGATACCGAGGTAAGGGGCATTGAAAAATCCGATGCCGGGTATAGGGTGGCAACAAGTAAAGGAGATTTTGAGGGAAAGGTAGTTATTAATGCTGCCGGTGTAAATGCAGATGTGTTCAACAATATGGTGAGCAGCAGAAAGCTTTCGATTGTACCGAGAAAAGGGGAGTATTGCCTGTTGGATAAGAAGGCAGGAAATTTTGTAAATACTACGGTGTTTCAACTTCCCACAAATTTGGGAAAAGGTGTTTTAATCACACCTACCGTACATGGAAATTTAATGATAGGACCTACAGCAGAAAATATTACCGATCGGGAAGATACCGCTACAACGGCAGAAGGTATTGCCCAGGTAATTGACAAAGCGTTAAAAAGTTCCGAAAAAGTGCCTGTCCGTCAGGTGATTACATCTTTTGCCGGACTGCGGGCACATGAAAAGGGAAGGGATTTTGTCATTGGAGAGGCAGAGGATGCACCCGGGTTTATCAATGCTGCAGGAATAGATTCACCAGGGCTTACCAGTGCGCCGGCCATTGGTGTTATGGTTGCAGAAATAGCAGCAAAAAAAATGAAAGCAGTTAAAAAGACAGACTTTCAGGCTAAAAGAAAAGGGATACATTTCCTAAGGGATATGGAAGCAGAAGCGGCTAATGTTCTGATTGCAGAAAACCCAGCTTACGGAAGAGTGGTCTGCCGTTGTGAAACCATCACAGAAGGAGAAATTCTGGATGCGGTACGCAGGCCGCTGGGAGCGAAAACCTTAGACGGAGTCAAACGCCGGACAAGAGCAGGTATGGGAAGATGCCAGGCGGGATTTTGTTCTCCCAGAGTATTGGAAATTCTGTCAAGGGAGCTTGATATACCTCAGGAAGAGATATGCAAGTCCGGGAGAGGTTCCAATGTAATTGCTGACAGCAAAAGGGAGGAGTAAAATGGAATATGATATCATTGTAGTTGGCGGAGGTCCTGCCGGACTGGCGGCGGCAATAGCAGCAAAAGAAAATGGAATAGAGCATATTTTAATTCTGGAGCGGGAAAATGAGCTTGGTGGAATTCTGAATCAATGTATCCATAATGGTTTTGGACTGCACACTTTTCAGGAAGAATTGACTGGACCGGAATATGCAGCCAGATACATCGAAAAAGCAGCGGATTATAATATTTCGTATAAATTGGAAACCATGGTGCTTAGCATCTCTGAGGATAAAGAGGTGACAGCCGTCAATCCGAAAGACGGTATCCTTCAGTTACGCGCGAAAGCGGTCGTTTTGGCAATGGGATGCAGGGAGCGTCCAAGAGGTGCCTTAAATATCCCGGGATTTCGTCCGGCGGGAATTTTTTCAGCGGGAACTGCCCAGCGGCTGGTCAATATAGAAGGGCGGATGCCCGGAAAAGAAGTAGTTATTCTGGGTTCCGGTGATATTGGTCTGATTATGGCAAGAAGAATGACCCTTGAAGGGGCTAAGGTGAAACTCGTGGCAGAACTAATGCCTTATTCCGGAGGTTTGAAACGTAACATTGTACAGTGCCTGGATGATTTTGGGATTCCCCTTCGTCTGAGCACTACGGTCGTAAAAATTCATGGGAAAGACCGCCTGAGAGGGGTAACAACAGCAAAGGTGGGAGATAACAAAAAGCCCATTGCAGGGACCGAAGAATATGTGTCCTGTGATACGCTGTTATTGTCGGTAGGATTAATACCGGAGAATGAACTGTCTGTAAATCTGGGGCTTGATATGGTTCCGGCGACAAACGGACCGCAGGTGGATGAAAGCATGCAGACAAGTGTCAGTGGAATATTTGCATGCGGAAATGTCCTGCATGTACATGATCTGGTGGATTTTGTATCACAGGAGGCTGCCTGTGCCGGAAAGGCTGCGGCTAAGTATATTGCCGGAGGACTGCAGGAAGAGAAGGGGATAGAAGTAACCGGAACACAGGGTGTGCGCTATACTGTTCCCGGATTCATACATCCGGTTAATATTGAGGAAGAAATAATTTTGCGATTTCGTGTGGGTAATGTGTATCAAAATAATTATATCAGCATGTATTTTGATGAGGAACGGATACTTCACAGAAAGAAAAAAATAATGGTACCGGGAGAGATGGAAGAACTAAAGCTGAAAAAGTCTGATTTGGACAGATTTCCAGCCCTGCAGTGTATTACAGTGAAGATAGAGGAGGCATAGAGCATGGAAAAAAGAGAATTAACCTGTATTGGCTGTCCGCTGGGATGCGCTCTGACGGTAACACTGGAAGGAAATCAGGTGCAGCAGGTGGAGGGAAATTCATGCAGGAGGGGCGAGGCATATGGCAGGAAAGAATGCACCCATCCCACCAGAATTGTAACTTCAACGGTAGCAGTAAAGGGAGGCAGCATTGCCAGGGTATCCGTGAAAACAAAAACAGATATCAGCAAAGATAAAATTTTCAGCTGCATGAAGGCGCTTAAGGGCATCGAAGTTCAGGCTCCTGTGCATATTGGAGACGTGATTTTGAGTAATGTGGCAGGTACGCAGACAGATATCGTAGCAACAAAAAATGTATTCTAAAAACAATTAAAAACAAAAGGAAAAACTTTAAAATTGTCTTGTATTATGTGGGATTTTGTTGTATTATTAAGATATTAAATGGTGCGAAAATAAATAGCAAAGAAGGGGTACAGGATGAATTTAGATGGTTTTAATACACCTGGTGAGCATAAAATGCGTATCGTACAGGAATTGGTACCTGGCAAACAGGTAACACTGGCACACGTGATCGCCAGCCCGGATCCGATTGTTTACCGCAAGCTGGGATTAGACCCACAGCTGGATTATCAGCGTGCAGCAATTGGAATTTTAAGTATGAGCCCGGCAGAGATTTCAGTTATAGCTGGGGACATGGCAGTGAAGACAGCCAATATTGATCTTGGATTTATTGACAGATTCAGCGGAACACTAATTTTCACCGGCAGAATTTCGGAAGTAGAAGCTGCAATGCAGGCAATTAATAAATATCTGGAAGATAAGTTAAAATTTACGATTTGTGAAATTACCAGAACCTGATGGAACTTTGCAGGTGAAAGTAAATCGTTTTCACACTGCTGATTTGGGAATGGCACAAGCCAGATTGCACTATTCAGGGGAATAAATATGAAAAAAATTATATTAATGGGAAGAAGCGAGTGTGGTAAGACGACGCTTCGTCAGGCACTCAAAGGTGATACCATCCATTACCATAAAACACAATACATAAATCACTTTGATGTTGTCATAGACACGCCCGGAGAGTACGCAGAGACAAACCGCCTGGGACGTGCCCTGGCACTTTATGCCTATGAAGCAGACGTGGTGGGACTTTTAATTAATGCAGATGAACCATATTCTTTGTTTCCTCCCTGTGTCACTGCGTGTTCGACCAGGCCGGTAATTGGAATTGTAACACAGATTGATTCCCCGACCGGTGATCCTGACCGTGCCGAACGCTGGCTCAGACTTTCCGGATGTGAGACGGTGTTTCGTGTAAGTTCTTATACCGGAGAAGGAATCTGGCAGATTCTGGATTATTTAAGAGATCCCGGAGATGTCCTGCCATGGGATAAAGATGAGGCGGAAAAGCCCAGGAAAGTTCTTTCAACAAAATTCGCAGATGAAGAAGAAAATGAATAGTGATATGGTATATAGGGAATGAAAGCTTGGTGTTTACATACCTTTTTTGAGGTGCATTTGTGAAATGTACTTTGGGATTGGGTGAATGTCAGGCTTTTTATATTGAGAAAACAATTGCCCGGTAAATCCTACAGTTTCAGTTGACAGAATCCACCGTAAATAATATAATAATTTGTAGAAAAATAGAGTCAATATAAGTTCCTGCCCCGGCAGGATAATAGGGAAGACGGGTGAAAGTCCCGCACAAGTCCGTTACTGTATAGTCAGATACCTGCTTATGTTGTTTGTATTGTATTTCCCTGCGGCAACCGGGGAGTATATTTTTTGTATGGAAACCGTTGTCTGATAGTGTATTTGACAACGGATTTTTTGTTGTACAATCATTTTCTGGCTTCTTATTTGTAACAAAATGGAAAGGATCATTTATGGATCAGGATAATGGATTACAGGATTATTATATTATTAAAAATAATAAAAAGCTGAAATATGGATATACCACCGGCTCCTGTGCAGCAGCAGCAGCAAAGGCGGCAGTTATGATGCTTTTGATGAAAAAAGATGTGGCTAAAGTTGATTTAATGACGCCAAAAGGTATTTTGCTCCATTTAACGCTGGAAGAGATTAACCGGGGAGATGGTGAGGTTACCTGTGCAGTGCGTAAGGATGGGGGCGATGATCCGGACGCTACAACAGGAGCTCTTGTCTATGCAAAAGTATGGAAAACAGCAGAGAAGGGGGTCACTATTGATGGTGGCAAAGGAGTTGGAAGGGTTACGAAGAAAGGCCTGGAGCAGCCGGTAGGTGCAGCAGCCATTAACAGAGTGCCCCGCCAGATGATCCGGGAAGCCGTCACCGAAATCTGCGAAGAACAGGATTATCCGGGGGGAATTGCAGTGGAAATATCCATACCGGAAGGGGAAGAAATTGCAAAAAAAACATTTAATCCAAGGCTTGGCATAGAAGGAGGCATTTCCGTTTTAGGTACCAGCGGCATTGTAGTACCGATGAGTGAAGCGGCGTTAATTGCCAGTATCCGTCTTGAAATGGAGATGAAGAAAGCAAATGGAGCAAAATATCTGGTGATTACTCCCGGGAATTATGGAGAAGCTTTTTCCAAAGACCACCTGAATATTGATCTTACCAATTCCATGAAATGCAGCAATTATGTGGGTGATACAATTGATATGGCGGTAGAGCTTGGAATGAAAGGCATATTGTTCATAGCACATGTTGGAAAATTTATAAAGGTTGCAGGCGGAATTATGAACACCCACTCCAGGTGTGCAGATTCCAGGGCTGAGATTATGGCAGCCAATGCTGTCCGGGCGGGTGCGCCAATAGAAGCAGTTCAGAAAATTCTGCGGACGATTACAACGGAAGAAGCATTAGGCATATTAAAGGACTATGGCTGCATGGAAGAGACTATGAGTCATGTACTGGAAAAGATTGATTTTTATTTAAATAACCGTTCTTATGGAAGTCTGAAAACAGGCGTTATTCTTTTTTCCAATGAATACGGAACCCTGGGTATAACGGGCAGTGTACCGGAATTAATGGGCCATTTTGAGATGAAAGAAGGAAGTTAAGTAAATTTTAAATAGAAAGGAAGCCGCAGTAAAATGATATTGGAGACAGAGAGATTATATTTGCGGGAGATGGAACAGGAAGATTTTCCGGCTCTTTGCAAAATGTTAAAAGATCAGGAAGTTATGCGCGCTTATGAACATGCCTTTGAGGATCAGGAAGCGCATGAATGGCTGGATCGTCAGATCATGAGATATCGGCAGTATGGGTTTGGTTTGTGGGCCGTTATCTTAAAAGAAAGTAATGAAATGATTGGGCAGTGCGGCATTACCATGCAGGATATAGATGGTGTGGAGGTTCATGAAGTGGGGTATCTGTTTCAAAAGGCTTACTGGCATCAGGGTTATGCATCGGAAGCAGCCGCTGCATGTAAAAAATATGCATTTGAAGTATTAGGGGTGAAAGAAGTATATTCGATCATACGTGATACAAATATTTCTTCCCAAAATGTCGCCAGAAGAAATGGAATGACACAAAAAGGACAGTTTGTTAAACATTATTACGGCATGGATATGCCACATTATATATTTTCAGTAAAAAGAGATCAGACATAAAAAATTATGTAGGAGAAAGGAAGCCACAGAGCGGCGGTATGCATGTGGCAAAGGATGACAAAATGACAGGAAAATTATTTGGTTTGGGAATCGGACCGGGAGATCCGGAATTACTGACATTAAAAGCAGTCCGTATCATTCAGGAGAGTGATGTGATTGCAGTGCCGGGAAAAGTGAAAGAAGAAAGTGTGGCATATCAGATCACAAAGCAGGCTGTGAAGGAACTGGATGAAAAAGAGATTATAGCCGTACATATGCCTATGACAAAAGATCATGAAAAGCTGGAAGCCAGTCATAACGAAGGTGCAGACCAGGTTGAAAAATATCTGAAAGAAGGAAAAAATGTTGCCTTTTTAACGCTGGGTGATCCAACGGTGTATTCCACTTATTTATATATACATAAAAGAATTCAGGACCGTGGATATGAAGTAGAGATCGTGAGCGGTATTACTTCGTTTTGCGCAGTTGCCGCCCGCTTAAATATGGGGCTGGTAGAAAAGGCAGAGCCGTTGCACGTCATACCGGCATCTTATCAGATTGAAGATGCTTTACAGCTTCCCGGTACGAAGGTACTGATGAAAGCAGGTAAAAAGATGGCCAGGGTAAAAGAAGAACTGCGAAATAGAAATGAAAGTGCAGTTATGATAGAAAACTGCGGCATGGAAAATGAAAAGATCTACCGAACGGTGGAAGAAATACCGGAAGATGCCGGATATTACTCATTAATTATTGTAAAGGAGAACTAAAATGGTACATTTTGTAGGAGCAGGTTCGGGAGCGGCAGATTTAATTACAGTCCGCGGGAAGAAATTATTGGAAGAGGCAGATGTTATCATTTATGCAGGTTCTCTTGTGAATCCGCAGCTTCTGGATTATAAAAAGGAGGACTGTACAGTTTATAACAGTGCGAAGATGACTTTGGAAGAGGTATTGGACGTTTTCTTTGAGTCTGAGGAAAAAGGTCTTACTACGGTAAGGCTGCATACGGGTGATCCGTGTCTGTATGGAGCAATTCGTGAGCAGATGGATGTCCTGGATGAAAAGAAGATCCAGTATGATTACTGTCCCGGAGTGAGTTCCTTCAGCGGTGCGGCATCTGCACTAAATCTGGAATATACGCTGCCAAATGTATCACAAAGTGTTATTATTACCAGAATGGCAGGCCGTACACCGGTACCGGAAAAAGAAGAAATCGCCTCTTTTGCAGCACATCAGGCAACCATGGTTGTTTTCTTAAGTACCGGGATGCTGGAAAAATTGTCAGAGCGTTTGATTGCCGGTGGATATACCGCAGATACACCTGCTGCCATCGTATACAAAGCTACCTGGGAAGACGAAAAAGCATTTGTCTGCACAGTGGGAACACTGGCGAAAACGGCAGCAGAGAATAATATTACGAAAACAGCGCTTATGATCATTGGCGATGTGGTAAGCCACAGCCATTATGACCGATCAGAATTATACAACCCGGCATTTACAACAGAGTTTCGGGAAGCCACGGAGTTAATATGAAATTAGCAATGATAAGCTTTACCCAACGGGGGAGCAGGCTCTGCCGCAATCTGTCGGAAGCTTTGGCAATGCAGGGGTACTGCTGTGAAGCGTTTGCAATTAAAAAATACGCCGGGTCGCATCAGTTAATGCCTTTGACAAAACCGCTTCAGGAATGGACGGGAGAGATGTTTGCCAGTTGTGATGCCATTTGCTTTATTGGGGCGTCGGGGATAGCAGTTCGCAGCATTGCTCCTTTTGTAAGGGATAAGACAAAAGACCCTGCCGTAGTTGTCATGGATGAGAAAGGCATTTTTGCAATTTCTCTGTTATCAGGGCATCTGGGCGGTGCTAATGATCTGGTGGGAGTGCTTGCCAATCTGACAGGTGCTATTCCTGTTATTACAACTGCTACGGATGTAAATGGCAGGTTTGCCGTAGATGTATTTGCGAAGAAAAACAGATTGTATATTGAAAATATGACTTATGCAAAGGAAATTTCTGCAGATGTGCTGGATGAAAAGCCAGTGGGATTTTACAGTGATTTCCCGGTGCTGGATCAGATACCGGATGAAATCATTCCGGTAACCAAAGAGCAGGTATTCGAAGGGACAAATGGGATATCAGTGTCTCTGCATACCGAAAACCAGCCATTTAAACAGACCCTGCATCTGATACCCCAAATTGTAACCATTGGAATCGGCTGCAGGAGAGGAACGGATGAATCAGAGATTGAGAAAGCCGTGCTTGACTCCCTTAGCGAAGCAGGGGTGTCCATACATGGAATTGAACAGATTGCAAGTATCGATCTGAAGGCTGAAGAACCGGGGATCCTGGGTTTCTGCGAAAAATATAATATTCCCTTTATTACTTACAGCAAAGATGAACTTTTAAAGGCAGAAGGAGTTTTTACGGAATCCGAATTTGTGAAAGAAATTACAGGGGTATCTAATGTCTGCGAAAGAAGTGCACAACTTGGCAGTTTAGGCGGCAGATTAATACAAAAAAAGAAAGCGGCACATGGCATTACAACAGCCATTGCCCTAAGAGAATGGAGTGTTGAATTTGAATAAAATATATGTAGTTGGAATTGGACCGGGAGAATATGAACAGATGACTATGCGTGCGGCTAATGCACTGAACAGCTGCGATACCATTATCGGATATACTGTTTATGTAGACCTGGTTAAAGAACATTTTGCAGGAAAAGAATTCCTTACCACACCTATGACCAAAGAGGTGGATCGCTGTGTACTCGCATTTGAGGAAGCAAAAAAAGGAAAAAATGTAGCGATGATCTGCAGCGGAGATGCCGGCGTATATGGTATGTCCGGTCTGATGCTGGAGATCGGTTCCGGGTATCCTGAGATTGAGGTAGAAGTAATCCCGGGTGTCACTGCTGCTACCGGCGGAGCGGCTGTACTTGGCGCACCTTTGATCCACGATTTTGCATTAATCAGCTTAAGTGATCTTTTAACACCCTGGGAAAAAATTGAAAAAAGGCTTGTCCTTGCTTCGGAAGCCGATTTTGTTATTTGCTTGTATAATCCGTCCAGTAAAAAACGTCATGATTATCTGCAAAAGGCCTGTGATCTTATGATGCAGGCAAAGGCAGCGGAAACAGTCTGCGGTATTGTAATGAATATTGGCAGAGAAGGAGAAACCATGCAGGTAATGACTTTAAAAGAACTGCGTGATACAAAAGTCGATATGTTTACCACCGTATTTATCGGTAATTCCCAGACAAAGGAAATAGATGGGAAAATGGTTACGCCGAGAGGATACAGACATGGATAAGATCCTTATATTTGCAGGGACAACAGAAGGCCGTGAACTTGCAGGGCATTTGTGCACCGGGACAGTGGATAAGGATGTGGAAATTCATGTATGTACAGCCACAGAGTATGGCGGGCAGCTGATTTCTTCAAATGTTGTGTCTGATGCAGATAAAGAAGCAGCTCCCGGAATGAAAGTGCATACCGGGCGGTTAACCACAGGACAGATGGAAGATTTGATGAAAGTGGAACAGATTACTCTGGTAATCGATGCCACCCATCCTTATGCAGTAGCTGTTTCCGAAAATATCCAAAATGCCTGTAAACAGTGCGGCACTGAGTATTTACGCCTTTTAAGAGGAAATAGCAATATCCGGGAGAATAAAGATATTACTGTCGTTTCTTCCATAGATGAGGCAGTGGAATTTCTTAAAAATACAGAGGGGAATGTGCTTGTTACAACCGGAAGTAAGGAACTTGCAAAATATACGGCAATCCCGGATTACCAGAACCGCATTTTTGCCAGGGTGCTGTCTACACCAGAAGTTGCAGAAGCATGTGCAAAGTTAGGTTTTCAGGGTAAAAACCTGATCTGTATGCAGGGTCCATTTTCAGAAGAATTAAATATTGCCATGTTAAAGCAGATAAAAGCTTCTTATCTGGTTACAAAGGATTCCGGAAAATCAGGGGGATTTGAAGAAAAAATAACGGCTGCCAGACGAGCGGGAGCACAAGTGGTTCTGATTGGCAGACCGGTAGAGGAAACCGGATATTCCATGGGAGAAATACTGGAACTGTTAAACCGGAGATTCGGTATATTAAATCAGAAAGAAAAGAAAGAACAACGTCTGGTATCTCTGATTGGTATTGGTATGGGTACGCCGGAAAATATGACAAGAGAAGCATTTGGCGCCTGTGTGGAAGCAGATGTTCTGATTGGGGCAAAGAGAATCCTGGATACAGTGGTAGAGCTTGGCAAACCCGTTTTTGCAGCCTACAGGGATAATGAAATCAAAGACTTTGTGGAACAGCATCCCGAATATAAAAAGATCGCAGTCTTGTTGTCGGGCGATATTGGATTCTACAGCGGGGCAAAAAAAATGCTGGATTTATTTGAGGATTTCAGGACGGAGGTTTATTCCGGGATATCTTCCGTTGTCTATTTCTGCGGTAAACTGCATACGGCCTGGGAGGATGTTCATCTGATAAGTCTTCACGGCAGAGAGGCAAATGCAATTGCAGCAGTGAAGCGTTATAAAAAGGTATTTGCACTAATCGGGCAGCAGGATGGTGTAAATCAGCTGTGCAGGAACCTGTGCAGTTATGGGTTCTCTGATGTGATGGTGTATGCCGGAGAAAACCTATCCTATTCCAATGAACGTATTCTAAGTGGTACGGCGAAGTCTATGGCACAAGAATCCTTTGAAAAACTTTCCGTAGTATTGATAGAAAATCAGGATGCTTCCATGGTGGTCACTCATGGTATCGAAGATGAAGCATTTTTAAGAGATAAGGTGCCGATGACAAAGAGTGAAGTGCGCAGTATTTCATTATCAAAACTTCGTTTAAAAGAGGATTCCGTGATCTATGACGTAGGTGCAGGGACAGGTTCTGTTTCTGTTGAAATGGCGCTGCAGTCATGTAATGGCTTTGTTTATGCGATTGAAAAGAAGAAAGAAGCAGTAAATCTGATCGGTGAAAACAGGAAAAAATTTGCTGTTCCAAATCTGAAAGTGATAGAAGGGCTGGCACCGGAGGCATTAGAAGATCTCCCGGCTCCGACCCATGCGTTTATTGGAGGTTCCTCAGGAAATCTGAAACAGATTATGGAATTGATTCTGGATAAGAATCCTGCAGCAAGAATTGTAATCAATGCCATTGCCCTGGAGACGGTGGCAGAAGCGCTGCACTGCCTGAAAGAACTTCCGGTTAAAGAAACGGATATTGCTGCAGTGTCAGTAGGGAAATCAAAAGAAGTAGGACATTATCATATGATGATGGGGCAGAATCCGGTTTATATTATTTCCTGTACAGGGAATCACTAGTGCCTTCCGGTGTATTTATGCCGGGAGGCAATAGAGCGGGAATGAATTTTCAAATGCGCTGGAGCCTGCTTCGAAAGGAGGCAATATGCATCAACCGAGAATTTTAATCACCGCAGGTGCAAGCGGCAGTGGAAAAACTCTGATTACCTGCGGCATTCTGCAGGCATTGCGTGAACGGGGAATGGAAGTTTCATCCTTTAAAAGCGGTCCTGATTATATAGATCCCATGTTTCATAGCAAAGTAATTAAAGCAAAATCTGCGAATCTGGATCTGTTCTTTACCAATCCGGAGGTGACCAGATATCTGTTTACCAGAACGGCAAAAGATACCGATATTTCTGTGATGGAAGGAGTAATGGGGTTCTATGACGGACTGGGAGGAACTTCTGTGACCGCCAGTACTTATGAACTTGCAGTGGCGACGGATACTCCATCGGTAATGGTTGTAAATTGCCGCGGAATGAGTATATCGGTTCTTGCACAGATAAAAGGATTTGTGGAATACAAACCGGACAGCCATCTAAAAGGAGTGATCCTGAACCAGATGTCGCCAATGCTCTATCCAAAAATAAAGGCAGCCATTGAGGAAGAGATTGGAATCCGGGTGTACGGTTATGTACCTAAGATAACAGATTGTCTCATTGAAAGCAGGCATTTGGGGCTGGTTTTGCCGGATGAAGTCAAAGATCTGGAAGCCAAGCTGAAAAACCTTGCTTCCGTGTTGGAAAAGAGCCTGGATATAGACGGTCTGATTGAGCTGGCAGGTACGGCACCGTCCATCAGCGGCAATCCACCGAAAATGGAAAAGGTGGAGGGAAATCCGGTTATTGCAGTAGCTTTAGATGAAGCTTTTTGTTTTATATATCAGGACAACCTTCGTATTCTGGAAGAAATGGGAGCTAAACTGGTATATTTCTCTCCGCTGGCAGACTCGAAGATTCCGGATCAGGCAGATGGATTGCTGTTATATGGAGGTTATCCGGAGCTGTATGCAAATGAGCTGTATCAAAATAAAATTATGCGGCAGGATATTAAGGAGAAAATAGAGTCCGGACTTCCCTGTATGGCGGAATGCGGCGGATATATGTATCTGCATGAAGAGATGGAAGATATGAATGGGAATACCTATGAAATGGCAGGGGTGATTTCCGGCAGGGCATACCGTACCGAAAAGCTTGGAAGGTTTGGATATATCGATTTAACACCACGGGAGGATCAATTACTGGGGATGGATATCGGTACTATAAAGGCGCATGAGTTCCATTATTTTGACAGTACAAATACGGGCGGCAGTTTTTACGCCAGAAAACCTGTGGGCAAACGGGAGTGGGAATGTATCTGCAAAACAGATCATATGATTGCAGGTTTTCCACATTTGTATTATTATTCCAATCCCGGGGTGCCATACCGGTTCTTGAAAGAGTGTGTATCGTACAGAGCATTACAGGAAGATCCGTTATGATCCACCGGTTGTATCATAAGCCGGTAAACAGCGGGTAAGTAACGAAGCGAGAGTGGAGGAAGAGAAGGATGCTATCATCCATATTAGCATTAATATTAGGTTTTCTGCTGGATCTGCTTATTGGAGATCCGCATTTTATCTATCATCCCATCCGGCTGGTGGGAAATCTTATTTCAGTTACGGAAAAAGGGCTTAGAAAACTTTTTCCGAAAACAGAAAAAGGAGAACTTACAGCAGGCGTTGTACTGGTTGTGATCGTTGCAGGAGTAACGACAGCGGTACCATGGCTGATCTTGTATCTGGCAGGTTTGGTAAACAGTACATTGGTTTTTATTTTACAAACAATTATGTGCTATCAGCTTTTGGCAACGAAATCTTTAAAATCAGAGAGTATGAAGGTCTATGACAAGCTAAAAGAGAAAGATCTGGAAGGCGGCCGGTATGCTGTGTCTATGATCGTGGGACGTGATACCAAAAGTCTGGATGAAACCGGAGTAACGAAAGCAGCGGTAGAAACAGTTGCAGAGAACACTTCAGATGGAATCATCGCCCCAATGCTTTTTATGGCAATTGGCGGTGCTGTATTTGGATATTTTTATAAAGCGGTCAATACTATGGATTCTATGGTAGGATATAAAAATGATAAATATCTTTACTTTGGCAGATTTGCGGCAAAGTTAGATGATGTGGTCAATTATATTCCGGCAAGGCTTTGTGCATATCTCATGATAGGGGCATCCTTTCTTGCGGGGCTTTCGAGTAAAGATGCCTTCCGGATCTATAAACGGGACCGTTATAATCACGCAAGTCCCAATTCCGCACAGACAGAGGCGGTAATGGCAGGAGCACTGCAGATACAGCTGGCAGGTGATGCCTGTTATTTTGGAAAATTGTATAAAAAGCCAACGATTGGAGATCCGATCCGGGCGGTAGAGCCTGAAGATATTAAACGTGCAAACGTTTTGCTTTATGCTACTGCTATACTATCTTTATTTGCATTCGCTGTGGTAAAACTGGCAGTATGGGGATTTATCTTTATGTAATCAGATAAAGAAAAGAATCAGGAAGAGTGGAGCGTGTACAGGCTCCCGAGAGGACAAGGAAATGGTTATCAATAAACACAAACATGGTGAAGACATCTATTCCTCGGAAATGGTTATCAATAAACACAAACATGGTGGAGACATCTATTCTCAGGAAGTAAAAATGGATTATTCTGCGAATATCAATCCCCTGGGAATGCCAAAAGCAGTGGTTCAGGCGGCATACGAAGGAATTTTAAATTCGGCAAATTATCCGGATATCCACTGTGGCAAGCTTCGGGAGGCATTGTCTTCACAGGAAGGAATTGAGAAGGATCATATCATCTGTGGAAATGGTGCGGCGGAGTTGATTTTTTCCCTGTCGGCAGCAATCAAACCGAAAAAAGCATTACTGGCAGCACCGGGATTTGCTGAGTATGAGCAGGCACTTCGTGTCAATGGCTGTGAGGTGGTTTATTATCTGTTAAGTGAGGAGCAGGGATTTGAACTTCAGGAGGATTACCTGGAAGCCATTACACCGGATTTGGATTTGTTATTCTTATGTGTTCCAAATAACCCCACAGGTCTGACCTGCCCTAAGAATTTTTTGGATCAGATCCTGGAAAAATGCCGGATATGCGGAGTCTGGATGATTGTAGATGAATGTTTTAATGACTTTTTAGATGATGCTGCGGCTTATACCATGAAGAAGGAAATTGCTTCCAATGATCATTTGTTTATATTAAAGGCATTTACAAAACTCTACGCTATGGCGGGATTACGCCTGGGGTATGGATTCTGCAGCAATCAGGCTTTATTAGAGAAAATGACGGAAACGGTACAGCCCTGGAATGTATCCATACCGGCACAGATGGCGGGGACAGCAGCACTTCGTGAAGTTGGTTTTGTAGAAAACAGCAAGGCGCTGATCCGGGAGGAACGTCAGTATTTATCATTGAAATTGAAGGAGCTGGGATTTAAGGTTTATGATTCAAGCGCCAATTTCCTGTTTTTCTATGGTCAGGAGAATCTGGCACAGGAATGTAAAAAGCTGGGTATTTTAATTCGGGACTGCAGTAATTATTATGGTCTGAAAGCGGGTTATTTCCGCATTGCCGTTAGAACGCATAAGGAAAATGAAGAGTTAATCGGGATCATGCAGGAGATTGTAAATACACAAAATTAATGCAGTATTGCAGGCTCGATCTGCGATATGCGGGAGGATAAGGTTGAAAGAAAATTATGATATAGAAAGGAAGCCACAGTGTGATTCTTTCAACCTGTTTTATTGTGGCAGTATTGCAGGCAGGACTGCAATATGCAATGGGTATAAATATGGCAAAAGCAATTATGGTGCAAGGGACCATGTCTAATGCAGGCAAGAGTCTGTTAGCGGCGGGGCTTTGCAGAATTTTTAAGCAGGATGGATACAAAGTAGCACCTTTTAAATCACAGAATATGGCTTTAAATTCATTTATAACGGAGGAAGGCCTTGAGATGGGCCGTGCCCAGGTGATGCAGGCAGAAGCTGCCGGTATCAAGCCATCTGTATACATGAATCCCATTCTCTTAAAACCCACAAACGATATTGGTTCTCAGGTGATTGTAAATGGGGAAGTTGTGGGGAATATGAGCGCAAGAGAGTATTTTGCATATAAAAAGAATCTGGTTCCGGATGTGCTGCGCGCATATCATAAACTGGAAGAAGATTACGATATTATTGTAATCGAAGGTGCAGGAAGTCCTGCTGAAATTAATCTGAAGCAGGAAGATATTGTAAATATGGGCATGGCGAAAATGGCAAAAGCGCCTGTTCTTCTTGTAGGAGATATTGACAGAGGCGGTGTATTTGCACAGCTGGTTGGTACAGTGATGCTTTTGGAAGAAGATGAAAAGGCAATGATAAAGGGCCTGATTATCAATAAATTCCGGGGAGACAAGACAATTCTGGAACCGGGAGTTGCAATGCTGGAAGAAAGGGCAGGTATTCCTGTAGTAGGAGTAGCGCCCTATCTGCATATTGAAGTGGAAGATGAAGACAGCCTGACGGAGCGTTTCTCCGGGAATCAGGAAGTCGGATTAATTGACATAGCAGTGATCCGCTTGCCGAGAATATCCAATTTTACAGATTTTAATCCGTTCGAAAGCATGGAGGGTGTTTCGCTGCGCTATGTACATTCAGTTTCCGAGCTGAAGAATCCGGATATGATTATCTTACCGGGCACTAAAAATACCATGGAAGATCTGCTGTGGACGCGTCAGAATGGTCTGGAGGCAGCGGTGCTTAAGCAGGCAGCTGCAGGAAAGATTATTTTTGGGGTCTGCGGCGGATACCAGATGCTGGGTGAGACGCTGTCAGATCCAAGTGGAGTAGAAGCAGGCGGAGAGATCAAAGGTATGGGACTTTTGCCTATGGATACTGTATTTGAAAAAGAAAAGACAAGAACCAGGGTATCCGGTACCTTTGGCGAGATAGACGGAGCACTAAGCAGCCTGTCCGGTGTAAGACTGGAAGGCTATGAGATTCATATGGGAAGCAGTACTTTAAAAGAAGGCTGTGTACCTTTAACATCCATATCCGATGGAGTAACCCATTCAAAGGAGAAACCGGACGGAGCGTACAGAGATCATGTATATGGCTCCTATGTACACGGCATATTCGATAAAGAAGAGGTTGCTAAGGAAGTAATTATGTCTCTTGGAAGAATGAAAGGTATTGATGCAACAGAGATTACCAGTGTAGACTTCCAGGAATTTAAAGAGACCCAGTATGATATTCTGGCTTCCGAACTGAGAAAGCATTTTGATATGAAGGAAATATACCGCATTTTAGAAGCAGGTATTTAAATATTTTTGATCGCCTGTATCAGCAGACATTTAAGCATGAAACTCGTTGGAAAACCGCAGACCGCGTAATGGGAGGACATCATGAAAGTAGAATTAGAAAATGTAAAACCCAGGGATATAGAAAAAAGAAGTTTTGAGATAATTACAGAAGAGCTGGGAACAAGACAGCTTCCTAAAGAACAGGAGCTGATCATCAAACGCTGCATCCATACCAGTGCAGATTTTGAATATGCCGACAATCTGTGTTTCAGTACAGGGGCAGTTACCAAGGCAATTGAGGCTATTAAAGAGGGTGCATGTATCGTAACCGATACCCAGATGGTAAAAGCAGGCATTAATAAAAAGGCCCTGTCTAAATATGGCGGAGAGGTATACTGCTTTATGGCGGATGAAGATGTGGCACAGACTGCCAGAGACAACGGAAGTACCAGGGCCACCGCAAGCATGGACAAAGCAGCTGCAATGGGAAAAAAGCTGATCTTTGCCATTGGAAATGCACCTACGGCATTAGTACGGATCTATGAACTGATCGAAGAGAAAAAGTTAGATCCCGAATTAATCATCGGTGTTCCGGTTGGATTTGTCAATGTAGTACAGTCCAAAGAATTGATTATGCAGACAGAAGTCCCTTATATTGTTGCCCGGGGAAGAAAAGGCGGAAGCAATATAGCAGCCTGTATCTGTAATGCGCTGTTGTACATGATTGATGATAACCGGGATTAACAATGCTTATGCCAGCATGAGAAAGAATAAGTCGCAATAGGATAGAATAAGTTGAAAAGGTCAAATTTCGATAGAAAAGGAAAGGGGGCTGTCCTGAAAACGTAACTCCTGACAGTTCCATAACAAGCATTACAATAAAGCCTACCGATTCTGGTGGGCTTTTACCTTTGTAGAGTCAAATACCTTATTCAATTACGACCTTTACTCCCAGCCGCTCTAACGAACGGACATTTCTTTGTATTATTTTCTCATGATTACAAGTGTCATAATAACCGCATCCAAGTTCCCTGTAAGGCTGTAAGTCTTTTAATATATGATAGATTGCAACGAGCATAGAATGGGCAATTGCAATTAGAGCTCTTTTTCCTCCTCGACGTGAGGCAATTCGTTGATAACGTGAGTAGAAATAACTCTTTTTATTTCGAATTGCAGATCGTGCGCATTCAACAAGTACTGATTTTACATGTTGGTTCCCCTTACGTATCCGAGTGCTCATCTTTTTTCCTGCACTTTCTTTACATTCAGGCACTAAACCCGCCCAAGAACTAAAGTTGGATTGACTTTTAAACTGATTCATTTCGATTCCTGTTTCCGCAAGCAACCGTTCCGCACTTTTTTTGCCTACTCCAGGTATCTCATCTAATAATTGAATCTGCTTATTCATTGGTTTTGTTTTTTCCTCTATGTCAGAATCTATATCTTCAATTATTTTAGACAAAGTTTCTATATGCTCTAACTGGTGTTTCAGCATCAACTGCTGGTGTGAATGGATGCTGCCACGTAGTGCCCGTTGTAGTTCTGTACATTTGTTGCGTGCCTTTCCTTCTGCTAACTGACTTAGGACATAAGGATCTGTCTCCCCAGAAACAATAGCTTTTAAGATAGCAATGCTACTTTTTCCACTGACATCCGTAAGTACAGAGCTTAACTTTAAATTACATCCTTCTAAAACGGTTTGGATTCGGTTCAGTTCTCGTGCACGCTCTTCAATCAATTCTTGACGATAGCGTGTTATTTCACGGAGTTCTCGTTGCTCCCGGTTTGGAATGAAACTTGCTTTCACTAAACCATGACGGACTAAATCAGCAATCCATTCAGCATCTTTCACATCTGTCTTGCGACCTGGAACGCCTTTTATATGCTGGGCATTCACAACAATAACTGGAATGTGCTCCTCTTCAAAGATGTTATATACAGGCTTCCAGTAACTACCTGTACTTTCCATAGCAGCCATTTCACAATCAACTTCTTTTAACCACTGCGTTAACTGTAAAATATCATCAGTCATTGTACCAAACTGACGAATTTCTTTTTTTCTGACACTTATAAAAACACAGGCTACTAACATATTTTTATGAATGTCAATTCCACAACACCGCTTATACAGTACTTCCATAAATATACCTCCTCGATATAGTATAAGCCGATGCAACCTCTTCCATAAATGTTGGCTGTCCTGCGTCCTCATCAAAAAACGATGGAAACAATAAGTGGTACACTAAGAGGTTGAAGATCAGTCTGTCGCACGGGCTTGATAGCACCAGTCCCCTTACAACTTTATCGGCACCTTTAGTATACCACGATATAGAGCAAAGCCAATATCCAGTTTTCATTTATTGTGGTGAGATTCTCTCATGATTGTCTGTCGGGAAATAGATAGCCTAAAACAGGGGAGGATTTGGCCATCATCGGTCACATCCTCCCCTTGAACTATATCCTAAAAAAGAAAAAAAGATGGCTAACGACAACCATCTTTTCCTCCGTTCCATGTTATAATAGAACTATGCTTAAACAAGATTATTATAACGAATTTTTTGATTTAGGGCAACAGAAAATTAACTTCAGTTTCTTCGAATTGCATTTACCCGATGACGATCCAGTCTATACCCTAAAAAAAGTGATGGAGGAATTAGATTTTTCAGGCCTGCTTGCCTGTTGTTCAGATAAGGGAAGAACCGGGTACAATCCAATCATGATGTATGCTGTCGTTACCTACGCAAACATGCGCGGAGTGCGTTCTGTTGACCGTATTGTTGAATTATGCGAAAGGGACCTTGCTTTTATCTGGCTGACAAAAGGGCAGAAACCGAAGCGGGATGCTTTCTATGAATTCAAGAATAAAAAACTGACGGGTAATCTTCTGGATGAGCTGAATTACCAATTCATGCGCCGATTGAAAAAAGAGGGCCTGATCACGCTCAAAGAACTCTTTATTGATGGTACGAAGCTGGAAGCCAATGCAAACCGCTATACTTTTGTCTGGAGAGGGAGCATCAATTACCATCTTGCAGGTCTCTTGGATAAGATAGATGCACTTTATGAAAAGTACAATACACTTCTGCATGAAAATGAGTATGCAGCGAAATATGACCTTGGGGATGCAAAGATGTTCATCATCGAAGGCATGGAAAAAGTCAGACGTGTGATTGATGAAAACCGGAAACGAAAACTGACAAAGCATAAGAAGCTCTCAAACAATACAATCATCGAAATAGATAACTGCTCCCCTCTTGAGATTTTGAAGCTTCAGAAGAATCTGATGCAGATTACAGAAGGTGAGGGGATATCAATCGTCCACAGTAAGGGAAAAACGAAGTCCGAGCTTCAAAAACTGTATGAGGAACTGGAGGAATGCGGAAACCGCCTGATGGGATATAAAGAATGCTTTAAAATCATGGGGAAAGACCGCAACAGTTATTCCAAAACGGATCTGGAAGCAACGTTTATGCGGATGAAGGAAGACCACATGCTCAACGGTCAGTTAAAACCAGCTTACAACGTTCAGATCGCGGTGGAGAACTATTTCATCGTTCACGGATACGTGAGCAATGACCGTACAGATTATAACACCCTGATCCCGGTTTTGGAGAAGCATCAGAAAGCCTTTGGTAAAGTATTGGATGAAGTGACCGCAGACAGCGGATACTGCAGCGAGAAAAACCTCTTGTATCTGAAACACAATGGGATTGCCAGTTATATCAAACTCCAGGATCACGAAAAACGGAAAACCCGTGCCTATAAAGAAGATATCAGCAAATATTACAACATGACAACCCATATCTTTGAAGATGAGCGCTACTATATCTGTCATGACGGAAGAGAGCTTCGTCATATCCGGACAGAAAGTAAGGAGCAGGACGGGTATAGCCAGACATGGGAAGTCTATGGATGTGCAGATTGCAGCGGCTGTGAACATAAATCCCGTTGTCTGTATAAGTACAATGCGGAAAAAAACAGTGACCGAAATAAAGTCATGAAGATCAATGAGCAGTGGGAGGAACTGAAAGAAGCATCCAATGCCAACATCCAGAGCGAGAAGGGGATCCTGAAGCGCCAGATCCGTTCCATCCAGACCGAAGGGCACTTCGGGGACATCAAGGAAAACGAAAACTTCCGTCGGTTCAATTACCGCAATTCAGAAAAAGTGTATAAAGAATTCATGCTGTATGCAATTGGCCGGAATATAAATAAATATCATCGGTTTCTTTACCATGAAATCGAGAAATACGCAGGAAAATCTGATCAAAAGACAGCTTAGCTGCCAGAGCGGAGCTACAAATATGTAAAAGGGGATTTTGCGCCCTAAAATAGGAGAAGTAAAGAAAAACAAGCATATCCCGCAGAACGTCCTTTGCTGAAAAGCAAGGAAATCTGCGGGATATGCTTGTTTTGGTGTAGGGGCTTTAAAAATCAGTATTAACCGACAGACAATCATGAGAGAATCTCACCACAATAAATGAAAACTGGATATTGGCTTTGCTCTATATCGTGGTATACTAAAGGTGCCGATAAAGTTGTAAGGGGACTGGTGCTATCAAGCCCGTGCGACAGACTGATCTTCAACCTCTTAGTGTACCACTTATTGTTTCCATCGTTTTTTGATGAGGACGCAGGACAGCCAACATTTATGGAAGAGGTTGCATCGGCTTATACTATATCGAGGAGGTATATTTATGGAAGTACTGTATAAGCGGTGTTGTGGAATTGACATTCATAAAAATATGTTAGTAGCCTGTGTTTTTATAAGTGTCAGAAAAAAAGAAATTCGTCAGTTTGGTACAATGACTGATGATATTTTACAGTTAACGCAGTGGTTAAAAGAAGTTGATTGTGAAATGGCTGCTATGGAAAGTACAGGTAGTTACTGGAAGCCTGTATATAACATCTTTGAAGAGGAGCACATTCCAGTTATTGTTGTGAATGCCCAGCATATAAAAGGCGTTCCAGGTCGCAAGACAGATGTGAAAGATGCTGAATGGATTGCTGATTTAGTCCGTCATGGTTTAGTGAAAGCAAGTTTCATTCCAAACCGGGAGCAACGAGAACTCCGTGAAATAACACGCTATCGTCAAGAATTGATTGAAGAGCGTGCACGAGAACTGAACCGAATCCAAACCGTTTTAGAAGGATGTAATTTAAAGTTAAGCTCTGTACTTACGGATGTCAGTGGAAAAAGTAGCATTGCTATCTTAAAAGCTATTGTTTCTGGGGAGACAGATCCTTATGTCCTAAGTCAGTTAGCAGAAGGAAAGGCACGCAACAAATGTACAGAACTACAACGGGCACTACGTGGCAGCATCCATTCACACCAGCAGTTGATGCTGAAACACCAGTTAGAGCATATAGAAACTTTGTCTAAAATAATTGAAGATATAGATTCTGACATAGAGGAAAAAACAAAACCAATGAATAAGCAGATTCAATTATTAGATGAGATACCTGGAGTAGGCAAAAAAAGTGCGGAACGGTTGCTTGCGGAAACAGGAATCGAAATGAATCAGTTTAAAAGTCAATCCAACTTTAGTTCTTGGGCGGGTTTAGTGCCTGAATGTAAAGAAAGTGCAGGAAAAAAGATGAGCACTCGGATACGTAAGGGGAACCAACATGTAAAATCAGTACTTGTTGAATGCGCACGATCTGCAATTCGAAATAAAAAGAGTTATTTCTACTCACGTTATCAACGAATTGCCTCACGTCGAGGAGGAAAAAGAGCTCTAATTGCAATTGCCCATTCTATGCTCGTTGCAATCTATCATATATTAAAAGACTTACAGCCTTACAGGGAACTTGGATGCGGTTATTATGACACTTGTAATCATGAGAAAATAATACAAAGAAATGTCCGTTCGTTAGAGCGGCTGGGAGTAAAGGTCGTAATTGAATAAGGTATTTGACTCTACAAAGGTAAAAGCCCACCAGAATCGGTAGGCTTTATTGTAATGCTTGTTATGGAACTGTCAGGAGTTACGTTTTCAGGACAGCCCCTTTTAATGGGTTAGATGATCGTGCTGCCGAAAGGGGAAGGTAACTTGAGAACGGAATTTCGAAGTGTTTTTTGGCGGATAGTATTCGACTAGTACTGCATAGCACAATGCAGTACTTCTCCCATCGGATACTAAGCGGGCAGTGAGCTGCGAAATGCATCAGGATTTCGGAGCGAATGCCCGCGTGCCGCCAAAAAGCGCTTCGGAAAGGTTAGAAAATACCAGTTCTGCGGCCAGCTGACGGAGCCCATGCCAGTTTCCCACCCCCATCTTTCTGTACACTACCTATCATTTATAAAGCGTCATAATCAGCTAACCCCCAATTTAAGATGAATCTGTTCGCTGTAGTTCTAGGAAAAGCAGAGAGGCAGTTCAAAATGAAAAATTTTATCTGCTACGATTGAGATAGACCCAATCAGAGACGCTTTTCCAATAAAAGTTGATTTTTGTACCTTTATGCTGTGATAAAAAGGCTGGGGTCTTAAAATAGCAAGCTTTTGTGCTAACAGGTTTTCCATTATACTGCCGGGTACGTTAAACGGATAGTCGATGATAATGGTAGAAAGATCTAAAATATTCAAGGTATTGGTGATTGCCTGGGCAATGTAGGTGCTGAATTGATCTAATGCCAGGATGGCAAGTGTATCTTTCGTGTTCGCTGCATCCAGTATTTGTATCCAGGAGGGAGCACTTAAAGGTGTAAGGGGAGATCCGGGATATAAGTATTTTAACTCCTGTATTCGATAACGAAGCTGCTTTATATTAGCATAAAGCTCTAAGCAGCCGGCATTTCCGCATTCACATCTGGGGCCTGCAAAGTTAATGGAAGTATGTCCAAGCCCCCCATTCTGCCCAAATTCTCCATCATATAATTTATTGTCCAGAACAACTCCCGCCCCAATTCCATTGGTAATATGCAGGTATAAAAAATTGGCAACGGAGGAGGCATCTCCATATAATTTTTCAGCCAGGGCACCTGCATTGGATTCATTCATCAGATAAGTCGGGATCTCTGTTAATTTAGTCATCTCAGAGATAATCGGCATAATCTCAATATTGTGAAAAAACGGCGGTCTTAGAATTAAGCCATTTTTACTATCCAGAGGGCCGATAGAGGAGATGCCAATAGCAATGATATTGCGACTGGTACTGTCTTTTAACGTTACAAATGCCTGATAGAGATATTGGATAACCTCATCGCTGCTAAGGACATTACTGTCCAGAGGGACATTAACAGGAGGCAGGATAAGGGTTCCGCTTAAATCCCCCAGTGCGATCTGAAGAAAATCCCGCTCGATCAGCATTCCGCAGATACATGGGGAATGCTCGGACAGCTTCAGGGAAAGAGGTTTTCGGCCGGAAGAGGTAGCCTCTTTTTGATTTTCAAATTCTGATATATAATCTGAAGAGATTAATTCCGATACGATATTGCTGATGGACATTTTGGACAGTCCAGTGATAGAAGCAAGCTGGGTTCTGGAGAGTCCATAATGAGTCGCTATTATTTTTAAAACCAACATACGGTTACTTGCTTTCAAATCTTGTGCATTAGATCCTATGGTATCCATAAAATTCTCCTTCTTAAAAATTAATATGGTCATAATCAATTTATATAAATCTAATTATAACTGAAAGATGTAAATCAGTATATACCTTTTATTAGTGCCTGTTTTAAAATTCATTCCTGTCATTTCTACGCCCCACTTCCCGGTATATTAGCTTCAAATTCAATAGCCCGCCTATGAGCTCTTCCTTTGGAACGAATCTCCCGCAAAGTGTGAGCGCAGCTGTCAGAAAGAAATTTTAAAACACGCTCTCGTAGTCCATAAAGATAGAATTCACAATGAAGCATGGTGAATTTCATCAGTTTATCCTCAATCTTTTCAAATTTCACAATAATCATAATCTATAAAAATTGTTTTAATATAAAATGAGTTTAACAGATATTCGAATATATGTAAAACCAATATATTATCATGAAATTATAATTGTGATAATTGCATATAATATGATTTATAATATTGTAAAATACATACAAAATGATTACATAAAAGAAAAATGACTTGATTAATTAATACAACGGTGATACTATTAAGAAAAAGCAGGGAGGTTAAAATAATGAATTCGCGGGAAAGAATAATTGCGGCACTGAACCACCAAAAAGCAGATGTTATTCCAATTGATTTTGGTGCCATGAGATCTACCGGTATCAGTATATGGGCATATCAAAGTCTAAAAGAGCATCTGGGCCTGGATACAACCACTACAAAATTATATGATGTCTTTCAACAGTTGGCAGAACCGGAGAAAGAGATCCTGGACAGGCTGGGAGCAGATGTGGTTCAGGTACACCGCCTGGCTTCAGCATTTGGGGTGAAAATTGACAGGTGGAAAGAAGGAGATAATGGAAGGGGGATCAAATGTATGGTACCGGAAGACTATCATCCGATACCAATGGAAAACGGAGAACTAACGATACAAAGGGAAGGAAAAGTATTGGCAAAAATGCCAAGAGAAGGATTTTATTTCGATCAGACCTGTCATCCGTTAGAGTCTGCTGAAGATGTAGAAGATTTGGAAAATTATACATTTCCAGTCATTACGGAAGAAGAGATCTGCTATATGGAACAAAAGGCAAAAGAAGCTTTCGAGAATACGGACAGAGCCGTTTTAATGGAATTCGGAGGAAATATCTTAGAGGCCGGAGAAACAGATTTTGGATTTGAAAATTTCTTTATGAATCTCTTAGCAGAACCGGAATTAGTACATACCTACTTAGAGAGGTTATCTGACTCTTACATTGAGAGCCTGAAGAAACTCATGCCCAGAGTTCATAAATATATTCAGATCATACAGTTTGGGGATGATCTCGGTTCACAGGAATCCACTTTGATTTCCAAAGAAGTTTATAGGGAAATGATTAAACCTTATCACAAGAAAATATTTAGTTATATCAGAGAGAATTATCCTGAAGTTAAGGTATTTCTACATAGCTGCGGTGCAATTTTAGAATTGATACCGGACTTAATCGATGCTGGTGTGCAGATACTCAATCCTATTCAGATTGCGGCAAAAGGAATGGATCCCGAGACTCTGGTGGACCGGTTTGGCGACGATCTGGTATTTTGGGGCGGAGGAGCGAATACCCAGGTAACGTGTAATTATGGAACGGTGGAAGAGATACAGGCAGAAGTGAAAAAGTTAATACAGATATTTTCAAGAAAGAACGGCTACGTTTTTAACCAGGTGCACAATCTGCAGGCAAATGTACCGCCTGAAAAAATACTTGCAATATATGATGCGGCACAGAAATACCGGAAAGAACACGGAAATGTATTCAATTAAAAATTAAATTGCGGAGGAATACGGGATGAAGGTAAAAAAATTATTAGCAGTTATGATGGCATTGGGGATGACATTATCATTAGCAGCATGTGGAAGCGGGGCAGCTGAAACCACAGCAACTCAAAAGGAATCCGTTAAGGAAACAGAAGCGAAAACAGAAACAAAAACAGAAACAAAAACAGAATCAAAGGCAGACGGGACAGAAGCGAATGATGCTGAAACAGCGGCAAAAGAAACAGACCAGTCAGCAGCAAAAGAAGCAAAGAAAGATCCAAAAGATATTAAAGTAGCGGGGGTTGTATTTCAGGAAGACCAGTTTATGATGCTGATGCAAATGGGGTATCAGGCAGCGGCAGATCATTATGGAGTAACCTGTATGCTTAGTAATACCAATAACGACCAGGCAAAAGAGGCAGAATTAATTAATACCTATGTAACCCAGGGAATTGACGGTATTGCAATCTCGCCGCTGAATGAAACTTCATCCATTCAGACTCTTAAAATGGCAAATGAAAAAGGTCTGGAAATTGCAGTAGGAAATACTCAGCTTAAAGATGCTCCCTTTGTATGCGGCGGGTTTACATCGGATAATTATAACTTAGGAGAATTAACGGGAAAAGAAGCAAGAAAATATATTGAAGAAAAACTGGGCGGAAAAGCCAAGATTGCCATCGTAGAATACAAATCATTACTTCCGGAACAGTCCACGGCTAGAAGAACCGGATTTGTTGACCAGTTAGAAGGACTGGATGTGGAAATTGTAGCGGATCAGGATGCATGGCTTCAGGACACGGCAATCCAGGTAGTGGGGGATATTCTGACTGCAAACGAATCAAAAGGCGGAATTGATATGATCTGGGCTGCAAATGACGGAGGCACAATCGGGGCCACTATGGCTGTGAAAAATGCTGGAAAAGCAGGAACTACCGTTGTCTTTGGTACCGATGCGGCAGAACAGCAGGCAGCATTTATTCAGTCTGACGATAACATTCTGCAGTGTGTTACGGGTCAGGATCCGTATACTATCGGATATAATACAATGGAGGTTTTGATTAAGGCCATTATGGGCGAAGAGGCTTCTTACGGAAAAGAAGTTGTAGTACCGGGTATTGTTTTAACCAGGGATGATATTCCTGCTGTACAGGCTTTTGAAAAAGATCTGGCTGAGAAGACAGGTAAATAGGCTTTGGGGCTGCCGTTGGAGCATATTGTAAGATATGCTCTATGGCAGCCCTGGAAAATGAGAGGTGAAACCATGAGTGTTTTGAAAGCAGAAAATATAACAAAGGTTTACCCTGGAACAGTGGCACTTAACGATGTGACAGTATCTTTTGAAAGCGGAAAGGTTCATGCATTTATAGGTAAAAACGGATCCGGAAAGTCTACGTTAGTAAAAGTTTTCTCAGGAGCGGTAGAACCCACAAAGGGAAATTTTTATTTAGATGATGAGAAGCTAAAGCTCAGTTCTCCGCAGGAAGCCTTCAGCAAGGGAATTGCGACTGTTTATCAGGAATTAAGTCTGATCCCGGGGCTCTCGGTAGCCGAAAATATTTTAATGGGAAGGCTTCCTATGAAAGGGAAGTTTATCGACTGGAAAGAAACGTATAAGCGTGCCCAGGCAGTTTTGGAAGATTTAAAAGTAGATATATCCCCAAAAGAAATGGTGGCAAACCTGAGTTTGTGGCAGTGCCAGATGGTTGAAATTGTAAAAGCAATGAGCTCGAGTCCCAAAGTGCTAATGTTGGACGAGCCTACATCATCACTGGCAAATCATGAAATCACGCTGTTATTTGATATGATACGGAGACTCAAAGAGAAAGATGTCATTATCATTTACATATCGCACAGACTCCAGGAGCTGTGGCAGATAGCCGACACCTGTACCGTTCTGCGGGATGGTATATTTATCGGAAAAACAGTCATGAAAGATACCAGCCATAAAGAACTGGTAAAGATGATGTTCGGAAATGTAGAAATCAAGACAAGGCCGCAGGATCTGGTAGCGGGGAAAAAAGATATTCTGAAAATCCAGGGACTAACAAGAAAGAATGTGTTTTCCGATATATCCTTTTCCGTCAAAGAAAATGAAATTCTGGGAATAGCCGGGATGTTGGGAGCAGGCAGGACAGAACTGTTAAAATCAATCTTTGGGGCAGATCCTTTTGACTCCGGCAGAATTGAGTTTTATGGAGAAGAAATCAAAAATCCAAATCCGGTAAAGATGAGAAATAAAGGATTTGCATTAACTCCGGAAGACAGGAAAAAGGAAGGACTGGTTCAGATCATGTCCGTTTATGGAAATCTGTGTGTAGCCAGCATTGATTATCTGGGCAAACACAAATTTATCCAGAGAAACAAAGAAAAGGAATATGTCAGCAGGCAGATTGAAGGATTACAGATTAAAGTTCCCGATGTACAGCTTCCGGTATTGTCTCTGTCCGGAGGAAACCAGCAAAAAGTTGTTGTGGGAAACTGGCTGAATACAAATCCTAAGATTATGTTTTTCGATGAGCCCTCCAGAGGAATTGACGTAAATGCAAAACAGCAGATCTTCCAGATTATCTGGGAACAGTCACGAAAAGGTGTATCCAGTATTATGGTATCTTCAGAACTGGAAGAACTACTGGAGGTCTGTCACAGAATTTTAATTATGTATGAGGGAAAAATCATAAATGAAGTATACCCAGAAAACGTGACTGCGGAAGAATTATATGCGTTGTGTATGGGCTAGGAGGTCAATATGAAAACAAAAAGTGTTGATATTAAAAAAATCTTAAAGTCCAATGTGATGGAAGTAGTACTGTTAATTATTACGATCATCATTGCATTCACAGCGACAGGCTTTTTTACCAGTTCTAACTTACTTGGAATTCTGAGAAGTTCAGCTTTAAAAGGTGTAATTGCATTTGGAATGACGATGGTTATAATCTGCGGGGAAATAGATCTGTCCATTTCATCTACGGTGGCGCTGTCGGGAATTATAACGGCACTGACTGCAGGAAAATTGGAAGCACTCGGGATCATGCCGCTGGCATATGGAGTCATCGCAGGGATGATTCTGGCAATTATTATAGCTGCTCTGGTAGGGGTGTTTAATGGCTATTTGAGAACCAGATTTAACATACCTACATTCATCATTACGCTGGCGATGATGAACGTCCTGTACGGAGTTGCAGCGCTTCTGTCAAAAGGTTTTCCATTAACGTCTCTTCCGGCGTGGTATAATGTTTTAGGAGCCGGATCAATAGGTCCTGTGCCGGTACCGGCAATCATTTTGATTTTCATATTTATTGTTGTACATATCATTATGTCTTATACCACATTTGGTAGGTCTGTATATGCGGTTGGCGGGAATCCGGAATCAGCAAGACTTTCAGGCATCAATGTAAAAAAAGTGAAAATTCTCGTAATGGTCGGAGTACAGGTATTGGCGGCGCTGGGCGGAATTATGTGTTCTTCCCAGGTAATGTCAGCGGCACATAACTTTGGAAAAGGATGGGAGATGGATGTCATTGCATCCGTAATCATTGGCGGAGCCAGCATGAATGGAGGAATCGGCAAGGTAAGAGGAACCTTTGTGGGTATCATTTTTCTTGGAATCTTATTAAATGGAATGACTCTTATGAACGTAAGTGAATATATCCAGTATATTGTAAGAGGCGGTTTAATCTTAGGTGCAGTATTAGTAAATGCAATACAGTTTAACAGATCAGGTGAAGCGTAAAAATATATAATAACTTTCATTTAGCAGGTGTTTATGTCCATAAAAATGGAATACTAACTGGTGTACTTTGATTATCGGGTATGCCAGTTATTTTTATGTCCTTTGCGAAAATGACAAATTATGATATTATGGGAAACATATTTTAAAATGTTCTGGTGGATAGGAGCTCTTATGATTCAAAAGTTTAAAAAAATAATACAACTAATACGCTGGGATTGGACAACATTGCTGCTATTTGAGGCGATTTATAAAATGATTTGGATGACAGGGCTGGTTATTCTCCAGGATGGGTTAGAAGAACTCATGTCCCGGGCGAATTTATATTATATTACCATGGATAATGTAGGACGTCTGTTTTCAGCTCCAATCCTTATATTAGGACTTCTGTTTTTGCTGTTTTTACTTGCATTCTTTATATATATGGAAATAACAGGAATTATCATTTATTTTGAACACAGCAGAAGAGATGATCCGGTCAAAGTGCGGGGACTGCTTTTTCAGTCAATGAAAAAGGCGTTTGTAGTCTTTAAACCTTTCAACCTTCCATTGCTGGTATTTGTAATATTGTTTATGCCCCTTGCGGGAATCCCTTTTACATCGGGGCCTTTTCAGGGATTTGAGATACCGGGGTTTATTCTGGATTTCATTTTGGAAAATAAAGTATTAAATGTTGTATTTCTGATCGTCATGCTGGTTGTGGTGATAATTGTATTTAGGCTGATATTCAGCCTGCACGAGGTTGTACTTGAAAATAAAAGTTTCTTTGGCGGATGCAAAGAAAGCGTTCGAAAAACAAGGAAAAAATTTATACGCCCAATCTTTTCGTTTATTATTTGGAATATACTTTACATTGCCTTCGAAATTATTGTAGCGGCAGCTGTAATTGCAATCCTTTTGGCGGCTGCCAGGTTCTTCCACACCGGGTTAGAAGCAAGAGATTATTTCTGGTTTAATTTAACAGTTTGGAGCGGACTTGGAATTGTTCTTAGCACCATTGGCCTGGCTGTCTGTAATCTGGGCTTTATATCCGTGTATTATTATGAGCTAAGTGAGTGCGAGCCTGTTGAGCGCAGTAAAGATGACAAACATATTTTACAGAGGCTGTTAAAAAAGGTAGTCATTCTTGTCATGGTATTTCTGATTCTGGGAATGTACATTGATAACACACCATATGCGGTAAGCGTTGCCATGCTCCGGGATGATAAGGCACATGTTGACATAGTTGCCCATCGTGGGGGGGCTATGTTTGCTCCGGAAAATACCCTTGCTGCGCTGAGAGAATCCATCGATAGTAAGGCAGATTATGCTGAGATTGATGTCCAGGAAACGAAAGACGGAGAGTTAGTAATTATGCATGATTCTAATTTTGAACGTACAACCGGCGTTAAGAAAAATGTATGGGAAGTCAATCTGGATGAAGTCAGGCAGTATGATGCAGGAATCCGTACTGCCTACCGCTATAAAGGAGAAAAAATCCCCACTCTAGAAGAAATGATACAGGAAGCGGGAACCAAAATTAAGTTAATGATTGAACTGAAAAGTTCGGGACATGAACAAAATCTGGAACAGAGTACGGTTAACCTCATCCGGCAATACCAGTATCAGGAGCAATGTATGATAGTCTCCATGGACCGAAAAATACTGAAAAAAGTAAAAGAGATTGCACCGGAAATAAAAACAGGTTCCATATCTGCAGTTGCTTATGGAAAAATTGAAAATATAAAGGAAGCAGATGTATTCAGTCTGGAAGCAACGTTTGTAACAAGAAGTCTGATCAACCGTTTAAAAGACTCTGGAAAGCCAATCTATGTATGGACGCTAAATAACGAAAAATCTATTCGAAAATATGTAGATATGGGAGTGGATGGTATTATAACCGACAACCAGTACCTGGCAAGCTACGTCTTAGATACCAGGGGACAGGATCTGATGTTAGATGGAATAGTAGATAAAGTATTAGGTAAACAGGAATAAAAACAGATCGAAGTTCTTACTTCACAGAAATGCTGTGGAGCGAGAACTTCCGGAAACGGCTTTCTTTTGCATCGGTAGAAGTATAGTATGTACCGGCAGCCATAACCAGGAAAGCCAATACAAAGCTCAGATGGGGAACTTCCCGGAAAATGATCAATGAAAGGAATACTCCGATAAATGGCGAAATAGAGTAATATGCGCTGGTTTTTGCCGCTCCCAGGCTTCTTTGGGCATATACATAGCAGAATATACTTAAGCCATATGACACAAAACCTAAAATTAGGGTGAAGAAAATATAAAGGGCAGGGATACCATTTTCATGAAGCAGAAAAGAAAGCAGTAACGAACCTGTACCGGAACCAAAACCTTTGAGGATTACAACTTTCAGTGGGCTGTTTTTCGAAAGCATACGGGTACAATTATTTTCAAATCCCCAGCATACACACGCTCCCAGTACAAAAAGAGAGCTATAGGAGAAAGAAAGGCTTCCCGGTTCAGGAAGAGATAAAATCAGGCTGGAGAGAGTAATCAATCCGATACCGAACCAGAGGCGACCTGTGATTTTTTCCCGGAATAAGGTAAAAGCGATCAGGGAAGTGGCTACAATCTCAAAATTATTTAAAAGAGATACATTGGCGGCGGAGGCTTTCGACAACCCCGTCATTAATAAAAATGGAGCCGCAATATCTAATAAAATCATACCTGCAATATAAGGAAAATCCCGTTTTATAAAGGGCGTGTCTTTCGATATGGGAACAACCTTTTTCTGAATCAGGTTAATGGATGCCATACCAATCCCGGCGCCCAGATAGAGCAGGGATGCCATGAGTGCAGGCGGTATTTCTGATAACAGAAGTTTAGAAATCGGAGAACTTATGGAATAAAGAACAGCCGCAGCAATTGCGCTTAATACAGCAATATGTTTTTTAATTTTTTTTTTTTCATAATCGGCACATCCTTTCTATACATATCCCCTATGGGGGGATATGTATATTATAGCACCGCAGCACAATGAATACAAGGGTCTGGAATATAAATTTTAGCATCCGCCCTGTTATTTGTACCTATCTAAATGATAAACAAAGGATGTTTTAATTCTCCTGAATTCTGGGGAATTAAAACATCCTTTAGATAAGAAAGCAATGTTGGGGTTTAGCTGAGAAGGGGACGCTTTGTAGATGTAGGTAGTGTACGGAAAGAGAAGGGGACGGACCAGGACATTGGTTTGGAAGGCTTACCGCAGAACTGGCATTTCCTAACCTTCCCGGAGCACTTTTTGGCGGCACGCGGGCATTCGCTCCGAAATCCTGATGCATTTTGCAGCTCACTGCCCGCTTACAATCCGATGGGAGAAGTACTGCATTTTGCAATGCAGTACTTCTCCCATCGGATTGTATCCGCCAAAAAGCACACCGGGAAGGTAAGTAAATGCTCAGCTCTGCTATACGCCTCCCAAACCAATGTCCTGGTCCGCCCCCTTCTCTTTCCGAGATAGCATTCGTTGATACAAAGCTGGTTTTCTCAGTATGATGGGACCCCGGGGTTGTGGCATGCCAGTTTCCCACACCCATCTTTCTGTACACTACCCATCATTTACAAAGCGTCCCTTTCCTAGCTAAACCCAAATTGTACCTTGTCTATTTTTCATTTAAAGTCATCATAATATGATTGATAAATAAATCCCGGATACTTGCATATTCGCCCAGGCCTTTTAATACACATTCAACGGTATAGCCGGCTTCTTTTAACTGGCAGTACCAGGATTCAGGATCATCTCCTGCCATATCATTTCTTGCATGATCACCTGCCACGATCATGAATGGTGCCAAAACAACTTTTTTCGGTCTCTTTGCCGCAATCATTTTTAAGATAGAAGACATGGAAGGATAGGCTTCCACAGTACCCAGGTATATATTTTGATGTCCATAATCCTTAAATGCATAATCCAGAGCGGCATAGATAGCATTGGCATAATGTGTTGTTCCGTGTCCCATCATAACCAGTACTTCATCTTCGGAAAGAGAAGAGAATTCACCTGCAATCGCCTGTATCACAGTCTGATTATCTTCTTCCGTAGTAAGAAGCGGATTCCCAAACCGTATGGAATGAAATGATTCCTGGTAAGACAGAGCATCTTCCTGCATCAGATCATTTTCAATTCCGTTGATTACATGAGTGGGCTGAACGACAACATCGGTAATCCCGTCTGCTTTCATCTGTTCCATGGCTTCTTTTACATTGTTGATGTGGATGCCATCCCTTTTTTTAATCTTCGCTAAAATCATTTTACTTGTCCAGGCACGGTAAATTTTAAATTCCGGAAAAGCAGCCTGGATAGAATTTTCAATAGCATCAATGGTTACTTTCCTGGTTTCATCATAGCTGGTTCCGAAGCTAACTACCAGAATTGCCTGTTTTTTGTTCGTGTCTTCCAATTTCGTTCCTCCATAGTGTGGTTTTGTACTTATTTTTTCAATATAGCCTTCCAGTGTGGATAGGCTTTTTGGCAGTGGGAGAGAGGGGAGAAGAACTCCCTTCTTACATAGGCTTTCAAATAGCTGAATTGCAGCCGGCTGTTCCAGATTCGTCTGGTGAAGGATGGATTTATTGACGAAGACTTCTTCCGGAGCGCCTTCCATATAAACAGTACCATCTTTAAACAACACCACGTCATCAGCCCATTTTAGTGCAAAATCCACATCGTGGGTGGAAATAATGACCGTAATTCCCTGATTGGTTAATTTATCGATGATCTGGTTAACCAGAGTCGTATGTTTGGGGTCAAGTGCAGCAGCCGGTTCGTCAAATATAATAACATCCGGGTGCATAACCAGAATGTCTGCAATCGAAACCTGTTTTTTCTGTCCGCCACTTAACGCATGGGTAGGCTTGCTGCGAAAAGGGGTGATCTCAAGGTGGTCAATAACTTCTTCCACTTCTTTTTTAGCGGTTTGCTCATCAACACCTAGATTAAGGATGCCAAAAGAAATTTCCTGGTATACGCTGGCGGAGAACAGCTGATTATCCGGATCCTGAAATACGATGCCTACCTTACTTCGAAGACTTAACAGACCTTTGCGGCTGTAGTCATAGGGCGATCCATAGAAGTACATTGTTCCGCTTTGCGGGCGGTGTATGCCGTTCAGACACAGAAAAAAAGTGGATTTACCGGAACCATTTGCCCCCATAAATGCGATTTTTCTTCCTTTTCGAATTTCTAGGTTGATTCCTTTCAATGCCTGATTGCCATCTTCATAGGCATAACATACGTTTTCAGCTTTAAGGATAATATCATTCATAAGTTTTCTCCTCTATATATGTAATCCGCAGATACGCAGTATCACGGATATGATAATCAAAGTCAGTTCAAATACGATCAAATAAATAATATGTTTTTTCTTTGCAGGATAATTTTCTTCCAGTACATGGATTGTACCGTCATAACAGCGGGACTCCATTGCATCAAATAAAAAGGAAGATTTTTTGAAAGCACGGATAAATAATGCTGAGATCAGGTTGCCCATAGATCTGCAGGATGTTTTTAAATTTACATTTCCAAGACGGGAGCGCTGTGCACAGGTCAGGGAGTCGGCGATATCTAATAATACGAAAATAAACCGGTAAATGAGCAGCATCAGCTCTATTAATAGTTCAGGACAATGGATTTTACGAAAAACCGTCAGAATGTCTGTAATGGGTGTGGAAAGGGATAAAAAATACAAACAGGAAACACTTGCCAAAGCAGTAAGAATCAACTGTGTCGCAAATAGCAGGGAAGACCGGCTGCTTGTGATAAAGATATTCCCCACCGGAATAGCAAATGCTGAGAGTGGGGTTTTTGAAAAGTTGATAATAATGGCGATGGTGCTTAAAAATAAAAAGATAAGCGGTATTCGCATCAGCCTGATATAATGGGAAGGGGATATCCCGCCAACGTGTATGGTGAGATATCCCATTGCAAATAAAATGCAGACAGAAAGTGCAATCGAACGATCTATTACACAAAACAGAAGTGTAATTATTGCAAGAGCTGTTTTAACTGAAGCATTTGTGTACCTTAATTTTGAAGTATAACATAGCTTATCGATGATAATCATTTTATTAACCTTCCCAATATGTAGTATTTAGGAGAACCCAGTAATTTAAGCTTTGGCCTTTTTTGCTTTACTCAAAGTTCCTTTGCTCTCTTCTTCTTTTTTGGCATGCTTTGTGCGTTCACGCAGCATACCGATGCAATAACCGAATACACCTGCGCCAAGAGCAGCCTGCAGACAGAAGAGAAGACTTTCTGTTTCTCCGCCCGGTGGCTCTAAAAGAGGAGATGCCCAAGGCTGATAATTAGGGTCAATCTGAGTGATTGCTTCTTCAGCAGCGCCATCAGCACCGCCGAATTCTGAGTCCTTATTTAATGCCAGAGGTACTACGGCGATCAATACACAGATTAAAAGCAGGATAATGACTGTTTTTCCTTTACCGCCCATTAACCACACCTCCTTTGAAATAACCAAGATCTGTTAATTCAGATTTGGCATAAGATTCCAGACCAATCATAACGACAGCTGTAATAATACCTTCGATAATAGCAAGTGGAACCTGAGTAACAGCGAAAATACCCATGAACTTCGTAAGGGAAGCCATAAATCCGCCAACCTCCGAAGGGTACGCAATTGCCAGCTGGAAGGATGTAATCATATAAGTAAATAAATCTCCAAGGCATGCTGCCAGGAATACGGATACCAATTTATTTACGTTAAACTTCCGGCACAGTTTGTAGATACCAAATGCCAGGAAAGGACCTGCGATTGCCATAGAAAAAGTATTGGCGCCTAATGTGGTAAGGCCGCCATGTGCCAGCAGAATCGCCTGGAATAATAAGACGATGATACCAATGATACTCATAGCGCTTGGTCCAAATAAGATAGCTCCCAGTCCTGTTCCGGTTGGATGAGAACTGCTTCCTGTTACGGATGGAATCTTTAAAGATGATAATACAAATGCAAATGCGCCTGCAATCGCAAGGATTACTAACACTTTGCGGTGTTCAGCAAGGGTTTTTTTAATGGAAAAAAATCCTGCTACTAAAAAAGGAACACATAACACACCCCAGATAATACAGTATGTAGGTGCGAGGTACCCCTCCATAATGTGCATTGCATTAGCAACAGGAGCAATACCAAAAGCTAATGCAAATGCGCCGGCTAAAACAACCAGTTTTCTTTGTTTCAAACTCATTCTTCTTTCCTCCTACATAAAAAAATCGCCTGATCTTCAAATTAGTTTAGAAGATAGGCGTATGGTCAGAAAATCTTGAAGACGGGCATAGATATCTATGGACATCGACAAAATAATCTGGGCACACCTAGCCATCGTTCGTAACTATGTGTAAATCTCTTATCGCAGGCAGGTCTTCTGACTCAGGCGTTAACATATCAGTTCGTCTTCCCATTCTCTAACAGTGACATTATGAACGAATACTATTCCTATACAGCGGCGCGACCGTGCGGGCATTTCACCCGACTTTCCTATTCTCTGCTTATAAAGCAGCACCTGTCGATATTCAATTATGACAAAATTTTACCATGTACAGTTATAAAAGTCAATAAAATATCTTGACTTTTCCGGCAGATAAAGCCAGTAAAATGAAGAAAAAATACGATGAAGCTGCGCAGTAAATGTCTGCCACTTTTTGTTGTATGGTTATTTATCGGATATATGTCTGCTTAAAGCAACATACCGCAGAACAAACAATAAATATGCAATATGAGATATATAAAAATAAAACTATTGCAATTATGAAAAATATGTGATATAATAAGCTGCAAGCGGAAAGAAACCATATCCTACACCACGAATCACCTGCCCACAGGGCAGTCAAAGATCATAAATCAAGTAGATTTCTCTACGAATATTTCCAATTTGCCAAAATTGAATTCAATTCTAAAACAATATTTGTATGCATGTATGTTAATTCATAAATCAGGATGTGCTTTTCTTAAATATAACCGCTGTATTTTGAAAGTCAGAAGGGAGGGACAAGCGATGAATCAAATGCTTATCATTTTTATGATAGGCGGTTAAGAAAAAGTGGCCGTACCGGTTTTCCTGTACGGCTATTTATCCATGAGGAATTTTACGGGATTTTGTATCCTGTTTTATATAGAAAAAGGTACGGAATGGATTGTATATTTTTAAATTTATTGTTTGATTTTGTAAAATGTTGTGCTATGATGATTAAAGATTGTTACTATTCAATTACAAATTGTTAGAAAATTAGTATGAAAGACTTAAGAAAAAGAATGTTGAGGAATGTTTTATGGGGATTCAGATGATAGGTATTGACCACAGCAGGGCAGTATTGGATGTACGGACAATTTTTTCTTTTACAAAAAAGAGTACCGCCCAGGCTTTCGGGGAACTGAAAAAAATTGAAGGCATACAGGGGAGTATTATTATTTCTACCTGTAACCGAATGGAATTATGGGTGAGCTGCCTGGAAGATTTTAAAGGTTCTTTGTATGAGATTTTGTGTGAGATACGCCAGGTGCCTAAGGAGTTGTACCGGGAATACTTTGTGGAGCGTCGGGAAGAGGAGGCGGTACGGCATTTGTTCGAGGTATCCTGCGGGCTGAAATCCAAAATTTTAGGCGAAGACCAGATCATAACCCAGGTAAAGGATGCGCTTTCTTTTGCCAGAGAACACTATGCCACCGATAATGTCCTTGAAATATTGTTCCGCATGGCGGTTACAGCAGCAAAAAAGGTGAAGACCAATGTGACGATGTCTACTGCTAACCAATCCGTGATTCATCAGGCGATAGAAGTATTGAAAAAGGAAGGATATACATTTCGTGGTAAGAAATGCATGGTCATTGGGAATGGCGAGATGGGAAAGCTGACGGCCACGGTAATGTGTCAGGAAGGTGCTGATGTAACGGTTACCGTAAGGCAGTATCGCAGCGGTATCGTAGAAATTCCACATGGCTGCAGGAGAATTGATTACGGAGAACGTATGTCCCTGTTTGGAGAGTGTGACTATGTCGTCAGCGCAACAGCAAGTCCTAACTATACACTAAAAGAACATTGTGTCAGGGAGGCGGACGTCTGTCATGATATGGTGCTGATTGATCTGGCAGTACCAAGGGATATTGAGCCGTCAGCCAGAGAGCTTCCCCATATAAAGTTATATGATATTGATTATTTTCATATAGATATGCAGAATGAGAAATTAAAAAAGAATATCGAAGATGCCAGAATGATTCTGCAGGGTCAGATCAATGAATTTTTTGAATGGTATGAATGCAGGGACATGATTCCCAAAATTCAGGATATCAGGAACAGTGCCGTAATTGATTTGAAGCTACGCATCCAGAAGATTTTAAAAGATCTGCCGGTGGAGCGGGATATTCAGACTAGTTTACAGGAAAGCATTGAGTCTGCGGCAGGGAAAGTGGTGAATAAAATGATGTTCGGACTGCGGGATGAAGTCAGTAAAGAAACCTTCCGGGAATGCGTGGAAGGATTAAATAAAGTATATGAAAGCTAGAGGGGAAAGTAATATGGGCAGAAGTATATGTATCGGCAGCAGGGAGAGCAGGCTTGCTGTAATACAGACGGAGATGGTTATGGAGCATATCAAAAATAACCATCCGGAAATAGAAGTGGAAATGCTGACGATGAAGACCACGGGGGATATTATTCTGGATAAAACCCTGGATAAAATCGGCGGCAAAGGTTTATTCGTAAAAGAACTGGACAAAGCGCTTTTGGATCGAAGAAGTGATATGTCTGTTCACAGTTTAAAAGACATGCCGATGGAAGTGCCGGATGAACTGCCAATCGTAGCTTATTCGAAAAGGGAAGATCCAAGAGATGTGCTGGTACTGCCAAAAGGCGCTGCGCAGTGGGATTCTTCTCTTCCGATAGGATGTTCCAGCCTGCGCAGAATCCTGCAGATGAAAGAAATATTTCCAAATGCGCAGTTTAAGACCGTACGCGGGAATGTTCTGACGCGCCTGAAAAAACTGGATGATGGAGAATACAGTGCACTTCTTCTGGCAGCAGCCGGTCTTAAGAGGCTGGGATTGGAAGAGCGTATCAGCCGGTATTTTGAGCCGGAGGAGATGATGCCTGCAGCAGGTCAGGGGATCCTGGCAATTCAGGGAAGAGCCGGAGAAGACTACGGATTTTTAAAAGATTATGCAGATGAACAAGCCGGTTACGCAGCAGAGGCAGAACGGGCTTTTGTAAGAGAATTAAACGGGGGATGCAGTTCTCCGGTAGCAGCACATGCAGTTGTAAAAGAAGGAAAAATTACCCTGACAGGGCTTTATTATGATGAAGAATCAAATACTTATATCAAGGGCAGCAAAGTAGAGACTGTCTCAAATGCCGCGAAAGCGGGAGCAGCTTTGGCAAGGGAATTGCGGGAGCAATACAGAAAGGAAGGCAACTGATATGGCAGGAAAAGTTTGGCTGGTTGGCGCAGGGCCATCCGACCCGGGATTATTTACAATAAAAGGAAAACGGGTATTAGAAGAGGCGGAGGTAGTCGTATACGATGCACTGGTTGGACAGGGCGTGCTGGGGATGATACCCTCATCTGCAAAACTGATCGACGTTGGTAAACGTGCAAATCGTCATACCATGCCTCAGGAAGAAATAAATCAGGTTTTGGTAAAAGAGGCATTAGGCGGAAAAAAGGTTGTACGACTGAAGGGGGGAGATCCCTTTTTATTTGGACGGGGCGGAGAAGAACTGGAATTGCTGAAAAAGAATGGCATTCCATATGAAGTGGTTCCTGGTGTTACAAGTGCATTGTCGGTTCCTGCATATAATGGAATTCCAGTAACCCATAGAGATTTTTGTTCCTCGTTACATATTATTACAGGTCATAAACGACAGGGGCAGCCATATGATATAGACTTTGAAGCACTGGTAAGAACCAGGGGAACTTTAGTATTTCTCATGGGAGTAAGTTCTCTGGGAGATATTTGCCGGGGGCTTATGGATGCCGGAATGAATGGGGATATGCCGGCGGCTATTTTACAAAAGGGAACTACTGCCAGACAAAAACGGATTGTAGCTACGGTATCTGATTTGGAGAAAGAAGTAGAGCTTCAGGGAATCGAAACGCCTGCAATTATAGTAGTAGGCAAAGTATGTGCATTGGCAGACGAATTTTCCTGGTTCGAAGATCTTCCGCTGGCAGGCAATAAGATTCTGGTAACGAGGCCAAAGCAGTTAATGTCTGTTATGAGCGAGAAACTTCGTAAAAAAGGAGCAGAGGTATTAGAACTTCCTGCTATACGCACGGAACCTGTCCGTACAAATGAGAAACTGAAAAAATGTCTTCGGGACATGAAGCAGTATCAATGGGTGGTTTTTACCAGTCCTACCGGAGTACAGGTGTTTTTTGACAAATTAAAGGAAGAAAAGATAGATATCCGAAGTCTGGCAGAGACGAAAATTGCAGTTATCGGGCAGGGAACCGGAAAAGCACTTGAAGACCGGGGCTTTTATGCAGACCTCATGCCGGAAATCTATGATGGAAAAACGCTGGGAGCTGCCTTGGCAAAAGAATGTACCGGAACAGAGAAAATTCTGATACCAAGAGCCAGAATGGGCAGTCAGGAATTACTGGCTGAGTTAAAAACGGTAAAGGGAGTTCAGATTCAGGATGTGGCAACCTATGACACGGTTTATGAAACCCAGGAACTGATCGATGAACAAAAAGAATTTAAGCAGGGTAATATAGACTATGCAGTCTTCACCAGTGCGTCAACGGTCAGAGGATTTTCTCAGGCGGTCAAAAATATCGATTACACCAAGGTAAAGGCAGTATGTATTGGAAAGCAGACCGCGGCAGCTGCAGCTGAACTTGGGATGCAGACTGCAGTAGCCAGAATGGCAACAATGGACAGTGTAGTGGAGTGTCTGGAAGAGCTTTGTTCGACAGAGCGTGTTTAAAAAATACCGTATTGCATCAATATTTATAAATCAGAAAGAAGAGATTATAAAATGGATATGTTAATCAGGCCAAGAAGAATCAGAGGAAATGAAGTATTAAGAAAGATGGTGCGCGAAACCAGGATGGATAAATCATCCTTGGTTTATCCGATCTTTATACGGGAAGGGGAACAGATAGAAGAAGAAATTCCCTCCATGGAAGGACAGTATCGCTATAGTGTGGACCGTATGAATTTTCAACTGGAACGATTGAATAATGCCGGGGTAAAAAGTGTGATGTTTTTTGGCATCCCGGATGAAAAAGATGAAGTGGGAAGTGGAGCCTATGATGAAAATGGGATTGTGCAGAAGGCGCTGCGGGAAGCCAGGAAAAACTTTCCGGATATGTATCTGATCACAGATGTCTGTATGTGTGAATATACTTCCCATGGCCACTGCGGTGTTCTCCGGGGGCAGGATGTGGATAACGATGCAACGCTTAAGCTTTTGGCAGATACAGCGCTGTCCCATGTTGAAGCAGGAGCCGATATGGTAGCGCCTTCAGACATGATGGATGGAAGGGTGCGTGCCATACGTGAAATGCTGGATCGAGCCGGGCACCTGAATACCCCCATAATGTCATATGCGGTAAAGTATGCCTCTGCATTTTATGGGCCGTTCCGGGATGCAGCCGGTTCTGCTCCATCTTTTGGTGACCGCAAAACATACCAGATGGATTTCCATAACCGGAAAGAAGGAATCAAGGAAGCGCTTCTGGATATAGAGGAAGGTGCGGATATTATTATGGTAAAACCTGCAATGTCTTATCTGGACATGATATCGGAAGTTTCTAAAATAGTGAATGTACCGGTAGCAAGTTACAGTGTCAGCGGGGAGTATGCAATGGTAAAGGCTGCTGCTAAAATGGGATTTATCGATGAAGAAAAGATTATCCAGGAGATGGCAGTCAGCGCGTATCGTGCAGGAAGTGATATTTATATTACATATTTTGCTAAGGAACTGGCGAAAATGATGGATGAAGGGAGAATAGGCTAATGACAAAATCAGAATCTCTTTTTAATGAAGCCGTAAATTTTATTCCGGGCGGAGTGAACAGCCCTGTGCGGGCATTCGGTTCTATCGGGGAGGCACCACGATTTATTGAGCGTGCAGACGGTGCATATATGACAGATGTGGATGGCAACAAGTATCTGGATTACGTTTGTTCCTGGGGACCAATGATCCTAGGACATAATCACCCGGAAATTCTGAAAAGTGTTCTGGATGCCTGTAAGGATGGTTTGAGTTTTGGCGCTGCAACCCGCAAGGAAGTAGAAATGGCAGAACTGATCTGCGAGATTGTGCCTTCGATTGAAATGGTGCGTATGGTAAACTCGGGGACAGAAGCCGTAATGAGTGCAGTTCGTACAGCAAGAGGATACACCGGCCGAAATAAAATTGTAAAGTTTACGGGATGCTATCATGGACATTCTGATGCTATGCTGGTAAAAGCAGGATCCGGGGTCATGACAAGCGGTGTTCCGGACAGTGCGGGTGTTCCAGCAGGTTGCACGGAAGATACTCTTTCTGCAATTTATAATGATTTGGAAAGCGTAAAAGCTTTATTCCAGGAGATGGGTAAAGATATTGCTGCTATCATTGTGGAACCGGTAGGAGCCAATATGGGCGTTGTACCCCCATCAGAAGGATTTCTTAAAGGCCTTCGCGAACTGTGTGATAAATATGGCAGCCTTTTGATTTTTGATGAAGTCATCACCGGTTTCCGTCTTGCGCTGGATGGGGCACAGGGATTCTTCGGGGTAAAGCCGGATCTGACAACATTTGGAAAAATCATAGGTGCCGGTATGCCGGTTGGAGCATATGGCGGAAGAAAAGAAATTATGGAAATGGTTTCACCTGTAGGAGCTGTCTATCAGGCGGGAACATTGAGCGGAAATCCGGTGGCAATGGCAGCAGGACTGGCACAGCTTCACATCTTAAAGGATCATCCGGAAATTTATACGAATTTAAATGCCATGGGTGATTGGTTCTATGCAGAAATTGACAATATATTAAAAGAAACCAATGCAAACTGTACGATCAATCACGTAGGTTCGCTTGGATGTGTATTTTTTACAGAGAATCCGGTAGATAATTATGCTTCTGCTAAAACATCGGATACGGCAGAATTTGCCCGTTATTGTAAATATATGATGGGGCATGGGATTTATCTTGCACCTTCACAGTTTGAAGCAATGTTTTTATCAGCGGCTCATACAAAGCCTGAGTTAGAACAGACACTGGAGATTATCAAAGCTTATTTTGCAGGATAGTGCTGCATTTTCAGACACGATTTGATATAGAAAAACGCGTGCTGGAGGAAAGAAGATAATATGAAAAAAACCGTAAGCAACTGGGTGCTGGCATTGATTTATATGTTATTTATTATCTCTTGTTCGGTAATACTGACATTGAATTTCAGGCCATTGTATTATTTTGACATTGACCATCTGAATATCAGCGAGATGTCAGGCTTACCAAAAGAGGAAATAAAGGAAAATTACGATGCATTGATCGATTATAATGTCCTGCCTGGAAAAAGTGAGCTGAATTTCCCAACCCTGGCAATGTCTGAACCCGGAAGGATTCATTTTGTAGAAGTAAAACGAATCTTCGTAGCTTTTGAAGTTATCGGGATCGTAACCCTGATTTTGGGAATTGCCGGCACTATATGGAAACGTAAAAGAAAAGAATTCGGTTTCCTGAAAATTGCCGGAATCCTTACAGTTGCGGTGCCGGCTGTACTTGGAATATTTATTGCGGCAAATTGGGATAAGGCCTTTGTGACGTTTCACCACATCTTTTTTTACAATGACTATTGGATATTCGATCCGGTTAAAGATCCGGTAATTACAATTTTACCGGATACTTTTTTCCTTCATTGTGCAGTTATGATTCTCGGGGGTGTGGTACTTGGTGCCTTAATCAGTGCTTTCTGCTATCGTAAATCCCGTAAGTCATAAAGCTATTATCGAAATAAAAAACAGGAGTGTATTATGGAAAAAGAAGATATCCGGATAACGAATGCGATTGTTCATATTATGGATTCTACCATTGGAATGCCGGTTTTATCAGATGCAGTACTGGATCATGGATCCGATCTGGGTGATTTTTTGAGAAGCCATATCCATCGTATTATAACCGGAGATGAAATTAAAAACTGTAGTTTTATGAAAGATGAATCAAAAGTATATGAACTTTTAAAAGAATGGGACGACGAGAAATTCGTCTTAATCTCCCAGGAGATCGGAAAGCTTTTATATACGATTATGAATCAGAATATTGAAATTCCACCAGCTGACTTGATGGTGGTTACATATACAATAGAGCAGCACCCATATCTGGCGCTGTTGAAAATGAATTATAAAACCTCTTATACCCATATGACAAACGAAGATCCCTGGGGTAATAATAATGATATTATCAAACAAAAGGCAATTCTTCCGGGCGAAACACAAAAGCTCACAGAAGCAGCAGTCATCAATATGGAGGACTTTGCTATTTCTTTAATTGAAAAGAAATACGACGTTAATGGAGTGAAAACCAATTATTTTTCTTCTTTGTTTCTGGGGTGTAAAGGAACATTATCTTCCAAAACTAAGCTGGCGATAGTGGCAAGGGTGGTTGAGGATGTTCAGAAGAAATATTACAATGAATCCGAACAATTTGAAGTCCAGATGGAGACAAAGAGTATCATCAACCAGGAACTGGCGGAAAAAGGCAGCCTGGATATTCCGGTGGTAATGGATAAGATTTTTAAGGAGAAAGCCGAATTAAAAGAAGAAGTGCAGGAAAAGATGGAGAAGTATAATCTAACCAGCGAACCGGTTGCTCCCCAAAATCCAAATACTACTAAAAAATTTGGAAAGCAGCATCTCATGACCGATACCGGGATTGAAATTAAGATTCCAATGGAAGAGTATAATAATAAAAATGCTGTTGAGTTTATTACAAATCCGGATGGGAGTATTTCGGTTTTGATTAAGAATATTGGGAGTATTACAAGTAAATAGATCTTAACAGAGGAGAATTTTAGTGTGGTTTAGTGTCAGGTTTAAAGAATTTGAAGGGTCTTTATCACAAATAATATACTCAATCTCATCCAGATAACATAACTGGAATGCTGAGGTTCTATTTATTTTACTGCTATCGCAGAGGAATACACTACGGGAAGAATGTTTAAGCATAATAGACCGTACATGATTTTCTTCTGCGTGGCAGTCGCTGATAATACCATCGTTTGATAAAGCCTGTGAAGAAAAGAAAAAAAGATCTACATGAATGTTATTTAATAAATGTTCTACATAAGAACCTATTAATGCTGATGGGTTTTCAGGAGAAAGCAATCCGCCCGTGCTATATGCAGAAAGATGGTTCTGGGAGGCAAAGGTGAGTACTTCCAGATTATTCGAAAAAATGGTCAGGTGTTTAAAATATTTCACATATTCAGTAAGATAGAAGCAGGTACTGGAACTATCTATAAAAATTACATCATTCTCACGAATTAATTCTATCCCCTTTCTGGCAATTTGCTGTTTTTGAATTTTGTTTTCTTTGATCCGAACTGTAAAGTTGGGGACGTTGTTTGTATCATTTAGTGATTGTACGCCTCCATAACTGCGATATACCAAACCGGATTCCTCAAGTTTTTGCAGATCCCGACGTACACTGGATGTACTGATGTGCAGCTTTTGCGCAAGGTATTTCACCGTAATATAACCCTCCGACTCGATTAATTTAAGTAATTCCTGAATGCGTTCTTCCTGATACATATAAACTCCTTCCTGCACATTTCTGCGCATTTATCCCTGTTATCATGAAAATGTTTCATATTTCCCACCAATGTTGCAGATGGGTGTTATTTTATTTATACTATAGTTCTATAGCGTGTTTAAAAATTGCTTTCTGACAGGCTCTGAAGTGGAGGTGTATTATAATTATAGATAATCAGGTATATACATTTTTTGTTCAGGCATTGGGGATTTTTGGCCTTGTCTTTGGTGTGTGTTCATTTCAGTGCAATAAGAGTAAAAATATTGTAAAATTAAAGCTTTTGAATGATTTCATATTTTCAGTGCAATATCTTTTGCTAGGAGCAGTGACGGGAGCTGTTATGAATATTATCAGCTGTTTTCGAAATCTGATTTATATCAATTGCCAAAAGAAAAACAAAAATACCTATGGCTGGATGGTATTTTTTTCAGTAATTATGTTTGTTACGGGAATATTAACGTGGAATTCGCCTTTAAGTATACTTGCAATAGCGGGAAAAATAATTACAACGGTTTCTTATGGTCTCAAAGATGCCAAAAAGGTGCGTTTTTTGACATTGCCTTCAAGCATAGGGTGGCTGATTTATGACGGTTACTATCATTCTGTGGGAGGAGTCATGAACCAGTTATTGATTATCTTATCAATATTAATTAGTATTATCAGATATGATTTTTTGAAAAAAGGAAAGCTGGAGTAATGTTTATTATCTCCCGATTCCTTTTTTAGGTTAAAAATAAAACTTTAAACAATGTGTAAAATTATATTTTTTGATTCAAATTCCTTTTTCTGTTCTGGGGTAATTCCAGAGTCTGTTATAAAAATGTCTATATCATTTAAGTCGGCATAATGGTCAAACCAGGATTTTCCTATCTTTGAAGAATCAGCCAAAAGAATTACTTTATCACTGATTTCAATTAAAGCCTTTCTTATAGCAATTTCATAAGGTTGTGAACATGAAAGCCCATAAGTGGTACTTACCCCTACCGTTCCAAGGAATAATTTATTAATATGCATTTTCTTTATGGTATCTAAAATTTCATTATATTCAAAAATTTTAATATATTTATGATAGTATCCGCCAAAGATGAATAGCCTTAATTTTTCGTTATTCATTTGTATGACCCGATTCATAACCTCGAGAGAATAGGTGTAGATAATACAGGAGGTATCTTCATCAATATAATTTAGAATATTGCAGCAGGTGGTTCCGTTATCAATGGCAATGGAGTCAAAAGGTTCAACCATAGTGCTTGCAAATTGAGCAATTTTCATCTTCTCTTCGCAGTGACTGTCACGTTCTGTTTCGAATGAATAATCTTTTTTAGGAGGAATGTTATCGGTTGGGAGTGATTCACCATACTTGTTCAGTGATATTCCACCATAGTAGGTTGTTATTATATTTTTTTTTGAAAGCTCTGCTACGTCACGTCGTATCGTCATCTCTGAAACATCTAATGCAGCAGCCAGCTCTTTTGTTGTACAGGGAGATCTTTTTTCTAGAATATCTATTATTTTTGTACTTCTTTCTGTTTTTGCAGACATGTTTAACACCTCTTTTATCTTATTAATGCATTTGGCATCTATTGTTATTTTATAAAGATCATAACAAATATTTTTAAATTAGTCAATGAGTAAAATAACATAAAAATATATCAAATTAACAAAATGATATAAGAAACATAATAGAGATAACTAGAGTAATTTCAGTATGGAAAATTATGGAAGAGTATTGACATGAGGTAATTAACATGTTAAAATAACATAAATTAACAAAAAATAACAAATTAACAAAAATAGTTAACATAACAAAGGGGGATAGAAATGAATCAGGATGGGTATTTAATCGGTATTGATTCGGGTACGTCCGGGATTAAGGCAGTTGTTTTTGATCTTTTGGGAAGAGAGTTATTTGTAAAAAGAGAAACGTTAGATGGAATAACACCATATGAGAATTGGTATGAACAGGATATGGATGTGATTTGGGATAAGTGTCTGCTGTGCCTGAAAGATGTGCTTACAAAGGTAAGTGCGGAGCATATATTGGGAATTGGTATAACAGCTCAGGGAGATGGGCTTTGGATGGTGGACAAGGAAGGCTGTCCTATTCGTCCGGGTATATGTTTCTGTGATGGACGCACGGATGAGGAAATCAGAAAATGGCGGAAAGAGGGGGTATTAGAAAAGGCTTTCGAAATTTGTGGGACAGCTGTGTTTGGATCGGCAATCTGTGCGGAAATACGCTGGATGGAAAAGCATATGCCGCAGATGTTAGATAGGGCTATGGTTTTTTTCCATTTGAAAGATTGGCTGTTTTATAAATTTACAGGAAAAATATCAACAGATGATACGGATATGTCTATACCTATGTTAAATGTCAGAACAAAGAAGTATGATGATAAACTTTTTGAACTTTTTGGTTTAGAAAAATATAAAGAGAAGTTTCCATATGTTTATTCTACAAAGGATAATTGTTCATCTATTGATATTTCATTAGCAGAAGAACTTGGATTAACAGACAGTGTTATTGTTTTAGGAGGGCCGATGGATATACCGGCATGTGCACTTGCAAGTGGAGCCGTTGAGGATGGTCAGGCTGTTACAGTAATTGGGACTGCTGCCATACATTCTGTTGTCATGAATGAGCCCAGACCGGAGCCATATATGGCGGGTATGACTATTTCCCATTGTTTGCCAGACAGGTGGATAAGATTGGTTTCTTCACTGGGGGGAGCTCCTAATTTAGAGTGGTTTTTAAAAAATATGGGTGAAGAAATCCGAATTAAGGCAATTTCAGAAAATAAGGATTTATATCTATATTGCTCTGAGTTGATAGAAAAAGTACCGATAGGTTCAAACGGAATCGTATATCATCCTTACATTATGGCGGGAGGAGAGAGAGCACCATTTTTTAAAGATAATATAAAGGGTTCGTTTATGGGGATATCATACAAGACAAGAATAGAGGATATGCTGCGTTCCATATATGAAGGCATTGCTATGGCGATGGTTGACTGTTATAAAAGTGTTCCGGGTAAATTAAAAGAAATCTGTGTAAGTGGCGGCGGGGCAAAGAGCGATGTGTGGATGCAGATTTTTGCTGATGCAATGAATACAGATGTAGTTGTGAATGAAGGATCGGAATTAGGTGCAAAAGGTGCGGCAATGAATGCAGGTGTCGCTTTAGGGATTTACAAAGATTATAAAGATGCTGTCCGTATAACAGTTCATGAAAAAAAGAGATTCCGCAGCAATCCGGAAAACCATCAAAAATATTATAAACTTTATGAATTATATAAAAAAGGATATGAACTTAACATGGAATGGTGGGATATGAGAAGCAGGTTTTTAAAAGATGTGGATGTGTAAAATTCATTGAAAAATAATTTTCATAAGGAGGAAAAAACATGAGCTATAAGGAAATTAAGCAGCAGATTATTGATGCGTGTTTATGGCTTCAGGATAAAGAACTGGTGGTAGGAACCTGGGGTAACATCAGCGTCAGAGTTGAAGAAGGAATTATTCTTACACCCAGCCGGATAGATTACCGGAAGATGACGGTAGAAGATATGGTAATGATTGATTTAGAAGGAAATATTTTAGAGGGTTTTCGAAGTCCGACAACGGAACGAGAAGTACATAGGCTGATTTACAGGGCCAGACCTGATGTTAAAGCAATTGTCCATTACCATCCGAAATATGCTTCTGCTATGTGTGCAGTTGATGCAGAAATTCCTGCATTTACGGAAGAGATGACACAATTGATAGGCGGTTCTATACCAATAACACCAGAGTATATCCGTGCCGGTGAACATGAAAGGCTTGGGGCTGCTGCAGCAAAATATTTAGGACATAAAAATGCAGTAATGCTTCGCAATCATGCACCTGTTTGCTGCGGAGAAAATTTAGAAGAAGCCCTTGTCTGCTGTCAGGTTGTTGAAAAATCTGCATTATGCTACTTAGCTTTAAAAGGTGCAGATATACAGATACAATTGATACCTGAAAAAATGATTGCACTGGAAAATAAGCGGTTTAAAAATGATTACGGTCATGAATGGTAGAATGTACCATGATTCAAGCTTAAGTATATAAAATACCAAAGAAAATCTTCCAAACAAAAAAATAGAATATAAAAGATAAAATGCAGCGCCCAAATAGTTTCATTTTCTTGTAAATAGGAATCTATAAAAAGTAAGCATACTTAGGAGGAAAAAGAATGAAGAAGGTATTGGCGGTTTTAATGTCATGTTTTATGATTTTGGGTTTGGCAGCGTGCAGCAATTCGACTAATCAATCAGCACCAAAGGAGCAGGAGGGTACGAAAAGTAGCAGTGATGAAGAAAGTGCGGTATCAGACACGGGAAAAGAACTTACATTTGTAATTATTCCTAAAATTGTCCATGAATGGTTTGAAGCAGTAAATTATGGGGCGAAACAGGAAGCCCAGGCAATGTCTGATAAATTAGGAATTAAAATAACAATAGATTACCGTGCTCCCAGTACTGCTGAGATTACAGAACAAAATTCTGTTTTAGAGCAGGTAGCGGCTACAAAACCGGATGGTATTGCCATCGACCCTATTGATTATGAGGGAAGCAAACAGATTATTGAAGAAATTAAGTCTCAGGGAATTCCGGTAGTTCTCTTTGATGCGGCTGTTGAGGGTTCTGGTCTGACGGCTATAGGAAATGACTTTGCGGAACAGGCAGAATTGGAAGCAAAAAAACTTGTGGAATTGTTAAAAGAAAAGGGGAAAGTGGCGTTGATGCATGGGGTTACAACAGCACCAAATCACAGTGAGAGGTATGAGACTTTTAAGAAAGTTTTAGTGGATTACCCTGACATCGAGATAATTGATGGAGGGATTTCCCAGGATAATATTGAAATTGCACAGCAGCAGGCAGCGGCTACGATTGCGGCAAATCCTGATCTGGACGGATATTTATGTGTAGATGCGTCCGGTCCTATTGGTATTGCAGCTGCAATTAAGGAAGCTGGAAAGCAAGGTGAGATTACATTTGTTGGAGCAGAAAACCTGATGCAGATTCTAGAGTATGTAAAAGAGGGTATCATAACCTGTTCTTATTCAACAATTCCTCAGATGCAGGGAAGTATGAGCGTAATGATGCTCTTACAGGCGTATATAGGAGAGGATTTACCTGCCTTTGTAGATACGGGTATCCTGTATATTGACAAAGACAATGTAGATGAGTGGATTGATATTGCAAAAAATGCTGTAGTGAAGTAATAAAGATAGAAGTATTCATTTGTTTGAGAAGATTTTTGAGGATGCCAAGTTACAATGTTTTTCTTGTGAATTGCAGCCGGTCGCTTTAAGTGGCCGGCTGAAATGAAAAGGAGGCAAAAGATAGCCTATGAAATTATTGACAGCACGCAATATTACAAAAGTGTTTCCAGGAGTGGTAGCATTAGATTCAGTTAATATTACATTGGAAAGCGGACAAATCCATTGTATATGCGGTGAAAATGGGGCGGGTAAAAGTACTTTGATTAAATGTTTGACAGGAGTTTATATTCCGGAAGCAGGAGAAATTATTATACATGACAAGGAAGCAGGAGAAAATAAAAAGTTATTTGAAAAAGTGGCATATGTGCCTCAGGAAATTGACTTGTTTCCACACTTGACTGTAGCGGAGAATCTGTTTATGCCATTTTCAAGATCCAATATATCTGGAATGATATCACAGAAAAAACTGAATCAGCGTTCCAAACATATATTAGAAAGATTTAGTATCAGTGCTAACCCGGAAGAAAAAGTAAGTAATATTCCGGTATCGCAACAACAGCTCTTACAGATTGCCAGGGCGACGGTATTTGAAGGATATAATATCCTCATGCTTGATGAACCGACGACCAGCCTCACAGCAGAAGATACTGTGAAACTGTTTGAAATCATAAAACAATTGAAGAAGGAAAACAAGTGTATTGTATTCATTTCACATAAATTAGAAGAAGTTTTTGAAATTGGAGATGTGATAACGATTTTCAGAAATGGAAAAAATACTGGTATGGTAGATATAAAGGAGATCAATATTGAAAGAACTGTAACAGAAATGACTGGACATGCAGTAGATGATAAGGAGTTGTTCTATTCAAAAAATGTTACATCGGAAATTTTGTTGGAAGCAAAGCATTTGTCAGGAGAATGTTTCCAGGATATCAGTTTCCAACTACACAGAGGCGAAATATTAGGATTTACCGGCCTTGTTGGAGCTGGAAGAAGTGAACTGATGCAAGCTGTTTTTGGCTATCTTCCGTCTTATGGTGGTGAGGTTTTGGTGGAAGGGAAGAAATGGAAGCTTGGGGACACAAGTTTTTCTGTTTTAAATGGTATGTTTTATCTCCCGGAAGAAAGGAGAAGCCAGGGAATATTGCAGGATTTAAGTGTGCAGGAAAATGCTTCTATCAATTTTCTAAAAAATTTATGTGGCAAATTTGGAATTTCGAAAAGTAAAGAAAGGCAACTTGCAGAAAATATTGTAGATACATATGATGTAAAAACATCAGATCTTAATAAAAAAATAAAATTCTTATCAGGAGGGAATCAGCAAAAAGTCATAATCGGACGCGCTATGTGCTGTGAGCCTAAAATTTTAATCTTTGATGAGCCCACAAAGGGAATTGATGTTGGGACAAAGGCAGAAATTTACCGATTGATGAAAGAGATTGCGGAGAAAAAGGGTGTTGGTATTATTTTGATTTCCTCTGAAATGAATGAAATTAAAAAATGTTCCAACCGTATTATATCTTTATATAATGGAAAAAAGGTAGGAGAGCATGAGAAAAATGCAGATGATCAGGAAATTTTAAGTGCTATTTTAGGTTTAGGCTAAGAGTGTGATACGAGAGGAGAAAGAGGCTATGGTTAATATAAAACGCAAGTCTTTAAAAAAATTATTTTCCGGTATAACAAAGAATAGTGTAGTTCTCACCGGAGTGGTACTGGTTCTTTTGGTTATAATAGCGGCTGTTTTTTCACCTTATTTTATAACAATATTTAATTTGCAGTCTCTGATGAGAGATATAGCATTTATTGGTATAATTGCTACCGGACAATCGTTGCTGTTGCTGCTTGGAGAGTTGGATCTTTCGGTTGGTAAGATAGCTACATTGTCGGGCATTTTGGGTGGGCTGTTGATGACGCAGGCATCTGTTAATCCAATACTGGCCTTTTTAATAGGGATTGTAAGCGGTATTTTATTAGGCTGTGTGAATGGAATGTTAATTTCAAAGCTGAAAATTAATGCAATGGTTGCAACAATTGGTATGCAGGGAGTATACGGAGGTATTACGATGGTAATCACAAGAGGACAGGCCGTTACAAAAATACCTCAGGAAATTCTGTTTATCGGACAGAACAATATCTTTGGAATGCCAATCCCATTTATCATTGCAATCATAATTCTGTGCTGTGTTGTTTTATTTGTGTCACGAACCAGAACAGGACGTTATATTTATGCTATCGGAAACAGTCGTGAAGCAGCATGCATTATGGGGATAAAAGTAAATAGAATCCGTATTTTGACGTATGCTATAGTTGGCTTTTTATCATCAATTGCAGGAATGCTTTATGTAGCACGTTTAGGCTCTGCTCAGGCGACAATCGGTACAAACTGGCCGATGAATTCTATTGCGGCCTGCGTTATCGGAGGTGTATTGCTGACAGGCGGTGTAGGGAACCCTATCGGATCATTTTTAGGAGCAGCGATTATCTGTGTTATTTCTAATATTATTGTATTATTTGGCGTGAATATTTATTGGCAGGAGGCAGTGAGCGGTATTGTTGTAGTTGTAGCGATTGCATTGCCATCTGCAATTACTATTTTAAGAGAGCACAAGAAAGTCCAGAAAATTTCCACAGAGTAGAGCCAGGAGGTGCCGAATGGAGTATCCAAAAGTTTATCTGACATTAGATAATTGCTTCGCCATAAAGAGGTGGGTGTCCCCTAAGGAATGGGTTCCCCTAATTCAAAATATGGGGTTTACAAGTGTACAAGCTAGTTTTGATAATGAAATAGATTTTTTATATTCACCTGACTGGTATCTTGACCAGTGGTTTGAGGAGTTAGAGGAACAAGAAAAATGTTCAACGATAAAGGTGGATACTTTTTTCACCGGATATCAGACATATCGGACTGCCGGTCTGGGACATCCAAATGATCAAATGGCAGACTACCTTATGGAGGAATGGGTGAAAAAAGCAATTCGTAGATTGGGAAAACGAGGATCCCATATGGGAATGTCTTTTTTTGCAATACCGGATAATATCCTGCAGGATCCGGATCAATATAAAATATATAGAAAAAAAATAATAAAGAGGCTTCGGGAAATTGGAAGATGTGCAGAAGATAATGGAATATATTTTTGCATCGAGGCAATGTATGCACCGCATCAACCACCCTGGACGATCGCAGGCGCAAAAAGATTTCTAATTGATTGTGCCAAGGGGGGGAATAGTCCAGTTTACCTTACGATAGATGTGGGACATATGATTGGGCAAAAGAAGTTCCAAATGCCTTTAAAAGAAGAGCTGGCAGAAAGCATACGAAATCCAGGCGTGATGCAAAAGGAACATAATTGGTGGCTTGGTGCGGTACACACGTTGGAACTTTGGAAAAATGCTGTTAAAAATAAGGATGTTTCTGAAAAGACATTGTGTCTGATGGCAGAAGATATGAGACGTTACCCTTATCTTTTTTCTGACGGGGAAGCAGATTGGAATCCTTATCGGTGGTTAGAAGAAATGGGGTGCTATTCCCCCATTATACATTTGCAGCAGACAGATGGTATTGAGGCATCCCATACTGCGTTTACAGATAAGAATAATAAAAAGGGGATAATAGAAGGAGAAAAATTATTGCGTTCTATTGCAAAATCCTATGAAAAGGCTTTAGATGGGGGGATGCCGGACAAATGTAACAAGATATACCTGGCTTTTGAAATCTTTGCTGGAAATACTGAATACAGAGAAGATATTATTGAGAAGCTTATGGAGACGCTGGCGTATTGGAAGCAGTTTGTGCCTAATAATGGCATAAGATTGAATGAACTTCTTGATCGTTTAGATAGAAAGGCGGAGAAAAGTAATGAAGGCATATGTAATGGACAAGAATAGAAAAATGCTAGTAAAAGAAATGCCAGAACCTGTACCAACAGAAGATAATGCTATTCTGGAAATAAAATATGCTGCAATTTGTGGCACGGACTACAGGACGTATACAAAAGGAAATGATAAGATTCGCCCTCCAAGGGTATTAGGGCATGAGGCAGTTGGAATCATTTCTCATGCGGGTAAGTATGCCCGGCAAAATGGGTTAAGGGTTGGAGAACGTGTGACAGTGGCGCCTGCAATTGGTTGTGGAGAATGCTGGCCTTGCAAGACAGGGCATACGAATATGTGTGATTCTTTAATGACGTTAGGGTTTCAGCTTGAGGGAGCATTTACAGAAAAAATGGAAATACCAGGACAAGCGATACGTATGATGAATACTGTACGTATACCATATAATGTAACTGATTTTTCAGCAGTATTAACAGAACCCGCTGCATGTGCTCTTAATGCCCAAAATTATTTAAATGTAAAAGAAGAAGATTATATGGTAATTTATGGAAGTGGTTTTATTGGCTGTATCCATGCTGAACTTGCCCGGATCAAAGGGGTAAAGAATATTATTATGGTGGAAATTGCTGAAGAAAGGGCAAGGATCGTCAAAGAAATGCTGCCGCAAATTACCATGATTAATCCAAAATCCCAGGATACGGTAAAAGAGGTAATGCGTTTAACAGAAGGAAGGGGAGCAAACGTTGTAATTACAGCTTTATCAGTTGCTGCTGTTCATACAGAAGCATTGCAAATTGCATCTAAAATGGGAAGGATAAGTCTGTTTGGAGGAATTGCAGGAGATGGTAAAGGTTTTCTGGACAGTAATCTGATACATTATAAAGAACTTTCCGTACATGGAGTACATGCCACTACGGCGGATTATATGAGGCAGATTCTCAAATATGTATCTGATGGGATGCTTAATCTTGAAAAATATGTGTCAAGAGTATATCCGTTGGCAGATGTTGAAAAGGGATTTTTGGCTATTAAAGAAGAAAATGCTATGAAGATTTTGATATCCATGGGAGATTTTTAGAAAAAATATAGTTTTTGTCGGGAAGAAAGGAGAGAAAAATGTCTATGGATTCTTTATCAATCAATAAAATCGTAGAGCAGGTAATCAAAGAAATAGAAGCTGAGCAATCAGTATATCATGAGGGAGCCAAACTTCATGGAATATATGAAGAGGTGGAAGAGGCTATTGAAAACGCAAAGCAGACACAAAAAATAGTCCGGGACATGACATTGGATTTTAGAGAGAAAATTATCTGCAATATCAGAAAAAAAACAAAGGAAAATGCAAAGTTATTTGCAGAGGCAGCGGTGGAAGAAACCGGTATGGGAAATGTACCTGATAAGATAAAAAAACATGATCTTGTAGCAGACAAAACTCCTGGAACAGAAGATTTAAAGACAACAGCATGGACAGGAGACAGGGGGCTTACATTGGTTGAGCAGGGGCCATTTGGTGTAATTGGAGCAGTGTGTCCAAGCACGAATCCTTCTGAAACAGTTATATGTAATACGATAGGAATGTTGGCAGCAGGTAATACGGTTGTTTTTTGTACACATCCTGCAGCCAAAAATGTATCAAATCTGGCAGTTGATATGGTCAATAGAGCCAGTGTCGAAATTGGAGGACCAGATCATATAGCAACAGCGTTAAAAGTACCGACATTAGAAACGAGTCAAAAAATTTTTTTGCATAAAGATATTTCTCTTTTGGTTGCTACAGGAGGTCCGGGAGTAGTTACGGCTGTTTTAACCTCTGGTAAGCGTGCCATGGGAGCAGGGGCGGGAAATCCACCGGTATTGGTGGATGAAACGGCAGATATCAAAAAAGCGGCAAAAGATATTGTAAATGGTTGTACTTTTGACAATAATCTTCCCTGTTTTACAGAAAAAGAGGTAGTGGCAGTTGACGAAATAGCGGATGAGTTAATATTTTATATGAAAAAAGAAGGATGTTATTTTGCAACTGATTTTGAAGTCAGGAAGTTAATAGATGAGGTTTTTGTTGAAATAGATGGGCGAAAGACATTAAACCGTCAATGTGTAGGCAAAAGTGCTAAGACTCTTTTAGAAAAAATAGGTGTAAAGGCAGAGGACAACATTCGATGTATTATATTTGAAGGAGATAAAGAAAATCCCCTGATATATGAAGAGCTGATGATGCCAATCCTGGGAATTGTACGCGTGAAAAATGTAGAGGAAGGAATTGAAATGGCAGTTGTTCTGGAGCGTGGGAATAAACATTCTGCACATATGCACTCTACTAATATTCATAATCTTACAAAGTTTGGCAAGACAATTGATACGGCGATTTTTGTAAAAAATGCACCTTCTTATGCAGGATTAGGATTTGAAAGTGAAGGTTTTACAACATTTACTATCTGCAGCAGAACTGGAGAAGGGCTTACATCTGCTAGGACATTTACAAAAAGCAGAAGATGTGTGATGAGTGACGCTCTGTGTATTCGGTAATGTATTATTGATAGCGTGGATACAATGGTGAAAGGAAAGCGGCAGAAAAAATGAGATACAGTATAACTATAACTGTGTCTCTTTTTTTGCGTCACTTTTTGATTAAAAATATTTTTATATTTTCTATTGACAAACCAATATTATATGTCATATAATATAGTCACAAAGCAATACTATACACCATATAGTATTGAGATAAAAATAATATAAGAACTTAAATAGTATTGTTTATCAAATAACAACGAAGGAGTTGATGGCATGGTATTTAACACAGGCGCGGCCCTGCTGGATGCAATCGTACTTGCTGTTGTATCAAAGGAACCGGAAGGAACATATGGATACCGAATTACCCAGGATGTGCGAAGTGCTCTGGATGTTTCGGAATCAACTTTATACCCGGTACTTAGACGACTGCAAAAAGATGATTGTCTGGAAGTATATGATATGGAATGCGGAGGAAGAAACAGACGGTATTACAAAATCACAGAAAAAGGTACCGTACAGCTGAATCTGTATAAGACAGAATGGAAGCAATATTCTTCAAATATTACGAAGATATTTACAGGGAGGGCATAGGAATGAATCGCGAAGAGTATATGAAACAATTAGAATACTTGCTGCAGGATGTACCTGACAGTGAGAGAGAAGAGGCTCTTGCGTATTACCAGGATTATTTTGAGGATGCAGGAGAGTCGGAAGAAGTAAATGTAATTGCTACTCTGGGCAGTCCGGAAAAGGTAGCGGCAATGATTAAAGACGGGTTAAACGGATCAGATGATGAAGCAGGTGAATACACGGAAAGCGGCTATCAGGATGACCGTTTTCGTGAAAATAATAAGGTGCCGGAACCCAGAGGCGGATATCAAAAAGATGAGCAGGAAACCCAGTCCGGAGATAGCGGATATCAGAGCAGTAACGGATATCAGAGTGGCAGCAGTTATCAGAACAGCGGCGGATATCAGAGCAGCAATTCTCAGAATGGAACAGGATATAACAGACAGAGTTATGACCGCCAGTCCTATGGTGGAAGTACACAGGGCTACGGATATGAGGATGAACGCGGAAAAGAGCAAAAAGGATTTGGTACAGGTAAGATTATATTGATTGTGCTGCTTTGTATATTTGCAGTGCCGGTTGGGATACCGATTCTGGCAGCAGGGTTTGGACTGGTAATGGGAATTTTAGGAGTTCTGTTTGGTGTAGGTGTAGCAGTAATTGCTGGAACTTTCGCATGTTTTGTAACCGGTGTGGTATTAGTGGGAGTTGGTATTGCAAAAATGTTTGTAGCGCCGCCTATCGGTTTTCTGCTTGGCGGACTCGGATTACTTGCTCTGGCAGTTGGATTGCTTTTACTGCTGCTGGCTTTCTGGGTAGTTGGAAGAGTGGTACCCTGGATGCTTCGTGGAATAACAAGTCTCTGCGGCAGATTATTTAGAAGGAGGAGAGGTTAATTATGAAAACATTTACAAAGGTCTGCTTAATTATCAGCGGAGTATTAGCAGCACTGGGCCTGGCATTTTGCATCGTGGCAGTAAGCCTGGGAGTAAGTTTCAGTGATCTGAGCAATGTATCTTTTCCTTCTAAATACGGATGGGGATGGAATTCTTCAAATCATAATTTTTTCTGGGGCGATAAAGGCAATCAGAAAGTAAAGGATATGGACGAAACTTTTCGGGATATCGATAAACTTAAGATTGACATCGGCGTTGTGGATATGGTAGTAGAATCATATGATGGAGATGAATTCCAGTTAGAAGCCAGAAACGTGCCGGAAGGGTTTCAGTGTAAAAAAGAAGGAAGCACGCTGGTAATTAAGGAAGAAAGTAATCATTCCTTTAACATAGGGGCAAATTTCGAGACGGCAGAAGTGACGCTTCGGATTCCCAATAAGAGTGTATTCAAGGAAGCGGATTTTGAAGTGGGAGTTGGACGTTTAGAGGTATCTGATTTTGAAGGTAAAAAAGTTTCCATTGACTGTGGAGTTGGCAGTATGTCATTAGACGGGACAATAACAGGTGATGCCGATCTGAATTGCGGTGTAGGCAGAATCAGTATGAACCTGACCGGAAAAGCAGAAGATTTTGATTATGATATTGACTGTGGCATTGGTAATGTCAATATAGATGGTGAAAGCTATTCCACATTAGACAATGATAAAAAGATTGACAATGGCGCAGATAAAGAAATGAAGATTGAATGTGGTGTTGGAAGCATAGAGGTTAATTATTAATATATGAAAGAACAGATTAGCGCATAATAATAAATATTGTTAATATAAGGAGGAATTCAGTATGGAACCCAGAAAATTATATAAATCAAAAGGTAATCGTTGGATTTGCGGCGTATGTGGCGGAATCGGAGAATATTTTAAAGTAGATCCTACAATCATCCGTTTGCTGATGGTATTGCTTGGATGTACAACTACAGGAATTATAATTTACATTGTTGCAGCCATTATTATACCGGATGAATATTAAAAAGTTAATGAAAAGAATTGAATAAAAGTAATGAAACAGGCCATACTCCTGATAAAACAGAAAGGGGTATGGCTTAATTTATGTCAAAGAAAAAAGAAAAACCAATTGAGTTAGATAACTTGACGCCAGAGGAAGAATTAAAATATGAAATTGCAGAGGAACTTGGATTATTGGATAAGGTATTAGAATCCGGGTGGAAGACCTTATCAGCAAAAGAAACCGGACGCATCGGAGGATTAATGACGAAGCGGAAAAGGGAACTGAAAAAGGAAGCATTGCAAGGGTAGGGGAAATTCCCCTGCTCTTTTTCACGTTCCAAATCCCGCCCAAAGGTAAGGAGGACGCAAATAAAGCCGGTGGTAAAGTTTTCGGACATGTTAAGTGTGAAAACCATGCGCAGGACGACATCCCTGACAGAAAGGAACAGGCAGTTAAGGATGGAATGGTCCAAAATAAAAGCACAAAAGTTATAAAAATAGGCGAAAATGAAACAGTATGCTTCGTGAAAATATTGTATAATGCAATCAAATGGGTGGATAAATTTACAAAATGAGCCTTCAGGATTGAAATAAAAATGAAGGGAAAATATTTATGAAATCATGGAATAAGATGTTTCTGGAACCAGAACTGTTGATTTCTACAGAAGAGCGGCAAAATGCTTCTTATGTACGAAAATGTTTTATGTTAGAGAAGAGTGTGCAAAAAGCAGTGCTGTATACAACCGCTTGTGGAGTGTATAAGGCATTCTTGAACGGAAAAGAAGTAGACGATCAGATATTGCTGCCCGGACTGACAGATTACTCAAAAAGATTGCAATATCAAAAGTATGATGTGACGGAGCAGCTACAATTAGGTAAAAATGTGATTTGTGCAGAAATAGGAGATGGCTGGTATCGAGGTCGCGTGGGTTTGGCAGAGAAGATCTACTATTATGGCAAAAAAATTAAATTTTTCTGTTTTCTGCAGATTGAGTATAAGGATGGAACAAAACAGGAAATAAAGTCAGACTGTAGTTGGAAAGCAACGCAGGATGGTCCGATTCGTAAAAACGATCTGAAAACAGGTGAGGAATATGATGCAACACGGGAAATGCATAATTGGAAAGATATAGATTATGATGACAGCTTATGGCATGGAGTCTGTAGTGGAGAATACACCGGAGAATTAGTTCCGTCCGAAGGTGAACCTGTGTTGGAACAGGAACATTTTTGGCCGACAGTTATTCAGACACCGGATGGAAATACGATTTTGGACTTTGGACAAAATCTTTCAGGATATGTAAAATTCAAGGTGAAAGGACCTGAAAATCATAAGGTACGTTTGGTTCATGGAGAGACGCTTGATGAAAATGGCAATTTCACATTAAAAAATCTTGAGCCGGAAGGGTCAGATGAAATGGACCAGCCTTTTGGACAAATGATTGATTATAAATTAAAAGAAGGATATCAGGAATATAAGCCTACATTTGCACATTGTGGTTTTCAATACGTAAAGCTTGAAAATTGGCCGGAAGAAGTAAAGGCCGAAAATTTTGAAGCGATTGCAGTTTATTCAGATATTCGTGTGAATGGTGAATTTGAATGTTCAAATGAATGGATTAATAGACTGGTAGAAAATGTAAAATGGAGTCAAAGGAGCAATTTTGTTGATATTCCAACAGATTGTCCTACGAGAGAGAGAACCGGATGGACCGGAGACATTTCTATATTTGGAGAAAGTGCGTGTTATTTATCTGATCCGAAGAAATTTATACTGAAATGGCTAGAAGACGTGAGGCTGGAGCAAAGAGAAGATGGCGCTGTCTCATATATGGTTCCGGACTTTGGATTAATGGATGAGGCGTATGGCTCAGCAGGCTGGCAGGATGTCATCTACACATTACCTTGGACTTTATATCAGTTTTATGGTGAAAAAGAGATTTTGGAAAAGTATTATGATTCCATCAGATGCTTAGTGGACTTTAACCAAAAGAGAGCGCTTGAAATTCATGATGCTAATAAAAATAGAACCGAAAGACATCGCAAATTTATCATCGACACAGGATTTCATTTTGGAGAATGGCTTGAACCGGGAAGTGTTATGATTGAGGATGTGAAGACTGCAATTGAACATCCGGATGAAGAGGTTGCAACGGCATATTTTGGATATTCAGCGAAAATATTGTCGAAGATTGCAGGCATACTTCATAAAGAAGATGACGAGAGAAAATATGATGAGCTATATAGAAATATATGTGAGGCTTATCAAAAAGAATTTCTGAAGAATGGGCATGTAGTATCTGATAGACAGTGCCGTTTTGTAAGACCGGTTGCATTGGATCTTGTGACAGAAAGTGAAAAAAGAACCATCGTAAAAGATCTAAATAAAAAAATAATTGCAAATGAATACAAAATCGGAACAGGCTTTCTGACGACGGCAAGCATACTTCCTATTTTGACAGAATACGGGTATATAGAGACTGCATACAAAATGCTGGAAAATACAAAACAACCGGGTTGGCTGTACGCAGTTACAAAAGGCGCAACAACGATATGGGAAAACTGGATCGGAAAAGATGAAAAAAATGTACCGAGAGATTCCATGAATCATTATGCACCGGGTAGTGTCGTAGCGTGGTTATTTAATACAGTAGCAGGAATTAAACCATTAAAGCCGGGATTTGAACTAATTAAAATTAAGCCACTTCCGGGAGGCAGTCTGCAGTTTGCAAATGCCAGTATCCAGACATGCAAGGGAAAAGTGGTATCTTCATGGAAAATTGAATCGGATAGATTTCTTCTTCATGTAGAAGTACCGGAAACTGCGCAGATTTATATGCCGGATGGCAGCGTTTGTGGAGTGTCAGCAGGTAAGCATAATTTTTCCTGCGCATACCAATAGTTATTATATCAATTAGTTTTTATATCAAATAGTTATTTCTGAATTTAAGAGGGGTTATCCCCTCTTTTTGTTTGAAAATCTGAATAAAATGTGATTCGTCATGAAAACCAACACGATAACCGATTTCACTGATTGCCAGATTCGTTCCGTTTAATAGAATTTTTGCCTGATGAATTCTATATTGCAGCAGATATTCTTTTGGTGAAAATCCCATATATCTTTTGAATTCTCTGGAAAAATGCGATCGACTGAAACCAAAATCAGAACTAAGCTGTTCAAATTGAATATTTTCGCCATAGTTTTCTTTAATATATTCTACAATATTTTTCATAATATCAGACTGCACCTTTTTCTGTTCCATAAAAGACAGATCTGAATTCAAAAGATCCGTGAGCAAAAGTGTAAAAAGACAGGAGGTCTGATATTCAGCGTAGGGTACAATTTTATTTATAGATTTTAAAATATTTGACTGATACAATTCAAAGTTAGGACAGGAGACAGATGAAAACTTCACATTATCGTTCTGTATAAAGTGTTCAAAGAAGTTATTTGCCTGTGGTCCGTTAAAATGAAATACAGTAGTTTTCCAGCTTTTCCCATGTGTTTTGTAATGATGTGGAAGAGTACAGTCTATAAAAAATCCCTCCCCCTTTTTTAATATGTATTTTCTGTTTTTATATTCCAGAAATCCTTCGCCATCTAACGTGTAGCAGATTTCGTATGAATTTACATTTTTTCTTTTGGTGTAATAGTTTTCATCCATGTCAAAAATGGCAAAGAATTCAGGGTAAAATAAATTTGTCCGTGCATTCTGGCTACATAAAAAAGGTGGATGAACATGAAATGAACCGGAAATAGCAAAATCGGCACTACAGAAGTCTTCTAAATACAGCGTGCCGGAATCTTCTGCTGTGTTTGATGCGGTATAAAAATCTTTGGCACAGCGATAGACAGTCTGTGTTTGATGAGATTCTAAAGATGAATAATCGTACATAATTTCCTCCATAGCACAAATGTTATATAAAATGAAGCATTTTTGATAATTATATTTTGGGAACATGTTATAGTTATAGTAATCCAAAAAGCTCATAAAGTAAAGAAATAAAGAATACTAGACCTTGGGAAATTTATCTCACACCCATTGAAATAAAGAAAAAGGTAAAAGTAAATAAGTTATATTAAGGAAGGGAAAAACAATGAACAATAAGATAAAAAAGTATCAGGTATTAACTTATGGTATGGGCAGTTTGGGAAAAGATTTGGCAGGAGGATTGATTTCAACATTTCTACTTGTGTTCTTCACGGATGTGTTTGGAATTTCAGCAGGCGTTGCCGGAATGATATTGATGTTGACACGAGTTTGGGATGCAGTAAATGATCCGATGATGGGAACAATCGTTGATCGGACCAATACGAAATTGGGTCGCTATAGACCTTACCTGTTGATTGTTCCAGTTTTTATGTGCATTTTTTATTGGCTTACATTTACAACCCCGTCATTTGACAGTATGACTGGGAAGATTGTATGGGCCACTGTTACATATACATTGGCAGGGATGGCATTCACGGCATACGATGTTCCTTTATGGGGAATGATTCCTGCTATTTCAAATGATCCAAACGAACGAAACAAATTGATAACATCACAGAGAACATTTACATTTATCGCTTATCTGCTGGTAGGTACATTTACCTATCCGTTAGTGGCAAAACTTGGTGGTGGTGTTGAACTTGCAAATACAAGATTAGGATATTCAAGACTTGCATTAATTTTTGGAATTATAGGAATTATATTTGCTTGGATTACATTTGCAACAAATAAAGAAACGACAAATATTTCAAAGGAAAAGACTTCAATCAAAGAAATGTTTGGAATACTGAAGGCTAATAAGCATGTACAATTATTGCTCGTAGCAAGTTTCTGCACTTACTTAACAACATACATCATCAGTTCTGTAAATGTATATTATTTGACGTATTATCTGGGAAAACCGAATCTAATTTCAGTATTGATGTTCGTATCGATGGGAGCAACGGTTGTGGGTATGTTCTTTGCAGTTGGATTTGCAAAACATTTTGGCAGAATGAAAGCAACAGTTGCTAGTATTATTATTGGTGTTATAGCAAGCATTTTAATGCTGTTATTAGGAAGAAATTTAGTTGTTTTAATGATTTTATTGGTAGTTTACGGTATTGTAATCAGTATACCAACTGTAACATTGACAAGCATGATTGCAGATGCGGGTGATTATACAGAATGGAAGACGAATGTGAGAATTGATGGTGTCATTTTCTCGTTGAATTCTTTTGTAACAAAACTGGGTATGGCAATCGCCAGTGGATTTGCCGGGTTATTCTTATCATGTATCGGCTATGTGCCACAGGCGGAAACACAGTCAGCAGCAACACTAATGGGAATCAATATTATGCGATTTGCGATTCCGGTTATTCCATTACTGATTTGTATCGTATTATTGAAAAAATATAAATTAGATGATGCAACGATGGATACGTGCCGTGCGGAGCTTTTAAGGAGAAGAGAAACAGAATTGTAGTGACTATGCAGATCATGAGATCTATATTCGGGAAGCAATCTATGAGCTGTGTAAGGGAAAGACATTCCCTGTTGTCAGAACAGAAAGAATAGTTGAATTCTATCTTCATTTCTTTTATAATAAGAAAATGATGAAAGTTAGGATGGTTACATATCTATGAAAAGTTTACTGGAAGATTTAAATAAAGGAGAATTTAAGAAGGCTTACCTTCTCTTTGGTGAAGAGACATACTTAAAGAATCTCTATAAGAATAAACTGAAGGATGCCCTGATACCGGAAGGGGATACGATGAATGTTACTTCTTATGAAGGAAAGAGCATTGATGTGCGGTCAGTGATAGATCAGGCTGAGACCATGCCTTTTTTTGCAGACAAGCGGTTTATATTAATTGAAAACAGCGGTTTCTTTAAAAATGCAAATGTTCAGATGGCAGAGTATATTCCTCAGATTCCGGAGTCAACCTGTATGGTATTTGTGGAAAATGAGGTTGATAAGCGGGGAAAGGTCTATAAGGCTGTTAAGAGTGCAGGAAGAGTAGTAGAGCTTGGAAGACAGGACGAGAAGACATTGACCAGATGGATCCTTGGTGCACTGAAAAAAGAGCATAGAAATATTACAGAGGCTACCATGCATTTGTTTATGGAGAAAACCGGGACAGACATGGAGAATATTCAAAGGGAACTGGAAAAGCTGGTCTGTTATACCATGGGGCGTGATGTGATCACGGCAGAGGATGTTGAGACGATATGTACTACAAGAACGGTTAACAAGATATTTGACATGATTAATGCCATTGCGGAAAAGAGACAGAAAAAGGCTCTGGATTTATATTATGACCTGTTGGCTTTAAAAGAGCCGCCTATGAGAATATTATTTCTGATTACAAGACAGTTTAATTTGCTGATGCAGGTGAAAGAACTGCGAAATCAGGGATTTGATACCCAGGCATTAGCACCTAAGATAGGTCTTCAGAGTTTTATTGCCAGAAATTATGTGCGGCAGGCTGAATCCTTTACACTGGATCGGCTGAAAGAGGCAGTAAATGATTGTGTGGAGGCGGAAGAGGCGGTTAAGACAGGGCAGATGAATGATGTTATGAGTGTAGAACTGCTGATTGTGAAATACAGCCATTAGTACTGCTGCGCACTAGTTTAGTTTAAATTGGGGTTTTGCTGAGTAAGGGGGACGCTTTGTAGATTGAAGTAGTGTTTGAACGTGTTTGAAAATCAAGAACATAATCATTTTCAGACATGATCATGCCACACAGCGTATAAATTATGGCATATGCGGTGATACTTGGCTGTAAAGTGAAAAAGAAAAAAGAATAAAAAAAGAACCTTCGGTTGACGGTGCCGAAGGTTCTTATAACATGTATAAAATTATGCGATACTGTTAACTGCTTTTGCTAAACGAGAAACTTTTCTAGCAGAAGTATTCTTATGATAAACACCCTTTGAAGTAGCTTTATCAATGATAGCAGTAGCTGATAATAAAGCAGCTTTAGCAGCTTCTTTATCCTGTGCTACAACAGCAGCATCTACTTTTTTAATAGCTGTTTTAACGCCAGACTTGATCGCTTTGTTGCGCTCAGCCTTTGTCCTGTTTACTAAAATTCTTTTTTTTGCAGATTTAATGTTAGCCAATCCGTACACCTCCAAAATATTTTAATTTGAAATGATTATTTTCTATTGTTACATTAAAGCCGGACACGGACGATCTAATGTAAACATACTCATATATTCTAGTCTAAGATATCTTACTTGTCAATACATAATTCGCAAAATTATGTAAAAAATAGTAAAAACAAGAGACGGTGTGTCTGTCGATGGATTTTTTTCTATTATAACAGCGCACCCTATAGAAGGAGGAACATATGCTGGGTAAATTTAATATCCGAACAGACCTTGCGTTAGAGGCAAAAGAGAGTTTTGAAGAGGATGACGTCAAAATCAGAGGTGTCAGGATTGAGGAGGAGGAAGACGAGAAACTGGAGATCAAAACGACTACAGTGGTAATTGAGACAGAAAATGGTGCAAAATCCATGGGTAAACCGGTAGGTACGTATATTACGCTGGAAGCGCCTAATATGTCTGTGCCGGATGAGGATTATCATCGTGAGATCAGCAAAGAACTTGCCAAACATTTAAAAGAGCTGATGGGAGAAGAGGAAAAGTCTGTCCTAATCGTAGGTCTTGGAAACCGGGAAGTAACACCCGATGCAATAGGCCCTAATGTTGTAAACAATGTGAAAATTACCCGCCATGTAATAAAAGAATATGGTAAAGCTTCTATGGATATGGAGAAAGCAAATCAGGTCAGCGGTCTTGTTCCGGGCGTTATGGCGCAGACCGGTATGGAGACATTAGAAATTATCCGGGGTGTTGTGGATGAAACCAAACCGGATCTTGCCATTGTAGTTGATGCCCTGGCTGCCAGGAGCACCAAAAGGCTCAGCCGTACAATTCAGTTAACGAATACGGGAATTAATCCGGGTTCCGGAGTAGGGAACCATCGCAGCGGTATTAACGAAGAATCTCTTGGCATTCCCGTAATTGCAATTGGAGTCCCAACAGTTGTGGATGCGGCCACCATTGTAAATGACACCATGGAAAACCTGGTTGCGACCATGGATGCCACTCCCCAGATGCAGGATTTGGGAGGCGTACTGGGAACAATGAATCAGATGGAGAAGCATCAGATGATCAGTGAGCTGATTTCACCCCACCTCAATACCATGTTTGTAACACCAAAGGATATTGACGAAACAGTGAAACGAATCGGATATACCATATCAGAAGCATTAAATATTGCATTGCAGTTGGCATAAAAATTAGTTTCACCTCATATATTTAAGAATATGGGGTGAGAATATGAAGCATGCGGAGAAATGGATACGAATCATATTGTGGCTGCTGTTTTTTGTTTTGGGGGGTTACATTATATATAGAGGAATCGGGATTGCATCGGAAAACGGATGGTTTGAGAAGTCATCCGTAGTTTCCAATATCTACAAAGGAATTGAGGAAATGTCAGTGGGCACTTTTATGCCAGGACTTTCCTACTCGGCAAATCAGACAAGCAATGGGGAGCATTGGTTGTCTGATTTGTTTAGTGAAAGTTTTCCTTTGTATGAATATGTTAACATGCAGGAAGGATACGAGCAGAATATTGAAAGTAAAAGCGAATACGAAATGATTCTGGCTGCGGAAGCTGCGGCAGAGGACAATATGGTGCCAAGGCCCAAAGAAGAAATACCGGAGGATACCAATGAAACAGATGCCAGCATGGAATCTGAGGTGGCAAGTGCAAAGGGAGAGACGCAAAGCCAGACAGGAGAATCCAACCAGGATGGATCCGACAGCGTTGCCGCAGATGCAGGTGTAATAAAGCGTGCACCCGTCGCAGAGATTCCTATGGATAAACTTCTGGATTATGACTATGTTCTAAACAATTTCTATGCGATTGATATGACGACGACGATTGACAGGGAGCATTTGGATGTAAATAATCTGATCAATGAAAAAATGACTCTGGAACAGGATAATTCCAAGCCACAGATTTTAATCTACCATACCCATTCCCAGGAAGCTTTCGCAGACAGTATACCGGGGGATGTGAGTACCACAATTGTTGGAATCGGAGAGTATCTGTCCAATATCCTGCGGAATAAATATGGATATAATGTTATCCATAATACAGGGGTTTATGATTTGATAGATGGAGAACTGGACCGGAATAAAGCATATGATCTGGCTTTTGAAGAAGTATCTCAGGTATTGGCGGATAACCCGTCGATCGAAGTGGTAATTGATTTACATAGAGATGGAGTGGACGGTAAGAAAATGGTAACCGAGATTGACGGAAAGCAAACCGCCCAGATCATGTTTATCAACGGACTTAGCAGAACAACCCAGAATGGAGATATCACCTATCTGCCCAATCCGTATATTCCGGATAATCTGGCATTTGCATTTCAGATGAAATTAAAGGCCATGGAGTATTATCCTGATTTTACAAGAAGTAATTATCTGATGGCATACCGGTTTAACATGCATCTGCGTCCCAAGACCCTGCTTGTGGAATCCGGTACCCAGTTAAGCACAGTAGAGGAAGAGCGCAATGCCATGCTGCCGCTTGCAGATATTTTACATCAGGTGCTCAGTGGGGAGTAGACAAGAGGGGAATAAATGTGATACACTGTCTTGGAAAGTCAAATACTCCGCCGCAAGCCGCGGAGTATTTGACCCTCGCGGCAGTCGCCGGATGGACATGCGAGCATGTCCGCCAGGCTCGTTGCCCGCAGAAATAAAGTCGACGGATAGCGATTCGACCCACTGAGGAGGAACAGACGTGGCAGGGATAGATCAGAGCAAAATAAGGAATTTTTGTATTATCGCTCATATTGACCATGGTAAATCAACATTGGCAGACCGTATTATAGAGAAAACGGGTCTGTTAACCAGCCGTGAAATGCAGGCTCAGGTATTGGATAATATGGATTTAGAAAGAGAACGGGGCATTACCATTAAAGCACAGGCTGTAAGAACCGTCTATAAGGCGAAAGACGGGGAAGAGTATGTTTTCAACCTGATTGATACGCCGGGGCATGTGGATTTTAACTATGAGGTTTCCAGGAGCCTGGCTGCCTGTGACGGGGCAATCTTAGTTGTAGATGCCGCACAGGGAATAGAGGCACAGACACTTGCCAATGTATATCTGGCAATGGATCACGACCTGGATGTCATGCCGGTTATCAATAAAATCGACCTTCCAAGTGCCGATCCGGAACGTGTAATCAATGAGATAGAGGATGTAATTGGGATTGAAGCCCAGGATGCACCCCGGATATCAGCCAAGACAGGGCTGAATGTGGAGGAGGTCTTAGAGCAGATCGTAAATAAAATACCAGCGCCTAAGGGTGATCCTGAAGCATCATTGCAGGCATTGATATTTGATTCTATCTACGATTCTTACAAAGGAGTTATCGTATTTTGCAGAATCAAGGAAGGCTCGGTAAAACGTGGTACCCAGATGCTTATGATGGCTACAAAGGCAACTGCGGAAGTAGTAGAGGTCGGATATTTCGGTGCGGGGCAATTCATACCATGTGAAGAATTAAGTGCCGGAATGGTTGGCTATATTACAGCCAGCTTGAAAAATGTAAAAGACACCCGTGTGGGAGATACCATCACCAACGCGCAGAATCCCTGTGCAGCACCGCTTCCGGGTTATAAAAAAGTAAATCCTATGGTATATTGCGGTATGTATCCTGCGGATGGAGCAAAATATCCCGATTTGCGGGATGCATTAGAGAAATTACAGTTAAATGACGCTTCCCTGCAGTTTGAAGCGGAGACATCCATTGCTCTCGGTTTTGGTTTCCGCTGTGGATTTTTGGGACTATTACACCTGGAAATCATTCAGGAACGTTTAGAGCGGGAATACAACCTGGATCTGGTAACAACGGCGCCGGGTGTTATCTATAAGGTATATAAAACGAATGGCGATGTGATTGAACTCACCAACCCGTCAAACCTTCCTGATCCTTCCGAAATCGAATATATGGAAGAACCGGTAGTAAGCGCCGAGATCATGGTAACAACGGAATTCATCGGTTCGATTATGGAACTCTGCCAGGAACGCAGAGGTGTATACTTAGGGATGGAATATATGGAAGAGACCAGGGCATTATTAAAATATGAACTGCCATTAAATGAAATCATCTACGACTTTTTCGATGCGCTGAAGTCCCGTTCCAGAGGCTATGCTTCATTTGACTATGAAATGAAAGGCTATGAACGTTCGGAACTGGTGAAACTGGACATCCTGGTTAACCGGGAAGATGTAGATGCTCTGTCTTTTATCGTACATGCGGCAACCGCTTACGAAAGAGGGCGTAAAATGTGTGAAAAGCTGAAAGAAGAGATTCCAAGGCAGTTATTTGAAATCCCGATTCAGGCAGCAATCGGAAGTAAGATCATTGCCCGGGAGACTGTAAAAGCTATGCGTAAAGACGTTCTTGCAAAATGTTACGGCGGTGATATCAGCCGTAAGAGAAAACTTCTTGAGAAACAGAAGGAAGGTAAGAAACGTATGAGGCAGATTGGTAATGTTGAGATTCCGCAGAAAGCTTTTATGAGCGTACTGAAGCTGGATGATAAGTAAAATTTTTGTTCAGTCATATACAGAACTTCTCAGGTTAGTTCTCTGAGTATTAAAATTTTTAAATGAATGTTATATTTGAAATAAAACAAGGATTCCGGTTCAGGAATCCTTGTTTTTGTGATGTTTTACACATTCTGTCAATAAATACTCGATTTGCCCATTAATGGAGCGGAAGTCATCTTCCGCCCATTGGGCCAGGTCATTCCAGAGGCTGGCAGACAGCCTTAAGGGAACCTGTTTTTTACTTTTATCTTTTGGTTTATTCTCCAACGCTGCCATCCTCCCTTTTTTTATAGAAATAATGGTATTTGTGTTAATAAAGTGAGCCGCTGTTTACAATGGGCTGGGCATCTTTGTTACCGCAGAGTACAACCAGAAGATTGCTTACCATAGCAGCTTTTCTTTCTTCGTCTAATTCCACGATCTCGTTTTCGCTTAATTTCTGTAAAGCCATTTCCACCATGCTGACAGCACCTTCTACGATTTTCTGACGGGCATCGATAATAGCGGCTGCCTGCTGCCTCTGAAGCATTGCAGATGCGATCTCAGGAGCGTAGGATAGATGGGTAATACGAACTTCAATAATGCTGATTCCCGCATCCTCTACTTTTTCCTGCAGCTCGCCTTTCATAATATCAGCGACTTCCTGGCTGCTGCCGCGAAGTGATCTTTCATCCCCGCCTTCACTGGTATCATAAGGATATCTTCTGGCTGCATTTCGTGTGATCGCGTCACACTGGATAGAAAGGTATTTTTTGTAGTTTTCTACATTTAATACAGCTTTTGTGGCATTTTCTACTTTCCAGATTACTACAGTTCCGATTTCAATCGGATTACCAAGTTCGTCATTCACCTTTTGCTTTTCATTGTTTAAAGTCAATGTCTTAAGAGATATTTTTTTGCTTCCTTCGCCTCCAATGTTAACGGCTGCACCGTTTCCGGCTGAGGCGCTTACATACTTTTTGACAGTTGGGTTAATTGCGGAGCAAAATGGGTTCACCCAGAAAAATCCATCGTTTTTTAAGGTTCCGTAGTAGTTACCAAAAAGGGCAAGAACCAGAGCTTCATTTGGATTAATGACTTTCAAACCTCCGAATCCAATACATGCAGCAATGAAAATGATAATTGACAATACAGCCAAAATTCCTTGTAAAGCACCTTCAAATACTGACATGCCTGCAATGAATAGGGCAACACTTCCTAAAAGACCGATAATGCACAGAAATAACATCCCCATGCCGTTTGCCGCTTTTAAGTTTTTCTCTTCTGTTATCTTCTGTTTGTTGATCTCCATAATCCCATCCTCCTTCAGATGATTAAAATGATATTAAATTGATATCACTATGATAACTCTAAATAGTTTGAAAGTCAAGACATTTTAAATGAATTTTAGAAATATTGGTTTATATTTTATGCATTGTTATACTTCCCTGATATAGAGCCGGATTCCGTTGTAAAATATAGGGAAAAATGTTATACTCCAAGCAGAAATTGAGTGTTGGATATGCAGGGGAAAAGGGGTAAGCAATGAGAAAAAAATAATGTGAGAGGAGAAAAAGAGATGGGAGAGAGAAGGTATTTAGAAAGAGGGAATTTAGAAAGAAGACGTTTAGAAGGAACGTATTTATTAAGGAAGTATTTATTGGGGAAGTTTGCTGCCGCCGTTTATGTTTACATATTTATGGCAGCGGGGGTTTGTCTGCTGGGGATGATGGTCCCTGTATTGACAGCTAAGGCTGAGAATGCTGCAGTTTATGCAGGATTTACAACAGAATATGCGAAGCCGGGTATGGCGCTGAAAGTGGAGCTGCATGGGGATTCTTTAGCCGGGGACTACCAATATAAGTGGTCCGTGAATGGTAATGCAATCGATAATGACACAAACTCCTACATTCCATCGGTAGAAGATCTGGAATCTTTTATTGAAGTGACGGTCTATACGGAGGGTGGAAAAAATAGTTATTCCTGCAGTTTATATTGCAGCCAGCTTCCGGTTATGTATGTAACTACAGAGGCGGAGATCCAAAACAAAGAGGATTACGTTGCGGGAACCCTGACCACAAAGCGGAATGAAGAATATATGAATCAGAATGCAACTGTTTATAATGGTAATATCGAAATAAGATACCGCGGCAACAGTACGATGGGATATGATAAAAAACCATATAAAATCAAGCTGGATAAAAAGACAGATATGTTTGGATTTGGTAAGAACAAACACTGGGTTCTTCTTGCTAATCACCTGGATGGTGCCCTGATGCGCAATAAACTGGCATATGAATTGTCCGGATTCCTGGGTATGCCCTATATGCAGTCGACGGATGTGGTATTGATCATGAATGGCAGATATGACGGAATCTACCAGTTTTGTGAGCAGATCCGTGTGGATTATAAATCGGATGGAAACCGTGTGGATATTTATGATTGGGAGAAGGCTTCCGAGGACTTTGCCGGTATTATAGCAGAAGACAAGACGTCGGATTTTGATGAAAATCTTGTTGCGGATTTAGAAAATACAATGCTTAAGGATATGACATGGGCGACTACTCATCAAGTTTATTTTAATGGACAAAATTACAATCTGGATAATTACAACAAAATTAAGATACCAAAACTGTCAGGTGGTTTTTTAATAGAATTAGATTCTTATAAAGATGAAAAATCGTCTTTCAATACATCATTGGGGCATCTGATAAAGTTCAAAAGTCCAGAATATGTTTATTCTAATAGAGAGTTAATGCAGTATGCCAGTGATTATTTAAATGCTTTTGAAAGGGCGATACAGTCCTATGACTTTTCGAGTAGCTGGAGCCAGAATCAAGTAAGCTACCCGCAGTTATTTGATATGGATTCCCTTGTGAAATTCTGGATGGTAAATGAATTATTTATGAACGAGGATGCAATGAAGAAAAGCACGTACATGTATAAAGACATTAATGGTATTTTCAGCATGGGACCAATCTGGGATATGGACTGGTCATCAGCATCAGATATCAGTGCAACAAATTTTCCATTAGAGTGGCAAACCCTTCATTTTAATGATGATAAGCAGAAATATCAATGGTATAAATATATGATACAGGATCCTTACTTTGCCATAAAAGCAAGAGAACTGTATCAGGAAATACGCGGGACTTATCTCCGGGATCTGATCAGTACGAATGGCATCATAGAGACAAACAGAAGTTATTTAGGCCCTGCAGCCCAGGCAAATACAGAGAGATGGAATGGAAGTGGAGGGTTTCCGTATGGGGGATTTGATTATCAAGTTAATGAACTGAAAAATTTTCTGACAACAAGAATTTTCTGGCTGGATAATCAGTTCGCTACCGTAGAATCTCTGATGGATTCCTGGAATACAAACAGACTGGACGACGGCATAACAGGAGAATTAGACGTATCCCAAAATAACATAAATACAGCGACAGTTACAGTGCCAAAGGAGATCACGGAAATAGCACTGACCGTAAATGGAATTTATGCAGGTGTCGGGAAGGTAAAAGACGGCAAGGTTACGGTCAGCTTTGATGATACCTTTGTGAAGATTGGCGGCAATGCAGAGAATATTGCTGTTTATTGTGGAAAAGATAGGAATAACCAGACATACTATCAATATCAGTCCTTTACGAAGGAATCCCAACCCGTGATTCCCAGCTATCAGATCTCGGTAACGGCATCAGAAGGCGGCAGGGCTTATATCGAATCAGAAGAAGGGGAACTTTCTGGAATTGAAGTTCAGGAGGGAAGTACAGTTGCGGTAATGGCAGCTGCAGATGAAGGCTATGAGTTTCGAGGATGGTATGAAGATAAAGTAAGTGACGAAAATAAAGTATCTTCAGAGGCAGCTTATAATTTTACGGTATCAGCAGACCGGAAATTATTGGCTGAATTCCAAAAGACGCAAGTACAGCCTGAACCCGATCCGGAACCGGAACCGAAACCAGAGCCGAAACCAGAACCGGAACCAGAACCAAAGCCGGAGCCCAAACCGGAACCAAAGCCGGAACCCAAACCGGAACCAGCGCCAAATCCGGAGCCGGCAGTGGCAAAACCGGTTCAGCTAAAAGGAGCATCTATTAAGGCATCCAGCCTGAAGCTGACATGGAAAAAGGCAGCTAATGCTGTTTCCTATAAAGTTTACCGTTCAGTGAAGAAAAATGGGAAATATGAACTGCAGGCTGAAACGAAGAAGACCAGCTACAAAGATACAAAAGTAGTTCCGAAAAAAACATACTATTATAAGGTTCAGGCGGTTAATAAAAACTCCGGCAAATATTCAGCGGTTACAAAGCTGAAAACAAAAGCGCTTACTGTCCCCAATATAAAGCTGAAATCCGTGAAAAAGAAACAGGTCAAAATATCCTGGGATAAGATTTCCGGAGCGAAAAAATATGTGGTTTACCGTTCAGATAAAGAGAAAGGAAAATATAAAAAGGTTGCAGTAACTGCAAAAACAAGTTATAAAGATACTAAGAAAATAAAATCTAAGAAAGTATATTATTATAAAGTCCGCGCTTACCATACCAGAACAAGCGATGGAACCATATCAAAAATAAATTCAATTAAAGTAAAATAAAGAACAGCCAAATAAGGAACAGCAGTGCTGCCGGTTCACCCGTCAACATTGCTGTTCCGGAGAGGATGAATAAAATGGAACAGACGAAAAATTTAGGCATCTACATTCATATACCATTTTGTATTCGTAAATGCGCATATTGTGATTTCCTGTCTTTTACTTCTGAAGAGGAGGCAAGAAAAAAATATGCAGAATCCCTGTTATCTGAAATCCAACAGTTTGAAGACGTGAAAAGATGGCACGTTACTTCTATATTTATTGGAGGAGGTACGCCGTCCGTGCTAAAGGAAGAGGAGACTGGCAGGATTCTGGAGGCAATTCAGAATAAATTCAATATGGACGAGGATGCAGAGATTACGACAGAAGCAAATCCTGGAACGCTTACGAAAGATAAGCTTTACACCTACCGGAGACAGGGCATTAACCGTCTCAGTCTGGGGCTTCAGTCTGTTCACGACAAGGAGTTAAAGCTTCTTGGAAGAATTCACACATATGATGATTTTCTAAAAGGCTTTCACCTGGCAAGAGAAGCAGGATTTTCTAATATTAATGTGGATTTAATGTCAGCTCTCCCGGGGCAGACAGCAGATTCCTGGAAAGAAAGCCTGTTAAAGATTTTGCGGCTGAAGGTAGAGCATATCTCCGCTTACAGCCTGATCATAGAAGAGGGAACACCGTTCTTTGAGAAGTATGCCGATGATGCAAAACTTCGGGATATGGGTGAAGACTGTCACATACTTCCGTCGGAAGAAGAGGAACGCGGGATGTACTATGAGACACGGCGCCTGACTGGGGAATATGGACTGGAACAGTATGAAATTTCTAATTATGCAAAACCGGGATATGAATGCAGGCATAATCAGGCTTACTGGCTGAGGCAGGATTATCTGGGATTTGGCTTAGGTGCCTCATCGCTCATAGACAATGTGCGTTTACGCAATACAGTAGATTTAGCAAAGTACAACCAGGGAATTTTCAAGAAAGAAGAAAGGGAGGTGCTGTCGTTACAGGAACAAATGGAAGAAACTATGTTCCTGGGGCTGCGTATGAAAGGGGGAATCTCAACAGTAGAATTCGAAACGGCTTTCCATACTCCATTTTCTGCTGTCTATGGAAAGACAGTGCTTGGCTTGAAAAATGAAGGGCTGGTGCAGACTGAGGATGAAAGAGTCTTCTTAACAGAAAAAGGATTTGATTTAAGCAATTATACACTGGCACAGTTTTTGCTATAGCTATAAAAAGTGTAATAAATCCGGTTTTTTAACTGCAAAATATAACCAAATTTCTGAAGGAAATTAATTAAATTTTAAAGAAATGTTAAATAGTGGTTGAAAAGTCGTAATATATTGTGTATAATTAGCTCGTAACTTTGAAATGGAGTATGAAGAAAACAAGGGAATTTATATGAACAAAAAGGTTAAAGTTTTAATTTTGATGTGTTGTCTAGTAGTTGGCATGATTATACCAATGAAGCCGGAAGCAGCGGCAGCCTCCAGACTAAAGATTAGCGGACATAGTTATCCGGTATCTCATAAGTTAGGAACCAGCTTTTCACTAAAGGGAAGGATCTCATCAAATTATAAGATCAAAAGGATAACCGCAGGAATATACAATTCTTCTGGTAAGAAATCGTATTATAAGAGTAATATTTATCCGAATACGAAGAAATACAATCTGGCATATTCACCGGCTGATTATGCTTTACAGTTTGACAGATTAAAAAAAGGTAAGTATTTATACAAGGTTACGGCGAAAGATGCGTCTGGGAAATCAAGAACTTTGGTGAAAAGAACATTCAATGTTGTCACTAAAACTTCCAACCTAAAGATTACAAGTCCGGTACCAAGTTCCGATTTTGCAATAAATGCAGGTGGGCTCTATACGGTAGGCGGAACGGTAAAATCCAATTATAAGATTACGAATGTAACGGCGAAGGTTACTGATGCAGGCGGGGCAACCAAGTTCTCCAGATCAGTGAAGCCAAATACCAAGACTTTTAAAATAGGTTTTGAAATTGACAGTGCGATGTCATTTAATACACTACCGGCAGGTACCTATAAGTATATTGTAACTGCAAAGGATAAATCAGGGAAAGCCAAAACATTGGTAAAAAGAACCCTGACCGTAAAAAGCAATACACCTTCCAATCCGGATAACGGTTCAAACGGAGGTTCTTCAGGAGGCAGTAATTCAGGAGGAAATTCCAGTGGATCGACAGCTAATTTTGTTCAGCGAACAGTTCCGCCGGATCTGAATAATGGAAGTTACTATTCAGGACTCTATAATATTTACTTCAACTTTGATTATCTGGCACCAACGGGTAAGAAGACCAGCGGCGGCTATAACAGAGGCAATTGTACCTGGTATGCATGCGGAAGAGCAAGAGAAGTTATGCTGCAGGCAGGAAAGTCTCCAAATATGTCTATCTTCGGACCGGATCCGGTAGGTATCTGGAACGCAAATAAGAAAGACAAGGTCTATGCATATGGTTCTACTCCAAAGGTTGGTTCATTAGTAATCTTTGATTACAACTCTTCAGGAGATGCACATATTGCAATGGTTGAGGCGATTATCAATGGTGTGCCATACGTTTCCGAATCCGGATACAGCATGACTAGTGTAAAACCAACTGCTTCGAATATATCTTTCCACTATGGAAATATGTATGAGTGGGGTGCTGGAAGAAGAATTTTAGGATACATATATTTAATATAGGATGAGTTGGAAAGCCTGTACCAGTTTTAGGACAGGATCCAGTGAAAAAGAATGCCTTAGCAGAGACGAGATGGTCTTTGCTAAGGCATTTTATTATGAGTGGAATATTTGATCAGTCAGATATTGATGGATGGCTTTTGAAGTATCCTGAGTATAATGAAGACCGTCCACTGTATCGAATCCATTCTTTATGAGATAATTGTAGCAGTCCAGGTATCGGTTACTGAATATCTCCTGAAGAGATCCATTAAAATTTTGGATTTCAGCATTTGTGATTCCCTTGCACTTTTCTTCATTTACAGGATTCACAGACATAAAATAGAAAGATGCATCGGGATAGCTCTGAATCAATTCCTTAAATAGTGTCAGATAAAGACTGATATTTTCTACATCATTGACGCCCAGATTGAAGACGACTGTCTCGTCAGGTGATTCAGCCAGGACACCTTTTAACTCCGTCAGGCCTGTCTGCTTGAACCATTCATATCCTTCGCCCTCTTTTGCAATATATACAGTAGAATCTGAAGAATCAGATTTCATGGCCTCTTTCATAGCGACAGTTCGGGAATCCCCTACCAGAACGAAAGAAGAATCCGCATCTGCTGCAGAATTGCCGTTTGCCTGGTTGGATAAATGATCAGCAGACATTTGTTCATTTTCACTTTTAAAGGCATTATTTCCTCCATTTTGGGCATTTTCATAAAAAGGGAGGTATTTCTTGAGTGGGTTTGTATCTTCCATCATATAGAGCATCAGAATGGCGGACAGCGCCAGTAAAGCTGCTATTGATAATGATGCAAAGATCACAATCAGCGTATTTCCTTTTTTCATAATATTCATGCTGCCGGGTGGGCAGTATCCTTTCCTAGTCTTATCCTGTTGTATTTAGTACCAAAGCAGTTAGAAATTGCATGAACGATAAAATTCACTATACTATTTTACCTATAAATGTCAAATAGTTCAAGCTTTTTTAAATCCATGATATACTTTGTTAAATATAAAAATTAAAATAATTTCTAAAAAAAGTATAAATACTATTGACAAAAAAAAGGCAGAGTGCTATTTTATGTACATAGATGTTAGCACTCCACTCAGACGAGTGCTAACAACAACTAAAAAGGAAGGAGGATTTAAGGATGCAGCTAGATGAAAGAAAGACGAAAATTCTTCATGCCATTATAAAAACGTATCTGGAAACCGGAGAACCGGTAGGATCCAGAACGATATCTAAGTATGCTGATTTGAATCTGAGTTCCGCAACAATTCGCAATGAAATGTCAGATCTGGAGGAATTGGGGTATATCATTCAACCACACACTTCAGCTGGCAGGATTCCTTCTGATAAAGGTTACCGATTATATGTTGACCGGATGATGGAGGAAAAAGAGCGGGAAGTTACCGAAATGAAAGAACTGATGATTCAGAAGCAGGATAAGATGGATCTGGTGTTAAAACAGGTGGCAAAGGTTCTGGCGTTAAATACCAACTATGCTACCATGATAACGGCACCTCAGTATCACCGGACGAAGCTTAAGTTCATTCAACTGTCTATGGTAAGCGAAGACCAGATACTGGCCGTAGTTGTGACAGAAGGTAATGTAGTCAAGAATAAGATGCTTCATATAGAACACTGCCTGGATAATGAGACCATCCTGAAGCTGAATATTTTACTAAACACAAGCTTAAACGGATTGACTATAGAACAGATCAATCTTGGGATGATTGCGAAATTAAAAGAACAGGCAGGCATTCACAGCCAGGTAGTAAACAGTGTTCTGGACGCTGTAGCAGAAGCAATAAGACTGGATGACGACGATCTGGAGATTTATACCAGCGGCGCAACTAATATTTTTAAATATCCGGAGCTTAGCGACAGTGAAAGGGCCAGCGAGCTGATCAGTGCATTGGAAGAGAAGCAGCAGCTGGTAAGCCTTGTACATGAAACCATGTCCGAGGGGGAGCACAATGGCATACAAGTCTATATCGGTGATGAAACACCGGTGAAGAATATGAAAGACTGCAGTGTAGTAACAGCTACCTATGAATTAGGTGAAGGAATGCAGGGTACGATAGGTATTATCGGCCCAAAGCGAATGGATTACGAGAAGGTTGTGAATACATTGAAAACATTAATGGTGCAGCTGGATGAATTATTTGATAAAAGCTAGGGAAAGGCGGTAACAAAATTGGCAGACGAAAATTTAAAAAAAGAAATGGAAGAATCTGTGGAAGACAAGGTAGATGAGGCCACAGAGGAAGCAGTAGAAGAAAATGCGGAAGAGGAAGCCGCAGAAACTTTAAACGAAACTCCTGAAAGTGAAGAAGCTGACGAAGATACAGAAAAAGAAGAAGCTGAAAAAGAATCAGGAGACGGCAAAGAAGTAAAAAAAGGTTTCTTTGGCAAGAAAAAAGACAAGAAAGATAAGAAAGACGTTCAAATTGAAGAACTGACAGACAGGCTGAAACGCCAGATGGCAGAATTTGATAACTTCCGTAAGAGAACGGAAAAAGAAAAGAGCGCAATGTTTGAAGTGGGAGCAAAAAGTGTAATTGAAAAAATGCTTCCGGTTGTAGATAATTTCGAACGAGGATTGGCAGCAGTTCCAGAAGATAAAAAAGATGATCCTTTTGCTGAAGGAATGGAAAAAATCTACAAACAGCTTATAGGAACTTTAGAAGAATTAGAAGTAAAGGCAATTGAGGCTGTGGGACAGGAATTTGATCCGAATTTCCACAATGCGGTAATGCATATTGAAGATGAAGAACTTGGTGATAATATAGTTGCCGAGGAATTCCAAAAAGGTTACACCTACCGTGAAAATGTAGTAAGACACAGCATGGTTAAGGTGGCAAATTAAGCAAATTGTGTGATGTAACAGTCACCTCTTTTAAATAGTAAATAACAATCTCAAATCATAATATATTAAATTAGGAGGAAACAACAATGGGAAAAATTATCGGTATCGACTTAGGAACAACAAATAGCTGTGTAGCAGTTATGGAAGGTGGTAAACCAGTAGTTATCGCCAATACAGAAGGTGCCAGAACTACACCATCCGTAGTGGCATTCACAAAAACAGGAGAAAGACTGGTAGGTGAACCTGCTAAACGTCAGGCAGTAACAAACGCAGACAAAACAATTTCTTCTATTAAAAGGCATATTGGTACAGATTACAGAGTAGCTATTGATGATAAAAAATATTCACCACAGGAAATCTCTGCTATGATCCTTCAGAAAATGAAAGCAGATGCGGAAGCATACCTTGGTGAAAAGGTTACGGAAGCAGTTGTTACCGTTCCTGCTTACTTCAATGATGCTCAGCGTCAGGCAACAAAAGATGCAGGTAAAATTGCAGGATTAGATGTAAAACGTATTATCAATGAGCCAACAGCAGCAGCTCTTGCTTATGGTCTTGACAACGAAAAAGAACAGAAAATCATGGTATATGACTTAGGTGGCGGTACATTCGACGTATCCGTTATTGAAATCGGTGAAGGTGTTATCGAAGTATTATCTACTGCAGGTGATAACAGACTTGGTGGAGATGACTTCGACCAGAAGATCACAGATTATATGTTAGCAGAATTCAAGAAAAATGAAGGTGTGGACTTATCTAATGACAAGATGGCTCTTCAGAGATTAAAAGAAGCAGCTGAAAAAGCTAAGAAAGAACTTTCCAGCGCAACTACAACAAATATCAACCTGCCATTCATCACAGCTACAGCAGAAGGTCCAAAACATTTTGATATGAACCTGACAAGAGCTAAATTTGATGAGCTGACACATGATTTAGTAGAAAGAACAGCTACACCTGTTACAACAGCGTTAAAAGACGCAGGATTAACAGCAAGCGAAATATCTAAAGTATTATTGGTTGGTGGATCAACACGTATCCCGGCTGTACAGGACAAAGTAAAATCCCTGACAGGTAAAGAGCCAAGCAAAACTTTAAACCCGGATGAATGTGTTGCATTAGGTGCATCCGTACAGGGTGGTAAATTAGCAGGCGATGCAGGCGCAGGCGATATCTTATTATTGGATGTTACACCATTGTCACTTTCTATCGAAACAATGGGCGGCGTTGCTACCAGATTGATCGAGAGAAATACAACAATTCCTACAAAGAAGAGCCAGATCTTCTCAACTGCAGCAGATAACCAGACAGCAGTTGATATCCATGTAGTACAGGGTGAAAGACAGTTTGCCAAAGATAACAAATCTCTTGGACAGTTCAGACTGGACGGAATCCCACCAGCAAGAAGAGGTGTTCCTCAGATCGAAGTTACTTTCGATATCGATGCAAACGGTATTGTTAACGTATCTGCAAAAGATCTTGGAACAGGCAAAGAACAGCATATTACAATTACTTCCGGTTCCAATATGTCTGACAATGAAATCGATAAGGCAGTAAAAGAAGCTGCTGAATACGAAGCACAGGACAAAAAACGTAAAGAAGCAATTGATGCCCGCAATGATGCAGATTCTATGGTATTCCAGACAGAAAAAGCATTAGAAGAAGTAGGCGATAAGATTGATGCTAATGACAAGACCGCTGTGGAAGCTGATCTTGCAGCATTAAAAGAATTAATTGAAAAATCCAATCCGGAAGAAATGACTGAAGCTCAGGTTGCTGAAATCAAGGCTGGAAAAGAAAAATTAATGGAAAGCGCTCAGAAATTATTTGCAAAAGTATATGAGCAGGCTCAGGGAGCGGCAGGAGCAGAAGGTGCAGGCCCGGCTCCGGAAGGCGGCGAAGCTTACCAGGCAGATGATGTAGTTGACGGCGATTACAAAGAAGTGTAGAATAGATACTTGAAACAATGACTTCAGCAGCATCTGGCTGCTGAAGTCATTGATATGAATGGAATTAACAGGGAAACTGTTTGATGGCTACATCAGGCAGAATCTGTATTAGGAAAGGTGAACAAAATGGCAGAGAGCAAACGTGATTATTACGAGGTCCTCGGCGTAGACAGAGGCGCTGATGATGCTACGATTAAAAAAGCATACAGACAGTTAGCCAAAAAGTATCATCCTGACATGAATCCCGGAGATAAAGAGGCGGAAAAGAAATTTAAAGAGGCTTCAGAAGCATATGCAGTTCTGAGTGATGCTGATAAAAAGAGGCAGTACGACCAGTTTGGTCATGCAGCTTTTGACCAGGGAGGCGGCGGAGCTGGCGGCTTCGGTGGATTTGATTTCAACGGCGCCGATATGGGAGATATTTTTGGAGATATCTTTGGCGATTTATTTGGCGGCGGAAGAAGAAGTGCGAACAGCGGTCCTATGAAAGGTGCCAATCTTCGCGCCAGTGTACGTATAACCTTCGAAGAGGCTGTGTTTGGCTGCGAGAAGGAATTGGATTTAAATTTAAAGGATGAGTGTAAAACCTGCCACGGAACCGGTGCAAAACCGGGAACAAGTCCTGAGACTTGTCCGAAATGCGGTGGTAAAGGCCAGGTTGTATTTACACAGCAGTCCTTATTTGGCACAGTTCGTAATGTGCAGACCTGTCCGGACTGTAGCGGAACAGGTAAGATAGTAAAAGAAAAATGTACCGATTGTCATGGAAGCGGCTATACATCCAGCAGAAAGAAAATTGCTGTCAGTGTACCGGCAGGTATTGATGACGGTCAGAGCATCCGTATTCGTGATAAAGGTGAGCCTGGCACAAACGGCGGTCCAAGAGGAGACCTTCTGGTGGAAGTAAGAGTTGCAAGACATCCTATTTTCCAGAGACAGGATATGAATATTTTCTCAACAGCACCGATCTCTTTTGCACAGGCAGCTCTGGGTGGTGAAGTACGGATCAGTACCGTAGACGGTGATATTCTGTATGATGTAAAACCAGGTACCCAGACAGATACCAAAGTGCGTTTAAAAGGAAAAGGCGTGCCTTCACTGCGCAATAAATCTGTTCGCGGAGACCACTATGTAACCTTGGTGGTACAGGTACCGACCAAGCTGAATGAAGATGCAAAAGAAGCGCTTCGCAGCTTTGATGCAGCAACCGGAAATTCCTTAAACCAGAAGAATGCGGGTGCGGAAAAGCCAAAGAAAAAGGGCTTTATGGATAAATTAAAAGAAACTTTTGAAGATTAATAGCAGGAGGGTACTGCGTGGTCTGTTATGACATTTAGATGTGTTGTCAGACTATGCAGACCCTCTTTTCTTAATTTTTTATAATTATGGGAAGCCTTTTCTTAATTTTTCCTATAATGTCTGGGAATTGTTGACAAACAGGATTCTAACGGGTATTATAAGAATATAGAAACAATTGTGATGAGGGATAGGTATGCAGACAGATACTTGTTAAGACTCTAATTCTAAAATCATGAGCCGGCCGGCAATATAGATATGATTCATAGATATAATTCGGCTGCATCAATTTGTTTTCAGGCTTTATGACGAATGTCATCGAAAAATAAAATATAAAGGAGAGAAGGTGTCGTTATGAAGAGAAAGATCGTAAATAAACTGTTGGCGATCTGCTTATCAATAAGTATGATAGCTGGAACGGGATTACCGGTTACAGCAGCGGGTACAGAGAATACGCCACAGACTACAGTTACTACCGAAGCAACAACAGAAAAAACTACAAGCAGTACATCAACGCTTTACAAAGTAAAACTTACATTACCTGGTATCACAGCGGCAACAAGTGTAAAATCATTATCCGTTAAACAAAACGGGAAAGATTACACATATGACTACAAAGATTTAAAGACGGATGATAAAGGAGTCCTTTATCTAAAACTTCCGGCAAATGCCAAGGGCCAGACAACATCAATTACAGTAAATGATGTTAGTTTTTCCGGAACCGTAAACGCGAATGATGACAATGCATTTGCAGCACCTCCGGCAAAGACAGAATCTGAGAAGACTACAGATAAAGCAACAGAAAAAGCTACCGAAAAGGCTACTGAAAAAACAACTGCAAGTTCTGAGACAGAAACGGCGAAGGGAACAGAGGATGCTACAGAGCCAACCGAATCAACAGAAAAGAAGTCCCCGGAAACTGAGCCGGTAACGGATACGAAGGCTACAGAAGATAGCAAAGTACCGGATACGGAAGCACCTACTACAGAGAGCCAGAAAGCAACTGAAACAACGGGTCAGACAGACAGCAATAAGACGACACCGGGTGAATCAGAAACGACTGATACGAATGGATCGCATAAAGCATCGGCAGTTGATAATATTAAGATTGATTATGCTAATGGGACGCTGACGAATGTTACATCAGATATGGAGTACAGTGTTGATAATAAAGTAAGCTGGAAAAATTGTGTGGCAGATGGTCAGGGTATGAAGATTACGGATGAAATGTTGAATAAACCTGTTTGGATTAAACTGAAGACTGAAGCTGACGGGAATGAATTTAAAATTCCAGGTATAGATAATGCACCGAATGTAACGCCTGGGAATGCGTCAGCTAAAGATAAGACAGATGGTACTTTGACAGTTACAAACCCGGGAAGTTCAGTATATGAGTATCGTATTAAGGGTGGTACTTGGGCAGATATGACGGCTGGTAAAGCTACTGGTTTAGCAGCAGGTTCATACGAAGTTCGCGTAAAAGCTACGAATGCAGCATTTGCAAGTAAGATAGCAGCGGCTACGGTAAGCGTAAATACAAAAGCTGAATTGTCCATAGCAAAACCAGTTTTTTCTGAAAAGTATTATGGATACAAAGTTGCATCTTTAAATATTTCAGTTAAAAATACTGGAGATGCCGACGCGGTGATAACAGACATAACGTTAAGCGGCGCTAGTAAAGATGCATTTGAAATTATTAATAAAAGTTCTGACTTGACAGTTCCTGCTAATACAACTACAGGTACAGGTAAGGTATTAGGCGCTGTACAGATTAAAACAGGTTTAGATACTGGTATATATAATGCATCAGTAGTTGTAGCTTATAATAATGGTCAGACAGCTACCACAGAAGTATCATTAACTGTAAATAAAATGAAAGTTACTCCATCAATTGATTCCGTTGAATCAAAGACATATGATAAGAGCAAAAATGCAAAAGGAAAACTGAAACTCACACCACCAAACGGTTACAGTTTTGGAAATGACGAACCGACAGCAACAGGAAAATTTGTATTTGACAGTGCTGATGCCGGAACAAAAAAAGCAGTTAGTGTTTCAGATATTAAACTGGGTAGTGGATTTGATAAGAATTACGTATTAAGTTCAACATCCATTAAGAATAAAACAACTTCAGCTAAGATCTACAAAGCGAAAAACACCAAGAAGCCGGAAGATGTAAAAGTTTCTACTCCTACCTACAATTCAATCACAATGAAGACGGCTTCCGGAGTTGAATACTCCATCGATGATGGTGACAACTGGACCAGCACAGGTTCCTTTAAGAGTTTGAAAGAAAAAACCTCTTATAAAATCTTAGCAAGATACAAAGAATCAACAAATTATGAAGCATCCAAATCTGTATCGGTAGAGCAAACTACATTGCGTAACCCAATTATCAGCAATCCGCAGAATAATAAGGTTACAGGAGTACAGACCACAACCAGTTACAAGACAGGGTCTACTTTAACCTTTACAGCAACGGGAGCGGGATCAGAGATTAAATCTCCATCTCAGTCACCTTCGTTAGATGATGTTAGATATATTCCGGTAAGTTGGACTTCTTATGTGAACGGAACCTGGGATAATAATGCATCTTCTAACAGCGGCAGTTTTAAGTTGAATAGTTCCGGTAGTTATACTTTGTCAGTTTCTTTCCAAAAACAGAAATATGATGGAACAAATTGGGTAAATGAGACATCAACGAAGGATACGAAATCAGTTTCCTACAAAGTTGTAACTTCAACCACAACATCATCTACCAACAAGAATACAACCAATAAGACAGGAGTTAAAACCGGAGATGTAAATCCGATTATGCTGATGGTTATATTACTGGTAGTATCTGGTGCAGTGATCGTGGTATTAGTTGTAAGAACCAGATCCAAACGCAGACAGCACAGAGAATAACTGTGATAATGCAAAAATAGCAGAATAACAAAGTAACAAAAATAAGATAAGAAAAGCTCTCACCGGCAGGTGGGAGCTTTTCTTATCTTATTTTGAAAACAATCTAATAATGTATTTCAATGTGGTTGTCACGGCAATAATCACAATATTCCTGAGGCGGCATTTCATCTGTAACAATATGGTCTACCTGGCTCATAGGGCAGTAGGTCATTAGAGAAAAGTGACCGAATTTAGTATGATCGGCTAACAGGAAATGAGTATGGCTGTTTTCTATCACTGCCTTTTTAACCGTGTATTCTTCTCGGGTTGCATTAGTAAGGCCGTTTGCGATGGTAAGTCCGGTACATGCCATAAATGCTTTCGTAATATTGTAGGTTTTTAAATAGTCAATTACTTCATTACCCACAAATGACAGCGTTTCCCGTTTTAAAGTACCCGGAAGGGAAATCAGGGTCAGATTCGGATAAGGAATTGCTTTCAGGCAGACCTGAACACTATTGGTGATAATGGTACATTCTTTGTGGGAAATATAATCAATCATATTGATACAGGTAGTGCCTGTGTCTATATAAATAATATCTCCGTCTTTGACAAATCCGGCTGCAATTTTGCATATGGCATCTTTCTCGGCAGCGTATTTTGTATGACGTTCTTCAAAAGGAATGACGTCGCTGATTGGCGGAGCCTCTGCTACTGTGACGCCGCCGTAAACTTTCTTAATGGTTCCCTTTTTTACCAGGGTGTCGATATCTCTTCGTATGGTATTTTTCGATACGGCAAATTGTTCGCAAAGCGTATCCAGAGATACCGATTTTTGTTCTAATATGTATTGTTCAATTGAGTCAATTCTTTTTGTACGCATAAGTCCGTTCCCTCTCCTAAATGATGAGTATATTATAGTATATTTTGGGTAAGTTGAAAAGGTATATTTTGTTGAATTTTTACTTTTAAGGGTGTGTATGCCAGAAAATACAAAGTATGTATCTTAATGTTATATAATTTTCAAAAAACGCAACAAATATAGATACAATAAAAAAGGAATAAACCTAAATTAATATCAAAATAAATATTAAATAATGCAAATAGTTAAAAAATTAATATATTATATATTTTAAATACCATTGTGTATCTGATAAATTCTATTAAATTCTTAGTATACCTGATAGTTTTCAATATATTTAAAGTGATTTACATTGATATATAGATTCGAGTTATTTATGTTATACAAGTAGTATGTTTCTGACTTTTTGATAAGAAAATCATGATATAACCAAAATAAAATTAAAAGATCACCAGAAACAATTGACAAGAATATCAAAACATGCTAGGATGAATGCATAAAAATGATCAATACATATCCAAAAAACAAATCAGATGTAATAAGAAGCTATTTAACAGTTATTGAAAAATTATTTAACAATTATTAAACAGTTGATTTGGAGTCATGGGAGGAAAAAAGATGCATTTAAACAGCAGGCAGAAAAAGCAACGGGTGCTGATGATGGTATTTGGAGCATTTGCTATATTTTTTACTGGGTATCCACATATATGGTCCTTATATCAGCCCTATATCCGGGAACTGACGGGATGGACTGAAGGACAGACGTCCATGTGTTTCTATTTGTCTATGTTAACGTTTGTATTTGGAAATATTTTTGGGGGGCGTATTCAGGATAAGTATAATCCGAAGATTGCAATTGCTGCAGGCGGCGGGATTTTTGCGGCAGGTATTTTGTTGTCAGCTTTTTTGATTATTCCATCGCCTTTGCCTATGTATTTTACTTATGGAGTAATGCAGGGATTTGGTCAGGGAATGATGTATACGACCATTCTCTCTACAGCGCAAAAGTGGTTTCCCAATAAACTTGGATTTGCGTCGGGAATTGTAGTTACTGCAAATGGTCTGTGTGGATTTTTTCTTGCTCCAGTCAGCCGGATGATTTTGGCAGAGAGTGGTCCAAAAACTGCGTTTTTAGTGATTGGAAGTGTCATTGCCCTATCCTGGGTTTTGGGCTGCATTTTTATTAAAAATCCTAAACAGGCAGGTGTCAGGCCGTTGAATCAACCGGGATGGGTTGCGGATGGAACGGCAGCTCTAAAATTGCAAAAGCAATATACATCCAAAGAGATGATACGTACCAGAAAGTTTTATTATCTGGTTGCCACAATGCTTTTCGGCCTGATTTCCTATTTTATGATTTCACCGGTTGCGCAGGGAGTGCAGACAGAACGGGGCATCTCGGTGTCCATTGCTGTATCAGCCGTGATGTTTGGTTCTATAATGAATGCTTCAGCAAGATTGTTCCTCCCGTCCATCGCAGATAAAATAGGGAGAGTGAAATGTGTAAAAGGAGTACTTACGGTATCTGTTGCAGCTATGGTGATGCTGGTTTTATCGAAATCTGTGTTTACTACTATTGCAATTGTGCTGATGTATGGCTGCTATGGGGGGATTATGGGGAGTTTCCCGTCGCTGACCAGTTCTATATTTGGACTTGCCCATTCAGGAGAAAACTATGGATTTGTTATGTCAGGAATTGTAATTGCTACCCTTGGGGCACCCTTTGTTGCAAATTTAATCATAGCCAATGGATTTGATACAAACATGGGTTTTATAGTTGGGATAATATGTGCTGCTCTGTCCGTTATGTTTATCATTCTCTTAGAAAGAGAATTGGCCGATAAGAGTACAGGAAAGAATTTGGAAAACGACGAAGAAAAGGAACCAGCAAGGGTGATTACAGCAAAATAGAAATTACAGCAAAATAGAAATTACAGCAAAATAGAAATTGCAGCAAAATAGAAATTACAGCAAAATAGAATTTACGGCAAAATAGAATTTATGCAAAAATTGAAATTATGCCAGAATAGAAATTAGTAACTTGTAAAATTAAAACTATGATAAGGAGGAATCAGAATATGTCATTAGTAAAAATGAAAGACCTTTTAGAAAGAGCAAAGGCGGAAAAAACGGGATGCGGAGCATTCAGTGTGGGAAATATGGAAATGGTAAAAGGTGCCGTACGGGCGGCGGAAGAGACGAATACCCCGATTATACTGCAGATTGCAGAGGTGAGGTTAAAACATTCACCTCTGGAATTAATGGGACCGATGATGGTGCAGGCTGCAAAAGAAGCAAAAGTGGATATAGCGGTGCATCTGGATCATGGTCTGACAATGGAAACAGTGAAAAAGGCATTGGAATTTGGATTTACCTCTGTGATGTTTGACGGTTCTGCCTGCCCGTTTGAAGAAAATATGGCTAAGACAAAAGAGGTCGTGGAGTTAGCCAAAAAATATGAGGCAACAGTAGAAGCTGAACTGGGATTGGTTGGCGGTAGTGAAGATGGAAGCTGTGACCATGGGATTCGCTGCACGGATCCGGAAGATGCAAGGGTTTTCTGTGAAAAAACAGGCGTGGATGCATTGGCAGTAGCAATAGGGAATGCCCATGGCAATTATCCTGTTGCTCCCACACTTGCATTTGATGTTCTGGAGAAAATTCATCAAAATACGAACGTTCCGCTGGTGCTCCATGGAGGAAGCGGCATTACTGACGAAGATTTTCAAAGGGCAATTTCTCTTGGAATCTGCAAAGTAAATATAGCTACGGCGAGCTTTAACAGTCTGATAGAGAAAGTGGAAGCGTATATAGGTACGGATGGAAAACATAATTATTTTGATTTAAATACGGCAATGGAATCTGGGGTGTTTGAGAATGTCAAACGACATATTGAAGTATTTCAAACGATTTATAAAAATAGATGAGACATCTGGAATTTCCGGATGGAGTACCAGAGCGTGTTTGAAATTCATTCTCGCCATCTGCACGCCCCACTTTGCGGCATATTTGCCCCGGTTTCAGGTTATGTAGCCTGCTACGTGCCCTTTATCTGGGACAAATCTCCCACAAACTGTGACGTACGGCTGTCAGAAAGTAATTTCAGAACACGCTCTAGGTAATTAAATGAATCTCCACTTGTTTACCTGCCGGATATTCGATATAATAAAAAAAGACAAAGAGAGAGGCAGGAAAGTTATTTCAACCTCTCTTTTCTATATAAAAATGGTTTGGCGGGGTAAGATGTATGAAGAAAACAGGGATTTTCTTTTTGGGGGTATTGTGTATGGTACTATTGGCTGGATGCAGTAACCGACAAGAGTCAGTTTCGAAAAACGATGCTTATGTGATTGGCGTTGTTACGAAATCAAGAGACAGTGAGTATTGGATGTCGGTCTGTTCCGGTATGGAAAAAGCAGCTGATGAGGAAGGAGTCTCCGTTTTGATTGTTTCGCCGGATACGGAAACGGATGCCGTGCTTCAGAAGAAAATGATTCAGGACCTTCTGGATAAAAAGGTGGATGCATTGGCGGTGTCTCCTATTGATTCCTACAGTAATGCAGATTATATTAAAAAAGCAAATGAGATGGGGATACCGGTTTTTGCATATGACACGCAGATAGCGGATGCCAAGGTGCCTTATATTGGGATTGATAATGAAAAAACCGGATGGGAGCTTGGGAAATATATGGCAAAACAGCTTCATAATAAGGGGAAAGTTGGCATTATTTCCGGGGATTTGAAACAGATGGCACATGCTGGCAGAATCAAGGGATTTGAAGACTACATACAGAAAAATACAGATATTCAGGTGGCATTTGTGGAAAGCGGGTATAGTAATCTTCAGATGTCCGAACGGGAAATAACCAGGCTTATGAATGAAAATCCGGATATTTCCGGCATTCTTGCTACCAGCGCCGTGACTGCCCTGGGTATTATGGAGTATATGAAAGGAAGTCCGGTAGCCATTGTAACGGTGGATGCTCAGGAGGATGCCATTGAGGCGGTGAAAAACGGTGGGATAGCGGCACTTGCATCCCAGTCCGGTTATGAGATTGGGGAGGAGACCGTCCGGTATATCGTCAATCATAAAAAGGGAAGTGACCAGGAGGATCAGAAGATACTTCCGGTAGAAGTTATAACAAATGAAAATGTAGAAGATTATCAAAAAATAAAAGAAACATCATCATAATATATGCAGACCTAAAAATAAGACACAAAAATATAGAAATATTACAACAAGATAATTATCAGATTCTGGATCTGGTAAAATATATGCATACCTAATTAAAGACCCATAAAAATAACATACAAATCTAAAAATTCCCTTACTGGAAAATCTTTTGATATCAGCTAGAATATAGACATCAGATGGAGAAAGAAAGGCGGTAAGGAAATGTTATTTACGGTATTTAGTTTTTTACTTTGTATGGTTTTAGTGGGGTTTTATGTTGTAAAACAAACAAGAAAGTCAAGCCTGGATACACAGGATGGTTACTTTCTGGCAGGCAGATCACTCACCGCTCCAGTGATTGCAAGTTCGATTATTTTGACTAACCTGTCTACAGAACAGTTAATCGGACAAAGCGGTCAGGCATATGCGGCGAATATGGGGCCTATGGCATGGGAAGCTACTTCCTGTATCGCAACTATTTTCCTGGCAGCGCTCTTTCTGCCAAGGTATCTTAAGGCGGGTATTACAACGATACCAGAGTTCTTAGAAAAAAGGTATGATGGAAGGGTAAAGAGAATTGTCTCTGTATTATTTCTTCTGGGTTACTTATTCTGCTATCTGCCTACTGTATTGTATTCCGGGGCGCTGGTATTTAATCAGATTTTCGGAATTGATAAAATGCTGGGAAGTTCCCAGTTTATGGGTGTGGTAGTTACAGCTACGGCTTTGGGCATTATTGGAGCCACTTATGCTGTTATCGGCGGTTTGAAAGCATCTGCATCCGCAGACAGTATCTTTGGGGTTGGATTAATTATTGGCGGGTTTATGATTCCGCTATTAGGTCTGGCGTCTCTTGGAGGAGGAAATCCGCTGGTAGGAATCCAGCATTTGATTGAATTGATTCCAGCTGAAAAATTTAATGCGATCAATCCTGCAAATGCACAGGCGCCTATGGTTCCGTGGCCATTGCTCTTCACAGGTATGCTGTTTAATAACTTGTTTTACTGGTGTACCAATCAGTCTATTATTCAGAGAGCGCTTGCAGCAAAGAATTTAAAAGAAGCACAAAAAGGAGCTTTGCTGGCTGGAGCATTCAAGCTGCTGACACCACTCTTCATTACCTTCTGCGGCATTATAGCATATGGAAAATTCGGAACGACACTTACTAATTCCGATCTGGCATATCCAATGCTGGTTTTAGATGTATTACCGAAAGCATTACTGGGATTCTTTGCAGCGGTATTATTCGGTGCAATCTTAAGCTCCTTTAACGGCGCATTGAATGGTTCCATTGCCATGTACACACTGGATATACATAAACCATTATTTAATCCGGATGCAACGGATAAAGACCTGGTTAAAATAGGAAGGCGGTTCGGTTTCGGACTGGCAGCACTTTCCATCGTAGTAGCACCTCTGGTGAGTTTTGCACCTACCGGATTATATGATTTCCTTCAGTCTTGTTTTGGATTTTATAATATGCCGATTCTGGCTGCGGTGATCGTGGGAATTTTCTCAAAAAAGGTTCCGGCATCAGCACCGAAAATTGTTTTGATTTCACATGTTATCTTATATAGTATTTCAAAGTTTTTGCCATTGAATGTCCATTATTTATATATCTTAAGCGTATTGTTCATCATCGATGTGCTGGTATTACTGTTTATAGGAAAGATTCATCCAAGAGAAACGGATTTTGTCCTGGAGGATGTAAAAGCGGTAGATTTAACGCCCTGGAAACATATTAAAGCGGCATCTGTATTCTGCGTGGCAGGGCTTGTAGTATTATATATTATCTTCTCCCCACTGGGACTTGGAAAATAGTGAAAAACAATAACATGAAAAGAAGAGAGGTATCATTTATGAAAAAAATTAAAGTTGGAATTGCAGGTTTGGGAAGGTTAGGAAAAGTACATGCAGAAAATCTGGCATTTAAGATTCCTAATGCAGAATTGACGGCAGCATGTTCCATTATGCCGGCGGAACTTGATTATGCAAAAGAAGTGCTGGGTGTGGAAGATGTGTACAGCGATTACCGGGAGATGCTGGCAAAGGCGGATATTGATGCGGTTGCAATTGTTACAACCAGCGGAGAGCACTGCTGGCAGATAGAAGCAGCGTTAGATGCGGGAAAACATGTATTTTCCGATAAACCTCTGGGGGTAAATGTGGAGGAATGCCGTATAGCGGAAAAGGCTGTGGAACGCCATCCGGAGCTTGCGTTTTTCCTGGGATTCATGAGAAGATTTGATCCATCTTATGCCTATGCTAAGAAAAAGATAGAAGAAGGAGCAATAGGTACTCCTTATATGGTAAAAGCAACCGGTATCGACCCGGAAGCACTGGTAGACGGGGCAATCAGATTTGCTGCAACAAGCGGTGGTATTTTTATTGACATGGCAATTCATGATATTGATTTGATGCGCTGGTTCCTGGGCTCTGATCCGGTAGAAGTCTATGCCACAGGATCTACCTTTAAGCATCCGGAGTTTAAAGAAGCAGGCGATGATGAAACAGGTGTGGCAATGTATAAATGTGAAAATGGTGCTGTTGGTTTCGTGCATGTGGGGCGTACCGCACCTCACGGGTATCACGTAGAAACGGAAATCATCGGAACGGAAGGATCTATCCGAGTAAGCCCTGTTCCTGCTAAGAACCTGTGTATGATTTATAATAACCAGGGTGTGGTTCAGGAATGTGTCAGCGGATTTCCGGAGCGATTTGCCGAATCCTACCGCCTGGAAATGGAAGACTTTATTAACTGCGTGCAAAACGGAGTAAAGCCGGAAGTAACCGTATATGACGGGACGAAATCCACACAGATCGGATTTGCCACAACAGAAGCTTACCGCCAGGGTGGCATTGTAAAGATAGAATATTAGTCGGGTTTGTTAAAGCCCCGGCCCTCTGGGGACGGGGCTTAGAGCGTGTTTTAGAAAGCAATTTTAAACACTTTATATAGCCTGTTTGAAAATTTTATGTATAAATCTGTACGTCCTGCTTTTTGTAGGAATGCGCCAAATTTAGTCAGAGCAGCCCGCTGTGCCTCCTAAATTGCCGTATCACTCACAGAAAGCGGATCGTGCTCCGGGAAAAGGGGTATATATGATTCACAGTATACGCAGCAAAATCCTGCTGGCAATCGTCGGCATTACTCTGATTACGGCGTTGTCTATTACCATCGCCTTTTATTTTAAATCTGCTGATATGGTGGAAGATAATTATGGGAAGAACCTGTATGGGCGGATGGAGCAATTGGGGAATGTGTTTGATGATTCGCTGAAAGAGATCTACTATATTACGGTACAGGCTTCCTGCGACGGGGAAATGAAACAGCAGATTCAGGAATTTCAGAGGACTGGGAAGGAACTGGTTCTGGAAGATATCGCATCCACGCTTAAGACATATAAACGGCGTTACAGCGATATTGGTTCGGTTTATTTAGTGCTGCCGAATGAGGGGATTATTGTCACCTCTCAGGATTATCCCATCTATGAAAAACAGCTTCCTGAGAAAAAGACAGGTGAGATTGCACAGGCAGTATTTGCCGGGAGTATGCCTGCTATTGTGCAGGATCCGCTCAGATCATCGTCTAATTTTTTGTCTTATATGGACACGGTGGAAGATGAAGAAGGGAAAATACTGGGCTATATAATGGTTAATGTGGAAGAACGGACGATCTTCTATAAATATCTGGACGGGCTTTATGCACAGAAAACTACCCTTGCCATGATTTTAAATGAACAGGGGGAGATTGTATCTTCTCAAAATGCAGAAGATATGGGAAAGATTTATGAAAGTAAAGATTTTAACGTCTTATACAAAAATGGGTTTGCAAACAGCGGTGATAACAGTAAGCTGGGGGTTTTTTATAAAGGGACTTTCAGCGGCTACCAGTTTTTAATGGTAGTGGCCAGAAGTGAGATTCTAAAGGATCTGAATCAGCTGAAATACTTTCTGGCGGTGTTTTTAGCCATATTTGTACTGGCGGCAGTATTTATTGCCTACTTTATAACAAAGGCCATGTATAAGCCGCTTAAATGCCTTACAAATACTATGAAAGAAGTCAGCGGCGGAGAGCTGGATAAAAGAGCTGCAATTAATACAAACGATGAAATCGGTGAATTATCCGGAAATTTTAACAGCATGCTGGATCATATTAATGAACTGATCGGTCAGCTGGTGAAAGAAGAAATGCTGAAAAAGGATGCGGAACTGGAAGCGCTGCAATATCAGATTACACCGCATTTTATGTATAATACTTTGAATTCCATCAAGTATGCGGCGCTGCTGAAGGGAGAAAAAGAGCTGGGCGCAATGATCAGTGATTTTGTTGAATTACTGCAGGCAAGTATTAATAAAAAAGGGACATTTATCACAGTTGCGGATGAACTGCATATCCTGGAAAATTATATCCGGCTGCAGGAATTCCGATATGAAGGGAATTTTGCGGTAGATTATAAAATAGAGCCGGAAGCAAACGGGTGTTTTGTACCAAGGCTGTTATTGCAGCCTATGGTGGAAAATGCTCTGCTCCACGGTCTGGATATGAAAAATACGGACAGCAGGATTTTGATATGCGCAAGAGTTGATAATGAGCGGCTTTATCTGGAGGTGGAGGATAACGGCAGAGGCATGACACAGGAGCAGATGAAAATACTGCTGACACAAAAGGCAAGGAAGACAAGCGGATTAAGCAGCATTGGTGTGGCGAATGTGAGAGACCGTCTGGAATTGTATTACGGGGAAAAGGGCGGAATTTCTTATGAAAGCATCGGACATGGAACGAAAGCATGTCTCTTTCTTCCGGCATACAGAGAGGCGAATGAATACTCTGTTTAATCCCAAATTAGAAACAGGACAGATAATAACACGCAGTGGCAAAAGGAGTGGTGTGGGATGTTTCGTACAGTAATAGTAGATGATGATTTTTTAGTCAGGACATATTTAAAACAGCTCGAAGCCTGGAAGCGGGCAGGTTATGAGATCATAGGCGATGTGCGGGATGGAGAAGAGGCACTTGGCCTGATAGAAAAGTCTTTTCCAGATGTGGTAGTAACGGATATTTCCATGCCACTTATGGATGGAATTGAACTAATCAGAAGAATTCGGGAAAGAGACAGGGAAATATATATTATTGTGTTAAGCTGTCATGACGATTTTAATTATGTAAAAGAAGCCATGAAGCTTGGGGCGAATGAATATGTGCTGAAAAATTCCCTGGATGAAGAATCTCTGTATGAGCTTTTGGAAAATGCTAAACACCAGATGAAACATATGAGAGTAAGGCTGGATGAACGGGAACGGACCAGAAAGCTGATCAAAATGGGCAGCCATTCCCTGAAGTATCACTTTTTTAACCAGTTATTGTCAGGAACAATGTCATTGGAGGAAAGGGAGAAACAGAGGCTGGAGGCAGGAATTAACGGGAAGTTTATCAACAGTGCGGTAATCAATATGTTTATTCCGGACTGGGCGGGGGTAAAAGCACAATTGACGCCCCTGGAGGCGGATCAGTACAGTCAGATGTTCTTGCATACGCTGACGGAACAGCTGGAGCTGCTTCTTGGTACAGAGAGTGCCTACGTGGAAGAAATCTATTTAGGGGAAGGTGTCTTCTGCTGTTTTTTGGATTTATCCGCAATGTGCAGAAGCAGCCTGATGAAACAGAAGCTTACCAGTGTGGCTTCCGCCTGTTTTAAGTGCTGTAAACAGGAACCTTACGGGTATGCGGTAGGTGTGAGCAATATCTGTATTGGAGAAGATGGGATCCGTCAGGCATACCAGCAGGCAAGGGAAATGATTAAGCTGAAATTCTACGAGGACAATGACATCCTGTATTTTGACGGTGCAAAAACAATAGCCAGACAAATGCCGGAGGAAGCTAATAAGCTTCTGGAAGATATTCCCCGGATCATTGCCGGAAAAAAACAAGACGAACTACTGAACTCCTTTGAAAAGGTCATTGAAGCATGCCGAAAGAATTGTGCAGACAGTAAAGCGGTGGTGCACTGGCTGAAAAGCCTGGACGGTAAAGTAAAGCTGGAAAGAACGTCGGATGAATATGCAGCAATTATTAAAATTGAAAATCTGCGAAAAATCTGTGAGGATTATTGCAGGCGTTTGTTTTCAGACCATACAAAAGCGATTCCGAAAAATGTCAGTGCAGTTATAAAGCAGGCTTTGGAATATATACACGACCATTACCGTCATCAGATCGGACTGGGCGATGTGGCAGATGCGGCAGGAGTAAATCATGCGTACCTCAGTTATCTTTTTAAACAGGAAATGGGAATCGGATTCTCTAACTATCTTCTGGATTGCCGTATGGAATGTGCCAGGGAATTGCTGCGGGATACCGGATGCAAGATTAAAGAAGTGGCGGAACAATCCGGTTTCAATGATTACCATTATTTTTCAAAAGCGTTTAAAAAGCTAAATGACTGCAGCCCTGCAGATTACCGGAAGAACTGCAGCAGGTGAATTTGAATAGCAGATACCGGTAAGATGACAGGCAATGCAGGGCATCGTCCGTCCAGACTTTATACGCCGAAATGAAGGCGTTAATTCCCACTTGTCAAAACATATATTTTAGTCTATAATAAAAGAAAAAATGCGTGCATGTAACGCAAAACGCGGGCGTGAGTAAAAAAGTATATGAAAAAGGACGGATTGAGGGAAAATTATGGCAGGAACGATACAACAGATTGCAGACCTGGCGGGTGTCTCCAGAGGGACGGTGGACAGGGCGCTTAACAATCGTGGCAGGATTAAGCCTGAGGTCGCAGCAAAAATAAAAGAGATAGCCGATGAACTGGGCTATCAGTCTAACAGGGGGTTCAGAAACCCTGACAAAGGACAGCTGAAATTAAAAATAGGCATTGTGACGCATTTATCTAAGTCTTCTTTTATGATTCAGGTAAACAAGGGCATCAGCCAGGCAGCAGGGGAACTCCGGGAGCGGGGCGTGGAGATTCTTCTGCGGGACAGTGTCATCATTGACGAAAAGGCACAGCTTCAGGCGATCGAAGAACTGGAAGCGCTGGGAATTGATGGTCTGGCTATTATGCCGGTAGAATGTGACCTGATCCGGACGAAGATCAATCAGCTGACCGAAGAAAAGCACATTCCGGTCATTACTTTTAATTCGGATATAGTAGGGACGAAACGATGCTGCTTCGTCGGCCTGGATAACAGAAGAAGTGGTTATACGGCAGCAGGGCTTATGGGGATGCTCACCGGGAAAAAAGGTAAGATTCTGATTATTACAGGATATTTTACAAATAGTGTAAACAGTCTGCGCGTGGAAGGCTTTATAGAAGAGACGAAGCGTTCATTTCCGAATATGGAGCTGTTAGGCGTACAAAGCAGTTTTGACGAGGCACAGGAGGTAGAACGCATTATAGAAAACACCCTTTCTATGGTGCCGGATCTCGCAGGAATCTTTGTAGCATCCGGTGGGCAGGCGGGTGTGCGGCAGGCATTTGAAAAATTAAATCCGAAGCAGAGGCCTTATGTAATTATCTACGATTTAACACCGCGCAATGAAAAGGCGCTGCTGGAAGATGATGTAGATTTCCTGATTGACCAGGAAGGATATGAACAGGGGTACCGCCCGCCGTTTTTGCTGTATGATATGATTGTAAAGGGTGGATCTGCAGACCGGGAATTCGTTTATACGGATATCAATATCAAAACAAAATATAATTTATAATTAAGAAAAAGGGCGTTATGTTCTCTCTTGGCGAAGGAGGATATAGCGTCCTTTATCAATGGTTTAGAGCTGCAGTGTACGATTTCAGTTTTGAAAATACTGCTAAGATTAAATTTGGGTTTTGCTGAGTAATGACGCTTTGTAGATGTAGGTAGTGTACGGAAAGATGGGTGTGGGGAACTGGCATGGGCTCCGTCAGCTGGCCGCAGAACTGGTATTTTCTAACCTTTCCGAAGCGCTTTTTGGCGGCACGCGGGTATTCACCGAGAAATCCTGATGCATTTCTCGGTTCAGTACCCGCTTAGTATCCGATGGGAGCCAGTCGAATACTATCCGCCAAAAAACACTTCGAAAAGGTAAGTAAATACGCAGCTCTGCTCTACGCTTCCTACGCCCATACCAGTTCCCCACACCCATCTTTCCGAGATAGCATTCGTTGATACAAAGCTGGTTTTCTCAGCAGGTTGGAACCCCTGGGCTGTGGCAGGCTGTTCGTTATTGGATGCTGCTCAGTATGTTTCGGCTGTTTGTGTAAAAGAAGATGAAAGTTTGCTCCTTTTTCTGGTTACAGAATGAAAAACAAATTCCATTCTCAAGATTAGTTGCTTTATGCCAATAGCGTCCGGCATGCCACAACCCCGGGGCCCCACCCTGCTGAGAAAACCAGCTTTGTATCAACGAATGCTATCTCGGAAAGAGAAGGGGGCGGATCAGGACATTGGTTTGGAAGGCGTATAGCAGAGCTGCGTATTTACTTACCTTCCCGGAGTGCTTTTTGGCGGATAGTATTCGACTGGCTCCCATCGGATACTAAGCGGGCAGTGAGCTGCGAAATGCATCAGGATTTCGGAGCGAATGCCCGCGTGCCGCCAAAAAGTGCTCCGGGAAGGTTAGAAAATGCCAGTTCTGCGGTAAGCATTCCAAACCAATGTCCTGGTCCGCCCCCTTCTCTTTCCGTACACTACCTACATCTACAAAGCGTCATTAATCAACTAAACCCAAATAAAGTAATTAAGATCTAATTTGCGTGCAAATGCGTGCGATAATCTTTGTGAAAACGTTACAAATATATGAATAGAAAATTGTACAATACAGGGAAAGTACTGCAATGACTCAGAAATAGCTTGCACGCAATAAAAGTGTGTGCTATCATGAGTACATGAGAGAAAAGCGTGCTAAAGAACGCAAGAAAAGAAAAACTGTAAATGGAACGCGGAGTGGAAGCAGTTTCCGATCTGTGTTGAAATTCAAGTATGAGGTGAATGGAATGAAGTATGTTAAGTTTGATGAATCAAGACCAATGGATCTAGTACTGTTAGGGCGAGTGGCAATTGACTTTAATCCGGTGGATTATTTTCATCCATTATCGGAATCTACCACATTTAAAAAGTACGTAGGAGGTTCTCCTGCGAATATCGCAGTAGGCGTTACGAGACATGGCAAGAAAGTTGGATTTATCGGAAAAGTGTCTGATGACCAGTTCGGTGATTACGTTACAGAGTTTTTTAATAAAGAAGGAATTGATACTTCACACATTACAAGATGTACAAACGGAGAAAAACTGGGTCTCACATTTACAGAAATTCTTTCTCCTGACGAAAGCAGCATTTTGATGTACCGCAACTGCATTGCAGATCTTCAGCTGTCGGTGGATGATGTGGATGAAGAATACATAAAGAACGCAAAGGCAATTTTAATCTCCGGTACCGCCCTTGCACAGAGCCCCTCCAGGGAAGCTGCATTAAAAGCAGTGATGCTGGCAAAGAAAAACGGAACTGTTGTAGTCTTTGATATTGATTATCGTGAATATAACTGGAAGAACAGTGATGAAATTTCCATTTACTATGCTTGTGTGGCAAAAGAAGCGGATATTATTCTGGGATCCAGGGAAGAATTTGACCTGACAGAAAAGCTGATACAGCCGGGAAGAGATGATAAGACAACGGCACAAAGCTGGCAGAATGAAAATGCGAAGATCGTGGTCATCAAGCACGGCAGAAAAGGTTCCACAGCTTATACGAACGATGGCAACAGCTATAGTATTAAACCATTTCCAGTTACTGCACTGAAATCATTCGGCGGCGGAGACGGTTATGCATCCGGATTTTTGTATGGCATTTTTGAAGGATGGGATATGATCGAATGTCTGGAATTTGGAAGTGCAGAAGCAGCGATGATGGTACGCAGCCATTCCTGCTCCGAAGAACTCCCGAATCCCGATGAAGTTAAGAAGTTTATAAAAGAAACAAAAGACCAGTATGGTGAAATGATTGCAAGAGTATAAGGAGGCGGATAGGAAATGGAATATACAAAGATGACGGTTGCGCAGGCATTGGTAAAATTCCTGGATAACCAGTATGTAGAATTTGATGGAGTGGAAACAAAGTTTGTAGAAGGTATCTTTACAATTTTCGGACATGGAATTGCCGTTGGTTTAGGCCAGGCGTTAGATGAGAATCCCGGAGATCTGAAGGTATTCCAGGGCAGAAACGAGCAGGGAATGTGTCATGTGGCTACTGCATTTGCGAAACAGCACAACAGAAGAAAAATTATTCCCTGTGCATCGTCCGTGGGACCGGGAGCTGCAAATATGGTGACGGCAGCAGCTACCGCTACTGTGAATAATATTCCGCTGCTGGTATTTCCGGCAGATACCTTTGCCAACAGACAGCCCGATCCGGTACTGCAGCAGTTAGAGCAGAGCAGCAGTTTATCTATCACAACCAATGATGCATTTAAGCCTGTGTGTAAATACTGGGACCGCATTGTCCGTCCGGAACAGCTGATGACAGCAATGATTAATGCCATGCGTGTATTGACGGACCCGGCTGAAACAGGTGCTGTATGTATCGGAATCTGTCAGGATGTGGAAGGCGAATCTTATGAGTACCCGGAATATTTTTTCCAGAAGAGGGTACACAGAATTACAAGGCCGGTGGCAGTGGAAGAAGAAGTAGAAGATCTGGCAGCGATTATTGCCGGAGCTAAAAAACCGCTGATTGTGGTTGGCGGCGGCGTAAAATATTCAGAAGCAGGCGAAACAGTTGAAAAATTCTGTGAAGAATTCAACATTCCGTTTGGTGAGAGTCAGGCAGGAAAAAGTGCCTGTAAATCCAGTCACCAGTACTGTCTTGGAGGAATTGGCGTAACCGGCACACTGGCTTCCAATACCATTGCAGAAGACGCAGATGCCGTGATTGCAATCGGAACCAGATTATCTGATTTTACAACCGGTTCCAAGAACCAGTTTAAGAATCCGGATGTGAAGGTTGTGACTATCAATAACAATAAATTCCATGCTTATAAATTGGATGCGGTAAAAGCTGTTGGGGATGCAAAAGTAACCCTGGAGGCGCTGTCACAGAAACTGAGGGAACGCAATTATAAATCCGCTTATACGACAGAGATAACAGATGCAAAAGCTGCATGGGACAAAGAAATGGAACATTTGGCAAAATATGCATATGACGATCAGTTTGAACCTATGGTAAAAGCCAGAGACCCAAGAACGATTCCGGAATTCGTAGAACTGACCGGCGGGGTAATTACCCAGACTGCTGCGTTGTGTGCAATTCGGGAGGTAATCCCGGAGGATGCAACCATTATAACGGCAGGGGGCAGCCTTCCAAGCTGTATGCAGAGAATCTGGACTACCGATAAAAGAGGCGGCTACCATGCGGAATACGGATACTCCTGTATGGGATATGAAGTGGCAGCGGCTCTTGGTGTAAAACTGGCTGAGCCGGATAAAGAAGTATATACGGTTGTGGGAGATGCTTCGTTCCAGATGCTGCACAGTGAAATTATGACTGCTATGCAGGAAAGAGCCAAAATCAATATCCTGGTATTTGACAATTGTGGATTTGGTTGTATCAACAATCTGCAAATGAATAATGGCATTGGAAGCATTGGCACAGAATTCCGCTACCGGGATACGAATAATGAAACAAAAGGAAACCTGATTCCGGTAAGTTATGCAAAAGTTGCAGAAGGTTATGGCCTGAAAACTTACACCGTTAAGACAATTGATGAATTAAAAGCTGCTTTGGAAGATGCGAAAAACCAGGATAATGCAGTCCTGATTGACTTAAAAGTAATTCCAAAGACTATGACGGACGGTTACAAGTCCTGGTGGAATGTAGGTCTTGCAAGCACTTCCGGGATGGAAAGTGTGCAGGAAAAGTATACGGAACTGGAAGCAGAGAGATATAAAGCCAGACGATATTAAAATTACCGTAAAGGTTTTGTACCAGCAAAATTAATAGCAAAATCCAATTAAATTATCAGCTAAGCTGAAATAAAAAAGCCATAGGAGGCACAGTCATGTTTAACAAAGAAAAAGTAAAATTAGGAATTGCACCAATTGCATGGACCAACGATGATATGCCGGATTTAGGAAAAGAAAATACTTTTGAACAGTGCGTAAGTGAGATGGCACTTGCGGGATATACCGGTTCCGAAGTTGGAAATAAATATCCTGCAGATCCTGTTGTTTTGAAAAAGGCACTGGATCTTCGCGGAATCCAAATCTGTAATCAGTGGTTTTCCAGCTTTCTAACCACACAGCCTTATGAAGAGACCGAAAAAGCTTTTATTGAACAGGTGAAATTTTTACAGGCGATGGGTTCTAAGATCATCGGTGTGTCGGAGCAGGGACACAGTGTGCAGGGACAGCTGGAAACACCAATCTTTGGCTGTAAATACATTATGAATGATGAAGAATGGGATAAAGTCTGCACCGGATTAAATAAACTTGGTAAAATAGCAAAAGAATATGGAATTACTTTGACTTTCCACCATCATATGGGAACGGTTATCCAGGATCCGGACGAAGTGGAACGACTGATGGCAGGTACCGATCCGGAATATGTAAATCTCTTATTTGACAGCGGACATTTTACTTACTGCGGTGCTGACCCTCTTGAAATGGTTCAGAAATACAGCAACAGAATAAAACATGTGCATTTAAAAGATGTGCGCCCGGAAGTAGTTGAAAAGGTAAAAGCAGAGAAGTTAAGCTTCCTTGCAGGTGTCAGATTGGGAGCATTTACGGTTCCGGGAGACGGATGTATTGACTTTGATCCGATCTTCAAAGTGCTGGAAGATGCCGGATATGAAGGATACATGGTAGTAGAGGCTGAACAGGATCCTGCAAAAGCGAATCCATTGGAATATGCAATAAAAGCTAGAAAGTTCATTACTGAAAAGACTGGTCTGTAAGAATTATTCATTTAAAGAAAAGGAGAATTATCATGGTAAAAGTAGGTATTATAGGTGCAGGAAGAATTGGTAAAGTACATACAAAGAGTATTTGTAATCTGGTAAAAAATGCGGAAATTAAAACAATCGCAGATCCGTTTATGAACGAAGAGACGGACAAATGGGCACACAGCATGGGTGTGGCAAATACAACGAAAGATTACAAGGAAATCCTTGCAGATCCGGAGATTGATGCAGTGCTGATCTGCTCATCTACCAATACGCATTCCCCGATTTCCATTGAAGCAATCAAAGCCGGAAAACATGTTTTTTGTGAAAAACCCATCGATCATGATGTAGCTAAGATTAAAGAAGTAATGGATGCTTTAAAGGATTCTGACGTGAAATACCAGGTTGGATTTAACCGCAGATTTGACCATAACTTTGAAGCGGTAAAAAATGCCGTAACCGCAGGACAGATCGGCGATCCCCACATTATCAAAGTGACCAGCAGAGATCCGGAACCACCAAGTGCGGAATATGTAAAGGTATCCGGAGGAATTTTCCTGGATATGACCATCCATGATTTTGATATGGTTCGATTCCTGGCTGGCTGCGATGCAACGGAAGTTTATGTACAGTCTGCAGTTTTGGTAGATCCAAGTATTGGAGAAGCAGGCGATGTGGATACAGCTGTCATTACTCTTCAGATGGAAAACGGTGCCATTGCAGTCATTGACAATTCCAGAAAAGCAGCTTATGGATACGATCAGCGTGCAGAAGTATTTGGCTCTAAGGGTATGGTTGCAACGGTAAATGATACACAGTCCAGCGCAGTCATCAGCACAGCCGAAGGCGTAACCGGAGAAAAGCCGCTTTACTTCTTCCTGGAACGTTACATGGATTCCTTTGCGAAAGAAATGAATTGCTTTATAGATGCAATTGAAAATAATACGGATACACCTCTAGGAGTAGAAGACGGTTTGAAGCCGGTAATTATGGGATTGGCGGCGAAAAAATCAGTAGAAGAGCACAGACCGGTTAAGATTTCCGAGATTCAGTTATAGAACCAGTGATTATATGGAGCGTACCAGAGCGTGTCTGAAAATTCATTCCTGCCATCTGCATGTCCCATTTTGCGGCATATTTGCCCCGAATTCAGGCTACGTAGCCCGCTACGCGCCCTTCATTCGGGACAAATCTCCCGCAAACTGTGACGCACAGCTGTCAGATAGCAATTTTCTGACACGCTCTAGGGCTTTGACTTCAGACACGCTCCAGAGTCATATATAAACATCATATAAATGAAAGGAAGCGGATAGAATGAGTAAGGTATTTGGTTATCCAGGATTTAACGAGGCGGGAGAGAAGGTTCTCACTACCTATGACAATGATTATAAAGAAATGATGATGGATATTCGTGTGTTCAAAATGAAAAAGGGCGATGTTAAGAAATTAGTGAAGTCCGGGGAAGAGACTGCAGTGCTTTTGTTAAATGGCCGCATTACCATCAAGTGGGAAGAGAAGGAAAAGGAAGTCAGCAGAAAAGATGTGTTTACGGAAGGCCTCTGGTGCCTGCATGTGTGTAAAGGCGTGGAAGTCAGCGTAGAGGCTTCTATGGATACACAGATCCTTGTCCAGTCTACTTTCAACGACAGAACCTTTGACAGTAAGTTCTACGGGCCTGAGGATGCTCCATGGATTTATTCCTGCAAGGGTAAGTTTGGAGATACGGCTGTTCGTCGTGTAAGTACTGTTTTTGATTACGAAACAGCGCCTTATTCCAATATGGTATTAGGAGAAGTATTAAATGACCGTGGTAACTGGTCGGGATACATTCCACATCAGCATCCCCAGCCGGAAACATATTACTTTCTGTTTGACCGTCCGGAAGGATTTGGTGCGAGTTTCATTGGGGATGAGGTCTATAAAATTAAAGACGGCAGTTTTTCCGCAATACCAGGGGGAAAGACACACCCACAGGCAGCGGCACCGGGATATCAGATGTATACCTGTTGGATGATCCGTCATCTGGAGGGGAATCCCTGGACGGACCGTATTGATGATGAGCGTTATACCTGGCTGTATGATGCAGAATTTTAGATATAAGTAGTTATATAGAAAGGCAGCCCCATTACCTGGTGGAAAGTCTGCGGTTAACCGGCTGCCGGACAGAGGAGAAAATGAAAGGTTGAAAGAATAAATAAGAAATGGAAGGATGCCACGCAGTGATTCTTTCAACCTGTTTAATTTGTGGCAGTATTACAGGCAAGCCTGGAATATGCAAGGGGAATAAAAATGGGAAGAGATTTTATCGTTCCGGGACAGATGATTACCGGTTCCGGCGCACTTACCATGGCAGAAGAAATTTTAAGAGGGTTTGGAAAAAAAGCGCTGATCATTACAGATAAAGTGATGATTCAGCTGGGAAATGCAGCGCATGTAGAAGAAGCCCTGAAAAACCAGGGAATAGAGTATGTAATATATTCCGAAATAGTGGGTGAGCCCACCGACAAAATGATTGAAAACGGGCTGAGTATGTATTTAAAAGAAAAATGTGATTTTCTGATTGCGCTGGGCGGAGGAAGCCCCATTGATTCCATGAAGGCAATCGGAGCGCTGGCAACAAACGGCGGCAAAATCGCTGACTATATGGGAAAAGTGATTAAAGTGCCCACACCTCCTATGGCGGCAATTCCCACAACAGCAGGTACCGGTTCTGAGGCAACGCAGTTTACCATTATTACGGATACAAAAAAAGATATTAAAATGCTATTAAAGGGTCAGGTATTGATGCCTGCTCTTGCAATTATAGATCCGCAGTTTACCATGACGGCACCTCCCAAGATAACGGCAGCTACCGGTCTGGACGCATTAACCCATGCAATTGAAGCCTTTACCTCCAGAAAGGCACAGCCCCTTTCCGATACGTTTGCCCTTTCCGCAGTAAAGAGAATCTTTGCTTATCTGCCGGCAGCCTTCCGGGAGGGAACAGATCTAACGGCAAGAGAACAGATGTCTATCGCTTCACTGGAAGCAGGAATTGCATTTAATAATGCATCGGTTACGATTGTGCATGGCATGAGCCGTCCTATCGGAGCGCTGTTCCACATTGCACATGGTTTATCCAATGCGATGCTGTTAAAAGAATGTCTGGGTTTTGTGCTGGATGGGGCATATGACCGGTTTGGAGAACTGGGCAGGGCAGTGGGAGTCGCTACTGACCTGGATTCAGACGAAGCAGCAAGCTGGAATTTCTTAAAAGCAGTAGAAACTATTTGCAGAGAACTGGCAACACCAAGCTTCGAAGAATATGGCATTAATAAACAGGAGTTCATGAGTGTTGTGGAAAAGATGGCTCTGGATGCCATGGACAGCGGAAGTCCTCAAAATAGCAGAAAAGAAGTGAGTAAAGAAGATCTGGAGCAGATTTACCGCAATCTGTGGTAATAATCTGCAGGTAAATGCAAGGAAAGTAATCTTTTATGATTGATTTATCATATGAGATTACTTTCCTTTTTTAATGCTGCAGCGGCCAGCCCTTTAACAGGGGGGCTGCTCCAGTGACTGTATAAAAGCACTGGGTGACATCCCTTCATTATTTTTAAACACCCTGCTGAAATAAAGTGCATCTGTGTAACCAGTTTGTTCCGCAACATCTTTTAACAGAATCTGGGGATTTTTTATCATTAAACTTTTTGCCATTTCCAGTCGCAGTGAAGTAATGTATTTACTGGGTGAGATTCCAAAAGCTTCTTTGAAAAGGGTTGTGATATATTTTTCGTTATAGCCCCAGATATCGTAAAAGACTTTGTAGGTGATCTGCTGTGTAAAGTTTTTATCCAGATACGCGCGAATGTCATCTACCAGCTGAGAGGAGGATTTTTTTTGCTGTATGTGTTCCGGGAACAATATTTTAGTCAATTCAAGCAGAAGGTTCTCAAATAACTCTTCGTAGGAATCGGAAGAGGCAATGATTTCGGTTGGATCGAACAAAATCTGGGATGCATTAGGACTTACGTGAATAGCGGCACTTGCTATATGGCGTACGTCTGCGAGCAGCTGGAATTGGGTAGTATCCGATTCCTGCCACCATGCTGTCATTTGGGAAAGGATATTTTTTAGTTCATTTTCAGTAGTGCCGGGCCTGAATTTTCCGGCCAGTGCAACGATGTTATCAGAAATTTCTATGGCATTTTTCTTAGTACAGGCATCATCCTGGATTAAAAAACTGTTTTTGCCAAAGGGCAAATGAAACAGGGTAAACAGGTAAGCATTTTGCATTAAATCTTTAATCTCTTCGCCGCTATGAACAACGGCAGATAAAACAAAATTCACGTAGGTGTCTGATTTTTGGGCATTTTCCCGGATCTCCCGGACCACCGGAAGAATGTCCATTTTCTTATCTGAAGGAGTGACAATGGCATAGACGAATTCATTATAGTAATTACCCCGGAAGGAATAAACCGGGAGTTGGTATTTTTCGATAATGCCATCTAAAAATGAAGTATCCAGATTCCTTACAATTTCGCCGGACAGATTGAATTCGGAATAAGTATTATTGACAATGGAGCCATAATAAGAAAACAACAGGTGAAGGCTGCAGTGTGCCAAAGGATTAAAAGTAAAATCCGTAAGCACTCTTTTGAAAAAGCAGGAGCGGATATATTCCATCTGTACCTGAGAGCTTTTGCTATTAATTTCCTGTTTCATTCCGTTTAAAAGTTTTGCTAATTCTTCCGGATCCACAGGCTTTAACAGGTAGTCAGATACACCCAGTGTAATTGCTTTTTTTGCATACTCAAATTCTGCAAATCCGGTTAAAATTACGAACTTTGCAGTGGAATTTTGTTTTTTAGCTTCAGCGATCAGTGTCAATCCATCCATCAGCGGCATTTTGATATCTGTGATTACGATGTGCGGGTGGTGTTCCTGAATCAAATTCAGGGCATTTTCTCCGTCATATGCAGTGCCGGATATGATAAATTTGTCAGATATCATGGTTATTGCTGCACAAATCCCTCTTAAAATAGCAGGTTCATCTTCAGCAATTATTATTTTAATTTGATTCATCATCAATAAATCCTCCAATCTCAATTGTAGTCAGATTATCTTCTGTCTGTATATGAAAATATTCCAGTCCCCGGTAATAGATAGAGAGGCGCAGAATTGTATTTTCTAATCCAAACCCCTGTTGTTCCAGATTGTTTTCCACCTCCCGCCCTTCCAGAAAGGCTTTTTTAAACTGATCGAACCGGTTGTAGAGCTGGTTGATTTTTTCCTGATTAAATGGCTGCCCATTGTTGGATACAGCTGCCAGCCACCGATTCTCCCTGCGGTAGGATCGGATATGGATTTTCCAGACCGGTGGAACATTTTGAAAGCCGTGCTGAAAACAATTTTCAATAATCGGCTGCAGGATTAATTTCGGAACATTGATATCATCCAGGGTAGGATCCAGATCCCATCTGTAATCCAACATATGCTCGTGCCTCATTTTCATAATATAGAGATAACTTTTTATGTTATCAAACTCATCTTTCAGACGAACGGTCCGATGGTTGAAGTTGATAGAATAGCGCAGCAGGTTAGCCAGTTCCGTACACATTTTAGGAACGGTCGTATTGCCCTGTTCTAAACCGTAGGCGCCGATTACAGACAGGGTATTATATAGAAAATGTGGATTCAGCTGGGCTTCCATTGCATCAAAATGAGCTTTTACCGCCCGTTCACGTATCTCCATGATATGAATATTCTGAAGCCGCATTTTATTCAGGATTTCTTCAATACCGCTGGTCAGTACCACAATTTCATTATTGCTGGACTGGATATCTAAGTGGATATCCTGGTTTAATTCCAGGTGGTATAAATTATTACGGAGGGTGCGAAGGGGCTGAGTCAGGTTCCTGGTAATAATAAAAAGGAAGAGCAGTAATATGATGAATGCGGCTATGTAAGATAAAATGATGGTTTTCGCCATGGAATTCACCTGCATGGTGTAAGTATGGATATCTCTTTTGATGAGGATTGTCCATCCGGTTAATTCCGAATGGCTGTATGCCATCAATGAATTTTTATCTGCATAATAATATCCGATGGGCTGTTCAAAGGTTTCCCCTTTGTAAAGCTCTTTTATCTGGTTGTCAGGGGTGTCGGGTATATTATGATAGAGCAGTTTCCCGGAATCATCCAGTAATAATAGCTGATAAGTGTCGTCGCTGTTGGGGAGCTTTAAAAGCTCGTCTAATTCCTCGGCTTCTATATTATATTCCAGTACCCCGTAGGTGTGGTAAGTATCCCGGATGGGCCTTGACACTGTCAGCGTCAGATGAGCATCTGAGGACCAGTAATCCGGATGGGGCGGAAAATATAACTTATATTTTTTCGTAGTTAAAGCTTCCCGAACTGTGGGTATGTCCCGGATTTCATCTTTTGTCATTGGTTTGGAATTGAGAGACTGCTGGTTAATCTGCGTCCCCAGGTAATCGTAATAGCGGCTGATGTAATGAATGCTGCGATTTGCCTTCGTGGTAGCCAGCACAGACAGCAGTATCCCATCTACATCAGAAGTGATGGTGGGATGCTGAAGAAAATAGTTATAGGGTGTCTCAGGTATATGAAATACGATGTCCGTGAATGCCTTTGAGGCATGGAGCGTCACCAGGTCTTTGTCCACATTGACCAGCATATCTTCAATTCTGGACTGAATCAGGTTCAGGGAGTCCAGGCTGTTGGATTGAAGATTGTTCTGCAAAAGCCGGTTGTTATACTGGAAAAAGAAGGTGCCGCTTGCAAATAAAATCAAGGTAACAATCAGACTGAAAGATAAATATAACTTATAATGATACGGCAATTTTTGCATCATGGGGAACACCTCGTTCTTATTAATCCTTTTTGCCAGATGAAGCAGCAAAAATTTAATAATTTTAAGATAATCATACCACTAAGACCGAGGTTTTTGAAGACTTTATTTAAATTGTTCATATCTTGAATGTGATCTTTGCTGTAAGTTTGTGGGGGTAACCTTTCCGACATAGGGCATCTATCCCGCAGAGATATGTGCAATGATGAAAACGATACAGAATATATAAGAAAATGAAGTTAAATATGTTATGAAGCAGCAGAATATGTTGTTGCTATTGCATTATTGGACAAAAACTGTATATTTAGGATAAAATTCTCATTTAATATGCAGAAAAAAGAAAGAAGGTTATCTATGAAGATAAATAAAAATCTGATGAACAGAAATCATGAAGCACTGAAACGAACCCAGAAGGATATTAACTGGCTGGTATTTCATTACGTGGGCGCATTGGGCGATGCCAGGGAAAATACGGAATATTATAAAAATACGGATATCAATGCTTCGGCAGATTTTTGGGTAGGCTTTGCAGGGGATATCTGGCAGGGAAATGATTATTGGAATTACTATTCCTGGGCGATTGGAGGGGGACTTCAGGGAGATGGACCGCATCCGTATTTTCAAATTGCTAAGAATGTGAATTCGGTCAGTGTAGAAATGTGTGTACGGAAACGCAGCAGGCAGACAATGAATGCCACCGATAAGGACTGGTATTTTGAGGATGCTACCGTGGAATCGGCGGCAGAATTGGGTGCTTATCTGATGAAAGAGCTGGATATCGACATAGACCATGTGATAAGGCATTACGACGTAAATGCGAAAGTATGCCCGAATCCTTTTGTATATGACACCGGGAAAATATCCTGGAACGGGTTTAAGAAAAAAATTGTAGATTATTATAATAAAATTCCGGGAACGAAGGCGAATAGGGTAAAAAAGGAACAGACAGAAACGGAGTACAGTGTACAGGCAGGAGTTTTTCAAAATCAGTCAAATGCACAGAATATGATGGCGCTTATGAAAGAAAAAGGATTTGATGCAATACTGAAATCAAAGAATGGACAGTATATTGTTCAGTGTGGAACCTTTTCCAATAGAAGCAATGCAGAGGCATTGGTTCTGAGATTGAAGAGTCAGGGGATTTCAGCAATTATTAACTAGAAATCATTTTAGAGACAAGCATTGCAACTTTATGGGTAACGGGGTGTATTATGAATTATAAATTGATTAATACCTGGCTTGTGAAATATGATATAGTCCTTGAACAAAGTTTTGTTGAGGCACTTCGTCAGCTTGCTAATAAATATACCGGTAAAAAATTAAGCGAACTCTACACGGAATTGGGGTGTACTAAGACTGATATTTCACGTTGGGAGTCTAATCCATGCAGTACCCATGCTCTGTGTAAGGAGTCTAAAAAAGCTGTAATTATTAAGGCGGCACTTCTGTTTGACCTGGACCATCAGCAAAGTGAATTACTTGCAAATAAGGCAGGACTATCCCTATGTCAATATAAAGAAGGTCTGGCTAAAATCTGTGAAAATTACAATGAGAATTATAAGGTTTTACTACAAAAAGCATCCGTAAGCGAAAGAATGTTTCAATATTATTTAAAAGGTAAAGTGCCTACAAAACAAGCACTGCTAGCAATCGCTATCTCATTGGATCTTTCATTTGCTGAATTAGATGACTTGCTGCATGCCTATGGTTACAATTTATCAAAGAGTTTGCCAAATGACGCAGTGGTATTGTGGTTTTTAAAAAGCAACAGTGAAAATACAAATCGAAAATTTTTACTTGATTCGATAAATGAGGTATTAGCAGAATTAGAGCTGCCGGTACTCATGACTAAACTAATAAATCGATAAAATTTTAAAAATATTCAGTGTTATATTATTTAACAAAGTAAGTTACAGAAAATTTCGGGTTTTTTAATTGTTTTTCTGCTATAAATAATAATATAATTACAAATACATATTAAAGGAGTGAAAGTTATGACATTAACACCTCAAGAATTACTTTGTGCTAAAGAATGGAACAAAATTATTAAAACCAATATTGAAAATGCATTAGGTTCAAAATTGGATGGAGAATTTGTGGCGGCAAATTATCCGGCAGGTTTTAATTATGCTGTAAAGCAGCAGTATTACAATGCGGATTCCTTATCAACATTAGATTCCCTTGTAACCCTTACGGACGAAATACCTACTCTCAGCGGTGCTTTTTCAAGTCTCTATAAAAATGTGATTGGAAATTTAGCTTATGGTTTCTCAACTAGTGACTTGGCAATGATGAATCAAGAAGAAACTTCACAGGCAGCATTAGTTGGAACAATCATTAATAATTATCAGCAAAGCGAGCTTGATGATTACCCGAAAGAATATCCCAGTATTATGTATATAATGAAACGAATAAAAGAAGTTACCGGTACGGACTATTTACATGTTGATATGAAGGTGTATCCGAATCTGGCACGGCTTTGCCGCAGTTTAAGTGAATATGCACGATTAGGCGTATTTACTAAAAAGATGGAAAATGCATGGAATGATGCAGATGACAGAATGAACGCAATTAATAATCATATTAGCTGCCCATCAGATGTAAATGGTGGTATAAAAACAGATGGGAATACATTTAACATTGGGTGGGACAAACTTCCCGAAACTGCTCAGATACTAGCAGAGCTAAAACAAGGCAGCACAGTGTCTTTCTCGCTTTCAACAAGTAATATCAGTGAAAGTACTAGTTCGCTGCATTTTGAAAACAGCGCTGTGGTTAAGATTCCGTTTAGCTGGTTTTTTAATGTTAAAGTCAATCATGAAAGCAGTTATGATTTGACAAAATATGCAAGACATGAATCGCAATTAGCAATTTCTATTACATTTAAAGGCATTACAACGCTCGGTTCGATACCGCAACTGTTAACTGCTAATAATGAAAAAGGTTGGTTTGCAAGTGATATTTTAGTTGAAGCTGCGGCTAAATCAGGCAAAGATACAACAGGTTACCAACTGCATGGCAGTGAGTTTGATTATAAAATACTATTCGGAAGAAATGGCAAGTTAAAAAGGTTAAAAACATTTGTAATCTCACAGCAACCGGTTATTGAACTGCATTTTAGTAAATTCGATTGTACGCAAATGAAAGAATTTTTCAAAGAGAATACGGGTGTGTCATTCAGCTTTTTTGGTGGAATTATAAGTGGCAGCCATAATAATAGCTATTCATTTTCGAATTATAATTATGATGAACAGAAACAAACGCTTGATGTATCAATTATTCCCGCACCTATCCGGGATTCAGGGTCTATCGGTAAACAAACTGCATTTATATTAGGTGGAGTTCCAGAAACATACGGGGAATATTAAAGAGTATTATAATTAAATTAATAAAAGGTTAGAACGGCTGGTCTCTCACATAGTCGTTCTGGCCTTTATTTTTGTATGGACGTTGTTGATACAATTATAAAAAATAGGAATATTGTCCATGTAAAGTCTTCCCTTTATCTATTCTAGTTTGCCGGATCTTTTGTTACAATAAATTTACAAAGAAACGAAAGAATGGGAGGAAATAAGAATGAGAAACAAAAAAACAAAGGTTTTATGTTCGGCAATTGCAATTTCCATAACAGCCGCTATGTTGGCAGGGTGTGGCGGGAACACAGGTGAGACGAAAGAAGGAACAAAGGCAGAGACAAAGCAGGAGACAAAAGCGGCAGATACCGATGAGGGCACAAAAGCAGCGGATACCAAGGCAGAAGAAAGCAAGGATGCAAAGAAAGAAGGCGGCATTACCTTAACGCTCTATGGAAATGCCGGAGATACCCAGAGACCGTTCATGCAGAATATTTTTAAACTGTATGAAGAAAAGACGGGAAACAAAATTGATGTTCAGGGAATCGATACGGATAATTTTGAAAACGTAGCGCTGACAAAATTCCAGACAGGTGATATCCCGGATTTATTCATGCATTTTGGCGGTTATGGCCTGGATGCTTATAACCCGAAAGAAAACTTTGTAGATTTTACGGATGCAAAATGGGTTTCGGATATTCAGGATAACGTACTGCCTCAGACAAAACGTGATGATGTAGTCTATGGACTTCCTTTCTGGGAAGCATCTTTATCCGGTACATTTTATAATAAGAAAATATTCGAAGAGCAGGGGATAGAAGTGCCAAAAACCCAGGAAGAATTTAACCAGGTCTGCCAGAAACTCATGGATGCAGGGATTACGCCTATGTACATGGCAGTGAAAGATGTATGGCCTATGCTTTATCAGTTTGGTATGGATCCGATCTTCCAGAATGAAGATAACTTAAAGAAGATCAATTCAAACCAGATAAAATACGCAGACATACCGGAAATGACAGATTTGGCAAACTGGTATAAAACCTCAGCAGATAAAGGATACTTTGGTAAATCATATAATACCGATACCTGGGATTACGCCTCAGAAGTATTGGGAAATGGGGAAGCTGCAATGATGTTAGGCTGGGATACCTGGCTGTATACGGATTATGACAGTGAATCCTATACTTATAAAGCAGATGATTTTGGAATTATGCCTGCATTTGTGGGTACTACCAAGGAAGGTACTTTTGAAGGGCCAAACTGCAGCCTGATGCTGGCGAATAAAAATGGTAAGAATGTGGACGCAGCTATTGATTTTATAAACTTTATGGCGGATCCGGAAAATTACAACGTGGCATTTGACGGCATTTCAACGGCGCCTTGTTTTAAAGGACAGACAACAATTAAAACAACTCCCCAGTATGATGCAGCAGTTGACTGGGTTGCAGAAGTTGGCAGACCATCCATTGCAAATCCTGAAATTATAGGTTTTTCCCAGAATGACGGCGGAAAATGTATTCAGGAACTGTTAGTTGGAAATGTAGATGCTGCAGGCTGTCTGAAAATGATGGATGATGCCCGTATTAAAGTGGCAACAGCACAGCAGGTTGAAGGATTTAAATAAACCGGAACATAGTAGTAAGGGATAAGAGCCCGGGATTCCCGGGCCCTGCTTCTCTGACTCTGGAGAGCCCCAAGGAAATGCAGAAAGGAGCATTTATGAATACAAAGAAGATTTATCCTACTTATATGCTGATTGTACCTTTGGCTGTGTTCGGTTTGTTTTTTATACTTCCGTCTACGATCGGTTATCTATATGCTTTTACAGACTGGAGTTCGTATGTCAGTGATGTAAAATTTGTTGGTATTAAGAATTTCATCGAGGTTATAACGGAGAAGACGGTTCCTACTGCATTTGTAAATACCCTGATTTTTGCAGGTGCAAAAACAGTGATTGTAACCGTTTTGGGGTTTGTGTTTGCACTGGTTTTAAACCGGAAATTAAAGACCAGAAATTTAATCCGTACAGTATATTTCGTACCGGCTATTTTATCAGCTTTAATCGTGGGTTTAATATTTAATGCACTATTTGAAGCCCGATATGGAACCATCAATAACCTGCTTCGCAGTATAGGTCTGGAACAGTTTGCCATTCAGTGGCTGGGAAGCCGCGGGCCTGCTATTTTTACAATTTCCATAGCAGAGATCTGGAGAAACCTGGGATATGCAATTGTAATTACACTGGCGGGTTTGCAGTCCGTTTCTTCTGATTACATAGAAGCGGCAAAAGTGGATGGCGCTTCCGGATGGCAGATGTTCCGCAAGATTACCCTTCCGCTGATTAAGCCGTCAGTAAATGTCAACATATTATTCAGCCTTATTTACGGACTTAAGATGTTTGATCTGGTTTACGTTATGACTTCCGGAGGACCGGGTTACGATACGGAGACTTTCGGAACGCTGATGATGAATGAAATGGCAAGAGGACGTTATTCCCATTCCGTTGCGATAAATCTTATTTTCACCGTAATTCTTGTAATTGTGGCCATTGTTTACCAGAAATTTAGTGAAAGGTGGGAGAATGTAGAATGAGTAAGAAGACAAAACGAATTAATATTCTGATTGAAATTATAATGTGGCTTCTTAGTATCGTCGTGATTTACCCCCTTTTGATGGTAGTGATTACATCCTTTAAGCCAAAAGGAGAAGCCAGTTACCTGAATATCAATTTTCCAACTGCATGGGCATTTGATAATTATGCAGAAGTTTGGGAGCAGGGACATATTCCCAGGGCATTTTTTAACAGTATGTTTATAACCGTATTATCCGTTTTGCTGGTTCTGGTGCTGGCATCTGTTTTCAGCTATGTACTGGTGAGGAGAAATACCAAAGCCTGCCGGATTATATCAAAATGCATGACTTTTGGTATTATTGCCCCATTTGCGGCGCTGCCCACGATTCAGATGCTGAAATATATGGGCTTATACGGTTCCAGAATATCCATGGTCTTTGTCTATGGAGCGTTGTATCTTCCGTTTTCAACAATGCTGTATTCCAGCTTTATCAAAGGGATTCCAAAGGAATTAGATGAAGCAGCTGTAATTGACGGGTCAAAGGGCGGTAAACTTTTCTGGCAGATTATTTTTCCGCTGTTAAAACCGGTGACGGCAACAACCGGAATACTGAATTTTATGTGGGTTTGGAATGATTTTCAATATCCGATGTATCTATTGAATTCATCCAGTAAGTGGACTCTGCCACTGTCCGTATATAATTTTTATGGTCAGTACAGCCGCAGCTGGAACCTTGTTTGTGCTGATATGGTATTGGTGTCCATACCGGTTGTGATTGTATATATATTTGCACAGAAATATATTATAGCGGGTATGACGGCAGGAGCTGTAAAGGGATAGGTGCGCCCAGGAAAGGGCGGATAGTTTAGCATGTAAGAAAGGAAAAGGTATGTGTAACCTTTTGGTGCAGTAATGAAAAAATTATATGATGGAACATGGGACTCCATAAGAACCCATGAATTGCCAAAGTGGTACCAGGATTGTAAGCTGGGGATTTTTATACATTGGGGAATTTATTCCGTGCCGGCTTTTGCTCCAAGGACATGGGAATTGGGAGAAGTACCGGGAGATGAGCAGTGGTTTTGCAATAATCCTTATGCGGAATGGTACTATAATTCCGTAAATGTAGGGCAGGGACCTACTTACGATCATCATTTGAAGACATACGGAAAGGATTTTGCCTATGAAGATTTCCTGCCCATGTGGAAGGCAGAAAACTGGAAGCCGGCTAACTGGGCGAAGCTGTTTAAAGAGGCAGGGGCAAAATATATTGTACTGGTTACGAAACATCATGACGGATTTTGTCTGTTTCCAAGTGCATATACCGATTACACTGCCATAAATAAAGGTCCGAAAAGAGATATTGTAGGAGAACTGACCAGAGCAGTCAAAGAGGAAGGGTTAAAAATGGGTCTTTATTATTCCGGAATTATAGACTGGAGATTTGCCCATGATCCTATTTATAAAGAGGAAGATAATTTTCATAAAGCCTGCCCCACACATGAATATGCGGATTATGCATATAAACAGGCAATGGAACTTATGGACCGCTATCATCCGTCTGTCTTCTGGAATGATATCGGGTGGCCGAAACAAGGGGAAGAGATGCTGCCCCATTTATTATCCCACTATTACAATACGGTGGAGGATGGTGTGGTTAATGATCGGTTTAATGGTCTTTATAAAGACTTTGGAACAAAAGAATATAAATATGGCGAAGCGGTAAGAGAAGAAAAATGGGAGATGTGCAGAGGTATGGGACTATCATTCGGATATAATGCAAATGAGGGTGATGACCAGCTGATCAGTACCGCTGATCTTATCAGTCTGCTGGTAAGTACCGTAGCCAATAACGGGAACCTGTTAATCAATATCGGACCAAAGGCAGATGGCACAATTCCTCCGGAACAGGAAAAAAGGCTGCAAATGCTGGGACAATGGTTAAAAACAAATGGAGAAGCCATCTATGGAACTGCCTGCAGCAAAAGGCACTCCCATACTGCATCTAATGGAATAGAGGTACATTATACAAAAAAAGGAGAAGATCTGTACATACTGCTGGATCACTGTCCCAAAGAAAGTTTTACAATTTCCATTCCTGAACTGGATCAGGTTCCGAAGCCACTCAATGAGAGTATCCATATCAGCGGACATAAAGTTGGGGAACATATGGAAATCACAGTCTTTAACCACAGGGTAGAAGACTATGTAATCGGATTGCTGGTTTCACAGGCGGAAATATAGATCTATACAAATTTAGATAAGTTTTTTCCACCCGTCTTAGAATATTGGAATTGCCCTGAATATTCTTTGATCTTATAATATTTATTATAACAATCAAAGGAAGGGGATAAGGCTATGAAATGGAAAAAAGTGTTGTCTGTATTGCTGTCTGCCGCTATGATAATGGGTACGGTATCACCGGGACTTGAAGTACGGGCTGCCGAGGATGCAGTCAGCAATGTAGCAGATATCAATAGCAGTATAGAAGACAACTATGCTGAAGAAGCAGGCAGTGATGCAGAAAATGAAAACAGCAGTGAACAGGAAACAAATGGCGATGCAACAGAGGCCGACAGTATCGGAAATGAAATCCTTAATGTACAAGAGGAAGACAGTATCGGAAAAGAAACCGGCGGTGTACAAGAGGAAGACAATACCGGTAAAGAATCCGGAGACGTAAAAGAGCAGGGGAAAATCGTATATTATGATTTTCAAAGCTATGACTCCACAATTATTAATGATGCTTCCGGAAATGGGAAAGCCGGTGTTGTTCGAAATTATGATGCAGGAGGATTTCGCATCATTGATACCAATATCTATGGGAAAGATGTTAAGGCACTATCACTTCCCGGGGGATCTGATGGAGGCTATCTGGAACTTCCGGTAGGCTTGCTGGATGGGGAAGAAAGCGTTACCATCAGTACCTGGGTGAAGCTTCTGACCGATACCGGTTACCAGAGGATCTGGGATCTGGGATCCGGCACAAGCTCCTATATGTATCTTTTATCTGACGGAGCAAATGATGGTTTTAAAGGATACAGTGCAGCCATAACCACAGGAGGCTGGAGCAGGGAGCAGGGAGTATCCAAAGGGAACAATGTAGATAAAAACAGATGGGTACTGACCACAGTAGTCATTGATGGCACCAATATGTCCCTGTATGAAAATGGATCTCTGGTGGAAACAAAGGATACCGGAATTTCGTTAAAAGATATGGGACACACTACCCAGAATTATATTGGTTATGGACAATTTGGTGATGATCCTACTAATGCACAGTACGCAGAATTTGAGATTTATAATTATGCAATGAATGCGGAACAGGTAGCCGCTATGTATGACGTGGATGATACCGGAATTGTGAATGGGGATGCAGCAGCGCTTAACTTGGGAGATCTCACCGCAGTTACCGCAGATCTGTCTCTGCCGGCAGCTGGAGAAAACGGATCCGTGATTGAATGGACCAGTTCTGACCCGGCGGTCATTGCCGATGACGGAAAAGTAGTCCGGCCGGCTGCAGGAGAACCGGATGCGCAGGTAACCCTCACCGCAACCGTAAAGTATCAGGAGGCAAGTGCTACAAAAGAATTCCGGGCAGTGGTACCTGCCATGCTTGGTGATAAAGCTATTGTAGCGCAGGATCTGGCTGAAATAAACCTGGTGGATTTAGACAGCGTGGTATCTAATCTGCAGCTGCCCACAGAAGGGAAAAATGGATCCGTAATTACCTGGGAAAGTTCCAGGCCGGATGTTATAGCCAACGATGGAAAAGTAATCCGTCCAGCGGCAGGACAGCCGGATGTGGAAGTATTGCTGACAGCTTCTGCCAGCTTTAAGACAGCTTCCGGCAATAAGGTATTTACCGCAACGGTTCTTGCAGAGGATGAGGAGGTTACCATCACGAACTATGAACCTGTCTATGTAACCACGAAAGCAGGTAATGTACCTTCCCTTCCTGATTCCATAAAGGTAACTTACAGCAACGGTAAGACAGGCAAAGTCAAAACGGTATGGAATACACCGGATAAAGGCGACTATGCTCAGCCTGGGAAATTTGAGGTAAAGGGCAGATTACTGGGTACAAAACAGGTAATTAAAGCAGAAGTAACTGTTGTAGAACAGCTTGATTCCGATATTGTACTTCAGGCAGAAGGATTTGATCTGAATGATATCACATTGGATGGTGATTCCATACTGACCCAGAACAGAAGCAGAACCCTGGAATACCTGAAACTTCTGGATAATGACAGAATGCTTTATAATTTCCGCAAGACTTTTGGCGCAGATACCAAAGGTGCTGCACCACTGGGAGGCTGGGACGAGCCAACCGGACTGTTAAGAGGGCATTCTACCGGTCACTATCTGTCGGCATTATCACTGGCATATGCATCCACAAAAGATGCAGAGATAAAAGAAAAGCTGGATGAAATGATCCATGAGCTGCGCAGCCTGCAAATGCTTTCCCAGGGAGATCCCGCAGCATTTAAGACAAAGGGTACGGATCAGAAAGTGTGGAATACAAATCCCCGGGAGTGGGGCGAAGGTTTTATCAGTGCTTATTCACCCGATCAGTTCGCGCTGCTAGAGCAGTATACGCCGTATGCCACTATATGGGCACCTTACTATACGCTCCATAAGATTATCGCAGGTTTTCTGGATGCATACACTTATGCAGGAAATGAAGAAGCATTAGAAGCGGCAAAAGCACTTGGCAAATGGGTATATCAGCGTCTCAGCGCGTGCTCCCAGGAGCAGCTTACCAAGATGTGGGATATGTATATTGCAGGTGAGCTTGGGGGATTTAATGAATCCATGGCAAAATTATATGAACTGACTGGTGACAATGATTACTTAAAAGGTGCCAGACTTTTTGATAACACCAAATTCTTTGACAATTTAAGTAAAAATGTTGACGATATCCAGGGGCGTCATGCCAACCAGCATATTCCCCAGATCATTGGAGCTATGGAAGTTTATCAGGCAACAGTTCAGGCAGGGCAGGAAGAACCCTACTATTTCCATGTGGCCAGCAATTTCTGGGATATGGTAGTTTCCAGATATGCCTATTCCATCGGAGGTGTAGGTACCGGTGAAAACTTTAAAGAACCATATAAGCAGGCAGAGTATATTAACGGAGATCGAAATTGTGAAACCTGCGCCGCTTATAATATGCTGAAACTTACGAAAATGCTGTATCAGTATGACGCAGATAATGCAAAATACATGGATTATTATGAAAGAACTCTTTACAATCAGATTATTGCATCCCAGAATCCAAATGTAACGGAAAAAATGCATAATGGAACTACATATATGCTTCCGATTGGACCTGGTGTTCGTAAAGATTACGGCGGAGATTACGATTCCTTTACCTGCTGCCACGGCACCGGTATGGAGAATCACGTAAAATATCAGGAAGCTGCCTATTACCAGGATGATACCACTATGTATGTTAACCTGTATCTGCCATCCAGCGTTACATGGCAGGAAAAGGGGGTTACGGTAACCCAGGATACGGAATTCCCTTCCGAGGTTACCACACTGACTGTTGCCAAGACCCAGGGGCAGACAGCATCTGCATTTGATATGAAGCTAAGAGTCCCTTACTGGGCAGAACAGGGATTTGAGGTTGCCGTAAATGGAAATAAGCAGATCGAACAGGCAGAACCAAGCTCCTATGTAACCTTAAATGGTGTAAAAGCAGGAGATGTGATCATGATCCGTACACCTTATGGATACCATCTGGACAAAACCCCGGATCAGCTGAGTGGTGCTGATGTGGCAAGTCTGATGTACGGACCGTTTGTTATGGTTGCTAAATCCGATTCCAGTAAATGGAAAACACTGGTATTATCCAATGTACTGGATCGTTCGATTAAAAAAGTAGAAGAAGAAAAGGTTCCTACCCTTGTTACAAACGGATTGACATTCCGCCCGATGTATGATGCATCCGATTACGCTTACCATACGTATTTTAAAATCATGTCGGGAGAAGGCAGCGGTGCTTATTATGAAGTAAACATCAGTAATTCCACACCGGAACGGGGAAGCTTTGAAGTGAACTCCGAGCTGGTAAAAGAAGGCAGTGACCTGATCATTACGGCAAAGCCCAATGAAGGATATAAAGTAAAGAAGCTGATGGTTGACGGGCAGCTGGTAACTATCGGTGCAGACAATACTTACACGGTAAAAAATGTACAGAAGAATACGGAAATTTCAGGATCATTTGCCCTTATTAATCCGCCGGCACAGGATAACAGTGCCGTAGAACAGACAGCAACAGTCAGTGCCCATTTTACAGCGGGGTGGGAAAATTTAAATGGAATAAAAAATCAAAAATTTAATCCTGCCGTTTCAAATGGTGGAATGGGAAAAGGATGGGGAAACTGGCCGCAGTCCAAAGGAGCACAGTGCTGGGTTGAGTATGAGTGGGATGCTCCGGTAACCATCAATGGAAGCAGTATTTTCTGGTATGATGACGGTGCAGACACCAGAGTTCCCGGAGAAATCAAATTTCAGTATGAAGATGAAAATGGAAGTGTTCAGGAAGCGGTGCTGACTTCAGATCCGGGAAAAGCAAAGAATATTGACCAATATAATCCCTTTACATTTAATACGTTTACCACAACCAGATTACGTCTGCAAATGACAGTAGCGGATAATGCAGCTGCTATCGGTATCTATCGCTGGGTTGTTACTTATGAAGATAATGAAAAACCTGTAGTAGATACTGCCAAATTAGCAGAAGCGATTGCAAAAGCAGAAGCAATGGATACCAAAGCTTATACAGATGCATCCGCAGCAGAATTAAAACGGGTGATCGAGGAAGTGAAAGGTCTTTTATCCAAAGAAGATATTACCGTAGAACAAGTAGAAGAAGGCTGTAAGAAGCTGGAAAATGCAGTGAATGGATTAGTTCTGAAACCCGTAGTAAAACCGGTGGACAAGAGCCGCCTGGTTTCCCTGGTGAGTGCATGCAGTAAAGAAAAACAGGATAATTATACGAAAGCCAGCTGGGATCAATTTATAAAAGCTTTAAACAGTGCCAAAGTCATCCTGGGAAAAGCAAATGCATCACAGCAGGAAATAGATAATATTCTGAAAACACTGACTTCATCTAAAGATAAACTTGTGAAGATAAAAATAGTGTCCACAAAGAAATTGACTATCGGGAAAAAAGAAAAAATTAAATTGTCTGCGTCCGGATATACCTTCAGCATTAAAAAAGGCAAAGGTGTTGTAACCGTAAACAAAAAGGGACAGGTACAGGGCAAAAAGACAGGAAAAGCAGTGATTCATGCAGTCAGCAAAAGCGGTAAGATGAAGATATGGAACATAACTGTTAAGAAAGCTCCGTCCAAGATCGTAAAACTGAATAAGAAGAGCGTTACTATAAAGAAAGGTAAAAAGTTTACAATTAAAGTAACACTTCCAAAGAATACAGCCAGTTACCGGTATACTTTCAAGACTACAAATAAAAAGATTGCAAGTGTCAGTTCATCCGGTGTAATCAAGGCGAAAAGAAAAGGCAGCTGTAAGATCTGGGTGTATACATTCAATGGAAAGAAAAAAGAAATCCGGGTTCAGGTAAAATAGCCGGGGGTAATGGAATAGCGTTTAATAAACAGACAGGTCAGGATAAATATTTAAATCCTGGCCTGTATTATCCGTGCAATAAATATAATTTTGTAGTACAATCAGAAGAAAAATGGTTGGGGGAATTCATATTAAAAAGATAAAATTTTTAACAGCATGGTCAGTTTTTCTGTTCCTGATTGCTGCAGTGCCTTCCATTAAAGTGCAGGCGGAAGGTCAGACGATAAAAGGCCAGATCTTATATTATAATTTTAAAGATATAAAGTCGGCTGTGATCGAGGATGTTTCCGGGCGGGGTAATGACGGGGTGATCAGAAATTATCAGGAGGACGGTGTACGGATCAGCACAGAAGTAATAAACGGAGTGCGATTAAATGCCCTGGATCTGCAGGGAGGAACCACGGGTGCATATCTGGAACTTCCATCCGGTATTTTAGAGAATGAGACGGAAATTACCGTCAGTACATGGGTTAATCTGCGGTCTTCTGCTCGGTACCAGAGAATTTGGGATTTTGGTAATAACCAGAGTTCTTATATGTATTTGCTTTCCAATGGTAATAATAAAGGTTTTAAAGGTTATGCCACAGCTATTACAAACCAGGGATGGACCCATGAAAGCGGAGTGGAAAAAGGCAGTGATTTTCCTCGAAACACCTGGGTTTTTACAACAGTAACTATAGAGGATAACCATATAACCCTTTATGAAAATGGAAAGGTGGTTGGAGAAGCCAGGACAAAGGCCAGCCTTTCAGAATTGGGGGCTACCAGAAATAATTATTTTGGGAAGGGACAATTTACGGATGATCCAATGAATGGCAAGCTGGCTGAGATTGCCATCTATAACTATGCCATGGATGAGATGCAGGTAGAAGCACTGTTTGAAAGCGGAATAAATGATCAGCTGGATCCCCTGGATGTTCGTATGGATGCAGACCGGCTGTTATACAGCTATCGCCAGAATTATAAGGTGGATACTAAAGGTGCCGTTCCTCTGACCGGATGGGAAAATCCGGCAGGATTGTTAAGAGGAAGGGCAGCCGGGGAATGGCTGACAAATCTGGCACAGAGCTATCAGTACAAGCAGGATCAAACCCTGAAGGAAAAAGCCTTCTATATGATACACGAGCTCAGGAGCCTGCAGCTTCTGTCAGAAGGAATGGGATGGGGAACGGGATATCTGGGTGCAGACAGTCCGGATCAAATCTCTCGTCTGGAGAACGGTAAGTCTTACCCTGAAACAGGGGCGCCATTTGCCGTTCTGGGCAGTCTGATGAATGGGCTTTTAGATACATACTGTACTATGGACAGTCAGGAGGCACTTGAGACGGCTCAGTGTCTGGGAAAATGGATCATAGAACGCAGCAGTAATTATACAAAAGGGCAGAAAAAAGCAATGTGGAGCCAGGATGTCAGCGGTGATACTCATGCTTTGGGCGGTGCCTTGGCGAGGCTGTCCAGTATTGTAAAGGATGAAGGTTATTTAAAAAGTGCCTGGAATTTTGTGCAGATGGAATGGTATACGGCTATGAAAGAGGGCAGAGACCGAATGAATCTGCTGTCTGTCCAGGCGGCGGTATCGCAGGCGGAAACCCTGCTTGAAATTTCATGCACAGATCCTGCAAATACAGAAGCGGCCAAAGCGGCTGCAAATTTTTGGAATATGGCAACTCAAGAATATACTTATGCCACCGGGATGACAGGTGTAAATGGCAGATTCAGAAATGAGAATCAGAAGATAGAAAACACAGTTTTAGAAAGAGAAAAAAATAAAAGGATCTGCCGCAGCATGCTGGAATTAACCTGGAAACTGCATCAGGTTAATCCATACAAAGCAGACTATATGGATTATTATGAAAACCTGTTAGGAAATCAACTTCAAGAAGATGGAGGATGTGAATATACCGATGCACTCAGGATATTCGAAGTCAGGGATAATATGGTAACCGTTAATCTGTACCGGACTGGAGAAAAAACACTCAGCGAACAGGGATTAAAAATTCTCATGGAAGCGGGCATATTCAGTGAAGAAGCAAAGCTTAAGGTTGAGAACCTGGATAAGCCGAACAATAGCAGGGTGCGTGTCAGATTCAGGATTCCATCCTGGTGTGGCAAAAATATGAGGATACAGGTAAATGGTGTGGAAACAGAAACGGTAGAAGAGCAAGGCTTTCGGGTGCTTCCAGAGCTTTCGGGCGGTGATGAAGTACAACTGCATCTTCCGTTCTCCTGTTATCTGAAAACGGGAAATAAGGATGAGGTGGCTGCGGTTATGTACGGTCCTTTTGTCATGGTGAGCGAAACGCCTGTTTATAAAGATACACTGATTCTCACAAAAAAGGTAACGGATATGACAGAACGGATCGGATATTCCATGCCTGCCCTTTCCATAAACGGAGTGAAATTTATACCTTACGCTGCATCTGTTTATTCAAACCGAAAAATCTATTATCAGATTCTTTACACAGAGAGTCCGGATAGCAAATGGTATGAAGTCAGGATTGAAGATGAGGGGATGGAAGGAGGAAGTATCCGGACGGACAGAGAGCTGGTATTTGAAAATCAACAGGTAAATATATACACAAATCCAAAAGAGGGGTATATGCTTCAAAATCTGATGGTAAATGGAAAAGAGGTAAAGGTTGAAGAAGACGGAAGCTTTCATATTGAAAAAGTGACAGGTGATCTGTCAGTTTCCGGCACCTTCACACAGAAAAATCCGTTGACAGTGCAAAGCGACAGTCTGGAACAGACGGCTTCGCTTAGCGCCCATTATACGGCTTCCTGGGAAAATTTAAATGGAATAAAAGATGCCGGATTCCACCCGGCTTCTTCCAATGAAGGAATGGGAAAGGGATGGGGAAACTGGCAGCAGCCTGCCGGTGCCTCCTGCTGGATTGCATATAACTGGATAGAACCCGTTGCAATAGGAGCCTGTGAAATATACTGGTATGATGATGAGGATGATACCGGGGCTCCTTCGGATTTCCATGTGGAATACCTGGATCAAAAAGGGGAATGGTGCAGGGCAGTCATGAAAACAGATGCAGGAAAATTACTAAATAAAGACCAGTATAACGGGTTTTCCCTGGAACCCGTAACCACAAAAGGACTGCGTCTGGTCATGACGGTAGCAGAGGATAAGCGGGCCACCGGAATTTACCGCTGGAAAGTGAGTGAGCGCGAAACGAAATGAAAAAATTAAAATTCAGTTCCTGGTTTTATAATCGGAAAATCTGGCAGAAACTGATTATTACGTTTGTGCTTGCAGTTCTGCTTCCCATCAGTATTTCCTGGTATGTCATGATGAGTATGAATCAAAAGCAAATGGAAAATAAAATCCAGGAATTAATGACCAGCCAGCTGGTGCAGATTTCAGAAAGGGTAGATCTGACTCTGGATATCTACATGAACCTGGTTTACCAGATGAATGTGGACAGCGGTCTGATTGATGAAATCAAAGGATTAAAAAGCAAGGACATTAACAAACAGGTGGAAAGCCGCCATAATATTTACAGCCGGCTGCAGGAATACAACAATTCAGTGGGAGGAATACGCTGTATCAGTGTCATCACTGCCAGTGGAACGGATGTAACTTATGATTGGGGGACAGCCTCCGTCAGAGAGAATATATGGAAAGATTATGTGGATCTGAGAGAAACTGCTGCCTATAAAAAAGCGCAGGAATCCACAGGGATTGCGATCCTGCCAACTGCTGTCATGGAGCAGGATGAGGAACAGCTGCATGTATTTCAGATAGCAAAAGCGATCTACGATCTTGATGAGCTGGAAAGTGAACCTATCGCAGCCATTGTAATGATCCTGGATGAAAGTATTCTGAAAAAACTATGTGAAAATGACAGGGAGATTGCATGGAACGGAATTAACTTTATACTGGATAGTCAGAGCCATATCATTACCTATCCTGATTCATTTTTTGCCGGTACGACCCTGGAGGCTAATCAAAATATCACAGATTTTATCAGGATGACAGGGGAAATGGAAGATAAAAAAATAGGGATTAGTACTTATGAAGATACAAAAACGGATTGGGTATATTATAATGCCTATGATCTGGAGAAGATCCTCGCTGAAATTAGCGATACAAGAAGGAATGCCCTGATTCTTGGAGGAATCCTGATTATATCCGCCTGCTTTCTGATTTCAGGCACAGTACGGAACATAGGTGATTCGGTAAAAACAATTATTACAGGAATCCAGGCGGTAAAAAGCGGCGATTTAAAAACAGAGATTCGACTGGAGTATAAAGACGAACTGGGAGAAATAGCCGAAAATTTTAACGACATGACAGAACGGGTTTCTATTTTGATAGAGGAAGTAGAAGGGGTTACCGAAAAACGAAAGAATGCGGAGATACGGGCATTGGAAGCGCAGATCAATCCTCATTTTCTGTATAATACCCTGGACTCTATCAACTGGCTGGCAATTAGCAGAGGTGAAGATGAAATCAGTGAAATGCTGAGAAATCTGGGCATTATTTTACGCTATAGTGTAAATAAAAGTAACATAGAGGTAAGCATAGCGGAAGTGGCGGACTGGATTGATAAATATATCAGCCTCCAGCAGATGCGTTTTGACCATGCCTTCGAGTTCCAGCTTACGGTACAGGAAGTATGCAAAGAATACAGGATCAAGAAACTGCTGATACAGCCATTCATAGAAAATGCGCTGATCCATGGTTTTAAAGGAATAGAAGAGGGTGGAATGCTGCGTGTGGATATTTCACTGACAGAAGAGGGAAAGCATATCTGCGTTATCATAGAGGATAATGGAAACGGGCTGGATCAGAGACAGGTGACAAAATATAATGACCGGTCTGCAGCTGTGGAGGAAGACCAGGAAAAGATCGGTTTAAATAATGTATTTTCCAGGATAGAGATGTATTATGGAGAGAAGGCTGACTGGAATGTAATTAGTATACCGGATATCGGCACTATCATTACCTTGCGGTTTCCGGCGAATAGAATAGAGGTAAAGATATGAGAATTGTAATTGTAGAAGATGAGAAAAAGGTGAGGGAGGGAATGGCTGCAATGATAGACAGCCACACCCGCCATACCGTAGCAGCGGAGGCAGCCAATGGAAAAGATGGACTGGAGATAATTCTAAAACTCAGGCCGGATCTGGTCATAACGGATATCCGCATGCCGGTTCTGGACGGACTGGAGATGATCAGAGCGTTAAAAGAGAAAAATTTGTCCTGCCATATTATTGTGTTAAGCGGGTATTCTGAATTTGAATACGCCAAAAAGGCCATCACCTACGGGGTAGACGAATATCTGCTGAAACCGTTGACCGCCTCCGACATCCAAAATGCTTTAAGAAAAGTGGAAGATAAGATGGAACAGGAAATTCTGGCATTGAAAGGGACTCCTGAGAGCTGCTTGCGGGATATTATTGAGGGAAACACGGAACCGGATCTGATCGAACTGTTTGAATTTCAGAAAAATATGAAATTTCTAATGGCAGCCTGTTATTTTGGAAGTATGACGAAAGAGTATGAAGACCGTGTGCACGAGTTTTTCCAATATAGTAAAGAGAATTTTCCTGACAAACATAACGGCAAAGAGAACGTTTCTTCAAACTTACATATTTACAGCTTTTATCAGGGAAACAGCAGGATTTACTATGCACTGATCAGTGGATTTGATTATCTGGATGAATTTGAAGAAGAAATCTACCGGAAATTAGTGAGAGAATACCGGGGGAAAAGCAGGCACCCGCTATGGGCATGTACGCATTTTTCGGATAGTGGAAAGATTTACCAGTGTGCAGAGGAGTTAAAGGGTTATCTGGACTATGGGATTACGGCACCGGGCTTCCCGGGATGGTATACCGGTCATTTTGCAGAGGAATGTAAGTGGGAGCAGTTTAAAACTCCGGTACAGATTCTGCAGAAAATAAAGTCAGATATCTGTCAGGAGCATATGGAAGAAGCGGGTAAGAATTTAGATCTTCTGGCAGAATACCTGCAAGGGCATTCCTTCCGCAAAGAAGAGATTCGCCAGGCACTGATCCGGTGCTATTTTATGGTGACCGGACTGCTGCAGGATCTGGATAAAAAGCGATTCCAGAAACTGCAGAGCTACAATCTGGAGCATTCATTAAACCAGATTATGACCTGGGAAGAAATGAAACAGAATTTTGGCAGGATACGGGATGTGCTAATGCAGGGAACGGCCAGGAGGCAGGATATCAGTAACTATATTATCGTGAAGGTACTTAATTATATACAGGAACACTACAGTGAAAAAATAGTTTTAGATGAAATTGCAGTACAGATGGGACTGACACCGGAATATTTAAGCACGCTGTTTAACCGGGAGGTAAAAGAGAATTTTACAGTGTTTTTGAAGAAATTCCGTATCGACCATGCCAAACGTCTTTTGACAGGAACCGATATGAAAATCTATGAGGTGGCACAGGAGGTGGGATACAGCGATGCTAAATATTTTATCAAAGTATTTAAAGAAAAGGAAGGAATATCACCGGGAGATTATCGCGAAATGCAGCATTAGTATGGCATTCTTGTGTCTGACAGGGCTTTTGTACGGCTGCAGCGCAGGGAAAGGCTCCATAGCGGAAACATCCATATCAGAGGACGGTAAAGAAACGCTGGTTTTATGGTCTTATTATGAAACAAAGGAGCAGCAGGACAGTCTGGACCGGCTCATCGAGGCATTCAACACCTCTCAGGGGAGATACCGGATGAAATGGGAATACCATGGACCCGTCATTGAGTTTGACAAAAAGCTTGCCCTTGCCCTGACCGAAAAAGAAATGCCGGATCTCGTTATTGCGGACCAGTCAAATATGCAGGCATATATCAGCAAAGGATTATTAGAAGATATCACATCTTACGTACAGTATTCCGGAAAAGAACCTGAGTATTTTGAGGCGGCGCTTGGGGCTGCGAAAAGTCAGGACCGGTATTATGGGCTTCCGTTCTGCTGCAATACGGCTGCACTGTTTTATAACAAAGACTATCTGGCAAAAGCGGGTATCGAAGCCCCTGAGAATCTGCATGAATTTGTTCTTGCTGCAAAAGTGTTGTCTGACGGAGATACCTATGGCTTTGGTATGTCAGCAGCCAGAGGCAGCCAGTCCGCATCCCAGATCCTTCCCTGGGTTATTTCCACTGGGGACAGCGAGAATGTGCTGGAGCGTGATGATACCCTGAATTTTTTTGCAGTCATACAGGAACTGGTGCAGTCCGGTTCCATGCCAAAAGAATGCATCAATTGGTCTGGGAATGATGTGGCACGCAGTTTTCTGGCCGGTGAAATTGCCATGATGGAAAACAGTATGGATGTTCTTCCGCTTCTGGAAAAAAGCAGTGTTTCCACAGGAGTCGTAAAACTCCCCTCCGGAGAAGGAAGAAAAAGTATGGCAGGCGGTGAAAATATTGGAATCCTGAAAGGCAAAAATAAAACAGGCGCTCTGGCATTCCTGGATTTTTATCTGGATGACCCGGTTATGGAGCAAATCTGCGGTCCCCAATTTGGACTGGCCCCTAAAAAAGAACTTGCAAGAAAACAGGCAGAGAAAGATTCCAGGTACAAAGTGTTTGAAGAAGAACTGGAAAACAGTATCAGCAGAAATAGTTATGCTCAGTGGTCTGCGTCGTCGGATAAGTTGTCGGAGGCTTTGATTGAAATCATTCTGGAGAAACGAAAAATTGGGTTTCGCTGAGGAAAGACGCTTTGTATAATATTAGGTAGTGTACGGAAAGATGGGAGTGGGAAACTTGTATGGACTTCGTCAGCTGGCCGCAGAACTGGTATTTTCTAACCTTTCCGAAGCGCTTTTTGGCGGCACGCGGGCATTCACCGGGAAATCCTGATGCATTTCCCGGTTCAGTGCCCGCTTAGTATCCGATGGGAGCCAGTCGAATACTATCCGCCAAAAAACACTCCGGAAAGGTAAGTAAATACTCAGTTCTGCTCTACGCTTCCTCCGTCCATACAAGTTTCCCACTCCCATCTTTCCGAGATCCAGGTTGTTGCCACAAAGCTGGTTTTCTCAGTAGGGTGGAGACCCTTGGGCTGTGACGTGATGTTCGTTTTTGGATGCAGGCATTGTGATTTTTGGCAGTTCAGTGTGAAAGGGGGATAATAAGACGAAATTTTACCTGCTTTCCTGGTCACAGACTTAACTGGATGTAGGTACTATAACCACAAATATACTGTAGTAGAATTTAGATACAGTTCAGAGTGATAACATCCAGCCGGTTTATTGGTTTTTAAGTGTTCTATGCCAATAGCGTTCAGCATGCCAAACGCCCGGGGTCCAATCATGCTGAGAAAACCAGCTTTGTATCAATAAACTGGATCCCGGAAAGAGAAGGGGGCGGACCATGGCAGGCGTTTGGAAGGCGTATAGCAGATCTGAGCATTTACTTACCTTGCCGGAGTGTTTTTTGGCGGATAGTATCCGACTGGCTCCCATCGGATACTAAGCGGGCAGTGAGCTGCGAAATGCATCAGGATTTCGGAGCGAATGCCCGCGTGCCGCCAAAAAGCGCTTCGGGAAGGTTAGAAAATGCCAGTTCTGCGGTAAGCCTTCCAAACGCCTGCCATGGTCCGCCCCCTTCTCTTTTCGCGCACTACATCTATCTACAAAGCGTCCTCTTCCCAGCGAAACCCAAATTTAAAGTAGTTATCCCCATAAAATTCTAGCATTCCTCTTTTTTTTATGCTATGATATCAAATAGTGGGATTTTCTGTCCCAAAATGTTAAAATAAAGAATGAGGTATCTATAGAGATGAGATGGAATAAATTTACGTTAAAAACCCTGACTGAGGCGGAAGATATTGTCATATCTACTTTAGCTGATGTTGGAGTAGAAGGGGTAGAGATTGAAGATAAAGTACCCCTTACCGAATCGGATAAACAGCAGATGTTCGTGGATATTCTTCCGGATGGTCCGGAAGATGACGGGATTGCTTATTTAAGCTTTTATCTGGAAGAAGATGTAGATAAGGAAGAGATGCTGAAAAATGTCCGCAGGGAATTGGAAGAACTTCGTACCTTTATCGATATCGGTGAAGGTACAATTGTTGAGAGCCAGACGGAGGATAAGGACTGGATTAACAATTGGAAACAATATTTCCATCAGTTCTATGTGGATGATATTCTGATTATACCATCCTGGGAAGAAGTAAAGGAAACAGATGAGGATAAAATGATTATCCATATCGATCCGGGTACGGCATTCGGTACAGGTATGCATGAGACCACGCAGCTTTGTATGCGTCAGCTGAAAAAGTATGTGAATTCAGATACGGAAATTCTGGATGTAGGTACGGGAAGCGGCATTTTATCTATTGTTGCCATTAAGCTTGGCGCCAAACATGCAGTGGGAACGGATCTGGATCCCTGTGCCATCAATGCTGCAAAAGAAAATCTGGAAGTGAATGAGATTGCAGCTGAGAAAATGGATGTTATGATTGGTAATATCATCGATGATAAAAATATTCAGGATCAGGTGGGTTATGAAAAGTATGACATCGTGGCGGCTAACATTCTGGCGGATGTGCTGGTGCCGCTGACACCGGTAATTATACACCAGATGAAGAAAGGCGGTATCTATATTACATCCGGTATCATTGATGATAAAGAAGAATGTGTTGTAGAAGCAGTCAAAGCTGCAGGTCTGGAAGTAGTGGAAGTGACACACCAGGGCGAGTGGGTTTCTGTAACGGCCAGAAAGAATTAGGTGGGTTCATGTATCATTTTTTTGTATCTCCGGAACAGATTGGAGAAAAAGAAATTATAATAAACGGTGACGATGTAAACCATATTAAAAATGTATTGCGGATGAATATCGGTGAGCAGATCAGTATCAGCAGCGGACAGGACAATAAGGAATACCGATGTGAAATTACAGAATATGACACAAATGCAGTCCGGGCTAAAATCATGTGGGTGGAAGAAGCCGGTATGGAACTTTCCTCTAAGATTTATCTTTTTCAGGGGCTGCCAAAGAATGATAAAATGGAACTTATCATACAGAAAGCAGTGGAACTGGGTGTATACGAGATTATTCCTGTGGCAACCAGACGCGCGGTTGTTAAGCTGGATGCGAAAAAGGAAGAGTCCAAGAGAAAGCGTTGGAACAGCATATCCACAAGTGCCGCAAAGCAGTCCAAACGTTCCGTGATTCCGATGGTGACTAAGGTGATGAGTTTTAAAGAAGCTGTCATTTATGCAAACGAAATGGACATTAAACTAATCCCATATGAACTGGCATCCGGAATGCAGAAGACAAAAGATGTCATAGGCAATATCCAAAAAGGACAGTCTATTGGAATCTTTATAGGTCCGGAAGGTGGATTTGATGAAGCGGAAGTAGAAGCGGCAAGAGAGGCAGGAGCTGTGCCGATTACACTGGGAAAGCGTATTTTGAGAACGGAAACAGCAGGTATGACAGTCTTGTCAATACTTATGTTTACTCTGGAGGACTAGAAATAATGGAAGCATATTTAGATAATTCAGCTACCACCAGATGCCTGGAAAGTGTAAAAGATATAGTCGTGAAAACGATGATGGACGATTATGGGAATCCTTCTTCCAAGCATCTGCGCGGTGTAAATGCTGAGAAATATATAAAAGAGGCAAGAGATGTAATTGCAAAAACCATGAAAGTAAATGAAAAAGAAATTTTCTTTACTTCTGGCGGAACAGAATCAAATAATTGGGCACTCATAGGAGCGGCAATGGCGAATAAGCGTGCCGGAATGCATGTGATCACTACGGCAATTGAGCATCCGGCAGTGATCCAGCCGATGCAGTATCTGGCTGAGCAGGGATTTCGGGTAAGCTACATTCCGGTGGGGCGTGATGGAAAGCTGAATATGCAGGCGCTGGAAGAGGCTGTCTGTGATGAAACAATCCTGATTTCCGCCATGTATGTAAATAACGAGATGGGAGCGGTTCAGCCAATAGAAGAAATAGCCGCTTTGATTAAGAAGAAAAAACCCGGGATACTCTTCCACGTTGATGCCATTCAGGCATATGGGAAATACCGTATTCTGCCTAAAAAAATGGGAATTGATATGTTGTCTGTAAGTGCACATAAGATTCATGGACCCAAAGGCGTGGGCTTTTTATATGTCAATGAAAAAGTGAAGATAAAGCCTCTGATTCTGGGAGGCGGTCAGCAAAAAGGAATGCGTTCCGGTACCGATAATGTCTCTGGTATAGCGGGGCTTGGTGTGGCGGCCAAAGAGGCTTACACAGACTTTGAAGAAAAGATCAGCCATTTGTACCGGATAAAAGATCTGTTTATAAAAGGGGTAAGTGAGATACCGGATACGGTGGTTAACAGCCGGGAGGGTAAGTTTGGCGCACCCCAGATTGTAAGTGTGAGCTTTCGTGGAATCCGAAGTGAGGTGCTGCTTCATGCATTGGAGGAAAAGGAGATCTATGTTTCGTCGGGGTCGGCGTGCTCATCTAATAAGAAGCTGCCCATCAGCACAGTGTTAAAAGAAATCGGTCTGGAAAAAGATCTGCTGGAAACGACGGTGCGATTTAGCTTCAGTCATTTTACTACGGATGAAGAGATAGCATATTGTCTGAAAGAATTAAATAAAATAGTGCCTGTTCTGAGGAAATACTCCAGGCATTAGAGCTTGTTTTGCATACCGCTGCACCTTTTGAATTAGGCATACTTAAACATAAGCAGAGGCGTGACAGGGGACACAGAGGCTGTATATTAAGTGATAGATAGGAGAAAAGATGTTTAAAGCATTTTTAATAAAATACGGAGAAATAGGAATCAAGGGTAAGAACCGTTATTTATTTGAAGACGCACTGGTAAAACAAATCCGCCATGCGTTAAAAGAAGTAGAAGGTGAGTTTTACGTTCATAAGGAACAGGGAAGAATCTATGTAGACTGCCTGAGCGTATTTGACTTTGAAGAGACAGTGGAAGCGCTGCAGAGGGTTTTTGGAATCGTAGGAATCTGCCCGGTTGTTAAGGTAGACGATGATGGGTTCGACAGCCTGGCAAGTAATGTGATTGATTATATGTCACAGGTGCACCCGGATAACAATCAGACCTTTAAAGTAAATGCCAGAAGAGCAAGAAAGAACTATCCGATGACATCTATGGAATTAAATTGCGACCTGGGTGAACGGATTCTGGAAGCATTTGACGGCATGAAAGTAGATGTGCATAAACCGGAAATTCTGTTGAATGTGGAAATTCGTGAAAAAATCTATATTTATTCTAAAATCATACCGGGACCGGGAGGAATGCCGGTAGGTACAAACGGGAAAGCAATGCTGCTTTTATCCGGTGGAATCGACAGTCCGGTTGCAGGATATATGATTTCCAAAAGAGGCGTAAAGATCGATGCTGTATATTTCCACGCTCCGCCTTATACAAGCGAACGTGCCAAACAAAAGGTGGTAGATCTGGCAAAACTGGTATCCAGGTACTCCGGACCCATTAATCTGCATGTAGTAAACTTTACGGATATCCAGCTGTATATCTATGACAAGTGCCCTCATGAGGAACTGACTATTATTATGCGCCGCTATATGATGCGTATTGCAGAGCATTTTGCAAAAGAGACCGGCTGTCTTGGTCTTATTACAGGGGAGAGCATCGGTCAGGTAGCAAGCCAGACTATGCAGAGCCTTGCAGCCACTAATGAGGTTTGTACCCTTCCGGTTTTCCGTCCGGTAATCGGCTTTGACAAACAGGAAATAGTCGATGTTTCCCTGAAAATCGGGACATATGAGACATCCATTCTTCCATTTGAAGACTGCTGTACCATTTTCGTTGCAAAACATCCGGTTACGAAACCGAATATTAATATAATCAAACGTTCAGAAGTCAGTCTGGAAGAGAAGATAGAAGAATTAATGAAAACTGCAATTGAAACAACAGAAACAATCTGGGTGGAATAACATATATTCCGGAGCCTGTTTGAAAATCCGTTGCACAAAATCAGGCAATCGTACCTGGTGCAGGCATTTTTAAACAGGCTCTAAGATTTGAAGAACAGAAAGGTTTTTGAATTAAAAAAAGACAAATCGAAATCGATTTGCCTTTGCATTCCATTTAATATTATGTTATTAATTAGATGATGTATGGTTTTAATGCAGCTAAAATGCTGTCAACATCATCTTCAGCATGGATATTTAAGTCGATCGGTTTAGATAAATCTAAACTGAAGATACCCATGATAGATTTTGCATCGATTACGTATCTTCCTGATACGAGATCAAAATCATAATCAAATTTTGTAATATCATTTACAAATGATTTTACTTTATCGATGGAATTTAAAGAAATCTGTACTGTCTTCATTGGAAAAACCTCCCTTGTATTTTTGTTTCTTATATCTTACATTTTGTGGTAACAAAAGTCAATGCGAAAACTCACAAAGTTGGGAAGAGTTATTCGTCAAAAGTTATAAAATTGTACAATTTGTTTGTTGATTTTACGAAAGATTTACGAAAAGTATTTAATTGCATACAATTGTAAAGTATATCTATGAGAAAGGTGTTAACATGAATCAAAAAACAGTAGCGCTGCATAATCTGGGATGCAAAGTAAATGCATATGAAACCGAAGCGATGCAGCAGATTTTACAGGAAAATGGTTATAAAATAGTTCCCTTTGAGCCGGGAGCCGATATCTATATCATTAATACATGCACGGTAACAAATATTGCGGATCGCAAGTCCAGACAGATGCTCCACAAAGCTAAAAAGATGAATCCGGGTGCAATTGTAGTGGCTGCCGGATGTTATGTACAGGCATCGAAAGAAGAACTGAAAAAAGACGATGCGATCGATATTGTAATTGGAAATAATAAGAAAAAAGATCTGGTTTCTATCCTGAAAGCTTATGAAATAAATCAGGATGAAGAAGAAGCAATTATCGATGTCAACCATACATCAGAGTATGAAAACCTGACGATTTCCAGAACGGCGGAGCACACCAGGGCATATATAAAGGTGCAGGATGGATGCAACCAGTTCTGCAGCTATTGTATCATACCCTATGCCAGAGGCAGAGTGCGCAGCAGGGGTACTGAAGATGTAAAAAACGAGGTTGCAAATCTTGCAAAAGCAGGATATCAGGAAGTGGTTCTGACCGGTATTCATTTAAGTTCTTACGGTATAGATCTGGGATCAGACTTATTGGAACTGATTGTAACGGTTCATCAGATAGAGGGAATTCAGAGAATCCGTCTGGGGTCCTTAGAGCCTCGTATTATTACAGAAGAATTTGCGAAAAAATTAAGCTCTTTGGAAAAGATCTGTCCGCATTTCCACCTGTCATTACAGAGCGGATGTGATGAGACTTTAAAAAGAATGAACCGACGTTATGATACCAGAGAATTTGAAGAAAAATGCATAATTTTGCGAAAATATTTTGATCAGCCGGCGCTGACCACAGATGTAATTGTTGGTTTTCCAGGTGAGACAGAGGAAGAATTTCACACAACAAAAGAGTTCTTAAAAAGAATCCGTTTTTTTGAAACACACATCTTTAAATATTCCAGGCGTAAGGGTACGAAAGCTGCAGTTATGGAAAACCAGATAGATGAAAATATAAAAAATATCCGCAGCCAGGAACTGATCAGGTTAAACGAAGAAAACCAAACGGCATATGAAGAAAGCTTTCTGGGGAAAGAATCTGAGATTCTTTTTGAAGAAAAAATAAGTGTGGAAGAAAAAGATTATTTTATAGGACATACGCGGGAATATATTAAGGCAGCATGCCCTGCAGATGCTGATTATTCCAATTGTCTGATGAAAAAGAGATTGCAGGGAAGACTGAAAAATCATCTGCTATTATGTGAAAATTAGGAAAATTTACGGGAATAAAAGAAGCAGTTGAGAAACTTTTTTGAAAAATGGGATTGTAATTTTCCTTTATTTATATTAGAATGAATGTAAAGTTTAATTAAGGGCGTGATAAAATGGGAAAGATTAGTAATACACAATATTTTAACGTAAACTCAGACGCAGAGATCCGGGTAAAGGACGTACTGGATACCGTTTATAATGCAATGACTGAAAAAGGCTATAATCCTGTGAATCAGATTGTAGGCTATATTATGTCAGGTGATCCAACATATATCACCAGTCATAACAATGCCAGAAGCATGATTATGAAAGTTGAACGGGACGAGCTTGTCGAAGAGTTATTAAAAGAGTATATCAAGAATAAGGCATGGCAGTAGCGGCACTATGAGAACAATGGGATTGGACTTTGGCTCCAAAACAGTAGGTGTGGCTATCAGCGATGCTTTGGGAATTACCGCCCAGGGGATTGAAATTGTACGAAGAACGTCCGAAAATAAGCTTCGTCAGACCCTGGCAAGAATAGAAACATTGATACAGGAATATGAAGTTGGAAAGCTGGTGCTCGGCTTTCCGAAAAATATGAATAACACAATTGGTGACAGGGCTGAAAAGTCTTTGGCATTTAAAGAAATGCTGGAGAGAAGGACAGGTCTGGAAGTTGTCATGTGGGATGAAAGGCTTACAACCGTAGAAGCGAACCGTACTTTAATGGAAAGCAATGTGCGAAGAGAAGACCGTAAAAAGTATGTGGATCAACTTGCGGCTGTGTATATCCTGCAGGGCTATTTAGACAGTGAGGGAATGAGGTTAAAATAATAATGGAAAAAATTAAATTTACTTTTGCAGACACAGAAGAGGCTGCAGAGTTTTTTGTGTTGGAACAAACACGTATAAATGGTATGAATTATATTCTGGTTACCGAATCCGATGATGAAGAAGAAGATGCGGAAGCATTTATATTAAAAGATTTGTCAGCAGACGGAGAACAGGAAGCACTTTATGAGATCGTAGAAGATGACGAAGAATTGGAAGCAGTATCTAAGATTTTCGGTGAGATGCTGGAAGATGTTGATATCACTTTGTAAAGAAATATGCAGGTATGGGCTGCGTATATAAGTATAGATAAAAATAAAACAAGTAGGCAAAGGAGGTCTAATTGATTGAAAAATATTAATAACTCAAAATTGAAAATCATTCCGCTCGGTGGTTTGGAACAGATCGGAATGAACATTACTGCCTTTGAATTTGAAGACAGTATTATTGTTGTGGATTGCGGATTGTCATTTCCGGAAGACGACATGCTGGGAATTGACCTGGTAATCCCCGATATCACTTATCTGAAGAACAATATTCAGAAAGTAAAGGGATTTGTGATTACCCATGGACACGAGGATCATATTGGTGCTCTTCCATATGTTCTTAAGGAGATCAATGTTCCGATTTATGCAACTAAGCTGACAATTGGAATCATTGATAACAAATTAAAGGAACACAATTTACTGAAGACGACAAAGCGAAAGGTGATTAAGCATGGACAGGCCATTAACCTGGGAGCTTTTCGTATCGAATTTATCAAGACAAATCACAGTATCGCAGACGCTTCCGCCCTGGCTATTTATTCACCAGCAGGAACCGTGGTGCATACAGGAGATTTTAAAGTAGATTATACACCGGTATTTGGAGATGCAATTGATTTACAGCGATTCGGAGAAATTGGAAAGAAGGGCGTTCTGGCCCTGATGTGTGACAGTACAAACGCGGAAAGACCGGGCTTTACCATGTCTGAACGGACAGTTGGTAAAACTTTTGACAATATATTTGCAGAGCATAAAAATACGAGAATTATTATTGCGACGTTTGCATCGAATGTAGACAGAGTTCAGCAGATTATTAATTCGGCATATAAATACGGAAGAAAAGTAGTAGTAGAAGGAAGAAGTATGGTAAGTATCATCACCATTGCTTCCGAGTTAGGATATATCAGCATACCGGAACATACATTAATTGATCTGGAACAGATGAAAAATTATCCGGATGAGCAGATGGTGTTAATTACTACCGGAAGTCAGGGAGAATCTATGGCTGCGCTGTCCAGAATGGCATACGACATGCACCGTAAGATCAGCATTAAGCCGGGGGATACGGTTATCTTCAGTTCCAACCCGATTCCGGGAAATGAGAAGGCGGTTTCTAAAGTTATTAATGAATTATCCATGAAGGGTGCTGATGTTATTTTCCAGGATGCACACGTATCCGGACATGCCTGCCAGGAAGAGATTAAATTGATTTATTCCCTGGTACGTCCGAAATATGCAATACCCGTTCACGGCGAATACCGCCATTTGAAAGCACAGGCTGGAATTGCAGGCAATCTTGGTATTTCTAAAGAGAACATTTTTATTTTATCTTCCGGAGATGTATTGGAACTGGACGACAAACAGGCAAAAGTAGTTGATAAGGTACAGACAGGAGCAATTCTGGTAGACGGACTTGGTGTAGGAGACGTGGGGAACATTGTTCTTCGTGACAGACAGCACCTTGCGGAAGACGGAATTCTGATTGTGGTACTGACGCTTGAAAAATACAGTAACCAGCTGCTTGCGGGTCCCGATATTGTTTCCAGGGGATTTGTATATGTCAGAGAGTCAGAGATTCTTATGGAAGAGGCAAGGCGGGTAGTAGAGGAATCTTTAGACCATTGTTCGGATAAGAATATTACGGACTGGGGCAAAATTAAAAGCTCAATCAAAGATTCACTGAGTGATTATCTCTGGAAAAAGACAAAGCGTAACCCGATGATATTGCCAATTATTATGGAAGTATAAGGATTGATAGAAATGGACAAGGTGACAGCGTGCTTAGAAGCTCTGGTGGAAGCGGTGCAGGAATGTACGGCGTACAGAGACTTTGAGAAGGCGAAAATCAGACTGAAAGATAACCCGGAATTAAAGGCACAAATTGATGAATTTCGTAAGAAGAATTTTGAAATGCAGAGTTTGAAAGAAGATAAAGATCTGTTTCAGGAGCTTCAGAAGATTCAGAAAGATTATGCGGAGTTTCGGAAAAATCCTCTGGTGGAGGACTATCTAAAGTCAGAGCTGCGTGTCTGTAAGATGCTCCAGAAGATCGATCAGGATATAATGAATGTGATTGAAATGGACATAGACGACTTTGCCGGTGAGCTCAACTTATAGGAGGCCGTAGTTTGAAAGAAGATCGCTTTCAAATTACTAATTAAGGAATAGTGCAAGCTGGCTTGTGCTGTTCAGGAGGATATATATGAATGCCAAAAAAGTAGTGTTATCCATAACGATGACCTGTGTAAAAATGGTAATCCTTATTTTAATTGTATATGCGCTATTTGTCTTTGGCAGACATGCTTACGATTTTGGTTTTCAGGTCTTTGCAGGGGAGACAGTATCAGATCCTCCCGGAAAAGAAGTGGCGGTTACCATAACAGATGATATGTCAGTTATGGAGGTCGGCGAACTGTTGGAAAGCAAAGGGCTGATAAAAGATGCAAAAGTTTTCTGGGTACAGGAAAAATTGTCAAAGTACAGTGGTAAATTAAAAAAAGGTAACTATATTCTGACGACGGCGCAGGATGCGGATGGGATGCTGGAAGAGCTGGCTCAGGAAACAGAAGCACAGACGGAAGAATAGGATGGAACAGCAGTGATTGTAGATGAAAGAATGGTAACCTATATCAACTCTCTGGATGTGGGAAATACGCCTTTTTTAGATGAATTGGAGAGACAGGCATGTGAAGATTATGTGCCGATTATCCGCCGGGAGATGCAGAGCTTTTTAAAAGTACTTCTGACGGTCCACCGTCCGAAGAAGATTCTGGAGGTTGGGACAGCAGTGGGTTTTTCTACTCTGCTGATGAGTGAATATACAGGGGAAGACTGTCATATTACAACCATTGAAAAATATGAAAAAAGGATTCCCATTGCACGGGAAAATTTCAAAAAAGCAGGTCGGGAAGACCGGATTACCCTTTTAGAGGGGGATGCCATGGAAATTTTAAAAGAGCTGCAGGGCAGCTTCGACTTTATTTTTATGGATGCTGCTAAGGGGCAGTATATTCATTTCCTGCCGGAAGTATTAAGGCTTCTGGGAACGGGAGGCATACTGGTATCGGACAATGTCCTCCAGGACGGTGATATCATAGAGTCCCGGTTTGCAGTAGAACGCAGGAACAGGACGATTTATAAAAGAATGAGAGACTACCTCTATGAATTGAAACATAACGAACAGCTTCTGACGACAATTATTCCAATTGGAGACGGGGCGACGGTGAGTATAAAGCGAGAGCGTGCCTGAAAAATATTTTCACCAATCGGCACATCTCTACACAAACTGGACCGTACATCTTGATATAAGCAATTATCAAACACGATCAGGGACGGAGGGATAACTTCCGTCCCTGTTTATGCAGAGCAAAAGAAAGGATAGAAGGTTGAAAGAAAATTATGATTTAGAAAGGATGCCACAGTGTGATTCTTTCAACCTGTTTTATTGTGGCAGTATTGCAGGCAAGCCTGCAATATGCAATTGGGTATAAACATGAGAAAACCAGAATTACTGATACCGGCAAGCAGCCTGGAGGTATTAAAAACAGCAGTTATATTTGGGGCGGATGCCGTATATATCGGCGGAGAAGCTTTCGGACTGAGGGCAAAAGCCAAGAATTTTTCTATGGAAGATATGAAGGCCGGAATTGCATTCGCGCATCAGTATGGCGTTAAAGTATACGTGACGGCTAATATTCTTGCCCATAACCTTGATTTAGACGGGGTAGAGGAGTATTTTAAGGAACTGCGGCAAATTGGTCCGGATGCCCTGATTATTGCGGATCCGGGAGTTTTTATGATCGCAAAAAGAGTATGCCCGGAAATCGAACGCCATATCAGTACCCAGGCAAACAATACGAATTACGCAACCTACCTCTTCTGGCATGAGCTGGGGGCAAAGCGGGTAGTGACAGCCAGAGAATTATCTTTGGAGGAAATCAGGGAAATCAGAGCGCATATACCGGAAGAGATGGAAATCGAAACTTTTGTACATGGTGCCATGTGTATTTCTTATTCCGGAAGATGCCTTCTGAGCAATTATTTTACCGGCAGGGATGCCAACCGGGGGGCCTGCACGCATCCATGCCGATGGAAATATTCTATTGTGGAAGAGACAAGGCCCGGAGAATACATGCCTGTTTATGAAAATGAACGGGGAACCTATATATTTAATTCCAAGGATCTCTGTATGATTGAGCATGTGCCGGAATTGATGGAATCGGGCATAGACAGTTTCAAAATTGAAGGAAGAATGAAAACGGCCCTTTACGTGGCAACCGTTGCCAGGACATACCGCAAAGCAATTGATGATTATGCCATTGATCCGAAACGCTATGAACAGAATATGCCATGGTATAAAGAGCAGATTTCCAATTGCACATACCGGCAGTTTACAACGGGATTTTTCTTTGGAAAACCGGACGAAACGACGCAGATTTATGACAGCAATACCTACATGAAAGAATATACCTATCTTGGAATAGTAGGCGAATGTAATGCAGACGGGCTGTACAGAATAGAACAGCGCAATAAATTTTCGGTTGGCGAAGAAATTGAAGTTATGAAACCAAACGGAGACAACCTGAACGTAACGGTGAAACAGATTCTGGATGAGGATGGAAATCCCCAGGAAAGCGCACCCCACCCGAAGCAGGTACTCTGGATTGACCTTGGGACAGCCATGGATCCGTATGATATTTTAAGAAGAGCAGAATAAAGGACAACCAAAAATAAATGGGAAAGGCACTAATAAGAGATTTGTAACATACAATGTTATAAATCCGCTTTGAGGTGCTTTTTTTGAAGACATTTCCCAAGCCGCTTACTGCCGAAGAAGAAAAGCTGTTTCTTCAAAAATACAAGGAGGGCGACCTGGACGCAAAGAGGATTCTAATCGAACGTAACCTGAGATTGGTAGCCCACGTCGCCAAAAAATATCAAAGGCCGGAAGAAGATTCGGAAGATCTGATTTCCATAGGAACCATTGGCCTTATAAAAGCAGTGACTACCTTCGATCATAGTAAAAACAATCGTTTAGCCACTTATGCCGCCAGGTGTATTGAAAATGAACTCCTCATGATGCTAAGGATGCGTAAAAAAACTTCCAAGGAAGTCTCTCTCTACGAGCCAATCGGAATGGACAAAGAGGGAAATGAAATCAGCCTTCTGGACATTATTGAAAGCAATAATGTGGATGTGATTGAAACCATGGAGTTAGAAGAAAATACAAAAAAATTGTATGAAATCTTCAAAGTATATTTGAATGACAGAGAACAAAAAGTACTGGCTCTCCGGTATGGGCTCTTTGGTGCAAAAGAGACAACACAGCGGGAGATCGCAAAAGCCCTCGGCATATCCAGGTCTTACGTTTCCAGGATTGAAAAAAATGCTTTAAAAAAATTGCGGGAAGGCTTCTGATATAAAAATGAAAGCCTTTATCCAGATATATGCAAGAAGCAGGAATTGTGCTATAATGCCAAAAAGGCAGCTGTATGGGACGGCATCAGGCAGCTGAAAATGAACCAGAGAGGAAGATGAGGATTATGCTATATTTGTTTTCGGAGGAAATACTTGCCGCAACAGGAAAAGAAAAACGGCAGCAGCAGAGTAAAATCGGATATCAGCTGCTGGCATTTGGATTGAGAGATGAATATGGAATAGATAAGCTTCCCGATATTGGAAAAAGAGAGCATGGGAAGCCATACCTTCCTGATTATCCCCATATCCACTTTAATGTAAGCCATTGTCAGAATGGGATAGTGTGCGGTATCCATGAGAAAGAGATAGGCGTGGATATAGAAAAACTGCTGGTGTATAAAGAAAATATCGTAAAACGGATCAGTCATGAAAATGAATGGAAGCTGTTTGGTCATGTACCGGATGAAGAAAAAAACCGTATTTTTGGCAGGATCTGGGTATCGAAAGAAAGTTATCTAAAACAGCAGGGAACCGGTATCAACAGGGATTTGAGAAGTCTGGATTTTTCTGCATGCACACGGGACGCATTTTTTCAATATGGCTGCCGGTTTCAGATCCGGCAGATGGAAAATTGTAACATTGCGGTGTGCAGTGAAAAGGAAATATGCGGCATCCGGGTGTTAGGGGCGTCGGACCTTCAAAATATTTAGCAGGGTCTGGCGTTTGCATTTTTATTTTATTTATATCTGAAAAAATATTTGCAATTTTATGTAAACCAGTGTATACTGGATAAAACTGCTTTAGGTTTTCAAACATGCTCAAGAGCAGCATTCTTTTCTTCAAAATTCTTTTGAAGGATTTTCCAACAACTTATCTAATTGAATAAAGGAGGTAGCAGATTGTTTAGCACAGTTATGTCTGCAGTTATTTACGGCGTAGAAAGCAGGCTGGTCCGTGTAGAGGCGGATGTCAGTGACGGGCTGCCTATGTTTACTATGGTGGGATATCTGTCATCCCAAGTAAAAGAGGCACAGGAGCGGGTGAGGACTTCCATCCGAAATGCCGGGATTCGTATTGTTCCCAAACGGATTACCGTTAATCTGGCACCGGCTGATTTAAAGAAAAACGGATCGGGATTTGATTTGCCTGTTGCAATCGCCATATTGGGCTCATACGGCTTTATTTCCCAAAAGACTATGACGAATGTACTGGTCGTGGGTGAACTCAGCTTAAATGGGGAAATAAATGCCATACCGGGGGTTTTATCCATCGTATCACTGGCTCAGAAAATGGGATTTAGCAAATGTATCATTCCAAAAAAGAACCTGACAGAAGGTTCTGTCATTAAAGGAATCAGTGTCATCGGTGTAGATAACCTGGGACAAGCCATGGATTATCTCAATGGGACTGCCAAAATTGAACCGGGTTACGTGGATGTGGAAGCACTGTTTGCTGAGCCATACGGACAGCAAAAGGAGGATTTCAGTGATATTAACGGTCAGGAGGCAGTAAAGCGTGCAGCGGAGGTAGCAGCAGCGGGTATGCACAATCTGCTTTTGATCGGTCCGCCTGGCTCCGGAAAGTCTATGCTTGCCAGGCGCCTTCCAACCATTCTGCCGCCATTAACACTGCCGGAAAGTCTTGAAATATCAAAGGTCTACAGCGTTGCAGGAATTCTTCCTGCCACATCTCCTCTGCTTCATCTTCGGCCCTATCGGTCACCTCACCACACAATAACTCCCAAAGCCCTGATCGGAGGCGGATTGAATCCCAAACCCGGAGAAATCAGCCTAGCACATAATGGAATTCTCTTTCTGGATGAACTTCCTGAATTTAAAAAAGAAACACTTGAGGTTTTGCGCCAGCCTATGGAAGACCACCAGGTATGCATTAACAGAATGGGAGGCAGTTACCTCTTTCCGGCAAAGTTTCTCTTTGCGGCGGCAATGAATCCCTGCCGGTGCGGACACTACCCGGATATCAACAAGTGCACCTGTACAGAAAATGAAGTGCGCCAATATCTGGGAAGAATCAGTGCACCGCTGCTGGACCGGATGGATATCGCCATAGAAGCTCCGGCAGTTTCATACAGGGATCTGGCACAAAAAAAGAAAAATGAAAGTTCCGAAATAATCCGGAAAAGAGTTGAGATAGCGCAAAAAGTTCAGCTTGCGCGTTATGAAGGAACACCTTTTCGTTTTAACTCTGACTTAACAGAAAGAGGAATTCAGACGTTCTGCCGGCTTGGTAAGCAGGAAGCATCATTGATGAAACTGGCATTTGAACGGTTTGAATTGAGCGCAAGAGCCTATCACCGGATTATTAAGGTAGCCAGAACCATTGCAGATATGGATGGTTCCGAAATTATTAAAGCAGAGCATATAAGTGAAGCAATCTGCTACCGGAGTATTGATAAAAAATTTTGGGAGGTATGAAAGGAGACGGAAATGGAAGAATACTGGTATTGGATTTGTGGTATAAAAGGAATATACAGAAACCAGATAAGTCGTTTGACAGACTATTTTGGAGACCCCAGGCACTTGTTCTTTGCGAGAGAAAAAGAAATAAACGGACTGGTTTTTCTAAATGAGGCAGAAAAGAAGGTTCTGATTCAGGCTAAAAATAACACAGATATTGACAAAGAATATCATAATAGAAGAAAAAAGGGAATAGACTTTATCAGCATTGGACATCCGGCGTATCCGGAGCGTTTAAAAAAAATTCCGGACCCGCCTTTTGGACTTTTTTTAAAAGGAAAACTGCCACGGGAAGAAACGTACTCGGCGGCGATTATAGGAGCCAGGCGCTGCAGCGGATATGGCAGACAGATGGCGGAGGAAATTGGGAAAAAACTGGCAGCCCGGGGCATTCAGATCATTAGCGGTATGGCGCTTGGCGTGGATGGATTTGGGCAGCAGGGGGCATTAGAGGCAGGGGGCAGCAGTTTTGGGATTCTTGGCAGCGGTGTGGATATCTGCTATCCAAAAAGAAATCGGGATTTATATGACCGTCTGACCCGGCAGGGCGGTATTCTGTCTGAATATCCGCCGGGAACCCAGCCATTGCCGATTCATTTTCCAATGCGCAACCGGATCATCAGCGGGCTGTCTGATGTGGTGATTGTAGTTGAGGCAAAAGTAAAAAGCGGTTCACTTATTACAGCCGACTGTGCGTTGGAACAGGGGCGTGAAGTCTATGTTGTTCCCGGAAGAATGAATGATGAATTAAGTAAGGGAAGTAATCTTCTGATTGCCCAGGGAGCCGGTATTATTACAGGGGTTGACGACCTCTTAAAAGAACTGGGGCAGGAGAGGGAAAAAGAAAGTAAAAACAAAAAAAGTAAGATAACACTTGAAACAAAAGAAAATTTGGTGTATAGTTGTCTGGATTTCAACTCTAAAAGCCTGAATCAGATTTTAAACGCTACAAATCTACAGGTTAAGGAGCTGACGGGAGTACTTATATCCCTGCAATTAAAGGGATTGGTGAAGGAATCGGCAAAGAATTTTTATGAAAAAATATAGAGGTTTTATCTCGTGGAGGAATATATGGCGAAATATCTGGTGATTGTAGAATCTCCTACTAAAGTAAAGACAATTAAAAAATTCCTGGGGGCAAATTATGAAGTGGCGGCATCAAACGGACATGTCCGTGATCTGCCAAAGAGCCAGATGGGAATCGATGTAGAACATGGCTATGAGCCTAAATACATCACAATTCGTGGTAAAGGAGATATCCTGGCAGGACTTCGAAAAGCTGCCAAGAAAGCGGATAAAGTGTATCTCGCAACTGACCCTGACCGCGAAGGAGAAGCAATATCCTGGCATCTGTCAAAGGCTTTGAAGCTGGAAGAAGATAAGATGTACCGGATTACATTTAATGAAATAACAAAAAACGCTGTTAAGACATCTCTTAAGAGCGCAAGAGATATTGATATGGACCTGGTGGACGCTCAGCAGGCAAGAAGAATGCTGGACCGTATGGTTGGTTACCGCATCAGCCCTCTTTTATGGGCGAAGGTAAAACGTGGATTAAGTGCCGGAAGGGTTCAGTCTGTTGCACTGCGTATTATTGGTGACAGGGAAGATGAGATCAATGCATTTATTCCGGAAGAGTACTGGACACTGGAAGCAGATTTTGCGGTAAAGGGTGAGAAAAAGCCTTTACGGGCGAAGTTCTATGGCACAGACAAGAAAAAAATGCAGATTACATCCAAAGAGGAACTGGATATTATTCTGTCAGATCTGGAAAATGCAAGCTATGAAGTATCGGATATTAAAAAAGGGGAGCGTATAAAAAAAGCACCGCTTCCATTTACAACCAGTACCCTGCAGCAGGAAGCATCTAAAGTGCTGAACTTTTCTACACAGAAGACGATGCGTCTGGCTCAGCAGCTCTATGAAGGAATTGAGATTCAGGGAAATGGAACAGTAGGTCTGATCACCTATCTGCGTACCGATTCTACCCGTATTTCGGAAGAAGCAGATGCTCAGGCCAGAGGTTATATAGAACAGGAATATGGAAAAGAGTATGTTTCTTCCATAGTAGAGGAAAAGAAGAAAAACGGTAAGAAGATTCAGGATGCCCATGAAGCAATCCGTCCCAGTGATATTATTAGGACTCCTATATCCATGAAAGAGTCCCTGTCAAGAGATCAATATCGTCTTTATCAGCTGATCTGGAAACGTTTTGCAGCGAGCCGTATGGAAAATGCCCGCTATGAGACCACATCCGTTAAGATTGCAGCAGGCGAATACCGTTTTACCGTAGCGGCATCTAAGCTGTTATTTGATGGTTTCCTGGCAGTTTACACAGACAGTGATGAAGAAGAAACTGGCGGAAATGTCCTTCTGAAAGGGATTTCCAAAGATTCGCAATTATCTTTAAAAGAATTTGATTATAAACAGCATTTTACACAGCCTCCTGCACATTATACAGAGGCAACCCTTGTTAAATCCTTAGAGGAGCTGGGGATTGGACGTCCAAGTACCTATGCGCCAACCATTACCACCATATTGGGACGCCGGTATGTTGCTAAGGAAAACAAGAATCTGTACATGACGGAGCTTGGCGAAGTCGTGAACAATATGATGAAGCAGGCATTCCCAAGTATCGTTGATGTAAACTTTACGGCAAATCTGGAATCCCTTTTGGATAAAGTGGAGGAAGGGGTTGTAAATTGGAAAACAGTTGTCAGCAATTTTTATCCTGATCTGGAAATGGCAGTAGAAGCAGCAGAGAAGGAATTAGAGCAGGTTAAGATCGAAGATGAAGTAACTGATGTAATTTGTGAGGAATGCGGGCGCAACATGGTTGTTAAATATGGACCTCATGGAAGATTTCTGGCATGCCCGGGATTCCCTGACTGCAGAAATACCAAACCATATCTGGAGAAGATTGGCGTGGCCTGTCCGAAATGTGGAAAAGAAGTCGTTCTTCGTAAAACGAAAAAGGGAAGAAAATACTTCGGATGTGAAGATAATCCGGAATGTGATTTCATGTCCTGGCAGAAACCTTCCAAAGAAAAGTGTCCGAATTGCGGCGGTGTAATGCTTGAAAAAGGAAATAAACTGGTCTGCGCAGATGAACAGTGCGGATATGTTGAGGATAAATCGAAACAAAATGAGGCAAAATAGAAAAAGGATGCTCTTGAAAACAGGGCATTCTTTTTCTATCGTCTGAATTATTTGCAGTTGTTGTGAAAAATAATTGATTATCACAAGAAACCGATTGATTTTCAGAAAATTATATGATAAAATATGTATTATCGTGAAACAGTATGTAGAATAGAAACAATGGAAGATAGGAGGCTAAATATGAGTGTACAATTGTTAGATAAAACAAGGAAAATCAACAAGCTATTGCATAACAATAATTCCAGTAAGGTCGTTTTTAATGATATATGCACGGTGCTGACAGAAATATTGGAATCCAATATTCTGGTTATCAGTAAAAAAGGAAAAGTTCTGGGTGTCAGTCTTTGTGATGGTGTCGAAGAAATCAAGGAGTTGATTGTTGATAAAGTAGGCGGACATATAGACAACATGCTTAATGAAAGATTATTAGGTATACTGTCCACAAAAGAAAATGTAAATCTGGAAACCCTGGGCTTTGTTGGAGAGGATATCAAAAACTACCGTGCAATCATAAATCCTATTGATATTGCAGGTGAACGCCTTGGAACTGTTTTTATGTACAAGTTTGATACCCAGTATGAGATTGATGATATTATCCTGAGTGAATACGGCACTACCGTTGTAGGATTGGAAATGATGCGCTCAGTTAATGAAGAAAGTGCAGAAGAGAGCAGAAAGATACAAATTGTAAAATCTGCAATCAGCACCTTATCTTTCTCAGAACTTGAGGCAATTACCCACATATTTGAAGAACTGGACGGAACAGAAGGCATTCTGGTAGCAAGTAAGATTGCAGACCGGGTTGGAATTACCAGATCCGTAATCGTTAATGCCCTGCGTAAGTTCGAAAGCGCCGGAGTAATCGAATCCAGATCCTCAGGAATGAAAGGAACTTATATTAAAGTTATCAATGATTATATCTTTGAAGAACTGGAAGAATTAAGAGCGCAGAAAACAAAATAGTTGTTTATACCTGGTATATGGAACCTGTCCTGACTGATTAAAAGTTTGGGGAAGGGAATGTACCAGGTTTTTTTATGCCTGTCTATGTATGGGAACTCAAAATAGTAAGTAACAATAATTGTATTTACGAATATAATGTTTTATACCTAATTTGGTATAAATTTTGAGTTTGAGAAAGATCATAGGAGGTCTTGGTATGAGTGAAATAAAAGAATTGATTTGTGATTGTGATTGTGATCGTCATTGTGATTGCTGTTGTGATAAATCTCGTGACTGCGAATGTAAATTATTCTGCAAATGTGAAAAACGTAAAAATATTAGACCAAACAGAACTACAATTAAATGCGGTACTCCAGGGTCAGTTACACTTCCATTGGCAACAATTGCAGGCACAGCTTATACGGTAGCAACCGTAAATGTAGATACAAGAGGATTTGAGAATCCATGTATCAAATTTGAGTTTGCCAGCAATATCAATACAACGGCTGCAATTATTTCCCTGAATTTCCAGGTATTTAAACAGTGTAAAGGCCAGTTGACTCCGATTCCTGTAGGACCAACATGGGTATTTTCACGCCTTGTAGCAATTACAGACAGTAATACGTTCACATTCTTCGTTTGTGACTGTGATATTTGTGATGAAGAATGCTGCACTTATAGTGTAGTAGCTACTGTTGCAGGCGTTGCAACTGTAGGCGTAACTGCAATTAATAATGCAACATTATCAGCAATTGTTGTTGATAACTCCTCTTGCGGATGTTAACAGAACTGTAAATGAAGAGTTAGGAATATACCGGTGGTATAGTCTTAAGTCTTGTTGACCTGGCAGCAGGTCAATTAGCATAAAAATGTTTGCATAGATAGAGTATCTGAGAAATATTCTATCTATGCACATTTTATTAAGGAGCTGTAGCCTATGTATAATGGATTGTTTTACTCTCAGAGACGTGGAAATAGTCAGCCTAACAGAGGGATGAGAACAAATGCCAATACAAGGGCAATGCAACAGCCATGCTGCAATAACCGGTCGTATGCGCAGAATAACTTTAATGGGAAAAAAAATACATTCTCCAATTGTGAGGAAGATTGCAGAGAAAATGATAAAGAAAAATGCAAAGAAAAATGCAATGATGAATGCAAAGATAACTGTCAGGATGAGCAATCGCCCGACTGTACAGATGTGTTTTGCAAGGCTTCTTCTTTCGGAGGTATGATCTTACCGGAAGGAATAGAAAAAGGAACTGCATATAATGTAGTCTCTGTTAATTTAAACACGGCAGAATGCCGGCATTTTAATACGGAACTGAGCTTTTCCTGTAATATTTTAAGTATGAATGCAAGAACCAGGCTGAAGTTTCAGATTTTCAAGCAGGAAAAAAACCAAATGATGCCGCTGCCTCTGAGTTCGGGTTGTTCTTATTTTAGAAATGACATGGTAACGGAAAGCAATGTAGTTACATTTTCCGCAATAGATTGTGATTCTTATAGTACACCGTGGATCAATTACAGTGTCTTTATTGAGATTATGGGACAGCAGACAGTAGGATCAGTGATGATTACCAACCCGGTCCTGATAGCAATTGTTGCTGATAGTAAAAAAAGAAATATTGTAGAAGGAGATATAAATGGCCAGGCAGATTAATAATATAGTTGAAAATGCTACAATAGATATTGATGGCGGAACCATGAAATGGGATAACCATATGGTTCAATTATCGTATACAGCACATCTGTGGAAAGGTACATTAACGGAAGAAAAATTACCGGTACTTTATGTATTATTAGGCATCTTTATTTCACTCGCAAGTTACCGGCTTATCTGCACGATTCTTATGCTTACCGTACTTGTTATAGGCACATCGGCATGGATGGTCTGGTTTCACAACGTTAAAAACCGTAAAGGCGTTCATTTGGGGCTGATTAGCGGAGAAATATATAGTTTTTATTCTGAGAACAGCTTATTTAACAGTAAAATCTATGAGTTATTAATTCGTCTTATTGCAGAGAATGATGATACAACGATTTATCATATAGAGTTATCAGGTGAAGGGAAGATCATGGAAGAATTAAAAGTGAAAGAAACCGTGGAAGCAGAAGAGATAGCGGAGCCTCCCCATAAATTGAGTATACCACACGAAAACAAAGGCCCACTGGTAACAGAACTCAATCAGCTGCTTTCTAACTGTGAACATAAAAATGAGATGAACGAAGAAAATATTAAATTAATAGAAAATACCATCCAGGTAGCAGAGGTAAACGACAGAGAAAAAATGAAAAAGTCTTTTGAGCAGTTTATTATTTCGGGGCTGATTAACGACTGCAATGATCTGGGTCTGGATACGCTGATAAATGAGATTAAAAGCTGTGTTTATTAATATGGGGAATTTTCGTACCGGTTAGAGGTGTGGCATGTTTATGAAATGTCACACCTTATGTTATTTTACGGAAATTTGTCCTGGAGTGGTTACCAGAAATAAAGGAATCATATATTTTATAAAAAAAATATAAAAACATAAAAAGTAAGAAAATAAGAGTATATAAGAGAAAATAAAAGTTAGAAAGAGATTAAAAGTATATAGAACGAAATCGTACAGTTGCACAAATGGAGTAATTTAACTAATATATGACTAACGGTTAGCACTCAATCAAAGCGAGTGCTAGTAAAAGAAAATTTAAATTATTTAAGGAGGAATATAGAATGAAATTAGTACCATTAGGCGACAGAGTCGTATTGAAACAGTTTGAAGCTGAAGAAACAACAAAATCAGGAATTATCCTGGCCGGAAAAACTCAGGAAAAACCACAGGAAGCAGAAGTAGTTGCTGTAGGACCTGGCGGAAATATTGATGGTAAAGAAGTTACCATGCAGGTTAAAGTTGGAGATAAGGTTATCTACTCCAAATACGCAGGCAACGAAGTGAAATTAGAAGACGAAGAATTTATCATTGTAAAACAAAATGACATTTTAGCAATCGTAGAATAATACGTGGGAAATTTCAAGGAGGAAATAAGACATGGCAAAGGAAATTAAATACGGCATTGATGCAAGAACAGCATTAGAAGCTGGTGTAGACAAATTAGCAAATACAGTAAGAGTAACATTAGGACCGAAAGGAAGAAACGTTGTACTTGACAAACAATTCGGTACTCCGCTTATCACAAACGATGGTGTTACAATTGCAAAAGAAATCGAATTAGAAGATGCATTTGAAAACATGGGCGCACAGCTGGTTAAGGAAGTTGCTACAAAGACAAATGATGTGGCTGGTGATGGTACTACGACAGCAACAGTATTGGCACAGGCAATGATTCATGAAGGAATGAAGAACCTGGCAGCAGGAGCAAACCCAATTGAACTCAGAAAAGGTATGAAAAAAGCAACCCAGACTGCAGTAGATTCTATCGCAGCTATGAGCCGTAAAGTAAACGGAAAAGGCCAGATCGCTAAAGTTGCAGCTATCTCCGCTGGTGATGATGAAGTTGGAAACATGGTAGCAGATGCTATGGAAAAAGTTTCAAACGACGGAGTTATCACAATCGAAGAATCAAAAACGATGATGACAGAATTAGACCTTGTAGAAGGTATGCAGTTTGACAGAGGATATATCTCTGCATACATGGCAACTGATATGGAAAAAATGGAAGCGAATCTGGATGATCCATATATTTTAATCACAGATAAGAAGATCTCCAACATCCAGGAAATCCTTCCATTATTAGAGCAGATCGTACAGTCCGGCAAAAAACTTTTAATCATCGCAGAAGACATCGAAGGCGAAGCACTTACAACCTTAATTGTTAATAAATTAAGAGGAACATTCCAGGTAGTAGGTGTAAAAGCTCCGGGTTATGGCGACAGAAGAAAAGCAATGTTAGAAGATATCGCTATTTTAACCGGCGGACAGGTAATTTCTGATGAACTGGGCTTAGATTTAAAAGAAACTACAATGGAACAGCTTGGACGTGCGAAATCCGTAAAAGTTCAGAAAGAAAATACAATCATTGTTGACGGATACGGAGATAAAGAGACAATCGACAACAGAGTGTCCCAGATCAAAGCAATGATCGAAGAGACAACATCTGATTTTGACAGAGAAAAATTACAGGAAAGACTTGCAAAACTGGCAGGCGGAGTTGCAGTTATCCGTGTAGGAGCAGCTACCGAAACAGAAATGAAAGAAGCAAAACTGCGTATGGAAGATGCATTAAATGCAACCAGAGCTGCAGTTGAAGAAGGAATCATCGCAGGCGGCGGATCTGCTTATATCCATGCAGCAAAAGAAGTAGAAACATTAGTAGGAACTCTGGAAGGCGATGTTAAAACCGGTGCAAAAGTAATCTTAAAAGCTCTGGAATCCCCTCTGTTCCACATTGTTGCAAATGCAGGATTAGAAGGATCTGTAGTTATCAACAAGATTAAAGAATCCGAAGTTGGTATTGGATTTGATGCAGCAAAAGAAGCATATGTAGACATGGTAGAAGCTGGAATCCTTGATCCTGTAAAGGTTACAAGAAGCGCTCTGCAGAATGCAACCAGTGTTGCTAGTACTTTCCTTACAACAGAATCCTGTGTTGCAAATATTAAAGAAGATGCTCCAGCTATGCCGGCAGGAAATCCTGGAATGGGCATGATGTAATATCTGGTAACTTCAGTTTAATATTTTTTAGAGAAATTTTACAAAAAGTGAGGACGAACGAGATAGACGTTCGTCCTTATTTATGTTAAACTAGTTGGTAAACAAACGAAAAAGGAGCAAAATCAGAAGATGTCATTTAAGGAGAAGGCAACAGAGGAAAAAGCAAAGTTAAAAGACATGACATTTAAAGGGAAATTACAGTATTTCTGGGATTATTACAAGTTTGTGCTGGTTATTCTTGCAATAATTGTTGTTATTGTCTGGCTTGGTGTAGATATCTATAAGGGGAAACAGATCAAAACCGGTCTGTATGTCATGGCACTGAATACGAACATGGTGGATACGGAAGGTTCACCGCTTACGGATGGTTTTGTAAAGGCAGCGGGCTTTGAGGAAACAGGAGAGCAGGTTACCTTTGATGCATCTGCAATGATTAATCTGGACCAGCAGGATCAGATGACGGTCAGCAGTATTACAAAAGTCATGGCGGTTATGTCGACGGGAGATCTGGATCTTATGATTGTACCGGAAGATTTATTTGAGTATTATGCAGGTGCCGGGGCATTCCAGGACTGGAAAGGAATTCTTTCGGAGGCTGATTATGAAAAATATAAGGATTACCTTATGACTGGCAAAGATAATGATACAGGGACGGAATATACGTGTGGACTCCGTATTGAAGACAGCAAATTGATCAAGGATTCACAGATGGCAAGTTACAGTCCGGTCATTCTCTGTCCGGTAGCAAGTTCTGAACGAACTGAAACTTCTGCAAAATATGTAAATTATCTTTTTGGATCAAATTAAGGAAAAAGAGAAGAAATACTTTATTATTTCAGCGAATGGCTTTATAATAAAAGAATACAAGTATTGCTAATTTAGGAGGAAGAACATGAGTGATTTGTACACAGAGTTAATTGTTAAGAGGAAAACACCGGTATCAGACCAGGTAAAGAAAGTGCTTTTGATTGTTGCTACCGTTTTGATCGCATTTGTAGGGCTGTTTGTTACTCCCTTCGGATTAATCGCTTTGATTGCCATAGGTGTTGCGGATTATTTCCTGATTCCAAGATTTGACCTGGAATTTGAGTACCTGTATGTAAATGGAGAACTGGATGTGGACAGGATTATGTCGAAGACAAAAAGAAAGAGAGCCCGCAGCCTGGATCTGGAAAAGATGGTACTTATGGCACCCGTAAATTCTCATGAACTGGATTATTACAATCAGAATAATAGTATTAAATTAGTTGATTTTTCTTCAGGTGAACCGGATCATAAGATTTTCGCATTAATTATGCAGTCTGATAAAGGATTGGAAAAGATTCTTTTTGAGCCAAATGACGTGATGTTAAATGATATCCGGAGAATTGCACCAAGTAAAGTAAAACTGATGTAGAGTATGAATTGCTCTGTATGGGCAGACAAAAGTAGCGCCGCACTGTTTAAGTGAAAGCGCTATTTTTTCTGTGCCAGAGCGTGGTTGAAAATTCATTCCTGCCATCTGCACGCCCCACTTTGCGGCATATTTGCCCCGAATTCAGGTTACGTAGCCCGCTACGCGCCCTTCATCCGGGACAAATCTCCCACAAACTGTGACGCACAGCTGCCAGAAAGCAATTTTAAAACACGCTCTAGAGCGTGGTTGAGAATTAATTCCCACTCTTGTGTTAAGGAAAATTTAAGATATTGTTGTAAAAATTTTCACAATATCAAGGTATACTGGAAGAGTTAAAATAAAGTACGAAAACTTTATGCAGAACGGAAATGCAACCTGGAAAAGGTGTGAAGGACTATCACACTATTATATGGCAGTATCGCAGGCAGGCTTGCGATATACATGCGGTCAAGTGAGAATACGAATGAGAAGCAATCATAGAAGCAGATATACCAGAAAAATTGAAAGAAGCAAAAGAAGATCGTCCCAAAGGAGATCAAGAGGGGGACAGGCAACACAGAAGCAGCAGCGCGAAGAGATGGTGAGAAGAACAATCGTGATAGGAGCCGGAATATTTATTATTGTTCTTGCTGTTGCAGGTTATAAACTGGTATTCCATAAGACTCAGCCGGTCAGTGTTTCGGAAACAACTGCAGAAAACCAGCAGGCTAAGGATACGGAAGATGGGAATCCTATACCGGAGCCGGATATTGATGTTCAGCTGTTAGATATAAATCCATATTCAAGACCGGGGATACCTACTGATAAGATTACTGCTATTGTGGTACATTATCTTGCAAATCCTATGACCACGGCGCAGGAAAACAGGGATTATTTTGATAGTCTCAAGGATCTTCAGAATGATTATCTGAGCAGTAATTTTGTTATCGGACTGGATGGGGAAATTATTCAGTGTGTACCGACTTCCGAGATGGCATATGCTTCCAATGACAGAAATAACGATACCGTTTCTATTGAGTGCTGTCACCCGGATGAAAGCGGTAAATATAATGATGCAACCTATGAATCTCTTGTTAAGCTGGTGGCTTTTCTGTGCGGGAAGTTCGACCTGGGGACGGATCAGATAATCAGGCATTACGATGTTACGGGAAAAATCTGCCCCAAGTATTTTGTGGAAAATGAAGATAAGTGGGAAGCTTTTAAGACAGATGTAGGAAATTATATGGAGGAGTATACGAAATGAGCACCTATAAGCATAATTTAACAATATCACAGCGGCAGCGTCTTGTGGATATTACAGGAAGCATAAAAGAGGATGTAAAAAAAAGCGGGGTCACGGATGGAATTGTTGTCATTTATTGTCCCCATACAACGGCTGGCATTACCATTAATGAGAACTGTGATCCGGATGTCTGCACAGATTTTATTTACGGTTATGAAAAGGTATTTCCTACGCAGGATAAAGAATACCGCCATTTTGAAGGAAATTCCCATGCCCATATGAAATCGGCAGCAGTAGGAGCATCTTCTACGCTGATACTGGAAAATGGCAAGCTGATACTGGGTACCTGGCAGGCAGTTTATTTTTGTGAATTTGACGGTCCCCGTAACAGGTCTTATTATGTAAAAGTGATGGAGGGGTAATCTGTGAATGCAGAATCCATATTAAAGTTTCTGAAACTTGCAGAACAGTTAAAATGTAATACCAGACATTGTGAGACTTCGTCGGGAAGAAAAGAAAGTGTAGCAGAGCACTGTTTTAGTCTGGTAATGTTTGCCTGGCTGCTGCAGGATGATTTTCCTGATCTGGATATGGAAAAGGTGATGCATATGTGCCTGGTTCATGATATGGGAGAGGCTGTGACAGGCGATATCCCCTGTTTTGAAAAGACAGAAGAAGCAAAAGCAGTTGAAGGATCAGAAATAAGAAATATTGCTGAAATGCTGGACGATGGCAGGAAGCAGGAGTTTTTAGATCTCCACCGGGAGATGGAGGAAAACAAGTCAAAAGAGGCCAGATTATTTCATGTATTAGATAAAATGGAAGCGGTTATTCAGCATAACGAAGCAGATATATCAACCTGGCTTCCACTGGAGTATGAGCTGCAGATGAATTATGGGGTAAATGAAGCCAGAGAGTTTACGGTTACCGGTAAATTAAGAGATCTTGTACTGGAACAGAGCCGTAAAAAAATCATGGAAAAGAATAATGAGAGAGAGCGGGCTTAGAAGCCTGTAAGGAGCTTTATGATAAAAGAGTTATATAAAAGTATTTGTGATGGTACCGAGGTAAGAAAAAATTTGATTTCTCTTCGGCAGGAAATGAAAGAACCTTTTGCTAAACGTGCACTGGCATATGAACTGGCAGGAGAATTTGAAGTGTTTGTTACACTTTTAAAGAATGAAGATGCGAAAGTAAGAAAAAATGCAGCTCTTATAATAGGGGATCTGGAATGCCAGGATTTATTGCCGGTTTTGATAAAGGCATATAAAAAGGAAGAAAAACTCTTTATAAAAGCAGATTTGTTAAAAGCAATTTCACAGTATGAATATCAGGAATACCTCCCTATGTTAAAAGAAAGGCTTTCAGAACTCACAAATGATCCGGTAGAGGAATCTAATGTGAAGCATGTGAGGGAAGAAGCTGCGCTGCTGCAAAATATGATTCTGAAATATGAAAAGCCGCAAAAGCATAAGTTTACAGGAGTGGATAAAGCGTTGGAAGTGATTTTACTTACAAACCGAAACCACAGGGAAGTAACGAAAAACCAGATTAAAGGCGGAGAGATTAAGATGCTTGCAGGAGGCCTGCGGGTAGCTACTGAATGCCTTACGGATATTCTGCCAATCCGTACTTATCAGGAAATGCTGTTTCCTGTCAAAGGAGCCCCGGTACTGAAAGGAACGCCAGAGGAAATGGCATATCAGCTGAAACGTTCAGGCCTGCTGCCTTTTTTGGAGGAAATGCATAGTGAAGAGGGATCGTTTTATTTTCGCGTTGAGTTAAAAAGCCGTATGACGTTGGATAAGAAGGGAACGTTTATACGTAAATTTTCAGCATCTCTTGAAAAGCAGCTGGATAGAAAAATGATTAATTCTTCATCTGAATATGAAATAGAACTGCGTCTGATTGAGAATAAAGCAGGGGATTTTATTCCACTGTTAAAGTTATATACCTTAGAGGATAAACGGTTTGCTTATCGGAAGCAGGCGCTGCCCACCTCTATATCTCCCTGCAATGCGGCGCTTATCATGGAACTTTCTAAAGAATATTTAAAAGATGGGGCACAGGTATTAGATCCGTTTTGCGGTGTAGGAACCATGCTGATAGAACGCAGTAAAATATCTAAGGCAGATCCGATTTATGGTCTTGATATTTTGGAAGAAGCGGTAGTAAAAGCAGAGGAAAATACGAAATATGCAGGCATGATAGCTCATTACATTAACCGGGATTATTTTGATTTCCGCCATGAATATCTGTTCGATGAGATTGTGACTAATATGCCGGGTGTATCTAAGACAAAAGACCGGGTATTTGTGCAGAAACTTTACGAGAAATTCTGGTCGAAATCCACAGAGGTGTTAAAAGAGGACGGATGCATTGTAATGTATTCCGACGAGAGAGAGGTACTCCTGGGTACACTGCGAAGACAAAATTATTTTAAACTGGTAAAAGAAACAGTAATTAATGATCGGGAAGGCAGCAGCGTTTTTATTGTGAAATGCAGATAGCGGATGACTATTGATGACTGATGAATTGTCTGATAGGGATTATCCTTATAAGATTAGAACCGGAGCTGCTATAGAGCATCTCTGGTTTTTTGTTGTGTGATTTTTTTAAAGAATTGGACTGACCGGGATGTACCCCCTTGACAGCAATTTTTCAGGATCGTATACTTAACCATAATAATGGAAGCAAAGAATGGAGGTATTTATATGGCAGAAGGAAACCAGATTATAACCAGGGAACAACAGAAGATTGAAAATACATGGGCAATAGAAGATCTCTACAAAACAGATGAGGCATGGGGAGAAGACAGCAGGCAGCTGGAGAAAATGATTGAGGATTTTACAGCCTTTCGGGGACATTTAAAAGACAGTGGAAGCCGCCTTCTGGAAATGCTGGATGCCTACAGTGAGATGAATCAGCTTGGGGAAAAAATCTATGTCTATGCAAACCAGAAATTACATGAGAATACCGGTAATGGAAAGTATCAGCAGATGTCCGGAGAATCGCAGGTAATAATGACCATGCTTAACAGTGCTACGGCTTTTGTGGTGCCGGAAATTCTTGGGATACCGGAAGAATTACTGGAGAAATTCAAAGAAGAGACAAGTGATCTTAGCAGATACGAGAAATTTTTGACAGATATCATCAGGCAGAAAAACCATGTTTTATCTGAGCAAGAGGAAGAGTTACTGGCGGGTGTTTCTGAGGTTGCCCAGGGACCGGGCAATATTTTCAGTATGTTTAACAACGCAGATATTAAATTTGGAGATATAACAGATGAAAATGGAGATATCACCAGATTGACACAGGGGCGCTATATATCCTTTTTAGAAAGCAAGGACAGGAATGTCCGCAAAGAAGCTTTTGATACCATTTACGCCTCTTATAAGAGCTTTCAGAATACACTGGCGGCTACTTTCGATGCCAATGCGAGACAGGCAGCTTTTTTTGCCAAAACAAGAAAGTATGATTCCGCACTTGCAGCAGCCCTTGATGACAGTAATATACCGATTCATGTCTATGATAATCTGATTGAAGCAGTTCATAAGAATATAAATCTGATGTACCGTTATGTAGAATTACGAAAAAAACTTTTAAATCTGGATGAACTTCACATGTATGATCTTCATGTTTCCATGGTGTCCGGAGTAGATATGAAGATTGCTTACGATCAGGCAAAGAAAATCGTACTGGAAGGGCTGGAACCCCTGGGGGATGAGTATCTGGATTTATTGAAAAAGGGATTTGACAGCCGCTGGATTGATGTATATGAAAATGAAGGAAAGAGGACAGGTGCTTACTCCTGGGGCGCTTATGGAACTCATCCCTATGTATTGCTGAATCATCAGAATAATCTGAATAGTGTATTTACTCTGGCACATGAGATGGGGCATGCTCTGCATTCTTATTATTCGGATGAAAACCAACCGTATATTTATGCCGGGTATAAGATTTTTGTGGCTGAAGTGGCATCTACATGCAATGAAGCACTTCTGATTCATCATTTAATTGAAAAGACAGAGGATAGACAGGAAAAGGCATATCTGATTAATTACTTCCTGGATCAGTTCAAGAGCACCCTATACCGCCAGACAATGTTTGCAGAATTTGAAATAGCAACTCATAAAGTAGTGGGAGAAGGCGGTACACTGAATGCAGAAATATTGTGCAAATTATATTATAATCTGAATAAAACTTATTATGGAGATGGCATGGTGATTGATGAGGATATTTCCTATGAATGGGCAAGAATTCCTCATTTTTATACACCATTTTATGTATATCAATATGCAACGGGATTCTCGGCTGCAATTGCCATCAGCAGTAAAATATTAAATGGAGAGAAAGATGCAGTAGAAAACTATAAGAAGTTTTTAAGCAGCGGAAGTTCCATGGATCCTATTGACTTGCTGAAATTGTGCGGAGTGGATATGACACGGCCGGAGCCGGTGGATGAGGCTTTGAAAGTTTTTGAAAGTTATTTGGATAAATTAGAACAATTGTACAGTTAATGCTTTGAAAAAAAAACAATTTTCCATCAAATTTGCAGTAGATATTCTGATAAAAACATGTTACAATATTGTTACAAAATGTTTAAATGGGTGAGAAGAATGAATCTGTACGAAGCGATTTATGTCAGAAAATCGATACGGAATTTTAAAAAGGAAGCTATAGATGATAAAATCTTATGCGGGATCCTGGAATTTGTAGAGGAAATAGAACCGATATTTCCTGGAATTGGTGTGAAAGTTGAAATTATTGATAATGTTACAAAAAGAGGCCGTGTTGGTGGACTTGTAAATGTAAGCGCGCCTTATTATATCGCTCTGTACGCTGAGAAGAAAGAAAAAAGAGATCTGCATGCAGGCTATATTATGGAGCATATATCATTGTATTTAAATACAAAGGGCATTGGATGCTGCTTTTTGGGCATGGCAAAAAGAAAAGATAAAAAGATGGAAGAAGAAGGGTATGAATTTGTCACTGCGATGGCATTCGGATTCCCTAAGGGTTCCCTGTTTCGCCATGATTATGAAGCGAAGCGTCTGAGTATGGATGAACTATGCGCATATAAAGAAAGGCCCAAAACCTGGGTGAAAGAGATTCTGGATACTGCAAGGCTGGCACCATCCAGCTATAACAGCCAGCCCTGGAGATTCGTTGTATATGAAAACAGAATTCATGTTTTCTGTAAAAAAGCAGTGATGGCGAATGGGACCTTTGGTAAATTTGCAGAATTAAATCTGGGAATCATGTTCGCCAATGTTATGATTGCAGCAGAAGAGATCTGGGTGGATTTAGACTTAATCCGCCTGAATAATATCACTCATAAATCACTTCCGAATAATCAATATGTCCTGAGTATTCTGTTGAAACAGTAATTTGTAAATGCTGGGGAAGTGTGAAATATAGTGAATATTAAAATAATGAAAACTGAATTATAAATTAATATAATATCTTAAATTAAGCTATAATGATAACAGTAAATATTAAATATCTAATGGAGGATGGTATCATTTGCCTGGAAAGTCCCTGGGTTTTCTAGTTTTTTGAATAACAGGGAAATGTTGTTCAGCTTTTGAATACCGTTCTTCATTCTATTTTTTAACAAAATAGAATATACAATTTGAAAAATATAAAAAATTTCAAAATAACTGTTGACAAATCCAGGAAGATATAGTATTATAATTCTTGTCTCAAGGAGATAAAAAAGAAGAAGAAGTAAGTTATGCGCGAGTGGCTCAGTTGGTGGAGCGCGACCTTGCCAAGGTCGAGGCCGCGGGTTCGAGTCCCGTCTCGCGCTTTTGTTTTGCCCGTAAATACGGGCTTTTTTGATGTTTAAGATCATCCACACCAGGGTGATTTTTTTATTTGACTACTGTTTGACTACTACATGGATTTTTTTAATAAAAGATCTTCTAAGGTATCCGATGCAACAGAGTTTGATTCTTTTAGAGCATGTGTGTAAATATCCATTGTGGTACTTTTGCGCTTATGTCCTAACAGTGCGGATACTGTGCTTATGTCGGTTTTCTTACTAATCAGCAGTGTAGCGGTGGTGTGCCGCAGACAGTGCAGGTTTATGTCCGGAAGCTTATGTTCATCATCCACAGTCAGATTGTACTTTCTCACAACGCTTTTAAATGCGTGTGTAGGAGTACTGGGGTTCATCTGCCTGCCGTCCCACCTTGTAAATACAAAATTCCCGTCTCGGTTCCAAATTTCCCCCATCTTAATAATTAGCATATTTTGTTGTGCTCTCCATTTCTTTAAGGATTCCATAACCGGAAGTGGTAATACCACATCCCTTTCCGAGTCTTTCGTTTTTGGCTTTTTTGTAATCATCTTCCCTTTTACCATGGCGGAAGAGGTTGGAACGTGAATAGTGTTTTTAGAAAAATCTATATCATCCCAGGTAAGGGCTATTAATTCCCCGCGCCGGAAGCCGCCGAACAATGCCATTTGAAAGAATACTTTTAATGACATGGACATTTGATGGCTCTGCATATAGTCCTTAACGTTGTATTTTCGCCCTGTATCATCGATTCTACCGTGTGCCTTATAAACACTCGTATAGGACATTTCAAGCGCCTGTAAGAAGCGTTCAGCCTGTTCCGCATTGAAGTGTTTAACTTTGTTGTCCACTACTTTATCTTGCGCCGGCTGCGACACGGTAACTTTGCGGCAGGGATTGGAGTCTATAACACCCCATCTTACGGCAGTACTTAATACAGAACTTATTACAGTGTTTATTTTTTGTACACTTCCCAGGCTCAAGCCGCCGGGTTTTCCGTCGGATCTACTACCGTCTTTAAACAGCTTATTATAAAAGGTCTGTAATGTCATAGGTGTAATCTTTGCCATTTTAAGATGACCGATAGCAGGGAGGATATGACGTTTTAAACGATCCTCATAAACTTCCTGTGTAGTCAGCTCTAATTTTTGTTTTGCATAGTCTTCCCACCACTTTTCGGAAAAGTCTTTAAATGTAATTTTTTCACCGTCATAATATTTGCCGGATTTTACTTTTTGCTCAAACTCCATCACAAATACGTCCAGTGCCTTTTCTTGCTTTTTAGGAGTCAGCGACATGTCCATCCTGTAAGTAGTAGTTTCAATAATTTTTTTCCCGGCACAGTCATAGCCATTGCTGACGGTGATCTGATATGTGTTACCTCTTTTTCTTACGCTTGCCATTAAATATCATCCTTTCTCTTAAAAAAGGGTATAAAAAATACACCCTATGAAATTTTAAGGATGTATGTTATAATCTAAGTGACTAATTTAAATTAATCTACATCCATTTTGGTTGATAGGTTATCTAAAACTGTTCGGTACTCCAATACCGGGCAGTTTTTGTTTTCTGTAGTCATTTGTAATCGTAAATTTAAGTAAAAATCACTCTCAAACCCGCATGGTTACTACATTCTTTAGCACTTTAACGTCACACAGTTATTAATATATATATAAATTTCTTATTATATAATAATATAAAAAATTTTTTATAGTTAAAAACATAAAAGATGTTGAGAAAACCTGTAGTACTCGTGGTAACCCTCATAAACACTGGAAAGTAAGCGTAGTAAACCCGTGGTAATTGCGTGGTAAAGTGTAGTAAATTAGTTAAAGATTAAGTAATTGCTTCTTTTTTGCTTCAAATTCTTCCAATGTAATAGCGCCAATATCTAAAAGATTTTTGAATTTTAATATTTCATCTGCTACCGACGAAGTGTTTTGCACCGGATCAGTAACATTTTCAGATTGCCTTACTATTAAATCTAATAGTGATATGATTCGTTCAGATGAACTTTTCATCAGACCATAGGTCATACTGGATTTTTTTGTTTCACTGGACAAAAGTTCTATAGTCATGTTCGAAATCCATTTGTTGTTTAATGAGATACGAATATGCATATCAGTGACAACCGGCTTAGTTTCTTTTTTCCCGTTGTTCCACCTACTATAGCCCCAACAGCGCCAAACAATGCGCCCCAACAACAGCGGAGCCGATCCCGCCCTTTGTAATGGTTTCTCCGTCTTCTACATATTCATAATCAATTAATTCATTAAAATGAAATACCTTATTACTGTTCACAGCGTTTTTTTTGCCGATTTTGAAAAGTTTATTTTAGTATCTATAAAAATATAAGGATCTTCTTTATTAGTGATCGTAAAAGTATTAAGAAGAATTTCATTGTCTTTGAGACTTTCTCTATATTGATGAAAATCATCAAATGAGTTAATGTTAATCCCAAAAGTTCCGCCAATACTTTTAGTACAGTCACGACATATTTTGCCGTCATTCACGTTTATGCTAAGTAAGCCTGTTTTACCGCCACATATGCCGCATGCTTCTTTTTTACCTAATAATCCCATAATATTATCTCCCATAATCTTTCATTCTTAATTCTATTAATTTCATCCCATAGCCCGTGATTCTTGATATTTGATCGACAGTGAATTCTTTATAATCTGACAGTTCGTCATCTGATATTAATAAATTTACGGCAAAACGATTTGCTTCTACTTCATTTTTGTTGGTGAGCATTAGTGTATGATGTTCTAAGAAGTAGCAGTTCTCTTTTGAGTGCATAATTGCGTGCCCCAGTTCATGCGCCATAACCAACCGCATAAAATACATATCTTCTAATTCAGAATTTATAAAGATACATTTATGCTTTTTTGATATTTGTAATATCCGCTGATTTCACCTAAAGGAACTTTGAAAACCTCAATACCTAATGACCTGGCAATCTCAAAAGGGTTATTAGTCCCGTATTTTCTTATAAAGAAGGCTGTTAGACATTTTATGTCTTTTTTCAATTTATCCCCACCTACTTTTTTATCTTTTGTTTTTGTACGGATCGTATATTTCCTTATTTTTTACTTTTAGATGCCGAAGGCTCATTTCTATGGCGTCTTGTAACAAATCTAATGAGTCAGGATCTATTTCAGCACCATTATATCTCAATGGTCCATCTTCACCGGATCTTATTTTACCCATTATATTACTTAAATCTTTCGCAATGTCCTTCTCATCCTTAGCCGTTAATTCACGCCGAGTAAGTAGTCAACCGATACGTCAAAATAATCAGCCACCTTAGAAAGCTTATCCGTATTAGGTGATGAGTTTTCCATCGGCTAATAGTTCCGTTCCCTAACCCCAGTTCACTTTCTAAATTGGGGAGACTCATATCACGCTGATTTGCTAGTGTTCTAATCCTATCTACTAGAGTCATTTCAGTACCCCTTTCAAAAAAAATAAAATACATGAAAAAAATCATGCAAAAGGTATTGACAACTAGAAAAAAATCATGTAATATGTGTTTATACCAAAGAACACATGAAAAAAATCTACTAAAGCAACAAGTGTGCGAAACTTGCTGCTATGGTACATGATAATTTGCTGTTACCTTTATGCATATATAATAGATTATTTTCTAGTGTTTGTCAATACTATATTATAAATTTTCTAGTGAAAAGAGGTGAAAAATGTGCTTTTTAAAAGAATTGTAGAGTTATGTAATAGCGAACGTATCACAATTGCCGAATTAGAACGTAATCTTCACTTTGGAAATGGAACGATCCGAAATTGGGAATCAAAAAATCCATCACTTGAAAAAGTGAAAGAGGTGGCGGAATACTTCGGTGTAAGTATTGATTTCCTGGTATCGGAGTTAAAGATTCCGTCGAAGGAGAGTAGGAATTTGGCTTACAAGTTAGATGAATACTCAGATAAACAAAAATCTTTGATCAAATGCTATATGTCATTGATCGAACATGACGAAGTGGAGGTGTAGGGATGAATGAGCGCGATAAAGAATTAGAAAAGAAGATAAAAAAGTTTGACAGGGCGGTACTACATTACTTATTTACTATAGTTTTCAGTATGCTGACCGCCATTTTAACCACACTGGCATTAACCGGGAAACTGTAAAGAGATCCAAAAAGTGATTAATGAAGTGAAAAAGGCTACTACAACCGGAACGAAGAAGGATTTGAATAAAAAAGATTTCATTTTATCCCAGGTGTACTGATAAGGATGTATTCCTAAATGTGTCAAGGTGAAAATACCATGATTCCCAAATTCAAGGTATTCGGTACGGCATAATTCTTTAAGGATAGTAATCATTTCAACTTTTAAATCAGAACAATCACAGACCCTGGATAAATCATTGTGCACACGAATTAAACCATTCTGGTAATGTAATTTAATCGGTTCATTATTTGATAATTTTCTTATACGTTTTAATATTTTCTTACACTGGAATGTCAAAATAAACACCGCCCTTACACTTTAATAATTCAATTATATCATAGAAAAAAGGAGGAATCAAAGATATGAACGAAATTAAGATTTTTGAAAATGCTGAGTTCGGGCAGATACGAACAGTTGAGATTGACGGCGAGCCATGGTTAGTCGGTAAAGATGTAGCAGAAGCACTGGGGTATTCAAATCCACAAAAGGCAGTTAGGGATCATGTTGACACCGAAGATAGAGGGGTGAACGAAATGGTCACCCTGGAGGAAAGCAAAATTTAACAATAATTAACGAGTCCGGAATGTATGCTTTGATATTTGGTAGTAAGCTGCCGGAAGCGAAGAAGTTCAAACACTGGGTAACAAGTGAAGTTCTTCCTTCTATAAGAAAGACGGGCGGTTACACAATGGGGAATCAGGAAGAAGATAAAAACATTTATTTAGAAGCCGCCCGGATCATGGGGAACATTCCAAGCTCACGACGATATGTGGTTAACATTTTAAGACATATCGTACCGGACATTAATGACGGTGAATCATCCGAAAATAAAACATCGAGTAGCGGCTATACAAAACCGTGGGACGCTATAGGATTTTCAAGTTATTTGGATCGTATCCATATGTCTACATCGGAATTATCAGAACGTAGTGGTTTAGGTAGAAGCCAGATATCCGGCTATCGAAATGGATTTATCAGACCGGGAGAAGTTGCTCGGAAGAAAATAACGGATGCGCTGAACCTGCAAGAAGGTCATTTCAGCAGGGAATCAAGAAGGAGAAAATAATGGAAGAAAGTATTGTCGCATCTGAAAGAAGTTTATCCAAGGAAGATCTAAACTCACTAGTAGGGTACCTCATAACACGTATCGCAGAAGGTATGAGCGATGACGGAACAGATTATGTTGTAATGGATCTTTATAACATCGAAACAAAATTAACAATGGTTTTAGCGCTTGACGAAAATGGAGAAATTCATTTGTCAGAACCTAGGGGAAAGGTGGTAAATAATGCAAGAATTAATCAGACGCGGTGACATCTACTGGGTGGAAGCGTTATATTTGACAATTATCACATTTTTGTTACTGCCGGATGTGAGTTTAATAATATGCAGGCAGTATGTGCAATATTAGGGATTACTTACTGCATGGTTATGCTTTTGCGGATTATATAAAAAATCAAAATTGGAAAAGGAGATTAAAGTATGAAGAAAAAAAAAGATTATCAAAAGTTTGAAACGGATTCAGAATTCTGTAATGGTAAATCCTGTGATACGTGTCCTATAAACGATGATAGACTCACCTGTCCGGCTGTATGTTTAGGATCGTACACCAAACGACTGGAGAATAAACGATATTGCAGAAAGATTTTCGAAAAAGGAGAATAAAAATGGGTACGATAAGGAGCCAATTACTGCCGCCGAAGAAAGCCGCAGTATATACGAAACAATATGGCGTCTCGGAAACTGCTATTAGAAACATGCTTAAAAAGCAGGAGATACCGGATGTAATATATACAGGCACAAAAGCCCTAATAAACATGGGGAAGTTGTTTGACTGCCTGGGGATAGTGGAGGAAAAATAATGAAATTAGCATTTACTTTAGCAGAAAGACGCATTTTAGATCATTTGGGAACAATGTTTAACACGGCAAAGCTAAACGTTGAAATGGACGGAAGAGAAGCCGTTATAACAGACAGCAACGGGGATGTATTCCATGCGGTTTACAGTAAGGATATGGACGTCGTATATTTAAAAACCCCCATCTAAGCGGCAACTTAGAAAGGGGAACAACTAACAAAAGTATTGTAACATTTATGTTCCAATATT
>NZ_JMLZ01000003.1:0-6631 GCF_000686105.1 Robinsoniella sp. KNHs210
CAGATTTCTAAAGCCTTTTATGCGGAGAAGATGGCAGAAATAAAGGCAGAATATACCGATAAAGTAAACAAGGCATTTGCAAATGTGAGCAAAGATTTACAGAATGCGGGAAAAAATGCAATTGACGGATTTATGAATGGTATGACGAAACAGGCGAAAAAGGCAGATAAACAGGTCAAAAAGATTGCGAACAACATTGTAAAACAGTTCAAAAAATCTTTAAAAATTCATTCACCATCACGGGTTTTTTGAGGAATTGGGAGTATTTTCCGGAGTCGGATATCTTAACGGATTTAAGGGGAGCATGGCAAACTTTAAAAATACGATTGCGGACAGCGTAAGAAAACAGGCATTAAGTTCAAAAGTGGCAAGTGGAAAAAGCGGAGTGCAGCAGGTTACTTATAATTTCTACCAGACCAATAACAGTCCTAAATCTTTAAACAGATTAGATATTTACAGACAGACAAGAAACCAATTAAATTTTGCAAGGGGGGTATAAGATGTTTACTTTAAAAGCAGAAATAATGTATAACGAGGTTTTGGAATTAACCCATAATCCCACATACAGCGTTTTAAAAATAGACGGTCTTGATCCCCCAATGCCACAATCAATACCTCCACAATATCCACCGCAGACGGTACTAAATTTAATAGTTCCCGGGTGAACGAAAGAAATCTGGTTATCACCGTCGCACTTAATGGAGATGTCAGCAGGGGGGAGGATAGAACTATATAAACATTTCAAAATGAAACATCCGGTCAAAAATTACTTTAAAAACTCCATGCGGAATGTGTGTATTGAGGATACACAGAAGATCTGAACTGTGACCCGTTTGAGCAGGGGTGCAGGCACAAATTAGTATCCTATGCCCGCAGCCGTATTTCAAAAGCATAGATGAACTGGTAAAAGAATTTTCCAGTACAGAATCATTGTTTGAATTTCCGTTTGCTATAGAAAAACCGGGGATTGAGTTTAGCAGAATGACCATTCTTGCAAAAGAAAATATTATCAACCAGGGGGATGCCGAAACGGGAGTGGTCATTGAATTGTTCTCACAGGGTACCGTTATCAATCCGGTAATTTACAACCTCACAACCCGGGAAACATTGAAACTTAAAGTCACGATGCAGACCGCGGATTTAATCCGGATAAACACTATATCGGGCGAAAAATCGGTAGTTTTACAGCGGGACGGGATTAACTCAAAATATAGTCAATGCCCTGGACAAAACAAGTCACTGGATACATGTACAGAGTGGAGACAATGTTTTCACATATGAATGTGAAAGCGGACTGGAATTTTTTACAATTAAAGATCCTGCATACGGATAAATTCGAAGGAGTGTAGCGCATGAAAATATATGTATTTAATAAGGATCTGGATACTATCGGATTAATAGATAATTACCAGAGTGTTATATGGACTACCCGCTTTTTCGATACTGGGGATTTTTGAATTATATCTTCCTGTATCTATGGATTTAATATCACTGCTAAAAGAAGATAATTACCTGTGCAGGTCATCCGATATTACCGTGTCGGGAAACGACACCATATATAAAATGAATGATCATGAAAAATTAAATTACAGATGTGGAAAAACGGTAATCTATCTCACGGTATCTGGCAGAGTTTAAAAAATATTTGTCCCGCACGGGATTATATGGCAGCAGACCAATTTGACAGGGCGAGTAGAACTGTGTATACGGCCGCATGATAAAGGAAAATGCGTAAGCCCTATAATTGCAAGAGCGGAAGATAAAAAAACCTCGAAATGGCGCGGTTTATTAGGTCTGGAAGATACGATAGAATATGCAGGTCACGGGTGATAATCTGTGTGAAGTCATTGCGGAAATGTGCAAGCAATACGGGATTGGTTTTGACATCTATATCAATAAATAAAACGTTCCGTTTGAACTGTATGTTGGGGAAAACAGATCAATAATCAGGAAAAAAATCATACGTGGTTTTCAGTTCGGATTACGAAAACCTGTTAAATACAGAATACAAATTTTTAAAGCAGGATTTCAAAAATGTTGCACTGGTAGCCGGGGAAGGTGAAGGACTTGAACGAAAAAAAACGGTGGTAGGGACTGCCGCAGGACTTGACCGTTATGAGAAGTTGTGGATGCCCGGACGTAAGCAGTAACAACGGGAGTATACCGAGGAAGAATACCTAAAAAATGTTGGAAGACCGGGAAATAAAAGTCTGGAAGAGAGTAAATCTGTACAGTCGTTGACGGCAGTACAGAAACCAAGAATAAGTTATGAACTTAACAAAAGATTATTACCTGGGTGACATCGTGCAGGTAATCAATGAAATACGGGATAGAAGCAAGTCCCCGTATACTGGAAATAATAGAAAGTGAAGACGAAAAACGGTAAATCTATAATACCAACGTTCAGCACATTGGAGGTGGGATAAATGGCAATAACAAGCGATTTTTTAACAGCGTTAATGGTGACCGCAGATATAATGCAGAGCAAATAAATGATTATCTGACGGGACTGGTTAGTGGTGGTGTTTATGAGAGCGTAGGCGCGGATTACAGGTAAAAGTCAATTCCGGGATGAAAGTACAGGTTGCATCCGGAAAGCTTGCTGACAGCAATGGCAGGTGGTTGCAAAATGACAGTACTTTAGTACTTACACTGGATGCGGCAGATCTGGTATTAAACAGGTATGACGCAATAGTGGCAAAGATGGACAGTAACCAGAGCCAAAGAACAGGAACAATTACTATAAAGAAAGGAACAGCCGCCAGTACACCAACGAAACCGACGGCAGAGCGAACGCAGTTCGTTGAAGAGTACATTTTGGCATATGTGTATATTGGTAAAGGTGTGACAGCAATTACCCAGGCACAAATCGAGGATACCAGGGTAAATACTTCTATATGCGGGTTTGTTACCGGATTGATCAAACAAGTGGATACATCACAATTGTTTTTACAGTACCAAACGGCATATGCTCAATTTCTAAACGAATTGAATGATTGGAAAAGACAGCAAAAAACGGCTTTTGATAGCTGGTTTGCAACTTTGACAGATGAACTTAAGATTGACACATATATAGGATGGTCAACAAAGACGTGGAACCGTTCAGAACCTTTAGAAACTGATGATATAACAGACATTTATAATGAGGGTGATTTAGTATTTGTATTCATAAATGGATTACTTGTAAGTCAATGGATTGATTATACAATAATTGCGAACGGTCCCGAATCGAATACGACGTATGTACTCAAACTTAAAAATAAAATACTGAATACTTCCATTAATCCGGTAACTTTCTTTGCGATCAGATCAAAAATAGGATCACAACCGACATAAAAAATAGCCCCATGAGGGCTATTTTCGTTGTCATCCGGTATTATGTTCAATTATATCGCGGGGGTGCAATGTAATACATTACAAATTTTGGTCCAGTACATCTATTGGTAAATGCTTTGCGGTATTGGTACACATAGCGGAAAGCGTCGGGAGACGTATTCCCGTTATTTCAGAAAGTTTCTTTTTGCGTCATTTCTTTCAATGCGATTTCTCTTTTTAGATGAAGCTTGATTGCCATAAGATCACACCCTTTCTTAAAATTAAATACATATTCATTGTATAACGATAAACGTTTAAAGTCAATACGATTTTCGAAAAAATATTTACGAAAATAGTAATAAAATACGAAAAACGTATTGACAAATAACGAAAATAGTGATTACAATGTTTATATCACCAAGAGAGAGGAGGGAAAGCAATGGATAATAAAAAGAAAAGCAGTGATGAAGAAGTCTTGCAAACATCATTCTCACCACTGCAATACTAAACTTAATTCGTGCAGTAATCGACTTGATCGACAAACTACTGAATTAAGGGGGATGGGGCGAAAGCCCCAATCCTTTAAGAATATGATAGCTTTTATTGTCACATTGTCAATGTCTAATATGAAAAATGTAGAAATTATATTTGATGTAGTAGAAATTATATTCAGCATTGTTGTCATTGTAGCCATTCTGAAAATGAAAAAAAGATGATCAGTGAAGTAACTCTAATTAATAACCCGTCCCGTCGGGGATCGGCGGGAGAAAGAAGGAATTATGAAAATGACAAGCAAGGAAGCGTATGGACTAAAGAGCAAAGTTTTAAAAAATGGTTATGGAGAATATTACAAAAAATGGAGGGATTGCGATTGCGATGATCGAGCCATATTTCTATCTATTTATGAAATGCTTATGGAAGCATACAAAGATATGGAAAATATCGAAAACAATTCCATTAGAGTCGCATTTAATCGGTATGCAGATGAACAAAAAAATATTCTTGATAGGATAGTAGAACGGTTTAAAAATAGATAATTAATGATAACTATTAAATAATAACCCGTCCCGGCGGAAATCCGGGAGAAAGAAGGAAAGTATGCACACTACAAAAATAGCATTCGCAACAGATCAGAAAACAGGAACAAAACTTGTATATGCCAGTTGCAACAACGGGCAGATGTTTGTTCAGCCGTGGTCACAATTGAGTGACGAAATGCAAATGATTTTGCGGGCAGTAGCAAATCCAGACACATGTAAAATAGAAGTTGTAGAAAAAGATTTTGACGATGTAAAGGTAGACCAATAATTTAAATAAATAGATCACCCGCCCCAGTAGAGAAATACCGGGAGAAAGCAGGATGAAAATGGTAAAATTGAAAAGGGAACCATTTGGATATTCCGCGTGTGACGGGAAATTTCAAATTACAAAAGGGATGGTTGGGTGGAATGTGTGGCTATATCATGCAGATATTGCACATATGGGTACGGCATTTTTTGAAAGACTGGAAAATATAAGAGAACTGTCAGAAAAAGAGTTATACAATTCGGTGGAAATATAACCCGCACCCGGTCGGGAAATACCGGGAACATATAAACTTGATATCAGTCAAAAAAACTGATATTATTACAATAAATATATTTTATCCCCGATACGATCGGGAGAAGGGAGTTTTTATGAATACACTTAGTTATATTAGAGGATCGGAAGAAGAAATCAAAGTTGGGGGACAATACTATTTTGGTCAGATCTGGAACGGAAATGGAGACGGTGAAGAATTATTAGAATCCGGAGCCATTGCAATATGGGATTCAGTGGAAGAAGTGGAATATATAATAGATTTTGATGTTGTGGAATCAGATGAGAACATAATGGATACGATAGTTAAGGTTAATTGTATCCGGTAGTAAATTGACTACTATTTGACTACTAAACTTATTATATTTTATTAAATAATACTATATTTTATTGAATTTGAAGAATGCGCTAACCCTATAAAATCAGGTGTTAGCGCATTTTATTATACGATATTATATTTTATTGAATGCATGTAATCACTTTGCCAAGGTCGAGGCCGCGGGTTCGAGTCCCGTCTCGCGCTTTTGTTTTGCCCGTAAATACGGGCTTTTTTGATGTTTAAGATCATCCACACCAGGGTGATTTTTTTATTTGACTACTGTTTGACTACTACATGGATTTTTTTAATAAAAGATCTTCTAAGGTATCCGATGCAACAGAGTTTGATTCTTTTAGAGCATGTGTGTAAATATCCATTGTGGTACTTTTGCGCTTATGTCCTAACAGTGCGGATACTGTGCTTATGTCGGTTTTCTTACTAATCAGCAGTGTAGCGGTGGTGTGCCGCAGACAGTGCAGGTTTATGTCCGGAAGCTTATGTTCATCATCCACAGTCAGATTGTACTTTCTCACAACGCTTTTAAATGCGTGTGTAGGAGTACTGGGGTTCATCTGCCTGCCGTCCCACCTTGTAAATACAAAATTCCCGTCTCGGTTCCAAATTTCCCCCATCTTAATAATTAGCATATTTTGTTGTGCTCTCCATTTCTTTAAGGATTCCATAACCGGAAGTGGTAATACCACATCCCTTTCCGAGTCTTTCGTTTTTGGCTTTTTTGTAATCATCTTCCCTTTTACCATGGCGGAAGAGGTTGGAACGTGAATAGTGTTTTTAGAAAAATCTATATCATCCCAGGTAAGGGCTATTAATTCCCCGCGCCGGAAGCCGCCGAACAATGCCATTTGAAAGAATACTTTTAATGACATGGACATTTGATGGCTCTGCATATAGTCCTTAACGTTGTATTTTCGCCCTGTATCATCGATTCTACCGTGTGCCTTATAAACACTCGTATAGGACATTTCAAGCGCCTGTAAGAAGCGTTCAGCCTGTTCCGCATTGAAGTGTTTAACTTTGTTGTCCACTACTTTATCTTGCGCCGGCTGCGACACGGTAACTTTGCGGCAGGGATTGGAGTCTATAACACCCCATCTTACGGCAGTACTTAATACAGAACTTATTACAGTGTTTATTTTTTGTACACTTCCCAGGCTCAAGCCGCCGGGTTTTCCGTCGGATCTACTACCGTCTTTAAAACAGCTTATTATAAAAGGTCTGTAATGTCATAGGTGTAATCTTTGCCATTTTAAGATGACCGATAGCAGGGAGGATATGACGTTTTAAACGATCCTCATAAACTTCCTGTGTAGTCAGCTCTAATTTTTTGTTTTGCATAGTCTTCCCACCACTTTTCGGAAAAGTCTTTAAATGTAATTTTTTCACCGTCATAATATTTGC
>NZ_JMLZ01000004.1:0-5557 GCF_000686105.1 Robinsoniella sp. KNHs210
CCAGAATCCGGTTAAGACGCTGCTTACTCTTCTGCAAATAGTCAGAAAGAATTTTAATGTCACTGGTCTGGCCTTTTATGCCGCCGGAGGAAGGCTGGTGAATCATAATTTCTGAATTTGGCAAGGCAAAACGCTTGCCCTTTGCACCGCCTGCCAATAAAAATGCTCCAAAGCTTGCAGCCATTCCGATACAGATGGTGGAAACATCGCATTTGATATAATTCATGGTATCGTAAATTGCAAATCCTGCAGATACGGAACCACCCGGACTGTTAATGTATAACTGGATATCCTTACCCGGATCCTGGCCTTCCAGATACAGAAGCTGACTGGTAACCAGACTGGCAGAAGCATCGGTGACTTCTTCACCCAGAAAAATAATCCGGTCATCCAGCAGGCGGGAGTAAATGTCAAAACTGCGTTCACCGCGACTGGTCTGTTCAACTACATAAGGTATAATCATGCTGCAATCCCCCTGACTTCAGACAGTTGTATACAAAAGCTGGTAATGGTATTGTATCCTTTTGCAGAATTGTCTGCGAATACCTGAATTGCCGGACAAAATTCCTGGAAAAGCTCAAATCGCTCCTGCCTGGGTGTAAAAATGTGAAGGCTCCGGCAGGTCTGGGGAGTACATTGATATAATTGCCGGAACGCCAGTGTAAAAGCCTGTTGGAATCATAACCCGCTTTACAGGAAATCTCTGCAATGGGAATGTCGGTCTCTGCTAAAAGTCTGGCAGCTTCTGTCAGTCTGCGTCTCTGGATATATTTATGCATGGTGCAGCCTACCACACTGGAAAATATGCGGTTCAGATAGTATTTTGAATAGTTCATATTCTGTGAAATATCGTCAAGATGGATTTTTTCCTGCAGATGGGATTCAATGTAGGATACAATCTCCACAACAATATCGTTTTTATCACTCATAGTAATGCCCCCTTTCGTGATGGTCATGATTTTTATTATAGCAGATATGTCTTAGGGTGTCTTAATAAAAGTGCTCTCCTTTATGGACAAGAGAGCACTTTTTTAGATTCAAATAAATTACAAATAACTTAGCATTAAAAGCGTATCGTGAAAGTAATTACCCCATCATCAATCTGGCAGTTATATGCAAAACCCTGTTTCTGGGCAGCTGCACTTACAATGGAAAGTCCAAGTCCGGTACCGGACAGCTCTTTATTCCGGGATTTCTCGGCAACATAGAACGGATCCCAGATTCTTTCCAAAAGAATATTGTGGTTGTGGGCTACACCGTTGGAGGTCTGAAAAATAATCCTGCCGTATTCCTCATATAACCGTATGTTTATATGGCTGTTGGAAGTATATTTTACCGCATTAGAGATCAGATTGGAAAATATGGCAGTAATTCCTTCCAGACTTGCAGTGATAACTACATCCGGCAGGATGTCTGCTTGCAGAGTGAGCTGCTTGTTTTCTAACTCCAGCTGATATTCTTCGATCATTCCGGTGAGCATACTGCTGATCTCTACAGATTCTTTGGGATAGTCTTTTTGCCGGATGCGGGATAAATCAAGAAGTCCTTCAATGAGCCTTTCCATTTTTTCATTCTGGCGGATAACCGTGTCCAAGAAAGTGCCGTCATCAATGCCGTCTTTAATGCCGCAGGTATAAGCTTTAATCAGGGCCACCGGTGTCTTCAGATCATGGGATACATTGCCAAGTAGAGCTTCCATCTGTCGGTTTTTTTCAATCAGAGCTTCCTGGGATTCTTTTAGTTTGCAGCTCATGTCATTGATGCTGCTGGCAAGGTCTTCCAGCTCATCGTTTGTCCTGATTTCTATCTGACTGAAATTCTGGTTGGAAATATCCTTTGTCAGTGCGCTGATCTCTGAAAGGGGAGTAGTAATTTTCTTAACCAGAAAATAGATAAGAATCATCATAATAATTACTGCGGCTAAAAAGATACATAAGGTAATGCCATTGATCAATGAGACGATCTCGCTGATATTTGGAATGATGATAGCTACTCCTGCAAAGGTTTCCTCTAAATTCAAGTATTCTACAAGTATACTGTAATGCAGCTTGGATTGGTTGTAGATGCGCAGTTGTCTCCCGTTTGCCATTGTATTCAGGTAATCCTGATCCCAAAGCCAGTAACGGTCCAGCCCCAGACCTTTATCCAGAAACGCATTGCGGAGGCGTTCATTTAATACATCAATATCAGAGGTATTGTCTACGCGGGCAATTACTACATCCCTGGATTCTTCCAGTGCGGCAATGGCTTCGTCTAATGATTCTGCATTTTGCATAAGTGTATTACAAATTTCATTGATTTCTGACTTTCTTTCATAGATATAATATCTTCCGATAAACTGTGAATTTACAACGACTGATATTAATACAACGACAATTAAAACGGCTGAAATACTCAATAGAAATTTTTTGGCAAGTTTACTCATTTTGATTCTCCAACATGTATCCGATACCGATGTGGGTAGTGATATACTTTTCTCCTATTTTATTGCGAAGTCTCCGTATATGGGTATCCAGGGTGCGTTCATCGCCATAATAGTCCATTCCCCAAACGCTGGAAAGTAATTGTTCTCTGGATAGAATCATGCCCTGGTTCAGGAAAAAGGTGTAAAGGAGTTCGTATTCTTTTTTGGTTAGTTTTATTTCTTCCTGCCGTATTTTTACGATTCTGGTGTCCGGATTTAAGGTAAGGCTGCCGCAGGTAAGCAGTTTTCCCAGCTGAAAAGTTTTGCAATCCGAAGGAACAGGATCTCTGACGAAAAAGGTCTGACTTATAGTGCAGCACCATAACGCAAACCTAATGAGCCAAAGATCCTGCTCCTTCGGATTGAAAAACTTATTCAGCTGGGAAAACTGCTTACTGCGGCAGCCTTACCTTAAATCCGGACACCAGAATCGTAAAAATACGGCAGGAAGAAATAAAACTAACCAAAAAAGAATACGAACTCCTTTACACCTTTTTCCTGAACCAGGGCATGATTCTATCCAGAGAACAATTACTTTCCAGCGTTTGGGGAATGGACTATTATGGCGATGAACGCACCCTGGATACCCATATACGGAGACTTCGCAATAAAATAGGAGAAAAGTATATCACTACCCACATCGGTATCGGATACATGTTGGAGAATCAAAATGAGTAAACTTGCCAAAAAATTTCTATTGAGTATTTCAGCCGTTTTAATTGTCGTTGTATTAATATCAGTCGTTGTAAATTCACAGTTTATCGGAAGATATTATATCTATGAAAGAAAGTCAGAAATCAATGAAATTTGTAATACACTTATGCAAAATGCAGAATCATTAGACGAAGCCATTGCCGCACTGGAAGAATCCAGGGATGTAGTAATTGCCCGCGTAGACAATACCTCTGATATTGATGAATTAAATGAACGCCTCCGCAATGCGTTTCTGGATAAAGGTCTGGGGCTGGACCGTTACTGGCTTTGGGATCAGGATTACCTGAATACAATGGCAAACGGGAGACAACTGCGCATCTACAACCAATCCAAGCTGCATTACAGTATACTTGTAGAATACTTGAATTTAGAGGAAACCTTTGCAGGAGTAGCTATCATCATTCCAAATATCAGCGAGATCGTCTCATTGATCAATGGCATTACCTTATGTATCTTTTTAGCCGCAGTAATTATTATGATGATTCTTATCTATTTTCTGGTTAAGAAAATTACTACTCCCCTTTCAGAGATCAGCGCACTGACAAAGGATATTTCCAACCAGAATTTCAGTCAGATAGAAATCAGGACAAACGATGAGCTGGAAGACCTTGCCAGCAGCATCAATGACATGAGCTGCAAACTAAAAGAATCCCAGGAAGCTCTGATTGAAAAAAACCGACAGATGGAAGCTCTACTTGGCAATGTATCCCATGATCTGAAGACACCGGTGGCCCTGATTAAAGCTTATACCTGCGGCATTAAAGACGGCATTGATGACGGCACTTTCTTGGACACGGTTATCCGCCAGAATGAAAAAATGGAAAGGCTCATTGAAGGACTTCTTGATTTATCCCGCATCCGGCAAAAAGACTATCCCAAAGAATCTGTAGAGATCAGCAGTATGCTCACCGGAATGATCGAAGAATATCAGCTGGAGTTAGAAAACAAGCAGCTCACTCTGCAAGCAGACATCCTGCCGGATGTAGTTATCACTGCAAGTCTGGAAGGAATTACTGCCATATTTTCCAATCTGATCTCTAATGCGGTAAAATATACTTCCAACAGCCATATAAACATACGGTTATATGAGGAATACGGCAGGATTATTTTTCAGACCTCCAACGGTGTAGCCCACAACCACAATATTCTTTTGGAAAGAATCTGGGATCCGTTCTATGTTGCCGAGAAATCCCGGAATAAAGAGCTGTCCGGTACCGGACTTGGATTTCCATTGTAAGTGCAGCTGCCCAGAAACAGGGTTTTGCATATAACTGCCAGATTGATGATGGGGTAATTACTTTCACGATACGCTTTTAATGCTAAGTTATTTGTAATTTATTTGAATCTAAAAAAGTGCTCTCTTGTCCATAAAGAGAGCACTTTTTATTAAGACACCCTAAGACATATCTGCTATAATAAAAATCATGACCATCACGAAAGGGGGCATTACTATGAGTGATAAAACGATATTGTTGTGGAGATTGTATCCTACATTGAATCCCATCTGCAGGAAAAAATCCATCTTGACGATATTTCACAGAATATGAACTATTCAAAATACTATCTGAACCGCATATTTTCCAGTGTGGTAGGCTGCACCATGCATAAATATATCCAGAGACGCAGACTGACAGAAGCTGCCAGACTTTTAGCAGAGACCGACATTCCCATTGCAGAGATTTCCTGTAAAGCGGGTTATGATTCCCAACAGGCTTTTACACTGGCGTTCCGGCAATTATATCAATGTACTCCCCAGACCTGCCGGAGCCTTCACATTTTTACACCCAGGCAGGAGCGATTTGAGCTTTTCCAGGAATTTTGTCCGGCAATTCAGGTATTCGCAGACAATTCTGCAAAAGGATACAATACCATTACCAGCTTTTGTATACAACTGTCTGAAGTCAGGGGGATTGCAGCATGATTATACCTTATGTAGTTGAACAGACCAGTCGCGGTGAACGCAGTTTTGACATTTACTCCCGCCTGCTGGATGACCGGATTATTTTTCTGGGTGAAGAAGTCACCGATGCTTCTGCCAGTCTGGTTACCAGTCAGCTTCTGTATCTGGAAGGCCAGGATCCGGGTAAGGATATCCAGTTATACATTAACAGTCCGGGTGGTTCCGTATCTGCAGGATTTGCAATTTACGATACCATGAATTATATCAAATGCGATGTTTCCACCATCTGTATCGGAATGGCTGCAAGCTTTGGAGCATTTTTAATGGCAGGCGGTGCAAAGGGCAAGCGTTTTGCCTTGCCAAATTCAGAAATTATGATTCACCAGCCTTCCTCCGGCGGCATAAAAGGCCAGACCAGTGACATTAAAATTCTTTCTGACTATTTGCAGAAGAGTAAGCAGCGTCTTAACCGGATTCTG